>MAAO01000011.1:0-102260 GCA_002163155.1 Halobacteriovorax marinus | reverse complement strand
TCACATGAGTTATCGTTAGCAAATTGACATGAATTTGCCAGAGTTGTTTCTGAACAATCATTCTCATCTGTTCCCGCAGGACATGCACTGTAACTTGAACCAGGTCTTCCATCATCGCATGAGTTGTCATTGGCAAAACGACATGAGTTGGCTCCACCATCTCCTATTGTTCCGCCTGTCCAGTCTGACCAATCAAATGGATCAGATGAGTCACTATAGTCATTTGTATCAGCAGGTAGTTCAGGACATTCAAGACCGTTTAATATACACACTTGGTTGATTAGAGTTACATCTTCTCCTCTACATCCTTCATCAGTGCAAACATTTGATACGCGACATTCACCTTCGTAAACAAAGTCATCATCTCCTCTTACAAGGATCCCTTCAACTTCTTTAGTTGTTAGATTAAATACCGCTGAACCAGAGTTACCACCGTAAGTATCAAGGTTCGCCACAAAGAATCCATTGTCGTCGATTTCTCTAACGTTAGCTCCACCTGAAATTTTAACAGGAAGTCCTACTGGGTGACCGATAACAACTAAGCTATCACCAATAGCTGCAGTACCTTCTGTTCTAACTTTAAGAGGTACTCTTCCTAGCACTTCTCTATCTAATTTTATGATGGCCCAGTCTGGTCCCGATCCTTCTTGGTCACGACCAAGAATTTCTTTACACTTATAAACGTCATCTTTTGAAAAGTTTGTATTAACATTTCCTGCTTTTGGAACGTTGAAACCAAAAACAAAACTCGTGTCAGTACAATCACTTTGATTTTCAATACAGTGACCAGCAGTTACTATTGTATCTGGACCCACTAGAAAACCTGAACAAAAACCAGGATTGATTTGATCTTTAAATGGTTCACTTGCGCAGAGGTTATATGATTCTTCAAAAGTAGAATCTGTTACGCTGTAGTTCCCTTCAGTATCTTGAATGAGTATTTCATTCTTCATAAGAGCAACTGTTGAATCTGCTAGAGCAAGTAGAGCAGGATTTTGCACTTGATAGTAATCTAATCTATTGTCTTCTCCGTAAACCAATTTATCGATTTGACTTAGAAGTTTATCAGTAAACGGTGTAGCAAAAGTCACTGAGATTAGTGTCGTTAGGACGATGGCCGATTTAGAAATACTTGTTAATTTCAACATTGAGTTAATCCTTTAATAATTTCTTAAAATTAGTTAGAAATAATTAACCCATGGGGAATGATGCGACTAGCAAAATTGTGCTTTGTGAAAAAATGACAATTGTTTACTTCATCAATACGAGAGTATCGAATAGGATAAAGCTCTAACCGTCTGAAAGTACGGTGTTTAGTCTAGCAGATAATTGATTTCAATTCGTGCCACTGGGGTGATTCTCTCGTGAGAAATAAGATCGAGAATCAACTTGCCCTTGCGGTAGCGCAGAAACCACTGCTCTATTCCAACGTCCTTTCTGTGATGATTAACCACTGTTCCATCTTGATCATAGAAGAGAGCATAGGTTTCTAAGGAATCAGAGTTAGAGTCTTGGTAACTAGAACTTAGATCAAAGGGTTTAATTCCAATGAGTTTATAAATTCCCTTCACCTTGTCTGTGGCCCAAGGACGAAACTTACTCTTAAATTCAGCGCTCTTTGAAACTTCTATAAGTTTAGAGAGATCAATATTGGCGAGAATTAAATTCAAATTTTCTTTTGAAGTGAGTTTTATATTTATTCGTTTTCCGTCCCTAGATTTTGAAATGAATGCTTCTTTAAAGGCATAGGCATTTTTAAAGTCGTAAGCTTCACGGAAATTAGTATTAGTTAATAAGCTTTGATCGTAGTCAGTGGTCTCTCTTGGATTGTCTTCGCGATTTTGTCCAACATAGACACCATCGACTTCAAATTTACTTAAGTGTACTTGGTATTTTAAGAGATCTTTATAGTAGAAGAAATTCATGGGAACAATTTTACAAGTCTTCTTCTTCCAATAAGAGAGACTGTTTTGATCATAGAAGGGTTTTGGTGGATAGAAGTGTTTGGGAGCTTCCACAGATGCTTCTGTGTCGTTACAAGGAGTTTTTACGTAGATCAGAGGTGTTTTAATTCTGTTATAACCAGATTTAAGTCTAGTCTCTACTGGAAATTGGTCGTATTCAATTTTACCAAGGTCATAAGTAATTTTCGTTTTAGTAAAAGCGCCTGTTTCTTTTAAGAGGTCTTTATTGATATCCGTTATTGAACAATTGTTTATAAGAGAATCAAAATCGTTATTTGAAAACCATCTATATTCTTTTTCAAAATACTTTGACCACAGAGAGACAACTTTGTCTTTTAGAGTTCTTGAAGTTGCTACTTTTGAAAAAGGTTCTTCATAGAATTTTGATATTCTATTTTCTACAAAGAGTGAATCAAACGTGTCGTTAGATTTATTATATTCTTGGTACCATTGATCCATGATAGATCTTGGAATTTGAAAATATCCTTTCACAATTCCTGGCCATTCAAATTCAAAATTTCCAGGACCTCTACAATTATTCGTAATGATCATTTCATTTAATGGGTAGCGCTTATTCTTTCTTTCAAAGAAAATAAGCTCTTCATCCACTGGAAGAATTTTTGCCCTTTTAAAGACAAAGGATTTTCTCTCATACTCATTTAAATGTCTCATGGTTTTCTTTGTGCAAAGTCCCGGATTTTTTTGGAAGACTTTCCAATAGAGGTTTTGCATTTTAAAGGGTCCAACTTCTATTTGAGAAGGAGACTTGTTGCCGAAGAAGTAGAGATAGAAGTTCTCCTCTTTCTTATAGAGAGCAACTCTTGAAATTTTATCTAGGTTTATATATTCATTGGGTATATAGGCCAATTTATCGTAAGCGAGTTCACTCTTATCGATAGTTTGATCTAGAAGCATTTTTCCTTGTCTTCGCTCGTTAGAAAATATCCTCTTTACTCTTCCATTAGCAATATTTGATAAACCATTTGCAAAAGTATCTCTTAGTTGTTTAAAAAGCAGATCAAACTTAGAAGTCGTAAAGCGCTCTAATTTTAAATGTGTTTGAATAAGTCTCTTTGAGAGGTCTACTCCCAGAAAGTAGGCGGCATGATTCTTTAAAGTCGCTAGATCTATTTTTTCTTCCAAGAAACCATCAATTAAGAGTTGTTGAATACTATTCTTTAGAGGCCCGAGATTTTCAGGCCATAGGTGAGGAAGATTTGTGAGATCACTGGATTTACCAATGGCCTGTTTAAAGGGAGGATCTTTTAGAATCCTCTTACAACTTATCGTGTTCTTTATAAAGGCACTTTGTAATTTTTGAATCACTCTAGTGAGCATGGAGTATTTTTCACTATACTCAATATAGAAATTTGCACTGGTGATGGCCTTAACTCTCTTAGGCAATTGCCACGTTTGGTGAATGGCCAAATTGGGGTTGAGGGTTTCAATGCTAGCTTTTGGAAAACTTGATTGGTGACTTTTCTGCTTAATGAGAATAGGGGAAAACTTGAGCTCCGCTAGGCTTTCGCTAGTTGAGTAGCGCAATTTTACTGAAAGATTCTTAAAGGGTAGACCCTTCATTACTTTAGTAAGATTTACGGCAAAAGATTTTCCCTTATTTGTCCACTGCCACAGGCCTTTCTTATACTGGGACTGCTTTTTTAGATTATAAACTCTAAAATTATTGAATTCATGGGGGGAATTGATACTTATGAACTGGCCTGAACTGTAGGAATCTATCACTCCATTATTGACTTGAGTATTTTCGCAAATAAAATGGAGTGAAGCCCCACTATCTAAGCTTAGAGTGATTAGTGCTAATATCTTTAAGGCACGAGATTGACGTGAAGTAAGAGACATCAGAAAGTTCGATAAATTTCTCATAACTAAATTATAACTTATTGTTTATACGATATGTAGAGGAAAAAAGTGACCAATTTAATATGAAAAGCTACGTTATAAATTTATTTTATATCAAGTAAAAATGTTATTTATTATACTTATAATTTAATCTCTTTATAATACAAATTACTTAGGCAGAGTTTGAAATACTCTTTAACTGGAATCAATTATGGAAAGTCATATTTATCATTCAAAAGTTGTGGATAGTAAAGGCCTCGTTGATTGGACAGAGACTGAGAATCGTACATGGCAAACACTTATTCAAAGACAACATGAAGTCATACAAGGAAGAGCGGCTCAGAGTTTCTTAGAGGGACTAGAGATATTAAACTTTACCAGAGACCGTGTACCTCAAATCTCTGAAATAAATCTTGTCCTAAAAAAATGTACTGGCTTTAGTGTTAAACCAGTAGCAGCACTCATTCAGCCGCAGGAGTTTTTTGAATTATTGGCCAATAAGCAATTTCCTATGGCCACATTTATTAGAACACCACAAGATCTGGACTATATTCAAGAGCCGGATGTCTTTCACGAAGTATACGGTCACACTCCCATGTTAACTAATCCCGTATTTACTAGGTTCATTGAACAATTTGGTAAGCTGGCCCTTAGCTTGGATAAGAAATATAGAAGAAAACTTTTTAGACTCTTTTGGTTTACGATTGAGTTTGGAATGATTAAAGAGCAAGGAGATACTAGGGCCTATGGTGCTGGGATATTGTCTTCAATTGGGGAAACTCAATATGCCTTAACAGATAAGTGTGAACATCGTGATTTTAATTTCTTAGATATATTGAGAACTCCTTATAGAATAGATATTATGCAGCCGATCTACTTCGTTTTAAATCATATAGAAGAACTCTTTACTATTTTTGATATGAAGGTAGAGTCGATTATGGAAGAAGCGCTTAGACTTGGTGATCATGCACCAGCATTTGAACTCAAAGGCAAGACGCTCGATACTGAAAGTGGATCTATGGGGGAATAGTTTATGAGTAATGAAATGGCAAAATTAAATAGTGAATGGAAAATTCAAGACAATTGTCTTGTGAGAGAGTTTAGCTTTAAAGGTTTTAATAAAGTTATGTCTTTTACTAATGCTGTGGCCTGGATAGCGAATCAGATGAATCATCATCCGGAGATGTTAATTAACTTTAAAACTTGCAGCGTAAGGTCAACGACTCACGATGAGTGTAATAGTGTGACTGATAAGGATTATGAGCTCGCGATAGCCATAGATAAGTTGTTGAAATCTCATTGATTGCCAACAATAAGAGACATCAAATTCTTCGAAAAACCTCTCCTCAATAAATCACAACTCTTCGTTTATATTACAAAAAGGGGAAAAAAGTGACCAATTTACTAAGCTAGAGGCGCCAATCTCAAAGCAATGGTAAAATTTAGTTATTATTCAATTAATTTACTTTGGTACGTACGAGGATGTTATGAAAAAGCTAATCTTATTAAGTGTGTTATTTAGTCTCAATCTATTTGCACAATCATCGGCACCGCCGTCTACGGAACCCATCGATCCACTAGATAATTATATCGATCCTGCAACTCAATTGGATTATAAAGTTCAATACGAGAAGCTTAATAAACTACAAAGAGAAGTTCTCATTGGTCGTTGTATGATGTTCACTATTCAAAGTGAAATGGGGCAATCTGGAGAGGACGCTATGAGTCCATCTGAGATTGAAGCTTACGAAAACTTAATTGAAAACAAATGTAAGTGTATACAAGATGGTTTCACTTGGAAAACAGATTCTAGTACAAAAGGATCTTGTGATGAAGGGACAGAAGCTGAAAAGGATTTACTTCTTTATACAATGGACACATGTGTTGGCAGAATGAAGCTTACAGATGCTAGTTGTAAGAAGACTATGACTGATACTTGTTTAGCTGATTTTAGATACCAGTGTTACCAATATATGACTGAGCCCTTAGAATTTTCTGAAGAAGCTAAGCCTGTATTAAATAAATGTCAATTCTCGGATCAAACGAAGAATATTAAATTAGAGTGTCGTTCATACTGTCACACTAGAAACGTTTGTACTGTGACTCAAGAAGAATTCAAAAATAGAAAAATTGGAAATATGTATCTTCTAAAGAAGAAGTCTAGATCTTCATGTGTGAAGGGAAGTACTTACGGAGTTAATACAGATAACTCTATGTGGGTAACGAATTCATGTCACGGAGATTTTGCCCTTCAGTACAAAGACCCAAAGTGTGGATTTAGACCAACTTGTGTTCCTAAGCCACACGTAGTTGATCACATTCCAGAAGGTGGAGTTCAGACTTTAGAGATGGCCTGTAACGGTGAAGAGAATGAAGCTGGTGGTAAACAATTTTGTAAAGTGACTCCTTTTAAAGTTGATAAGAGTGGGAAACTTACTGATGAACCAGATGCAAATAAAGTTGTAACTTATGTTCGAGATTTATCTATAGTTAAGAAAATTGGTGCCGCTAAATGTAATAAGGGTGGTAACGCTCAAGCTATTGATTACAATCCAAGAAATAAAGGTCTTGATGGTGGTTGGGGAATTGAAACTCAAAACCATTGTCACGCAAGATTTAAAGTTACTGTTAAATGGGTAAGAAAGCTTTGTACTCTTGCTGGTCAAGAAACAACTTCTAAAGATACTTGTTGTAACGGTTTATACTGGGATCCAACTGCTAAGACTTGTAATGTGATTCCTTTTAATCCAACTCCACTTGATGATGAAGCACTAGTAAAATTAGAGTACCCAGGTGGTAATCAGTGTAATCCAAGGATTCCTGAGGCCGTACAAACTCTTGTTGATAAGTACTTTGTAGAGCTTGGAAATTATGAAAACCTATTCACTGTTTTAGATGCTCAGTCAGATGCAATTAGCTCGATTGAAGTAGAGAAAGCTGAAGGTGAAGAAGGCGAAGACGGTGAGTCAACAAGTTCAGCTAGTAGTGTTGAATCGAAAATCTCAACTTATAATGCTATTAAATCTCTACACGACCCTATCGTTCTCTTTAGAACTGAATGGTCAAGCGCTTTAGCACAATTTAAAGCGGCGGAAGAATATACTAAGAAAGAGTATATGGATTATGTGGCTTACCTTGAAAAAGTTGATAAGAAAGAAAATACAGCAGAAGATAATTTAGCTATTGAAACGAATATGTTCTTAGGTCTTGATCTTCAATCAGCTGCACTTAAGAATCAACGAGTTGCAAAAATGTTCCAACTCGCTTATGTGAAAACACTTAAAGAAATTTCTGATCAATATGTATTTGATTTGGAGAAAGCTGCTCACATTGGACAGAACGTTGCTTGGTACTGTGCTCACACAGAAAACTGTTCTGAGAGAAACTGGTTAATTAGAGATCCAGAAAAAGAAGAGATTGTTGATTTTCTCCACGATACTTCTTACCCATGGAAGTTGATTGAACCAAGAGGAAAAATGCTTCCTAAGATTGGTAAAGTTAACAAGTTCATGGTGGATAGAAAAGTTTATACAAACTTCGAGAAAGGTGGTGGAACTGCTAATAATACAGGGATCATGGGTCTACCAGCTTTTAAAGAATACTTCTCTTATCAAGAAGCGAAGAAAACTGAATTACCTCTTTTTGATAAGCCAAGTGGAGAAGACGGAACAAAAATTTTAGAACTCTTTAGAAAGTACTCACATGAGTTACCACTAAGAGAAGATAGTACTTTAAAAGATGATCCTTCAATGAAGGAATACTTTGAAACAACAAAAGATGGTGCTCTTGTTGGTGGACTACCACTTTACTGTGAAGAGCAAAATGATTACAAAGTAAGAATCCCAATTGGTAAAGCTGTTGAGCCTTTAAGAATGCTTCAAGTAGCAAGACTAGTTAGAACTTATTACGGATTGTTTGAAGAAATGTTTAAGGCCAATGAGAGTTGTCTTGTAGATGTTGGTGCTGATAGAGATAGTCGTGCAAGAGATCTTGATGTGAATTTAGGACTTGATGATAGACTCATTGGTAGTAATCGTCCTAATGATTCAGCCTCTGGTGATGCTGAAGGATTTGCCAAAAACATTAGTGGTTCTTTATTAGGTCACATGACGAGTTCTTTTGGGAAAACTGCTGCAGGCTCATTTATGGATAATCTCTTTGGTAAGAGAGGATCTGGAAGTAAGTTAAGTGATACAAATTCTGGTGGTGATTTAAATGCCATTAGAAAGAAGAATGCTGATAAAATTGCCAAACTTGTTAAGAGAAGAATCAAGTTTAAGAAAGATACTGCCCTTAAGGGTTATAAAGATTCTCTGGATAGTGCTTTTGGTAACTCTCTTTCAAAGAAAGCAAGAACATTCGCTTCAACTAATACAAAAGCTGGAAGTGGACTTAAAGGATTTGGCGGAAATAATAAAGCTGTCGGATCTAGTAATAGAAAAGAAGAAGGAACTAAGAAAACTATTGATTGGGGTTCTAAAAAGTACGGTGCAACTGGTAGTTCAAGAGGTTCTTCTAACAGAAATTACGGAAGTGGTTCAAATAACAACTACGGAAGTTCAAATAGAGGATCTGGTATGGGCGGTGGTTCAAACTCAGGTATGAACGGATCGGATAGAGATACAGATGATATTTTAGCAGACGTTAACAATAAGAAGTATGACAATAACGAAGAGGATTCTCTCTTTGATAGAGTGACAAAACGTTATATTAGAACGGCTTATCCAGTCCTTCTGGAAAAGAAGAAAATAAAGTAATGCATTATGATATTTAACACTTAAAATGAGGTCACCTTTTGGTGGCCTTTTTTTTGGTCTCTTTACTGGTAAATCGCTATTGTTTAATGCGTCAACGGGCCTTATTTTTAAATATCAGTGACTTAAGTACGCCTAGCAGTTGGCAGCCCCTCTGCTTCTATGATTTAATCATCCATTACGAAATTTAAAAAGCATTGGAGAATGGTGTGAGTCAAGATTTATTTGATTGGGTTTTATTGTTGGGGAGATGGTTGCACATTACAGTGGCCGTTACCTGGATTGGAACGTCGATCTTTTTCATGTGGCTAGATAGAACATTAGAAGTGAATGAGCAGTCAGATAGAGAAGGCCATGTGGGTGAGTTGTGGATGGTTCATGGTGGAGGTTTCTATCATGTAGAAAAAATGCTCATGGGTCCCACTAAAGTTCCGGAGAGTTTACATTGGTTTAAATGGGAAGCTTATTGGACTTGGATGAGTGGTACGTTTCTTGTGGCCGCAATTTTCTATACTGGTGGTGGAACTTTTCTCTTAGATTCGTCTGTTTCTGATATAACTTATCTTCAAGGCGTGATGCTTGGAATATTTTCTCTCTTTGGTTCTTGGGTCTTCTATGATCTTCTTTGGGAGAGAGAGTTTACAAAGACTAAACCTGTCATCGGACATATCTTAACTCTCGCTTGGTTTGTGGGTATGAGTTATCTTCTCTGCCACACTCTCAGTGGTAGGGCCGCCTATATTCACATTGGGGGAATGCTAGGGACTTGGATGACCGCCAATGTCTTTCTGAGAATTATTCCACGTCAATTGAAAATGGTTGAAGCTTCTAGAAAGGGTGAACCCATTAATAAGGAATGGGGATTAAACGCTAAGAATAGATCAACTCATAATACTTATTTTACGCTGCCAGTAATTTTCATCATGTTGAGTAATCACTTTCCTTCAACTTATGGACATGAACTCAATTGGTTGGTGTTACTGGTTATCAGTGCAGCTGGTGCCGCCATTCGCGAGTACTTTGTAGTGAGAATTCAAAGTCCAAAACGTGCGAAGAAATTTGCTCTTATGGGTGTTGCTCTTCTTATTTTCTCAATTGTTTTCACGAGTGAGTCTTCTATTGATTCAATGGATTCAGTAGAAGAAGTGAAATCAATGTCACAAATAATAAAAGAAAAAGTTGAAAAGTCTCAAGGTGAAACTACAGGAGTTATTTCTACAGTAGAGAGTTTTGAAAAAACGTCTATAACTCCAGTTGTTGAAAAAACGAAAAGTCTCAGTGGAATCATAAGTTTCGATGGAGTAGTGCCAAGAGGAAAGAAGTTAAGACTTCCTAGGGCCTGTGCCAAACAATATAAAGGTGATGTGTATTCCAATGAAGTGATTGTGAACAATTCAAAAGTTAAGAATGTTCTCATTCGTATCACTAAAGGTTTAGAGGGGAGAGTATATTCGGATATTCCTGAGTCGACTGTAGAGCTTGATCAAAGAGGATGTATCTATCGCCCAAGAGTGATTGCCGCTCGTGTAGGACAAAAAGTCACTTTCATTAATAGTGATCCAGTTTTTCACAATGTGAAATCTGTCACCAAGAAGAATAAGAAATTCAATACAGCGATGCCTAGGAAGGATCAGAGAATTGTTAAAGTTTTTAAAAAACCAGAGGTTTTTCTAAAAGCAAAGTGTAGCGTTCATCCTTGGATGGGAGCTTACATCGCAATTATGGATCATCCTTTTTATAGTGTGAGTAGTAAGAGTGGAGAGTTTAAAATTAAGGATCTCCCTTACGGCAAATACACCATTGAAGCTTGGCATGAAACACTGGGTACACAAACAAGAGAAATTACTGTCGGCGAAGGAACTCCCGCAAATATAGATTTTAAATTTAACAATATTTAGAGGTCATTATGATTAGTACACATATTTTAGATACACACTTAGGTTTACCCGCAGCGGGAGTCAAAGTTAGCTTAGAGAAACAATCAGGTGATACTTGGTCACCAGTTGCTGATGGAATCACTAATGAAGATGGAAGAATCGTCTATGATTGTCCAAATAATGAAGGTGTCTACCGTTTGAGTTTTCAAATAGAAGATTACTACGAGAAGAATCAACAAGAGTACTTCTTCTTATCAGTTCCTGTAGTTTTTAAAATTACAGACACTAAGAGGAAGTATCACGTACCTCTACTGCTTAATCCTTACGGATACACAACTTATAGAGGAAGCTAGGATAAGAAATGAATTCAACAAAAATAGAAATACCATATTATGAAGATTATATTTCTCCAGCTCTTAGAGAGCATCTACTTAGTTTAGGTAAACCCTATCCTGGTGTAGAGGACCTTATTGAGGTAGATCAGGGAGGGGGACTTGAGAACACTGAGTCTCTTAATTTTCTCTGTGAGCTCTATGATGCTATTAAGGGCGAATTAAATACTGTCTTAAATCAAAGAATTACAGATCGTGAATTTATCGATAAGAGAGTTAAGGCCTGTTATCAATTTAACGAGATTGCTAAGAATGACTTTACAACGAGTAAGTATAAAACAATTCTAGGCCTAGAAGACGCCAAAGGTAGAATTGTTATTGGTCCTTTTAGGAAAGACTACTACAATTCAAATCAAAAAATGGTTGCGCCTATTCCTGAATTCCTAAAGGGAAATCATGTGACACTCTTTGGACCTCCAGAGAGCGCAAAACTTTCTATTAATGCTATGAACGCTTTCCACCGAGCTTTAAAAGACGAACCAAGTGTCGTTGGGAAGTTGTTAGAAACTCATGAGAGTGTCCCTAAATGGGGAGCGGATGATGAAGATTCTAAAACACCTCTTAGAAAAGACTTGGCACTAGCGGGACAAAACCTAACAGAGTGTTTCGATGGAACGCTAAAAGTAGTGGACTCTAAGAAAGGGAAAACTTACGAATTAAAAGAAGATAAACTCTCTCTTCCTATAAAGAGGTTTCCAGGACTGGCACTGCCGTGTACTTTTCTCTTTTATAGAGGAAATCCTCTTCCGCTTCACTTATATGATTTTGCTCTACACCTCTTTAAGAATTGGCACAATCCAAAGGCCTTAGCCTTCTATGTACCAAAGTTAGAGAATGAAGAAGAGGCCCGTTATATAAAGAATATGATGGAGACATCTGAGAAGATGATAAAAGCTCTGCACCCAGAATATGAAATGGGAACTATTCGACTCTTAGTAGTTCTAGAAAATCCTAGAGCAGTTTTTAGAGTGAATGAAATGATGGATGAGCTCTATCCTTACTTTGCGGGAGCTTCGCTTGGATGGCATGATTATCTAGGCTCTACTGCCAGGTTATTCAAAGAAGATCCAAATTACAGAATTCCTGTTAAGGCCGATCCTGATATTGTTATCAATTACATAAAAGGTTCTCACCAACTACTGGCCGACGTCGTAGGTCCTCGTGGTGGAATAAAAATAGGGGGAATGTATGGAATACTTCCCATCACTAGTGATATTCACAGTGAATCATTTCAAATTTCTATTTATGGATTTATCAAAGATGTCGTAACGCAAATGAAGAGAAGCCTAGATGGTTTCTGGGTAGCACATCCTGATTTTATGCGAATTGGTCTCGCCCTTGTTGAAGGGTGGAAGCAAAAAGTTACAGGTAAGAGAGATCTCTTTGATGAGTTGATAAAATCTCTCTTACAAGAAAAGTATCACCAAGAAATATTTAAATTTATTGATGGTGAGGATATCGTAGGACTTGATTACGAAGACGAACTGTATGACCGATCACTTATTGTGGCGGATATTAAAGAGTCTACCTATATTAGAAATAATGATCCTATTGAAGTTCGTTACAATGTCTTTCAATCGCTACAGTATTTAACCGATTGGTTAAGTGGTAATGGTTGTGTGGCGCTGCCGGCAATTATCGATGGCAAAGCAGTTAGGGTGATGGATGACCTCGCCACTGCAGAAAGATCAAGATGGGAAGTGTGGCATGAAATTTATCATGGCAGATTCTCTAAAGAAGAATTCTTTAAAATTGCTCACGAAGAGATGCACTTTATTAGAAAGGATCTCTCTAATGATATAAAAATTGTACAAGTTAAATACAATGAGAGAACAGAGAAGTGGTATCCCATTGCTCTAAAGCTTATGATAAAACTTATGACGGATCCTAAACCCGTTGAATTTGCCACAGAACTTCTCATGCCTTTTAGTATAGATTCTATTAGAGAGGCCTCTGACCCTTGGAAAGAACTGAGTAAAATTAATCCAACTAAATATTCTCTTGATCTTTATACTGAGCGTTTTAATCATTTCTTTGAAATGTGCGGCAGTGTGAAGTTTGCCACTGAGATGGGCAAGACGACTATGACTGATTTTTCTAATGTAGATGAAATCATCATGTCTTTTTCAAAAGAAGACGTCATTGATGGAGCTTACTTTCACGGAAATATTGGAGAGAGTAAGAAGACTCTCGATCAAATGGCCATGGCCGAACAGGCCAAGGTCTTTTCTGAAGATCAGAAAATTGCTGATGAGCTTTTACTTCTTGGAGCTGAGTACCTAAGTAAATTTGGTATAAAGTTTCTAGTTAGTGCAAAGGGGAAGTCCGGCAGCGAAATGATGGAAATTCTAAAAACTAGAATGGAAAACTCTTTTTCAATGGAGCTAGAAAATGCGAAAAGTGCTCTCTTAGAAATCACTAAGAAGAGACTACTCACGCATCCCATTGATACTACAAGTTCTAAAATTGAAAACCTCTTAAAAGAATCACAAATAATAGGACTTTCACTGTCAGTTACGAGTGGTATTGATCAAATTCAAGCGGTTAGTTTTGGAGAATTGCAAATTGATAAAAAAGAGGTAACAGAAAACTCTCTTTTTGAAATTGCTTCTCTTAGTAAAACTTTTGCCAGTGCTTTTGCCATTGAATTCTTTAAGAAGAGAGATATCTCACTTGCAACTTCAGTGAATGAATTATTAGCAAAGACAGAATCTACTTTTAGATTAAAGTCCTCTTTGGGAAGTCCAACCTCTTGGGGAGATAAGGTTACTCTTAGACATCTCATGAGTCACGGTGCGCTTAATATGCACTATGTAAACGGAGTTCCCGCAGATAAAGAGATGCCTAGTATTTGTGATTTTCTAGAAGGAAATAGTGATTACGGTTATGAGAAAATAGTCGTAATTAATGAGCCCGGAGAGAAGTTTCAATACTCGGGAGCAGGTTTTATTGTTCTTGAGCATTTAATAGAAGCTCTTACAAAAGAGTCTATCTTTGAACTCACTGATAAGTTTTATCAGAACTTAAACTTAGATGGTTTTACATTTAAACAAACAACTTTAACAAAAAAAGATTACGCTTTTGGCTATCTTGACACTAAGTCTGAAGTCGAAGGTTCTAGAAAAATGTTTCCAGCTTTCGCTGCAGGGGCCATGGCCTCGGCAAAGAGTGTGACAACATTTTTAAATCATCTTACTAAGGCCTACAATTCTCCTAGCGGAAGTAGTGTCATTTCAAATCATACGGCCGTCTCTATGCTTTCGGGCACAGACCTTGGTTGCCAGCAGTTTATGGGCGCTAATATGGGGCTAGGCGTTTTTATTGCTGAAGCAGGTCTTAACAAGCTTGCCATTCATCAAGGGGCCAACGATGGCTTTAGATCGCTCTACGTTCATTGTTTCAAAGGACCAGACCTTGGAAAAGGTTTTACTCTTCTTTGTAATGCAGATCAGAGCGGTGTTGTCTTTCTCTCAAAAGTCGCTCAACTGCTCTTAAGTGAATTGCGCTTTTCGGGAATTGATTTTTCTAAATTCATAAAACAAATTGATATGAAGAATGTTCCCTCTGAAGAATTAGTAAATTTTGGTTATAAGAACCTAGTCTTTAATAGTTTTATGCCTACTTTACCGGAAGAGATTGTCACTAAGGGGGCGATTGATCCTCTGTCTAAATTTAATCATCTTGTTGATTCTAAAATTAGTCATGTAACAAATGAGAAATTTGCTAGGGCCGAGAATTTAATTAGTGCCCATTTACCAATCTTTGATCCTGAGCACTTTGGTGAACAAGGGAAAATAATGGACAGTTGGGAATCTGCTAGGCATAACCAAATTGATGCAGATGTTTTGGTACTAGACTTAAAAGAAGAGATGACTCCTAAGTTTATCTCCATTTCAACAAAGTATCACTTAGGTAATCAAGCTCCTTTTGTCTCTGTTTTAGGTTTGTGTACTAAGAGTTATGAGTGGATCACAGTTTTAGAAAGAACGAGTTTAGCTGGACACGCTTTAAAGCAAATCAAATTAGAGGAAATGACTTCTAGAATAAATAAAGTAAAGATTTCTATTTATCCTGATGGGGGACTTACTCGCGTAGGGTTATATTCTGACTCACTACCAGCTGATGCCGCTTCAGAGTTTGAAAGTGTAGGCGATGCTGATGACAGTACTTTCGTTGAAGAAATTCCAGGAACTTTGAAGCCTATGCACCTCACTTTTAAAACAACGGAAGCTGCTATTAAAGAGCAATTTTCAAAGTTGAGTGCTGGTGAAGAGTATGATGTGGCCTCTGCTATCTACGGTGGAGTTGTTGTTTCAACAACTAATGAACACTACGGACCTGCTACTCAGGTGAACTCTCCTTATCCGGCCATTAGCATGTTCGATGGACTAGAGTCCGCCAGATCTAGAGAAATTGGTCATAGAGATGAAGTCGTCATAAGTCTTGGTAAGACTTGTTCTCTTAAGAGAATAGAGTTTGATTTTACTTTCTTTGTAAATAATAATCCTTATGAAATTGAAACCGAGGGGCTCATCGACGGTAAGTGGGTCACGCTAACTGCCAGAGAAAATGTTAAAGGTTACGCCTCAATGACAAGAGTCATGGATCTTTCTGAATCAGGACTTGTAGAGCAAATAAAAGTGATCACATATCCAGATGGTGGAATTAATAGAATTAGGGCGATTAGCGTTAACTAGAGGACTATAGTGATGAAGAACTTTCAGTCAAAACTTCCAAGTGTTGGTGAGACAATTTTCTCCACCATCTCAGCTAAGGCACAACAGTTTCAGGCGATTAATCTGGGACAAGGTTTTCCTGACTACGATGGTGACGAATTTTTAAAGGACCGTATTTGTCACTATATTAAGTCTGCTCACAATCAATATGCTCCCATGCCCGGAGTGTTAGCTCTGCGTGAGAGTATTGCTGATTATTTTAAGAATAAGTATCAACTGAACCTTAGTCCTAATTCAGAGATAACAATCACTAGTGGTGCCACAGAGGCGCTTACAGCTTCAATTTTGGGACTCGTCTCTCAAGATGAAGAAGTGATCATTTTTGATCCAAGTTATGATAGTTATGCTCCGGCCATTCAATTAGCTGGTGCAAGAGCTGTTCGTCTAAACTTAGTGGATGAAACTTTTGCTCTTCCTATGGAGCAATTAAAAAAATCCATTAATACAAAAACACGAATGATTATTCTCAATTCTCCCCATAATCCAACTGGCGCCATTTTGAGCCGTGAAACTTGGTTAGAAATCAGTGAGCTTGTTGCTGGGACTGATATCATAATTCTAAGTGATGAGGTCTATGAAGGAATTCACTTTATAGGGGAGAGACACTTCTCTCCTCTTGAATTACCTGATCTAAAAGAAAGACTTATAAGTGTTTTTAGTTTTGGTAAGTCTTGTCATATGACGGGATGGAAAATTGGATATGCTATCGCTTCTCCTTTTCTCACTACAGAGCTCAGGAAATTGCATCAATATTTTACTTTTTCTACTTTCACCGCCGCGCAATTGGCCCTAGCTGATTACTTGCGTGAGCATCAAGAAAACTTTATAAATCTTGGGTCTTTTTACAACACAAAGAAAGAGCTCTTTATCAAAGAACTTACAGGTAGCCGTTTTAAAGTCTTGGATAGCAGTGGAACCTACTTTCTTCTTGTGGATTATAGTGAAATTTCAAATAAGATTGATACTGAATTTTGTCTAGAGCTTATTGAGAAATATGGCGTAGCTTCAATTCCTATTTCTGTTTTCTATGAAAAACCTATTAGTGATCAGAGAATTATTCGTTTTTGTTTTGCTAAGAAAGACGAGACGATTAAGAAAGCGTGTAAAATACTAAGAGAGATTTAATTCTCTTAGTATTTCAGTAGATTTTAGTGACCTAGATAGGCCTTTTTTATTTCATCATTTTCTATGAGTTCACTTGCTGGACCTTCCATGAAAATTTCCCCCGTAGTAAGGACGTATCCTCTATGGGCAATTTTGAGAGAGGCGTAAGCATTTTGCTCTACCAGAAGAATTGTCATTCCTTTCTTGTTCAGTTCAACGATAGCGTTGAAAATCGCTTGCACAAGAATGGGAGCAATCCCTAGAGAGGGTTCATCTAGAAGTAGTAACTCAGGCTTTGACATATACGCGCGAGCGATCGCTAACATTTGTTGCTCTCCACCTGAGAGAGTTCCCGCTAGTTGTGCTGATCTTTCCTTAAGTTTTGGAAAGAGGTTATACATATATTCGTAATCTTTTTCTATTTCGGCCTTATCTCTTCTAAGATAAGCGCCCATTTCTAAATTTTCTTTAACACTAAGGTCAGGAAATACCATTCTTCCTTCCGGAGACTGGGCAATTCCAAGAGAGACAATCTTATTCGCCTTAAGATGGTCAATGCGTTTTCCTTTGAAGAGAATTTCTCCCTTAGAAGGTTTTAAAAGACCTGAAATCGTGTGCAAGCTTGTCGTTTTTCCCGCACCGTTAGAGCCAAGAATAGTGACAATTTCACCTTTGTTAACTTTTAAATTGATTCCATGTATGGCATGAATGGCACCGTAGTGAACATGCATATCTTTAATTTCTAGTAGCGTTTCTGTTGTCATAAAATCCTCTTTATTCAGCATCTGTTCCTAGGTAGGCTTCAATAACCTTAGGATTGTTTTGGATTTCACTTGGAACTCCATGGGCAATTTGTACGCCGTGATCAACAACATAGATTGTTTCACAGACTTCCATCACTAATTTCATATCATGTTCGATTAGAAGAATGGCTATTTGAAACTTATCTCTCACCCAACGGATAAGCTTTGTAAGTTCTTTTGTTTCGTTTGGATTCATTCCGGCAGCTGGTTCATCTAGAAGTAGCACACTTGGTTTTGTTCCCAGTGCTCTAGCGATTTCAAGTCTTCTCTGCTCTCCGTAAGGAAGATTCTTGGCAAGATGATCTTTCTTCTTTTCAAGTCCAAAGATTTTTAGAAGTTCCATCGCTTCATCTTCAAGCCTTTTTTCTTCCGCATGAAATTTCTTTGTTCTAAAAATACTTGCCACAAGTCCGTAATCCACTCTGAAATGACCAGCGAGACGAATATTATCTATAACACTAAGATCCTTAAAGAGACGAATATTTTGAAATGTTCTAGCAATTCCTTTTTGAGTAATAAAGGCTGGACGATTTCCTACGATATTTTCACCATTTAATTCTACGATCCCTTCTGTGGGTTCATAGATTCCTGTGATCATATTAAAGATCGTTGTCTTACCTGCACCGTTGGGTCCAATGACCCCTATGAGGTCAGTTTTACCAATCTTTAGACTGAAATTATCAACGGCCGTTAGCCCTCCAAAGCGCATAGTTATAGCTTTGGTTTCTAGAATAGGAGTACTCATGCTTCTTCTCCTTTCTTTTTAAATAGGGTCAGTGGATTAAATTCGTGTTTACCAAAAATTCCCCCAGGTCTTAAAAGCATTAGGGCAATGAGAAGTACCGAGTAGATAACCATTCGCCACTGGCTCACTGTTTCTCCCATGAATCTTAGAACTTCTGGCATGAGAGTCAAAATGATGGCCCCTACAATAGATCCTGTAATAGAGCCAAGTCCTCCTAGAATAATCATCAGTAAGATAATTACAGAGAACATGAAACTAAATCCATTTGGATGAAGAAATTGTGTGTAGTGGGCGTAGAGAGAACCCGCAAGTCCTGCAAAACCAGCACCTATAACAAAAGCGAGTGTCTTATATTTAAAAGTATAAATACCCATGGAATCAGCAGCAATTTCATCTTCACGAATACTGATGATGGCCCTACCGTGTGTTCCTCTTAATATATTGGCAATGATAACTACAGTAATCACAACAAAGAGACTTACCCAAAAGAGGTTTGTCCATTTTGGAATACCACTGAAACCTCTAGGGCCACCGATGGCATCTGTATTCATAATGACAATTCTTATGATTTCTCCAAAACCAAGTGTGGCAATGGCGAGGTAATCCCCACGTAATCTTAAACAGGGAACACCAATAATGAGACCAGCAACGCAAGCGGCGATGAAGCCTAGTCCACAGGAAATGATGAGGTTCAATTCATCCGGCAAAGGAAGAGCACCGTAAACAGAATAGGCCGCACCTGTATAAGCACCTACTGCCCAAAAACCTGCGTGACCTAAACTAAACTGCCCACAAATCCCGTTAATAAGATTAAGGGAAACTGCCAAGATAATATTAATTCCAATTAATGGACTAAGATGTAGAAAGAATTCAAACATTACACTTTCTCCTTTCTGTTCTTACCAAGTATTCCTGCTGGCTTAATAAGTAAAATAATAATGAGAATAGCAAAGGCCACAGCATCTCTATAAGTTGAAACCCAAAAACCTACAACTAAGTTTTCAGCTACTCCTAGAGTGAGACCACCAAGGACGGCACCTGGGATAATTCCAATTCCACCAAGGACTGCGGCAATGAAGGCCTTAAGACCAGGAATTAATCCCATCATAGGCTCTACTGTTGTGTAGTACATTCCAACCAGAACACCTGCGGCTCCAGCGAGAGCAGCACCGATGAAGAATGTGAATGAGATGATTTTATTCGTATCAATTCCCATGAGTTCTGCGGCGTCATGATTATAACTGGTGGCGCGCATGGCCTTACCAATTCTTGTATGATTTACAAGCCACCAAAGAACAACCATTAAAACAAAAGTTGCCACTAGAATGATGACTTGAATATTGGTGATCATAATTTCACCAAAAATATAAGTTTTCTCTTCAATTGCAGCAGGAAACGCCTTTGGATCGGCTCCAATGAGCATTTGACCAAGGTATTGAAAAAATAATGAAATACCAAGGGCCGTAATAAGTGCAGGAATTCTTCCCGCATGTCTAATAGGTCTATAGACGAGTCGTTCAATGATCACCGCTATGAGACCTGAACCTAACATGGCAATAGGGAATGCTAAATAGAGAGGCACGCCCGCTAAGATGATGTAGTAACCAATGAAGGCCCCTATCATATAGAATTCACCGTGGGCAAAATTTATAAGTTTAATGATTCCATAAACCATCGTGTAACCTAGTGCCACTAGGGCATAGATACTACCTTGGGTAAGTCCATTGATCAGATATTGACCTAGGTCCCAAAAAAAATACATTGTATCTTCGCTCATGCCTTTCCTTTAAAAAAAAAAAGGCCCTTTATAAGGGCCTTTGAAACTTATTAATTATGGATTAACTTTCGAATTGAAAATATTACCTTTGGTTGTTGTTTCTAGAACAACAGCACTCTTTCTGGCATTTCTATTCTTATCGATTGTAATAGCTCCCGTAACCCCAACAAAACCTTTTGTTGAAACAAGCGCTGCTTGAAGATCAACGTTTGATAAACTCTTAGCTCTTTTTACAGCGTCTGCCATAACGAGAATTCCATCATAGCCAAGTGCTGCCATCGCTCCTGGCTTTTGTCCGTAAGCTGCAACATATTCTTTAACAAACTTTTGAACCATTGGATCTTTATCATCTGAAGAAAAGTGAGAACTGATGTAGTTACCGTTAACTGCTTTTCCAGCAAGTTCTTGTAACTTAGGTGAATCCCAACCGTCTCCACCAAGGAATGGTTGAGTGATGCCCATTTGACGGGCTTGTTTTAAAATAAGACCTACTTCTGTGTAGTAACCTGGAAGAAAGATAACATCTGGTTTAGTTCTCTTGATCTTTCTAAGGAGAGTTCTAAAGTCAGTGTCTTTTTGTACGTAAGAAAAATTCTTGTCAGAAGAAAGTTTTCCACCTAGTTCTTTAAACTTCTTAGTAAAAACTCTTGATAAACCTTTTGAGTAATCAGAAGAGTTATCAATGAGAAGAGCAACCTTTCTCTTTCCAAGGTTTTCATAAGCAAACTTCGCCATCACAACACCTTGAAAGGCATCAGTGAAACAAGTTCTTGAAATAAAACTTCCTGCCATTGTTACTTTCTCATTTGTTGAGGCCGGAGTCATGAGAGGAACTTTATTTGTTTGAGCAATAGGTGCTCCTGCTAGCGTATTAGATGAAGCTACAGAACCAATAATAGCATTTACTTTATCAGACATGATAAGTTTAGTCACAGCGTTGGCTGATTCTTGTGGCTCACCTTTATTGTCTTCAACGATAAGGTTGATTTCAACTTTACCTTCTTTAATAATAGTCTTAAGAGCTAACTTAATTCCATTTACAGACTCTTGTCCGTAAGTGGCAATAGGTCCAGTCATTGGGAATACGGCACCAATAGTAACTTTCTTAGAAGCTTGTGCACTTGTGAGTACAGATGCAGAAAGCAAAATCCCCGTAACGATTCTTTTTATTAATCTTGAAGTTTTCACGATCATCTCCTTAACTTTCGTGTTTATAATAAAATCAGTAAAAGTGTAGCAAAGCACTCTGCTTTGTAAAGTTTAAACCTTCTTAATTTACTTCTTTATTTTCTTCTTTATGAATAAAGAAGTGCGTTATCTCGCATGCTTTGATAAGCGTCATATCCCTGTTGCTCAATGTCAATTAGTTCTTGTGAACTCCCATTTCGCTCCATCCATTTTCTGACTTTGTCAGTACCATTAATGAGATCAATAGCCAATTTATCATACTCATACTCATAAGCTGCATCTTGCCATTCAAAGTCAGCTCCAAGCTCGTTTCTAAATTCTCTACAGATAAGTTGCGCAGTTCTCCAAGGTCTGAAGGTCTTCCAGTTGGTTGGATGAATATGTACGCCACCACAAGTAGTTCCTCCGTGCTTTTGAAACATGGGGTGAAATGTACAAGGTCTTAAAATTGCCCCTTCAATATCTCCCAGAACTTTTTGTAAGTGATCCACAAACTTAAACGGTTCAATCTTTGGATGACCTGCGACTTCTAAACTTCTGGTGGACCCTCTTCCCTCTGAGAGTTTTGTCCCTTCAAAGAGTACAGTTCCCACAAAGACCAAACTTCCCTCTGGAGTAGGGAGGTTAGGTGAGGGGTTTACCCACGGAAGATCGCACTCATACCAAGTCATGGATCTCTTCCAATTTTGCATTTTTATGACGTCATATTCCACGTCTATATTGTAATTGTTTTTTGCAAAGTGACCTACTTCTCCCATGGTCATGGCATGTCTTTGAGGCATGGCATAGCGTCCTACAAATGAGCGGAACTCTTCTTCAAGAATTGTTCCTTCGATAATCTCTCCTCCTACAGGATTAGGACGATCGAGAACTACGACTTTAATTCCCTTCGTTGCACACTTTTCCATGGCGAGTGTTAGAGTTGAGATATAAGTATAAACGCGTGTTCCTACATCTTGTAGATCGACCACAAGAGTGTCGATTCCCTCTAACATTTCGTCAGTTGGAATACGTGTTTCTCCGTAAAGGCTGTAAACAGGAATTTGAAAGTAGGGGTGAATGAAATCTCTAGTCTCAATCATATTGTCTTGTACATCTGTGACAAAACCATGTTGTGGTCCAAAGATTTTAATGAGTCTCTTACCGATAATTGATTTTAGTATGTTTACGCTATGGTCAAACTTGCTATTTACCGAGGCGCTGTGACAGAGAAGTCCCACCTGACCTTTGATTTTAGAAAGTTCACTCACATCGTGTAATAATTCAATTCCATTTTTGACCATTTTATTTTTCTCCTGCATCAAAATGGTAACTAATCTCTGCTGTTATTACTAATACTAATTATTTTCAAATTTTATTTAAATGCTCTGCAGAAAATCTAACTTTTTCTCCTTTTGTGGTTTTGACCATGGCCAATGAATAACTAAAAGGAGAAAATAGAAACACACACAAATTAGGAGACATAATGAAGCAATATTTGGATCTCATGCAGCACGTTCTTAAGAATGGCGTTGAGAAATCGGACCGTACAGGAACAGGTACTCTTTCTTGTTTTGGTTACCAATCTAGATACGATTTAGCTGATGGATTTCCCCTCGTAACAACTAAGAAATGTCACTTAAGATCTATCATTCACGAACTTCTTTGGTTCTTACAGGGTGATACAAATATAGCTTATTTAAAAGAACATAAAGTGCGAATTTGGGATGAATGGGCAGATGAAGATGGAAACCTTGGACCTGTCTACGGTTCTCAGTGGAGAAAGTGGCAAAGACCAGATGGTACTCATGTAGATCAAATCTCAAATCTAGTAGAGCAAATAAAAACTAATCCCGATTCGAGAAGACTCATTGTTTCTGCTTGGAATCCTGGAGAAATCGATCAAATGGCACTGCCTCCTTGTCACGCTTTCTTTCAATTCTCTGTGGCCAATGGGAAATTATCTTGTCAGCTCTATCAGAGATCCGCAGATATCTTCTTAGGCGTACCTTTTAATATTGCTAGTTATGCTCTACTTACGATGATGATGGCACAGGTGATTGGTCTTGAGCCAGGAGAGTTTATTCACACATTAGGTGATGCTCATCTCTACTCAAATCACCTTGAGCAAACTAATCTACAACTCTCAAGAGAACCCTTTGCTCTTCCTAAAATGAAAATCAATCCTGCTGTTAAAAGTATCTTTGATTTTAAAATTGAAGATTTTGAATTAGTTGGCTACGAAGCTCATCCCCACATTAAGGGACAGGTGGCCATTTAATGACTTATACAATTATAGCAGGCCTAGGTATTGAACGACAATTAGGTCTAGATGGTAATCTCTTATGGCGTTTACCACAAGATCTAAAGAGTTTTAAGGCCCTGACTATGGGAAAACCTATGGTGATGGGAAGAAAAACTTTTGAGTCCATTGGAAAGGCCCTGCCGGGCAGAGAGACTATTATCTTAACTCGTGATGAGAGCTATAAAAGAGATGATTGTACTGTAGTTCATTCTAAAGAAGATTTAGAAGCTTATATTGCTGAAAAAGCTCTAAGCGAAGTGATGATTGTTGGTGGAGGAGAAATCTATGATCTCTTCTTAAATGAAAGCGAGAAAATGTACTTAAGTTTTGTTGATTATAACGGTGATGCAGATACTTATTTTCCCAAGTGGGATGAAACGCTATGGGAGCAGAAATCTTGTGAAGAATTTTCAGCAACAGAGAAAACTTTATCGTGGAAACTGTGCCTCTACTCTAGAAAACATTAAAGCCATTTTCCATTAAGATCTGGGCCGTACTCATGAGAGGTAGGCCTATGATGGCCGTGTAGTCTGGGCAATCAATTTCCTCAAAGAGGGCAATTCCTTTATTTTCTAACATATAGGAACCGCAACATTTTAGCGGTTGTTCCAACTCAATATAACTTGTTATTTGAGCAAGAGATAGGGGGCGCATTTTCATCTTAGCAATAACCGTTCTCTCTATTAGTTGATCTTTTGAGAGGTAGCATGTTGAGGTAATGAGCTCATGAGTCTGCCCACTAAGTAAACTAAGTTGTTCTATGGCCTTTTGCTGAGTTAAAGGTTTACCTAAAATTTTACCTTTAATATTTAAAACTTGATCTCCCCCGATAATAAAATCATTTGGAAAACGCTCCAGAATCGATTCGGCCTTGAGCCTAGCAAGAGTGCTCGCTAGCTTGCTGGGATCCATGATTTGCCCTTTAAATTGCTCCTCGTCGACATTTGGAGAGTGGCACCCGAAAGAAATATTTAACCTTTCGAGTTGTTCTTTTCGGTAAGGGGATGTTGAGGCCAATATTAAATTCATAAGTTAAATCCACAGTGTGAGGAAAAATTCACAGTTATAAAATGTGCTATAATGTTAAAAAAGGAGTGGCCATGACTGATGAATTATTTGAAATAATTATCACTATTTCCTGGCTGACCATCCCCATCGTTTTTATGATTGGCCTGATTAAACAATCAAACACTGAGCAGAGTGTTCATCCCGAAGATTTCTCTTCTAAGATTGAACCCTCAGATCATGATAAAGCTGCTTAGTCGCAAAGATTAAGGTTCTTAGTCCCTTTAAATTTCCAGTGAACTTTCCAGTTCCTACCCATCGTGTTGATTCTATACCCACCAATGAATTTCTCTTCACCAGGTAGAATAATTGTAAGACCATGTCTCTTTAAAGTATTGATGGCATTTACCTCTTCACTTATTTTAGCTATGAGGCAATAGGGTGTATTAGTTTTATTCTGGATTTTTTGAGTTACAGCAACAATAGTTTTACCAACCTTTAGAGTCTTTTCTGTAATTATGAGAGATT
This sequence comes from Halobacteriovorax marinus, assembly GCA_002163155.1. Lineage (GTDB taxonomy): Bacteria > Bdellovibrionota > Bacteriovoracia > Bacteriovoracales > Bacteriovoracaceae > Halobacteriovorax > Halobacteriovorax marinus_A. Next base: position 77,243 of record MAAO01000011.1, on the reverse strand, counting down.
TACTTCTTCCATGACCAAGACTAGTGAAGACCTGCCACTCACTAGGAGTTGCATCTGACTCATTATACCAAGAAGAAACATCAACACCACTTCTTTCAAAGTCATCCCATGCTCTAACTTCAAAGGCCATCATCATCGCTACGACCATTCCTAAATAGATAATTGCTTTCATTTTCTCTCCTAAAATATAACTTGTGTGTGTTCTCTAATATTTTTAATTCATTTCATCGAATCGTCAAATAATTGTGTTTTTTCTAAATAGCGGTTATTATTAATTTTTATAAAATTTATGGAGTTAAAATGAAAATCTTTGCAATATCTTTAATTTTCTTGGCCAGCATTAGTATCTGGGCCCTACCCACGGGAACCGTTTCTAAGTTAAGAGGTGAGGTTTACTTTAATGGAAAACTCTTAAAGACTAACGATGTTATTAATACTAGTGGAATTTTAAAGAGTAAGAGAAGAAGCTTTATTAAACTTGCCATTTCTGAGTGGAATACAAATATTGTTGTAGGTCCCAATAGCGAAATGAAAATTGATTTGAGCAGTAAAGCGGCACCTAAGAAGTACAGCTTCCTAAAAGGTCGTTGTCGCTGGAAGACAAATAAAAATATTAAATCAAGTGGAGTTATTCATACAAATCAAGCGTCTCTTGGTGTGAGAGGAACTGATTATCTTCTTATTGTAAATTCCCTACTTGGTGAAACTGAAATTGTTGTCTTCGATGGTTTAGTAGATTTTAAAAATGCTACTGATAAAGCGGATGTTGCTCTTTTAAAGAAGAATCAATGGGGTGGCCTTGGTGGTAGATATGGAGCCAAAATTGGAAAAGTGTTAGATCTTCCAACTCATATTATTTCAGCATTTGATAAGCAGCTTAAACTCTAAGCTGCACTTTCTATTTTTCTCTTAGTGGGGAGTGAGAGGGTAATTATCGTCCCCTTATTTTCCTCACTAGCAATATTTATTTTCCCTTCATTTTTTTCTATAAATTCTTTTGTAAGAACTAGTCCAAGACCTGATCCTCTTTCTCCTTGTGTTCCAAATCTCGATTCTTTTGTAGAGAGGCAGAAAATATTATCAATATGTTCTTTTGGTATACCAATACCTGAATCCTTTATTTCAATAAAGGTGTAACTACCTAGAGCTGAAATGTTAATGGAAATCTCGCCACCAATAGGTGTGAACTTAATGGCATTTGTTAGAATATTATATATTGCAGTTCTTACACTTCTTTCATCTGCAAAGGCCTGTGCTTCATCTTCAATATTAACCAGTGCTTCAATTTCTTTTAAGTGTATATTTACTTTAAGAGGACTAACGATGCTTTCAATCAATTTGTCTAAGAGAATGACTTCTCTATGCATTTGAATTGTATTTGTTTGTAGTTGCGACCAGGTAAGTAGGTTTTCCATTAAAGTGTAGACATTCTTTGATGAGGAATTAATTAGCTTTAGAGATTTTTCGATATCATTTCTATCACTCTTATGAACATCTCTTATTAAAATCTTTGTGTAGTCTATCAAAGCTGAAAAAGGACTTCTTAAATCATGGGCAATAATAGAGAAGAATTTGTCTTTGAGATTATTTGTTTTCTTTAGCTCTGAATTTAATATAGTAAGCTGAAAAGTTTTTTCTTCAATGCCTTTTTTTAGTGCTTCATTGTAGTCATGCATAATAAGTTCTGCTTTTTGCGATAAGGTAATATCTTCAATGACTCCATGGAAACTTACGACTTGTCCCTGTTCATCAAACATAGGACAGATTTTGTCGAGTACCCAAATTTCCTCATGATTGTTAGTATGAACTTTGTATTTAATTTCAACTGGCTTCTTGATTCTAAGCATTAAGGCCAACTCTTCTTCTACTAGGACTTTGTCTTCACTGGCGACGAACTTATTGAGATAAATGATCTCTTCCTTTTTTATTCCTAAGAAATCTTTTGTGTATTGATTACAGAAGACTAGCCCTCGCTCAAGATCTGGGGTTGATTCATACATGGCAATGGGAAATTTCTCTAAACTTCCTTTTGTTATTCTAGTCATGATTTTTTTTCGACAACTTGTGATATTTTCTTTAGGGGAGAAAGGGATTTTGACTTTAATTGATATTTTCTTATTGATTTCTTTATAATAAAAAAGGCCCAGCAATTGCTGGGCCTTAGACTTGTATCCTATTCTTTCGGTTCGCACACCGATTGAAATTTACTTTTGAATCTTACGATCCGCACATTACGCAATCATCTGGGTTCTCTATTGAACAAACCATCGCTGCTTCTGCTTCTTCTCTATTCTCTACTGCTTTTGGAGATTCCGTCTTTACTGTGAACTGAACGGCATTTACAGCTGCTCTTGTTCTTAGGTAGTACATACCCGTTTTAAGACCTGCTTTCCAAGCATAGAAGTGCATAGAACTTAATTTCCCAAAGTTAGGCTCTTCCATGTGAACATTAAGCGATTGTCCTTGATCGATATAAGGAGCACGTCCTTGAGACATATCGATAACGGTTTTTTGCTTAATTTCCCATACAGTTTTGTAGAGACCTTTCAACACTTCAGGAATTCTATCAATTGATTGAATAGATCCGTTATTGGCAATAATTTCGTTCTTCATTTTATCATTCCAAAGATCAGCACTAATTAAGTCGCGAACTAGGAATTTGTTAACTACTGCGAATTCTCCTGAGAGAACACGTCTAACATAAATATTAGAAGTGATAGGCTCAAAACATTCATTGTTTCCAAGAATTTGAGAAGTAGATGCTGTAGGCATTGGTGCCACAAGAAGAGAGTTTCTTACTCCATGCTCTGCCACATCTTTTCTTAGTTGTGCCCAGTCCCAGTTCTTAGCTGTAGGTTTAACTCCCCACAGGTCAAATTGAAATTGTCCTTGAGAAATTGGTGATCCTTCATAAGTTTCATATGGACCATGTAATTTTGATAAATCCTTAGAAGCTGTAAGGGCCGCAAAGTAGATAGTTTCAAAAATTTGGTTATTAAGCTCAAGTGCATCTTTACTTTCAAAATCTAATCTCATCTTAAAGAATGTATCCGCAAGACCCTGAACACCAAGACCAATTGGTCTATGTCTCATATTTGAGTTCTTAGCTTCTATCACTGGGTAAAAATTGATATCGATAATTCTGTTTAGATTTAAAGTCGCTCTATAAACAACGTCATAGAGTTTCTTGTGATCGTAAGTTCTCGTCTCTTCATCAGCGAACATGTTTAATGCAACAGAAGCTAGGTTACAAACAGCAACTTCATCAGGAGATGTGTATTCCATAATTTCTGTACAAAGATTAGAAGACTTAATCGTACCAAGATTCTTTTGGTTTGATTTCTCGTTAATAGAATCTTTGTAGAGCATGTAAGGAGAACCAGTTTCAATTTGCGATTCTAAAATTGCAAACCAAAGGTCTTGTGCTCTTACAACTTTCTTTGCTTTTCCTGCTTTCTCGTATGAAGTATAAAGAGCTTCAAATTCCGCACCATAAGTTTCGGCCATTCCTGGACATTCGTGTGGGCAGAATAGTGACCACATTCCATCAGCTTCAACACGCTTCATGAATAAATCACAAATCCATAGGGCGTAGAATAAATCTCTCGCTCTATTTTCATCTTTACCTACGTTCTTCTTCATTTCTAAGAAATCGAAGATATCCGCATGCCATGGCTCAAGATAGATGGCAAATGCACCTTTTCTCTTTCCACCACCTTGATCGACATATCTAGCAGTGTCGTTAAACACTTTAAGCATAGGAACGATTCCGTTGGAAGTTCCGTTAGTTCCCTTGATAAGAGAACCTTTTGCTCTAATATTGTGAATTGAAAGACCAATTCCACCAGCAGACTGAGAAATAAGTGCAGTTTGCTTAAGTGTATCGTAAATTCCTTCAATACTATCGTCTTTCATGGCCAGTAAGAAACAACTTGATAGTTGTGGCTTATCTGTACCAGCATTAAATAGCGTAGGAGAGGCATGAGTAAAGTATTTTTCACTCATAAGGTTGTAAGTTTCAATCGCCGCTTTCATGTCGTTCATGTGGATTCCCACAGAAACTCTCATGAGCATTTGACCTGGTCTTTCAACAATCGTCCCTTCCATTTTTAAAAGGTAAGATCTCTCTAGAGTTTTAAATCCAAAATAGTCGTAGTTAAAATCTCTCTTATCGTCTAGCGCTTTATCAAGTAATTCAGCGTTGGCCATAACAGTTTCGTAAAGTTCTTTCGAAACTAAAGAAGACTGAAGGCCAGTAGATGAACTTACATGATTAAACATAGACTTAATATTTTCAGAAAAGCAGCCTCTTGTTTCTTTATGAAGGTTAGATACTGCAATTCTTCCCGCAAGGGCTGAATAGTCTGGATGTTGAGGAGTTAAATAAGCTGCAGTTTCAGCTGCAAGTTGATCTAGCTCTTTTGTAGAAATCCCGTCGAAGATCCCTTCGATAACTTTACTTGTAATAAGTGAAGCATCTATATTTGTCCTATCAAGATCAAAAGTTAAGGTTTCAATTCTTTCCGTGATTTTATCGAATTTAATCGGCTCTCGTTCGCCACTTCTTGTGATGACATACATTATTAAAACTCCGCGTCTAGTGTGAATGTGTTTTGTGTTCTATCTCCAAGTACACCTGATTTTTGGTACTCAGAAACTCTTTTTTCAAAAAAGTTCGTCTTCCCTTCAAGAGAAATAAGCTCCATCCAGTCAAAAGGATTTTCTGTGTTGTAAACTTTATCGGCACCAAGTCTTGAGAGCCAGAAGTCTGCAACGAATTCGATGTATTTAGACATTAGGTCTGCATTCATCCCAATAAGTGAAACAGGAATAGCTTCTGTAATGAATTCTTTTTCAATCTCTACAGCTTCAGTAATGATCTGAGTGATTGTTTCTTTATTAATTTTTTCTTCGTCAGAAAGAAGGTCGTGAAGAAGACAAGCAAATTCACAGTGAAGTCCTTCGTCACGACTAATGAATTCATTAGAAGTACAAAGACCTGGCATTAATCCTCTTTTCTTTAACCAGTAAATTGAACAGAAAGATCCAGAGAAGAAAATCCCTTCAATGGCAGCAAAAGCAACAAGTCTTTCACCAAATGATCTCTTAGATTGCATCCACTTCATGGCCCAAGCTGCTTTTTTAGAAACGCATGGGAAGTTAGTTACAGCATTAAAGAGTTGATCTTTTTCTGTAGGGTCTTTTACGTAAGTATCAATGAGAAGCGAGTACGTTTCAGAATGAACATTTTCCATTGCGATTTGGAAACCGTAGAAACATCTAGCTTCTGGGATTTGTACATCGTTGTAGAAACGTTGAGCTAAGTTTTCATTAACAATTCCATCACTGGCCGCAAAGAAGGCCAAAATGTGTTTAATGAAATGTTGTTCGTCATCGTTAAGTTTTTCCCAGTCAACGATATCAGGTACGAGATCAATCTCTTCAGCTGTCCAGAAGACGGCCATGTGATTCTTGTACATCTCAAATACTGATTGGTACTTGATTGGGAATAATACGAAACGGTTTTCGTTTGGTGCGAGAATAGGATCCACAATAACTCCTTAAATTGTGCGTGTGTAATACAAGTCATATATTTATAGTCCGCTATTAACGGGTACTATATATAGTGTTTTTAAATGTGAAACTAAACAGTGTTAAAAGCGTACATTTTCCTGTCGTAATATTACTTACGAGTAAAAAAAATGTGCTAGAATACCGCTATCAAAGGGATTGTGTGTGTCTCTAAGATTTTGTTATTTTGTTTGTCTCTATTAAAATGTTATCAATTCCTCTCAAATTTACAAGCCGTTTTTAGTCATAAATTGTGGCAATTAACTATAAATATATAAAAAAAGCACTAGACGAATGCATTCCCCCATTGCTGATGCTGCCATCGGGCCTTGTCAAACCCCCTGCAGCATCGAAAGTTTTTTTCTAAAAGTTTCTTACACCACTTTTTAACACGTTGTGTTTTACATGAATTTTATGGATTGCCACGATGCGTAGACACTACATGTAGTGGTTTTGCCCTGTTTTGTTGTCATTATATAGGATTGCTAATTATTGAAAGGACCTCGATTGAGGCCCTTTTCTGCTAAATTAATGGGTTTCTAAGATTTATACTTCTATTGAAAGATGAACTTGATTTTCTCTACTGTAACTTTTCCTCTTGTCTGTAATGTAAAGTCTTCTAAAGCTTGTCCAAAGCTTTGCTCAGTGATCACTGTCGACATAGTTGAGAGATCTTCTACCTGAGAACAAACGCCACTTACACAAAGTTTAGCCTTTCCTCTATTTCTCTTGGAGCTAACAGTAATTGAAACTGATTTAAGCGGACGTCTCAATTGTCTTGGAGTTAACTGAGAGACTAAGTCACTTAGAAGAACTGTTTGGTTACCTGAGAGGTCCATATCAACGACTTCACTGTGACTTCTGGGTTGTTGATGTCCACCGCGCCTAGAATCTTTTAAACCAGCGCTTATAGATTCAATATAGATATTTCCTTTGAGCTTAATCTGTACACTTCCAATACCTTCTCCTAAAGCAGCAACATGGGCCGGTACTTTAAATCTAAGAGTACTACCAAACTTCGCTAATGTTTGCGAGGGACCTACTGGGTATCCATCAATATGTAATTGGGCCTTTCCGCCTCCTCTGGCACTGTCTCCTTCGATTTCAATGAAGGCCAATTTCTTCCCTTGGTGTTGTCTTAATTTTAAGACTCTTTTAACGGCAATAGTATTTTGTCCTTGGTATGTCTCCCACATATCTTCAGTAATTGTTTGAATTCGTGACTCTTCTTTTAAAACGGCCACTATCTTTTGCACATAGATTCGTCCGCGCATTTCAAGCTGCAGAGATCTTAATTCCCCATCTAATGAAGATTGATGTTCAGGGATTTTAAAAACAAATTTGCTTTCAAATTGATCCATATGTACGACTTGGCCACTAGGCCTCTTGTTAATGATCATACGGGTCTTCGCCCTCGGTCCATAGGCATCTGCAAAGACGATGAGTTTTACTAACTTCTTATGTTTGTGCTGCATACTTCCAAGGTTAAACATTTTCTTTATTTTAAAAACTTTTTCACCGTAGACATCATCATTTACATGTTGAACAAGTCGTTCTCTTTGTTGTGGCTGACTAGGTTGATGGTAGTTAAAATCAAAACGTTTTTGTTCGGCAGCAAAAATGTTCGGTGACAGTAATAAATTAGTGGCGATAGCACATGGTAATAAGATTTTTCTCATTGTTTTCTCCCTCTAGTGATAAATTCCTTTTCTCGCGCGGTATATTTTCTACAAAGCAAGGTTGATGCCAAGTTTTATTGTGGGTTTGGGATCAAAAAGAAACCAATTCTCTAAATTGACGGTGTCACTTTGTTATCACTGGAGACACTTTGACCTTTTTCTAATCTTAATTTATCTCTTAATGCTTAATAAGTTATTTGCTGTACCGAAATGATTAAGGAATAATAAATGTTAGATAAGGAATGGCCCATGATGGAACAAGGTATTGATTTAGTCATTGTAGACGATGATCCAATTATAGGAAAAATTCTTTTAGGAATGTTGAGTGAGTTCGATCTGACTGTGCACTTCTATGACGATTCTATTGAGGCCTTACCGAAAATTTTAGCCGACAGGCCAAAATTAGTGGTGCTTGATTATAATATGCCCGGACTTGATGGGCATCAATTGATTATTAAATTTAGTGAAAGTCTTATTTTTCAATCGACTTCAGTCTTTCTCTTAACTGCGGAAGTCTTAAATGAATCTGATAAAATTAAATTGATGACTCTGGGGTTTGAGAAAATTATTCCTAAGCCCATAGATAGGGAACATTTTCTAGCTCTTTTGGAAGGTCATTTTGGAGAGTTGAAAATAAAAGCCGCCTAGAATTTTAATTTAAATACTGGGCTGTCGCTCAATTTCTTTCTACGCTTATCGTATTCTTGTGTTGTTTTGACTGAAGAGTGATTCACTTCGCGCGCCACTGAGTAAATATCCACACCAAGCTCTAGTAGTTCTCCTATAAAGGTCGCCCTTGCAGAGTGGGGAGATATTTTAAAATTTAGGCCTATTTTCTTTCCATAATAATCAATGATCTCATTGATCGTTTTTGGGTTAAGAGGTTTGTTTAGTTCTTTAGGATTAGTGGGATTGTGAGAGGGTTGAAATAACCAATCTTCTCTTTCGTGCTCTCGCCCAAGAGTTTTCATATGTTCAAGATAGAGGGTTAGAGTTTCTATGTTTTGAGGATGTAAAACCTTCTGTCCAATTTTTCCACCTTTTCCAATGAATTCCATCACGCGAAAATCATTAATTTCTCGGTAGTCTTTATATTTTAAATTTAAGATTTCACTCTTTCTAAGTCCCGTTGTGAAAAACATCATAAGTAGTGAGCGATGGAGTATGCCTGAAGAGGTGTCCGAAGGAATTGTTTGTAAGAGTTCTGTGACTTGCTTACCTGTGAGGGCATTAGTAGGGGAGATGACATCTCGCCTAGGCCTCTTTACAGAAGTTACGGGATTAAATTCAAGCAAACTTTTTTCCACCAAGTAGTCGCTATAACTGGAGAGTGAGGCGAGTTTTCTGGCGACTGTTTTAGGCGCACAGGGATTGCCATTTCTTCCACCAGCTTCTTGTAACCAGTTTCTATACTTAATTATGTGGGCACGTTCTAAATCGTTATAAGAGGAGACGCTGAGTTCAGTGAAGAGCCACGTTAGAAAGTGCTTAATATCTATTTCATAACTCTTTCTGGTGTGAATGGAGTTGAAGTTCTCAAAGAACTCTTGATGAATATGAAAAGGGTGAGTCAAAGACTCGGCTTTTTCTGCTGTAGACATACCTAATTATGACTCAAAGAGGCCTTAAAATCCCAACTGATTTTCTTTTCCATAAGTTACGCAGATCCATAGCGGCACTATTTTCAAAAACACCGAAAACAGACAGTGCAAACTTAGAAAATACAACATTCTGACGAAGAGTCTTACATGAATCTAATGGCCAAAACTAAGAACATTTTAGAATTTAATAAATTGAAAGAAATTTCAAAATTCACGTCACTTATAAAAAGCGACGGCCCATATCTCGTGCAAAGAAGTACCAGTAGTACACAATTACTAAAAGCTTCTGATGATTTTGAAAAAATTCTCTTTAAAAAAAGTAAGCGCTATCTCGTTTTTAGAGAACATGTGATTATTCGTGTTCATACAAAGCAAGGTCTCTCGTTAGATTCAAAAATTTTGAAGGGAAGTTTTAATTCATTTAAAAATATTGCGTTAATTGAAGAAGAAATGCGAAACCTTGAATTTCTTGTGAGAAAGAAATCTTTTGATGTTAAAAGTTATGAAATTATTCACACCCATCCTACCGGGTGTTACTTAGAAAATGTTGATGGTCATCAAGTTATAACTCTTGGGGGGCTTAGTCTGGCAGATTATAAAGTCGCAGATTATCTGGAAGAGAAATACGAAATTACCATAGACCTAAGGGCCATTTGCCCAGGCAATGTCACATATTGCTCAGTCTAATTTAACTTCCTTGTATTCATATTTTAAAAAACCAGCAATTTCACTTGTATAATACTTAGAGAATCTTCGATCACTTACGCCTCCAGCTAACATTGTGTAGCTCTTTCTCTGTCCTAGATCTGTGATGAAACGCATGGAGGGGCAGAAGGTTGAGATGCGTCCATGGGCCTCGTATAAGGCCCCTTGAACGACCGTGGCCCTAGATCCTTCAATAGAGATGGGACCATAGTCAAAACCTAGAAAACTTGGAAGATTTCCATCGAAGAGAATATTATTCAATGGAACAACTCTTAGTTCACCCCAGGTGATAAGTTTATTTACAGAAAAGAATTTTAAAGTTTGCTCATAGGCATTTCGAAGACACGTCTCAATATTTTTATTCTTAAACCAAAGACTTTTATCGTCTCCTAAGAGAATGCGATCAAAGAGAGAGTAGAAATCAATGAGAATGGATGAGCTATTTTCTATATATTGAAAAGCTTCTGTTCCTATAAAGTCTTTTGCGAACACTTCTCTTAATAAATTGTGATAAAAGTTTTCAAAAATCACGGCACCAAAAGACTCTTTATTATAACGAAGATCCCAGCTCTTTAACTTTTCACTTATAGTATCCTGACCTAGGACTGATGTAAGCAGCGGCATGAACTTCTCTGCCTGCAAACTATAGAGATCTCTTTGGAAAGTCTTCATATCTTCTAGGGAATGTTTCTGTTTTGATTTTAGTAAATCACAAATTCTATCAAATCGATAAGACCCCATAGGAAGATTGATTGAGAGAGGTTTATCAATCTCTTTGTAATCGAGCAGATCATTGTTGGCAGATGCTAAGAATCCACTCTTAGGATTGATTGCACTGATGAGCTCAGATCGATCTCTAACTCCATTCCATAAATTCTTAGAGTGCTTCGCCTCTAATGGGTAGAGACCACTATGAGTTCTTTTTGGTAAGAGTCCTGATTGTTGAAAAGCAATATCCCCATTGTCATCACCTAAGAGCCAATTACAGGAAATAGATATCTTTGAAAGGGCATCTTTAAGTGAAGGCACATCATCACAAAAGAGCATTTCATACATGGCAATTGCAGAACCTATGGATCCTAGTTTATCTGCAGACCAAGCTCGATTGAGATACTTTCCGTCTTTTAGAATGGAACTTGAATCATTGGGGGTTTCTAAAGTTCCACAATGATTTTCAAAGAGATTTAATTCAAAGTCCGTGGTTTTCTTTCTCTTTATGATTTCTTTGCGCTTTTTAAAAGCATGATGTTCTTCGTCTCTTAAATATTTGTCAGAAGTGACATCTTCAATAAAGTAATCAATCATGTCCATAAAGCCATAGGTGAAACCATAACTTACATGATCAGTTCTTCCCATAATGACGCCAGGAAGCCCGGGCATACCAAACCCTTGAATATTTCTCTCTCCGTAATGAACGATTTGTTCATACCATATGGCCGGCAATCGATTGATTTCTAGGTGAGGATCATTACATTGAATGACATTACCTGATTCAGTTTTTGAGCCTGCAAGAATCCAATTATTTGAGGCCAAGATTTTAGGAATCATGGAATGAAATTTAACCTCTTCTGGAATGAGGCCGGCGAAATGAGTAAGCTCTCCCAACTGATCACAAATATCCTGCGACAGTCCGTCTAGGTGGGGAGAAAAAAGGTCTTTAATTTTATTTAAATCGAGTTTATTTCTAATGAGTTGAATGATGAGCTTTTCAGCGTCTTGTTGAGTTTGAGCAAGTCCTATGTAGGACATGATTTTAACTACCATGAGGGAGTCTCTAGGACTCCAAGGTTCGAGGTCTACTCCTAGTAGTTTAAACTCCCAAATTTTACTATAGTCATTAAGATATTTATTAACTCCATCTGCGTAGGATTCGAAAAAGGAGAGTACATCTTTTGGTAGTCGTTCTAGGTCTTCTTCAGTGGATCCATAGAAGTTCATTTGCCGCATAAAGATATCAATTTGTAGACTATCTTCGTCGTCTTTTAAGAGCTCGCACAAGCGACCCTTACCGATAATTCTCAGCAGAAACATTTGTAGAAATCGATCTGTACAATGGGCATAAGCTTGTGCAAAGGCCATATCTATTTCATCGTTTGCCCAAATTTCGGCAATACCGCTAGATCTTCTTTTTATTGAAATTTCTGAGGAGCGATTGGTTGCAAAAGTTTTCTTCTTCTTGCCTAATTTGAGCACTTGTTAATCCTAGTAAAAGTATTTACCTATAGATTAAATTAGCTCAGCTCATTGTCAAGTTCTTCTACTTTTGCCTTTATGAGGTTACGGGTTTTATTACAGAGCTCACGAACGTCGCTCTTAGTTAATCCTTTTGTCGGGATAGGGTCTAGAACATCTACAATGACTTTTCCACTCTTCCATTTTCCAAAATCAAGACCAGCATCGTAAGAGCTGATACATATTGGTGAGATGGGAACTTGTGCGGCAATCGCCGTAAAGAAAGCACCTTTTTTGAAGGGGAGAACTCCTCGACCATGACTTCTTGTTCCCTCTGGCATCATCCAGATGGAAGTATTATTCTCATTAATGGCCTTGCGAACTTCGTCCATTGTTCCCATAGCACTTCTAGTATTTTTTCTATCGATCATGACATTTCCACTTAACCAGTAGAATTGACCAAAGAGTGGAATCCATTTCAAACTCTTCTTTCCAAGTGAGACCGTTCTATCGGGTAGTACATGACAAGAAATGAAGACATCAATATTATGTTGGTGATTAGAGACATAGAGACCAGGATGATTGTCTTTTAATTTATCAATATTACGCAGGTCAACTTCAATTCCTAGAATGTAAGTTCCAAGTCTTACCATGTACGACATAACGTAAACATTTGAGGGATTAAAGGGTCTAAGTGCACTTACAATAGTTCCCACTAGACCAACAAGGGCCAAGAGAATTGTGCAAAGAATAAATCTGATAATTTTTAAAATCATAAGCTCTCTCTAGTGATCTACAGATTACTAGAGTGCTCAACTGTAGGCAAGTTATAAGAATTTATTTAGGACTGCAGCATTATTCTGTATCTTCAAATAACCTCTTATATCCACTCTTGCTGTAACGATTTGAAAGCACCTTAAAGATAGATACATCTTTATTTTTGACAACATCGGCATCATTCATATTATAAGTTTTCTTCATATATCCTTCATCAAATTTTTGAACGGTTCCCTGACTTCCCATATCTAAATTAAAAGCATATGCCTTCTTCTTTTTCTTAATGGCACTTTGTCCTTTTCCGCCAACCATTTGTAAGGATGAAGATTTTGAACTTTTACTTTGTATAGCAGCAAGGGATTTCTGTGAAATTGCAGCTAAACTCTTATTGGCATTTGCGGCCAATTTTAGGGCGCCGGAAGCTTGAAGATCTTTAGTTAACTTAGATTCTAAACTTAAGAGGTCTTTCTCAGTGGCCGCTCTTGGGTTACCTGATTTGTCGGCAACTTTCATCTTGGAAATTGTTTGTTTTCTTATTTTATCCTGAATGGCCGTAGAAAAGTTTTTTGTAAAATCAAAATTACCTGTGTTATCAATACCAGATTGAATGTCATTTAAACTATTTTCTAATTGTTTAAAATTCAGAGAATTTGCGAGCCCACCTAATTGAATTTTTGAAAATGAAGACTTTCTACAAGCATTATTTCCATCTTGGTCTTTAAATTTTCGACACTCGCAATTTGCATCAAATCCTCCGGCCTGTGAGACACAACCCATTCTAACTCTGTTGGGATCTTTTCTTGTTTTATCACTTGAGTTGGCAAAGAGATTACGATTACGCGTACTCCATAAATCCTGACAGACTTTAGAGTTTGATCTATTTTCCATTTTCTTGCCACCGTCATAACAATAGCAAACGGCATCACTCTTATCTTCATGTCCTTTTGGACAGTATTTAGTCATTCCTGTAATAAATTGGTTTTTGGCGATATCAGCTCTTAGGGCAAGGAGTTTGGATTTCTCTCCTTGTTCGTCCATCTTTCCTGCCTTGTATATATTCCAGCCCATGTTGATAACTGAGAGAGAGGCAACTCCTACAGGTGTTTTCATAAACCTAGTAAACTTATTGGCACCAGCAGTTGCATCAACACCGGTTCCTCCTCCAACAAATTTCCCAAAAAGACCTGACGGTCCATCGACTGTGGCACTAGGATCTAGTTTTTTGGCCGCATCTACTTCTTTGGTATGCTCAGTTTGTTGTGACTCTGTCATGAGGCAAGTATTATTACCCATAGTCATTTCATAAGCCGCAGCAATAGCAGCAGCTCCATAACAGGCAGCTACAAATTTATTTAACTTTGACTTCATATAGTAGTATTTTGAGAGACTATTGAGTTGATCAACTTGTGACTGATAAGCAATAATTTGCGTTTCATAATCATCTTTACTCGCCACTTTCTCTCTAAAGTCTTTCTCATTACTCTCTGTTTCTTTCTTGGCCAACATGGAAACATAAACAGTTTTTAAAATTGAAGCGACACCACAGCCACCAGCGATTTTTAGTGAGGTACAAGTGGCGTACACAGAGTCACTTTTAAATTGCATATTGGAAAAAGTCATTATGGATGAGACGGTGGTCATCGCCACATCGTCCCACTCAAATGAATCAAGGGAGACATCGCCACTCACTGCTAAGACAAGATCTCGCATACATGTGTCACGTTTTTCTTTGGTCGTTTTACTTGTACAATTCTTATAATTGGCGAGAGACTCGTTAAACTCTTTAGTCGTCATACATCTATTTAATCTCGTGCTCCATGTTCTAGAAGAATCTTTGGAACACTGTTCTCTTTGGGCAGCAAATTCATTGGCCCAAGCATTTTGGAACAAGAGAAATAGAATGATAATTTTACATATTGCTTTCATAAATAATCCTTAATACTTAGTATATCGGCAAACCAGTTCTAATTATGATTACTAGTAGGAATTGGTGCTAATTAACTGAAAATAGGTAAATTTAACCCCATAATCCCTGCCTCTATTTATTTGCACTTTCTACGTATTAATAGATACTTAGGTGTTTCGTTTCAATATAGGTTTGAGTCACTTTGGCATCGTGGTGATTTAAGTAATCTCGCACCAGTAGTAGGTCTTTGGTTTTCTCGTAGAGATTTGTAGCACAGGCCTTTCTAAAACTATGGGGACCGAGATCACTATCACACAGATTTCTTTGCAGTAGTTTCTTAATGAGATTGTACATACTGCGTGTGCTGAGACAATTGCCTTGGTGATTAATGAAGAGAAAGTCCCCTGAGGTGACAATATGTTCTCGCATATAGAGGATATTTTTAAAGATGGCGTCTTCTTGTTGTGGCCTAAAGGTGTGGATGTAGCCACCTTTTCGCTCAAGACTAATCACTTTCTTTTTAAAATCAAAATTAGAAAAACGCAGTTGAGTAAGCTCACTCAAGCGAAATCCTCCCCAGTAGAGCAGCAACAGAATGGTTTTCTCTTTGGTTCTGTAGGTATTTTCTATGAGGTCACGCCACTGGTCCTTGGGTAGCATCACGGTGTGTTTAATATCCTTTTCTTTTAATTTGATGGCGTGGATTTTATTTTTTACGGGATTAATAAGAAATAATTTCGAGTGATCCTCATGGCCCTGTTTAAGATATTCAAAGAAATTCTTAATCGAACTTAGATGTCTCTTTACGGAGCTGACAGCTAGGGGAGTTTGCACAAGAGGTAGGGACTTTTCTTTAACTAGAAAGCGCAAAAATATCTTTATAAAGAGGGTGATGATTCTCCCCTTTTTCTGCTTAGAAATTTCTCCACCATCAACTAGAAAACTCTTGTATTCGCTGACGAAATTTTTCTTGGATTTTTCAATGGTTGAGTTGAATTTAAACTCATACCAAGTGAGAAATTTTTCTAAATCACAGCGGTAATTTATAAGGGTGTAAGTGCTCTTATTTAACTTCTTACAATTATCAAGATATAGATCGAGCCATGCCTGGTGTTTCTTGCTTAAAATATGATTACTCATGGCGTCTCAACTAAGTTACTGATTATATGTTCGTATAATTTATATTATATGAATATACAGAATTGTAAAGCACTGAAATCACGAAATAGAGCGTTTAGCGAAAAAGGTAGGGTTAGACCTAGATGATTTTGATTTTTAATCCTCTTAGAAATTCTATTCCCCAAGGAGTGTAACTAAAGACTAAAAGACAGATGGCGAAGGCAAATGAAACGAGCATGAAGAGCATGACAGCTTTTCCAAAGAGGCTAATTTCTGCACTTAGATAAGTTCCGTAGAGATCTTCTACATGACCATTTGACTCAGGTTCATAGGATTGCTGAACCTCTAACTCTTGGTATTCTTCTTTTTCATCTAAATCGAGGTCTTCCATAGTATTCCTAATCTTTAGTCGTTAACTCAATCGGTTTTCTAGTACTTTTTCTTAAGAGAAATTCAAAGTTGCAGCTACAAGTTTTCTCTTATCTGCCGAAAAGTAGAGGAGTTTGTTATTAAGGAAAAATGTATGAGAAAATACTTGATTGTTTTGCTGGGGTTGTTTCTATTTTCTTGCTCCCATGGGGGAGGAAGTCGAACTCCTTCATCTACTGATTACAACCTAAATAAACTCATAGGTGAAATCAGCTCATCTGTTGTTGCTGGTATAGTTGATACAAAGCTCTGTTCAGCAAAATTATCAAATTATGGTAAGAGACTCTTGTCTCTTAGTGATGAGCATATTGATTCAGCGCTAATTACTGATGGTAAAATTGATCAAATTATTAAAAAATCCTTTAGAACTAGACTAGAAATCAAAGAAAAAATGAAAGGGCTGAAAGTTGTTTCTGCTATTGGTGTTGCCTGCCTTCATTCTATTAAAGATATAGTGAGGGCGCTTAGATATGTTGAAGATTATATGATCGAAATAAAGTTCTTTAGACTGGGTTATTTAAAGTCTATGGACTTTGTCACTTTTGCAGGTTCTGGAAGTCAATTTCTTGTGAATCCCGTTTTTGAATTTTCAAGCAAAGCAGATTTAAAATCAGGGGACATTATTCTCTCTAGAGGTCATGGTTATTCAAGTGCTGCCATTGCAAGAATTGGTGAGAATGAGTCACAATTTTCTCATCTCTCTCTGGTGTATAGAGACGAGTCCAATGATCTTCACACAATTGAGTCACTGACAGAGGTAGGAGCGGTAACGGCGCCCATGCAGGTGTATATCGACCAGAAAAATGTACGTTCTGTTGTGCTTCGTCACAGCGACTCTAAACTCGCCCATGAGGCCGCAAAGTCCATGTACCAAAAGGTGAGAGCAAGGCAATTGAAGAAGAAGAATATTGCCTACGATTTTGAAATGAATTACAAGGATTCAAAGAATTTATTTTCCGCTGAAATTATTTATCATGCTTTTAAAAATGCAGCCAAGAAGTTGTACAGTAAAAAGCTAGATCTTCCTCTCTATAAGACAAATTTTGAAAAAGGTTTACTCTCTTTTCTTAAGGATCTAGGTCTCAAGGTAAATGCATCAAATATTTCATCCTCTGATACTTTTGGCCCCGGAGATATCCAATTTGATCCTAGCTTTAGTATCGTGGCCGAGTGGAGAAATCCAAAGAAAATGAGGGATAATCGTTTTAAAGATGTAGTGCTCACAAAAATCTTTGAGTGGATTGAAGTTGACAATTATCGCCTCTTTGCTCCAGCTGGAATAATCGTAAAGAGCCGTTTCTCATGGCTTATGCGAAGGACTCCCTTTGTGAAGAAAATGTTGGAGGATAAATTTCCTCTCAATATGAAGGCACGGCAACTCAAGCTCTTCTTGGTCTTAGATCTGGTAGGAGAGAAGCTCTATAACAAATTAAGTGATGCTCAGGCGATTGCTAAGAGGACATTAAGTCCCATTGAAATGCATGAGGTTTTACAAGACTTTAAAGAGAATGATTACAAGAGATACATAAAATTTATCGCCCTTAGTAGAGAGGCCAGAAAGTATCGCGGGCGTAGAAAAGTGCCCTATAATGTTAAGAAGGAACTGAAAGAAACTCGACCCATATTCCACCGGTATTTTCACAATTAAAATGTAAGTATTTTAGTGAATTAGACCTAAAAGGTAGGACGACTAGTACAGTCGCAATAAGTGGTATTGTAAGAATTTCATTTGCAGTGCGTTTAGCATTTACACAGCTACAATAATTTAAGATAATTAAAGAGAGAAACTGATAAATTAAGGAAAACACATGACTGATGACCACTCTAAGATAAGAGAATTAGAACATAGAAACTTTAGAAACGATGATTTTTGGAAAGAGATTCCAGGCTGGAGTGCTGTCACTCGTGGAGAGTTTGCTGACCATAAATGGCAGATGAAACACTCCATTAGAAAGGTAGAACAAGTTAGGAAGATTCTAGGTTCAAGACTAGCTGAGAAAGACTTCAATGATATTTTAGAGGGACAGAAAATCACTCCTATGAATATCAGAATCACTCCCTACATATTTGCTTTAATTGACTGGGAAAACCCATTAGATGATCCTCTTAGAAAACAGTTCTTGCCTATGGCGAGCCAATTCTTACCTGATCATCCAATGTACTTAGCTGACTCTCTTTCTGAAGATGATGACAGTCCAGTACCTATGTTAACTCATAGATATCCAGATAAAGTTTTATTTCTCCCAACGACAATCTGTCCTGTCTATTGTTCTTATTGTACAAGATCAAGAATTATTGGTGGATCTACTGAGACGATTGAAAAAGAAACTTACGGTGCCAATCAAAAGAAATGGGACGATGTTTTTGAATACCTCTTACAACATCCTATGATTGAAGATGTCGTAATCTCTGGTGGTGACGCTTTCATGTTAACACCTGCGCAAATTCGCTACATTGGTGAGAACCTTTTAAAGATCCCACACATTAGAAGAATTCGTTTGGCCACGAAAGGGATTGCTATTTTTCCTCAAAAAATCCTTACTGATGATGCTTGGTTTGATGCGGTAAAACATATTCATAAATTCGGAAAGGCCTTTGGTAAACAAGTTGTTATCCATACCCATTTTTCTTGTTCAAGAGAAATTACTAAATGGTCACAAATGGCGATGGACAAAATTTTCCAAGCGGGAATTATTGTTCGTAACCAGGCCGTACTACAAAATGGCGTAAATAATCATGTTGATGAAATGGTCTTACTCACTAGACAAGTAGGATTTCTAAATATTCAACCTTACTATGTTTACATGCACGATATGGTTCCTGGATGTGAGCACTTTAGAACTACTCTTAGAGAAGGTGTGGAGTTAGAGAAAGCGGTTCGTGGTACCACAGCTGGTTTCAACACTCCTACATTTGTTTGTGACCTGCCTGGTGGTGGTGGTAAGAGACACGTGGCCTCTTATGAATACTACGATGAAGAGAATGGTATTTCTGTTTGGAAAGCACCACATGTTAAACCTGGTGAGCTCTTTACTTACTTTGATCCAATAGGAAAATTATCTCCAGAAGCACAACAGAGATGGGGTGATGAGAAAATTAGAAAGGCCATGATTGATGAGGCCATAAAGAAAGCAAGATAAGTTTTGTTATGAACTAGGGGGAAATGACCTCTAGTTCAAACATTTTGCTTCACAAGATCCAAAGTCTTGTTTCTCATTATGCTGTTCAATTTGCCAAAGCCCATCGCTCAGTCTTGATACATTACAATGACCATTTTCATAACTCTTATAGATAAGTTCACAGTACTTATAAGGTTTTGTAGTCTTAGTGGTGGTTGATGGAAACTTCACCCTTAGCGTCTTTCCTCTTTTACTTACAGGAGGACTTTGGTTGAGGTCTCGCCACTTATAGGGAGAGGGGGCACAGATTTCAAATTGCGCCTGATCTTTATTGTATCTAAGAGCGTAGGCCTGAGCATCACTACAATTTCCTGAATCTCCCGAGAGTTGCAGTGCTCCTCCAATACTTAAGGGAGCTGTGTTGGCCTTAGTGGCAATGGAGAGAACTTTGTTATTTAAAAAATAACCTTTATTATCTGAAGAGCGCAGCCAGTGAGTAGATTTTGTTACAATTTCTTTATTGAGACCAATCCCTCTTAAGGTGTAACAAGAGGTGATTCTCTCTCCTTCATTTATGGTGATAAAGAGTTTTAGCTTTCTCTCAATCATCTTGATGCGCCCAGTTCTTTTATCTCTAAATTCAACCACAAAATGCAGTCCTGTGGTACCGCCATTGACTAGCACTTCCGCATCGTCTTGTTGCAGATAAACTTCACTAAGTCTTAAAGTAAAGAAACCTGATTCTTTGAATATTTCACCTTTTTCGAAAATGGGAAAGGTATAACCATTTTCAGAAGAGTCCTTCATGAATTGTTTGATGGAGATTATGCTTCTGTCTTGCCTCGACTTTTTGTCTAGCAAGGTCGCACTACACGCCTTTGGGTTTGATAATATATTTCGTACTTCATCCACGAAGTAAACCATTTCAAATTGCTCTGTGGTTTTAATGGCTATGCCTTCTTGTAGCTGAAGAAGTCTAACGATGGAGGCGGTGACCGCGCCAAAGATGGCAAAAGAAATAATCGCTTGAAGAAGCATTGTCCCTTGTTGATTTTTTAAGAGTTTCACTTGTGTACCTTCTTCCAACTACCAATAGTTGCGCACTCTTCAAATTGACTTAACTCTTCATTAAACCTAAGACTTCCAAGAGTGTTTTCTGTACATTCTTCTAAACTTCCCTCTAGTTGAATATAGTTATTCACATTGAGTGTCGCCGATAAGTTCTGTGTACCAAGTCCTATGGCCTTAGAGTTGAGAAAGGTATAGTTGCCTCTATCTTGTGAAATATTAGAACCCTCTGGTAGACCTCCGTAGGCACATTCAGAAATCTTTTGATTCACTAATTTAACGTAGACTTTAATTTTCCTAATCGCCTTTGAGGCCGTGATTGAATCCAGATTCTTATCTAAGTGAATATTTAAATACATGAGGCCGTAATCAGAAACGATTTCATCTTTGGCGTTACTGTCAGCAAGTTCGTATTTTATAACTTTGATTTCCTGAGTTCCAAAAGCTTTCTTAGAGATTGAAAAGACCTCATACCTATTGGACTCTAATCCATCCTTTACTGTAACGATAGAATTTACATTCGTGCCATCGATGGTTTTTCCTGAAAAAGTGGCATAACAGTTAGTAGGAGAGGATAGATAACCTCTAACCTTATTAATGTAATTCACTATTTCAGCTTCGGCGGTAATGTTATTTAAAGTTTCAGTTTGTTTCTTAATCGTTCGCATCACAATGACGACGACTATGCCCAGACAGAAAACACCTGCGAGAAGATTTAATTGGGAAAAGCCCTTATTGTTTAATCGAAACATAAGAAATTACAACTCCCTGATGTATTCTTGACTCTGGACTTTTCTAGTACCCAGTCTATTTTTTTCGTGAAATCGACATTGTTCTTAACAAGCTTACAGGACGCAGGAGAAATATTCTCAACTCCTCCCAGTGTACAGAAACGAAAACTTCCCACCTGTGTCTGACTTTTACGACTTGGCGATACGATAATTCTTATGTATTTTCCCCAATCTAGTTTATCCTTTCCCCAGGTTTTCCAAGGGGCCACACCATTACAAAGCTCATATGTTTGCAATTGGCCGTTGAAGCGAATAACACCCTTTGTCTTGTTGTTACATTCAAGAGTATTATTTTCCACGAGGGATAGAGTTCCAGAAATGGTCAAAGGGACATGAGGCTCAGTGTCTTCTCCGATAACAGTATTGAGTCGAAGCAGGAGATTATTTGTTTCAGATTTTTTAAGCGTAGTCTCTTCATCGTCCACCGCGACATCACTTAGAGGTAGAGCGTTACAGTCCTGAATTTTTCCATCCAGTGTACTAAAAACAAGAGGGATGGTCTTACTCACAACTTTGGCGCCAATCGTGTCCTTACCCTTATTAAAATCAACTCTGAGATGCATTTGAGGGATGTCAGAGTTTTCGTCCCTTGAAAGATGGTAATTCTCAATCTTCAAGTTTCCTACACCGTAGAAAGTAAAACCTGAGTTGAATGTCTTATATGTTTTTAGAACTCTTCTATTTTTAGATTTATAATAAACTGTGGAGATAGAATTTAGACCCTTCGTTTGCCAATCGGTAATGGACTTACCTGCCAACGTAGCTTCACAAGATTCAGGATTTTGAAGGGTGCGCCAAATTTCTTCGTAAATATAGGCCATCTCATATCTCTGATTAGAACTCTCGGCCATTTTCGCTTGCATGGTCATCATTTTGATTCCCACGACAGCAGCAGCACCTAGCATTCCAGAAGAAATAAGAACTTGGATGAGAGAAAAACCCTTATCATTTAATTTCATTAGTAAATAATAAGGGCAATCTCTATATGCATCAACTCTTTTAATTTGGTTTGTGTGCTTTATTCTCCGGCAACACTTAAAGCATCAAATCTAATCTTAGGAGAAAAGAATGTAGCACTAGTATTTGATTCTAGGGCATGTCCGATGTGAGAGATATTCTTTAAGGCATTAAAGAAGTTTCCAGAAACAGTCACTCCTTTTACGGCCTGAACTCTCTGTCCATTAACCACAAGATAACCACTTGCTGCAAATGAAAAATCACCACTTATATGATCCGCTCCCGAGTGCATTCCCTGGTCAGAAACAATCTCAAAATAAGTTCCTTCTTCAAAGTTTGCATCGTTTGCGGCAACTGGTGAAATGATTTTATTTGTCCCACCAACTCCTAGAGAAGATTTTGGTCCTCTAGTGGCATTGAAGGTATTCACTAATCCCAACTTCTTTGCTGTAGCTGAATTTTGATAGAAATTCTTCAAAACACCATTTTCTATTAATGTTGTTTCACTCATTAAGTTTCCCTCTCCATCAAAGAGGGAATAAGCGAAACCATTTTCTAACATGGGGTTATCAATAATTTTTAAATCTTTTGAGGCGACCACTTCATTCAATTTTTCTTTCCATGGGTTCATGTCATTAACAGCAGCTTTTGCAGAAAAGAGACTTGAAAATACGGAAAAGAATTGAGCTAATTTATCTGTTGAAAAGACAATATCATAGTGGCCAGTCTTAAGTGCGCTACCATCAATTAAACCCTTGGCATGCAAGAAAGCTTGCTCAATACAAATAGTCGGATCAAGATCTTCAAATTTTCTAGTGAGAGACTGGTGTACGTGCATACTTTGCTTGTCTCCAGTGTCTAAGAGCGCCGCTGTATAACAAGAATAGGCCTTGCTCTTCTCTACACACTTTGTTCCTAGGTGATTGAGATAGAGCCTCTCATCAATATATTCACCAACTCCATTGTAGGGAGGAGTTTTTAAATTGCTATCTTTCTTCATCAATTCACTTTCAAGTTTTATCGCCATCTCTATGAGATCTTTTGCATCGGCCCTTGAATCGTCATATTTAAAGTCTCTCGTCCCATCTAGAACTTCACTTCTTTTCACTTCAATCAATTCAAGTTCTTCAACTTTTGAGTAGTGAGCATTATCTAGTGCCTGATGAACAAGAGTTTTAATCGTTTCATCGTCAGCTGTCTCGCAGTATGAACTCCCAATTTTTCCATCTTTTATAACTCTAAGACCGATTACTTGTGTTCCTGAGACTTCATATGATGAAACCTCTCCTGACTCGACTTTAACGTTGATAGATTCGCCGCTATCCACAACAATATCTGCTTGGTCAGCACCGGCCGCCATGGCAACTTCAATTATTTTTTCTAATTTTTGCATTTTCATTAGGCTTTTCCTCCAACTAAAATCTCATCTACTTTTAGTGCTGCTTGACCAACACTTGTAGGGATGGCACCAGAAACTGAACCACACATTCCGGCCGCTAGTTCTAGATTATTTCCCACCATACTAATTTTTTGCAGGATATCAGATCCGGAACCTATGAGTGTAGCTCCTTTTAGAGGACGATCAATTTTTCCATTTTTTATAAGGTAACTCTCTTGCGCTGAGAAATTAAATTCTCCAGTACCAGGATTAACTGAACCACCACCCATTTTCTTGCAGTAAATTCCATTATCAATAGTTGCGATAATTTCCTCTAGAGAATGATCACCTGGTTCAATATAAGTATTTCTCATACGCGAAGCTGGAGCAAATTTATAACTCTGTCTTCTTCCGGAACCAGTTCTTTCGTAACCCGTTTTCATAGCACCCACTTTATCCACTAGGAAACTTGTGAGTTTTCCATCTTTTATCAATTGAGTTTTCTTAGTTTCCATTCCTTCGTCATCAATATTGATAGATCCCCAATAGTTTTTCATAGTTCCGTCATCTACGGCACTGACAGCAGGATTAGCTATCATTTGATCCATCTTGTCCCAGAAAACAGAAGCTTTCTTTTGTACTGAAGTAGTCTCTAGGGAATGTCCACAAGCTTCATGAAAAATCACTCCTCCGAAACCACTGTCAATAACGACAGGCATTTTTCCTGCGGGACAATCGTCAGCAGTAAGTTTGATGAGAGCTTGTTTAGAAACATTCGTTCCAAGTTCTTTTGGGTCTATATTTTCAATAAATTCCCATCCACTAAGAGCTCCAGGAGCCTCGTAGCCAGTACTTTGCTCTGATCCGTCACTGGCAATAGCATTGGCCATTAAGCGGGCATAGTTTCTAGTGTCAGTGATGTGAAGACCTTCTGAGTTGAAGATCTCAATATTTTGTAGACGCTGAAATGCCCCACAATTTACTTGGCTTATTTTATCTGACTGCGCTCTGGCAGCTTGATCAATTTGCAGTAGGTATTGAATTTTTTGTTCAGTATTTACATTGGTAGAGCTAAGACCATTTTTTACAGTATGATAGTCTACATTCTTAATGAAATTGAGCGCAAGGCCTGTCGCTATGGCATCACGTTGATCCTGGGCCGCAAGGGCGCGTGTGATACGTAGGAGCTCCTCTTTATCTGACTTATTTGTATAACCGTAGAGAACTTTCGTTCCATAGATAAGTCTAATTCCAATTCCAAAATCAATACCTGATTTGATTTCATGAACTTTAGAACTGAGGATAGAGATATTGGTTGAATTATGTTTTTCAACATAGATTTCACAGAAATCTGCTCCAAGAGAGATTCCGTATTCAATAACCTCTGTAGCAATTTGTGGATTTAACATATTTTACTCCTTTATTAAGCGTCAGTAGTGTAACGCCTATGAGGAGGATTTGTTAGACTTGGTGCATTGATTTGAATTGAATTAAGGTGAAAGGGGATTTGTCTAAGCAGCTCTTCTTCTGTCTGTGACTCTTCTAGAAGTTACTTTCTCCATACTATCAAGAAGATCTGGGTGCTTCTCAATAATTTCTAAGAAGTCTGCTTTCTTAAGAATGTAGAGATCACAATAGGTCTGCGCTCTCACATCAGCATTTCTTGTTGTTTCACGTAAAAGTGCTGCTTCCCCAAAGATTTGTCCTTCATGTAGAGAGGCGACAACTGTTCCGTCTTTAAAGATGACTTCTACAGTTCCATGTCCAATCATGAACATCTCGTCACCAATTTCTCCGATGCGTATCACATTTTGTCCGGGAGAATAGGACTTTTGCACAAGAGCGGCGGAAACATCTTTTAAGCAAGAATGGGAACAATTCTTAAAGACGGGGACCGTTCTAATCAATTTCATATTCATATAAGTTTGTAATTCATTTTGAAGTGCCATGGGCAGATCAGAAATGATGGAGCTATCATTTTCTGTAAATCTCTTATTGATGAGATGGTTATAGTAACCAAAAACCTGACCTTGAAGTCTTTCAGGAATTTTATAATATTTCATATAATTGGCCACATCACCAAGACGTTGTTTTGATAGTTCTTTATGTCTATCAGCAGTTGTGAAGAGTCTCGTGACATTGGCAATAACAAAACCGTAAATACCAACACCTAAGATCATAATAGGCATGGTGTAGATTCTTCCAAGGTTTGTGTCTGGGGTAATATCACCGTAACCAATGGTCGTAAGAGTGGTAATGGCCCAGTAGAGTGATTTAATATAGTGAGTAGTTATATTTGTCTCTAGTGTTGGATAAATCAGTGACCATCCACATGCAATCCAGTGAATAACCATAATTGAAACACAGAATAACATGGAGACTCTAAGAGTTTTTGGGACAAGTGCGAGATTACTCATTAAGGCGTAAAGTCTAGCAACTCTAACAAGTCTCAACATTCTAAAGAGGGCGAAGATTTGGTAACCGTGAAGATCAAAACTATAAGTGATCACATCAAAAGGAATTGAGGCCAGCATATCGACGAAAATCATCGACCACCAGTAACCGGAATTACCATTTTTAGTTTGATAAGCTCTTTTGAAATATCTCTCTCTAAATTGATAGATAATATCGATGACAAATATTGAAGAGATCATGAAATCTGAAACAAGTTGCCAATTTTGGATGCTGGTTCTGTAGGTAAAACTAAAAGGAGCTTCAATTGCCGTAAAGAATACCGCCAAGAATATTAATCCATTCCAGAGTAGTTCATTTGTGGTCAATTTAGCTTTGTGTAAGTGAATCATTATTCCAGTTCTACCAAAGGGTTAATCCTCTTAATATATCGGGTATTTTCCCATTTTCTTTAGCTAATTCTTAGTATTTGGGCGATTAATGTAAAGTTTTAGTCAAGAATTCCCGCAAACCTTGACATCAATCAATCTGCGTCCAAAATAGAAGTATGAATTCATAGGAGAATCTAATGTTAAGAGTAATTTTATTTATAGCGACCAATTTACTTGTTTTGGTGATGATGAACATCATCATGTCTGTTTTCAATATAGCCCCGTATCTTCAAGGAACTGGTCTCAATTATCAATCTCTACTGATTTTCTGTCTCCTATGGGGTTCAGCTGGTTCTCTCATCTCGCTGATGATGTCAAAATTCATGGCAAAGAGATTCATGGGTGTGCAAGTAGTTGAACTGAATGGTCAGTACGGAAGTCTTGTAAGAACTGTTCACACGCTTGCTAAGAAAGCGAATTTAACGAAAATGCCAGAAGTAGGTGTTTATCAAAGTGATGAGATCAATGCTTTCGCCACGGGACCTAGTCGTAATAGTTCTCTCGTAGCGGTTTCTTCTGGTCTGCTCAATAGAATGAGTGAAGATGAAGTCGAAGGTGTGCTCGCCCATGAAATTGCCCACGTGGCCAATGGAGATATGATCACCATGGCGCTAGTGCAAGGGGTTGTGAACGCCTTTGTTATGTTCTTCTCTAGAATCGTGGCCTTTGCCATTGATAATGCCCTTAGAGATGAAGAGGGACGTGGCGGCCTTGGTGGTTTTGCCAGATTTGGAGTTGTTATATTATTAGATATAGTTTTTGGTATTCTAGCTGCACCTCTTACGGCATGGTTTTCAAGATGGAGAGAATTTAGAGCGGACGCCGGTGGCGCACAATTATCTTCGAAACATAAAATGATCTCAGCGCTACAAGCGCTACAGAAGAACCTTGATTTCGCTGAAGAAAAAGGTGCTAGTGAGAGTTTAGCTTGCATGAAAATTTCAAGTAATAGGGGAGTCGCTTTTCTCTTTAGATCACATCCTCCTCTTGAGAAGAGAATCGAAGCTCTCTCGCAGGGAAATTAGTAAATAGACAAATTCATATCAACCGCTGGTGTTTTCATAGGCCAGCGGATTTCTTAAATCACTCTCATGTAAAAAAATCATACCCAAGTTGAGTCCACTTTGACACCACCTGTAATTAATTTAAATGTCAGTTTTCTTATCTTATTAAAATTACACAAGCAGGTTTCACAGTTTTAAAAAAATACTTCACACCTCTATATTTAATTTGTATCCACTAGGAAAATCTTTTTGGAGCAAAAAAAATGAAATCAATAATAAAGTTTTCCCTATTATTACTATGCTTAATCGCTACGAATAATGTCACTGCAAGAACAATCATTGCTGATGGATCTGAGCTTACGCTAGACCTCTCTGGATATAATGGAAGAGATGGACATAGAGGTGAGGCCTGTGAAGCTGGTGAAGACGGCAAAAATGGTAACAATGGAGAAGATGCTGTTATTTATTTTACAGATATAAGTGACTTAAAGAATATTCAACTCAATATGAGTGGTGGTTTAGGCGGACGTAGAGGACAAAGAGGAACTTCTTATAACTGTGACTCTTACCCAGTTCGATCAAGAGACGGATACAATGGAATCCTTGGGTACCTGTCATTAGTAAAAGGAGAGAAACTTCTTCCTAAGCAAGTTTTTACGAATAAGATCTCTATGGTTTCTGCTCATCAAAGCAACTTGATCTTCTCTACTAACTCTTGGATTGAAAACACTGGAGCAAAAGATCTTCTTCATAGAGATTCGGTTATTAGAAATACATATAGATACTTTGATAAGATTTCTTATACCACTCTTAAAGTGAAGCTCTCTGATAAAGTACAAGCATTAGATCTGGCGGATCTCTCATTAGAAGTTAAATACAACTCAAACTACAATCGGAAAACGAAAGTTTTTCTTTATAAGAATGATAAGAAATTAAAAGTTTTAATTGATTATGATTTCATTGAAACAAGTGGTGAGAAAAGCATTCATATAAAGAATATTATTTATAAGAGTGAACTCTTTGATACAGAATTTATGGGAAGTGCTCATAGTGGTTCCTCGACAACTCTTTCTTTAAGAGATCCTTTGTTTCTAGATACCACTTTAAAAAATAGCTTCTCTTTTACTATTTATGCTTACCACCCATTTATTGACTACTACATAATTGTTGGTAGTGCTTCATCTAAGTACTTAGATGTAGTTCAAGATGGAGATGTGATGAGTATTAATATTGGAAGGGCAAAAGTCTTTAAAGACATTTTTGCTAAAGGGACAAAGTATAAAGTTAAGTTAAATGTCTATAAGAGCATTGGTGACAATGGACTAGGTCATCGTATTGAGACATTCTTTACTGTTTCAGAATAAAGAATAAAAAAAGGAGGGAATAGATCCCTCCTCATTGTTTTTTTTTAATTATTTAATTAAATTCTAGTAACCAAAGACATCGTGAACAAGGTTCTTGTTTTCATCAATCAACCATACATCTGCAGTACCTGCTTTTGCAGAATCAGAATCAATATAACCTACGGCACCAGCAATGAATGCAAGACCATCGGCTTCTGTCATAACTGAAGCAAGACCATTTGAAAATAGAGGTGTGTTCACAACAGTGTGACCAAGATCACCATCAGCAGCTTGTTGACCGGCCACCGTTTTAGCAGCGCCACCACCATTACCAGCTCCTGCCGCACAACCAGTACCACCGTTGGCGAGAACTGTAGCTGTTCCTCCAGTATCTGCAGCTTGAAAACCAACCGCATAGTAGTTACCACCTGAAGGAGGAATATATCCCGCAAATGCGAGGCAAGATGCATAGGCATCAAAATCCGCTTGCAATGCTGTTTCTGCAGAATAGATTGAAGCCAATTGTAATTTTGCTTCTGAAGTTTTTGTTTTTGCTTGATACTGCTTAAAATTTGGAATCGCAACTGCTGAGAGAATACCAATAATTGCAACCACAACCATCAGCTCCACTAGTGTAAAGCCTTCTTCATTTTTAAAGCTTTTCATATAAGCCTCCTTATAATTTTGCCAAGTTTAGATTGGCCGTTTAATTTTTCCTATCTCATTAAGAGAGATAGAAAATTTGATTCTCTACTTTTATTTAATGAGAGATATTAAGAATCTCTAATTAAAGACAAGTGGGAGAGTACATTTTTGTTTGGTTAATTTTAACATATGATCATAATTTCTTACTATGAAAAGAGTTCTTAAAAGGGTGAAAATTGTCTTAACCTTAAATCGAATTAATTGGATGGGCGATTTTTAAATAATATTTTATGGAATTTTCTATTGATCTTGTTGGAGAGTTCAATAGGTTTATTTTAGAGTGATTTTTTGTAATCCTGAGATGAAGCTAGCTTCAAGTAGTCCTAAGAATTACTGCCCTTAATAAAATTTATTAAGTTACCGATAAAGTAGGGTATGAATATAAATAATGCTGATTCCTTTATACTAAAACTACTCATCTCAGTAGTTCTTGTATCTTGTGCCACCAGTGTTCCTAATCAATCTAATAGAAGATCAATTTCTGGAGTTAGCTCTCTTTCAGATCAGAGTTGTTTTGATTTAGCTAAAGGTTTCATAAATTCAAATCATAATATATTAAAATTCAACGAATTAGATGCGGTGGCAGAAAGAGGGATCGCTCTAAGTCGTCTTGCTCTTTCTGGAGATATTAATGATCATACCAGGGCGCTACTTAGTATAGAGACGACTACATTTGCTAAAGAGTATAGAAATGTCCCGGATAATCTTGGTAGACTCTTTGCTGAGGTGATCGAGACTGATGATAAAGAAGTCGTATACTTTTTCAATGAAGTTTCTAAGAATTTAATTAAACTTCATGAAATAGGAAGTGATTTGAAAACAGAAAGTATTATTCATCACGCGGCAAATACAATTAAGGCGATGAGAAATGGAAAACTCAAAGGAGGAAGTGTTCAGGCCGATATGATGCTAGAAATCTTTATGAGTGATACAACTCTAGAGAAGAATCTCCTTCATAAATTACGTCCCGACATCTTTCCTGAAGTTGAGTAGTTAGTTCACTATTTTTAAATAACAATACAAGCATTTATTCCTTCTTTTGAGGGAGGAGAGTAAATGAGATAGTCACTTTTTCTTAATTTATGAATTTTTGTATCTATTGTGTAGAATGTGGTTTCACCGGAATGTAATTTTTTAACAATATATTGACCTGGGTTTAGTCTTCTTTGTTTTTTACTACCAAGCACTATAAAACTGGAATCATCTTTTATAAACTCAAAATGATCTTTCCCTAAGTACTTAACGCTCAGTCTTAATTTGTTATTTTTGTGACTTTCTTTTTTTATGGTTAGAGATGTCTCAGGATTTGAATATAAAGTTTTTTCAAGTTCAAATATTTTAGTAAAAAGCTTAGGTCTTTTAGCTGAACCTTTGAAGAAGTACTGCTTGTTTGAATAATCTCCCCATCCAAGTAAACTCCAATCAAATGAGTTCTTATTCTCATTGTTCTTCTTATTAGAACATGACTTAAGTTTTGAACATACTTTGTCCATTTCTTCAAATTGCTTTACTAGAGTCTCTAATTCTTTCTTGTTAAGCTTTCCTTTGAATGAACCAGAAGGTGAACCTGTACATAGGTGGAACCCACCAGTTGATGTTTTAAATGAGTACTTACCATTATCTAAAAGAGTAAAGACTGCTTTTGTTTTAAATTCATTATACTCAACAACTTTTTTTAAACTAAAAACAAGTTTTGCTTGTTCTCCGTAACTGCTTAAAGAAAGGAAGAGAAGAACTATTACTTTAGTCATTTACACTGCTCCGGCGAAATTATGGCCTCTATATGTCTACCTTCAATGAGTTCGTCATTCTTTCTATTATAATCACCCATAATATTACAGCCGATTCTATTATAAGGGTAGCTGTTTCGATCAGAGTACTCATCTGGTAATCCGAAGCGATGAAGGATTTCATGTTTCATAGTTTTACAGTCTACTTTAGTTGTTAAATTCGCCGCATTCTCTCTATTTCTCCAACGATATTCACCGTCTGGAAATTCTTCTTCGACAGCTTTTTTTTGTGTGTCAGTTAAATCTTCCCAACATGTAGTGTGACTAATATAATTATCAAAAAATAATAGGGTTGTACTGTCATCTGGATCGACTACCCGGTCTTTACAGTCAGAGCAGTAACACTTAGTTACACTGAAGCTTGGAAATGTAAAATCTCCAAATTCAATTTCAATTTTTGTACTCATTTTTCCAGAAAAATTTGGATTTTCCTTTTTTAGATCTTCATAACTATCATTCATAGATTTTTCTAGAGTCTCGCTACATTTAGTTAGATTGGCCTTAAAGCTTTTGGCGTCCTCAACAGACAGAGTTGAAGTATCAAAAGAAAGTTTAGTTTTTAATTCGACTTTATTCTTATTCTGAGTAACTTCGTAATCATAACTTGAACTGTAAGGAGGGTTAGTCATACTACTTCCTGAATGAGACTTATTAGGATTTGGTTTAAAGGGATCTAATGGTACAGGATCATCCTTGTCACTTTCACCGTCACAGTCTGAATCATAATCACTTGGGTCGTAGTAATCTTTTTGTTTGCATAGATATTGGTTGGCACCTAGGCGCTGATTGTCATTCATATCCAAAATTGCTTGCTTAAAGATTTCAGGATGTTCTTTTTGAATTTGCATGGGAGTTCTAGAACAAATGTCCTTTAATTTTGTCTTTAGGCTATTTGCATATTCTTTTTTAATAGAAGAAATCTTTGAATTAACTTTATTACTAAATGTAGAGTCATTAGAATAAAGGGCATTAAAGGCATCCATTATATCAGCATGACTTCTTCCATCTTTATTTGAGTATTCATACTTGTCACCTAGAGATTCTTCAACTAATCCTGACAGAGATTCTCCACGTGATTTTGGTTTGAACAATACGGGAAAAGTATCAGTTAAGCGTTCGGTATAGTTATCAAATTCAAAAGACAGAAAACCCCCATCATATATTTCCATAAGTACTCCAGCAGAGACCATATTCTCGGGCTTAAGTGAGCTTTTCCTTGCCTCTAAGTGAGGTTTTGAATTTGTAGCGATGCCTTTTAAACATTTTGGAAGAGGTTTAGGGCTTACGCCTGAAATTTCTATTTCAGAGATCAGGACATCAGCAGCGTAAGATTTAAAGTAGAGATTTGTAGCGCCTTCTGCTACATCATTTAAAGTAGAGTTTTCGCTATAATTTAAGGTTGAAATAGCTTCTTGGCAAAAGTTTCCAAGTTGAACAACACTAGGCGACTGTTGGCATTGCTTTCTCAGCTTTATTTCAGCCTCGTAGGAGTTTGTATAGATGGATCCCATTCCTGCATGACTACTTCGACCACATTGATCAGCTCTTGTCTTGGAAATGTTAACTGGAGCTTCGTGGGCCCATGAGCTTTGATTTATAAGAATATATATTATTAAGGTGGAGATTTTATTCATCTATTACATAGTAAAGTACTTTTATGTTTGAAAGAATCAGGAATCTTTTCCCAACGTCATTTCAGCGTGTTATGCGCTAAGTGCTCTTGATTAAGTGTCTTAATTTATAGGCAGCCTTTAAGGTTAATTGTAGGTAATTTTCGATAATTTCAGGTTTACTTGTAAGCGACCATGACCAACTCAGTACTTAAAGTGACAATTTACATTACAATAAGATTATCGAGTTTTTCACCTGAAACTAAATTAATGAATTGAAGGTTATAAAAGGTTACTAAAAGTACCTTTTAGGTAAAGTGCCAATGTTAACCGACTAACTCTTCACTATGTTAGAATGGCACTTCTAGCATAGAACTCTTTTGCTATTTCTCTGGCGTTATTTAATAAAAAATAAAAGAGGACAACTTAGTACTATCCTGATGTGGAAAGAGCTAGAGTTGTATCTTCTCCCTTGCTGAATGAGGATGTGTGACTAGATTAGTAGTCTTTTTAGTGAGTATCTATAATGACCGGATCTAAGTAACTATTCATCTAGGAGTAAAAAGCGTTTAGTGAATATAGATATTGACTAGTATTAGTATATCTAAAAACAATGATTTTTACCATTATGCACAAAAAAAAGACCCACATTAGATGGGTCAGTTCTTAGTGTTTTATTATAAATTATTTCTAGAATGGTTCACCGTCACCGTCACCATCGTTTTTGCAGGATTGTTTTGCTAACTTTGCCATATGCTCAAAAGCGTTAATTATTCTTTTGTACATTCTACTTTCGTCAGTGTCGTGCACTTTTATGTAGAGACTAACCCAGTCATACATAGCATCATCTGATGTTCGCCAATGTCCATCACTTTCTTTACTTCTATATTCTTTGTGTCGAACATAGTCCCCAAGTGTTCCTAGGGCGAGGTATTTATAATCATCATACATATTATAAAATTTCTTTAATGGCATTGTTTGGATTTTCTTTTGAAATTTACCATAGGATCGTTCATGAATACTTGTCGCGTAGAAATTACATTTATCAAATTTATACTCTTGGTTAAGTACAATGTTTCGATTATTCGCGATCGAGAAATTCTTTTTTTGATACTTGTTTAATTTACCTAGAACCCAGTCTTGAGATTCCTCCATTGTTGCTTCTGCAGAAACATTGGATATGTTTAATAATATTAGAAGTGTTAATATCACTTTCATAATTTTTCCGGTTATAAGTATATTTTTAAATTAATTCCAATTAACTTGCTTAATGTAATAGTCCTTAAAGGAAGAATTCTTCCATTTATTAATCCTCTTTCTTCTTTCCCTTTTTGCTTCAGATTTTGAAGATTCAGGATAGCTCGCACTTGGCGTATCAATAAATAATCCATCACCGTATTCATCTTTTAGGTCTTGTTGGCTACATCCATCGTATTGAGAAGGGCTGCAATCATTCATATAAAAAACATCTGTGATAATTGCGGCACAGTATTCTCCGTACTTTTCTTCAATACCACTTGAGCATTCTGACATATAGTAAAAAGTGTACCCAGAAGCTGCGTATGAGCTTGCTGTTATTAGTAGTGATAGTGTTAAAATTAGTTTTCTCATTCGTTGTCCTTTTATATAATATAGTAGAGCGCTGTTGTTTTGCCTAAAATGGATCACTTTCTATACATAGTTTGATTAAATGATTGAAAGCTTTTGTTGTTTTCTTTGCTAACTCATTTGAACCAAAACCAAACAAACCAGTTGCAAAAGCCTTGTCGTGACTGTTGAAGGAGAAGTCTTTTGTTGTCATACACTTGTTAGGAGCGTCCTTACAGATAAATACAATAGCGGAATTAATAGGATCGTTACTAAAGGGCTTAATGTCTGAGACTGAAAAAGTTACAGTTGAACGAATTTGAGACTCAATGTTCTTAGTAAACTTAACAACGCATTTATCGTCATTAGATTGAGACATTGTGAATTCAGCTGAGTCTTCCTCGTAATAAGTTTGAGACACTTTATTTTGAATATATTCAAACGTCTGGGCCAGGCTTAGCTCAGCAAAGACTTGCGTTGAAAATGATGTAATTAGTAATAGAAAAAGAATCTTAGCTTTCATGGTTCTCCGTATTTCTTTGAGTCTAAAAGAACTCGTGATGACTGCTTGTATCTAATTGTTAAAGAAGGTTTTTATACCATTTGGTATATTCGTAAAACAGATACCGTATATTCTTTACAATTAAAAGTGTTTAATAGGTTTCGGGGACTTAGGTTGTCTTTTGTGGATATTGATACTCAAGATTTCTTGCTGTTGAACTCATATTGGAATTTGTTGTCTTGTAAATTGAATCTCTATGAAATAACTCCAAAGCCCAACTGAAATCCCTTTGTAAAAGATTGGCCATTCTTTCATAAGGGCAAGTTAGTCAATTTAAGCTTATGTAAGAGTTTGTTCCAGACTCTTGAGTATCCGTACCAAAATAAGAATCGAAACCATTGTAATATTCGAGATTTCTACATTGGTCGTAATCTTGGTTGGTTAGCTTAGCCTGATCCACTCTTCAAATCAGAAAGTCCTAAGTCTTCGTACTCATTAGGAGTGTTTCTAAGAGCACGTAAAACTGGCAGAATTACGAAATCACTTCTTCAATCTAGAGACTAGCTAAAGAGAAAAATCACAAATATTCGTACTTAAGTGTTGGGATATACATCATTTCCTTTCTTTTCTCTAATTGTCCGAAAATCGAACACTGATATGGCAGATAATGGTAATCGACAAAATCTTACTTGGTGTAAGTGGAGTACTCTATGGCAAGAAGGAAGAAAAAGAAGAAGAGTGATGATGGACAAGTCTGGAGTGCTTATTCCGATTTGTTTACTACTGTTGCAATTATTTTCTTAACAATGTTTGTCTTTGCGATGATTAAAGTTGGCGTTACTACCATGGAGAAAATTGCAGAGAAGAAATCCCATGAACAAGAACTTGAAGGTTCTATTCCAAAGAAAGCTCAATTAGAAGCTCAGAAGAGAGTTGAGAAGATAGAGAAGTCTATTAACAAAGTAGGTGAGTTTAAAAATATTATAAATAGTAAGGTTATCGAATTAAATCAGTTGGTAAAGGGATTAGAAAATAACAGAGAAGTTATGGAAGAGATGGTTAAGGAGCAGGCCAAGAAAGAGGCCATTCTAGCTAAGGTAAGAGATAACCTACAGAAGAAGAAAAGAGACTTAGCAATTAAATCATCTAAAAATGATCAGCTAAAGAAAGATATAAAGAATAAGGATGCAAATCTAGAAAGTAAAATTCAAGAGATTGCCAAGGTGAATAGTGATATCGAAGGGAAGAGAAAAGAAATCATAAAGTTTGAAGCGGCCTTAAAGAAAGAAGAGCAGAATAGTAAAAAAATTGAAAAACAACTTAAAGTTGAGATGGCCAACCTAAAACAAGAAAAGAAAGAAGAAATTCTAGTTAGAGAAAATGAAATTAAGAAAATGAAAAAAGAACAAATCAACTTAGAAGCAAGGCAAGTAAAAAATATAAAGGATCAAAAACAACAATACTTAAGTCAATTAAAACAAAATCAAAGTGTTTCAAGTGAAAAACTTAAGTCAGTTCAACTTGCTATGATGAAATCTGAACAAGTTGCAAAGGTAAGAAATCAGGAACAGTCTGCGAAGTATGAAAACCAAATAAAGCAAAATAATATTGAACACAAACATATCATGAGTGAAGCCCAGAAGGTTTCAGCGAAAAAGTCACAACAGACTGAAAGAATGGTTCAGGAGATCCAAAAAGAGAGTTCTAAGCAGATTCAAATTGCGAAGAGGCAAGTGGCCCAAGTAAAATTAGAATCGGATAATTTAGTTAAGTCACAGGCCTTAGCTAAACAGCAAGAGCTTAGTATTCAGAATAAGAAATTTAAGAAAATTATAGAAGATCTAAAAAAACAGCAACAAAGTGCAATAGCAGGGCAAGATAGTGTAATTAAAAATCTTAAGACCACACAATCCGGTACTATTGCAAAACTTCAAAAAGAGCAGGGGCAAGCTCTTGCCAAAGTAACTTCAGATTCGAAAAATGAAGTACAAAAAATGACTAATGAGCATAATTCTAAAATTGGTGAGCTAAAGTCTCTTCAGGCTAAGAGAGTCTCACAGCTGCAAAACTCAAATAGTGAAATCAAAAGACTTATGAAGGAGAATGGTGGCCTTAAAGATGCCATAGGTAAACTCGATGGAAACTTAACAGGTATGGCCTCTAAGAATCAGGGACTCTCTGCTAAGCTGGCTCAAGCTGATAGTAAAGTAGGAAACCTTCAGGGGGAAAATGGTGGTTTGAAAGACAAGATTGGAAAGCTAGACGGAAAACTCAAGGGCATGACTGCTAAGAACAAGGGCCTCTCTGACAAACTGGGACAGGCAGATAGTAAAGTAGGAAAACTCCAGGGTGAAAACGGTGGGCTTAAAGATAAAATAGGCAAACTGGACGGCAAACTAAAAGGTATGGCCGGAAAAAACCAAGGTCTCTCTGATAAATTAGGATCGGCCGATAGTAAGATAGGAAGTCTCCTAGGTGAGAATGGAGGCCTTAAGGACAAAATCGGAAAACTCGACGGTAAACTCAAAGGCATGGCCGGAAAGAATAAGGGCCTCTCTGATAAGCTTGGATTAGCTAATGGTAAAGTTGGAAAGCTATTGGGTGAAAACGGTGGACTAAAAGACAAAATCGGAAATCTAGACGGTAAGCTCAAAGGCATGGCCGGAAAGAACAAAGGTCTCTCCGATAAGCTAGGTCTAGCTAATGGAAAAGTTGGGAAACTTCAGGGCGAGAATGGTGGTCTTAAGGATCAAATTGGTAAACTCGATGGAAAGTTAAAAGGAATGGCCGGAGAGAAACAAGGTCTCTCTGATAAACTAGGCCTTGCTAATGCAAAGATTGGAGACTTATTGGGGCAAAATGGTGGCCTTAGTTACAACTTAAATAAGGCCAATAATAAATTGGGTAAATTAGAGAAGGACATCATCGATGCAACTCAGCGAGTGATCTATTCTGATGGTGAAATAAGAAAATTAGATAATGAACTTGAAAATAAGAATAATCAATTAGCTTCTAGTCACAAGGTCTTAGAGAACGAAAGAGAGAGGAATAATGGTCTAAGCAACCAAGTCGCATCTCTAGGTAATTCTTTTCAAGGCTGTCAGAGTGATCAAAGTATTTTAAATAAGAGTTTAAGTGAAGAGAAAGTCGCAAGAACTAATTGTGTAACTATAAAAGACAAACAAGAATTACAAAATAAAGATTTAAAGAATAGAATAGTTCTCATTGGTGAAAAGGTTAAAGATGAGAAGAAGAATCTTAGGGCCAATATCGCTAAGAAATTATCAAAGAAATTCAAAGAAGCTAATGTAAGGGCCATGGTAGATCCAAAAACTGGAACTGTGACTCTATTAATGGACAAGAACTTACTCTTTGAAACGAATAGTTCTAAATTGAGTAAAGTTGCCAAAGAGAAACTCTCGCAAATTATTCCTCTTTATTCAGAAGTTCTCTTTGGGGATGAAAAAATTAAAGAGAAAATCTCAAGTTTCAATGTTGAGGGACATTCTTCTCCAAGTTTTATGAAGAAGTACTCTGACCCACTTAAGAATGATCCCGAGGCCTATAATTATAACCTTAATTTATCAGCGAGGCGTGCTACCGCCATCAGTAATTTTATTTACAGTAGAAAAACAAAAGAATTTAAAAATAAAATGCACATGAGAAAAATTACCCGCTCAATTGGCCATGGATACATGATGCCAGTGAGACCTGCTGGAAGAAGTATTGCCTCCATCAGAGAGGGGAATACAGATCAAGACTGTGGAAACTATAGTTGTGATCTTAGTCAGCGAGTTGAATTAAGCTTTACCTTAAAAGATAATCCTAAAGTTTTAGAAAAGATATTAAATTTTCAAGAAGGTGGACTATGATTGAATTAATCCTTGTATTTTTTGGTCAATATTTAATTGAGGTTATGTTGGTAGTTGTCGCTATTGCACTCTCACTTAGATGGATGTCCTACAACCACAGTAAAAGAGATGAAGCTTACTTCTCTCATTTCACCAGAGAGCTGGCCTCCACTCTTTCATCAGATAAAGAAAAGGGGGCACGTATCGAAAATGTCTCTGATTCTTTAAATAACATTCTAGGACGAGTGAATCAAAAACTACCTGAGAGAAACTTAAGAAAGGGCTTTTCGAAGAGCTCAAACGAGACAACTGATGATCGTATGGTTGGTCTTACACTAAAAGAGTACGTTGGGAGTAAGCACGGTTTAATCGCCAATATTCAAAGTGAAGCTGGAATCTTTACTTCTCATGTTCAGCCAGACTTTTCTCAGCTTACTGAGCGAGTGATGAGTGAGGATGACAATTGGTCGAAACTCTTTAATCGTATTCCAATTGATGGAGTGACCAGAGTCTTAGATGTATTACCTACAATGTTTATTATTCTAGGAGTGTTTGGGACTTTCATTGGGATTTCCATGGCCTTGCCTGAAATTGCCAAAATGGACTTTGCGAATCTTGAAGAATCGGGAAAGACGTTATCACAATTCGTTGTGAATGTGACCTTTGCCATGAAAACTTCTATTGCAGGTATTTTCTTTTCTATTCTTTTAACCACTTTGAACACAGTTTCTCCCATAGAAATCACAAGGGAAAATACTTTCGAAAAAGTGGAAGTTGTTCTGCAAACTCTTTGGTACCACTTACATGCTGAGAGAGATAAATCTAGTGCTGAAAAAGAACTTCCTATGATTCGAAAGGTCATGGAAGAATTGTTAGAAGAGGTTCGAGTTAATAGATTAGCTCTTAATGAAAAAGAAATAAAGAAAGCAAGCTAGGTGTGAAATGAGTATTATTCAGGTTGTTAAGTCTTGTCCTTTATTTTACGAGCTCTATGATGAAGAGATCATGAAGATTGTAGAAAAGTGTAGAGTTCTCTCCTTAGAGGACGGTGATTACGTTTTTAGAAAAGGTGAGACGGGTAACGAGATATTTTTAATTTTAACGGGCTCCGCTGTTGTTAAAAGTGGTGACATAGAAATAGCCAAACTTAGAAAAGGTGATCTCTTTGGTGAGATGGTTCTCTTAAAGGATCAGATTCGCCATGCTGATATTTGTATAGATAGTTTTTCTGATGTACTGGTGCTGGAGTATGACGATCTCTTTGGTCTCTATGAACAAAATAATAAGGTGTTTTCTCTTTTGATGCTCAATCTTTCCCGTATGCTTGCGACTAGGTTAAAGGACACGGGAGGCAGGATTAAAGAATTGAGTGTAGAGAATCATGAATTGAAAAAGAGCGCTTGAAATTGTTTTTGATAGTATTCAATCTCTAAGACTTATTCTCTACTAGATATTTAATTCTCTTCTGGCTCATCTGCGCCCAGTCTTGCCTAAGTTCTATACCACAAAGTACACGGTCAAGTTGAATCACCGCTGCAGGAGTTGATCCTGAGCCTGTGAAAGGGTCAAGAATTCTGTCTCCAGGACTTGTGTAATTTCTAATTAGAGGTTCAAGAGAAGAGAAAGGTTTGTGATTGGGATGATCTCCCCATTTAGAGGCCTCACCTTCTTCATCGTATTTCGTAATCACTGACCATTGCATGGGTGGATCACTTGGAGTTAAAACTTTCTGTGGAACTTTTGAAAAGACTAGTGCCACTTCGTAGAGACGAACATTGATTTCGTTTCCACTATTAGTTTCCTTCGCCAACTTCCCCCATAAAAATTCACCATAGAAGTGAGTGAAGCCTAACTTTTCAGCCGTGGCCTTAATAGGATTTGTTCCTAAGTAGTTCGTCCAGATAACGAGTACGCCATCATCTGCAATGTACTCACAGGCAGCCGTCATCCAGGCCTCAGTGAATCTTCTATAGGACTTAACGTTCTCGTAACGAGTCACGGCTTCATGATTAATTTTTGCTTTCTTAGGGTCTCTTAGGGCGCCAGTCTTCTTATTTCTTCTGACTAGGAGACAGTAGGGAGGATCAGCATAGAGCATTTTGGCCTTATGATTTCCCATGATTTCTTTGTAATTATCTAATTTTGTTGAGTCCCCATTGATATGTGTATGAGGTCCCGCTGTGAATACTTTTTCCATGTCTCTAAGTATCAGAAGTGAGGAAAATGTGCAGCAACTCTTACTTTTTTACAGATAAATGGCGCTCATTGTTGCGCAGTGTTGTGACTCAGCTTAAAGCACAGGTCTGTAGAGGGTTAGGTTTTGTTAATTTTTGGTGAATTCTCACAAAATCATTTCTGAAGCGAAGTTGTAGTGGTTATAATTAAGCGTATCTTTATTCTCTAAATCTCTAAATACTGAGTCACTTAATGAAAAATATAATCCTATACGCCGCCCAAAAACACCTTCTTACAAATATGATCTTTGTTGGAACCATTATCTTTGCCATCTTTACCTGGATGAATGTGGGAAAAGAGGAGATGCCTGAGTTTGCCAGTAATTGGATTCGCGTAACGGCGGTCTATCCAGGAGCTCCTGCAGAAGATGTGGAACTCTTTGTTACTAAACCTCTTGAGGATGAACTTAAAGGAGTTGTAGGGATTGAAGAAGTGTCTACGACTTCAAGTGTAGGAGTATCAAGCATAAGAATCATTCTAGATGACGATTATCCTAATAAAGAGGAAGTGACTCAAGAGATTAAGGACGCGATTCTAAGGACTGATCTCCCAAGTGAGGTGCGAAACCTTCCAAAAATGAGACAGTTTAAAAGTGCCGCCAAAGCTATTTTAGATATTGGAATCTATGTAAAAGGTAAACCATATTTAGATGGGGAAAGTCGAAAGAAATTACAGCAGTATGTTCAAAGCTTTGAGTCGCAACTACTGGCCTTAAAGGAAATTAGTATTGTTGATAGATCCTATTATAGAAAACCAGAATTACAAATTCTAGTCAATCCAAATGAGAATCTCAAAAATGAAATCTCTCTTTCTGAGATTAGAAATCAAATTAAATCCAATAATATTCGAGTCCCAATTGGGTCTATGCGCGACCGCGGCGAGAGTAAGGTCACTGCTATAAATGAGTTAGAGGATGTGAAATCACTTAATAGCTTAATTCTTAGGGGTAATTATGAAGGTCAAGGTATTCTGCTTGGTGACATTGCCACCGTTAAGGACGGCTTTGAAAAAAGTAGCTCTATTTTTAAAGTGAATGGTCATGAGGCGGTGCTTTTAAATATTAAAAAAAGTGTCTCGACAGATATTCTGTCAGCTCAAAAATCAGTCATGACTTTTATCGAAAACTTTAGAAAGAATAATTCGGATTCTCCCATTGAAATTGTCACCATGGATGACGAGTCTTTTGC
This sequence comes from Halobacteriovorax marinus, assembly GCA_002163155.1. GTDB lineage: Bacteria > Bdellovibrionota > Bacteriovoracia > Bacteriovoracales > Bacteriovoracaceae > Halobacteriovorax > Halobacteriovorax marinus_A. The sequence goes on along the minus strand of MAAO01000011.1, from coordinate 35,314 downwards.
TGTGACAAATCGTTTAAATATAATTACTAAAAATGGAGTCATCGGCTTCTTTCTTATTACTCTTATACTACTGCTCTTTTTAGATATTAAAACGGGCTTTTGGGTGGCAATGGGAATTCCATTTTCAATGGGATTTACCTTAATTATTGCCCATCTTTTGGGTTACACCGTAAATAATATGACCCTAGCGGGAATTATTATTGTGCTTGGAATTGTTGTAGATGATGCCATTATTGTTGCTGAGAATATTTCCAGACACAGGGAAGAGGGCATGCCTCTCTATGAAGCTGTCTCTCATGGAACGGCTGAAGTCTTTAAGCCCATTGTGGCCAGTATCTTGACTACTTGTGTGGCCTTCTTGCCGCTTTTATACTTTGAAGGATTCTTTGGAAAACTCGTCTCTTTTATTCCTTTGGTTGTCATCTTAATGCTTGGTGGTTCTCTAATAGAGTCACTCTTTATCTTGCCTGCGCACATGGCGGGAAAGACGCCGCTCTTAGATAGATTTAAAAAAGACGTGGGTCAAAAGAGCTGGTTTCATAAGTATGAAGACATCTATGCAAATGTTCTCCTAAGAATCTTTAATCACCGGCTCATTGTTCTAAGTGTCTTTGTGACTTTACTTGCAGCGGGTGGATATCTTTTTAAAACAAAAATGAAGTTTGTGATGTTTCCACGAGAAGAGAGTAAAGAGCTTTATATTAAAGTTAAAGCAAGAAAAGGTTTTGTCAGAGATGAAACAGCAAGGGCGATAGCTCCTCTTGAGAAAATGTTCATTGATAGTGGGGCAAATGTTGTGGCCGTTCGTTCTCGGGTTGGTCTCTCTAGACGTGGAGGAGAGGTTAAGGAAAATGAAGCTTCAATAAATGTTGAACTCTTACCTGCTGATCAAAGATCAACTCCTCTTAGCGTGTTAATTAAGGATTGGAAGCAGAAGTCAGGAAATATTAAGGACCTTGATTCTGTAAAAATACTGCGAGGGAGATGGGGACATTCATCTGGAAACTCGATTGAAATTCAAGTGCAAGAAAATGATGAAGAGAAGCGAATAAAAGCTGTTGATCTCATTGAAAAGAAAATGAAGGAGATCGATAGTATTGTAGATGTTGAAGTTGAAAAACCTTTAATGAAGAATGAATACTTGTTTCGTATAAAACAAGACAGACTTATTCGCTACAATGTCACTGCTGAGAAAGTCACATCTACGCTTAGATCCTTTGTGGAAGGGAGTATTCTCTATTCCATCAATAAAGGCGATGAGGAAATTGATGTGAGACTTAGTGTGCCTGATGACGCTAAGAGAGACCTAAAGAAACTCTTAGATTTAAGAGTTGAAAATAAGTCGGGAAGGTTAGTCTACTTAAGAAAAATCGTTGATATTGAAGAAGTAGATAGGCCTGTAAATATTAAGAGGACTAACTTTAAAAGAACAACCATGATCTACGCCAATATAGAAAAAGGTTCTGACACAACACCTTTGCAAATTGCTGAAAAATTAGAAGAACTTGTTTTTCCAAAAGTCTCAGGGCTATATCCTACGACTCTAATCACTTTTAAAGGTGAGATCGAAGATACGAGGGAGAGTCAGGGAGAATTTCGAAATTCAGTTATCATGGTGGTTGTAATGATCTTTATGATCCTTGCTATTATGTTTGATTCCTTAACCAAACCCTTTCTAGTTTTATCTATAGTTCCTTTTGCACTTGTTGGAGTGGTCTATGTATTTATACTTCATGGAATGAGTGTTTATGGTTTCTTTGCAGCAATTGGAGCGCTTGGAATGGTGGGAGTTGTTATTAATGATGCCATCGTAATGATTGATAAATTTGAAAAAGACTCAAGAAGATCTCTCAGTTCAATCGCTAAAATTGCCTCAACAAGATTGCGTCCTGTTTTAGTTACGACTATTACTACTGTTGTAGGAATTCTTCCCACCGCTTATGGGATTGCTGGGCATGATTCAATGCTCGCTGAAATGATGTTGGCCATGGGTTGGGGACTGGTATTTGCAACTTGTATAACGCTGGTTTTAATTCCCTGCCTCTATACTTTTGTTGCAAGTGAGGAATGAAGGACTTAGTATTTCTGATTTCATAGTCTCTCAACAGCTTTAGCATAAGTAGTGACAAGTTCAGAGACTAGCTCAGCTACAGTGGGGTCATCTATAATATGAGCACTTACTTGCCCAATTTCCAGCTCACCTTCAACGAGGTCACCTTCTAACATTCCCTTCTTCGCTCGTCCTTTACCAAGGTGCGAGACAAGTTCTTCACTCGTTGCACACTTGGCCTCAAGAGCACATATTTCTTCATAGAATTTATTTTTTAAGAGACGTACAGGAACTACGCCTTTCATAGAAAGTTTAGTGTCTCCACTTTTTGAATTTCTAATCATCTCTTTGAAATTATCATGGGCAGAGGATTCTTTAGTACAGACAAAGCGAGAACCCATTTGTACAGCGTTCGCACCAAGGGCCAGTCCTGCAGCGATGGATCTTCCGCAAGCAATTCCTCCTGCGGCGATCACTGGAATTTTAACAGCGTCTATCACTTGTGGAATTAGTGCCATGGTTGTGATTTCGTCGCGGCCATTGTGACCTCCGGCCTCAAAACCTTCCGCTACGATGGCGTCAACTCCTGCGGCTTCACATTTCTTAGCAAGCTCCGGAGAGCTCGTCACGTGAACCACAGTGCAGCCTTTATCTTTTAAATACTGAGTGTACTTCTTAGGACTTCCAGCGCTCATAAAGAAAATTTTAATTCCGTATTTTAAAGACAAATCAATTTGTTCTTGGGCAAATCTATAAAGTAGGGGAATATTCACCGCTACAGGTTTGTCTGTGAGCGTTTTAACTTTCTTTAAATGAAGCTCTAGAACTTCCGGATTCATACTACCTGCACCAATGATACCTAAGCACCCAGCATTAGCAGCAGCGGCCGCTAACTTGGCCCCTGAAACCCAGACCATGCCGGCCTGGATGATGGGGTATTTTATATTAAAGAGTTTGGTGATGGTTTGATCTTTAAATGGCGTTGGCATTTGATTCATATTTTCTTCTTCTTTTTCTTTTTAAGAGTTTTCTCTAGTGCTTTAATAATAATCACCATATCGGGAGTGGAGTACTTTGTGTACAACTCTTCTACGATTGGTGAGGCCTTGCCACCTTTTTCTTTAAAGTTTAAGAGCTTTTTGACAAACTCACAGGCAATGACAAAGACTTTTGAAATTTCCGGAGTCTTTGTGATACTCACCGCGGAAAATCCTTTGCCATTATGTGCACCATGATGATGTTTGATAATAGTATCTACATCAATGGGACATTCCGGATGTTTTCTAATCAGTAGCGCTCCATCTAGGGCGTGACTAAAAACTAAGTCCCATTCCATTTCATCGATATCTGCTGTTTCTAATTCTTCAAAACTTCCAATCTTAGCGAGTTCTTCATTATCGACAAAAGAGATATCTTTAAAGAAACTTGCGTAGGCCAATTTTAAAAATACTGAATCGCTACCGATACCAAGATTTTTAGCAATCTCACTGGCAACAATGGAGGTCATGTGTCCATGTTGGTAGAGATAACCTGTTTTTGAATTAATAATTTTGTGAAGAACATTATTTACTTCGGGAGCATCTTTAGCAGTAGAGATCATACTTTTTACAATACTGTCAGTGAGCTGAATGGTGGCACTATTGAAACCTAACTTCTTAATTTCTTTTAGGGCAATATTGTAACTCTGAGCTATGACTTCAATCTTATTTTCAATATTACTAAATTTATTGTCATCAAGCTTCTTGGAGAGATGATCTGAGACAAAGTTTGTGAAATTTTCTTGATAATCTTTTGGAATATAGAAGTAGGACAGGTCCTGCTCTATGTATTTCTCAATGAGAGCTTTGGAATATTTATCTCCTGAGTGAATCCTCTTGATGAATTGAAATTCAGTAGGGGACTTTTTAATCCTAATAAAGACATCACAACATGAAGTATCAAGGGGGAGAAAGTAGCGAACTTCTATGGGAATAAATTCCGGAAGCACTCTCGCTTCTAAACTCTCTGCACTCACTCCTAGAACTTTGGCAGAAACTTTAATCACTTGTTCCCAATTTTTTTCGTCTTGGATAACAACGAGATGATCTTCATCGGCGTGTTTAAATTTACCATTCACAATAATTGATATTTCTAGATTATTCTCTTGAATATAGTCGAGCAGTAAGCTGGCAGTTTCTTCATTAGCACCACTGGCGTGAGTAATAATTAAGTCAACATTGGGTAGTATGTTTAAGAGGGCAATCGCCTCGGTTGAATTATTTCTTGGAATGACTTCGCAACCCACATAGGTTTTTAAATTTATGGAAAGCAAGTCTTTTAGATTATCGTTTTTCTCAATTAATATAACTTGAGACACAAGAGATCCCCTTTTTTCAATAAATAGTGACTCTATTATTTTACAAGGTATTGAAAATTAAAGCTACAGGGAATCATTTGAGCATTAAAGTTGCTTATCTTCTAGGGCGGGATTTGGAGTTCTGTGAACATTGGCTATGAAATTTTCATCCATCTCGCCGTAGAATTTAGCAATGGTTGCAGAGCGCTTAGCTTTGAAACCCAATCGCTTAAAGACTTTCCAACCAGCGTTTAACAAACTCTTTCTAACTTCTCCAGCACTAGAGTATGTACTCATGATGACATCTTTATCGCTTAGCTCTTTTAAAAGAGTAAACCATTCATTGGTCCATAGTGCGGGATTTTTCTTTGGAGAGAAAGCATCTTGATAGATGGCATTTACATTAGATACTAGTCCAAGTTTCATGGCCTCTACGGTAGAAACTCTAGCGTCACCGATAAGAATTAGCAGAGTGAAATTGTCGGTAGTTGATTTATAGTAGGTGAGGTTGTGGTCAGTAATTTTCTCTAGGGAGTTGTATATAACACTAGTATCATTTGCCATAGTCCAAGTCACGAGAGCTTCATCGATCTCAGTGCTAATGAAAGTACACTTGGCCTTTGAACTCTTCAATTGCTCATATGTCACCTTTGCGCCAATTCCTAATCCAAAGCCCACTTCAAATATTTTTAAATCATTCTGTCCATTTTGAATTTGTTGGGCGACTTCACAGCCTTCGAAGTAATTGTAGAGTGTTTCAGCAACGGCTCCGGACTCTGAGTGGCAATTCTCATCAAAGTACTCGCTGTGGAGGGTGAAGCTCTGGTCCTCAGTTTCCACTATGGTGTAAGTTCCTAAAATACCGTCAAATTTCTTCTTTTCTTTCATTTTTATTGTCTTATATCCTGTGGGAATTACTCGGTTATTCCAAATATGTTGGAAAGTGAGTAAATATCTATCCACTTTAGTCCGATAAATCACTGATGATTACTTATAGAACAAATTTTCTACTATGTCTTATGTGCGCTCTACTATTTTCCTGTGGAGCATCAAAACATGGGAACGATATAAGTGACGCTCAAACTGGAGCGAGTTTTAGTACTGAAGTAAAGTCCTTGAATTTCCAATCTGTTGAGGTCGCTTATAAAATTTGTAATGCCTTTCGTTCCAAACGTAACTACTGGCATGCTCAGCCCGTTATTGGCATGACGGCAAATATAAGCTTTGGTTATACAGATTGCGACAGCGATACGGCCGACATAGACATTGCCTCTATTATTAAAGGGCCACTTCTTTCTTCTCCCATGGTCTTTGATAGCCTCTCATCTGAAAATTACGATAAAGAAGTTCAGACTGATTTACATGGAGACTTAAGAACTGTGTGTCCCACTATTTTGGCCGGGTCAACTCCTCTAGAATTTATCTCGTCAGGCAGTGATCGCATTTACACAACTTTTGTTAATGTCTCTCCAACACTAGACCGCTTCTCTCTCATTCATGCAAAATTGAATGATGATAAAACGAGCTATATTTCCGATGAAGTCATTGTGATTGATGTGCTTACTTCAACCACTGATGATAAATTACTAGGTACAGTTACAAGTACAACAACTTCAAAAGTTTGTGGTGAAAACAAGACCAATGAAACTAGTTTTCAATTTCTCGATTCAATCCTTTAATTTACTTACATTGCTTTACTCTTGAGACCAAATAGATCTTAATTAGATTAATAATCTATTAATGAATTTGGAGGATCTATGAAGGCCATTATACTCGCGTGTCTACTTTTGTCGTCATTTGCAGCAGGTGCACAATCAAGAACACAATTAAAAGAGCGCGTCGCTCGCTTAGCTAGAAGAATTGATATTGAGGTCTTTGAAACTAATGTCTCTAATTCGGCCCTAAGAGAATCTCACGAAAAACTAAGAAGAATTCTTGCCACACTAAAAGGTGATGGTGGAACAAGCCCACTTGCTTGTATTAATTATACACTTCCTATTTATGAGAGATATTACAGCTCAAGTCGCGCCGTAGAAAAAGCACAACAAACTTGTCGCAAGGTGAGTGATCTTCCTGTTTTTAAATTTGTTTTTGAAGCTCTTAGAACAATTTACACAGACTCATCTGCTCTTGATCGCTCAGCTGATAAGGCATCTGGTTTTGCGGTAGAAGGTAAGTTACCACTTTTAAGATTTGCCTACGCTAAACATGAAAGACAATATACCAAGTCTAGCGCCATGGATAAGGCCATTGCCAACATTAAGATACTTGTTGTTGATTCACTTGAGTGTTTAGAAACTTTTTACCCAACTCATTCAAGAAGATATAGCTCATCTTCGGCCATGGATAGAACCGCTCAAACTTGTTCTAATCAATAAAAAAAAGGAGGTCTAAGACCTCCTATTTTTTTATCTCTTTCAATTTCTAATTCAAAATCTATCTAATTGACCAATCCGCATAAATCGCCGCAAGTCTTGGAACAATTAAAGTATTGTACCTGAAGTAGAGATCTTTTCTCGCTTCATCTTTATTGGCGTGCTCACAGAGAACTCTAGCAGTTTCCATGTAACTTAGCGCCTGACAAAGAGTTTCAGCATGCTCCATAAGTTCTGAGACATTCTCATCAGAGGCCCATGACTTAGCGTTCAAGAGTTCTGAGACATTTGGTCTTAGACACTTCATCAACAGACCAACCATTTTCTTTTTAAACTTATAATGATTTGATTTAAATGATTTAGACCATTCATTATTTCCGTTTAAAAGCTCAGTCGTTGGGTGTTTAAAAAGTACGTTGCTAAAGAAGCGTTTAGGATCTTTCATGGCGTACTTCATGATATCTTTTAGTGCCATGAGAGCTTGAATTTGCGAAGTCCCTTCATAGAGCAGAGGACCAAAACTATCACGGTGAATTCTCTCTACAGGATATTCCTGCATGAATCCATATCCACCAAGAACTTGAATTGATCTTTGTGTAAGCGTAGTGGCCGCTTCACAGGCATAGTATTTAACCAGAGGTGTTCTCTTTCTAGTCCACAGTTGAGCTTCATTAAAGAGAATTTCCTCTTCTTTAGTGAGCTCTCCTGTTTTCTTCTTTTTGAGATCTAGTTTTTGAAAAATATCATAATGAGAAATAGTGTCTATTAAGAGAGCGCGAATAGCATCTCTTTCTGTGGTGAAATCTTCTAGGTTTCTTCTCATGAGAGGAAGTTCACTTAGAGGTTTTCCAAATTGCACTCGCTCATTGGCGTAATTTACAGCGTATCCTAGGGAAGCTTCAATCGTTCCTAGCGCTTGCATACCAACAGCAATACGGGCCTCATTCATGAGGTGTAGCATGTACTTAAATCCTGCTCCCTCTTCTCCTACTAGTGTTGCTACCGTGTTTTCATAGACAACTTCACAGGTAAATGATCCGTGCATTCCCATTTTTTCTTCGTTCTTAGCGACAATGTAGTTAAGACCTTCTACTTCATCAATTTCTTGCTCAGCGAGAAAGAGAGAGATTCCAGAGAGTCCGTCTTCACTTCCTTTCACTTTAGCTAGAACAAATCCTAGTCCTCCACCACCGTTAGTGATGAAAATCTTTGCTCCATTGAGTAGATACTTTCCATCTTCTCTAGGAGTTGCCGAAGTTGAAATCATACCTAGATCTGATCCACATCCTGGTTCTGTTAAACACATGGAACCTGAAATTTCAGCGCGGGCGATTTTTGGAATGAGTCTTTCTGCTGTCTCTTCATCACAGAAGCGATGAATCATCTCACCAATGGATGTGAAAAATGCCATTTGAGTTGAACTTGAAAGACAGGCCCTAGAGAGTTGCTCTAGTACAATAAGAAGAATTGATGTGGGAGTTTCCATTCCGCCGAGTTTGGCAGGAAAAGGAAGACCAATCATTTCTAGTTCGGCGGCTTCTTTGTAGAGCGCCTGCAAGTGAGGTCCAGGGAAGGTCTTACCATCTTTAACAACACCAGCACCTTCTACGTCTAAGAGGTGGGCCCTGTCGGCCACTTTAGTACCGGCCCATTCACCAGTGCTAATTAAAATTTCTTCGAGAAAATCAATGACTTCTTCTTTTGAATTGAAACCATCTTCTGTAGGAAAACTTTCGTAGTACAGAGGAATTATAGTGTCCCAATCTAATCCGTTTCTAAAGAGCCATTTCCAGTCTTTCTCGTCGCTGTAATAATTCATAATAAATCCTTTCATTACGGAGGTTGATCAATTTAATTGTAGAATTTTAACCTAGATTTGTTCAATTACCAAGAATTGGAAGGGGATTTAGACAGATTTTTCTCTTACTCTGTATCGTACTTTAAAATAACCGTGTTGATTTTGTCGACGCCTAGAGTTGCACCCTGTTCTCCACCGTCATCAGTGAGTTCAACGTTCTTTAAGCTCTCTTGAATTGTTTCATTTTGATCCACATAACGAGCATCTCCCAACGCCCCGGTCTTGCCGAGATTATCCTGCGAGAAGGCACTATTGGCGAGCTCGCGCTTAACTGAAGCGGTGTTTCTAGTCTTCTTACCACTTTGATCTTCAATATCTAAGAAACCAGAAACCACGTTATTAAAGTGAATTAATTGAGCGTAACTTTCAGTTTTAGAGGAGAGTTCAGAATGGATTTTCTTTAATTTTTGTAAATCTGCACTAGCGTCACCTTTGTCAAAATCAAATTTTCCATCCTCTGTCGAAGTGGTTTTATTAATTTCATCATTTAAGCTCTTGATCAGCTCTTCTTTTTCTCTTTTGTAGCGACTAATGATTTGCTCTTTTAGTTTAACGATGTCCACGTTCGCTAATTGATTACCAATATCATCATCACTCATTCCCTGATCTTGTAGGAAACTTTCTAACTCTTTAGTATCTTCCGTCTCGATATCAATCTTTTTCACTTTCTCTGTTAGAGCTTTTAGTCTAATGGCATGTTCCGCTTTGAGTTTTTCACTGGCCTCTTTGTCGGTATTGAGAAATTTCTTGCAAGCATTGGCATCGGCGATGGCGACAGCATTTCCGTTTTGATCAGCTTGAATACATTTTTCAAGTTCTGCTAGATCTTCTTTCGCTCCATCACTAAAACCAGAATCATTAATGAATTCATTTGAAGTGACAGAAGTCATAGTATCGATCTTCTTATCAATAACCACTTGTTGAGTATTGGCTTGGTTTTTAGAGTCTGTTCCCTGAATTCCACGACCACCTTTACTAAAAACTTGATCGTAGCCCGCTGATATTTTTTCAACTGTCTTTAGGTTTTGTCTGGTGACCTTTAGAAAATTAGTCAGTTCGCAGGCGCGAGTCTTAGTGTATTTATAGTCTTTGTTTTTTTGTTTGCAGGTTTTTATATCACGTTTACATTTTGGTTTGTCAGTAACTGATGAGGCATCGCAATCGCTAGGATCGTCACAAGTTTTAACACCCAATTCAGTCTTAGCATATTTCTTACTCACGGTTCCATCATCGGCCTTAGAGATCTTTACACCTCCATGACAAAGGTATTGAGCATTAACAAAACAATTCTTCCAATTTTCTGAAGCAATCTCGGCTCCAGTTAATGGGTTAGTGCCACCACTGACCGGATCTTTAAGAGAAGTTACATTAGTTATTCGTTGAGTTTTTCTTTTTGATTCACTTTGACTGATGAGAGGGAATTTTTTAATGACTTTCGCTTCAATACAAAAAGAACTAATCCCGGTTAGGATATTCTTTGTCAGTTGATTTTGATAGAGAGTATTAAACTTAGTGTGATCAATGATTTTATGTTTTCCCCCAACAGGTTTCCCCTGGGCATCGTATTCTCCAAAAATTTCCTTACCCATTTTGTTTAAATAGAAGTCTTCTAATTTCTTCTGCGCACCAGTGGTTTCTTTCTTTAGAGAAATAGTAGTGACTGATTCATATTGGTTAATATTTCCATCGTTTAAAGTTTCATCAAGTTTGTTTTGAATTTTGTCCATCAAGTTTTCATTGGCAGCGATTCCTTGAATCGTTCCACCAACACCATCACCATTCCAGAGACAGTTAGACATCTCTACTGCAGGATCTTTCTTTGAACACTGCTCATAAATGGCCTTCACTTCAGAAATTTCTAAAAGTTTTGAGAGTTTATCCACTTCATCATTGTGTTGTTGAAAGTGAGTAGTAGGTGCACTTTCATCGATGGCCTGCGCTTGTGGTTCTGCCAAAACTGTAGGTATGAAACAGAGTAGTAGGGCGGTGAATATGAAGAGAGATTTAATCGCTTTCATATTAATATTATCGCCTATTTAGGCCTTAATCTTGAGTCTTTTCATAGGAAAGGTTAAAGAGCACTAGTTTCTGGGTAGTTACAGTGCTCTATAAGATGAATTTAGTGGAGTCTTGGTGCCTAGAATTAGTACCAAACCTTACAATTTGTGCGAGATCCTGGCATGCCCCATCTGGCGCTGAGAGAATCGTTGGGGTGAGAGGAGAGGTCACCTCTTTTAATACCTTCCCAAATCTCAGAGAGATGAAAAGTTTTAAGTCCCGCAACAGCTATTGGACAAAAAGTAAGCAGCGCCGAAGCGTCTGCATAGTCTGAGTCCAAAATACTTTCAGATAATATGGCCAGCTCATTGTCAGATACTTGATTTCCTACATTATTCCAGTGATAGATCAGCGATTCGTAACTTGCCTTTAGCGCCTTATCTCTTGCAGGAGTTGAGTAGATATCATACTCGCGATAATTCATACAACGACCAGTTATAGAGAGGTTAAAGTTTACACCTTGTTGTATGTTATGAATTCGTTGCGTGGCCTCATGACAAATATTTGTAAGAGCACGCTTAATTTTAGCATTGGGTGTTTCGTCTGTTGTTTTTAAAATATTTTTAACATAGGAAAAGAATTCAGCAGAGCTATATTTCTTAGCTAGTGTAAATTGTTCCTGGCTATATTCATAGTGTTCTGGATAGTGAGAAGTGCTTCTTCCTAAGTGCGCAGGCCAGAGAAATCTCTTAAATCCCCACACGTCATGAGGAAGATTTACTAATTCCTTTCCTGGTCTATAGTTCATTGGGAGACCATCTTTTCTAATCGCTTGAGTGGAGTAGATGAGATCGAAATTTCCTGTTTCGACTACATCTTTGATTGTGTAGACGTGGCGAATTGCTTTTCCAAAACGACCTTTGATTCTATAAGTAAATAAACTTGCAGCTTTAATACTTGAAAGCTTCACTGGATATGTATCAAGTCTTGTTAAGTTTTCAGAACCAACACTATTCCCAATGTAATTGATGAAAGCGACAAATCTCTTCTTGGAATTTGAAATATTATCAAAAGCTGAAACTGTATTTGAAAGAGCTTTATTCTGTCCTCTAGATCCTGAAGGGTTAGTAATAGCAAAAGGCAGTGAATTTTCTAAACTGAAAATGGCACGAATAGCATAAGCGGCGTCTGCGCAATCGGCCTTAATTCCATAGTAGTCAGAAGAGCTGTCCGTAAAGATATTTGCGTGAACTTTATTTGAAGTTACCCAACTCTGATACTTGCGCTCAAAGTTTTCGTTCCAAGCATTGTCAGCATGCCAAACAGCAGCGCTAATTTGTAGGGGTAATAAAAGTAAGAGCAGGGATTTGCAAAAAGTCATAGTTTCTCCAATTTCGTGAATACTTTTTATGGTTAAAAAGAGAGTTCGTCACTGCGCAGAGGGTCTATTTACAAGATAACTGTCTGATATTATGCATAAACTCTTAAATTAACTTACTAAAAGACTTGGTCTTACCGAGAAGGTAGGTGGAGAGAAATGTGAAAATATTAAAATTGATTACCCTATTTAGTCTATCACTCACAGTGATGGCGATTGAGTATGACCAAGATCTTTGTCGAGACAAGGCGATTGCCTTCTATCAAGATGCCATCGCCAACGATAAGGCGAATATTCTTGGAAAACAATTCCAGCTCACGACTCTAAAATTGGCCCGCGCCAGTTTAGGTGAGAGCAGAGGAACACTTGAGAGTACTATTAATAAACTCGCCAAGAGCATTGATCCCAATGATCCAAAGTTAAAAGAGGTAGATGCTCTCTATAAAGAATTTGGTTACAAAGATGATTTAAAGAAAGTGCTCAGCTCCATGCGCACCACAAGTTATTGGAAGAGCTCTCAGCGCTTCTACAATGAAGATGTCAGTGCATTTATTCTCATGGCAAGAGCGGTTAAACCCGAACTTGGTTTAAATAGTAGAGATGCTGCCATTACTTGGTTTATGAATTCTGTCAGTGATAAGGCGGGAGAGTTATCAGGTAAGGGAAGTGCCAATTTTAATCGCACAAATCTCACTTCAAGACTCATTCGTTACACTGGAGGACTCGCTAGTAAGAGGTCTCTCACTGATAGTGAAATAGAAAGAGAAATTGCGACGATCAAAAAAGATATCTCAAATGAAATGGAAAAACTCCATAGAGGACTAGTCATTTCTCTTGGCTCTAGTTGTTTTAATGGGATTTACTTTGCGGGATCTTGTTTCTACGATCGAAACTTTTCAGATTTATTATTTTCTCAATCACTCATGGATCTCACAAAAGAAATAAATAATCGTGAACTGCAATCTCTTGAGGGGTCAATTACAGAACAAGCTGGGAAGTATAAGTTTCAACTCTTAGAACTACCCACTGGGAAAGAGTACTTAAAGGAAACTCCTCTAAGTCTAATTCCTCCCAAATTAGATTATACATCGATTGCTGATATTAGGATTCATGACCACTACTGGGTCAATCAAAGTGATGTAAAAAGACTAGAGAAAGGATTAAACACTCTAGGTGATGAGTGGAAAATTAGATCCTTTCATCAACATGCGGACAGTGAAACCTATGTTATTTTTGATAAGAAGAATTCTCTTTTAAAAATTTACTACAAAAACGGAAGACTTAAGAGCTCCACTCCTCTTGATCTCAAAGGAATGCTGGGAGACGAGAAACAAAGAGGTGGCGCTGGTAATTACTTCGTCCACAGTTATAGAAACGGCGTATTATACATTCAAGATGAGCGCGGAGAAGTTAGACCACTAGAGGGTGTTAATGTTAAAGGCCTAGACGCCAAGACTCCTCTATATATTCTACCGCTCGGAAAGGATCACCACTTTAAAATTAAAGGTGGAAAAATGCACTTCACCGTCAAGGGGAAGAAGCCAGATTACGCTCCCTATAATTTCTCTAAGAAAGACTCTGCGGTTAAAAAGGTCAGATCTGTAATTACCAATAGAAACTACCAGACGAAGACGGCAGTAACGTTCATGGGTGAGATAGATAAGAGAAAGAAAGAGCTCATTAAAATGTATAGTTTAACCAATCATGAGTATAACGAACTTTCAAAATTGGCCTTTGGGATTCTAGGAAATGAGTCACAGTTTGGAAACTCTAAGAAGTACTGGCTAAAAGAGGCGGTGCCTTTTGTGGTCTCTATCGCTAAGGGAAATCGATTTAATACTTCTAGTAATTCTAGGGGACCAACCCAAATTAAAACTGTACCTAGAAAGATAGCTAGAAAGTACGGAGTCACAAAGTCTAACTTGGAAGATCCCAAGAAGGCCGCTGTGGCGACGATGGGATTTTTGGCCGAGGCCTTATCAGAATTAAAGTCTAAGGAAAAACATCATCCAAAAATTAATTCAGACAATAGGTTTGATTATATTCACTATATTTACATGGGTAAATCTAGTGAGATCACCAAGGCCACTGCTACTCCTTATAAGAATATATATTTTAAACAGATTTTAAAATATAACAGGGGCCTTGAGGTTTTTGAAAAAATGGATTAATCCTAACTCTTCTTTAGAAATTTATCCACGGCGTATTCACCTGGTCCTGTGATGAGAATCACGATGTAACTTACGAGATACATAACGGCCAATTCTTTAACTTTGAAGGGATCATTTCCATGCACTACAAGTATCGCCACTAACATTGTGCAAATAAGGGGAATCGCTGCCCATCTGGTGAGAAGACCTGCAATCAGAAAAATTGAACAAAAGAATTCACTAAAGACCGCTAAGCTTAAACTTACCTGAGAGCCTATTCCCATGATATCTGGGAAACTTGAAGATAGCACTGTAAACTTACTGAGTTTAGGAAGTCCGTGCTGCAAGAACATAATAAGTCCAACACTGACGCGCAAAATGAGTAATCCAAGGTTTAATTTCATAATTTTCTCTCTTTTGTATATTTGGTTATGCTCTTATGGTAATAAATTTTAGAACTTTTACAACAGAAATTACTTATGACCTCACGCTATGCTAACAAATTTAAACGCTGTCCCAATTGTCGTATTAATCCTTCATTGTGTTTCTGTCAGGAATTGGTTTTAAATGATAATCAAACCCCTGTGGTTATTGTCATGCATAGGGCAGAACTTGAACTCACCACTAATACCGCTTACTTTGCCGATAAATTGTTAAAGAACTCTGTCATTCGTGTACGTGGGTTCAAAGATGAACCACTAGATCTTGTAAACCATGTAGACACAGAAAATTACACGCCTCTCTATTTATTCCCAGATGAAGAGGCAAAAACTCTTGATCCAAGTTTTCTAGATACCTTAGAGAAACCTCCGCTTTTGATTGTGCCCGATGGTTCATGGAGACAGGCGAAGAAAATGAAGAAGAGGGAATCTTTTCTAGGAGGATTGCAATCAGTTGTTCTTCCTACGGGGGAAGAGTCTAGCTATCGACTGAGAACCGCACCTGCTCCCGGCGCTGTTTGTACTTTTGAAGCGATTGCCAGAGCACTTGGTGTTTGTGAGGGGAGTGAGTTGCAAAAGTCTTTAGAGAGCGTGTTTAAGCTTATAACGGATAGAATGTACTACTCGCGCGCAGGTCTTAGTGATCTGGCCGATCTTCCTAAGTTTCTAGAAACAAAAAAGGCCTCAAACGAGGCCTCTAATGAAAAAGAATAATTTTAAAATTTAATTATTTTGCTAGAAGAGCACTGATGTAACTTGCATAACTCCAAGTTAAATCTCTTGCACCTTGCATGCGTCCATAGTCTCTGTGCATTTGCTCAGAGATATTTCCACTTCTACTTCTGTGGTGCTCAACTCTCTTATAGAATCCTTCAATCTTTCTATCAAGACCAGAGAGAATTCTCTTCCCAAGGCTTGACGTTAGAGAGATGTTTTCAGACATTGGAAGAAAAGTTTCACCAATGATATCTCTAAAGAAAGGAGCAGAAACTGCAGTGATGTTAATCACGTTCTTTCTAAGAAAGTCTTTCTTAATATGTGTGTAAAGTTCTGCGTAAGCAACAGTTGCTAAGAACCAAGGGTTTCCTCTTGAAGCTGTTGTGTAACCGTCATAAGTATCTTCTGGGTATCTACCAATGGCAGTTCCAAATTTAGAATCTTGATTGATTTTGTAAATCGCTTTGAAAGAATCTTTTATGTAAATGGCAGTTGAAAGAACTCTCTCATCAGAGAAAGAGTAAAAGTTGTCATCACCCTTGGCGTGAAGAACTCCAAGAATTGTCGCCACATCTAATCCACTTGGCTTATTGTTGATGTGTCTACTTGCTCTGATGATATTCTTTGATTCATCCCAGTGAGCGTGAATCATAGTTTCTATTTTCTTCGCTTGAGAAACATACCAATCAGCAGCTGCATTATCATCTAATCTTCTTGCTAATTTAGCCCCTTCAATTAAAGCACGTCTTTGAACCATCTCAGTAGAGAAGTGGTATCCAATAACTTCTTCCCAGTAATCAAAAGAAATTTCTTGGTAGTGGTGAGAAACAAATTCAAGATCTCTCTTAATAACACTAGTCGCTGGAATTGATCCGTTATAGAAGAGGTTTTTTACAAGATCATATTCACCTTGATCTAAAAGACTGTTCGCAAACTTAATAAGCGTGATCGCTCTAAGTGCTGGACCATCATTCTGAGGTCTTCCCCATGGCTCTAAATAAGCGTCTCCGTTCACGTAGAATTTTGGCTCACCTAAGTCAGAGTAAGTGAAAGTTTCTTGGTTACTCTTAACAAGATAAGTGTAATCCATCATAGCTTCTTTATAGAATTGTTTTCTAATAGGATCTAATTCACGGTTATAAAGACTGTTCACAACATCCATTACAAGCGCTGCATCTCTTACCCAGTGGTAGTAGTAATTTGGCTCTTCTTTAGATGGTGAAGCTACAACGATACCGCGAACAGCATCAGATGGAGAAATGTTGTCCATCAGTTTGTCTACAAGGTAATTCATTTTACCGTGCGACTGGTTAAGCATTGATACTAATAGTACGAATGAAAGTATTAGTTTGGCTTTCATATAATCCCCTTTTTTCGATGTTTTTCTTACAATAGTGTGTGGTTTGTAAAAGCAATGTAAAACATAAGAATAAAATAATATTTATTCTTTTCTGGTTAAATAATGTTTCGCATACTATGTTTCCCGAACACTAAATGGTCAACTATTATTTTTTAATTAGGAATAGATTTTATGGCATCACAATTTTTCGCAACACTACAAAAGATTGGAAAATCTTTAATGCTTCCGGTATCGGTTTTACCTATCGCTGGATTACTTTTAGGAATAGGTAGCGCGAGTTTCTCTTGGCTTCCAACAGAGCTCTCTCTCATCATGGCGCAGTCCGGTGGAGCTATCTTCTCAAACCTTGCCCTTATCTTTGCACTCGGTGTGGCCATTGGTCTTACTGATAACGACGGTGTTGCTAGTATTGCGGCCACTGTGGGATTTGTTGTGCTACTTGGAACCATGGGTGTTGTAGGTAAACTACTTGGACTTGATACGAAAGCTATCATGGGAATCCAGTCTATAGAGACAGGGGTTTTCGGTGGTATCATCAGTGGTTTTGTCGCTTCCGTGATGTTTAAACGCTTCTATAAAATTAAACTTCCTGATTACTTAGGATTCTTTAGTGGAAAGAGATTTGTTCCTATCGTTACTGCCTTTGCTATGATTTTTGTGGGTATTGCCATGAGTTTCATCTGGCCTCCTGTTCAAGGAGTTATTAACGGTATGTCGGCATACGCTGTTAATGAAAATGCAACAGCTATGGCCTTTACTTACGGGCTTGTAGAAAGATTATTAATTCCATTTGGATTACATCATATTTGGAATGTTCCTTTCTTCTTTGAAATTGGAAGCTTCACAAATGCAGCAGGAGAAGTTCTTCACGGTGACGTAACAAGGTTCTTCGCAGGTGATCCAACTGCCGGTTTCTTAGGTGGTGGGTTCCTCTTTAAGATGTTTGGTCTTCCAGCAGCAGCAGTTGCTATTTGGCATTCAGCAAAACCTGAGAATAAGAAAATGGTGGGATCTATAATGATTTCAGCAGCTTTCACATCATTTCTAACAGGTATCACTGAGCCAATTGAATTTGCTTTCCTCTTTGTAGCACCTATGCTCTACGGAGTTCACGCCATCTTAGCGGGACTTTGTTTTGTAGCGACTAACGTACTTGGAGCCAAACTTGGAGTTACTTTCTCTCACGGTTTCATTGATTACGTTCTTTATTACTCATTAAATACAAAACCATGGTTGATCCTTATTCTAGGACCTATCACTGCGGCGATTTACTATACGACTTTCAGAGTTATTATTAAGAAATTCAACATTTTAACTCCTGGTAGAGAAGATGCTGTCATGACTGATTCAAATTTTGAAGGATCAGAGAAAGCACAAGAAATTCTTGTGGCCTTTGGTGGTGCTAAGAATATTAAGAACTTAGATGCTTGTATTACAAGACTTAGAGTCAGTGTTCACAATGTAGATCAAGTTTCTAAAGAAAAACTCATGGCACTTGGTGCTGCGGGAGTTCTCTTTGTAGGTGAAAACGTACAGGCGATCTTTGGAACGAGCTCAGATATCTTAAAAACTGAAATGGATCAGATCATGAAGGCTGGACCGGTTGCAGTAGTAGCTGAGAACAAATTTGATTTCGTTAATCCACTTAAAGGAGAAATCTTAGCTCTAGGTGATATTCCTGACAAAGTGTTTAGTGAAGGTCTTATGGGTTCTGGATTTGCTATTAAGCCAACTGATGGACAAGTTCATGCACCGTTTAATGGTGAGGTTGTTTCGTTATTTAAGACAAATCACGCTATTGGCCTAAAGTCTGATTGTGGACGCGAAGTGTTAATTCACTTTGGTATTGACACTGTGAAGTTACAAGGCGAAGGTTTCAAATCTTTAGTCAAAAAAGGCGATAAAATTACAAAAGGTGAACTTCTCTTAGATATCGATTTCGAATTCGTATCGAAGAATGCACCATCTGTGATCACGCCCATAATTTTTACGAACCATAAAGAAGGTGTTGATGTTATCGCCTCTGGTTCAGTTAAACTTGGTCAAGAAAATATTGTTACACTATAAAAAGGCACATACACACTTGCCTGTTATTTAAGAAAGAGAGAGACACTATGATTAACGAAAATATCACAGTTACAAAAGAGCACGGACTTCACGCACGTCCTGCTGCAGAATTCGTAAAACTTGCAACGACTTTTGAGAGTGAAATCACTCTTACTTATAATGAAGAAGAAGTAGACGGTAAATCTATCATGGGCATTATGTCTCTTGGCATAACAAATGGTGAGACTTGCAATTTGAAAATTGATGGTCCAGATAAAGATGCGGCCTTTAAGTCAATTTCTACCTTTTTAAGCGCTTAACCATGATCGGTAAAAGCGCGTCACCTGGATTTGCTTACGGAAAAATTGTTATCCTTGAAGATGTTTTTGAAAAAGTGGTTTCAAAAACATCTACGGATATCGATCATGAGTTAAGTGAATTTGAGAGAATCAGTAAAATTGTTGTCAGTGAACTTGAAGAGTTGTCTAAAAATGCCACGACTGAAGATCAGACGGCAATTTTTGAGGCCCATTCAATGCTCGCTGCGGATCCTTCTTTTAAGAAAGATATCGTAAAACTCATTAATGAGAAGTCTCTTGTTTTAAGCTGTGCCGTTAAAGAAACTGCTCTTAGTTTCATGGCAAAATTTGAGGCCCTTGATGATGATTACTTTAAAGAGAGAGCACTGGACATTAAAGATGTGGCCAGCCGTTTCCTCACTAAAGCTTTAAATATAAATTCTTCAAGCCTAAGACAACTAGATAATGATGTTGTTCTTATTGCTAAAGATATAACTCCTTCTCAGACAGCTCAAATAGATAAAGATAAAGTGAGAGCTTTCATTACTGAAGTCGGAGGCATCACTTCTCATACGGCGATTATTGCACGTACTCTTGAAATTCCAGCCATTGTTGGTGCTAGGGGAATTTTAGAAAGTGCTGCTAATGCCAGTGTCGTTGCCATTGATGGATTAAAAGCTGAGATCTTCTTAGATCCTTCTAATGATTTGTTAGAGAAATGGGATCGTCACATTGAAGATGATACTAAGTATAAAGAAATGCTTTTTAAGTATATCGATGCAGAGTCAGTTACTGAAGATGGACATCAGTTAAGTGTACTTGCCAATATTTCTTCTGTAGAAGATACGGAAGCTGTTTTAAAGAATGGCGGAGAAGGTATTGGATTACTTAGAACTGAATTTCTCTTTATGGAGCACAAGACTGCTCCAAGTGAAGAGAGTCAATTTGAATTCTATAAGAAAATTGCACTCGCCATGGGTGATCGTCCTGTAACGATTAGGACTCTTGATATTGGTGGAGATAAGGAAGTTGATTACCTAGGTCTTGACCCAGAAGATAATCCCTTTCTTGGATACCGTGCCATTAGAATTTGTTTGGATAGAGAAGATCTCTTCAAGCCGCAATTAAGAGCAATTCTTAGAGCGTCTGATTATGGAAACTTAAAAATTATGTTTCCTATGATCGCTACTCATAATGAAATAATCAAAGCGAAAGAAATTCTTGAAACTTGTAAGAAAGAGTTACATGCAGAGAATATCTCTTTTGATCCAGATATTAAAATTGGAATCATGATTGAAATTCCTGCAGCTGCAGTTATGTCAGATGTTCTTGCTGAAGAAGTGGACTTCTTTAGTATTGGAACTAACGATCTTATTCAATACACAATTGCTGTAGATCGTATGAATGATAAATTATCAAATCTCTACTCTTACTTTGATCCTTCAGTCATTAGATTGATTAATATGACTATTGAAGGGGCGAATAAAGCAGGAATTCCTGTAGGAATGTGTGGATCTATGGCCTCGGAGCTTCAGTTAACTGAACTTCTGATTGGACTTGGTCTTGATTCTTTCAGTGTAACTTCTGGAAGTATTCTCTCTGTGAGAAAGAATATTATTATCGCCAATAAAGACGAATGTCATAAATTAGTTCCAAGCGTACTTGCGGCTAAAGACAAAGAAGAAGTTCTCAAAATATTTTCATTCTAAAGCATTTTCTTCTCCGATAAATCTTGTCGGAGAAGAGTATATTTCCCTCATAAAATCTCCCTCTTAGCCGATAAACACTATAATAAATAAAATAGGTGTTTAATGAATAAAATCTTTTTAGTTCTAAGTTTTCTCCTTCTCAGCTCTTGTGCCACTAGTATTCATGACTATAGTCATCGGGATCCGGCCAGTTCTGCAAATCTAAGAGACTGTAGAGATTCAGCGCGCGCTTTCATTGCGGCCAATCCCACTAAGAGTGGACCCATTAGAACGGGAGAGAACTCTCTCGCCACAAAGATTCCAAACTTTGAAAATTTTAGAAGTGAAATGTTAAATAAGAGACCTTCGATGGATAAATTCACTAAAATCTATCAAGATTCCCATGGTGGTCAAAGTCCAAAAGTTAAAGATGCACTGGATTTCTTTGTGACTGCTCACCAAGACCTGGCCTCTCATATAAGAAGTGGAAAAGGCCATAGTGAGGAGTTGGATCACTACTTAGAAATGAGCGCCGCCCATATTGACCTTGGAGATTCTAAGTTAAATAAAATTTCGGCATTTAGAAGTGATGAGTCTATGCGAGATCTATTCAATACAAACTTTGACCTTAGAAAACCTGAACAAAGGAGAATCTTTGATTCTCTTGGCTGGACAAATTACAAGGGACACTTAGGAGAGTTAGATGTTCTACTTCGCCTTGGAAACTTGCAAGCGCAAGGAGTCTATCTTGTAAGGCAGAATTTATTAAATCCTAAGTCACAAGTTGTGAATGATATTTTTGCTACAGCACTTGAACAAAAACTAGCAAGGCTAAGTGTTGAACAAATTCCTCAATTAATGCAAAAATATCCAAAAGTTTTTAAAAATCTTGATAATCTTTCTAACGATGAAGTGTTAAGAAGAGCTAAAACTTTTCTTGAAACAAAGGAATTTGATCTCATCGTAAAAAAGCATAATCGCTACTCTGTGGTTGAAGTCAAAAATTATAAGAAACCAATATCTCGCAGTGAAGTGAGTGCTGGTCGCGGTCGTAATAAGACGATTTTTGATCAACAATTAGAGACCATTCAGATTATTCGTTTTCTAGGTCTAGAAGAGACCTTCTTTCCCACTGTGGCCTTCTTAAGGGGAGTGACACCAGAAGCAAAAGCTATTCTTGAGCGCGAAGGTATTTCAGTTTTAGCTGAAGTTGTTGAGTAAGAAACACTTCACTTTAAAACTTATTGTAAAATTGAGTCCATTCTAGCTCTCGTAACAAAAGAATTTTACTTCCACTGTCGATAAGCCTTTATGGACGAAGTAGACAAGAACGAAGAACATTTCATGCCAGTCAATATAGATATCATTAGAGCTAATTGTCCTTTTACGTTTGATCTCTATATTAAAGTTAATGAGAAATATATTCACTACATTAGAAAAGGTGATGATATGGCCGAAGGTCGGCTGGAGAGTTTTAAGAAAATTCAAAAGCTCAAACAAAAAGATGTGCAACGCCTCTTTTGTCCAAAGGAAGACCGAGAAGAGTTTGAAGGGTTTATTGATGAAGAAATTGATGAAGCTCTCACTAATGAAAACCTAGATGAAGATGAAAAGTTCGATATCATTAATGACATTGCCACCGCAGCTGTAGAAGTTAATTTCGAAGACCCTGAATCACAGGAAGCCTACAACCTGACGCTAAAGGCAGCTAAAGGACTTAGGAAAGTCGTTAGCGATAATCCCAAGGCCTTAACTAAACTCTTTTCTAAGAAGAAAAAGAAGACCGAGAAAATTCAACAACATTGTTCAAACGTAGCGGCGATTGCGCTAAAGATTGCTTTTTCTTGTGGCTTTAGAGGGGATGATCTAGACAACTTGGGAGCCGCTTGCTTACTTCACGATATTGGTTTGAAGCAAATGAAACAAGACGATATAGATATTCTCTTTCCCAGACCTAAGAATCGTCTAAAGCCTAACGATAAGTTAATTTATAAAGATCATGTGGCCGAAGGAATTCGCATTCTTTCTAAAAAAGATTTTGTGAATCCAAATATCTTAAAGCTAATTGAGTCACATGAAGAAGAATTAGGTGGTGGTGGTTATCCTAATAAAGTAGACAAGCCTGAACCTCTCTCTCAGATACTTGGTATTTCTAATCGCTTTGATAAGAAAGTGACATTTGAAAATCTAGAAATAGCAGAAGCTTTCTCTAGTTTAAAAACTGAGGAAATTGGAAATTTCGAATTGAAGTATTTTGAAAAATTAAAAGAAGTCGTCAAAGCAATGGTGTAAGAACCAACTCTTAATCATCATGAAATCTTTAGAATAAAGTGCTCCATTTACATTGGAGCACTTTGATCACCCAAAAGTTAACATTCTCTCATCATGGCCTTAAGATCTGCCGTAAACTAAAAGGAACGGTTAATGGAAACTAATGAAATGAAGATTGTATTTGAAGACATTAAAGAAGCACTTCGTTGGAGTCTTGTGGTGATGGGAGTGAGCTCCATAGTGATACTCGCCCTGGTTATCATCACTCACTACTTCTAGCCTCAAAACAGCTTTTATTGGCACTGGGAAAAGATCTAAGTGTCGATTAATACGTCAAAGTTAACTAGTTTTTCCTTATAAATGAAATATGGTTAACAATAGACTTATGAAAGTATTTTTAATTCTCTTATTCACTCTTTCCACCTTACAAGTAAACGCCGCTCGCGGTGACGATGAGGAGCTTATTGCGGTCAAAAATGGTGTGTGTGTAAAGAGTAATCACGATGTCTCTGAATCCAAGAATTTAAAACCCATGATAACCTTTATCTCGAAGTACAATGAGCGCTTCTGGCCGTACTTAGAGAAGCTTAAAAAGCAAAAGAAAGTCACTCCTAAAGTTTACTTTGGTTTAAAGAGAAGAAGAGCTATTCTAGGACCTAGGCCCCCAAGGTTTGATAGGAAAGCAGGTGATGGTGGTAGTGGAACTGGTACTGGTGGAGTTGTTGAGTACTAGGTGGTTAATTCTTTTTCTTGGGATGCTTTCACGAGAAGGGAAGATTGTTCGAGATTAATAGGAAGTTTAATGAGAAATTGAGTATGTTTAGATTCTGGATTATATTCCAAAGATCCTCTGTGATCTTTTAAAATTTGGGAAGCAAGTGTTAATCCAATTCCCGTTCCTTTCTTGTTCTTTGATTTCGTTGTGTAGAAGAGTTTAAAAAGTAATCCCTGCGCGTCTTTATTAATCCCCATACCACTATCAGTTACAGAGTAGATTAAGAAGTTCGCTTCTATATTTGTCTCAATCCTTATCCACTTCTCATCCAAAGTTTCAATGGCATCAATACTATTATTGATCAAGTTAATGAGTACTTGGATTATCTGTACTTCTCTCATGTCGGTTTCAGTGTCTAGGATATTCGAAGTAAAAGTGTATTTGAAATTCCCTAAATCGACTTTTGGAGCTAGAATATCATCTAATTGTTCCTTGATAGATTTGACTGAAACTTTTTCAAACGCATCTTCATTGGCATTGGCCGTCAAAGTCTTTATCCCTTTGATGATTTTATCAATTCTCTTGGTATTGGTCTCAATACTATCAATATCCTTAGAGAAAATACTTAACTCATAACTATCTTCGTACTTCTTCTTAATAGACTTTAAACGCCAGAGAATAACCGTTAGAGGGTTGTTAATCTCATGGGCCACACCTGCTGAAAATTGTCCAAGGGCAGTAAGTCGAGATCTCGAAACATTTTGAACTCGCTGTTGCTCAAGCGCTATTTCTAATTTACTTCGTTCATAAGAAGAGTAGACCAGCACAACGATACCTATAAAGAAAAAAGTAAGAACTCCCCAATAAACTTTTTGAATGATGCTATTTCTCACGCGAATATTTTCAAAGTCACTAGATCTTTTTCGCCAAAAATCAGATTCTGAAAAAGCAAAAGATTTTGAAATACTTCTAATACGTTTCGAAAGATCCTTTATTAGCGCCTTATCAAGAGTCGTGATGTCTCTATCTAATAAGCTTTCATAGGAAGTGATTAAGTCATCGTATTCATCTAAGAACTTATCGAAAGTAGTCATCTGATCATTTAAAAACATCTCTGAATTTAGAGAGAGAATAAATCCCTTCGATGTTTCTAGATGCGAGTATCCTTCTTCTAGAGCTTCTGAGTCATTGAGTAAAACTCCCTGATTCATCAGATAGAGTGCTTTTGAGTTAGCGTTGATCACTTGAAAGTGAGCTCTAGAAAAGAGTCTAAAAGAATAGACCCGCTTTAGTGACTTATCGTTAAGAGATAAGGTCCAATAACCTACGAAGGCCACAAAGAGCCCTAACAGAAGAAAGAACAAGCAGCTAAGAGCGTAGTTCTTTAAGAAATATTTTTTTAACTTACTATTACTCATTTAATAAATTCAATCGTCTTTACAAACCAGACCCAGTTAAGTCCTGCATTTGCTAAGGACCCTTCATCTAGTATTCCTTTTCCAGGGATAACGATGCGAGCGGGTCCTCTGTTACTTACTGATAGATATTTTCCATCACCTCTATAGGCGAGAATCATTTTCTCTTTCTTAGCTAACTCAATAGGGATTTCTACCTTATAATCATTAATGGCGATCACTCTAATTTTCTTGGCCGCTTTAGAGGCGTGAATTCTAAAGATCTCACTTAGCAATACACCTTTAAAATTTATCTCTTGATTCTTAGAGTAGGGATCAATGATTTTAATTTCAATCTGTGGCAGAGTCGAAAGTTCATTCATTTTATAAGTTTTTTCTGCCTTTACTAGGCCCTTTATGTAGACCTTTTGGCGGGGAACTTTTTCAGCAAAAATTGAGAAACTAATCGAACATAGAAGTAAAACTTGAATGATTTTCATTTAAAAGGCCCTTGATTTTGAAGTAGTTCTTTTTAAACAAATTTTTATGATTTGTGAAGGGCATCAATAATATATTGTGGTTCTATTTTAACTTAACTGTCTGAAAATACGTTGAGGGAGTTTAAAGAAATATGAACTTACCGTTTAATGCTCGAAAAATAAAAGAGATAATTTCAAAAGATAAATTTGCTATATATTATACTTAATCAATACCATGTTAGATTTACAGAAACTTTATTCTCTTCAATCCTCGAGTGTAAAATAGTGAGGAGGTCTTTAAAGCCTTGCGGCTTTTGAAAGATATTTTTTGGATTTAAGAGATAAAAGAAATCATCTAACATTTGCTTTTTCTCATAGAGAAATCCAGATATTAGAAATATCTCAGTACAAAGGTTTCCCTTGGACTCGACTATGTTAAAGAAGATATCTTCTACTGTTCCTTGTTCAGTGTAATATAAATCCAGAACGATAATATCAAACGACACCTTAGATATTAACTCTATGGCCGATTCTGCATCGTGGGCAAGGTGTATATTTATAGGCAATGAATCCAGACTTTCTACTAGAAAGCTTTGTAATTCTTTTTCATCTTCTACATAAAGTAAGTTTTTCACTTCTTAATTATGAATTGAATCAAGGTTTTAAACAATTTAAGACTTGAATAAGCTTTAGAAGTGGACTTATTTTGTTCTTAATAATTATAAGGAATAGGTAATATTGTATTTTTAGAAAGTTATGCAGGGATTAATATAACTACTTCTGTGAAATCCCCGGACTCACTGTTTATTGTAATCTTTCCGCTGTGTAGTATTACGATTAAGTCATAGGCAATTGAAAGTCCTAGACCTGATCCATTTCCTGTGCCCTTTGTTGTAAAGAAAGGATCAAATACTTTATCTATTAGTGTTTCATCTATTCCATTTCCGTTATCATATATATATATTTCTATGAATTTATGATCAAAATCTCTTGTTGTTATTTTTAATCTAGGACTATATTTTTCTTTACCTAGTGAGTCGAACTTCTCTTTCATTGAGAAGAGAGAGTTATCAACAATGTTTAAAATGGCGCGACCTAATTCTTTAGGGTAAATGTTGATATCTCCATGATCTGAAAGATCTATATCTTGCTGTAGATTTAAATCTTTTATTAATTTTACAGACGAATCGTTATATTTTTCTATGTAGGTTCTGAGGTGTTGTTTTAAATTTATTCTTTCAATTTTAGATTCTTTCGATTGTGTCTGTAGAATCATATTGTTTATAATGAGACTAGCTCGTTTTCCATTTTCAGTAATGATGTTTAGAAGCTTGTTTGAATCAGTTGATAAGGTATTAAAGATATTTTTATTGTTTTCACTGAGATCTTTTCCAAGAATCGCTAGTTTCTTTAAAAATAAATCTTGTATAGACAAAGCTGAGCTATTTATTAAATTGATGGGTTTATTTATTTCATGTGCTATCCCTGTGGTTAATGTTCCGAGAGAAGCAAGTTTTTCTTGAGCGTTTATTTTAGTTTGCATCATTTCGTTTTGAGTTATTTGCAGTTCAAGGTGATCCTCATAGATCTCCTTGTTCTTAGAATATGTTTTAACAAGTCTTAAAACAAAGAACATAATTAATTTTAATATAATCACTTCTATTACTGTAGTCATGATCATAACTGTATATGCATAAGCAGCTGTGCTTTCTGCTTCATTATAAACGATCTGACTTAACTCGAGTTGTTTCTTATTGAATTTCTCAATACTCATAATGAGTTTGTTATAAATTTCACTCTCTTGCTTTGTGACTGATATAAACGAAGCTACACGAATTTCTTTTCTTACATAGTATTTGGTTTTTGATATCGCTTTTTTATAATCATTCCACTTCTTGATAATTTTTTCAAAAAGTACGAATTCATTCTTTTCCTGAACTTGCTTAGTTTGCATGTTCTCTTCTAGTTCTTTAAGCCAAAGAAGTACTGTCTTATCTATTTTTACTTCTATCCTATTCATGTGATTTAATAAAATTGTTTGTGATTTCACGTTCGGTGCCATTACAAGTTCCATTGAAAGCATCCGTAACCTAGAAATGGGGGTCGAAACTTCTCTTGTAAGACTTTCTAGTTTTTCTGTTGAGGAGTGGACTGTTTTTATCGATCCATCAACTTCCCCCAGTGTAAAGATGTTATAGATACTTTGAATAATCAAAATGGAAGACGCTGCTAAAAAAAGATATAAAATCTTTTTTGATAGTAACTTTGAATCTAGTTTTTCAATTTCATTAATCATTTGTTTTTCATTTGTTAAAGTTAAATCTTTTAATTTCAATGGGCCTTAATAAGTTCTTCGGATAGTTTGGTTCAGACCTGACTGACCAGTGTCGACTGCTGATTTGCATCTCCCATAAGGGAATAATGGCAGACATGCGAGGAATAAATGAGACTTCTTTGTTGACTGCAAAAACAATATTTGGACTCGGTAGAGAGAGCATATAATTCTTGTCATAAACGCGTTCTAGTATTCTTGCAATGAGAGGTACATATTTATCTCCCAAAGGGTCTGTCCATTTAATATCGTCGATATATGACAAAAGGACATCGTCTTTATCAATTGTGGACCAATTGTCACCTATTCGGTAAACAAATAGAGCAGACCAGAGATGTTTAAACCAATCAAAATTGCTCCATATTATTAGATCCCATTTCTTTTTGTTTTTATTAGCAACCGTACTTAATAATGGTCCAAAAACTAGTCTTTCAGATTTAACTATCTCTACTTCAAGTTCAATGAACACTTGTTCTAAGTAATGTTTTATGTCGTTTATTAAAAAAACAAATTGTTCTTGTGTGATAAGTTTTAATTTAAGTGGGGTTGTTGTATCGAGTCCTGCTTGTTTCTTATAATCCAAAACTAACTGTTTTAATAAATATGTGTTATCCGAGTTGTATCTTTGTTTTTTAAGGTGATTGAGTTTTTTCATGCTCAGGGCCCTCTCAATATCCACAAAGTTAGGAGAGGCCATGGTAGGAGACATTCGTCCTTCTCCTAACATGGAAAGATTTAAAATCATTTCCTTATCAATGGAATCATTGATAACTTTACGGATAGTATTATCTAAGAGAGCTTTATTTCCATTAATCATATTAAAATGGATGGCATAACTATTGGTAGAAGCACTTGAGTACAACTTTGCATACTTTGACAAAACTGTATCGACTTCGTCTGCAAACGCTATAGGTGAGATGTCTAATAGTCCCTCTGTACCAATAACCATTTGTGTTGCTTTAAAACGTTCTAAATCAGTGTATACCGTAATCTTCTCAACTTTTGGATATCGTTGATCCCAGTAATAAGGATTGGCGACTAGTTCTGCTACAGCTGTTGCACGATCTCCTTCAATGTAGCCACTTTTTAAAATAAATGGACCTGCCCCGTAAGGACCAGGTGCTGCTAAATTTGGACAACTAGGTTTTCCATTCCATCCAAACTTCTTAAGATAAGTTTTGGTGTAAAACTGTAGCCACAAGGCATCTTGCATAAATAAAGCATAGGGCTCTTTTAAAATAAACTTGACTGTATACTGATCGATTTTTTCAACTCGATCAAATATCTTATAAAATTCAGAAAAGGTAAATGGCTTCTTCTTGAAGTAATGCATGTTACTTAAAACAGAATCTGCATTAAAAGATGTTCCATCTTGAAACCTTATTCCTTTTCTAAGTTTAAATTCATAGACTTTCTCGCTAACCTTTCGATGTGATTCAGCGAGATCATACTCCCATCCTTTTAAATTGTTTGCAGGTCTCACTAGTGCAGCATTGATGGAATGCGATATTGCTAGGTAGGGAAGACTTGGAATGAATATTTTAATATGAGAATTCTTTACACGCTCTTTTAGGAGGTGTTCAGTCGAGGTGTCTTTTTGAAGACCTATATCATTATCTTCATTGGCAAAGACGCAAGTCATAATGGAAAAAAGTAGTAATAATTTCATCATTAAAAGCTTGTCGACTGGAAGTTATTTTAAATGAGTTAAAAAACAGATTGATCTTTTATTAAATTGAAATTTATAAAAGATAAAGTAGACGTAAATTTTCTTGTCTATTAATTTTTAACTAGCGTGTAGAAGCAAAGAAAAGTGATTAAATTACACTATAGATAGCTAAACAGTTATTTTTCCGATAATATGCTGCCAATACACACTTAATTATTGGAGAAAATATGAAATCAACTTTAATCGCTATTGTTTCACTTTTATCAGTATCTAGTTTTGCTAGAGATATGGTTATCACTTGTGAAGCTCAAGATATTCTAAATAATGCTAATATCTCAGCAACAACAATTTCTTTAAATGAACAAACTAACAAGTTTGAAGGACATGTAGTTATAGAGTTTAATAGGGCCGGATTAGATGCCGTACGTTTTGAAGAGCATCTTTTTGTAGAAGGTTCTTACAAGGTTATCGCTGCTGGTGTCTTTGGACCAAAAGAAGCTATTTTCTTAAAATATGTAAACTTAGATTCTGATACAGTAAAAGACTTTAACTTAGTAGTTAATCATCCATCAAAACGTTCAAGTTATGTAACGGGAAAAAATGGTTTTGTTTACAGAACTAAATGTGTCGAAGTTCAAACAGCTTTATAAGTTTTAAAGAAATAAGGGCCTCAAAGTAGGCCCTTATTATATAGGGTAACATTTCTTTCTATCTCCCCGGGATACCCTTCACAAAAGATTTCAGACTATTCCTGTTCATCATGATCTGCTTATAAGCATTTTTTCTACTTCAACAGTTGTGCATTTTTGCATGAACTGCATGCGAAAATTAGTATTTTAATAAAGAAAATGCACATGTATAATATCTCTATTAAGCGTAGGGGATACTAAATTATGAAAATGAGTTATACCGTTCTTGGAACAAACAACATGGAAGCTTCAATTAGATTCTATGATTCACTTTTTGAACATACTGAACTTAAGCAAGTTTTATCAAATGAGAGAATGACGTACTGGCAGTGTGAAGAATTTACGTTTGCAATAGCTTTACCCTTCAATGAGGAACCCGCAACAAATGGAAACGGAACAATGATCGGTATTGATGTTGGTTCTAGTGAAGAAGTTAAAAGGCTTCATAGAAAGGCGATTGAATTGGGTGGCACCTGTGAGGGCGAACCAAAGAAGAGAGGACCTTTTTTTTCTGCTTATTTGAGAGATTTGGACAAGAACAAGCTATGTTTTTTTGAGTTAAGCGTTTAATGCTGCCAAGTATGGAGACTAGCGAATGACTGAAGTGATTTTTTTCAACAACCAAGAAGAGTTTAGCAGTTGGTTAGAAAAACATGCAACAACTAGTGAAGTTTGGGTGGGTTATTATAAGAAAAGTACTGGCCGTTCAACTTTTACATGGTCAACATCTGTAGATG
The DNA here is from genome assembly GCA_002163155.1 of Halobacteriovorax marinus. Lineage (GTDB taxonomy): Bacteria > Bdellovibrionota > Bacteriovoracia > Bacteriovoracales > Bacteriovoracaceae > Halobacteriovorax > Halobacteriovorax marinus_A. The sequence continues at coordinate 4,334 of MAAO01000011.1, read as the reverse complement.
TCGCTCTTTGTTTTGGATGGATTGACGGTATACGAAAAACAATTGATGAACAAAGCTATAAAATTCGTTTTACTCCGCGCAAGGTAACTAGTGTATGGAGTGCTGTGAACGTAAATAAAGTAAAGGCACTAATACAGCTTGGGAAGATGAAACCAGCAGGAATGTACCTCTTTAATAAAAGAACTAACAAAGTTGGATATTCATCTGCAGATAGAAGTGTACAACTTTCTAGAGTGTATGAGGATCTAATCAAGGCAAATCAAATGGCTTGGTTATTTTTTACTAATTTAGCACCATCCTATAAAAGAGAATCTATCTGGTGGGTAATGAGCGCCAAGAAAGAAGAAACACGATTAAGAAGGCTTGGCATATTGATTGTTTCATCTGAAGAAGGTCGAAAAATACCAAGTTTGCGAAAGAAGTAGTGATCTAGATTCGTTGATCATTACCTTTTAAAAATCAGCATTAGGTTGAACAATAAGTTCAATTTTTTCTAGCTCAACAATTGCTTTTTTTAAAGTGCTAAGGCCAATTTCTCCGCCAATCTTATTGGCCCAGTTCATCTGTTCTTTCTGAATTGATTCCATAGCTTTAATACCTTTTGGTGTTAGCTTTAAAAGTCTGGATTTCTTGTGTAATTTGTTTTCAATAAAAACCGCTATCTTTTCCAAAACCAAGACATCAGCAATTCTCTGAACACTTTGCCTTGTTATTCCCACTCTACGAGCAATTTGTGGGACGCTTGATTGTTCAATATAGATTGAACCCATTACTTGCCATCTTGCACTAGATTGTCCAGCGGGCTTAGTTATACTATCTCCAACCTTCATAAATAATCCGTTGAGCCGAAAGCTTAGTAGTATTAAATTCCCTAATAATATATTTTCTTCAGTCTTTTTCATGTTGACAGCAAAATAGCATAATGACAGTATGCTGTCAATGTTGCAGATAGCACAATGAAAAAGATAAAGAGGAAACATGAAAGTACATTGTTTAATATTTGAAGGGTTCTCCGACTGGGAGATAGCCTACATACTTCCAGAACTAAGAAACAACTCAGTGGAGATAGTAACTCTTGGACTTACAAATGATTCTGTAAAAAGCATGGGAGGTCTAACTATTACTCCTGACCTAAGTCTTAAAGATGTGAATGAAGATGAAATTGAAACTATAATTATCCCAGGTGGTACTTTATGGGAAGAAGGGCAACCTGAAGGTTTTCTATCTTTAATAAGAAAATTACATTCTAATAAAAAGACTATCGCCGCTATTTGTGGAGCTACCTTTGTACTAGCTCGTACAGGAATAATAGATACAAGAAAACATACAAGTAACAACTTGGACTACCTCAAGCATGTCGTTCCAGAATATATGGGAGAGAAACATTACTCTCAAAATCTTGCAGTAGTAGATGAAAACTTAATTACTGCTTCAGGTATTGGTTCTATCGAGTTTGCTCAGCACTTACTTGTTAAACTAAATGTCTTTGACAAAGAAAGAGCAAATCGTTGGTTTGAGTTGTATAAGAACGGAAACTGGACGGGACCAATTTAACAAAAAAATAGAGAGAAGTAGAGTTCTTTAAGGAAGTTGGGATTGAACTTTCCGTTTTAAAAATATTTATTTGATAGAAGCACTTAATTTATAGAAGTGGATTTCTTTTTCCTACTTGTTCCTTGCCTGTCTGAAATCAAAATAGTGTATAATTTGCGTAAGTCTATGATGAAAAGATTAGTATAATGAAAAACACATATAGAACTTTATTTTAATTGAACCATCTCAAACTTTACTTATAACATAGATCAAAGATAAGTAAGAGAGCTCCTTATTTTTTTAGTTTGTTTAACGTTTACTCTCAAATTTTAATTCTGAGTATTTCTTTCTATAAGAGGATTCTTATGTACTGGATTCTATTGATGAAGAGGAAAAATTTCTTATTCAAGCTTGAGTTTCTATTTAATTCTCCGATGAGCTAGTGTTCGAGTAGGAGAATTAAATATGAAGAAAATTGCGTTGCTGGTGATGTTTACACTCTCTACGTCTGTATTTGCAGAAGGATTTCTTGATTTTATATTTCCTAAAACAAAGTATGAGCATGAAAATTCGAAGCCAATTCTAGACACTCTTTTTGGAAATGATATGAGAGATAAGATACCTAAGCGGGGTAAGATTTCAGTAAATGTTCAAAAAAATAAGTCAGATGGTAGTTTCAACTCAAAGTATACAAGTACTTCATACCTTTATCCTGCAAATTTAGATTCTTGTGGACTACTAATAAATGTGATGGAAAGCTTTTACAGCAAGAATAAGCCAAGTGAATTAAAATTAAAGTTTGTTGGATTAGAAACTAGTATTATGAAAAGTTTATTTAACAGTAATAAAACCAATTCGGGTCAGAGAAGAATGGTATACAAAAAGGGTGAAGAATTAGAAGTTATTTTGAGTAGGAATTTTTTAAAAGAAAATAGAAAACAGCTCGACAAGTACTTTTCTTACTGTGCTGCAAAAATGGTTTCGCAGTCATACAACGGAAAAAAAGTGCTTAAGGAACAATTTGAGCACATTCAAAAAGAACATTCTAAAATTGATAACTCTGCAAGGAAACACATCAAGCCTGTTGAAGCTGGTGAATTTGATCTAGGGCCTGAATCAGGGACTAGATTAATAACAAAATAGTCGTGTAAATATTATTTTTCTATTCTAAAAAGATCATTCTATAATCGATGGTCTACCAGAGGAGACCATATGGACAAATGGCTTCATTGTATTACCGTCTGATGAATCTATGAAAAGTTCCAAAATTCGAGAAATATGAATTTTTAAAAGATGGCCCAACTTTCTACAGATAGAGAAACTGTTGAATTATTGAATGGCACTTATTTCATAGAAGTTAATTCCTTTTTCCTGTTTGTTCTTTCATAGAGATTTCTTGAAGAATGAAGTTCATGACGGAAGTCTTTTCGTAGCCTGTCAGGCTAAATTAAATATAGTGTATAATTTTAGTAAATTAAAAGCTCGCTTCCTAAGTCTGTAATCGTTACGGTGAAGGTTTAATGAAGAGAACTATTAATCTAAGGATATTTGTGAAGAGATTTAAACTTCTAATACTTATTGTTTTTAATATATTCTTGGTCAAAGAATCCTATGCTAACTGTGAAGCAGCAGCTTTTAGAATTCATACAGTGGCCGACTATAAGATTAAAGATGATAAGGAAACTTACTTGTTGTATCAAAAAGGTCCAGATGGATCAATTTCTTATGGACTCAATAGTAATGATCCTGAAAGATCCTTTATGAATTCAGAAGGAACAAAGATTACATCAGTAAGCTTTAGGGGATCAAAATGTAGTCTAGACTCTAAATGGTCCCTCAATGGTAAAGATGGGATGTGCTCTAGAGTTAACTTTCCTTATTCTTTTAAATTAAATAAATGTAAGAACTTTCTTAAATCTGTTCCCGAGAAAGGGTTTGCAGTAATTAACCTCATTAGTGGAGAAGTTAAGTTTCCAGTTAAGTTATATATCTCTAAGAATAAAAGATATGAGCTTTCATCTGGAGATATTAGCGTAATTCAAAACGATTTTAAGAAAAATTCGACAGTACTCTCAAGAAGAGTTAACGGTTCTTCGGATGAGAAGAGACTCAGTTTTAAGGATGTTGTAAACTTTTCTAGTCCTAGGTCAAGTATCGCTAAAGTAGGTAATCAGTTTGAAATGATTATCAGTCATTTTAAAATACAAAACTTAAATAATGTCTATAACTTCAAAGGCTGGGGGACAGAAGCGGAAAGTGCGACTACTTTTGCTTCAGGAAGAACATTGGATTTTCCATTAATTCATTTTAAATTTAACAAGAAAACCCCTTTTTTTGTTGGTGATGGCTCATGGTGCTCGAGTCGATTTGTATATATTCGAAAAAAGAAAGGAGTGCCTCAGCATCTTAAATCATATTATAAATACGTGATTACTAATGCATTTGATTTAAATGAAGATGGTTTTCCAGACATAATCGAAATAAATAATAGTTTTTCGTACAAGCTAGGAAAAGATCAGTCCTTGTCTGTTATTGATAGAGATTATGGTTGCTACTGATTAACAATTGTTCCTAACTAGCTGCACTTGCTTGGGTTATAGAATGGCACTTCTTTCATAGAACCTTTTTACTTTCATCTGTTGATTTATTCATAGAAATATCAAGAAAACTTAATTAAATAATGGAATTAAGAAATCTATACATTAGCTGGCATCGTCTTTAACGACATTATTGCTTTATAAAACATAAAAGCAAAAAACATATTTACAAATAGACCAGTTGAGGAAGAAGTGGGGTCAGAA
>MAAO01000015.1 GCA_002163155.1 Halobacteriovorax marinus | reverse complement strand
AACACTTCTTTCGAGGTAGAGTTAATTACTCCAATCGCGATGGAAAAAGGTCTTAAGTTTGCAATCCGTGAGGGTGGTAGAACAATTGGTGCTGGTACAGTATCTGAGATCGTTGAATAACTAGTTGAGAGAAGCCTCAATGAGGCTACGGGTCAATTAGCAAAATAATAAACTTTGGTCCAGGATACGGCCCCGAGTCAATTAAGCAAAAGAAGAGTTGTTGAGTTTTAATAAGTATTTGATTATTGGGCCATTTATTTTTAAAAAAGTGTTTTATTTTTTTAAAAGAGATTGACAAAGGGCCCAATAACTCATAAAACCCTGACTCTATATGTAAAAAATAATGAGGAACGAATAGTCATGAAAGAACCAAGACTAAGAATAAAGCTAAGAGCTTACGATCATAAATTACTGGATAGTTCAGTAGGTGAGATTGTAAATACAGCTAAAGAAACTGGTGCCAGAGTTGCTGGACCAATCCCTCTTCCAACAGAAATTAATAAATTTACTGTTCTTAGAGGACCACACGTGAACAAGAAGGCTAGAGAGCAGTTCGAAATGAGAACTCACAAAAGGCTTATTGATATCGTGGATCCTACACAACAAACTGTTGATAGCCTAATGAAGTTAGATCTATCTGCCGGTGTTGATGTAGAAATTAAATACTAGAAGAAAAAGACTAAACTCAAATATATTAGTCAAAATTTTTATTAACCATGCATGCATCCCTAAGAGTAGGGTGATGCTGTGGAGGATCAATGACAGAAGAAAAAACAGCTGTTGAGAATCAGTCTACAACTGCAAATTCAATCGATCTTGCTGCGTTTTACGGCGTTAAAGCAGGTATGACAAGAGTCTTCGACGAGAACGGGAATCATGTTCCAGTGACTGTCGTTAAGCTAATCCCTAACATAGTAACTCAAGTGAAAACTGTTGAAGTAGACGGTTATGAAGCTTATCAAGTTGGTTACGGTGAGAAGAGAGAGAGTCTTGTTAAGAAGCCAATTAAGGGTCACCTTAAAAAAGCAGAAGTTAAAGCTAATTTAACTAGATTTGCTGAAATCAAAAATGAAAAAGTATCTACAGAAGATCTAGGAAAAGAAATTTCTTTAGGAATATTCACTCCAGACGCTTACGTTGATGTAACAGGTGTTACTAAAGGTAAGGGTTTCCAGGGTGTTATGAAGAAGTATAACTTTGCCGGTGGTCCAGCTGCTCATGGTTCTCATTTCCATAGAACTACAGGTTCAATTGGTAACAGAGCGACTCCAGGACGTGTTTTCAAATTAAAGAAAATGCCTGGTCACATGGGAGCAGTTCAACAGACTACTCAGAATATTAAAGTGGTTGAAGTTAATACAGAGAAAGGTTACATGCTCCTTAGGGGATCAGTGCCAGGATCTAAAAATGGCTTCATTAGAATAGCGAAAGCTTTGAAGAAATAGATTAAGGGGTTGTAAAGATGACAGATATAACAGTACTTAATGCAAAATTTGAAACTTCAGGAAAGCTAAGCACTAATGTTGCTCTAACTTCCGAAGATATAAATGTTCCTGTAGTTCACCAAGTTGTTAAGGCAACACTTGCTGGAAGAAGACAAGGAAATGCATGTACAAAAAATAGATCACAAGTTCGTGGTGGTGGTGCTAAGCCTTTCAAGCAGAAAGGAACTGGTAGAGCACGTCAAGGTACATCAAGGTCACCATTAATGGTTGGCGGTGGTACCGTATTTGGTCCAACACCAAGAAGTTATGATCAAAAATTAAATAAGAAAGTAGCTGCTAAAGCTATTCAGTCTGTTCTTGCTGATAAGCTTCAGGCTGGAAAACTAACTGTTGTAGACACTATTGAGTCTAATGGTAAAACAAAAGAACTTTACAGTCTTTTAACTAGTAAAGGTCTTTTACCTGCACTAATAGTTACTGATAAAAAAGATTCTCTAGCGCTTAGAGCTGCTAAGAACCTTCAGTACGGAAAAGGATTGGCTGCAGAAGGGTTTAGTGTTTACGAAGCAGTTAAATTTGAAAACTTAGTAATCGAGAAAGCTGCACTAGAAGCTATTCTTGGGAAATTGGGGTAAGAAATGGCACATTTAGAAAACGTATTAATCAAACCATTGATTACAGAAAAAGCTGCTGTTGCAACTGAAAAGTACAACAGGTTTGGATTTGTTGTTGATCTTAAGTCAAACAAGAACCAAATTAAAGAAGCAGTTGAAAAGCTTTATGATGTAAAAGTCTTAAGCGTAAAAACAAACATCACTCCTGGTAAAGTTAAAAGAGTTGGTAAAGCAATTAAAAAAACTGGAAAGGTTAAAAAGGCTTACATTGAGCTTGGTGAAGGTCAAAAAATAGAATTCTTTAAAGGAATCTAAGAAATAGATAAGTAGAAGAGGAACAACTATGGGTATTAAAAAATTTAAACCGACAACTCCTTCACTTAGACGAATGCAAGTCGTCAATAGTGATGAGTTGACTAAAGGTGTAGCACCCGAAAAGAAACTTTTGGCTCCTAAAAAGAGCACTGCAGGAAGAAACAACGCCGGAAGAATCACTGTTAGACACAGAGGTGGTGGAGTTAAGAGAAGATATAGAGTAATTGATTTCAAAAGAAATAAACTCGATATCCCTGCAAACGTACAAGCTATTAGCTATGATCCAAACAGAACGTGTAACATTGCACTTCTAGCTTATGCTGACGGAGAGAAGAAATATATTCTTGCTCCTGTAGGCCTAAAAGCTGGAGACACTGTTATTTCATCTGCAACTGCAGATATCACTGTTGGAAACTCTAAGCAACTTAAGGACATCCCAGTAGGAACGTTAGTTCACAATGTTGAATTACATCCTGGTGCAGGTGGGCAGTTTGCTAGATCGGCTGGTGCGTACGTACAAGTTATGGCAAAAGAGGGTGAAACAGCTCTTCTTAGAATGCCTTCAGGTGAGATTAGAAAAGTAAGGTCTGTTTGTAGAGCTACGATTGGTCAGGTTGGAAATCTTGATCATGAAAAAAGAAACATTGGTAAAGCTGGTCGTAAGAGAAAGCTTGGATTTAGACCAACTGTTCGTGGTGTTGTTATGAATCCAGTTGATCACCCGCATGGTGGTGGTGAGGGAAGAACTTCAGGTGGTAGACATCCAGTGACTCCTTGGGGTAAACCAACTAAAGGTTTCAAAACAAGAAAGAACAGAAGAACAGATAGATTTATCGTAAAGCGTAGAAAATAGATTAGGGAGATATTTATGGCCCGTTCAATTAAGAAAGGTCCTTTTGTTGATTATCACCTTTTAGAGAAAGCTCTAAAAGTGATGGATGACAGCAACAAGAGTTCAAAAGTAATTAAGACTTGGTCTAGAAGATCAACAATTGTTCCAGAGTTTATTGGATTAACTTTTGCTGTACATAACGGTAAGAAGTTTATTCCTGTATACGTAACTGACAATATGATCGGACACAAGTTAGGGGAATTTGCATTAACTAGGACTTATTATGGTCATGGTGCAGATAAGAAGAAAAGAAAGTAAACAAATTTCAATGCCGCTTCGGCGGCATTAGAATAGGAGAGGCTCGTTATGGCCATTAAAGTTAAGAATCGCAAAATTGGTATTGCCCCAAGAAAGGTAAGACAAGTTTGCAACTTAGTTAGAAACAAGAAGGCATCTGAAGCAATTAAGATTTTACGTTTTTGTGAAAAAAAAGAAATTGCACTTATGTTAACTAAGCTTATCAATAGCGGACTTGCTATTGCAGCTGATTCTGACAAGTACGATATTGACAACCTAGTTCTGACTCAAATCTTTGCAGATGGCGGTCCAACTTTAAAAAGAGTCCAGCCTAGAGCTCAAGGACGTGCATTTAGAGTTAGAAAAAGAAGTAGTCACGTTACTCTTGAATTAAAAGAAGCATAGGAAGGATACAATGGGACAAAAAGTACATCCATACGGTTTTAGACTAGGATACATTAAAGGTTGGCAATCTAAGTGGTACGCAAAAGATAACTATGCAACTCAGTTGCAAGAAGATCTAGCGATGAGAGCTTATGTTGAAAAAAGCATGAAAAATGCTGCTGTTTCTAGAACTGAAATCGAAAGAACGTCTGACCAGGTTAAGGTAACTGTTTATACAGCTAAGCCAGGTGTTGCAATCGGTAAAAAAGGCGCAGGAATTGAAAAGATTAGAAAAGACCTTAAGAAGTTAACTAAGGGAACTTTAATTTTTAATATTGCTGAAGTTAAAAGACCAGATGCAGATTCAAAATTGATTGCAGAAAATATTGCAGGTCAGCTTGAGAAACGTGTTGCTTTTAGAAGAGCTATGAAGAAGGTTATGCAATCTGCCTTCAGAGCTGGAGTTAAAGGTATTAAAGTTAGAACTGCTGGTCGTCTTGGTGGTGCAGAAATGGCAAGAGCTGAGGGTTACTCAGAAAGAAAAGTGCCTCTTCATACATTAAGAGCGGATATTGATTATGCCACTGCGGAAGCGCACACAACATATGGTGTAATTGGTGTAAAAGTTTGGGTATATAAGGGAGAAGTATACGTCTAATTTTATTTAGATGGATGCTTTGAACAAAGGAGTACCTCTGGCTTGTGATTAAAACAAGTTAAGTGCTAAACAGTTAAAAATACAATATTTATGAGGTCAATATGCTAAGTCCTAAAAGAGTAAAGTGGCGTAAGCAACATAAAGGTCGAATGAAGGGCCAAGCCAACCGTGGAAATAGTATCACGTTTGGTGATTTTGCTATACAAGCTACAACTTGTGGGTATATAACAAGCCGACAAATTGAAGCAGCACGAGTTGCTATGACTAGAAAGATTAAAAGAGGCGGAAACGTTTGGATTAAAATTTTTCCAGACAAGTCTCTAACAAGAAAGCCGGCTGAAGTTAGAATGGGGAAAGGTAAAGGTTCTCCTGATCAATGGGTAGCGGTAATAAAACCTGGTCGAGTACTTTTCGAAATTACACACGAAGACGTGGAATTGAGTAAAGAAGCTTTAAAGCTAGCAATGTACAAGCTTCCAGTTAAAACAAGAATTATTAGGAAAGAAGTATAATTCCTTTTGGGATTATTTCGAGGCGATTATGCAAAAGTTAAAATATAGCGAAATAAGTGGATTGGACAACAAGCAAATTGACGCCAAGGTTAAAGAGATGAGAACAAATCTTTTTAACATGAGAATGCAAAAGAGTGCAGCAGGTTTAGAAAAACCTCATGTGGTTAGAATTGCAAAAGGAAATATTGCTCGTTTGTTAACTGTTAAAAATTCTAAGGGTGAGTAGCAATGAGTGTTGAGAATAAAAAGTTTAAAAGAAAACTTGATGGTGTAGTAATTTCTGACAAGAATGACAAGACTATTACAGTGAATGTAACACGTCGTTTTAAGCACAAGACTTATAATAAGTTCGTTTCTTGTAGTAAAAGATACCATGCTCATGACGAAAACAATACGGCAAAAGTTGGCGATAAGGTAATGATTATTGAATCAAGACCTCATTCAAAACTTAAGAAATGGGAACTTTTAAGCGTTCAGGGTTAAACCGAATTGCATAAGTTGAAGTTAAGCTGATTTAGATGGAGAAAAACCCATGATTCAAATGCAAAGTAAGCTCTCAGTTGCTGACAACTCGGGAGCAAAAGAAGTTAAGTGTATCAAGGTACTTGGAGGCTCAAAAAGAATGAGCGCCGGTCTTGGTGATATTATAGTAGTTGCTGTACAACAAACTCTTCCTGGTGGGAAGATCAAAAAAGGTGACGTTAAGAAAGCGGTTATCGTTCGTACAGTATACCCAATAAGAAGAGAAGATGGATCATATATCCAATTTGATAATAATAGTGTGGTGATCTTAAACGCAAATAATGAACCTGTAGGTACTCGTATCTTTGGTCCTGTTGCGAGAGAGTTGAGAGCTAAGAACTTTACGAAGATCTGTTCTCTAGCACCGGAAGTTCTTTAACTTGCAAGGATAATAGAGATGCAAAAGATCAAAGTTAGCGATGAAGTAGTAGTAATTGCGGGAAAAGATAAGGGAAAAACTGGTAAAGTTCAAAGACTTAACCTGAAAAAAAGTACTTTATTAGTTGAGGGGATTAACCTTGCTAAGAAAGCGCTAAAACCTTCTCAGGAAAATCCTGCAGGTGGTTTTTCAGAAATGGAAAAACCTATTCATCTTAGTAATGTTGCAGTAATTAGTCCAAAGACTAATAAGGCAACAAGAGTAAGATTTGAAGAAAAAGATGGAAAACTGGTTAGAGTAGCTGTAGCTTGCGGCTCAGTTCTAAAATAAGTTGAGGCAAAAGATGAGCAGATTACGTGAAACTTATAAAAATGAAATTGTAGCGAAACTTAAAGAAAAATTTCAATACAAGAATATCCACCAAGTTCCAAAACTTGAGAAAATTGTTGTTAATTGCTGCACAAAAGATGCAGTAACTAATGCAAAAGTTGTTGATTCAATCGTTAAGGACTTAACTGACATTGCTGGACAAAAGCCAGTTGTTACTAAGGCCAGAAAATCAATCGCAGGATTTAAGTTAAGAGAAGATATGCCATTGGGTGCTTCTGTTACTTTAAGAGGCGAGAGAATGTATGATTTTCTAGACAGATTAGTTACAATTTCTCTTCCAAGGGTTCGTGACTTTAGAGGCGTTTCTAAGAAAGGTTTTGATGGACGTGGAAACTATACATTAGGTCTTAAGGAACAAATTATGTTCTCTGAGATTTCGTACGATCAGATTGATAAAGTTAGAGGCCTTGGTGTTTGTATTGTAACTTCGGCAAAAAATAATGATGAAGGACGTGAGTTACTGACTTTATTAGGTATGCCTTTTACGAAATAATTAATTTTGAGGATGAGATAATGGCTAGAAAAGCAAAAATCGTTAACAACGAAATGAAGAAGAAATTAAGCGCAAAGTATGCTCCTTTAAGAGCTGAGCTTAAGAAAATTATTATTAGCGCTGATTCAAATGATGAGCAAGTAGCAGAGGCAACATTAAAGTTGCAGAAGCTTCCTGCAAACTCTTCTAGAATTAGAGTAAGAAATAGATGTGTATTAACAGGTCGCCCAAGAGGTACTTACAGAGCATTTGGACTTTCAAGAATTAAGTTCAGAGAGTTAGCCCTGGCAGGTATGATTCCTGGCGTAACAAAATCAAGCTGGTAGATAAGGAGCTGACTTATGATGACTGATCCTATTGCGGATATGCTGACTAGAATGAGAAACGCCATTAGAGCGGGACATGATAGAGTAGATTTTCCTGCAAGTAAGGCGAAAGCCGGTTTATGCAAAGTTTTAAAAGATGAAGGATATATTCGTTCTTTTAAGATCATTGCAAAAAGCCAAAATGATATAAAAATTAAAGTTCTTTTTAAAGACGATGCTATCGTCGGAATAGAAAGAGTTTCTAAGCCAGGTCTGAGAAGATACTCAGGTTATGCTGATTTTCCAAGAGTTATAAGTGGTCTTGGAACTTCAATTGTTTCTACTTCGAAAGGGATTCTTTCAAATAGAGAAGCTAAGAAGCTTAAACTCGGTGGAGAAATCCTCTGTAACGTCTGGTAGGAGTTTACAATGTCTAGAATTGGTAAAGTACCTGTAGTGATTCCTGAAAAAGTTGAAGTTAAAGTTAATGGAGCACATGTTGCTGTTAAAGGTCCAAATGGACAACTTGAATATACTTTTACTAACAAGGTGACAATTGCTTTAGAGGGTAAAGAAGTTAAAGTAGGCCCGGTTGATGAATCTAAAGAGTCAAGATCTCTTTGGGGAACAACTAGAACACTCATTAGCAACATGGTTGTTGGTGTATCTAAGGGTTTTACAAGACAATTGATATTTAACGGTGTTGGTTATAAGGCGCTAGTTAGGGGAGAGAATATAATTCTTAACCTTGGATTTTCACATCCAATTGACTATGTACTTCCAAAGGGTGTACAAGCTAAAGTAACTAAGAACGTAATTGATTTATCTGGTTGTGATAAGGAGCTTGTTGGTTTCGCAGCAGCTAAGATTAGGTCATTCAGACCACCAGAGCCTTATAAAGGTAAAGGTGTTAAATACGCTGAAGAAACAATTATAAGAAAAGCAGGTAAAGCTGGATCTAAATAAGATCTGGCTTTTGCCATATTATTAACTTTTTGCCTAAAGATAGCAAAGCTTAGGGTGGAGATAAAATGAGAAAGAAACAAGGCAAGATTGGAAATCCTGCGGACGCTCGTCGTTACCGTAGAAAACTATCTATCCGATCTAAAATTAACGGTTCAGCAGATCGTCCTAGAATTTGTGTATTCCGTTCAAACAAACATTTAACAGTTCAAGTTATTGATGACAATGCTCAGCAAACACTATTTGCAGTTCAAACTTTTGGTAAGGACGCAATTAAAGGTGCAAGCAATAAAGAGGGAGCTAAAGCAATCGGTGCAGCCGTAGCTGAGGGCCTTAAGGGTAAGAACATTTCAAGCGCTGTTTTTGACAGAAGTGGTTACAAGTATCACGGAGTTGTTGCAGCTCTAGCTGATAGTGTAAGAGAAAACGGAATTCAGATTTAAGGGATATCTCATGACTGAAGAAACTAAAAAAGAAGAAACTAAAGTGGAAGCGAAAGCTGAAAATAAAAGAGCTCCAAAAAAGAAAGCAGGACCAAGAAAGCCAAGAGCTGCGGCGCCTGTTTCTGAATTTGAAGAAAGAGTAGTGGCTGTAAATCGTGTTGCTAAAGTTGTTAAGGGTGGTAGAAGGTTTTCTTTCTCTGCACTAATGATTATTGGTGATAAGAAAGGTCGTGTTGGTTACGGACTTGGTAAAGCTAAGGAAGTTCCAGAGGCAATCAGAAAAGCAACTCAGGCAGCTCAAAAAAATATGGTAAACGTTCCAATTGAAAACGGAACAATACCTCACCAGATCACTGGTAGATTTGATGCTGGGCAAATTTTATTTAAGCCCGCAGCAGATGGTACAGGGGTAAAAGCCGCTGGAGCTTGCCGTTCTATTATGGAGCTTGCAGGTGTTACAAATGTATTAACTAAATCTCTAAGAGGAAATAATCCTCATAATATTGTTAAGGCTACTTTTGACGCTCTTAAAAATTTAAGAAGTGTTGAACAAGTTGCTAAGGCTAGAGGTAAAGAAGCTCAAGGGCTTCGAATTAAATAGTCGAGGATAATGAAATGGCCGGAAAAACTATAACTGTAAAGTTGAAGAAAAGTACTATTGGTTGTAACCCAAAGCAGAAAGCTAACGTACGAGGTTTAGGTCTTAGAAAGACAGGAACTATAAGTACATTAGAGAATACTCCTGCTGTTCGTGGAATGATCAAAAAAGTAATTCACCTTTTAGATATTAAAGAGAATTAAGACTAGATAGAGGATACTATGTTAACGTTAAATAATTTGAGCAGCCCTAAGGGCGCACATAGAAACATAAAAAGACTTGGTCGTGGACAAGCTTCAGGACAAGGTAAGCAGGCCGGTAAAGGTCACAAGGGTCAGAAAGCAAGATCTGGTGGTGGAACTAGAGTTGGTTTTGAAGGTGGAGCAATGCCTCTATACATGAGATTACCTAAAAGAGGTTTCTCAAATGCACCTTTCAAGACAATCTATGCCGAAGTTAACCTTTCAGCAATTGAAGCAAAATTTGATGGTCAAGAAGTTAGTCGTGAGTCTTTAGTTGCCAACGGTGTACTAAAAGGGATTAACAAAAGAAGACCAATTAAGATACTTGCTAACGGAGAGCTTTCCAAATCATTAACTTTTGTTAATATAGATAAGTTCTCAAAATCAGCTCTAGAGTTAATTTCTAAAGCTGGTGGAAAGATTGAAACTAAATAAGTAAGGATTCATTTAAATGGCCAGTGCTCAAGGAAAGCTAGAAGAGCTTAAGAAGAAAGTATTTTTTACGTTTATATTACTTGCTGTGTATAGAATGGCTGCGCAAATACCTGTTCCAGGTGTAAATGCAGCTGCTATTGCTTCATATTTTTCTGAATCTGGTGGTGGGATCTTTGATCTTATCAACACTTTCAGTGGTGGAGCTTTTAAGAGATTTTCTGTACTTGCTTTAGGTATTATGCCGTACATTACGACATCTATTATCTTTTCCCTTTTGGGTGAGGTAATACCTCAGATTCAAGAGATGCAAGAAGATTCAGAGGGGCATAAGAAGATCCAGAAATGGACTAGGTATGCAACGGTTGGACTCTGTGCTGTACAAGGCTGGGGAATGGCTGTGATGTTTGAAGGCTTTAAAAGCACTGGTAATATTCCAGTAATACCTGAGCCAGGACTTCTGTTTAGAATAACTACTGTTATTACTCTTTGTGCTGGAACGATGTTCTTGTTGTGGCTTGGAGAGAGAATTACAGAGTATGGTCTTGAGAATGGTATTTCTTTAATTATTTTTGCCGGAATCGCTGTTGAGCTTCCTGCTGAAATGATGCAAAAGTTAACTCTTTATAGAAACGGAGAATTGACTGGAATTAGTCTTCTTATCACATTGGCTGTGATATTAGTTGGGTTCTTTGTTGTTGCATTTATTGAGAGGTCTCATCGAAGTATACCTGTGCAATATGCAAAAAAAGTTGTTCATAATAAAGTTTATGGTGGAACACAGTCTCTTCCTATTAGGGTAGATACTGGTGGAGTTATGCCTCCTATTCTCGCGTCATCTTTATTGGCAGCTCCGGCAACAATGGCTAACTTTGTCTCGGAAGCAAATCCGTTAAAGCCATACTTAGATACAATGATTCAGTCACTGTATCCTGGGCAGTTGTTATTTAATATTATGTTTGCATTGTTAATTGTTTATATGACTTATTTTTATGCTCCAATTCAGTTTAAGACTAAGAAAGTTGCTGAAATGTTGCAGAAGAATAATGCCTTTGTTCCTGGAGTTAGACCTGGGGCAAAAACAAGGGAATATTTAGATTTTATTTTAAATAGAATGACTTTCTTTGGTGCACTCTTTCTTGTTGTGATTTGTATATTACCTACAATTGCTACTGGTGGAAACACGAGATTTGGTGGAACATCGCTGCTTATATTGGTCAGTGTTTGTGTTCGTGTGATGATGAATGTTCAAGCCTTTATGTTTTCCGATAAATATGAGACAGCATATAAGTCCAAAGGAAAATATAACGGACAAAATAGAAGGTTTTAATGAGACCACAGTTGATTTTGTTAGGTGCGCCTGGGACAGGTAAAGGTACTCAGGCTAAGAATATCGTTGAAAGCTTTGGTTATAACCATATTTCAACTGGTGATCTGCTTAGAAATGAAATTGCTAAAGATTCTGAATTAGGTCAAAAAGTTAAGGGTATCATGGATCGTGGTGACCTAGTTAATGATCAAGTTATTTTAGAACTCTTAAATGCCAATTGTGATATTGGTGATACGGCTTATATATTCGACGGGTTTCCGCGAAATATTGAGCAAGTAAAGTTGTTAGAAACAGAAGTCTTAAAAGGCAGTGCTTCAAGGGCTATCTTTTTTGATATTGATTTAGAAGTCCTTATAGAGAGAATTTCAAATCGAAGAATTGCTCCAAAGAGTGGAGAGATTTATAATTTAATTTCTAGGCCTCCAAAGGTTCCAGGGAAATGTGACATTTCTGGGGAAGACCTCATACATCGTAAAGATGATAATGAGGAGACGGTTAGAAACAGACTGGAAGTCTTTAAGAGTACAATTGCACCAATTCTTGAGTATTACGAAGAGAAAGGGTCCCTTGTGAGAATAGATGCATCTAAATCAGCAGTAGAGGTGTTTACCCTTGTTGAGGCAGCTGTAAACAATTAGAGTTTAACTATAAAAATATCAATATATGTTGCAAATTCATCCCGCTTTAGATATAAGGCAGGGATCAGTGGAGTTTTGACTTAATGGCAAATACAGAAGTCTTAGAGATAGAAGGAGAGGTAGTTGAACTACTTCCCAATACAAAGTTTAAAGTTAATTTGCCAAATGGGCATAGTGTTATCGCCCATATTAGTGGAAAGATGAGAATGCACTTTATTAAGATCCTTCCAGGTGACAAAGTGCTCGTTGAAATTAGTAAATATGATCTTTCGAAAGGAAGAATCACATATAGAAGTAAAGGCCGGTAGGCATTATAAAGTACTGTTAAAGAGGATGTTATGAAAGTTAGAGCGTCAGTTAAAGTAATGTGCAAAGACTGTAAAGTTGTAAAAAGAAAAGGTGTATTAAGGGTTGTTTGTAAGACAAACCCTAAACATAAACAAAGACAAGGTTAAAAACCTTAGGGGAGTGTAGCTATGGCAAGAATACTTGGTGTTGATATTCCTCGTAATAAAGTGATGAGAATTGCTTTAAGATCAATCTATGGGGTTGGTCCTAAAGTGGCAGAAGAGTCTCTCACAAAAGCGGGAATTGAAATTAATAAAAACTCAAATGACCTAACTGAAGAGGAGGCGAACAACATTCGTTTAATCTTAGAGGGTGATTACACTGTAGAGGGTGATCTCAGAAGAGAGATTGGTCTAAACATTAAAAGATTGAAAGATCTTGGTTGTTACAGAGGTGTTCGTCACAGAAGAGGTCTACCAGTAAGAGGACAAAGGACTAGTACAAATGCTAGAACTAGAAAAGGTCCTGCGAAAGCAATTGCTGGAAAAAAGACTAAGTAAATAGTTGGAGTTTTAAAATGGTAAAGAAAACTAGTAATAAAAAGAAAGTTAAAAAGAATATTCCTCATGGTATCTGCCATATTCAATGTTCTTTTAATAACACAATAATAACTTTTACAGATCCTAATGGTGGAGCTATTGCATGGGCATCAGCTGGACAACTTGGATTTCGTGGATCTAAAAAATCTACTCCTTTCGCTGCACAGATGGCATCTGTAGATGCTGCTAAGAAAGCGATGGAGCACGGTTTAAGTTCTGTTGATGTAAGAGTTAAGGGTCCTGGGGCAGGAAGAGAAAACGCGATCAGAGCACTAATTGGCGCTGGGTTGAGAATAACTTCTGTTGCAGATAAGTCACCAATTCCTCACAATGGATGTCGTGCACCTAAGAGAAGAAGAGTTTAATCGAATATAGTAAGGAGATTATCCGTGGATAATTTTGTAGCAAAAAACTGGACGAATATGATCAGGCCTGTTTCTTTAGAATCAGACAATGAGAGTATGAAAGCAAACTACGGAAAGTTTGTCGCAAAGCCACTTGAAAGAGGTTACGGACAAACATTAGGGAACTCTTTGAGGAGAGCATTACTTTCTTCTCTACAGGGAGCCGGTATTGTTGCTATCAGAGTAGAAGGTGTTGAGCACGAGTTTGGGACTATTAATAATGTGAAGGAAGAAGTTTCTGAAATTATTCTTAACTTAAAGGAAGTATTCTTTAAGCTGAAAGGTAAAGAAGAAGTTATTCTTACTCTTGATAAGAGTGGTGAAGGTCCTGTAACTGCTGGAGATATCTCTGAAAGTGCAAGTCTTGAAGTTCTTAATCCTGAGCACGTTATTTGTAACGTTTCTTCTGGTGGTTCAATTAACGTTGAGCTTAAGATTGCAAGAGGTAAAGGTTATGTTACTGCTTTAGAAAATAAAGAAACATATGATCTTCCTGTTGGTTGGATTTATGTTGATACTCTTTTCTCTCCAGTTCACAGAGTTAACTTTACAGTTACAAACTCTCGTGTAGGAAAGAGAACGGACTTTGACAAATTGACATTAGAAGTTTGGACTAACGCTGGTATTCAGCCTCAAGATGCAGTTGCATATTCTGCAAAGATTTTGAGAGACCAGCTTGCTGTATTCTTAAACTTTGAAGATGAAGAAGAAGTTGTAAGAATGGAAAAGGCGCCGGCACAAGCTGCTAGTCCTGCAAACAGTGCTCTATTAAAGCCTGTTTCTGAGCTAGAATTGTCTGTACGTTCTGCTAACTGTTTACAGAATGCTAACATCAAATATATTTATGAGTTAGTTTCTAAGACAGAAGGTGAAATGTTAAGAACAAAGAACTTTGGTCGTAAATCGTTAAACGAAATTAAAGAAATTCTCAGTAATATGGGACTTGGTCTTGGAATGAAGGTTGATTCAATAATGAAAGACCTTCAAGATGGTGAGTAAGTCCTACGTTGAGGGACTGTACTTCTTAATAAGAAGTGCATAGGAGTTGAAGTTATGAGACATCAAAAGCATAAGTATAATATTGGAAATGGTCCTGCACATAGAGTTTCTCTTATGAAAAACCTAGCTATCGAAATAATCGATCATGGTAAGATTAAGACTACAATTACTAAGTGTAAGGCAATCCAGCCATTTGTTGAAAAACTAATCACTATTGCAAAAGAAGATACTGTTGCAAATAGAAGACTAGCTTTCAAAAAAATAAACAATAAAGACGCTGTTCAGAAATTATTTAATGACGTTGCTCCTAAGTTTAAAGAAAGAAATGGTGGATACACTAGAATCATGAGAATGGCTGATGGTAGAGTTGGTGACAACGCTCCAATGGCTTACATTGCTCTAGTAGACTAGTTCAAAGTTTAGTTTAAAAGTTCAAAAGACCTTCGGTTTGCGCCGAAGGTTTTTTTGTTTGTGGAAAATTATGTCATTAAGTTCTAAAACCCTAGTAATAACATTAGTCCTTAGTTTAACCTTAGCCTATTCACTTTTTGAGAGAAAGAAGTTTGAGGGAATGTTGTCTGCTGGAGATTCTGAGCCAATTCTCAAGATGATGCCTGATTTTTCTTTAGATGAATTTAAAACTAAAGAGCCTCTGACTAAGGCATTTTTTAATGGAGCTAATGCTACCTTTGTGCACTTTTGGGGAACCTGGTGTGCACCATGTGAGGCAGAGTTTCCAGAGTTTATAAAGTTTGCAGCTAAGTTCGAAAAAGAAAATGTTAAATTTCTTCTGCTTGCAGTTAATGATGATGATAAGAAAATTAAGAAATTTTTAAAGCGATTTGGAAAGCTTCCGTCAAATATAGTTGTTGCACACGATAAATCGGGAGCGTCGATGGGACTATTTGGTACGGTTAGAGTTCCCGAGACCTATTTGTTTGATTCTAATTTCATAAATTTGAAGAAATTTGCAGGACCTCAGGCGTGGGAAATGAAATCTTTTTTTCCTAGGGTCAAGAGACTAATCTTTGGTCACTAGAGTTTAATCAATACTCCGTAATATTTGTTTGTTTCATGTGAAATCAGTGGTTTGACTGATTTGTCTTTGTCAAAAATCTCTACATTTTCCTAAAGATTTCCTTTTAAGTGCCGAAAAGTTAGACAGATTTATCCGAAGAATGCGGATTATTTTTCAACACGTCGGTGTGAAATGGAGATTTTGAAATGATTAACTGGAAAGAGATTAGCGGGCTGCATGTAATTTCAAAACTCGAGGAAATTCTCGGGAAATGGTTTGGTGTTGAGCAAGTATACTCTGATATGCATTATAAAATTCGCAGTGGCCATATAGATAAAGGCCATGAGTTTAAAAATCATTTCTTAAAAGTTCAGATGCAAATGAGTCATGGGTATAACTATATTGGACAAGATATTGAAAAAGTTACTGATACTCTTGAGGGTGAATCTGAAGATGCTAAGTCATTTGATACATTTTTTAAGCATGTAAAAGGTGTAGGTGCAAAAATTGAGGTTGATGGAGAAATTTTAGGTACAGTATTTGCTTATCCGTTTATATCGAGCTCCATTACTGAAGAAGAGATAAAAGATATTAAGAAGCATATGATTTCTGAAGGGGCTAATGAGGCAGATGCAACAGCTGCGGTTGATGGCCTTAGAAAATTGTTCCCTAGAGAGGAAGAGTCTCTACAAGAGCTTGTAGAGCTTGTGGCTGATGAAATTAAAACATTCCACTCTGAGATATCTAAACGTGAAAATAGAATTAAAGAGTTAAATTCGGAGCTTGGAGATAAGTATCGTTATCATATGATGATTGGTAAATCTAAGAATATGCAAAAGATCTATAGACTACTAGAGAAGATTTCATCTTCTGAGTCTTCAGTACTTATACAAGGTGAAAATGGAACAGGTAAAGAGCTTGTTGCTAAAGCGGTACATTTCTATTCACCGAGAAAGGACAACCAATTTGTTCCTGTGAACTGCTCTGCATTTAATGATAACCTTCTCGATTCTGAATTATTTGGTCATGTTAAAGGTTCATTTACAGGAGCAATAAAAGATAAGGCTGGGCTTTTTGAAGTTGCAAATGGTGGAACATTATTTTTGGATGAAATTGGAGATACGTCTCTAAGTATGCAAGTAAAATTACTAAGAGTCCTTCAAGAGGGAACATACCTGCCAGTAGGTGCTCATGCACCTAGAAAGACTGATGTTAGAATTTTAGCAGCAACAAATAAAGATTTAAAAGCAATGATGGCAAGTGGTGAATTTAGAGAAGATCTCTATTATAGAATCAATGTTATTAATGTTGATCTACCTTCTCTAAAGGAGAGAGTAGAGGATATTCCAATTCTTATGGATTATTTCTTAAAGAAGAGATGTGATGAGGGTGGATTTGCCATGAAGCAATTTTCCAAAAAATGTATGGAAAAATTCTTAGACTATCACTGGCCAGGGAATGTTCGTGAACTTGAAAATGAAATTGAAAGGTTAGTTGTTCTAGCTGGCGAAGATAAAATGATTACTCCAGATCTATTAAGTGCAAGAATATTAGATTATGGAGAAAAACCAGCTGCTGCATCTCGCGGAATTAATACAAATGGTTCTCTTAGGGATGCTCTAGAAGAACTTGAAGCTATGATGATTAAGGAAGGTTTGAAGCGTTGTAACTACAACAAATCAAAATTATCTAAAGAGCTAGGTGTTTCAAGAGCTTCACTGATAATGAAGGTTGATAAATACGGCCTTGATAAGAGGAAGAAAGCCGCTGGCGAATAAGAAAATTAAAATAACTAAGAAATGAGCCTCACTAAGTGAGGCTTTTTTTGTTTGCAGCATTGCGCATTTTAGTGCGTTAGCTGATTGCTGTATGACGCATCAAGGTAGCTCTTCTACACCTAAAATTGTATGATATCGCCACTATTTTAGGAGGATATATGGATACTGTTTTAGAAGAGAAACGTGCCCTGTTGCTAGAAAAAAGAGGCCAAGCTGAACTTGGTGGTGGAACAGCTAGAATTGAAAGACAACATTCACAAGGTAAATATACTGCTCGCGAAAGAATTGAACGACTTATAGATCCTGGAACATTTATAGAATTTGATAAATTTGTCACACATAGGTGTGTTGAATTTGGAATGCAAGAAACTGAATACTTAGGTGACGGAGTCATTACTGGTATTGCAGAAATGAGCGGGAAAAAAGTTGCCCTCTATTCACAGGACTTTACTTGTTGGGGTGGAGCTCTTGGAGAATATCATGCAAAGAAAATTTGCAAGATAATGGACTTTGCCTTGGCCAACAGAATCCCAATTATTGGTATGAATGATTCTGGTGGAGCAAGAATTCAAGAGGGTGTAGATGCTCTTGGTGGATATGCTGAAATTTTTTATAGAAACGTAAAATGTTCTGGTGTTATTCCGCAGATTTCTTTAATCATGGGACCTTGTGCTGGTGGAGCTGTTTATTCTCCAGCTATCACAGATTTTATTTTCATGGTTGATAAATCTTCATACATGTTTGTAACTGGTCCAGATGTAATTAAGACTGTTACTCACGAAGAAGTTACAAAAGAAGAACTTGGTGGAGCAACAGCTCATAATGAAAAGTCTGGTGTTGCACAATTTATTAGTAAAGATGAAGATGAGTGTTTTGAAAGAGTGAGAGAACTTCTTGCCTATATTCCAACAGCTTGTTTCACGAAGCCTACTGAAAAATATTCTTCTGACCCTGTTAATAGAGACAATAATAAATTAAAAGACCTGGTTCCTGCTAACCCAAAGAAACCATATGATATGAATGAAATTATCTTGGAAATTGTAGATGATTCTCAATTCTTAGAAGTTCATAAAGGTTGGGCAAAGAATATAATTGTTGGATTTGCTTCAATTGGTGGAATTAAGATTGGTATTGTAGCCAATCAACCCCAAATTCTTGCAGGAGTTTTGGATATTGATTCTTCGTGTAAGGCTGCAAGATTTATTCGTTTCTGTGATGCATTTGATATTCCAATTTTAACATTGGTTGATGTTCCCGGCTTCTTACCGGGAACTGTACAAGAGTACGGAGGAATCATTAAACATGGTTCTAAACTGCTTTATGCTTATTCTGAAGCAACTGTTCCAATGGTTACACTAATCACTCGTAAAGCATACGGTGGAGCTTATGATGTAATGGCATCTAAGCATATTCGCTCAGATGTGAACCTTTCCTATCCTACAGGCGAAATCGCTGTGATGGGTGCCGATGGAGCTGTGAATATAATTTTTAGAAATGAGCTTAAAGGCTTAGAAGGTGAAGCTTACGATACAAAGAAAGCTGAACTTGTTAAGAACTATGAAGATAGATTTGCAAATCCTTATCGTGCTGCTGAAAGAGGATATCTTGATGCTGTTATTTTCCCAGAGGAAACTCGCCAAAGGCTTTTTGAGTACTTTACTGTTCTAAAGAATAAAGTAGTTGATAAACCTAAGAGAAAACACGGGAATATTCAATTATGATACGGCAACCAGAAAATACTAGTAAAAGAATTTTAATCACTAACCGTGGTGAGATTGCCACTCGTATTGCTAAGGCATGTAGAGAGCTTGGTCATACAGCGATTGGTATTTGGACTGACAATGAGGTTCATGCCACTCATCTACAATTTTGTGATGAATGGGTACATCTTAAAGGAAGTACAAATGCAGAAACATATTTAAATATTGATAATCTTGTAAAAGTTATCAAAGAAAATAATGTAGATGCTGTTCATCCAGGTTACGGTTTTCTTTCTGAAAATGCTGATTTTGCAAAAAGAATGAAGGATGAAGGAATTACCTTTATTGGCCCTAATGTTGAGTGCATTAAGGTGATGGGTGATAAAGCCACATCCAAACAACTTGCTAATCAAATTGGTATTCCAACAGTTCCAGGAACTGATGCTGCTGTTTTATCTGTTGAAGAGGCAGTTAAGGTTTCTGGTGAAATTGGATACCCTGTACTATTGAAAGCCGTTGCCGGTGGTGGTGGTAGAGGAATGAGAGCTTGTGCTAACGACGAAGAAGTTAGAGCAAATTTTGATGCTGTTGGAAGAGAGTCATTAGCGGCTTTTAATAATGGTGATCTTTTAGTTGAAAAACTAATTCTTAATCCTAGGCATATTGAAGTTCAAATTCTTGCTGATAAGAAAGGTAATGTTTATCATTTCTTTGAAAGAGAATGTTCAATTCAAAGAAGACATCAAAAAGTTATTGAAGAAGCACCTTCTCCGTTTATTGGAGATGATGAAGAGCTTAGAAAAAACATTTGTGATACTGCTGTAAAACTAGCAAAAGCTGTGAAGTATGATTCTGCAGGAACTGTTGAATTTATTATGGCCGAAGATAAGAATTTTTATTTCTTAGAAATGAATACACGTATTCAGGTAGAGCATCCAATTACGGAAGAAATTACGGGAATTGATTTAATTGTCTGTATGATTCAGTCTGCACTTGGTGATGACTTAGGGTTTCCTGGACAAGAGTTTATTATGAGATCGGGTCATGCAATTGAGTGTAGGATTTGTGCTGAAGATCCCCTTACGATGCTTCCTGCTCCTGGAATTGTAACTGGTTTTGAAACAAACTTTCCTCAGGGAACTAGGTTTGATCATTGTCTTTTTAAAGGTCTCAACGTAACTCCAGATTTCGATCCTATGGTTGGAAAACTTGTTTGCAAGGGAATCGTGAGAGATGTTGCTATAAGAAAAATGAAAGCAGCTCTTGGAGGATTGTTTATTGAAGGCTTAAAGACAAATAAACCTCTTTTACAGGCCATTGTAAATAATCAAAACTTTATTGAAGGAAAATATTCAACCGACTTTATTAAAATTGAAAATCCTCAAGGTGATGTAAGTACTGACTTAAATCATTTGAGATTCTACAAAATGCTTGCTGGTGTTGAAGCTAGAAGGATGGGGATGTAATCATGAGAACTTATTTAATCGATGAAGAGAAAAATGAAGTTATTGTTGATATCTCTAGAACAAAAGTTCACTCTAGTGAACTTGTAGAATTTGATTTTTCTACGATTGAAGATAATGAAGTTACAGATAAGAAAACTATCTTTGTAAGACAACTATGTGGTCAATACTTTGTATCCGAAGACAATAAGAGGTGGGCTAAAATTTCAAGACAAGACCTTCCTTCACGCATGTTGAGTGTGAATAGAGTCTTTGATGTTTATAGAGGTTACAAACCATCTGGTCTTAGTGGTGGGAATGAAGGTGAGTTATTAACTCAGATGCCAGGGAAAATAGTTAAGATATTAACGAAAATTGGTGATGAAGTTGAGCCAGGGCAAACACTTATAATATTAGAGGCCATGAAAATGGAAAATGAGATTAAATGTGGTGCACATGGAACAGTGAAAGCTATACATATTAATGAAGGAGACGCCTTGGATCAAGGTGTTCTGATGATTGAGATTGAACCTAATTAAGGAGTTCTATATGAGTTTTAATGATGGAAATAATTCCAACGATTTTATGAATGATATTGATCGAATGAAGAAAGAATTTCAAAATGGCGCAAAAATGATTGGGCCGATAGCGATTTTATTTTTATTAGTTGTGGGAGGTTTTACATCTTTCTACACAGTTGAGCCAGATGAAGAAGCTGTAGTGATTCGTCTAGGTAGATTTTTAACAACAAATTCTCCAGGGCTTCACTTTAAAGTTCCTATGGGTATTGATAAAGTTATTAAAGTTAAGACCAAGAGAGTTCTTCAAGCTGAGTTTGGTTTTAGAACATCGAATACAAGAACTAGAAGGACGACCTATTCTGCAAGTAACTATCAAGATGAGTCTTTGATGCTTACTGGTGACTTAAATGTAGCAGATGTTGAGTGGGCTGTTCAGTATCAGATTGCAGATCCATTTAAATATCTTTTTCAAACTTCATCTCCCGAAACAAATATTAGAGACGTTTCTGAATCTATTATGAGAAGAGTTGTTGGAGATAGATCAGTAACTGATATTCTAACAACAGGAAAAGTTGAAATTGAATCTCGTGCCAAAGTCCTTATGCAAGAAGTACTGAATAAGTACGATATGGGCGTAAGTATTGTGACTGTTAAATTACAAGATGTGAATCCTCCAGAAGTTGTTAAGCCATCTTTCAATGAAGTGAACGAAGCTAAGCAAGAGCAAGAGAAGGCCATCAATCAAGCGGAGGGAGAATACAATAAGGTTATTCCTGAAGCGAGAGGTAAGGCCGACAAATTAATTAGTGAAGCTGAAGGTTATGCTACGGCGCAAGTGAATCGTGCACTAGGTGATGCTCAGAAATTTGAAGCTCTATTAAAAGAATATAAGAGAGCTCCAAAAATAACTAGAAAGAGAATTTATCTAGAAACAATGTCTAAAATATTTAAGAAATTTGAAAATATTACTGTCGTAGATCCTTCTGTGAAAGGACTTCTTCCTATTTTCAATAATTCATTAGGAGGGGGTAAGTAATGAGAAATAAACTAGTACCAATTATTGTCGTTATAGGACTAATGGTTATTCTTGGAAAGTCTTCTTCCTATATTGTGACAGAAGGTCTTCAAGCTATTATCACTGAGTTTGGTAAACCTGTGGGAAAACCAATTACAGAAGCTGGACTACACTTTAAGAAACCATTCGTTCAAGAAGTTCGCTACGTAGATAAGAGAATTCTTTCTTGGGATGGAAATCCAAATCAGATTCCAACTAAGGATAAGAAATTTATTAAAGTAGATACAACGGCTAGATATAGAGTTGTAAATGCCTTAAAGTTTATTCAGACAGTAAGAAATACAAGTGGAGCAAGAGCAAGACTAGATACTATTCTTGATTCTGCGACAAGAAATGTTATTTCAGCTCACAATCTTGTTGAAGCGGTTAGAAACTCAAATGCCATAATAATAAAACTAGAACAAGAAAAAACTGAGACGGAGAAACGTAGGGCCTCTGGAAAAAATTATGTAGAAGAAGGTGTTACAGGGGAAATTGAAAATGTAGACACTGGTCGTGAGAAGCTCAGTCAGCTTATCGTTGAGAAGGCGAGTCCAGAACTTTTAGCTTTTGGAATTGAATTGATTGATGTTCAGCTTAGAAGAATCTCTTACGAGCAATCAGTAGAGAGAAAAGTTTACGAGAGAATGATTTCTGAAAGACAGAGAATCGCTCAGAAAATTCGTTCAATTGGTTCAGGAGAGAAGGCAAAAATTGAAGGTCGTCTTTTAAAAGATCTAAGAAAGATAGAGTCTATTGCTTATAGAAAAGCTCAAAAGTTTAGAGGAGAGGGAGAGGCAAAGGCTGCTTCAATCTACGCTAAAGCTTTAAACAAAGGACCTAGGTTTTACGAGTTTATTAAATCAATGGAAGTTTATAAATCTTCTCTTGGTGGTAAGACTAATTTTATCATTTCATCTGATTCTGAATTTTTGAGACACTTAAAAGGTAAGTAATGATTGAATATGTAGTGCCCGAAAGTCCTGATGATAGAATTCTAAAGAAGGCCTCCGAGATTTTAAAAAACGGTGGTCTTGTTTGTTATCCAACAGATACGAATTGGTTAATTGTTTGTGATCCCTTTATAAAAAAAGGGCTCACTAAACTTTATCGTTTAAAAAATGAAGGACCACTAAAGCACTACAGTTTAATTTGCGACACTATATCAAGAGCGCAGGAAGTGGCACATATCCATGATAGTGCTTTCAAAATGATTAGAAAGAAAGTTCCTGGTCATTACACTTTTATTTTTGAAGCTAGAAAGAAAATAACAAGAGCCGTTCAGGCGAATAAGTCTGATAAAGAAGTTGGTGTTAGATTCTGTCCTGATTTAATTTCTCAGAACTTAGTGAATCTTCACGGAGATGTTTTGCTCTCCACTCACATAACAAATGAACTTGTGGGATTAAATGAAGGTGAAGAAATTTACAGTTATCAAATTGAAGAGACGCTGAGAGGCCCTCTAGATATGATTATTGATCCAGGAGAGTATAACTTTGTAGGAGCTTCAACTATGGTGAATTTAAGTGTTGAAGGTGAAGTTGAAGTTCTTAGAGATGGTTCTGGTATTTGGCCCTAGGCTACTCAAATTCAATGAATTCATTTCCGTAACCGTTATATAAAACTTCCCAACTTTCATGATTTGGATTCGCAAAAGAATCAGGGTTATGAGAGATCTTTAGGGACCACCCTAGAAGAGATTGATTGAAAGATTCGATATCAATTTCATTTAGCTCATCGCTTACTTCCCAAATTAGATTAAAACCATAATTTAAGCCAACTAGAGAATCATCATCTTCTAAACCACTTGTGAATATTTGATCATAATGTCTTGAACTTGAAGACTTTTCATTTTGAGACCAAAATCTTATAGGTGTTTTACTGACTAGTTTTGATAATTTAATTTCAGCTACATTGGGATTTGTCTTCATTTTAAGCTGATAGAAAATTCCACTACGAGTTTTTGGAAGTAGATTTACAGTAACACCATCATTGCTATCCTCGTTCGAGATTAATTCCCAAGAGTTATGTGAGAGATTCTCAAGTGAGCTTGCATCTTCTGAATAGGATAGTTTATATGACCTTATCCCACGATTAACATTGAGGTAACTTTTCTGCCCAGTAGTTGAAATATATTCTGGAAATTCATCGGTAGAAAATAAAATGGTCAAAGGGAATTGATTCTTCTTGTTGATGAATCCTTGGTAGATTTTATTATAACCCTCAAAGACTTCTTCTATTTTATAGTTACTTCCATTTTGAGAGAAACCAAAGAGATCTTTGATTAATACACCCTCGGGTAAAGTAATATTTTTAATTGCGCAATATCCATCGACATCGTTGTTTAGTATTTCAAGTTTGAAGAAATGATTTCCCTTCGGTTCGTAATAATCAGTGTTGTTGCCATCATAGAGTATGCTTTCTGCGTATAATCTCTTTGCTACAGTCCCAAGAACCTTTGGATGGACTCCATCTGGAATGAGCTTTCCGACATTTGTATAATTAATGAAACTAGTAATGGGTGTAAAACTATCTATAAAGAGTAGGCCCTTGTTTTTTGCAATGAGTTTTAATTTAGAATTCCATTCGTTGAAGCGCTGGTAGAGATTTGTAATATTTAAGGCTGAACTAGCATCTTGCCAAAAAGAAGGAAAGATAGAATTTATTACAACAATGGCACCACTGTTCTGAAGTTCATTTGTAATTGTTAATATGTTGGAATTATATTCGCTTAGAGTTGTTGCACCTCTATTATCATTATATCTTGCATCGTTAATTCCAATGGCAAGAAAATAAACAGTTGGAGCATGGGCCTTGATGGAAGCTGTTCTATTTATTATATCTTTGGTTGTGTTTCCACCAATGCCTTCGTTAACAAAATTAATATTCGGATAGAGATCTTCTATGTATGTCGTAAACCCAATATCGTTGCCATGACCAATTTTACCTTGTTCAGTAATAGAGTCACCAACCCAAACCAGCTTGCTTTCAGGGATTGAGTTCAGAGTTTCTAAAAGGGTGCGAAACTTTTCTTTGTCGGTTGCTTCTTTTGTAAATTCTCTCTTGGTCCCCGTAGTCGTTTCTTCCAAAGGAGCTTCTTTACAAGAGAAGAGTGTAAATAGAAGTAATAATAAAGTTGTTTTTTTCAATCCATCATCCATAAAGAGGTTTGTTAATAACCTTTTCGGAATATAAATAGAAAACTTTGTTGTTCAAGATTTCTCAAGAAATGAGTGGAGGCTTTTAGTAATGGTGCTAAGAGAATTTTTAGATATTAATTCTAAGTTGAAATAATACATTGTTAGAGATTTCTTTAGGAAGTGTTTGGAAAGCTTTAGGATTTATCCCTAGTTTGGATTGACCATGAGATTTTCCCATGGCCAGTCTATATATTATTTTAATTTCTTCGCTAGGCATTTCGTGGACTCAATAATCATATTGCTACTTTGGAGGAATGTAAGGGTAGATGTAAAATCATATTGAATATTATTCTTTGTGTCCTTAGGTTGACCTCTATGAATTAATTTTGAAATTGATCCATCTTCTCTTTTTTCTACTGTCTCAAAAACTCTGTTCCATCTTCTTCTTTCAACACCAGCAATTGTAATTATGGCCTTATCGTCTTCCATTGTTATTTCAAAGCTACCTGTTGCAAGTGTTGTATTACATTTAAGCTTTCCATTGGCATACAGCTCTACAACATATCTAAAGCCACTTTCTACAGTAAACATATTGGGGCCAAAACTTACATTCAGATCTTGAACAGCTTCTCCCTCTTCTCCTTCAGCACTTAGAGTATTACCTATAATAACTTTTGGTTTTGCAGTAGCTGGTTGGCATGCGGATGGATCTCTTTGAACGCCATTGATAGTACAAGATTTGCTAATTGATTCTTCTTTCTTAGATCCACAAGAGAGAAAGAGAGTTGATAATAGTGAAATGATAATGATCGATTTGGTTTTCATAGATTTTCCTTTTTAATTTTCATTTGTCGTTTCTGCTTTTATTCAAAGTTGTAAAAGCAAGGCACGTGCCAAGAAATCATCTAGTTTTGGAACAAAAGAGCTTTGACTTGTGAAGCTTGATTCAAGTTCAATGAGTCACTTGCTTAGCGAGATATGGACATTTACTTATGATGGACGGCTAAGTGTTCGTTTTCATTTGGGCACTGTTTGGGAACCCTAAATTTTAAATACTTAGGAATCTTATATAGAAGTTTTTGTTGTTCCAAATACGAAACAGGCAAGAAGTTGTCTACTTGCTGAACAGGGTGTGGACTTATTACAGGGAGCCTAGAGATAAATGCCTAATTTCTATAAGATAAACAAAATATATGACTAGAGGTAAGTGTATGTTATTGGAATTATTAAAAAGATTCACTCTTTCGTTCTTTTTATTTATCAGCTGCTTTTTCTATATAGTATCTGGGAGCGCCGCTGAGAGTATTAAACACTCGGTTGGGGTGTATGTTTCACCCAATGGACTTAAGTACTTTAAGGAAAATTTGATGGAGATCGTTGAAAACAACGGTTTTGCTATTGATGAATTTACCTACGAGGGTACTCAGATCACTATGGACGAGATGGACCTTGCGGACCTTGCTCCTGACGATGAAATGAAAGAGACTATTAATACGGTCAAAGAGCAGTTAAATAGATACTTCACAGGCCTTGATTTACAAAAACATAAATTTCAAATTGATATAAAAGGTGTTGAATTTTCTGCAAATTGGGAAAAGTTATCACTCGATTTTTATAAGCCACAAATTGCTGAAGGTGAAGAGCCTTATGATGTTCTTGTATACGCTTGGCTAGAAGCTTCAGATATTAAAATTCACGTTGACGAAATTACTGCCAGAGATTTGAATCATAAATTCCTAGGAGATGTGGGAGTAAATGGTCTTTCTATAGAGCAGGTAGATAGTAGTGAAAAATTAAGAATTGGTTTACCACTTAAATTCGGAAAAGATAAAGATGGAAAATTCAATTTATTAGCCTCAAAACCAGTTTCAAATATGAACGATGTAAAGTTCGAAGCTGATTTTGATACACCACTAAGATTACCAAAGATTGATATTCTTATTAACGGACATAAAATTTCTTTAAACTTAGAAGAAGTTGAAAAACTAGTTCGTGAAAAAGAACCAATGATGCTTGAAAAAATTCAAACTTCTCTTCAAGACTTCTTAGAGAATCAAGCGCCATTAATGATAACTGAAAAAGCAAATGCAGTATTAAAAGAAGGTCTTGGAGAAGTTTCTCAAATGGCTCCTCCTGGTGCACCTGCTGGAAGAAACGTTAAGAAGTTCTTATGGGCCCTTAATTTAGAAGAGTTAAACTTTGCCGGAGATAACCTACACATTGGTCTTGGCGCTGTTGTAACAGACCCTACACGTGCTAGAGATGTAGCTTTTCCTGCGAAACTAACGGCACTTAAGTATCCAAATCTAGAAAAAACAGAAGTCGAAAACTATGACATTACACTGGCGCTAAATCAAGGTCTTGTGAATAGAATTGTACAACTTTCATCCCTTAGAGGATATTTTGAAAATATGGACATAGGTGATGGAGAAACGATTAAGATCGTTGGACAGCCTATCTTAAATATGAAAGGAAAGGGGAAGGGAAAACCTGCGACTCTTGGATTAGAAATAGAATACACAGTGACAGGTTGGCAAAAAATATTTGTAAAGAACCCAATCCATATCAACTTTGACTTGAATCTTGAGTTTCCAATTGATCCTAGATCTGGAAAAATTGGAATGAAAGCTACTGGTGTAGATATGAGTACAGTCTTTCTTGATAAAAAATATATTAGAGCTTTCTCAGGAAAAGTGAGAAAATCAGTAAGAGCTCAAATTAGTGATATGCAGGGTAGTATTAAAGGAATGGAAATCGCAGATGAAATTCCTGTACCTTCAGATTTAGGTGGTATCTTACTTGATAAGAAGAAAATCGAGATAAATGATGCAGGATATATGATGATTTATACAAACTATTTAGAATTATAATAAAGAGGTAAAAATGAAAGTTTTAGGAATGATGATTGTAATGATGATGAATGTTTCAGTAATGGCTGCTTCAATAAATAGTTTTACTGTGAATGGTACAAAGGCTGAAAAAGCAACAGTTTACTTAGTTGCTGGAAAGCAATTTATAACGGGTGGATTCGTTGTATCTAAAGTCTTTAAGAAAATTGGGACATTTAATGCAGATGGATCGGGAATTAGTATTCCTGAGACTGAATATAAGAAAGATGGATTTAGAGGACCAAGTCATGTTCTAGTTGTTTCTCATGACCAAGCTCACCTTTCTTTAAATAAATACAGTGTTGATGCAAATTCTCAGTTTGGAGAGCCAGAATATATGAGTATTGCTGATAGAATTCAGCCAGATGGTTCAAATACAGATTATTCACAAAGAAAAGCGATACAATTTAGAAGAGTAGATAAATCAGGTAGATTTGATTTTTAATTAAAAAATAAGCACTTAAGCGAGGCAGTTAATCTATTTGCCTCGCTCTTTAATATCTCTCAAATTCCATAAATTCAGGTTCTTACCCCCTAAATCTATTAATTTAAAGCGTTTCTGTGTTAAAATTTAGTCTATGATTAGTAAATTAATAGGCTTATTGATTTGTTTGATTTCCATCCTCCTTCCTTGGCGACTGAGAGTGTTGTTTAGTGAATTTCTAGGTTGGGTTACTCAGACGATTTACTATACCTATTATGGAATCTTGAATTTCTTATTAAAGGAACTTAAGAATGATCAAGAGAAGTCAGCAGAAATCAAAAAAGGGGAAGAGGTATGAAGTACAGTGGAGAATCTGTAGCAATTCTTTTCTCTGGTGGAACTGACTCGACTTTAACGGCAGCACTACTTGAAAAGTCTTTTGAGAAGATTCACTTAGTGACTTACAATCGTTTTGGTTTCCACGCCACTGACAATACTGCTGTTCAAGCTAAGATGTTAAAAGATAAGTTTGGTGCCGAGCGCTTTGTTCACGACATTTTAAATGTTGATAAACTCTTCAAACATATTTCCTATGAGAGATACGTTAAGAATATTAAAGAATTTGGTTTCTTTAACTTATCTACTTGTGGACTCTGTAAGTTATCAATGCATGTGAGAACTATTATTTACTGCAAGGATAACGACATAAAATATGTGGCCGATGGTGCAAATCAGGCCATGAGTATGTTTCCCGCGCAAATGGAAGGGGTTATAGACGAGCTGAAGAAGATGTACGAGCATTTCGGCATTGTCTATTTTAATCCTGTATTTGAAATGGATGGTCATGAAGATAAGGGATTTATTGAGAAAGCAAATCTACAACTTTTAAATGATCCAACCATTCCTGAAATCGAAAAGATAAATTTACCTGTACGTGATAAGAAGACAGAAACTCCTGGAGATAAACTCTTTAAGTTAGGTCTTGCGCCTAACCCAAATGTAAAGGGTTCTAAGTATGATAGGAAGAGGCAGCCTAGATGTTTTCAATTTATTATCTTTAACATTTTTGCCATTAAGTATTATCTACAAAAAAATACCTATGAAGAATACAGAGATAAAACAGTGTCTTTCTACAAACATAAAATTGGTGGAATGATAGATCTTATCGAAAAGAAAGATGATAAGAAAGTTAGAAGGTTGTTCGAAGAATGAGCATGTTTGATCAAGAACTAGAATGTTGTGGTGCTGAGTTTGAAAAGAATCATATCTCTTTCTTTGGGTTACTTACACTTTCATTCCCTGTCATTGTCATCTCATTTGTTCTCCTCGTAATTCTTTCTCCCCTGAGATTATTTAAGAAGAGATTTCAAATACTGGAAACTCTTTTTAGATCTTGTATGAAGTTGATCTCTGAAAAACCTTTGATGGCGAAAACTAAATGCTCGCTTGCGGGATCAATGTTTAAGGTCTCGCCAAGGTTGTCTGGATTAACTTTTAAATACTTCAATTTTTCTATTTACCTATTTGTTTGGATTCTAATATTAACTCTTCTAAAAGTTGTTTTTTAATATGAGCTATAAAGTAAACGATATACGAGATCAATTTCCCCCTTTTAAAAATAATAAGAAAGAATTTATTTATATGGATAATGCTTGTACGACTCTGCGACCACAGTCAGTAATTGAAAGTATAACTGACTATTACAATTATCATCCCTCTTGTCACAACAGAGCTCTTCATACTTTTGGAAAACAAACGACAGAGAAGTTTAGTGAGGCGAGAAGTAAAATATCTAAATTTGTTAATGCCAAATCAGCCAACGAAATAATTTTCACTAAGAATACAACTGAAGCGATAAATATCATTGCTAAAGGCATAAACTGGCAAAGTGGAGATTGTATATTAACTACAGATATGGAGCACAACTCCAATCTACTCCCGTGGCAATTTCTTGCTAAAGAAAAAGAAGTAAATCATCTTCAATTTGATGTAGATGTTTATGAAGGGAGTGTTGATCTTTCAGGTTTTGAAAAGATATTAAAAGAGAACAAAGTAAAATTAGTCTCCTTCTTTCACACTTCAAATGTTTCAGGGATAACTCTTCCTGTAAGAAAATTAACTGAAATTGCTAAGAAGTATGGAGCTATCGTTCTAGTTGACTGTGCTCAAGCGATGATTACTCACAAAGTAGATGTTCAAGATCTTGGAGCTGACTTTATAGCTTTTTCTATGCATAAGTCTTTTGGGCCATCTGGCTTTGGAATTCTATATGGGAAGTCTGAACAGCTAGAGCTCTTAACTCCAATGATTTTTGGAGGAGAGACAGTTGTTGATGCCTATTACGACTCTTGTACCTTTAGTGAAATACCTTTTAGGTTCGAAGCAGGATTGCAGAATTATTCAGGGGCGATCGGTTCTTCTGCTGCGATAGACTTTATTGAAGATCTTGGACAAGAAAATATTAAGGCCCATCTTTTAGAATTGAATACTCTGCTTACAGATGCTCTAGCTGGAGAGGATAGAGTTAAGATTATTGGTCCAAAGGACCCTGCTCTTAGGCCTAGTATATTAAACTTCACTATTGAAAATTTGGATATGGCCGAGGTCTCTGTGATTTTGGATAAGTCTCATCGAATCATGGTAAGAAGTGGAGTCCATTGTTGTCATGCTTGGTATCATAAACAAGAACTGAAACCTACTTTAAGAGTCTCTTTGAGTGTTTATAATACAGTGGAAGAGATAAAGACTTTTATTAAGGCGATCACGCCTATAATACGTTTTTACTAAGATACTTAAAAATTTCTTCTGCAAATAAAGTATGGCCAAGAATATTTGGATGAATAGTGTCTCCATTTGGATCTAGGAATAAGTATTCTTTACTACTATCTCTAACTTTAACGAGATCAATTAATTGAAGGCCTTTCTCTTTAGAGAACCTTTCTAGCTCGTTATTATAATTAAGACTTCTCTTGGCTATAAGAGAGTTCTCTTCTTTTCTTTTATTATTTTTAAAACGATTGTTTGTAGGAAGATTTACTGGAAACTTCACCAATATAGGGACTATCCCATTCTTCTTAGAGATTTCAACCATTGATCTATAGTTGTTAAGATAGCTCTTTAGGGGGACTCTTGTTTTCCTAAGTTCTGAATTATCTACATGTCTTTTTGGAAATAGAGAGAGGATTAACTTAGGAGTGTAGAGCTCTTTGATGAAATTACGAATCATAATAATATTGGCACTAGAAGTTTTTACTTCACTATCATGTAGATTCTGACCATAGAAGAAGCGATAGTAATCTAGGTCGTTTATAACGTATGTGAAAATAATGTGTGTAGGTTTCCATTTCAATACTTCTTTTAAAAGCTTATGACCTTGAAAACTTGAATAGCCTATCTGTGAGAAATTCTTAACAGAAACACTGTTTGGAAGTTTTTCTCCAAGAAGAGAGGAGTAGGATTCACTATCTTTGACTCCCCAACCGAAACTAGGTGATGCACCCATAACGGCGAGTTTTATTTTCGCTGTTTTCCACCTTTCTTCTGAGGTTGTTTTTCTAAAACCATCTGAATCAGTATTCGCAACTTCACCAAAGAAATTAGCTGAGTAATTGTTTTTAACCTTCCACAGCTTATCTTTATCCTCTAGGAGGATTTTATTAATACTATCTAGGTGTCCAGGTTTATAAATAAGGAAAGAACAAAATTCAATGAGAACTATTAGTAGAGTTGAAAATAATAGCGATATTAAGACTTCTTTCTTTTTCATAATATTCTCATGTGGAGCTGCAAACAATAGTATGCGCTAAGTCTAGATATGGATCAAGGGGATATGATTAGAGATAAGGCTAAGTTGTTGAAATCCTACACTTTGTCGTACACTTGTTGGTCTAAAATTCATTATTGGGGTAGAATAAGAGAGTATTAAAAATATAAATGAATATAGGTCCATGCTCAGTAAACTACAGAAAAACTTTAAATTTTTAAATGAATCTTCAGATTATAAATCCGATTTTGATTTGTCTATTTACGAGTTCTTTCATTCTAAAAATTTGTTTTCGAATGGAGTACCCAGTGGCGCTCCTGAGTTAATGAATGCCATTAGTGACTGTTCTCAGTGTTACTACGGATTGCAAATTGATTCATATGTAAATGGGTGTTTTCATGATTGCCAGTATTGCTGGGCCAAAACTGATTTAACTAAGTCAAATCAGTGGAATAATCCAATGCCTGTTCCGATAGATATCACAGAGTTTTGGAAAATATTGTATACTATTTTTGAAACTAATGAGCCCCATGCGCTAAGAGCTATTATTGAGAAAAGAACGCCTCTTCGTATAGGCTCGCTATCTGATCCGTTTATGACAATGGATAAGAAGTATAATGTGACCTTGGAGATGCTTAAGATCTTAAATCACTACGACTATCCTGTGGTCATTTTAACTAGGTCTCATCATATTGTTGAAAAGAGATACTTAGATGTTATGAATCCCAAGTTGGTAGCGATTCAAATCTCTCTACCGAGTTTAAATGAAGAATTTACCAAACTATTAGAACCTGGTGCGCCTTCTCCTATCAAGAGACTAGAAGCACTCAAGGTGTTGAGCGATCTAGGCTTTTGGACTACGGTTAGATTAAATCCACTTTTTCCCATATATCCAGATGGTAAATATTCTAGAAATATTGAAAGTGATTTCTCTACAGATTTTTTCAGTTTTAAAAGTATTGAAACGTTATATGAGTATGGATGTAAATCTCTTTTGACTGGATTTGTTCACCTAGAAGATCAGGTGATTAAACTTATTGAAAATAAAACACAAATAAACCTCTACGATATGATGAGCAACGAATTAAAAGAGGAAGGTCCAGGTTTTAGATACTCTAATAGTGAGATTAGAAAGTACTATGAACTCATAAAAGAAGAGTGTCAGAAATTTAATATAGAATTCACAACTTGTTACTTAGGTCTTGGAGAGCCATATTATTGGAAAGATCAAGACCTCTGGGACAACAAAGATGACTGCTGTAATATTAAAAATAGATTAGAGTCTTTTAAGACCGATACGCAAATGATTCCCATAGTAAATAGATTAGAAATCTCTAATGTTGAAATGAGTTATTTTCAAAAAAGACTTCATAGCTTTTGGCAGAGTTTCAAATCTTACTTTCTTAAAAAAATATTTGAGAGTTCCAAATGAGTTATGTATTAGGTATTTCTTCTTTTTATCATGACAGTTCAGCTACTCTCTTAAATAATGGTAAAATAATAGCTTCCATAGAAGAAGAGAAGTTTTCTAGAGTTAAACATGATAAAGAGTTTCCTAAGAGAGCTATAGAGTACTGTTTAAGTTGTGCCGGAATTTCTATTAATGACTTAGAAGGGATTGTCTTCTATGACAAACCTTTGGTTAAATTTGAAAGACTTTTAGAGTCATATATTTCATTTGCCCCAATGGGATTTGAGTTATATGCGAAGTCTCTTCCTGAATGGTTTAATGGAAAGATCTTCTTAGAGGGAACAATTCGAAAAGACTTACATGCTCTCTTTAGTGATTGGTCAGGGGAGACCGAAATCTTCTTTGCCGAGCATCATCAGTCTCACGCCGCCTCTGCTTACTTTGCTAGTCCGTACGAAGATGCTGCAATTCTATGTCTTGATGGAGTTGGTGAGTGGAATACAACGACGACTTGGCACGGTAAAGGAAATAAACTCTCTAAAATTTCTTCCATAGATTTTCCCCACTCTCTTGGTCTTCTGTACTCAGCATTTACCTACTTCTTAGGTTTTGAAGTTAATAATGGTGAGTATAAAATGATGGGTCTTGCACCTTACGGAGAACCTGAATTTGTAGAGACAATTAGAGAAAATTTAATAGATATTAAGGAAGATGGGTCTTTTCGATTAGATATGTCTTTCTTTAATTATGGAACAGGTCTAACCATGACAAACGAAAAGTTTAATAAACTTTTCAAAATGACTCCTAGAGAGAAAGATACATCCCTTAGTCAAATACACATGAATCTAGCAGCTAGTATTCAAAAAATAACAGAAGAAGTAGTCATTAGGTTGGCACAAACTTTACAACAAAGAACGGGTGCAAAAAACCTTTGTCTAGCAGGTGGAGTGGCCCTAAATTGCGTTGCCAATGGAGAGCTCGTTAAACAAGGAATCTTTGAAAATATTTGGATACAACCTGCTTCTGGTGATGCTGGAGGTAGTCTTGGTTCTGCGCTTTGTTATTGGCATCAATACCTAGATAAACCAAAGGTAAATGGTTCAACTGATATCATGCAGGGAAGTTATCTTGGCCCTGAGTTTAGCAATGATGAAATAAGAGAAGTACTTAATAAGTATAAGTGTCACTATGAAGTAATAGAGAATTCAAGAATATGTGCAACTGTTGCATCTGAGTTATCTAATGGGCAAGTGGTGGGATGGTTTCAGGGTCGCAGTGAGTATGGCCCTAGAGCACTTGGGCACAGATCTATCCTAGGTGATCCTAGATGTAGAGAAATGCAGAGTAAACTAAATTTGAAGATCAAGTATAGAGAGTCCTTTAGGCCTTTTGCTCCTGCTGTATTGAAAGATCAGGTTAGTGAATACTTTGATATGGAAATTGAAAGCCCTTACATGCTTCTTACAGCACCCATCTCTAAAGACAGGAGAATAGAAGTTGAGTCTAATTTGAAGGGACTTGATCAAATTAAGTCTATTCGCTCAGATATACCAGCTGTTACTCATGTGGATTACTCTGCAAGAGTTCAAACCGTTTCTAAAGAGAGAAATGATAAATTTTACGATCTCTTAGATCATTTTCATAAAATCACAAAATGTCCTGTTCTTATTAACACATCATTTAATATTAGAGGTGAACCAATAGTTCTATCTCCTTATGATGCTCTCAATTGCTTTATGAATACTGAAATGGATATTTTAGCCATTGGTGATTTTGTTCTAAGAAAAGAAGATCAGAATATTGAAAATTTTAAATCATATAGTACACATGAACTCGGGGTAAAACCTAAGAAGACATTTTTCAAAAAACTTGAAAAGGATATTACTGAACTTAAGTCTTTTGGATATCAGTTTACTATTATTCTTGCGGTTATTGTCGGTGTTTTACTTCCTAAAATTTGGAATTATCAATTTTCAATTATACCTATTGTTTTAGGGGCTATCTGTTTATTGTTACGCTCTGTTAGACCGACGCTTTTATATGTTCCGTATATAGTATGGACTAGGTTTTCTGAAATCATGGGCTTTGTGAATTCGAAAGTTTTACTCTTTGTTAGTTATTTTGCACTCATTAGTCCCATAGGGGTTCTTATGAAGGTTCTGGGAAAGGATCCGATTGAGAAGAAGTACAGGAGTGAACTTTCATCCTACCTTAAGGATGTAGATGAGGAATATGATCCAAAGTCCCTTAAACGTCCTTTTTAAAATAGAGCATAGATTGCAGGAAGAATAGAGCTCCCTCCTGCCAATGTAATAAAGAGACTTAGTACTGCGAAGACCATAAAGATAGGCATTAGCCACCACTTCTTATTCTTCTTGATAAGTAAGTAGATTTCGTGAAGCATTTTATTGTTAGTTCTTATTTTTTGGATAAGAGTTTTCTTCTTAACAATACTTTTTTCTTCAGCCATTTTGATTCCTATATTAGTTCTTCTATCGACTTATTATAACCAATTATAGTGAAATATGAAAATTTAGTTACTTAGAGAAAATAATGATTGTATTTATGGCCATAAAATAAGGATTTAAGGGGGTTATTCAAAGAAAGTATCTATAACTTTCTTTGCCGCTAAATAAGGTGTCGTTTTTCCCTTTGTGACATCTTCCTGTAGAGTAGGTAGAGATATCTTCACTTGTGGATGTTCCTTAAGTCTTATGTCTAACATTTCTCCGACAAGCTTCATCATCCAATTCTTATTTTGAAGAGTTCTCTTGTCTTTAAATTCTCCATTTTTTAAAGCTTCTTTGTGGTAACGATTAATCATATCCCACACACAATCAATATTTTTATTTTCAAGAGCAGAAACTAGCTGAACTTCTGGTTTCCAAAATGAAGTTGGATGAATAATTTGTAAGGCGCTCGTATAATGAGATCTTGTTTTACTCGCAAGATTTATTGATTCCCCGTCTACTTTGTTTATTACAATAGAGTCTGCTAATTCAAGAATACCTTTTTTAATTCCTTGTAGTTCATCACCAGCATTTGGCAGCATGAGAACCATGAAGAAATCTACCATGGAAGCCACTTCAATTTCTGATTGTCCTACACCAACAGTTTCAATGAGAATAACATCGTAACCTGCTGCTTCGCATAGAAGCATACTCTCTCGCGTTTTTTGAGAGACTCCTCCAAGAGATCCTGCCGTTGGGGACGGTCTAATGAATGCACTCTTGGATTGTGAGAGTAATTCCATTCTTGTTTTATCTCCCATAATACTTCCACCATTTATAGGGGAGCTGGGGTCAACGGCTAGAACGGCAACTTTAAATTTTTTTGAGACAAGATATAAACCAAAGGATTCAATAAATGTAGATTTACCAACTCCTGGAGTTCCTGTGATACCGATACGAATACTCTTTCCTGTTTTAGGAAGGACTTCTTCAAGTAGTTTTTGACCCTCTTTTCTGTGAGTATCAAGTTTGCTTTCTATTAGAGTAATAGCTTTGGCTAAACTTCTTCTATCACTACTAAATAAGGAGTTCGTATCTATTTTTGACATTATTTAATCGCTTCTTTAATCAGTCTAAGAACATCTGTTGCAGCATCCAATATATTTGAACCTGGTCCGTAAATTCCTTTAACACCAATATCATAGAGAAATTTGTAATCTTGTTTTGGAATAACTCCACCAGCGACGACTGTGACGTCATCTGCTCCTAGCTTCTTTAGTTCTGCAATAAGGTCTGGGATTAATGACTTATGTCCAGCAGCGAGTGAAGAAACACCAATGACGTGAACATCATTTTCTACAGCTTGTTTCGCTACTTCTTCTGGAGTTGAAAATAAAGGAGCAAGGTCAATGTCAAAGCCAACGTCAGCATATGCAGTGGCAATAACTTTCGCCCCTCTGTCATGGCCATCTTGTCCCATCTTGGCAACAAGCATTCTAGGTCTTCTTCCATGAGTATTTTCAAATTCTTCTATTTCTTTTGTTAACATCGCCCACTTCTTATCAAATTCGTAAGCACTTCCATAAACGCCTGAAACAGTTTGAGAGTTGGCCTTGAATCTTCCCCAATGCTTCTCAAGAGCATCAGAGATTTCACCAATAGTACAACGTACACGAATCGCTTTAATCGCTAAATCTAGTGCATTGCCCGTTCCATGTTCGGCGTAGTTTGAAAGTGCCTCTAGTGCAGTTTCTACTTCTTTATCATCTCGATTTTTCTTAAGTTCTACTAGTCTTTTAATTTGAGATTCTCTGACAGCTGAATTATCAATTTCTAGAATTTCAATTTCTTCTTCTTCTTCTTCTTTGAGTTGATACTTATTTACACCAACAATTGTACACTCACCTCTGTCGATTTGAGCTTGTTTGACGGCAGCGGCTTCTTCAATTTTAAGTTTTGGGACACCTGACTCAATGGCCTTTGCCATTCCTCCAAGTTCCTTAACTTCTTTCATTAACTCTTTTGCTTTGTCTGCAATTTGGTTAGTAAGGGTTTCCATCATATAAGAACCACCCCAAGGATCTACAACATTAGTAATTCCTGTTTCTTCCTGAAGAATAATCTGTGTATTTCGTGCAATTCTTGCTGAGAATTCTGTTGGTAGTGCCACAGCTTCATCAAGAGCGTTTGTATGAAGTGACTGAGTTCCACCAAAGACAGCTGCCATGGCTTCGACAGTGGTTCTGACTACATTGTTATAGGGGTCTTGCTCAGTAAGTGACCAACCTGAAGTTTGGCAATGAGTTCTAAGCATTGTTGATTTTATATTTTTAGGATTGTATTCATTTACAATTTCAGACCACAACATTCTAGCTGCCCTTAGTTTGGCAATTTCCATGTAGAAATTCATTCCAATTCCAAAGAAGAAAGAAAGTCTAGGAGCGAAGTCGTCTATGTTCATACCGCTCGCAATTGCTGTTTCAATATATTCACGGCCATCGGCAAGTGTGTAAGCGAGTTCCAGGGCGTTATCTGCTCCTGCTTCTTGAATATGATAACCAGAAATTGAAATAGAATTAAATTTTGGCATTTTCTTAGAAGTGTATTCAAAAATGTCAGCAATAATTTTCATAGAGGGAGTTGGTGGATAAATATATGTATTTCTCACCATGAACTCTTTTAAAATATCATTTTGAATAGTTCCTGAAAGTTTCTCTTGGGCAACTCCCTGTTCCTCTGCTGCTACAACATAACTAGCAAGAATTGGAAGTACGGCGCCATTCATCGTCATTGAAACAGAAACTTTATCAAGAGGAATTGAATCAAAGAGAACTTTCATGTCTTCAATACTATCGATTGCCACTCCGGCTTTACCAACGTCCCCAGTAACTCTTGAGTGATCTGAGTCGTAACCTCTGTGAGTCGCTAAATCAAAAGCAACGGAAACACCTTGTCCACCAGCAGCGAGTGCTTTTCTGTAAAAAGCGTTAGATTCCTCTGCTGTAGAAAAACCAGCGTACTGTCTAATTGTCCAAGG
The DNA here is from genome assembly GCA_002163155.1 of Halobacteriovorax marinus. Lineage (GTDB taxonomy): Bacteria > Bdellovibrionota > Bacteriovoracia > Bacteriovoracales > Bacteriovoracaceae > Halobacteriovorax > Halobacteriovorax marinus_A. The sequence goes on along the minus strand of MAAO01000015.1, from coordinate 305,991 downwards.
TCTACCAGCGTACATAGTTGCTCTTGGTCCACGAATAAAAGGGGCGAAGCCAGGCATTGTATTTGTGTTATCTAAACCTTCAATATCTTCTTTTGTGTATAGAGGTTTAATATCTATACCTTCAGCAGATTTCTTAATTAAAGTTGAAGGGTCTTTACCCTTTCTCTCTTTAGTAGCTAGTTCATTCCAATCGTTAACAGTTTTCATGTTGCTCCGTAAGCTGAGAAAATAATTGATTTAATCAGAAACTAGCAAATATTTGGCAGTTTTGCACTTGTAGTCACCTATAAGTGATGGAAAAAAATACGGAATGTTGCACAGTGTTGTAGTGTGCTAAAATAACATAGGTATGTGTGTGAGGGTTTATTACTCTTGCATAACTAGTTGAAATTTAGACTAGGAGGGAACATGTTCTCAAATTCTTCTTCGGGCTTGGTTCTTGAAAATAGCCTTCAATGTTATTTCTTTGATCAATTAAATGAACTTAATAAAAAAAGTTTAAGGCCCTTGTCGAATGAGGCGATTTTTTATTCTAGTCTCGTAATGGATCGATTTGGTGTTGTACACCAGCTGTTTGAAGAAAAAGAGGGCAAGTATACCAATAAGTCTCTTGGGATTAAGTTGATGGAGACTGTTCACCTTTCTAAAGAAAGAAGAAAGAGGGAGTTGAAAGATATTGGGGATACGGCCTTATTTGTAAGCGGCTTTTTTTCTGATTCACTCAATGGGAAAATTATAGACGTTCGGTATTATCAGGAAATTGGACAAGCTGCTTATTCAAAATTAAATTCTCTGGTACCTTCTTTTTATGATGTTGATTCCTTCTATGTTGAATTCTCAAAATCATTTTCCAATATGGCATTTCTGATTGAACTACTTGCTAAAGAGTATTCCTCAAAAAACAAGTCTAAAGACCTTTTATTGATTGCTTGAGCTCTAAGTACCGGAATTTTTTAGTAGTGTAGCTCGTTTTCTTGTGTTTATTTATTTTCATATTAGAATAATAGAATGTATTTCTATTTATGGATTTAAATGAATAAGCCAAAAATTATTCTCATTGGAAAAAATAAAAATCTCTTAGATTTAATTTGTTTCTCATTGCAGACGAACTTTCGTTTTGAGATCGTTCGTTTTGTTAGTATTTTAGATGTCATAGAATATATGGATGTAAATACGGACTTCTGTTTGGTTATCTCTGATTTTGCTATTGGTGAAAAACAATTCTCAAATACATTAAAAACTTTCATGGACAAGAAAATAGATGTTCCATTTTTCGCTCTTGGTGCAACTAAGAAATTTCGAGAAAAGAATGAAAATAGAGAAGTGGTTTCTGAGTATATAGGGAAGAAAAATATTCTGGAAGACTTAAACTCCGCTGTTGAGAAGTATTTCTCAGTAGATAAAAGTGTAGAACCCAAAGAATTTTGTGAAGTAGGCTTTAGTGTCTTAACTTCTTTCGAAGGTCTTCAGACAGATTTATTTATTCAGTTGCCAACAGGAAGACACTTAAAAATTTATCGACAAGAAGATCAGATTAATGATGAAGATGTTTCCAAGTATCAAGGGAAAGGCGTTGATGAGCTATTTCTACATAAGAAAGTTTCTCATTGGCTTTTAAATACAATTAATAAAAATATTGAATCAGTAGTTGATAATATTGAAAGTAACAAGCCTGTAGTATTGCAAGTTGAGCCACCAATGCCCGAAGTAAAGGTTGAGGAAGTTGTTGAAGAGGCGCTAGATGAAAAAGATCTAATGTCTAAGTTGAATGAAGCAAGTGAAGAAGAAAACTTAAACAAAATACATAAAGATATAAATGAAATTTTTGAAATAACTGAAGAACTTGAAAAAGAATTAGGTGAAAAAGTAGGGAAAGCGGTTAAGGCCGTTCAAAAGGTGCCACACCTCTCAAAACTACTTAAAAAGTTAAATGTTTCAAGAAATGGAGATGACTATTGTAAGTCACATGTGGGTTTGCTTTGTAAGTTAACCACAGCTATTTGTCATATAATGGATTGGAAACAAGATGCGACCATTGAAAAATTAGTTTTTGTCTCTTATTTACATGATATTACTCTTTCGGATTTTCCTCACCTTGCAAGAATACAATCTAAGGAAGAGCTTAGGAAATTAGGCGACAAAATTTCTCCAGACGAAAAGAAAGTTTTCCTTGAGCACCCAGAGGTGATTAAGAAACTTGTTGATGAAATGCCTGAAGCCCCTGCAGATGCAAGTAATATCATTTTACAGCATCATGAAAATTGTCAAGGAACAGGGTTTCCCTTCGGTCACAGTGCTAATCGGTTATTACCATTAACTGCTGTGTTTATTATTGCTCATGATCTGGTTAGTTTTATTATTGATGATCCAAATTGGGATATGAAAGTTTTTGCGGAGTTGGCCAGTGAAAGGTACTCGGGTGCAAACTTTAATAAAATTGTCAGAAAATTAAAAACTCTTAAATTAAAATAATCAAGGACTTCGAAAAGTCCTTGATCGCTAAAGTTATCTTAATACATTATCCGTCTTCTCTTCCTACAATAATTGTATTCCACTTCCTAGAGAAAACCTTCTTGATAGCTTTTTGAAATTCTTCGTGAGTGATATTACTAATATCTTCATTTCCTTTGTGGTACCAGTCTAGACCGAGTCCCTGAAGAGTTGGAACTGAGTAGATATTTGCATAGTCTTCATTCGTTTGAACGTTAAGAAGAGTTTGTCCTTCAATCATTTTTTTGATGCGATTGAAGTCTCTTTTGGTTAGTCCATTGATGCGAAGGTTTTCTAGAATATCTTTAATCGCTTTAAGGGCAGGTTTTACTTTGTCATGACCTGAGGCCATGTAAATTCCCCAGTATCCCGCTTCAAGAGCAGTAAAGTGAATAGGTTGAGCAGAGTAGCATAGTCCTTGCCTATCTCTTACTTCAACAAAGAGCTCGCTTGATTGTCCAGAGAGATGTGTAGCCACCATCTTTAGAAAAATATTTTCTTTTGTCCCAAGTTTTGAACCTGGAATGAAGTGAAATATTTGTGTTTGCTCTCTATTAAACTCGATAAAGTGTTTCTTGCCTTGTTCTGGCTTAATTGGTTTAACAACGAGTTTCTTCTTAAGTCTCGTTGGTAGATCTTTAATCTCTGGAGTCACTAGGGAGGTCACTTCTTCAAGAGTTAAGTCGCCACAGTAACTGATCAGGATTTCTTTATTTTTTAAGTTTTGAGCGTGCCTTTCTTGAAGATCTTTTCTTTTAAATTTTTTGATGTTTTCTTCACTACCAAGAATGTTGTAACTATATGGGTGACCTTTGAAGGCGTACTCATTCACTTTTTCAAAACAATGCCTAACAGGATCTTCTTTTTGATTTTCAAAGTGCCTTATGGTCATTTCCTTTTCATGGTCAATGAATTTATCTTCAAAAGTAGGGTGTACAAGTGTTGTAAAGAAATCTTTAAATAGCTCTGGTGCATTCTCTGTTAGACCGTGCATGGTTAACCCGTAGGCATTTTTTCCTGTGAATCCTGAGATGTAGGCAGATTTATTTTCTAAATCACTCTTAAGTTCTTCGTTGGTCTTATCTTTATGACCCTTTGAGATGGTTCCACTTAATAGATGATGAATACCATTTGTTTCTAGTGTTTCTTCAGTTAGTCCTCCCTTTAGATAGGTATGTAGGACAAAAGTAGGGTTGAGAGGATTGTATCTATAGAGTAATGAAATACCCTTTTTAAGTTCGATAACTCTTACTTGAGGATCATACTTTGAAGTTATCCCGTGCGATTTTACATTTTCTTTTTTTGCCATCTTTTCAAGTTTCTCAATGTTCTTTTGAAAAGAATTTAAAGTTTCTTCAGCTTTCTCTACATTAGTTTCCTGTGGAACCTGTAGCGAAATGTGAATAGGTCGAGAAAATATTTCTTTAAAGGTTTGATTTACAGCCGTGACACTTGTTTTCTTAATTCTTGATATGAATTCTTCTTCACAGTGGATGTCCCCAGTTTGAGCGTATCCATGTCCTAAAGAAAATGAATAAGAATCTAGTGATTCTTTTTCATAGATTTTAGAAGCCACGTATTGATTTTTAATTTTTGTGATCTCTTCTTTGGTTAGACCTTCTTGCACTAAGCCTTTAAAAATTTTCTCTAGCTTTTTTAGGGCAGGTTTTAAATTTTTATGTGGCAGACTAATTCTTAAAAAGTGAACTCCACCTTTTGACATGAACATAGTTGAACTTGAAGCTCCGTTTGAAAGAGTTCCATCAATCACTAGGTTCTTATGTAGACGAGAAGTTTCTCCGTGTCCTAACGTACTGAGAGCTAAGTCCTCAGCTGCTGCGTTTGGATCAGAGTAAGCGGGACCTTGAATTGTTAGTGTAAGTTGAGACATGCGAACGTCTCTCTTATGAATATCAATCGAAGGTACTTTCTTAAGCTTAAAGTTTGGAAAATTTGAAGACTCACCTTTAGGTAGTTTATATTTTTCAATAGTTTTTATAATCTTGTCTTTATTCTTTAAGTCACCAGAAACAACTAATAAGGCATTGTTTAAGTTGTAATATTTCTTTCTAAAGTTTTGTAGTTGCTCTCTATTGAACTTTAAGATTGTTTTCTCTGTTCCTAGTATTGGATGAGCATAACCACCGGTGAAACTTCCCTTTTGAATTTTTTGAAAAGAGTACTGGTTAGGGTTATCTTGTGAACGTCTATATTCTTCGAAGACTACACCAATCTCAGGTTCAAAATCATCTTTCTTAAACATAGGGTTGGCAACCATATCCATTAGGATATCAGCTGTTTTGTTTATTTTTGAAGAGGGTGAGTTTATATAGTAACAAGTGTAATCAAAAGATGTGAAAGCATTAACTTCACCACCAAAAGATTCAACTTCGTGAGCGATTGCAGCTCCTGGTCTAGTTTTGGTCCCTTTAAAGAACATATGTTCAAGAAAGTGAGCAATTCCCTGATCTTTCTTTGTCTCAAGTGCTGAGCCAGCTTTAAACCAAATTTGAACAGTTGAACTTGTTGATCCGGGAAAGTCGATAAAGAGAGTTTCTAAACCGTTTTTTAAAGTGACTTGATCATGTTGCATATATATCCTATATATTTAAATTTATACTCTCTCTATTATAGTGAAAGGAATTAATTTTTTCAGGTAAATCTGTGAATATTCGAGAAATTAGATCAATTTACATTCATTTTCCCTTTTGTCGACATTTATGCAATTACTGTGACTTCTATAAAAATATCCCCAAAAATAAAGAAAAAGAATACGAAGCTTATGAAGCCTCACTAGTAAAGGGGTTTGCGCTTCTTACGGATCTATTAAAAGAGAATGACTCCACACTTGGGGCCTTAAATACGCTCTATTTAGGAGGAGGAACTCCTTCTCTGTGGGGAGAGCGAGGCGCAGCATTTTTGAAAAATTTTCTCCTTGATAGAAATATCATCTTGGGCCCTAGTTGTGAGTTTACCTTTGAAGTTAATCCTGGTGGCTGGACAGAGGAAGGATTGCTGGCCTGGAGGGACATTGGCGTCAATCGTTACTCTTTGGGAATTCAGTCATTAAATCCTCATTTTTTAAAATTGATTGATCGCGTACACAATATTGAAGACGTTCATGAAACTCTTAATTACTTTAGTTCTAAAAAATTATCTTTTTCTGTTGATTTCATGTTGGGTCTCCCATTTTCTAAGAAATTCAAAAGAGATATAATTTCCGAACTAGAAGAAATTTTAGTTCATGATCCTGAGCATATTAGTTTATATATTTTAACCACTAAAGCTGGCTACATTCATAAAGATCATCTTCCTGATGATGAATATATCGAAGGTGAATATTTAAGAGTGTCCAACTTTTTAATTAAAAGAGGATATGATCATTACGAAGTGTCTAACTTTTCAAAGAAAGGTAAAGAGTCCAATCACAATTTACAGTATTGGAAAAGTGAGTCGGTCGCGGCGCTAGGACCTAGTGCAACTGGTTTCTTAAAAGAAGCTCAGACGAGGTTTAAGTGGAAGATGACTCAAGTTGATTTCGTTTTGGAAAAACTCACTGCAGAAGAGATGAAACTAGAAGAAGTCTACATGGCCCTTAGGATTAATCGCCCATTTGATTTGAGTATGTTCACTGATAATCTTTTGGAATTAGAAAAGGTTCTAGATTTATGGCAAGAGCGAAAATTACTAAATACGCGAGCTGGTAGTACAATAAGTTTAAATTCAAATGGTTTTTTGATTTTGGATTCACTAATGGATGATTTATTTAAACATGAATTAGTATGACACTTTTCTCAAACTCTCTAGGAGAGCTTTGAAGTGGGCTTCTCTGTCATAGGTCCATCTTTCAGAATATTTTAACTTTGGATAGAAACCTAATTTTCTAATCCCCTTACAACTCGTTACACTAAGTAAATGGTCAACATTAGCCTCTGTTACTTGGTATGTTTCATCTAAAAAAGCGCTGGTTAGAGGAACAACTCCATCATTGGGGCCAGACTTTTTATCAGCGATATCTCTAAATAACTCCAGTGGAGAGTCCCACCCAAATGTATCTTCTTTAAATGATCCAAAATTAATTACCGGAACTTTGCTTATAATATATTTATATTGATCCTCTAAAATTTCATTTCTTTTCTTTGAGGCTGATTGAGTTAAGCTGTCTATTCCTTCAGGGGAACCGCCAAGTAGGTTGAAGAGCCAATTTCCAAGCTGTCTCGTTAGAAAATTATTAGAAAAATCTTCAGCTATAGGGGAACCTTTAAAGGGGGTTTGAACAGTTATTATTCCTGAGATTTTTTCAAGAAGCTCCGGCTTTTTTGAGAGGGCCTGGAAAGTATCTATACCGCCTTTACTGTGTGTGAAAATAATAATGTTATCAGGCATATCTTCTAGAACTTCAATAATAAAATCAGCATTTTCCTCTGGTGAAGCTTCTGACTCTAGTTCTATTTTTTCGTAATTTACATCCTCTTCAATGAGCCAGTTTTCATGGTCATCGAAAATTTCGCCTAGAACCAAATTTAACTTGATTCTTTGACTCGCAGTACTTGAAAAAGATTGAGAAAGAACTCCTGGAATTAATAAAACCGTTTGATTCTTTAAATAGCTCTTTAAGAGTTCACCGTTAAAAGATTCATTCTGAATTTGAGTTTTAGTTAATAAATACTCTTTAGATATATCAATACCCTCTGCGAATACATTGCAGCTCATTACGAGACAAAATAGGAGAAGTGTTTGAAATTTAGACATATGTCAGATATCCAACCTTTTAGCTATGAGTTTTCAATAGGTTACCTTTAACCTTCGCTATTCATCTATTCTAATTACAAAGTCCATGCCAACCCCCTAAGTACTGGATATTAAGACCTTTTTTTTAGGAGAAGAATTTATTATTTTTCTACCATTGACACTGGAACATATGAACACATCTTGGTGATGACGAAAATGAAAGCTTACGGAGCGAAGAAGTAATGACTACAGAAAATACAGAGAATGCAGAGAATACTGAAGTAAATATTGAAGAGACGCTTAAGACCGTAGAGGACACTCAAGCAGAAGAAACAGTTGAGGCTGCTGACGCTACTGTAGAAAAAGTAGAAGTTGTAGAGGAGGAGGACTTTAAATCTAAATTCTATTACCTCGCAGCAGAAATGGAGAACCTAAGAAGACGTCACGATAGAGAGACACAAAACCTTCTTAAGTACGGAAATGAAAAAGTTTTATCTGCACTTTTAGATGTTGTAGATAACTTAGATAGAACACTTCTAGCTATTTCAAACGATGAAGATGAGAAAGTAAAAAATATCTTCACAGGTATTGATATGGTTAAGAAGCAAATGACTGATGTTCTTTTACAAAATGGCTTAGAGGAAGTTGAGTCATTAGGAAAAGTTTTTGATGCTAATTTTCATGAAGCACTGGCACAACAACCAGCGGAAGGAAAAGAAGATGACGAAATTATTTCTGAATTTCAAAAAGGTTATATTTTAAATGGTCGCTTATTAAGGGCCGCAAAAGTAGTAATAGTAAAAAATTAATTAATAATATTTTAGGAGAATATCATGGGTAAAATTATCGGAATCGACTTAGGAACTACAAACTCTTGTGTTTCAGTTCTTGAGAATGGAAAATACAAAATTATTGCAAACGCTGAAGGGCATAATACAACTCCATCTGTTGTTGGGTTTGCTAACAACGGTGAAACACTAGTTGGTCAAGTTGCTAAGAGACAAGCAGTGACAAATCCTTCAAAAACAGTATACGGAATCAAAAGACTAATTGGTCGTAAGGCAAATACTCCACAGGCTGAGAAGTTTCAAAAAGTGGCACCATTTGAAATCTTTGCAAATAACAATGGTGATGCATGGATAAAAGTTGATGAAAAGGAAATGTCTCCACAAGAAATTTCTGCTATCGTTCTTCAAAAACTTAAGAAAGCGGCTGAAGATTACCTTGGTGAAACTGTAACTGAAGCTGTTGTAACAGTTCCAGCTTATTTTAACGATGCACAAAGACAAGCGACTAAAGACGCAGGAAAAATTGCTGGTCTTGAAGTTAAGCGTATTATTAACGAGCCAACTGCAGCTGCACTTGCTTACGGATTAGATACTAAAGTTGATAAGAATATCGCTGTATTTGACCTTGGTGGTGGTACATTTGATATTTCAATTCTTGAAATTACAACTGATGGTGTTTTCGAAGTTAAAGCAACTAACGGTGACACTTTTCTAGGTGGTGAGAATTTTGATGAAGATATCATCAACTTCTTAGCGGAAGAATTCTTAAAGTCCGATTCAATTGATCTTAGAAAAGACCAAATGGCCCTACAAAGATTAAAAGAAGCTGCTGAAAAAGCTAAGCATGAACTTTCAAATGTTAATTCAACAGATATTAATCTTCCTTTCATCACTGCTGATGCCTCTGGTCCAAAACATTTAAATATCAATCTTTCGAGAGCAAAATTTGAAGATTTAATTGCTAAAGATTTAGAAGCACTAGCTAAGCCATGTTTAACTTGTCTTGATGATTCTGGACTTGATAAGAATGAAATTGATGAGGTTATCCTTGTTGGTGGATCTATTAGAATCCCAGCTGTTCAAGACAGAGTAAAAGAAATCTTTGGAATAGAGCCTTCTAAAGGTGTTAACCCTGATGAAGTTGTTGCCGCTGGTGCAGCTATTCAAGGTGGAGTTTTAGCTGGAGATGTTAAAGATGTTCTTCTTTTAGATGTAACTCCTTTATCTCTTGGTATTGAAACTCTTGGTGGAGTTATGACTAAGCTTATTGAGAAAAACACTACGATTCCTGTAAAGAAATCTCAAGTTTTCTCAACTGCTCAAGATAACCAACCTGCAGTTTCTATTCACTGTCTTCAAGGTGAAAGAGAATTTGCAAATGATAACAAAACACTTGGACGATTTGATCTTACTGGAATTGCTCCAGCTCCAAGAGGTGTTCCTCAAGTAGAAGTTATCTTCGATATCGATGCTAACGGAATCGTTCATGTTTCTGCTATCGACAAAGCGACTGGTAATAAGCAAGAAGTTAAAATCACTGCTGGTTCAGGTCTAAGTGAAGATGAAATCGAAAGAATGGTTAAAGAAGCAGAAGCGAACAAAGAAAGCGATACTAAGAGAAGAGAAATTGTTGATACTAGAAATAGTTTAGATGCTCTTATCTTAAGTAGTGAGAAAATGCTTAAAGATGGTGCAGATAAAATCGCTGATACTGATAAGAAAGAATTAGAAGCAGCATTAGAAGCAGCAAAAGGTAAATTAGAGTCTGAAGTTCTTGATGAACTTAAAGGTGAAGTAGAAAGACTTCAAAATGCTTCACATAAAATTGCTACTCAAATGTATGAAGGTGCCGAAGGGCAACCAGGTGCAGAAGGGCAAGCGGGTGCAGAAGGTCAGCCAGGTGCAGGACCAGAAGCTCAAGCAAAGAAAGACGATGACGATGTAGTTGACGCTGACTTTAAAGAAGTTTAAGTAAAAAAGTAAATTAATTTTGAAGAGGGAGAGGTTCATTTTGGGTCTCTCCCTTTTTCTACAAAAGAGAATCAAATGAGTAAAAGAGATCTATATGAAGTTCTGGGCGTAGATAAGGGCGCAGGCAAAGATGAGATTAAGAAAGCTTATCGTAAGCTTGCGATGAAATACCATCCAGATCGAAATCCTGACAATGCTGAGGCAGAAGCCAAGTTTAAAGAGGCTTCTTCGGCGGCTGAAGTTCTGTTAGATGAAAATAAGAAATCTCGTTATGATCAATTTGGTCATGCCGGTGTCGACGGTCAAGGCGGTGGTGGCTTTGGCGGAGGCGGTGGCGGAGACTTTGGAGATTTAGGAGATATCTTTGGTGATATCTTTGGTGATATTTTAGGTGGTGGAAGAAGAGGCGGAGGCGGAAGAAGACGTTCTGCAGCTCGTCCAGGAAACGATCTACAAATGGCCCTAGAGGTTGAATTTGCAGAAGCAGCTTTTGGTTGTGAGAAGACAATTCAAATTACTCGTCTTGCAGACTGTGGAACTTGTCATGGATCAGGAGCTAAAGAAGGTTCTAAGCCTGTTACTTGTGACATGTGTGGCGGAATGGGAGAAGTGAGAAGACAACAAGGCTTCTTCACTGTTTCTCAAACTTGCCCTAAGTGTTCAGGTTCTGGTCAATCAATTAGTGATCCTTGTGGGAGTTGTCACGGGGAAGGAAGAGCTAGAAAGAGAACGGATCTTTCTGTAAAAGTTCCAGCCGGAATTGATCACGGTCAAAGGTTGAAACTTTCTGGAGAGGGTGATGCAGGTATTAAAGGTGGCCCAGGTGGTGACCTCTATGTCGTAATAGATATTCAAGAGCACGAACTCTTTGAGAGAGATGGTTTTGATGTTCATTGTACTATTCCAATTTCTTTTTCGAAGGCGGCCCTTGGTGCTGATATTGAAGTTCCAACGTTAGATGGAAAAGTTTCAGTTAAAGTTCCTGCGGGAACACAGGCTGGTAAGAAAATGAGATTAAAAGGAAAAGGAATACAGCGCTTAGGTGGTTATGGTCAAGGTGATCAGATCATGCATATTCATGTTGAAACTCCTCAAAAGATTTCTAAAGAGCAAGAAGAGCTTTTTCAGAAACTCTCAGAATTTGATAATGAAGTTTCAAATCCTATGAGTCGTGGATTTTTCGATAAAGTAAAAGATCTATTTCAATAAAATCTAGGGCCTCGAAAGGGGCCTTAGTTTTTTGGAAACCAGCAAGTGGGTCTAGCTAACCCAAATATACCATTCATAGAAGTATCTAGCCGGCATTGAGCACTTGGATAATAAGTTTCAGAAGTATTTAACTCAGTAACTACTTCAGTTGATCTCTCTTCGAAAGAAGTTTCATCACCAAGATACGAGAAGAAGAAAATTTCACTTTCGAGTGCTGTCATGGCCCGTTGACAGTAACTATAATCAGTATGACTTTTACAAAAATATTCAATGTAGGGATCAGTTGAAAGTTCATCTGCTTGTTTCAGGTATTTAAAAAGAATTGGTAGGCATGTTTGGGTAGCGTAGTAATCAGCCTGGCCCTCCATTGTTTTACCATTTACTTTTAATGGTAAGCCTCCTATTCCATGCCCTATTTCATGGCAAGCGGTAAGCGCGAGTCCATCTAGAGTCATCCCATCTAGCCTTGCAAAACCACCAAATAGAAAAATATTGTGTGAGAATAGGCCATCTTGTTCCACTCCTGAATATGAAGCGTGTACTATATCTAGGTCCCACCAGTAACTTTCAAGATCACCTACTTTTTGATTAATACTCAAAGAATGAGAAGAATCAGGTTTTAGCTCATCAAAGGCAAGATATATGGCCTCTTTTAACTGGCTAAGTTGATCGTAATTTACGCTGGCGTGAATGTTGAGTGATAGGAGACTAAGGAGGATAAGTTTTTTCATGGGCCAAATCTAGCGAAAAGACATGAACTTGGCTGCTTTTTTGAAGAAAATACAGTGTTATGACTTGGTGAGTAGAATAAAACCATCTAGCACTTTCTCCTACCTTAAAGTACAATTTAAGCCTACTTTTAACGGATTAAGAGAAGCTAAGCTATGAAAAATATTCTTTCTATACTAATACTGATTTCATTTATTTCATGTTCGGGGGTCTCGCTCCTTTCCGGTGGAGACCCAAAAGACCTCTATACTGAAAAATTTATGGTCTTTATAAAAGCAGTTAAAAATGAGTATAAGAAAGGGCAGTCTCAACATGCACTTAAAAAGCTTCAGTCCTATAAAACTGAAATGTTACTTCCCACAGAAAAGGCACTAAGAAGAAATTTAATTGGTGTTATAAATTTTTCAGAAAAAAATTATGAACAAGCTATTTATAATTTTGATTTAGCTCTTTCTACTTCAAGATTAGATAGTGGATTAACAGCTCAAGTACATTTAAATCTTGCTAGCTCATATTTTAAAATGGGTTACATTGATAGAGCTTATTCAACTTTATCTATTTGCGACTTCAAGAACTTACAGAAAGAAGAAAGTAAGAAATTTCATAAGTTAAATTATAACCTTGCGAATGAGCTTGATAGGCCTATTCAATCTATGAAATCTTTAATCTGGTATTTATCTAATATAGGATCACTAAGTGGCTTAAAAGTAGAGCCCATGTACGAAAAACTCATTGGAGCTTTCTTTCAATTGGAAGAAAATCAAAAGAAAAGAATACTACAGGAGTTTGAAGATGAACCCTTCTTGGTTGTAGGTTACCTAGGTTATCTTGAAACAGAAAAACTCTATTATAAAGGCTCGAGGGAAGATTCTAAAAGCTTACTTAGTTGGGTAGAGGAACGTTACGCAAACTTTCAAGAAATAGAACTTCTCATTTCAAATTTTAAATTTAGACTAGAGAATTTTACGAAAATGAATCCTCATGCAATCGGTGTAATTTTGCCAAGAAGTGGAGATAAAGTTGAATTTGGTAAGCGTGCACTAGTTGGAATTGATAATGGAATAAGAGAGCTTAATAATAAACTTGAGGGAAGACCTCCCTTCGAAATCTTTGTTAAAGATAGTGAGGGAAGTGGAGTCGTTGGCTCTTATAGAGTTAAAGAGCTAATTGAAAAGCACTACGTTTCAGTTATTATTGGAGGTCTATTTTCTTCTGAAGCTACAAAGGAGTATCTAGAGGCAAAGAAGCACGGAGTACTCTTTATTAGTTTATCTCAGATCTATTTACCTAAAGAAGAAAAAAATCACTTACTTATAGAAATTCCAGGATCAGTTGAATCATTAGTTGAGAACCTTTTCTCTGAGAAAATGTTAAATCACTTTGGTAAAAATGCTGCAGTAATATATCCTAATTCTGAACGTGGGCAAGCATACGTTGACGAATTTTGGAGAAAAGCAAAAATTCATAATGTAAATGTTACTGAAGTTAAGTCTTATAATAAAAAGCAAACAGACCATAGGGATACTATTAAGAAACTCTTAGGGCTAAAATATAAGCGAGAAAGACAAGAAGAATTAGATATTATGGAAGGAATTCATTCTCTGGAAAAAAGTAACACCACGAGAAGAATCCAAACACTGAAACCTATTATTGATTTTGATTGGGTTTTCATACCTTCTTTTCCGAATGAGGCGCTACAAATAATTCCTTCTTTTAGCTATTTTGATGCTTTTAATTTAAATATCATTGGTGGACCAAGTTGGAGATCTAAGGCACTAAGCCGCGAAAGCTATAAGCTTGGTTCTTTGTATTTCGTTGGAGATGACTTTAGTATTAAAGACAAAAGCTTTTTGAATAATTTTATTGATAGATATAAAGTCAAACCTCGCCTCATTGAAATGAGGGCCTTTGATGCTTTTCAAGTTGTAAACTCTATCCTTGCGGACAGCTCTCCAACTTCAAGAGATGAATTAGAAATTCTTGTACGGAATAAAGAAAAGCTCACAGGAATAACAGGATCTTGGGTATTGCAGGACAATGTTTGGTTAAAGAAAATGGTCCCTCTAAAGCTTAGGAGAGGGAAAATTAAGCCCGTGTTCTTAGAGGCTAATAAGTCTTTGTAGATCTTGGAGGAGAAATAAAACCTACTCCATAACTTAAATTAATGAGTATCTGAACCAACATAACTTGAAAAAATAAATTCATTTTATTCGCACTGCTGCAGACTTTCCATGTGAAATATATCAATACCAAAAAGTATATAAACAGAGGTATGAGTTTTAAGAAACACTCATAGAAAGGTATTGTAACAATATAGAGAAAAAATAAACTTGGAACAGTGTATAGAAAGTTAAAGCTATCCGGAAATAACATAAATGATTTAGCTCTAAAATTTGCACTTTTCATAACTGTTATAATCATTTGAAAAAGGTTGTTCTTCCTCTTGTGATGAACAAAGAGTTCTCCAAAATACATGGCCTTCTTATTCGCTTTTAATAATAAATGAAGAAGTACATTTTCTTCATTTCTAAAAAATCTCTTATCAAATGAGAAGTTCTCTTTTTGAAATAGTGACGTTCTCATCCACAGGTTACAAAGAATTAAATCTTGCTCTGTGGCATCCTGAGTATCTGTTTTAGAGACAGTATGCCTCTTTCTTGAGTGAGCCGTCGCAATTGGAGATGTTAATGCCAAAGAGATTGCTGTCTCTGTACTGTCCTCTCCAGGATAACTCGCATCAGGACCTCCAAAAATATCTAGATTTGAATAGGTAGACAAAATATTTTCAACTTTTTTAAAGTAGCCATCACTTACGATGACATCATCATCAAGGAAACATATCCAAGGAGTCTCAACCATTTTAGCAAGGTCGTTTCTCACTTCTCCAGGGGTCACCTTTTTAAAGCTTTTAAAGGTGACGTTAGGGCAATTTTGTAAGTAAGCCTGACTCGCATCATCGTGGCCATTGATTCCCACAAGTACTTTTGCCTTGGGTGATTGGCTCGTAATTTCAGCGATACATTTCTGTAAGAGGTCTAAGCGGTTGTATGTAACGATAATAATTGAATAGTTCATAAATATTCTTTTGATAGATGGAGTTATGCCTTATTATAAACATATGTTAGTTGAATTTCGTAATGTTTTTAATTTTTATGACCTTGAGGTTGTTGTACGCTCCAAGAGTGAAGAATTGTATAAGAGATTGAATCTTGATTTTTCAAACTTCATTGTTGAAGACCCTAGTGAAGTATTTCTTGAAATAGAATGTTTTAAGGAGAGTCCTCCATTAGATAGAATTGGAAATGCTAAAATTACTCGTACTTCTTCAAATTCAATAACCCATGATCAAGGCCCTATTCGTTTTAATAATTACTTTGAACAGGGTCTGACTATTTTCGATTACGATGTTGAAAAGTCTAAAATATATTCTTTAGATATAGAATTTCTACATGAGTTAACATATTTAATTATTTTATCGAGAGTTGGAAAGAGGCTTGATCTGTTGGGGCTGCACCGTATTCACGCCATGGGCGTACAGATTGGTGACGTCTCATGTTTGTGCATGTTCCCCATGGGTGGTGGTAAGAGTACATTGTTAGCAAACCTTTTAAATTATGATGATGTTAAAATTATTTCGGACGACTCCCCATTGATTAATACAAGAGGGGAGTTTTTAAATTTTGCCATTCGCTTGGGAGTAGCTCCTGAGCTCATTAAAAATATAAAAAACCCTGATGAAAATATTTATTCACTAACAAGAAGACAGTACGGAAAGAAAGAACTTATCTCTTTGGAGGGGATTTCAAATGAGCTCGCCTCGAAAAGTAAGCGACAAGTCCTTATTCAGGGTAAGAGAATTAAGGGTTCAACCTCAAGATTACATAAAGCTCGGCTAGATCAGAAAATTTATTCTTTGATGATAAATATGGTAATTGGCATTGGATTGCCGATGATTTTTGAGTATTTTTGGGAAAACGGATTCACTGACTTTCTAAGAAAATCTAAGATTGCATGCTTGAGATTTTTCGCAATGATAAGAGTTTTATTCAAAAGTGACTTCTATATATTTGAAACTGGAGATGAACCAATCAAGAATGCGAAGATATTATATGAATTTCTAAAGGAAAAATCGTAATAAATTCAGCGAGTTAAAAAAGTAAGGTTATTGAACCTTACTTTTTACTGGCTTGAATTCTTTTAAGGATTCTTGCTTTTTTCTTAGCTTGACCCTTTCTTTGTTTCATTTTTGTAATTGTTCTTTTTCTACCCATTCCCATGAGATATCCTTTTGCTACGTGTTAAATTACGATTAAGTTTCCTCATACTATGGAAATTGACCCGCTCTGACAAGCAAAATATGTCTTTTATATGAATGAATTTTGGCGCTGTGTTACCATCGTCTCTATTAGTTTTTATAGGGTTTTGGACACTTAGGTGTTGTCAATAAAAAGCTCTAAATGGTACATTTTATTGAATGAAATTTAAATAAAGGATTATGTCATTATGGCCGTCAAAGGAAAGACAGCAAAAAAGACTTCTTCAACTAAAGCTAAGAAGACTACAAAGAAGAAAGCGAAAGTTTCTAAAAAGAAAACTGCTACTTCTACTTCTAAAAAAGCAACGAAGAAAATTGCTAAAAAAACTACAAAAAAAATTGCTAAGAAAGCTACAAAAAAAGTTGCTAAAAAAGCTTCAAAAAAAACTACGAAGAAAAAAGTTATTTCTAAAAAGAAAGATAGTACTCTTCGAGTTAAGTCTACGCCTAGTAGCGAATTAGAGGCAGCTATCGATCCGTATTCGTTAGTTAGAATGTCTACTAAGAGACAAGTTAATTCTGTTGAAGAGAAGAAGGCAAGACTTCGCTCTAGAAGAATTCACTGGAACGAAGATAAGAAGAGAATCGCTAAAGATATGCTCGAGAGATATACTGGGCATAGCATTGAAGATTTCGAACAACAAATTATTTTAACAAATTTCCATTACTATATGGAGAGATTCAACGTTCTCTTAGATGATGCTCATTATACAAAAGGTTCTGCCTTTAAAGCTTCTTCATCTAAGAAAGCAAAAGTTACAATTGTTGAGTTTGGAGTTGGTTCTGCCATGGCAGCGTTAATTGGAGAACTTGTCTCAGTTGTATCACCTAAGGCCGTTTTATTCTTAGGTCTTGCTGGTTCAGTACATCCGTCGCTAAAAGTTGGAGACTTTGTTCTGCCTATTGCTTCAGTTAGAGCTGAAGGAGTTTCGGATCACTTCTTGCCACCACAGGTTCCCGCACTACCAACTTTTAAAGTTCAAAAGTTTGTTTCTCAAATTTTAGTTGAACACGGTCATGATTATAGAACGGGAACTATCCATTCTACTGATTTCCGTTTCTGGGAGTTTGATGATCGCTTTAAACAAAATTTAATTGAAGAGCGGGTTTTAGCTGTAGAGATGGAGACCGCTGCATTATTTACGGCCTGTTTTGTAAGTAAGGTAAATATTGGAGCATTACTTTTAATTTCAGATTGTCCTTTGAAAAAAGGCGGGATTAAAACTAAAAACTCTGCGAAAGAAGTATTTAGGAAGTATACTGATATTCATATTGAATTAGGTATTGAAGCCATGGCAGACATTGCTGATCGTGGTGAGAAAGTTAGACATTATAATTGGTAAATAAAGATCATATAAGGACTTAGTGATGTTCAAGAAATTTTTAGATTGGTTTTCAAACGATTTAGCCATTGACCTTGGTACGGCAAACTGTTTGGTTTATGCAAAAGACAGAGGAATTATTGTTGATGAGCCCTCGGTTGTTGCTGTTCACCAGGGAATAAAAGGTGTTAATAAAGTCTTGGCCGTAGGTCGTGAGGCTAAGGAGATGCTTGGTAGAACTCCTGGAAGTATTAAGGCCATTAGACCAATGAGAGATGGAGTTATTTCTGACTTCGAAGTTACTCAGGCAATGCTTAAGTACTTTATCCAAAAATCTCTAACAGGATCTAAACTAGTTAAACCTAGAATTATCATCTGTATCCCATTTGGAATTACTCAGGTTGAGAAAAGAGCTGTAAAAGAATCTGCTGAGCAGGCAGGAGCTAGAGAAGTTTACTTAATTGAAGAACCAATGGCTGCAGCTATTGGAGCAGGTCTTCCAATTACAGAGCCTTCTGGGAATATGATTGTTGATATCGGTGGTGGTACTACAGAAGTTGCAGTTATCTCTCTTGGTGGAATTGTTTATTCGCAATCTGTAAGAGTTGCGGGTGACAAATTTGATGAAGCCATTACCAATTATATTAAGAAAAAGTATTCACTTCTAATTGGTGAGAGAACGGCTGAGGCCATAAAGATGTCAATTGGAAATGCTTATCCATTCGATGAAGAAGTTAAAACCTATGAAGTTAAAGGTAGAGACTTAATTGCTGGAGCTCCTAAGATTATAGAAGTGACTTCAGATGAAATTAGAGACGCTCTTGCGGATCCAATTTCTGAAGTTGTTGAAGCTATAAAGGTATCACTTGAAAAGACTCCTCCTGAATTGGCTGCAGATATTGTAGATAATGGAATTATCTTAGCTGGTGGTGGTTCACTACTTGCTAATTTAGATGTTCTGATTAAAGAGAAAACTGGATTACCAGTATCTTTGGCAGAAGATCCTCTTACTTGTGTTGTTAGAGGATGTGGAAAGGCTCTTGAGTCGATTCACCTACTAAGACAAGTAGCGACATTATCTTAAAACTTTAAAATAAAGAGGTGGCTTTCATGGTGGAAAGCTCAAAAGAGAAGTTCACAGGATTGAACGTTTCAGAAATCTCATCGAAGATTTCCAGTTTCGTTAATAGCGAAAAACCTATAAGAGTCTGGAGCAAGGGGAGTGAGCCTTCCCTTGCCTTTATTCGAAATATTGAAAAAAGAGTAATCACGCTTGATGTATCAACTTCTATAATTGAAGTTGATTTTAGTGATAAAGTCTTTCTTAACTTTTCTTTTAATAGTGTTGATTACTTTGCGAAGGGATCACTTCTATCTGAGAATAATGGCCTTCTTTCAATAGAATTAGAAGAAGAAGTCTTTAAAAGCGAGAAGAGGCATAATGAAAGGTTGTTAACTTTTCCTCATCATCAAGTTCATGCTTATTTTAAAGTCTATTCTGATGAAAACTCCAGTAATATCATTTCGATCAACAGGTTTAAAGAGACTCCAAATAGTGCTCTTGAATCATTTGTTTCTGAAAAAATGAAACAAATTGTTGATGAAGAAGATGCTATAGCTGAACTTATGGGCTTTAGAATCTTAGATCTTTCTAGTGATGGACTTTCTTTCTTTGCAAACAGTAGGGAAACTTCTTACTTTGCGGGTTTAAAGGATGACGGTGGAATTCAATTTACATTAATGTTTGAAGGAACCTCCTATTCTCTAAAGTATGCTGAAATTGTTTATATAGTAGATTATGTAAATCAAAGGGCTGCTAGAATTCCAATGAAGAAAATAGGGATTCATTTTGACGAAAACGATGAGATAAAAGAGAGCATAAATAAGCTCATAAATGATTCAGGAGCTTTACGAGAAGTTGATAAAAGTTTTGAATCATTCTTAGCGGACTAACTTTCATGAAGACTTTATTTAAATTTATAATATTACTTAGCTTAAGTTCTTGTGCCTACTTCAAACAATTAGGCACAGGCCCTACTTTTTCATCTACTCCTGATAGTCCAAATACAGCAAGAATAAATAAAGAATTTCAGCTATCTGACAAAGCGGGGAAATTCTATGTTCATAGAGAAAAGGGTTTTAGTAAGAGTAAGAACCAGTTCATAGTTAAAAAAACGGTGAAAGCTGGAGATAATGGTAAAATTCTTGAGAAATTAATTATGATTTCAAAGTTAGGAAATCTCAATAAAAAACTAACTATTCTTAGACCTACTGTATCTGAATATAGTGTTTGGTTTGATGGCAAAAAATATACCACTCGTATGAAAATTAATTCTAAAAAACGTTCCATGGATGTGACGCTAAATTCACCTGAGCGGCAATGGCAAGGAAAGAGGTCTTACTCCTTTCCAAATGGCGATGGTATATTTTGTTATTTCTCTCAAATCACTGAGTGCGCTAGGGCCACAGGTTTTATAGAAAAATCTATTAAAAATGATGGTGGATCTATGAAGGTCATTATTATTTGGGAAGGATACCCTTACTTTCAGGAGCAATATTTAAATGTACCAAGCTCAGTCTTTTCAAGGGCAAGGTTTTCTTACGACGGAAAGAATGCCAAGGGTGAAAGAAGATTCACTCTAACTGTAGCAAACCAGTCTATATTTTATTTTTTAGATAAGAACCATGAACTTTCAAAAAAGTTTTGGGTGTCGCAAGGCTTATCTATGGTGGAGAAGAAATAATGGAAAGTTCGGTAAGAAAGTTTTTATACTCTCTTTTTACAATGTTCCTAGCTGTGAGTGCTATTTTTATCATTCTTAGAGCAACTCCAGGGGATCCTGTTGAAAAAATTCTAGGCCCTGAAGCTAAAGAAGAAGAAATTGTGAAATATAGAGAGCAATTAGGCTTAAATGAAAGTTTAGGCGATCAATATAAAAACTATCTTGTGGGAATTGTTAGCGGCGAGATGGGTAAATCTCTTTTTAAGAAGAAAGATGTCACTGTTTTAATTAAGAAACATATGAAGCCAACCATTGTTTTGGCATTTGTATCTATTTCTTTTGCAACGATACTAGGAACAGTATTTGGAATTTATGCCGGTTTTAAAAAATCAGGTTTATTTGATAATACTTCGAGAATAATTTCATTAGTCGCTCTCTCGTTTCCTATCTTTTCACTAGCTCCAATTCTGGTTTATATATTTGCAATAAAGTTTAATGTTTTACCTGTTTCAGAATGGGGAAGTTTCGCTCAAGGTATATTGCCTGTATTAACGTTAGTTATTCCACTGAGTGCAGTTATAATGAGAGTCGCTAGAAATAAGTTACTTGAAGAGTCTGGAGCACCTTGGGTTCAAGTATTAAGATCAAAAGGAATGAGTGACCTTTCTATTTTGAGAAGATTATCAAAAGTGTGTATGCCTACAATTTTAAATGTAGTTGCAATACAACTCTCTGTTGTTTTAGCCGGAACAATGATTACTGAAACAATATTCGATATTCCTGGAATGGGTTTACTCCTCTTTGAAGGAATTCAAAACAGAGACTATCCTGTTGTTCAGGGAGTTATCATTTATTCCACAGTTATTTATATGGGCGTGTATTTCATTGTTGATTTTGTAAATGAGAAAATAGATCCAAGGATTTCGGCTTAGTTATGAAAAAGAATAAAATAAATAAAGAAATTAAAATTGGGTTTGTACTTATATCATCCTATTTACTTTGGGCCGTTGCATGGATTGTTTATAGTCATTTTATTAAGGGTGAGATTACCAGTCCTTATTTTCCTGAAAGTGATATGACAAAAGAGTTACTTAGACCTGGAGTTAATGGCTTTATGTTAGGTACTGATATATATGGACGATCAATTATTGAAATCCTCTCTGCCGGGTTAGCCTACAGTTTAGGAATTTCTTTTATGGTGAGTTTTACAACCGCTACGATTGGTATAATTGTGGGTTACTTATCTGTGACAGGAAATCAAACAATAAAGATTTTAAGTGATTTAGTTATAAACCTTATCTTCATTTTTCCAAGTATCTTAATTGCTATTATGGTGATGTCGGTAACGGGACAATCATTTTGGGGATTAGTATTTGCACTAGTTATTACAGGATGGCCTGGATACGCAAAAATTGCCCGTGGAGAAACTCTTAGGGTAATGAATATTTCATATGTTGAAAGTGCTAGGGCAGTTGGAGTCACTGAACTAAGATTATTTACAAGAGTTGTCATTCCTGCAATTTTACCTCTAATGATGGTGCATATTGTACTGGGAGTTAGTGGTGTAATTATAAGTGAAGCAGCTCTTGGTTTCTTGGGGCTCGGTGGATCTGAGTACTCTTGGGGGGGAATGTTAGCAATAGCTAAGTCTGTTCTTCTGGAAGCGCCCTATATAGTAATAATTTTATCCGTAGTTATGGCGGGGTTAATTATTGGATTAAATTTATTGGGAGATGGATTGAGAGATTACCTTGATCCAAGGAAATCATTTTCAAGTTAAAAACATCTTACAATTATTGTGTAATTTTTATTTTGTAATAGAATAGAATGCAAAAGGTGGTACGAATGAGTAATTTAGGCCAATTAATTATTACTGGCATATCTGGAAAAGGTCTTTTAGATGAAGAGCGTGAATTTTTAGAAAATGAAAATATTGCGGGAGTTATTCTATTTGCCAATAACTATGAGAGTCCAGCACAGCTTGCTGAACTAGTGAACCAAATTCAAACGACAAGAAAAGAGTATCCTTTATTTATATGTGTAGATAATGAAGGCGGGAGAGTTTTTAGGTTTAGAAATGGATTTACTAATTTTCCTCCTATGATGGATCTAGGACGTTTAAATTCTCCGAAAACAGTATTTGAATGTAGCCAGATTATGGCCAAGGAACTAAAGGCATGTGGAGTAAATGTAAATTTTGCTCCAGTATGTGACATCTTCAATAATGAAAAAAATAAAGTCATTGGAGATCGCGCCTTTGGTAAGGATGCTGAAACAGTTTCGAAAAATATTTCTTCAGTGATTAGAGGTCTGCAAACTAGCGACATATTATCGTGTGCAAAACATTTTCCAGGACATGGTTGTACAACTAAGGATTCACACTTTGACCTTCCAATAGTGAAAAAAACACTCGAGGAATTAAGGAATGAAGAATTTCTTCCTTTCCAGAAAGCAATTAAATCTAGAGTTGAATTTGTTATGATGGCCCATATGATTGTTGAAGATATTGATCCTGATATTCCAACATCACTTAGTGAAAAAGCATACGCTCTTCTAAGAGAAGAGCTTAGGTATACTAAAATTATTATTTCAGATGATATGCAGATGAAAGCAATTACTGACAGATATTCTGTAGAAGATGCTGCAGTTATGGCGATAAATGCTGGTGCTGATATAGTTGAGTATAAAGATATGGAAAATGCTAAAAAAGCGTTGCAAGGTCTTAAAGATGCTCAAAAAAATAAGCTGTTAAAAAATGACACAATTATTGATAGGCATGATCGTGTGATGAGCAGTAAAGAAAAGTGCTTAAAAGAATATACTCCAATTTACATTCCTGAAATCTCCAAGGTTGTAGGAACGATTCAAAGTAAAAATTATATCTCTGAGATTTTCAAAAAAATTGAAGAATTAGATAAATAACTTTTTACTCAACTATTATCGAGGGGTGATTTTTTTGCCCTTCGTCTTCTTATTCACTTCCTTTTGATATTCTATACTTAGATGAAAAAATGGGTATATCGTATCTTTTTAGTATTGTTTGTTTTAGTGGAACTTTTGGTTTCAAACAATTCCTATGCTCAAAAAAAGAGATATGATGATCTTTCCACACGTGAAGTTCTCAAGCTTTTAAAAGATGCATGTAAAAGAGGACAAATGGCCAATTGCTACGAAGCAGGTCAGATGTATATGTCTTCCGATAAAGAAGCTTTAAAGGCAAAAGGAAAAAAACTAATAAATAAAGCATGCGACGGTGGGCATGATAATGCCTGTGATTATCTAAAGGGAGGACTCGCAAGAGATACGGGTTCTGCAATTCTATTCTACTCCTCTATTGGTCTTATTGGTTTCGCTATTTTTCTTGTGACAATAATGATGTTTCAAGATGAAGAAGAGTTTAAGGCCGCCGAAAAATTAGACGATAGTGAAAAGAGTAATGCCCCTCAAGAGAACTATGGAATAGTTCTCCGTTACTCAAAGCCATTTTTTAAAAGGTATGTTACTCCCATCGTTTCCACGATGAAGTCTAAGAAGAAAATTAAGGAAAAGTATAAGAGAAAGTTGGCTTCAGCGGGACTCACCAATGTTCTATCTCCCGAAGATTTCTTCTCATTTAAAATATTTTTAATTGTAGGTTTTCCAATAGTCTTTATCGCTGTCAGAGTATTCTTAGAAGAGACTTGGCCACTTTCGATAATTCCTGTGGTTGGTGCTGTTGGTTTTGTGTACCCAGACATATGGATTAAGGGTCGTATCCAGCAAAGACAGAAAGATATTATTATGGCGATGCCTT
This sequence comes from Halobacteriovorax marinus, assembly GCA_002163155.1. Classification (GTDB taxonomy): domain Bacteria; phylum Bdellovibrionota; class Bacteriovoracia; order Bacteriovoracales; family Bacteriovoracaceae; genus Halobacteriovorax; species Halobacteriovorax marinus_A. Next base: position 281,920 of record MAAO01000015.1, on the reverse strand, counting down.
TTTGTGTAGATATGTTGGCGCTGTCGGTAGAGGCGGGATTAGATTTCATTGCTGCCATGACAAAAGTGATTGAGAAAGCAAAGGTAACACCGTTGTCTCAAGAATTTGAAACTATGATTAAGGAAATTAAAATTGGTGCTAGTAGGGCTGAAGCTCTTCGTAACTTAGCATGGAGAATTGACCTCATTCAAATATCTTCTTTCTGTGCCACATTGATTGCTGCAGATTCTGTTGGGGCATCGATTGGACCAATATTAAAGTCTCTCGCGGTAGAAATTAGACAAAAGAAGTCTTCAGAAGTGGAGAAAGCCGGTGCTACAGCTGCAACCAAAATCTTGTTCCCAATGTTATTTCTGATTGTTCCTGCCGTATTTATTATAGTTGCCGCGCCGATTGTTTTAGAACTCGTCATGGAAAAGAAATAATGTTGTATGAAATAAAGTTTAAAGAAAATATTCTTTGTAAGAAAGCAAAAATAGCAAAAAGCTTTTCAGATAGACTTGTTGGATTGATGTTTAAGAAGCACATGAAAAACTTTGATGGCTTACTAATTACTCAATGTAACTCAATACACACAATGTTTATGAGATATAAATTGGATTTAATATTTTTGGATAAAAATCTAAATGTAATCAAAATAATTGAAAACATAAAACCTTGGCGAATGACATTGATGTATTTTAAATCCACTCAGGTCTTAGAGCTTGAAGGAGGATCATTAAATGGATCGATTCAAAAAGGTGAGCAGTTGGAAATGAAATGTATAAATTAGTTGTTGTTGGTGGGAAATTAAGAGGTGAGGAATTTGAACTTCAAGAAGGAGAAAACTCTCTCGGAAGAAGTGAAGATTGTGACATTCATTTTCCAGTTAATGGTGTTTCAAAAAAACATATGATGATTACTGTTACAGGAGATGTCGCTTATCTACAGGATATGGGAAGTTCAAATGGAACGTTCCTAAATGGAAAGATTGCCAAAAGAGCGACAGTAAAGAATAAAGATAAAATTGCTCTCCCTGACTCCATCTTGCAAGTTGTATATGTAGAAGAAAAGAAAGTTATTATTAAGAAGAAAGCAGCGGATGATGAAGAAGATGAAGACATTGATTTCATGTCTGAAGCACCTCCTATTCCTGAGCCATTGCCGGCAAAACTTATTTGGGCGTTTAAGTATAAGTTAATGCCAGTTTTTCATGGAATTAATGAGGAATATGAGTGGAGATCGCTCTTTGGAATTCTTCTTGTTTTACTAAGTATCATTACTATTACTCTAACTATTTATCCCGTTATCACTACGAGTAGAAATACTCTACTTAAAGAAATCGCTGAACGGGGAGCTCATTACGCTGAAGAAATTGCACGTACCAATGCTAGAGCACTTGAGAGTAAGAACTTAGACCAATTGAATACAGCTTTTATGAATAATATTAAAGATGTAACGAGTTTTGATCTCTTTGACTTGGATGGAAGAATTGTACGTCCTCTTGTGAGAATGAATAGTTATATTGAAGATACTCACTCAATTAAAGTTAGAGAGTGGGCTGAGAGAACAAAATCTGAAGATTCAGTATATAAAAGAAGATTAGGTGAGGGTGAAATTGGAATTGGTAAGAAAATTATGGCCTTCAATCCAAAAACAGGAACAACTGATCCCGTAGGTATTATTGCAATTAGGTTTAATCCAGCTTCTCTTGCAGTAGAGGCGCAGGAAAGTACGAAGTCATTTTTAGAAGCATTAATGACATCATTTTTAGTGGCAATCATATTTTTCTCAATCATTTATTATCTAACAATTAAGCCTCTTGAAGAAATGAAGTATCAAATTGAAGAAGCCTTGAGGGGAAAGAGACGAAATTTAGAAAGTCGATTCCTCTTTAGTGAAATGGATACTTTAAGAGGGTCTGTTAATTCGGTTTTACAAAGAATTAGAGAACTACAAAATGAAGAAGTTGATAGTGAATTTGCTGAAATGGAAAGTGACGAGGGATATGTAGGAACCTTAAAAGAATTTATGATGGGTGCTCCTAGTGGTGTCCTCATCCTTGATTCAGAGAAAAATCTACAAGCTTTAAACACAGAAGCTGAAGATTTGACAGGTATAAGAGAGTCTAGTGCCCAAGGAATGAACATTTCAGATGTTTCTAGAGAAAAAGGTTTTGCAGGAACAATAATTGAATTATGTGATAATTCAGCTAATAACGGGGGAACAAATCAAGAAGGTGAGTATGAATTGCAAGGAACTAATTATGCTATCCACGTGGCATCGTTACTTGGAAGTGATAACTTTGCTAAGGCCTTCTATATAACATTTGTTAAAGCATGAAGAAACAGAACGTAAGAATAACTCGAGATTTAAAAAAGCCTGAGGGAGTAGGAACTCACTATAGGCTTTTGTGTATGACTGGAAAAAATAAAGGTCTAGTTTATTACCTTAGAGGTAAACGTGCATTGATGGGTCGTTCTGAGTCTGTCGACGTTCAAATTTTAGATACAAAAAGCTCAAGGGAACACGCAGAATTAACAAGATTTAATGACACCTTCATTGTTACAGACCTTGGATCTCAGAATGGAATCATCGTAAACGATTTAAAAGTTAGTCAACATCAACTTGTTAATGGTGACAAAATCATTGTTGGACAAACTGTTTTCAAATTCAGTTGTATTGTGGTTGAAGACGATCTCGCCTCTGTCGAATCTGACGAAGATGATGATGAAGACGACGATGAAGAGGAAGAAGTTGAAGTAAGAAGAAAGAAAAAGAAAGATGACCCCGCAGCAAAGAGAAAAAAACTTATTTACGGATTGGTAGCGATCGCTGTTTTATTCCTTGTCTTAGACGATGGTGAGAAGCCTAAAAAGAAAAAAGTAGCTGTTAAGGTAGAAAGGGAAGATACGAGTCTCGCTGCAGATATTAAAAGACGTAACCGAAACTATGATCAGGAAACCGAAGAGAAAATCGGAACTATTCTTTTTAGAGGTTTTAGAGAATTGCGTGAGAAGAATTATATGCGTGCCATTGAAGAGTTTGACATGGCGTTGATCCTTAGCCCTAATCATGGAAGGGCGAGTGCATATTTACTTAAGTCAAGAATGCTTCTTGATGAAGAAGTTAAAAGTCAGTTTAACAAGGCAAAACGTGAAATTGATTCACTTAAGTTTAAGAAAGCAGTACGAATTTATTGTTCTATATTGCGCTATCTCCAAGAGAAGCCTGAAGATGAGAGATATAAGAGAGCTGAAAAGGAAATTAAAAGTATTGTCGACGAACAAGGATTGAGGGCTGATGAAGTTAAATGTTTCTAAAAACAATTTACCCTACGGTGAATTTGATTTAACTAGCGAGTTAACAATGGCCGGACAAGGTCTAAGTTTTCTCATTGGTCGCTCAGATGAGTGTCATGTTCACTTAGATGATAAAATGGTTTCTAGAGAACATGCTCAGCTTAGTTTTAATGGTACAAATTGGACAATAAATCAAATCTCAGAGTTCGGATCTGTACTGGTTAACGGAAGTAACATTCAAGAAGTAGAACTAAATAATGGTGACATGATCATGATCGGTCCATTTGTTCTCACATGTTTTATTTTTCCAATTCAATCTAATGTAGTCCAAGAAGCTGAAAATATATCTGAGTCAACTGAAGAGGCTCCTTCTATGACTGAAACGATTGCAATTAATGCAGAAGAAGTTAAGAGCGAAGAGAGTTCTGATGATGAGTCAGACCTAGGTGATTTGAGTTCTCTTGATGATGATAATGATGATGATAAAGAAGGTGATGATAATAGCGATGGCGGAGAAGCATCCGCAATTGGCGAGGCAACATCTTTTTTCTCTGGAGAAAATACAGAGGTAGAGTTTCCTGAAGAAAATGATGGAACGGAAACTTTTGAAGAAGGTGGAGATGAGTTTTCTGATGAATATGCTGACGCTGACTCAGGCTCTGAAGATGATTATGGATTGGATGATGATGATTATGAGGAAGACGATAAGACTCAGGTTCTACAGTCTTTTGCTACATTTCACTTAGAACTCTTTGGTGAAAATTCTCCATATGACAAATACAATATTGAAAGTACAGAAGTCATCATTGGTCGAGATCCCGATAAGTGTCATATCGTTCTGAATGATCCAGAAGTGTCTTCAACCCATGCGAAATTAAAAAAGAATAATATTACTTGTATGCTAGAAGATATGCAGTCTGGAAATGGAACCATTTTAAATGGGGAACGAATTAATCAAGCTGTACTAACAAATAATGATGAGTTCATTGTAGGTTCTACGACTTTTACTTTTAAAGTTGGATCGGACTTTCTTGAAAAAGAAAAAAATACATTAATGCCAGTTGAAGAAAATCAATCTGTAGAGGTTGAAGAAATAATTGAAGTACCTTCTGATTATGATGATGATGATCTAGATATTGAAGCTGGCGAGTTTGGAGCCGATGAAAATGCAGGGCCAGTGCCGCTATTTTCTAAGCAGGCATTGAAAGATCCTGTTCAGAGAAAAAAGCTTATCTATATTGTGTTAGGACTTGTTGTCGCTTACGTTATGCTTGCTCCTGATCCCGCTGTAGATGTAAGTAAGAAAAATAAGAAGAAAAATGAAAAACTCTCTAAACAACCTAAGAAAAAACTTTCAGGTCCTAAGATTAAACTTAAGCCTGAGGAATTGGAATTTGTTGACTCTCAATATTTGTTATCCCAAGAATTGATTGAGAATGGGAAGTATGAACAGGCTATTTTAGCTTTAGATAGATTGAAGCAAGTTATTCCTGAGTATAAAAACTCTAATCAACTTTATAATTCTGCTAAAACAGGTTTGGCTAAAATTGAAGAGTTAGAAAGTAAAAAAAGAGAAGAGATAAGAAGAAAAGAGCGAATAGCTAAAGTTGCAAAATTAGTTGTTAAAGCTAAGGAAGCAGTAAAACAAAGACAAGAGACTTTCGCTAAATCATTATTTCAAGAAATACTAAGTTTAGATCCTGAAAATTATGATGTTCCACAGATGAGACTTGAAATTGATGAGTGGAGAAAGGAACAAGATCGTATTTCTGTTGAAAAGGCACAAAGAGAAGCTGAAAGAAGTAGGCAGGTAAAATCTCTTGAACCAGGGAAAACTTTCTATTTAAAAGGTGAGTGGCATAGTGCAATTTTAAAACTCGAATCCTTTCTAAGGCTGCAAGGAATGGATGATGATCTTGTAAAAGAAAGTTCACGTATGTTAAGTGAGTCCAAAGAGAATATGATTAATATTATTGGACCTCTTATTGGTAAAGCAAGATCTCTTAGAGAAGGGCAAGATTTAAAAGGTGCCTATGAAAAATATAATAAGATTTTAGAGTTTGATCCTACTCATAAAGAGGCCCTTAATGAAATGGATACAATTAGAGATACTTTGACCTTAAGATCAAAGAGGATCTTTAGAGAAGCTATTATTGCAGAGTCTTTAAGCCTATTTAACGAAGCTAAAGAAAAATTTCAAGAGGTTCAGCAAGTTTCTCCTTCTGATAGTGAGTATTATCAGAAAGCTACCGAGAAGCTTAAGAATTATTTGGAGTAATGATGATGAAATTAAAAAGTTATACAATTAATACCAATCAAGGACCTTATCTTCAAATTAATGAAGATGACGCAGTGGTGGATTTAAAGAATAAGCTCTTCATGATTTTTGACGGTTTCGGTGGCACTAATATTGGCCATAAAGCGGTTGATCTCGTGAGAGATACGATCCAAAAGTTTTACACAAAAATAGGTGGAGATCCAGATTCAACATTTCCATTCTACTATAGTCATAAATATTTAATTGAAGGAAATGCCTTGGTTAATTCCATGCATCTCGCTCATTCAATGTTAAAAAAATCTAATCAAGACAAGAATCTTTCTGAAAGAGGAGGAGCATCTTGTATTGCTGCAAGTCTAGCCGATAGTATTTTAACTCTATCTTCTACTGGGAATTGCAGTGCTTATTTACTGAGAAGAGGAAAAATAGACAATATTGTTCGACCAGACTCTCTTGAATCTCTAAGTGAAGACAACTTTGATATACAGTTTAGAACAACTCCCATGAGTGGCTTCGGTCTCTTTGATGATTTACATTTAAATGTTAAAGAGTTTAAAGTTCTAACAGGTGATTTATTCGTGTTTATGACTGATGGCGCTTACTCAAGACTAGGTATTGAAGAGATCAAACATATTCTAGAAAGAAATGATCTTGACGATAATAGTAAGGTAAAAGAGTTTAATAAACTCTCTAATAAGAGAGGAAACCTAGATAATCAGTCGACTGTTTTACTACAGTTTTAGCCGGTGTTTTGAATAATCAGTTGCTTACCTACCTGTTTTAGGTGACAATAAATTCATGGCAGAAAAAATATTAGTCGCAGACGACAGTCTCACAATTCAAAAAGTAATCGCAATCACTCTAGCAAATACAGGCTATGAGCTTTATGAATGTCTTAATGAAGTTGAACTTCTAAAGATGTTAAAAGAAGATCAATATGATCTTGTGTTACTTGATTTCAATTTATCCGATTCAAAATCAGGATATGAACTTTCAAAAGAAATTAAAACTGTTTCCAGTTCGAGTCAGATTTTGGCCATGCTAGGAACCTTTGATACGGTTGATGACTCTGAGTTAAATGACTGTGGCATTGGTGATAAAATAGTTAAGCCATTTGAGAGTGAAAAATTCATTTTAAAATGTAGAACTTTAATTGATAGCAAAGGTGAACTTACTGAAGTGAATCTGGAATCAAGTGAAATTTTTGAAGAAAGTTTAGAAGAGTCTATTTCAGAAGAAGTTGAAATCGGTTCTGACTGGATCGTTGATTCTCCTAAACCTACTGATGTTTCAAGTGCAACTCTTTCTCAATCTGATCAATTACCTGAAGAGGTTAACTTTGATGGAGATGTTGCTAAAGATGCTCTTAGTGAAGAAATTAAAGGATGGGGAATTGAAGTTCCTAGTGTGATTGGAGATGAAACTAAGTTTGATCTCTTTCCACCAAAAATTGAGGATGCTTCATCTCTTGATGAGCCACACTTATCCCTTACGGAAGAAGACCTAGAGCATCCTGATATCGGATCAAGTTCGGAGTCTCTTGAGTCTGTAACATTTGATCACGCTGAGCTTGTCGAAGAAAATATAGAAGATGATGATGAAGATCTGGATGCCACTGATCCTCAATTTCAAATGCCCGCAAATTTTTCTGAAGAATTAAGTTCAGAAGTTGAAGAGCATATAGATAGCGAAGACTTTTGGGCAGTTGATGATGTTGATGAGTCGCCATTTGAAGATGATGTAAATTCCTTTGAAACGGCTACTCCCGAAGCAACGAGCTTAGATGATCTTGATGATCTTGCTGAAGAAGAAGTTGATCAAATATTTTCTGACTTAGAAAGTGAAATTGATTCTGAAAAAGAAAGTTACTCTATAGATCAAAGTGCAGCAGCGCTAAGTTCTACACCGGCAGCTGCTGTAGAATTTGATTCTGATGAGCTTGTAGCAGAAGTTAAGCTGGCTATAACTCCTGTGTTAGAAGAGCTTGTTAAAAAATTCTGTAAAGAAAAAATTGAACAAGTTGCATGGGAAGTCATTCCTGATCTTGCAGAAAATCTCATTAGAAAAGAAATAAAAGATATTGCAAACTCTTTAGAGAGTTAATCTAAGAATAAAGATCCTGTGTAGATTTTTTTAATTAAGCCCTTTTGATTTAAAAGGGCTTCTCCACTTTCACCAATTCCAATAAAAACTCCTCTCTCTTCAATAGTTTGATCCTTTATAAGAACGGACTTATTTAAATGAATTGAATAGGATGCCCACTTCTCTCTGACTTCTTTAGAACTAAGGCGATTGTGAATAATGAATGAATATAATTTAGAACAATATTCTTTTATCTGTGAACTCTTTAAAACAAGATTAGAGTCAATACAAGATCTTCCAAACTTAAAATTAGAATTTGGCCGTATTTCTTCACTCTTTCCTAAATTTAGTCCAACTCCAACTAGAATATTTTGATTATAACCTTGGCAAAGGATACCTCCGCACTTCAGTCCTTCAACCGTAAGTAGATCATTTGGCCACTTTAGTGATAATTTATGACTCTCAAAAAACTGACAAATCAGAATACCAAGCTCCAATGAAGTCAAAGTCATCACTTCATTCGGCCTTATTTTAAAACTCATTGCCAGTGAATTATCTAAGCTTTCCCATCCATTTCCAGAACGACCTCTTCCAAGTGTTTGAAATAGAGTAGAAAAGAGAATATTTTCCTCATGTGGATTTTCTTGGATGAACTCTTTGAGCGAAGTTTGTGTCGAAGCACATTCTTCTGAGTGGAAATGTTCAATTTTATCGTTCATACTACTGTGACCTTCTTTTCAAATCTCATAAGAACAGGTAAAAATAATAAGTATCACAAATCACTATAAAGGGGCTAAAAACATGTCAATTATCGAAAGATCACAACCTAGAGAAATAAAATTTACTACTGGAATTAATCCATATGCTAAGGGAAGTGTAATTGCTGAATTTGGTAATACTAAAGTTCATATCACAGCAAGTGTTGAGGAAAGTGTCCCTAGATTTTTAAAAGATAAAGGACAAGGATGGGTAACTGCTGAGTACTCTATGCTTCCATCATCTACTCACACAAGAAATAGACGAGAGAGAAGCAAGGTTAGTGGTAGAACGCAAGAAATCCAAAGATTAATTGGAAGAAGTTTAAGAGCAATTATCGACCTTGAGAAGTTAGGGGAGAGAAGTATTCAAATCGATTGTGACGTATTAGTTGCAGACGGTGGAACGAGAACAACTTCAATCTCTGGAGCATATGTAGCTTTAGCCATGGCCGTAAAGAAGCTAATGGAAGAAGGACTACTTAAAGAATCACCCATTAGAGAGCCTTTAGCGGCACTAAGCGTTGGAGTTACATCAGCAGGAAAAGTTATTGCTGATCTAAATTACGAAGAAGATTCAACATGTGAAACAGATATGAATATTGCTATGACTAAGTCTGGTAAATATATTGAGATTCAAGGAACTGCTGAGGGTGAACCATTTTCAAGAGATGAGTTGAATGCCATTTTAGATTGTGCTGCAGAAGCTTTGAAATGTGTATTTAGCGCTCAGGAAAAGGCCCTCTCGTAATGAAGTTCATCTTAGCCTCAGGTAATCCTCATAAAGCTGAGGAGTTCTCAGAACTCCTCGATAAGGACGTGATCGAAGTCATTGCTGCTAGCGAAAAGTTAGAAGTGGAAGAGAACGGAAAGACTTATAATGAAAATGCTTTCTTAAAAGCTAAAGCTTATTATGATAAATTCCAAGTTCCCGTCTTGGCCGATGATTCCGGATTAAATGTTGCAGCGCTCCCTGAAGTGCTGGGCATTCATTCGGCCAGATATGGCGGAGATGGCCTAAACGATCAAGATCGAGCAAATCTTCTTTTAAAAAATATGGAAGAGCAGGAAAATAGAGATGCTTACTTCACATGTGTACTCTGTTTTTACATAAGCCCTCAAGAAATTTTCTTTTTTGAAGGCCGTCTAAGTGGATTAATAGGTAAAGAATACAAAGGGGAGCATGGCTTTGGTTATGATCCTGTATTCCACGGTTTAGGCCCGCACGTCAATGAGAGCGTGGCTGAAGTGCCTGAGTGGAAGCATGAAAACTCTCATCGGGCCCATGCTTGTAAATCTGCTTTGAAGTTTTTCAAGGAAAGAGATTGCCAAATAGTGTAATAAGCCTTATAAAATTCCCACCTAAAAAAATATAATGTCGGAGTGTAGCGCAGGGGTAGCGCACCTGCTTTGGGAGCAGGGGGTCGGAGGTTCAAATCCTCTCACTCCGACCATTTTTAAAAAAATCCACTAAATTTTACTTACTCGATAATGTTTTCAAACAGAAGTTCAATGGCATCTGTATTCTTAGCTTTAACTAGCCAGCTCATCCAATTTTCTGAATTACTAAAGTTTTCATCCATTTGCACAAGACGATAGCCAGGTAGTGTTGGAAAGAAGTGATGTAGTATGTGGCTATTAAACCCAATCAAAATATAACTACTAATCCATTTAGGAAATATTAAACCACGAGTGTATTGTTCTTGATCTTTAAAGTGAACTTTCTTGGTTGGCACGCCTTCCTTACTTATCATTTGTGGAACACCACTATGCTGACTAAGTAGAAGTGGATCACTGATCAATAAGAAAATTAAATAACCAAGACCCCAGATTTTAAAAAATGGTGACCAACCAAAAGTATAGATAAGGGTAGTGTAGGCAGTAATTAAGAAAATAATACTAAAAGTATTTCTCCACTTGAACTTCCAAGAAGGATACATACGAAAGAGTTTTCTAATATTCCAAAAGTTATCAAAAGAGAAAGAGAGAGTCATGATTGGGATCCAGCACTTCCAGCATAGGTTCACAAATTTTCTCTTACCTTGTGAGAGATCTCTTGGGGCAACTATTGTCATAGTTGGATCCCTATCTTTCCAACCTGTCCAAACATGATGCTCTCTGTGAATGTATTTCCAGGGATAGTAGGGGAGAATACAAATGAATGAGGCAAGATGACCAGTTATGGAATTAAGTCTTTTGTTTGAAAAGAAATGGTTATGACCAAGGTCATGTAAAATAGCAAACCAAGAAATAATATTAACTCCAAGAATAACTTGTCCTAGCAGCCAGATACTCCAACTTTCTGATGTGGAAAGATAGAGGGCCGAAAGAGTCGTTAGCGAGAGAGCAAATATAATAAAGAAAGCTAAGAAATTATTTGTCTTTAAATGCTTGTACTTACTTTGGAGAGTTTTGAAATCGTCACTAGTCATTTACCATCTCCATCTTTTTAAGATAAGTTCCTAAATTAAAATGAGCCTTAATCTCTTCACTTACTTCTTCTCTTGAAATTACGTACTCTTTAAAATGTCTTTGAATGTTTTCCATTGAATCTAATGTATGTGACATGCCATTGCTCATGAGGCCTCTTCCAGTAAGTAGATCACTAATTGCATACACACAGTGATAAGTTCGTTCTTTTCCTTCTCTATTGGTCCAAAGTACTTTGTATTCTACTTCTCCACTTTGAAGCTTTCTTTCTTGATTCTGTGCCTTCGTAAAGAGCTCCTTCATTATGATGTAGGAACCCTTGTAATAGAGCTTCTTTTCGTTTTTTAGGGCAAATTCAAGGGTTTCTTTCAGTGAATAGTTCTTCCCTTTTACACTCTTAGCGAATACTTCCACATCATTTGGCGAGGTGGCAGGTAACCAACTTAAATGAGTACTCTGTATCACTTTCTTAGTTAGATCATCAAGCTCAACAAAAAGGGCAAAAGTGTGAGGACTCCAGCCTGGTATGATTTTATGATCATAGGAAAATAAAATCATTTCATACTTAGCGAAACAACTTAATGTACCTAAGAAAATTATGAAAGTGAGAATTTTTTTAATCATAGTATTAATTTGTTATAATTATTAATTTTCAAATTAGTGTATTCTTTAAGATTCGACTTACACCAATTCACAGTGATCATATTTAATGTAGATCCCGCCCCTAAACCAAAATGAACTCTTGTATCATCTTGAGCAGAAAATCCATTTACAATTTTTGTTTCAACTCTTTGAATTTGAGAAATACCTTCGCTATCAGTGTAATTAACTTTTACAACAGATCCTATTCCATCTCTATTGCAAGTGGCCTGTGTGGAAGTAAGGGATAATCCTATCCAGTGATTCTTATTTGTAGTGGCTTCATTTTTAAAGACTAGGGGATCGCGGTAAAGAGAGCTGACAATTAAATCCATCTTTCCATCGTTATTAAAATCTCCAGAGGCCATTCCTCGCCAATTTCCAACTTGATCCATTCCTACTTTATCAGCGATATCAATGAATTGAGGTTTACTGGCAACCCCTCTATTTAAGTACATTCTATTCTTTTCAAATCCGTGAATGCACATTCCTCTTAAATCTCCCCATTTGTTTATGAATCTGTGAATAGAGGGAGGCGAGCGTGCAATCTTTTCATTGATGTACCAATAGTCGGGACATGAGTCGTCTTTTTTATCAAACTTATTATCTACCATACCGTTGGCCTGAACGAGGTCGACATGTCCATCATTATTAAAATCCGTCGAAGAAGCTCCCCAACCAAATCTATTCTCATTTAAGCTACCAGCTGCTGTGGCATTATCTATAATCTTTGGTTTCTGATTTTCGACGCCTGGAAAGAATGACCAAAGTAAACTTCCCTCTGCTTGTAGAGGATGATGAACGTTTGATATGTAAACATCACTCATTCCGTTTCTATCAAAGTCAGCTACTGTTGCATTCATTCCTTTATAGGTGTCTTTACCAATATCTCCGAAATACTTTCCTTTAATATTGATAAATCCTTTTCCTTGTTGGTTGTAGTAGAGATCGTCAGCACCAAAATCATTTGCCATGTAGAGATCTGTCCAGCCGTCTTGATTAAAGTCCGCAGTACCAATTGCCATAGTCCATCTTGTTTCAGGCATACCAATCTCTTTTGGATCTAGTATCTTGAAACGATCTCCCTGATTTAAGAAAATAAAATTTTCAGAACCGTTGTTAGACATGTGCCAACTGTCGTGCATGAAATCAAACATTCTCTCATCACCTTCATATTCAGCTTGTGGAAGAGAGAAGAGATTTAACTCAGTAGGTTTTTTGTAGTTTTCTAAATGTGTTCTAATGGTGTTTCCGGAAACGAGATCTAGTAGACCATCATTGTTGAAATCAAAGAAGTTTGCTGTCGCCGAGTTACTAAACTTCTCAAGTCCTAATACTTTAGTACTTTCCACGAATTTTACAGAGCCTGTTTCAATGAACTTATTTACAAAGAGTCTGGACGTACCCATACTTCCAAAAGCATAAGTGATATAGAGATCTTTATCCCCATCGTTATCATAGTCTACAAAGAGAGCATTGGAAGGAACACCATATTTCTTAAAGTCACTTGCGTAGAAACTTAATTCTTTTGAGTCAAAGCGTTTAAAAGTAAAGTTACCTGTATTGAGAAAGAGTGCGTTTCTATCCTCTTTACTCTTGTGACCATTTGTGAAAAAGACATCTACAAGTCCGTCATTATTGAAATCACTTACGGCAACTCCATCGGATATGGCCAGGATCCATTTTCCCATATGCTGAACTCTGGGATCCACTGCTTCGAATATTTCACCCTTAGAGAACTTCATTCCAGTCTTCTCTGTCTTGACTAGAGTCATTTTAAAATCAGGTTTATAAAAGCTTCCAAAATCATTTAAAACAAACTTATAAACGAGAACACTGATGACTGCAATGAAGAGGATTGTGAAAAACCTCTTAAAATATCCCGAGTGTATGAAGGATTTTTTAAGGTACTCAATTCCTCCACTCTTAAGTTCTTTCGTATGTAGATATATTAGTTTTCCAGAACCAAGCAGTAACGCTGCATAGAAGAAGGTATGGTAACTTTTAAATAAGTGAAAGAATAAATCAAATAATGCGAGTAATACACCTACTATAATCTGCTTCTTTTTGTCACTAGGAGTAGTTGCTGGATCTGTAATCATAAAGAAAACAAATAAGAAAAATGGTGGAGAAGTAATAGTTCCAAAGAACAAAGTATTAAAAGGAAGATAGTGTTTAATTAATATTGATCTAAGTACAAGCTGTAAAACGAAAACGACAAGAAAGGATCCAACTAAATAGTGACGATTAATTTTAGGCATGAATAAGAATAAAGAAGGCATAATGATAAATAACGACATTGAGGTCAACCCGTTCCACTGATAAGCGGGTGCGGGAGAAATAAATTCATTGGTAAGGAGTAAGGAGAGTACAACACCCATTAAGCCTGGATTGAATATATGCTTGCCTTTAAAAGTAAAAAAGAACTTTGAAGCAATTGCCAGAAATACGGGCACGAGTGGAAAAAGCAAACTGTGACCGTAGTTTAGAAGAATCGATAATCCTAAACCAGTGGTTATGGCACTCAAGGGAAAGATGACTTCTTTCTTAAAGAGTTTATCAAAAAACATTTGCAGTAAACAGACAGCAGCAGTGGTTAGAAAAACCTGCTCAAAACTTCTGTTAAATCCGAGAACAGTGATTCCTAATATATTATAAGCAAGAAGAATTAGGCAGACGGTATACTTGGGGGAGAGTTTAAATTTTCCTAGCCCAAGATTAAAGTAATTGATTAAATTTTCCATAAATGAATAAAGTGACAGTATTGGTTAGTAATAGCTATAATATTGTATGACTTTACTTTCGCTTCTAAAAGATTATCCCAATATTAGTTTAGCTACAGAGGGTGATAACGAAGAAATACTTGAGTATTACCATCGGTCTCAACTGACAACTAGCTCCCATAATATTATATACAAAAGAGGTAGGGATTTCTTTTCTTTTATGAAGGAAAAATCTTCTGAATATCTAGTTTTTCTTCTAAGAGATGAGCAAGAGACAATTCAGGGGATAGCCACTGTTAGTTACCGAGATGGGTATATTAACTCTAAGCTAGTAAAAGTAGGTTACTTAGGGGATTTACGCATTTCCCTCAATAGAAAACTCATTCGTCAGTGGCGAGGTTTCTTTTCATTATTTATCAATAATTCAAAAAATCTCGAAGAAACATTTCATTGTAGGCACTATCAAACAGCGCTTGTTCACGACAATGTACAAAGTAGAAACAACCTAGCGAATTCAAAAATTAAAGGTATTAAGTATAGTCTGCTTGAAGATTATCATATGGTTAATATTGTAGGATCTTATGGATTTAGAAAATCACAAAACTATAAAATTGATAAAGTTACGCAGGAAAATATTGTAGAACTTATAAACTTCTTAGAGAGTGACCATAAGCTGAGATCTTTTGGTCTAGAGTATAAGTCAGAGTTAAGCTATCGTTTCAAAAACTGGGAAGATTACTCTAAGAAGAACTGGATTCTGTTAAGAGATCCTAGAACGGATGAGATCCTTGCTGCTACAAGTCTGTGGGGGCCAAAGTCTTCAAAACAATTACTGATCAGTGGCGTGCCTACGATGTTTAAACTGCTTAAGGTCATTTCAAAATATATTCCATTTTTAGATGTCTTTGATTTACCGCAGGAAGAAAAAGCTATTAGTATCAAATATATCAATCAAGTGAGTTTTAAAGAAGATATTTCTAGAATTGAAAAAGGGGTACTCTTTAAAGAATTAGTGAACTACTTCTATTGTGAGTTCAGAGGACTAAATCTTTTGGCTTATTGCGATTTTGATAGAGAGAACTTTAAAAGTGAACTAAAGGGATATTTTACTCATGCAACAGCAATGGGTTTATATACTGTCCACAAAGTTTCTGAAGATGGTGAAACGTTTGATATAATAGAAGCTTGTGGGAATATGCCAGCATTTGATATGGCGTTAGTATAATGGTCTTTCTACAAGGTTTTCAAAAATTATTAGTGAGTATGATTTCGTACTCTATTAGAAACCCCAAGAAAATTATTTTCTTTCTTTTTACTCTTATTGTAATTTGTATCGGCCAGGCAAAACCTTTTAAATTACTTATCACTATTGATGAGTTGCTAAACAAGAGTTATCAAACTTATCAAGAGTATAGTGATCTAAAAGAAGATTTTGAGGTGATGCCTTCAGTATTTGTTATAATAAAGAAACAAGACTCTGTTCTAAACGAAGCAGACCTTTGTCATATTAGAGGTTGGCGAAATAAAGTAAATTTTAACACTTCTAATATCTACTACTCTATCTCTCCCATTACTCTAAGAAAAACAAGCTATGTGAAGGAGCAAAATGGAGAGTTTCCTAAACTGCTCTTTAATCCCCTTTTAAGATTCAATTGTGATCTTCCAAGGACTGATAATTCTATACTTTCGCCAATAGCTACAACTCCGTGGAAGAAAATATTCTCAAATGATGACTATTCTGATTTTGGCATCAATATTACTTTCTCTGAGAAAGATGAATTGAACTTCCAAAGTAAAGTTATTCCACAGCTCGTGAGAAAGATGAAAATTTTTTGGAGTGAAACTGAAAAACTCTATCCTGAGCTTAAGGCGTACTTTATCGGTGAAGCTTCCTATCACCAAGAGATGTCTGACGGTTTAAAGAAGAACTTTAAACTCAATATAATTATTTCAGTAATCATTATTATACTGTTCAAGGCCTTCTTAGGAACTTGGAGTTCAAGTCTCATCTTCCTCGGAACTCTGATCTTAAGTACAGGGATCCTCTTTGGTTTAATGTCGCTAACTGGCACACCTATCGATATTTTAAATAATGCCCTCTTCTTACTTTTAACAGTGAGCTCAATGGGAGATTTTATATTTCTCTCAAATTTTCAATCTCGAAATCCAGATAAACACTGGAAGGAAGCTTTCTTAAATAACGCTTTACCAAGTTTTTTAACTTCCCTTACAACTTTTGTAGGTTTTATTTCTCTCTATTCAAGTGACTTAGATATTGTGAAACGATTAGGTCTTTGGGCCGCTGTTAGTGGAGTGATTGAATGGATTGTTATATTTCTAGTGCTACCAGCTTTTCTAACATTTCTTAAGAGTGATTTTAAATGGATCGATTCGCAGAAAGTTTTTAAGATAATTTCAATCAATTGGATTTCTAAAATAAACTTTCCTCGAAAATTAACCTATCTTCTTTTAGTTGCTTACTTATTTATTCCTTATTCTCTAAACCACCTAAATGTTTCTGACGTACCATTGGAGCTATTTGAAAAAAAGAGCTCTTATAGAGTTGGAATGGAATACCTTAAAGAGAGCAGGGGATACTCTGGAGATGTGAGTTTGGTCTTTAAGGACTTTAGCGATGAAGAATTTAACCAAGAAGTTTTAAGTAAGATCAAAGCGTTAGTGAATGTTGTCAAAATTGAATCACCTTATTTAATGTTGAGTTATTTTACAGAGGGGCTTAGTCCCTTGAATCAAAAAGTCGTAAGAAGATCCCTTAGGACATCTCCTAGTTATAAGAGGTTAATTTCGGAACCAGAAGCTAGGGCGATTATTTACCTTAAATCAACTGACCTAAAGTCTATTAATGATATGAGAATATATGTCAACGAAGAGTTGTGTACTTCTAAGAGATGTCACTTGTCAGGACTTCATGTCGCTTATGCTGACTTTTCTCAGGAAGTTCCAAAGACACTACTCCGCAGCTTTAAGCTCTCTCTAGCCATTGTTTTTATGATTATTCTAACTCTTAGCTTTATGGTGAAAAATATTCCCGTATTTAAACTTTCAATGACCACGTTTTGGGGAGTGGCGATTGTTATTTGTATAATGAGTGTCTTTCAAATCAAAATTAACTTTATTACCTGTGTCGTTATCTCCACTCTTGTGGGATTAACTGGTGATAATGCTATTCACTTCATTTTAAATGGTATTAAAGGAAATAATTTAGATCAGGGGATTGATGAGAAAAGTGAGGCCTCTATTATAACGGCAATTATCATGTCGATAACTTCTCTGACTTTTCTCTTTTCTTGTTTTAATCCTCCAAAGGTTTTCGGAGTTCTCTTGTTTGTAGGCTTCTTACTTTCTTTATTAGGAGACCTCTACATGCTCAAATCAATTATGAGAAAAAGTAGAGATCTCTAAGAATAACTTATCTATTATACATCATGAATGGATTGATAATAAGTGCCACTGGTGCAGCTCCAGGGCTTTGATTTAAAATCCTCGCCGCTGTACTTATGTCATCTCCATTTTTTACTTCAGGAAGTAGAGTGTTATAAGACTTTAATTCCCAACTCGTGGCCTTTCCGTAGTGATAATTTCTAAATTTAACACTCTTCATTTTCCCACTTTTATTGGCTATCTTTTTACTCTTCATATCATCAGCAGATGTAAATGAAGTAGGGAGAAGGGACTTTAAATCCTTAGGAGGATTCATTAAGAACTTAGGAAGATCAACAGTAATCACTTCTCCAGTGATATCACTTCTAACTATTGTTGGACCATTTACGATATCAACGAATGTTTCAGCGCCTCTATCAATTCTACCAATGAAAGATTCAAACATCTCTGACCTGATTAAAGCAGATTCGTTAGCTTCTCCATTTCTTCTCTCTTTCATCTCTTCCCAAGCGACAACAGATACTCTTGCTGCTTCTCTTAAATGCTTGAATGAAAGTTGCATTTTTTCTTTTCCACCATCAAGGATCGTGAAAAGTTTTTTGTATTTTCTCTTGTTTATTTTAGCTACTATTTTCTTTGCCGTGACACCGTCAACTTTACTAAATCCAAACATCGAATCAATCCCATAAAGAGATCCCATATCTTTTACGAGAGATAGAGTTCCAGACACGTTATAAGCAGAGAACCTGGCTGACCACGAAAGACCATAATGAAGATTTGCTAATAGAAGTAATCTTTCAGATTCACCAATTAGACGGTATCTCTTGAATTCATCTTGAAAGCTTGCAGTTCCATAAAGTAATTTATGGTCCCAAGTCATATTATTAGTTGAAAAGTCTAAGGCCTGAACTCTCTCTGCGGCTTTCGCTAGGGCAGGATAGATTTTATTAGTTACAAACTCTTGTAAGTCACTAGTTTTGTGAAAACGATTATTAGTCATTTCATATTCAAAAGGCTCACTCATAAATCTAAAACCAGCATCCCATTGGTCTGTTGGAAGATTAACTGACATAAATGAAGCGAATCTATAAACTCTAGTTAAAAGAACACTGTGAGTAACTTTCTCTCTTTTAAGTAGAGGATACATTCTATATGCAAATGATTTCATCTCTAACATTGGAGTTAGGATAGCCGCTACAAGTTTTAAATCATCAGGATAAGAATCGTAATTCTTGTCGATATGTCTTAATTGTTTTTCTAATTCAATTGGATCTTTGATACTTAGATAAGTCTTTCTAAAAGACTTGAACTCTTTAGAGAGGCGAGAGTCATCAACTTCAACTTTACTTGAAATAGATCTTCTTCCACGTTTTTTTGCCTTTACTTTAGCCTTAACTGTTTTCTCGTGTGAAATCCATTTGTATCCGCTTGTGTATTGATCAAGACTTGCAAATGTTAAGCTACTGCAAAGCAGACTTGCTAGAATAAAAGTCATTTTCATTTTTTACTCCTTACCAGTAAATAAATTTTAAAATTTTCTTATATTTTGGTTGGTATTTATCAAAGTTTCTCTCAGTAACTTTCAATGCTTGTCTGTAGGGTCTTAGATCTCTCACTGCCCACTTGCCCATTCGTAAAGTCCACTTCATTGTTTCAAGTAGACCCATTTTAGGAAAAGATCTTTTAACAACGTTCTTACAGCCAAAAAAGAGAATGACTTGTAAGAATCCGACAAAGGCGAAAGTACTTAATAGAGTTCCAAGAGAGCTCTTTGTTCCTATGTATTTCTTATAAATATACATCTCAACATTTACATGAACTGCTTCATCTATGTGATGATAGTGGTTAATTAGCGACCAAGCGTTTGTATGATTGTCTTTGTAGACATTCTTGATGAGTTTGCTGTATTCCACAGTAAAAGCTTCAAGCTTGGCTCCAGGAAGAGTGACTGCTAGAGGATTCTTTCTAATGCAAAAACAGATGAATTTTCTAAGCATCTTAACTTTTGGAACATTATACTCTCTTGGCCAATCAAATTGTTTCTGTGAAGATAGAAAATTTCTAAAGGCGATAGAGTGATAGACCTCTTCGTAGATAAATTTATTTACGATATCTTTATCTGTCTTATCAAGTGAATATCTCTCTCTTAAACTTCTAAAGGCATACACCACGAGTTGTTCAAAGTAGATTTGCACTTCGGAGAGGAATTTTACATATTCTATGAAAAGGTTTTCTTTGATTTCTTTAGTTAGGGTGTCAAAAATTTCAAGACCATGGAAAGGAGTTAACTCATCTTGGTAGTCAGACTTATCTAGCGCCATTTTTGGATATGTTTCAAAATCCTGCCACTTAGATTTAAACTTATTCATATCACCTATATAGGAATCAAATTGTCTTTGAAATTTTATAGTTTCAGTTGTTTCCATTAGGTCTAGTCTGTCTTAAAATTAATTGAACAAAGATGGTTTTGTCAGGCTCTTAAGCCTAGAATATTGTAACAAACAAATAAGGAATATGTAGTGATTAATAGTATGGGGACATATATTCTAGTGGGGTCATTTGCTTATCATATTTTTGCGGGGTTAGCAGTTCTCGGCCCGCATTCTTGGACTAGAATCTTTGGGAAAAAGCTCTATGACCTCACCTTTCCTGACCAATTTGGTCCACAATATGACATCTGTTTAAAGGCGTTGGGAATTTTTGCTCTAACTTTGAGTGCATTTTGTTTGCGTGGAGCTATTGTTGAAGATTTAGCTTATAGACAATTTACACTACAAACTTTAGCAGCACTTTTCTTTGGACGAGCACTATTTAGAATTTTTCGAAAAGATTTATTTCTTGCTGCTTATAAAATAGATCTTAAAAGAAGTTTGATTAATATCATTTTTAACCTGGTATTAGCGAGTTTCACTTTAGTGGTATCATTCAAGATAGATGCTTAGTAAATTAACAACTCTATTTATGATTTTCTTTCTAGGGGTAATACATATTGGCGCTTTAGCGGCATTTATATATTTCTTTGATGTTAAACTTCTACTCATGACAATTCTTCTGTGGCAATTCTTTGCACTGATAGGAATTTCAGTTTGTTTTCATAGGGAAATAACCCATAGGTCTTTTAAGTCTATCTACCCAATTAAAATATTTCACTTAACTTGCGCTCTCATCGCCGGTCAAGCGGGTCCGATTATGTGGGCACAGGTTCATAGAATTCATCATAAACATTCTGACAAAGAAAATGACCCACATTCTCCTATAAAAGGTTTTTGGCGTTCACACTTTGGTTGGATATTTGAACAGGGAAAGAGAAAACAATTAAAAGACTTTCAATCAGTTCCTAAGGACTTAGCTGAAGATAAAACTCTACGCTTTTTTCAAGCAGTACACTTTCCTTTCTTCTTCCTCTTATTTGCTCTTCTCTTCTTCATTGGGGGGTGGAAATGGCTACTTTGGTTTGGATGTGTGCGCGTGACTCTCACTTTAAATAGTTCATGGATGATAAATTCTCTAGGACACGTTTGGGGTTATCAAAATTATGAGGGAAGAGACTTTTCAACGAATAATAAGTTTGTGGCCCTCCTCACTGGTGGAGAAGGATTTCATAATAATCACCATAGAAAACCAAATTCTTCAAATATGGCCCATATGAAAGGGGAATTTGATTTAGGATTTCAATATATTAGATTGCTCAGAAAGTTAGGTCTTATTACTGATGTAATAGAATAGTTAAATATAGAAGGATATTTCTTTACTCTTCTTATGTTCAAAAACCTTATCACTTCCTTTAATTCCAAGTTCCCTTAAAAATTCAATTTGAATATGTGGCTCATCTGCAAGGGTTGATTGGAAACGAGGCTTTTCTTCATTAATTAAATTCTGTTTTTGGTGCCTCATGATTACCACATCTTGCTCTATAACTTTTCTAGTGTAGTAGTTTAAGAAAGGCTTAATCAGGCTACCTCCAATAGGAAGTTTATAGGCAATATAAGTGTAGACTCTGGATTTAAAGGTCGACACAGGAGTGCATTGGCTATTGATGACATATTTGAAACTGGAGCCAAAGGAATAATCAACTCTGGTTATATTTGGAAAAATAAATTTGTCAGTATGAACCATGGGCTCATTCTTTGGATTTAAAAATGCTTTAATGAGTACGCCAATATTGTCATTGGGTTGATCATACTCAACATTGACTACTCCATTCTCAGTGCTTACAACGGCTGGGACATGTTGAAAGGAGCGATTTCTAAACCAACCTTTATGGACCCATACGGTATGGGGAACATCCACAAAATTTTCCGTAAGGTTTGTCACTTCATTTTCAAAGTCTGTGACCATATAGTAGGAATGCCAAGAAGGATCATTTCTATAGGGAAAGTCCCAAATCTTTGAGATATCTTCCTTTCCTTCTTCTCCAAACCAAACCCAAATAATTCCATCTTTTTCATGAGTGGCAAAGTTTTGAACTATTCTTCTTACTTTCGTTTTCTCTACACCTTCAGAAGGTACATTTTGTACAACCCCTGAATTGTTGAATATCCATCCATGATATGAGCATTGAAGATTTCCGCTCACACAAGATCCTTTAGACAGGGGAGTTCCTCTGTGAGGACATCTGTCTAAGAGGCAACCTGCGACGTTATTTTCATCTCGAAAAAGAACGATGTTCGTATCATAAATCATACGGGAAATAGGTTTCTTTGATAGTTCTTTAGAGGTGCAGGCAATATACCAATTGTTTATTAATGCTCCATCTCTTTCTTTTAAACTACTAATCATACTTTTCTCAATTATTTAAAACGACCACTTCTTCTAATTTAATATTACCAGAAATTTTTATCTGCTTAGAGACTTTTTCGTAATAATGTTTAATGCCATTCTCTCGAGTTATAACTTCAGCTGCTTTAAGCTGTCCCAGTTCTCTAGCCAAGCGGTAGTGAAAGTGTTCAAGCAAAAGTTGCTCAAAACTATTTTTTACCTTTGCTAGGAGAGCATCAGAATATTGCCCTTCAAGTAGAAGTTCATACTTTCTAGGTTTTCCACTAATATTATGGGCAAATACAGAAATTGTTCTGACATTGAATTCTAACTCTAACTTCTTGGATATGTTTTTAATTTCAGCGTGGGCTAATTTCTCTCCCGCTATATCAACATCGCGTAATCTACCGATGAATTCAAAACAGGGTGTTTTTTCAAGATAATCACTCACTCTTAATTCATCATTTAGAGCGTATCTAAATAGGCCTGACCCAGAGGTGAGTAGTGGTTTCACTCTCATGTCTTTTTCTAATTCCCAACTACTTAGAATTTTCTTTGTTTCAATATTTTCAAATTCATAGAAGTGGGAGTTAATGGCCAGAGGATACTTGTCACCAAAAGGAATAGTGACGACACCTTCTGTGGCCCAGAGACCTTTTCCCTGAGTCTCTGCGTGTGCAAACATAGTGGAAACATTTTGTGCCCATTTATTAGAAAGAGAAGTGTCCCACATACTGATGAGTTTAAGTTCTGGGAAGAGCTCTTTTGAGACACTGCTATCAAAACTATTAATGCTTTTTAAAATCTGAATACTGCGGTCTACACAGTCCTTATCTGAAAATATATGCAGCTGTTTTTGAAATGACTTATCTTGCAGACTCGAAATAATTTCATCTTTTGAGACCATCATCATTTCAATTAAAGAAAGAAGATAGGTTGGGCTCCAAATGGAGATGAGTGAAACTTTTTTTGAGAGTAACGAGAGTAGGGCTGCTTTTTGAGCGAGCTGTGAGCTTTCCAAGTGGGAAATTCCACTATCTAAGGTCATAAGGTTTTTTAGAAAGAGCCGCTTCCAAAAAGGAAATAAGTCAGCTTCATCAACACTTTGATTTCTTAAATTATCCGGTAACCATGAGAGGGACCAGTAGTGTGTTCCCTTATTAATTTCAGGATATTTCTTATAGAGGTCAAATAGCCAAGGTTCGTAGGCGTATTCAAGTTCGTTTAGAAAAGACTTAGTATAAGGAATCCATTTAACATTTTGAGTTGAACCACTAGTGGGCTCATATTTCTCAACTTCTAGCGCCACAGTTTCTAAACCAGAACTCTTCTGCTTAAGAACACCATCTTTCCAGTCTTCATAAGTACTAGGAGAGAATTTCTTTTTAAAGTCATTGAGGTTTTCAACTTTTGGGTAGAGAGTTTTGTACTTTTTTAGAATTTGATTTAGAACTTTTTTCTGAGCTAATTCTGGATCAGATAAACTCTTTAAAAAATGTTCATGTTTTCTATGTGATAAGGACTTTAGGGCCCAGTGACAACACTCTTGAATCATAGGTTAATTTTTAAGAGTTTATCTAAAGTGACACGATACTTTTTCTTAAGAGGTTTCATGATGACCTTATAGGGGTGAGTAAAGCCTAGGGCAAGTGAAACTTTTCCAATGCACGCTAACTCATCACCTTTTTCCCAATTAGGGTTTGAGTCTTGAAAGAATTTTATTTTTTTATTCTTTGCTGTGATTTGGTCGGTAATGGGGGCTACGAATTGTTTTAATCTTTCATGATTATCATCATCAAATGAAATGATTCCAGTTTCTCTACTGAAGCAATTTGGATAAATTTTTTCCGAAAGAGATTCTATAATATTTAATTTATCAGACGGAGTATTTACATTAACTCTCGGGTAATATTCATGGAAATTATTGGCAAGTAAGAGATAAGTCTTATAGCCCTTAGAAATTAAGAACCACCAAACGGGCTTGAATGGATTCTGCAACTTTGCGAGCATGATATTTTTAAGAAACTCGATAGTAAGAGCAGAGGTTCCCCAATAGTCTTGGTGAATAATTGTGTCGCCACTGTAAATACAATAAGGTTTTTCGGGATGATCATCTAAAGAAAAGAAAGTAATAGTAGAAAATCCACATATTTCTTTCTTTGGGTTTCTCATAATAATGATTTTCATCTTTTTTAAGAGGTCTGATGTAAATTGATCCAATTGAACATTTTCGTAATAAAGCGAATATAAATTATAGAGCTCAGTAATAGTCTCTCTTGTAAGGGATGTTACAAGCTCGGTATTTGCTTTTAATTTACGTTTTGATGGTTGTTCCATATGGTATTGCCCCCACAGAATTATAGTAAGTATATTTACTATTTGCAATAGATTCGCTCCCTGGCACTATTTTCGATTTTTGTATGAGGTCCTATTTTCAGCTATTTGAATGTAGAAATGAGACATGATATATTTTCTAGTATAATGAAATTACTACTAATTCTTTTTACATTTCTTATTCAGGCTAAAACTCTCGATGAGCTAAAAAATGAATGTATGAGCTCAAATGCGAACTCTTGTTTTGAAGCAGCCTATCTTGCTAGTCATCAAGGCAAGCAGCTGGAGCCCCTTAATCTCTATGAGTCAGGGTGTAAGCTCAAGGATGGTAAGTCTTGTTATGCTGTCGATAAGATTTATAAGAAGTTGGGTCAGTTAGATAATGATCATAAGTTCTTAGTTCTTTCCTGTGATTATAATTTCTCTCTTGCTTGTTATGAGCTTGGAGAAATATTTTTCGAGAAGAAATCCTTCTTAGAATCTCTTGAAGTTCTAGAAAACTCTTGTAATTTAAAGAATGAATTAGCTTGTAAACGACTAGCTCAAATAAAACCCTACTTTTCCAAAGTTGTTAGATCAGCAGAAAAAGATTTAAATGATGAGGAAAAGAAGGATCAGGCGAATTACTTAAAACTCCTAAAGGAGAAAATGGCTTTCTTAAAAAAGAGTTGTGAAGGTAAGGAATACAAGGATTGTACAAAACTCTCTCGAGATTACCTTTTTTTGGCAAACTTAAAAGAGGCAAGAAAGTGGGCGGAAACGTCCTGCAACAACCAACATGATCAGGGTTGCTTGGTCCTTGGAGAGGTTGAACAAAAGGAAGGTAAGAAGGAGCTGAGCTCCTTTGAAAAGGCCTGTGATTTAGAAAATGGTGTAGGTTGTTTTAGATATGCTCAAAGTATTGAACAAGGAAACCTCGCCCGCGCCATGACGTTCTACCGCAGAAGCTGTGAGTCAAAAAGCAATGCTAGGGCCAGTGCCTGCTATAAGTATTCTTATTATCACAAAACTAGCCCGAAACTTTCAAAGAAATTTCAGTTGAAGGCCTGTAAGCTTGATAAAAGCTTGTGTCAGAATTAGTTTGTCATTGGCATGGTGAATTTTCTATAATTTCTCCATGAAAACACTTATCTCTTTTTTTCTTATTTCTATGAGTCTCAATTCTCTTGCTTGTCCGAACTTAGCAGGTCAGTACTTCTGTGAAATGGGCCAAGCTCAGGTTGTGAAGCTCGATATTTCTAAAAATATCGATGGTGGTATCACCACTTATACTTTTAAAGAAAATCAAGATGAGCGCGTGAGTTGGATAGCGGATCAGCGAGAACATTTGCTGCCAGCTAGCTCTATGGACGGAATCACAAATCTTAAATACATCGCTTCTTGTCATAAAAAGATTCTTACATTGAAAATGAGTGGTGATATTCCGGAATTTAACCAAAGAATTCAGATGACCACGGATATCTGGTCAGGACAGAGCGGTGAGTTGATCCAGCGGACAAAGGGTCATTTCTCTGATGGGACACCTATTCCAGAAGCCAGAATTAGCTGTCTTAAGGTGAATGCTGCTGCGAGCAAATGATAGAGCTATCTCAGAAACTTACATTCTAGGATAAGTGGCTGAAAATTCAATAGTTTCTGGCCTCACAACATCTTACATTTCATAATTTATCATGTACGAATCGCCTTTATTAATGGTAGATTTTTCGTACATACACACACACATTTCAAGCAAAGGAACCGCTTGTGAAGCTGAAGAGACTAATAGTACAAGGATTCAAATCCTTTAAGGACCGCACAACTATTCATTTTGATGATGGTATCACTGGTATCGTTGGACCAAATGGTTGTGGAAAATCTAACATTGTTGACGCCTTATTTTGGGTAATGGGTGAGCAATCTGCCAAGCACCTTCGTGGAAAAACCATGAAGGATCTTATATTCGCAGGTTCATCTAAATATAACCCAGGCTCATTCGCCGAAGTTACACTCGTTCTTGATAATGACACTGGAAAGCATATTCATATTGGAAATAAAGTTTCCAGTCCAAGTGAAATTCAACTAACAAGAAAGCTCTATAAAAATGGTGAGACTGAGTACCGCATTAATAATGTTCCTGCGAGACTCAAAGATATTCAAGAAGTTTTCATGGATACCGGTGCGGGAGCTAAGTCTTATTCAATTATTGCCCAAGGGGAAATCAACCGTCTTGTTCAGGCTAAGCCAGAAGAACGTAGAACGATGATTGAAGATGTGGCAGGAATTACAAAATTTAAGCTAAGAAAGAAAGAATCATTAAAGAAAATTGAACAAACTCAGCAAAACTTAAATAGACTTCAAGATCTACAATCAGAAATTGAAAAGAATTTAAAGGCCCTGCAAAAGCAAGCTGAGAAAGCAGAGAGAGCGAAGTCACTTAAGGAAAAAGTTAAGAGAAATGATATCGTTGTCCATGCGCATAAAGCCTATGATCTTCTTAAGGATTTAAGAGATGGAAGAGTTTTATTAAATGAAAAATCTTTAGAACTAGAAGGATGGGGAACTCGTAAGAATTCTCTTGAAATTTCTCTAGAGGAAGAAAGATTTAAGAAGGAAGAGCAAACAGAGAAACTAGAAATTCTTCAAACAGAAAGAAATGAAATCTCTACTAGGCTTGCTACTTCTGAAGAGCGTTTCAATAACCTTTGTAAAACACTAACAGATAAAGAATCGCTCATTGAAACAAGACAAAAAGAAATGAGTGAACTTCAAGAGGAGCTTGTCGAAAGAGAAGCTAAGATTGAAGAATTAGAAACTTCTATGACTGATCTTCAGGCTAAGAATGAAGAGTCTGTTAACTTTGAAGAAGTTGAAGAAAAAATAGAACTTATGAAAGAAGAGCTTGAGCTTAAGACAGAGCAAGTTGACTCTTTAAAATTAGGACTTGAAGAAGAGAAATCTGAACTGAGTAAATTAGAGCAAACACTTTTCCAAAATACTTCTAAGTTAGAAGAGTTTGCAGCTAACCTACAAGATATTACTGAAGAAATTGAAGTTTTAGAAAAACAATACTCAGGTGTATCAACACAAATTGCTGATGAAAGAGATGCAGTTCACGCTGCAGAAGAGTTAGCAAGTGATCTCTCTGAAAAAGAAATTGAGTTTAAATCAGTTATTGAAAACCTTATTTCAGCCAACAAAGAAGTTGAGCTAGAACTTAAGGATAAGAGTAAAGCATTCATTACGACAGAATCTAAACTAGCTTCTTTAAAAGAAATTAGTGCAGCGATGGACGGAGTAAGAGAAGGTGCTGTTGAATTTCTTGAGAATGTTGATTCTGAAAATTACCAACTTCTTGGAAATCTAATTAACTGCGAAGAAGATCACGCGAAAGCGGTTCAAAATCTTTTATGTGATTTCATGGATACTCTTGTATCTACTGAAAATGATATAACTCCTGTTCTTGAGTGGTGTAAAACTAACAATGAAAAGGCTTTAGAATTCTTAGTTCCAAATAAAAATGGTGAAATGACTTCTGAAGAATCTGTTGAGAGATTAAGAGTTGCTACTGGTGGAGATATCATTCCAGTACACCAACTATTAAATCTTCCAGAGGAATATAAATCTAAACTCATTCCATTCTTTGATGGTTACTTCATTGCATCAGAATTAAACCCTGAAGCCATTAATCTTGTTTCTGACTCAATTAACTTTAAGGCCATTAGCTCTGCGGATGGAAAATCGTTAATTAGAAATGTAGGAAATGGAAAAATCTTAACAATGATCGGTAGCTCGGAAGGGCAAGGGGTTGTTGAGAGAAATAACCAAATCATTGAATTAGAAAAAAATCTTGAAGTTCTAGAAGTAGAAGTGAAAGAAATTGAAGAGAAATGTGAAATCAGTGCAACGACTCTTGATGATAAGAGAGATGAGCAAGAGCTTTTAAGAGATCAGCTTTCTGAAGCAAAATCTGATTTTGCTGCTAAGAAGTCGGCACTTGATTCTAAACTTGCTGGAATGGAAACAGGAAATGCTCGCTTAGATATCCTTACAAATAGAAAGAGTGAAATATCTAAATCAAGATTTGATCTCTTAGAAAGTGAAGACAATCTCTCTAAGAAGAAAAATGTTCTAACTGAAGAGCTAGAAGATAAGACTTCTAGATACGAAGAGTTAAACGAAGAATTGATTGATTTCAAATCAACATATGAGACTGAAAGAGAGTCTTATATGGAGAAACAAGTTGAGATCAATACTTTCAAAGAAAGAGTGAATAGCTTTCAATCTCAAATTGATGACATTTCTTCTCAAATGGAAAAGCAAACTTCAAGAATTGATTCCAATAAAGAATTAGTTGAGAAGTACCATGAAGAGATTGAAGAAACGAACAATCAAATTGATCTTTTAGAAGACTCTAATCAATCAATGGCCACTGAGCTAACTGATCGTGATGATATTCTAAATATTATGAAAGATGATCTGACTCAACTTCTACTTGCCATGCAAGAAAGAGAAGATGAGGCCAAAGAACTTAATAAGAAAATTAATAAAAATGAAAAAGACATTACTGAGTACGAGTTAAAACTTACTCAGTGGCAAAATGAAGAAGTTGAAGTCGTTAAGAATGTCTTTGAAAAGTATCAAATTGATCTTAGAGACGCTATCGGTGGATTCCTTGAGTATGAGGAAGACGACTTTACTGATCTTCTCGATGTTCAACAAATGTACTTCATGGAGACTGAGACTGGTCTGCAAGTGGTTGAAAAAGAAGCTTACGAATTCACAAGAAGATACGGTCAAGACCTTAAGGATTGTGCCTCTAAGCTTAAAAATTACAAGCAAGAGTATGGACGTCTTGGAGAGATTAACTGGCAAGCAATTGAAGATTTCGATCGTCAAAAGCTTCGTTTTGACTTCTTAAAAGTTCAAGAAGTTGAACTGAGTCAATCTCTAGAGGATCTAGAAGTTGCTATTGCTCAAATCGATGAAAAATCTAAAGAAAGATTTAAAATTGCTTTTGAAGAAGTTGATGTGAGATTTAGAAAAGTATTCCCAATCATTTTTGGTGGTGGGGAAGCCATGCTTAAGATTACTGGTGACATCAATGATACTGAATGTGGAGTTGATATTATTGCTAAGCCGCCAGGTAAGAAAATGCAGAATATTAACCTCATGTCAGGTGGTGAAAAGGCCATGACAGCTGTGTCGTTAATTTTCTCAATCTTCTTAGTTAAACCAGCACCATTCTGTCTTTTAGATGAGGTTGACGCTCCTCTTGATGATGCGAACGTTGGTAGATTTAATGAACTGTTAAGAGAAATGAGTTCTGAGTCTCAATTCATCTTAATTACACATAATAAGAAAACTATGGAACTTAATGACACGCTTTACGGTGTGACTATGCAAGAGCCGGGTGTTTCTACTGCTGTATCAGTTCAATTGCACTAATTTTCAATATTCGTTATAATAGTGAAGTCTACGGAGGCTTCACTATTATGACTAAAATACTATTTGTTTTCTTTCTTCTATCTACCCAAATTTTCGCGAAATCTTTTGTCCCAAAAAACTTCTCAGCATCTTTTGAGCAAGTTTATAAAAGTGCCCTAACGGGAAAAGAAAAGAGATCCAAGGGTCAAATCGATTACTCTTATCCAAGCAGCATTAAACTCATTACTTCTAGTCCGGAGAGTCTGACTTATGTGAGCAATAGAGATAAGACTTGGTACTATACCCCTCCTTTTATTGAGGGAGAGCCAGGACAGTTGACCGTACAAGAGGCGACTAAGAATACTCTTACAAAATTTTTGAATGTCTTAAAGAAGGGATTGAAATCAAATAAGGTCTATAGTGTGAAGATGCTAAAGAATAGTTACCTCTTAAGTTTTAAAAAGAAGGCCAAGAAACAATTGGGCATAAAAGAAGCGACACTATTTTTTAAGAATAACCAGGCTAAATTTAGAGAACTTAAAACTGTGAAAATGATTCTTACAAATAAGAAAGTGAAAGTGTTAGAACTTTCAAAAATTAATGAAAGTCCTAAGTTTAATAAAAATCACTTTGTCTTTACAGCTCCTAAAAATACAAAGGTTAATAAATAAAGACTTTTTCACTAATTGGGAGCTGCTGATAAATAGAGTAGTTCCTAAGAACCAATTTGATATATTTCCTCGTTTCCCTATAAGGAATATCTTCAATGAAAATCTCCATATCACCATTAAAACGAGATTTCCTCCACCTATGCATAGCATTTTCACCAGCGTTGTAAGACCCAATCGCCATGGGAAGATTCTTAAAAGACTTCTTTAGGTCTTCAAGATATCGTACTCCAAGAACAATATTAGTATCAATATCGTAGAGATCCTTCTCATTGCGATAGGGAACTCTATGACGTTTTGCTAACTTCACTGCTCTCTTTGGAATGATCTGCATAAGGCCATAGGCATCTGCAAAACTTCTCGCATCTTTATCAAAAGCTGACTCTTGCCTAATGATTGAGTAGGCGAGGTCGGCATCGTAATCACTCTTAATAAATTTTGTGGCGAGATTAGGTTTAGGGTAAATGTAGTGGATGTATTGTTTAGAAACATCCTCTCTCTGCTCTTCACTCATGTTGAAATAAGTTCTAAGACTTCCTCGAAAGTTCTTAGATTGGTTCATTTTTCCAAGGAGAGAGAGTTTCTCATTCTCTCCACTTGAGCTATATATAAATGAATTTAAGTAATTCTTTGAAATGTCGAATTCTCCAAGGGCAATTAGCCATTCGAATAATCTATCTTCACTGCTCGAAATAGTGTTTTTGACGATTTCTAGCTTCAGGCCCAAGAGCTTTTTAGCTTGTATTCCATAGTATCCAAAAGGCGCAATCTCAGAAGTCTTTTCAAAGAACTTAATGGATTCCTCGGACTTCTTTTCTCTGGAGAGAGATTTTCCCAACCAGTAGGAATATTTAGAAGTGTTATCGAATTCAACGTGTAGATCTAAGAAGAGCTTTGAAGAGACCGAGTAGTTCTTTCTCTTATATTCAAGCCATGCGAGTTGCCAAAGAACAAGTTCTCTTTGCTCAGAGTCTGCAAAGCTAAGAGATAGGTATAAGCTCTTGATCGCTTTTTTTATTTTCTTCTCTTCTTTAGAAATATTGCCAAGTAGGTAGTGGACAGTTGAGGTTTGAACATCTGTTGGTTTAAACTTCTTTAAAGTGTTCTTTAGAATTTTCTTCGCTAGCTTTAAGTTGTTGGCAGTCCAAGTTGCTCTCGCCCAACGTAGTCTTGCTTCCACTAATTCTTGTTGGTACTTATCGCTAAAGATGACTTTGTTCTTAGTGATCCACTTTACAAGAGTGTGAGTAGAGCTAAGGGCGAGATCTCTTCTTCTTTGATTTTTAAATACGCGAGTGATCCTGTGCCAAGATTTTATTTTTGTATCTGGTTCTATGTCTTTTGATTTTAAAATTTCTTCATAAGTAGAAATGGCCTGTTTGAAATTTCTTGCACGTTCATAATCTCTGGCAACACTATAGAGCTCTTCAGAAGTTGGTGCAGTTATGTAGCGAGGAGAAATCTTTTTTAATTCTTCGTTGTAGATAACTATCTGTTCACTAAACTGTTCGTCCTCTGCAATTTTTAAGGCCCTATGAATGAATTTTTCTTTTTCATCTTTTCTTTTTTGAAAAGGGTAGAGAGAGAAGTTGTGTTTAGATTGCCACAGCTTAATATTTTTCTTCTTAGCGATAGAAAGTGAGCTCTCAAAGTATTCTTCTTGTAACCATTTTGGAATTTTAGCTTCGTTCCAAGTGGAAATTAATTTGTCTGCTGTCCAATCACAACTCTTAAGCGCTTTGATGTGAGAAATTTTACGCAGAGGAAAATTTTCGATAAGAGATAACTCTTCGAATTTCTCACAGGCCAATTGATTGAAACCTTCTTTCAACTCTAGGTTGGCTCTATGATATTTATTTGCCAATATCTCCGGTTCTTCCAGCTTAACTTTACCGGTTAGGTTTAAAAAACCTTTCTTGGGGGCCCTAAGCAACTTAGTGGCACATGAAGTAGAGAGAGAGATAATGACTAAATAGCTTAAAATCCTTTTATTTTCCATGACTTAAGTCTATTGGGATATGTTGTTAAAGGCAAATCATAAAAATGGTGAATAATTACACAACCCTTTGAAAATTGGAGCAATTTGTACTACAAAGGGGCACAACAAAACTCAATTTTTTCAGGATTTAAAATGCAAACAACAAAGTTTGAAAACAGAACAGTATTTTTCACTTCACTAGGTTGCTCTAAGAACTTAGTCGACTCGCAAGTTATGCTTGGTTATATGGGATTAGATGGTTTTGAAATCGTTCCTGAGCCTAAAGAAGCAGAAGTTATTATTGTTAATACATGTTCATTTATTGAAGCTGCAAAACAAGAATCGATTGAGATGATTTTAGATTTAGCAGACTATAAAGATCAGGAAGCTGGAAGCTGTAAGGCGTTAGTTGTTTCTGGTTGTATGGCGCAGAGATATTCTGATGAGTTAGTTGAGTCTCTTCCAGAAGTTGATATGTTCATTGGAACTGGAGAGTATAATAAGATAACAAAACTTTTAAGAGCGCTAGAAGATGGAAAACTTGAGAGTAAGTCATTTGTTGAAATCCCAAAATTCATTCACACGGAATTTGATCCGCGTTTAAATACGTCACCATTTTATACTGCTTGGTTAAAAATCTCTGAAGGGTGTAATAGAAATTGTACATTCTGTATTATTCCAACTCTAAGAGGAAGATTAAGATCAAGAACTGTAGCCTCGCTCATTGCTGAAGCTAAGAAGTTAGCAGAAGGTGGAGTAAGAGAGCTTAATTTAATTTCTCAAGATCTCTCTGATTACGGAGTTGATCTTGAAGATGAGAATAATCTCTTTGAATTACTTTCTGGTCTTGAAGCGGTAGAGGGAGTCGATTGGATTCGTCTATTCTACTTCTACCCAGATGAATTAACTGATGAAGTTATTGAGAAAATAGCAGGTTCAAAGAAAATTTGTAATTACCTAGACATGCCTGTGCAACATTTTTCTAACCATGTGCTTAGAAGAATGAATAGAAAGATTACTGGTGACAGAATCATGAATAGAATCGAAAGATTACGTGAGAAGAGTCCAGGAATCGTTCTTAGAACTTCAATCATTGTTGGTTTTCCTGGGGAGTCTGAAGAAGATTTTCAAGAACTTTTATCAGGTGTGCAACAAGCTAAGTTTAATCACCTAGGAATTTTCAGATACTCTGATGAAGAGGGAACACCTGCTTATAAACTGGGTGATAAAGTTGATCAAGAAACAATTGATGATCGCTTTGATCAACTCTTTGAAACACAAAGAGAAATCGTAAGAGAGCTTAACCAAGTTTACCTTGGAAAAGTTATCGATGTTCTAATTGAAGGACAACACGAAGAAACTGAACTTCTCATCCAGGGAAGACACGTTGGACAAGCTCCAGATATTGACGGTAAAGTTATAATCAATGAAAGTGATATTGAAGGTCTAAATGAAGGTGATCTCGTAAAAGTTGAGATCACCGAAGTCTTAGATTATGATTTAGTTGGTCGCGTAGTTACAATCAACTAGAGCTGTTGCTCTGGGTGAATTTGTACCGGTGCTCCTGGATCAAAGTCAAATGCTGGTCCACCAACACAAGTACCACCAGTATAAGCGTTCTCTGGTTCTTCATAACGATTGTATGGATCTAAGAACGCATCAGTTTGCGTATTACTTAAGAAATTTCTTACGTCTGCGGCACCAACAAGTGCTGAGGCTGCAGCGTCATCAGGGTCGTGTCTATCGATTCCTGTAGTTGTAGTCCAAGTACTACCACCATTTTCACAGTCAATTTGATTGGTGAAAGTTGCGTTCACACATAGACCTAACTTCACTTTAAAATCTCTATCAAAGTCTCTTACAACCATATTGATTCGGGCCTTAATAGTTCCCGCTCCACTCTTACACACGTAAGTGTATAACGGTTTAGAAGAGGTCGTTGTAGCGAAAGTTGCAGTTGTCACATCTCCACCAATATGACTGGCTGAAGAGAGTGTGGCTATAGCATAGTTTTGAATATCTAGAACTTCAGGAGCATAGTTACCTGAGCTACAAGTTTTAATATAGTTAGAGTAGAAAGTATTTGTTTGGTAATCTGTTCCACTGTAACCATCAGTATAATCCGCTTCAATACTAGTGGAAGATCCACTGACTGAAATATTGTGAACCATAGTTGTTGCACCTGTTAAGTAACCACCATTGCCATTAAGTGATTTCCAAGTTGTTCTTGGACCAGAGAGGCAATTGTAAGCAACTCCGCCGCAAGTTGCAGTAGACACTGTACCAGCTGCACTTGAGCAAGTTCCTTCTTGCACGGTTCCAGCTGCGTTTGCACCAGCATTATTATGACTTCCTATTGTTAAGTTCCATATTTCTCCACCACCGAGTGCTAAACAAGTTGCCTCATCTTCTGCTCCAGTGGCAGCTCCACCAGTACACATTGCATTGTTTGCAATACAGTCTGCAGCACTTGCATCAGCTGTAACAGCATTTGCTAAGTTCGTATCAACACATTCAAATGGTTGAGCTGACCAAGTCATTTGAGTAGACTGTGGTGATCCTTCATCACAATTTGGTAAAGAAGGGTCAGCCCTTTGAGTCGCGTAGTCAAATGTACATAGGTTCTGCAGACTTGTTACAGATGCAGTTACTCCAGCAGCATCACTTGAGAATCCAGTTACAACTGTAGGAGCTCCAATGGTACATGCAGCAGGAACAGAGTGTGTGAATTGCATTGCAGGTGTTGAAGTTCCTGAGGCATATTGCCAGAAGGTATAAGGTGTTTCATTCACAAATTGGCACATTCCATCACCAACTGAGATATTCATTTTAACACCATTCCAGTGCAGTTCATCTTCTCCCGCATCAAGGTAACAAGTGATATCTTTAACTTCTATTCCACCGTTATTCATTTGGTCATCAGTTACGCGACAAGGAGTTCTTCCGTTCGCTATCCCTGATTTATGCAGAATATAAGAAGAAGAACCAGTCGTATCTGCTAGAGATATATGATCATATACTTTAATAAAGAATTCATAAGTTGTTGAGCCAAAAGAGTTCGTTGCAGTTAGCACGTATTTTTCTTTTGAACTAGGACCCGTTGGTATTCCGTCAATTCCTGCTACAACTCCTGATACTGAGAATGTAGATAATCCAGCAGGTAGTGCTTTATCTAAAGTAAGAATGGTTGCACTATCACTAGCGGCTAAGTTGAAGTTGATGGTCCCTTCTTGGCCTCTGTAGAAATAGAAAGCGGCTTCGTTAGAGATTTGTCCTGTGGCTCCCACTGTTCCCACAAAGGGAGCGATATCGTCAAAGTTGGTTGAGGCCGTAAAAATTCCCTCTGTAACTGAGACATAGACTTTACTAGTTATAGGATCGTAGGAATGTAACATTCCAATTCCCACATCACCTGTGGTGGCAATATCATTTCCTTTTGTCGATGAAGAAAATGTTCCAATTGCTGAATTGAATATTACGTTATTGGCTTCAAGAGCAGTTACCGTTGCGGTTACTGCCGCAAGATTAACGGCAGTCAGTGTCTCTCCAGTAGAAAGAGTCGCTGGATCTGAGTTTCCTGCATTTAATGTTGTATCGTAAACCGTAAGGTAGAGATTATCATTAACTTCATCGTTAAATATAACTCTAGCCCTATCAACAGCACCAACTTGTAGTAGGTTGTCGTGTTTAGCATACACAGTATAATCAGGATCTTTAAAGCCTGCAGTACTGGCCGCACTTACTTTTGTATTATATTGGTAAGCACCTTCACCTAAGATATATGTCTTTTGTGAAGTGAATGATGAGATATTATCAATATCATCAAATTCTGCAAAAGTTCCTTCAAGGACTTTTACTTCTAAATAGTAGTATTCAAAAGTTCCCTTGTTAGCATTTGTTGCTGGGGGAGTTGCTGAAGTTTTAAACTTACCAGTAACTGTACCAATAGCTCCATTGATTGAAGAAATAGCATCACCAATTTCAAAGGCAAAGTAACTTGGTACGTGTAAAAGAGTACTATTTGATGCCGCAAGACCAGCAGGCGCTTCATTTACTGAAATAATTACTGGTGTAGTGACTGCGTTTCCTAGTACGTTTGTTGTCGTTACTGTAAAAGTTGTAGGAGGGAATGCTGTGGAGATTAATCCATAGAATTGACCTTTTAATATCCAGACTTCACCTGGTCCTACACAAGCACCAATAGTCAGATTCACTGGATTTGAACACTGATCAACTGTGGCAAAGAGCAATCCTTGAGACCAGTTTCCAGCATTATTAGTACAATCAAATTCATTAGTATAAGTAGCGTTATCACAAAAACCTTGTCCCGCAGAAATATCTGGAGAAATAGCATACTCTAAACTCGCTAGTTCTACCGCACCTAGAGTAGGTATAACTGTTTGAGATAGTGCCACTGGAACAACATTTGATACAGCGAAAATTCTAGTGGCATCAGCCGTTGCAGTTGTTTCCGCAGAGAAGAATGCCGAAGCATTATCTAAATCATCGTTATCTTCAAAGTTCTTATTAATCCAAAGCTCTCCAGCTCCAGTACAAGTCCCCGAAGTTGTATAAATTATATCTGTACAAATACTTCCAATAGCAACAACTGTTGCTAGAACATTATTATTTGCTGAATCAATATAATCAACGAGAGCGATAGTTCCATATGGGTTGGAAATATATCCGCCTACAACGAAACTACTAGAACTCGTTGCTGGAATTATAATCTTATCTGTGATGGTAGAGTCGTATTGAACCTTAGTTAATGTCTTAGGTTGAATCGTGTCTAGTAGGCCAATTTTAATGATAGTTGAAATAGACTGGCCTAGAATATTCTTTGCTGAAATGGTATAATCAGTCGCCTTGAGTTCAGGTATAGTAAGCGCGGTTCCTGTGTAGTTAGATCCTAGAGTTAGAGTTGTAGCCGTTCCTACAGTGGTGACTGCAATATTTGCACCTGTAAAAGTTCCTACAGCATCAACAACTAAATTCTTTGTCGTTACAATTTCATTTGTGAAACTTGTACCCACTCCCACAACTGCAGCACTACCATTTGTAAGCGTCACACTACCTGAGAGAATTTTCTTAAAATTAGCTAGTAGGGTTCCATTGGCGGCAAAAGGTAAGTAAGTTGTCATGTCTGTATTAGAAGTAATAGTTTCAATTTGGTGGAGTTCACCATTTATTTCAATTGATTGATTAACTTGAAGTTGCGAAAGAAATGCTGTTCCGATTCCTGTTACAGCTCTTAATCCTGCTACTACAGTAATAGATCCGTCGTCTAGTGTTTGGTAAGCCTTTAGGGTTCCAATCGTTCCTCTTGATTCATCGAAATGAAGTCCTGTAGGAAGAGATGGGAAAATTGAGTAACTAAAAGATTCAGTTTCTGTTGCTGTTATTGCTCTCGCACCTAAAACTGATGGTGCCAACATAGATTGAACCATAGTTGTTCTATCAAAGGCGTGATAGATACTTGTCACTTGTGCTTTTGAAGTAAAATATGAAGTTGCGTTATCAACATCTTCACTACCAGTTTCTGTACTAAAAAGTCCTGTTCCAGAGTTTGCAGTAACTTCAATATGAAGTTCTTTGTTGGCGCTATCGATATAATCAATTCGTCCAACCACTCCATTTGCCGTAGCGATTGAATTAAAACCAGCCACAATACTGAAAGGAGTAATATTATCAACTGCAAGAATAAGCTTCTGTCCTATGGCATGAGGATAAGAGATCGCTGTTAACTTCGTGGCCATTGTTATGTAAATGGTATCAGTCACAACTTCATCACTCGGAAGTTCAGGAGTTGAATATGTTGAAGTAATTAAATAAGAAGATTTTGGTAGAAACTTTTCAACATCACCTTCGAAGTCACCATTGGCAGAAAATGTGAAACCTGTTTCAGTGGCAAAAGATGTATCTGGAAGAATTGCTAAATAAGCAGCTTGTCCTAAAACAAAGTTAGCATAAGTAGGCTCATAAGTTCCAAGTGAGAGATCATCGTCTGGACCAATGAACGTGTAGTCTTTAGTTCCATCATAGGTAATCGCTCCCGGAGGAGTACAAGCTGGATCTGTACCTACAGCACATGTTGAAGGAGGGACCACTACTACTGGACCACCACTTCCGCCGTCAGAACTTGCGGTCTCATCTTTAGCTGGTGCTTCCTTGAACTTTGTTAAGCTGTCGGGCATACAAGCTGTGAGAGTGAATAAAATAAATGTGAATGTCGATATCTTCCATAAAGTTTTCATGTTCTTATTATCGACATTTCTCACTCAGATATTTAGGAACTTGATTAAATCCTTTAATTATAAAGAGTTAAGTGGAAATACTTGCCTAGTAGAACAGGAGAACTTGAGTAAATTCGCCAACAATTTTGGGCTAAGAACTCTCTAAATAGCTGAATACTGCTTGGGTCTCCAAAAGAGTGAATCAATTTTAAGTTAATTTCTATAAATAAGATTTAATAAAGAACAATTCATTGCTCTAAATTCATTCCATGAATACAATTTATTAAGGATAAAATGAAAAATATTAGGAACTTAGATGAGTAAAAAAACGTTGAACTTCTTAGTTTTAGAAGATGATGATTTAGCTAGATTAAATCTTGTAAGTCTCTTGAAAGAACATGGCCTAGTACGAGAAGCTAGAAATTCTAAAGAAGCTTTTGATTATTTAAATAGTGAGACATTCGATATCGCCTGGATCGATCTTGATCTAGAAGTTGACCTGATTGGCCTTGAGGTTGTTCCTGAAGCCGTAAGAAATGGCGCTTACTCTGTAGTGCTCTCCGGTAGAGAAGAAGATGAGTATATAGAGGAAGCCTACAATAGAGGTTGTGAAGATTATCTTTCAAAACCTTTTGATAAGGAATCTCTCTTACTAGTTCTTAGGAAATATAAAATTCTCTCAAGTGAAGGAAAACTTAGAAAGTTCTTCTCCAGAAAATATGTCACGCAAGATGAGAGTTTAATTGGCAACTTACATATTCTGCAAGAGATTGTAGGAAGCAATAAACCTGTTTTTATTAAAGGCCCAACAGGAACTGGAAAGACTTTAATTTCTAAACTTATTCACGAACTTGTATTTGATGACATGAAGAAATTCATTCATTTAAATTGTTCTGAA
Organism: Halobacteriovorax marinus; assembly: GCA_002163155.1. GTDB lineage: Bacteria > Bdellovibrionota > Bacteriovoracia > Bacteriovoracales > Bacteriovoracaceae > Halobacteriovorax > Halobacteriovorax marinus_A. The sequence goes on along the minus strand of MAAO01000015.1, from coordinate 242,058 downwards.
ATTCCTGAAAACTTACTTGAGTCTGAACTCTTTGGTTATGAAAAGGGAGCCTTCTCTGGAGCGGAGAGTTCTAAGAAAGGTAAACTTGAACTTGCGGATGGAGGGACTCTATTTCTTGATGAAATTGCGACTATGCCCATGATGTTGCAAAAGAAGTTATTAAAAGCGATAGATGAGAAAACCTTTTATCCCCTTGGCAGTGAAAAGGAAATAAAATCTAATTTTAGGCTAGTGAGTGCCACTTGTGAAAACTTAGAAGAGATGGTGAAAGATGGGTCTTTTAGAGAGGATCTCTATTTTAGAATAGAGGGATTCAATATAGACCTTCCGGCCATAAAAAATAGAAAGGGTGATATTCCTCTTTTGATAAAACACTTTCTCGGAAAGGGTGGACGAAGAATTGTTCTCTCAGCAGAAGCGAAAAACCTTCTCACAAATTACGATTGGCCAGGAAATATTAGGGAGCTTCAAAAAGTTATAGAAGTGCTTCAGTCTAAATCTCATGGAGTGATTAAGGTCAATGACCTACCAAAACATATTAGTGGGCTCAAAGTAAATACTACTAATGAAGTGCAAAGCTCAATTGAGCATTTCTCTCCCATGGTACAAGGCGGAGTATTAAGTCACTCTCAGGTGGAATTCATCAGGCATAATGGACTTAAGGCCTTTATTGAAAAAGTAGAAGAAGAGGCGCTAAAAGTTCTCTATAAAGAAAATGATGAAAAAGTTCGAAAAACATTAAGTATCTTAAAAGTTTCGAATAGTTCATTTTATAGAATTATGGAAAGGTTAAAGAATCAATGAGTGAGAAAGATCAAAACAAATTAATTCATGATATTAATGCAGCCATATCTGCAGTTTCACAGGCGGTTGATCTGATCAGTGATAATTGGAAAGAGAACCCTGAACTTGTAGAAAAGATGTTACCTCTTACTAGAGAGAAACTCATTACTCTAAGTTCTGATTGGCAAGAAATGAAAGAAATCATCAAAAAATAAAAGGTAAGTAAAAATGAAAAAACTATTCTCAATTCTTCTGTTAGCAACACTATTGTCAACTCCAATTCAAGCTGAAGGACTTTCAGATACTATTAGACCCTACGTGGAAAAATATCTCGGTGCCGAATTCGCTGTGAAGCTCTTTGGCGAAAAAGAAGAGAGCATTAAGCTTCCTGAAATTCCAAAAGTTAATAAGGATGCAAAGTCTATTCGCCCAGAACTTAAAGAAAAAACTAAGAATAAAATATCCAAAGAACAAATGGAGAAATCAAACCTAAATTTTGTCTTTGAAATTTATGAATCTACTAGAAAAATTAAACCCAATGATAACGACGTTGCGAAATGGATGAATGTCATGGAGCAAGGTGGAAGTCGAGAAGGTGTTTACAGAGCTCTTGTTCTAGATGGAACTTACGCTGGAATGGAAAATTATGATTCTCCCATGACCGACTCAGGAATTGCTTTTACTAAGTACTATGTGAATAATTTTTTAAATAAGAATTTAAAGAAAGATTCTATTGAGAAAACAAATTTCTTCACTTTAAAAAGAGTGCTTACTGAACAAACTCTTGAAGTCTTAGATGAGTTAGCTTTTAAAGATATTAATTTATTCTACGACTGGTATGCGGTTTTCTCTGCAGAAATTGCAAAGAAGTATCCAAACTACTTTAAGAATAAAATCAGAAAGAGCACTTCAAGAGAGCGACATAGAAAGTGGGGAAGTTTTGTTCCTACTCAGCATGTGAAATCTGAAGTGATTATTAAACTCCACAATCTCTTCAACGCTAATAATCAGTAATTAGTAGAAAGGATCTTCTACACCAGTTAAGGCCATAAAGAGTCTTTCTACTCCAAGAGCTATTCCACTAGCTCTTGGAATTCCTCGCTCCATAGTTTGATAAAACTCATTAGGTTCTGGTAACTCATAGGAATACAATTTACTTTTTAATTGGGCCTGTTCGCTGAATCTCTCTCTTTGAATTTTAAGATCTGTTAACTCATTAAAACAATTACAAAGCTCAATACCGTGACAATAAACTTCAAAGCGCTCACAAACTCGAGGATCATTTTCCTTAATAGTTGAGAGAGCGCTCAGTTGGTGGGGGAACTCGTAGAGTAGTAAGAAAGGATACTCACGAAGTTTTGGTTCAACTTTATTTAAGAAGAGTAGGAAGTAGTAATCATCCCAACTTAGCTTGTGATGTTCTCTCTCCGGTGGCAAGGGAACATCTTTGAAATTGGCCCTAATCATTTGTGCCAAGGAATCTTTATCTAAGAAATCTAAAATTTCTATATCTAAAACTTCTCTAAAAACTTCTGAAATGGTCATGCGCATGGGAGTAAAGTTTTTTAAACTCTCTTTAATTTGAAATCCATCTTCAACGAATCTCTTTGCGCAAAAACTAAAGAGCTCTTCCACATCATTCATGATCTTTGTATAAAATTCATTGGCCCTATACCATTCAAGCATAACGAATTGCGATCTATGGTGAGTGGACTTGGGTTCATCTCTAAAACAATAAGATAGGGTGAAGAATTTTTCTATTCCTTCTGCTAACAATTCTTTCATGTGAAATTCTGGCGATGTGTGGAGATACATTTCCAAGTTTGACTTATCTCTAGCTGAGCGAACTTGAAAGGGATGGATATGAGTTTCCATGCCAGGGTTTTCAACCATGGGGGGAGTTAAAACATCTAAAAACTGCTCTGCAGTGAAAAAGTCACGAATATATTGTTGGACCTTAAAGAGCATTGTTAATTTATTTAGACGAGTTATTTCATTCACTATTTTCTCACCGCACCACGAATTGATTTCTTTGTGTCTATGACATATCAATGTCCACATATTAAATACAAGAGGAATTTTAATGAATAGCATTATAAATATATTGCAAAGCCTGTATGACTCGGCTGGTTATTATACAAATGTTAATGAAGGTGACGTTTACGGCGTCTCTCTCGTTTTCCTCATTATTGCCCTAAGTTTCTATCAATTACTTGATAAAGGTGAAGTTAGAGAACAAGAGGTTACTAAGGTAGCTGAACCTACTGAACAAGTTGCTGAAAAAGTATCTCCTGAAGCTCCAGCCGTTGTTACTCCGGTTGTAGAGGTTGTTAAAAAACCTGAAGGACCTACTTGGAAAGAGCGCCTTAAGAAAGGCTTGTCTCGCTCCAGCTCTGAGGTTTGGGGAAAATTAGGACATATCTTCACGGGCAAAGGCCTTGATGATGACACGTTAGAAGAAGTTGAAGAGTTACTCTATGGGGCAGATATTGGTCCCACTATTGCCACTGAACTCATTGAATCATTGGAGAATGAAGCAAAGAAGGATGGCTTTGGTCAAAATGAATTTAAGAATTTTCTCAAAGGTTTTCTTCACCAGAAAATGGATGAAACTCAATCTCACGTAGATCCCGATCTCTATGAATTTAATGAGGCCAATAAAGGTAAGACTAAAGTTATTATGGTGGTTGGCGTAAATGGCGCTGGGAAAACCACTACAATTGGAAAACTCGCTACAAAACTTACGAATCAGGGTGCAAAAGTTGTCGTTGGTGCCTGTGATACTTTTAGAGCAGCAGCAGTTGATCAATTAGCTGTATGGTGTGAAAGGGCCGGAGCAGAAATGGTTCGTGCAAAAGAAGGGGCGAACCCTAGTGGCGTTGGTTATGATGCACTACAAGCTGCAATAAATACTAAGGCCGATTATTGTATTCTGGACACTGCTGGAAGATTACACACTAAAGGTAATTTGATGGACGAGCTAAAGAAGAGTCATGACGTCTTAAAGAAGTTGGATGACACGGCTCCCCATCAGAAATTGCTCGTTATCGACGCCATAACTGGTCAGAATGCCATTCGCCAGGCCGAAGAATTTAATAACACACTTGGTCTAACAGGATTAATTTTTACAAAATGCGACGGTTCATCAAAAGCTGGGGCAGCAATTGGAATAGTAGACAAGTTAAAAGTACCAATAGCGTACATAGGTGTTGGAGAACACGTGGAAGACTTAAATGTCTTCAAATTAGATGAATACCTAGATGCTCTTCTGGATCTTGACTAACGCGGTAGGGGTTTGACTGTAATCCTCGTAAAGGTTATTATTTAGAAGATGGAAAGAATGAGAGAAGAAAAAGAATTTAATGTATTAGGATATAGTATTAAGCTCACGGCTCAAGAGGATGAAACGCAAGTTTCTGCTGAAGAGACAGTGGGTTATGTGCAACAAATTGCTGAAGAAATAAGATTAAAATCACCTCAGTTGGAAGCCGGTCAAGTGGCCGTCTTAGCAGCTCTCAAAATTGCAAATGAGAGACTGACAATTGAACGTGATTTTGAACAAAACATAAGCAAACTGCATTCAACTGCTTGCGATGCCCTTCAATTTATTGAAGAAGTATCACCCTCTACAATCTAATTTTTTTCGACTCCCGCAACATGAGTGGTGAGCTTTGAAAAAGTCAGAGCTAAGAAAAAAGATGAAAGACATACTATCTAGTACAGATAGTGAGCACAAGAAATTGAGAGCAAAAGATTGCGCTACTCAATTATTTGATCTTTTTCACTCCGAGAAACTTCTTTCCGACAAATGTATTTTAGGAACTTTTGCACCCATGCAAGATGAGCTGGATCTTATGACCGGCATACTTGAGTGGAGAGATAATTTAGCATTTCCCAGCGTGAATAAAGCAGGGGAAATGGTTTTTAGAAAAGCAGCTTTTAAAAACTTAGTAGTATCTAAGTATTTTGGAGTTGAAATTTTAGGACCAGAACTAGATAGCGAAGAAGTGGTGCCAGATGTCCTTCTGATTCCAGGTTTAGCCTTTGGCAAACGTGGTGAAAGATTAGGAAGAGGTCGTGGTCATTACGATAAGTATTTAAAGAACTATAAAGGTATAACCATAGGTTTAGGTCTTGTTGAGCAAATCGTCGATGGTATCGAAATGGAAGAGCATGATTGCTTTTTAAATTGGATAGTCACAGACGAGGAAGTGATCAAGGTTTGAAATATAAAAGGAGTTAGAAATGAGTATGGAAGTAATTCTTGCATCCGTTCTATTTCTTATCGTAGGCGCAGGTGTAGGGTTTTTCGTAAGAAATTCTCAAGCGACGAAAGAAGTGAATGAAAGAAAAGCAAAAGGTGATGTAATCATCGACGACGCAAAAGAAAAGGCCAAAGATATAGCTTACAAAGCTAGAAAAGAAGCTAAAGAAATTGCTAGAGAAGAAAAGCAGACTCTTGATAAAGAAATTTCTCAAAGACAAAAAGAAATTAAAGATCAAGAAAAAGTAGTTTCTCAAAAAGAAGCAAAGCTTGAAACAAAGATTGAAGAAGCTAGCAAAGAAAAAGCAAGAATGGCCGATAAAGAAGCTGATCTTGAAAAATCTAAACGTGCTGCTGATGAAGAACGTGGCAGATTCAAAGCTAAACAAGAAGAGATTGTTGTTAAGCTAACTGAAGTAAGTAGACTTACTGAAGATCAGGCCAAAGAAGAGCTAATTGGTTTAATGGAAGAAGATGCGAAAGTAGATTTTTCTAAGAGACTTGTTCGTTTAGAAGAAGAAGCAAGAGAAACAGCAGAAGAAACTGCTAAGAAGATTGTAGGAATTGCGATTCAAAGATTTGCCGGTGAGCATGTTGCTGAAAAAACAATCTCAACAGTTGAGCTTCCTTCTGATGATGTTAAAGGTCGTTTAATTGGTAGAGAAGGACGTAACATTCGTGCCTTCGAACAAATCTGTGGTGTTGATTTAATTATTGATGATACTCCAGAAGTTGTTGTGATTTCATCTTTCAACGTTGTGAGAAGAGAAATTGCGAGACAGACAATTTTAAAACTTATTGCTGATGGAAGAATTCATCCAGCAAAAATTGAAGAATTTCATGACAAGTCTAAATCAGAGATGGAAAAACAACTTCTTTCTCTTGGTGAAAAAGCTCAAATGGAAATCGGTGTTCACGGTATTCACCCAGAGATTTTAAAATTGATTGGTGCTCTAAACTGGAGAACTTCATATACTCAAAACCAATACCAACATGCTATTGAGGCCGCATTTATTTGTGGAGCTATGGCCGCTGAAATGGGTATGAATGTTAAACAAGCAAGACGTGCTGGTTTATTACATGACATCGGTAAAGTTCTTGATGCTTCGGCTGAAGGTTCTCACGCTGTAACTGGTGCTGACTTTGCTAAGAAGTACGGAGAGGCCCCAGATATCGTTCATGCCATTAGAGCTCACCACGATGATGAAAAACCAGAATCTGTTCTGGCTCACATTGTTGCTGCTGGAGATGCACTTTCAGGTGCCCGTCCAGGTGCAAGAAAAGCCATGATGGAATCATATGTTTCACGTCTTACTGACATTGAAGATATCGTAAATACTTTCGAAGGTGTTTCTAAGTCTTACGCCATCTCTGGTGGTCGTGAAGTTAGAGTTATCGTTGAGAATAATTCTGTGAGTGATGAGCAAACAATTCTGCTCTCAAGAGATATCGCCAAGAAAATTGAAGAAGAAATGTCTTATCCTGGAACAATCAAAATTACGGTTGTTAGAGAGACAAAAGCTATTGGTGTAGCTAAGTAATCTAATTAAGTTACCAAATTATCATAGTTTAAGAGGCCCCAATTAATTTGGGGCCTTTTTTTTACTTAAAAACCTATGAGAAATCATGGAAGGTGTATTAAAATACTCTAATGAAGAGTCTTCCCAATTTAGTGGAAATTGAAATAAATAGTGCCTGCAATAGGAAGTGTTCCTATTGTCCAAACTCTATCTCTAAAAGAGTTGAAACAGGAGATATGGAAGAGAAGACTTTTATCCGTATTATGGATCAGTTGGGAGAGTATAATTACAGCGGTAAAATATCTTTTGAATTTTATAACGAACCTCTACTAAGTCGGAACTTTTTAAACTACACAAAAATTGCGAGAAAGAAGCTGCCTAACGCAATACTTGTTCTCTATTCAAACGGAACAAAGATTACGTCTAAAGAAAAATTCAAAGAAATTCAGGATGCTGGAATTGATTACTTCTATATAACAAAACATGAAAATGAAGAGGATTACAAATTTGATGAGGTTTATAAAACTCTAAGTCGAGATGACTCATCATTTATAGAGTATAGAAACTTTGATGAAATAGATCTCTATAATAGGGGAGGTTTATTAGAAGTTATAACTTCTAAAGAAGATACTTCTAATCTTCCTTGTTCAATACCAACAAATAATTTAACTATTACTCTAAAGGGAAATGTCGTTTCTTGTTTTGAAGATTATGAGCAAAACTTTGTTCTTGGAAATGTTAACGAAACTCACGTCATTGATATTTGGAATTCGTTAGAATACAAAGAATTTAGAAAAGATTTAAAAGACGGAAAACGACATCTCTACGAGAATTGTAAAGATTGCGACAGGATAGATAAGAATATGAAAAAAGAAATTAAAACCAACAATAAACACTTCTTAGGTGATGAGGAGCTTGCAGCTATCAAGCGAGTTTTTGAAAAAGGAAATACCTATCGCTATCAAATGGAAGAAAGTGAATGTGCAGCTTTCGAAAGAGAGTTTAGCGAAAAACTTGGTTTTGAAAAATCAATAATTATCACAAGTGGAACCAATGCTCTAGTTGCCGGGTTACTTGCCGTTGGAGTGGGTCCAAAAGATGAAGTCATTATCCCCTCATATACATATATTGCAACAGCGGCGGCAGTCTTAACTGTTGGAGCAATCCCTGTGGTTGTAAATATTAAAAGTGATATGACTATTTCACTAGAGGAAATAAGTAATGCCATCACGGATAGAACTAAGGCAATCATTCCTGTTCATATGGATGGAGTGCAATGTGATATTGAAGCCATCGTAGAACTTGCAGCAAAAAATAATCTCTCCGTAATCGAAGATGTCGCTCAGGCGATGGGTGGAAAATTCAATGGTAAGTATCTCGGAACCTTTGGTGACATAGGGTGTTTCTCATTAAATAGAGATAAAATTCTCTCTTGTGGTGAGGGTGGAATAGTAGCAACGACTAGAGCAGATCTAAGAGAAAAACTTCTGTGCATTACTGATCACGGTTATTCTTTTAATCCTCTACATAAGGATGAATTCTCAACGATAAAACCCTTTCTTGGACTCTCGATGCGAGTGTCTGATATTTCAGGGGCAATCATGAGAGTGCAATTAGAAAAGCTTTCAAAAATTCAAGAGGCTTACCGTGAAAGAAAAGAGATCTTTCTAAAAGAGTTAAGTCAGATTGGTGATAACTTTGAAATCATTGCCGCCAGGGATAGCGCCGGGGACTGTTGTACCTCAATTCATATAAATTGTAAGGCTCCAGACCGCGCGATGATTTTAAGCAAGAAATTATTGCAACATCAAATCTATTCAATTCCTGTCACGCTTAGAAATGCTCATTGTGTTTGGAAGTGGAAAGACATGTTAGGTGCTGGTGCTAGTAGTGATGATCGCCTCAATCCTTTTTTAAATACGGACAAGAAATATTCCTATAGTAAGGCCTTCTTCTTAGATTCCCTTGATATATTAATGAGTACTTTAAAAATTGATATAGACGTGACTAAGGATATTGATGAAGTGAGATCTATGGCCAGAAGTGTTGCTCTTCTTTGTGAAAAAACAGAATAGCCCCTCAAAGTAGAGAGGCCAGTAAGATTATTCTATTGAATCAATTTCTTCTTGAATTTCAGATACCGCTGACTTTTTAGAGATGAAACATGTTCTCTTTAAAGTGAGTAGAGCTTGTCTGTAGTTATTACTTGCAACATTTAAATTACCAGAACATACGGCCTGGTTTTCACCTGCCACTGTCGATGATTGTCCACTACAACTATTAACAGCAGATCCAAAAGCAGAAGTACAATTTGTGAATGACTTTGTTGCCACATCAAAACCAGTAGTAGATTTTAAGAGATTAGCACAGACAACACTTCTTCTTCCCTGTCCTCTTGATTCGTCAACAGCTGCTTGATAAGCACTTGCTCCTGAGTCGAAATAGTTCATTGCAAATTCGTATTCGGAAATACCTTTATTGAAGTCTTCTGTACAACTAGCATACGCGCCAAAAGACATAGTAATAGCACAAAGTGCGATGAACTTTTTCATTAATCCTCCATGATTTTTGAATAGATTTATTATAAAGTAGCTTCCCCTAAATTGAGAGGTAGCAAGAATTTCTCATCGTTTTAGTGTATTTAGTAAGTTAGAGTTAATTAAGGATAAAATTTATTGTATAGGTAATTGAGTAAATGAATTTAAATGAAGATAATCGCTATTTATTAAATAATCTTATTTCGTTATTTGTCCTGACTCTTTTACTTTGGGGAATTGATCTAAATTTCTCTACGCTAAATTTTATTATCCTAGGCTTTTGTTGGAACTTCGCTATTCATGCTCCAAGCCTTAGAAGTAAGTTAGATCATAGAAGATATAAGTTTTCTTTTTTAAGGCTTATTTATGGAGTGGATAATTTCCTCGCTTCTTTTTCTGAAAAATTCTTTCTACGAATCCTTCTAAGATCCATTCCTCCGATTATCATTTCTTTTCTCACTTATCTCATAAGTTATGAAGGATGGTTTGTTGCGAGTCTTTTTGGTTCTTTTTATTTTGAATTAGTTTTTAATGGGAAGAGATTTAAGCTTCTCTATGATAGAAGATCTTAGGTACGGGGGTACCTATCGTTAAATTAAGAGCTTATGTCTTAGTTGATTAGATTCCCATCGTTAATTTTAGTATTTATGAGCAAATTTGAAAGAATCATTTCGTAAATTAGTTTAAAGAAAATTTGATCCATCAGTTTGTTCATGATTGATCAACTCTTATTCAATATTTTAAAATTCCTCGTGATTATTAAGTAAATTCAAGAAAAGATATTCTCTAATTTATTGTTATCACGATAGGTACCCCCGTACCCTTAGAGGTTGGAGACCATTTCTTTAAAAGTGTCGAGAGAAGGTGTACGGAGTAATTTAGATTTAATGGCATCACCATCTTGAAAATCTTCATAGAGATAACGAGAAAAAGATTTAAATCGTTTTAAAATTCTCACTTCATCAGCACCTGCGAGTCTAAATTCTTTTTCAAGTTCAGAAAAATAAATTTGCAGATTCTTTCTTCTCTCTTCCAATAAGAAACCAGCGTCAAGTTTATCATGTAATCCTTGGTGCTCGTAATAGAGGGATGAGAGCCAAGGAGTTTTTAAAGCTCCTCTACCAAGCATGACTGAATCGCATCCACACTCATTGAATATTTTATCAATGTCAGATAAAGTCCAGATGTCTCCATTTCCAATGACAGGAATATTAACTGTCTCAACGGCTTTTTTTATATAGGCCCAGTCCGCCACACCTTTGTAGAGTTCATCTCTTGTTCTTGCGTGAACAATGATGGCATCGACTCCTTCATCTTCAAAGAGTTTGAGCGAATCGACAAATTTATCAGTATTTCTATAACCTGTTCTAATTTTAACGGTGAAGGACTTTGAAAAATTCTTTCTTATAATTTGAATAATTTCTCTAAGCTCATCCATTTCACTCAGTAGGTAAGCGCCACCTTTGTGAGCATTAACTTTTCTAGAGGGGCAGCCAAGATTGAGATCAAGATGTTGTATTTCTTCTATGTTCTCAATCTGCTTCACCATGGCCTCTGTTTGAGCGCGGTGGCTGGTGAGAATTTGAAAACCAGTTTTAGACATGAGGTTTTCATCTTTAATGACTTTTGTTCCCAAGTGATCGACAATTTTCTGAGTAGTAAACCCGCCAACGGTGGGAACTCTTAGAAAATCTGTGCAATTATAATCCCACTTCGGAAATACTCTATTTACGGCCAGACGATAGGACTCATCGGTCACACTTTCCATGGGGGCAAAGAGAATAGATCTTTCTTTAAAGGGTAAATTACGCATGGATGAGTTATAGACCAAGGGTGTCAAAATCTCAAGACTTGAGAGAACTTTTTATTTTTGCTAAAAGGGTTCAACACAAAAATTGGAAAATAAGTGATTATACCTGTCTCAATAATTATACTCGTTAAGGATGTGACTCCAGAGTCCTGTAAGTTTTGGATGCAGAAGCGTTCAGAATCAGGACCGCTAGATGGAATGCTTGAATTTCCTGGAGGCAAGATTGAGCCCGGTGAAACTCCTGCTGCTTGTGCTATTCGTGAGTTTGCTGAAGAGGCGGGAGTTAGATTAGCTCACGCCGAACAATTCAAGATGGTTAGTCACGAGTACCCAGATCGTTCAGTTTGTTTATATGTGCACTTTGCTCTAGGCGAACGTGCACAACCAAAGAATGGTGAGTGGTACGATTTTAATTTTTCTAGTGGTTCAGCTGGTTATAAGGGAAGACTTCCCGAAGTGAACTATGAAATAATTGATGATCTTATAAGTTATATAAAGAAGCATATCGACGCAGGTCTTTTGGAGAAAATATGGGTGCGGAAATCCTAAATATTGCAGAATTCTTTTTTCTAACTCTCGCTTTGGGAGTGGGGCTATTCACTTGGATTGCCAGCTCTAGTTTGACTGGTGCGGGATTTCAAAAACTTATCAATAGTGTTTGTCTTGGCTCTACAGTTATGGCCCTGATCATTCACTTAACTTATGGAACCTTCTCTGATCCTCTTTCAATAATTTACTATATTGCGGCCCTGAGTTTCCTTCTCATTCACCAATTCCACAAAGACGAGAAATCAATTTTCATGTGGGCGCTCTTTGCTACTCATAATTTAGCCCTTCTTTATTTACTATTAGATTTTCAAAATGGCTGGAGCACTCAGTTTCGTTTTGGACTGTCCTCTGCGCTTATGCTTGGGATTATTGTCTACGCTATGATTCTCGGTCACTACTATCTCGTTGTGCCGAAACTTAGTGAAAAACCCCTGAAAATATCTGTACTCTTTCTGTGGGCGATAATGGCCGTAAAGGTGGTTTGGTCGGGCATGGAAACTTATAATAATTGGGGATTTTTTAAGGAGTTTACCACCCTTGGTGGAGGCTACGCTTTTAATTGGCTATTGTTGACGATGCGTGTTGGCTGGGGCTATGTTGTCATCTTTGGAATGAGCATTTTTACTTGGAAACTAGTGAAAATGAGATCAACCCAAAGTGCCACAGGTGTTCTCTATGCCATGACAACTTTTGTCCTCGTAGGTGAGCTTGTGTCAGCGTACTTATATTTTAAATACGGATTATTAATATGATGGAAGTGACATTAACTTGTAGCGAATGCGGGTCGGGAATACATGTTCTACCTGCTGTGGAAGCTGCCATTGCCAAGTGCGATGTTTGTGCTCACGAAGCGCCAGTTAAATTCACTAATGATCACGTTGAGGGTGTTCTTAAAGATTGCCCTTGTTGTGAGAGAAAAGATTTCTATTCACAAAAAGACTTCAATAGAAAAATCGGAGTGACGCTATTTGTGATCGCTGCTATTTTATCAATTTGGACTTACGGTGTGTCTTTTATAGTTCTCTATGCATTGGACTTATTCCTCTTTAGAAAACTTTCACTAGTAGTTGTTTGCTACAAGTGCACCACCATTTTTAGAAACGTAGCCAATATTAAAGATATTTATGGCTACAATCATGAAATGAATGACAGAATCGTCTATTCTGACCATGATTTCGAAGGAATTCAGCTAGAACACTAGCTCTTAATGTGTTGAAATTACAGGGTAGATGGACAAAGGTTCCAATGCGATGTATTATATATAAAGACATTTAGTTTATTTAATTATAGAAGAGATGTCACTTTACTAACTTAACAAGGAAACAGGTCATAGAACCTCCGTCTTTCACCGGTCATATACTTGAGGCCACCCTTACAGAATCCATTGATCCATTACCTACAAGAACTTTAACGGGATGTACGTCGCTATGATCGAAACGTACGAAATCGTGTTATTGGTAACTTGTTTTATCCTCTCTGGTGTTTTTTCAGGTTCAGAAGCTGTTCTTATGTCTATTAATATAGATAGAGCGAAACAGATTATTGAAGAAGGTGGATCAAAAGGTAAAGCTCTCGACTTTATGATTGAGCGCCCCAATGAATTTTTAACAACAATCTTAGTTGGAAATAACGTCGTAAATATTTTCGCGTCATCACTTATGACAACTATTACGGCGAGAATATTTTCTTCAGACTCAATTGGTATTGCTGTCGGGTTAACAACTTTCATCATTCTCATTTTTGGTGAGATTATTCCAAAGACCTTTGCTAGAACTCACGCTGAGAAAATGTCAGTACCAACGATTCGTTTTCTGCAAATGTTCTATATTTGTCTCTTTCCAATTATTAAAGGAATCGTGTGGTTTATTAGGAGTTTTCTCGGAGAGAATGCAGAACTTACGGGCAGGCTTGTTACTAAGCTTGATATTGAGTACATGGTTCAAAAAGCAGAGAAAGAAAATACGATTGATTCAAAGCAAGTGGATCTTCTTCACTCAGTTTTAGATTTTCCTAAAATTAAAGTGAAAGATATTATGATCTCAAGACAAAAGATCAAATTCATAAAACTTGATGCTAGCTATAAGAGTGTTTTAAAGACTATTCAAGAAGATACTCACTCCAGATTTCCAGTATGTGATGGAGAGCTTGAAAATATGAAAGGCTTTCTTCACGTGAAAGAGCTTGTGTTCTTAGCGCAAGAAGAAAGAGAAAAATTTAATATTGAAAAGCATCTAAAGAAGCCTTTCTTTGTTTATGAGCATATGAAGATTCAAGCGGTTTTCGATCATATGAATAGAAAGAAAGTTCACTTGGCCCTTGTTAAGGATGAGAACGGATTGATCGTTGGTATTATTACTCTTGAAGATATTGTAGAAGAAATTTTTGGTGAAATTCAAGATGAGCACGATGAAGAAGAAGAGTCCATCAGCAAAGAGTACCAAGAAAGTGATCTTGAATCAGGTATCTATATTGAGGGAACATTATCTCTTCGAGACCTCTATAGTGAATTCAATATTAAGATTCCATTAAACGATAACTATTCTACAGTCTCCGGTTTCATTTTAGATATGCTTGGAAATAACTTTCCTGAAGAGGGGCAAATCATTGTCTGGGAAGGACTATCATTTGAACTTGTTAGAGTACAAGACTATGAAATTAGAGAGATTCGTATCCAAGATGTCGATGGAGAAAAACACTTTTATTCTAAGCGAGAAGCTACAACTGCACAGAGCGATGGAAACCCTGAGGGAAAACGTTCAAATCAAGTTTCATCTCAAAAAACCTATCCTGTCTAACTTATATTTTTTATCATTTAAGACTATAATTGGAGCTCAGTATTAATACTGAGCTTTTTTTTGGAGTTTAAAATGAGTGAAAAAATATATGATCTTGCCATCATTGGCGGAGGGTCTGCCGGAGTTATGGGAGCGCTGAGAGGTGTTCTTAATAATGATGAAACAATTCTCTTTCCAGGTTCAGGAAAAGATAAGAAGAGATCTAGGGCCATGTGGGTCACTAAAGTTGAAAATATGCCAGGTCATCTTGAGTATAAAAAGGGTATTGAAAATCCTAATAAGGAATCTCTTGATTGGCTTGCAACAGAATGTGACTTGAAAGAGAAGTTTCACTGGAAGAAAAATCGTGGCATTACTGCTCTTACAAAAGAGGGTGAACTCTTTACTCTTACAGACAATAAGGGCGATGTTTACCAGTCTCGTTATGTCATTATTTGTACTGGAGTTATGGATGTCCAAGCAAAAATTCAAGGAGAGATGGCTCCCTTTTTTCCCTACGCAAATAATCAATCCATAGACTATTGTCTAAGATGCGATGGTCATCATGTTTACAATCAGAGGACGGGTATCATTGGACACGGTAATGGAGCTGGTTGGGTCGCAGCGATGCTTCATGAGAGATATAATACACCGGCCATGAAAATTTTCACTAATGGTGAGAAGCCAGAGTTTGACGATGAAGTTAAAGGGCTTATTAAAAAATATGGTATTGAAGTTTTTGAAGGAGCTATTCTTTCGGTAGATGGTGACAAGAAAACCGGAGAACTTAGGGCCTTTGAAATTGAGGGAACAGGTCCTGTAGAGATTGATATCTCTTTTGTTTCACTTGGAATGATTGTCTACAATGAGCTCGCCAAGTCTCTCGGGGCTGAAGTTGATGCTCGTGGTTTTGTACTTACGAATGAAAAAGGTGAAACCAATATTGATAAACTCTATGTTGCTGGTGACCTAAGAGCGGGTATGAAGAAACAAATTTATACTGCCTGGGATACTAGTGTTGATAGTGCTGATGATGTTAATGCCAGAATTAGAAGAGTGAAAAGAAATTCATGAAAACCATTTTAGCTTTCTTTCTCTCTTTTTCTACTCTTGCTAACTTCTCTGGAAAGTGGAGTGGCGATGGAGTATTTGAAACAGACAGAAGAGATGGAGAGTGCAGGGAAGTCTTCTTACAACTTAAACAAACTGAGGACTTCTTCTATATTTTAGATGGTGGTTATATTTGTGGAGATATTCAAGCTTCGTATCCGCCAAGTCAGTTTATGATTTTGCAGGGAGAGTTATTCTACCAAGGTCATGTTGTAGGAAAGATTTCACAGAACGAGATAATTCTAACTTATCTTGAAGGTGTTTATAAACTGAAACTAAGAATAGTAGGTGAAGAAATTCACTTTAATGAAAGCTGGATTGAAGGGGATGACTTCCTTTTGATCAACTCTAAAATGGAAGCTCTTCCTTAGAAGAGCTTATTTTAAAATATGAATTTTCAAATCACCTTTCACTTTGGCGCGGCAAGAGAGTCTAATATTCTTCTCTTTGGTCCAGTCCTCTCCATGAGATTCGGTATAGGAACCTTTTAGGTGCTCAATAGTATCGTTTTCAATCACGCTGAGTTTGGATAGGTTTTCTACTCCTTCCACTACATTTATTCTGCAGCTTCCACAGGAGCCTGCAAAGCAACCACTTGGAAGTATTTCTCCACTGACTTCGAGGGCTTCCCAGAGGATCATTCCATCCTCAACCTGAAAGGTTAAACACTCTTCATTTATCGGTTCTCCACTCTCTGCAATTTTCACAAGTGACACGGTGTGCATACGAATTCCATCCTTTAGTGACTATAGTTTCGTCAATTTTTAAGTATATAGAACCTTCTCGGTTCAATTGAATTAAATGTTTAAAATCGTGGCAAGGAGCTAGGAAATGTTAAGCTTTGAAAGATTGTATAAAGATGGACATGAAGAAGTAATCTTCTTTAGTGATCCAAGTTGTAACCTAAAAGCAATAGTTGCAATCCATAACACAGTACTCGGACCTGCACTTGGTGGGACTAGAATGTGGCCATACGCTTCTGAAGAAGAAGCTATTAATGATGTTCTAAGACTTTCAAAAGGAATGACTTATAAGGCAGCAGTGTCAGGATTAAATCTTGGTGGTGGAAAGGCCGTAATTATTGGTGATCCAGATAAAGATAAATCAGAAGCACTTTTTAGATCATACGGTAGATTTCTAGAATCTTTAAATGGTCGTTATATTACAGCTGAAGATGTAAATATTGGTGTTCAAGATATTGAGCATGTATTTACTGAGACAAGTAATGTTTGTGGTGTTGCTAAGATTCATGGTGGTTCTGGTAACCCTTCTCCTTATACAGCGAAAGGTGTATTTAGAGGAATGGAAGCAGCTTGCAAACAAGTTTACGGAGATCGTTCTGTAAAAGGAAAAACAGTTGCCCTGCAAGGTGCTGGATCTGTTGGACGTTTTCTTGCTGAGTACTTAGATGAAGCCGGAGCAAAGATTGTTTTCTGTGACATTAATGAGAAAAATATAAAACTTCTAAAAGAAGTTGTTCCTTCTGCTGAACTCGTAGGCGTAAATGATATCTACGATGTTGAATGTGATATCTACGCACCATGTGCTTTAGGTGCGACTATCAATGACAGCACAATTGATAGAATCAAATGTAAAATTGTAGCAGGTGCTGCAAATAACCAATTGGCAGAAGATCGTCATGGAGAAATCTTAAGACAGAAAGGAATTCTCTATGCACCAGATTACCTCATCAATGCTGGTGGTCTGATGAATGTTTCAATTGAATTTGAGGGATGGTCTGATTCTAAATCTTCAAGAATGGTTGATACAATTTATGATACGACTTTAAGAGTTTTCGCAATTTCTGAAGAACAAAATATTCCAGTAAATAAGGCAACTGACGTACTGGCAGAAAGTAGGATTGAATCAATCAAGAATATCCAAGGTAAGTACCTAGGTAACCTTGGTCATAGATTTCCAGGTAGAAAAACTAGAAGCTAAATAAACGATATTTTAATTACTTAAGGGCCCTTTATTCTGAAGGGCCTTTTATTTCTAAAGCTAAAGATTTCAAGCACATATTCCGACAAGATTAATAAACATCCTAATATAAGGGGATTATGTGAATATTAGAAAATTATTTCTTCTCTCTCTCGTTGTGACATTGAGTACTCAGGCGTGGGAAGTTGATGACTTTAGTAATAGAAAAGAAATCCTAGGGATTTCTCCCGAAGATAAAGCTCAGAATCTATATAGACTCAATGATCAGTCAAATAGATATTTCTATTCGGCCATAAAAGAGTTTAATAGAAAGAGATCTTGTGTCGATGATATGAAAAAAAATCCACCTGAAATTTATTCACGAGTGAAGAGAGTTCTTGGCGGAGGAATGGTTGAAGGCGCATTAGAAGATTGGGTGCAAAATAGTAAGAAAATGGTTAAATCAAAGGGTGACCAAGCTTTGTATGGGACTCCATGGAGTATCGATCCAAGCTTTAATTTAAATGGTCACGTGGTGGGAATTGATAAACTTGGTCACTTTGCAGACCAAGGGTTCGAGCTTTTTGAAGCAGCCTACCTCAATGAAGGGGCTAATCTAGAAAAGGCCTTTGAACTTAGTAATACTTATGAAGATTATGTTTTTGGAATTAGTGCCTCAGGTGTTAAGTCCTACGCAGATATGGCCGCAGGATATAATGGCATGCAGTTTTATATGAATCTTCTTCACGGAGAGGGAAAGTATCTAACATGTAATAAGAGTACCGGTTCATACGAAATATTAAGAGACTTTGACTGGGCAGATTATGTTAACGATAGTTGGGATGAAGGAATCAATTGTTCCATGTATTATAGAGCAAAGTTCCCTTACGATAAGACGTCATATATTAGACAGGAAAAGGAGTTATTAGAGGGAGATTCTCTTCTTTCTTTTATGTCTGATAAAGCCTCTCTTTCTAGTGCAGGTGTACATTTTAAAAATAGAATGAAACAAAAAGGAATGTCTTGTCCTGCAAACTTTAATCAATGCAAGAAAATGGCAAAGATGGAGTGTTCGACAAGATTGATTTCTCCTGATTGCTTAATAAAGGCATCACCAGTGCTTGTTCGTTGTAAGGAAAAGAAGTTAGGTGATTTTGGTGTACCAAGCGCAAAGTCAGGATATAGTTATTCAAGATCAGATTCCTTTGGAACTGGTAGTTCAAATTCTTGGTCGAAGTAAGGGAGAAACTATGAAGAAAATACTATTACTTACATGTTTACTACTTTTCTCTTCTTCAATTTTTTCAAATGAAAAACATATGAATAAGAAAATAATAAGTAGAAAAGTTCAAAGCTTGCATCACTATAAAAAGGGTGTGAAAAACTTTGAAGCGCTTACAAAGTGTACTAATGATAAGAAAGATATAAAGAAATACAGAAAGTGTATATTCTCAAATCTCGCTGCAACAGTGAGCACGAGTAGAGCCGATAGAATTGCTAAGTGGCTATTGGAAGTGAAAGATTACAAGAAGGCCTTCGTCTGTAATGATGAAACCTTGGATAGTTTTCCTTTCACAGCAAAAGAAAAATTTCCTCTTGTTCTTTGTTTCAACTTTGTTAAAAGGGGAGAAACTAAGGTAGGCGTTATCTATTACGCAAAAGAAAGAGGGGAAGTTAGAATCAATGGGATTCAGGAATAGTTTATATTCCTATAACCGCCCGAAATAATGTAATAGCTTACTATAAAGGTCAACATCGTTAGGGAAATTAACGAAATGACCTTTGTTTAAGCATACAATCTTGCCCTGTTCGAATCGCTATTCAATCTTGATAGAATTGAGTGATGATTAGAGTAAAAAACCTAGGGTTAAAATCATATATTCTTCCATTGTTATTATTAGCGTTTAGCGCTAACTCTCTTGCTATTGATTTTGAAGATGCTGTCTTTCCTGAACTGGCCTCTTCTGCGAGAGCTCTTGCTATGGGGAATGCCTACATTGCTAAGGTTGATGATGTCGCGGCGGTTTATTACAATCCAGCCGGCCTTGGAACAGTTAGAAAAACTCACTTTCATATTAGTAACTTTCATTTTGAGCTCAATAAGGGCTGGCTTGATATAGCCACAAAGGGAAGTGTTGGAACTATGGCCTCTAACTTTATGGATGGCTTTGATCTCAATGGGCAAAGGAAATTACTCTTAAATAATAAGGGAACAATTTCTCATCAGAGGTTTAATTTTCTTCCAAACTTTACCACTAGGTATTTTAGTATTGGTTACTTACTCTCTAAGAGAACGAGATCAACAATTGGAAACGAGACTGATGCCAAGTTTGAATATGCTGATCGTAGAGACCATGGTCCCTATGTCGCTTTAAACCTTTCTCTCTTT
Organism: Halobacteriovorax marinus; assembly: GCA_002163155.1. Taxonomy (GTDB): domain Bacteria; phylum Bdellovibrionota; class Bacteriovoracia; order Bacteriovoracales; family Bacteriovoracaceae; genus Halobacteriovorax; species Halobacteriovorax marinus_A. The sequence goes on along the minus strand of MAAO01000015.1, from coordinate 222,402 downwards.
GGGGGAGTTTTTAAGATGGGTGGCTCGGCGACTTATCTTAATCGAAAAGAATTACAAGGCGAGAGGGATGCAAATACTGAATTTGCCATTACCTCTAGTGATGAAAAAAAGGGCTCTGCAGTTATTGTCGTGGCCGGAACGAAACTCACACTTCCTATTACATTTCTTCCCACGTTTTCAGCCAAGATGAATAATGCTCTTCAACAGAAATTCTCTGTGGGCAGTACTGCTGGTGCACCAAACGACATTAAAAACTCTATCGATCTTGGCTTCTCACTCACGCCGCAAATTGGAAAAGTTGTGAGAATGCATTTAGAAATTAATTATAAAGATTTTGCAGGTAAGTACTCTGGAATTTCTACTAATAGAAAAATCACTCTCGGAATGGAGCTTGATTTCGCTAGAACCTTTTTCATCCGTGCCGGTTATGGTGATGGTTGGGGATCTGGGGGAATTGGAATTAAGTCACAAACCCTTGAATTTGATCTCACCACTTATGCGGTAGACACAACAACTAATGAGTTTCGCGGTAAAGAGGACAGAAGATTCGCTGTAAGTATCAGTTACGGTTTCTAATCTACATTAAATCAGATGTTTACAAGTTGCCCACGGTGTCATTTTAGACATTTGACCCTCACTTAGGTACTGTTCAATTGATTTTTTCAAATATAATGCCGCTTGGCGGAATTGGAGTTTTCTATGCTCGATAAGACTAAAGGACCAAAGAATATGAGTTCTAAAAATACTAAGAAATTAAGTGCCGAAGAAAAACTAAAACTGGCCAAGAAGTTCAAATTAAAAAAAGAAGATCTAATAGCAATGCTGAGAAACGTCTACGTTTCAAGAAAGCTAGATGATGCAGAAATAACAATGAAGAAGCAATCAAAGGCCTTCTTTCAAATTTCTGGAGCAGGGCACGAAGGTGTACTAACTGCTGCAGCCTTTGCCATGAAGCCAAAGTACGATTGGTTCATTCCTTACTATAGAGATAGAGCTCTTTGTACTGGTCTTGGAGTGACTCCATACGAGATTCTTTGTCAGGCCAACGGTAACGTTGGGGATACGGCATCTCACAGTAGACAAATGCCATCACATTGGGGAAATGTGAAATTAAATATTGTTTCAAAATCTTCATGTACAGGGACTCAGTTTCTTCAAGCTTGTGGAGTTGCTGAAGCTGGTGAGTATCTTACGAAACTCTCTTGCGATGGTGAGGATCTTGGTGACATCGCTTTTCATGATGACGAAGTTACTTATACTTCTTGTGGTGATGGAACAACTTCTCAAGGAGAGTTCTGGGAAGGGTTTACAACAGCTTGTGTAAATAAGTTACCAGTACTTTTCCATGTTGAAGATAATGGTTACGCCATTTCAACTCCAACTTTTGTACAAACTCCTGGTGGTTCAATCTCTAAGGCCTTGAAAGAATTTCCTGGTCTTAAAGTTTTTGAAGTTGATGGAAACTGTCCAATCGAATCTTACGGAGTTTTTGTTGAAGCTGTTAAGCATATAAGAAATAAAAAAGGTCCAGCGCTTGTTCACTCTCATGTAACAAGACCATACTCTCACTCTCTGTCTGATGATCAATCAATGTATAGAACGAAAGAAGAGTTAGCAGAAGAGAAAATTCTAGATGTTTTTAATTCTTATCCTAAGACTTTAATTGAAACTGGAATCATGACTCAAGAAGAAGTTGATGCCCTACTTAAAGAAGTATCTGTTGAAATTCGTGAAGCCATGGATAAAGCGATTGCTACGGAATGGCCTAAGCCAGAAGATGCTATGAAACATATCTTCTCTGAAGATGTTGATATCTCTTCAAGTCAATTCGACACTGAGCCAGAGTTTACTGGAAAAGATGATGTTCCAATGGCCGGTGCTATTAATAGTGTTTTAAAAAATGAATTCGTAAAAAATCCTCTGCTTAGAATGTTTGGAGAAGACGTTGCAGATTTCTCTCAGCTTGAGAAATTTGATAACCCAGACCTTAAAGGTAAGGGTGGAGTTTTCAAAGTAACTTCAGGAGTTCAAAGAGCTTCTAAAGAAGGACAGGTTTTCAACTCAGCATTAGCTGAAGCCAATGTTATTGGACGTGCCATTGGTATGTCTATGAGAGGGATTAAGCCAGTTGTAGAAATTCAATTCTTTGATTATATCTGGACTGCTTACATGCAACTTAAGAATGAAATGGCCACGACGAGATATCGTTCAGGTGGGGATTTCACTTCTCCTATGGTGATTAGAGTTCCTATTGGTGGCTACTTAAGAGGTGGATCAATTTATCACTCACAATGTGGAGAGTCTCTCTTTACTCATATTCCTGGAATTTGTGTTGCATTCCCATCGAATGCACAAGATGCTGCAGGACTTTTAAGAACGGCTATTCATGCTGATGATCCAGTTCTTTTCTTAGAGCATAAACATCTCTACTACCAAGGTTACAATAGAACTGCGGAGCCAGGTGAAGATTATATGATTCCATTTGGGAAAGCGCGTGTCGCTAGAGAAGGAACTGATGCAACAGTAGTTGCTTGGGGAGCTCTTGTTCAAAAATCAATTGATGCTGCAAAGAAACTTGAAGGTGAAGGATTTAGTGTTGAGGTTATTGACCTTAGAACGCTCGCTCCCTTTGATATGGAAGCAATTAAAACTTCTCTATCTAAAACGAATAGACTTCTTGTTGCTCACGAAGAAACTAAGACATCTGGATTTGCTGGTGAAATTGCAGCGAGAGTTAACGAAGAATGTTTCGAAGCTCTTGATGCTCCAATTTTAAGAGTTGCCGCTAAGGATTCTTATGTTCCTTATTGTCCAACTTCTGAAGATTATATTCTTCCTCAAGTTGATGACGTTTACCAAGAACTTAAAAAACTTTTAAATTACTAATTCATGAGGGCCCACTTTTGTGGGCCTTTTTTTTTGGAAATTTCTGTCTTGAAAAAAAATATCACTCTCATACTATTTTCACTTACAATTTCTCTTGTTATTTCTGAAGTCATTTTGAGATCTTTCAATTTGGTTCCAATGGTAGATCAGTCTAATGCTCATTTATTATTTGAAAACCATGGCGATACTTACAAGCTTAAAAAGAATTTCCAGCAAATAGAATTTGCTGGAAGCCTCATTAGTAGTAATCAATTTGGCTATAGAGATCAAACTATGAAGAGACAAAGTAGTCATAAGAGAAGAGTGGCTTTCATTGGAGATTCTTGGGGTTTTGGTTGGGGATTTGAAGAAGTAGAATCAATTCCAAAACGAGTCGCTAAGAAAATAAATGGAGAAGTTTTAAACTTTTCGATTCCAGGTTTTAATGTAAGAGACTATTCCAATACTATTGAAAAAGAGCTGCCTAAATTTGATATTGATGAAGTTGTGGTGCTGTTACATCTCAATGATATTTTAGAAATGAATATGGAGAGAAACTTCTCCTCTAAAGATATTCATGAAACAAAATTCTTAGTTTATGAACTTTTTCAAAGAAGTCTTCTCGCTCCACTAGCTGAATTCTTAAAACTGACAAATAAGTCATCAGTGAAAGTTTTTAATAGGGCCTATAGCAAAGAAAATAAAAAACTAGCGCTCTATACAACTTTTCTAAAAAAGATGATTGAGAGTTCTAAGAGAAATAAACAAGAAATTAAATTCTTTATTCTTCCCATTCCTTTTGCAAACTCTGATAACTATCCCTTGTTTCATATTCATCAGCAATTATTAGAGCTTCTAAATAAATTGGGGGCGCGCGCTTTTGATTTGTCCCCTGTATATAAAGGAAAGAGAAAGTCCGCAATGACTATCAACTCCTATGATCCTCATCCCAATTCTTTTGCCTCCAAACTCTTGGCAGAGGAAATCCTCAAAATAATCAAATAACTCACACCAGTGAGTACTTTCTGTGTAGCCGGTTTCCCTTCTAATTTCACATCTTTAGAAGAATGTCTGTCCTAACTCATTGATAATATGGCGCTAATACCTTTCTTATATATTTAAAACCTCAAAAAACTCACCTAGGAAGTAAAATATATTTACGGCAAAACTCAACAAAAACAGTCAAGTAAATCGCTAAATATGACGAAAAGGTAAGAGTGAGAAGAGAGAGAAAATTTGGAATATTGAGAAAGTTGATGGGCTTTTTATTGGCCCATGTACTGTGGTTTAATACTGCACTTCTCTATTGTCCCGAAGTCTCAGCAAGCACAATTGAAAAAGGGCAAGATAAGCTACTTGATACAGTTATAAATTCTACACAATACCTTTCGATGATGGCGGCCAGAGGTCGAGTTAAACCAAAAGATATAAAACAAATTCTAGGTAATGTTCAAAAATTAAAAAATCAGTACTTATTAAATGGTGAAGGAGAAAAGGCGAAGGCACTTGAGAAGAAGATTCTCACTCCACTGGCCAGGTTAGATAAGTTAAATGAAAAATTGTCAGGATGTCCAAAGTCTTTAAAGGGTTTACCTGAAAGAATTTCCAACGCACTACTAGCTTCTCCCTGCGCTCAGTATTCAGAAGAAGTTATGTTTGAGAAGTTAGAAGAAATGTCACTGCTACTTGGAAAAATTGAAAACTCCTTTGAGTCTCAAGATATCTCAAACTCCAATGATCTTTCAAAGTTGAAAGACCTGCTCTACCAAAAACAGAGAAAGTCTATTATCTCTTCTTACGCTGCTATTAAAACTCAATTTGTTTCACCTATGGGAGATCCTGCCAGTATTATCAAAGAAGTCTCTGGAAAGAATAGAGGGTCCTTAGATAAGGATCTATTAAAGCAGTTAGAAGGAATCCCAAAACATAAAAGAAGTAAGTTAGGGATTGCTGGAGAAAACTTCTTAGAGACGCATAAGAGCACTAATGAGCAATTAATAAATCTCGCAAAGAAGTCTAGTCGAAATTCTAAAATCCAATCCATTGCTAGTAGTTTCAATAGTAGCTTTGATGATTTAACAACGCCTTCAAATACTCTTGGAAAGCTAACGAGTGAAGAGAGAAGATTATTACAAAAGAATTCAGTAAATGGATTCTTACAAAGAGATCCTGCAAATGTTTTACTTCAAGGTCCGATGAGTGAAGAAGATAGATTGGTGTCTAGCTTTAGAAATCCCATTCTTATGAAACATAGACTGGCCGGAAGAATGAGTTGTACCAGTGGTCGAACCTGTAGCCGAGCAGAAGAAAATTTAAAAAGTCATTTTGAAGGTATTACTAAGTCGAAGGCAAAACAGAAAGTCGAAATCATCGCTGAGCGAACGAAAATGTTCTACAACCTAGTTGAAAAACATAATAGAGAAAATCCTGATTCTAAAATGGTTCTGGCCAAGAAGGGGTCCGGCAAAGAGGTACAAAGAATTACTCCTAATGATTATAAGAATAGTGCATTTTTTCTAAGGAAGGGAAGCTCCTCTGAACTTATTGCAAATAACTTAGGAGATATTTTCAACCTAGATCAACTGCCTAAAGACCGCTTCAGTTTTATGAATAAAATGATGAATGGTGGCAAGGTATTTGAAAATTCTTATGGAAAGAATAGAGAAGCTATTCTTGAACAAAGTAAAGTTGCCGCCGGACAACTAGATAAGGCCATGGAGAGAAAATTTTTAGATTATGTAAGAAGTCGCAAGAGCAGTGACATCGTCACTGTAGCAGATATGGAAAGCATGTTCGCATCGAGTTTAAAAGAAAATGTGAGAACTCCTGCTGGGATTAGTCTCTCTAAGCTAGGCTTGGAAGAGAGCTTTAAGAGTCACAAGAAACTACAAGTCGCTAGAGATCCACTGCTTGGAAATAGATTCATCATGGGACTTGGAACCAGTAGCAATAGGTTATTTAGTAGTGGTGACAAGAAAGGAATTGATAAGAAAAAAATGTGGCAAGGATTAGAAAATTTTCTAACACAAAGTAAAGAGTATATGAATAAAGTTGATGAGTGGTACGATGATAAATCTCCTGAAGAATTTATCACGGACACTCTCTACTATAATCCTGAGATCGCAGCACAAGTGATGACTGAACATCCTGAGTTGGCAGGACTTATTTGTAAGCTGACTAAGAATGCCATTGAAAAAAAGAAATTAGAAAATGCCAGTGATGAGGAAATGGATCGCTGGATGATGATTGGTTCCATTATCGCTGGCGTTGCGCTTGTTATTGCTACGGGGGGATTTGCTTTAGCCGGAGCTGCTGTACTTGGCGTATTGGTGACATCGGGAGTAGGACTAGTCGCAGGAGGAATCAGTGCAGGCTATCACTATTCTCGCCATAGAGAATTACAAGACGAATATGAAACAACTCTTAGTTCTTATGTAACAGGACTTTCGTCAAATGATCCGGAAGAAGCGGAAAAAATTAAAAAATTACTAGATGGATCTGAAGAAAAATTCAAACAGGCCCTTTGGGACGGTGGGTTTGCCGCCCTTGATGGAGTCTTCTTCTTAAAAGGTTTACGTGCTCTAAATTCTGTAAGTAAGTTAAAAGCCGCGGCTAGTGGTTCAAAACAAGTCATGCAAGAAGCAGTAGCTAAGGGAAAAGAAATCTCTGCTATAGAGGGAATCGCAGATGCTGGAAACGATGTCGAAGATATTATCCGTTTAGCGAGAGTGGCCAAGAAAAATGGAGCTAGTGCTAAAGATATTGTAAAGGCGATAGATGAGGGAGCCAGGTTACCTAAGAAAGAACTTATGAAAATACTCTCAGAATCTTTAGAGGGTAAAGATATTATAAAAGCTTCTAAAGCAGCAGGATTTACTAGTGAGCAAACACTTGAAGCTCTCATGCTTTCAAAAACTAGCTTTGATAAGAAAATGAAAATTGCAAAGAAACTCATTAAAAGCTCGAAAGGTAAATTGAAAATGCCAAAGACCAGTGATGTTGAATTGCTCACCAGAATACAACTAGCAGCTAAGGGACAAAGTGCCTTTGGTGATATTAGTAAAATTCCTCTGCACATTGCTTCCAAACTTTCTAATGAAGAGCGAACAGCTATTGTGGCAGAACAGATGCGAAGAAATGGAAACACCGTAAAGGATTTAGATAAGCTTAGTAAAGGAGTGGTCGCTGCCCACGAAATGTCAGTTATAAATATATCTGGAAAAGTGAGAACCGCAAAAGAGGCCAATATTGATGTCGCCACCAGAGAGTGGGCAATTAGAAATGGTATTCTGGGAGATGTAGATAATTTTAGAGATCTCTCAAAAGATTTAAAAAATAAGAGAGAGATACTTAAAAGTGAAATAGTTCTTTCTGCTAAAAGTGGTGCAACTAAAGCTCAAATTCAAGCAAAGTTTGGAGCTCAGTCAAAGGCGTTAGGGCAGTATGAACAAAGAATTAATAGTGCTGCCAAGAAATGGGGAATTGATCCAAGTTCCGGGAAGAAGATCTCTAAAGCCGCGGAAGTCACAAGTGAATTTATCTTCTACGATAAGCACTATAGTAAAATCACAGCTCTCGGAGATGAACTATCTTCTTTTCATAGAATGGCGCAAGTTGACCCTCCTCCTGTAGAGTTTTTAAAAATCATGAAGAAGTATATGAGTGAAGTTGAATCACACTTAAAGCTAAATGGAGTTAACTATAGTAAGAATGCTAAGGGTGAAATAATTATTGCAAAGGGATCTAGGGCTTCTGTAATAGGAAAGTTGGCTGATGATCTTCCCAATGGGGCACAGCTGGTTATTTCTCCACAAGACTTACTTAGAAATAAGGCGCGAGGAGTTTTTCAACCGGGACCTCCTCAGAGAATAGTTCTTTCAAATTCTAGTATTACAAATCTAGTAATTGATGGAACAACTAATCATGAATTGGGTCACTTGCTCTTAACTAACGCGAGTAACGCTGGAGATCTTTCTCATCCTTTCGCAGCAGGATCTATGAAAGCTGTAGGCAGTAAGAGAATTAGCTCTCATGGTTTTGGTAGTTATGGAAAATTTCAATCCTTGCAAGAAGTGGAAACATTTAATCGTGGAATAACTAAAGATATCTCAATTATAAATAAACTTGATAAGCTTATTGAGACAACTACAGATACTAAGCAATTGAAGCGTTATAAGGCGCAGAGAGCAGGTATTGTAGATGAGCTTAGAGGACAAATACAAATTGCTGAAGATGTGGCAAATCAAACTCACAGTTGGTTTAAGAATTTAGATGAACTTGTGAGTTCCGGAGAAGTTGCTGTAACCGCGATTAATAAACCTGGCGGAACCTTTGCAAAAGTAGAACACCTTGGTGTCGTACTTGAGATTCCCGTGGGACCAAAAGGTTTATCTAGTGCTGAATTCAATACAGCTTTAATTGAAAAGATTAAGAACATCGATGCTGCCACTGTTGATCGGCTTGATTACTTTGAATCCCTCGCCCATGCAAAGACCAAGAGTAACTTCTTACAAGAAATCAATAAAGTTGGAACACCAAGAGATTATACTAAAGCAGTAAATCCTAAAGATGAGATCTCTCGAATATTTAAACGGACTGAGGTTGCTCTTAGTGAGCGCGAGCGTCTGGTTGAAGCAAGAGATGTGGAGAAGTTATCTGATCTTATTAGCGATGTGGCCAGTAAGAGTCCAGGCGACCCAAGTATTTCAGACAACATGTTAAAGCTAAAAGAGTTACAACTGCATAGAGCACTTATTGATGGGGATATTGCTAAGGCCAAAACAAGTCTAAACAATATTAAGACGCAAATGAATTCGGGAGTTATTAATCCTGAACTCTCAAAACGTTTAAGCTCTATGGAGAAGTTAGTGACCAGTGGTGAGAAATCACAAATTCTAACTCTACAAAAAAGTGCTAAGGGAGAATTGGGAGCAGTAGATAATGCCATAGAAGCTTACCAATCAAAACTTGATACCTTTGTGAACTCAGATGGTAAAAATCCAGATGTACTAAGACAATTAATAAAGGAGAGATCAAGTATTTCCAGTATTGATGAACTTACTAAGACTAAGCATTTTCTAAAGCAATCCAGAGAGCTCGCTAGACAAGGTGAAGGTGTTGGTGGAGAGATTTTTAGAAACGCAACTGAGTTAGAAGTGAGCGCATCAAAAATTGAATTAGCGACAAAAATAAATAATATGAAATTAGGTGAGGGACTGGTTGATGTGCAAGTTAAAGGAACTCAAGGTCTTGCTAAGAGTGCTATCCTCGTTCCAAACAATGAGGCTGGAGAAGTTGTTTACTATATGTACACTAGTAGTGGAGCAAAAATTGGTGATGTTAAAATGACTGCGAAGCAAGTTGAGCAGGCCATTGAGAGTTACCACCACAATGATATGTCCGGTAGACTTATTATCGATAAATCAACTCTCTCTGGGAAAGATGTCTCAAAGTTAAAATAATTCTTTGCATCTTATAAGATGTCCATTTCTTAAAATCAATCTCTTGCACTTTCTCTTGGAGTTCTTTGCGACTTCATAACTACGATGAACCTTCCAATTCATTTTATCTATAGTGACATGATTTTCTTTTTTTCTGAGTCTCTTCTTTGGAAGATTGTAAACCGTTTCAGAACTTATGAGCACCGCGATCACTAAGAGAAGTACTTTTCTCTTAAAAATAAAAACGATTAAGAGCAAGAGACCAAAGAAGTCTAAACTTAAAAAGGGACAGAAATTACTCACTGTAGAAAAGCTATTTGTAAGTAACTCGATGATATAAACAAAGGGATAAGATAGGTCTATTTCAAGAATTGAACTGGGCCAATAGGTGACAAATATCAAAGGGAAGAGAAGTGAGAAAATAGCAGTTGTAAAAAAACCGAGAACAAATCCAATGATATTTACTTTTGAAATGGTGAGAAATGAAATGAGAAGATTTGCACAGAGAAAGTTGATCATTCTCGATTCAAACTTCTTCGCACTTAGCAGTGAGCCCAGAAAGAGAAAGCTAAAAGTAAAACTCATAGGACTCTTGTCAAAAGTTCCAAAGAGGTAATCGATGAGAAATGTTCCTAGAAAAATCTGGTAGATATCTATTTTCAGCTTAAGAGATTTCGTAAACATACCATAAACTCTGAGTAGAGAAATTCTCTTTAAAGAGTAGAATTTATTTAAGAAGAAAGGCAGAGTACATAGAAGCACTTCTAGAAACTTCTTTGTTTTATACCTCTTTCTTTTTTTGAGCCAGGCAAAGAGGGGAATGAAGAACATGTAGAAGGAGCTGAAGTGAATTCCGCTAGGAGTGAAGAGATGTACTAGGTGAAGCCTATTAAAGGTCTCTTTTAACTTCTTAGTTAAGCTCTTCTTGTCTCCAATCACAAAGGCCCTTGTGAGGGCAAATTGATTTCTTGTTTGCAACTTCTTCATAACTTTTAAGTGAGATTTAATGATAGGTGAGATGCGTGTGGGTCTAAAAGCTGGAGTCTTATTTGAATAAATCATAAAGAGAATAATGGTCACTAAATATATAAAGGGGAGTCGGAGTCGTTCCATGGGCCCTAGAGTGCAATTCTTCCACTTAATAGCAATTGTAGGTTATTGAAATTACGAATGACTTTTCAGGGGAGATCAATTTTTTAAGTGCAGATAGTCATTAGTCTTAACTTATTGTTTATAAAGCGATATGAAGAGCTTACTAACATTAGAGGAATAATGATGAAGAACACTCTTTTTACTAAGGCCATTGCAGTAGATATGGCCCACTTTTTCAGTGAAGATGATTTACATAGAAATCACTCTTATATAAGCGCCTTACCAGTTGATACTGTTAAGTGTTCTTTGAAAATTAAAGATGATCTCACTTTGGCGGGACTACCTTACTTTGTAGAGACCTTTAATTTCTTAGGTGCTGAATTAGATTATGAAGCCTTTTCTGAATTTGAAGGAAAGACTTTTTCTAAGCAAGATAACTTTGTCATCAATTTCGATCTTCCTTTTGCTCTTGCTTTAACGGGAGAGAGAATCGCACTTAATCTCTTACAAAGATCTTCTTCAATAGCTACTTTTGCTAAGAAGTTCTCAGATCTTGCAACTCCTAAGGGAATTAAAATTTTAGATACAAGAAAAACTACTCCAGGACTTAGAGGTCTTGAAAAATATGCCACAAGATTAGGTGGTTGTTTTAACCATCGCATGGGTCAGAGTGATGTGTGGATGGTTAAAGATAATCATAAATCTTTCTTTGGCGGCGTAAAAGAAGCAGTCGATTTCTTTAGAAATATGAATGGCTTCTATACTCCTATAGAAGTTGAGATTCACGACCTTGCTGAATTACAAATGGCCTTTGATCTTGGAATCAAACACCTCATGCTCGATAACTTTTCACCTGAGCAAATTAGGGAAGCTGTTAAAGTAAAACCTGCGGGCGTGACTTATGAGGCTTCTGGGGGAATCAAATTGGAAACAATTGAGAGTTACTTGATTGAGGGACTTGATGCCATAAGCATTGGATCTATCACTTACGGAGCTCCTAGTGTTGATCTGTCTTTAAAATATGAGAGAGCTTAAATATGTCGGTTTATCAATTTGATGTCTTAATTATTGGTTGTGGAATTTCAGGGTTAACGACCGCTGCGAAACTTGCTGAGTCTGGTATGAAAATTGGTATTCTTACTCGTGAAGAAGACCCAAATATATCGAATACTTATTTTGCTCAAGGTGGAATCATTTACTCTGAGTCTAGTGATGATGAACTTGTAAGTGATATTAATAAGGCATCTGCTAATACGGCAAACTTACAGGCCGCTGAAATATTGCGGGATCGTTCTGGAAATATATTAGAAGAAATTTTAATTAAAAATGCTAAATCTAACTTTGCTAAAGATGAAAATGGCAAACTTCTCTTTACTCGGGAAGCAGCTCACTCTCTTGATAGAATTCTTTATCAAGGAGATTATACTGGAAAAGAAATTCAAACTTCTTTATTAAATTATTTAAAGGATAAGAATAGATTTCCCAATGTTCAAATCTTAACGAAACATACGGCCATTGATTTAATTACTCCCATTCATCACGGCATAAAAATTCAACAACGTTACGAAGACAACCTTGTTGTTGGAGCTTACGCTTTAAACCAAGAGACTAAGGAAGTTGTAAAAATTCTTTCTAAGTTCACAGTACTAGCTACTGGGGGAATTGGCGGTCTCTATCTTCACCATTCTAATTCTGAAGGTGCTAGAGGTGATGGTCATGCAATGGCGAAGAGGGCGGGAGCGAATCTTACAAATATGGAATTTGTTCAATTTCACCCAACGACATTCTTCGATAGTTCATCTCACCGTAGATTTCTCATTTCTGAAGCTGTGAGAGGAGAGGGCGGGCGTCTTATAAATTCCAATGGTGTGGCTTTCATGGAAAAGTATCACCCGGATAAAGAGCTTGCTCCTAGAGATATTGTTTCTAGAGCGATTGCTGACGAAATTATTGAAACTCGTCACGACTGTGTTTACTTAGATATCTCTCATAAAGATTGTGAATGGTTAAAGACTAGATTCCCTACTATTTATCAACACTGTAAAGATAAACATGTGGATATAACAGCTGATCCCATTCCTGTCGTTCCCGCTGCTCACTACACTTGTGGTGGAGTGAAAACAAATATTAAAGGTCAGACAAATTTGAAAGGTCTTTACGCTGTTGGTGAAGTCGCTTGTACTGGTTTACACGGGGCAAATCGCTTAGCTTCAACTTCTCTTTTAGAAGGACTCACTTGGGGATATATTGCTGCCGAAGATATTGCTAAGAAAATAGATCATGCTATTAGCTACGATCCTCTTAAAATACAAAACTGGAAATCTGGAAATCTGGAAGCTGACAATGCTCTCATTGCTCAGGACTGGTTAACTCTAAAACACACAATGTGGAATTACGTAGGACTCACAAGATCGTATCACCTTTTAAAAAGGGCCGATGCCATGTTTAGTGAACTCTACAATGAGATACAACACTTTTATAGAAATGCTGAGTTGAAAGACAGTCTAATAGGTCTTAGAAATGCAGTAGAAGTTGGATACATGGTTCTCAACTCTTCTAGAAGAAATCCTGAATCAGTAGGTTGCTTCTACCTTAAAAGTTAATAAAGGTATTCGCTAAATAAAAAAGCGAATACCCTGAATCTTTACGCTGCTATGGCGACTGAAAAAGGATAGTAAATTAAGTCAACATACTTAGTGACTACCTCTTCCACAATATCTTGAAAATCTTCCTCCGCTAAACCATCAATCTTTGCTGCTTTCCAGATATCTAATAAATGACTATTAAATTCTCCAGCAAAAAATTCTCCGGTGTGGATACATTCTGAATAGGTGAATTCGACTTCGTCTCTATAACGGTCAAACATCCTATCTTCTAAAACTTGCTTACTCAAAGCATCAGCCTCCGTTTACGTGCCATGAGTATATTTTAATGTGAATTCATTTATAAATAGAAAAAAATGAGTTTTTCGATTATTTTCAGTTAGTTATAGTTTTATTAAGGTATCCCCTTTGCGAGAGCAGTAACTAAAAAATATCACAAGTTATCAGTAACTTAGCTACGGGAACGCCTTTATTCCAAGTCATTTTCTAAGGTTGAGAGATGATTATTAAGAATCAGTTCCGGTGCTAGATTGTGCTTATAGTGGTGAACAATTCCCTGTGCAGTATCGGCTATTAAAAAAGAGAGTATAAGTGAGGCTATTAGTTCTTTCATTCTAAGACTCCATAATTCCAACCTTTAGAAGATGTGCTCTGGCACCCGGAGGTGCCAGATCAGTAGGTAGGATTTTGAGTTGTCTAGGGGGCCAATCCGTAGGCCCTGTCTAGATTAGGGTAAGTTGCCTCTATCAAGTTAGATATGTCTTAAGCGAATATATCCTTGAGGCAAAGTGATCTATATTCCACGCTAATTTTTATTAAGCTGCTTGTTTCCCAAATAAGAAGTTCTCTAAAAGGTCCGTAAACGTTTCAGTGTGCAACTTCACTACTTGAGCTTCGGCTTCCTCTGCCGCTAATGCCTGATCCCATGTGAGATCGTTATTGCTCATACATGAGCTGAAGGTATTCTCTTCTTTAGAGGCGTAGTGCATAGTCACTGCATCTAAGCGAGAGAAGTTAAATTCTGACTTTCTAATTGGTGAAAAATCCCAATTGCAATTCTCAAACTCTGTCCCTGTGAAATTGCAGTGTGAGATGCTTGTAAATTTAAATTCGCAATTGCTAAACTTGCAATTCACAAATTTGCAATTTTCCATTTTTGACCCGTAAAAAACACAGAACTCAAAGGTGACATTCTTAAAGGTAGTGAGAGAGAAGAGAGAACCTGAAATACTCAACCCATTGAAATTCTTAGCATCTAAAGTCATATTTTCAATAACTTCGTACTGAGCATCTGCTTGGGACTCATTCAAAAAAGGATTAAAGAATTGAGTAAGAGTTTTCATGTCGGTCACCCCTGAGTCTGTGTTGGTTGCAACGTTATTGCGCTGCGCAATTAAATCTTAACTTACTTGACCAATTGCGTCAAGAGCTAAAATTGCATTAAGGAATTTTTTTGCAATTCCGATAATGATTACAAGGACAAAGAAGTCCAAAATTAATTGCAAATAACGAATTATCAATAACTTGGAGGGCGTAATGGCCAGTTTCAACAAAGACAAAATTGCAGATTACCTTGGGGTAGTTCGTAAGTACATGCAAGTACGTGGCTCTCTGTCACAGAAGGAACTTGCAGTAGTCACAGGAATTGGTGTTTCTACTATGAGTAGATTCCTCGCCCAAAAGACAACAGACATAAACCCTCAGTTGGTAGCGAAAATAACCGCTAAACTCAATATCCCACTTCATGAAATGATTGATTTTGTCGAAGAGGAGTATGCGGACCACTTTATAAGACTAGTTAAGTTTTATAAGGAAGAAGCAGGTGAGAGCACTATTGAACAAGACCCTCTCGGGGGACCAGGAGAGAGTGCTGCTGCAACATCTAATGCTGGACCAGTTACAACGCCGCCAAGTGGAACAGGCTTTGAAGACAATTTTGCTGATGCCCTAGGTGGTGGAACAGCAAGAGAGAATGTTACAGCAAAAATAAAAGTAGGTGGAAAGACTCAGAGAATTCCCTTTGAAGCAGGGAATAAGAAAGAGCTTACTATCAAAGAAAAGTTAGAACAATTGTCGCCGAGGCAAAGGGCCTATATGAGTGACTTTTTAAATTTGGATATGGAAGGAAAAGATTTGATTGTGGACTTAGGTAACGATCTCTTTAGATTCTTTCGCCAAAAGGGAATGATTGTTTGAGAAAAATTTTATTTCTCTATTTTCTAATTTCAGTTTCAGCACTTGCTGTGCCGGATGAAGTTCATTTCTTCTTTGTTTCTCCAAAGAGAACTTCTCTCTATGAAGGATTTAATCTCTTCCCAATTTTAAGTGGAAGTTATCTTGCCGCTAATGAAACTGAATGTGTCCCTATGGGAGACGGCTGTTTTCATCCTCAATTGGGTTTTGTAGAAGGTGATGCTGGCGCAGGAAAAAAAGATCAAATCTTAAAACCACTTAAGACAATTAACTCTAGCGAAGTGGATCTTGTTAAATGTGACAAAGGAAATTACTTCGATATTTTCTGTGGTAAGGCCACCGGTGGACCATCTAGGAGAACCGGAGTTGAGGTCTGGATTGATACCAGCTCAAGTATGAGAAATATTGATTACAACTCGGATCCACAGTTTTGCGAAAGAAGAACTATCGTTAAAAAAGTTAGAGATGCTTGCGGAGAAAAGATAAATTTTCAAATCTTTGATACTGCGAAAAAGGAACTTGGAGTCGCTTCAGGTTCTTGTCAGAATTATGGACTCAATAATCAAAAGAAAATGATTAAATGGATTAAAGACTCCAATGCGAAAGTCGTGTATTTGATCACAGATATCGATGAATATTCCATAGAACTTCGAGATTTCCTTGTTTCTATTTCAGCTCAAATCTATGGGGGCGACTTTGGGGCCTATTCCATGAAAGATCTACAGCAATTTATGGATGGCGCAGTGAGTAAATATTGCAAATAGTCATTTCATTTAGTAAAAGTTGTTTATGCTTACAACTCTACTATCTTGGTCAAAAGAACAACATTCACACTTACCTTGGAGAACAGACAGATCTCTCTATGTGACACTTGTTTCTGAGATCATGTTACAACAAACAACTGTTTCCACAGTTGTAAATCATATCGATAGATTCTTAAAAATATATCCAGATATTAAAACTCTCGCTGCTAGTAATGAAGATGACGTTTGTATCGCCTGGAAAGGTTTGGGTTATTACAGAAGAGCTCGCAATCTTTTAAATGCCGCTAAGGAAATTCAAGAAAAATTCGCTGGAATCATTCCGGTAGATGTTGAAACTCTAAAAACGATTAAAGGAATTGGTGATTACACAGCTAATGCCATTGTTGGAATTGGTGCCAACAAAAAGGCCCTCGCAGTTGATGCGAATTTAGAACGAGTGATCGCGAGACTCTATGCTTTAGAAACTGTAAAAGGTCCAAAGCTGCAAAAAGAAATTTACCAAGCATTCTTTGCTAAAGAAGTTCTTCCAGAAATTAAAAATGGAAATGCTAGAGTCATTAATGAAGCACTTATGGATTTAGGGCGAGTCATCTGTCAGGCAAGAAAGGCGGACTGTGTGATCTGTCCCATAAAAAAAGACTGCCAGTCTTTTGAGAAGTCCCTAGTGCATAAAATTCCAAATGTAGAAAAGAAGAAAGTTGAAAAGTTTGATTTAGATCTACTAAGAGTTGTAGTTGAGCAACGAGGACGCGTGCTAGGTTACGTAAAGTCTGAAAAGCAGTGGCTACGCGGTCAAGTCGAAATTCCAACTTTTGTGATTGCAACAGAAGATAAGAAACTTATTCAATATCCAGCTCTAAAGAAGAAAATAAGCAAGGCTAAGAAAGATGCCCTCATTAATTTTAAGACGAGCATCACTAAGTATAAAATTAAAAATTACATATTAAAACTATCAAAAGAAGAATTTGAAAACATGGGATACGACTTATCTCAATACAAGTTCTATTTAAAAAATAGTGAGAAGAGCAATTTCTCCACTTCAAGCATAAAAGTCTTTGAACGTTTATAACTAGGAAAGAAGAATGAAAATCGTATTGGTCTTTTTAATCTCTATGTGTGCCTACTCTGCAGGTTTAAAAGTTGAAACTTTTAACGCTGGTCTTGCCCACACTTATGTTCCTTTTGCTAAAGAAAGACTTCCTTATATTATTAAAGATCTCAAAGAAAAACAGAGTGATGTTATTTGCTTACAAGAAATTTGGGAAAAGAAAGATAGAAAGGAAATTGTAAAATCTCTTAAAGATATTTACCCATACGCTCACTTTACAAAAATTAAACAAGTAAGATCAAAGAAGAGTCCAACTTGTAAGAGAAAGAATCTCTTTGGCGAAGGGAAATTTGTTAGTTGTATTTTAGATAAGTGCAAAGGCAAAGAAGGCGATGAACACACAGCTTGTATTTTAAATACTTGTGGAGAATCCATGGAGCGACTTAAAGATGAGAACCGTGAATGTGCCGCTGGCCTTATCGCTCAAGTTGGGAAGTCTACCATTTCAGCTCTTTTTCAAGTCTTTAATCCATTTCGTGGGTCTAGTCTCTTTGCCTATGGTGGCGGGAACGGACTGCTTGTTCTTTCAAAGAAGAAAATTGTTAAAAAAGAGATGATTGATTTTACTGATATTTCGAATCTCAATAAGAGAGCTGCTCTTTTAGTTACTCTTGAAACTGGTGAAACTGTTGCTTGTACACATCTTACGGCAAACCTAGCAGACTCTGTTTCCTACACGGGAAAATTCTCTTCTTGGAAAGAAGAAAATAGTAAACAAATTGAAGTTCTTTTAAATACTCTTTCTGAAAAATCCTCTAAGGTCGTTCTTACTGGTGATTTTAACTGTGCCTTTTCTACCGAAAACTTAGAAGGAGACTGGGAAGATAATTGTCAAAAGATTTTAGATTCTGGTTATGAAAATAGAATGGTTAGTGAAGCATCTGTTTGTACTTTCTGTTCAAGCAATGCGCTAAATCCTGCTAATACAAAAGATATTATGATTGATCATATCTTTGTAAAGAATGCTCAGACATTAGATCCTAGAAGAACTAGAGATGTTAAATTTTCACATGAGTCTAGAGAGATGAATCTTTCTGATCACTTTGGAATTAGCGCGACCATCGAATAAAAAAACCGAGATGGGAATTAAGCCGGATCTTGTCGAGAACTGTCATTCGTCTAGGCCATGGATTGCTCCATGGCTCGAGCGTCTTACCCGTCTGCACGAGCTAGCTACCCTTAACACAGACCTATTTAGACTTGCACCACGTAGAGTTTACCTGTTTTCACTACAGCAGGTATCAAATGAATGATTCGAAGCAAGGTCGGCCAAAGCTACCCCTTACATTCTCAAACCCCTGTACATCCTTTCTGTTGCACTTGTCCTCACCTCACGGTGGACGGGCGTTACCCGCTACATCGCTATGTGGAGTCCGGACTTTCCTCCCGTGAAGTAAACTTCACCGGCGACAGCCTTTCCCATCTCGGAACTGATTTTATGCAATAAGTTAGAAGCATAGTCAAACTATTAAGAGGAGTTCAATAAAAGCTTTGTAAAATTGATAGGTTGAGTGATGTATAAGAATTTAAAAATTAGAAAAGCTTAAGGCACTATGGTAGAACTCTTGTATTAATGCACACAGACTATATAAGGGATATTTGTGAAAATCTTATTACTTACAACGATATTTTTTTTAAACCTATCAATGACTCAGGCTGCTCTGTCAGAACTGTCAAAAGAGTATCTTAATTCAAGCTTCGATAACGAGGATCAAAGATTAGGTCTTAAAATTAACCAACTCACAAAAAATCAAGTTCTTGAATCTAAGGCCTGGGCCTTAAGTGCAGCAACTTTAAATACAGATTCAAAATTAAAAAGTAGTTCAACTTTTCTTTCAACTCAAACTCAAACGAATTCTCATTCTTTGGAGCTTTCAAAATCTTTTTTCACAGGTACAGAATTTACTTTTTCAAATACTTATTCAACTTATGATAACGATCTATTTCCTTCAACAAATAACAAGGGGTTTACCCAATCTCTTTCATTGACTCAAGATCTATGGAAGAACTTCCTAGGTCGTAATGATGATCTAGATAGAGTTGTAGCTGAAAAAACTTACAACTATCAAGATCAATCAACTCGTTTTCAAATAGAAACAAATCTTTTTAACTTTGTGACTGATTATATAAATGTAAAAGTTGCCAGAGCGATTGTAGATCTTCAAGAGCTGGCAGTTAAGAGAGCACAGAAGAGATTAAACCTCATCAAGAGAAGAGTGAAAGATGGTCTAAGTGAAAGAGTCGATCTCTATAGTGCAAGAACTCAAGAGCTGGCTTCGATTGAAAAATTAAAGTCTGACACGATTACTTTTGACACGAGTGTGGAGTCTCTTTCTAAGAAACTTCATAGAAAAGTACAAAATACAGAAGTTCTCTCTTATAAACTTGGGTCAAGCAGTGAGCTGGAACTAGTGGCCGGTAAGATTGAAGAGAATAATGGTTTCATTCAAACTAAAAAACAAATTGAATATTTAAAAGATGTTTTAACTCAAAAAGAGAATGGCCTCTACCCGACACTGGCCTTTAGTGGAACTTACGCCACTAACGAATATAAGCAAAGTGGAAGTCCTATTAGTGGTGGAACACTTGGAAACTCAAATAATCAAGTTTCTCTAGGTTTAAGTCTCACTTGGAATATTGGATCTTACTCGGAAAAGCTACAAAGAGAATCAAGTTCAATTTCTCTCAATAGAGCCAAAATGGAATCTAGGCAGAGTCTACTTTCACTAAAAGAAGAGGAAGATGCTCTTGGGAAGAGATTAAGAGAAGTTGATGTCTTAATAGAATCGGCTTTAGAAAGACTTGATTTGGCGAATAAAACCCTACAAGAGTATAATCGTTTGTACTCTCGAGGTAGAGCAACTCTTGATCAGGTCATTAGAGCTGAGGAAGATCTCATCTCAACTCAAGTTTCCTATGTTCGTTATTTATTTAGGAGAGATTCTTATACGAGTAAGCTGGCATATTTACACGGAAAATTAAACGAAGCAGTTTTTAAATAAGGTTTAATAAATGATCAAATCCTTAATTGAATGGTTTATAAATAGATCTCTCATTGTTAATCTTATTACCGTAATCATTTTCGTTGTCGGTAGTTTTTCTTTATACACAATTCAAAAAGAAATGTTTCCGAAAGTTGAATTTGACATCATTACCATTAATACGGTCTATCCAGGTACAACATCTGAAGATGTTGAGAAGCTTGTGACCATTTCTATTGAGCGTGAACTTCGCGGCATCGAGGGAATTAAAAACTTAACTGCCCTGTCCCTAGAAGGAATGTCTCTCATTTATCTAGAAGTAGATCCTGATTCAAAATTGGATGATGTCTTAGATGATGTAAATAGATCTATCAATTCAATTTCAGATCTTCCAAATGAAGCAGAAAAACCCATTGTTAAAAGTAGGGCCAACAATAGTCGCGGGATAATTAAAATTGCTTTAACAAATGGTACCTATAATGAACTAAAAGAAGTCTCAAAAAAATTACGAGACTATCTTGAAAGAAAAGAATCGAGAATTTCCTTTGTAAACCTCAATGGATACCGAGTTGATGATATACGTATTTATCTAGATCTTGATAAAATGAATAGGGATGAAGTTACGATTGGTGATGTGAAAAAATCCATCACAAATAGGAACCTAAATCTCTCTGCAGGAAAAATTGAAGCCGAGAGCGGTGATATTCTCGTTCGAACTGTTGCTGAATTTCTCACCGTCTCTGATATTGAGAATGTGATCATCCGTTCAAATGATTCAGGAAATGCCGTAAGGCTTAGAGATGTGGCAAGAGTTGTGAGAGGACCAGAAGTGGGTTCTGTACTGCAAAGATCACAGGGAAAAGAAGCCATTTTTCTACAAGTCTCTATAAAGCGAACCGCTGATATTATTGAATCTACTGATTCTTTAAAGTCATTAGTGACTAAGTTCTTTAAAGAGAAGAGTAGATACTCACACATTACTTATTCTTATACTGATGATTTATCTTTCTATGTAAAAAGAAGATTAAATGTTCTTAAGGGGAATGGCCTTCTGGGAATGGGGTTAGTCTTTATCTGCCTCTTACTCTTTTTGAATTTCTCAACTTCAGTCATTACTTCTTTAGGTGCACCACTTGCCTTCATGGTTTCATTTATACTGATGCAAATCTTTGGCGTTTCTCTAAATCTAATTTCAATGTTTGGACTTATCTTGGTTCTAGGAATGTTAGTGGATGATTCCATTATCGTTTCAGAACACTTCTATCAAAAAATAGAAGAGGGAATGGACCCCAAGCAAGCAGCCTATGAAGCGGCGATTGAAACGATTCAACCGGTAACTGCTACTATCCTCACTACCATTGTAGCCTTTGGAGCACTCTTTTTCATGGGTGGGATCATGGGAAAATTTCTGTGGCCAGTGCCAGCAGTTGTTATTATCTGTTTAATGGCCTCTCTCTTTGAGTGTTTCTTCATTCTTCCTTCTCACCTCGCTGACTTTGCAAAACTTTCTAAGAAACATAAGGTTTCTGATAAGAGATGGTATGACCCTATTTTAAAAATCTATGAGAGAGTTCTTAGTGTCTTACTGAAAACAGGTTTGAGATCACTACTTGTTATGTTCGGATTTCTCGCTACTCTAATCTTTTTTGGATTTGTAGCTAAAGGAATGAAATTTGAATTATTTCCTGGCGATGATGTAAGAACAGTTTTTCTACAGATTAAAGGTGATGTGGGAACTCCTCTTCGCGTTACCGATAAGGCCATGGTGAAGATTGAAAATATTGCTATGGATAATATGGAACATGAAGTTGAGTATACTCAGGTGAAAACTCAGGTTGGTCAATTGATTGGGCAACATGGAGTAAAAGTAGGTTCTCATTATGGATCGTTAGTTGTTTATTTGACTGACCCTACGCTAAGAGAGCGCTCAACTGATGAAATCATTAATGACTTAGTTAAGAGAGTTAAAAAAGAAGTCACTAATTTTGATGTCTCCGTAAAGAAAGTTGAAGGTGGACCACCAAAAGGAAAGCCTGTTGAAATTGAATTTATGGCAGATTCCATTGAAATATTAAAAGAAGTTTCTCGTAAGGCTGAAGCTATTCTCAAAGTTCAACCAGGGGTAACAACAACTGAAATTGATTTTGAATCCGGTAAGAAACAATTAGTGGCCAAGGTTGATGATGAACAGGCAAGTCGTCTTGGATTAACAGTACTTGAAGTGGCCGCTAAATTGAGAAGTGTACTAGCGGGGGATTCTATTTCAGAAATTCGTGAGTCAGATGAAGATATTGAAATTAAACTTTTACTTGATGATAAGTGGCGAACTGATTTAAAGAGTTTAGATCTCATCTATCTAACTAACAACCAAGGGAGACGAATTCCTCTCTCAAGAGTTGTGAGTTTTGAAAGAGAACCGGGTGCATTCGTTATAAGAAGACTTAATAGAAAGAGAGTTTTCTCAGTGTCGGGAATCCTGGATAAGTCGGTAAGCACTCCTCTTAAAATCTCAAAAGATATGAGACCAAAAATTGAAAAAATTCTAGAGGACTATCCCTCTGTCGAATTTGCCTTTGGGGGAGAGAATAAAGATACACAAGAATCTATGAGAGGATTATTAAAGTCCTTTGGTATTGCCATGATTTGTATCTTCTTTATTCTCGTTGTTATGTTCCAGAGTTTTGCTCAACCTGCGATCATCATGTTTGCTATTCCCCTGGGGATGATTGGTGTGGTCATGGCCTTTAAAGTTAAGGGATTGGCGTTAAGTTTCATGGCGATGTTAGGGGTTGTTGGGCTTGTAGGAGTTGTTGTTAATGACTCTATTGTACTTGTGAACTTTATTAATATTAAAGTTGATAAAATGAAAGATAAGACAGAGGCGATAATCGCAGCGTGTATTGCGCGCTTTAGACCCGTCATACTAACGACCTTTACTACAGTTGCAGGTCTCTTACCCGTCGCAGAGGCCACTGGAGGAGATCCCTTTATTAAGCCTATGGCAATCAGTTTTGCTTATGGATTATTATTTGCAACTTTCGTGACTTTGATTTTTGTCCCATGTACTTATAGGGTTTATTTCTCCCTCTACACAAAAACAAAATCTTTTTTTAATGATAAAAATGACAACGATTGTGAGAGGACTTCATTAGATGAAGTCAAAGTAGATTAAAAAGCGTTAATAGTTGCGGGAACTAAAATTCTTCCGCAATTAGAACATAGCTCTAGTGATCTTCCATTCTCAACTTCTGTTACTTGAGAACTAGGTGCTTCAAATTTACATCTAGAGCAATTCTTTCCCTGTAAGAAAGCTACCACTTGATGATCTTTGACCGTTTTCTTCACTGAGAGAAAAAGAGACCTTTGATTCGTTTCTAGGGATTCTAAGAGAAGTTTAGCTCTTGATTGGTAATTTTCGATTTGTTGATTTTCTTTTTTTACTTCTGAATCTACTTCTAGAGTAAGTTCCTTTAATGATTCTAAAGACCCTTCTATGAAACTGGTACAATCTGTAATTTCTTGCTCAAGTCCTTCAATCGTTTCCATATTTTCTAAGACATTTTCTTGAAGTGAATCGATGAGAGGAGTCAGTACTGAAACCTCTTTTTCAAGGGCCTTGATTTGATTATCATTTGTCACCATGGTGAGATGACCATTCGCCTTCTCTAGATCTTTTTCTTTTTTAAAGAGAGTCTTTTCATGTGCCAGATTTTCATCGTGCAAAGTAGACTTCTTTTGGATGAGTTCATTTTTTGAATTCTCTCTGAGTGTTCTATGCTTATTAACTAGATCTAAGCGAGAGTTTTGAGATTCAATATTGGCCCTATGAGTAGTAATACTCTTTATATGACCTTGTAATTCAATAAGTATTTTGTAATGTTCCATAATTTATCAAGCATTTATATATATTTGGTTATCAATGTACTTTAAAATTTGCTTGATAGGGATTAGTCTGTCAAATTTTACGGCAATTTTTGTTTTAATTTGTCCGTTGCTTTCATGAGTATTTTTCAAATAGACAATTCTTCCTGTGATCTTTTGACTCAGAGAATATCCATTTATAGTAGAGAACTGGATAAGATCACCCCACTTATATTCAAAAGCAATATCATTGTACGTAGTATATGAGAGTCCATTCTCGCTAATATCAATGAGGATTCCTTCAAAGAAGAGATGTTTCCTCTGGTAATTGATAACAGAGTCATTTTTGAAAATGACAGGAAGGGATAGATTTTCAAAGTTATATCTATTACAAGATCTTGTATTCAATAAATACATGAGATCTGGAATGTTCGCTACAATAAGATTCTTGTGATTTAGCTTCTTTATCTCACATTGAAAGACGACACTATCAAATTCATTCTTAGCAAAGATAGGAATATCTGGATCGAAGTTAAATTGATTGAGCTTATTCTTGGGTCTAATAGCAAGATCATTTGAATAATCATTTATATTCTTAATCAATGAAAGGCTGCGGTGGGTCGAGTCTCCAATTGTCTGACACAATTCAAGATGATTGCCGTGTTCGCTGATACTTTGCAGAACTTCAGTGATCTCATTAAGTGATTCAAGTGCCCTTCGTTTACCCATCTTTGACTCCCACCTAGAGTTAGATTCTTAAGAACATTTTTCCACAAATACGCAAGCTTCTGGCATAATATGAGGGTGAATCAAAAATCAGGTAGTTGGGCAAAAAAGTGGCAACTATTCTTGCTAGAGAGTAAAAAATGCGTGGCAATAAATTCGGTAAGCTATTTTCATTTGTATCATTTGGGGAGTCCCACGGAAATGCACTAGGAACTGTTTTAGATGGTGTGCCCGCAGGTCTAGAAGTTGATCTTGAAGAACTACAAAGGCAACTAGACCGAAGAGCACCTGGAAGAGTGGCCGGTACAACAAATCGAAAAGAGGGTGATCAAGCTGAGGTTTTATCTGGAGTTTTTGAAGGTAAAACTCTTGGAACACCCATTGCCATCATTGTTAAAAATACAAATCAAAGAAGTGAAGATTACAATAAATTAAAAACTGAATATCGTCCTGGTCATGCAGATGAGACGACTATGAATAAGTATGGTTTTCGTGATCACCGAGGTGGTGGTCGTTCAAGTGGAAGAGAAACTCTGGCAAGAGTAATCGCTGGATACTTTGCTGGTCTGTTAATCCCTAAGATTAAAGTTACGGCCTATATTGCTAAGATGGGTCCATTTGAATCAAGTGTAGATGATTTGAAAAACTCAAATGACTTAGCTCCCTATAATTTTCCTCTAACTGAAAAAAATACTGAAATAAAGAAGTATCTCTTGCAGTTAAAAGCTAGTGGAGAATCAGTGGGCGGAAGAATTTCTATTTTAGTAGAAGGTTGTCCCACAGGGTTAGGTGAGCCGGCTTTTGATAAATTAAAAGCTGATTTTGCTAAGTCCTTACTTTCTATTGGAGCCTGTGTTTCATTTTCTTTTGGACTAGGTGAAGAGATGGCCAATTTAAAAGGAAGTGAAGTTTCAAGCAACAGAGGAAACTTTGGTGGAATTGAAGGTGGAATATCTAATGGAGATGATATCTTCATGACAACAACTTTTAAGCCAACTTCAACAATTGGAGAAAAGGCCACAGCGGGAAGACATGATCCTTGTATCTTACCAAGGGCGGTTCCTGTAGTTGAAGCGATGATTAAATGTGTAATCGCAGATCACTTGCTTCGTCAAAGAGCATACGGTGACGGAGCTCTTAATGAATAGTAATATTGAATACTGTGAAATCAGTGACATCGTTAAAAAGATAAAGTCTATAGACTCAGAGCTAATTCTCATTGTGGCAGATTTAAATGTTTGGAGTGAGTACTCTCGAGCTCTGCCTTTATTGAATATAGAAGGTAAGAAGGTTCTTTTTTGGAAAGCTCCCGACGGTGAGAAGGTTAAAGATTTTACTAACCTTGCTTCTGCCTTAGAGTTCTTTATTTCAAAAGGAATCCATAGGAATGCTCATTTGATTTCTATTGGAGGAGGGGCGACTAGTGATTTCGCTGGTCTTGTGGCCTCAATGCTTCTTAGAGGAATTGAATGGTCGGTCATTCCTACCACATTACTTTCAATGGTTGATGCTGGTGTTGGTGGTAAAGTTGCTATTAATTCTGCCCATGGAAAGAATTTAATTGGAGCTTTTCATCATCCAAGTAATATCTGGATCTGCCCTGAATTCTTAGAAACACTTCCAGCTCATGAATATCTCAGTGGTATGGGCGAGATGATTAAATACGGTTTCTTGTCTAAAGTAATTAGCGATAAAATTCTCGCTAAGAAACCTTTAAATGAAATTATTAAAGATTGCGTAGAATATAAGAAAGAAATAGTTTCAAGTGATTTTAAAGAACAGGGATTGAGAAAAGTTTTAAATTTTGGTCATACTATTGGACACGCCATTGAGAAGATCTATGGACTTAGCCATGGTGTCTCTGTTATTTGGGGAATACTACTTGTAACTAAAGTCTTTCAAAAAAATAAAATGCAAGATCATTTAAGAGCTCTTTCATCTGCTCTTGAAATAACTGTGGGTAATTCTCCGTGGTTGAATAAATCATTTCTTCTTGAAGATGTGATGATCTATATAAAAAAGGATAAGAAAGTTTCTTCTTTTGAAGATATAGATCTCGTTTTAGTAGAAGAAATTGGAAAACCAATTGTTAAGAAATTTAAATTTGATGAACTTAATACAAAACTAAATGCGGCAGCTGATGAACTTAAAACAATCTCAATTGATAGTTAAGCCTCGTGACTATAATGGAACTCTAGATGTTCCCTCTTCTAAGTCCGCAGCAAATAGAATTCTTATCTTGGCCTGTACGGTAGACGAACCCGTAGTTGTCTCAAATATTCCTCTGTCACATGATGTGGAAAATCTCATAAATTGTTTAAGAAAAGTAGGACTCAATATAGAGCGAGAAGGGAATAGTCTTACTGTGACTAACTCATTTCCAAAGTGTGAAAGAAAGCTCAGCTCTCCTCTTGTATTAGAAACAGGAGATGGTGGTACAACAACTCGTTTTCTCATTCCTTTTCTAGCGCTTGGTCAAGAGACCTATATTGTTGAGCCCGAAGGTCGAATGAAAGAGAGACCCATCGAAGATCTTGCTGTTACTCTTAAGAATTTAGGTGTTGCTGTTTCATTGGGTGAGAAAGGTTGGATGAGTATTCAAGGGCCCTTTGGTGAAATTCCAAAGAGTCTTGTAGTAAATGCTGAGAAAACTACTCAGCATATAACGGCCTTAAGTCTCGCTCTTAGAAAGAGTGATATTGAACCTGAAAATATGAAGTACTCTACTAGCTACTGGGAAATGACTAAGGACTTGATTAATAAGTTCAACGGAGGTCAGCGCGAGTTTGTTGTGCCGGTGGATTTTAGCTCCATGTCATATCCTCTAGCACTTGGTGCTGTACTTGGAAGCGTGCATGTTAAAAATTGCTTAGAAGTGGACAACTTTCAAGCTGATGCAATTTTAATTGAAGTGCTAAAACAAATGAACCATCAGGTGTCGCTTGCTAGCGATGGACTGCGAGTTAAAAGAACTGAATCTCCAGAGACCATTGATTTTGATTGCGCAAATTGTCCCGACCTTGTTCCGACTCTTGCCTTCCTTTGTTCAAAAATAGAGGGAGACTCAAAATTAAAAAATATTGATGTATTGAAATATAAAGAGAGTGATAGGTTAAAAGAAATTATTCACCTTCTTGATTTATATAAAATCAAAAACTCTTATGATGAAAGTGCTGATGTTCTAACAATTACTGGTCAGAGAGCTGCACAATTAGAGAGCTTTGAACTTACTCCTCCCATCGATCATAGAATTGTTATGATTTCTTATCTCTTCTTAAGAGCTAATGGTGGGGGAAGTCTAACTAATGGCCACTGTGTTTCTAAATCCTTTGGCAATTTCTTTGAGGTTATTGATTGTGATTCTTAGTGAACTAAAAAATAAGCATCTATCTTTAGATGATGCCATCTATAAGAGAAAGTCTTTTAAAGAAAAATCGATAACTGTTGGATTATGCCACGGTACTTTTGATTTTATTCACTTAGGTCACCTGAGACATTTTCAAGAGGCCAAGAGTAATGTTGATATTCTCTTTTGTTCCATCACTCCTGATGAATTTGTCATTAAAGGTGATGGAAGACCTTTTTATAAACAAATTGAGAGAATTGAATACTTAGCATCTCTATTGTATATCGATTATTGTTTTATCAATAATTCTCCCCACGCTATTGCAATGTTAAAGAAGTTTCAACCTGATATCTACTTTAAGGGTAATGACTATATTGAACACGCTAAGGATCCTACGGGAAATATAGGTGCAGAAGTAGAGTCAGTGGAATCATCAGGTGGTATTATTCACTACACCAATGATATCCAACTCAGTTCAACAGATATTATAAATAATTACTTAAAGGATAAATAATGAAAGCACTCGTTACTGGTGGTGCCGGATTTATCGGAAGTCATCTTATTGATCTTCTCTTAGAAGAAAAGTTTGAAGTGATTTGCTTTGATAACTTAGACGACGGGAATCTTGAAAATCTATCTCATGCCTTAAAGAGTAACTCTTTTACTTTTATTGAAGATGATATTTTAAACTTTGATCGCTTGTCTGAGGCCTCTGTTGGTTGTGATGTGATTTTTCATTTGGCAGGAAAAGCAGATATTGTTCCTTCTGTGGAAAATCCAAAAAAATATTTTGATGTGAATGTTACTGGAACAGTGAATGTTCTCGAAGCGGCAAGATTTAATTCTATTAAGAGAGTTGTCTATGCGGCGTCTTCAAGCTGTTATGGAATAGCTACAAATTTTCCAACGAGTGAAACTGATGCTCTTTCGCCAGAATATCCCTACGCGCAAACCAAGCTAATGGGTGAAGAGGCGCTTCTTCACTGGGGAAAAATATATAATATTGAAGTAAATTCTTTAAGACTCTTTAATGTCTATGGTCCAAGATCTAGAACAAACGGAACTTATGGTGCGGTTTTTGGTGTTTTCTTAGCACAGAAATTGGCCAATAAACCTTTTACTGTAGTGGGTGACGGAGAGCAAGTTAGAGATTTTGTCTTTGTTACTGATGTAGCGAAGGCCTTTCTCAGTGCTGCAACTTCTAAGTGCTTTCAAGAGATATTTAATGTGGCCACGGGGAAACCTCAGAGCGTAAATACATTAATTTCTCTCTTAGATGGACATGGAGTAGAGTTTATTCCCAAGAGACCAGGTGAACCTGATCGTACTCACGGAGATAGTTCCAAAATTGCAAATAAACTCAATTGGCACGCTGAAGTGTCCTTTGCTGATGGAGTTGCAGAAATTTTAAAGAATATTGATTATTGGAAGAAAGCTAAGGTTTGGTCCACTTCTGAAATTGTAGATGAGACTAAGTCGTGGTTTAAATTTCTAGGAACAGATTGTGAAGAATAGAAAAGTTCTCGTCACCGGTGGCGCAGGTTATGTGGGTGTAGAGCTTGTAAAAAAACTCTACAGCGAAGGTTATAGCGTCGTCGTCTTTGATCTGTTTTGGTTTATTGGTACTGATGTTTTTGATGCCATGTCTGATCGTGTGACTTGTTATAAAGAAGATATTAGAGATCTTGATAAACTTCAAAAAGCCACACTAGGCTGTACTGATTTTATTCACTTGGCCTGTATCTCAAATGATCCTTCCTATGATTTAAATCCAAAACTTTCTAAATCTATTAATTATGATTGTTTCGAAGATATAGTGAAAATTGCCAAAAAGAGCGGCGTTAGTCGTTTTATCTATGCTTCATCTTCCAGCGTCTACGGTGTTAAAGAAGAAAGTCATGTGACTGAAGATCTAGCATTAGATCCTTTAACGGATTACTCAAAATATAAGGCGCTCTGTGAAGAGATTCTAATGAGATATAATAGTGAAGAATTTACTACCGTTGCAGTTAGACCTGCCACAGTATGTGGATATTCTGAAAGGTTAAGACTCGATGTTGTCGTAAATATACTGACTAACTTCGCAGTGAATAAGGATCTTGTTAAGGTCTTTGGTGGAAGCCAAAAGAGACCAAATATTCATATTGATGATATGGTGAGATGTTATCTCTCATTGTTAGAAGTTGATACTAGAAAAATTTCTGGAGAAGTTTTCAATGTGGGTGGAGAAAACCATACCGTATTGGAACTTGCTAATATGATAGCTACAGAAGCTGATGTAGAAAAAGTTATTGTGGAACACTCTGATGATATCCGCTCTTATCATATCTCTTCAAAGAGAATTGAAGAGAAGTTGGGATTTGTGGCCAAGAAGAGTATTCGTGAAGCTGTAGCTGATCTTATTTTAAAATTTAAAGAGGGAGTTATTCCCAACTCATTTGAAGACGATAAGTACTTCAATGTTAAATACCTAAGTGAAAAAGAAATAGATGAAAATTGCCATTGATTTTGACAATACCATTGTTGATTATAGTGAGCTTTTTCATAAAGCTTGCCTCCTCGAAAATGTAACTATCGATAAATCCCTTTCTAAAAATGAAATTAAAATATTTCTTAAAAACTCCAATGAATACGAGTGGCCTAAAAAATGGATTGAAGTTCAAGGACGTTGTTACGGTGAATTGATCCTAGAGTCTGGAGAGGAAGGAGATTTTTTAAAAGTCTTTAACTACTTCAAGTCTCAGGGCTTTGAAGTGGAAATCATTAGCCATAAGTCTAAAAAGAGTCTTTGTGGGCGTTTTAACTTGAGAGAGAGTGCCCTTAAGAAAATTAAACAAATTGGTCTCTCTGAAGACTCTATTCAATTCTTTGATAGCTTCAGTGATAAATGTGATTATCTTAATCGCGGTAAATTTGATGTAGTCATCGATGACCTTGAAGAAATCTTAGCAGAGAGTAAAACTATAAATTTTAAGATTCTCTTTGCTCACTATTCAAAAGACCACTTTGCCCTAGGTTCATGGGAGATGATCTTCGATCTCTTTAACTTCTTTAAGAAGTTTAATTTCTTTCCAACATCTATGACTGGCCTTGGAAAGAGTTCATATATTTTAGAAAACCAAGATCAAAGGTACTTCTTTAAGACTTTTATAAATAAGCAGCGATCTCTTAGAGAAAGGGTATCTCTTTCTCTTGATATTAGAAATTATGCCAACGTGGTTTTTCAAAGTGATCACATGCTTGTGGAAGAATTTATTGAATTTGAAAAAATTGGCCACATTGATCAATGGTTTTGTGATGAATATCTAAGTTTTTTTCAAAAGCTACAAGAACGTCGTCGGGATATTGGATTCATGGCCACTCACGGAATTTCAAATGAAATGAGCTATTTCGCAAATATTGAGGGACGGCTAATAGAGTTGCAAGGGATTGTGAGTACTTCACTTCATGAGAGAGTCAGAAATATTTTCGACCAAATCAAAGTGAAAACTTCGATTAATAAGAAATCTATACCACGAAGCCTCTGTTTACCTGATTTCTTTAAGCATAACTTCGGAAGAATAGGGAATGAGCTTCTCATATTCGACTATGAGTCATTTGGTTTAGATGATCTTGCACGAACTTTTCTAAACGCTGTTCATCATTTGGGAAATACTCTGAAAAGAGAAGAGTTTTTGATGCTCATTGACCTCTTTGATGAACTTTCTATTAAAGATCAGCAATTTTGGAATAGGGTAGTAAAATTCTACGACTTAATTGCCCTCGAATGGGTGCTGATTTGTGCTAAAAATCCTGAAAATTTAACAAAATCTGAAAGCCTTGTTACTATTATGGAAAGTAACAGAGACCAAGGTCTAGACTATTGGTCTTGGAATAAAACGGTAGTAGATTTAATCAATGAAAGATTTTCAAAATAAATGCCTAGATATTCGAAAAGAGATCTTAGACATATTTATCAAAGGTGGCAGAGGTCATCTTCCTTCGGCTTTTTCTCTTGTTGAGATTTTAGTCACTCTCTATTATAAGAAATTTAATCTGACACCAGATTCTTTTACATCTCTAGATAGAGATCGCGTAATTTTGAGTAAAGGCCATGGTTGTCTCGCTCTCTATGCCATTCTAAGTGATTTAGGATTTATCTCAAAAGATGAATATCATAAGTTTTGTAAAGTTGGAGGAATCCTAGGCGGACACCCTGCTAGATTAAAAGTTCCTGGCGTGGAAGTTTCTACGGGATCTCTTGGTCATGGCCTTTCTGTTGGAATTGGAATGGCGCTTTCTTTAAAGAAGAATCAATCTAAGAAAATGGTCACTGTCGTTCTTGGTGACGGTGAATGTAATGAAGGAACAATTTGGGAAGCCGCTCTATCTGCCGCAAAGAATCGTCTCGATAATCTCATTGTTCTAATCGATCACAATAAATTTCAATCTTACGGCCCTGTTGATGAAGTCTGCTCCCTTGCTCCCTTTGGAGATAAGTGGAAGAGTTTTGGTTTTACTGTGCATGAAGTTGATATGGTTAATGAAGCTGATAGCTTAATCGATCACCTCAAAACTACTGAGGGAAAACCGACAGCAATTATTTGCCACACAATCAAAGGGCAAGGTCATAAGCTACTAGAAGGTAACTTAGCCTGGCATCATAAGAGTAAATTAAATCAAAGTGACATAGATGAATTGTTGGGAGGCCTAAAATGAGAAAAATGGGTCTTAAAACAATTTCAGAAATGGCAAAGAAGAATGATCAAGTCATCTTTATAGGATCAGATCTAGGACCAGGTGTTTTAGAAGATTTAAAAACTGAAAGACCAGAACAATTCTTTATGGAAGGTATTAGTGAGGCCCATGTTTTAGGAATGGCCGCAGGACTTTCGATGGATGGTCACATAGTTTATGTTAATACCATTGCGACATTTCTTGTGAAGAGAAGTTTAGAGCAATTGGCGATAGATATCTGTGCGGAGAATCTCAATGTGAGACTGTATGGAAATGGTGGTGGTCTTGTTTATGGACCGCTAGGTTATACTCATACTTGTCTCGATGATTTCGCTATTTTACAAGGTCTTCCAAATATTACAGTTCTCGCCCCCGCTGATGAGTTTGAAATGCAAGCACTCATGCAAGATAGCTTAACTCATCAAGGTCCTATTTATATTCGTTTAGGAAAAGGTGGCGATCCACTTGTGACTAAAACTAAGAATATTAAAATTGGTAAGGCACAGTACTTTGGTGAAAGTGAGAGTGGTGATATTCTCCTGGTGACAACAGGGATAATGCTTCAGCGCTGTTTAGATATTCAAAAGATTCTTGCGGAAAAAGGTCTTGTGGCACATGTTCTACATAACTCTACCGTGAAACCTTTAGATGATAAGTCTCTAGAACATTATGCAAAGTCACATAAGAAAGTTGTCGTTGTTGAAGAACACTTAAAATATGGTGGACTTGGATCAATTGTTTCTCAAACTTTGTTTGAAAAAGAGATCTTTGTAAAGTTTGCACATTTTCATTTAGGAACAGATTATGTTCATGAATATGGAAGGCAAGAGGAGTTGTTAGAATTCTTCGGAGTCACACCAGAAGTTATAGCTAAGAAACTCTTAGAGGGAATAGATGGATAATTTCATTGATCACTACACTAGAAATGGTTTTGCTAAAGTTTCATTTAAAGAGATTGATTCTTTAAAATTAAAGATGTCTAAAATCTTAGGTTTTTCAGACTTTGATAATATTCATGAACTAGTTACACCCTCTGAGATTAATGATTTGCGACTTAAAATTATAAGTGGCCTTTCAAATAAAGAAGTTAAAGATCACATCTACTCATCTCTTGATGATGAACTTAATGCTTTGATTGGTTCTGAAATTGCTATTCAAAAAAATATTAATGTGAATATTCAAATTCCAGGTTGTGATCAGTCTCTCATACCTTTTCATTCAGACGTTCTCTGTGGAAACTCCCCTTATGAAGTGGTTGTATGGATTCCTTTTGTTAATGTCTATGATACGAAGTCATTCTTTGTTTATGATCTAGAAACTTCTGCTCTTATTAAAGAAGATATTAGAGCAAATGTTTCAAGAAGTGAGCTTGAGAAGAAGTATTTAAAAAAGAAGAAGTTCATTGAACTCAAAGTAGGGGAGGCCTTAGTCTTCTCTCCCTTTTTGATGCATGGAAATCAGGTCAATGAACATAGTGAAACAAGACTGAGTTTAAATATTAGATTTAAAAATTACTTCAGTCCTTATCATGATAAGAAATTATTAAGCTACTTTGAAGCCTATAAATTGGGAACTCAAACAAGATTAGCGCTAAATTATGAGGCCAGTTATGAGCTTTAAATTTGCAAGTTACCTCTTTTCTAGACCAATTAGAGGATCATTTGTTCCCCATAAAGTGCAGAATCTAGTGATTCGAGATTATTGTCAACGCATAGGGGTTGAGTTTCCTTTGGGAAATACAGAAGTTAACCTAGATGGCAGCTGGCAGGTACTAAACTCTCTTCTGTCCGAAGTTGAAAATGGCACCAATCTTCTATTCTACTCTGTAGATATTATTAGCGGAGAAATACTACCTCTTAAAGAACTGAGTAGGGTAGTAAAAGAAAAGAGTCTTAAATTACACTTCTGTTTAGAAAATTACTCATTAGATGAGACGACAGATCTTCTTGATTTCTTCATGGCGACCAAGATTGATATAAGAAATAGAGAAAAGACCTACTTTAAAAGCTTACATACTTCAACTTCAAGAAACTACTTTGAACGCATGAGTCCAGCTAAGGCCCATGAGATGCAAATCTCTAAGTTATTCGCAAGAGATTACTGGGATGGGGACAGAAGATTTGGCTACGGTGGTTACAAGTACGATGGGAGATGGAAGTCTTTAGCTGAAAAACTCATTAATGATTATCACCTGACAAATACATCAAAATTATTGGACCTTGGTTGTGGAAAAGGCTTTCTCCTATTTGAAATCCGTTCACTACTTCCTGAAATAGAGATCGTTGGCTTAGATATTTCTAAATATGCCATTGAGAATTCTAAAGAAGAAATTAGAAAAGACCTAAAGATTCATGACATTCGAAATACCCTCGATTTCACTTATAAAGAATTTGATTTGGTCATTTCGCTTATGACTATTCACAATTTAGAGCTGCCAGAGTTAGAGTTCTGTCTCTCTGAAATAAGTCGTGTTGCTAAGGATTCCTATATTACAACTGAGTCTTACCGAAATGAAGCAGAACTCAGTAATTTACAATGTTGGGCACTGACTTGTGAGTCATTCTTCTCTCCGAGGGAGTGGCAACATATCTTTGATCGCTCTGGTTATTGCGGAGATTTTGAGCTTCTATATTTTGAATAGGCCTTTTCGCCTCCTTTAATTTGCACTACTTACTTAGAGAAATCCTTTAGGCCCTGCTATTCTTAGTACTTAGCTAGTACTGGTGCAATTCGTTTACTTTTTCTGCCCATCAGTGGATAATATAAGTCATGGAAATGAATAAGAAATCACCTGTTTTCATAGGACTAGGAAAGACATTATTTAGCTCATCTGTCTGCGTCTTTGATCCTGAAATAAGTGCATTCCCTAAAACTTATCTCTTAGAGAGATACTCCCGCAAGAAAGCTGATGGAAATTGGCCGGACCTCATTTTGTCTAAATTGCAGCAAGAGTTAAGTGGACGCGAACAACGCATTTGTGAAAATAGAGATGTGATAAAACCTTCAGAGTTTGAAGAGAAACTCAATAAGGTGATTCCTTTCTACGACTATCTCACTAAGAAAGAGCTAGATAAATTCTCCGTGAAGTTTAATAAAAATATAGATTTTCTCTCACACCACTACTGTCATGCTCAAGTGGCAAAGTATATGTCACCCTTTAAGAAGGCCGCTATTTTAATTATTGATGGAGCTGGTTCAAAGGGAAGTGATTTTCAAAGTGAACACTTAGATTTTCCACTGGTTGGAAGTGAACATAGTGAATTACATGAGGAGTGTTCTCTTTATTTGTTAGAGGATGGAAAGCTCACTCCTGTTTGGAAGAAGTGGCAAGAGTTTAAGCAGAGTTCAAAATTTCCAAAACACTTCTACAGCGAAGGTCTTGGAACTTGTTATGAAAAGGTGGCAGAGTTTATTTTTGCTTCTAAGCGTGCCTCTGGAAAAGTTATGGGACTTGCTCCCTTTGGAAAGAGTTTTAATTTCTCTTCCACAGATGAGTTGCTGAGTTCTCTTGATTGGACCAGAGCTTACACGGGAAAGAGTAAGAGTGACTGGGAAGCAGATAGTGAAATGGAATATTTTCAAAATCTCGCGGCTTCTGTTCAAGAGTTATTTGAAAAGATATTTATAGAATTAGTCACTGAAATCAAGGACTCTCTTGATGGTGTTGAGAATCTTATCATTGCTGGTGGATGTGCCCTCAATTGTACAAATAATATGAAGTTAATCTCTAGTGAACACTTTAGTGAAATTTATGTACCCCCTTTTCCTGGAGATGAATCCATTGGTCTTGGTTGTGCGCTTCACTCATATTTTCTAGATAATAAGTGGAGTGCCTTTGATCACTTAGATCAGCATGGCTACTTCGGAGAGGATTTAACTTATACAAGTTCAGATATTGAAGAGGTGTTTTCCGGATACGACTTTATTAAACCAGATTGTATTTTAGATTATAGCGCTGAACTTATAAGTGATAGTAAAATCATAGGCTGGTTTCAAGGATCAAGTGAAAGTGGACCTAGGGCACTTGGAAATAGAAGTATTCTAAGTCGCATGGATATTGACGGACGTAAAGACTACTTAAATGAATCCGTAAAATTTCGTGAATCCTTTAGACCTTATGGCTCTAGTGTGACCTATGAAAAATGTTTCGATTATTTTGATATACCAGAGAACTTCAATAATCCATATATGTCCTTTGCCGTTAGAGTGAAAGATAAATTTAGAGAACTTTTTAAAGAGGCAACTCATATTGATGGGACTTCTCGAATGCAATCCGTTAGAAAGGGACAAAATGAAAAATTCTATCAACTCATAAGTAAAGTTGGAGAGAAGACTGGGGTCTACGGAGTTCTAAACACTAGCTTAAATACAATGGGGGAACCTATTGTTGAAACTATAGAAGACTTAAGAAATTTTTTAAATACTAGTAATGTTGATGGTGTTGTCATCGAAAACTATTTCATAAAGAAGAAGCAGCTCACATGAAAGTACTGATTCTCACAACAGAAGAAAATTTTAAGTGGACGAGTATGCAGGAGATTATTCCTTCTATCGAAAACTTATGGCTTTCTATGAGCTCAGATGAGATTACTGTTGAGAAAGTCTGCGTTGATGAGTTAAATCTAAAAGAACATATGCCCAAGTTTCTAGCTGCAGATAAATTTGTCGTGACAGCTTTTAATTTGAAAATTGTAAAGGCCTTTGAAATCATCAAGAAGGTTTTAAATCATGAGGGACAAACATTCTTCTATGTGCACAATATGGCAACCATTGGCT
This sequence comes from Halobacteriovorax marinus, assembly GCA_002163155.1. Lineage (GTDB taxonomy): Bacteria > Bdellovibrionota > Bacteriovoracia > Bacteriovoracales > Bacteriovoracaceae > Halobacteriovorax > Halobacteriovorax marinus_A. The sequence continues at coordinate 184,931 of MAAO01000015.1, read as the reverse complement.
GTTGGCCTCTGAATTATTGGAAATTTTCCGATCTCTTAACAACTAATGATGTCTTTGTTGTTTCTTGTGAAAGAGACATTGATTCTTTAAGAATAAATTACGATAACTGTCGTACAGTATTGACTCCTTTTACCTACACTGATCATGTGGTTAACTCTAAGAAAGTTAAAGTCGAAAAGAGTAGTGACGCAGACTTTGTCTTTGTAGGTAGAGTTTCAGCTCAAAAAAATCTACATTCACTTATTTGGGGATTCTCGAACTTTATAAAGAAGAACCTTTCAAGTGCACGCTTAGTCATTTATGGAAAAGAAGATCATCTCGGCAGTCCAAACATGGGCATGAGTTGTGACAGTTACATGGATCACTTGAAATCCTTAACGAAGACTCTAAGGCTAGAAGATAAAGTTATATTCAAGGGTTTTGTCGATAGAGATGAGATAAGTCGCGATCTAGAAAGTAGAGATCATGTTATGGTTTCTCCCTCTCTTCACTCCGATGAAAACTTTGGTATGGCCGCATTTAAATACTTAATTAGTGGGAAGAGATGTATTCTCTCTGATTGGGGCGGTCATAGTGATTATATTCATTCATTCACAGATCAACTGGAACTTATTTCGGTTCGAAATTCAACTCTTGGACCAGTGCTTAGTGCAACAGATATTGAAGAGGCCATGAAGAATGTTTCAAATAAAGATAATTTTGAACCACATTTTCCAGCACAATATAGTTTAGACTCTATTCAAGAGACTTTAAAAGAAGCTCTTAAAGATCAACGTGAGCAAGAGGGTCTTTCTATTCATTCTCACTCTTCAGGTTTACTGGAGAATCAAGAGGCCCACGGTAAAATAATTGATAATAAGTTTAGCGAGAAAATATTTAAAGATTATAGAGATCTACTCTCTAAAGAATTTTTCTCTCACTATGGAATGATTGAAAGTTTAGAGCATCAAGTCTTTGATAGAAACCTCTATCAATTAGCTCCTTGGCTGGAAATTCAAGAAAATACCATTGTGGGAAAGGATTTTCACAAAGGAGAGATTGAAATTGCTTTAGATAAGGGAACTTATCCTATCGTAGATATTTCTAGAAACAAGAGAAGTGTTTCAAAAAATCTCATTCAGAAACTCTTAACTCTTGGATATTTACATCTCTCTAATTTAGATCTAGATGTTGAGCGCTTTAAAGAAGATCGCTGTAATACTTCAATTGATATTTTAAAAGAAAGAGTTTCATCATATCTAAAGACAATAGGGGTAGATAATCTCTACTTTCCTGATGCGGATGACAATTTTCCAACAAGTACAGAGGCCACAAATGTGGTTCTCTTTGGCGGTTATTTGAAACGGTTCTTGGAATCGGGATGTTGGTGTTTTGATAAGATGCACTTCTGGGTTTTAAGTTCTTCTGTTAAAGAGGTGCTAATCTCACTTTGTAACTTACCAGAGAACACTATCTCAGTTATAGAGAGAGAAAAGATATTTGACGTTAAACCCACCGCTGAAGTTGATTTAACTGGCGAAGTAGACTTGGTCTATGCTGGAAGATTATCACGAGTTAAAAATATTGAATTACTCGTACAAACAGTTTTCTACTTGCAGTCCATTCATAACTGCCAGGTACGTCTAAATATTATTGGAAGTTTTGAAGATGAATCCCATGATTACTGGGGTTATTTTACAGAAACTTCTTACGAGAATGAAATTGTTAAATTGATCAATGAACTTGATTGGAAGTATGCCAAGCCAATTGTTCACACGCATGTGAATTGGGAAGAGTGGCCTAAGAAAGAGTTTAATAAGCCACATTATATAAGTCTCTCATCATTTTTAAGTGAGGATTTCGCTGTAAGTGTTGCTCAGGCTGAGGAAGCACAATGGCCTTGTATCCTGTCTAATTGGGGAGCCCACAGAGATGTTTCAGGGGCGTTACTTCTTCCAATGAACTTTATCGTTCCCTTTTTAAAGAAGAATGTCCTATCAGATATTTACGCCAAACGTTTGGCCCATTTTATTTTTAAAAACCAGACAAACCAGAATAAACCTTTGATACTTAAGAAGAATGACCAAGTTGAATACCTAAAGATAGAAGACTTAGATAGACTTAGGCGCAACTTTGTTAAAACTTGGGGAAGTGAAATTCTATCTCTCTCAAGTAACGAGGGATGGAAGTTTGCCGCAAGTGAAAAAGGGCAAATCTTTTATCGAACTTTGGTTTCAAACCTGGGTCACTTTATTGAGAGAGCAAATATTGTTTTGATTCAGGAGGGATTGAATGAAATTACTTCAATCTCAAAAGAGCTCTCGACACTTTTTCACAATATAGATGAACTTGAAGGTTTTGACGTGTTAAGTGCTACAGAGGTTTTACAAAAACAATATATGAAGAAATTAATGACCTCCGAAAATATTTTCCTCACTTTTGATAGTGGAGGATGCGAAACTCTTATTTCTACAATTGAATCAATTGTAGGTGAGGATAAGATTGTTCATCTAAGAGGAGGCTCAAGATGATTGAACTTTCTAAGGATCAATTCTCAGCAGTAGAAATTGAAATTAATAGCAACTGTAATATGAGTTGTAGTTATTGTCCCAATTCAGGCCATGCCCGTATTGAACAGGGTGAGATGGACCCTGCTCTTTTTGAAAGGATTATGGTTCAGTTAAGAGATATTAACTTTAAGGGACGTATTTCCTATCACTTCTATAATGAGCCACTATTATGTAAGAATCTTGATCTCTTTGTTCAAATGACTAGAGGTTATCTCCCCGCATGTGTAATTGTTATTTACTCCAATGGGACTCTCTTAACTGAAAAGAAAATGAAGAGTTTGTTAGAACTTGGAGTAACGAGTTTCTATATAACAAAACACGAAGATGTGAAGAAAGGTTATGTTTTTGCAAAGACTTATGACTCTCTCTCTCCAGAACTAAGAAATAAAATACACTATCAAAATTTTAAAGAGATTAACTTCAGTAATAGAGCAGGAATTCTCACTGATATCGCTACTGATGATGTGAGTGCTATTCCTTGTTTTCTCCCTCTCTATCTAATGGTCATCACTCTAAAGGGAAATATTCTACCTTGTTATGAGGACTTCTATCAGAAGTTATCTATGGGGAATATTCATGAAGAAGGGATCTTAGATATTTGGAACTCAAAAAAGTATAAAGACTTTAGAGAGACTCTAAAAAAGAAGAATGGACGAAAATCTAATGAAACTTGCAAGGGTTGTACTTGCGTAAGGTTTTAATATGAGTAACGTTTATAAGAAGAAGCAAAAGTTAGAACCAGAAGACATCTTAAAGAAATTTAAGGAGCTGGGTTTGCCTGAAAACTTCTGTCCTGTTCCCTTTTCTACTCTCATCGCTGAACCTGATGGAAGAATAGGCTCGTGCCGACTCAAAGGGGCCGAGTTTGAAATTGGAAATATCCTAGAAAATAATAATATATTTGATGTATGGAATTCTGACTTTATCCAAAAGTGGCGTGAAGAATTCTTAACAGGAAATGTAAAGATCTGTGAAAGAGAGATTCGCCACCGTGGATGTAATCTCTGTAGTGAAAATAATAAGCTACTTGATGTTCTCGACTTAAACGTAATACAAGACAAGATTTTAAAATTTACGGCCAACTTTAATGGTTTTTGCAACCTCGAATGCCAAATGTGCCATATATGGCAAAAACCAAATGGTCTCTATGACAAGATTGGTTTTTGGGAAGTGGCAGAAAAAGATATCTTTCCCTATATTCTAGAAATGGATTTTCTCTCAGGAGAGCCCTTTCTACAAAAAGATACATTTAAACTAATAGATGCTATTGCTCCTATTAATCCAGATTGCCAGTGGTTATTTACCACAAATGCCAATTATAAATTCACGAAGAGATTAGAAGACTACTTAGATAAAATAAGAATAAAGAGCATCATGATTAGTATTGATAGCTTTATTCCTGAGCGCTTTTCAAAAATTAGAAAGAAGGGTGATCTGTCCTTAGTTCTTGAGACGGCAAAGAAACTTAAAGAGTACCGAGACTCTAGAGAGAGTAGAGGACTGGAAACTTTTCCTATTCTCTTAGGTTTTTTAACTCAAAAAGATAATTGGCAGGAGTTAGGTGATGCTCTCGACTATTGCAAGCAAATGGAATTTCGTCCCCATATGCAATACGCCTATGAGCCACTGGAATATTCACTGATTGATTGGCCAGTGGAGAAACATAGAGAGATCTTAGATTGGTACCTAGAGCATTTAAGCTGGGATCAGATTGAAATGGGAATTAGGGCGCTGACTCCAAGTTTTGATAAATTAGAGAAGTTTGATAAGGCCAATTACTTACTTAAGATGAAAGAGAAGAGAGAAAATGAAAAGTAAGCGAGAATTCGAAGATTTTCTCATGATGAAGAAGATTATTCTCTCTCGTGGTAATATTGAAGTAGAAATTGTTTCTGATTCAATGGAACCTCTTATTAAGACCGGCGAACTGATTAAAGTGCAAAACGTTGAAGAGGATTTAAAGCTCTTTGATATTATTGTATTTTGGCGTGATGGTCAGTTTGTGTCCCACTTCGTTTGGCGCTTCAATGGTATCTCTCACAAGACGATAACCACCAGATCTCTTAAAGATAAGGGGGCAAATGAGCTGCCGGTTGAATTTGAAAATGTTCTTGGCATAATTAAAGATAAGAAAATTAGCTTATATACTAAAGTGATTATGAGATTATTCTATGGCAAATAAATTAGAATTTAGACAATTCTGGCAGCAAGTGATGGCGTTAACCAGTGCTAATATGCGTTCTCGTTATAGAAATACTATTGCAGGTTTCCTATGGGTTGTTTTAAATCCGCTGATTATGTATTCAGTACAGTCCTTTGTTTTTAGAAAGTTTCTAAAAATTGAAGTCCCAAATTATTCCTTGTTTTTGCTTTGTGGACTGCTGCCTTGGATTTTTGTTGTTATGAGTATTGATATGATTACTCCTGTGCTCGATAGCTCGAGAGAGCTACTTAAGAGTTTCAATATTAGTCCCTTTGTCTTAGCACTTGCACAAGTTTTTGATAATTTTATCAACTTCCTCTTTGCTTTCTTTCTAGTACTTATTCCAACATGGGGTATGTCAGATTTAAGCTTTACGGGAATTTTCTTCATTCCCCTCGCGCTGATTTTTCTAGTGAGTGGAGTTATAGGAATGTGTTTTCTCTTATCTGTTATGCAAATTTTCTTTAAAGATGTGCGCTTTATCACCTCATTCGTGATTAATATTTTATTTTTTATGACTCCTATTTTCTATCCAGTTGAGTATGTGCCAGCTGAGTACCGCTTCTTAATTAGTTACAATCCTATCTTTGCTATGATTGAGCCATTTAGATACTGTATCTATGACTATGATTTCAATGTACTAGTCTTTAAATTGTTTAAGAGTGGGGTAGTTTCAGTATCATTTGTTGCTATTGCTATAATATTTTGGAAAAGGAAGAGAAATGAATTCTTTATCAAACTCTGATCTCATTCTAAATATTGAAGATCTACATATGACCTTTGACGCTGAACTATTTAAAACAGTGAGCCTCAAAGACCGTTTTGTAAGGACTCTTACCCTACAGGGAAAACAAGTCAGTGCATTGCACGTACTGAAGGGTCTTAATCTAAAATTAGAACAGGGTGATAAAATTGGGATTCTCGGTGTTAATGGCAGTGGAAAGACTACTCTCTGTCGTTTAATCGCAGGTATTCTGGTTCCAACTTCAGGCTCTATTGCTCTAAATGGTGAATGCCGCTCAATTTTTAATACAACTATTGGGGTGATTCCTGAACTTACTGGAAGAGAAAATGCCGCTCTACTAGTGAAATTTATCTTTCCTAGGGAATCCCTCGCTGTTCAGGCGCAGTTATTGGAAGATGCCCTAGACTTTAGTGAACTAAATGAATTCTTAGATATTCCCTTTCAAAATTACTCCAAGGGAATGCAGGCGAGAATTTGTCTCTCTGTAATTTCTGCTAAGGAATGTGATCTATTGATATTAGATGAAGTCTTTGATGGAGCCGATCTCTTCTTTCAAGAGAAGATGCGTATAAGAATTTCTGATATTATTGAAAGATCAGGGGCCACTATATTAGTTTCACACAGCTTGGATCAAATTCGCTCCGTTTGTAATAAAGTCCTCGTTCTAGATGCAGGCAAAATACAATTCTTTGGTGATGTGGAGAAGGGTATTAAAGCTTACCGCTTTTTGGATAATGGATTAGCAAGTTTTCGTGGAGAGCTCTAAGTTTATTGAGCAGCTCATAGGCCTTCGAATTTCTTAAGTACTCAGAAACTTCCATCATTTCTCTTATGTTTTCAAGATGTGTGTGCAAAGTTGCTTGGCGTAAATTGTGAATATGTTGCGAATATAATCCCCAAACTTCCCACTGTACCTGCGCTTCTAAGAGTTTCAATTGATCTTCACTAAAACTCTTTATTTCTTCAATATCGTGAATGAAAGAATCACAAGTAAGTGAGCTACCAATCCATCGAAAAGGGTAGAGTAGAATATAACTCTGCTTATCTAAATTTTCGCGGTAGAAGTCATCGCAATCTTTCTTTATGGTTCTATTCTTTGTGTAGTAATGCTCTATAAATTTATCTGAATCAAAACCAAGCGACTGTGACTTTTCTTTTAATAGATTCAAAAGAGAAGAGAGTGAAACATCACACTGATTACCAGTTAATTCAAAGTGGTGTTGCCATTTCTTTACTCTGTACTCTGGAATGGACAAGAGATTTTCTTGGTCTGATTCAACTGTCTTACAAAGGAAAACTAATTCTTCATACTTAGTTGAACTTACCACTTGATTACCTAAGTACTCCATTAACGATGGATCTCTCTTAAGTTCAAAGGAGTTCACAATGGGAGCAAAAGTTTTTAATTCATCTTCTAGGTAGAGATTGATTTCTCCTAGAAAAGGAAAGACCTTCTTTAAAAGACTATAACGAGCAACTGCCTTATCTCCCATGACGACTTCTTTTACCACAATAGTGAAATCGAGATCACTAAGGGCACAGACAATATTATTAAAGACGTAACTATTTCTTACCCAGATCTTTACATCTTTCTTGGCAATCAATGTCGTGACCACAACCTTGGCTATAAAGTAGGGCAGAGTTTGAATAAAATAGGGTAATTTTGAAAGAAGAGGATATAATTTCATAATCTACTTAAGTTTAAACCTTTTTAAGATAAGACTCTCAAATTCAGGAGTACAAAGGTGTACTAACTCAAAGTTCTTATGAGTTCGAACAAGATGTTCTTCACCTGTTAGTACGTAGGATTTAAGAGTTTCTATCTCACTCCATAGCTCTTCAGATTTAGGAGAAGCAGTGGGGTGAGAGAATTCAAGAAAGTGGTACTTTGAAACTCTAAGTGAATTGTTAGTAAAATCACTTTCAAGATACCTATCGCTATTAAGCGGAAGACTGCCGCCAGAAATAAAATTAAATGTGACAAAACTATCTGAGAAGTTGAGTTTGTTCTGATTGATTTCAAAGAAGGCCGAATTACTATAGTTCGCCTCTTTTGATTCTCCCCAGTTCAAAACTTCAATGTCATCTCCAAAAATATTAAAGAGCATTTTATAGAAATGAACATTGTGCTGTTTAGAGTTTGGAGTGTATTCATTTCCAAGTTGAATATTATCAAAGAGTAGAGCTTTAAATTTCTGTTGATGATTCTTCTTTAATTCTCTAAGTTCTTTTTCAACTTCTTTGAAATTATAGGTGTTCTCGCAAATAGAACCTGTAATATAAATAGTTTCTACTTTTCCAAGGTTTGCATCTTTATATCTTTTAATATCACACAGTAGACAATTCTCAAGCCAAGCGGCGGGAATGAGCTCTTCTGCTTCAATAGGCAAGATCAAGGTCGTTTCAACACCATTGGGCGTAGGATATTTAAAGAAGAAATGAGCAATAGAAGTCAGACCATCTCTTACAAATATTGTGGGAAAGAGATTTAGCCAGGAAAGCTCTTTAAAGTGCACGAGATAAAAAGGAACTCCTGCGGGAGTGAAGTAATCTTCAGTGTGCGGTTGACTATAGTGTAGATACTTCTTATCTAGGTAATCTGGTTGCATCCAACTGTCTTTCTTATTTAAAAGTTCAGCGTGTTCCGAATAGTCTCTATTGATTACTTCTTCAATGTTAATTTTCACTGATTAGCCTTTTAAAATAGGGAGCGTATATCTCTTTGTAGAGAGTCGAGTAGCTGCCATTAGGTGCTCTAAAGTAGGGAGTCGCACCATTTATTAGATGTGTTGTAGAGAGGGATTTAAAGTTTCCATGAAATGAGTGAAAACTACCTTCTTTTAATTCAGTTTTATAGATTTCTTTTAGAGGCCGTATGAGGCCATCAATCGAGAGTCTTTTTAAGGCCTTGTTTGATAACTCAGCTCTTTCAGAAATCTCTAATTTCTTAGAGGATATGAGATGAAGTTTCTTAACTACATCCATCGCCTCTGGAAGAATTTTGTTCTTTCTTATTTCCACTGGTGTAAGGACAACATTTGAAAAATCAACAAAACTAAAACTAGAGAATCCACCCCAATCACTTAAGAGGCAAGGGAGTCCACAAGTTAAGGCCTCTGCTGGTGCCATGCCATAGTCTTCATCATTGTGAGTACTTAAACTCACATAAGCATCACACTCATGGTAGATCTGTCTCAACTCTTCGTGATTACAATTTCCAATAACTTTAATATTATCGTTAGCAAGAGAGCTGATGAGATTCTCTACATGTAGTCCATAACTTCCTTTCTTCATTCTCTTTCCAAGAAAGGGAATGCCTAGGTCATCATAAGGTCCAGCAATTACTAATTCTGTTTCTGGATTTATAGTTTTATTGTATTGATTAAAATATTGAATAAGCTCCATGATATTTTTTTGATCAGAGAGTCTTCCCGTGTAGAGAAATTTAAACTTTTTATTATTCTTAACTTTCTTCTCATCAAACTTAAAGAAATCACCATCAATGGGAAAGGGGAGTTTTTGAATGACTCCCTCTTTAGCATTGATAAGATTCTTTAGTAGTAGGACTTCTTTGTCTGAAGCACAGATGAATATGGATTTGGAATCTTTTAAAACTTCTTCAATTTGTAGCCATGATTGACTCTGCAGTGAGAAGTCACCAAATATATGAAAAATAAAACTAGGTTTCACTTTCATTTCTTGCATGAAGATACTGGTGACGAGATCCACCGGATGCGGAGTGTGATCAATAAAGACCACATGAGTTGGCTCCAGGGTGGCAATTTCTTTTGCCATTAACCAATGGTCATACTTATTGGCGTCCGCACTAATTTCTAGTGTGGTTACTTCATCTGCAAAAGACTTACGATAAAGACTCTCTAAGTTCTTAGTAATGCTTTGGCAGCTCACCCAGTCTGATGTTTGTTTTCTTCGAATTAAAATCATTTTACTCATGATATTAGTATATAATATTATTTAGCTTGAATAAAGATAGTAGTAATAAGCGTCGGAGAAAAGATGTCTAAAGTTCTAATGATATTTGTCCTTTTAGTGGTGAGTTCTTGTAAAAAAGAAGAATCTACATACAATCCTTACAAATCTACAAGTACGAAAGCAACTGTTAGTAATGATGTACTTTTTTCGTATGATAATAAGGAATATAAAGAAGAAAATCTACCAAAAGCTATACGTTTTGCGAAGTACCGAGCTGAACACGCCCAGTATACAGAGTTTTCGAATTCTATTCGTGAACTCTATGTTCGAGTCAGTTATATGCAAGAAAGACAGATGACTGATTACTACGGAAGAAAGGGAGTAGTTCCTTCTTTGAGTGAGCTTTTTAAAGCAGATATTGATGATGATGATGTCAAAAAATACTATAAAGATAATCCACAACTTTTCAAAAATATTAATCCTAAGAAAGATAAAGATTGGTTAGAACGAGTTAGATACACGAGAACTATTGAGTATATTACCAATCGTTACCTTACTAAATTAAATGAAATCGTTGATAAGAAGAAGCTCGTTATCAATATCTTGCCTCCAAATATAAAAGAGATTGGTGTTGATTTTGATAAGTTTCCTCGCATAGGGGCAAAGGACAGTAAGTTTGAACTTATTGCCGTGACTAATTACTTCTGTCCGGAATGCAGAAAAGTGAATAAAGATATTTCTAAATTATTTTCTGAGTTTGGAAAAGACCTTAGTTACGTTCACGTTGGACATACTTATAATCTCGGTGATGTCTCAATGGACTCTATACTTGCTGGAAAATGTATAACCAAGTCTGATCCAAAAAAGTTTTGGAAGTATCAGCGCTTTATGTTCGAGAACGAAAATGCAAAAGGAATAAAGGTATTCGATAAGAAGAAAATGAAGAAGCTTCTAAGCCTTGCTGTGAAAAAACTAGAAATTAATAAGAAAGACTTCTATGAGTGTATGGATACTAAAGAAAGAAAATATGAAGTTTCTGAGTCTATTCTCTTCTTTAGAGATTTAAATATTAAAGAAATTCCTGCTTATTTCTTAAATGGTAGGCATATCTCTTATCGTGAGATGGGAAGTCTTGTCTTTGCTTTTAGAGAAATGAAATCAAGGTTGGAAAGGCTGGACGAAATTAAAAAGTAGTCTCAAAGGAAGAAGGTTTTTTTAATTCCTTCTTCAATCTTAGTCAGTTTCAATTCATCGATTACTTGCTTCAATTTCGTTACATCAAAACTTAAATCAAAATGACCTGATCCTGCTTCTTCTAAAGAGTATTGAAAGTTAGGATTGGTCTTCTGAATCAATTCACATATCTCTCTAACTCTTAAAGAAGTTCCTGTGGCAACATTTAAAGTGTGACTCTTCTCTTTAAGAATCAACTTCTCTATGACTGCCCCCAGATCATCAGCAAAGAGAAAATCTCTCTGATCATTGCCGTGATTGAGAACTTTAAAACATGTATTATTCTCAATAGAGAGATTAATACTTCCGAGGAGACCAAGCTTTCCAGAAACTCCGTACACGCCAGGTAAGCGCAATATGTTAACAGGAATTGAATCCTTAAAGTACTTCGTTAGTTTTTCTTCAGCTAAAACCTTACCCTTGGCGTAGAGATTCAGAGGATTGGCCTTAGTTTCTTCTATAATCTTAAACTTATTCTTGTCCCCATAGATCTCTACTGAGCTTAGAAAGGTAAAACTTAAAATTCCCTTAGATTTTTCAAGAACATTGGAAATCATGAGGAGATTTTGATCAAGGGCCTCTTGATCATTTTGTTTAGATCTAGGAATTCCTGCAGCGTAAATGAGATGACAATTTTCAAAATTGAATTGATTTTCTGTAATAAGAAGGTCGAATTCACTTCTAGTAGGAGCGAGTACCTCAACACCTAAATTATTAAAATAAGCTCTTAAGCTCGCTCCAATAAAACCAGCAGCGCCAAGAATACAAATTTTTCCTTTCATTTAAGTTCTTCTTTTTTCAATTTTTCTAGATATATCCATCCCTTTTCTTCTCCTTCTTCAGGAGCCCAGTCGGCGTACTCAACAACACTGTCCTTATCAAAAGGTCCAGTTAAGGTCTCATGATAGAGAGAAGTTTCGCATAGAGAAATCACCATGTGATAGACAGGAGCATTCATTCTTAATAATTGATTTCCCTCTGAGTGTAAGAAGACTTTCTTAGTAATTGCTCCAGAGTCATCAAAGAAGAGAACCATTAATTTGCCGCGTATTAAATGATAAGACTCCGTTATTCCCGCAGGATGTCTATGGGGTCGATTGTAGGATTTATTAGTCATAGCAATGACCATTTCTTGAATTAAGGCATTGTGATCTATATGCATGCAATAGCGATATCTATAATTATGGCTTAGACGTGCCTTATCAACGAGCGTATTTAGATCAGTGGAATCTATTGTACAAATGTCTGATTTCGTAAATATTGCATTAACCATTGGATTTTCCGTTTTTAGCCTCTATTTTATCATAGATGTCTTCTTAGTCATGGGTTTTAAGTGTATTATAGGGAGGTGAATCTAAAAAATAAATTTTGTGCCAAACCATTCACTTACCTAGAAATTGGTTATCCCAAGAGTGACGGAAAGGTGCTATGTCACGCCTGTTGCCCCAATCAATTACCTAAAGAGGTAGGGGACTTAAGTCGGGATTCAATCAATGAAATTTGGAATTCTAAGGCCTACCAGGATATTAGAAGTTCCATTTTAGATGGCTCATTTAAATACTGTGATGAGTCTCAGTGTCCAGAAATTCAAACCAATTCACTGCCAGATAGAGATATTGTTACAGACAAGAGACTACGAAAAATTATTAATGAAGGGCTTGTGGAACTGGAACTTGGGCCAGAGGTGCTAAATCTCTCCTACGACCAAACCTGCAACTTAGCTTGTCCTAGTTGCCGTGTAGACTTCATCTCTAGCAATGATCAGAGCTCTCAGGATGTCTTTACTAAAATCGGTTACGAAGTTCTAAACACAACCGCTGATAACGTGAAAAGGGTGCTATTTTGCTCCTCAGGAGATCCTTTTTCTAGCCAACATTTTAAGTCTCTATTGCAAGAATTAGACTTCAAAAAAAACCCTGAACTTAGAATTCAAATAGTGACTAATGGAGTTCTCTTCACTGAGAAGATGTGGGATGAACTACAAAATATTCACGGTAGAATTGACCTCGTTTGCATTTCTATTGATGCTGCTAAGAAAGATACCTATGAAATTGTAAGAAAGGGAGGGGACTGGCATAAGCTCCTAAAAAACCTAGAGTTTATTAAGTCTCTTCGAAAAAAAGGGTTAATACCTTTTTTAAAATTCGATTTTGTAGTTCAAGATTACAACTTCAAAGAAATGCCGGCCTTCGCTCTTCTTGGGAAGAAGTTCGGTGCAGATAAAGTTTTCTTTCAAAGAATTATTAACTGGGGAACATACTCAGAAGAGGTCTTCTTAGAGAGGGCCGTGTATAGAGAAGCTCATCCCAGCTACGAGAAGTTTGTTAAAGTTTGTAAATCTAATGAATTAAAAGATGAAATTGTTGATGGGGGAAACCTTTCGAGCTTTATAGGTGAGCCGATTAGAAAATTTCGACTCACGAAAGCAATTGAACATAGTATTTTAAAAAGATTACGTCGTTTAAAAAGAATTCTTCTTAGGTAATTTAGAAAAATATGTGCAATAGAGATTACTCTCTATTGCGTTTATATTATTAATACCATCTTGCTTCGTTGATACAAGTCACGTTCCCGTTCTTCCAACCAACAACCTTTTGAGTTCCACTACAATTGTTAGATTTAACTTTTGTAATACAACTTGAAGATGCACTTGATCCGATACAGAACTTAGAACCTTGAACATAACTATTCGATCTAATGTAACTAGTCGCAAGAATGTAGTTGGTTACATAGAGTCTTCCCGTAGATGTTAGAGATCCTCCAACCGATGTATTACCACCAATTGTTGCCGTTGTTCCTACTGTTAGATAGGTTCCTGATCTTAAATAAGAGAGTGCTCTTACATAAGTTTTTGCATACATAAAAGTGTTTGAGTAAACCTGAGAACATTGGTAACCGATACTACAATCTTTTGCCATTTGCATGTCTCCACCAATACGGCATGTGTTTGAAATCCATGTTCCTCTAACTCTAGTTCCTGCATAATTTTTAAAATATGTGTTAGTACAAGTGTCTCTTTGTATTGCGATAACTCCCGAGCTCGCACCTTTAATTGCTGTGGATAGAATATCTCCTGCAATAGCTGCTGCATCAGAACCTGTTGGAGCTAGGGTAGAGGCAATTCTGTTTCTAACCCATTCAACAGTTGTTAATGCATTTAAGTTTCCTTCTGTTACTGCCATGCCATAGACATAGGCTTTGTCTTTGATGTGAGCTTGCCCGGCGGTTGTATTCACTTGAGTATTACCAACGTTTAAGGCTCCTGAAATTCTTATATGACCAGCTCCTGCAGAACCAGTGTTAGCATGTGTTCCTAAGTGAAGAGAACCATTACCAAATACTGAACCTGCACTAGGTGCAATTAGGGTAGAAGATCCTAATGTTAATCCACCAGAAGTTATAATGTCTCCTGCGGCAGGATTGTTAGCGTTCTTACCACCAAGTGAAATACCACCACTGGCTTGAATGTCTCCAACATCGGGATCGTTATTTCCGTTTGCTCCTAAAGAAAGTCCACCACTAGTTAGGATGTCCCCCGCTGTAGGAGTTTGATTTACGTCTGTTCCAAGAGCTATACCTAAGTCAGAATGGAGATTACCTGATGTCCAAATATCACCAGAAGCTGGATCTGGAACAGTTCCTTGAGCTCCAAGTTGTAAACCACTGCTTGCGAAAAGACTTCCGTCATCATTGTTTGAACGTACGGATGCTGTTGCCTTGGTGCCAAGTCTAAGGGCGCCTTCTCCGAGGATGTCACCTTGGTTTGTATTTGCAAAATTTATTGCTGTGTTTGGATTTGCTACGACTACTCGTCCTGAGATCCAAGCGTTCGAACCTGTTGCTTCTGTTCCGGGGAGAGCATTTAATGGTCCAACATATAAATGTCCTTCAGTCGAAAGTGCTGTTGATTCGTTTCCACCTGGGGAGACAGCACTTGTTGGAACTTGTGCTAGATAATTAGCATATCCATTTTCACCAGCGTTACTAGCATTATCACTTCTTATTTTTAGGGCCCTACATGAACCATCAGTGAGCATGTAAGTACCACCAAAGTTTTCACAGGCAGCTTGAATGGTATCAGTTAAATTTGTAAAACAATTTGTGATCTCTCCAATTGCAAGACCAGCCACTGGATCAGTAATATCAGCGATACTTCCTAAGTTAATAATACTTGCTTGATCAGTAGCATTTTGAACGTCACTTAGAACAATAGGAGTTGATTTTGTAATGATTGGAGAACCAAATGATCCTGACATCTTTCCAGCTTGCTCTTGTTGAGCAGGAGTACCATTAATTAAAAGAGTGTAAAAAGCTGTAAGGTCAGTAGCGGGAGCATCTCGATAGACCTTAATCAATCCGCCTGCAATAAATCTAACGTAGAGTTCTGTGGTTCCGCCAGCATTTTGACCAAGCCACATCTTGTTGATCATGAGTTTACCTTTTCCCTGTCCATATAGACAGCCAAAGGCTCTTAAGTCGGCTTCTGTTGTTCCACCACCATATGTCTCGTCACATTGGGAAGCGACCATTCTATCATCAGCTGTATCTACGTTTATAGCTGCTAAAGGACCTGCAGCACCACCTGCAAAATAATCTACACCAGGTTTCGCAATTCTTTGGACTACAACTGCTGGAGCTACTACATTTATATTTGCTGCAGCAATTTCTGCAATATCATAAAGGTTAGGATTACCATTGGCATACTTCAAGGCAACCAATGAGTAATTACAAGTATTGGAGTCTTGTAGACCAAGACTAATTCGATTCATTATCCCTCGTATTTCAGCGTTTTGCTCAAACTCTTTCTGACCTTTAGTCATATTGGTCATGAGTTGCATAACCCCGAGAGAAACTACACCGACCATAGCCGCTGCAACCATAACCTCTGCGAGAGAGAAACCGCTTGAATTTAAAAGGTTCTTTTTCTTTTTCATAATGAGTCGCCACCAGTAAGATTGTCTTTATTAATTAAATATAATTTAGACTAATTATAGGTTTGTTTAAGTTTTGACGCTATGAAGAAAAAAATTGCCCCATAATAGGTTAAAATCATAGAGGTTTTGGAAATATCATAAAGGCAGTGTAAAATGGTATGTGCCAACAAAATTAGGCTAACAGTGAGAAGACATGAGTGAAACAACAAAAAATAGGCAAAAGAGAATAGACTCTATTAATGATGTCTCTCCTAGTTTTTGCTTAGCCAAATGGCTGCAAGTGACTATCGACCTCGTGCACGGAACCAACCATAGTTGTCACCATCCCAAGCGCCATGTCATTCCTTTGAAGGAACTTGAGCAAAACCCTTCGGCTTTACACAACACTAATTTTAAAAAAGAAAAGAGAAAGGAAATGCTCGACGGTAAGAGACCGAGCGAGTGTGAATACTGTTGGCAGATTGAAGATAGTGAAGGGGATGAGAATTCTGATCGCTTAATTAAATCTCTCGATCATTGGGCCTACCCTCATAAAGAAAAAGTAGCCAACCTTCCATGGGATAGTGATATCGCTCCCACTTATGTGGAAGTCATGTTTGATAAAGGCTGTAACTTAGCTTGCGGTTATTGCATTGCCGATGTGTCTAGTCGTATTGAACAAGAGATTAAAAAATTTGGTCCTTATAAAGAACTCATTGATCACCGCTTACAGCGCAATGAGAAAGTTTCAGATGATGAAACTAAGAATCCCTACGTCGTAGCTTTTTGGAAGTGGTTCCCAGAAATTATTGAAAACTTAAATACTTTTAGAATCACCGGTGGTGAGCCGCTCATGTCGGTGAATACTTTTAAGGTGCTCGATTACTTAAAAGAGAATAAGGCAGAGAACTTAACCTTAGCGGTAAATACTAATCTCTGTGTAACTGATTCAGTCATCGATAAATTTATAAAGAACTTAAAAGAAGTACTAGATAAGAAACATATAAAGAAGTTTGAATTATTCACTAGTGTTGATGCCTATAAAGAACAGGCAGAACATATTCGTGAGGGATTAAATTATCAGCAACTGCTTTCTAATATTGAAAAGTTTAAGAATGAATTAGGTGTGGATGTCATTATCAACTGCACTTTCGGGATTTATTCCATTCCAAAATTCGACCTCTTCTTAGATGATATTTATAAGTTAAAACAAAAATATTCCAGGATCATTCTAGATATCTCTTACTTAAATCACCCTCGTTATTTGCGGGCCAATTTAATTACAGAAGAATTTCATGAGACTTTAAGAAACTCTTTAGAGTTCATGGGAAGTAGAGTGGCTGACTTCGGAGGGAATTCCTTCTCACAATATGAAGTGGAAAAATTTAGAAGAGTTTATCACTGGATCGTAACTAGGGTTAGCTCAAGTGAGCAAGCGCAAAATAGGGCCGATTTATATACTTTCATGACTCAATTTGATAAAAGATATAAGAAGGATTTTCTCACAGCATTTCCAGAGTATAAAAAACTTATGCTACAATGTGAGAAATCATATTATTTCATCAAAAAATTAACTGTTGGAGAAGATTATGTCTGATATTCAGATAACTGATGATTCAAAATTCCAAAAACATGAAGACGTGGTTTCTAGAAAGAATGCCAACGATATCGTAGTTCTTATGAAAATGGATGATTCATCGTCGTTTTTTAAGATTAATGGTGTTGCCGCTGAAGTTTGGGAATTAATCGATAGTGGACTGTCAGTAAAAGAAGTCATTGATAAGCTAACTGCTGAATATAACGTGTCTAGAGAGCAACTTCAAGGCGACGTAAATAGTCTTCTAACCAATTTGCTAGAGAAAGAATTGGCCATAACTGCCTAATTCTTGATAGCTTAAATAAAATCTAGGTGTTATTTGCGCCCGATGTTAGAATTAAGAGAAATGATGTACAATTGTCTGAGTACGGACAATCAAATGTGAGGCTTTAATGAGCAACGAAAAAGATCAAGACAAGAAAGAATACAACTTTGGTGAAATTAAGGAATTTAATCTTCAGGAAATTGAAGAAGAAGTTCTAAATGAAAGTATTTACCTCGATGTATTTGCTGGATCTGATGTTCGTTTTAAAGAAAATATCGCACCTTTAAAAGATGCTATGAACGGTGTTCTTTCTTTGAACACATATACATATGATTACAAAACAGAAGAGTTTCCAGAAAATGATTTCTCTGCTGCAAATCAAATTGGTGTAATGGCCCAAGATGTGGAAAGAGTTTTTCCTCAAGCTGTTAAGACTGACAGTAAGGGAATGAAGCATGTGAACTACTCAATGCTAACTCCGATCCTTCTTGAAGCGGTAAAAGACCTTCATGAGAAGCTAGAAGATCAGCAAAAGATCATCGAAGAATTAAAAAACAAATAATCAAATAACAAGGCCTTTCACAAGGCCTTTTTTCTTCCCTCAAATCGTGTTTATCCTTACAATAGAAGTAGTATTAACCTCTTCCTAGTGTGTAAGTGAAAACGATATTAGACTTAAAATTAACCAGTATATGTGCCCTGCTCTTTGTTATTTGCTTAGCAGTTTTTAGCCAGGCCGTTCACTACGATTTCTTCTTCTTAGATGATCGTTTTCATATCGTCGATAATTTACATATTGGTTTTAACTTCGAGAATATTAAGTGGATGTGGACTCACTCGAAAACTCCTATTCCCTATAATGTTTGGCAAGTGCTTGGGTTTATCGGAGGAGTAGAGAACACTGAGACCTTTAGAGTGTTTAATATGTTCATCCACTCTTTAAGTGCACTCTTGGTCTTTCAAATCATATTTACTTTCTTCACTATTAAAGATGAGGATCATAATCCTTTCTATATGGCGCTAGGTGGTGCTCTGGTATTTCTCTTTCACCCATTACAAGTGGAGAGTGTCGTTTGGATTTCTTCACTTAGAGGATTATTGGCAGGGTTCTTTACTCTTGCTGCAATTTTAATTTCTCTAAATTCTAAAGAGCAGAGAATCTCTAGAAGTACTTTCTATATCTTAGCTCTATTTACTATGTCGCTACTTAGTAAACCTACATCCATTACTCTACCAGCATTATTAATTTTGATTGATTACTCTGTACATCGCTTTTCCTTTAAGATTATTGCCAAGAGAAACATTCTCTTCTTGATAGCAAGCTTTGCTGGAATGCACCTCTTCTCAAGTGATGTGATCATCAGACTTTTAGATATAAACTTACTTGGAAACTTCATACTCGTATTTGATAGTTTTACTACTTACGTTGTGAATTTTCTCTATCCCTTTGATCTCGTTGTTGGAGGACAAGGGTCTCCGGTAAGAGTTGAAAAAGTGATGGAGATAGGGCGTGTAATTCTTGGCTGCTCACTGATCGCTATACTTGGGTTTATTGCTTATCTAGATAAAAAGAAAAATTCTGGTGAAATTTTATTTGGACTACTGTTCTTTTTAATATTCTTTCTTCCCATTAGTGGTCTGGTAAATTTTCACTATCAATTAATCTCCACAGTTGCTGATAGGTATATGTATATTCCTATTGTGGGCCTTATTATCATTTCAGTCCAATGCTCAAAAATTATTAATGAGAAAAATAGATGGCTTACTAAGAAACATTCTTTTTTAATCTTATTTATTCTCTCTACAACTGCTATTAATCAAACAGGTAAGTGGAAGAATGAAGAGATACTCATAAACAGTAAAAGTACAGATTCGTTCTATTATCAAATGATGCTAGGAACACTTCTCTTGAATAAAGAGAAGCACCATAAAGCAAAAATTCATTTTATTAAGGCGAGAGAAATTAACCCAAGCTATCTCGATAGTAATGTTAGCCTCATGAAAATTCACATGATTCTTAATGAGCTAGAGAATGCGAAAGCTTTGGCCAAGAACCTAGGGATGAAACTCTTTGACGATGTTTACCTCTACTCTAATTACCTGATGATTCTTTCAAATAATGACCTTGATGATGAGGCGATTGCTTTAATCGGGGCCCAGTACCATGAAAATCCTTACAATATAAACTACTTAAAACAATACTCTTCAATGGTGGGATTAAAGTTAAATAAGAAAAAATCTTTCTATGAGGCAATTGCTAAAGAGAGTAAGGGGAATGGATTTAATAATACCCTAAAAATAATGAAAAAAGAAATTCATGTTTTAGAAAATAAGTTAAAAGAATTAGAAGAGAACTTTTAATGGATAAATTTATTTGGTCAAACATTCAAGAAAGTAGAAAATATGTAGTTCCACTATTGTTGCTCTCTGTATTTCTTTTCTCTTGTACAGATAAAAGAGAATTGCGCCTAAATGTTTGGAAAGGGTTTGCTCCCGAATTTGCAAGAGTGGAATTTCAAAAACAGATGCAAGAAAAATATGGAATAGAAGTAAAAGTACTTGTACAAAATCCTGTAAATGAGGATGACTTCTATAATTCCATCATTGATGGAAGTGCAGATTTGATCTCAGCTTCACATTATCTCTTTCACGGACCTACCTATAAGTACTTGCAAGACAAACTCCTTTTAGAAGTGGATACAAAGAAACTCTCTAATTATAAGAATCTCTATCCCATCTTCGCTAACTTCTCTTTCTTAAAGGATCAAGGAAAGCTGTACGGTGTTCCCTTAGAAAATAGTAGCTATAGATTAATTTATAATTCAAATAAAGTTGAACGAAAACCAAGGTCCTGGAAAGTTCTCTGGGATCCAAAGTTTAAGGGTAAGTATTCTGTTTCAGAATATTACTTTGAAACAAACTTCTATATAACGGCTCTTGTTTCTGGAGTTCCCATGGAAAAGATTTTTGATGTAGAACATGTTCTATTAAATAAAACATTCCTAAAGAATTTTGATTACCTTGCCCTGAACGCTAGAGCTTATTGGGATGACTTAGAGCGCCCCGTAGATATTAAAGGTTCACATGTGGCCACTGCTTTTGGAAACTTTGTAGATCAACTTAAACCTAAGGAAGATTGGAAGTTTTCAAACCCTAGCGAAGGAGTTCCAGGTTCGATGGATTTTATGGTTATGAATCGTAAAACCCTAGGTGATTCTAAAAAAGTTCTCTTGGCCCATGAGTGGATTAATTTCACAATAAGTGAGTACTACCAAAGAGAAGTCATCATGAAAGGAAATGGCGAAATGCCGGTTATTTCCAAATTTAAAACACCTCTTTCCAAGTATCAAAAAGATCGCTTTATGTTTGAAAATATTTCTTACTATGAAAATAAGCGCTTCTTATGGCCACCTAGAAGCAGAGAGGCCTTAAGGTCTATGAAGAAAGCATGGGTGAGCGCACTTTCTAAAAGAGAGAAGAAATTATGAATTCTAAAATAGAGTTTATACTATTCTCCCTTGCCTCTATTCTCCTTGTTGGAGGTTATGTCTACTTCGCTGAATTTAACAAAACGCTCATGTATAATATTCCCAACGGAACTTACAATATAAAACGAATCGCTTGCCCAGAAGACCTTGATCTAGATAACCCTCTTATTACAAGAGAAAAAGATAAAGATGACTTTGAACTTACTTTCTCACTCTCTTTAGACTTTGATAATATTGTAAAGAGAAGTCTGATCATTAATAATCATGAGGGAAAAATTGTTCTTGAAAGTAAAGATTGTCAATCCGCAGCTCATTTTAGAATTTCAAAAAATACAGATTATTCCACTCTCTTTGACTTTAAGAATGTTGATATTCAAACAAAAGGTCGTTGTAAGTTTAAAAAAACCTACAAGGGTAAGGAATATCACATTAATAAGTACGGCCATTTTGCTATCAGTCAGAATTTCTTTAGTAGTTATTGGTATGACGAATATATTCCAACTGTAGAGTGGTCTCCTCGTAGAATTGGTAATAGAATAATTCTCGAGGCGAAATTTAAAAACCTCTTAGATATTCCCTGTCCTAAACAAAATAAAGTCAGCTGGGAAATTGAAAAGATAGTGGATCAATCATGATGTTCTTTGGAGAGTATAAGTGAGCGAAGAGAATAAGAAGCCATTTTGTGCCAGACCATTCTATGAACTATCCATGATGCATGATGGATCTGTGCAACCTTGTTGCTTGTTAGATGACTATCCTATTGGAAATATTAAAGACTCCTCAATGGAGGAGTTGTGGAATTGTGAAAAGATAATGGCGCTGCGGGAAGAATTCATTTCCGGTAATATTTCAACTTGTGCTAAAAAAATAAAGAATAAACAATGTCACAAATATTACGAAGTCTTTGAAAAAGATATTGTGAAAGAAGTTGTTCAAGAGTTACCGCCACAAAAGTTAGATTTAAGACTTAATGGTAAGTGTAATATTGAGTGCATTATGTGCACAGTCTGGCGTGGCCCTAATGGAGTCTATGACCAGAGTACTTTTTGGTCAGAAGGGCCCGAGAAAGTTTTCCCTTTCTTAAAGCATATTGATCTTCTCGGCGGAGAACCCTTTGTTCAAAGAGATACTTTCAAACTAATTGATGAAGTAACTAAGACTAATAAAGATTGCTTTTGGTCTATTACAACAAATGGCAATTGGAGTTTTACAAAGAAAATTAAGGATTCCTTAAATTTAATTAAGCTCGATACGATTACAATAAGTGTCGACAGTATTTTTCCAGATACTTATTTAAAGATAAGAAAGAAAGGAAATTACTCTCAGCTCATTAAGAATATAAATGATCTTCTAAAGTACAGAGATGAGAGGAAGAGTTTTAGAATTAAGTTAGACTTCTGTGTTCAGCGTTTAAATTATCATGAAATATTCGCGTTCATAGATTTTTGCAAGAAGAAGAACTTAGATCATTCTTTTATTTTTCTCTTTGATCCAAATGTCTTTTGCGTCTTAGAAGAACGTGACGTTGATCTGAGTAAATACCTAGATAAGCTTTTAGAAGAATTAAAAACTTCAGGAAATGAGCAGTTACAACAAATAATTATTCCTATTGAGGAATATTTTCTACGGAAATAAAAATGAAAATCACTGAATGGAAATTTAGTCATAAAGCATTTTTAAAATCAGATTTAACTCTTCCTTCACTGCAAGATGGTGAAGTGTTAATTAGTGTTGAAAAAGTTGGTATCTGTGGATCTGATCTCTTTGCTATGGAAACGGTTGCGGACGATAGTGTTCTTAGACTTGGACATGAGTGGGTCGGTAGAGTTGTAGAAAGTCTATGTGACAGTTTAGAGGTCGGTGATCTCGTTACTAGTACAGCTGTTATGGGTTGTGGCGCATGTAAAATTTGCCATGATGAAAAATCAAATCTATGTCAGAAAGGTTTTTCTTTAGGCGGAAAAGATATAGGTATGATTAGAACAAAGGCCATACTTCCGGCCTCTCAGTTACTTAAGGTTACTGATTTTTCCCTAAATGAAATCGTTCTCTTAGAAGTCGCCGCAGTTGCGGAAGAGGCGCTCTCTCAAATCTCAAAACTTGGAGCGACAAAAGATCATCGTACTTTGATCTTTGGTGGAGGACCCGTAGGGATTCTTACCGCTTTAAGAATAAAAGAGGAAGGCTTCAACTATACTCTGATTGAAACTGATAGATATAGAATACAAATGGCCAAAGATTTAGAACTTAATATTCTCCCATTACCAATGGCGCTCACTGACTCTGAAAGTACTTTTGATTACATCATTGATACTTCCGGTGATGGTCACGACAAGAACGGTTTTTGGAAATATATGAACTTCTTTACTCATATGAGTTCTCATTGTCTTATTGTAGGAAAGTATAAGAGAGAAGTTGAAATCAATTCTAATCTTCTTGCTATGAAAAATATAACTCTTAAATGGATGAGAGGAATGCCAAAAGAGACTCTTGATAGAGCAATCGTCTTTTGGAAAGGAAAATTTGAAGTCATTGCTTCAAAAATAATTTCTCACGAATTTCATTTTGACAACGTTCAAGAAGCCTTTGATAAAGCGCTTATTCGAGATGAGTGCATGAAAATTGTCATTAATGTCGCTGAAGAAGAAGTTTAAGATTTATATAAAGGATCTTTTGCGTATAGGTAGTGACATCCCTCACAATTCTTAGGTGCTTGGTTAGAACTTATCTGATCTCTCAATTTTAACATTTCTAGTGAATTCACTGAAGAGCTCTTCTTCTTAATATCCCCAAAGTATGAGTTTAAAGGGTATTGGCAGCAAGGTGAGATCTGTCCCTTGGCATTTACAAAAATCGTATCCCAGAAATCTACACAACTTGTTTTTAAGTTCACTGTGTCTATCTTGTTAAAACCAGACCATCTAAGAATAAAGTGTTTCGAGTAGTTTTCTGTTAAATGAACTCTCTGACTTTTTAACTGCTCATTTTCTTTTAGAGACTCTTCACTAGTTATGCCATTTTCTCTTAAATTTTCAATCGTCACCATGGCCGCATTGATGTCTCTTGCGTAAATGAGAAATTTTTCAATTTCATCAATTCTATTGTTTGAAACTACATAGCTTAGGTTGATGGGGATATACTTTGAAATATTTACGAGGGAAGGTTTTATCTTCTCAACATCTTCTGGATAATAACTCACTGTCATTAAATCAAGATTTGATTCTTGTAATTCACTTTTATACTTAGTAATAAGCAATCCATTAGTCACAATGGAGGTGAGAAACTTTCTCTTCTTGGCTTCTGCTAGAATTTTAAAGAAATCCTTATTGAGTAGCGGTTCTCCTCCGTAGAGACATATTCTACCAACACTAGGGCAACCTTCTGAGTCTAAGATCTCAACAAAACTGTCGTAACTTAACTCGTCTTCCTTGTGTTCTGGTGAATTGAGCTCTGTGATGTAGTGACAAAAGTCACAGGTCTTATTACATCTAGAAGTGAGAGAGAAGACTATATTTGGGGGAGAGATGGTCAGCTTCTTTGTCTTAAGCAGAATATTGATTCTTATGAGTAAGAAGTGTAATCCAATTCTAAAATTGGTAAATGGATGCCTATATACTTTCATGCGAAGAGCTAGTTTGAAATATTGAATAGCTGTTGCAATCTTCAATTTGTCTGCCTCGTTTTATTTGAGAGAATTTTTATTTCAAAGAACATTCTAAGGAATGTGAAAACCACTCCCAGTATATTTCTTATTTTAAGAGATCTTGTGCTTCTGTCGTCCTCAAAAATGTCGATGACTGGCACTTCAATATAACTGGTACCACATTCAAGTAAGTTGAGCAGCATCTCAGTTTCATAGGCATAAGAAGAAGTTTTAATGTCTAGCTTCTTAAAGCATCTCTGTTTCAGTAAAATGGAACCATTGTAGTACTTAAGTCTCTTGTTAAAAAATAAATTTATAATACCAGTATAGAGCCTTGAGAGAACTCTTCTTATCAAAGGCCGATCCGCTGTATTGTCCTGATAGGAGATAATGAGCTCTGCCTGATTGACCTTATTTAGAATTTTCTCCACTTGGGACTGAGTAGTATCTTTCTTGCCATTAAAGCAAATAAGAAAATCTCCCTTGGATTCAGTAAAACCTTCATTGATGGAGTAACCCCTCCCAAAGGGAGTTTTGTGGCGAATAACTCTCAGGTCACACTTAGAAGCATATTGATAAGCAATTTCAGAGGTCTTATCAGTACTACCATCGTCAATTACGATGATCTCCACGCTCTTCCAGTTCTTGCTGGACTGAATCAGCATTTCTAAGGTCGCGCCAAGATTGGCCTCCTCATTGAGTGCTGGGACAGTTATGGAAAGTGTATGTGGTATATCTTTTTTCAAATTTCTCTCTCTAGAGTTATATATTATCATCAATTCATAAAATCCTATAAAAATACAAAAAAATGAGGCAATTTGCCAACTTTGTGTGCTTTAAGCTGTTGAATATTGTGTAAATTCGTAAAATTAACTACAATTTAGATACCGATGAAACTACTGTTAAATATCTATATTAGAGCATTCATTAGACTTCTTAAATCTCCTCCTCATTTTAGAGTTGTGCTTAACTACGTAAAATATCTGTGGGCGAGAAAAATGGGTTTAGAGGTTGTGTCACATACTCCCACTAATGTTGTTATCTACACCACAAAGAATTGTAATTTGAACTGCGACTTCTGTTTCATTGGGGATGACTTGAATCCAAATAATGGAGGAGAGTTTGAACTTATGTATGATCAATATTTAAAAATCACAGAGAATGAGTTTTTCAAAAATGCCCTGCGAGTTGGACTCCTGGGTGGTGAACCCTTTATTGCTAGAGATATTTTCGAAATACTTGAAGATCTAAATAAGAGAAGAAAAGTCGTAACTGTTGTAACGAACTCTACGCTCTTGAAGGGAAGTAAGTTAGAGCGATTTATAAATTGTGCTCCCGATATTTTAGGACTGAGTTTATATGAGTCTAACTGGGCAGATGTAGAGCGAGTATTTCTCGCTATGCAGAAGAAGAGTATCGTTTGGATTCAGACAATTCTAGAAGCAGATGGTTTAAATGAAATTTACCGATCACTGGATTTCTGTGTCAGCATTGGCTGTAAAAATATTCGTTTTTCAAATTACTATCCTACATACGGCAAGGGGATGGAAAAAGTCATCTTTCATGATGATCAGTCATTCGTAGAACTCAAGAAAGTCATTACAAAACAATATGGTAACAAGCTCAATATTGATTGGCCGGCTCCAGTCTCAAGAGAGTTGAAATCAAAATCTTGCCAGCAACCCATCAGTTATGTGCACTTGGATAATCAAGGTGCAATCGGGGCCTGTTTTATGAGACCACCCAATGAGTCTCAATATGGGAATATTTTTGAAAAAGATTCTTGGAATGGAGCGAGACATAAGGAGCTTCGCTCTTATATGAATAGTACAGGAAGCGATTGTGATCCTGATTGTCGATACTGTGAAAACTTATCGGAAGACCTCTACAAGATATGATTCCTAGAGGACAGTTCCACATTCCTGCTACTACTCTCATCGGCTCTTTCTTTAACCTCTGGCGAGGTGACTACTTTTCAGAAGTTGGTGTATCTAGTTTCAAATCAGACCTCACTAAGCATTTAGCAGCTAAACAAGTTGAACTCTTCTCATCTTGTAGAATAGCATTTTACAGTTATTTAAAAGATTTGAATTTACCTAAAGGTAGTGAAGTTCTCTTAACTCCTATCACTATTCCGGATATGGTAAATGCCCTGGTGCTCAATGGTTTAAAACCAGTATTCGTTGAGATGGATAAGGCGGATCACTCATTTAATATAAGTGATTTAAAGAATAAGATCAGTGGAAATACGAAACTCATTCTTTCAACTAGTCTTTGTGGTTTAAGGCCGAAGAATAGAGAACTCTTTGAAATTTCAAAAGAGAATAACCTATTATACATAGAGGATATCTCTCAATCTCCCGTTCAGAATTACTTTGAACAAGACCATTGTGCCCAGGTGACAGTCATTTCTTTATCTGTGGGAAAAACTATTACCACTCTGGTTGGTGGCGCTCTCGCCTTTGGAGAGAAATCTACTTTTAAGCGACCGGAGTTTCACTCTTATCCTTTGAAGGATTACTTTAAGCGGCAATTAAGAGAAAATTTGAAAATTGATATTTT
This sequence comes from Halobacteriovorax marinus, assembly GCA_002163155.1. Lineage (GTDB taxonomy): Bacteria > Bdellovibrionota > Bacteriovoracia > Bacteriovoracales > Bacteriovoracaceae > Halobacteriovorax > Halobacteriovorax marinus_A. Next base: position 157,800 of record MAAO01000015.1, on the reverse strand, counting down.
CACTTCACCTTTCATTTACAGATTTTTTACCCGCTTCTGTCTCGCTCTATTGTCTATATTCAATAAGGATTACTACTTCAATATTCATAAGCAGAATCTTGTTTCTAAGTATAACGAGTTAGATATCTTCTTTGATGATATCCCAGTACTTAGGGTTGAATTTCCAAAGAATCTCTTCTTTCGGTTTAATAGTTGGATGGCAAAGCTAGGTCAGGCAACATTGAATAATTGGCACAGTTCTCTTTCAAGGAGAAAGGCCCACCGGGAGTTATTTCTTAGAGAGGCAAGTGATAAGTTGAAATCAATAACTGCCGCGAACTTCTCTGAGGACGATTATTTTCCTTTAAGGGCTCCTTTCTATGTTGAGCGACCCGAGGAGTTTCAGCTCTTCTGTATTAAGCGGGGTTTGGACTGTGGAAACTACGGACTAAATCTTTGTAATGAAGAAGAAGTCTTTCAAGAATTTAGACAATCTCTCCCAATCAGTAGGGAGATAAAAGAACATTGTTTCTTTTTGAATTTAAATGAAAAACTAAAACGTGATGATATTGTGAAATCTATTAAAATCTTAAATGATTACTTTGGAGAGTAGGTGTTTTTAAAAATTCCAAGGGCCCACTACTATATGAGTCTTATTGAACCACTTCGTTCAATGCTCGGAGTTGTATTTGGTGAGCATAGAAAGTCGGATCAAGTAGAAACTTTTGAAGAAGCTTATGCAAAACACTACGAACATAAGAATATTGTATGTGTGGCCCATGCCAGAGTTGCTCTCTACTATTGTCTAAGATCATACGAATTTAGTAGTGGTGACGAAGTTCTCATGACTCCTATTAATATACCAGACATGGTTAATATGATTCGTATCGCAGGGTTAAGAGAGCGTTATGTGGATATCTTGTCAGATGATTACTCAATTGATTTAGAGGATGCCAAAACTAAAATAACTAGTAGAACTAAGTTTCTCTTCGTGACTCATTTGAATGGTTTTGTTCCAGACATGGAAGCGATTCAAAAATTTGCAAAGGAGAACCAGCTAATCCTTATTCAGGATTGTACTCAAAATGTTGGGGCGAAGTTTAAAGGAAGAAATATTGAATCCTTTTGTGAACTCTCTTTCTCTGCACTATGTGATTTAAAAGTCGTTCATACACATATGGGGGGGGCGATTGTTTCTGAATCTTCAACTCAACTAGATAAAATAAAGAAGTTATTGAAGAGTGAATTAAGCCCACTTACTCTTAGCTACTTTTCCAGATTTCTACTGGAAGATATTATTGCGACACTTATCTTAAATAGATATGTTTTCTCTTTCTTTGTAAATCCCTTATTAACTTTAATGAATAAAGTTATGGGTGTGGAAAATATTGAATCTTTCACTAAAGGTGGAGGAATTAAAATAGGACCAGTATACTTTCTAAAGGGTCTCTTTGGTGGTGGTGGAAATTTATTAAAGAGCGAAATACCTAAGGGCATGTTGTATCAGTACAGTAATCTGCAAGCAAAGATCGGTTTAAGACGACTCAAAACTCTCTCAGCTGTTGATGAGAGGCGTATTTCAAACTCACAGCTCTTGTTAAATCAACTAGAAGTGCCAAATAAAGTATTAGCGAAACTAGAAACAAACGCGAGTCATGTCTTTTGGAAATTTCCCATCAGAACAGATAAGCTCAGAGAGCTACAAGAACACTTAATTAGAAATGGAATTGATTCCGCACGCTCTAATCTAGTGTGCTTAAATGAATATGAGTGTTTCAATGCTACAGACACAACTCCCGTGGCATCTTACTTATCAAAGAGTAGTCTCTACTTACCAGCTCATCCCAGTTTAAATGAGAGAGATATGAAAAATATAATTGATTCCACGAATAGTTATTTTAAAAATAATTCTTGAGTTCAGGAATTCGTTTAAAAATATCCTGAGACCTCGTCTTATCAAAGTGTAGCGTATATCTTTTAAATTCTTCGAAGAGATCTTTATTAAAATTCTCATTACTAAGACTTGAAATGAGGTTGAGCACTTCATGAATGAAGTTAGACTTCCACTTCTCAGATTTATATTCACTAGTTTTGGCCTGAAATAATAAGGCCTTTAGGGGAGCAATCGCCCTCTTTCTGATATCTAGTGGCAATGCCTCAATTGAGAGTTGGTTAGGGGCCGTAAGTAAGCTTATGACTGGATAGGAATCTATGTTTGTAAATTGATTCAAGTATTGAACTAGTTCTGGAATGGCATCAAAATTATAGGCCTGAATGGTAGAGTAAACTACGGCAGATTCAATATTTAAATCTAGAAAATCCTTATCGAGTTTATGTAGGTTCGCTTCAATTTTCTTCCAGGCAATTGGATGCCTTATATATTCATGTACATCTCCAAAACCATCAATTGAGAGGGAGAGTTGCACCGTTTTAAATGAAGGCCAGAACTTAGCGGCCTTTTCAGGTAGTGTTGTTAAATTGGTACTATAGTAGATAGTTATATTCTTAGCGTGATCTCTCTTGATTAATTCTCCAAGAAAATCCCACGTCTCATTAATGAGTAGAGGTTCTCCACCAGCTAGGTAGATCTTTTTAATTTCATGAGAGCGACTTAGTAACTCTTGCCAAAAATTGGGGTCTTTGTGCCATGAAGTGTTCTTGGTGAAATCTAGCGAAAAATTTTGTGACTCTAGTGCTTGATAATCTTTAATCAAGTTTGAACTTGAATTTGGCGGGCACATTCTACACGCTAAATTACACTGATTTCCAAGGCGTAGATCTACATACTCGTAGGAAACAGCTGAATCTAAATTGAGCTCACCTGTGACTATCTTCTCATAAGTTTCATGAAATAATTCATTACTTTCCTGTCTGTAGGATTGAATCCCTTTTTCCTCTTTATCGTAACAAGAGGAACAGAAGGTATGTTCTTTCCCATCAAGCATGGTCTGCCTGATGTCTTTAAAGAGATCTAACTTTAATAATTCTTCAATTGAGCTCACTTCAGTAATACTTTTCGACTGTTTGAGCATTTCTTCTATGTGTTCATAGGCTGCACAACACGGTAGAGCGTAACCTTCGTTATTAAGGTAGAGGTGATTCCAAAGAAGGGAGCATAACTTATTTTCTTTTTTCATCAGTTCATCTGCTCTTTAATGACTCTGTGGACATTCTTTGCCATGATTTTATAACCCTCAGGAGTACAATGATCATCATCGTATAAGAAGCGCTCTCTCCCATGACTCTCGATTAACTTTTTAAAGATAGAATAATTATCTACCAGAGGAAAGTTAAACTTCTTTGCTACTTTATTAATCATCTTATTAGCACTGTGATATTCAGAGGGATAATTTTGAAGAATAATCTTAATATTTTCCTGCTTTGAAAGAGTATGAATCTTGGTCCACGTCTTCATTCTCTCTTCATCTAGTTGTTGTAGTTGCTCGTCCCAATTCTTAATCATTGAGTGCATCTTTACATAGTCTTTCTTTGATTCTTTCGGCGCAGACTCTTCAATCAATTTTAAAATCTCCACTGATGAGTACTTACTTTGTAATAAGAGTGCTTGGGTGAAATAGTATTTAACTGCTTTTAAAGACTTACTCTTCCAAAAGAAGTCTTTATTTTCTTTCATAAAATCAAGAGTGTATTCAATCGCCTTTGTATGTTGATTCTTTCTGGCGAGAATACCTACGTAGTAGACTAATAGTCGTTCTATGTACAAGTCTCCACGAATCTGTTCCTTTGGAAACACCTCCTTTGAAAGAGAAGGGGAGAGAGGGGAGTTGATGCCAACGGAGAGCTTATTAATGAAATTTAAACTATGAGAGTAATCTAGTTTTGTTTCTTTAAATACTTTGAGTGAGTTTTGTTGAATGATTTTTATATATTCAATTTCTCTTTCACTCACTTGCTCGTAAGGAAGTCTGAGAGACTCTGTAAGAGCAAATCTTCTAAATATTTCGTACTTAAAGAAGCGGTAAACTTTATAAATTCTTAAACTCTTAACACCATTTAGTAGAGGAACTTCAAATGGAATGAGCTCCCTGTCGTTCACTGCTCCAAAGTTTATCCCAAAGAGGTCTGCTGAACCCGTTAAAATGACAATCTTTCCAGGGATGGGTTTGTTTTGATCTTTTCTCTTTTGAATAAATTCTTTTATTCTAGAGTAAGAGTCAAAGGTAGAGCTCTCACACTTTCCAAAATTTAGAACTGAAAAATTTTCATTCGTTTTTTGAAAGTTTGAATAGAGGTGAAAAGGATATGTGTCATAGGATTGTACATTTCCACCATTAGTAAATGAGTCCCCTACACATAGAGCGAGGGAGTGATCTACTTTCTTTTGACTGCTCCTACTCTTGGCATAGATTTCATAAGTGTGATCGTGATCTTCACTATTACCTTCATCAAAAGGAGGGATATATTCTTTTTGGGTTCTATTTAAAACGATTTCTCCCGCGAGTCTAAGTCCTAACTCAACAAGGGAAAGTGAAAAAATTGTGGAAATAATAAAAAGAGAAAGTTTAACTTTTAGGGAACTTCCTGTTTTATCTTCAATTGTCATGCATACCTTCAAAAGGGGATAAGTCCCTCTATTTTATCAGAGAGTAGGGATTGGAAGAACAAATTCCTTCAAAAATTTCTGAAAATCCGAGACTTAGAGTATAATTTGTCTATGTTAAAAAAATCCCTCACATATCTATGTTTGATTGTAATTTCAGTCTCTTGCAGTAAGAAACAAGGTGAATTTAGCGCAAATTACAGCTTAGATAGCTTAAAGCGCAGCTCTTCATTTAAGAAGCAGGCCTGGGGATGCTGCTGGAGCTTTGCCGTCATGAGCTCTCTTGAAAGTAACCTGATTATCAACAAAAATTGGCACTTGAGTGGGGAGAGCGGTGAACCTGACCTCTCCGAGTATCATATGGATAAGTTCAATGGTTTTAATAAGAGTGGATTAAAAGGTGATAGACAAGAGGGTTGGTACTCGGGTCAAGGTGAGAAGTTTCTCGGTAGCAATACAGATGATCTGAATTCGGGAGTGGTTGTTCACTTGGGTGGAGATTTTAGAATGGCCGCAGCTTATCTTAGTAATCAAGGTGGAGCTGTGCAAGAGAGACTTACTAACACAGAAATATCAAATAACTCTCATCAGAAATTTGGCGATACAGCAAAAGATGGTGTGCTCTATAAGAATAATTATACTTACTTTCTTCCACAACACATTGAGTGGCTCACTCTTGATGGAACTGATTTAGAAAAGAGAATCAGAATAAAGAAGGCGATTCAAAAATACGGAGCCGTCGCCTCTGCCCAAAATATGAGAGATAATCCCTTGGCCATTTGGCAAGATGGATTAGAAATTCATTTGAATACTCGTTTTGAGAAGTTAAATCATGCCATTTCTCTTATCGGTTGGAACGATGACGTAAGTTACCAAGGACATAAGGGCGCTTGGCTAGTTAAAGATAGTGATCATAAGAATGAAGAGACAGGAAAACATATAGGGAAGTTCTATATCATGTTCGACGATCTCCATGTGGCCAAGGAAAAATACATGGGTGGAGTTGTCTTTCGTGATGTGAAATATACGAAAGAAAAGTTAAATATTTATACCCATGCTCTTCATGGTTGGCGCTATAGCACTCCTGCTAATATAGAAGAAGTCTCTTCAAAGTTTAAAATAGAGCGAAGCGAGAACTTAGTTGCCCTTGGAATTTACACTCTTGGAGCAAAGACCAGTTACAAACTTAGAATAAAAGTGAACGGGACTTTGCAAAGTGAAATGAATGGCGTTCATGAGTATCCAGGTTTTCATAGAGTAGAAGTGGCTAAACTAATTTCTGTTAAGAAAGGTGACCTAGTAGAAATCTATCAATCAAATTCAGATCACCGTTATGCCTTTGACGCTAGCTTTAAAATGGATATTCTCCTGAATGGGAAATTGCCCAAGTGGGGAGAGGCAGTTCTTGTAAACTCAAAAGCTGGTGCTGATGAGACTTCTTATAGATTGATTGGAGAATCTAAATTTCAGGACTTTAAGAATTTCACAGAAACACTGAGCGGAAAAATAGAAATCAAAAATGCTCAAGAAAACTCTACGTCGAATATTGTTCTAAATCTTTATACACAGGAATAGTTATTTAGGGTTAAACTGAGCGTTTTACTTGGTTGTAATCTTGGCAATATTGAACAAATCTTAACTTTTTCACTCCTAGAAATACTTATAATGGTACTATTGTCTAGTTTAAGGCATTACTTAATATTTTGGAGCAAGCATGAAATTTTTAATTCTCTCTCTTTTATTTTCATTATCGGCACTTACTCACGCAGTTGGTCCAAATGATAAATATCCTCTAACTTACCTCGATATGTTGGTGAATAGATCTGATGCAATTGCCGGAAGAATGAAGAAGCCACCTCGTGTTGAAGAGGCCTATTTTGGTTTAACTAGACCCACAACCTTAAAGGTTGAGGTTATGGTTACGGGATCTATTTCGGCAGTAGAAAAACAAGAAATTGAAACTTTCTACAATGAACTTATTATGGAAGAAGCAAAAGATCTTGCCATTACAGGAACAAAAATAAAAGTTGAGATTTTCGACTTAATTGATCCTTCAAAGGTTGAAAAAGCTCCTGCTCAAGCAGCTCAACCTGCTCAACCTGCTAATTAATTTTATTAAAAGGATCAGGGAAGTTGATATTTTCAATTTCCAGCTGATCCTTTAAATTTATAGGATCAATGAGAATTTGAGACTTTGCTTTTTCTAAATACTCTTTTAATAAAATCTTTGTCTCTCTCTCCATATCTAAATCACCCCTCTCTTTAGAAAATCTTCCATGCAGAATCAGGTTACCTACATTATCTTCAAAGAAATAAGCTTCAGGTCCATTTACAATGGCAATCTTTGCGAAGAAGTTCTCGTCTTTTAGTTTCTGTACATTTTTTGGATTATTAAAAACGTTAGTAATAGTTATGAGAAAATAAAGAGACGAGATATAAAGAGAAAATTTTAAAATGTAACTTTTCATCTTTTCTTGATTTTTAAAATCAATCCTAGATAAGAATGTGAGTATTAGCGCTGAGATGGCCATAAGAGGAATATACTTTAGAATTTCTCCCAGGTTTATAAGAGAGAATCCAGCAAGAACATTTGATAAGAAGTAGCTCATCTTTGGTAATTGAGAGCTAAGAGCATCTAGAGTTGTTTCATAGTTGATTCCCCAGACAAAACTACTGGCGGCTAAATCTCTGGTAAAAACGAAGGCCATGAACAAACTCTGAAAAACCATCACTGTGGCAATAATTCTTATCACTATCTTCCTAGATCTACTCACGTAGAAAGTCGGAAATAAGAGAAGAAGAATTAAGAGATCTGTTATTAAGTGTCTGCCTCCAAAATCTGCATTTCCCGCATATGTACTAGACTCAGCCAGTATCTTAATAATGGGAGCTAGAATCAGAAAAAATAACACTGATTTATCTGTAACTTGTTTTCTTTTAACGATAGCGAAAAGAGAAGGAATCACTAAGAGGTAGATAGGGGAAACGTAGAAATAGCCCGCTGGTCCAAAGGTTAGTTCTAAGAGTAAATTGTATGAAGAGATGATTCCGGCATAGGAGTAAGTGAATTCACCATACTTGACCCATTCATTTATAAAGAAGGGAATAAAACCGTATAAAGATCCCGCTATGAAGTAAGGTGCAAGATTTTTAATGACATAGCTGGCTCTCGACTTATTCACCAATAAAAAGTGAAAGGGTAAAATGAAATAGAATAGTAGTGGAACTTTGGTTATGGCCCCAAGGGCCAGAATTAATCCGTAGATGAAGTAGTTAATTTTCTTATCTTCACTCAGACAAATTCTATGCATTATAAGGCATAGGAAGGGATAGAAGGCGCTACTAATATCCGCGGTGGAAGGACTAATGAATCCATACCAAAATAAGGGAGTCCCAAAAAGGACGAGTAGGAAATCGTAGCGAGATAATTTTGTATTAAAGAAGTAGGGAATGATTTTAAAAGTGAAAATGGCCAATAGAATAAAGAAGAAGGTATTGGCGAAGACCATGGTTGCCCGGTAACCAGCAAGTTTATAATAGTTAAGGTCAATTGAGAGAGACTTTAATATTTTAGAATAGAGGTAGAAGGGAAGCCATAGGGTGGTCACTCCGTGATCATGCATAGTGGGATGATTATACGACTTGGTGGCAATCCATCTCTCTTTTGGGTGAATTTGATTGATGATATTTAAATCACCGTCTTCTACCATTGAAGTTAAGTAGTTTGAGTAAACTCCAGATTCAAGGGGTTTCATTTCTGGATCAAATCTTAGAGCAAAAAGAGAAATAGCTAGAAATAGGAAAAAAAAGAAAAAGTATCTCGTGAGAGGAGAATTTTTAAAACTAGAGAGTATTTTCATATCTTTATCATTTCTGGCAATAATAGTCGTCACTTTGTGCCAATCCATCCTTATAAGTCTATGAAATTTTACATAGAACTAGAGCTAATGTAAAATCATGGATAACTTATGAAAATAGAAATAAAGAAGCTGCTTAGACCCATATTCAATATATACTCATATGTTTTCGGAGCGGGGGCCAGATTCTTTCACCCTTTTTTTCCGTTTTCACCTCTGAGAATTACCTTCTATATTACTAAGAAATGCAATTTAACCTGTCCTCATTGTTATACCAAGGATGCTCTGAATACTCCTGAGCCAAACGCCCTCTCTCTCGATGAGTGGAAGAAGATTGTCGATACAATTCCAAGAAATACAGTCATTGATTTTTGCGGAGGAGAGATTTTCTTTTCAAAGCATACTCTGCCTTTACTGGACTATATGACAAAGAAGAAGCGTCTCATTTCCATTATTACTAATGGAACCACAATGACCAAGGCGACTATAGATAAATTTATCGATCAAAAAATTACTTATTATATGACTTCAATTGATGGCATGGAAGAATACCATGACAAGCTTCGCGGCAAAAAAGGAACCTTTGAAAGGGCGACTGGCATGATTAAGTACATGCAGGAGCGAAAGCTAGAAGTGGGTGCAAAATATCCTGTAACATGTTTAAAAACAATCATTACACCTGAAAACTACATGGATATTCCTAAGATTCTTGATTACGCGGAAAATGTCTTAGGTGTAGATAATATTCAATTCTCACTAATTTATAATAATAAAAATAGAATGGTCTTTGATACTTTTAGTGATTACAACATCATTCCTGATTTTCCAGGTAATACTTTTGAATATCCTGACGAAACTAGGGAAGCAGTCAAGAACGCCATTAGGTATATTATCGAATATAAGAAGAAATCTAAGATGTATATCGGAATTGATCCTCGAATGCCTAAAGATGAAATGTTACTAGATTATATTGATGATCAACATAGCTTTGGTGTTAAAAAGTGTAATAAACATTGGAGTGAATACTATCTTCATTACGATGGACAGCTTACTTCTTGTATCACTTACGACTTTGGAAACATTAGAGACGTTAATTATGACACTAAGAAAGTTCTTAGGCAGAAGAGAAACCAAGGCTTTTTAAAGTTTATAGATTCTCAAATGCCATTTCTTGAAGAGTGTCGCAGCTGCTGTAAAAGTGATCACTGTCGAAAGTAATATCTATTACTTATTCTCTTTCATATATTTATAAATTTGTTTCGCCATGAGTTTATAACCTAGGGGAGTTAAGTGATCGTCATCCTCTAGATACTTACCTCTTCCGTCCCTTTCAATGAGTTTCTTGAAGTAGTGATTGGTGTCGATAAAATTAACATGATGTTCACTCACAACTTGTTGGATAGACTTATTAGCGCTCTCATACTCTGAGGGGTAATTCATTATATAGAGCTTGATTTTATGTTCTTTACACAGATCTATAATTTTCTTCCAAGTCGCAAGTCTCTTAGTATCTACATAACTCGCTACTTTCTCACTATCGCTAACTAAGGTATAGAATTCAGTGAATTTTTTAAACTTAGTGATTTCAGGAAAATTCTTTTGACTGTCATCTAGAACCTTGAGGACTTCCTTTTCACTGTACTTACTTTGTATTTGATACGTTTGAATGATTCTGAAATAAGCATCATCAAATTTACCTGACCAAAAATTTACGGGTTCAGCTTTCGCTAGGTCTAGTAACCACTTTAGCGCCAAATCATGACGATGTCTGGTGATCAGAATCTTTGACATATAAACTAGCAACGAGTGGGTGAGCTCTTGAGCATTTTCAAACTTAATGCTTAATCCCTCACAGTAATTTTTAAAACTCTGTGGCAGTGAAGAAATTGTTGATGTTACTAACTCTTGTAATTTTGGATCATTGGGATTTAATTTAATTTTCTCTTTAAAGAAAAGATACTTCTCTTTTATAGCTTCAAACTCACTGTCATTAATACTGTTCTCACTTGATAATCCATTTGAGAGGTATTTTTGAATAAAGGAGAGTTTTATATGACGATAGACTTTAAAGAGCCTTGTTTTCTTAAGCCAACCAGCTTCTCTAATCTCAAACCAATCTTGGTCGTAACGATCATCTTGTTCAATTTCAAATCGCTCAAACTTATCAGCTGCCCCAATGAGAATAACAACTTTATCGGGAAATTTACTTGTGCCCTTATTCTTAATAAGGAAATTTTTAAATCTATCATGGACACCAAAGGTGCTATCTTCGCAAAGACCCATGTTGAGTACTCTTGCAGGACTCTTGTCCAACTTAAAGAGCTCGTAGAGATTGTAGGGATAACTATGGTAACTTTTGACATTTCCAGCATTGGTAAAAGAATCTCCAATACAGAGGATCGTTTCACTAGATTTCTTACTGGAATACGCTTCATAGGACTCATCTCTTATGTATGAACTTTTCTCATCATAGGGGGTGTAGTCTGCTTGTTTTTGATAATTTAGCGCCACTCCAGCTAACCTGAGTCCACCTTCTAGTGCTCCGAGGGAGAGAAGTAGACTGACAAATGACAGTAATATCTTTGCTGAGAGTTTGTCTTTTAAAGGTGTTTTATTCATATTTAGCCTATTTTAGTATTGCTGAGATAAATTGGTTATAAGTCGCCAAAATTATCCTGCTTATATATTTCCATTTTAATTATATCGCGGATGAGTTGCTTAACATCACCATGAGCTTTTAATTTCTTCCCAAGTGCTATGACTTCACCTATAAGATATTTTGAATTATCGTCTATGTCTCCATAGGACTGTTTAATATTCTCTAGTTCTACACTTATACCTGTCATGTAATAGAAGTATTTTGAAGCTGCACAGGTATAGTAATCATCAGTTGAAGTGATTATTTTATTTAAGTCTTCCAGTGAGCTAAATTCTTTATTAATGAGTTTACCCATAATCGTTCTATAAATAAACCTTCCCTTGGTGGGTCTTAGGTAGAACTTATCATCTCTGTCTGGGAAAAGATCATTTAAGCTTCTCATTGTTTCTTTATGAAATTTAACGTGTATGGAAGTTCTTCCTGTCGTATTTGTATAGACAACTTGTGAGTGTCTGATAGCTCCTGACATGGGATCAATAGTCGTGTGACACTGCATGCAAGAGCTCTTCGCTCTAAACTTTATAGTTGAATTCTTTTGAACGTATGAGAGGGCATCTTCAACTTTTATTACTGGAAGCTTTCTACACATAAAATCCTGTAGAACTTTCTTGGCCCATGTTCTTGGAATAACGAGTCCTCCGTTACTTTTCTCACCTGGATCTCTTCCTATATTATTTAAGATATATGATTGACTACCATTGGCGCCATGAAGACCCTTGTCTAAAATGAGGCCATCATTGTACATTGTCACGTTGGTGTCTCGATTCACATAGTATTGAACACTTTGAAAACTCTTCTTGGCTTCTATATTAACGAGATGTCCTCGAGGGAGCCACTTTGGGTTCCAAGGAAAGGTTTTTCCTTTAATATTCTCATTTCCAAGGACGCTCTTCTTAAGTTTATTAAAATCTTCTCTTCCTTCAAAGAAAAGATGGATTTTATTCTTACTCCTGGCGCTTCTTATGGGGCGTAGAGTATCCTTTGAATTTAAGAGTTCACTATAGTGTTTGCCATTCCATAAGACGTTGGTGAGATGGAGTGCAGCCTCGTCCATAGGAAAGATATCGTGTGAGAGATATGTCGATCCACTTCTGTAATAGGCATAATCTTTAATCCAAGAAGTATGAAATCTATGGAGTTGATCTCTAGTTTTAATGGACAGAGATTCATTTGAATAGTTAAAGTCACGGTTTTTAAACTTGGCTTCTTTTAAAATTTGGTAACAGGCCTTGGCAGGTGTGGTTGTGCCATTTTCTACTTCTCTAAAGAGTTTACTATTCTGAGCTATCCTTTCTCCTGTGAGCTGAATAAAACACCTTTCAAATACTTCTGTTTCAGATAATTTTTCAGTGGAAGGGAAATCAATCTTGGGGAAAGATATATCAATCTCTAAAATTGTACCCTTGGATTTAAGTCCACTAATGTATTTCTTTATGGTTTCAAGCTCTACTTCTGATAGGGCGAGGAAAGGAGGCATGTCCTCATCTCCACCAGTGTGACTACTCCTTAGAGAAGAGAAGAGTTTAGAGTCATAAGGGTTTCCTGGTACGATGAATTTTTGTTCTATCCAATCTTCTTCTGTGTAAAACGTATAGTCAGAATGACAGTTCGCGCACCTTAAATTAATGACCCTATGAAAGTTTTGAAATTCTTGAGATGATTCCGTTATATATTCGTTTAAGAGGTAGTACTTTTTACCACTCTTAAAAGAAAGAAGTGAGATACAAATGAGAAATAGGGAAAGAAGTATCTTAATTTTCATTATAGTATTTGCCACTCAGGACTTTTACATAGAACTAGTAGCACGTCTCTCCAAGTTTTAATCTGATTGTTTACAATGATCTTAGAATAGGTCTCTCTCTGTTTCTTCTTGTAGAAGAACAAGTTCGTTGTTCTTTTTACAGATTTTAGGTCTATTGGACTACTTTCACTTAGTGAGACTAGTGCGAGAGCATGTCGAATATTTTTAGTGTCTTTTAAAATCTCATTACAGGTATTCTCTGTTTTAACTTGTCGAATTACAGACATCTCTACAAAAGCAGGCGATCCAATTTCTGTAATATTATTAAAACAACGGTCTTCAAAGTTCTCATCGCTTAAGTCAAACTTCTCACTCTTCATGGAGACATTGTAGGGTAGGCAGCCACCACCAAATAGCTCTGGAGAGTTTAAGATGTTTTTCACTAGAATACTTTTATTACTTTCTCCAAAAACCTTTTCGAGTGTGCGATAGACATAGAATTTGTCTGCTGTACGTGTACTAGACTTAAAGAGAGACTTTCCCATTGAGAAGTCAGTGATGGAGAAGAATAAGAGAATGGCATAAGTCATTTTTTTCACTTCTACACCGCTTTTTCTGTCTTAAGGTTTTTTTCCATAAATTCTTTATTCTCTGGTGCCTCAATTAATGAAGTAATTTTTCCATTCTTTAATTTGAATACTTTTTTCTCGTGGGGAAGAGGTGTCTCACATCCAAGGAAATTTGATATGGAAGAAGAAATATTTCCATAAACCATTTTTCTATTTCCAAGAGACTTTACGTCTGCCGCCTTTCCCCAAGTTCCACAACCCGGGGAGACGTCGGTGGGGTCATGGGAGAGGGTATAAATATTTCCTATGACTTCGGTCTTTTTTACAGCACCGCTTAGAAAAGTTGAAGTATGCCCTGTAAAGCCATGATGGGATCCCTTATCGATATCTCCAGGCTCCCTTTCAAATTCTGTGGTGAGGTGAATTAATGAATTATTCCATAGCTCAGTACTTGCCACTTTGAGCGATCTTGTGAGCTCATATGTACAACTGGCCATAGCTCTCCAAAATAGAGTGTCACAGAGCAAACTAGTTAGAGATCCACATTTGTGTGAATCAGCATTATGTCTCAGTCCAAGATTTTCTACCACATCACTAGATTTAAGTTTAAAGTGCACAACATCACCTTCATGAGTCATACTTATGTGTTCTAGTTTTGTAGTTTTTGTTTTCATATTTCTTAAGCAATCAACATTAATATTAATTGAACTGGTGAGATCATATTTTAATGAAACCTCAGCTAGTGCCATTTGTTTTGCTAATCCTTTAATTTCTGCAGTATCAAACATTGTTCTGACATCATCTGCCAATACAAGATAATCGATTTCCTTGTAGGCACCAAGGTAGTCCACCTTTTCAAAAGCTTTTCCACTCTGATGAAACTTCTTTTTTAATTCTAATGGAAACTTGAGACCTGGTACTCTCTTATCAGTGAGGCCCAAAATATTTGTTCTTTGAATACTTCTATTTATAAGGTCTTGGTACTTTTTGACATTGTCATTATACTCTCTTGTGATCACTTGATGATGTTGATTAATGATGTTTGCAGCTCTTTTCTTTGATTGCTCATTACTGTTAAGTTTTTTTCCTATATGAGAATCCTTATTACTAGTAAGAGCTTCACTAATGGCCTTATCTACAATAGTTGAATTCACACTGGCTCTTTCAATAAATGGCCTTAAGAGGTATTCAATATAATTCTCAGTACTATCTTTTATAATCGTTCTATTTGTTGATGGAGAGGAGTAGGCCTGAGCAGCAGTTCCAGCTTCCCTTGCTCCTTCAAGTGATAAACATCCAAAGAGAGGAGAAGTGTTCGCATCGTGTAACCCGGATATACTATGAGACCCAATAGAAGGAGCTTCTAGTCTTCGATTATTTATTTCATGTCCATCTAGAACCATGTCACAACCACGAACGATGAACATATTTTCTGCCAGATTACTTAGGGGAGTTGTTTTCCCATCAGCTGTAGGAATATCAAATTGCCACATATAGGGAAATTGATAACCGTTCACTTCGTGAAAACCATAGTCGTATTCAAAATCAAAAGGAGCTGATCCCGTTTTCTTAAAATGAGTGGGAATTAGTTTACCTTGGACAAAGCCATGGGCATTGGTTGGTTTCAAAATGGTATCGAACATCCATCTAGCTGGAGCCTCAATGACGTTAATGAGAATGTACTTCTTTGATGAACTTTGATCATTACTTAGTCCCAAAGATCTATAGGTGTTCTCTAGTATTCCTCTAAAAGGATAGAGTAGTGATGCACCGGCCATGGCCAAGAAATATCTTCTTTTCATACTTGAATACCGCTCTATTTCCTGAAAGATTTCAAATGCTTAGTTCTTGAATAATTTTATCAAAAACTCGAGTTATTATCCAACTGGAATTAGTTGGTCGCTATATTCTTAAAACTACTAGTATTAATTTAAAAAGAGGGAATTCTCGCAAAATGAGCCGCCTCAGATAACTGTCATCTTGACGAATAACCTACTAAATTACTTTATGAGGCTACCACTTTGTACATACTGTTATTTAAATTTGTAGCAGTATATAATTGAGAGAATGTTTACTGACCCATTTGAATATATCAATTCCTGTTCTAAGCGAACTCTTTCTTGCCTATTGTTGATCTGTATTTTCATCTATATGGGGATATACAACGTCACTATAGGAGTAGAGCCCTTATTAAATGATGATGCTCCTCAGACACTTATAAATAAAACTCCAAATTTGATTATCCAGGAGCGTTTTTCTCTCATTCAAGGAAGAATAAAAGTCACGGATTGCAAGAGCTGCTTTGCTCCCGATTCCTATATAAACTTAAAGGGTGATCAAGTGGATGGCCTTCATATTTCTGATAATCAACCTATCTATTATTACTCTTATAATGGTCAGAAAATACCACTTTATAAGTTTCGAAGAATGTCTGCCATTCCTTCTAATATTTACAAGCTACTTACTTTTGTGGTGAATCCCAGCCTAGCTAAGAATATATATAATCAATTCATTTCTATTCTAGTACTGATCTTTCTCTTTCTTGGAGTCAGAAAAAAAATTGATACTTTTACGGCATTCTCAACTGTTTTTCTCTGTTCAATATCGCCAATTTTTATTTCAAGTTATACCTCGTATTTCTCGGAACAGCTCTTTGCTCTTTTGTTTTGGATGATTTTCTATCTGATTCAATCAGAGAAGAAAGTTTTAAGAGCTACAGTATGCGGACTATTTGTTTTTGGTTTGATGGTTAAACTAAATTTTCTGGTGGTTTCAATTCCTCTTTTTATGATCTTTAAAAAAGACTTTTATAAAAATAAGGGGATTGTAGTCGCTACAGCGATTCTTAGTTTGATCTACATTGGATTATTACTGCAAACCAACGGTGCCTCTTCTGAAATCATAGAAAGAACTGGAGAAGGGTATGGTAAACCTTTTTCTCACTGGGTTCTCTTGTTGCAGGAGTTAATTGCCATGGTGGGATCTCCTATTGTATTTCTCAATGATCAGCTAAATCTCTTTGATTTGACTGGAAGTTATTACAATAAGCTTAACTTTTCGACTCTTAAAAGAGTGGGGTCAATTGCAATTTTCCCTCTAGCTTTTCTATTAATAAACTTAAAAGAGAAGAAGGGACGAGTTTTTATAGGAGCTTTCTTCATTTGGGCAGTCTTGGCCTTTCTCGCTAGTCACAACGATCTGACCTACACAACAAGAATCTCTGAAATTTATTCTATCCTTTGTTTATTATTCTCTATGGCGCTTATCCTATTCTTAAAAAATAAAACTAAACTGTCATACGTAGTCATCGCCGCGTTTATTGTTTTTCAGTTTTACAATCTTAATCATTGGATGAATATATATAGAACAGTAGGTCCAGAATCTTCTCAGAAGATGTCTCTCTATGAAGACATAGCAAAGTATCTTGTAGATAATAAAATAGAACGTCCTATTCTCATGCACGATGAAAGAGAGTGGGGTTATTTAGAGTTTCTTTCCAAGGAAAAAATTCTTCCTATTTATACTTATAATCTTGATACTCGAATTCCCTTAGAAGATATCTTCTCCATTGATAATGAAGGGTACCTCTTACTATATTATCCAAAAAAAGAGATCTTTTATAGACGTTATGGCACAAGTATCATTTCTAAAGAAACAAATGAATCAGTTCTAAAGGCAGCACAGAAAAGTCATTCTAAAGTAAGTTTTATAAAGACCTTTAAAAGTAGTGATGAAGTAATATATAAATTGATATATTTTAAAAACGCTCTGGAATTTGAAGAATTATCAGCAGAAGAGAATACTAAACTCTTAGAAATACCCCATCCTAGTTTTTATAGGTAAGTAAGGCTAATTATTTCTTCCAAGAGACTTTAATCTTAAATTGACCTCTCCCAGGATAACTCTAAGCTGAAATAAGTTGCGAATGGAGAAAATTAATTTGAAAATAAAACTTGGTCTTATGTAGAACTTCCTAAAGGCCAAACTCTTTAAATGCTTAATTTGCTCAGTACTTATTTGTTTATTCTGCCAAGCAAACTCATCGGAAGAAATATTCACTGAGATATCATTATTAAATACGCCCTTAGCGTTCAGCTCTTCCCGGAAAGTCGTGTTCCAAACTGGAGTGGCGACATTGAAGGTCGCAAAGTTTGGATTTATCTTTAAAGCGAAGTTAATATGTTTTCTTTGATCTTCAAAAGACTCATCTGTTAGACCTAGGATGAAGTGTGCCAAGGTTTTGATACCTCTTTTCTTGCATAGATTAAAGGCCCTCTCAATTTGGTTTTGAGCTAAGTTCTTTCTGATTTTCTTTTGTGTTTCTTCGTTTGATGTTTCAACCCCAAAGGCCACAGCAAAACACCCTGATTTCTTTAATGAGTTTGCAATCTCATCATCTATATTATCAACACGCATACCACATAGGTAAGAAAAGGGACGATCATATGACGAAAGTAGAGTTGTGACTTTCTCTCCATGTTTAGGATCAGAGTAAAAACTAGGATCATTTATAAAGAGATTTCTAATTCCCAATCTTTGTAATTCATCGAGTTCGCTTTTTATATCATCTAGATTTCTTCTCACGTACTTTGTTTTTTCGTAAAAACAAAAAGTACATCCGTACTTACAGCCAAACTCTGTTATGAAAGTTGTAAAGGGAGTGTTCTTAATAAGAGGCATAATATAGAGATTAAGTTTGAAAATCTCAAACTGAGGTACACCAATTGTGAACTGATCTACATAATTTTCTTTAAATGAATTTAAATTACTACGATTGACTATATTTAAATTTGTTTCTCCCTCTGCTAAGTAGAGGGAGAGATCATTAATGGCAAAATTCACCATGATAGAGTCGATACAAGGATACTTTTCTAGAACTTCTTTAAATTGCGATCTTGGATAGTCTCCAGATACCATTATTTGGCAGCTGTTTTCAGAATAACATTGTTTAAAAAAATCTATGTCTTCAGGAAAACTCACACTACTACAGAGTGAAATAATATAATCCGGGGCAAAATCCCTTATGAGCTTTAGAGTTTGTTGTTTAGATAATCCTTCAACCATGGCATCAATAACAATGCATTCAAAAGAATGAAGTTTGGCACTGGCGTATATGAGATCTGTAGGAGGCCATGAATAGGCTCCTTTTGCTTCGTCTCCACAGAAATAGTCTCTGGTATATTGTTTCTCTCCGGGAGGATTTAAAAGCAATACTCTTTTCTTAGACATTAACCCATTTCCTAACTAGATATTAAAACTCAACTCTTATAATAACATTGTCTTTAGAAATATTGTAAAAATAACCGTATGGCGTCATAGGTTCTCTACCAAATTGCCCATTAATCGAGGTAAAGAACCTATTGAATTAGTCAGATAGACTTTCTAGAAAACTCTTTAAATCTGCTCTCTCTGTAGCGCTCAATCTGAGACCTCTCTTTAGGGCGCCATTATCAATTATATTAAACCTAATACTATTTCTAGTAGCATTGCTATCTAGGAGAATTGTTTCGCTATAACTCTCTGTCGCTAGGTTCGCCAAAGAGTAATTGAATAAACTAAAGTTCACATTGTTATAGTGATTAATAACATCATCCAATGTCTTTAAAGATCCGTTATGCATATAGGGCGCAGTCTTCGCCACATTTCTTAAACTGGGAGTTTTAAATTTATAGAGATCATTAGAATTTCCTGAAATTTCGTATCTTCCCTGGTCATCTGCAAGGGAGCTTACTAGTGGAAAAATATGTGGAATACCCACACTGTGAAATTCATCATCTTGCAAGTTCACCCCACTGTGGCATCTTATACATTGGCCTTTGCCTAGAAAAACTTGCAATCCTCTTTTCTGAGAAAGACTAAGGGCCGTGCTATTTCCATTTAAATAGAGATCAAAGGGAGTATCTCTTACATTAAATTTATTCTTTATGAAAGTTCCAATGGCATGCCCCATGTGACCAGCTGTGAAAGTATTGACTCCGGGAAAGGCACTTTGAAAAGCTTGCACGTAGGCACTGTCTGATAAAATTCTGGTACTCAAAAGAGTTTGAAGAACTGCCTCATCATTAGATATATTTGCCAGTGCGTTTTCTCCACTTTGTCCTCTCATCTCATCATTACTTAGAATAGGGAATAGTGCCTGAGCATCTATCGCCTTATCAAACACACTTGTGATTGAAGCACTTAGTTGAGTTGGAGTGGTAAGGTTCCCATTTATGAAGCTGACTCTTCCATCATGAAAGGCGAAACTCTGCCCCTGTCCTAGAGCGTATAGAGGAGAAGAATTTCTTCTTATTACTTTTGCTGTTTCCTGTGTTCTATTAACACTTAAACCACTTCCCCCGGCGCCAATAGATAAGGGGATGTCATCTCCAGAGGTTGTCAAACTGTGACATGTGGAACAAGAAATATCCTGATTTCCACTAAGTCTATTATCTAGAAAGAGCTTCTCTCCCAGAACTGTAACATTATTGGAAACTTCGATGTAATTATTAGCACTAAGATCTGTTCTTCTTATCATGTCGCTAATTTGCGCATCTATCTCTTGATTTCTTCTTTGTTCCTCTTCTTCTTCACCTTGACCCTGTCCACAACCTACTAGTAGTAGAGCAGATATTAGTAATAATCTCTTCATAGGACCTCCTGTTAGCTCTTACACTAGCAGGTTAAAACAGGTGAAAAGTAACGTTATGTAACAGATACATTTCGTTACATTTCTAAACCTAAATGAAACCTATGGTGGCCTGTGACTTGTTATTCTGAGAGAGCGAAATGCCACTGCTAACGGAGGAAAGGTCATGGTTCTTGATTATGTACAACTTAGAAAAGAGTTTGAAGAGTTAAAGAAGAAGGAAAGAAGAGGAATTGTGAGAACATTTGAAGATGAGCTTGATTTAGATGAAACTTCTCAGAACTCTAAAGAAGATAAAAAGAAACAAGCTTATTGGGAACACCTCATGAAGAAAATTGCCAAATAGCTCTATGCTTTTTTAAAGGTTAATATTGAAATCGTACCTTTTTGCTCTCCAGTGGTAGAAGAGTGAATTTCAATATGACCTTCATAGGCTTCAATGAACTTCTTAACGAGAGGCATTCCAAATCCTGTACCAGCTTCACCATTGGTACCAGCTCTAGAAGTTTCAACTGTTTCACTGAATACATTCTCTAGTATATGTTCAGGCATTCCTATCCCATAATCCCTGATTGTAATTTCTACATATTCTTCTTTTTCAGAACTCGATATATCAATCTTAGAGTCATCATTCGAAAATTTAATAGAGTTAGTTAGAATATTATTTAAGATAGAATTCACTAATGTTGTTTCATCAGCAAGGATTTTAATTTCTGGATTATAGAGGAGATTTATTTCGATATTCTTTGCGCCAATTCTCTCTTTTAGAATACCAATGGATTTTTTAAGAGAAGCATCAAATGAAGTAGGGGTTAACTCTAGGGAGAGTTTTCCCGTCTCTATAGCTTGCATTTTTCTGGTTAATTCAATTATATCTAATGCTACTTGAGTATTATCTTTTATAGTATCAAGAATGGTGGCCCTTTCTTTTTCTGGAATGAGATGTGCCACTTCTATCAGTCCGTGAATTGCACTTACAGGGTTACCAAGATCATGACAGAGGACATGAATTAATGATTTTCTCTGCTTACTAAGCTGTTTGGCCTTATCTTCTGCGTATAGTCTCTCTTTTAAATTTAGAGAATAACCTCTGTAGATTTTGATAATGACGTAAATGATGAAGAGAAAGATTAATAAAGAGAATATAATTGTTCTATCGATGAATGACTTTATTCTAAGCGAGTTCTTATCTCGACTATCGGCCATATCTTCTGTTTGATCGAATATACGAAAAGAGAAGTCTTCAAGTTTTTGCTCAAACTTATTCTCTTCTATAAAGCTCTGAGCTTCTTGCCATTTACCTCTATTTAGTAGGGTAATGACTCTCTTCCCATTTTTGAAAATCTCTTCATCAGAGTCTGATTTATCTAGGCTTAAGGATTTAAAGTTCTGTTCAAGGGAGTCAAAGTTGAGTTTTAGATCGAGTACTATTTTCTTACTCTTTGTTTTAAAGGCAAGATCAAATTGATAATCTATTAGGTTCACTAAGCGAACATTAATGGCACTTCTTTCAATCGCTGGGAAATGAACTTCTTCAATTTCTACAAGAGTCGTCCAGGTTAGAAAGATAATAAAAGTAATGGAAAGAACGAGTAGAGTCGTTAAGAGAAGACCCAGGAAGGTAGACTTCTTGGGAAAGAGTGTGACGTTACTAAATTCTATGGTTTCTGTGTTATTTTTCAAAATTAAACTTGCTCAAAATTGTTTCTAGCTGTGAGTTGTGCTCAACGCTAGCTTCTCTAGTAGATCTCTTTAGTAACTGTGAAAAGCAGTCTTCATCAAACTCAACGAGTTTAAATCTGTCTTCACATTCTTCAATAATCATACCAACAGGTTTAGAAGAGTGAATCTCTCTTAAATATTTACAGACTTCCCACTCTATACATTCCTTGTCTTTATTTTGAAACTTAGCAAAGACTTCTTCTGAACTGATTTGCAATCCATGGGTGATGTTCACCTTATAGAGATTTCGAAGAATCTTTGGGTCATTCTTAGAGAACTTTAATGCCTCTTTTAGTAAATCTGAGGCCTTACTTTCCTCTTTTGCAGCTAGAGATCTAATAGCGCAAATGGCCAGTCCCGAAGTACAAAAACGAATAAGGAGAATGTTTTCATCTTCCTTACTAAGAATCTCTTTGCAGTATTTCTTCAATTCATCAAACTTTTCACCCACAATCGCAAGTCTAAAGATTTCAAACATTCTCACCATACTGAGAGGGAATAATTCAAAGATTTTCTTTAAAACTCTGTAGGCCCTGTCATGGTCATCTATCGAAAAGTAGAGTTCATGTAATTGAACCAGACAGCGATAGTGTTGTTTATTAAATTTAAGGCCTTGAATGGCCAAGGAAATAGCGTCAGATGACTTACCTTGTAGGTTTTCAATTTTTGATAAGTGATAGTAGACCATAGAAGGTCTGGGGTGCAGGCCACAGGCTATTGCTGCCATAGTCTTTGCGCCACTAAAATCTTTGCTCTTAGTTTTATTACTAATCTCATTGAGCATAATTTGGTATTGAGTAGGGTAGATCTTAGACTTAAGTGATTTTAAAATTTTATTGGTTAATTTATCTTTGGTATAAGGGGAGACAATATAGTCATCAATGTCTTCTTCAAGTGCCTGGGCAAAAGAGAAAATAGACTTGTTCTCAGAAAATAAGAGGAAGTATCTTTCAAAGTTATCTACTATGAGTTTTTGATGTTCATCCAAAATATCAAAAACGGCCTTATTCTTTGGTTCGATATAGCTAATGATAAAAGCCGTTTTATGCTGTCTAAGTACTGAAATGGCTTCTTTCTGTGTAGAACAGACGAATATATTTTCTTTTGCTACACCAAGGGATTCAAGAGACTCTTCCACATTACTATGAATATTATTAAAAGGATCAAATACTAAATATTGCAGATCAGCTGCTGCTTTATAAAGACTCTGTATTTCCATACTACTGGTGGTCATATTTTCTCGGGAATGAAATTTTCTTGTACTTAGAATATTATAGTATAATTAGTGTTAATTAAAAGGGGAAAGGAACGCATGAAGATCCTCATTGTCGATGATAGTGCTACTCAAAGATTGATCGTGAGATCAATTGTAGATAACTATGACAAGAACTTTGAAACTATTGAAGTGACCGATGGTCGCGGGGCACTAGAATATATCAATAAGGGTGATATTAAGCTTGTTTTCTCCGATATCAATATGGAACCTATGTCTGGAACTGAACTCGTTGCAGAGGTCAATAAGACGGATATAGAGTGCATTTTTGCATTCATCACCTCCCACTTAACGGAATCCATGCAAGATCAGGCGAAAGAGTTAGGTGTGCAGTACTACTTAACGAAACCAATCACACAAGAGAAAATTGAAAATGTCCTAAAAGAGGTTTTTAGTGATTAACTTTGGTGACTTCTCCAAAATTGTTGAAAAAGAATGTTCTGTCGCCGTGAAAGACTTTCTCGACTCTGTTCATGAGATTAAGATTTCAAAATTAAATGATCAGGTTGTCTATGACGATATCTGTGGACCTAGCGTTGAAGTCTCAGGAGAGAAGTTAAACTACACTTGTGTACTTCAGTATAACGTAGAAGATAATATAAAATATCTCGATTTACTGACTAAGAAATATCCCTTTGTAGATAATGGAGAGCTTCCTGAACTTGATATTATGGATTTACTTGGAGAGTTCTTAAATATTCTCTGTGGGAAAATTAACTATCAACTTGAAAAAGAAGATTCCCATTTGAATATTGAAATACCTTATTTTTCTTATGGAGTTCAATTGGAAGAGGGACAGACTCTTGGAGTCTTAAAGTGTAACTTTGGAGATCTCTCTTTCAAGCTTCACTACTTATTAAATTAATTATTTGATTTGTTTTAGTCCGTAGCCATCATTATCAGGCGCAAAGTAGAATAATCCAGCATCCATTGTCGAAGGAACTTGTGAGATTAGTCCTATGGCGCCTTCTGTTTTCTTCACGTAATCAATAATATTTTTATCATTTTCAAGTTCCTTAGGTGGATGACCCTTCCCTGAAAATAATCTTCTTCTCCAATACTTATTATATTTCCTCGGAGACATGTATAAAACTTTCTTTAAAAATAAAGTAATGTTGTTAGATTTTGCTGTCGTATGGGCCGGGAAAATACGATCTCCATTGCGCCAAAAAATACGATTACCCAAATAGATATCTCTAAGATCACTTAAATCAATACTCTCATCAATTGAAGATTCAGTAGAACTCATCACTAGATAGGAAGTCTGCGCTTGGGCTCCAAGCGAGAGAAGAATGAATAATGTAATTATATATCTTATGGCCATAGTCAGTTATTAGTGATTAGATTTCTAATAGAATGACCAACATTTAATGGAATGTCCAAATAAATTATGAAATTAACTCTATTACTATCCCTGCTATTCACATCTTTACAGGTTTCAGCTTTTGATCTCAGTACTAAGGGATTTTTAACATTTGCTTACAGAAAGAGTGATTCAGACGTTGCTTATAAAGAGAATATTACTAAAGATGGAGAATTCACAAAAGGCACCAAAGCTGGTCTACAATTCCATTCTTTTTTAAGTAATAGAAATGAAGCATTTCTACAGTTATTAGCTGATGGAGATAATGGTAGAGACTTCAATACGGCTCTTGATATCGCTCATATTACATTCAACTATGCGAACGATCATAAACTTCTCTACGGAAAAGTAAGACTCCCTGTGTGGATGATTTCTGATTATAGACAAGTTGGTTCACTCTACCCTTGGGTAAATCCTCCTGAAGAAGTTTATGAAATTGTTCCTCTTGAAACTGTAGGAGTGAATGATACTTTCTTCGGGATTTCATTTGAGGGAATTATTTTTCAAAGAGACTTTCAAACTCTTACCTATAGGTTCTATCACGGAGGTGGTGAACGTTCTGGTCCAGATAAAGAGACGAGAGTAAAAAGCCTCCATGGACTTTTATTAAATTATACTGTTGATGACTTAACTCTTAAGGCCAGTTACTTGAATGCCTTAAGTCAAGGAACTCAAACTCTTCCTGGTGGAGCTGAAGTAGATGCTTCATTTGGTCGTGCTGAATATTTCTCTCTGGGAGCTAAGTATGATGGAGAGAGAATCTATACTATGGGAGAGTTCTCTCAGGTGGTGGCCGCCAATAAGTCATACGAGAATGTAAAATCTTATTACGTCATGCTTGGTACTTATATGTATGATCAGTTATTCCTCTTACATGGAACGATTTCAGAGGTACTAGATAGCTCTAAGAGTGATCAAGATATTTATCAAAAAACTTATACCTTTGGTCTTAATTATAATATCGACTTATCAACAGTTTTAAAATTTGAGTATAAAATTGTTTCCTTAAAGAAGCCGGCAGTAAGGCCTATGGGTCAAGCTAAAGCAAATAATGCGGGTTTATTTAAAGGGCATCCTGATAAAGATGTTCACTTCTTAGGTTTTTCAATCAACACAATGTTCTAAAAAAAAAGGCCACCTTCATGGTGACCTTTCTGGTGAGAGTTATAAATTCTGATCAGTATCGCTTACGTTCCAATTGTTCTGATCTCTTCTAGGTGGTGGTGACATTGTGTTTCTTCCTCCTTGTTGTTGACCATTTCCTTGTTCAAACTGTTGCCCTTGTTGAGCGTATTGTTGTTCAAACTGCTGGCCATCTTGCTGATTACTATTTCCTTCTTGTTGTCTTGGTGGTGGTCTTCTCAGTCCATTTCTCTTGGGACAATTTCCTCCCCCTCTTTTTTGTTGCCCTTGCATCTGAGTTTGTCCTTGCATCTGTCTTTGTCCATTTTGATCTTGAGCAAAAACTTCAGATGTTAATAAAACTAATACCGTTAAAATTATCAAATTCTTCATCATACTTTCCTAGTTAATTCTTATAGTTATTAAGTAGTGGTAAATTCCTTGTGGGAAATCTGGTGTTGCTGAAAATCTTCCACCATATTGATCCACACCAGGAGCTTGTTCGTAGTTCGAAATCACCAGTCCATAGATTGGAGATCCGTTCTTATGCATACCAATCATTCTTCCATTACCTTGTTGTTGAACTAGGTAGTAGGGGTTCGTTTGAAATTGCCATCTGTTTTGTGCGTACTGGTTATAAATAATCTGACTACCATCTACAGCTCGTCCATATTGATTTGAGCCAAATGTTTGCACATGACCTCTAGGTCTTTGCATGGGTAATTGGTAATTACTTTGTTGAGTATTTCCCTGCATATGAAAACATTCATGACCTTCTTGCATTTGATAATCAGTGAAATTATCATTCATAGATCTTGCGTAATCATAATCATATTCTCCCTGACCTTGCTGACCTTGCTGACCTTGCTGTCCTGGAGCTCCTCCTTGGGCTCCCAATTCTCCTTGTTCACCTTCTGCCACTTCCTCTGTCTGTGCATTCTCTGCTGCCTCTTCTGCTAGATCTGATATGCTCTTACAACCTACTAAACTTGAACTCAGTACCAGTAGAATGATTATCTTTTTAGTAATGCTCATAATTTCCTCCGTCTGTTTGTTTCCTAGAACTAGAATAGGTCATTCTTGAGGAGGTTAGTTTTCAGTTGTGTAAACAAAAGTAACAAAATGTATCAGGGGGCAAGAAATCGAAAAAGGTGATAAACTGGTGAAATAACAAGGACTTGAAGATGAATAAAATACTGATATTAGATGATGATATTAAGTTATGTGAGAAATTAGTGAAGTATTTCGAAGGGTTTAACCTGAATTTATCCTCAGTTCATCATCCTCATGAAGGGATCAAGAAACTACAAGCAGAGAAGTATGATGTGCTTATCTTAGATGGAATGTTACCGGATATGGATGGGCTAGAAGTCTGCAAGAAAATAAGAGAGTTTTCTAATATACCTATAGTCTTCTTAACGGGAAAAGTTGAAGAGTCAGATAAGATTCTAGGGCTTGAGTACGGAGCAGATGATTATGTTACAAAACCTTTTAGTCCAAGAGAGCTTGTGGCGAGAATTAAATCTCAGCTGCGAAGAATCCAAACAAAGAATTCAAAGAGTATTTTAGCTGGCTCCGGAATAGAGCTTAACATTGGAAATTATACGGCCATTTGTAATGGTGAGACAATTGATCTAACGGCCACTGAATTTGAAATTTTAAAGTTCTTAATCGAACATAAAGGTGCCGTTAAGAGTAGAGAAGATATCATGGAAGGTCTCTATGGAGATACTTGGGAAGCATTTGATCGTTCTTTAGATATTGCTATTAGTAGAGTGAGAAAGAAGCTTAAGAAAGTTCATGAAAAAGAATTTATTAAAACGGTTCGCCTCAAAGGATATATGTTTGTCGATGAAAATTAATCTTCTTATTAGTCACGTATTTATAATCATCTGTGCTTTCTTATTTAGGGACCCTAAGGCCATAGCAATCGCAGCTATTTTCTCTTTTGTAGTTTTACTCATTAAATTTCTAAAGGCTGAAAAAATGAAATCTTTTAAAGAAGCCGGTATTAAGAAGAATCAAAATCACATGGTGGAAGCTAGAGATAAACTCCTTAGAAGTGTGAATCATGAACTACGAGCTCCACTGACTCGTATGAAGTTAGATGTAGAGTTTTTAGAAGATGCAGATATAAAGAAATCGTTAAATGAAGATATTAATCAGATGCATGCCCTCGTTAATGAACTGATGGAAATTGAAAAGATTAAAGCTGAAGGTATTGAGAGAACTCAAGTTGATCTTACGGTCGTTTTAAATGAATTAGTAGAAACATTAAATGTCGATCACGACTTACTTGAAATAGATTCTAAGAATGAGAGTTTTATAGAAGGTGATGAGAGCAAACTTAGAAAACTTTTTAAAAACCTCATTGAAAATGCTTACAAGTATAAATCAGCAGAGGGGAGAGTTTTCATATCTGTCACCAAGAAAACAACAAACACAATCGTTACCATAATGAATGAAGGCAGCTCTATCTCTGGAGACGATCTACCTTTTATATTTGAGCCCTTCTTTCGTGTTAAAGGCAGTGACGAGCGAGAGAAGAAAGAAGGCTTCGGTATTGGACTAAATATCTGTAAAGAGATTATTGAGGCCCATAACGCAAAGATCCAAGTTTCCTCTAAGAAAGATCATGGTACGACTTTTAAGTTAACCTTCTAATATTACATATAACTTTTCTCTTGAGCTTTCCCTAGGGGTAGGGTTTAGTATTTCTATCAAGGATTAATTGATGAAGAGTTATAAAATATCTCAAATTGCAAAATTGTCAGGGGCCAGTGTGAAGGCCATACGCCTCTATGAAGAGAAGGGCTTATTGGCACCTAGTAGACAGCACGATAGTAATTATCGTCTCTACGCTGATGATTCTGTAGCCAAGATATTAAATATAAAACTTCTGCAAGGCCTTGGTCTTTCGCTCAAAGAAATTTCAATGATTCACCAATCTAAGCAATTAGAAAGTGAAAACTTATGTGACATCTTAATGAAACAACTAAGTACAACATTAGAGAAAATAAGTGAGCTAGAGGAAAGAAAGCAAATCCTTAAAAATATTATCGAAAAAATTCACGAAGGAGACATGGAGTCTTCTGAAATTTTAACGGCAAAGGAAAAGGATTTGTTTATGGGTATTACAACAGGATTTTCAAAATTAGACCAATTATTAAAAAGTGAATCAAAGGGGCAGCTCGTTGTTATTGCAGCGAGACCTGGTCTTGGAAAAACGGCACTGACTATTCACATTGCTTACAATCTTCTCGAGCAATCAAAGTTACCTATTTGTTTCTTCTCTACTGAGTTTGATCATAAAGAGTGGGTGAACAGAATCGCTGTGGCTCAATGTGAAGTGGATCGTTTTAGTGAGACGCTAACAGATAGTGATAGAGAGAGATTGGAAACTGCAAGAGAAGTGATTAAGAGCAAACCTATATTTTATAGAAATAACCAAACGATAAATGTAGAAGAAATTATTAAAAGTGTGAATGAGATTGAGAAACCCTTAGGAGCGATTGTCATTGATTACTTGCAAGATTTAGGTGGAGATATTGATCAGTCATGTAAGCTTTTAAAAGAGCTCGCGGTGAAAATGAATTGTCCTGTGTTAGTTCTAAGCACTGTTTCTAAAGATGTTGATAGGCGGGAGAGTGTTATACCAACTCCTGAAGACGTGAATAATTATTCTTCAATGAAAGATCATCTGGATAATTTATTAATTGTGTCTAGAAAACCTGAGCTTAAATTGAGTGAAAGGAAGGGCATTGCTAAAATTGATGTGTATTCAAAAGGGTCTAATCAGTATGAACATATAAATCTCATCTGGGATGGTTCATACTGTGGATATTCAGATACTCTCTAAAAATGAAATGCCAAGAAGTATTTATTCTTGGCATTAATTATGGTCTTATGCTGTTGGTTTTTCAATTTGATCTTTCTCTTCAAGCACTTCTCTCTTTGAGGTAATCAGTGAAACACCTCTTGAGTAATCTTTTAAGAAATCATTTGTTTGGAGGAAGAGTTCAACTTCGTTGCCCATTTGCTCTTTATTGATTCTCTTTCCAATAACTCCTGCATCGATCATGTCTTGTAGATCTGCTGTTTCTTTAGCGCTATTTTCTTTCCACTCTGAGTGAAATCTAGGTGATCCACAAAGTAGCTGATCAATGATTTGATTAGACATAATTCCTAAGTTCGCTTCTTCAACGGCTATTGAAGGTTCCCCTCCAAAGACTTCTGGGAAACTAAATACTGAAGCTCCACCGTAACAACGTCCGTAGATGATTCCTACTTTCGCATGGGGATAATCAACAATATTAATACTCATGGTAGTGAGTTTGGCGATAATGTTCTTATCGTTTTGTTCTATTCTTGGATCTGCACCTGGAGTGTCAACGAGAGAGACTACAGGTAATTGTAATTTATTAAAAAGTGCTAGTGCCATATTAAATCTATCAATACATCCAACATTTAAAAGGTTGGCTTTTCCCGGAGGATTCATAAATATAGCAAAACGTCTGTCATTCTTAGTGGCAATGAAAGTTCTGATCGCTTGATTATGTTGTGGGAAAACTTCCACAAGACCATCAGCAACTCTTTCTAATAATTCTTCTTCTTTTTCACTTAAGACTATTTCTGTATTATAGGCATTTCTTGAAATGATATTCTTAATCTTTTGATTTAATTTATCTTTGTTTTCACAAACTTCATTGATGAGACTTGTCTCTTCAAATTGTCTCTTACTTGAACTGATCTCTTCAAAGTTTGCAGCCTCTCCAAAGAACATTCTAAAAACTTCTGGACCAGTTAGATTTAAACTTGTTTCTTCTTTTAAACTTAATCTGTAGTCACCACAGGCATAGAGAAGAGCTCCAAGACCCAGACAACGTCCTGTCGCGGCCGTTATAAGAAGATTATTTCGTGCAAAATTTCTAAGGGCGGGAACAATTTTGAAAGCATAAGGAAATACTCCTCTACCTTCCATAATTCTTACTCCAATACTACTAATCATAAAAACTGCAGGTAGACCTTCTTGTTGTAATTCTTTTAAGAAAGCACAAATACGTTGAGAATTTTCTCTACCAAAACTTCCACCATAAACTCTAAAGTCGTTATAGATGACTCCAACTCGAGTTCCATTTAGTGTGGCCTTAACGGTAAAACACCCGTTCATTTGCTTTCTATCTGGACGTCCAATTCCCTCTAAGTGAAAGAGCTCAATATTGTCTTCATCGATTAAACCAGCAATTGGTCTTAGGTATTTGGATTCAGATAAGCTGGTAGGGTAGCAAAAATAGCTCATGGACTAGGCCTCGTTAGATTTAGTTGATTAAAGTATGAGTATTTATATCATTTTTGCGGATTGCGTTAAATTTGAGAGTGCTGTCTGTGTAAAAATGACAATCGCCTGACACTATATAACTTGCTGAAATTATTGAGTTAGTTCTACGGCAAAGATTCCCGCTAAAAGAGTAGAATCCTAAGCTATGTTACGATAATTTTATGAATAAATTCGCTGACTTACTTATCCGCTGGATAATGAAATACCCCAAATTATTCTTTATTTCGTCAATACTGCTGGTGACACTGCTAGCTCCCCAAATGAAGAACCTAGTCATGGCCTTCGGACCTAAGGCCTGGTTTAAGCCTGAGTCTATTCATATGAAACAATTGGCTGAACTTAATCAGAAGTTTGCCAATGATGAGATGTTGGTCGTTGCCATTTATAATAAGAATGGCATCTTTGATCAAAAGACGCTCAAAACAATTAAGAAATTAAATGACGACCTGGAGTTAAGGCCCGCAGTAATCCGTGTAGATTCACTGGCCAACTTTGTTCATGTGACAACTGATGGAGATGATATTTCCACTGAACCTTTATTTTCAGACTTTGAAGATGAGGATTTTACTAGTGAGAGAGTTCAGAAGATAAAGATCATTACCATGGGACATGCGGACCTTCCTGGTAGCATGGTAAATAAAGAGGGAACGGTCTCCCTAATTTTTGCTCGCCTAAAACCTTTCTTTGAAAAAACTCCCAATTATAAAGACATTGTTGGAAGTACTGAAGAAATGTTACAAAGTTATAAAGACAATAACCCTAACTTAGAGTTCTACTTACTCGGTGATGTCTCTTTGAAATCTGCTCTCAAAGAGATTTCTTTTAAAGACACATCGTTAATTATTCCATTACTGATCGTTCTTATTATTGTTTTCTTCTATGCTTCATTTAAAAATCTGACAGGAATTATCCTTCCTCTCGGTGTTATTACATTTTCCAATCTCTTTGCTCTAGGGATTGCAGGAATATTGGAAATGAAACTGGTGAGTATTTCCTTTATCATTCCCATTATTTTAATGGCCATTGGAATTGCCGACTCTGTTCACATTCTGGATACATATTATAAGTATAGAGCTAAGGGATTAGAAAATCTGGATGCCATAAGAGCATCCTTGCAGAAAAACCTCATCCCAACTCTTCTGACTTCTATTACTACTGCTATTGGGTTCTTTAGTTTAATGACGGCAGATCTAGTACCCTTACAGGACTTTGGATTAATATCTGGAATTGGAGTTATGGGAGCGTGGTTATTTAGTCACACGTTGATGATTCCGGCCCTTGTTCTCTTTCCTTCGGGAAAGGCAAACTCTATGTTGCCAAAATTTTCTTGGACACCTGATGCGTATATAAGATTTTTACAAAAATGGAGAATCTCGATCATATCCACTTTTTGTATCATCATTGGTATCTTTATTTACTTTGGTCTGCAAAATGAAATTAACTCTAACCCTTATCGGAATTTTAAAGTTGGTACCAAAATACGTAGTGCCAATGAATTTATCATTGCTAATATGGGAGGCTTCGCTGGGCCACAAATAATAATTGATAGTGGTAAAGAGAACGGAATTAATAAAGTTGAATTCTTAAGTCGCGTTGAGAAATTACAAAATTGGCTTGTGGCACAAGAAGGAATTACTTCAACGAGTAGTATTATAAATACTGTAAAACAAATTAATAAAGCTTTTAATGAAGGTCGGGAATCAGCTCTAATTATTCCTTCTACGGATAAACAAGTGGCTGAACAAATTTTCTTCTATAACCTCTCTGTACCTCCTGGTAAAAGTCTCAATGACTTAGTTTCAATTGATCAAAGGAGTATGCGACTCTCAGTTCTGTGGACCATTCAAGATTCTGTGAATGGTGTGAAAATTATGGAAGAGATAGAAGTAAAAGCTAAGGAGCTTGGACTAGATATTTTTATTACAGGAAAAATCGCTCTTACTCAGAAAATGGTTAATTATGTGATCTCGATTTTTCTAAAGTCCCTAAGTTTATCTCTGATCATAATTACTGCCATTTTATTTCTGGTTTTTAGATCATTTAAACTGGGTCTCATATCACTTATTCCAAATGTTGTTCCCATCGTATTTAACTTTGGTATTTTGGCGATGATTGGACAGACAGTAGACTTTACAACGGCTATCGTCTCTTCTGTTTGTTTGGGGATAGCGGTTGATGATACTATTCACTTTTTGATGCACTTTAAGAATCAAACTGATAAGGGCATGAGTGCCAATGATACATTGAATGATATATTTTCAAAGACAGCGGGATCATTAACTCTGACAACGATTATTCTAATGGTTGGATTTGGATCATTCTTACTTGCTGACTTTATACCGAATAGAAATTTTGGAGTACTTGCCTCTGTAGTCTTGGGCGTAGCTCTTATTACTGATTTAATCTTACTGCCTGCTATACTAGTAAAAAAGGAGAACTAAATGTCAAAAAATGATAAACCCACAACTATTGGAAAGTTTCTAATCTTTGACGTCATCATGATTATCTTATGGACGGCCTTCTTTGCAGGGACAACAGCACTGACAAAATTAGAAATGGGTTTAGGTTTACCGGATTGGGCATTTATCCCTTGTGTTCTTCTCAATGCTTTTGTTGTTCTTTGCATTATGGGATTTGTAATACCTAAACCAAAAGTAGGGGCTCATTCAATGAGCAGTAAGAATGCAACTTTTTGGTTCATTAATTTTCAGTTCTCAAGAGTCTGGGGATATCCAGTCATAAAACATTTTATCTTCTCAATTGGAATTCTAAGAACAATCTTTCTTAAGTGTTGTGGTGCTAAGATTTCTTTTGCTCATGCTTTTTCTTCTTATGCTCACTTACACGATCCTTATTTTCTCACGATTAAAAAAGGAGCTACTGTAGGGATGCACACTTCTCTTGTGAGTCACTATATTAATAAAGGTAAGCTAGTGCTTGGTCCTATTTCAATTGGTGAGAATGCCTTAGTTGGGGCCTGGACGAGAATAGGCCCAGATTGTTCAATTGGTGATAATGCCTTTATTAGCGCCGATGTGACAATAAACCCGGGAACTACAATTCCTAACGACTTTAAAGTTGGTCATTCAAGTGCATTATCTAGAAAAGATAAATTTGTTGCAGGTGAAAGTGTTCCAAGTTTCTATGGGAAGGGAAAGTAAGTCAGACGACTTACTTTTTAATTCTCAATAATCTCTTTTCTAGAAAGAAATCAATGGCCTCTTCTAATTGCTGAGAAAAAGTCATCTTAGGATCATAGCCGAAATCTTTCTTAGCTTTCGCTATATCGACACTTGAGGCTTGGCAAAACTCTGCCACGATACATTTCTCTCTTTCAGATAATTCAATTTTTGAAAAACCTTCTTTTGAATAGAATGAGAAGTTATCTAGCTCTAAGTTGAGCTTCTTGATAACTTCTGTAGCAAATTCCTTTATAGATCTATTCTCACCGCCTAGAACGTAGTGTCCGGAACAAGATTTCTCTATGGCCTTGAAAGTTCCCATCGCCACATCAGTAGGAGAGACGAAGTTCTTATTACCTTCGATAAAGTATTTAAATTTCCCCATTCTCATAGCGAGAATGAGTGAACCAGAAGATGGTCTTGCATCCCACTTTCCAAGCATGTAACAAGGATGAATAGTTAAGAGCGACATATCGTTTTGAGTTTCTAACCATTGGTCAATTTCAAATTTACTTTCGGCATAGGGCGTTTTTCTAAAGGAGCCAATATGAGATTCATTAACCATATCAGTACTTCCATCAGAGAGAGTAGAGACGGATGAGATTTGTACCCACTCTTTAATTCCTGACTTCTTTGCAAGTTCAAATAGATTCTTTGTCGCCGTAATATTAAGCTCTCTCATCTTGTCTTGATCTTCAAGAAAAGGACTGGCGAGTCCACCACAATTTATGACGAGATCAACATCTTTAAAAAGATCCTGTGGCCAAGATTCTTGGTTAGTTAAATCAGCTTCAATCCATTCGATCTCTTCTCTTTCCAGTACAGTTGAGAGAAAGCTTCTCTTAGAGACTTTTCTCGAAATGGCCTTAAAGCTATGACCAAGGTTTAGCCCTACTTCAAGAAGGTGAGCACCCAGTAATCCACTGGCACCAGTTAAAAGGATATTCACTTATAACTTCCTTAGATGCATGGAATTTGCAACAGGGAGAGTCACTCCATTTATAGGAGTACTCGCGGGAGTTAAAAAGAAATCTACTAAACCAGAGATGTGTTCAACATTTACAAACTCACCTGTAGGAATAGTATTTTTAATATTTTCGTAGGCCTCTTCACTTAAATTGTCTTTGAGCTTATCTGTTTCTACAGGACCTAGTAAGAGTAGGTTGCAAGTCACGCCTGAAGTCGCAAGCTCAAGGGATAGACCCTTTGTGAGTCCATCAAGTGAAGACTTCGCCGTTAAATAAGCAAGCTGCCCTACACTTCCTGTTTCCTGAATAATACTTCCAAGAAAGAGTATTCGACCAAACTTATTCTTACGCATAGGAGTCACAATACTATTTATTATAGTTAGAGCTGAAGCACTACATACCGTAAATGCTTTAATCAGATCTTCATCTTTATATCTTAGAAAAGGTTTATGCTTTGGAGTGTACATGGCGTTGTGAAAGAAGAGATCTATCTCATTTTCTTTTCCAATCGCTTTACTTACTTCTTTTACAGAATCGAGTTCTAGTAAATCGCAAGGGTAGAATTTAAAACTATCATGCGCTTCAAGGTTATCATTACC
This sequence comes from Halobacteriovorax marinus, assembly GCA_002163155.1. Classification (GTDB taxonomy): domain Bacteria; phylum Bdellovibrionota; class Bacteriovoracia; order Bacteriovoracales; family Bacteriovoracaceae; genus Halobacteriovorax; species Halobacteriovorax marinus_A. Next base: position 122,239 of record MAAO01000015.1, on the reverse strand, counting down.
TTGTCTGCCGATACCAACCACTCTATGACCCACTTCTAGTAGATGACTCGCTAAGTGAGCGCCAATACCTTTACTAATTCCAGAGATTAAAATTGTTTTCATCATATACCTCTTAAATTCCCCATTTGATGGAGGCCATTCCAATATGAAAACCTGCTCCCATCGCCATGACAAGAACTCTATTTCCTTTTTTGATTTTTCCAAGCTTATGGGCTTCTGCTAGGGCTATTCCCATACTGGCTGAAGATGTATTTCCATAGGTCCCGAAGTTTACCCAAGTCTTTTCACTTGGGATCCCTAATTTATCGCAAACTTTAGATATGATAGCCCCATTTCCTTGGTGGAAAACGTAGTAGTCATAATCGTCAACAGTGAGATTATTTTTTGATAGCGCTTCATCAATAATATCTAATAGAGATTCTGTGGTTGCCTGAAAGATTTTTTCTCCATCCTGCATTTTTATATAGGGATGAAACTTCTCAGCTTCTTCTTTATATGGATTTTGTGATCCACCATCAGGTACTAGAATTTCTAAATCATGACTCGGTATCGTTTTACAGATACACCACTCAACTTCTCCGGGGGCATCATCTGATTTTTCTAAATGAAAAACCACGGCACCATCTCCAAAGAGAAATACTGTTCTTCTATCTTTCATATTGAGAAATCGACTTCGCACTTCAGTGGCAAAAACTAGTGCCTCATTTTCATCATTAGTTTTTAATCTCGAAACGGCACAGTCTAGAGCAAAGATTTGTCCGGCACAGGCATTATTCACATCCATGGCGGGAAGATCATCAGTTAAACCTAATTTGGCCTTAACGATGGATGCAGTTGATGGAGTGTAGTAATCCTGAGATATTGTAGAAACCCAGATACTTCCTTTGAAACTTTTAAGATTCAACTTCTTTGCGGCCTCTACTGCTAAGTCACTCGCGGCTTGATCTTCACTTGCCCAACGTCTGTGAGTAATTCCAATTCTCTTTTCAATCCATGCTGCTTTCATCTTTAAGCTATGCGCTTCGATGATCTCATCATTGGTGACTTTTCTTTCAGGAACGTAGAACGCTATATCTTTAATCCATACCTTGCTCAAGATGACTCCTCAATAATTTCAAATAATTTCTTTCTATTTATTTTATCTAAGCTGTGTCTTGGGAATTCAGACACGATGTGTATTTTCTTTGGTATTTGTAAGACTGCTAATTTGTCTTTTAGAAAAATTAGTAATTCAGTTTTATCAACTTCGCCTTCTGCGATGAGAATCGGAATTTCTCCGTACATCTTGTGTTCTTTTGAGAATACGAGACAGTCTTTAAGTCCTTCGAATTCTCTAGCAACAACTTCAATATCTTTTGCGTAGATACTAACACCACCGACTTTTATAAGATCATGTTCTCTTGATTGAAAGAAGATTTCATCGTCAGTGATTTGAACTAGGTCTCTAGTGATATAGTAACCATCTCTAGTTTCGTCTTCATCTTGATTTTGTTTGAGACTAGGGGATTTTATACATAGTTTACCAAGTCCTGATGACTTTAATTCATCTGCGTCAGTAAGAACTTTGACAGAAATTTCTTTAAAGGCACATCCAATGAAACCAGACTCTCTTTCTTTATCTATAGGTCCTGTGGAAACTCTAGGTCCCGCCTCGGTAAGGCCATAAGTTACGAATGACTTTATATCTTCAAATTTATCTTCTAGTTTTATTACGTCAGCGCTTAGAACTTCCCCGCCACCAAAACTGATGATATCAACTCCAGTTACGGGCTTAGCTACTTTTTCACGTAACATAAATTTTAATTGCGCGGGGCTAGCATAGAGAACGGCGTTCTTTAAAGTTTTTGCATCAACTCTTTTTGTAAGCCCTTTCATACCTAGAAAAACAGTGTTGAAATCCAGCTGACAGCCAAGTTCCAGTACTGTCCATAGATAACAAGCAATTCCAAATGAATGGTAGAGAGGTAGTGACTGTAAAAGTGTATGATCTTTTGAAAGTTTTAGTGATTTTGCATGAGCGCTTGCATTGAAGCGCGCACCATCTGTTGATAGCCAACAAACTTTCGGGGAGCCAGTTGTTCCCGAAGTTAGACAAGCATAGGAGTTTTCAAATTCTATTTCTGATTTTCCATTAATTGCAATTTTTATAAATGATCCATTCTCAAGCCAACTTCTCTTCTTATTTAATAAGAAATGATCTTTTTGAACTTGGTTGAAATCTGGAGCTAGGGCAATGGGGGCGTGACCAAAATCTAAGAGTGTAAAGAAAGTAAGGCAAAACCTTAGGGGATTATCATCTTGTAAATAGACAATACTCGGGTCCTTGAGTTCATTTGAGATAAGCTCTCGCACTTCTCTTGATAGATTTAAGGCGTCTTCTTTAGAAATGGAAATTCCATCTATTGAGAAGCTCGCCTTTAAGAATGTTTCTGTAAAATTATGATTCATGCTCTTTAATTTTATCGACTACATGAGAAATTGTTTGGCACGCGGCCATAACTGTTTCATCAAAGTCTTCATATGTTTCTTGGATTTCGTAAACAATCGCCATAGTGGCCAGTGAATCAAAACCTAAATCTTCTTGAATTCTTGTTTCTAGAGCAATATCACTTATGGGAATAAGAGGCTCAAGATCTTCGTTTGAACTAATAATCTTGATTAGAAAATCAAATGTCTTTGTTTCACTCATAGTATCCTCTTATTTCTTTCTTAAACAAATTCCGGCCCACGATATCCCGCCACCAACTGCATGGAGCACAAGTGTTTCGCCAGATTTAAATTCTTTACCTTTTTCTTCCGTCCAGTTCTTGTAATTTTTAAAAACTGTAGGGCAGCCCATATTTCCAAAATCTTTAAAGTGTAGGGCAACATTCTCTTCTTTAATTCCTGCTGATTTCGCAAAAGCTAAATTCTTCTTCCCATCAACTTGATGAGCTATATAGTGATCAACCTCTTCACCTTTGAGACCTGAAGTTTCTAAAAGATCTTGTAATGATTTTTGCCAGTGGTAACCCATCTTTTCGATAGTGTCTGCCTTACCGTCAAAGGCAAATACGTAATCCATAGGATTAAAGTTTTCCTCAACTGGAAAAGTTCCTGGAACATACATGGCCTTGAGATATTCTGCATCGGTTCCGTGAACGGCTCCGAGTACTTCCCAATCACTTGATGCGTGAATAGAAAATGCCACAGCTCCATCTCCCGTACTCGCACTCATTTGTAGTGCTTCTGGGTTTGCAAATTTTGTTAGTGTTTCTGTACAAATAATGACACCTTTCTTGGCACCAAGATTTAGCCAATCAAGTGCTTGCATAGTGGCAAGGATACCTGTGCTACATCCTGATTTAAGATCCCAACAACTTGTGTGTTTAAAACCAAATTCACCAGCGAGCAGTGAAGAAGTACAAACAGTTGGCATTGGATTTGAGATTCCAGCGAGAATAAGAAATTCCGCTTCTTCCACAATACTAGGTTCAGCCTCAATAAGAGCTTTTAGAGCATCTCTTGCTAAATCTAGCGAATTTAAATCTTTGGGACAATGGTATCTATTTTCGATTCCCATTTTCTTACCAAGGAAAGTTACGAGTCTCTCGTCAACAGTTCCGGCGCGACCCAGCCTTAGTATATCTGCATTTTTAACGGGAATAAGTTTTGAAAAGTCACAAGTAGCCACGTGGCCAATTTGAAAACCAATTGTGTAGGATTTAGCTCCAATCATCTGAAAATACTCACTTTTTATAGACTAATATAATTTACTATTTACAATCATTTTGTTCAAGTTGTTGAAACTTTAACCCTTTTTCCATCCTTTCTTGAGCGTTTTAGTTCGAAAGAGGAGGAATGACTACTTACTTAGTTGAACAGTTCATATGAATTGGTGCATGATCTGAGACAACTTCTTTATAAACGCGGTAATAAGTGAAATCACTTAATTGAGTTCCAAAGATTCTACTCTTAAAATCAAAGAGACCTTGTTCAACTTCTGCAGGTGAATACCTCTTAACAATTTTGTTTCGTAGTACTTCTGTTTCGTTTTCAAGAAACTCTCTTTGCGCTTTTACTTTCACTTCAATCATTTCTTCGGCATTAGCTACAATTTCATACAAGACGCCTGAAATAGGATCAGGTCTTCTTACTATATATTGTTGTTCAAACTTTTTCCTTACATATCGATCAGTGATGAAGTCAAAAACTTTAGCACTGTCTTGATCACATTCAGTTACTTCATTAGTATCAAAGAGAAAATGGTCGTAGTTAGAAGCGAGACCATTTGTTCTCTTGCCATCAACATATTTTCTCTCTGTTAAACTTGTTTTATCAGCAACAAGAACTTTATACGAACTCTCGCCTAGAACTTGTGGCCAAAATGGATTCTTCGTTTCTAGATTAAAGTCTCCCGCATAGATGACATCTTTTTCTTCATACCTAGTAGCTAGCATTTTCATGAAGTCTACTGTCATTTTAACTTCTGCAAATCTAGCGTATATTCTCGCATCAATTCCTTTACTATTTTCAAAATCTTTAATGTCATCAACTCCAAATGAGTTATTAAGAATTTCTTTTCTCTTTTCTTTGTTTGTAGGTGAATTAAAAACCACATGAGTAGCAAGCATCATAAAATCAAATTTACCTGCAACAAAACTTGCGAGAAATGGTCTTCTAGAAAAAGACCCTCTCATATTCTTTCCCATATCACTCTCTGAGAAATGAGGAATACAGGCCCAAGGTGATCCAACTTTAGTGACAAATTCTTTACAGTAGGGATTACCCATCGGTTTAACAACACGCGCTCGGTAGTAGAAACCAGTTAGTTCTTGTACATCACTCTTCTTCGCGGCCTCTCCCTTTGCGGTAAGTATTAAGGACCAAGAGGCATCGAGTTTTTTAAGCTCTTCAAAGAGCTTCATATAACCTGGTTTCTTATAGGCTTTTGAAAGTTGTTTCAATTTCTTATTGAGTTCAGAAATCTTCTTGGAAATAAGAATTTTCTCTTCTATGTCTTGAGTTAATAGTGATTCTAATCGCAGCGCTTTAACTTCTTTAGAGAGAGGAGTCGCCATGGATACAATTCTCTTATTGATAGTATTCTCTTCTCCAACTGGAGCTAATAATTCCAGTGCAGCTGTAATATCAAAACGATTAATGATTGAGGCCACTAACTTATAGTCTTTAAATCTAGTGTTACTCTTTCCAGGATGCCATACATTGAAGTTAGAGATCCTTACTTTAGAAGCCTTATCATTATAGTATTTTTTATAGGCACTAGCATTGTAGTGATGGTAGTTTCTGTGGCAATCAATATCGTAGCGGCTATTCTTATAATAGAATTTTTCAACTAGAGTCTTATTGTACTCACAGCTCTCGTGATACTTGAGAGTGTGCTCGTCATTAATTTCCTCTGCAAATGTACAAAAAGTAGACAGTTGCATAAGAAATGCTACAAAAAGAATGTATTTAGTGTTGTTTTTAGTGTCCATGCTCAATTAAGAGCAATTAGCGTGCCAACATCTCGTTGTAGAGGATATACCAGAAGGCGAGCACTATAATGAGCAGTACTAGTTTGAATATTACACGTGGTTTGTTTATTGGCTTTTTCATTAATTGAATTGTAGTAACATTATTGAAGATAATCAATCAATGTCTTATTTTATAGTGATTAGGTTTTGAGTGTCTTTGAGCTTTCCTTTAGTAAGGTGTTTTCTTAGTCCCTGAATAAATCTTAGAGGCCATTTCTTTTGAATTAAATTTGTTAACCAAATTGGCATCCAACCTTTCATATCACCAAGAAATTCAAATTGAATCTCTGTCTGAGTAGGAGAGACTTCGTCAATGGTAATATTTAGATAGTCGACTTGTGCTTGAATATAATCATCATTTGCTAGTTTAATATTTTCAATAGATGCTGCACTTATTCGGTACTGTGAGTTGGAAACTCTTTCAATTCTTCCTTTTAAGAGAAACTCTCTATCTGTGGCAGGCCATGGTGTTTTATAGAATTCAGAAAAGAGATATTCTCCTTCATTAACAACCTTGTGGATTTTTACAAATTTTAATTTCGGAGACCAGAGATTTTTTGATTCAGTATCTTTAAGCGCCGCTAAAACATCTTGTAAATTTGAATTAATAATCGCAGTCGCTTTAAAGGGGATGATGGCATTCTTAGCTTCTTTGCTAAAGACTGTAATATTATCTTCCTCCGCTATTTGTTTCCATTGCCCAGCAGAAGTATTAAAAGATAGGACTATTAGTCCAGTAAAAACGGTTAGATAGATTTTTAGTTTTCTCATTTTTCTAATATAAAGTAAAAGATTGTTAAAAGTGTCATCAGAATGTAGATTTATTGGGAGAAAGTGGTAATTTATCTTTAAGTAACAAACGATTAAATTGATAAAAGAGGTCGACAATGAATCCAATTATTCAAATCTTAAAAGAACTAAATGTAAGCGAAGAGAAAATCAAGGAACTTTTTGAAACACTTACGAGCAATCCAATGATGGCCATGGGAGTTGTTCAAAAACTTGGTATACCAGCTGAAAAGCTTCAAAAAATTATGGGTCTGATTATGACCAGCCCAAACCTTATTAAAGAAGCTGTTGAAGAATTAGGTTTAGACTTTTCTGCTGTTGAAAAAGCAAAAGAAAAAATGAAAGACAAACTTAATTCATAAAAGACTTGGTTCCATTTCCTAAAAAATGGAACCAATATAAAACTAATTAAAGTGAGCGTTCGCTTTCTTGATAGAATCTCTCTGAGAAATTTCCTCTTTCCATTTTAAGACATTAGGATAATCAGATAAGCTCATCTCTAGAGCATCCATTTGTTCAATGTAGGCGAAGGCCACGAGATCAGCAATAGTGAGTTCATTGCCAACAATGTATTTACCTTTTTCCAAGTCGCCATCTAGGACCTTTAGTTGAGGCTGAAGAAATTTATTCGCCTCTGCGCACTTTTCACTATTTGGCTCACCTAAATTTGCCATTTTCTTTATGACTTTTTGATAAAAGAGAGTGTTTAGCCAAAAACCTAGATGATTGGTAAAGAACTCCATCCATTGATCTACTAGTGCTCTTTGGAACTTATCTTCAGGGAAGAGAGAGTTGGATTCTTGATTGGCCAAATATCTACAGATGGCCCCTGATTCAAAGAGATATTTGTCATCGTGCTCAAGTACAGGAACTTTTCCTAGAGGATTCATCTTTAGGAAAGCTTCAGTTTTATGTTCTCCTTTGAAGAGATTCACAAAGTTAAATTCATACGGAAGACCTAGCTCTTCAACGACGTAGAGTACTTTCTTATTATTTTGAGTTTGATATCCATGCAGTTTGTACATTGTATTTCCTTGGTAAATATTATTTAATAAGTCTATTCAAAAACGAGTTAGAGCTCAATGGAAAAAACTATGTCATATAAAGAATTAACTGAACAAGAAAAGGCCGTCATTCTAAATAAGGGAACAGAAGCTCCTTATACAGGTATTTTTAATGAGCACAGTGAGGCCGGGACTTACACTTGTAAGCAATGTGGAGAGGAATTATACCTTTCTAATGATAAGTTTTCGTCAGGTTGTGGCTGGCCAAGCTTTGATGATGAAATTTTTGGAAAAGTTAAAGAAGTACCTGACGCTGATGGAATGAGAGTTGAGATTGTTTGTGAAAAATGTGGTGGTCATCTCGGGCATGTCTTTAGAGGAGAGGGGCTGACGGCTAAGAACACTCGACATTGTGTGAATTCAATTTCACTTGATTTTAAAGCTAGTAAGTAGAACCTTTCTAGCGAAGTGCAGTTCCTACTTTTATATTTATAATTATTTCCTTTGTCTTTACAATTCTTTTCACTCTTATTGATTCAAGTTCTTTTTCAATGCAATCGATGAAGAAGTTAGATGGTTCTCTATTTGTTTTATACTCAAATTTATCTAAGGTAATGGTGCCACTGTTCCAGGTCATTACTCTGAAGTATATAGTACCGTCTAGTGGTACTTCGCTCTCCTGAACTTCTTCATCCAAACAACTTCGTCCTATCTCATAGACTGTTGGCTTAACTTCAGAGTTATCAATAAGATCTATCCCACTTCTAGTTGTTGCACAGGAAAAGAGAAGGTTTCCTAGAAGAATGAATACTAATAAGTTTAATTTATTCATAGATACGACCTTATTTTGTTAGTAATTGTATTATACAAGTTACATTTATAGGCATCAAGTCTCTTATTAATTGTAAATGCTTAGAGGTCAAACCTATTTGGGGTTATAATGGATATATGGTGAAACTTGGAGAAGTTACATGAAGTGCTGTGAAACAAATTCTAAAAATGAAAAAAGTGTTGAACAGAGTACAATATGTCCTATGTGCAGCAATAGGGGGGCGAAAGTTCAAATGGTGACCCTCACAAATCTCTTAGAGGAAAATCTTCTAAGTCTCATTAGATCGAATAACACTTATCACTGGTGCAGAGAAGGAAGTTGTGAAGTCTCTTATTTTTCAAATGACGCTAATCACTTCTTTAAAATAGGTGATTTAAAAGTTAAGGCCACAGCTAAGGATTCCTCACTTGATGTGCCTGTTTGTTACTGCTTTAATCACACCAGGCAGAGTGTTCTTGATGAGCTCAGAGCAACAGGAGAGTCAACCGTAATAGAAGACATAAAGGCTAAAATGAAAGATCCTGGTTGCTTCTGTGAGAAGAGCAATCCGCAAGGGAGCTGTTGCCTCGCTAATAATAGAAAGTGGTTAGAGGAAGCTAAGAAACTCGTTGATTGATTCTTAATTGACTTTCATATGACAAGTTGGAGCTTGTTGACTGGGTGAAAGTTCTTTAAATTCTTTAACGTAGCGCTGACACTTAGTCATAACGTCTGATACTTCAGTGAAATGATAAGTTTTCTTTGCTTGTTCCACTTGTTTGAAGTGATAATCAAGAACCTTTCCAACTTTCTTACTAGTAGATGAGTTACCATCCGCAAGATCAACTGTCATTTCAAATTCATCAAATGTCTCTTTTAGGCGAGCATCAGATAAGTGATCTAACATATAGTTATAATCCTTTATTTCCTTTTCAGTAAGCCCAAACACTCTCTTTAGGTCTTTAGGATGATTGATGATTTCATTTGAATCATTCGGGATTGATAGGGGATCTAGAAAAATTTCATTTAGCTTATCTTGAATTTTAAAGGCGACTACAACACCTGGATAAGTACTGTTTAAGTATTCAATTTGATCTCTTACGATAGAGAGTCTAACCCTAGAGAGATTTTCCTTACGTATTTCATCTTCACGTTTTAACTTTTCATTTAACTTCCTAATCACTGCACCAGACTTCTTTGCGTGTCTTCCTAGGTTATTTAAATCAAATTTTCCTTGAAAACAAATCTTTGCCGCAGGTTCACTAAAGTTATTATAAGCACCAACGGAAAATGTTAACTTAGAGTTTTCTGTTGGATTGGTGGTAAAAGCGTAAGTGAGAGACCCGCCTCCAAGGCCACGACCACCTTGGAAGAATCTAGCATCTTTATTAATCATTTCTTCGTCAATGAAATGTCTAGATGCAGAGTAACCGAGGTTAAATAAATGAGTATCACCATATGCCGTTTTTCTCTTGAAGTAGACATTCATAGTGGTTGGAATACTTCCATCCTTATCCATATCACGTCCAAAGAACTTAAGCACACCATCACCATTGGTTTGATACTCTAATTCACTGTCTCCGGATAATAGCAGACCGTAAGTGTTTTCAGCTCCGCTCTCTTGTTTTCTCACTAGTCCAATCCCATAGGAATTAGCTTTTCTAGTGGTGCTATTGTCAGGAAAACCTGAGAAACGTTGCACGCCCCATAAGTCCTCTTTTGAGTAAAAAACTTCAATCGCTGTGTTCTTAGTGATAGCACCGCGAAGACCAATGGATTCATCGCCAATACTGAGCCAATCAGTCACTTCATGCATATTTGCGACACTAGAGATAATCTCTAGGTGATTCATATAGTTTTGACCTTTAGGAGTGATGAGTATTTCAGCTACGGCATCTTTACCTTCTTTCTTTGATTCCAAAGTAAAGGGATAGAGTTTGATCTTAACCATATCTCCTTCTTTGAATTCCGCCCTTAGATAATAAGTTCCCTGTTTTTTATCTTGTTGAAAAGAGAACCTAAGAGATTTTCCGCCGGACTTACTCCCTTTTGCTTTAATAGAAATAAAATCTTTTAGAAAACTAGGACCCGCTTCAAGTTTCAAGTTATCTAAACGGCCACCTTCTAGCGCGCGAATTTCAAAACTATTAGATATTCTTGATCCATCTTCTGAGGTAGATGAAGTAGAGTCATACACAAGTTTTTCACCCTTCAGGGCAAAACTTAACTGGCCACCCACACTCTTTGTCGTGGAGATCACGCCTTCAACATCAGCTTTTAAAATTATATTTTGATCATTTAACTTATCTTGTAAGACTTCTAGGACGCCAACTTTGATATTGGCTTCAATTTCGTTTTCCTTATCGCTATAGTTTAGGACCGTGTTGTCTATTAGAAGATAAGAGCTTTTGATTTTTCCGTTCTCATCCCTGTCTACGACACGAGTTATCCGATCACCATTAACTACTGCAAGGGCACCAGACTTAATATCTTCATACGTGAGATCTTGGATATCTTTTATATCTACAGTTTGAATTCTCTCGTCATCAAAATAAGAAACGCTTCCAACTCCTCCTGAAACTTTGGCATCGTTATCATAACTAATGGCCACCACAGATAGATCCTTAGCATTAAAGACTGTAATCTCTTTTCCATCTCTCTGGGTTAATTTTTGCGCCATGACAGAACCAAAGGTAAACTTGGCATCTGCTTTTAGACTTCCATTCTTTATTTGTTGATAATCAATTTTTCCATCAAAGGCCTTGAGTTGTTGGATATCAACGTAGCTTCCAGTTTTGATATTTGATTGGCTTTGAAATTCTATATCAGCGATATTGGCATTAATTGTTCCATTCTTATCAATTTGGCTAAGGGATAAGTTGCTGATATTGGCACCTTGAAAATCCTTGCCTTCGTAAGCGGCAATTGAATCGAGTGAGAACTGTTGAACAATTTTATCCTTTCCATCTACTTGTTCTAATTTTCCACTGACTTTCTTTCCAAGGAATTGTTTATAATCATCACTTTGAAAATATTCTATCGATTCAAATAGAGCTGTATATTGTTTGTCATCCTTATCTTTGGCGCTGATCTCTACCAGTTTACCATCCTCATTTTCACTGAGAATCTTATATAATTTAGTGTTTCCTTCCTCATAGAACATTAATTTAAATCTATCTTCTCCAGCTTTTCCATCTTTTATTTTCACATCAACACTATATTCAGGATCTGCGTATTGAATATTTTCTGTTACTACTAGACCATTTCTGATCACGTTATTTGAATCACTCTCATCTGAGTTAAAGACAATATCACTATTTAAGATAATGAGTTTCTTACCGGCGTTACCTGATTTTGGACTTATGTCACTTAGGTATTGTACTTTTTCGAAATGAACACTTCCTGCTTGTAGTTTGTCATTTTTATTATAGGCAAAGTTTGAGAAATTCACTTGTGCATAAGTTCCTTCAGTTTGATCAGTCTGACTCACACTTCCACCAGTTACAGATACCGATTGTTGTTTTCCATCACTACTTTCAAAGGCTTGAATGTCACCAAGATCAAATTGTTGTACAACTTTTGAGTCTCCATCAATTGTTTCGATTCTTCCACTTACTTCTTTCGCAAGGAATAGTTTATATTCATCTGTTTGAAAATATTCTATTGATTTAAAGAGGACTGAGTAATTTGATTCAAGATCGCTTGCACTGATTTCTACAAGCTTTCCGTTATCCTCTTCTTGAAAGACTTTGTAGTACTTTGTTTCACCTTCTTCAAAGAAAACGAGCTTGAAACGATCCTTTCCTGCCTCTCCATCTTGAATCTTTACATCAACACTATATTCTGGATCATTGAACTTTAAACTTTCTGCACTGAGGGATCCATTTCTTACTACTTTATTTGGATCTGTTTCATCAATGGCAAATACGATGTCCGAATTAATGAGTCTAATCTGTTGCCCATATTTTCCGGAATCAGGATTGGCATCACTTAGATATTTTACTTCTTTAAAGTGAACACTTCCCATTTGAACTTTATCTTGTTGGATGTAGTTTAGGTTTGAGAATGAGGCCTGCATTTCAGATCCCTTACTTATATTTTGCTCTGAAACTTCGCCTTCTGTTATGTGTAATTGCCTAAAACTACCATCAATACTCTCAATGCCAGCGACTTCACCTAGTCTGAAACTTTGTACTTTATTATCATTTCCATCAACAGTTTTTACACTGCCACTTATCTCTTTACCCATGAATTGTTTAAAGTTTGGATCTTCAAAGTAGGTAATCGACTGAGTAAGAACTTCATAAGTGTTTCCATCTTTATCTAGTGCACTTAGTTTGACTCGTTTACCATTTTCATTAAATATCTTGTAAGTTTTGACTGGACCGTCTTGGTAGTAAATGATTTTAAACTTTTCAGGTGCTCCACCATCGTTTAAAACCTCAAGATCAACACTGTAGTCAAGGTTCGATGCACTCATATGTTCACTCGTGAGAACACCACTAGTAATTTTATGGTCTGGATTAGATTCATCTATATGAAAGATAACTTCAGTGTTAAGAAGTTTTACTTTCTTTTTGAAATCTTCTTCTGTTGGATCTTTTTTTGATTTACTGGAATCTTTTATATCACTTAGAAAGAGACCTTCACTAAAACTAACTCTACCGTATTGAATTTTCTCATTCTTTGTTCCTGCTAGATTTAAATTCTTTATTGAAACAAGTCGATTGCCGTCTCCACTCTTGTAGGTAAGCTTATCAGTTTGACTATTAATACTTAGAATCTCTTTACCTTTTCCAGCGCTACTATCCTTACTAAAGTAAGTGAGTGAGTTTTTAAGGGTGAATTGATCATTCGATTTTTTATCTGTCCCCGATATATCCTGAGCGTGAAAAACGACTTCTTGAGTCTTTGTAGCTTTTGTCTCCCTTACATTTATGGCCACAGGACTATTTATATCAACGACGTGATCATCGCTACTAAATTGTCCGCCACTTCCAGCAAAGGAATAATCTTTATCACCATTGAAGTAGCTCTTTTGATTAAGAGAAAATCCACCAGTCATATTTGCGCTATTACCGTTATTAGAGTCGGTAAATGTCACTTCGCTCCCACTGGCATTGAACTCACTTCTTAGCTTTTTTCCATTTACTGTGGGAGCGTTTGTAGAATCTTTAAAACGATCCTCGCTAAAGAAGATTCCATTACTGGCTTCAGCAGATACATCTCCATTGCTGTAGTAGGCGTAATCAGCTTGGAATTTTGCATCTCTTCTTTCGGGAGTATCTCTTAAAAGAAGAGCAACATTTCCAGAAACTTCAGTCTCTGATTTTAGTTTTCCATCTTTATATCTCTTGTCAGTCACTTTATCTGTATGAATTCTTAATTTAGTTGAGCCATTTTCTGGATCAGTCTTTCCTGTTGCGATAAAACCTTCTACTTTTGTTTGAGATTTTAAATTCCCTTTCGCATCCATTTCAGTCACTTGTAGTTCTTCACTAAAAAGTTCTATGGAAGCAGGGTGATTGGTATCAAATTTTTGAACTTCTCCATTTCTTTCGGGTTTAAACATTTGATGGATATTAATACCCGTTCTTCCCTTAGCACTAAAAGTGGTGCTCCCATCTGAGCTGTCTTTATCAATGACTTCAATTTGAGATTGTTCACCTTTAGCGTTATTTTCATTCATGACGATGGAGAGACTCGCTTGCGGAGTTTCCTCTGAAGAATCTAGGGCAAATTGAGCATGAATGGGAGAGTTGGTATCGACAGTGACTCCAGCGTTCTCATTAGCTGGGTCTGAATCGTAAGTCAGACCACTTTCTGTACTCACAGATGCCAGAGTTTGATCTTCTTCAATGACTAAGTGAGCTTGAATACCTTTGCTATCTTTAACTTCGAATTGGGTGAGCTTCTTCCCAGGATTATTAGGGTCTGGAATACGATGAACCATCCTATCTGTATCGATACTAAATTCTAGACGATCACTATCTTTAAATTCTTGTGGTGTTGGAATGGGAAATAGGGAGTTACTATCGCTACTACTAGAATTCATTTTTAAACCAACAACAGAGTCGCCAAACTCTGTTTCAGACCCGCCAAACTCAGTGACATTTTCATCATCTGCTAGTGTTAAGTTAGTCGCTGTACCTTCAAGAATTTTGAGATTTTCACCTTCACTATAGGCCACTTCTAATTTGTCAGCTCTTAGAACTTTATTTCCTACAACAGTGACAAAGGGTTCGATGGCACAGGTACTCTTACTTTGGCCCTTTATTTTACAAGTAATATTGTCTGCGCCATTAATCCCTTCTGGTGAAATTTCAAAATCAAAACCACCATCGTCTCCATTATTGATGATATTAATATCACCTTTTCCAGGTATCGAAATGGTTGTAGTGTCACCATTTTGAACAATACCAACTGATCCCTCTCCAGGAACAGTTATTGTCGTTGTTCCATCTTCTGCTTCCTCAAGAATAATTGTCACTGGGTTCCCATTGCCGTCAACGAGGGGGATTTCTATAGTGGTAGTAGTTTCATTTTTAGTCACTAGATCACTTATATCTACAGGAGGTAGCACGATAGGTTTATCGATAAATATACTCTGATTGAAGTTTTGAGCGAAAGAGCTCATACCACTCAAAATAAATATAAAGAGGAATATACTTTTAACAAATTGTAACTTAATAGTTTCTCCGAGAAAAAAACAATTGTTTAGTCTCTTATCGGCTACTTAGAGGTTTTTCTTGAGTAAAATACTTTACTATTTTTCTTCATTGAAAAACTAAAGATTTAAGGCGTTTAGCTCTAAACAAGCTCAGAAATATTCTCTAGAATTAAACTTCATAATTAAAATTGAGAGAGTTTCATATGTTAGATAAATGGAAAGTACTTAAGAGAGAAACCTATAGGCATTCACCCTTTAGGGCGATTGAAGATGTGACCTACGAGTTACCAAATGGTGAGCATAGTATTTTCTCTCTTAAAAAAGAAGGAGCCGTAGTTGCTGTGATGGCCATTGATAGTAACGAACAAGTCATACTCGCTAGACAGTATAGACCCGGCCCAAGTGAAATACTTGATGAACTTCCGGGGGGAGGAATAGACGGTAATGAGACTCCCTTGGACGCGGCTAAGCGAGAGTTATTAGAAGAGACTGGTTTTATGTCAGAAGATTGGACTCTTCTAGGAACTCCACTTGAGTGTGCGTACTCAACGATAACCCGTTATGCCTACTTGGCAAAATCCTGCCGGAAGGTAACTGAACTTGATTTAGATGAAACTGAATATATTGAAGTCGTATACAAATCTATAGATGATTTCTTCTCACAAGTGAGAAAAGGTGATTGTAGTGATCCTGAAGTTGGATGGATGGCGCTTTATGAATATGGGTATCTCAGTAAAAAATAGCTAACAAGAAATTTAATTTTTTGAAATTAATTTAGCCTTCTAAAAAAAACCACGAGATTGATTGCATTCTATAAGAACTTCTAAAGACCCTCAAATTGATAAAAAAATTGGTACGAGATATAATAAAGTACAGCTTCATTAATCGGGGGAATGGGAATGGCCAGAATCGCAATCGTCGACAGTCAAAAGCTTTCTTCTGAAGTAGTAAATATCCAAAATGATATTAAGGAGTTATTTGGAGTTGATTTTGTTCCGAATTTCTTCAAGGTATTGTCAAACAATGAAGACGTTCTTAGTGGTCTCTATTTAATGAATAAGAAATTACTTCATGAGGGGAAACTTCCCAACTCTTTAAAGGAAATGATTTTTCTAACTTTGGCTCTTCGTTTAAAATGTAACTATTGTGCTTCAATACATTATGCAAAATTACATGATTTAGATATTGGCGAAGCTGAAGACCTCGTTACTGATATTTCATTAATTAAGAATTTATTAGTTCGTAAAGTCCTGTTGTTTTCTATTAAAGTCATGGAAAGTCCACGCGGTGTTACTGACGTTGATATTAAGGAGTTAGAGAAAGTAGGCCTCTCCAAGGCTGAGATCATAGAGGCCATTGCTGTAGCCTCATTTTCTTCTAGTATTGTTAAAACTAGTCTTGCTCTAAAAGTTCAAACTGATGATGAAATTAAGGAATATCTAGAAGGTAAGAATATAGAACTAAAAGTTGCTTAACTATAAGGTGAAAGAAATGGAAACTTATTTTAAACTAACTCAAGAAGGTATGGCGGATGAAAGAGTAGAGGCGATGTACTCCGACATTAAAACCAAGTTTAATGTTACTTTTATTCCTGATTTCTTTAAGGCGCTGGCATTTCATGAAAGTCTTTTTGCTGGAATATGGGATGGTTACCAAAAATTATTAGTAGAGGGGACTATACCTAAAAATATAAAAGAAATGATTTTTCTTACGATTGCTATTCACAAGGGATGTAATTATTGCTCATCAACTCATTTAGCTGTTTGCAATATGCTTGAAGTATCAAATGACAATCTAAGTTCAATTTTAAAAAATGTAGAGGATGTAAATCCTAGAAGAGTTAGATTGATCTTGGAATTTTCATTGTCTTTAATTTCGAATCCAAGAAGTATTGCTGATGAAACTTATGATGACTTAAAAGCAGAAGGAATCACAGAGGAAGAAATCGTAGATATTATAGGAATAACTATACTATCAAATACTGCAGTGAATATGGCCCAATCCATGGGACTCTCAGTAGAGGAAGAAATTCAAGAATATTTAGATCAAGAAGATCTTCAAACTGGTCTTAGACCTAAAATTGCTGCATGAAGCACTTTGTACAGCAAGCAGAAATTTCTAAATACACGAGTTTGTTAGAACTGCTCAACAATATTTCTACTGCGAGTAGTTATGAAAAAGTTATATCAATATTAAAAAGTAAAGTTAAATGGGTCATTGATTTTCAAAAACTCTTTATTATTTTTGTTAATTCAGAGAGTAATTTGATTACTGTTAAAACATCTTTTGGGATTGAAGGTGAATTTGGAGAAGAGGATTTACAGCATTCTGCTATTTTAAATTATTTAATTAGTAACAAGCATGACTTAACAAACCTTAGTGAGAAAACTATTTATACTCTGGTAGAACAGAATGAATTTGATAAGTTATGGAAAGAGATGAAGGGTGTTTTTGCTTCAAAAATATCAATTTCAAATAAAGAAAATGCCATTATCATCTTTGGTACAGATCTCAAGTCAGGCTTTCTTAAAAATGAGATGCTACAGCTGAACATTATTAGCAATATTGTTCAGAGTAATTTCTCTAGAATTCAAAGTAGTCTTGAATTATTTGAAAAGAATAGGGAGTTAGAAAATTCATTGCAAAAAGTTAAAACGATTCAGAAAACGATAATTTTACAAGAGCGGCTAGCTTCTTTAGGAGCTGTCACAGCAGGTATCGCCCACGAATTAAAAAATCCTCTACATTTAATTCTTAACTACACTAGAGTGATACAAGAACAAATTGAAGAAATTAGGGAGGATCAAAAAAATAGGGAACCAGATACCACTCTTTCAATACAGCTCTCTGATATAGATTCTTTTACCGAAGTTATTACGAAACATTCTACCATTGCTAATCAAATTATAAATTCAATGATTAATCAACACTCTGCTGAAGGAAAGGGTAGTGAGCAGGTCAATATTTCCGAACTGATCCACGGCTCCCTTCAAATCTCATATCATGCTATGCGAGCAAGAAATAGGGTAGAAGTAGAAATTGTTGAAGATGTGGAAAAGGAGATTATCTCATTTGTGAATAAAGAAAATTTAAATCTCGCCATGATAAACTTATTTGATAATGCCTTTTATACTCTACACAAGAGGAGCTTGTCGGAGGGGAAAAGCTTTCATGCTAAAATTCTTGTTAAAGTTACTAAAGTTAAAGGAAACTTGAGTATCTCGATAAGAGATAACGGATTTGGCATTGATAAGAGTATTATTGAAACAGTATTTAATCCTTTCTTTACAACAAAGGATCCAGGCGAAGGCATGGGCCTAGGCTTATCTTTTGTTTACGATGTGATCAATAATCACGATGGCACAATAGATATAAATTCTATTAAAAATGATTATACAAAAATAGATATTTTTCTACCGATAAAGTCAATTAAAGCAGCTGCATAAACTTTAGAAAAAATTAATAATAGTTACATGATGAAATGATCGATAAATACTAGGTTACACAAATAGTGAACTAAGTTCATTATTCAAATGAGTTTTTTTTCTTCCGATATGAGAGTATGGATTTTAAAAATTTACTAACATTGTTTGCTCAATTTACTTCCAAAGAAGATGAGTTGGAGTTTCGACTCGCAAATATACATCATTATCAATATCCAAGTATCCCTGGGATTTTATTGATGATCATTCCGACACTCTTTTTTCTAAGATCGGACTATATTCTCTTTGGTGATACGATTCAATTTTATCAGTTACTTACTTGTAGATTTGTCTTTGTGGCATTTAGTTTAGTGATTAGTTGGGGAGTGTATAAGGCCACGAGTCCAAACGTACATGACCGGTTACTGGGGAGTTACTTCTTCTTCTTAGTAGTACTCGTTTTATTTATTACTAGCACTCGGCCTCCACATTATACGCAACATACAATAATAAATGCTTTTATTATTTTAACCTTCTACTTTGTTTTTATTACCTCCTTAAAAAACCAGTTCCTAGCGGCCACGACTTTTACCATAGGGTATATTTGCATTATCTATCTCAAAAAGTTTCAATTTAGTGAGTTAGGATCGAGTGTGACCTATCTAACCTTCTTTCTTAGCAATGTTTTAGGTTTTTATATATCCAAAAGAATGAATGGTTTTAGAAGAAAGGAGTTTAGATTCTTCAAGCTGCAAGAAAAGCTGGTCGTTGAACTAAAGCATGCAAATGAGTACAAAATTAAAATGTTTTCAATCATTTCTCATGACCTAAGAACGCCATTCAATTCTCTCTTATACTATTCAGAATTACTTCACACAGAGAGAAATACCTACGAAAAAGAGGAGTTAGATGACATTTGCCATTCAATTTTCAAAGCTTCACATCAAGCCTTTGATCTATTGGAAAATTTGTTGTCATGGAGTCAGATTGAAACTCATAGGCTAAATTTTTCACCAACTGAAAATTCATTAAAGAAACTCATAGGAAAGAATATTGAACTATTCAAGGAGTCAGTGGCAATAAAAAATATTTCTTTATTAATGCAAGTAGAGGAAAGTCATCTCGCTTACTTTGACGTTAATATGATAGATACAGTTTTAAGAAATTTAATTAATAATGCAATTAAGTTTTCCAATTTAAACTCAAGTATCTTGATTAAAGTTGAAGATAAGTCATCAATGATCATTGTGAGCGTGATCGATAGTGGTGTTGGAATAAACGCAGATGCCATAGAGAAGATTTTTAAAAGAGATGAATTCTACACCACTGATGGTACTGAGGATGAAAAAGGGACAGGTCTAGGGATTTCTCTCTGTAAGGACTTTGTACACGAAAACGGTGGTGAGTTATGGGCAAAGAGTAATGCTAGTAAAGGGACAACTCTAAGCTTTAGTCTAAAGAAATGTGCTTAATAGAATCCGTTTACCATCCTGTGATTTCGAGTAGTTGAGACCTTATAACAGATTGGAACTTATTCAACCAAAGTGTTATAAAGGGTTATGCAAGAAATTAAAGATTTTCACATTCACTTATATTACGACGAATCTACTATCAATATTGCCAAGGAAGTTGGACTTAAGGCCCAGTCAGAATTCGATATTTCTATTGGAAGATTTCACGAAAAAAATGTTGGTCCACATCCTCGCTGGAGTGTGCAACTTTCTATTCCAACTGATAAGTTTGGAGAGATCCTTGCTTGGGTTTCATTGAACCGCAAAGGACTTACGATTTTCTCTCATCCAAATACTGGCGATGACCTTTTGGATCACACAGAGCATTCAATTTGGATGGGTGAGTTATTGGAATTAAACACTAAAATATTTAGTAAGGATTAAGACTTGTCTGATTTAACTTATACAAATTCAGCTGGTAACACAGTTTACACAAGTCAATTTTTACTCAATCGTAAGACTTGTTGTCAGACGACATGCCTACATTGCCCTTATGGCTACACTACAAAGACACATGGTTTAGAGTTTAACAAGGTTGAGGTGGAATCCATTGAAACCGCTCAAGGTATTGTAGGCTCACTTGGTAGTGAACAAAAGAGTGTCAGTCAATCTCTCTTAGATTCTGCGTTTGGGACCAGTAAGAAAAAGAAGAAAGTAATTACTGAGAGTAATATGAGTAATTTTCTCTTTGTCTTAATTAAAGGTGTAGTCTGTGGAGTTTTAGAAATTGGAAAGCTACAAGGTCTAGAACTCTTTTTAATGGATCACTTTAAGAATCAGGATCTAACACTCGATAGTGTGAATAGTTACTATATTAAACAATCATGATAAACTAGGGCATGTTTGCTCAACTCTCGCCGCAGAATCGTGGTGTTATTCATATGACCGTTGCCAGCTTCTTCTTCTTCCTTATGGGAATGATGGTGAAGTTATGTGGCGAAATTCCCATAGTTCAAGTCGTCTTTATTCGTGGTTTTGTGGCCATGTTTCTTTGTTTGATTCAATTGAAGTTCGCAAAAGTTTCACCTTGGGGTAAAGATAAAACTATGCTTATTACTAGGGGAGTGTGTGGAACTTGTGCCCTCTTCTTGTTTTTTACAACATTGCAACAGTTGCCATTCGCTACGGCAGTAACCATTCAATATCTTTCCCCAATTTTTACGACTCTCTTAACGGCTATTCTTTTAAAGGAAATTTTCTATCCTAAACAGGTCATCTTCTATGTGGGAGCTTTTGCTGGTATTATTCTCATAAAAGGTTTTTCAGGAACAGGAGATCTTTTCCCTTATGTTCTTGGACTAGGCTCGGCCATGTTTTCGGCAGGAGCTTATACTGCCATTAGAAAAATGAAAGAAACGGAACACCCTCTAGTTATTATTTTCTACTTTCCACTTATTATTATTCCAGTAACACTCCCTTTTGCTATTTCTAGTTGGGTTACCCCCAGCGGGATGGAGTGGCTCTATCTCTTAGGTGTGGGAGTATTTGTACAAACCGCTCAATACTTTATGACTAGGGCCTATCAGCTTGGCGACGCTAGTATAGTAAGTCTGGCTGGTTATTTCGGGTTAATTTGGGCGTCGCTTGGAGGATATTTCTTCTTTGATGAACTGCCAACGCAGTATGCTTTTATTGGGATGACACTAGTTATACTATCTGTTGTAGGAAATGTTCTTTATCGCAGGGGAAAACATGTCTAGCGCCATAGTAAGACGGGCCCAGTTTGGAGACGAAGAGGGAATTCATACAGCTCATATGAAATCTATCGTAGAGATTTGCGCAAGAGATTATAGCTCTGAGCAAATAGATGCTTGGGGTAGACGTGAGTACAATTACGAAGCAAAGAGACAATTAATTGCAGAACAAAATGTCTGGGTTGTGGAAAGAGATAATATAATAGAAGGTTACGGACTGCTTTTTATTTCTAAAGAAAAGAAGTCAGCAGAAATAGGGGCGCTCTATCTCACACCCTGTGTTCTAGGTCTTGGTCTTGGAAAAGAGATTATCACTCAAATGAAGCAAGTTTCAAAAGAGCTTGGATTTAAAGAAATCTATCTAGATTCGACAAAGACATCTAAGAAATTTTACGAAAGTATCGGAGCTATTCAATACAAAGAAAATATTCAAGTACAGATCGGAGGGCTCCCTTTTGAGTGTCATCCTATGAGAATTGAACTTTAAAACATTAGGTAAGAGTTATGGGTCTTAAAAAGAAATTACTTTCTAAATACTTATTTCAAATTTTAAATATCTACCCTCCCTATCTCGGGGCAGGAGTAAAATCTAAGAAATTAAATAAAGAGGGAACTAAGGTTCTAGTCACTATGAAATTGAGTGCACTTAATGCCAATTACGTGGGCACTCACTTTGGTGGATCTCTGTATTCAATGTGTGATCCCTTTTACATGCTCATGCTGATGCAAATAATTGGCAAGGATTACCTGGTTTGGGATAAGAGTGCTTCTATTGAATTTAAAAAGCCTGGCAAAGGGAAGGTGAGTGCACTATTTGAAATCTCGCCTGCTGAAGTGGAAGATATTCTCGCTAATACAAAAGATGGTAAACCTTATGAGCCAAAGTTTAGCGTAGATGTCTTAGATGAAGATCAAAACCTAGTGGCACGGGTTGAGAAGACTCTGTGGGTGAAAAAGAAGTAAATTACTTTAATTCCTCTAGCAACACTTCTATAAAGAAGTCCTTTGAAGTTTTTTCTAACCATGGGAAGTGACCTGACTTAGGAACTTCAATTGTCTTAATTCTTGGGATATTTTCTTCTAGGAATTTAAAAGTCTCTTTAAGAGGAATGGGATCATAGTCTCCATGAATTGCAATTACCGGCTCTTTGATTTCCTTAAGAAGAGTTGGAACTTCTCCGCTCTCAATTAACTCCCAGATTGAATCTATGCTAAAGCTAAAACTATTAAAGTTCCATTTAGATTCAGGCAGCATCTCTTCAGTTAGCGGGTCAAGATGATAGACAGGTCCTGTTAAGGCCAATCTCTCTTGCATTATGAGATTCATCTCATCAATTGTCTTTGACGTTTTGTAGCGCTCATCAATATCTTCTAGTTTTATTTTAATTTCAGCGCTCAGTCTCGCCTGGATATTATTTGCGAAGATATCACCTGTTTCTTCTTCTAGAGAAGCAGTACCAAGAGAGATGACTTTCTCCACTAGACCTTGGTGTTTTGCAACAGTTAGAAGAGCTAGATCTGCACCCCAGGAGTGTCCAATGAGAGTAACAGGTTGTTCTTTATTATATGTTTCAATTATTTGTCTTAAATCTTCAATGTGTGAATCAAAGGAGAGTTGATCGTTATCTGTACGAGGAGTTTCAAAGGTACCGCGTTGTGCATAATCAACGATTTTATACTTATGTGAGAGTTGATCCCCTAGTGATTTCATATAGCCAAATAGTGATGGGCCACCGTGAACTAGAATAAGAGTCTTTTTGCCACTTCCGTATTCATTAATATGCATTTTCTTATCCTTTGAAATATTTAAGTTATTCAGCTGACTGCCTATCGTAATTTCTGATGTGAACACCTTGAGACTTATTCATTCCAAGTTTTTCGTAATATGGGACCAATTTCTCATCACATAAGAGATCTACCATATATAGATGACTAAGTTCTTCTTTCATGTGTTCAACTAACTTTTTCCCAATACACTTACTTTGATATTCAGGAAGAACTTCAAGAAGAGGGATGTAAGCAGATAGTACACCATCTGAAATAGCGTTGATGAATCCAACAAGTTTATTCTCTTCGAAAGCAATTACGCACTTATAGCTACCTAATAAGATTCTTTTAAAGTTTTTGATGTTCGGGGGATTAGGCCAGTCAACAAAGAAGCCATTCATATCAAGATTTTCTAGAAGTAAAGTGTCTGTACTATATTGAATCATATTGATCTCCATGTTTTCTATAGAGTTATTCTAATCGAAGTCTAAATATAAAAAAAGCCCGAAAAAACGAGTATTCCATTTGGGAGTTCTCGAATATAATACTCATCATGTCCTATGTATCAAAAGAAATTTATCTCTCCATTGTTAACTGCTCTGAAAAACTTGGAATATGCTTAGATAAGCTACCAGAAAGTGAACAGTACTCTGAAAGTGAAATTATACAACTTTATCAGAAGTTAATTGTTGAAACAGATGAAAATATTGGAATTTACCTTGGTCGTGTTTTTGAATTCTCTGATATCGGTGTCTTTGGTGAGCTTGTTTCCAGATCACTTACTATTCAAAAAATGATGAAACTCATGTCTCTGTTTCAAGGTCATTTATGTAAAGAACTTATTATTAAGTCAAAAGTAATAGGTAATTTTACTGAAGTTGTAATAAAACTTAATAGAAATTCCTTTAAAGAGATAAGTAGGCAGGTTCATGATGTGCATATCTTTGCTTTTTTAAATTATATAAATCAAACGTTTTCAGAAACTATCAGTCCTGAAAAAATAATTTTTTCATACGAGAAACCGAAGAATATTGAAATTTACGAATCATTAAAAATGGATTATGAATTTGGAGCAGAAGAAAGTAAGTTAATATTTAAGAATGAGGATTTTACTTTTAAAAATCCATTATATTCGGAAGGAGAGTATAGGTTAATGAAAAAAAGATTAATCTCTTATTTCATTCCAAACATAAAATATATAGAAGAGTTACGAACATATATTAGTACTAACCTTGGTAAAAATAAAATTAGCCTAAGAGAGTTCTCCAATAGAAATAGTGTTTCTCTTAGAAGAATTGAGCGTGAGCTTGAGAAGAAGGGAATAAGTTTTGGAGATCTGACCATTGATTGTAGAATTGAAAAATTAAAATATTTAATCAATTCGCCTCTGGACTTCAGTGATATAGCTCTCGAATTAGGCTTATACGATCAATCTAGCCTAAACAACTTCACAATGAAGTACTTAAATAAAACACCTTTAGAAATGAGATAGAAGTTGTCGTAGATTTCCAATCATTTATCACCTAACGCCTCTAGAATGTAGTTCTTGGAGGTTTAAATGAAGAAAATATTAGTTATAAATGGACACCCTAGTCCTGATCAATCCTTCTGTCGTTCTATCTATGACACTTATTTACAAGGTCTAGAGAAGACTAATTTTGAAGTTAAGTCCATTGATATGGGGGCCATTGAATTTGATTCAAATCTAAAATATGGCTACTCCAAACGAGTAGAGCTAGAGCCTTGTTTGATGGAGGCACAAGAAAAAATAATATGGAGTAATCACATAGTTATTATTCACCCTGTTTGGTGGGGCTCACTACCTGCAAAGTTTAAAGGTTTCTTCGATCGTACTTTCTTGCCAGGCTTTGCCTTTGAAAAAAGAGAAGATTCTGTATGGTGGGATAAGCTACTCGTTGGAAAATCTGCTCATATTATTTCCACTTTAGATCAACCTGGATATTATTATCGTCTTAGATATGGAAGGCCATCCCATCGGGCACTTAAAGATATGACACTTAACTTTTCTGGTATTTCTCCTGTTAGATCTACTGTTATTGGACCAGTTAGAAATTCAACAGAAAATTTTAAAGAAAAGCAGCTAGATAAGATTTTAAAATTGTCACTGAAGGGAAGGTAAACCTTTTCTCATTCGTAAGTGGCTAAAATATTTTATTTACCTTTTGTAGTGTGTTAACTTTGTGAGAAGAATAGTATTTCTTACTAGGGAGCAAAGCTTATGAGTGTATATTGTTGGGGAAAGTTCATTCTATGAATAAATATAAACCCTTTCAAAATAATAAGATTTCACAGAAGTTTTCAAGTTATCCTGAAGATGTCCGAAGTAAACTTTTAGATCTAAGAAATCTCATCCTCGAAGTTGCAGCTAAGACTAAAGGTGTTGGCACTCTTGATGAGTGTTTAAAATGGAACGAACCAAGTTTTGTCACCTTAGAATCGAAGAGTGGTAGTACCATTCGTATCGATTGGAAAAAAAGTGATCCTGAGAGATATCACATGTACTTTAACTGCAATACAAAACTTGTTTCAATTTTTAAAGAGCTCTTTCCTGATGATTTTGAATACGGCGGTAATAGAAGTCTTTCATTTGCTTTAAAAGAGAAAACACCTGTAAAGAAGCTTGCAAAGTGTATTGAAATTGCTTTAACTTATAATCTTAATGACTATAAAAACTTCTTCGAATTTGAAGGGAATGGATAAATGAAAGAGATTGCATATAGTGAAGAGTTAGAGATTTTTTTAAAGAAAGAATTTGTACCTGCCGGCTACATAATCACTAGTGACATAATCATAGATTCAGTACCAGAAAATTCGAAGTATAGTGCTCTTAGCTTTAGCTTAAACAAAAAGAAAATTACTTATCGACAAGGTAAGGTTACGCCCGATAGACCCGGGGCATTTCTAACGCTGTGGCAGCGTCCATCTTCTTCTAGTGAAATTAATAATAAACCAATTCCTTTAAACTTTGAGCAACTTGATTACTTATTTATAAAAGTTCAAGGGCCTAGTCAAAGGGTTGGGCTTTTTATTTTTCCTGTTTCGCTATTGATCGCAAAAAATATAATTTCCAAAAAAGATAGTAAGGGCAAAACAGGTTTTCGTGTATTTCCACCATGGAGTGAAGATAGGGGAAACAAAGGAATGAAAGTATTCTCAGATTCAGGCAAGAAAACTCAACGTTGGCAGCTACCTTATTTCATAGAGATTACTGAGAGTGGTTCAATTGATCACTCAGCTTTGAATAAGCTTTTCAAATAATTGCAATATAGAGAGAATATCTTCAGAGAACAATAAAGGTTATGATTATGATTAGTAATATTATTTTAGGAACTGATAATTTGGAAAGGGCTGAAAAGTTTTACGATCCAATTTTAGAAATACTTGGGGCCAAGAAGTCTCGTACTACTGAAAGAGCTATTGTTTGGAGCTTCGGTGAAGATAAAACAGGTTTTGCTGTCTCTCTGCCTTATGATTCAAAACCTGTAACTTCAGGAAATGGAATCATGGTAGGTCTAACTGTATCATCAAATGAAAAAGTTAAAGCAGCTTATGATAAAGCTCTGGAACTGGGAGGTTGCTGTGAAGGTGAGCCTGGAGAGAGAATCCCTGGTGTGTTCGCTGCATATTTTAGAGACCTAAACGGGAATAAGTTAGGTTTGTTTTTTAAGAACTAATATCCGTTGAAATAAAAAAGCCTTCATTTAAGAAGGCTTTTCAATTTTAATATTTACAAGAATTTCCAATCTTTACGACTTCAACTCTTTCGTTGCGATCATATGAAGGAGTAGAATTGAAAATAATTTCTATACAGCTCATCGTATAAGAGTCAGCTCTCTCACATGCTTTTATAACTTCCGCAATTTCATTTACTTCATTAATTTCATAGCTTGGTATAGAAGCTGTCAATTTGGTAAAGCATTGTGAAGTATAACGAGTGCTTCCTTGGCAAGAATTTAAAATCTCAAGGACTTCCCCTCTTTCATTATACTCATAAGCAGGTATTTTATTTGTCATAAGCTCGAAACATGCAGATGCTCCATCACCGGCCCTACGGCATGAGTTCATGATTTCTGTAACTTCATCTTGATCATTGTAATCGTAAGATGGAAGATTTGCAGTTACCGTTGTAAAGCAATTATTCATTGATCCACCACCACCATAGTCACAAATATCATCGTTTAAAATATCTCCAGTCGATACCTGTTCGTTAGTTCCATTTTTACAAGAAACTTCCCAAAGGCCAGAATTCATTTGAATCATGCTACTCGCATCACTAACTCCGGCAAAACTATTGGATGTTAAACCTATTATCATTGAAATTAAAAATACCTTCATTGTTTCTCCCTTTAGTAACAGCTTTATTATTTTTTAGAACTACGTTTATGGTAGCAAAGTTTATGCCATATGAAGGTATTAAGATTGCAGTAACTTGACGTGGCGCAAGGGGCGTTTTATTGGGGACGTTTTAGGTCTTGGTGCCCAAGAGCACCTTATCTTCGGTGCATGTCTCTGACTATTAAACTTTAGAGTGTAGACGTTTTGTAAGAATAGGTGTATACTCACCTAATGGATCCAATAAATGTAATAAATTGTACTTGTAATAAACTAAGAATCGCCAGTAGGGTGATCACTAGGCTTTATAACTCTTCTTTTGACGATTCGAAGGTCAGCGCATTACAGTTCTCACTCCTGCAAACTATTAAGGCATTTGATGGTGGCAAGATTACAACCATTGCCAATCAACTCAAAATGGAACGCACGACCTTAACTCGAAATATTAAACCCCTCGAACGCGATGGTCTTGTGTTCATTGAGTCTTCTGAGGACGCGAGAGAGAAAATTATTAAAATTAGCTCAAAAGGTGTTAAAGAATTGAAAAGAAATCAAGATGCTTGGGAAGAAGTTCAATTGAGCGTAATCGATAAAATAGGAAAGAAAGACTGGAATCAACTTTTGAAAATCTTAGATAAATTAGAAAGTTAAAAAAAATAGTTCTATATGTGTATATACACGTTAATGGAGATAGTATGATCTTGGAAGAATTAAAAAAAATTGCCCTTGAGTGTGGAGCTGATGATGCAGGAGTTATCAGTGTATACAACGATAAGATAAGCCCTGATAGGGAGCAAATTTTAAAAGGATTTCCTTATGCTAAATCTCTTATTTCATTTGTTATAAAAGTTAACCCCAATCCTGTACGCACACCCACAAGAAGTATCGCCAATATGGAGTTTCATGAAGGCGCTCATGATGTTGATTCAATAGAGAGAAAGATTGCTCGAAAATTAGTAGAAAGAGGATATAAAGCTAGTATGGCCGGTGCTATGGGATTTCCAATGGAAACTAACGAATGGCCCCGGAAGATGTGGTACATCTCTCATAAATTAGTCGCTGAGGCTGCCGGAATGGGTGTTATGGGTATCAATCGTAATGTCATTCATCCTAAGTTTGGTAACTTTATTTTTCTTGGTACAGTCGTTACTGATATTGAACTTCAGGAAAATAGTCTCTCAAAAGCGCTAGATTATTCTCCATGTTTTGATTGTAAGTTATGTGTAGCTTCCTGCCCTGTTGGGGCGATCTCTCCTGATGGACATTTTAATTTTAGTTCCTGTTATACCCACAATTATAGAGAGTTCATGGGAGGCTTTGGTACGCTTGTAGAAGATATTATTGAGTCTAAATCAAAAAAAGAGTTTCGTACCAAGGTAGAGGACAATGAGTTAGTTTCTTGGTGGCAAAGTCTTTCCGGTGGTGCGAACTATAAGGCCGCATATTGTATGGCCGTATGCCCTGCTGGGGATGAGATTATTGGAGAGTACAATGATGATAAGAAAGCATTCAAGGTTAATTACCTAAAACCTCTTCGAGATAAGATAGAGCCTGTCTATGTCGTAAAAAACAGTGATGCTCATCAACACGTCTCTAAAAGGTTTCCTCATAAAAAAGTGAGAATTGTTCATAATTCACTTATTCCGGATAGTATCGCAACATTTAAACACTCGATAGGTAACGTCTTTCAAAGAGGTCAGTCGAAAGGTATCGACTGTCTCTATGAATTTAATTTTAGGGGTAGTGAAAAAGAAAAAATATATATTGAAATAAAAGATAAGAAAATCGCAATAATAAATAATCCATCTCAAAAACCTAAAATTAGAATATTTGTAAATACAAAATCTTGGTTCTCACTTTTGGCACGTGAAACAAATATCTTCATGATGATTATTACAGGACGACTTTTTATCTTAGGAAATCCAAAACATTTACTTA
Organism: Halobacteriovorax marinus; assembly: GCA_002163155.1. GTDB lineage: Bacteria > Bdellovibrionota > Bacteriovoracia > Bacteriovoracales > Bacteriovoracaceae > Halobacteriovorax > Halobacteriovorax marinus_A. Next base: position 92,764 of record MAAO01000015.1, on the reverse strand, counting down.
AGTTTGGAAATTGTTTTCCATCTTAACATCTATAGAATTAACTACTAAATGGGAGAAATAAATGAATGCAATACAAACAAAGAACGAAGAATGGGCACTGGTTACCGGTAGTTCCTCTGGAATAGGATTGGCATTTGCTGAAGAGCTTTGTAAGCAAAAAAGAAATGTAATACTTGTAGCTAGAAATAAAGAACTACTAATCAAAGAATCAAAAAGATTAGAAGATCACTATAAAGTTAAAGTTAGAATAATTGTTGCAGATCTTACGGAGAAATCGGGTTTAGAAAGAATATTTGAACAGACTAAAGATTTAGTCATCTCACTTTTAATCAATAATGCCGGTAAGGAAGACTCTGGAAATTTTCTAGATATTGATATTGAAGATATGAATAAGTCCCTTAGTTTAAATTGCCAGGCACCGTTGTCCCTTAGTCATCACTTTGGTAATTTAATGAAAAAGAGTGGAGAAGGTGAAATTTTATTTGTTTCATCAATTGTCGCATTTCAGGGAATACCATTAATTGCAAATTACGCAGCAACTAAGTCATACGTTTTGATATTAGCTGAGGGGTTGGCCTCAGAATTTAAACCATTTAATATTAATGTGTCTATCGTTGCTCCTGGTTTTACTAAAACAAATTTATCTCCTGATATTAGTTTTTCTGGGGTTCCAATAAAACCTGCCTTGGCAAGTGATGTAGCAAGAACTTCTTTGGATGCGAGGAGGATGAAATTATTGTTTATTCCTGGGTTTATTAATAAACTTCTTTTTTATTCCGGAAAATACATACAAACAAGAAAGGCAAATACAGCATCTTTTGGTAAGGTATTTAAAAAGGTGCTTCATAAGAAAATGGAAAGTGTATAAATTCTAATAGAGGCATATAGATATCGTGAAAGGAATGAAGTGTGGATAGTGAAGTTGAAATAAGACGCGTAAAAGATTCGGATACGTCTGTTCTAGCTGAGATGTACTGTCGCTTAAATATAGAGACTTTTGATTGGATGCCTAAGAATACATTTTCAATCTCTGACTTTGAAGAAGATACTCAGGGTGAAGAGATTTTAGTCGCTGTAGTAGAAGATAAAATATTGGGGTTTGTATCTCTGCTAGTCTCAGAAAATTTAATTCATCAGTTATATGTTGATACTAGTGCTCAGGGAATGGGGCTAGGTAAAACCTTGTTGGATGCAGTAGTTCAGTTAACTGAACAAAGACCTTTGTTCTTAAACTGTAGAGAGAAAAATGAACGAGCTATAAATTTCTATAAAAAATATGGTTTTAAAACAGAATCTCAAATGGATAACAATTCCGATTCGTATTTAAGATTAGTACTTGATTGAGAAATCTAGTTCTAAAACTTGTTAAAAATAAGCCTCTAATTAAAGAGGCATTTAAAAATTAATTATTCATTCTCTTTCTGTAATATCCTTTGAGTGCTCCTATTTGTTTTTCAGTTAATCCATCAAGATAAGTATTTAAGATCAAGAATTTTAGCAGATATTTTCCTAGCCTTTGGTGAGTTTATATATAGAAGTAAAAGAGTTAAGCCAAACTCAGTAATATCCACCTTTTTGTACTTCCTTTGTCGTTCTTTTGGACCAAGTAAGTAGTTGTTTTCTATAAGATTGTTACATGATCCATATTTGGATTCTGTTCCAAGCTCACTCTTACATTTATTAATGGCCCTAAGCATATGCGCGTGTGACATATCAAAGTGTTCTGCAATTTTTAGTGAATCAGTAACTGGACCAAAAGGTGTATCTTTAATTCAAACATCTTCCATAACATGTTCATTAATTAGATCCTTTAGTCTGGGAGACTTTGTTTCAAATGGTTTATCTATTCTAAAGTCATTCATAATATTTCCTTAGTTAAATGTGAACTAAGTGAAGTATCAACTTTATGAGTGAGGTTCTATTTTTGAGAGCAATGGATTTAAATTAGTTCTTTTTTGAAACAAAAAAGTCTTCTCGATTAAAAGAAGGATTTTTTCATAACCTACTGGTCGAAAGTTCGTAATTTAATTCTGTTTTTTGTTTTTAAGAAGTTCTTCCTCGGTGATGTAAGTTTAGTTCTTACGAATTATCGAATGAGTTATCGACTACTAATAAATAGAGTGAAAGAAAGTGAGGAAACAGTGCAGTCATACTTGTTGGTGGATAATATAATTTAGAAACTCATTCTAGCAGGTCAAATATATTAGCTGCTAGGAGGGTCAAGCTTTTCTATTCTTCCTTTGGGTTTATCTCGAGTTGTAGAGCTTGAATTTCATTCACGATCCTTAGAAATTTAGTACCAAACTCCGTAAACTTATATTCAACTCTCGGTGGAACTTCATCATATTCATGTTTTATTACAATTTTATAACGAAGCAACTTCTTTAGTCTTTCGTTTAAAACTTTAGTGGTAAGACCATCAATCTCTCTTCTCATAGCACCAGGTCGACATATACCGTGATTAAGTAAATCTAAAATTGAAATGGACCATTTACAGCCAATGATATCTTCAACCATGAATTTAACACTTACTTTTTTTGATTTTTTTTCTTCCATAATTTCCCCAAGATGTACCGTTTGGTAACTACTCACCGTTTTGTAAGTACTTGTTTATAGACAATAAATAACGATAATGAATTTAAATGACTGCTCATAGTTATATTTGAATCGAGGTAAAAATGAAAGCAAAAGAACTAGTTATTGATAAATGGGTAAATGCTCCAGAGGGGTTTGAATTAAAGGTCAAAGATAGTTCTATTAAAATAATTCATGTTTTTCAAATGCTCTGCCCAGGTTGTGTTTATAAAGGAATCCCTCAGACACAAGAGCTCTATAGCAAGTTTAATTCAGATGATGTCAAAGTTGTTGGGCTACATTCTGTTTTTGAAAATCATGAAGCAATGCAACCCCACGCACTCAAAGTATTTATATCTGAGTGGAGACTTCCTTTTCCTGTCGCTATTGACAAAAGATTAGAGGGGGAGTGGATGCCAGAAACAATGAAGGCATATCAGCTTGAAGGTACTCCTAGCCTGATCATCATTGATAGAGACGGAAGTCTAAAATTAAAACATTTTGGTCTGATAGATCAAGAAAAATTAGAAATATTTATTAACGAACTTATTAACAACAAAAAAGTTGGATAAAAAAAGGAGAAAAAATATGAAATTTAAAAAACTAAGCCTACTTCTAGGATTAACTTTGATCATGTTCTCATGTTCTCATAACACGATGGATGAGCACTCTAAACATTCTCACAAACACAAAGGTCATATACTGGCGAAAGAGTCTTCAAAGATAATGCCTGAATTTGATATCTTACATGTAAAGGTCATAACAGATGGAGGCCATCTTGTTTTTCAGCAAGAAGTAAAAGAAAAGGTCGGCGGAAAGACTCCAAAAAAGAATGGGAAGTTAGCAGGAGCTAGTGTTTATAGTTATGTTTGGCCAACGACTCTAAATAGCTCGACTGTAGGGTTTGAGAAAGATTCTGGAATCCTAGCTCTTGCTTTAACCATACATCCTGACTTTGATGATACTCCTCTTTACGATGAAGATGGTGATGGAAATAAAAAAAATGATGGAGATAAATGGCACAGTCACTGGGTTGTTTTAGTTCCAGATAATGCCTGTGGTAAAGGAAGCTTGAAAGTTAGAGATATTCCTAACGGGGTAAAACCAAAACTTCCGAAAACATGGCCAGGGTTACCACTATTTATTGATAGCCCAGGGTATGACTTCACCATGAAGAATGGTGAGGTTCTAGTTAGAGTACCTTTAAAAGATCTAGGATTTCCTAAGCAATTCAGTTTTGACGGTGTAACTGCGGGGCTTAGAATAAATCAACAGGTTCACGCGCCATTACTATGCGTGAAAAATATTTTTGATGTAGCCTCAGGAGATTTATCACTTCCTGGAAGGAGTCTATAAATTTTGTAAATCTTGTAACTATCTATAAATTAAAATCGAAAGTGTATCTTAAACCAACACTTTCATAGGAGAATAAAATGTCTAGAATTCAATTAAAAGAACTTAACGAAATAACAGAATCTCACAACGAGATCTTCCAAGAAATTAAAAGCGCATTTGGAACAATACCTAATATGTTTAAAGTCATCGGTAACTCTGAAGCTGCACTTAAGAGCATGTGGACGTCGTTTGGTGCTTTGGGAGCTGGAAAATTAGGAGCGAAGCTTGGTGAGCAAATAGCTGTCCATGTTGCAGAGATCAATCGTTGTCAATATTGTCTTTCTGCTCACACTCTTCTTGGTGAAAAAGCAGGCGTTTCGGCAGAAGAGATGAAAAGTGCTCAAGCAGGGGAGTCAAGTGATCCTCGAGTTCAAGCCGCACTTACTTTTTCTAAGAAATTAGTATTAAAGAAAGCTTCTATTTCTATGTCGGATATTGATGAATTGAAAAGCGCTGGCTTTGATGATGAAGAAGTTGCTGAAATCCTTGCTCATGTAGCTCTTAATATTTTTACAAATTACACTAACGTTGCATTTGATGTTCCAATAGACTTTCCAAAAGTTAATTTAAGTTAAAAATGAGCCTGCTCCAGAGTTTAGTTTTATAAAATTCAAATTCACATTAAAGCCTTCAATTAAGAAGGCTTTATCTGATCGATATATTGCTGGCATTATTCTTCCATCCTTTTTCGATAATAACCCTTGAGAGCACCAACTTGGTTTTCACTTAAACCAGATAAGTAAGTTTTAAGAATGAAGAAGCGGTACAGGATTTCAGCTGATATTTTTCGGGCTTTAGGTGAATTGATGTAAAGAAGGAGTAGCATAAGCCCAAACTCTGTAATATCAACTTTTCTATAGCTTCTTTTTCGCTTTTCAGGACCGGCTAAGTATTTGTTTTCAATGAAGTTTGAACAAAGTCCAAATTTGGTCTCTGTACCTAGCTCATCTATACACTTCTCAATCGCCCTTAGTAAATGCTTGTGTTCCATCTCAAAGTGTTCGGCGATCTTAAGGGAATCGGTTATTGGGCCAAATGGAGTATCTCTAACCCATACATCGCCCATGATATGATCGCTTACTAAATCTTTTAACCTTGGTGGTCTAGTTTCAAATGGTTTATCAACTCTAAAACTGTTCATAAAATTCTCCTTCTGCTTTATTAAGCAAGAGGTTGAAAGTTTAGAGATTTGTAAATGACGAGAATCTAAAGACTAAATAGTATGGAAGTGAACTTATTGAGTAGTGGAGTAGGAAGTTTTTGATCTATTAGAAACAAAAAAGCCTAGTCCGAAAACTAGTTTTTTAAAATGGTGGTCCATTCGATCGCTTACGCGAACCTTTTTTCCTCACTCGTAAGTTCTCAATATTATTCTGGTTTTTCTTTGATTTGGTTATTTTCCTCAGAGATATTGTTCTTAATTCAAAGTTATCTTTGAATGTATTTCTAACAATTTATAAAGTTGTGTAAGGTTAGTGAGGAAACAAGAAAGGTTATAGTTATGAACGTAGATATAAAAAGTATTCAATTTGAAGATGCTAAGAAAGATATTAAAGTTGTTTGGAAGTCTTGCGATTGGGGATGGAATGATAACGATTCTAAAAAAATGGAGTCTATCTTTAAGAACAGGTGGAAAAACTTTTTAGCCTACGTCGAAGGAACTCCAGTTGGTTATGCAGGTTTAATTTCTGATCATAATGTTTATGCTTTAATTGTAGATATGATGGTTGAACCAACTTATCAAAAAAAAGGTGTCGGAAAGGCCTTAATGGAAAGGATTGTTTCCGAATGTAAGTCAGAAGATATAAAGGTTATAAAGTTAATCTCAAGTGAACAAGGGAAGAGACTTTATAAAAGTTATGATTTTGATATATGTCCAAATGAATCACCCGGAATGATGTTAAAACTCTATGAGTTATAGAAACAAAAAAGCCTTCAATTAAGAAGGCTTTAGCTATCTTACAATTTGCTGATCTTATTCATCTATTTTCTGACGGTAGTAACCTTTGAGGGCCCCTATTTGGTTCTCACTTAAGCCTGAGACATAGCTTTTGAGGATAAAAAACCTATATAAAATTTCTGCAGAGATCATTCTTGCTTTAGGAGTGTTGATATATAGTAGCAAGAGCATCAGACCAAACTCTGTAATATCAACTTTTCTCGCCTTTCTTTCTCTACCTTTTGCTCCACCTAAGTAACTGTTTTCTATAATGTTTTCATTCAATCCAAATTTGGATTGAATGGATAATTCCTCCTTACATTTATCAATCGCTCTCAGCAGATGAAAATGAGTCATATCAAAGTGCTGAGCAATTTTTAGTGAGTCAGTTACTGGACCAAAAGGTGTATCCCTTATCCAGACGTCTCCCATAATGTGCTGGTTGACTAGGTCTTTTAGTCTTGGTGGTTTTGTTTCAAACGGTTTCTCAATTCTAAAATTATTCATTAACCCTCCTTATTCCATGCTAATTGCAAGAAAGTGAAGACCTTAGGTTTTATAGTAGCTTGAATTTATTAGAGTCTTTACTTGGTTGGCAAAATATTTTAGCTGGTGACTAGAACACATTTTGTAATTGGAAAAAAACTCCTAAGGTATTAAAATAACAGTGCCCTGTCTAAAAGATCATGCCCTATGGAAATTGTTCACAGTCTAGTGAAGTAAACCTTAAAAGCTGGGATAATAAGAGTAATTAGAAATTAAAAACCATTTATTTAAAAAATGATTTGGTTATTTAGGAAATTAAAGTGCTTTATAAAAAAAAAATAATACCTACGATACTTTTATTATTAACCCTGTGTTCAACAAGTCTTGCCAATATTGCAACATTTGTTTCATATCATGATGTTGGTGTTCACCCACTAATTGTAGTGCACGCATCATCTGTATTCAATAAGAAGAAACGAGGAAAAAAAGCACTTGATCATTTAATTAGTAGATTTAAAAATAAAAATAGGAAAGTTTATTACCTCAGTTCTGAGGACGATTCACTAAAATTAGGGGGGCCACTTCCTAATTGGTATTTAGAGGATGAAAACCCTACGGATCAATTTTACTCATATGGTGGTGAAAACAATCTAACTAGTAAAAGTGCAGAATTTACTGTGGCAGGTGGTTTTCTAGGGGCTGGAGTAAATCCTGATGATGCTTTTCCTGAAGGTACCGATTTCAAAGGATGTCTAACGAATGCTATTGCTCATTTAATTAAGAACCATTTTGAAAACTATAGTAAACCACTTACTATTAACATTAGTGTTAATTCTGTTTATACACCAAAAAGAGATGGTAAAGATTTGATAGATCATTTTAACAATACTGATGTCAGAGGATTTATTGCTTGGCTTATAACTGATGATGACTTCAGAGCTCTAAAAGATTATCCAAATATAGAGCACAATGTATCTAATCTTCCCTTTGATTTGGAAAAGGTTATGGCCGAAAACTATCAATGTAATTATAGACTTGATCAAAACTGTTCCTATTTAGTTTATGATAGCTTTTGGAATTTTTTTGAAAAATCACCTAACTGGAGAATAAATGCTCCTATTGGTGGAACAGGAGTTACTGATGGGGTTTCTTATCAAATTAAATTAAAAGGTAAGTTAGTTGCATTTGTAGGCAGCGAAAAAAAGAAAGTTATATTAAATTTTATTGACTAGTAATATAATCAAATCAGCTCAATTCTCTGCTATATATTTTGCCTTCTTTTACATTAAAGAAATTGAAAATAAAAAAAGCCATCTCGATTAAAAGAAGGCTTTTTAGTATTTAGTGAGGAACAAAAGTTCAAGTACTAGATGGTAAAATGGTGGTCTATACGATCATATACACGAACTTTTCTTCCTCAGTCATTAATCTCTGAATTAATTGTGGTTTTTCTATTGAAGAGAATTCTTCCTCACTAGTATTGATATCTAAAATTCAACTTTTTAGAATGAACTTTCAGTTACTTAACTTGTTGTGTAAGCTTAGTGTGGAAAGATGTTTGCTATACTTTTATGACTCTTGAATTACGTAGGGAAATATGAACTCTGATTATAATATAGAAATTAAAGAACTTCATTCTCAGGACACTAAGATCCTTGAAGAAGCTTTAATATTGATGAATAGAACTCAAGGGGATGGCCTTTTTAACATGAACTATCTTGTTAGTAGAATAGAGCGGCAAGATGCTTTGGCCCTGGGAGCTTTTGTTGATGGTGATTTAGTTAGTGTTGGTTGTGCCGAAATGATTACGGAATTTTCTTATTATGTTCCTTTTGAAGAAAATATTTTAGAGAGGCTTAAGGGCCATAAAGTCGGTTCTCTGTGTACTCTCTGTGTTCGTGAAGATTTTCAAGGAAAGGGAATAGGACAACTTATATCTAAGAGACGCATGGACTGGCTTAAAAATAACAAGTGTAATCTCATCCTAGGTATATCTTGGCTTAGTGGATTGAGCCATACTTCAGATAGAGTATTTAATAAATTGGGCTTTCATTTGATAAGTGACGTTGATGAGTTTTTTAAAGAAAGTGCAATTAAGTATCCGTTCAATTGCCCTGGCTGCCACACTCAACCTTGTAAGTGCTCAGCGGCTTTATATCAGTATGATATAAATAATTGAGCATTCTTTATAATAAAAAATACTTCTCGATTAAAAGTAGGCTTAATTGTTTTGATAAAAACTCTAGTTCTTAATGATTTTTTTTAATTGTTTAATTTCGTCCTCAAGTGATTTGAATCTTTTCTCAAACTTAGATGTATTTTTGTAAAGTACAATTAAATCTTGTTCGATGCGCTTCTCAAAGTTGGAAAAAGTTTTTGAAAGATGATCATTGTTCTTTAGTTCCATCATCAAATTTTCATTTTTGAGAATGAATCTTCTTAAGTAAGTGAAAGCTCTTGCAATGAATAAGCCATTTCTACGGCTTTTGGAGATCTCAAGACGAATGACAGGGCATAAGCTCCTTGCTCGGTAAACACTGTTGGCGTGACGCCTTTTCGGGTGCTTATGGCTTCACTAATCACAGATTGTGATTTGTACTCAGCTAACTCACTGAAATTTAGTTTGAAACAAAAATCAGAGGGAAATCGGTCCAGGTTTCTTTTGACGGCTTGGTTAATCGATCTAATCTCCACACCGTACAGTTCAGCTAGATCACGATCAAACATAACTTTTTGATTCCTAAAAATGTGAATGTTGTTTGTAACTTCAAATAACCCTTGGTCTTTTTTAACCATAAAAACCCTCCTGTAAAATACAGTGCAAGGTCATGCTAATTTAGGAATTAGTAATTGTTTGAAATTAAAGGAGCTTAAATTAAGCTATATATTTTTTGGTAAGTTGAGTAGATTTTTTTGGCTAACTTTGGATTTATAATCTATTAAAACAAAAAAGCCTTCTCGATTAAAAGAAGTTTTTTTTCATAACCTACTGGCCGAAGGTTTAAATAGTGATCCATCCGATCATATAAACGAACTTTTCTTTCTCACTAGTTAGTTCTTGATATAATTCTAGTTTCCCTATTGAAGAAAGTTTTTCCTCAGTGATACTATTCTATTAAGTTCAATATAGAGAATGAACTTTCAATAACTTAAAATGTTGATTAAGCTTAGTGAGGAAACAGGTTTAGTTACATTCAGGCGATAGAAATAAGGATGATTGTATGCAAATGAAGATAGCAATTGAAGAAGATGTAGAAACAATCCCATTAAAATGCACTTGTGGAAAAATTCAAGGTATTGCCAAAAATATTACTCCTAAAGCAGGAAACCATATTGTCTGTATGTGTGTTGACTGCCAAGCATTTGCTCACTATCTTGGTAAGTCAAAAGAGTCGTTGGATGAAAACGGTGGTACACATATATTTCAGATAACACCAAAGCAAGTTGAAGTTACTGTAGGAAGAGAACATTTAAAATGTATGCAAATGAGTCCTAAGGGATTAAAGCGTTGGTATGCTGATTGTTGTAAAATGCCAATTGCTAATACTCTTTCATTTAAAATTTCATTTGTCGGATTGTTCACGACCTTTATTGACTTTGAAAATACTGAATTATCGAAAGATGAATTACTTGGACCAATTATTTGTCGTGGCATGGGGAAGTACGGAAAGGGAAAACTTCCAGATGATACTCATCAAAAATTTCCAATTATTTTAATTTTCAAAATGATTAAAACGATTCTAATTGGAAAAGTTATAAAGTCATATCTTCCTAATACTTTTTTTAACAAAGAAACCGGTAATGCAATCACTAAAGAGATTATTCTTTCAAAAAAAGAACGAGAAAAGTTAAAAGACAAGATGGTTTTATAAAAAATTAAACTTGAAATAAAAAAGTCTCTACGATTAATAGAGTACTAAGTTTAGCTTGGAGGTAATAATGAATAAATCAGAAGAAGTAATTAACAAAGAAGAAGAACTTAGACTTGCAATGCTTAATAGCGATCTATCGAAGTTAGATGAATTAATTGACGATAACTTAATATTTACTCTACCTATGGGAGACGTTGCAACAAAGAAAATGGACCTAGCTGCTCATAGATCAGGAATCCAAAATTTGACAGAATTAAGTTGTATTAAAAGAGAGGTAAGAGTCTTTAGTGATTTTGTTATTGTTGCATGTAAAATGTTACTTGAAGGGACATATAGTAATCAAAAAATAGATGGAGAGTACGCCTATACTCGAATCTGGAGTCAGGTAGATGGAGGCTGGAAAGTCGTCGGCGGTCAAGTTGCGAAAATTAGCTCTTAAACTTAGAACAAAGAAAATAGCCTCTACGATTAAATAGAGGCTTTTTAGTGTTGACCGAAAATATTACTTCTTAATCAACTTCTTTAATTGTTTCATTTCATCCTCAAGGGATTTAAATCTTTTCTCAAATTTTGATGTATTTTTATATAACACGACAAGATCCTGTTCAATTCGTTTCTCAAAGTTAGAAAACGTTTTTGATAAGTGTTCATTGTTTTTTAGCTCCATCATTAAATTTTCATTTTTGAGTATAAATCTTCTTAAGTGTGTGAAGGCCTTAGCAATGAAAATGCCGGTTTCAACAGCTTTCTTAGATCTCAGGACAAATGATAGAGCATAGGCACCCTGTTCGGTAAATGCTAAAGGTGGCTTGTAGTTTCGGGATGTTGGGCTAACCAAAGTCGCATTTTGCGACTTTGTATCTAAAAACTCTTCTGATGTTAGCCTAAAGCAGAACTCTTCTGGAAACCTTTCAATATTTCGTTTTACTTGCTCATTAAGCCTTTTAACTTCGACTCCATATATGAGGGCCAAGTCTCTATCAAGCATAACTTTTTGCTCCCTGATTATGTAAATGTTGTTTGTGACTTCCAGTAATTTTTTATCTTTTACGTTCATAAAATCCTCCTCAGCGTTAAGTGCAAGAAGATGGAAATATACTAAATTATAAGAAGCAGTTTTCATTGAACTGAAGAAATAAGATATTAAATCTATGACAAATGATTGTGAAATTTTTGGTGGTGTTGTCGAGTTTCCTGAAGTTGAGTTACTCCATTTCTTCATTTTAGGCATGAAAAAGCCCCCTAAAAAGGAGGCTTTTCAAACATTGAGGACTCGAGCCGCTGGGGTTGAGAGTTCGTTCAATGTAAAATGGTGGGTCTGGAGTGACTTGAACACTCGACCACCGCGTTATGAGCGCGGGGCTCTAACCAACTGAGCTACAGACCCTTAAACTGTTAGTTTAGCTTCATAATATAAGATGTTCTGTTTATAATGTAAATTCTGAATTTAAAAAAATGAGATGACTATGAGCGCTAAAATATCTTTCGACAAATACTGTGCCACTGGAAACGATTTCGTTGTCCTTGATAACAGAACAAACTCCTTTGATCCAAGCGATACTAAGCTATGGCAAAAAGTCTGTGATAGACGCTTTGGTATTGGTGCTGACGGTGTTCTCTTCTTTAATAATAGCAATAAATTTGATTTTGAAATGGTCTACTTAAACGCCGATGGTGGAGAAGTAGGTATGTGTGGAAATGGTGCGCGAGCGCTGACAACTTTCGCTCAGAAAATTCAATTTGATAAGGTGAACTTCACTTTTAAAACAAGAGATGGTGTTTACACCAGTTCACTTTTAAAAAATGGTGAAGTGAAATTAGAGATGGTGCAGCTCTTTGATATTGAGAAAGTGGATGTGAGTGATCTCTATGAGAACAAGCATAGTTACTTTATGAATACCGGAGTTCCTCACAGTGTCTTCTTTGTGGAGAGTGCAGAAGCTGTAAATATTAAAGAGGCGGGAGCCAAGGTTCGCTACGATGAGAGATTCGAAGGTGGCTGCAATGCAAACTTTGTTGAAGTGCTCGGTGAGGGAAGCTTAAAGGTACGCACTTATGAGCGCGGCGTAGAAGACGAGACCCTCGCCTGTGGAACTGGAGCAGTTGCTTGCGCCTTTGCTTATAGAAAATTCTATAAAGAAGTGTCTAAGGTTTCTGTAGAGGTACCTGGTGGACTTTTAAATATTCTCTTTGAAGATGATAAGGTCTATCTTTGTGGAAAAGCGGCAAAAATATTTTCAGGCGTTATCAGCATAGAGGAATGAGTCGATCTTTGCGATAAGGTTTGGGAAGTAAGTTCTAGAAACAATACCTCCACAGATCAGGCCACTAGTATTGGCCACCATATCTAAGAGTTCAAAGGATCTATATCCTGAGGCCATTTGTAAAAACTCAATACAAATTCCCATAACGATGAAAGAGCACATGACTTTAAAGTGATTAGCCTTCTCGTATATAAGCGCAAAGTATCCCATGAGACATAGGTAGGCATTGAAGTGAAGTATCTTATCGAAGTGCTCAAATACTGGTTTTGAAGGTTTTTCGTATCTAAGTGAGAAATAGAAAATGAATCCAATATAAATTAGACCAAAAACCAACCACATGTGCTTTAAATTTAGCTTTTTCATTACAAAGATAATAAACTAGCTCTATGCAAAATAAAAGAATTCTAAAGCTAATTTTATCTCTATTTGTTCTATTTTCTATGATCAGTGCGAATGCCACTATTATTTTGAATTTAGGCATCGTTCATAAGAAGGGACTTGGTGTCGATGAAGGACATATACTCATTAGTGAGGTTCACGAACTTAAATTGCTAGAAAATGGTGAGGAATTTACTGTCACTATGAAAAATGGCGTTGGTGTAGAGTTCAAGGTTTTCTTTGTTCAAAACTTAAATGACTTCGGGCCAAGTCCACTCGTCGCCATCACTGGAAATATTTATAATTCTCAGGGTGATCTTCTAAAGAGCATCACTGAAAATGATTTTACGATTCCTCTAAATACTGAAAAGAAATTAGTTTTTACTGGAGACACTAGTCAAGAAGTCATCATCAAAATTACTCCAACTCTCTATTAAAATGAAAGATCGCGTAGATAAAATTCTTGTCTCAATGAACCTATCAAGTTCAAGATCTCAAGCCGCTCATCTTATTAAGGAAGGCGTTGTTTTCTATAACGACTCACTTGTTAAGAAGGCCTCAATGATTGTCTCTGGAGAGGGTCTTGAGGTGAGAAAAGAAGTTCTCTTTGTGGGTCGTGGTGCCCATAAGATTGAAGGGGCGCTTCAGTCATTTTCAGTGAACGTGACTGATCTGGTTGTGGCCGATGTGGGTGCTTGCACTGGTGGATTCACTGATTACGTCCTGAAGAATGGTGCTTCGAGAGTCTTTGCCATTGATGTGGGACACGATCAATTAGCGCAGTCTTTAAGAGATGATAGTCGCGTTGAGAATCATGAAGGTGTAAATATTAGAAACGAGATGGAGCTCTCAGAGAAAGTAGATCTGGCTGTAGTTGATCTTTCTTATATCTCTTTAAAGCTCACACTTGATTCTATTTTTTCATTAGTTAAAAACGATGGAAAGGTAATTACTCTAGTAAAGCCTCAGTTTGAAGTTGGTAAAGAAAATATTGGTAAAGGTGGAATAGTTAAAGATGACGAAGCGAGATTAAATGCGCTCTACTCTCTCTTTGATTGGTGTGATAGTAAAGGTTACTTTATTTCATCGGCCATTGTTTCTCCCATAAAAGGTAAAACTGGAAACACTGAATACTTTTTCTACTTTGATAAAGAGCTTTCTGCTCATCAAATTGGAAAAGAATTTTTAGAAAACTTATAGGAAGAACTCATGAAGAAAATATGTGTATTCTGTGGATCAAGCGCAGGAAAGAGTAAGGCCTATATAGAAATGGCGAACGATGTGGCTGACTTATTAGTTGAGCAGGATCATGGACTTGTTTATGGTGGAGCCTCTATTGGGGTCATGGGTGCCATGGCCGATAAAGTTTTAAAGAAAAATGGAGAAGTTTGGGGAGTGATGCCTCAATCTCTGGTGGACTGGGAAGTTGCCCACGAAGGTTTAACTAAGTTTGAGGTGGTTGACTCAATGCACGCTAGAAAAGAAGTGATGTATAACTGGTCCGATGCCTTTGTTGCCCTACCTGGTGGATTTGGAACACTGGACGAATTATGCGAGATTCTCACTTGGGCGCAGCTTAAGTACCACGAGAAACCTTGCTTCCTATTGAACTTCAACGGCTTCTTTGACCACCTGATAAAGCACTTTCAGCATATCAATAAAGAAGGTTTTCTCTCGGATGAGCACTTGGAGCTGATTACTATAGTCGATTCCATAGAAGAGCTATCTGTTGAATTAGAAAAGAGCTTTGCCTAAGTGCGTAATTATTGCCAATAGTGATGTGATAATATATACTTTGACCACTTACTCAAATTAATTTTGAATTACTTTAAAGTCTGGAGAACTCATGACTAGGTTAGTGACTTTTTGTGTTGTTTTAGTGGCACTAATAATTGCTATAAATTTTTCGAATTATAAGAAATTTCCTGTTTCTAACGAACAATTTAGTTTTGAGAAACAAGAAAAGATTTATAAAGCTCACATAGTTGAGATGAAAGAATTAGAAGAAATGAGATTAGCCGCTCTTCATCCTGTTAAAGTGGAAGAAGTAGTTGTTCCTGCTGGTCCACTTGTTGTTTTAGATACACCTCAGTTGGTTCACGGAAGTAAGCTTTATAAAGCTTGTGTTGTTTGCCACGGAAAAAGAGGTCAGGGAAAGAAATCTCAGAAAGCTCCAAGAATTGGTGGGCAAATGGCCTGGTACTTAACTAAGCAACTAAGTGCAATGAAAAGTGGAGTTAGAGTTAATAAAGCGATGCTTCCTTACATAAAGAAATTGGGAACAAAAGACTTTCAAGATCTTTCTGCTTACATCTCAAAACTGCCTTGGTAAACACCAAGGCTTAATTTTTCAAGGATAGGTTTTCTATGCCCTTGTATAAATTTGCTCAACACTCCCCAAGTATTCAAGAAAATGTTTTCATAGCTCCCTCTGCTGATGTCATTGGCAGAGTCTACTTAGAAAGAAATTCAAGTATCTGGTTTCGAACTGTTGTTCGAGGTGACATTAATGATATTCGCATTGGTGAGGGAACAAATATTCAAGACCTTTGCATGTTACACGTTGTTGAAGAGTTTCCCCTTATTATCGGCAAGGGTGTGAGCGTTGGTCACTGTGTAACTCTTCATGCTTGTACCATTGAAGATAATTGTTTAATTGGAATGGGTTCAACTATTTTAGATGGAGCGGTGATTGGAAAGAACTCTCTCGTCGCTGCCGACTCTACTGTTCCTCCTGGAAGAGTTTATCCTCCAGGGAGTTTCATTGTAGGTTCTCCGGCAATTGTAAAAAGAAGTCTTACTGAGAGTGAGCTAAAGCAGTATGGACAGCACTATAAAGGCTACGAGAAGTATTCAAAAGAGTTCTTAAATCCGAACTCTTTTGAAAAAATTTCTGACTAGTAATCGTTTTGGTGAAATTTAAATCTGATACTCTCAACGAGTCTACGGCCGTTTCCTAGATCGTGAGGAACTCCACGCATTTCAGCTCTCATGTGAATTTGACCACTCTTTGCAAAGAAGAATTCTACATCCGTAATAATTTTCCCAAACTGTACTTGCTTAGCTTTAATATAAGTATCAGTACTCGAAATAATATTTAGACTTTGATCTTTTAGAACTATCCCCATAATTTTTTCAAAGGCCAAGTCCTTAGTTGAAATAATTTTAATAGGATCTATTAATCTCTTCTCATCAGTTAATTCTGGTTGTGAATTTACGCAATTACTTTTCTGACAAGGAGCCAATGCAAAGCCGCTGACTTTTCCAAGTTTTCTAACTCCAACACCAAGATGTGTAGGCTCTTTATTATCAATACACGAAGTGGTGAGAAGTAGGGTTGTAATTAGTAGTAGGTATCTCTTCATAAATTATTCCTCTATTTTTTGCGCTAATACGTAGGGTTGAATGATGACGAAGTTGAAATTAAAATCTGTTTCCTCTTCAAATAATTTGACCATTGTCTCATCGGGGCGCTTCAATTGTTCTGAATCAAGCAATGTTTTGATGAGTTTAACGTCATCAGAGGCCACGGCAACGGCAACATCTATTAAGTCTAAGTCAGTGGCAACGATGAGCAAGGCTTCACGCTTATTGTGCTCTTCAAGCATGAGCCATCTAGCCTTTTCTCTTTCACCTGTTAATTTTTCTTTTAAATTTTCCATGGAGTTAGAATACTCCATTGTATGAAATCGCGCAAAGGGAGAGTGTTTTCAGCCCGTTATAGACACATCGCAAGACAACTACTTAGACAATGTCAATTCTCTGTGAATTTCATTGATGGCCATTGTTCTAAGTGGAAAATCGATCTATGCTTATGACTCACTAAAGGAGATCAAATGAAAAAAATACTAATCTTAATTATCGCCCTATGTTCAACTGCAATTTTTGCAGCAAAGGGAACAATGAATGTTGATACCAAAACTTCTAAAGTTAAATGGATCGCAACTAAAGTTACTGGTAGTCACGATGGTCACATCAAACTGAAAAAAGGAAACTTGGTTTTTAAAGATAGAGAGCTTGTAGGTGGTGAGTTAGTTATTGATATGGGAACGATTACTTGTGATGATGTAAAATCAGCCGAGTACAATAAGAAATTTGTCGCACATTTAAATAATGACGACTTCTTCTCTGTAACTAAATTCAAAACAGCAAAGCTTGTTGTTAAGAGCGCTAGACTTGGTAAAGGTGGTCACTTTGATGTTACTGCAGACCTAACAATTAAAGGAATCACAAAGCCTATTATGTTTAGGGCCAATATCAATCATGGAAAAAATGGTGTTGTAGCTGATGCGGAAATTAAGTTTAATAGAACTCATTATGGAATTAAGTACGGTTCTGGATCATACTTCACAGATCTTGGAGACAAGATGATTCATGATGATGTTGTTTTAAAAGTTAAGTTAAGCGCGAAATAATTTGAATACATGGGCCATAATATATGGCCCAACTTTTTTATGCAGTCACATCGTCTTGAATTTGAACTTTAGCAGCTTCAGCTGTTAGTCCAATCGCCTGATAGTAATCCATTCCCAATTCTTCAATATTCTTAGCTTTCTCTTTAAGTGCTTCAAAGTAGAGAATCTCTAATTTATTAGTCTTTTGTTCTCTTTTTCTAAATGGCCTATAGAGTATGAAAACTAAAGTCATTACCGTTAACATACTTATTACAATTTCTTTAACACTCATAGAATCTCCTAATATCTACCTATCTAACTTAAATTATTAAGCTTTGTCACTCTGTAATAAGTTCTTCTGGTTC
This sequence comes from Halobacteriovorax marinus, assembly GCA_002163155.1. Taxonomy (GTDB): domain Bacteria; phylum Bdellovibrionota; class Bacteriovoracia; order Bacteriovoracales; family Bacteriovoracaceae; genus Halobacteriovorax; species Halobacteriovorax marinus_A. The sequence goes on along the minus strand of MAAO01000015.1, from coordinate 75,097 downwards.
CTATCTCACTTAACATATCGATATTAATAGGATAAATCTCTAAATTATGAATTTAAAAGCAAAAAAAATTTATCACCACCTCACCAGTGAACTCAGTCTTGCTAATAGCGAGTCAAGAAGATCTATTTTAAATGGTGCCATGGATGAGCTAAGTTCTAAGAGCATTAACTGTTTTTCCTGTACGGGGAAGTGTTGTACTTTCATCTCAAACTCCATGCAAACAGATGCCATCCAAACCCTTGAATTATATCTGTATTTACAAGAGCAAGGTATGTGGAACGATGAACTTATTTTAGAGCTTAAAGAAGTTGTACGAAACAATCGTCTGGATTATGAAATACAAACAGGTCTTGGTAGCAGTTTTAGAAGAACCTACACTTGTCCTTTTTATAATAAGGGTCCTAAGGGTTGCTCCATTGCTCCTGAGTCAAAACCATTTGGTTGCCTCGCTTTTAATCCTGTGTCTGAATGTGCCCAGGGTGGGGAGAGTTGTGCTTCTGATATTCCTCTCTTGCAGGAAAGAGAAGATAGTTTTGAACAAGCTGAAGAAAAGTCTAATGAGTACTTAAAAAAAATATTTTCATTTCATTGGGATAAATTACCTATGCCTGTTGCTCTCTTGGAGATGGGTGAAAAATTAAAGGAATTATAATGAAAGTAATACTCTTATTTTTATTTCTAATGACTAGTACATTTGCTGACTTTCAAAAGAGCTCTGATTTTATTTGTAAGAGTTATAATGAAAGTATTTCTAAGAGTGAATATATAAGTAACGCTGGGGAGAGTTTTAGAAAGGCCTTTCCTATTAATAGTCACAATGATTTTTTTAAAGGACTTAGAGAAGATTTTGGAAAGTGTGAGAAAGTCACTTTTGAAGTTTTAGAAAATAAGTCAGCACTGGTAAAAGTTCAAACTTCTAAAATTATCAATAACCTCTCTATTTATATAAGTAGTAGTGAGTTGATCACAGGACTACTATTTGTAGATTCATCTAGCCTTGATGGTGAGATTGAAAAACAAGCTAGTTATATTTGTGGTCTTTTTAAAAAGAATTCTAAAATTGAATATGAAAAACACTTTACTCCAGCCTTTGTTAAGGCCGTGCCCCTAGAGCAGTTTGCTCAAATTACTAAGGGGATTTATGCTGAATATGGAGAGTGCAAGTCGTATAAATTAAAAATCAGCAGCGGTGATGCTGGGACATTGAAAACGGAACACTCAAAAAAACTAAACTTTTCTTTGAATCTAGATCACAAAACTCGTCTTATTTCAGGACTTCTCTTTAAAGGCGAAGATACTCCTAAAGTTGATATTAAAAGTGATGCCCAATTAAAGAGTCTTTTAGAAAAGATGCCCGGAAGAAAAATGATGTACTTTAAAAAGTACGGGCAAGATTTGAATTTTGCTATTAATGCTAGTGAAGATTTTGCACTTGGATCTGCCTTTAAATTATTTATTCTACTCACACTTGAAGATAAAATTACAAAAGGTGAACTTACTTGGAAAACACCTCTAGCTATTAAAGAGGAGCTCAAATCCTTTCCTTCAGGTGTTATGCAAAACATTCCAGCGGGTGAGACTCGAGAAATCTATGAGTATGCGAGAAAGATGATTGAAATCTCTGATAATACTGCCACTGATCACCTCTTAGACTTAATTGGTAAAGAAAGTGTTGAGAAGGTTGTTAAATCTCTGGGTGTTGAAAACAGCGGTAATATACCATTTCTCTCAACCATGGAAATGTTTAGAACCAGAGCGCTCTTTTCAAAAACTGATGTAAAGAAGTATAAATCAGCAAATAGAAATGAAAGACTACTTATGTTGAATAAGTTGAAACAAGTTCCTCGCGAAGAATTGATTAAAGGAATTCAAGCATGGGGAAACACTCCCAAGTATATAAGCAGTATTGAGTGGTTTGCCTCGGCAACTGATATTTGTCGTTTGCTTGAAAAATTAGATGAAACAAAGAGTGAGCAAGTTTTAAAAATACTTTCTTATAATGCACCATTTGTTGCAAAAGACTTAAGTGAGTATGCGGGATATAAAGGGGGGAGTGAACCTGGAGTAATCTTTATGGCCTATCTCTTAAAGAGTAAAGATGAGCGATCATGTTTTATTGCTTCCCAAAATGATACTAAAAAAGCTGTCAATCAGGGTAAGTTCTTCTCAGTGATTGAGGGAAGCTTGAAGTATTTCTTAAAGAAAAAAGAATAGGACTTAAGTCCTATTCAAAAATTACTTCTTTTATTCCTGTCGGTTGACCAAAGGTTGTTTTCACTTTGATATGCATAGATGAAATAGCTTCATCGTTCATATTGTAAAGACCCCAAGTCTCATTACTATCTTTTTTCATTTTTATAAAAACAGATTTTCTTCTTCCAGAGATTCCCTTTGCAAGATAATCAACTTCTATAGTGGCACCAACTGTTGGAACAAAGTTATTTGTTGCTAGTTTAATAACTTCTTTACCAAATCTTTTCTCAAGTACAATTCCACCTTCTACAATCTTAGACACATCGTATTTATCCGAATCATTTTCGTCTACAATAGAGTCTTTATAGCTAATTTTAAGGAAGTGCGTGATGAGATTATTTTCGTCAACATCAATAATGAATTCATAAGTTTCTTCTATTTTATCATCATTGGTAACATCTAAAATCTTAAACTTTTCTGCTAGAGCTAGGTTGCTAATAAGCAGTAAACTAATAAGTAAAAGTAACTTTTTCATGGCCTCTCCAATTGATTTATAGCGCCTGTGGATGCTACTAAATGGAGAGGGGAATGGCAAAAAATCCCTAAAAGTAGGGACTTTTTACACTATGAATATGAACGTGTTCATGTGTGTCATGCCTTATCTTGTTGAAATTACTTGATGCTTCCGTATTCTTCAATCATTTGGTTAAATTTTTCTTCACTCACAGTCTTCCTTCCGTTTTTAATATCTAGAAATTCATCTATTAAATCGTCATGAGTTGAAGTGGAAATCTTTGAGCGTAGTCTTCCAGACTTACCTGTACTGTCATTATAGAGTTCCAGCAGCGATCTTCTTAAGTCTCTCTGTGCCACTTCATTACCTTCTCTGGCTGACTTTTCTATCTTCTTAAAGTTATCAAACCAGACTCGATCGTTTCCTAGTGGTATTTTTAATGTTTCAACCTTGTTGGCAGAATTAATTGAATTAGAAACTTTCACCTCGATGAACTTTGAAGCGAGGTCAGTTTTCTCCGCTGATTTTAAATCACTGGCTATACTGCCGTAGTTGAAATCAACAGATGAGGCGGAATCGTAAGCTCCTCTTTTACCTTGCATGATTTCGTTCGCTCTTACTGAACTGTCTCCAGTAAAATCGACTTTAACTTTATTAGGATCATCAATAGTCTTCATCATATAATCAGCGTCTCTTCTTAGACTTTGATGTTCCATAAGTTTTCCTGCCATGAGATCACTTTTAATTTCCATCTCACCTTTGGTGTAATTCTTTCCTTTATAACTTGCGGCATCTGTTTTAAATGAATTAGTGAATCCAGATTCAAATGATCCCTCAACTGCTTTAACTTGCTTCTTTAAACTAGTGTAGGAAGATTTAAGTTCTGAGAGAGCAAACCTCTCTCCACTTTCTGCAGATCGAAGCGCGTTCTTATAGGCTTCCATATCATTCGCTCTCACAAACTTTACCATCTCTGCATTCTCAGCACTGGCTGAGGAAATCTTTTGAATAACATCTAAGTCATCTGTGAAGGCCAAGAGTTCAGTGGCCTTTGCAGTATCATCTCCGTGTTTTGCCACCTCACCTAAGAAGGCTTCGTAGTCATCAGGAAATTGTTTTAAGTCAGCCAGATCATCTAAATCATAACCATTAGCTTTAATAAATTTATCCGCTCTCGCAGTGACGGCTTCTTTAGAGAGGTCACCGTAACCACCAGTGATACCTTTCTTCATAGCGTATCTTCTTAGTTCTGGATCATTTGGAAAAGCTTCTTTTAGATATTTCATTTTTTGGCGTTTTCCTGCATGTGTGTAGTTTCCAAAACCTTTGCTCAGCTCCACGTTGTGTGCTTTTAGAATAAGTTCCTTCTGTGCTGTAGAGAGAGGTTTCCCACTCTTAACTTCCATCAGGGCAAGTCTTTCGGCGTCTGTTAAGTTAGAGGCCACATCTAATGAGAAGTCATCAAACTTAGTCATGCCTTTCTTACTTAAATCCTTTAGCGCCTTTTTAGTATTATCTGAAAAAGTTCTAGCTTGTTTCACTTTAACTAAACTATTTCCCTTAGCCAGTTTAATTACATCTACTCCGCTTGTGGAAATTGGTTTAGCTGTTTTAAGTTTTCCTCTCAAAGACGTACCTTCTTTGACTTCAAAGAGTGAAGTTGATTTCCTATTGAGTTGGCTTACGGGATCACTAGGTAGCGCCCTTGCCACTTTTGAATGATTTGAAGATATGGCCCTTTTAACCGGGACAGTGTCAGTGAGTTCACTCATATTGAAAGTTGTCGTTTTAGATTCGACTTTAGCTACTTTAACTGTCGCCACTTCATCTAGCTTTAGTTTAGAACTTTTGGCAATGCTAATGGCATCGTCTGAGCTGTTAGCGGCAGCATTAATGAGTGCTTTGGCCTCTTTAGCTGATTTCGCACTTTTTAGCGCATGGGTAAAAGCAAAGACTTCAAAAGGAAGTAGAGCTCCATCCATAATGGCGTCATAGAATCTAGCATTTGCTTTTTCTAACTGCGCTTGAACTGAGGCATCGTTACCGAGTCCTAGGACTTCTAAGTGATGTTTCGCTAGTTGATATTCATTTTCTAAATCAAAGTAATCCGTTGTGCTTTTAATCGCTTGCCTGGCACCAATCGCCATACCAGCACCAGCAAGAACTAAGGCTGCCGTTCCTCCTGTAATTATAATACTTCCCGCAGCTAGAACTAGACCCGCGGTTGAGAGAATGCGATCCCACTTCTGTGCAGATTTTTGGTCAGCAATGGCCTCTTTAGAAATGTTACAAGTCATTCCCGCGTACTCGGGGTGATCTGCTAGAACTTGTCCCACGATTCCTGGATTATTCTTCATGGCCATTTTTAAGAAATCACCAGAATTTTCAGAAGTGTATTCTGAATCTAGTTTCTGCATGAGAGTTTCACTATCTTTAAAGTATTCAGAAAAGGCCTGCTTCATTTTAGCATCCATTTCTTCGTCACCTAGTTCAGATTCATTCAATCCTCTCCAGGTACTATTTCTAAGTTTCTTATCTTCGTGAATAAGAAAGTTTCCTCGCTCAAGTCTTGCTTGATGTTTATCTCTTTTAATCGCTGATTGTTTTCCTTCATCTCTTAGATAAGACGAGAGACCATTTTTAGTAATTCTTGGATCCACTCCTGAAAGGTTCTTACCCATATCGAGGTAGGCGTTGGAACCCGCTTTATTTACGAGATCTATGAGAGTTGGGGGAGTCTCATAAGGAGAACCTGATTTCTTTGTTTCAGCAGCTCCTAATTTTACAATCGCCGGGTGATTCTTATGGACTTTAATTCCATTGTCACCAGTGTTAGCAACTTTATTAACACCACCATAAGTCTTCATATAGAGTTTAAGATTCTTATCCATATTCTTATCAAACTTATTTAACCAATCTTCTGCGAGTTTTTCTGTTACACCAAATTTTCCAATTTCTGCATCATCACTTGTAACACTACTCATGTCCTGAATGATTCTCTTTCTATATTTAGCTAACTCTCTTCTCTTATTTTTTGAAATGGGATTAACTTCTAATTCTTCTTCATTGTCTCTATAAGGAAGACCGGACTTGCTAGTTCTTTTTATTGAAACACCATGCTTTAGCGCCATGTAGTTATTAATATTATTGTGGAGGCTAATATCTCTCTCTGCGATCATGAATTGTTTCTTATCGTCATCGTCATAGTCATTTCTAGGGCTAGGCATGGCCGAGTGAAAAGTAGCGTCGTTAAGTGGACTCTCTTTTGATCTCTCAATCGCTAGATCATCATCTAATTTATGATAGGGATTATTTGAATTCTTCTTTGGTATAAGTCCGTAGTATTCCATGGCGTTATTGACAACCACAGTGTCATAATCAGAAACCTGTGAACTTGATCCTATTTCTGGAAAGTCTAAGGTACTGCTAGGAGTTCTCTTGCCTAAAGTTTCGTTAAATCTAGCGTCAAACCCCAAGCTACTTGGAGCATATTTTGAATTTCTTTGTTGGTAACTAGGCGTCTTGTTGTGTTCCATATAAGTCGCCACCTTCATGGCCACCTTACTAGCGGTTTCATTTGCTGTTTCAGTTTTCTTTGCACCTAGGATAGGCATGTCATAGGCATTAGTCTTTGGTTTTACCAGAGCGCTTTGTTCGATAATCATTAGAGCACTACCTCCAAAGTCATCATCAAAATTTACGGGTTTAGAGTTCGCAGCTCTCTGTCTCGTTTCCACTTGATGTTTGGCCCAAGCATAGGCCTGCTTTTCTTCTTTGGTGACTTTTGGGCGGTTGGGTTCAAGCCAGGTTCCAAGGTGTGGATTAAACTTCTTATCAAGAATCTTCGTCATGCTTTCCATGTTGAAACTTCTATCGTAGTGCTTAGCTAATCCTCTATAGTCATCCTTGGTTTTTTGAAAATACTTATTCTTATTGGCTTCTCTATCTTTTTTGGAGAAGCCCTTTGTTCGCTCTTGTATGAGAGCGAGTCTTTTTAAAAGTTCCTTATCCAGGTTCCCTCGAAATTTACCAGCGCTGACTTCTTGTGTTCCACTTGTGTAACCCATACCCATGCCTGTAGAGGCAGAACCTATAGTTTTTGTCCCATGGGCATCTACAATTGCTTTCTGTAAGTCTTCAGGCATCTCGCCCTGAAACATTGCTTTATTTTCCCAGTACTTTGAAATAACACTATTTCTCATTTTAGAATAAACAAGATCAGCAAAGTTCTTTCTATCTTTCGCAGTCGATTTATTTCCCTTAGCTTCATCTAATATTTTATCCATTCCTGAAATAAAACTATCTACATCAATACTAGTGTAGATCTCTCCTTCACAGGCCTTAATACCTTTAAAGCTAGAGAGACCAATACCGCCAGAGAGTCCTTCAAGGTTACAACCCTTGAGTGATGCCTTCGCCTTAATCATTCCCGCCATAGGACGCAGGATTTTATCTTCTAATTCCTTGGCCTTCTTTGGATATTTAGATTTAATTTTCTTGGCGAGAGCAGCAGTTCTACTTCTTATATTTTCAAAGTGTCTTTTGGAAGCGTGATTAGCGGCCGCTGTTTGCAAGGCCATGACATGGTTTTGAATTTCTTGATCCACGTTTAAGTTTTGTTTGGCGATAGCTTCATAGGGCCAGAGAACTTGAGTAAAAATCAATGACCAAGTTAATAGATTAATATTTATTAATTTTCTCACGTTTAGACAGTCCTTAAATATTTGAATTTACTCAATACTTTTCGGTTAATTCTTGAGAAAGTTTATTGAGTTCTATACTAACTTAAGATTATAGAACGTAAGAATATTCTTACTGAATTCAGACTGTTAGTTCACTTTATAGCTCCAAATCGGCACTTTGATAGACCACAAGCTGTGGCAATATGAAGTATATATGCATTTGTATGCAAATATGTCTTGCAATCAATTGCATATTCATGCAAGTATAGATGTATGAAGAAATGTTGCTCTAAACCAAATTTAAATATTCTCGGAAAAGTTTTTAAAGCTTTGGGGGATCGAAATCGCTTGGCCATTTTCCAACACCTTTGTGATTGTTGTCATTCCGGAAGACAAGAATCCAATGTGAAGGAAATCTCAACATGTTGTGATGTAGATCTCTCAGTTGTATCCCGTCATTTAACTCATTTAAAGAAAGCGGAGATTCTTTCTTCCACTAAGAAGGGCAAGGAAGTCTTGTACTCGATTAATGGAAAGAAAGTCGCTGAAGAATTGAGGAAATTGGCAGACTACATTGAACACTTAGATTCACCCAAGGAGTAAATCATGAGTAAGGAAAAAGAAACTAGTAAATGTGATTGTAACTGTTGTTGTGATTGTTCACCTACGAAAGTAGCAGGACTACTACGTCACGTTGCTGAATTCTTCGACAAACAAAAATAGCTATTTGGGACAGGGGGAGTTTCTCCTCCTGTCTTTTTTCACTTTAAAAGTTAAAGTTCAAGCCATAGTTTCTTATTATGAATGGGAGTTTTCACTGGTAAGAGTGGATTTTTTAAATCAAAAACTCTTCTGCTTCTAGACTTATAATTTTTAAGATGTTGACCGTGGTGCTTGTGAAAAAGTTTCTCAAAGTCTCCGTCTTCAATGGCCGTTAAGAGACCTTTTTCAATTCTCTTGGCGAGTTTCGTATTCTTTTTAGAGACAAAGAAATACATGGGGGATTTGTACCGAAATAATAGGTAAGGATCAATCTGCATTGAATATTGTTTGAATGTTTTTATTTCAATGAGAGCTTCAGTAACCCCCCGTGAATAACAATCAAAACGGTCACGTATGAGCATTTTAAATAAACTCTTGTGACTAGGACCAGTAACGACTTTTAATCCATTTGCTCGCAGAATTTCAGTGTCTGGCCAATCGTAACCTTGTCCTATGGAGAAGTTCATCTTTTTAAATTGATTAAGAGTTTGTATTTCAGCAAATATATGTTCCTTAGCGTTTCTCAAAAGACAGACTCTTACTCCTAAAAGCCCTTTTAATAACGGAACTCGTATTGGTAGTGTCTGTGCTTCTCTTTCTTTACTCGTCATTGTGAAAAAAATATCCACAATTCCTTTTTTAATGAGATCAAGGACTCTGTTTTGTTTTATACCGTAGACCTTCTTTATTTTATAATCACCATAATCTGAAATAGTTTTAGTAAGGGCCATATGTAGTAGTTTATGAAAATAGACATTCACTTCTTCAGTATCTAGCTCTTGCGCGATAATGATCTCTTCAACTTTTGAGTTTGAATAACTTGTAAAGGATATGAGAAAAATTAGAATAATCTTTTGAATCATTATTATGAGCCTAATGTTTCCATGGAAGAAATAACTAATCTCTAGTGTAACATTGGGCTCATTGTCATTTATTTAATTTAATCTTTGAAAGAAGACTGTCTTAGTCTCTTTTATATGAGGCCATGATTGTTGTTGAACTCACAGCATTTTCAAAGAACTTCTTTTTAATTTCTAGGTAATGAGTATCACCAAAGAAGCTATCCATGACTTCTTCACTTGGAAAGAAGATGGTGAAGACTCTATTTATATTCTTATCACTTTCATTTTTTAGAACTTCAGAAATTTTAAAGTCATAGCCAAATCCTCCACCAATTTTAGTTAGAATTGGTGTCATTTCCTCTCGGTAATTTGTATAGTTTTTGTCATCAGTGACTTCAAGTCCTACGAGCATTTCAATCATGTATTTTCCTCTTTTATTTTAGGTGTGTTTTGAAAAGAGTTTATCTTTTAAAGGAAAGAGAGTCGAGTAGGGATAGAGAACTTCTATCATTCCGGTGTTTCCTCCATATTCGACTTCGTATTTTACGTTGATAATTCTAGAGTCTGGAGAAACAATCCCTACAAATTGAGGATTTTCTTCGATTTTCAAAAAATTGGCCTTAATTTCCTGAACCGATGTACGGGATGTGTTGAGATCTTCTATAAACTTACAACCTAGATCTTTTAAGAGGGAGAGCTCTAGTGTTGTCATTTCTTTATCACTGCCTGCTCTGTAGTCTCTTCCTGTTCCCCCGGTCAAAATATCGATAACTCCATATGAAAAGTTACGGTCAAATTTAAGTAGTATGGGAGCGTTTACAGATTGAAGGGTAATAATAAACATGCAGTTCGTTTGTGTGTTCTCAGTGAGCCAGTCTTTAAATTGATACTTCTCTTGGGTGAAAGTTAAATTAGTTGAAACTCTTAAATGAGTAGATAGGGAGAGTTGAAAACTTCTGCGAATTCTCTCGTTGAGAATTTCCAGCACGGGCATATCACTATCTTTGCCACTATAATTATAGATATCAATTGGTTTTTCTATAGTTGGTTTCAATTTATCTTTTCGTGCGCCCATGACTCTTTCCTAAATAGAGAATTGTTTTTTATAGAGCTTTTCTAAATAAGTGTACTTGTCTTATTATAAGTATATTACACTACTTAACTGTATATCTTAGGCAAAAAAATAGCCTTTAACTATGTAAAATCTGGTTTGTGATGCTCAATAACTTAAATTTTCCTGCATTACTCGCCTTCGCAAAAACGAGTTACAAGAAACAACTCGCTTACCGAATTGCCAATTGGTCGGGACTCTTTACCAACTTCGTCTTCCTATTTATTAGGGCCGGTGTCTTCATTGCTTGTTATGAAAATAGAGATGTGGTGGCGGGTTTGGCCATTATAGATACCCTGACTTATTTAACTCTCACTCAGTCATTTTTTACTCTCATGCCTCACCTTGGAAGTATGGGACTAAGTGAGCATATTATTTCAGGGCAAATTGCTATTGAGCTGAATCGTCCTCTAAACTTCTATCTTATTTATATGGCCAAGCGAGTTGGGATTTTCTTCTATTACTTTATGTTTAGATTCTTTCCCATTCTTATTATTGGTTCTCTTTTTGGTTTACTACGACTGCCTACGAGTTTTCTCAGCATGCCACTTTTCTTTCTAAGTATCTTCTTAGGATTCTGGATTGCTGTCTCGATTATGTTTCTCATCGAATCTACCGCCTTTTGGTTTGATAGTGATCGAGGTTTGAAAGTTTGCATGTATGGTTTCTTTACTTTTTTCTCAGGACTATTAATCCCTCTCAATTACTTTCCCGCTTGGATATTGAAAATTACTAAAATTCTGCCTTTCGCGTACACATTTAATGCTCCCTCACAGATTTATCTTGGAATTCAAACCAATCAGGAGCTTTTGCATAACTTCATAGGGCAAATTCTCTGGGCTGTAGTTTTAACAGCGAGTTGTTTGAAAATACTTTCTATTGGTGACAAGAAGGTGGTGTTACATGGAGGATAAGTTGTGAGAGAGAATATCTCTATTTATTTCACACTACTTAAGGCCTACACCTTAGGACAAATGTCTTATCGCTCGTCGTACCTCTACGAAATGTTAGGCATGGCGATACTGACCCTTGTGAATATCTGTGGAATATATATTATATTTGAAACCTTTGAGAGTGTGGGAGGATGGTCCTTTTGGGAAGTTGTCTATCTATATGGATTAACAACTATCGCTATGGGAATCGCACAACTTTTAGCTTCTGGTTTAAATCATATTCCTGAATTTGTACGCACGGGAGATTTTGATAGGTATCTAATAAGACCCATATCTCCTTTGGTACATATTCTTCCTTATTCATTTGCGTTGCATAGAGTAGGTAGACTGATTCAAGGAGTGATTGCCCTAGTTGTTTCACTCTATATGCGAGGAATTGATCCAGGTGGATTTGAATTGTGGATTATTTGCTCAACTCTTTTTTCTCTCATGATTGTCTACTTTGCACTATTTCTCATAGGGGCCACATTTACTTTTTGGACAATTCAATCTGCTGAACTCTTTAACGCCTTTACTTACGGCGGAATGGAGATGAGTAAGTATCCTGTTTCTATTTATCAGCCTTGGCTTAGAAATATTTTTCTCTTTATTATTCCTGTGGGATTTGTCAGTTATTATCCAACAGTTATTCTCTTCAATAAACATGAACCCTTAAATTCTCCTGAGTTCTTTCAATATATAACTCCTCTGGTGGCCCTGTGTTTTCTAGCGGCGGCCTTGAAGTTTTGGAAGTTTGGAATTAAACATTATCAAAGTACAGGTAGTTAAATGATTAAAGTAAGTGGCTTAGAAAAAGAATTTAAAATCATGACACATAAGTCTGGAATGGTGGGGGCGACTAAGAATCTCTTTTCGAGAAAGCACACCACTGTGAAGGCGGTAGCTGATGTGAACTTTGAAATTCAGCGTGGAGAGTGTGTGGGTTACTTAGGACCAAATGGTGCCGGTAAATCTACAACAATTAAAATGTTAACGGGGATTCTAGTTCCAACCAGGGGAAGTATCTCTGTGAATGGAATTACGCCTTTTGAAAATAGAAAGGAAAACGCTAAACAGATTGGTGTGGTCTTTGGTCAGAGAACTCAGTTGTGGTGGGATCTTCCACCTATTGAATCCTTTGATCTTCTTGGGAAAATCTACAAAGTTCCCTCTTCTAAGCTCAAGAAAAATATCGATAACTTTATTGATATCCTTGATTTAGAAAAGTTTCTACATACGCCTGTTAGAAAACTTAGTCTTGGACAGAAGATGCGCTGTGAACTCGCCGCTGCTCTTTTACATGATCCAGAAATTCTCTATCTCGATGAACCTACTATTGGTTTAGATGTGATGGCGAAGGATAGTATTCGACAATTCTTAAAAAAAATTAATGAAGAAGATAAAGTAACTATTCTCTTAACTACTCACGACCTAGATGATGTGGAATCGTTATGTAAAAGAGTGATGGTTATTGATAATGGAAAACTTATTCACGATGACTCCATTGCCTCTTTAAAGGGACGTTTTGGAAATTATAAGAACCTAGAACTCGATCTTGAAAATGACGAAGAGGTTCATCTGCCTGTTGGCTGTGAATTAGTTAGAAGAGATGGGAAGAAGATTATGGTGGAGTTTAATACGGATATTATTAAAGCTCCTGAATTAATCACTAATCTTGCGGGGAAACACTCTCTCATTGATCTCTCTGTTCATGAGCGACCTATTGAGGAAGTGATCAAGAGAATCTATCAAACTGAAGTTTAGAATCCATGAATAAACTTATTTAAATCTTTCTTATCCTTCTTTGTCAGCTCATATGGCCAGGGAGGCATTGCCTTATTCTTCACTAAGAATTTCATAGTTTCTGTATTTGCTTTAGTTAGAACTGCTCTTGGTCCTCCTTGGTAGTGGCACTTAGAGCAAGAATTCACCGCTAGTTCTTTTTTAAAACTTTTAATATCTGTAATGAGCTCTATCTTTCTTTTTATGGAATTATTACCTTTAATTTGAACTTCACCGTAACTTTTAATCAAAAGATTCCATTTAAGAATGGTTAATTGTTTTTCTAAAGAGAGTTTCGCCATTTTTGAATCGTAGTTAGGGCGCACTAAACGAGGACCGCCACTATGACAGCGAAAGCAGCTCACTTTATAGTCGATCTCTTTACCATTACTGAGTTGATGATAACTGGCTTTATATGGTTTCTCTTCTTTATGTACAATGATTTTAATTTGATCCCAAACTTTGGAATGCACTCCGTGATGGGATTGTTTCATGGTCCAGACGTCTTTAGTTGATCCAACCTTAAGTTGGATTACGTTGTAGACTTCCTTTCCTATTTCCGTCTTTGATTCAAGTGATTCAAAGAGTACGGCTTCTGAAAGAGTACTCCCGCCTAAGAAACTTAGGAGGGAGTAGAGAATATTAAATACATTTATAATATTCATCCTCTCCATCTTCTGTTGTAAGTTTTCCTTTTTGGATCACTTCTTCAGTCTCAAATGGAGTGTGACATACTCTTGTGCGACATCCATGAAAAATCGGTGTGTTCTTTTTTAGTAAGAAGCTAAACTTCTCACCATTTTGATTGAAGAGAGTGTAATTCTCTTCAAGAAAAGTTGAACTCATTGTACCTACAAATAGGTTTAGAGTTGCTTTGACAAAAGTTTGACCTTTAACTTTATCTCCTTGAGCCTTCTCAATGATTAGGTGTTTTTCAGCATTGTCTTCTGATGTACACGTTAGAGCAAAACTCTGCGCGCTTAATAGTAATGTTATTCCCAGAATGATTGTTTTCATTTTTTCTCTCCTTGTTGCCGGGGTGAACGTTGAAATAGTTATAGGGCCACAAGATATATTTGAAAAATTAATAAAATTGATGTATCTATTAAATTAACTTATGGAACTAAAATACGACGAATTAAAAACATTCTTAGAAGTCCACAAAGCAGGTACCTTTACTAAGGCCTCTGCTCATTTGGGTCTTTCTCAATCAGCTCTTAGTCAGAAGATCGCTAGAATTGAAGAAGTCATGCAAGCAGCTGTTTTTGTAAGACATCCTCGCTCACTTTCTCTCACTGCAACCGGTGAGAAGCTCTTGTCCTATGCCAAGGAAGCCGTGCAGATGCAGGAAGATTTCCTGGGAAGTTTTGATCAATATCAGAATGAACTTAGTGGAACAATTAGAGTGGCGGCGTTCTCTTCCATTATGAGATCAATTCTCATTCCTAAACTAGCAAGCCTGCAGAGAAAGTATCCCGGTGTGAGTATTGAATATACATCATATGAAATGTTTGAACTCGAGAGTATTTTAAAGTCTAATCGAGCTGATTTCATTATTACAGACTATGAACCTAAACTTTCTCAAACTGAACAAGTGATCATTGGGGAAGAAGAGTACGTAATTATAGAGGCCAAGAAATATAAGACTATCCCCAATACTTTCCTTGATCATACTTCCATGGATAATGCCACGGAGTCATATTTCCAAGTTATTGGAAGAGACAAAGATTACAATAGAATGTTCATGGGAGACGTCTATTCCATTATTGATGGTGTGGCACTTGGACTTGGTCGTGCTGTTATGTCTAAACATCTGGTTGTTTCTGATAAGCGGTTTATTATTACGACACATAAGAAAAAATATATTAGACCACTGGTTCTTAGTTACTCAAAGCAAAACTATTATAGCCCTCTTCAAAAACAAGTTTTAGAACTCTTGTCTTAATTTAAAAGTTTATTTAATTCTCTTTTTAGATATTGATTTGCTAAAAGTGCTAACGCAGTAGGCGTATAGTTGCCTCCTTGGGTTTCAGTAGAGTCAGCGATCGTAATGATTCTAGGAAGAGATCCTCTCGCTTTGAGTTTTTTGATCATAGTCAAAATTTTCTTTAAGCGATTCTTAAAAGCTTTGAATTCAACAACACTAACTTCTCCATTTCTATCTCTATGAGTTGATATAGGTCTCGCGTGATCTCCATGAACTCCATTGGTACTTAGAATATCAAGATCTAAGCTGAGTATGTAATCTCCTTTAAGATTTGGCAGCTCATCAGTGAAACAACGAAAGAAAGTCATTTCAGCTTTTGTATTAGAGAGGTATTTATCTGAATGAATAAATGGGGAGCTCGTAAATGTGTTGACGATTTTTGTTACCGGAAGAAGTCTATTCATCTTCGCCCCCACGAAGTTCGCTCTATTGAACTCATAGAGGTGAAAGGGGATTTCTTTATTAAAGAGATCAGTACGGCTATACCAAGGCGGCATACACATATGAAATTCGTTTGTAAGTTTGCTCGCCATGGCCGGAATAAGTACTTGGGAAATGTCGGTGAGACTAGAGTGAAAACTCTCAATACTTTCGGGAGTTAAGTTATTAAGAATTTCACTTACCTTATAGTACTTGTCTTTAACTTTATAGTGACTAGGGGAGAAGCCCATATCTGTGTGGGAATCCAGATGCAAAATAGGTAGGCCTCTTAGGTTTTGATTCTTCAATTGAGCACGCAACCAATATCTCACAGAGTGATGATGAGGATTTGTTGAAATAATTGGAAGTGAGTGAGAGAGCTCACGTTCATTTTGTTCATTGTGTAGGCCTTGCGCCTTTTGGTAGGCACTTGTAAGTTGGGCCACATGCTCGAGTGAAAGACTCTTAAGTTCTAAGAACTCTAGAGGACTAGAGTAACTAGCTGAAATTAAGAGAATGTAGGTTAGAAAGATTCTTTTCATGGATGATTTATAGGAAATATTTCAAGATATGAGTATTGCAAAAAATGCATGTTATACTTCATTTATTGCACTGGAAACAATTCTCGTTCTAGGCCATAAATGCTCTCAAGCAAGACTTATTAAAGCCAATTAATGGCAGTCTTTATTAGGAGTATTAAATGAATAAGAAAATAGTTACAGGACTACTTTTAAGTATGGCCTTCGCTGCAAATGCTTATGAGGCCCATGAGTGGGGAACGTTTACCAGTGTGGTGGGAACAAATGGAAAAATCATTCAAGGTCTACACCATGAAGAAGAAGCACTTCCAAACTTTGTCTACGATCTTTCAAGAGTTGAAAAGACAAATCTCTCTAATCGTGGAACTAGACAAGATCCTCCCTTCAATGGTGGCGGACCAGTTACTCGTGGATTCACTCCGCAGTCAATGGACCTTATGCCTATCCCCACTTTCACAGAGAGAATCACTCAGAAAATGGAAACACCAGTGATCTACTTCTATAGTGATAAAGAAATTGATGTAAACGTTAGAGTCGATTTTCCAAATGGAGTTATCTCACAGTGGTATCCTAAAACTTCAAAACAAAATCCAAGTGTAGAAGCAAAAAATGGTTACGCTGTTTGGGATGTTCAAGTGACAACAGAGAAAGAAGGGACACTACCTAATACCTCTGGAAATAGTATTTGGAATCCTTCAAGGAAAGTGAATTCAAATATCATTAAAGCGGGTACAGACGCTGAAAAGTTAATCTTCTATAGAGGACTGGCCGATTTTGATGTTCCCCTTACAGTATTTAGTAAGAATGGTTTTGTAGTTATTGAAAATAAATCTAATCAAGACATTAATGGACTGACTCTTTTAAATAATAGAGCAGGTAAGAAGGAATTAATTACAATTGCAAGTCTTGCTGCCAACTCTAAAGTTTCTGTAGCACTGACAAAGAATCAAAAAGGGTATGAGTCATTCGATTCTTTTGAAACTTTTCTTAAAGCTTCTAAGAAAGTGATTGTAAGTGACTTAGTTGCTAGTGGACTTTACTTAGATGAATCTAAGGCCATGGTGGGAACTTGGGAAAATGGATACTTTCAAACAGAAGGGTTAAGACTTCTCTATGTATTGCCAAGAGTTTGGACGGATGAAATTCTTCCTCTAGCAATGACTCCTGCTCCAAAAAATCTAGTAAGAACTTTAGTGGGAAGAGTTGAGATACTTACAGATCTTGATGAAGAAGAAGTTCTTAAATTTGTTAACTCAGATGTTGCTAACGACAAAGTCTCCATCTTTGATATCAATGGAAGACAGATGCAAGGTCTTGGACACTTTCCAGAGCCAAAGTTAAGAAGAGCATTGGAATTAAATATTTCAAAAGAAGTTAAAAGAAAAGTTAACGATTTAATAACAAGTATGAATAGAGGATTATTTAATTAATTCACTCTAGTAAAAAAGGAATCACAATGAACTCATTTGCCCTTAGTACAGAAGACGCCCTCTTGCTCTTGGAATATGAACGTTGTGATTCTATTGCTGAAGTTTCAGAGATTTTTAAAAGAGATCCTTCTGTTATTTCTAGAAACCTCAAAAGGCTTTCAGAAAAACTACCTGTCATTGAAAAGGCACAGGGGAAGTGGGTACTGACAGAGCTTGGTAGAAAGTTTAACACCTGGACTCTAGAAGCAGTTTCCACTCAACAAAGTATTCTCGATCAGAAAATAGAAATAAAAATTGCTTCCACTAGAGAGTTTGCTCATCGCTATTTAATAGAGGCGGTAACAACTCTCTTTCCAAAAGATAAGTACCATATTCATCTCATTACTTTTGATAGTGATAGCGAAAAACTTCTCTTGAATGGACAAGTGGACATGGTGTTTGATTGCGGTAAACCCTATGATCCTCAGATTGCCTTTAAGCGCTCTACTAGTGAGGAGATGTCTATTGTAATCTCTAAAGAATTTAAAAGTCGTCACGGGGTTAAATCCTCAAAGGATCTGAGTGAGTTAGATCATATTCACTACTCAAGAAATAATCTCGCAAAGATTTATCAAATGACGAGGGACAAGTTAAAAATTGGCTTAACTGTGAATGATATTGCGCTGGTGAGACAAGCCTGTATCAATGCTCAAGGGTGGGCGATGATTCCAACTTATACTATTAAAAAAGAACTCATTACTGGTGAGTTGATTGAAGTTAAGCTTGATAGAAATTGGAAACTGGCTTCCTATAAGTTTGGCGTGTGGTGGAATAGGGATAAGTCTTACCTTGCTCCTCATATCGACAAAGCGGTGGAGTGGTTGGCAAAGCAAGACTTAAATTAAGGACTTAACGACCTAAGATATCGGCCCTTGTTGTTTCTGCAATATTCGCCACTTCTTGAATAAGTTCTGCTGGCACATTGAGCTCAGTAAGAGTCGCCGCCAGGTTTTCAACCACAGCATTAAAGTGCTCATCATTGAGACCTTGTGCCACAAACTTAGCGTGACCATCACGCATATTTTGACCACTGTAGTTATTTGGGCCTCCAAAGGCGTAAGTGAGAAAGAGGATCTGCTTCTTTCTCTGTGATTTCATATCGATATCTTTAAAAAATCCATTAATTCGCTCATCTGCGAGCACTCTTGTGTAGAAATTTTCAACAGCTGCGTTTACGGCGTCTCTTCCACCAATCTTCTCAAACAATGTTTTCATTCTTATCTCCTTAATATGTATTTCAAATACATATTAAGGAGAATAAGATACAATGCTATATAAGTAAATAGGAAAATTTAGGGATAAGAGTATGCGCTTAACAAATTTTACTGATTACAGTCTTAGGGTCTTGATTTATCTAGCGGTAAAGGGAGATGAGCTATCTACTGTTTCTGAAATTTCAGGTAAGTACGACATTTCTAATAACCACCTAGTGAAGGTTGTTCATAACCTCTCGAAAATGGGAATAATAAATACCTACAAAGGAAAGAGTGGTGGAATCAATCTAGCGCTTGAACCTAGTAAACTCAATATCGGAAAATTAATTAGAGAGCTCGAAGAGGATTCACCTCTGGTTGAGTGTTTTAGCGATAAGGGAAATTGTAAATTGAATCCAGCTTGTAAGTTAAAGGCGGCTTTGTCTTTAGCGAAGAAGAGTTTCTATGAGACTTTGGAGACTTTTACACTGGCCGATATGGTGAAGAATAAGGCGAACTTAAAGAGTAGTTTATCTCTCTAATTCGCCTCTTTGAATTGTTTAAAATTTTCTTATTAACCCTGTCATAAATCCAAGAACTTGGTCTTCTTCTACAATTGGACTATCTACAATTTTTGAATCAAGTAATTGATACGAAAAGTTATTTAATAGCATCCACTGTCTCTCTGCTCCAAAGATATAAACTGTATTAAATTTGGCAACGGGACTTAGTGTTTGACCAACATTGTAAGCAGATCTTCCAAGAGCAATATTTACTTCACTTGTCTTTACGCCGTAAACATAGAGAGCTCTAGTGGAGTCCATGTAGTCTACACCCAGAGAGTATTTTAAAGAGAGCATTCCCCCTAGGAAAGTCGGATAGAATTGATTGTAGTTAGCTTCAAGAGTTGCTTGTAGACCTTGTTCACTTTGTCCTAGAACACGTCCAATACTTGACTCTACTCCATAGCTCTTAAATTTGTACTTTGTCGTGAGATAGGCCAAGGCACCGTTCTTCTTTTCTTCCATACCTTGAAGGATAGTAGAGTCTTTTCTCTTATAAGGTTTTGCTTGGTAACCAAGATTTGTAGCGAAAGTGAAATTCCCTAATTTTAAAAATTTATATACAAATTTATCACCTTCAAAAGAGAAGTTACCTTTTTTAATAGTGATTAAAGGAATCGCCATAGATTTAGCTTTGGCACCTTGATAGATTTTACTATTAGTTATCGCTGCAACTCCAATTGATGAGCTCCAAGATGATTTCTCTTTTGGTGTCGAAACGATTTGATTTGTCTTTGTTGAGTCTGCAAAAGAGTTCAAAGATATGAGTGATACGAGAATGATTAAGTTAAGTTTTGTCATATTTTCTCCAATAATTCAGATCAGTTAGACATATTTATGTCTAATTTTCTAAGCTTGGGAAATCATACTTAAAAAGCTGTGTGGTCACAAGTTTTAGGGGGTAGCCCTGTATATCTTTCGTGATTGTGGTGATTTTGGACAAAAAAAAGCCTCCAACGGGTTGTGAAGGAGGCCTAATATGAATCACTCCGAAGAGATTATCACTTTCGTGAATGTTAAGAAAAAAATGGGGTGGCCGATGGGGCTCGAACCCACGACAACCAGAATCACAATCTGGCGCTCTACCAACTGAACTACGACCACCACAGTTTTCTTATGAAGAATTTATAAAGGTTTTCTTCCACGGAGTCAATAAGCTGGGAATATTTATATATATGCTTCGAGTCAATTTTGACTCAAATGACTTTATAGAGTTACAATAGTGCTTAACAAAACAATTAAAATCATTATTCTCAAGGATGGAGAGACATGAAGAAAATAAAGTTTATTTCCCTTATAACAATTACTCTATTAAGTTCAAATGCTTGGTCACTTGGTACCGGTATTTCTTCTTACCCCCTAATGACTGGAAAGAAGTTAGTTACTTCTGAATTATTTGGAATAACTTCAACTGGTGGTGGACTAGGACTTCAAGTTCGTTACACTCAGAAGTTGAGTAAGAAAGCGACTCTTGACGGTGGTATTGCTATTTCTGGTGGAGATAGAACAAGTAACTTCTTTGCTGGTGTTGATTATGAAATCTACCCAGACTACTTAAGACAACCAAAAATTTCTATTAAATCTACGATTGAGATGGGTAAAGAGAATGAAGTTTCTCGTACGAAATTATCTTTAGCTCCAACTATCTCTAAAGGATTTAGTTTTTGGGGTAAGGAAGCTTTTCCTTTCTTCTCAATGCCTGTGGGAATTTCACTTGATAGTGAATCAAAGACTTACGAGTCAACAATTAGTGCAAACTTAGGGATTAACGGAAATCTTCCAATTGATGGTTACAACCATCTTCAAGGAAGTGCTGAAGTTCAATTTGGAGTGAAAGATTCATACACTTCAGTGATGCTTGGTGTTTCGTACCCTCTATAATAATTTCTTAATGGGTCCTTCTTAGGACCCTTTATTTCTTATGACTCCTAAAATAGTTTTTTCAGATTTTGATGGCACTTTAACTCTTGGAACAGAGTTTACTCCTCGTTTTTTTGATATTCTAAACCTATGCAAATCTAAAAATGTTGATTTAGTTATTGTCACTGGAAGATCTCTTTCTTGGGGACACTTTCTCTTAACCCACTTCTCAGATTTAAAGTACGTTATTGCTGAAGGAGGAGGGGTTTTAATTAGAAGGGATAAGTTTGGAAACCCACTCGATATACCACTAATAGAAGAGAAAGAAATTAAACGTTTAGAATCTGTGACCAAGTCTTTATTAAAGAAATTTTCTTCTTTGAAATTAAGCTCAGATTCTTTTGGAAGGCTCACTGATAGGGCGATTGAATTATCTGACTTGCTTTTAAATGTCGACCTCTTAAAAGACGTTAAACAATTTTTAGAAAAAGAAGAGATCAACTTCTCAACTTCCAGCGTACATTTAAATTTTTGGAACGGTGACGTTTCTAAGTATAAAGCCGTTAAGGGATTTATAGCTGAGTACCAATCTGAAGTTTCTCTAGATCATTGTATTTACTTTGGTGATTCAATGAATGATCAATCAATGTTTAGATATTTTGAAAACTCAGTAGGTGTTTCAAGTATAAATAATATCTTAAGCAAGTTGGACTACACACCTAGGACTATTCTACACGGTGATGAAAATGATGGTCCAAATGGTGTTTATAATCACTTAGTTTCTTTAATGAAGTAATCACTAATATGCTTTTGCAAGCGCTCATCTAAGGTCTCAATTTCAATTGTTAAATTTTTCTTGATCCAATCTTGGAGATCATGGGGGATATGCGAAGAGAAAATTCTCTTCTCTCCATTATAGGGAATTTGTAGTGCCATGGCATGTAGAGCATGACGATTGAGATCCATTAAGTCGTGATCTTCTTTTGTCGCTATATTGTCCTTAAACCTTTGAAACATTTCAAAGTAACCAAGATAGAGTTTGTCTCCCAGCAGGGGGAGACCGTTGATCATGGCGTGAACTCTAATTTGATGTTGTCTCCCTGTTATGGGAAAAGCAAGACCAAGTACATAACCATTTTCTTCGTGCACTATTTGATAGAGGGTCCTGGCGTGTTTTCCTTCATCTGATTCTTCATCAAAGTGATTAATATAGATTCTTTTAAGGCCACCTTCTTTAGGGCCAAGTCTTCTCTTACATTCAAAAGACTTTTCACCATTCCAATCTTTATTAACTGAAATAAAGAAGTAACACTTTCTAACCAGATCTTTTTCAAAACAAGTAGTCATTGTTTGAGCGGACTTAGGGTTCTTGGCCAACATTAGCACCCCAGAAGTTTCTCGATCAATACGATGTATTGAGTGCGCCGTCTTCTTGTAGAGAGATTCAAAGTAAACTGTGGCACAATTGAAGAGGTGTTTCCCAGTGGGATGAGTTGCCATATAAGGGGGTTTAGAGATGATGACTAAGTCTTTATCCTCAAAGATAATCTCTGGAACCAGATCCAATTTTAAGAGTTCTCCATTCCAGTACTCATCTTCATGAATAGTCTTTCTTGTTATGAGTTTAATAATGTCTTTAAAGTAGATTTTTGAACTGGCACGGTGTTTTCCAGCTCTTCCTTTGATTTGAATATCACCAGCGGCAATTTTCTTCTTAACTTGTTCGCGGGACCAGCTCGCTAAATATTGTTGAAGATATTGATCTAACCGCATACCGTCATGTTCTTCATCAACAAGGTATACGGCAGTGTAGAGTTCACTTTCAAATGTTTTTTCAATAATGGACATTATGCAAAGCCCTACTTAGTTAGTAACGTTCCTTAATAATGTATTTTAATAGCGCAATTGCTCCATTTTGTGAATAGCCATATCTAGTCATAAGGTTTTCTAACACCATTTTAATTTGGTCTCTATGTTCTTCAGAGAGCGGAGAGTGATACTTTTCGTCATCTATAGAAATTAGCTCTTTTTCAAAGAAGACTAACTGCTTTGAAATCTCAACGATGACTTTCTTCTGCTCAACTCTAAATGACTCTTGTAGTTTTTCAACCACATCGGGAAAAACATCATTGTAGATAATTTCCTTATTTGGATTATCCAGATACCATGCTCCAAGCTTAGAAATAAGGTGAGACCTAAAAGATTCTGGTTTTTCAATCAAATCAATACTTTTTTCAAACTCTGAAATGAAGTAGTTATCAAAATCCTCATACTTACCAGTGATTGGATTTTTTATTCTTTCGCCTTTTATGGACGCATTTACATGTTCAATATATTTCTTTAGATAATCTTCATAAGATCTATCGTCTACTAGCCCTAGACTGTCTCTAAGTTCACGGTCAAAGCGGTTTAAGCATTCTTCTTTTATGAGAACAATGAACCTCGCTGGATGATGAAAATCACCTTGTGGAGTCATATTTAAGAAGTCGTAGTTATTTTTCTTTTGAATGAGTTTGTAGAGATAATCAATCACTTCTACAAAAGTTATAGTCGAATGTTTTGAAGTAATTTTATAGAGGCTATTCTTCATATCTCTGGGAGAGACACCAAATTTTCCTTCATAGAGATTTTCAAATTCAAATTCACTATGCAAGTCTGAAATTCCCACCTTTAGAATCTGCTTTTCTTCTGAATCGAGTTTGCTAGGAAGCTCTCCCGTAGCATAGAGTTTTGCTTTTTCTAATGGATTTAGAGCGGTCACTATTTTAGCTAGTTTAGAGTCTTCAAAGTGTTTCGTTTGACTGGCACGTAATCTAGTCATTATGGCAAATAGGCAAAAGGCTTCAAGAGCATGAGGCTCAAGTAGTGAATCTGTTTTAAGACCTTCCACTTGCTCTTCATAAATTTTCATTTCATCTTTAAAGTTTAAAAGATAGGGAACTCTAACGAAGTTAATTCTTCCTTTAAAAGAATTAAAATCAGGGTGTTGCTTAAATCCCGCAAGATGCACTTCATTACTAGTTCCAATAAAGAAAATATCTAACTCAGTAAGAATTCCTTGAAGATTGATACTTCCCGTCTCCATGGTCATTAGCAGATATTTATAAGTATCAAGAGGTCTCTTTAATAAATCTGAATATTCTAAAATCCCTCTATTCGCTAGAACAACTTCTCCTTGCATGGAGAAGAGATTTAAACTCTGTAGAGAAGGAGGTAGACTGGCGAGTCTTTTATCCATGGTGATTTGTTGCAGTTTTGCATCAACATGAAGTTGTGGCTCAATAGTCACAGCACTAGTGGAGTACCTTTTTGAGATAAGAATTCTTTCTACTCTTACATGTTTTAAAACTTCAGAATGTTTGCCTTTGTAGCTTTTTAGAAGAGCATCATAAATCATGCGATTTCTTTTAGAGAGATCACTCTTATAGAGGTAAGACCTTTTTATAAGTTCTGCGTGTTCTGGTTTATCTTTCAATTTTTCATTTATAATTTCTTGTCTATATTCTTTTGGAATAAGAAGAAGAGGGTGATCTTTTAGTTCACTACCAAGAATTGCAGAAACATCTTTATCTTCTAAGTATGCGAATGAATTTAGATCCTTGCTCGTATCTTGCGCGGCAAATCCTAAATTTCCTTTAATCTTTTGATCAATTGGAAAAATCCAACTAAATGAATAAAGAAGACCTTCATCAGACTTGGAGTATGTTTCAGCACCCTTCATGAATTGTCTTACAATACTTGATTTAGAAGATCCGTTGGGACCTACGAATAAAATGAATTTATTGTTAAAGCCTTCTTTTTCAAAATTTTCTAAATTTTGAACCATGGCCTGTTGCGTTTTCTTTTGTCCGTAAACCGGAGGTGAATCAGGATAGGCAAATTGAAAAACTTTGTAATTTCCTTCTTCATCCATGCCATAGGATCTAACCATATCTAAGAGGTACTTATATGTTGGACGTAATTCACGAACTGGATTATTTTCAAAAATATCCATGTAATCCCTAAAAGAATGCACTTCGCTATGGGAATCTTTCTTATCCGCTTCTTCTAACCAATCCATTGATACTCCTACTTATTGAAAACGGGGCTTTCTTATCTATAAAAGCCCTTATATAATTGTAATCGCATATGGAATTAAAGTCTTAAAAAAAAGAAAGTATGAAAAAAGTAAAGACCGTTTTATTCACTCTTCTACTCACTCTCACCGTTTTTGGTGTCATTGTGGCATCGTTTAAATGGACTAATTGGAAGAAATTGAACAAACTTGATAAAGACGTTCAAGTTATCTCTAAAATTAATGTCTTTTCAGAAACTCTAATTAAAAAATGGGAACAAGGTGCCAGCGCAAAAGAATGGCCATCGATTAAAAATTCTTGTCCTGAATTAGGAATAAAAGGAAATGTGGATCCCTCTTATTCAAAATGTAATTCTACATATCTAAATTGTGTTTTAAAAAAACAGAAAGAATTTAATATTTTGCAGAGTAAAGAGGGTCTTTTATATAGTGTTGTTTCTAGAGCGAGTTCTTTAGAAGAAGATATTCCCCATTACTTTTTAAGAATTTTACTTGAAGTTGATGGAGATCTTTTTAATATTGATTTAGAGGATATCTGCCGTGATGTTTATCTCCCACAAAAGATCTATGGTTATAAAGTAAAAAAAGACACTAAGAGAAAGTTTTCTTGGGTGTGGGATAACTTTAACAGAAACATTTTCATTGATAAGTTTTTGGTAACGAACCGCGAAGTGAACGAGTGGATAACAACCACTAATCAAAATCTAGAAAAACATTCTCCTAATGAGAGACCTGCAGTATTCCTAAAAAAAGATAAGATGCATCAATATTGTGCCTTTAAGGGGAAAATCTTGGCAAGTGCTCAGGTTCTTGAAGCTGCAAGCTTCTATCCTTCATTATCTTCTGTAAAACCTGGCAGCACTCTTATTCGTTATGATTACCCATGGGTCAGAAGAAATAAAAAATCTTTTCTCTATAACCTTTTAATGAATAAGGACATCACTCTATCAAAAGAGAATTGTAAGAGAGCTTACGTTCAAGATTGTTTTGAAATCACTCCTTTTTTCAATCATATGACTAAGTCTTCAAGTTGGTCAGGGATTTTTGAAATCCTTGGTGGACCCTTTGAAACTTTTGAAAATAATTTAGAAACAGACCGTAATCTTAGGGCCTCTAGTTTTTATTTCCCAGGAAATCATTCTGTTCACAAAATTGGAGAAAAGCTTTCTTGGGATGGAGTGGCCCACTTAGATAAAAATATTGAGTGGGGGAGTGAGAAGCCTGTAGGCGTGGGTGGAAGAAGTTTAGAAATAGGGTTTAGGTGTATGAAATATGCTCAGAACTAAGTTAGCTCTTATATTTATTTTGATATTTACTACTTCCTGTAAGCAGTTATTTACTGATGATGAGCTGGGTCTTGTTTTTGAAAAGACATTGATTTCATCACTCTCTTACGAATCGACTTTTAAAATCAATGCAGCATTTCCTCTCGGGAAAACTATTTCAAGACCCGTAGGAGTTTGGCAAAGATTACTTGAAACTGATAATTATTGCATGGATTACAGAATTCCCTCTAAGAAGAAAACTGGGATTATTACTCTTGTAAAAAAAGAAGCGAATTCTATTTGCCCAGCTCTTCCTATTTATGAACCTTTTCTCTCTCTTGATAATATAAGTGATTTTAATTTCAAGCTTCTTAATAACTTTATAAGTGGAAAGAAGATTAGAAAAGCAACCTATGGAATGAGTCTTACTTTTCTTTATAAAAATGAAAAAAGAAAAATTGAAATAACTTTAGTGAATATGAACAGAAAAATATTCAAAGAGAATCATGACTTTTTAAAGTACCAATCATTTGGAACCAAGTACTGGAAAAAAGGGCTTAGGATCTCCAGAGTAAAAAATCGTAAAATAAGAACAAATCCTTGGTTAGTTCAAAGTCTTAAGAAGGATTCTTCGGGAGAGCTAAATTTCTGCGAAAGAGTAGATCGCACCTGTAAAGTGATTGGAAAGAATTCTTGTTACGAATGTCTTGCTGGCTGGATTCCTGTCGTTGATTTCAACTGTCCAAATGGGGGTTCTAAAGTCTGTGCTCCCATTGACTGTGGTAAGAAGGGAATGCCTGCTTGTCCAAGGGGGACTAAGTGGAAGGGAGTAGAGATGCTTGAATTATGTTTTGATAATAGTCCCGCCGGATTTTGCGAGGGAGAGTTAAAAACAATGTGCGATGATAATAAGGTTTTAATCTGTAACTAAATACTCATTCCTAAAAATCTAGCAGACTCTTTCTTATAGCTCTTATCTTTAATGAGTTCTATTTTCTTCGACTTATATTGATCATCGTCAATGTGACAATCGAGAGTCGCTGCGAAAAATTGAGAACAGAGTTTTGTTGGAGTATGAATAATTGAACGTTTGGACAAGACTTTCTTTGATTTGGTATCGTAGAAGAGCTCCACTCTACTAATGTATTTTGCTGAACCTGAGTTTTGAATCACAGGGATATTTAAAATTCTTTTATTAATCATTGCTGGGGCAGAGCTTACAATAGCGTGTATAGAATTGGGAGGAAGTCTTTTTATCGTATTTTCTAAATCATCAGCTTTATAGGTTTGCATTAGCAGAACAAAGACCTTGGCACCTTTTCTTAAGAGCTTTTTCCTTGCTTTTAGAATACTAAAAATTGGATCTTCGAAGAATAGTCCATCTAGATAACTCTCTTTTCTAGCATCTTTATTTTTAAAAGTTGTGATGGCCATAATTCCAACTTTTACACCATTTATCTTTTTAATTACATGTGGAGCGATTCTCTTAGAAGAGTATGGAGCCTGTTTTTTTAGATCAATAATATTGGTATTTAAAAAAGAGCTCTTAGACTTATTAAGAT
The DNA here is from genome assembly GCA_002163155.1 of Halobacteriovorax marinus. Classification (GTDB taxonomy): domain Bacteria; phylum Bdellovibrionota; class Bacteriovoracia; order Bacteriovoracales; family Bacteriovoracaceae; genus Halobacteriovorax; species Halobacteriovorax marinus_A. Next base: position 47,346 of record MAAO01000015.1, on the reverse strand, counting down.
TGTCTGCTTTTATGAATCTCAATTCTCTTTCTGAAAAATGTATCGCGTCGTATCCTAAAGAATCATAATGATCTATTACGTCTTTAATGCCATCAGCAGATGTCTCTTTGGCTATAAAGTCTCCGGCATCTACTAGGAGAATCTGATCATCATAGCGTTCTCTTAAAATGTTTAGGTATTTTTTTAAGTAAGTTGTTCCACCAACTGAAATGATTCCAGCTTGGTGGTAGTTTTCAACTTTAGGACTAACAGAACTATTGAGAAAGTTCGTAGCTGTTAAGATGATTCTCTTAACATCATCATCATCGTCTATATTTTCCCAGTCTGGTTGGCTTAAAACTTTCGTAGGTACTGTAACAGTAGCACACGCAAGAGTGAGAAATAGAATACAGAAATAATGAATCTTTTTAATAGTTACCCTTACTAGAAACTTTTGATCTTTCCTAGCTTTTCATATGCTTTAGTTAAAGCATCGAGGATTTTGTCATAACTTTCAAGGGGGCTACAATGACCTAAACTAATTCTAACGACTCCACGACCAATTTCATCTGAAACTCCCATTGCCTTTAAGACCTTCGAAGTTACAGGTTCATTGTCAGAGCAGGCTGAAGAAGTAGTGACAAAGATATCTTCTGATTCGAGTTCGATTTGAACAGCTTGACCATGAATACCAGGAAAAGCCACATAAGTTGTACTGGGAACTCTCTCAGCTTCTTCTCCAAGAATAACAACCTGAGGAAAACGCTTTTTTATTTCAGCTTCAAACTCGAGTTTTTTAATTTTTAAGTCGAGATACTTTCCACCGTTCTTTTCAAAGCTAGCAAGGGCCACGGCTAAAGTTTCGTAACCGAGATAGTTTTGCGTCCCACCACGAATACCTTTTTCTTGACCACCACCAATAATGAGAGCATTTAATTTATTTGGATACTTTGCTAGTAGGATTCCTGTTCCAGTCAGAGCGCCAAACTTATGACCAGAAGTTACGGCGTAATCAATACCACTTTCTTTGAAACTGAATTCACTCTTTCCAATAAACTGAGTGGTATCACAAAGAAAAGGAATAGCATTGTCGTTACAGAGATCTGCTATAACCTTAAAGGGTTGAACTACACCTGTTTCATTATTCGCGGCCATGATGGAAATCATAGCAATTCTCTTCTTATTTTCTTTTACCCATTCTCTAAGGATGTTTAAATCAACAACTCCATTTCCAAGAGTAGGGAGAACTTTATAGACGTATCCCTTTGTTTCATAGAATTTTGCACAATTGATAATTGCTGAATGTTCAATTCCTGAAGTGATAATAATATCTCTTCCATCATCTAGCGCCTTATCAAGGACACTGTGAAAAACTTGAGTAATACCTTCTGTGGCACCGGAGTTAAAGATAACTTGTGAGTATTTAGCACCGAGAGCTTTGGCACATACTGCGCGAGAGTTCTCCATGGCCGTAAGAACTTTAGTTCCTAGTCTATGAATAGCGTTGGGATTTGCAAATGGACCATCTTGAAGTCTTTTAATAAAATATTCTTTAACATCATCACAAATTGGAGCACTTCCGTTGTAATCAGCGTAGATCATATCCCTTCCTTGAGTAGTAAATTTTACCGCGTGTGTAGCTTAGCTCAACTCGAGCATCTTATTCAGAGCTTTCAATGAATGCTCAGTTGTCTCTTTATCGACTTGAATAATATTAATGGGCCTATCTTCCTTTATCGCTCTGAAACTGGCAAGCAACCATCGGGGTCTAACGCGATACATTGTCGTACAGAGACATTGGTAAGGAGATAATGAGAAAATTTCTTTATCTGGATGTTGAGCGGCAAGTCTGTTGACGAGATTTATTTCCGTCCCCACTGCGAAGCTTGCACCTGCTGGCGCCTCTTTAATTTTATTAATGATGTAAGCGGTAGAGCCATTATCGTGCGAGGCTTTAACAACATCGTGACTACATTCTGGGTGAACAATAATTGTTGTTTCAGGACGGTCTTTCTTTAGGGAGTCTACTTGAGCTTTGGTGAAACCTTGGTGAACTGAACAGTAACCATACCAGAGAATGACTTTAGCTTTATCTATTTGCTCAGCCGTAAGGCCCCCGTTGTACATATTTGGATTATAGACAACCATCTCATCAAGGGAGATTCCCATCTCCGCACAAGTATTTCTTCCTAGGTGTTGATCAGGGAAGAAGAGTAATTTCTCACCTTGCGTGAAGGCCCACTCAATAATTGGTCTAGCATTAGAAGAAGTACAAATACTCCCTCCATTTTCTCCGACAAACGATTTAAGTGTCGCCGGACAATTAATGTATGTAATGGGGACTATTTTTTCTTTTGTAGATTTTTGAAGAAACTCCCAACAGTTATCCACTTGTTCTCTGTTGGCCATGTCTGCCATAGAGCAACCCGCACGAAGGTCAGGAAGAATAACTTTTTGATTATCCTTTATAAGCATATCTGTAGTCTCTGCCATAAAGTGCACGCCACAGAAAATGATATAAGGCTTTTCTAGGTTAGCAGCATCTTGTGCCAACTTTAAAGAGTCACCTGTGACATCAGCAAATTGGAAAACATCATCTTGTTGATAATGATGCCCAAGAACAACAACTTGGTCCTTGAGTTCTTCCTTAATTTTTCTAAGTTCAACTAGAACTTGCTCATCAGATAATTCTTCTTCAGAGATTAAAGGGAGGTGATCATTATTATCTTCTTCAAACAAGTTGAGCATAGTTATTCCAATTATTTTACAGTTTCATATCCGTTATTAATCCAACCCATAATTCCACCTTCTAGGTTTGTTAGGTTGTCGTAATCTTCATCGAGAAGAAGTTGGCAAGCGCTTAAGCTTCTCTTTCCACTTCTACACTGAATAATTATTTGAGCTTCTTTATTAGGAAGTTCATTTTCAAAGAGTTCCTGAAATTTACTTAGAGGAACAAATTTGGCATCAGCAATATGGGAATCATCCCATTCATCTTGCTCACGACAGTCAATTAGTATTAGCTCTTCACCGTTATCTAGCTTGGCCTTAAGTTCTTTTGCATCGATAGTCTTAATCATGATTTCACTTCCTTTTTATGGCCCAAATATTGTCCATTTTACTCATATTGTCCAGTCCTATGATGGGTGGCGTTAGACTTTTAAAAAAAACAGGATCTTTCTTTGACGAAGTGTGACTCATTTCTTACTATTTTAATATGTTAGGCTTTATAGTCTTTAAGCATAGATGCTTATTTAAGGAGTGATTCATGGAAGTTATCACAGTTGCCAATAATAAAGGTGGCGTTGGTAAAACAATGCAGTGTTACCAATTAGTATGCCACCTGGCCAATAAAGGTCATAAAGTTCTAGTTATTGATCTAGATTCTCAAGCAAACTTAAGTTCAACTTTAGGTGTTCAGATTCAAAGAACTCTTATTCCTGAATGGCTTATTGGAGATGTTGGAGCGGAAGACGTTATTGTTCCGGCTGAAGGTGATGCCGACTTCTACGAAAATATTACTTTAATTCCATCAAGTCGCCATCTGGCTAATCTTTCTAAACTATTGATTCTATCAGAAAGTGAAATCAGAAGAGATTCTGGTCGGAAAGAAAGATTGTTAAGATCAAGACTTCAAGAAGTTGCAGAAAATTACGACTACGTTGTTATTGATACTCCACCAATGCTTGGTGATGAATTAATTATGGCGCTAGTGGCTTCCAATAGAATTCTTATTCCAACTCAAGCACAAGACTACTCAATTGATGGACTTGAAGAGCTGATGGATACTTTTGAAATTATTAAAGAGACTGAAAATCCAACATTAGATTTCTCTATTATTCCTTCAATGGTTGATACAAGAAGAAAGATCGAGCAACAAAGAATTGTTGAATTAGCTCAGTCATTTAGTATTACTCCACCAATTAGAAACTTGGTTCAAATGCAAGAGTCAATCTCAATGCGTAAGCCAGTATTTATGATGGGGAAAAATAGTAGAGGGAAGGAAGATTACCAAAAACTTTGGGAAGCTTTAAGTCTTTAATCTGTAGAAAAATATATTTTAATCACAAGGATGTGGGGAAATAGTTATGGCAAAGTCGTTCGCGCCAAGAGTTTCAAAAAAACAAAGAAAAACAATAGATCTGTCAGAGAATCTTACTCGTGACCTTATAAAATTAGCCGACGAGCGTTTACTACGTGGAGCTAAGTTACATGAGATCTCACTTAAAGATATCATCGTTAAAGAGCAGGTTAGAACAAAGTTCAATGATTCTTCATTAAAAGAACTTGCCTCTAATATTCAAGTCAATGGTCTGATCCAACCACTTGTTCTTCATAAGTCGAAGAAAGGTTACACATTAATTTGTGGTGAAAGACGTTATAGGGCCATGTCTCTTATTAATTTAAAAGAGTGTCCTTGCTTTGTTTTAGATAATAAATCTGAAGAAGAGTTAATGGCGATTCAATTCTCTGAAAACTCTTCAAGAGAAGCGCTCCACTATATAGATAAGGCCGATGGGATTTTAAATTACCAAATAGCCACAAAAGCTTCTGAGAGAAAAATTTGTTCTGCTCTAGGTATTTCAAAATCTGAAGTTCACAGGTCGCTCTTAATTGCGAGAATGCCTAAGAAACTTAGAGAAGCCTCTAAACTTCACAATATTGAGAAGTACGTCTTACTTGAATTAGATGCCCTTGAGACATCTCCTCTTAAGAAGAAACTTGAGAAATTAGTTCACTCAGGTGAAATCACCAAAAGAGCTCAGCTTAAGAAAGCTATTTCTGGTGGTGTCGTTGCCGCTGGTAAGAAGAAAGTGACTAAGAAAACGACTAAAAAGACGACAAAGAAGACGACAAAGAAAGCCGTACTTCCCAAGGGATTGTCCGCCAGTGCCTTCTTAAAAGCTATGAATATGAAGTCTAAAGACCTGAAATTAGACAAGAAGACCCAGAGTATTCTCAAGGCCCTAGTCGAAGAGACTAAAGATATGGTCGATCAATAAACTATAATTCTTCAAATTAGGGGGTCTTTTTAGACCCCTTTCTTTTGCCCCCTTCTAACATGCTAGAATACTTACTGTGCTACCTCCTTTATAGGGAGCATTTCTGCGTTGCGTAGAAGTGGTATGCCAATTGCACTATTTTAAGTAGAGAAAGAGAAATCTACGAAAAAATAGGAACTTGTATGAAGCAAACGCTATACAACATTTTTACAGGCCGTCTAAATCTTAGTCACTTACTAGTTTTAGTCACTTTATGTACTCAGGTTCAGGCCGGTGAGAAATTGTCCAATCAAGAAAATTCAAAGCTTCTTGCTTCGTTAAATCCCTACGCAAAAACACAACAAAGAACTCCAAGTAACTATGTACCAGACGTTGAGACTAGTGATCTTCCTGGAAATGTAGTTCTTTGGTACGAAAATATCCTAGTGGAAGATACTTCAGGTGTTATGAAGTCCATGAGAAAGACTTATGAGTCTTGGAATGAAGAAGAAGAATACGTAAGAAACTGGGACGTAGAATCAACTGGTTTATATGACATTAAGGATCAGCAGGACCGAAAAGCACACTTTAATAAATACATTATTAAATACCTGGATAAGAGATTATCTGGAGAAATTAAACAAGCGGAAGAAGGTTCAACAATGCACAGAGTGGGAAGCGTTCAGAAGGCCTTAAAGCCTCAGACTTCAGTGGCCGTATCTAAGTTTGTGAAATTTAAATTCAAGGCCCGTGTTCTGCAGGGAAAAGCGCTTATGTATGTGGAGAACCCATGGGTTCAGAACACGACAACTGTTAAAGCGGATGGAACAGTTAACGTAAATATGAACAAAGATATCTCTGAACTTGGTTTAAAAACTAATTTAGACTACAACGTAAATGACGGGGACTATGTGGCCCGTGTTGATAGACCTTTAACTAAACAAATTACGGCGCGCATCACGTCATCACAGACTGTGAAAGAAGTAGCTTTCACTGATATAGATAATCAGACTTTCGAAGTTCTCTACAACTATTCATTCTAGAAGCCCCATCTATCGACTGGGGTAAATAGAGCAAAAAAATCTTGAAAAAAATTACTATTAAAGTTTCCTTTCTAGTAGTAGATTTAGTAAATATATATGCTAAATAATGAACTATTTAAGGAGCCTTTATGAGCTTATTTGATGCGCCACTTTTTAAAGATGCTTATAAGCAACTAGAAGATGCTGCAGATGTTATGGGTCTAGATAGAAATATTCTAGAGAGATTGAAATATCCAAAAAGAGCACTACAAGTTGCAGTGCCTATCCGTCTAGATGACGGTTCAGTTAAAACTTTTCAAGGTTTTAGAGTTCAACACAATATGACTCTCGGCCCTGGTAAAGGTGGGATTCGTTTTCACCCTAAAGTTGATCTTTCTGAAACAGCAGCTCTTGCTATGCTTATGACTTTTAAGTGTGCCCTTGTTGGACTTCCACTTGGTGGAGCGAAAGGTGGGATTGAAGTAGATCCTAATGAACTTTCAAGACAAGAGCTTCAATCACTGACAAGAAGATACGCCACAGAAATTAATATGATTGTTGGACCAAGCATTGATATCCCTGCTCCAGATATTGGAACTGATGGACAAACAATGGCCTGGTTCATGGATACGTATTCACAACTTAAAGGTTATACGGTTCCCGGTGTTGTAACTGGAAAACCAATCGCAATTGGTGGATCCCTTGGTCGTGCAGAAGCCACTGGTAAAGGTGTTGCTTTCTGTGTGAACTTTGCTTATCAGAAAAAAGGTTTAACAATTGGAAAAGATACTACTGTCGCCATTCACGGTTTTGGTAAAGTGGGCGTTCCTGCAGCTGTAGACCTTGCAGAACAGGGAGCTAAAATTGTAGCCATCTCTGATGTGTCAGGTGCTGTTTACAATGCCGATGGTTTAGATATAACTCATTGTACTGAATGGACAAAGAGTGGAAACTATTTAAAAGATCTTAAAAATGTCACTATCATTTCTAATGAAGAACTTTTAGAACTTGATGTAGACGTTCTCATTCCTGCTGCTATCGATGGTGTTGTAACTAAAGAAAATGCACCAAGAGTAAAAGCGAAATTCATTGCTGAAGGTGCCAACGGTCCACTTACAAAAGAGGCGATTGAAATTATCACGAAAAGAGGTGGTTTCATTATTCCTGATATTCTTTGTAATGCTGGTGGTGTTATTGTTTCTTACTTTGAGTGGGTTCAAGGTCTACAAAACTTCTTTTGGGATTTAGATCAAATCAACAGTAAGCTTCATGATATTTTAAAAGACTCTTTTGATAACGTTTATGAAACAGCTCAAAAGTATGAAACAGATATGAAGAAAGCTGCCTTTATTTCAGCTCTATCAAGACTTGAGAGAGCGATGAGATTAAGAGGACTTTTCCCTGCTTAATAAAGTTTTAATTCTATTGGTATTTTCTCTATGGCCTTGCTTTTCAAAAGTTCTTGAAAACAAGGCCATTAATTTATCCTTCAAAAGTTATAGTTTTAGACAAGTTTGTATCGCCATGGGAGTTAAGAATAATCTTCTTGAGTCGGCGAGCGGTATGACGGCCGTTGATTGCACTTCTAGGAAAGTTGAAATAATTGATTTTTGCTTAAAGCATGTATCAGAGAAGATGTCTTTTATTAGAGGTCGAGTTGATAGTCTTGGAAAAAATAAAGTTCTTTGTGAATTTGCTGATTCAGTTGTTTTAAAAATTACTTGTGATGATAAATCTGTTGATTGTAGTAAAGTGAAAAAGAGCTGCAAGAAATTACAAAATATTTTTGCTTTCTCGCTCGCGAGTCATCATGCAGGTTCTAAGAAAAATATATTAACGTGCATCTATTCCAGTGATCATGAATTAGAATTTTAAAAGATCGATATAATTTCCTTCGCCGAAGTGATCTCTCTTTCTAACTAGGCCTCCCCAGTCATTACACTTTTCTTCTTCTCTCTCTTCATAGTTAGCTCCGCTTCCACGAACTAGAATCCCTACAATTTCATTTGTCTCTGAGCTAAAAATAGCTGAGCCTGAATTCACTGAGAAGGTGTCTAGGTTGTGAGTGAAAGAGTCTACTCCTCCATGCATGGCCTCCTCGCCTGTGACGTAACCATTGTCTTGATACTTCATAGGCAGACCAAAAGGAAAACCTAAAATATAAAGGGGAGACCCATTTCTTATTCTCTTACTGGCAAGTTTTAATGGTTTTCTATTTTTTACACTTCTTTTCAATTTAAGAACGGCAACGTCTTTGTCACTTGGAAAGTTAAATACTCTTTGAATAGTTTCTTCTATTTCGTAAACCTGGTTCTTATCCAAAATAAATTCAGAATTATCTCTGTCAGTCACTTGATAATCAAAGACCACGTAGTAATCATTAATAGAGAAATTCATTTCGTCATCTATGCAATGTCCGGCAGTTCCAATTTTATTTTCATCAATTAAGAAAGCTGAACAATTAGCAATCAATCGTTGTTTTTGAACAAATCTCGCATCACTACAGAAATTTAATTTCTCTACGTAATTCAAACCCAATAACTTGAACTTTCCATCAGGTAGTTTCTCTACAACTTTCTTAGGGATAAGAGCTGCAATAGATTTTGAAAGCTCCTGAATATCTAGGGGAGCATCGAGTATTTCATGTCGATCATCAGATCCACTTATTGATGCATGAATATTAGAAATAAGTAGTAGGGAGGATAGAATTTTTATCATGAATTCTTTTAGCAGAAGTTGAAAGGGTCTTGGGGCAAAGGAGTAAAATTTACTAAGAGAAAGCTACATGAATTCAAATACTTAAGAATGTTTAATAGAAGTTAATCTTGTATCACCCTTATCTCTAAGGAGATTTACTTTGGAATTGATGATTAAAGGTCTAACTGTTTACAAGAATACCTATAAAACGACAAATGTCTTTGCCTACACCACAAATGGTATTCCCGGTCTCGAAATTAAAATTGGTTCTAAGAATTCGAAAATTTTAAGAGAGAAGATTATTTACCTCACTAGAAAATCTCAACTACCAATACCTCTAAAGAGATATGTCATCTGCGTTGAAGAAGAAGACAAAATTTTAAAAAAAGAAGAACTAAAGTGGTTGGAGTTACCCATACTTATTCTCTATTGGAATATGGCCAATGCTCTTTCAATTTCCAGTCTTGATAATTGTCTTTGTGGAGGTCAGGTCTCCATAGATGGAATAGTAAAACCACTTAGCATTAGTGGCAAGTATCTACATTTCTTTAATTCACACAATTGTGAAAAAGTTTGGAAAATAATTACGGGAAGAGGGCAGATAGAATGTTTAGGGTTGGTGCGATTACCAGTGGAAGAGATTTTACATCTACCACTGGTTGAAAAACAAATTAAAATTAAATCGATAGGGTCTTAACTAAGTTTATATACTGAGGAAGATAATCAGTTTTCTTCTCAAGACATTCTGAAAATGGAACTGTAACAACTTCTCCATGACGGTAAGCTGTAACAATGGCCTTTTCTCCTTTTATTAAATCTTTAACCGCTATGTAACCCATACCTGAGGCGATAAAACGATCTATTCCTGAAGGATTTCCCCCTCTTTGAATATGTCCTAAAATACAAACATGAGAATCAATACCGTGGTCATTCTTGAGCTCTTCTCGGATTCTATGACTTAGCCCTTCTTTTTCACCTTCAGCTACGATGATGATTGAAGAATTCTTTCCGCGGCTTATTCCTCGTTTAACATCTTTGGCAATTTCTTCGATATTAAGTGTGTCACTTGGAAGAACAACGTTCTCTGCACCAGTACAAACACCCACGTGAAGAGCAATGGCAGCAGACTTTCTTCCCATCACTTCAACGATGAAAGTTCTCTCATGTGAAGAGGCGGTATCTCTAATCTTATCAACTGCATCAATCGCCGTTTGAACAGCAGTATCAAAACCAATTGAATAGTCGGTACCGGAAATGTCGTTATCAATTGTTCCTGGAATCCCTGCTACTGGTATACCGTGCTCTGAGTGAAGAGCGTAGGTACCATTAAAAGATCCATTTCCTCCAATAACAACTAGAGCATCAATTTTCTTTCTCTTTAAAATATGTGCAGCTTCTTTTCTAATATCTGCTTCATGAAATTCAAGACATCTAGAAGTCTGTAGAATCGTTCCACCGTGTTGAATAATATTTCCTACACTCGAGACGTCTAACTTTTTAATATTTCCTTCAAGAAGTCCTGAGAAGCCTCGTTGGATTCCGTAGACATCAAGGCCTGCGTTTATGGCCGACCTTACAACTGCTCTAATCGCACAGTTCATTCCGGGGCTATCTCCACCACTACATAAAACACCAATAGATTTAATTTTACTCATGAGTATTCCTTATTCAAAAATATTTTTTCCAGTAAATAGGGGAGGATATTCCTTACCTAAAATATATAAAATTGTTGGAGAGACATCCATAAGTGAATGATCTCCGTCAGTAACTTTAAATTCACAATTCTTTAAATCTTTATGAAAAACACAAAGAGGGACTAATGATTTAGTGTGCGAAGTGTGAGGAGATCCATCTTCGTATGCCATTTGATCACTATTTCCATGATCAGCAGTTAAGATTAGGGCCACTCCTTCTTCTTCACATTTTTCTACAAGTTTAGCCACGCAGTGATCAAGTGTTTCAACCGCCTTTATAGCAGCTTGAAAGTTTCCTGTATGTCCAACCATGTCAGAGTTGGCAAAGTTTACTAGATAGAAGTTAATTTCTTTATCTTCTAACTTCTCAATAAGTTTCTCTAACACAGGAAGAGCACTCATCTCTGGCTTTTGATCATAAGTTTCGACATCTTTTGGAGAGTCTATAAGAAAGTGTTCTTCATTTTTAAAAGGTTTTTTACTCCCTCCATTAAAGAAGAAAGTTATATGTGCGTACTTTTCAGTTTCAGCAATCTTGAATTGTTTAAGACCTATGCTTGAAACATATTCAGACATAACACCTTCTAGCTTTTCTTTATTGAAGAGAATAGGAAGTTTTACTTCATCTGGAATATAGGGAGTCATACAAAGAAAGTGTGCTGGTAAGAAACTTCTTTCAAATTCACTAAACTTTGGATCATTGAAACAAAGAGATAATTGAATCGCTCTGTCTGGTCTAAAATTGATAAAGAAAACTGAGTCTCCATCTTTCATGGCACTGTCTTTAGAAAATAAAACAGGTGTCACAAATTCATCGTAGAGTTCTTTCTTGTACTCTGCTTCTAAATATTCACTTGGAGAGAGAGTCGTAGTTTCTCCAGCTCCTGTAAAAGTATCATAGGCATGTTTTACTTTTTCCCATCTGCGATCACGATCCATACCAATTGATCTTCCCTGCATAGAGGCAAAAGTAAAACCAGGCACAGTCAAAAGATCTGTAACATACTTATGGCCTACATTTCTTGCAGTATCCCTTCCATCCATAAAGGCGTGAAAGAAAATTTCGAGGTCGCCATCTTTACTTAGAGCACTGATGACTTCTTTAATATGGTCTATGTGCGAATGAACTCCTCCGTCTGAGAGTAGGCCCATAATGTGAATTCTCTTAGAATTCTTTCTCGCTACATTTTTAAGTTTGGTTAATTCTTCTAGAGATGAAAATTCACCTTTCTCAATTGATTCATTTATTCGCACAAGGTCTTGTCTCACTGGCCGCCCAGCTCCTAGATTCATGTGTCCAACTTCAGAGTTGCCGGCCAAACCTTTTGGGAGTCCAACTTTAACTCCACCGGCTTCAATTTTAGTGAAGGGGTAGTCTTTAAAGAGCTGGTCGATATTAGGTGTCTTGGCATGTTTTATGGCATTTTTGTGATCTGCTTCATCAAGACCGTAACCATCTAGAATTACTAGTAGCGCTCTATCACTTATATTACTTATTGATTTCAACTCTTACTCCAAATAAATTTTCACGAAATTAGCACATTAAAATGAATAGGTAAGGCCTAAAGAGGTTTCAAATTTCTTTGTTGTTTTACCTTCATCTGTGGTGGATAAGCTTTGACTCAACTCTGTATCCAGTGAGAGTCCTGAGAAGTATCGAATGTAATAAGTGAAGTAGAGACCTATGTCGTAATCTTTGTAGGCCAATTCTGGATCTGTATTACTGTTTTGAGAATAAGCTAAGTATGTAAAAACACTGAAGTTTTCGCTAATGCTAGAACTATTACTTAGGGAGAGATCATAGCGTAGAGAAGAAGCAATACCTTCTCCTTCATCAACCGATGTCATGTTAAATGAATATGAGGGGGAGAAGTGTTTAGTACTCCAGAATGGGCTATAGGTCAGACCAATTCCTTTATTAATACTGGCCTTCTGTGAGGATTCAGATTCAAGATAGCGAATGGGAACGCTATAGCTCAATGTTCCAGATTTAATGTTGTGTAAGTATTCTAAATCTAGACTTGTAGTGGCACTTGTTTTCTTTTGTCCACTCTCTGCACTAATGGGGCTGTATTCTTGCCCGTAGCCGAAGTCTACTGTGAAAATAGATTTTTCAAAGTTGTTGTACTTAATTGTTAGGTACCCACTGTAACTTCTTGAATCTAGAGTTACGAGTTCGCGGTTTTTATTTTCTTCATCACTAATACTGACACTTGTTCTATAGGTGAAATTTCCCTTCTGACCAGATGAAAATACAAGGCCAATTTTCTTAGTAACAGTGACCCCATCTTTTGTAATATAGTCAGCCTCCGTTTGGGTGGCCAGCTCGTCTTCATTTAGGGAGTTAATATTTGATTTGTAGGCATAATCGATTCCAAAGCTTAGCGCTGAGTAGCTTGAACGAATTCCACTTAAATAGAGTTCGGCGTACTTCTTTAGAGAAGCTTCTACATTCTTATCTGTTGTGATTGTTTTTAAATAGATAATTCCAGCATCTGTCTTACCTTCGCGAATGAGAGATTCGGCCAAGAGATAGTTTATTTTCTTTATTTCATTTGGATCAGCTTTTCCTGCGATAAGAAGTTCTTTGGCATCGTAGAAATTTCCAATGGCGTCCATGACATTTTTCGATTTAGAGTTCACGAGCCCTATGAAGAATTTACTTGTAGCAAGATCATATCTAAATCTCTCACAGACTTTAAAAAACTTCTTTGCATGTAAATAGAGTTGCATGCGAAATTCTTTTCTATGTTCAAAACTGTCTGCAATAGAGTAGAAGGTTTTTCCAACTTCCATATAAACTTCGAGAGCTTTATTGGTAGGGACGGTAATACTTTTTAGTAAATTAACCAGCCCACTTTCGGTTCGTTGTAAGATTATTTTCTTACCATCGATGGGATGAATTTTCTTTATGACATAGTAGTAAGCTCTCATGGCCTTAGAATACTTTCCGCGGTCCATATGTAGTCTTGCTAGAAGAAAATAAGTAGGGATATGTAATTCGCCAGAGTCTAGGTTGGTCTTTATTAGTCTTAGCGCTAGCTTGTATTCCTTGTCCTCAAGCGCCAGTTCGATCTTAGCGAGACGCACTTCATTCATCTCGCCAACGATAGTTGCGGCGCTAACTTGATGAAGCAAAAGAAATGTAAAAATACATCTAAAGATAATAGTCATAAGTTCTTAAGTTTTAAATAATCTTAATAAAAATAGTAACTTAGATTAAATTCTCATTCTACGCGGTATGAATTTCTAGCTTATGAATTTTCAATGACTTGGGAGTTGAGTGGCAATAAAAGATGGAGCTTTTTGCTCAAGTAATTCTCTAACTTTCCGATAATATGTAGGAATCGTAATTAAAGGTAAAATTACTACTAATTACTTTTGGAAAGAGCTTCGCTTTAGGAGAGCACCCATGAAACAAATCTTACTATCGATATTAGTTTTCTCGCTTAGTTTCCAAGTTCTTGCGATGGAGTCTATTGGGAGAGTTGTTCGAGTTCATGGTGATGTGCAGAAAGTGGTTGCTGGAACAAAGTACAAACTTAAAAAAGGAGATCATCTTTCAGTCGGTGATAAAATAGTAAGTGGTAAGAGTTCGGTCATAAAACTTCTTATGAAGGATGATACGATTTTTCAATTGGGTCCCAATTCAGTATTCGCACTAGATAAATTCGAATTTAAAACAAAATCTGACAGAACAGCTGTTTATAATCTTACTAAAGGTAAGCTTAGAAGTTTATTTACGGTTAAATCGAAAACTAGAAGTTTACATATTAATACTCCTTCGGCTTCGATGGGTATTAGGGGAACAGAAATCCTTTCAGATGTATTCAAGTACAAAGGTAAAATTACAACTAACATCGCACTCCTTTCTGGAAAGTTAGAAATTCAGTCTAAGGGTGAAAACAAGAAGGTGATGATTAATCCTGGTTTCGTTTATCAATCATCATTAGGTAAGATGTCACAAAAAATTGCACAGAAAGCTAGTATTAGAAGAATGAATAAAAGAGTTTTTGCTTTGGCAAAGAGATCTAGAAAGTCTGATGAAGTTTTCTTACATGATGTGAGAAAGAAAGTAGATAAAAAGTTAGTTAAAGGTGTTGAGTTTAATATAAAGGCACCAACGGTAGAACCTTCTAGAGTCCCTGCTTCAAAAGAAGAAGGTAATAAAGAAGAAGATACTAGGCCTGTAATGAAAGAACAGTCTCAGGTTGATAAGAAAATTAATGATAGTATTTTTCAAAATATGAGAGATAAGCTGATTATCCCTGAAGAAAAGAAAGGTAGTGAAGATAAGGTTGCTTCAACAGATAGAGATGAAAGACCTAAAAACTCAGAACCTGTAGAGGAAAAGCAACGTATTGATCCAGTAGTGCTTGTGAAAAAATCTCCAGGAAGAGATATAGCCTCTAATAACGACAAAGACAGGGAAAAAGAGAAAGCAAAAGAAAGTGAAAAAGAAAAAGAGAAAGAAAAAGAAAAAGAGAAGGAAAAAGAGAAAGAAAAAGAGAAAGAAAAAGAAAAAGAGAAAGAAAAAGAGAAAGAAAAAGAGAAAGAAAAAGAGAAAGAAAAAGAAAAAGAGAAGGAAAAAGAGAAGGAAAAAGAGAAAGAACGCGAGAAAGAAAAAGAGCGTGAAAAAGAGAAAGAGAAAGAGAAAGAGAAGGAACGCGAGAAAGAAAAAGAGCGTGAAAAAGAAAAGGAACGTGAAAAAGAAAAAGAACGTGAAAAAGAAAAAGAGCGTGAAAAAGAAAAAGAGCGTGAAAAAGAAAAAGAGCGTGAAAAAGAAAAAGAGCGTGAAAAAGAAAAAGAGCGCCAGCGTGAGAAAGAGAAAGAACGCGAAAAAGATAAAGATCGCGAGAAAGAAAAAGAAAAACAAAAAGAAAAAGATAAGAAGAAACATAAGAATAAGAAAGGATAATAATAAAGATATAGAGAGAAGTGATTATTTTATGAACAAGAAACTCCCCGAATGGGGAGTTTTTTTGTCTAAACTTTAGTCACTGTATAAGAAAGACTCAAAACCATTCTAGCTAAGTCCCTTAAAGAACATTCACATCTTTGGCACAATCCTTGCTTCTAATAACCATGAACAAACACTTTTTAGTTTAGAGTTTTTACGGAGGTAAGAGAGATGAAATTTAAAACAGGATTACATTTGCTAGTTGCAGCTATGATCGCCTTTGGGGTGACTTCATGTGGTGGAGATAAGAACTCTACCGACTCAGGAGCTGCAAATACACCCATCAATGGTGTCAATACATCGATTACAGCGAACCCAGGACAGGGAGCTAATACAAGAGATGAGTTCTATAATGAAGTGGCCAATAACCGCTTTGATGAAGCAAGTGATGCTGGATTATATTCATTTCCAAAGAATAACTCCTCAAGTTCGAATTTCAACTTCGATTTTTGCTGGGGCTATGACGACTGTATGGAACAACAACAAGAAAGATCACAGTCTCAGGTAAATAACTATTACTGGAGATTTTTAGATAGTGATAGAAATACTGTATACAGAAACTTCACGGCAAATGGAGCTACGTACTCTGCACCAGTAAGTGATTCTCAATTTGGATCAACTGTATCAAGCTTAAGAGAAGGTCTTTTAAATATTATTCGAAATGCCTCTAAAGTAGAGAAATATAGTCAGTACTATGGTTGGCAAGATATTTCGATGTCAATTAGTGCTTATAGTGGATCAATTGATTTAAGTAACTACTATAATAATAATAATAATAATAATTATAACCAACGCTCGAAAATATTTAGATTTAGATACAACTCTAGATATTACATTATCGATTTAACTAAAGCTTTAATGAAGAACCCAACAGCAGTTTACTAATTCTTAAAAAAAATAATATGCATACTAAAGGAGAGCGATTTGCTCTCCTTTATACATTTGGGCCACAAGAAAATAAATCCTTTTAAAATACCACTCCACACAAAAACCAAAATTGAATTATAATTACAGGGAATTATACTTTAAAAGGATTTTAAAATGGCCCAATTCAAAACAGATCTAGCTGACATCTACTTCAACTTATTTAAAATGAACAAGGTGCAGGATCACACGAATGATTACGGTGAAGACGAAATGAGAGATATTATCGATCAATTCAATAAGTTTACTGAAAATGAGATCTACCCAACAAGAATGGTAGGGGACGCGGAAGGTGTAAAACTTGTTGATGGAAATGTAAAAGTTCCTGCTTGTTTTCACGGACCACATAAACAATTCTATGAAAATGGTTGGTACGCACTAGGATATCCTGAAGATATTGGTGGAATGCCAGCTCCGCATGCTATCTCAATTGTTTGTAATTCAATTGCCATTGGAGCGAATGTTTCTTTCTCTATGTACTACGGACTTACTCGTGGGGCGATGAATGTCATTCATCAAATTGGATCACAAGAGCAAAAAGATCTCTATGTAACAAAAATGATGGAAGGAGCATGGGGTGGAACTATGTGTCTCACGGAACCGGGTGCTGGTTCTGATGTTGGTGCAGCAGGCTCTACAGCAGCACCACTTGATGGTGGAAAATATTCAATTAAAGGTGTGAAGATTTTTATTTCGTCTGGTGAAAGTGATCTCTACGAAAATAATATCCACCTTGTATTAGCTAGAACTCCTGGCGCTCCGAAAGGTTCAAAGGGCCTTTCTTTATTTATAGTTCCAAGATTTAATGTGGAAGATAATTCAAACAATAATGTTGTTTGTACAAAGCTTGAAGAGAAAATGGGTATTCACGCCTCAGCCACTTGTGAATTAACTTTTGGTCAAGGTGGTGAATGTATCGGCGAGATGATCGGCGAAGAAAATGCTGGAATGGCCAATATGTTTATCATGATGAATGAAGCTAGACTTCTCTGTGGTCTGCAAGGTGAATCCCAAGGGAATTTAGCTTTCATGTTAACTGAACAATACGCCAGAGAGAGAGTTCAGTTTGGAACTGAAATCTGTAATCTTCCCGACGTTAAGAGAACTCTACTTAAAATGAGAGCAGTCTCTAGAGGAATGCGAGCACTTACTTTATATACAGGAAATCTCTTTGATTTAGAGGCCAAGGGTGATGAGGTTGCAGCTAAAGAAATTGCTCTACTTACTCCCATTTGTAAGGCCTATTGTTCTGACGAAGGATTTAATGTTTCAGTTGACGCTGTTCAAGTTCATGGTGGATACGGTTTTTGTACAGAATATGGAATAGAACAATTCATTAGAGATACTAAAATTGCCAGTATATATGAAGGAACAAATGGAATTCAGGCAATTGATTTTGTATCAAGAAAAATTTTAAAGGATCAGGGAAAAACATTCTTTGCTCTTGGGAAGAAAATTCAAGCCATCATGAGTACCGATGAAGCTAAGGAATTTAGTCATGAAATAGCCATGATTGGAAAATCAATGGAGATGTCTCAAAAAGTTGTTGAGAAATTTGGAAAGATGGCCATGGAGAAAAATGAAATTGGAATCCTGGCCCATGCCACAGACTTCTTAAACTACTGCGGAAATTTAGTCGTTTCTTGGTTACTTTTAGAACACGCTTGTTTAGCTAAAAAGGAAATGGACAAGACAAGTTCGGAAGATGAGAAGAAATATTACAGGACTAAAATTGTCGACTTTAAGGTCTTTTGCCAATATCAGCTTGTTAAAAATATTGGAATAGGAAATAGTGTCCTAAATTTCGAAAACAACTTGGCTGAGCTAGAGCTTTAGACGTTTTAGTGATACTATGTACTTTGAATTACTAGACTTAGGACGATATGGATTCTGCTGCAATATTAAAAGTTATCGTTGAGTTTAACGAAACAACTCACGGTAGTACTGACTTATACAAAGATGATTTTTTCTTAAAAGGTGAGGACGGTTCAACGTTTACACCTTTTAGATATATTCAAAAGAAAATTGAAGGACTCGACAATATTGGTCAACTCATTAGAAGTGGATTTATATGTGATTCTCTCGATTTATTTGAGTTTGATCGTTTCTCAAAGTGGTATGAAATACAATTTTCTAGAAAACTAAAAAGAGGGCAGGCTAAGGTCATGTCTATTTTGGCGATGCCTGATAACAAATCAATTCTTGATGCAGTTGAAACTGTGAATAAATGCTACCAAGTCTTAAGTGAACAGCAAATCCTTGTGAATGGAAAAAAATTACCAGTTCAGCTTGGTGAGTGGTACGCGAAATGTGTCTTTGGTCTACATCAGAAAAAATCAACTTCTCAAAGAGGATTTGATTTCTTTTTAGACGGCAAGAGAGTTGAAGTAAAGGTTCACTGGGGAGATCACTCATCTCCAAAAGGTGTTAAATTAAGAAAAACTCTCGTAGATTTGAGTGATTACTGTGTCATTGTTTATGTGGCAAAGAACTTCATGATCAGAGAAGTTTGCTTCTTAGACTCTGAATTTATCGTCAGGAAATTTGCGGGAAAGGGTCACACCATCTTTTTGAAAGATAGTGATATAGGCCCTTACTTCTTTTCAAAATCAGAAAAGCATTCGGACAAAGTTGTAAACTCGAATGCTTTAATGAAATTTTCTACACCAAAAATGGCCATGAAATTGGTCGATAGATTTAGTACCGAATAGTTTCTTTATCGGATGTCGTACTTAAGAAAGCGACATTCGATTCCACCATTGAAAAATTGTTTTCTCATGGACGTTTGTAGTGAAATGGCTTTTCTAAGTTCTGGATCACTTGTGAGTATGTAACAACGAAACCCTTTATAGTTCTTCTTAAAATTTTCCCCAAGGTCATGGTAGAAAGAACGCAAATCTTCTTCTTGTCCAAGTCTCTCTCCGTAAGGAGGGTTTGAAACAACGATTCCGGGCGCTTCATCGTAAGGCTTAAGTTCAAGGGCGTCAGCAACTTCAAGCTCACAGAGATCAACTGGAAAGTTGGCTAGCTCAAGTGACTTTTCAAAAATACGAAGAGCTTTAGGAGAAAGATCACTTCCAAAGAATTGACCACCTGGAATATTACCTATGGCCGCATCACCTTTCTTTAAAAGGTCAGCTGCATAGTCCTTTATTTTTTGATCAAAATCTTCTTGTTTAAACCAATGGTGATTTTGGAAAGCAAAAACTTTATTTCCAAGAGTTAGGCCGTAAAGTTTTAACCAACTTCCTGGCAAATCAGCCGCAAGGTATAAGGCTTCTATTATAATTGTTCCTGAACCACACATAGGATCCATGAAGATATCTTTTTCTCTATCCCAATCTGTTGACTGAATGAGAGCAGAGGCTAAGTTTTCTCTAAGAGGAGCTTCGTGACCTCTTGGTCTATAACCTCTATGACTTAGAGGAGTTCCACAAAGATCAAGATAGATTCTATTGAACCATCCTTTTTGCCCTTCAATAGCTTCAATTCTTTGTAGTATAGATACATCAGGATTATCTTTTGAGATATTAGGACGTGAGCCCACGTGTTGTCTGAAGCTGTCCGCGATGGCATCTTTTAATCTCAGTGACATGATCATTGAGTTCTTAAAAAATCCACTTGCTTGCTTATCAAATAATGTCGTAATTTTAAAAGTCTGTTCAGTTGAAAAAATATGGTGCCACCACTTATCTTTTGCAAGTGAATGATGATCTTCATCTTTATAGAATTTATACTGATGTAGTTCTAGGTAAACTCTACTGGCCAGTCTTGTGTTGATAAGAAACTCTAAGGCGTTCCAAGTCTCGGCCTTAAAACGAATTCCACCAAAGAACTGTTGAAAATTTCCACAGTCAAATTTCTTTAGTTCTTCAAGGAGCATTTCTTCCATTCCAGAAGGACAAGAGGCGAAGTACCACTTTCCTTGGATGAGATCTTTTTTAGTTGTTTGTTCATTAGTCATTTGTATTTGTCCTATCATCCCAAAAGAGTTTGGCTTTATTTAGTAGTTCTTGATAGCTGTTCGCCATCAGTGGATTTAGATCACCTTCTTTAAAACGCTTAATTCGCCAAAGGGCAATTGAGAGCAAACCTACAATCGTTGCAGTGTCTAAGTGATCTTTTTCAATTTGTGGTAGAGGTCTAATCGCCTCGTAACCTTCTAGATATGATTTCACTAGAGAGCGATTAATTCTCCCTTTTTCAAGACAAGTTCCAGAGAGAGAAATTCCCAAGTCAAAGAGGTATTCTCCGAGACCAGACTGTTCAAAATCTAAAAGAACTGCCAAGTGGTTGTCATCAAAAAGGGTATTATCGTAATATAGGTCTCCGTGAATAAGACCTTTTTCAAAATTAATACTTATGTAAGCTTCTAAATTGTCAGGAAAAAAGTAAGCAACCATTTCCCTAAAGTCTTTAGGACACTTTTCATTTTGAATATACTTCGCAATATCTCTTGCTCCAAATCCAACTTGATCATGAGATCTTACTTTTGAAAAATCATTTTTGATTAGGTGAAGTTTCGCAAGACCCTGACCGATTTCAAAACAAGTCTGATCACAAGGTCCTGGAGCAATACCTTCAACAAAAGGAAAAACCACGCCAAAGAAATTGTTATAGGTGTAAACACTTTTTTTATCAGTTGTAAGATAGGGAGTTAGTGAGAATTCAAAATCAAGTTCACCCAGTAATGTTAAGATCTCTTGTTCCTGAATAAGATCGTCGTGTCCCTTATCATTTGAAACCTTAAGTAAATAAGAGGCTTCTGAAGTAGTCACTTTATAGTTGGAATTTGAGATTCCAAGCGATAGGGAACGCAGCTCAGTAAGAGTTCCGAGATCGTAAAGATTAAGAATGTCTTGAGCCTCATTTTGGCTCAGCTTTGTGTAATCACCCACAAAGAGTCCTTTTTGCTATGTGTCCTAAGGGAAATATGCTGATTTTTAGCTTTTTTAGGGCCTTCGGTCAATGATCTGGGTAAAGGTTTCTTGCCCCAACGGCCCTCTAAGTGTTATATTACACAAGATTTTTAATCTAAATTTGGAGGAATAAATGGAATTTACTGATTATAAAGTAAAAGATATCTCTTTAGCTGACTGGGGTCGTAAAGAAATACAAATCGCTGAAACTGAAATGCCAGGACTTATGTCTTTAAGAAAAGAGTTTGGAGCTTCTAAGCCTCTTAAAAATGCTAAGATTGCTGGTTGTCTTCACATGACAATTCAAACTGCTGTTCTTATCGAGACTCTTGTTGAGCTTGGTGCAGAAGTTAGATGGTCTTCATGTAATATCTTCTCAACTCAAGATCACGCTGCTGCTGCAATTGCTGCTGCTGGGATTCCTGTATTTGCATGGAAAGGTCTTAGTGACGAAGAGTTCGATTGGTGTATTGAGAAATCTCTTAAGTGGGCCGACGGTTCTTCACTTAACATGATTCTTGATGACGGTGGTGACCTTACAAATATGGTTCACGATAAATTCCCAGAAATGATCGAAGCAATTAAAGGTCTTTCTGAAGAAACTACTACTGGTGTTCACAGACTATACGAAAGAGTTGAAAAAGGTACTTTAAAAATGCCTGCTATCAACATTAACGATTCTGTAACTAAGTCTAAGTTTGATAACCTTTACGGTTGTAGAGAGTCACTTGTTGACGGTATCAAAAGAGCGACTGATGTTATGATCGCTGGTAAAGTTTGTGTTGTTGCTGGTTACGGTGATGTTGGTAAAGGTTCTGCTCAGTCTCTAAAAGGTCTTGGCGGTAGAGTTATCGTTACTGAAATTGATCCAATTTGTGCTCTTCAAGCTTCTATGGAAGGTTTTGAAGTAATGCCAATGAACGATGCTGCTAAACTTGGTGACATCTTCGTTACAACTACTGGTTGTTACGATGTTCTTAATTCTAATCACATTGATATGATGAAAGATAATGCAATTATCTCTAACATCGGTCACTTTGATAATGAAATTGATGTTGCTCACTTAAATAACAACTACGACAAAATTAATATCAAGCCTCAGGTTGATCAATACATCGGAAAAGATGGTAGAAGACTTATCCTTCTTGCTGAAGGTCGTCTTGTTAATCTTGGTTGTGCTACAGGTCACCCTTCATTTGTTATGTCTAACTCGTTTACTAACCAAGTTATGGCACAAATGGAACTTTGGGATAACTCTGATAAGTATGAAAACAAAGTTTACATGCTTCCAAAGCACCTCGATGAGAAAGTTGCAAGACTTCACCTTGAGAAAGTTGGAGTTAGACTTGATACTCTTTCTAAAGAGCAAGCTGACTACTTAAGTATTCCTGTTGAAGGGCCTTACAAAGCAAATCACTACAGATACTAAAAATAATGGCCCTACGAAAGTAGGGCTTATTTTTTTTAAGAGGTAATCCATGAAAATCTATATTGGTTGTGATCACGCCGCTTTTGAAGAAAAAGAAATTCTAAAACAACATTTGATAGATCTAGGTCACCTGGTTGAAGACGTAGGAACTCATAAAAATGAGAGATGCGACTATCCAGATTACGCTGCTGCCTTAGCAAAAGGTGTAGCTAAAGATGATGCTAAAGGGATTCTTCTTTGTGGTTCAGGAATTGGTGTATCCATGGTGGCCAATAGATTTAAAGGAATCAGGGCGGCACTTTGTCGAACTGAGCATGATGCGAAACTTTCAATTGAACATAATAATGCCAACGTTATGTGTGTTGGTGCTAGAACAAACTCAATTGATGAAATTAAAAGTATGATTGATTCTTGGCTCTTTGCTGAGTTTCAATTCGGTAGACATAGTGACAGAATCGAAAAGTTCACTGACCTTGGAGAAGATGTTTAATGTTCACCCTTGAAAGATTTATGTTTGCCTTTGTTTTAATTGCCTCTATTGCCGGTGCTGTAATTTCTCATCAGAATCTTGGCTGGTATGAAGGTGTCTATGTAAAAGAAGATGGCTTTATCGAGTGGATGACCGTTTTAGGTCTTCTAATTGGTGCGGTTGCTTGCTATTACAGAATTTCAATCTTAAAACCTTTTAGAGGTAAGCTCTTTCTCTTTTGTCTCTTTGTTTTAGGTTCCCTTTTTCTCTTTGGTCTTGGAGAAGAAATTTCATGGGGACAAAGAATTTTTGATATTAAATCTTCAGAATTCTTCATGAAGAATAACTCTCAGGCTGAAACAAACTTTCATAACTTAGTGGTTGGTGGAAAGAAAATTAATAAAATCATCTTTGGAACACTACTTGGAATTATGATTGGATTTTACTTTCTAATACTTCCTGTTCTTTATAGAAAAGTAGAGAAGGTAAAAAAGCTAGTGGACAGTATGGCCGTTCCACTTCCTAAGAACTTCCACATTGTAGCTTACTTAATCCTAGTAGGAATTACTGAGCTTATCGCTGGTGGAAAAAAAGGTGAGATTCTAGAGTTTGGTGGCGTATGGATTTTCGTCCTAATGACGTTTAGACCCTACAACAGAGAAATCTTTTCTCGCAAGTCTTTCCGATAGGTACGATAGGTACGCGGTTACCTATCGTGATTATAGCTAGTTAAAGTTATAATTTTCTAAGAACAAAACTATAAATATGCCAATGCTTCTCGCGACCCATGGCGGTTGGTCTATCTTCTTCTAATTCATCAAAAAAGAGAATATCAAAACCATTAAAGAGTTTTGAAATCTGCTTATGATTTTGAAAGCTCATTCTGTCTTTAAAAGACTTGGCCCAAGTATCGTTATGACCAAAGAGATTACCAGCTAAGATTCCACCCTTTTTTAAAGATGAGGACATATCATTCCAAAACTTATTAAAGTCCAATGGATGGCAAAATGGAAAGGAAGCCGAGCCAAAAATTAAATCAGACTTTGTTAATTTTAATTCTTCAAAACCTTTCGTCTTAACTTTTAAATTCTTATGACTGGGAATGAGTGCTTTTATATACTTGGCTGAAGATTTCTCTTTATCAATGGCTACAACCTTCCAATCATTCTCAATGAGATGCTTTGTATCAACGCCAGCTCCTGCTCCCAGGTCATAGGCCTTACCAATCTTAGTAGAATGTCCTAGTGCTATTTTAAGAATAGGGTGCGTGGATCTCTTGCTGACTTTATCGTAGTAGTCTTTCCAGGTTGAGGTCATATGTTTACTCCATTTCTTAGATTGATTTATTCAACTTATCAGAGATTGTAATATAAAAAAGCTTAATCATTCTTAATATCAAAACATGATTTTTAAAAATAGACCTTTTATAACTTTAAGGACGGAGGAAGTGATGAGTAATAAAGATATTTTAGAAGTAACAAATCAGATTTACATAATCAGAGATCAAAAAGTGATGTTTGATTTTGATCTTGCAGAGATTTACGGAATACCTGTGGGACGCTTAAATGAACAAGTGAAACGAAATATAGAAAGGTTTCCAGCAGATTTTCACTTTAAATTAGATTCCAGTGAGTTAGCGGATTTCAAATCGCAAAATGCGATTAGAAGTGGTGTAACTATGCGAAAAGGCGTCTCGCCAAGTGTGTTTACTGAGCAAGGAGCATATGCACTTTCCTTTATTCTTAGAACACCTAAGGCCATAAAGATGGGAATATTTATAGCGAGAGCATTTAGTCATTTGAGAAGGTTTATCCTTAAAAATGAAAACGTGATGAGTGAATTGAAGAATAATGATCACTTGAGTAAGACATTTTCAAACTTTGAAAAACAAATAGAACAGAGCTTAGTAGTTATTTATAAAAATAATTCTAATCATCAAAAGAAGATTCTAAGTATAGAGAAGAGACTGAAGGAACTAGAACGTAAGCTTTCTATTTCTGAAATTACCTGAGCAAAAGTGTAGTGATTGAAGGTGTCATGACACGGCTTTCCTCTAAGAGATACAATGGTAAAAATTTTTAAAAAGGAAAACTTATGAAATGGATTTCATTAATTTCTCTGTTACTTACGTCTCAGATAACTTTTGCCAATGTCATTAACGATAGTGATCTATCAACTCCAATAATGCTTCCGCTTGTGGCCTCTCCTGATTTAAAAGTGGATACCATTGATAGATATCCCATAAGAAGAAATGCTGTTGCTTTTAAGGCCGTAATTGTTCAAGACGATAAAGAAACTGAGATCAAAGGTTTAAGTTTTAATCTGACTCTTAATTCAAATGTTTCAGCGAATGGTGTTGAATCTATTCAAACGGCTTGTGAGACTGGAGATGAAACTTATATTGCTACGGCGAAATTAAAATTAGAGAAATTTCAAATTAATGGTCCAAGATCTAGAAGATATAATCTAAAGGTTGAAGGTAAGTGCGGTGAAGGTTTAAAGCTTATTTTTAAGTACAACTCTCTTGCAGGACAATTTTTTGGAATATGGAATCTTGCTAGTAAAATCACTCATAAATTTAAGGCCATTGGACGCAATGATTTTCTTAGAGGGAAAATGGGAATCATTTATCCAGCCAGTGGTGATTACTACAATGGAAGAGTTAACGTCACTCAAGGTTACCAGTGGGATGTTGTTGGTCATGAGATTGGTCACTCGATTTATTCAGAGTCAAGGATTGGAAGAAGCCAAGGTGGACGTCATAGAATTGATGAGTGTTATACAAAGACACTGGCCTTTAGTGAAGGGTGGGCGAGTTTCTTCTCTGCTTGGGTAAGTGTTGATTTAAATGATCCTGATGCGAAATTTAGATATATGGTGCAAAGAAGGGCCCCGCTTGAAATTGAACATGTGCCAGCTGATGTTTGTTACGGTCCAACTAATGAGTGGAGAGTTTATTCATTTCTTTGGGATTTAATTGATTTAAATAACGATAATGAAAATGTGAATATTTCCTTCCTAGATCTTTGGGATTTATCCATTGAAAAGAAATTTAGAAGTATCACAGAGTATAAAGATGAGCTTTTAGATTCTGGATTTGACCCTGTTCTTATTAATGTTGTTTGGGATCAGAATATTTTAGGTTTTTAGTAAACGGGTTAAGGTAGAAGCCATTTGGCTTTAGAATAGAACCCTTAATAGGGTTCTATTTATTAAGTATTCCAAGCATTTTGTGAAATCTTAAGCGAACAACAGAAAAGAGTGCTTCAAAAATAATTCCACCGGCCATTTTTGATTCCCCATCTCTTCTTTCATAGAAAGTAATAGGAACTTCTTTTACAGTTAATCCCTGAGCCCAAACCTTGTAGTTCAGTTCGAGTTGGAAGATATATCCTTTAGAAATAATATTATCTAAGTTTAGTGATGAGAGCGCTTTTCTTGTAAAACATTTGAATCCACCAGTTGTATCGAAAACAGGAATTCCTGTAACGAAACGAGTGTAGATTGAAGCCAAGTAAGAGAGAAGTAATCTTCTAAATGGCCAGTTGATGATTCTAATTCCACCGATATATCTAGATCCAATAACGAGATCACTAGATTGTGCAGCTTCTAATAAGTCTGGAACTTGATTAGGGTCGTGAGAAAAGTCACAATCCATTTCAAAAACAAATTGATAGTCTCTCTCTAGTGCCCACTTAAATCCTGTCACGTAAGCGGTTCCAAGTCCTAGTTTTCCAGTTCTTTCAATCATGTGAAGGTTGTCTGTGAATTTCTCTTGGTACTTCTTTACAACGGCAGCTGTTCCGTCTGGTGAGCCGTCTTCAATAATTAAAAGACTCACGCCTTTATGCAGATCAAAGAGAGTTGTAATCATTCTTTCAATATTATCAATCTCATTAAATGTAGGAATAATAATTAGGGTCTTATCAAAAGGTAGCAATGCGTACTCCAAAAGTTAAATAAGTTATTTATTCTTACATTTTGGACATCTGTTTAGCAACGTTTCACGGTAGATATTGGCTGATTTATAGAAGATATCTATAGCCTTTCTCCCTGCGTCAGACTCTACCAGCCAAGATATTTTCTTTATCATGGGATTGAGAGTCACGAGGTATTCGACGACTCTAGCTCCTCTTAGGACGCTTTGATCTTCAAGAATGAGGTGAACTTCTTTATCGCAGTCCTCAGCATTTAACATGGGAAAATTGGCGAAAATATCTTCATCGTGAAAAGAGTGAATATTTATGTGGGAAGTGGAATCAAATTTATGGATTGATTTTGCAAAGCGCTCACACATGGAGCATTCTCCATCGTAAACGAGTAGGGGTAATTCAAAACTTTTTTGCACGTCCATGTGCTACTTCCTTCGTTTGATTATTTTATATATTCTAATCTTCTCCAGCCAGATACTTGGTATCTTCTAGAGATGATATCAAAAATGACCTTTTCACTACTTCTTGAAATTTGAGCTCTTTGTTGTGCTCTATTAGCAAACTTTAAAACTTTACCACTAGCTTTCTTTCTTCTTTTCTTTTTAAGTCCAAAACGCTTTAAAAAATTATTTGATTTAGAGCCAGAAGACTTCTTTCTAATTTTGGAGCCAGATCCACCAGAGAAAGTGAGAACATTAGATCTCTTTTTTCTAGAACTTCTGCGTCTTGAATAACTTTTATTAGAAAAACCATTTTTAAAGTTCGCTATATTTTTCTTAGCTGCTGGAGTTAGTGGCATTTGAGCAAATTTCTTTGCTATGTTATCCGGAAATCCTGCACTTTTTAGAACATTAAACTCTTGTCTTTGTTTTTTTGAGAGAATGGAGTTGTTTGCTGGAAGCTTTTTATCCACTTCTCTTAACTTCGCTAAGGCATTGTTTAGAGAAGTTTGCGCGTTGCTTAGGGATTTAGATTTAAGTTCACCATTACTAAGAGATTTAAAGTCACCAAAGGAAGGTGAGGAAAGTGATCCAAGTCCTCCGAAACCTTTAATTGTAGTCATGACTTTCTTATCAATACAAGTTTCTCTGACTGCACACTGGCAGGCCGGATCTTCTTTCATATTCTCATCGATACAAGTCATTCTCTCTGAAGCGTAGGCAATTTTTCTAGTATGAAGGTGTGCTCTACAGTACTTATCATAGTCAGGTCTTTTCTTTGAAGTGGGTTCCGTACAAAAACAAAGTTTGTCCGTGATAGGATTACAATCACCCTTACCTGGTAGTTTATTAGCTATGTCCCTTGTTTTTTCGGCGTAATCTTCATGGGCTCCAATCTGTTTCATATAGAAACCAGTAAGAAGAGCAGAGGCTGCAACCTTTGCAATATTTCCAGCACTACTCCAGCTTGCTGCTGACATACTTATAGAAGCGACATAACAAACTGTTGAAGCTCCCCAACCTGTGGTTTGGATTTTTGCAGTTTTAGCTCTAGTCTCATGATTTTCTGCAGCTTTTAAAAGAGATTCCTTTTGAGCGGTAGCTTCACTTTTTGGAAGCATGCCAATAGTCTTTTGTTCTGTTGTTGTATTGAACATAGCGATGGCTTCAGTCGCTACAGGTATATATTTACAATAATCTTTTGTTTCGTCTTCTCCACCATCTTTTGCTTTGTCAGTACCTTCTGTTGCACTAGTATCTGCTGCTTTGGCTTCATCACCAAAGCTAGACTTTGTTGAAAGTTCTCCACCAGCACCAAATCCAATAATCATGGTGTAGGCTTTTGCCAGAGCCGAAATCATGGAACTCTTCATTCCTGCCACTTTTGGATCGGCCTTAGAGCCTAGGCAGGCATCTTCAGTTTTACTGTCTTTAGTACATTCTTCTTCATAAATTCTTTGAACTCTTTGATCGTGAACGAAGTTATTTGAAAGATCTTTGTCTTGATCAGTAAGATTTGTGGGATCGTTATTCCCATATTTGGTGTCACCAATCGCTTGAGCGTGTAACTCAAGAGATAAAAGTGAAATTAAGAGAACTAAAATAGTTTTAAAATTCATCGAATTATTCCTCATTTCAATACTTTACCATTCTAACATGGGCCCTAAGTTTGAGTGTATGGGAAAATCTAGCCATGAATAGAAAATCCATGATTTCAGGGGTTTAACTTCAATGCATAGTCGTGTTAGGCTAATGTCTAGTGCAAAGAAAAGTTGACGATTGACGCGACTTTGCAAATTTTGCTAGAAAGGTAGTTATGACAGAAAAAACACATAAAATTGAATTATCCCACTCTATGGCCCACTATCTTTTGACTATTCATAAGCTCAAAGAAGGTAGAGGATTTGCACGAGTTACTGATATCGCAAAAGACTTAAATCTTACTAAGGGGAGTGTTTCAACAGCACTTAATAACCTGAAGAAGAAAGGCCTTGTGACTGAAGAAGAGGACTGTAAGTTTCTTGTTCTGACAGAGAAGGGACACGATGAAGTTCATAGAATTCTCTCTTCTAGAACATTGCTCTTTTACTTCTTAAAAGATTTTGTAGGGGTTTCTGAAGAGACTGCTGATAGAGACTCTTGTTTAATGGAACATTTAATGAGTTCTGAAACAAGTTATAAATTCTTTGATTTTATGAAAAACCTTGCTTGTGCATGTGATAGAATTGAGAAGACTGGTGGTAAAGTTCCGAGTGAATTTAACTTTCACTCATCATTAAATTTCTGTGATTTTGATAATGCAGAAACATTTTTTGAGAGCCAGACTGGAGATTCTCACCTTAGTGAAAAAAAGTAATCTAATATTTTTAATTCTTATATTAACCTCGAGCGTTCATGCCATGGACCTTCGAGGTTTTTGTTTTAGTAGACGAGTTTCTCTTGATCAAGTTGAAAATTATCTAAAGCAAATCACAGCACCTAATGACATCATTTTAAAAAATACAAACAAACACTGTATTGAAATAGGAGTGGCCGGGAATCGTAGCGGATTATTCGATAAATTTATTTCAATGAATTACAACGTTACTTCTAGGTATGGTGGAGGCGCTCTTACAAGAGGCCGTGAGTGTAACTTTGAAATTGAAAATGTAAAAAATCTTGATAGAGAGAGTGATGAATACTCTATTGGTAAAAAAAATAGACTTAAAAAAACTCAAGAAACAAGTGTTTCTAAATCGACTTCGAACCTTAGGGTCATGGAGGGAAAACTTGCTCAGTTACATGTGGGATCTACTTTAATTTCACTAAGTTGTTCTGGAGCTGGCAGGGTTACGGAAGTGTCAGTCTCTCTTGGGTCGAAGAGAACAAATATTATAACTACTGTTCAAGTTTACAGGGGTCAGAGGGTCAACTTAGGTGGCATTGTAGATGACCTTTCAAATAAGGAACGAGAGCTTTCTATAAAGAAAGGAGCTTCTTTAACAAAATCTAAGGGAAAGAGAACCGAAGAGTTCTACCTTATTTTGAGATAGCTTTTCTTATCTTTTCTTCATTTCTACTTTTTATTGAAGTGATGTCATTAACTCTCGAAGAGAATACAAATCTAAATGAAATTATTTCTAATAAAGCTTCAATACTTGTGAATAGCATTGAATGTGAAGTTTTCAAAGTATGTTGAAATTGTCTTACTCTGTGGACAACGGGGGATTGGCTAAATCCATTTGAGGTTTTTGCTGCGAGTAGACTGATAAATATATTTGGAAAAAAGGTTGTCGGAGGTATTTCATTAATAATAATACTGAGAAGATCTCTCTTGATCAGTCTATAAGGAATATTGATATCTAAAACATATGTTCCAAACATCTTTGAAAGAATCTTTGAATTGAATTTTGAGAAGAGCGAACTAAATAATCCATCTGCCCTCTGTGCTCTATAGCCAATTTGAGTTTCATAAATGTGTCTGTTATCCCAGAATTTTAAAAATTCGAGAGGTCTAATTTGCCCATCACTATCACATTGAAAAACCCAATCAGCATCTGATTGGATGGCATCTCTATAGCCTTCCATCAACGCTTTCCCATGGCCATGGTCTTCAATATCTCTCAATAGCAGTTGTGGATATGTCTCTGTAAGAGTTCTAAGCACTCCGCGAGTATCATCTGTGGAACCACTATTAAGCGCTAAAATGGTGAAATTGATTTTATGAAAACTTAGAGTATTTATCCATTCCTGGAGTAAGGGCGCAACAGATTTAGCCTCATTATGAAAAGGGATAACTAAGCAAACTTTGTCATTTTCATTGTTGGGTTTCATGCTGACCGCCATTCATATATTATTATAGCTGAAGTTGAAAAAATTGATAGCGTAAGGAAGTGAATGAGTAATTCAAATTATTTTTCTGACTTAAAAAGTCAGGTTATGGATCTAAGTCGTGATAAAAAGGTTGGTTTAATCTTAGGCAGTTTGTCTTTGTTCTTCCTACTCTTTTCCTATCCTATGATTAGGAGTGCAGCCGAGGCGATTTTTCTAGACACTTTTGGGGCCAAGAAATCACCCAATGCCTGGCTCTATTCTATAGTTGTCTTAAGTATTACAATCTCAATTTTCAATAAATTCCAAATAAAGAAATCAATACACTCTATTTTCTGGGTTATCGGAATTTTAACATTTCTTATATTTGCAGTGAGTTTATTCTTTCTAAAACAAGGAAACTCTAACTTTGCGTATGTGTTCTTTATTTGGAAGGAAGTCTACATCGTTATGATGGTTCATATGGTGTTGGCCTTCATTAATTCCATTCTGTCCTTTAAGGTCGCAAAAACAATTTATGGGCCAATGGGAGCGCTAGGTTCCATGGGGGGCATTATTGGGGGTCAAATCACTTCAAATTATGCCTCTAGTTTGGGAGGGGCCGAAGGTATCGCACTCTTTGGATCAGTATTTATTTTAATTGCCTGTGTCTGTTTTCAATTTACAGGAAAGAAGTTTGATAATTTAGATAAGCTCGATAAGAGAACGAATGAATCACCACTGCATTCAATTCTAGAAGTTAAGAAATATGTCTTTCTAATTGCTCTCATTATTATTTGTTCCCAGTTTTGTATTAACCTTGCGAACTTTAAATTTAATATTCTCTTTGAACGTTTCGTACAAACTAAAGCGGAAAAGGTGAGTTATCTAGGGAATCTCTATTCTGCCATCAACGGAATTTCTCTCTTTATGCAGGTTTTAATTATTCCTTTTCTCTTTAATGTTGTGAAAAACCGCACAATTCACATATTTATACCTATTTTCTTTCTTCTGGTGTCTAGCCTCGGCTTCACATTGGGGAGTGCGTCACTACTTCCTGTCGCCCTGACTTTTATCTTATTTAAAGGAACTGATTATTCTTTATTTAGTGCGGCTAAGGAAATGCTTTATTTTCCACTAGTTGCGAGGCAAAAGTATGGTGCTAAGTATGTGGTGGATATGGTTATCTACCGTCTTTCAAAAGGTGTGATCTCAGTAGTGCTCGTTTTTTATCAAAGCGAAACTTTTGTAGATTATTGCTTAGGAATTTGTCTAATTGCGTGGTTTTTTGTATTAATTCCTTTATTTAAAGTTCAAGAAAAAGTTTTAAAGACAAATAAGGAGTATCTATGAATCCAATCCTAAATGAATACAAAACAGTATTTGGTACTGTTCCATTTGAAGAAATTAAAAATGAACACTACTTGCCTGCACTTGAGAGTGCCATCAAGGCAGCTAAAGAAAACATTGAAAAAATTAAGAGCAGTAGTGAAGCTCCAACATTTGAAAACACAGTTGTAGCACTAGAAAATTCTGGAGAACTAGTAGAGAAAACGGCAGAAGTTTTCTTTAACTTATTATCCGCTGAAACAAATGATGAAATGCAAGAAATTGCTAAAGAGTTTTCCCCAAAAATTACAGCTTACGGAAATGATATTCTCTTAGATGCTGAACTCTTCTCAAGAGTGAAAGAAATTTTTGATAAGAAAGAGTCTTTAGGACTTGATACGGAAGATCTTATGCTTCTGACAAAGAACTATAAGTCATTTGTAAGAAATGGTGCTCTTTTAAATGAAGAACAAAAGAATGAACTTAGACAAATTGATGAGGAACTTTCAACTTTAAAATTAAATTTTGGAGACAATAATTTAAAAGAAGTGAACTCTTATGAAATGATTCTTGAAAATGAGTCTGATCTTGCTGGTCTTCCTGAAGGCGTAGTTGAAGCGGCAGCAATGACTGCCAAAGAAAAGGGACACGAGGGGAAGTGGGTTATTACTCTTGATTACCCGAGCTTAATTCCTTTTATGACATATGCTGAGAAAAGAGAGCTTAGAGAGAAGCTCTTTAGGGCCAATGGAACAAAGTCTTGTAAAGGCGATGAGCTAGATAATAAAGAAGCTATAAAGAAAATCTCTGTTCTTAGACATCAGAGAGCGAAACTTCTCGGATATAACACTCACGCAGATTTTACATTAGAAGAGAGAATGGCGTCTAATCCTAAAACTGTTCAAGACTTTTTAGAGAACCTATTAAGCAAAGCTAAAACAGCTGCAGTAAGTGAAATTGATGAACTCAAAGCATATGCCGTTAAAAATGGTGGAGCAGAAGATTTTCAATCTTGGGATTATGCATTTTGGGCAGAGAAATTAAAGAAAGAAAAATTTAGTGTTGATGATGAAATGTTAAAACCATATTTTAAACTTGAAAATGTTATCGATGGTGTTTTTCAAGTAGCTTCAAAGTTATTTGGACTTTCTTTCACTGAGAAAAAAGACATTCAAAAATATCATAGTGACGTTATGACTTACGAAGTGACTAATGAATCTGGTGAGCACGTAGCAGTTTTCTACGCAGACTTTTTTCCAAGAACTGGTAAAAGAAATGGGGCATGGATGACAGCTTACCGCGGTCAATCCAATCTTAATGGTATAGTTCTAAGACCACATGTGTCAATAGTTTGTAACTTTACAAAACCAACAGAGACAAAACCTTCACTATTAACTTTCAATGAAGTGACAACTTTATTTCACGAATTTGGTCATGCTCTTCACGGAATGCTTGCAGATACCAAGTACGCTAGTCTTTCGGGAACAAATGTCTACTGGGATTTTGTAGAGCTTCCTTCTCAAATCCTTGAGAACTGGGCCTATGAGAAAGAGTGTTTAGACCTATTTGCCAAGCACTACAAAACAGGTGAAATTATTCCAACTGAACTCATTCAGAAAATCAAAGACAGCTCTAACTTCCACGAAGCGAGGGCCACTCTTAGACAAATCAGTTTTGCCAATTTAGATATGGCCTGGCACTCTAAGAATACAAGTGATGTGACAAATGCTGAAGTGTATGAAAAAGATGCCATGAGTTCTACTAGTCTTCTTCCACAAGTGGAAGGAACAATGATGTCGACTTCTTTTGGACATATCTTTTCTGGAGGATACTCTTCAGGTTACTACTCTTATAAGTGGGCAGAAGTACTCGATGCAGATGCCTTTGAATACTTTAAAGAAAATGGAATCTTTAATAGAGAGATTGCCAACAAATTTAAAGACAATGTTCTCTCTAAAGGGGGGACTGAACATCCAATGGAATTATATAAGAAATTCCGTGGATCTGAGCCAACTCCAGATGCGCTGTTAAGACGTGGTGGTTTAATTTAATTAGATTTTTAATTTCACCCCTGCGATTTGTAGGGGTGATTTTCTTATTTCAGGTTCTATAATTTTTCGTTAAAAATATTCAAGCTTGATTGCCAAACGAGATCACTCTCTCCGACACTTGCTAAATTCTCTAAATGACTAATGAGCTGATTTGAAAAATCAATTGAGCTCTCTCTCGGTAATATAGAGGGAAGATTATCTACGGCGAGAAGCTCTAGACCACAAGTTTCTAGAAAAGGTTTTTCCCAGTCTGTAATGTCATCATAAATAGGAATTGGGTTGAGATCACTTGTAGGGTCACAACTGACGTCGCCTATGATTGAAAGCTTCTTCTCTCCTGCTAACATTTCTCTTGAAACGAAAGGGGGAATCTTGCTAGTTAAAAGAACACAGTTAATAAAAATATCGTGCTCTTTTATTTCTTCAAAGGGACCACCATTCTTTGTTTCTTCATAGTCCCAAGGAGTTGCTTCCACATTGAAGTTATCAAAAACTTCATTAGCTCCACTTCCACATCTACCTTTAGCTCCAATAATTATTGCTTTCGGAGTTTCAGGACAGTTCTTCTTATGAGCTTCTATATGGGAATAAAGAGATTCTATATTTTCAAAAGACTTTAGAGGTAAGTAGGGTTCATTAGAATATTTTTGATAGAAACGATCTAGCGAGATCGCCGCTCCTACAAACCCTGCCCATTTTCCAAAGGCCGCTATTCTTCTTTTATTCTCATCTACTAAGTACTCAAGGTCGAAGAGTTTTCCAGAACCTTTTTGGTATCTATTTAGGACTTCTGTTGCACCTGCCTGACCTTTATAGATGTGGGCAAAGTAAATGTGTCTGTGAATAAGAGGAAAAGAATCTAGCGGCAATTCTTTTAATCCAAGGATAAAAGTGTCTTTGTCTTCAGTTTTCCACGATTCAATAGATACAAGCGTACAGCCTACGCTCTCATAATCTGCATCTTTAAAAATTCTATCAGGACAAGTCTCAACTTTTACAACATGACCAAGACTTATTAACTTCTTGGCGTTGTCAGGGGTTAGAGGCGTCCTTCTCTCAAATGCTTTAAATTCTTTTCGAAGTAAAAAAACTGAATTCATTAATTAAACCATTCTCTTTTGAAGTTCCTTTACGGCGGCTTCATATTGGGAAATCAATCTGTCGATAATCTCTTTTGTCGTTTCGATTTTATCAGTGAATTCTATAGAAGGTCCAGCACACCACACACTTTTATATGTGGCAGAGAAGGCGGCCTTCTCAACAAGCTTCATACCTTTATAATATGTCAGCATTTTGGCGTACTTTTTAAACTTCTTATTTTTATTTAGATAGGACTCAATAAAATTTTGTTCCGTTCCTATTTTTTGCACAAAGGGAGTGTTGATAACGGTACAAGGTGAACCTGAAACTTTTGTTGTCATGACAATATCTTTTGCGCCGTAATCAACTACTGCTTGTTTGTAACCTTCTGAGACTGGACTCTCTTTTGTAGCGATAAATGGAGAACCAATAGAAACTCCATCTGAACCTAGCGCAAGGGCCGAGAGAAGTGCAGTTCCTGTTCCTATTCCACCAGCACTAATCACTGGAAGCGAACAACCTTCTTTTAAAAGGGGAACGAGAATAGAGGCCGGTGTAGGGCCTGCGTGTCCACCTGCTCCTGAGTTTACTGCAATCACGGCATCTGCTCCGAGCTCTTGAACCTTTATGGCATATTTTAAGTCAACTACGTCACAGAATACTTTAGTACCATTTGGGGAGCACTTCTTGATAACTTCTTCTGGACTTCCAAGAGAAGTAATAATGAAGTCAGGTGCGTACTTGGCACATATCTCAATTTGTTTTTTGAGATGGATATTAGATTTATTTACGATTAGGTTTATCCCATAAGGACCAGGGCAATTTTCTTTGAGATCTTTAATTCCCGCTTCAAACTCTTCGGGAGATCTCCAATTGAGAGCAGGAATACAACCCATGATTCCATTTTTAGCGGCCTCTTTAAGCATTTCATTATTAGTCACAAGAAACATAGGTGCCATAATGATGGGATACTTGATTTTAAATGTTTCCGTTAGCCATGTATTGATCATAGGAATTCTCCAAATTGCTGGTCTTAAGTTGCTGGATTTATTTTTACACAGAACACTATTGCCTTAAAGTTTTATTTTGTAAGAACTTAATTGCAGCTATTAATTTGACAATGGCTTAGAATATTAAAAAAAGATAAAGATCAGGAAGATTTTTAAATAGGAGTAATAAATGAAGAACTCGTTGAAATGGATTTCACTCTCTCTACTGTTAAGTGCAAACATCTTTGCCGCACCAAGTAAAAAACTTATTACAATTGATAGTGATGCCGTAAATTTTTCCAATAAATTATTTGGACAAAAAATGAAGGCCGTTAAGAAAGTTGGGGGAATTTCTCTCATCGAAATTGATGAAGATGCACTACTGCAATTAAGTCACGAAATGCACGAAAAATTTAATCGTTGTGGTGGTTACATGCTTCACGACTCTCTAGAAGATGCACTTGCTTCGATTAATGCTGTAGAAAAGAGAAACTTTGCTAAGTCTGCACCGTTTGCCGATTACGCTCTAACGGCTGAAGATGAAGTTACACCTCTTATTGGACAGGTTAGTGAAAAGAACATCACCAATGTTATTAAGAAATTATCTAGTTATAGAAATAGATACTATAAATCTGAAACAGGACTTCAAGCAGCGAAGTGGATTTCTGAGAAATGGGCTTCACTCGTGACCAATAGGTCTGATGCTAGTGTTGAATTATATCAACATGCTCGTTGGAAACAGCCTTCTGTTATTTTAACTATAAAAGGTGAGTCAGAAGAAACAATCATTGTTGGTGGTCACCTTGATTCAATTGCTGGTTTTTGGGGAAGAGAAAGGGCCCATGCTCCAGGAGCTGATGATAACGCTTCAGGTATAGCGACTATAACGGAAATTATTAGAGTATTAGTTGAGACAGACTTTAAGCCGACTAAAACGCTAAAGTTTATGGGTTACGCAGCTGAGGAAGTAGGACTTTTAGGTTCTAAAGAAATTGCTGCTGAAATGAAAGCTGAAGGTGCCAACATCATCGGAGTTATGCAATTAGATATGACAAATTTCAAAGGTTCAGATTTAGATATCGTTATGATGACTGATTACACTAACCAACAACAAAATGAATTCATTGGAACTCTACTTGATAAGTACCTTCCAACTGTGAGTTGGGGATACGACAGATGTGGATACGGTTGTTCTGATCACGCATCATGGCATGGACAAGGTTACCCTGCATCAATGCCATTTGAAGCAAAGAAAAATGATATGAATAACAACATTCACACCTCTCGTGATACAATAGAACAATCAAGAGGTGGTTCAAATCACGCAGCAAAATTTGCTAAACTTGGTCTTTCATTCGTAGTAGAACTAGACCGTTAGACTGATTAGTTGTTGTAAGTTAAACATGGACCACTATACCAATATAATGGAGAACCAGTGGTCCAATCAGAAGTCCCTTCTTTAGTAGAATTTGATGACGTCAAAGATCAACTAGAGACAGAAAGAAAAACAATAATAAAAATTAATAATTTCAGTGATGATGATGAGTATGTTCGATCTCTCGAAGATGCTTCCATCATCCTAGATTTTGTCAGAGATATTCAAAAGTCTCTTCACGCCTTTTTTACAGAATTTCCCTCGCTCATTCCTCTATTTGGAAAAGAGTACATTCCTTTTTACGATTTCCTGCAAAGAGATAATGTCTTAGATTTAATCTTCTTAGATGATTGTTTATTTCCTGAGCAAGAAAGATACTTCTTTGGACAAGATGGGGGAATCAATTTAAATATCATGACTCTGCATCAGAAAGCTCTTCATGAGTGGAGTGTGCAAAAGAAAGATTTTCACTTAAAGACTCAGTCCACTATTTTAGAAAACTTTAATTTAGAGCTTAGACTTTCTGAACTTGATTGCCAGTGTATGAACTGCGTAGGAATTCATAGAACAAGACTTAGAGAGTATGTTTTAGAAAGTTGTATGGAATGCATTGATCTAGGTGAAAAGAAGATTGAAGAGAGTTTAAATAAGCCTCTAGAGGTTGTGAGTGATCTTTATAATGAATTACAAAAAGACCTAGATAAGACAATTTTTAAGATTAGAAATAAATTAAAACGATCGTCACTTAATCGACTTGAATCTCAGATTAAAAGCAGTTTAAACGAAAGATTTAATTACCCCAGTGAGCTGGCAAAAGACCATTCAAGAAATATTATTCCTCACTTGAGAGAATGGCTTAGTCATAATGAATTTTCTGAAGACTTAATCACTGACTCTGAATATGTAAAATTCTTTGGAACGCTTTCTACTAATTTTTGGAAAGGTAAGAGATACTTGCAAAGAGAATTTCGCAAGTTCGTACGTGCCATTGTTATCTTAAAGAAGAAAGATGTTTCTTCTAAGATTTTAAATGATTATCTTGGAGAGTTTTGGATTCACTCTGCTGCTAGAGAAACTAAGAGAACTATTATCTACCACATGGGTCCAACAAACTCAGGTAAGACTTATCACGCTGTAGAGGCGCTAAGTAAGGCCAAGAGTGGTTGTTACCTAGCTCCGCTTAGGCTATTGGCCGGTGAGCTCTACGATACACTAAATTCTAAAGGCGCCACCACTACACTGTTAACTGGTGAAGAGGTTATTGAAAAAGAAGGTTCAACACATTTTTCTTCAACAATTGAAATGGCGCGTTTTCAAGAAAAATTTGATTGTTGTGTCATTGACGAAATTCAAATGATTACGGATAAGCAAAGAGGCTGGGCCTGGACGAGAGCACTTGTTAATATGAATGCTCCCGAAATTCATGTCTGCGGAGATGCATCTGCCTATGACTTAGTAAAGAAAGTCGCAGATCTTTGTGGTGATGAATTAGTTGTAAATAATTACGAACGAATGACAGAATTAAAGGTTGAACCAAAGCCCATCGTTGTGGGACAGCTTGAAAAAAATGATGCACTCATTGTTTTCTCTAGAA
Source organism: Halobacteriovorax marinus (assembly GCA_002163155.1). GTDB lineage: Bacteria > Bdellovibrionota > Bacteriovoracia > Bacteriovoracales > Bacteriovoracaceae > Halobacteriovorax > Halobacteriovorax marinus_A. Next base: position 7,692 of record MAAO01000015.1, on the reverse strand, counting down.
GAAATGCCCTTAGATTTAAAAGGGACCTAGAGAAGATAGGTTTTGGCGTTTCCATTGTTTACGGAAGATTAAGTCCTGAAGTAAGACGTGAGCAGGCGAGAAAATTCGATGAAGGTGAAACAGATATCATTGTTAGTACAGATGCTATCTCAATGGGAATGAATCTTCCTATTAGAAGAATTGTATTCTCTACACTTACAAAATTCTTTGATGGAAAAGAGCATATGATCACACAAAGTGAGATCAAACAAATTGCTGGACGTGCCGGCCGATTTAAACGCTTCCCTACAGGTTACACCACAACTCTGACTAAAGTTGAAGGTGGACTTGGTGAAATCAATGAAGCCCTCGAAGCAAAATTAGATCAATCGACTCAATGTATGGTTGGTCCCGATTTAGAAATCTATAATCAGGTCAACGCTGCTCTAGAGGAAAGTAATCTTCCTGGGTTAAAACTCTCAGAGTTTCTCAGACTCTTTCACACAATGGATTTTAAGAAACCATTCTATTGTGTAGAATTGAAGGAAATGATTGAACTCGCAGAGATGGTGGAAGATGCCGATCCTGAAGGTAATCTCACTAGTTCCGAGATCTTTGGTTTTGCTTGCGCACCTGTGAATCAAGGTTTACTTGAGCATGTGCAATACTATATGTGGATCTTAACTCACTTTGTAAAATCCCAGGGCATATTAAATGAGCCGGTCGATTCAAATTCTAATGATATTGATTATCTAGAAACCGCCATTAAATGTGTGGAACTCTATCAATGGCTTGCCAGACATTTTGATAATAAGAACTTCATGTTTAATGAGAGTGATCTCTTAGAAAATAAAGGGCTAGCAGTTGATAAGTTAAATACTCTTCTATCAGCAAAAATTGTCCCCACATGTTCTAGTTGTGGAAAGAAGCTTGAAGATAATTCTAAGTTTGCTATTTGTGAAGATTGCTTTAGCCAGAGGAAATTTGCCCGGCGAGGTGGACCAAGAAAAGGTGGGCCAAAAAGAGGTGCAGGCGGCGGTGCAGCTGCAGCTTTCAAAAAATCCTATTCTAAAAAGTCTGGTGGAAAAGATGGATCGTTCGGCAAGAAGAAAACGAAGAAAAGAAAATTTACTGGAAAGAAAAAATAAATAAGTGAAAGAGAAATTATTTCATATTGATTATAACTATGAATTAGAATTAGCTGGCTCTAAAAAACAACTAAAAGGAGCCAGTTGGTTTGATCATATCTTTTTCTTCATCAATGAATTAGATGAAGCTATCTTAAAATCCGATTACACTTTTACACAAGACTATTTAAACTATATCTCTAGCTTAGGAGTTGTTTCAAATGGAATAACCTCTAAGGGAGCTTCAATTGCCTGGTGGGGAAATTATCAAGACTTAAAGTTAAGTAAGTTATTTAATTCTAAAATTGAAATGACTAAATTAGGTCTTAAAAATGATTGGATACCAATAGCTACGACTGTTGATCCTAAGAATATTTCCAATTTAGAATTCCCTATTATTGCTAGAGAAGAGTGGGGATTTTCTGGACGTGGTAGTTATACATTTAAGTCACGAGATGATTTTAAATTACCAAATGGTCGATTTGTACTTAGTTCAAAAATTGAAAAGAGCCATGATTACGGAATTACTTTTGATTTAGATAGTAAGACTCAATTTATTGTTGAAAATTATATAGATTCTAAAGGTCAGTTTAAAGGTGGAAGATTAGTTAGTGGCGATCATTTTTCTAAAACGATTGGAAGTGACAATGTTAAATTACTAAACGTTATTAGGAATGAACTCATTTCTCTTGGGGCCAAGGGGTCAATTCAAGTTGATACTTTCAGTTACGAAAAAGGTTTTCACCCTTTTGTAGAGGTCAATTATAGAAAGACTATGGGGCTCATGGTTAAGTCTTTGGAAAGGTACTTTAGCGGAGAGTATCTAGCCTGGATAATTGCATCGAATAAGTCCAAGACAAGTTTCGAGGAAATAAGAAGAGTTATCTCAAAACTAGAAAATGAAAAATTATCAGTAAAATTACTCTCTCCAGCAGATCGCTTTATATCTTTTGCAATCTCTAGTGAAACCTTAGAAGAGCTAGAAAGTACTAGAAGAGAGTTAGAGAAACTTTTTAGCTAAGTCTAGGATAAGTTTGCCACACTCATCTAGAGTCGTTGCATAGGCAATAACACCATCTTGATGACCCTTCATGACAATAGTTCCACTTTCTTTTTTAGCAATGAGCTCTTGCACACAAGTCGCCATTTCAAGTGTTCCATAAGGTACATCTTCGGGAGTAGCGTCATAGTTATTGTCGATCATTTCTTTCCAAATCTTAGTGCTATGAATGTGAAAAACTGCACTAATTGTGGAAACTGATTCATATACAGCTGCGTGAGTTAGCGCCTCACTAGAGGGTTCAAGCGGTCCTCTAGAGAAGAGTTTCATATGTTCTAGATCGTAACCTTCTACTTGTGAGTAATGATCACCTGTTAGATTCTTGAACTTACCTGTTTGTGTTCCAGTGATAACAAATTGAATTCCCTTTTCTCTAGTTAAGAGTTTTGAGAGATTTCCAAAACCGACCTTTTCAGGCAAGTACTCCCCAATGAGATTTAATTGGTAGAGCTTTTCTCTCCACTGCTCTAAATCACCCCAAGAATCTTTGTTTAAAGGTCCTGAGTGGGAAAAATTAGACCTATCGTATTTAATTACACCATCATCAATCACTTTCTCTCAACCTTTTTTATTAAAATTCGATAAGTTATATAACTATGAACATTATAAGTTATTGATTCCTCCAAAGGAAAGAAGAATGTTTGACGATCTAAAAGAGAAAATGGAAGGCCTTGTAAGTACGATAAGGTCAAAACTGCCGGGTGGAAATTCATCTGATGAAGAATTTGAAGACGACGATGAGTTTGAAGTCGAAGAAGGTGAGTTTGAAGATAGAACGGAAGAAATAAACGTTAAGGATAAACTGAAGCCAAAAGCTAAATCTGAATCAAATGATGAAGATGAGGAATTTGAAGACGAAGATGAAGAAGACGAAGAAGATGAAGACGACGATGAAGAAGCAGCAAAGAAAAAGAAAAAACAAAAAATAATAAGATTAGGCATCGTAGGCTTACTTGTAGTTCTTGGAGTTGATACCTTCTTGGGTGGAGATGAGGAACTTGTTCAACAAAAGCCTGTAACGAGAAAGAGAAAGGCAAGAAAGAAGAAAACACCTGCGCAGCTAGCAGCTTCAAAGAGAAGACGTTTAAAGAAATTAGCAGCTAAGAAAGCAGCAGCAGCTAATAAAGCTGCTGGTAAAGAAGATGTCGCTAAAGATGCTCCCAAGAAAATGGCAAAAGACATGCCTAAGGCAGTTGAAGTCAAAGAAGTGCCCCCTGTTGAACCAGTTCTAAAAGCTGTACAGGTGAAAGAACCTGAACCAGCTCCTAAAGAAATCATGATAGACAATGCTCTGAGTTTAAAAACTGATCCTGCTCCTGCTCCCGCTATGGACGCCGCAATGGGAGAAAGTCCTAGTGAAAAGATTGGGCAAGACAAGGATCTTTCACAGGCCTTAGATAATTTAGCAAAAGAGTCCGATGAAAGTAAGATGATTAAGAGTGTTGTAAAAGAAAAGTTAACTTATCAAGAACCTCCAAATTATAGAAATACAGGGAGAGGTCTTGCTTATAATTGTACAGGCAAACACTGGGCCTGCGTTGATCAAGAAAGTTATTTGAACTGCAAAAAGAATAATGATTGGAGTAAGCAAAACTCTAAATCTCCTGAATGTTACCCTTCGAATGTCTATCGAAGTTTCATTGATTGTCGTACTGTTCAAGTCGACAATATCAATACATTGGCCGAAACAAGATTCTGTAAATAGAGAACTCAAGTTGTTTGCAATGGCTTTATTGCTAACAACTTGAGGAAACTTTAATGTGCTTCATTTTTTTATTTCATTTAAAATAATTTCATTAACGAAACATAATTCCGTGTGAACTATTTGTATGAGAATAAAATGACTGATGTAAATGAAACAATTCTTCATGAATTTTTAATTGAATCCTTCGATAACCTTTCTGGAATCAGTGAGGAGATTACCAAATATGAAAATCAACATGAAAATACAGAACTATTAAATTCTATCTATAGAAAAGTTCATACATTAAAAGGGTCTGCAAGTTTTTTAGGGTTAAAGAAACTAGAGGGCGTTACTCATTGTTCTGAAAATATTTTAGATCTTATTCGTGAAGGTGAATTAGTAAGCAATTCAAAAATAATTGATGTTCTCCTTGAAAGCTTTGATGCGTGTTTGGAAATGTTGAAAAATATTGAGAATACAAAAGAAGAGGGGAGTAAAGATTATTCAGAACTTATTTCAAGGTTAGAAAAAGTTTCTGAACCTGATAGCCCCATTGAGAACCAAAAACTTATTGAGCCCAATGATTCAGTTTTAATTTGTGAAGCTATTGAAGATCTTTCACAAGTTGAAAACATCAAAAAAGATGAAATTAAAGATGAAATTAAAAATGAAATTAAAGATGAAATTAAAGATGTTGAAGTTCCTGTTTCAGAAGTCGTGAAACCAGTTAAAGAAGTTTTGGCAAAGGTGAAAAAGGTGGATGTTGTGAAAGCACAACCTGTAGTTGAAGAAGTAAATACTGAAGAAAAATTTGACTCTAAGAAAGTCATGAGTCTTACAGATAGTGTCGTAAGAGTTAATGTTCAACTTTTAGATAAAATCATGAATGTGGTTGGAGAGTTAGTTTTAAATCGAAATCAAATTCTACAATATGCTAACAATTATGACTCTTCAGAGCTCAATAGGTTAGCGCAACAATTGAACGTTATTACTACTGATTTGCAAAACGATATCATGACAACAAGAATGCAGCCTGTGGGAAGTGTTCTTACGAAATTCGAAAGGATCGTTAGAGACTTATCAAGAAATCAAGGAAAGAGCATAAAACTATCTATTTCTGGAAAAGAAACTGAGCTAGATAAAACACTCTTGGAGGCCATTCGTGATCCAATGACTCACTTAGTACGAAACTCAGTAGACCATGGAATAGAAACTCCAGAAAATAGAGTTGCGAATGGTAAAACGGAAGAGGGGAATATTTCTATTAAGTCTTATCACGAAGGTGGTCAGGTTACGATTGAAATAAGTGATGATGGTAATGGGATTGACCCTGAAAAAATATTGGCAAAAGCCGTAAGTAAAAATGTCATCTCCAAAGAAAAAGCTGAAACATTTTCGGAAAGACAAATCCTAAATCTTATTTTTACTCCAGGCTTTTCTACTGCTGAGCAAGTCACAAATATTTCTGGACGTGGAGTCGGAATGGATGTGGTGAAAAGTAATATTGAAAAAATTGGCGGATCTGTCGATGTTATTTCCGAAGTTGGCTATGGAACAAGTTTTAAATTAAAAATACCACTAACGCTTGCAATTGTTCCAGCTCTTGTCATTAGATCTGCTGAGGAAACATTTGCCATCCCACAGATTAATTTAGTGGAATTAGTACGTCTTGAGAAAGAATTAGAAGAGACTAGAATTGAAAAAGTTCATGATTCTGATTTTTATCGACTTAGAGGTGAACTCATTCCAGTCTTTAGATTAAATAGTAAATTACAACTTGTAGAGATCGAATCAGAGGATAACGGGAACATTAGTGACTCTTTAAATATTGTTATCTTAAATGCTGAAGGCCAGTGTTACGGATTGATTGTCGATAATGTTTTGGACACAGAAGAGATTGTAGTCAAGCCTTTGTCACGAAAACTCAAAGATTTAAATCTCTTTGGTGGAGCGACTATTATGGGTGATGGACGTGTTGCCCTCATTATTGATGCCCTAGGGTTTTTTAATTCTGTTGATAGCGGTAAAACTCAAAAAGCAGATATATCTTCCTCCGATGAAGAAGCAAATCTCATTTCTGATGGAGAGTCTCAAGAAATACTCCTCACTGAACTTGGAGATAAGAGGAATTACGGTATTCCTCTGTGTCTTGTAAATAGATTAGAAGAGTTTCCCTTTAGCAGCGTCGAGTGGACTGGTGAGCAACCTCTCGTTCGCTATAGAAATATGCCTATGATTTTAATGGATATTGAGAAAGCTTTGAATCTTTCTGGAGCATCTGAACTTAGAAGAGAGGATGCGGGTCAGGATGATTTTATTGCGTGTGTAGTTGTAAAAATACGGGGAACCTTTTTTGGATTAGTAGTGAAATCGATAAAAGATATAGCCTTTAGTCAGAGCGATGTGAATGTTGAGACTTCTGATCGTGACGGTATTATGGGTACACTTTTTGTAAATGAAAAAACTGTTTCTCTCTTAGATATTCATAGTCTCGTAGATATACAAAGTAGTAGCAAAGGCGAACCCATCATTCATGGATCAAAAATACTATTAGTGGATGATTCCCCTATGCATCGTCGTGTTCAAAAGGAAGTTATTAGTGAATTAGGTTTTGACGTTATCTTGGCATGCGATGGAATAGAGGCAAAGGATAGGATTAAGGAAAACGCCGATTTGAAATTGGTTATAACTGATCTTGATATGCCAAATTTAAATGGGTGGGAACTAGTAAAACATATTAGAGAAACGAATCCAGATATTCCTGTAGTTGCTATGGGAAGTAGAATTTCCAATATAGATGAAGAACGCAGTGAACGTAGTGGTTTTAATAAGTTTGTGGATAAGACAAATCAAGAGAAAGTGGCAGCGGCCATTCTCAGTTGTGTAGGATAGGAGAATATTATGGGAGAAGTTGCAGTTGAGCATTCTCAAGTTGCTCAAGTGGATTTAAATCAATTGTGTGGATTTAAAATTGGAAATGGTCACTATGCAGTTTCAGTTTTGGATGTTCAGGAAGTTATTAAGCCTCAACTTCTAACACCTGTACCTCTAGCACCAAACTATGTGAAAGGTTTAATCAACTTACGGGGACAAATTGTTACGGCCATTAGCTTAAGAACATTATTTGGTTTAGAGGAAATAGATAAAGAGGATTATATGAATATTATAGTTCGCTCTGGAGATTCTCTATATTCCTTAGTAGTGGATGAGATATTGGATGTTATTGATGTAGAGAAAGAAACTTATGAACCTACACCTGAAACTTTAGAAGACAAAATAAAAAAGTTTATAAGTGGCGTATATAAATTAGAAAAAAACCTTTTAATATTATTAGATTTAGAAAAAGTATTAAATTTTGAAAACTAGTGAGGAAAGAATGAGAAATCAAGCTGTAGAAATGTTTCCAGAGACAAAAGAAGAAGGGAAGAATAACTTTGGTAAAATGGTAGATCTATCTCCCATAAATACCTTGATGGCAACGCCTGAGGGGGTCATGACTTACATGAATGAAAATTCCAGAAAAACACTGGAAACTCTTGCCCAATACCTACCCGATAAGGTTGATAATCTTGTGGGTAATAGTATCGACTGGTTTCATAAAGTTCCAGAACATCAAAGAGGAATTATTAAAAATGCCTCGAATCTTCCTTACCAGGCAACGATTGATGTGGGACCTGAAAAGTTAGATCTATTGGTTTCCGCAATTACTAGTAATGATGGTGAATACTTAGGACCTATGGTGACATGGGAAGTTGTAACTCAAAAGCTAGAGACTGAAAGAGAGATGCAACGAACGCAAGAGATGGTTGATAAGTCTCCAGTAAATACTCTGATGGCAACCC
>MAAO01000016.1 GCA_002163155.1 Halobacteriovorax marinus | reverse complement strand
ACTGTGTAACAACTTCTACGATTTAACATCCAAGACTTAGTTACGCCGAAACTTTAATTATGTGTTTATACTGTATTTTGGGATCTTCTCATCTTGATAATCAGCCGAAGCCTCATATCTTTTAACTATTATTAGAATTTTAAAGAGCCAAAACAAATCAAGTAAATGGTGGAGATGACAGGAGTTGAACCTGCGACCCCTTGCGTGCAAAGCAAGTGCTCTCCCAACTGAGCTACACCCCCGTGCTTCCCAAAATCTTGTTTGTTTCGAAGTTGAGACGTAATTTATGGGTTCCTTGGTCTCCTGTCAACATTGTTTTTAATATTATTTGTGTTTTTTCGCTTTTTTTTACATAATCCTAGTATGTGATTTTATTGACTTAAGTCACTAATTATAGGGTCCATAAGGCCTGACTAATACTTACTATGAAAACTATTTATATTTTGCGGGTTTTATGAAATTTCGAGCATTTTCTATGATTACAATTCTTTCTTTCTCTTCTCTCTTCTATGGATGTGATAAAAAAACGGAAGAAATAACACCAATTGAAAGCAATCACGTCGATAACATCATGGCAAAAGACCTAAAGGTCGATGAAAACAACCTTTCTCATGCACAAGTCTTAATAAGAACAGCTAAGGGAAATATTGTTTTTAAACTTTATCCTAAAGAAGCACCTAACACTGTTACTAGGTTTATTGCTCTAGTACAGAGTGGTTTTTATGATGGTTTAAAATTCCATCGTGTTCACCCTAATTTTCTCATTCAAATGGGTGACCCCAGTGGGACTGGCAAGGGTGGAAGTGGAGAGAAGTTAAAAGCAGAGTTTAATAAATTACAACACATCAAGGGAACAGTCGCTATGGCCCGTAAACCGGAAGATGAAGACAGCGCTGACTCTCAATTTTACATTACACTAACCACTCTTGCTCACCTAGACGGAAACTATACTGTTTTTGGACAAGTCATTGAGGGGTTAGATGTTTTAGACAATATAACTTTAAACGATAAAGTTATAACTATCTCTTTGCAGCTGTAGCCTTAGTTCACATATGAAATATTCTCTTGCGTCCTATTGGGCGCATTTTTTGAAAATATTTTAATCTATCAAAGTGATGAATGTTGATTTTATTAATAAGATAAAAAGTTCTCCCCCTCTGAAGCTCTGTAAATTATCATCCTATTAAAAAACTTTTTCTTTCTATTTTCATACAACTCTTCCAATACAAATGGGTTAAATCATTTAAAGAAATACTTACCTTTTTTACTACTTTCAATTTCTTTTTTTACAGTTGGTTAAAATTCTTAATGGTATTTAAAATACATAGATTTACATTAGTATCTTAGAGGTATTTTTCTGTTTTTTAGACTGAAGACATTATTTATTAAATCAACTTTGGATTTTTATTTTGTATTTTTTTAGATTGAAAAAGTTTTTTATCAATTCAAATGTAGATAATCATTTTGCATTTTCTTTAGATTAAAAAAGTTTTTTATCAATTTAAATTTAGATAATTATTTTACATTTTTTTAGATTGAAAAAGTTTTTTTTACCAATACAAATTTAGATAATTATTTTACAAATATCATTTTTCTTCTCTGCATTCCAGAAATTATTTATCAAATCAATTTTAGAATATTTCTTAATAAGTATATTTTTTTTGATTGGATAAGCTATTTGTCCATCACTCTTTCAGATGATTACTGCGTAAGTTTCTTTATTTTTTGGATTGAAGAAGTTATTTATCTAACACTATTTTAATTTTTTATTTCATAAGAATTTTGTTCTTTTGATTAAAGATAATATTTATCAAAAAAATTTTAGATTATCATTTCGTAAGTGTGTTTTTGTTTTTATGGATTGAATAAGTTACCTAACAAACAACTTTAGATTTCCATTTCTAAAGTATATTTTTGTACTTCATATTGAATAAGTTCTTCATCTGATACTATATTTGATTTTCGTAGATATTTTTTTAGATTAGAGATCTTTTTTACCAAAACACCTTTAGAGTTTCATTTCGTATTTTTTTTGATTGAAGAAGTTTTCTTTAACAAACGATTTTAAATTATTACTTCTAACGTGTTTTTTTAGATTAAGGATCTTAATAATTTAAACATAGTTACATTATTATTTCGTAAGTGTGTTTTTCTTGCGATTGAAGTCGTTATTTAGCAAAAAAGATTTAAATATTATTTCGTAAGATTATTTGCTGTTTATATTTCTAAAAACGTTAGCCTTTTATTTTTCATTTTTTAACAAAAAAAAAGCTTCCCCAAGGAAGCTCAATTTTAACATTTCCATCATTATTGTTTATCTAAACATTGACTCAGCAATTAATACTGCGGCATATAGAAAAGCTGCCATTGGCACTGCTGCAAGATACCTTAAAGCTGTCGTCTCTTCATTTAGGTGCATGTAGAAGTATGCAACCAAGAAGGCTTTACCAAGAGCGAGAGAGATCAAACCAGTTGCTTTTAAAGCATAAGATGTATCTAAGCCAGGTATTAATAATTCAACTCCCGTAAGCAACGTAAGTGCAAAGAAAATGATTATATAAAGTTTCTTATGACTGTGATGATGTTGAGTTTCTGACATATAATTCTCCTTATCTTTTTTCAGTACTATTTATGAGAAGTCCTACATCAATCATCATTCGATTAATGTCATTTTTGTCTGATTGATAATAATTACGAACGTTGCCATTCCAATCAACCAAAACAAATTTCTCACTATGGGCTATATCCATTAAAGTTATTTCTTCACCGTTAACATTTCCAGTCATCGGCTCTCTTTCACCCATTGGAACTTTAAATCCATCAATTATCGTTCTTCTTAAATCTTTTCTTGATCCTGTTAAAAATGTCCAAACATAGGGATTTGCGTGCCTTTTTCTAGCATATTTAAATAACACCTCTGGTGTGTCGTAGTCAGGATCCACAGAATAGGTAACAAGGGCAATTTTAGTACCAAGTCCTCTTACTCTCTTTTGTATCTTATCCATTTTCTCCATTAGAGCAGGACAAGTCGTTGGACAACTCGTAAACATAAAACCTGCGATATAAAGTTTCCCCTTCAAGTCTTTACTTCCAAATGGCTTATTAAAACTATTCGTTAGCGTATATTCAGGAACTTTATAAAGCTTAGGCAACGGAGGAGGAAGAGTCCTATTTATAGATTTAATCAATGGGTAGGAAAAAGTAAAAAGAACAAACAGTGTCCAAAAGATCTTACTTCCAATAAGCCTTTCAAATGCTGTGTTTTTTCTTACATATCCACGTATTGTTGACATTAATTATCCTACTTTCCGTACTTCTTATTTTGCATTTTAATTTTTGCCATCAAATCTTTTCTTGCTTGAGTATCTTTCATATCAACTAGGCTTTTCACATAGTATGATACAGCCCAAATTTGATCATCAGTGATAGTTTCTTTCCAAGCAGGCATTGAAGTTCCTCCAACACCAGCAGCAATTCTGTAAGCAATTTCTTTAACTGTCTTAGCACTTCTTATCAAGTCCCAAGTAAAGTCTGGTGGAATGTTCTGAAATCCCCACTCTGTTTCTTGAGGTTTTTGTGTGTACACTTCCATATCAATTTCAGAAGGATTTTCTTCTTGATATTTACCTAGCTCAGGGAGCCCAACATAAGCTCTATGACAAGATTGGCAATTCGCTTCTCCGTGATAAATTTCCTTACCTTTAGAAATTGCAGCTGTCATATGGGCCAATCCGTAAGGATCTTTTACCAATTCAACTTTATCTCCGAGCTTAAGTTCTTTGCCTTCCCAAATTTTAGGAGCAAATGTTTTAATATATTGAACAACAGCTTCTGCCTGTCCTTCTTTTAGATCCCATGGAAGCATCGCTGTTCCTGAAAGACCATTTTTCAGGAGATCAAATATGTGTTCGTCATGAGGAAGTTCTCCGGAAGATACAACTCCAAATTTAAAGATTCCTGTCGTAAAATCTCTAGGGGGCACTTTCATTCCTTTAGAAGCAACACCTTTCCCATCACCATCTACTCCATGGCAAGGCATACAGTATTCAGTATAAATCAGCTTTCCCTTATTTAAAGTTTTAGCTGTTACATACTTCCCACCAGCAAAGATCTTATCTTCGCGAAAGTGATTTTCACTACAAGAAGTGAAAGCACCAAGGATAAAAAGAGTTAAGATTAACTTAGCCATTTTTTTCATGTTATTCCTCTATAATAAAAACATCGTTATAAACATAATTAACCAAACAATTCCCAAGAAATGCCAGAACTTTCCAATATTAAAAACCCTATTTTCATAGTCTTCAATATTCAATCCAGCCTTAAGAGTTGGTACCAAATAAAATAATGCAATCCAGGCCAATACTACGTGAGCAGCATGGACCCAAGTAAAAGAATAAATGATGGATGGAAAAATACCATCTTGAACATAAATTCCCTTAGCGTGTAGACTTCTCCACAAGAAAACTTGTGAGGCCATAAACGCCAATCCTAAAAATACTGTTAAAGAAAACCACTGTTTCTTTCCGTGACCATTCTTTATAAATACAGTTTGAAATTTCCAAAACGAAACACTGCTTAATGCAATCAGTAATGTACTCACCATAGGTAGAAAGAGATCTACTCTTTCAAAGCCCATTGGAGGCCAAACATCTGAAGTTACTCTAAAAACAGTATAACCAAGGAACAAGGAGGCGAAGAGCATTGAAAATGCAACAAGAACAACTGTCATGGCAATGGAGGACGTAACCTGTCGCCCCATTCGCTCTTTAGTCATTTTGTTATCGCCCATTACTAGTTCCATAATATCAATTAAACCAATTCTTCAGTTTGATATTGAAAATCTCTATCGCCAGTTAGCTTTGGATTTCCATATTCATGTGGCCCACTTTTAACAATTGGGATTTCTTTAAAATTGTAATGAGGAGCTGGAGAAGGAATTGTCCACTCTAGCGTTCCAACTTCCCATGGGTTTGTGCTTGCTTTTTCTTTCTTGAAGAAAACTGCATATACAAAGTTGACCACAAAAATAATTTGAGAAAGACCCATTATAATTGCTGACCAAGTAATAAATGTATTAATTGGAATCATTCTTTCCATGAATTCGTAAACAAATGGATTGTATAATCTACGGTGCATTCCCGCATATCCTACAACCATCATCCCCATGAAAACGCCATTAAGACCAAACATAGTAATCCAGAAATGAACCTTACCCCAAAACTCGTTTAACATTACACCAAACATCTTTGGCATCCAGAAGTAAATTGCTGCGAATCCACCGAGAAGAACAGAAGCTGCCATTGTGTAGTGAAAGTGACCAACTACAAAGTAAGTATCATGAAGATAAATATCTGTAGTTACTGTTGCTAGGTATAGACCTGTTAGACCACCAAGGCCAAATACAAAAACTACGCCTAAAGAGAAAAGCATTGGCGTATGAAATCTAATTGATCCTTTCCAAATTGTTCCAAGCCAATTAGCGAAGAAAATTGCAGATGGGATAGATATTGTCATCGTTAATGTCATAAATGATTGAGTCAGAAGTGGTGACATCTGAGTCGTATACATATGATGACCATAAACAAGTGTTGAAAGAATTGTAATTGTTGTCATAGAAAGAGCAGTGGCTTTAGCACCAAACGCTGGCTTTCTAGCAAAGAAAGAAAGCAGGTCAGAAACAATTCCCCACGCTGGGAGTATCAGAATATAAACTTCCGGGTGACCAAAAATCCAAAAAACATGCTGGAATAATACTGGATCACCTGTTCCTGTCGTAGCAGCTGCACCAGCTAAAAAGAAGGCCGTTCCAAAAACTCTATCAAAAATCAGCAGTAAACAACCAGCCCCAAGTACAGGAAGAAAAATTGCATTAAGAATAGCTGTTAACCCTAGTCCCCAAACAGAAAGTGGCATATCAAAATATCCCATTCCCGGAGCTCTAAGAGTAATAATTGTCGTAATGTAGTTAATGGCTCCCATTGTTGATGAGATACCAAGAACAAAAATAGCTAATGTCCAAAGAGTCTGACCGACACCTGGTGAACCTATTAAGGTCGAAAGTGTTGGATATGATGTCCATCCCCCAGCTGCTGCACCTAGTGGAGTAAATAAACCTGCCATTAATAGAACAGCAGATAGAACAGCCAAGTGAAGAGAAAGCATGTTGAGAAGTGGGAAAGCCATATCTCTTGCGCCAATCATCAGAGGGATTAGATAATTCCCGAAACACCCAATAAGTATTGGAGTAATCGCGTAGAAGATCATAATCGTACCATGCATTGTAAATAACATTGCGTAAGTATCAGGTGGAACAACTCCTCCAGTCTCAGGAAAAAGAAAGTTCCCAATCAAAGGAAATGCTTGTCCTGGAAATGCTAAAGTCCAACGAATCATTAGGGCCATTAACCCACCGATTCCTAGAAATAGAATTCCGTACCATAAAAATTGTTTTCCAATCACTTTGTGGTCGTAAGAAAAAATATACTTCGACAAGAAAGTTTTTGGAGCATCGTGAATATGCTGTTCGTAAAAAGCCATGGCTCTATATCTCCTTAAATACTAAATTAAATATTACCAAGTCCAAGGCCATCCCCAATATAGATCAGCATTTTCGCGATCATTCTCGGCAATAGCTTTGTCTTCAGCTTCTTTCATCCATTCTTCAAAATTTTGTTGATTATATGAAGTTAAGTAAGCTTTCATTCTATAGTGATAAGTTCCACACATTTCCGCACAGGCAATGTTGTAGTAACCGTCTTTCTTTAGTTCAAACCATAATCTAGTGATTCTTCCAGGAATAGCATCAACTTTTCTTCTCGCATTTGGAAAAAATAAAGAGTGAATAACGTCTTTCGAAACTACTTGAAAGAGAACTTTTCTTCCAACAGGAACTCTAAGATCATTTAACTGAACAACGTCGTCTTCAGTATTAAATACACCATCACGACCAGCATATCTGAAATGCCATGCCCACTGCTGGGCCATAACTTCAACTCGTAGAGGCTTATCTGCTTCCTTTGGCCAGTTGGCAAAAACACCAACGTAGTCATCATTAGACATCGTTGTAATGTTCATATCAATTCCAAGAAAAACTGATAGTCCAATTACGGATACAACGATGATGTGGATTTTTTTAGTTCCGTGAGTATAGTAGGCTTTTTTGTGTTTCTTAGCTGAATATAAATAAGAAAAACCAAAAATCCCAGCACAAACTAAAAAGAAGAAAAACAAATTCAAATAGGTTGTGTAAGCAAATAGCCAATCAATAAGATGCCCATTTACAGAGATGTCTTCAGGAGTTTTCATTCTCTCCCAAAAAGTCCAATTTTTTGCAGTGTTGGCCACTACACCAGATAATACAGTCATAGATAAAACCCTTCAACAAACCATGAAGTTAAAATAATTAAATAAAGATCTAAGTCGCTATATTCTATACGTAAAAGTATGATATTTCTAGATTCTTCTACTACAGAAATCAATTAAAGAAAATCAAAGAAATTAAAAGTATAGGAAGATAAATTATTGAGGCCCAAAAATATTGCTTCGCCCAACGATTAACCGCTTCGTCGTCTTTCTTGAGAAAGCCTAATGCTGATAAAATTGTGAAAAGCAGTCCTAGTACAAGTGCGATATTTCGGTAAACAATTCCCGAATGGCCAATCATATAGGGGCTGATAGAAATTAGTACCAATACAATAGTATATAGAAAGATGTCTCTTTTAGATTTAGAGAAACCTATTTTATTTGGATAAACCTTTATACTTGCCGCATCATAATCTTTAGAAAGATAGATTGCTATGGCCAAAAAATGAGGAAGCTGCCAAACAAATAATATTGTAAAAAGAGATAGAGTCATAGCGTCAAAATTACCGGTTACAGTTGTGTAACCCATGACGGGAGGAATAGCTCCTGGAATTGCCCCCACAAAAAGGGCAGTCTCAGTTTTTAACTTCATTGGGGTATAGGCAAATAGATATATCACCGCAGCTGCTGCAGACAATAACATTGTCGGCCAGTTTACAAAAATTGCAATAAGAGGAAGTGAGATGACAAGAAGTCCGGAACCAAGGGACAAGGCGACAATTGGTTTCATTCTTCCAGAAGGCAGAGCTCTATCTTTAGTGCGCTCCATATTCTTATCTACTTCACGTTCTAAATAACAATTGAGAGTGGTTGCCCCACCTACGACCATAGTCATAAGGACCAATGACAATATGGCCTGAAAGAAATTTATGTGACCGGGAGCTGCGAAAATTCCCACAGCAATCGTAATAACCACTAGTGTTCCAAGTCTAAGTTTGGTCAATTCCAAGATATCACTTACAACTGTGTGCCTAACTTCACCGAATAGAGCCTCTTCAAAGTTTCTAATTTTGTTTCTAAGACTCCATAAACACCAAATAATTAGTGTTGCAATTGAAAGATGTAATGTTGTTGGAAAAACACTTATTGAAGACTTAGTTACTAGTGAACCTGTAGCCCCCTGAGTCAGTATTAAAAAAATAAGAGTCGCACCATGAGTGATTAGTGAAAAACGAGTTTCCTTAGAAGCAAGAGGACTTCTCATTCCCAGTAATAGCACTTTTACTCCATTCCACACAACGGTAACTAAAGTTAAAAGCGCAAAATATCTGTGAACTAAATTCAATTGAATTTTTGGGGATATGGACCAGAAAACACTTTTCCCAAGTTCATAATCAAAACACTGTAAAAAGATGTCTGCAGTTCCACAAACCTTTCCAGCTCCACTATGTCTCATAACAGCTCCAAGAAAAACTTGGATACCAACCATAACCAGTGAGAAGAATATTCCATCACGGATAGAAGATTCATAATTTTTCTTTAAGGGATCTATATCACTGGAAGGTATCTTTGTAGGATCGAACGCTAATTTCCACTCATTTTTCAACGAAATCAAACAGCAAAGATAAATTAAACTAATTGATAAATGAGTCGTAGAGATTAAAGTTGGAAGCTTATACAGAAAAGTTGATAGACCAAGTCCACCTTGAAAAACTACCAAAAAGAAGGTTGCGAATGAGAAACGATAGAGCCTCGGATAGGACTTCTTTAATTTTCTATTTCTCACAAAAATAATAAGCGAAAGAAAACCAACACTTGATGCCAAAATGCGATGAAGTTGCTCTAAAACGGCACCTTGAGTCTGAGAAGATAGCACTTCACCATAACAAAGAGGCCAATCAGGGCAGCTCAAAGCCGAACCAGTATTATGGACAAGACCCCCTAAAATAATAAGGAGGTAAGTTAAGAAAATCGTTAGATTAATAATTATATGCATTGTGAGGTTTTATACTCTTTAAGACGCCACTCTTCAAGACGCATTCCTAGAAATTAATGCATATAGATAAAAATCTAATAAATGTCAGGAATAAAAAATATATCCAAAAACTGAAGCTAGATTTAAACTATAATCTCAATTTTAAAAAAACTTGAAGGGCCTATGTATGAGCAATAAAATTCACGATCCTGTTTATTATGGAGATTATCTTCAACTCAATAAACTATTGGATTCACAACATCCAAAATCTAAAGAAATAAATAATGAAGCCCATGATGAAACGCTATTTATAATCGTTCACCAAGTTTATGAACTTTGGTTTAAACAAATTATTCACGAGCTAAAATCTATTACGACTATGTTCTCCGGAACGACTGTTGAAGAAAGAGATTTAACAACCGTTGTAGCAAGACTTGAAAGGATAACAAAAATTCAAGGATTATTAGTTGATCAACTTTCAGTGATGGAAACGATGACACCAATGGATTTTCTAGAATTTAGAGATTTGCTAGTTCCTGCATCAGGATTTCAAAGCGTACAATTCAGAGAAATTGAAGTTCTTATGGGACTTAGAACACACAAGAGAAAAGAAGTTGATAGAGACTTCTTTCTGGGAAGATTAAGCGAAGAAGATAAGAAGAGAATTTTAGAAATTGAAAAGTCCCCTTCTCTTTTAGAATTAGCTGAAGGATGGCTTGAAAGAATCCCCTTCACAAAAAATCCCAAATTTGATTTCTGGGCCGAGTACGAAACTCAAGTTGAGAAAATACTAGATGCTGACGAAAAAATTATCCACGAAAACCAGGCAACTCTCGACTCCAGAAGCATGGCCATTCAAATAGAAAATTTAAATTCAACTAGAGAAACTTTCGCCTCTCTTTTAAATGATGAAAAACACAATCAACTTATTAAACTTGGTAGAAGGACTTTATCTAGGAAAGCTACACTTAATGCACTTTTTATTCTTCTATATAGAGATGAACCCATTCTTCACTTACCTTACAAGTTTCTAACGGCATTAATGGATATTGATGAATTGTTTACTACTTGGAGATACCGTCACGCAATTATGGCCCAGAGAATGCTTGGAACTAAAATTGGAACAGGAGGATCATCTGGTCATCAGTACTTAAAGATGGCCGCTGAAAATAATCGAGTCTATTTAGACTTGTTTAATTTATCTACTTTTTTAATTCCAAGATCAATGCTTCCAACTCTTCCAGAAGATATCAGAAGAAATTTAGGGTTCCATTTCAATGAATAAGTATCAAAAGTATTTTTCAAAATTTCTCGCTGCTAATGCTAAGAGCACTCATTTTGCATGCCATAGTCATCACTACTGGCCCGATTGTACTTATGAAGCTCAAAAAGAATATTGGAATGATTCCTGTAAATATGTCGATGACAAATGGGAACATATTTTTTCAAAAAAAATACCTAAAGTACAAAAGCTAATTTCTAAAGTATTAGATTTTGATCGCCCAGCTGATATTACTTTCGCTCCAAATACCCATGAACTTGTTTACAGGATTCTGAGCTCCTTTGATAAGAAAATTAAAATACTAACTACTGATTCTGAATTCTATAGTTTTTCTAGACAACTCTCCCGACTGATTGAAGCCGATTTAATTGAAGCAACAATTGTTAAAATTGATCCCATTGAAAACTTTGAAGAAAGGTTTCTAGCAGCTAGTGAAGAAAGCCACGATTTAGTTTTTATTTCACAAGTTTTTTTCAATTCGGGAATAGCTTTAAGAAACTTCACGAACTTTACCAAGAAACTCATTGCCAATAGTGAACATATTTTGATCGATGGTTATCATGCCTTTATGGCGGTTCCGACTTCTTTAAAAGAAATTGGTGATAAAATATTTTATATTGCCGGTTCGTATAAGTATGCAGCAGGAGGAGAGGGATGTTGTTTTATGACAATACCAAAAGACTGCTCCTTAAGGCCTAAGAATACAGGATGGTTTGCAGATATTTCGACCCTCGATAATAATTCTAGCGAAGCGATTGATTATCCAAATGATGGTATGAGATTCGCCGGTTCAACAATGGATTTTTCGGCACTTTATAGACTAACAAGTATCTTAGAACTTTATGAAGAGGAGACAATAAATGTTGAAGTTATTCACAAACATGTTCAGAGTTGCCAAAAAAAGTTCCTTGATGAAATAAAAAGAATACAACATCCAAAATTAAATATTGAGAATCTCATCTTTCGAGGATTTGAAAATCATGGTCATTTTTTAACTTTTGAACTTAAAAACTCAAGTGAAGTGTCTGAAGTGAAAGAGAAGCTTAAAAAAATTGGAATGGTCACAGACTCAAGAGAAAATCGATTGAGATTTGGTTTCTCTATTTACCATGATGGTAAATATAGAATAGAGATCTAAACCTTATTAAAATTATTTAAAATTAAGAAGATTAGAACTCCTGTAATAGAGATATAGATCCATATCGGAAAAGTTATTCTTGCAAACTTCTTATGACTAACAAAGTTTCCTTTAAAAGCATGCCATAGAGTTGTAAAAACTAAAGGAACAAGAGGAATAGAAAGAATTATATGTGAAATGAGAATAGTGAAATACGTAATTCTAATTGAGCCCTGCCCCAAGAATTTAGTATCACCATGAAAGTAATGGTAGAGAATATACCCAATAAGAAAAAGAGCTGAAGATAGAGTCGCAGAAAGCATACATTTTATGTGTGCCGACTTTCTTCCCGTCTTAATAAAGTAGTATCCCAACAATAATAGAACAAAAGAGATTGAGTTAAATAGAGCATTTAAAGAAGGTAGCTTACTCACCCAACTTACTGTAATCGTCGAGGGAGTTTTAAAGTAAATTAGCCACACAAGAAAACCAATCGTCACCGAACTTATGAGGCCAATGACTGAATAAGCTTTTTTTGAAGAATTAGTGATTTTTTCCGACATTTTCAATTTGTTCGTTAAAGTTTCTATGTTTAATAATAGTTCTGTAGATGATGTAAAAAGGGATATAGCAAAGAGCAATAAACCCCATCAAAATATAAACGAGATATTTATCTCTTGGATTATTCATTGAGCCTGCACAACCTGGACAGGCATGTGCAGTTTCAAGAATTGTAATAAGAAATATTGTGAGGTAGAGACTAATTTTCTTCATTAACTATAGTAAGTAAATAAATGTGAAAACAAGAATCCAAACTAAATCAACAAAGTGCCAAAAAAGTCCAGCAAGCTCTAAGAGCGTATAGTCTCCATTATCAAAACGGCCATCATAGGCTAACTTCCACATATAACATAAGTAAGAAACTCCAGTAAAAACGTGAAGTCCGTGAAACCCTGTAATTGCAAAGAAAGTTGAAGAGAAGAGATTGTTACCGTGAGCATAAGTTGAAAAGGTCATGCCCATTTCATGCATTAAGTGATAATACTCATAAACCTGAATACCGAGGAACGCTGCTCCTCCAAGAATAGTTATTCCAAGCCAATTTAGAATTCCCTTTCTATCTTTCTGCTTACAGGCATCTATACAAAGAACCATAGAAAGAGAAGAGCAAATAAGAATAAAAGTCATGAAACCCGAAAGTTCAACTCCACCAAGGGCCTCAACAGGATTTGGCCAATGCCTAGTCCATCTTAAAACTGCATAAGCAATTAAAAGACCAGAAAATGACATTCCATCTGTTCCTAGAAATAACCACATTCCAACCTTATTAGGACTGGCTTTTCCAAAGTGTGGATCTTGAGGGTAATCGATAATTCCCTCGTGAGCTACAGCTTTACTTTCGTGATTAGACATATATTCTCCTACTTCCGTGAAGAAAAAGGCCCACTTAAACTGGACCTTTTTTTGTTATTTCTGATTAGGTGAGAGTGAATCCACACCAATTTCTAATAAGTATTTAACTAGAGCATTCTGTTGTCTTTCTGGATCTCCACCAAAAATATCTTCATCCATACTCTCTCCATCTTCCCAGAATGATGGCATTGGAGTTCCCTCTAAAATTGCTTGAGGATCCTTCAACCACTTCTTGATCCAAGAAGGACGTAATCTTCTCTTCGCTAACTTCAAGTTTGGAGCAGTTGGCTCAGATGGACTACCTGCAAGACCAGCATGACATGAGTTACACGCGAGAGATTCAACAAGCTTAAGTGCTCCCCTTCTCTCTCCTCTTTCCCAAACAACTTTCTTAGTATTATCTTCAAAAGTTTTCTGCTTAGACTTGTGCTGAAACAGTGCAACTAGTTTATTTCTTTCTTCATTTGTAAAATTAAATGAAGGCATTCTAATTGGTGTCGCTGCAAATTCTTTATCGAAGAACCTAATTGGAGTTACGTTATCTAAAAAGTGATGTAACCAATCAGCTTGAACTCTATGCCCTTGACCAACAAGTCTTGGTGGACCTTGATTTATGTCTTCATCGTAAAGAGGTAAGATATCACCATAAGCACCATCAATTTGATGACAACCAATACAGTTGTATTTTGTAACAATTTTCATACCTTCAGCTACAACGGCTTCATCTTTATCAAGTTGCTTAACTCCAGTCGCAGGGACCTTGTCAGCAACCTGTCCAATTAAAGCGACTGTAATATCACTGGCTTGTTTTTCAGTCATATCAAACTGAGGCATTCTCAATAGATCCTTAAATGGTTTGTCAGCACCGTTATCCCATCTTCTTGGGTTTAAGAGATGAGCTTTAATCCATCCATCTCTTGAATGAGATACTTTTTCATGACCAAAACCAAATTGAGTAAGTGGCTTAGAACCAAGTTTTGTTAATTCAGGACCAATAGGTGCACGCCCTTCAAATCCTTCAATATTGTGACATGAATAGCAACCATATTTACCAACAGATCTATACCCTAGCTCCATTGTTCTTTCGTGATCACTCATTTTAGAAAGTTTAACTTTAGCTACATCAGCTGGGCTGAAAGCTGAGAAGTACTCAACAAGTAACTCATCTCTAACAGTCTTGCTCATTGGCTCAAACTTGAGTTCTTCAAACTTCTTATTCTTCTTAGACAATAGATAAGTTGCAATATCATTCGCTTCTCTTCTAGAAAGTCTAAAAGATGGCATTACAGTATCTTTTTGATAATGAGATGGTTTAAGAAGCCAAGAAACTAACCAGTTCTCTCTATTCTTAACTTTTGTACCAATTCCAGAAAGGTAAGGACCTACAAAAGCGTCAACTTTCTTAGAACCTACTGTGAAGTCTTTAACTCCATGACAGGCCATACAACCAACTTCCTTTACGAGCTTCTTCCCTCTTTTTGAGCTTCCGCCTGTGTATTTAGCAAAAGGCTTGTAAGGTTTTGATTTATTGTAAACGTATTCAGCAATGGCATTAACTTCAGTTATGTTCTTTCTAATAAACTCTGGTGAGTTATTATTAGTTTGATTAAAGAACTGAGGCATTTTTGCATGCTTATTAAATGACTTTGGAGACCAAACCCAGTTTTTAAAGAATTCTTTGCTAACTTTTGAAGCAATTTTTTCTAAACTAGGTCCTGGCTTTCTATTATGTTCCCAACCTTTAATTTTGTGACAACCATAACAACCAAATTTTCTAATATTTCTACGACCTTGATTTAAAACTGTCGCTTCAGGAATGTACTCAACATTGCTGTGGCATTTCACACAGCCAGCTTCGTATTGGCCTCTTCTAAACTGAACAATTGGAACTTTATGCGGTTCGTGCCAGTTATACTTCTTTTCCCAATCTTTTTGTTGAGCAAGATCTTTTGGCATGTGAGCTGCAGAATTAAAGTCATTAACCCTATGACCTTCTCCACCATGACAAGTTGTACAACCAAATTTCTTCATTGGATGTTTACCTTTAGCTCCAACCATTAGGTCCAAGTTTGGGTGAGTCTTGTATGGATTTTCTTGTTTTTCGTAACCTTTCTCATCAATAAAAAGGTGACAAGTCATACAGCGATCAACTTTAGGTACATGTCTAAAGTATCTATCATCAGTAATATTTTCTAAAACAACTTGTCTAATTTTAAGTGTTGGATCTAAGAAGTCGATAATTGGTAAGTTTCTTAGAACAAAAATAGGATCCATTGCCAATTTCTTCTTGGCTCCTAATAAAAGCTCTCTCTTTCCTATAATACCTTCAATACTTCTTTCAGTATCTCTAACTTCTTTACTAAAAGTCAGAACTTTTCTCTTAAGAGATTTTTCTTTAGCTTGAAGAATTTTCATTCTTTCAGAAGATTCAGCGAAATCTTTCTTAAGACCCTGAAGCTTCTTATAGAGATCTTTTTCATTACTATAATGGTGAGAATGGGCAACACCATACTGAAACCCAACCGCAGAAACTTGTGAATTAGCGATACCTTTTACGATAGTCTCATTCTTAAGTTCTTTGACGATCATATTCATTTCGTCTTCAACAGCTTCGATAGCTTTCTTTCTAGACTCGACAGTCTTTCTAGAGGCCTCTAGTTGCATTTCAAACTTTGCTAATGAATCTGTATTTATTTCTTTTTCAGCTGCTTCGATATCCTTAAGGACTTTCTCTTGCTTTATTTTTATCCCTTTCAGCTGAACAGCTTTCCACGGACGCATATAATCATCTAGAAACATCCAAACAACTGTTATCAAAAATGCAACAGAAAGAAATGCAAAAATCTTATTAAGCTTTTGCATGTTAAAAGCCATACCTGGCTCTTGCTTCTTGCTCATCTCTTATATCCTTTTTTCACTAACCATAGTGGTTATAAGTTAAGTTCCCACTCTGGCAGTGCAACAATATATTTTAAGTTAATTAACCATCTTAAAACCATCTTTATTGGCAAACTCATCATAATAATAAATAAGAAAACAAAGATGTAATACCTAATCGTTCCCGACTTTGCGTATAACTCTTTACCAATCTTAGTCTTAAGAGAAAGAAATGGTAGAACAGTTAAGTAAGCAACAGTTCCAATAATTCCAAAAATTTCTCTTAGTACAAGATTTTTTGGCATTGGTACGTTTAAGATTTTAATCCAAACATATTCAGATAAATTCACATTGTAATCAGCTACAACTTTGTGAAAGTCCCAATATTCAAATGGACCATAGAAGGTCCAGTTCGGCCCTCTCAGGAAGGTCCCTACAATAATTAGATAAATCCAAAGAACTAACCAACCAAATAGGAACGAAGTAATGGCCAGAGGTCTTTCAGCGAAAGTGTAGTAACCATTTCCCTTAGGATTTGTATCAATAAATGGAATAGCAATTAGTCCAACAACGATAACTCCAGGAAGAACAACACCGGCCATCCAAGGGTCAAAGTAAACAAGCATTTCTTGAAGACCAAGAAAATACCAAGGAGCTTTTGCTGGATTTGGAGCCCAAGTTACATTGGCAGGCTCTTCTAACGGAGCTTTAAATATAATGGCCCATACAACTAGAAAAATTGTCGTGGCAATGATAACGAAAAGCTCTGTATAAACAAGGTTAGGCCATGCCCAAACTTTTTCTCTATTTTCTGGAAGAGCTTCAATTGGACATTCGCCAGCTTCAATTCTCTTATCGTTTTCCGCACATTTATATAAAGATAACCACGTTAAGAAAGTTAACATGATTATAATGATGTTAATTGGAATGTTGTCTGGCCAAAGTATAATGGCTAGAAAGTTAGGGTCTGCACAAAACCATGCAACCACTGGAATAGATATTGCTAGACCCCAGTAACCAAACTTCTTAGTCCCCACAACTTTGTAATATCTCATCATCATGAAAAACAAAAATGTGAAGATTGGAAAAGATCTAATTGGTTCAGCTAACCAGTTAATTAATTCTCTCATTTCTTATCCTTAAAATAATTCCTACTAATTAAAGTGGAGCCGAAATCCCACCGTCTTTTCTAACTCTCCAAAAGTGAATCGCAATCAACACACCTACGACAAGTGGGATAAATACACAGTGAAGAATATAAAATCTAAGTAGAGCTGGCTCGCCAACAAAACGCCCTGCTAGCAACTGAAAACGAACATCGTTCTTATCAGAAACCATTACAAAATCACCAATCTGGGCAAGCGCCGCTCCTGGACCACCATGACCCATGAAAGGTGTCGCTTTCGCCATGTTCGAACCAACCGTAATCGCCCAAATGGCTAACTGATCCCAAGGTAAAAGATATCCTGTAAATGATAGAAGAAGTGTTAACACTAGTAGAATTACACCAATGCCCCAGTTAAACTCGCGTGGCGGTTTATACGAACCAGTCATAAAGACTCTGAACATATGTAACCAAACGGTTATCACCATGGCATGAGCACCCCATCTATGAATCTCTCTCATAATTCCGAGAGGAACGTGCTCTTTTAATGCAATAATATCATTATAAGCGTACTCAGCCGTTGGTCTGTAATAGAACATAAGTAACAGACCAGTTACTGTTAGTGCTAAGAAAATAAAGAAAGTTAATCCACCCATACACCATGTGTATCCGAGTTGAACTCCTGACTTTTTTAACTTAATTGGGTGTAAATGAAGGAATACATTTCCTGCAACTACACTTGCTCTGTTACGAGCATTGTCTGGGGGTCCGTGTCTAAAGATTGATTTCCAAACTTGAGTCTCACGAACTTTCTGTGCCAAACCTTTTTCTGACATCTTCACTACCTTTGATGCTAATTTGCTATCTATTTATTAAACACTTATATAAGAATCTGGATGATCCCATTGACCTTTCTCTTGACGGAAAACTTTTGTCTTATCGACTTTAATTGTTCCTTCAGCAGTTATTGAAATTTTATATCTCTCTAGTGGTCTAGGAGCTGGCCCTTCAAAATTTACCCCAGTCATATAATAACCAGAGCCATGACAAGGACACTTAAATTTTAATTCAGCAGGTAACCAATTTGGAACACAACCTAGATGTGTACAAATATTTGATAGAGCAACAAGCTTTCCTTCCTGCTTAACCATCCAAACACCAAAACCATTTTTCCATCTCTCGTCTACACCTTCTTCATAATCAGTAGGTAGACCAGCAATGAAATCCATCTCTGGATCAAAGTTTACATTTGGATAAGAAAAACGAAATGCTAATGCTCCTAGGCCTGCACATGCAGCAGTAAAAGAAATCCATGCCACTGAAAGGTAGCTAAAAAATTCTCTTCTGTTCAAACTTTTCTTTAAATCTTCACTCATTCTCAAACCTTTATATAAAGCCCAATACCCTACGCCAAAGCGCAAGCACGGCTTTGTTATCGAGGGTTATCTATATTACTTAAAAATTACGTAGTTAGATTATGCCGACAATAACCTAATTTTTCAATTCATTTAAGACTTGCCGTGCCTTTGTTGTCACTTTAAGGTTATTATCTCTCTTAATGACGTCACGCACAATGCTTTCTAGCCCCGTCCACTTAATTTTTTCTACTGCATTCAATACATTTAGCTTTAAACTCGTTACCTGATTAACATCAAAACCCTTTTTGTCAGAATCAAATAATATTTCCTTAATTGTTTCAATGCCAGCATTATTCTTAAAGTAAATTAAAGATGTTGCGGCTGAATATCTAACAGCAACACTCTCATCGGTAAGCTTAGCGACGACTTTATTTTCTAAAACTTTTACTTTATGAGTTCCTGCCGTAAGTACTGCCGCCTGCCTCATAGCATGGTCTTCAGAATCAAAAGCTGGAGACAGAGCTTCCCAGTCTACATTAGCCCCTATTGGCATATTCCCTAAGGAAACCACTGCGTGAAACGAAACGTTAGAATTTTCATCACGTAGTGCCAGTCTTAATGTTTTAAAAGTCTGCTCACTTCTTAATGCACCCAGGGCAACAACAACAAAATCTCTAGTTCTTGGGTCTGGTGAGCCTTTGTAGACTTCGTCTAGGCTTTGAATTAACCATGGATAATCCTCTTCAGGAATCTGCGAAGAGGCGATTTTCTTACTTAGTTCAAAGGCAGCAATCCACTTATTACCAAACGCCTTGGACTGTAGTTCACGAACATGGTCCTTATATGAAGTCTCAGTGGACAACATTTTAGTCACTCCAAAAATTATTAGAGCGCCCACAAGGACGATGGCTATTGGCACCATCAAGCTTCCAACAAAAGAATTTTCAAGAATCTTCTTGTCGCCTTTAAAAACTAATTTCTTTGTTTCGTTATTATCATTAGCCATGGAATTGAGCCTTTTCAATTGCCTTTCGGTAGTCTATGTTACTTTCGATTATTTAATGCTTTTAGTAGCAAATCTACCTTATTATGACAATTGAATAACAACTAAAGAGAACAAAGAAAATGGCAAATTTACTAAGAAGTTTAATTTTTTTAATGATTACCTCAGTCTTACTTACTGCAGCAAAAGCTCATGGGTACGATCTCGTTCAACTTTCACACATCCATCTTGGGATAATTGTTTTCATTTACACTATTTTTGCTCAAGCCTTCGTCATGTTTTACTTCATCGGGGTAGCAAGGCTAGTTAATAATATTAATTTAATTCTCCACTCTGAAAACAATTTAGCAGAGTTATTTGAGGAAGCTCCTGAAGATCTCTCCCCTTATCAGAAGAAAGTTGAAAGGTTTGTTCACGAGGCAGATCTTTGCAAGAGACAAACAATCCCCTGGACTATCCTCATGCTTGTCCTAGGTATGATTGGTTTCCTACTGGGTGCGGCTCACGATACTGGAATGGTAGACAAGTCTACTCACTCTGGAGTTATTTATGGGTTTATAGTTTCAATGGGAATAGGCTTTTTTAGACAATGGTATTACCTAGGAAAGAGCCACAAGCTACTTAGAAAAGTAAAAGGTCTCTTCGAAATTCCCGACGGACAAATGTAGGATACCTACAATCTCTTTACCCATATGAAAACTTTGTTTTTTCCCGGAGGGTTTCGAACTGTACGTGTTCGACTTTCATAGATTACTGTCTCATCAACATCTGTGACCTGTGCCATAAACTCTTTTAAATTCACCCTTGGAACATAGAGGTTGTAATAGAATCCTCCAGGTACGGCCAACCCCGGTTTTACATTGTCTACCTGAGTGACTTTGTACTTTTTCAACAATTCATCTAAATCACTTCTTACCTTAGAAGTATCAACAGATTTCATCATAACTCTATAAACTTTTGTATTACCGTATCGAGAATCTCTATATCCTCTCTTTCTTAACTCTTCGTATTTTGATTGCTCAAGACCCGCAACTCCAAAATCTTTTGGTAGAGAATCCATTGAGCTTAGGACTACTTCAGACTCAGCCTCATAACGATTTTCTTCATTGAGAACCTCCCCTAATTGGCTAGCGGTATCATCAACCTCTTCGATGGCCCCAATATTGAGTTCAAAATCTTTTCTTTCTTCAACATTAGACTTAAAGGTTAAGTTCTTATCAAGCCATTGAAACTGTGGCTCATAGATACTAATTCTCTCAGAAAGGTACTTTTCAAATTTTACGTTCCCCTCTTTTATAACATAGAAAATTCCACTACCAATCAAGAGCAGCAACAAGACTTCTGCTAAAAATATGGCCTGCTTTTTCAAGGAAGCATCTTTGCGAATTTTCTTTAAATTGAATTCAGGATGAAATAAGTCTTTCTTCATTTTTACGAGGAAAATAGACCATTCATCATAAAGGGTAACTTCAAGTGCAGGCATGATTTCTTCGTCATGACTGCCTCTTCGAATTTCCTCTAGCTGGTGACTATTTTGTAAATCAGCATATGTTACATAAATGTTTTCTGAAGCCTTATTTCCAACTTGAAATATTTTGGAAAAGTAATCTTCAAGGTGAGGATAAGTATCTATAAAAAATATTCTTAAAATTGATGCAGTCTCAGAAACACCAATATCCAATTCGCTTGAGAGCTGTAGGATACTGACGTTCTTCTTAATAAAGATATAGCTTATGAACTTATCCCTCATCCACTGAAACCAAGAAACAATGGGTCCGATTCTAGTGTTTGTTGTGGCGTAGAGAAATCTTTGAGACACTTGCTCAAGCGACAAACCATCTAAAAAGAATAGTTTCCAGAACTCCTCGAATTCACTTCGAAATCGACCTTGCCAAGTTATGGACTCAATATTGAGTCCTAACCAAGTTCTAAAGTCCTTGAAATCTTCTTGATAGATGAAAATTTGTTCCATTCTTAAGCACTAAACCTTTTTAAAAGAATTGCTATTCCTTGGCCTCCACCAATACAAGCGGATGCAATACCAAATTCTCCCTTAACCGATTGTAATTGTCTAGCCAACGTTAGAGTGATTCTTGTTCCAGATGCTCCTAAGGGATGTCCAAGAGCAATAGCTCCACCCCAAATATTTAATTTGCTTTCATCAAGCTCTAAATCTTTAATACATGAAAGGGTTTGACCAGAAAATGCTTCGTTAATTTCAACTAAATCAATGTCAGACAACTTCATATCATTATTTGCCAATAATTTCTTGATGGCCGGAGAAGGTCCTATTCCCATTATTGTCGGATCAACTCCAACAACAGATCCATCAATGATTTCAGCCATAGGTGTTAAGTTATTGT
Organism: Halobacteriovorax marinus; assembly: GCA_002163155.1. GTDB lineage: Bacteria > Bdellovibrionota > Bacteriovoracia > Bacteriovoracales > Bacteriovoracaceae > Halobacteriovorax > Halobacteriovorax marinus_A. The sequence goes on along the minus strand of MAAO01000016.1, from coordinate 335,802 downwards.
CTAAACAAAATTGACCGGAGGCCAAAATTACAGCAGCTGCACCATCAACAATTCCTGATGCTGACGCAGGGGTAACCACACCATTCTCTTTGAAAGATGGTCTCAATTTAGTCATATCTTCCATGGAAGCATTTTCTCTTAAATGCTCATCCTTTTCGCAAACACCTCTTTTCAATTCAACAGGAACAATTTCTCCTTGTAGATGTCCATCGGCATATGCTTTGGTTGCTTTTTGATGCGACTTTACAGAGTACTCATCACACTGTTCTCTAGTCACAGAAAACTGTGCAGAAAGTTTCTCAGCAGTGATCCCCATTGGGCTTTTAGTGTATTTATCTGTAAGTGAATCTAACAGCATATCTACATTTTTAAGTGGTCCATACTTAGTTCCGAACCTTGCTCCATAAGTTAAATGAGGAACGAGGGACATATTTTCAGTTCCTGCTGCCATTATGCATTGATGTTCACCAAGTTTAATCATTCTAAAAGCATCAAGTATAGACTGAATACCTGAGCCACAAAGTCGGTTAACTACATATCCTGGCACTTCTTCAGGGCACCCTAATTTAAGGGCCAAATGCCTTCCACCATAGATAGCATCAGTAGTAGATGGAACCACATTACCTAAGATAACATGCTGAATTTTATCAGGGTTTAATGAGATTGCTTCAATAGCACCCTTAGCTGCAGTTACGGCTAAATCTACCGGAGAAATGTCCCTAAGGGACCCACCAAACTTCCCAAAAGGTGTCCTCTTCCCTGCTACTAGATAAATTTTACTCGAATCAACTGTCCCCATATTTTCCTCCTTGAATCGTAAACGTTAAATCACGTAAAATTATAGTGTCGCAGAGGGTGCATCTGCAAAACTTTTCTCGAGAGCAAAAAATGTCAAGTATCAATCAAGTCAAAACAGCACGCTTCAAAGAACAAGAAGAGAAGAGGTTTAACTTCGAAGTTAGAAAGTTGCGCTCTGAACATGGAAAGAAGTATTCAAAAGAAGTTAAGAAAAACGAAACAACAATGACTCGCTTAAGAGGTGAGTACGATAATAAACTTAGTTCACTCGAATTAGAGCTAGAGCAAAAGTTAACAAATGTTAGATCAAAGCAAGGAAGATCACTCTCTCTAGAGAATGAGAGACTGTCTGAAGAGCTAGAGAATTTAAAAAAAGCTCATTCTGATCAAGTTGGAGAGCTTAAAGAAACGCAAGAAAGTGAAATCGAAAAGCTTGTGACAAGTCATAAGCAAACTATTGATAATGCTCGCCAAAAATATATCAAAGAAAAAATGAAGTGGGATGCCGACGCATAATTTACTAACTGGAGAAAAAGTCTATGGAATCAAACAATGGAAATACTCCTAGTGGAGTTTTTATTAATGGAAAAGCTCAGATTATTGAGATGCTTCAAATTATGCCAGAAGAAGAGAAAGCAACTCTCTTTAGGAATATACAAAAAAGAAATCCTCAACTAGCTGCAGAATTGCTAGAGAAGAGTATTTCATTTAATGATATCAACAGACTGAATGAATTCGATCTTAAAACTCTTTGTCGTAATATTCACTCCGGTGTTTTCGGCGTAGCACTCAAGGCCTGTTCAACAGAATTTCAAAGAAATGTTCTCACGATCTTACCTCGAGATTATGCAGAAAAATCATATCATGCGATGAAAGCAAGACTGAGTAATGAAAATGACTCTATTGAAAAAGCTAGAAATAAAGTCGTTCAAACATTAGCGACGCTAAGTAGACGTCAACAAATCAAACTTAACTAACCTGACTCATTAACTTATCGCCCAAAGCAATTCTTACTATATTCGTTAGCCTTTCAATCTTGAAGGGCTTCTTCATTATATAAATCAAATTATCCTGATCAAAGTTAATATCAGGAAAGCTTGAAAGAACAATGATAGGCGTACTTTTATTTACAGTGTCATTACCTTGAACTTTTAGAATAAATTCCTTCCCATCCATATTTGGCATTTTTATGTCTGTAATAATAAGATCGTACTTATTAAGAGTGACTTTCTCAAGAGCATCTAAACCGTCCTCAGAAGCAAAATATTCGACACGATTTCCAAGAAAATCTTCGAGACAAAAACCAATAAAGTCTCTTATCTCCTCTTCGTCCTCGACCACCAAAACCTTCAGTTTATCATTCATAAAACTCTCCTTTTCTCCTTTGCGGTATTTCATTATAAAAGTTAATAGTTGGAATTCAAAATTAAGATATCTTTATAATCTTTACGATAAATTAAAAACATATATAGAAAAAACATTCGATAAGGTAGACATGAAAGAAAGAGATATCTCAAAAGACTTTGATTACTATTACGAGAAAAAAAATAAAGCATTGTTTGAAAGCTTTCACTACATTACAACAATGATTCTTGTCTTTTTTACTTTAGTTAATGTTTTTTCAAATAATTATATTGAAGCAAAAGTTGATGGGCTCATGTTAGTCTACCAATGGCTCATTTTCATCCTGTATAAGAAAAAATTAAATTATAATTTAAGCATAATTTTATATCTTACGGGCATTGGATTTCTGGTTAATGCCGTTCACTACATTTCCCCTCAAAATCTTGATAGTAATGTAATCTGGTCTCCCATATTAATTATACTAGGACATTTTCTAGGAGGAAGAAAGGTTGGTCTCTTTGTCTTTATATCAACAATCATAGTGGTCATAAGTTTTGATTACTTGAAAAGTATTTCTCCGGGATTAACATCATATTACTTTCCAGAAAAGGTCTTTGTTTTCAATATGCTCATTATCTCTGCATCATGCTTACTTTCTTTTATAGTTGGACGAAAGATTAACTTATCAGAACTGAACCTTGTGCAAATCATTAAAGATAAAGAACTTAAAAACCTTGCATTAAATAAGGATACTATATCTCTCCTCTCAATTCTTACCCATGACTTCACGGCCCCTATTTCAATTTGCCAAATGTACCTATCTAAGTACATGAGAGCGAATAGTTCTACTGAGTACTCAAAAGATTTAAAAAAAATTGAAGATAACATTAATCGTATGATTGTAATTTTAGATAATGTTAAAGAAATATCCCTAGCAAAATTTGGAATTATTAACCTAAAGTATTCAGAGGTCGACTTAAGAGATTGTATTATTAAAGAACTTAACTTCCAAAAAAAGGAAATATTCGATAAGAGTTTAATTGTAAACCTTGAGTGGAACAAGAAAGAAGAATTTTTTATTCTCGCGGAAGAAGTATCTCTAACAAATGCCATTCTTAGAACACTTATATCAAATGCAGTCAGATTTAATAAGACCATGGGAACATTAGAGATATTATTAAAAAATGAAAAGAACCATGTTGAACTTGAAATTAGAAACACTGGCCATCAAATACCAGAAGAATTCTTTAATCATATTTATGAAATAGGACACAGTACTGTCTTGAAGGGTGAGTTTAAAGAAAAGGGAATGGGACTTGGACTTCCTCTATGTAAAGAGTTTCTCAATCACATGGGTTCAAAAATTAAAATTATCAATGAACCCAACAAGGTCGCAGTCATCGTGAAATTTTTAAGGTTTGCTGAAAATAACAACAAGCATGTGGCTTAAATCCCTCTTCTACTTCTATATTCTTCTAGCGTTTTCCTTATAGTTTTTTGCTCTTCAGGATGTATCTCAAATTGATCTTCTAAATTATTATCAGTAACTCTATGTTCTCTCATCAGCTCATCTACATCTCTCAATCGATCTGTAAGAGTAACCATTATATTAGTTACCCATTCAGGACAATTTTTTAAGACTTTTTTAATATCTGTTTTTTTTATCATGAAAACTTCAGTCTCGTCTTTAGCTATGGCGGACGCATTTCGATGCTCCTCATTAAACATAGAAAGTTCTCCTATAAAACTTTTCTCTCCTATTTCTGCCAACGGAAAAACCCTTCCTTTATCCTCTTTAATAATTGTGATTTTACCTTTAACCACTATATAGAGAAAACTAGAGGCTTCGCCCTCATGAAAGAGTACAGCGCCTTTTTTCAATCGAATGAGATCTTTAAAGTTATCTTTCTTAGGTAAATCGTTCATCAATTCTTCCCTCAATGGCCACTCCGTAACGTAGACCAAATGTTGATATCTCAATTTTAGTCGTTTTTAGCTTTTGGCACAATGTTTTCGCAACAATTCCTCCACCATAAATACTAAAAGCCCTTTTCCCGCAAACTGGGTAGTCCTGTAAAATCTCTTCCGCATTCTTATTTTTCAAAGAGCACAATAGTTTTTCTAAATCAGAAATAGTAAATTCATGTCCATGAATTTCAGATTCTATAAAACTTTCTTGTCCCAAGAGAATTGCACTAAGAGTAGTCATTGTACCTGCGACACAAATCAATTTTTCACTTATAAAGTCAGAAATTTTATTAGAGGATAAGATTTGAGCAACATTCTCATCAAAAGAATTAGCATTCATCCAATCTGTTGCACGAACAGAACCAATCGGCAGGCTAATAGATTTCTCAATAGAAAATTCGTCTAAGTTAACCTGTATAAGCTCTGTAGAAGCTCCTCCAATATCCATTATAACCAGGGATTGCTCTTTCGTTTTAACACCTTTTGAAACACCAAGTGCTGTATAATGAGCCTCTCCCACACCAGAGATTTTTGTAATCTCTAGTCCAATTTGTTCTTTTACCTTTTTAAAAAAAGTATCAGCATTTGTGGCCACTCTTGAGGCCTCAGTCGCTGTTACCAATACTTCTGACAGCTCGATTGCGTACTTACTCACAATATTTGCGTATTCCTCTAAAGCATCAAAAGTAGAGTTCATACTTACTTCTAGAAAAAGTTTATTCTTATCCAAGTCCTTACCTAACGATGTAATCCTAGCGTGACTCTCAAGAACTTTAAAAGAATCATTTTTTTCAACATCTAGAATTAATAAGAGACAACTATTTGAACCGATATCAATTGATGCTCTAAGCACTAGTTTCTACCCGTTACTTTAAGTAAGTTTTCTTTTGTAACTGGATCGATTAAACCTTTTTCACAGATAATTCCAGATATACAGTTTGCATCAGTCACATCGAAACTTGGATTAAGAGCAGAAACACCTTCAGGTGCTAATCTCTGTCCTTTGCAAAACAAAATTTCATCTTGATCTCGAAGCTCTATAGGAATTTGATCACCATGATCAGATTCAAAATCAAAAGAGCTAGTTGGAGCGACTACAAAGAATGGTACGTTATAATGTTTAGCAACTATACTTAAAGTAGATGAACCTATTTTATTTGCTGTATCTCCATTTCGAACAATCCTGTCAGCACCAATGAAAATGGCATCAATTAACCCTTTTTTCATTAAGTAAGAAAAAGATCCCTCACATACAACATCGTGAGGAATATTTTGTTTTTTTAATTCATAAGAAGTTAACCTTATTCCTTGCAAGTATGGCCTTGTTTCAGAAGCGTAAACATGCTCAATTTGATCATTATTAGCAAGATGAGCAATTACACCTAAAGCAGTTCCCATGGGACCACAAGCAAGGTAACCGGTATTACAAAGAGTCATTATTCTAAACTTCTTCTTTCCTAGTCGTGCCTCGAGATCCTTCTGTGCGATCTTTGCCATTGAGAGGTTATGAGTATGAATTATTTCCAACTGCTCATGACCAAATTTTACAAATTCTTTTTCAAGATTTTCCAAACTCCCTTCAGAGCTTTTAAGGTCTTTAGCAATTTGTACACATCTTCGAAGTTCATAATTTAGATTAACAGCTGTAGGTCTAGACGAATTTAGATAGTCAGCGGCTTTTTGAAGTTCCTCTATAGAGGTATTTCTATTACCCTTGGCAAATAGTGCCATTCCAAAAATCCCAGTGTAACCAATTAGAGGAGCACCTCTAACAACCATATCTCTAATGCCATTAAAGGCATCTTCATGAGTACGACATTCTACAATAGTCTCTTCTAAAGGTAATTTTCTCTGATCGAGTAATTTTAATACTCCATCATCCCAAATAAGTGGGTTTATTAATGAACTCATTGAAATAATCCTTTGAATAATTTTTTTAGTTTTTTAGATCCATCTTCTTTCATGAATTTTTTAAACTGTTTTTTTGCTTGAGTTTTAACAGCAGTTTTAGAAACCTTTTTTAAAGTATAATCTAAATCAGGTTTTAGTGAGAAGCCTTTCCCCACAAGTTTAAGAGGCAGCTTTTCTGTACCAAGTTCTTTTTTAAGAACTTTAGAAATTTTTCCCGTCAAATCATGGTAAGTAACAAACATTACACTGTTACCCTTTGGATTCGGTGAAAGCTTTCCATTTCCCTTAAGATCAAGTTTCTTATTTAATCCTAAGAAATGAAAAGTTTTAATAGTGTATAACTTTTCTGTAAAACGACCGTTCATAGAACAAGTTTCAAACTTGCCATCAATATCAAACTCTTTATTTGAATATTTCTTCCCAAGTTTAGGAATAGAATTTAATATAGGTTTTAAGTAATCTCCAATGTTAACTCCTTCAATTTCTCCATTTCTGGCCTTGATGTTACTCACAACATCATATGAAGTTGATTTTTCAGAACTAGAAAATGTTCCACTGGTCTTACCTGAAAAATTTCCCTTAATGGCCTTAAGAACATTCTTTGGGAGAAATGGCTTTAATCCTTCAAGATCTAAATTAGTTAAGTTGAATTTAAAACTACCGCTCGTTTTTGATTGCGATAGTTTTATGAGAGCTTCAACTTCCCCCTTTCCGTTTGAATAGGAAAAGGAACTCTTCTTTAATGCAATCGCTCTGCTAGTAAGAATTATTTTTGACTGCAAATTAAAAGGTTTTTTGTCTATTTTTACATTACTCATTTTTACCGTAATTTCTCCAGGAGGAATTACTGGTAAGTCTCTCGGTTGCTTATCAGATGTAATTTTCTTATCAGATTTTCCACTCTTTTCAGCATTCTTAGTATTCTTTTTATTTTTGGAATAATCTTTCTCAGGATACAGTAGTCCCTGAATGAGTCCCTCACTGACGGTAAGATTTTGAATATTAATTAGCGTCCTACTTGCAGGTAAATTTGTAGCTGAAGGAGGATTGTTTAAGTCTAATTTCATTGCATTTTGTACTACAATTGTTCCATCCAACACTTTTGCCTCGGCCTTGGCTTTAAAACTCTTTCCTTTCAAGGATCCGTTAAGTGTTGTTTCTGTTGTGAAGTTTTTATCTACAAAAGTTAAATTAGGACCCAAAGAAAAGTTTAATGCTGGAGTAATTCGACCTTTCTTACTAATTTTCAAACTACCATTCAAGACGAGTTTGCTCGTTTTAGCATCGATTGATTTAATATTTAGTGCTGCTATGCCCATTAGATCTTTTAATAGAAGTTCTGTTTTTAAATTACTAAGGTTAATTGCACCCTTTTTTATTGTTAAATCAAAACTTATATTGTTTTTATCTAAAAAGGTTGTACTTAAATTTAAATTTAAATCACCTTTAGCATTAACAACAGACTGAATTTCAGTTTTAACTTCAGGTAATTTATTTTTAATTCCAGGAAGTTTCAAATTACTTATTTTTAAAACTGAAACCATTTCAAGAGTTTGCTTAGAAATAAACTCTGACAAATTAAACTGACCAATTAAAAGAGCATTCAATTGAACCGTCTCTTTGCTGGCTAATTTGTAATCAAGTTTCGAATTAATTTCATATGCACTTGAATTTCTAAGACCAAGCTTTTTAAATAATACCTTTTCTAATTTTATTGACCCCTTACTCTTATCCTTAAGTCTATATTTAACGAGAAGGTTTTTTATCTCTAAGCTAACAGTGCTATTTATAAGAAAAACAGGAAGTCCTAATGAGATCTCTTCTTCACTAGTTAATTTCTTTTTTGTTCCCTTAGCTTTTTTAGAAGCTTTTCCTTTGGTTTTTGTTTTGGTTTTGGTTTTAGCAAGAGCTAAACTCCAATTGTTAGATCTTCTTGTTTCTATATAATGAAGTGTTGGCTCATTTAGTAATACAGTTAAATCTCCTCCTCCGGTGATAATGGAAAAGATAGGAAGATGTATTTTTAATTTATTAAAAGATGCGAGATCGTACTTTGGGCCAGAGATTGAAAGTGATTCGATATTAATTGAAACAGAAAGTCCAAAATCAATATCTGTTCTCCCTAAGACAATCTTCGACTTAGGGAATGTTTTATGAAGTATAGTTAATGCGGTTTTGTGAACTTTTTCAGGTGTTACATAAGACTTAGCAAAAAAGTAGGCCCCTACGAAAACTCCTATAAAAAGTGATAGAAGGACACCAATAATTATGACTATTTTTTTTGACTTCATGCTTCAATTCCTTTGAATATTACGTGAAGTCATTATCTCTATTTCAACAGTATGGGTCAAACACTAAACCCTCAGAGGCAGAATAATTGACTCCCATTTTATATAGGGAGAATTATCTTTTATTTGAAAAGGTGAAAGTAAATTGTTAAACGACAAATGTATTTTATCCCCAGTACAATGCTCAACCATTTCTAATAAGTGTTTTGCATTAAATCTTACCTCTAAGGTCACATCACACTCACAATCAATGTTTTCCTCAAAAAAGAAATTCGAATCATTGTATGATTTTATAATTAAGTGATCTTTTGAAGTCTTAAACTCAACTATACTCTGAGAACTACTACCAAATCGTGATAACAGTTTTAATGAATCCTTGATTTTTTCTTTTGGTAGTTTTATTTCATGCGAAAAGCTTTTTGGTATAACGTTATCTATTTTCACGTAACTCATATCCATTGCTCTTATTCGCAAATACTTGTTACCTTTTTCAAAATTAATAAAAGGCTTAGTGTAACTAATACAAACCTCTTCTTCACCATTAAAAACCTTGATCATCTCGAGAAGAGAGTTTTTAGACACCAAAGTATCATCTTCCTTAAATAGATTTATAAATTCTGAAATATTCACTTTGGATAAAACTAGTCCATTTGTCCCAATTCCCACAAATTCCTTACCTCTTTTGGTAAAGTTTACTGCACTTAGGGCCAAGGAATAGTCCTGTTTAGTGATTGCGAATAAGATTTTATTTAGTTTTTCAAACAAGACTATCGTACTTATATGAGTTTGATCTCCCCGTGAAACATTTTTTAAATGTCCTTGAAAAGATTTAATAGGGATGGAGATTTTCTTATTTTGTGTTTTTAATTGAAGAATATTTTTATTTATTTCTAATCCTATATTGCAGTCTTCAATCGTCGCAAGGTAATCGTAGAGAAATTTACTATCAAATTCGAACTGTATTTCTTCAAAATCATTACCAGTATCCATAGACACTTGTAATAAACATTCAGAGTTTTCAGACTCCATGATAATTTTACCATTTCTAAAGAAACATCGGCTTAATATATTTAAAGACTTAGGGTTACTAGATTGAATTGTAGAAATATTTAAAAGAGTTTTGCACAAAACAGTGCTGTTAAGTAGACACAACATATTGACCTCATATTGGCTCATTCGCCATTTACACAAATTACTGCTTTCCTACTCCCTCAAAGAGTAGGTACAAATAAATTAAATCAAATTCTATCTTAAAAGACTATATGCGCTAAGCCAAAACAATGGGAGCGAACTTCACTAAGAACTTTTTCCGGGCACCATCTGAAAATTTAATTGAGATTTTTTCCTCTTTCCCAATGCCACTACTATCTAAAACAGTTCCCTCTCCGTAGAGAGAATGAACAACTTTAGCACCTTTTGCGAATTTAGCTTTGGGAGCATCTACAACCTCTTCATAGGATGCGACTTGATAGACAGGAACTTCATCATAATTAGAGTCTTGATTAAAGTCATCGATTACGTTGTCTGAGCTTCCCCAGGACTGTCCGCTTGTCTGCGTTCCACCACTAGGCTTTCTCCAGCGGTAAAACTTTTCAGGAATTTCAGTTAGAAAACGACTAGGTCCATTGAATCTCAATTGACCAAACAACATGCGTCCTTGAGCAAAGGTAATATAAAGTTTTTCCATCGCCCTTGTCATGGCAACATAGAAAAGTCTTCTTTCCTCCTCTATTCCAGTTTCACCTTCGTCCAAACTTCTATAACTTGGAAAAACATTTTCCTCGGCTCCCGAAACAAATACATGGTGAAACTCTAGTCCTTTCGCTCCGTGAATGGTCATTAAGGAAACTTCACCATTATCCCTCTCTTCGTCAATTTCACCTTCACTCTTAGTCGTAGTGTCTAGTGTAATTGTTTCCAAAAAACTCATAAGAGTTGGATTATCATTTGATTGCTCGAATTGAACTAATGCACTTGAAAGCTCTTCGAGATTTTCCATTCTCGCCTGAGATTCATAGTCCTTACTAGACTTGAGAAATTCCCAATATCCTGATTCATGAAGAAGCTTTTCATAGAGTGAGCTTGGTGCAACACTATCACTTGAAACTTTAATTTCATTTATGAGCGTAACAAGATGATTGAGAGCAGATTTGACCTTAGCTGAAAGTCTAATATGTTTATAATCTTCAGGGCTAGCTACGAGCCTGTCTAGTATTTCCCATAATGAACAATTATTTTGAATAGCTTCTTCTTCAAGCTTTCTAAGTGTCGTTGCTCCGACACCTCTGGCCGGAACATTTATAATTCTACTTAATGCTAAAGAGTCTCTATCGTTTACTACGACTCTTACATAAGCCAAAAGATCTTTAACTTCTTTTCTTTCATAGAATTTTACTCCCCCAACAACACGATAAGGGACATTACACTTTCTTAAATAATCTTCAATAAGTCGAGACTGGGTATTTGTTCTATAAAAGACCGCTATTTCTTTATAGGGCTTATCCGCCTTATCTAGTTCGACTATTTTATTTGAAATAAACTCTGCTTCTTTCTTATCATTCAAACACTCAATAATTTCAATATCTTCACCGTGAGGATTGTCTGTCCACATGGACTTACCTTTTCTCTGGGAGTTTCTTGAAATAACTTGTGTTGCGGCTTCAATTATATTTTTACTCGATCTATAGTTTTGTTCTAACTTTAAGATTTTGGCATCAGAAAACATTTCTTCAAAATCTAAAATATTTCTAATATCCGCCCCTCTCCATGAATAGATAGACTGATCTTCGTCACCAACCACACAGACATTTCGAGATTTTTCGCTGAGCATTCTCACAAGCTCAAATTGAGCCCTGTTTGTATCCTGATACTCATCGACAAGTAGATACTTATATCTGTCCTGGTAACGCTTAAGTACCTCTGGAAATTTTTCGAAGAGTTCAATAACACCAGTAATTAAGCTTCCGAAATCAAGAGCATTTGCTTTATGTAATTCAGCTTCATATTGCTGGTAGTAAGTAAAAAATGTATCGCTTTCTTCAATTTCATAATCAGCAGAACTCAAATCTCGTCCTGGATAATGTCCATTGTTTTTCAAGTCATCCATGTAATACATAACTTCAAAAGGTGAAACCTCTTTAGTACTAACTCCATGTCTTGAAAGAATTGCTTTAACAACTGCTTTCTGTTCTGAAGTATCATAGATAGTGAAATTTTTTGAAAGCCCTAGGTAATTTGCTTCACTCCTAAGGACTCTTGCACAAAATGAGTGAAAAGTAGTGATTTGCAGAGAGCCGATATCGGCTTCTACCATTGAGCTTATTCTTTCCCTCATTTCTCTAGCAGCTTTATTTGAGAAAGTTAAAGCTAAGACTTGAAATGGACTAATGTGCAAATCTTCAAGTAAGTAGGCAATTCGAGTGACTAGAGTTCTTGTTTTACCAGAACCCGCACCAGCTAAAATCATCACTGGCCCATCAGTTTTTAGAACGGCTAGTTTTTGTTGTTCATTTAGTCCACTTATATCCATATTATTCAACCGTAACTGATTTAGCTAAGTTTCTTGGTTTATCAATATCTGTACCTTTATATTTTGCAATATAATAAGCTAATAATTGATTCACAATGTTTATATACACTGGCGACAATTCATCTAAACCGTCAAAGTCTATACCAAAGTAATAATCAGATAATTCCTCTAATTCTTCTTCGTCTTTTGGACCTATGGTAACGATGATACCTTTTCGGGCCTTAATTTCTTGAATATTAGAAATTGTTTTTTCAAATAACTCTGGACCGACTAGAGCGACATTTACCATGTCTTCATCAATCATAGCGATTGGACCATGCTTCAATTCACCCGCGGCATAACCTTCAGCGTGAACGTAAGCAATTTCTTTAAGCTTAAGAGCTCCTTCTAGAGCAACCGGAAAATACTTTCCTCGCCCTGTGTAGAAGAATCCTTTATGATTATGAATTGACTCTGCTATTGTTTTTATTTCTTCAGATCTTGAAATTAAATGATCGATCTTCTCTGCTAGTAGAGAAAACTTTGCTGTTAATGCTACTCTCTTAGTCTCATCTTTCAATTCATCAGAAAGTGATAAAGAAAGTAACCTTCCAGTTAATGCCTGTTGAGTGAAAGCTTTAGTGGAAGCTACTCCGATTTCAATTCCTGCTCTAATCAGTAGATTATCGTCACAGTTTCTAAATAGAGTTGATCCATCAACATTTACCACAGATAAAGTTTTAACATTATTAGTAGTACACAATTCCTGGGCAGCTAAGGTATCCGCAGTCTCACCAGACTGACTAATAAAGAGACTGGCCTCATCCTTATTTAAAAGCGGATTTCTATATCTAAATTCACTTGCAAGTTCTGTTGAGCAAGGAATTCTATTAAAAGTTTCAATAAAGTCTCTTATTAAAAGACCTGCATAGTAAGCAGTTCCACATGCTGTTATATGAAACTTAGAAGGTTTGAACTCTCCAGCCTTTAGTAAGCTCTTAAGTCCTTCTCCCTGAAAATAGAATTGTGTAAGTGAGCGTATCAGTTCAGGTTGTTCGTGAATTTCTTTCAGCATAAAATGCTCAAAGTCACCTTTATCAGTAGGCCCTACAGACATGTCCTGATTTTTAGACATGTAATTTTCTGTAGGGTTCCCCTCTAGGTCATAGAAGTTTAATAGGTTCTTATTACTTGCACTCAAATGGCAAAGAACCTCATCACCTGGAAAGTACAACTTAGAAGCCATTCCTGCCAATGCGTAAGGATCCGAAGAGATAAAGACTTCAGAATTAACCTCATTTATCCCACACACAAGTGGGGCGCCTTTCTTAATAGACATAATTTCATTTACATCTTTATTTAAAACGACAAAAGCTGAATTACCTTCTACTTGTGCGAAACTATCTACCATGGCTTTTTTAAAACCTTTGCCTTTAGCTAGTTCTGTCACAAGTAGAGAAAGAAAAACTTCAGAGTCTGTTTGAGACTTGAATTCATATCCTGAAGCCGTTAATTGTTTTCTGAGTGTAGAAGCATTTTCAATAATTCCATTATGAACAATGGAGATATGATCTTTCATATGAGGGTGGGAATTTGTGTCGTTGACTTCACCATGTGTGGCCCATCTAGTATGACCTATACACATCCTAGCTTTAAAATCCTGATCACCAAGAAGGTTCTTTAAGTTTTCAAGTTTCCCAGTTTTCTTATAAATCTGAAGTTCATTATGCTCATCAATATAGCTTACGCCTGCTGAGTCATAACCTCGATACTCTAATCTCTTCAGACCTTCTAAAACAATATTTACTGAATTCTTAGGGCCTAAATGACCAACGATTCCACACATAATTTCTGCCTTGCAGCGCCTTGCGCCATAATAGGGTGTTAATGGCAAAAAGATACCATTTACAGAGGCTTTTTGCCAATTTTCTAGATTTGTTTTGCGACTCCAATAAAATGAAGTCGCATTGTAAAATTAGATCTTTACTTAGATTTTAAGAAGCGCTTGGCCAAACCTTCTTTTGTCACTTGTTTAGTTCTCGACACGGCAAAGCTTCCATCGTTCATACTTTGAGTAATTGTTGAACCGCTAGCTACAAAACAATTATCTCCAACACTAATTGGAGCCACCATCTGAGAGTCAGAACCTATAAATGAGTTTTTTCCGATGATAGTTTTATGCTTATTAGCACCGTCATAGTTGCAAGTGATAAATCCACAACCAATATTAGTCTCTTCACCTATTTCGGCGTCCCCTACATAACTTAAATGAGAAACCTTAACTCCTCTATCTAATTTAGACTTTTTGATTTCAACAAAGTTGCCAATTTTTGATTCACTGCCGATATCTGTACCAGGACGAAGCCTAGCGTATGGACCAACGGAACAATTTGAATGAAGAACGACTTCCTCTAAGTGACTATAGGCCTTCACTGTTACGCCATTCTCTATTTTGGAATTTATTATTATACATCCTGGTTCCAGCGTTACATTTTCGCCAATAACACTTAAATGATCTATAGAAACGTTTGGATGAATAAAAGTTCCTTTTCCAATATTTTGAGAATCAACATAAGTATGTCTCGAGTCCACAAATCTAACACCCATTTCTCTTAGTGTTATCAGTATTCTCTTTCTCATTGTTATTTCTGATTTTTCTAATTGCTCTAGGTTATTAACTCCTGCAAAAGAGGATTTTTCGGAGAACAGTAGAGGTTTAACCTTGTAGTCGTCTTTAAAGAGGTCTGTTAAATAAAATTCACCAGCCTGATTCTCAGAATCTATACTATAAAGGTGCTCTAGAATAAAAGAAGTTTTTAAAACATACATTCCAGAATTCACTTCTGAAATTTTCCTTTGCTCTTCATTAGCATCTTTTTCTTCAACGATATGGAATCCGCAATCCACACTTCTAATGATTCGTCCGTAACCAGTAGGATTCTCTTCATGGAAAGTTGCAGCAACACCATCAAGATCATTGTCCTCAAGCTCTTTATATAACTTATGTAGAGATTCACTCTCAATTAAGGGAGTGTCTGCACAAAGAACGAGTGTATACTCACAGCTCTTAGCCTCTTTAATCTGATCAAAGTAACAACGAAGAGCATGAGCTGTTCCCAATTGTTCTTTTTGAAAAGCATATTTTAAATCAACGTCTTTGTAGTTTTCATTTACATATTTCTCGACATGTTCTTTTCCATGACCTGTAACAAGACCTACAAAACTGTTGCTACCCAATTGGTTCATCATTTTGAGACTCTCTGCAAGAGGAAAATCTATCAACCTCTTTCCTAGAAAAGGAGCAAGAGGCTTGGGTAAGTCCATATTCATTCTAGTTCCAGCCCCTGCGGAAAGAATTACCGTACCAACCTTAATTTTCATAAAATTTCCTTATTTATAGTCTAATCCTGATACGAATGATCCCATATTTGAAACGTCCGATCAATTCACACTGTTTGAGACTCTAAGTACCTTACTTTGGGTTATTACCTGACTAAGTTACTAGAACTCTTGCAAAAAAATATAACAAACATTGCAAAAAGTTTAAAGACTTAGATCGTTTTTCCCGATGATTTATATTGTAAGAAGTAAGGTTTTAAATAGACCATCTGAAGGAGATAATATGGTTACTAACTACGAGGGTGATAACATCGAGTTCAAAGAAGAGCTTCCCCTCTTACCGATCAGAGATATAGTTGTATATCCATTCATGATCCTTCCATTATTTGTAGGTAGAGAGTCTTCAATACAAGCTGTTGAGCATTCTTTAAACAATACGGACAGACTCATACTACTAGCTAGTCAAAAAGACATAACTGCAGAAGCTCCCGAGCCTTCTGAGATTTATGAGCTAGGTACTGTGGCCATGATCATGAGAATGAGAAAACTTCCTGACGGAAGAATTAAAATTCTAGTTCAAGGTTTGTCTAAAGCACGAATTATGAATTTTGATCAAACTGAGCCTTTCTTTATATCTAAAGTTGCAAAAGTTGAAGATGTTGCTGTTGAGTCAGGAAATATTGCAGTCAATGCACTTATGAGAAATATAAGAGAACAACTTGAAAGAGTTATTACTCTTGGAAAAGTTCTTTCTCCAGATATTTTAATGGTTCTTGAAGATATCCAGGATCCGGGTCGCCTAGCTGACCTTGTTGCATCGAACTTAAATCTCCATGTCGGTGAAGCACAAATGATTTTAGAAGTGCTCGACCCAGTCGAAAGACTTCATAAAATTAATGATATTCTTACCAGAGAATTAGAAATCTTAGCGATGCAACAGAAGATTAAACATGTTGCTAAGGATGAAATAAACAAATCACAAAAAGAATATTTCTTACGTGAACAAATTAGAGCTATTAAAAGTGAACTTGGTGATGAGAATAACGCTCAGCCAGAAGATGAGTTCCAAGAATTTAGAGATAAAATTATAAACTGTAAAATGCCAGAAGAATCAGAAAAAGAGGCCATTAAGCAGCTTGGGCGCTTAGAAAAGATGCACCCAGATTCGTCTGAATCAAGTATTTTAAGATCATATCTAGAATGGTTAACAGATCTTCCATGGTCTGAGCAATCTGACGAGATCTTCGATCTTGACGAGGCACAAGCCATCTTAGATGAAGATCATTTCGATTTGAAAAAAGTAAAAGAAAGAATACTTGAATACCTTGCTGTTAGAAAGTTAAAAGGTGGAAAGTTAAAAGGTCCTATACTTTGTTTCTCAGGTCCTCCGGGAGTTGGTAAAACGTCTCTTGGAAAATCTATTGCCAAGGCGACAGGTCGAGAATTTGTAAGAATTAGTCTCGGTGGAGTAAAAGATGAAGCTGAAATTCGTGGACACAGAAGAACATACGTTGGTTCTATGCCAGGAAGATTCATTCAGGCACTAAAGCAAGCAAAAACGAACAATCCAGTTATACTTTTGGATGAAGTTGATAAACTTGGTGGAGACTTTAAGGGTGATCCTTCAAGTGCACTACTAGAAGTACTTGATCCGGAGCAAAATAACTCTTTTAGAGATCACTATCTAAATGTTCCATTTGATCTTTCAAATGTAATGTTTATAGCGACAGCTAACGTGTTAGAAAATATTCCAGGACCTCTTAGAGATAGAATGGAAATTTTAAACCTATCTGGTTATACACAAGAAGAAAAAGTTGCAATCAGTAAGAAATATCTTATTCCAAAACAAATGGATGAAAATGGTATCACCGATGACCATATTGAATTCACAGATGAAGGTGTTCAGACTGTAATTAGAAACTTCACTTCTGAAGCAGGACTAAGAAATCTTGAAAGAAGAATTGGTGCTCTTTGTAGAAAAGTAGCGACTAAAATCGCAAAAGGTGAAGGAAATAAAACTCAAATCGTTCCTAAAGAAGTTGAATCTTTATTAGGGCCACCAATCTACACAAAAGATGATGAAAAAGAGTTCGACGAAGTTGGAGTTGCAACAGGTCTTGCTTGGACAGC
Source organism: Halobacteriovorax marinus (assembly GCA_002163155.1). Lineage (GTDB taxonomy): Bacteria > Bdellovibrionota > Bacteriovoracia > Bacteriovoracales > Bacteriovoracaceae > Halobacteriovorax > Halobacteriovorax marinus_A. Next base: position 318,516 of record MAAO01000016.1, on the reverse strand, counting down.
ACATGGTGGAGAGATTCTCTATATCGAATCAACTAAAATGAAAGGTAAGGGACTTACTCTTACTGGTCAATTAGGTGATGTTATGAAGGAGTCTGCTCAAACAGCGATTGGATACATCAGAAGTAGAGCAAGTGAATTAGGTGTAAATGAAGATGCATTCGAAGAGAATGAAATTCATATTCACCTTCCAGCTGGAGCTATTCCGAAAGATGGGCCAAGTGCAGGGATAACTCTTGCCACAACAATAGTTTCATTACTTACTGATCTACCAATCAATAAAGATGTTGCTATGACAGGGGAAATCACGCTTACTGGAAAAGTTCTACCAATTGGCGGATTGAAAGAAAAAGCACTTGCCGCTATGAGAATGAACATTAAAACAATCATTATTCCATGGAAGAACAAGAAAGATCTTGTAGATATTCCTGAAGAATATAGAAAAAAGCTTAATTTTATTCCTGTAAAAACAATTGAAGAAGTGCTAGAAGTTGCTCTAATTGGATGGAAGAAGAAAAAGAGTAAGCCAAAAAGAAAAGAAACAAAGAATACGCTACCACCTGTAGCAGCTTAATACGAAGGGAGCTTTAAGCTCCCTTTTTTTTGGTTTAAACAGTACTAGAGTAAAATGGTTTATCCCTGAATTCATTCAGGTACTAATGTTTCACCTATTGGCGAGCTCGAGTTTTTGATATAATAAAAGAAAAAAGACACGGATAGGATATGGCCAGTACAAGAAATGAAGATTTAAAAATTGTCGTTGTAGATGACTCGGACTTCTCAAGAAATTCACTTATCGAAATTTTAGAAAAGAATGGTTTTAATATCGTTGGACAGGCAGCGAGTGCGAACGAAGCTATTCCCCTCCTATCCACTGGCGCAAACTTATTTCTTATAGATATTGTGATGCCCGAAGTAAGTGGTATTGAACTTGCAAAAATCCTCTCAGAAAATAGCAAGGACTCAAAAATAATAATGATGTCCTCCCTCAATATGGAAAGTATTATCATTGAATCCATTTCCAATGGTGCTGTCGATTTTTTAACAAAACCATTTGGTGAACAAGATTTAATAAGATCAATAAATAAAATAGAAATAGAAATGGAAAGGGATATTTAGAATGTTTTTTATATTTAAATTTTGTCTTTATTTTTCAATAAGTTTTATCATCCTATCTTTTCCTCTTGGTGAAAAACCTTTATTTGAACACGTAAATAAATTCACAAAGCCCTATACTGAAAACATATATAAATCGGTTAAAACCAATGTGAATTCAGGAATCAACAAAGGAAGTCAGCTAGGTCAAGAGCTATTTTCAAACACCTCTCCAAATATTGATAAAGTAAAAACAAAGTATTCTTCACTTAAAAAGTCTACTCGAGACATAGAAGAAGAGATTGAATCACACCACGGAAATTTCACTATCGAAGAAAAAGAATTACTGAAAAAAGTCCTAAAAAAAGCCGAGTCATATTGACTCGGCCTTCGTTATATACACACATTTGGGGAAATGTTTCTTAACCTTCTTTCTGATTTGATACTTTAGTTTCTTCTGATCTAACTTCAGTCTCTTGAACAGCTTTAGTTCCACGAGCTTGAGTTGATTGATTTTTCACACAGCTTGTTTCTGATTCACCAACTCCTGCAAATGAGTGAGATGATAATCCTGATAACAATGCCATTACAAATAATAATTTTTTCATAATCCCCTCCCAAGGTTTATTTTAATTACTATTTATATTGCATGTAGTGTGCCAAGCGCATGCCCTACGATTTCAAACACTTAACCCGCCTCCAATTGTATATTTTTCTAACATTGACCAAAGTTTAGCCAAAAAACCTCAATAACCATCGAAGTAGAGAGAGTTTTCCAAAGAAGGGAGGATACTTTATGGGGAAATCAATTTTATGAGATGCTTTAAAAATACTCTTCTGATGTGAAAATAAATCGAAGGAAAACTTGCCATGATAGCCCCCCATCCCACTCTCGCCCACGCCACCAAAGGGCAAGTGTTCATTTGTAATATGCATGAGAGTATCATTGATTGTAACCCCTCCGCAGCTGACACGATTTAATATAGAGTTTTGAATTTTATTCTCTAGACTAAAAATATAGCAGGCCAAAGGTTTAGATCTCTCTTGCACAAAATCTATAGCTTCTTTTAGATTACTCATTTTTATAATAGGAAGGATTGGTCCAAAAATTTCGTCTTTCATAATCTCATCACTTTCATTTGAAAGAACAATAGTTGGAGCAAAATATTTCTCCTCTCTACTACTTTCTCCCCCTAAAATCACATTATTTTCACAAACCAATTTTTTTAAACGATCAAAGTGTCTTTCATTTATAATTCTTCCATAGTCAGGACTTTTCTTAGGGTCTTTGCCGTAGAAAGCTGTTACATATTTTTTTAAGTTATTAACAAGCTCTTCATACTTATCCTCTTGAACAAGTATATAGTCAGGAGCAATACATGTTTGACCAGCATTAAAGAACTTTCCAGATACAATTCTCTTGGCAGTTAAATCTAACTTCTGATCACCGAAAACAAAACAGGGACTCTTCCCGCCAAGCTCTAAAGTTACTGGCGTTAAGTTCTTTGAAGCTTTGTTCATAACAATGCGACCAACAGTTCCATTGCCAGTATAGAAAATATAGTCAAAGTGATTGTCCAGTAATCTGGTTGTCTCTTCTATGCCTCCTTCAATACAGGAGATTTCAGACTCATCAAAAGTTTCATTAATAAGTTCATAAACAACTCGAGAAGTATTTTTTGATATTTCACTAGGCTTAAGAACTACTCTATTACCAGCACATATGGCGCCTATGAGTGGAGAAAATAGCAACTGAAATGGATAATTCCATGGACTAATTATTAAGACGCTTCCATAAGGTTCACTTCTTATAAAACTTTTTGCTGGATAATGAACTAGAGGAGTCTTTACTTTGGTGTCTCTAAGCCATTTTTTTAAATTCTTCTTGCTTGAAATTAACTCATTTTGAACAAAGAGAAATTCAGAAATTTGAGCTTCAAATTGGTTCTTTCCCAGGTCATCATAAAGGGCCTGTAGAATTTTCTTCTCAAACTTAGCGAGGGCAATTTCAAGTTTATTTAACAACTTTAAGCGAGTATCCATCGAGGGAAACGCTTGAGATTTGTTTAAATGTCGTTGATTTTGAACAATTTCATCAATTTTTTGAAGATTCATACTACCCCTTTCTAAGTATAGGGAATTATAGCATTAATTTGATGATATGAATGAGAGGTGAAAAAAGGTGTTCTAGGCCCATCAAGGATAGGCCTATATATCAACCTATTTTCCGACTTGAGTCGACTTAGAAGCTTCTTTAGAGGCCGTAACAGTCTCGCCTTTAGTAGCTTTAGACTTACCTGTATTCCGAGCTTGAGTTGATTGATTCTTTATACAGCTTGTATCGCCTTCTCCAACATTTGCAGAGGTTCCAAAAGAAAAAAGAATTGAAATGGTAATAAGCGTTTTCATAATAATCTCCCAATTAGTGTGTAACTAGTTAATTGCAGACTTTATGCCACTTTTCAAATGTAGTATTAGGTAGTTATGAAAGAGGAAGTGAATAACACTTGGACAGTGTTGAAGTATTGATCAAAATTTAATTTGAATAAAAAAAAACCCATACTAAGTATGGGTCTCTATAAAACTAAACATTTTTTTTTAAGTTGTTAACCCTCTTTTTGAGTATTACCATCAGCTTTTCCTGTATCAGCTTCAGGAGTTTTACCTTCACCCTTACCTTGGAAGATTGACTCACAATTAACTTGAGCATCGGAATTTTCACCAGTTCCGTCCGCCATAACAGGCATCGATAAACCAAGTAGTAAAAGTAGTGCCATTAAACCTTTCATAATATTCTCCTACGTATTGTTCTCTATTTTAGTATATAGTCAAACCGTTTTATAACCATCTTCTTATGTTAAGTCGTTGATTATAGTTTAAACCCTTGCCTTAAAAATCTGGCATTAGAGGTTTAAGTTTACTCCTGCTGGCTTAACAATCGCTAATAGAGATTGAAACGCCTGCGTAACTTGTAGTGCCATTTTATGCCCTGCTTTTGATTCAACTTTTTTAATTTCACCATAGTTATCATATTGAACATTGATTTTCCCAACCTTATCCATTTTGATTTCTACTGGCTTCCCTTGAGCATTGTAAACAAACGACAGAGACCTTTTCTTCTTTGTATGCTTGTCATAGTCATGCATCTTAGTAATTCTTCCTTTTCTATCATAAATTAATAGAACGGATTTTCCTACGCTGTTTTCAGCTTTTGCTAAATTTCCACTCTTGTTGTCATACTTAAAACTTGTCCAGCCCTTCTTGTTAACAACTTTAGTGATCTTGTTAAACTTCTTGTGATAAGAAAGTTCAATGTAGTCACCCTTTGTAGATGTTTTCTTAGTTAAAAGACCTTTCTTATTGTACTCAAAAGATGTTACGTGTTTTCCTCTAGTAATTTTTAAAGGTAATGAACAACATTCAGAGTAAATAGTTTCAGTTTTTAGACCACTAATCTTAGTTAGGATTCTATAAGTATACTGTGAACCATCTGGTCTAGCTTTAATTTCATACTCATATCTATTAGAAACTGATTTCCCACTAGGAGATTTCTTAGTCACAATCGTCCAGTAATGAAAATCTGGATTCTTTGGATTAGAATCATACTTATAAGACGTGAGGTCAGCACTTCTACTCTTAACAGACTGAACAAATTGAGTCTTTGGAGTATAAGCAACTTCCATCTTAGAGCCGTCAGAATATGAAATTGACTTCATATTATGATTAGCATCATAAGAATATTTAAATACATTTCCTGCGACATCTTTAGATTCACCTAAATCATCACCTTCAAACTTATAACTTGTCTTCTTGTTAGCAGTTGAAGAAATACTTTTGATTCTTCCATTTTGAAACCAATCAAAAAATAATTGCTTTGCTTGAGAATCTTTTATTTTAGCTAGCTTTCCATTCTTATAGTTAAAAGAGATTGTATAACCATGCTTATCTTTAATTTTAGAAAGAAAACCACTTTTATTAAAGAATTGAATCTTTCCGTCATTATAAACTCTTTTAAAGCCTTTTTTGATTTTATGAACTTGTTGAAGTCCTCTAGTATTAGAGTAAAGAACAGTTCCGTTAGCAATTTGCGCCTTAACATTAAATTTTCTAGCGTAAGCTTGTCTTAACTCAGCATCATTAGTTAATTTAATCTTTAGCGTTTTTGCCACTTGTTCAGTAACACTCGTTCTCTTTCTCATAGAATCAATAATTCTTTGAGCAGCTTGAACAGGATTAACCGCTTCTTTTGGAATAAATCGAGTAAGAGCTCCACTTCCATTTTCATGTACAACTACAGAACCATCTGCAGATACAGTTAGGAAAGTTTCATAGTCAGAACCCCAGCCAAATCCAAACCACCCTTTTTCGGTAGACTTAGAATTGTACGTTCTAACAATCTCTAGATCATGACCACCGCCAGGAACAATAATATCCGTGTATGAAATGTAGAAGTTTCCGTTTTTTAGATTTACTCCACCAAACACTGTAGATGGAATTAAAAATAATAACAGGAGTAATTTGACAAGCTTCATGTATTAATCCTTTTTTGAGCACATAATAATTCTCTCGTAATTTTATCGGAATTATAAGAATAAAACTTTAAACTAATTTTAGATAAGTACCTAAACCTTTATTTTTACAATCTTCATAATGACAAATCCCCCGGCGAGGTCGAAAAGAAACGCCGTAAGAGTCATGGCAATTCCCAAAGGATGAGTAAATAGCGGCTTCACAGATTCAGGATCCGAGATGAAGTAAATCGCCCCGATCCCATAAGGCATCGCCATAATCGTCATTCCTTGAAACATTCCAGAGGCAGTATAAGTATCAATTTTTTGCTGTAGCCGAACTCTCTCTCTAATAACATCCACAATCGTGTCAAAAACTTCCGCAAGGTTACCACCGGTCTCTCTTAGAATATTGACAGATGAAACAAACATATCATTATCTTCAGTGGGTAATCGTTTAGATAGATTATCAAAGCATTCTTCCAATGGGACACCTATCCTATTTTGCTGAAGAATCATGTTAAATTCTTGAGAAATTGGTTCAGGCATCTCATCTACAACCATACCCAAAGCCTGCGGAACAGATAGTCCTGCACGAATTCCATTTGATAGTAACGTTAACGCATCAACCATTTGGCCCGTATACGCTTTGGTTCTTTTTTCAATTAAGGCATTTATAAAAGGCTTTGGTATTTTAAAACCAAGAAAGCCAAAAATCATTCCAAGAACAATTCCAACAATCCATTGGCCAAGTAAACCAAAGAGCAAGAAAACAAAACAACCTAATCCAACAGAACAGCCAAGTAGAGTATAAGTAACCTTGTATTCAGGTATTTCAATAAAGAGAAGCTCAAGCTTCTCCATAATATATGATCTTGTTCCAAAGGTTTGATTTTCAATCCAATCAAATATACCTTGGGAATATTTATAACAAAGTAAAAATAGGGAAATTCCAATGACAGAAATCACTCCCGTTTTACCAATCAATGCTATAAAAAAGCTCATTTAGTAGGCCTCTTCTTTGCTGGTCGATTTCCAGGAGGTCTAGTTGGCTTTCCTTTCGGTTTGCTATTTCCACTCGGAGCGGGCGGAGCACCTCCGGAACCACTTTGTCCGCCAGTATCTTCAGGAGTGCTGTTACTAAATAACCCTCTAGGTACGTTGTATCCTCTTTTTTCAAGAATTTCGATAAACTTAGGAATAAACCCAGTTGCTTGAAATTCTCCTACTATCTTTCCGTTCTTATCAATATCTCTTTGATTAAAGAGAAAAATATCTTGAAGAGTAATGATCTCTCCTTGGATTCCGGCAATTTCAGAAATATGAGTCATCTTTCTAGAGCCGTCATCTAAACGTTTCTGCTGAATAATTAAATGAACTGAGTTCGCAATCATCTCCCTAATTGCCTTAGCACTAATTCCAGCACCAGCGTACTGAACAAGAGTTTCAAGTCTACCAATACACTCTCTAGGATTGTTCGAGTGAACCGTAGTCATAGAACCATCGTGACCTGTTCCCATTGCTTGAAGCATATCTAGAGTTTCACCTCCACGACACTCACCTACAACAATTCGATCGGGCCTCATTCTTAGAGTCTGCTTTACAAGACAACGAATATCAATTTCACCATCCCCCTCTAAAGAGGGCGGTCGTGTTTCTAATCTTACAACGTGATCCTGAGGAAAGTTAAGTTCCGCAGAATCTTCACAGGTAATAATTCTTTCATTAGAAGGAATAAAACTACCGAGAATATTAATTAATGAAGTTTTCCCTGAACCTGTACCACCACTAACTACAATATTACGATGCCCTTCTACTGCGATACGAAGAAAGTCAGCCATATTCTGAGTCATCGTATTCCAGTTTATATAATGCTTGTAAGTTAAAACTTCTTCTGGAAATTTTCTAATGGTAATGCAACACCCATCAATTGCAGAAGGCGGAATTATGGCATGAACCCTAGATCCATCATGTAGACGAGCATCCACGTAGGGAGTTTTCTCATCAATTCTTCTACCGATTGGTGCAACAATTCTTTCAATTACATTTAGAACCTGTCTATCATTTGTAAAAGTAACATCTGACTTAATAACCTTACCATTTTTTTCGTAGAAGATTTTATCAGGGCTTACAACCATTATTTCACTACAATCTTTATCTGCAAGTAGATCTTCAAGAGGTCCAAGACCTAGAGCTTCATCCAAAATCTCTTTAACAATTCGATTCATATCTTCTCTAGTTGAAAAAATACTTTTGGTATCTTCTTTACTCAGAAGCTCTACAACCATTTTCTTTGTTTGTTCGCGCATGATGATGGCAGCTTTTGGATCATTATCATCAGAGTTCTTTAAATCCATTTCATCAACTAATGCTTTATGAATTCTAGATTTTAAATCTGTCCATGCATTTTTACTTTTCTTTTCATCAGCTCCATCAGCATCACTTTTAACACCTACATCTTTAGGTGTATTTAGCTTGGCCAATGATTTTAAAATATTTTTTTGAATTATTTTTCTAGCACACTCAGTTATACCTTTTGCAAAATTACTTTTCTTAGCAATAACTAGCGCTGGCTTCTTTTGATTTAAAGCCATTACACATGTTTGATCATCTTTAGGAACAGTTGCAAAGACAGCTTTACCCAAACTTTTACCTACAACCTCAGGAGTAACTGGATGTCCTTTCTGGTGTTGATTTAATATTACTTGCAACATGTCTTTTGGAAACATCATCGTTACAAGATCTGAGTACAATCTCTTTGTTTGGTTCAATGCTAGGATATCTGGTGTTACTACCATAAAGATTAAAGTAGAGAACTCTAAGGCCTTAATGGCCAAATCATTCAATTCACAACCGGCATCAATGATAGTTAAAGGGAAAATATTTGTAATACTTTTTAAAGTCTTACCTAATCCTTCCGCATTTATCCCTTCACTCGCCGTAGGATCAGTAGGCATGCCGATATAATTCACACCAGATGGATGTGGTGTTACAAATTGCATAATTGATCTAGGATCAATTGCTCCAGCAAATTCAGAAAGGTCTTTGACCGTTTTTCTAGATTTAAGACCAGTAATAAAGTTCTGATCTCCACTAGCTTTCTTATCAAAGTCCAAGAGAAGAACCTTACCTCTAGACTCTGCAGCATAGGCAAAAGCCAAGTTCGCAGCGACCTGAGACTTACCTTGTCCACCCTTTCCACCAATAATTGTTATTATATATCCTGCCATTATCGTCTTCTACTTCTAAACTTTCGTTTAAGATCTTCTGTCCCTGATGAGGCAGACTCTATAATCTCAGGTGTTACAAAAACTACGAACTGAGATTTATTTGTTAAATATGCTTTAGATTTTACAAATGAGAATAATTTATTTCCGTCTTCGACATTATCAACACCGCCGGGAGGGTTTCTATCAAAGTCTGTAGAAGACTTATTGACAACAATTCCACCAACAACAGCACTTTCCTTACTCTTAACGACCAAAGCTGTTTGAATAGTATTAGAAGTAGTCTCTGGAGGATCTCCAATATTAGCACTAACAGTTAATCCAATATTTAAGTCAATTTTTTCTTGGGGTAGAATTGTTGGTGTGATAGAAAGGTCAAATCCCGATGAAGCCTTTTCTGAACGGACAAACTCACCAGACCCGATAGCAAAAGGTTTTTCACTTTTCTTAACAAGCTTGCTTGTAACTTTATCTTTAGTAATTATAACTCCAGATTGAATCACCCGAGCATAACCTGCACTTTTAGCTGAAGCTAATCGTGGGAACAAGTTTGAGATTGTTCCAGAGAGTGTACCGCTTGATGTAGTCGTCAATCCTCCATCATTACCTTTCCCAAATGAAAACGATCCGCCATTACCACCAAGAACAGGTTCCCATTTAAATCCAAATATTTTGTTATAGTCTTTTGTCAGCTCTACGAACTGAGTTGATATTTTAATCAGCTTAGGGATAGGTTGCGGCTTCTTCTTAGCATTTACACTTATAAAGTTTTGGATAATATTTTTCTTTGCAGTTTGAACAGCGTCAGTTCTTACAGCTAAACTTTGAATCATATTTGGAACGTAGATCGCGGATATTTGTTCTGCGCGAGTTTTATCAGCGTCGGATCCAACCACTCCTTCAAGCATAAATAAGCCGTTTGCAATTCTAACTGTAACATCTGGCATATTACTTTTTTGAATCTCTTTTTGCATATTTTTTGCAATAACTCTTTGAGTCTGAGGAGAGAGTTCAACTAGTTGAACAACATCTGGATATCCTCCGAGAACTGTTACAACCAAACCTATGTCCGAGGGAACAACGATCTCACCACCCACGTAAACTTTATTTCCCTTTATTCCAATCTCGAGTCCTTCTACTTTTCCCAAAAACTCCTTCAATTCTTGAACGACTTTTGATTGATCGGTAGCAGTAATCGTAACTAAGTATTTTGCCTTAACATCTCCAACAGTATTTCTAATAATGACAGATGTTTGCCCAGGCTTCAGTCCTTTAAAGGTGATCTCTCTTTTTTGAGGAATAATTACATGAGAAAGAATAGATTCGTTACCAATCTGAACTTTAGTAGACGGAGCAAAATCAAATTTTTGAATTTTATCAATACCTAGAACAACTTCAACCTTCTTCTCAGGAACATTCTTTCCCTGCTGAGCAAAAGTCATACTAGATATAAAAAACATTAAGAAAAGAACAATCTTTTGCATTAATTTCCTTGTCTCTTATATTTCTCGGAAAAGAATAATTTTGCTTCAGAAGCATCCTCTCCTAAAATATCAAAAAGTTTCGTTGATTTAATTCGAACTGGTTTTTTATCGGTATTATTTCTTAGCGATAAGTACGGTCTACTACCAGCATTATAACTCAGAATAAATACTAACTTCTGAACTTCATAAGGATCAAGTTCAAGAGTAACAGTTCCATAATCACTATATGTGTTTAGCTTCATTTTCTTTATAATCCGAGGTGTCTTAACTCCAATAATAGGAAGATTTCCGGTGATACTTTTTCCTGTTGAAAGAATAAGCACATCTTGAAGAATTGTTTTCATTTTTTGTAGATCTTTTCTACCACCGGCATAATCAATTCCCGCAAGTATATCAACTCTATCCCCCGGCTTAATTAGCTTACCAACGGAAGCTCTTTCAGTAATATCAATAGAGATCGCTCGTTTACCAATACTTACCTGCCGTGAAAGACCACTTCTTTCATCAGGCCAACTGACTCTAGGCTTAGTGATTTGTTCACCTTTAAGAATGGGTACTGTAGCAACTGTGTTTTGAATTTCTTTAATTGTTTTAAAAGCTTTTTCATGTACGAAGTTTGATGGCATAGAAGTTACTGTAACTTTTGAATCATCAATCAATTCAAGTTCTTTAATATCGACCTTAGCAATGACAACAGACTTTTCTTTACCATACTTTTTGATAATTTTTGTCTTTTCATCTTCAATGTACGTATAGACCATAAACATTGCAAAGGATGCAATAATCATGGCAAGTGTAAGTGCTCTAGTGTTCATAATTTTACCTTATTTAATGACTACAATTAATTTTAGCAAATAATTACGAATGGTTGGAAATAGGGAAAGAAGTGTCAGTTAAATAAAACTATTGCTGAACGCAATGATCGGATCCAAGAGAAGAGGCAAAATTTCCCATCTTGAGAAAATGACTTTCTTCATAGAAACCCCCACTCGATTTAAGATAGGTACTTCCACAAACACCATAGAAAGTGAAGACTTTTACAAAGTTGGAAGAGTTTTCACCACTAAGGCTTTCTTCACACTCTTCATCAGAGCTACCAAAGAGAGAAAGAAATTTGTAACATGTACCAAATGATTGAGCATCTCCAACACGCTTTTTTGCCCATCCAAGACTCACAGGAGCAATGATATTTCTCCCTTGACTAGAAAGGTAATCAATATCAATCCTATTTGGTGCTTTCGAATCATGCTCCAATATACGATAAAAATATCCTCTCAGTGCCTTCTGTTGATTAATAGATCCATTGATAGAATTGGAAAGATTCACTAAGACAGTAAAAAGAAAAATAATAAAGGGAAGAAATACGACAAACTCAAAGATTGCCTGACCATTTTCATTTTCAACAATTGAATTTATTTTTTTGTTAGCAGCCATTATCAAAGAAAGTAACATGCGTTTGACAAGAAACTCCCAAGTCCTGCATGGCACTGCAAACTCGAGCTAAACACTCAGCCCTTGTTGGTTCTCGACCAAGAAAAGATTCAGAAACGTACTTCACAGGTTCTCTCCCACCAATCATTTCACTAAATGAAAAGGGCAATGAATAATCTACTCTAGTTCCTACATACAATTTCTTAGATACTGATTGAGGATCATTCCCAGTTAGAACTCCATTAAAGCCTGTGATCATCACACCAGGCTTATAACTATTAAATACAATCTTTGCTTGGGTCAAAGCTGCATTGTCGCCTCCATTTGGAGTAGAACTATTTGTATCTACTGTTAAGTAAGCTCTAGAGGCCATGAAGTTAGCGTAGTGTATATAAAAGCCACTCGTTGCATCCATAGCAATTTTATAGAATAAAATTATAAATCCGAATGAGAAGACAAAAGTCATCAAGAATTCTATTGTTGATTGACCGTCTTCTTTCTTAGTTATTAAGGATATGGGTCTGCTCCTGAAAAAAATCTCGATTGATTCTCTTCATAATTATAGTACGTTTCGTGAAAACTACTATAGTTATTATCTGATTGGTCATTTTCAGATTTACCAGCAAATCCATGTCGATATGAAAATTCAATTTGAGATCTAATCGCCGCAAAGAAACCAGAATCTTTTCCGATAAAGTCTTTAAACTTTTTAGAGTTTATAACTGAAAATGTTATAACGCTGATTACTGATAAAAGTAAAATATACTCCACAGCACTTTGTCCGTAGTTATTTAATATAGTATTTTTGTTCTTATTTCCCATCCAAACCACAACCAAGATACTAGTATAACAGGGGCGTATGAAAACCTCTGTCCGAATATCGTTTTAATTAAACGAATATTTCTCGTTAATATTGCTATTTTTATTATATCAAATCTTTTCATTATATTAGTTAAAAGCAATGAGAGTCCGACAATAACTGTCGAGTATGCTAGAAAAACAAATGCCGTCTCGTGCAAAGAGACAGGTATTAATAAATAGAAAGATAAAAGATACTTCGAATCACCTGCTCCCATAATTTTTAAAATAAAGAGAAGAAGACCTACCAAGAAAAATGTTATTGGAAATACAAAAGTGTTAAGTTGAAAGGAATAGTAATCAGAAAAAAGAAAAGTACTCAATATAAAGAAGCCGATATTTATTAGTGGCCACAAATTTGAAATTTTTTTATTAGTAATATCATTATAGGCAACGAAGACGAGCTGAACGACTAGAAATAAATATACTGACACTGGCATCAATATGTCCTGTTCACATAATCAGCGTACCAACACTCTCTATCGCATACTCCAATTGTGAGCTGCTGAGTTAGTTGATAACCAATACTTCTAACAGAAGCTGTCATCATTCCCCCCATACCCTTCACCATGTTTACAGCGATAAGAGACATGAATGCAAAGAGAATGAGATATTCAATGAGTGCCTGACCGGCTCTTCTTTGTTTTCTCATACATATAAATTATCAGAAATTATATATAACTAGACACTTAGGAATTATCTTCCTAGCAAGAGAAATATGAATCTATTTAGAAAATAGACCCACTAAAGCTTATTCATAAAAGTTTAAACTTAGATGGGTCGCTTATTCCATTTCATCTACGAAAGTATCGGCTTTATTGAAAACTCCATCAGTGAGTTTACCGAGTCTCTCAGTTGCCACATTTTTAAATTTGAATACAATTAGGGCCACAACTGCAACAAGAAGGATATACTCTGTCGAAGTTTGTCCGCTCTCATCTTTAAAATAGGCCAGCAAAGTTTTTTTCATAACTTACTCCTTTGAATAAGCTTGTCGGTCGTCCTGTCCGTAACTTAAGAAAAACTTCTTAAGTCTCTATTAAATTAATAACATACCAAACTGCTCAAGTTCCCCTATAGTATACACTCAAACATCAACTCAAAGCGTAAAAAACACCTTTTTCCTATTGAAAAGCTAGAACCTATTAAAATTACAGAGGTACATTATTTATTATTTAAAACCTATTAAAGACCTGTATAATGGCTATAGGGTCTTGTAGTTGGCAGTAATAGTTTTTTCGCCCTACAATTTCTTTCAAGGAGGCGGTCCCTGATTACGGTGAGCAAGCTTGCACAGAGTCTTTTGATTTTGTAAGCGAGAAGCCTAAAGTGATTAATTACTGCATCCACCTGTCTAATGGCGGGCGGAAGACTCCACGCTGCTAGCTCAAGGCCCTACTTGCTACCTAACGCCCTTAATCCCCCTCTAAATCAACCATTCGACAGTTTAAAATTGACAGCTTGCGCTCAATTCTAGATTATTAATATATGGATCAAATAAACGAGCAACAAGAAATTACAACAAAATGGATCGAGAGCTTAGCCCTCGAAGAAATCAACATGGAAGAGTCAGGTGTCGTTAACTTTAATGACCACTTAAACCCACTTCACATGCTTGAAGAATCATCAATTGATTTTATGGATCAGCTCCGTGAAAAATTTGAGATTTTTGTTTCAAAATTTAACCAATTTCGTGGTTCAAATCAATCTGGTTCAGCCATTAAGGTTTTTAAAATTTCAAATACAATTAATGACTTTATGCTTTTTAGAAATAGCCTTCGTCTGGTTGTCGCAAGAAAAGCTGCAGATTTAATCACAATTGGTTTCTTGGCAAATGGTAAAGAAGTCTTTACTGCACGTTTAAGATCTACTGATTCAACTGGTTCTCAAGGTGTTCATGAAGTAAGAGCACATCTAGGTCCATTTAATAATATTAGCTGGCGTTTCAATGGTGAGATTGTTGAAGTTGAGGCCCTAGTAAGACATTACCTTTCAGAGTTTATTAGAAATTCGGCTAGATAATCTAGCCGTTTTATTAAATAAAAGTTACACCCTCACCTTTATTAGCACTACTTCTGCCAGATTTACTTACTCCTTTAAACCTATTAAAAGTAAACTCAATCGACTCTTTTACGCTGGGTAGTTTTATATTTAGAAAGCCTTCAATATTTGAAACATCTAATTTAAAAAGAATATTTTCACCAGAAGGAACAGTTGCAGCAGAAGCAAGTATAGGATACTTCCATCTCCCTTTCTGCACTAACGAGGGACTCTCATTAAAGGTTTCGCAATAGTATTTTGAGAATTCGTAAGGTGTAGCTAAATCAGTAGAGCTAATCTGAAAGAGACGATTTTTAACATTTTTTTCGAACGTAATTTTTAAAATCATAGCGAGATAATAAATATCAAGGTATCCAGTTTTAACTAAATCATCAAAGTTCACGTTCTTTCTTTGCATAAAATCTTTTTGAATGGCTTCAAAAAAGTTTAATCTATGTTCTAAAAATCCTCTTCCATATAGCTTGCAAACTCTGAAGACTAAGTAATTTAGAGAAGTTTTCTGTATGTAAAATTCAGCAGAAGCCTGAGTCTTTCCGTAGGCTGTATTGGGATCAGGAATATCCATTTCAATGTAACTTTTATCTTCTCCACCAAATACAAATCCTGATGAGATGTAACAAACCTGTGACTTATAACGCTGACAATACTCTACAACATTGAACAGTCCACTTGCATTCAAAGCGTCCGCTCGCTCTTCTTCTCTTGCACAGGCCATGAGAGAGGACAATCCTATAGCATATATCGTTATGTCTGGTTTGAAAGCGTAAAGGATAAGCTGTACTTCTTCTTTATTAAGAACATCACATGGAAGAGCTAACACTCCCGGAATGAAGACAGGATTCTTATTGTAGCTACCTACAACTCTATAATCTTTTTTAAAAAATTCAGCGAGATTTGATCCTACAAAAGAAGAAAGTCCAAAGATAAGAATTGTTTTTTCTCTTTTAGGTACTAAGGTTGTTACATTTTCCATAGGAAGATTATAACATTTTTTGAAGTATTAGAAAATAATACGCAAAAATGCCCTTGCTTCATTCGAAGCAGGGGCAATAAGAACAATTTTTTAACCAAGTAATTTTAATGCTATGTTCGGGAACTGGTTCGCTTGCGCGAGTACCGATGCACCCGATTGCATTAGAATGTTGTTTTTAGCCATCTCAGCAGTTTCGCTTGCGATGTCAACATCTCTAATGCGTGACTTAGCCGCACTTAAATTCTCTTCACTAATCCCCAAATTGTTGACCGTTGAAGAAAGTCTATTTTGTAAGGCACCCATTGTGGACCTAACACCGTTGATCTGCACAAGTGCATTATCAAGTTTCTTAAGTGAAATTTGTGCTCCTTCTTTCGAGCCAACAGATTCCGCAGACAGTCCAAGCGTAGTGATCGTAGCATCCGATCCAGTCCCATCATATGTGAGTCTGTCGTTGAGCGGATCGTTGTGAATCCCAACCTGGAATTCCATTCTCCCACCTGTTCCATCAAGTAACTTAACCCCATTGAATTCACTAGATCTTGCAATCCTATCAATCTCTTCTTTGAGACTTTGAAATTCAATATCTGAGAACCCTCTCTCTTCTGATCCAAGCGTATCTGTTGCTGCTTGCATTGAGAGTTCTCTAAGTCTGATGACGATGTTAGAAATTTCATTCAATCCACCTTCTGCTGTCTGAATTAGGGAGATGGCATCGTTGGCATTTCTCTTTGCCTGCCTCATTCCTCTAATCTGAGCTCTTAAGTTTTCACTTATAGCGAGTCCTGCAGCGTCATCCGCAGCTCGCGTTATTCTTTCACCTGAGGATAATTTTCTCAAGTTACTATTTAAATTCATTGATGTTTTACTTAACGTTCTCTGTGCCGCTAGTGATGACACGTTAGTGTTAATTCTCATTCCCATGATTAATCTCCTTCAAACACTGCAACCTCCTGTGGCATACTACGGACTTCATGTCCGAGATAATTATTAATAGTTAGTTTTCTTTTCATTTGTTCTTCTGCAATTACTTGTTCTTTATAAATTGTTCTTTTGTATTCTTATGTAATAGCAATTGAATCTTGCAGGAAATCAATTACTTTAAAACTCTTATCCGCTTGGTCCTGACATAGGTCCTCCTAATACAAAGTTGTAATTCAAAGTTAATTCAAGTTTCTTAGCTGCCTAGGTTTACTGGGCTGCTGCTTGAATTAGGCTTAGTGCATTCTTTGTACTTGAGTTCGCTTGCGCTAAAACCGATGTACCAGCTGTCATGAGAATGTTCTGCTTAGTTAGTTCAGCAGTTTCTGCGGCGATATCTGTATCTCTAACTCGAGAGTTCGCTGCGGAAAGGTTCTCAATACTTACTGCAATGTTGTTAATTGTTGATTGTAATCTATTTTGAAGAGCACCAAAGTCTGCTCTAATACCTGAAACTGAAACAATAGCCTGGTCAATTGATGATAGTGAGTTCTGTGCAGAAATCTTATCAGCAACTGAAGCAAGGTTTAGCCCAAGAGCTGCGACGTTAACATCAGCGCTTGAAGCATCGAATGTTAATCTATCACTAATAGGGTCATTTCTCGTTCCGATTTGGATATCAAATACAGCACCAGTACCATTTAATAATGGAACTCGGTTAAATTCTGTTGAGTTGGCAATACGATCAACTTCAGAAGTTAATTGCTCAAATTCAACATTTAGAAATTTTCTTTCAGTAGCTCCAATAGTATCAGAAGCTGCTTGGACAGATAGTTCTCTAAGACGAATTAGAATGTTTGAAACTTCGCCTAAGGCACCTTCAGCAATTTGAACTAGTGAAATACCATCTTCAGCATTTCGTTCTGCTTGGCCTAGACCTCTAATTTGTGCTTTAAGATTTTCTGAAATTGCGAGACCAGCGGCATCGTCGCCTGCTCTGTTGATTCTTTGACCAGATGATAGTTTCTCTAGCGACCTGTTCAAATTTAGACGTGTGTTACTCAAATTTCTCTGAGCGTTTAACGAAGCTACGTTCGTATTTATGCGAAGTCCCATTTCATCCTCCTTGATGTGGAATTCAGTAAAATCTTTTTTACTGATCGATATGTCATCCATGACACATCCTTCACTACTCTCTTCGACGTTCTCATTTCTTTCTTTAGAAAAAAGTGAAAACTTTTTATACACTTCTAAGACTAGGCAAACCTTTCCAATCACCTTTAAACTCAGGTGCTTACCTGTACCATCTCAGAGTATTCTGATTGGTTATTCGAAGAAATGTCAAAAATATATTCATTTTTTTTTCTCTAGACTGTTAAAATATTAGGCAATGTCAAAACTTATACAAACTACATTAGCTAAAGCACCAAACTTCTTTAATGAGACACTCTCTTTATTAGAAAAGTCTTTCAATTATCCTAAACACCAAAACTTCCTAACAGACTTCTATCCTTTAATGGCACCTATTAATCATGATCACTGCCACATACTTATTGATAAGGATAAAGTTGTTGGACACATAGGAGTTAAGAAGAGAACTCTTACATATAAAGACACATCACTAGAAGTTGTTCTTCTTGGTGGTATTGCTATTTCTGAAAATTATCAAGGACAAGGAAATTTCTCGAAGTTCTTTACGGACATTCTTGATAGATATAAAGATAAATGTGGCTTAATGCTACTTTGGTCAGATCTAAGCGCTCTTTACAATCGTTACGGCTTTTATGAAGCAGGCGGTGTTATACAAACAGGAAAGAAGCAACTTTTAAAAGAAAGTCTTCCCATTGATTGGTGCGAAACTTCCTTTAAACAGATTGATGAGAAAAAATTCGAACAAATTAAAACTCTCTACGCTAACCAATCGCGACTAACGCTCAAGAGGGATGAGTCCCTATGGTCCGGGATAAGAGAAATCTCTTCGGCAAAGCTATTCTATAAAGAAGAAGACAATAAGATTGTATCTTACGTAGTTATGGGAAAGGGGAATGACCTTGAGGGTATTATTCACGAATTAGTGGCCACTAAAGAAACTGAAAATGATGTTATCGAAAGTTTTAGTGATTTTAAGCTTTGGTTACCAGAAAAATACAATTCTCTTTTTCACAAAAAAGAACTTCTTTATGGTGCATTTTTGAAAATAGGAAATGTTCCTCTACTTAATTCCTTCTTAGAAAATTTATCTAAAAATCAATTACAGATTATATCAATTGATGGTGATGATATAAATATTTCTCATAATGAGAATGACTTTAAGCTTAATATCCAAGATTTTTTAACAGGACTTTTGGGTCCAACCCCTATTACTGAGTTTCAAGAGTTCATGCCTTCATTTTTTATCAATGGCTTAGATTCTATCTAGAAACTTTAGCGAGAAGTTAAATTTTCCTCGCTAATGCAAAACCTTTCAACATTAATCCAAATGCTAGAAACCATAGAACATAGGTTACCGTCGGAATATCAAATACTGTTTTAACAAGAGTATCCCCTATTAAAAAGACACCTGATCCAAAAAATACAGATGCTAGTAGGGAATGACTGAGAAACATGATGGCAGTTGTTACCTGATCAAATTGTTTTTCATGACCTTTATGAATTATTTCAAAAGCGTAACCTTTTCTCGCCCAATCTTTTAAGAACCACTTCATATGCCTTGGAATAACTTTTGAACCAGAAAGAAAATCTCTTCCCAGCCATACTGCTTCCTCAATTAGGTCTTCTTTTTTAAAACTATCTTTAACAATATTATAGATATCCTCTTCCATTAAAGAAAAGAGATCAATATCCATATTTAGATTTTTCCCAACTCCATCAAGCGTTATCAATGCTCTAAAGACAATAAACCACTCTCTGGGGAGATAAATCTGATGTTTTCTTAAAGTTGAAATTACTGAACGTAGAACTTCGGTAAAGTTTGTTTGCTGAACTGTCAGACCAACAAATGGAGACAGAACATCTCTAATATCTGATATTAAAATATCTACATCAGGTACCTTTTCATACTCTGCAACATCTAAAAATTCATATACGAGGTTTTCATAGTTAAAAGTTAAAAGAGAATAAATGATCGCAATAAAGTTCTCTCGCCCCTTTTTACTTAGATGACCCATTAAACCGAAATCAATTAGTCCAATCTTACCGTTCTCTAAGTAGAAGAAATTTCCACCATGTAAGTCAGCATGAAAAAAGCCATCACTTAGAAAAGTTTTTATGAATATCTTTAGACCTTCTTGCAGCAAAGGAGTTATCTTAGCCACACTATCTTCTATCTCTTCAGCTTCACTGAAAGGCGTTCCAATGAGCTGCTCCATGACAATCATTTTTTCTGAGCTAAACTCTTTATACATTTTAGGTATATAGAAAAGATTATCTGCTCCGTGAGCCTTTAGATTTTTGGCTAATTTTTCACTATTCAACGCCTCTATATTAAAATTAAGTTCATTTTGCAGGGAGATAGAAAAATCATGAACAATTCTTGAGATACCTAAGTATCTAATTTCTGCACTTACTTTCTCAACTTGAGTGGCCACAAAACTCATAATAGAAAAATCTGTAACCATTTCTTTTTCAATATTTGGTCTTCGTACTTTTATAACAACTTTAGTTCCATTATGGAGCTTTCCCTTGAAAACAACTCCTATTGAAGCTGTTCCAATTGGATGAGGGTCTATTTCTGAAAAAATATTACTCCAGGGCTCACCTAGACTCTCATTTATAATTCTCGAAGCCTGGTCAAAAGATACTGGTTTTACCTGATCCCTAAGTAGTTTCATTTGAGTGATGAATGACTCATCAAAAATATCTTCCCTAGAGGATAATAGTTGACCAAACTTTATAAAAGCCGGACCCAATTCCTCGAAACACTTTCTAAGCCTAAGACCTAAAATTTCGCCCCAGTCTTTTTGACCATTTTCTTCAAGTTCCTCTTTAATACTTCTTTTACTTTTAGGTAAAACAAAATTCGGAATAATTTGAGTGATGGCACCTGAGAAAAAATCTTGGAATCCATGTCTTGCGAATATTGCGACAATTTCTCTCAATCTTGAGACATTACGAATTGTCTTAGTAATTTCTATACCTGTTTTAATTAAATCCATAACTTATGATAAACCATTACACGGTACACAAATATTAGGCAAAAGCATCCAGCTGTTCACGGTTTAAAAAACGCTCAAATTAAGATATTATTCTAAAGTACTACTACAAGGACAAAAGAATTAAGAATTTCGCTTTAGCCATTATTTTTAGCTTTTATACACAACCTCTACTTGCTCAAGAGACTTGTTCAAGAACTGCAGTAATCAACCACCAAGATGTGCTGGTTGATTCAAACTCAACTCAAAAAGGAGAGGGCCTAAGGTTCTATCTCGAGAAAGACAAGAAAGCTTCTCAGTTACTAAGTAAGTACCAAGGCGGTACTAAAGTAAAGTGGTACTCAGCAGCTCTCGGAACAGTAGGAACTACTATGATTATTAGCAGTTTCTTTGTTAATTCAACTGGTAGTAATAAACAAGCACTGTTAATAGGTGGAGCTACAGCTATTTTAGTTAATTTTCTCATGTCTCGAACTATTGAAGCTGCAAATGAAAAGAATTTGAACAATTCGATTCTAGAATATAATAAGAGAAACCTGCCCAGGATCGATTTTAATCAATCTAGAATTAACACAAAGAAAAATTCAAGCTATAAGACTGTTTACTTTCAAAAAGATTGGAGCTTTTAATGAATATTAAGGAAGAACTTTGCTGCCATGCGTGTGGTAAGACCCTTGATCTTGAAGCCAATAGTAAGATACTTAGAAGTGACGAATGCCCGTATTGCTATGCAGGTCTACATTGTTGTAAGATGTGTGGATTCTATGACACATCGACTTATAATGAATGTCGAGAAAGTAATGCGGATCGCATATTAGAAAAAGAAAAATCAAATTTTTGTGACTACTTCGTACTAAAAGGCGGAGGAGGCAATGGTGGAAATGGCAAAGATAATCTACTAGATGCTGCGAATTCACTATTTAAAAGTTAAGGATAGATATTATGAATAATGAAATGCCAATAACCAAAGAAGGATACGAAAAGGTTCAAGCAGAGCTAGATCATTTAATAAAGGTCGAAAGAGAAGAGCTGAAAGTTATTATTTCAACGGCCCGAGATCTTGGAGACTTAAAAGAAAATGCTGAATACCACTCAGCTAAAGAAAAGCAGTCTGTCCAAGAAGGAAGAATCATGCAACTTCAGGGTGTTATTGCTAATGCCGTTGTTATTGATCCTGCGACTATTAATTCAGAAAAGGTTGTCTTTGGAGCAACGGTTACACTTCTTGATGTCGAAAAAGATGACACAGTAACTTACAAAATAGTTGGAGAAACAGAATCAAATTCAAAGCTTGGGAAAATTTCTTACAAGAGTCCACTTGGAAAAGCCATCATCGGAAGAGAAGAAGGTGACACTGTTATCGTAAGAGCTCCAAAAGGCGATATAGAATATGAAGTCGAGTCCTTCGAATATATCTAATATTCATTGGTCTTCAAAGATAGAGGATCTTTATCCAAAAGATCCTACAAAGAGCGCCAAAGCACTAATAGGAGCAGGTTACACTACTTTAGAATCATTGCTTTGGCTCATTCCCTTAAGAGTATTTCCAATACCTGTCATAAAGAATTTTACCGAAGCCTATGAAGATTGTTTCTTTTCTGGAGTAGGAAAAGTACTATCCACACGTTCCCTACCTAGCTTTAAGGGTAGAGGAAAAGGTCATGCACAGCTATTAAACCTTTCCGTCATTGTTCAAGATATATTTTCTTCTAAAATATTAGAAATAAAGTGGTTTAATGCTTATAGCTCAGTGGCTGAAAAGTTTCAAAAAGCTAGCTTTATTAAATTTACTGGTAACGTTCAAATTTACCAAGAAAAATTACAAATAGTTAATCCAGAATTTCATGAAATTAATGAATTAGATCTCCCTAAACAGGAAGAGGTGCTTAGTCTCCTTCCCAATTTAAAAATTCAGTACCCCACCGTAAATGGAGTTAATACTTCCAATATAAAAAAAATTATAGATAAAATTCCAATGAGTCTTTGGGAAAATATTGAAGATGTAATTCCAAAAGAAGTCTTAGAAAAGAGACAATATATAGGGCTTAGAGAGTCTTTTCTAGCAATTCATGGAAAGAGAGAGTTTTTAGAGAGTTGGAATATAGAATTATATGAGAGAGCAAGGGACCGACTAATTTATCAGGAACTTTTTGAAGAACAAATAAAAGTTCATTTAAGAAAGAAAATGATTCGAGATAAAGATGGTGTAATCATAAACTCCCCTTTAGAGCTAAGAGAAAGGGTTTTAAAACTTTTCCCCTATCAACTTACTGAAGATCAAACAAAAGTTAATGACGAAATACTAGAAGATTTAAAATCACATCACCCTATGATGAGACTAGTTCAGGGAGATGTTGGTTGTGGAAAAACATCAGTGGCCATTAGTACAGGGGCCATAACTTGCTTAAATGGTTTTCAAACAGCACTAATGTGTCCTACAGAGTCGTTGGCTTATCAGCATTTCAATGAAATTAAAACATATTGTAAAGAGTTGGACATTTCAATTGCCCTTTTACTAGGCTCAACAACTACAAAGGAAAAAAAAGAAATTCTACATGGCCTTGCTAGTGGAAAAATTAAATTCATAATAGGTACTCATTCTCTTTTCCAAGACTCAGTTCAATTTAAAAATCTTGCTCTCGCGATAATTGATGAGCAACACAAATTTGGAGTGGAACAAAGGCTAAAGCTTGTTGCAAAAGGTGTAGGTTGCCACTGTTTAATAATGACAGCCACACCAATTCCTAGAAGTTTGAGCCTTACTCAATATGGAGATCTAAATATATCCACAATAAATAGCATGCCCAAAGGAAGAAAAGGATCAAAGACAAGAATTGTAGACCCTACTAATTTTGGAAAATTTTTAAACTTTGTAAACACGCGTATTAATATGGATGAACAGGTTTATATTGTAGTTCCGGCCATAACAGAGAGTCCAAACCAAGACATTCTCAATCTAAATGATGTCAGAAAAAGATTTGAACATTTTTTTCCAAATAAGATAATTGCGGGCATGCACGGCCAAATGAAAACAGAGGAAAAATCAGATATATTTGCTAAGTTTAATGCTAATAAAATTAACATCCTAGTCGCTACAAGCGTCATTGAGGTTGGAATTAATGTGATAAATGCCACAGTTGTCGCCATAATGAATCCCGAAAGATTTGGCTTAAGCTCGCTTCACCAACTTAGGGGACGTGTAGGCAGAGGGGAGAAGCCTGGTTTCTGCTTCCTAATCACTGAAAAAAACCTTTCTGGGGAAAGTATGAACCGCCTCAAAGTCATTGAAAATCATAATGATGGCTTTCATATTGCTGAAGAAGACCTAAAAATTCGTGGAGCGGGAGACCTATTCGGCAAAGATCAATCAGGGAGTATCAACACCAAGCGAATTGCTAATATTATTCTTAACTCAAAAGAGCTCGAACTAGCTCAGGAAGATGTTTCGAACCTTATTGAGCAAGGCAATGCAAAAATATCCAATCTCGTAAAGAAATTGGCAAAAGATGCTAAAATTTTTTCTACTGTATAGCTTCCCAAATATTTGTTAAAATATCTATATGATTTGCTTTGAAATAACAGATTCTTCGACTCCATATATTTTAGGTTCCCACACCTATAAAGGAAATATTCTAACTATAGGTCATTCAAATAGTTGTACCTTAATAGATCCCAAGAGTGAAAATCTCGAGATGAGCTTGTCTAAAGACAAACTCTATATTGAGAATTTAAGAGCTGGATACTTTTATAAAGTTAACGGTAAGAAAATTTCGGGAAAGAAAGTCATCGCCAAAGGGGATGTTGTCAACTTCTCAAACATTACTTTTACGGTACTAGAGTTTTCCTATAATCATATCGACCCTATTACTGATATTGATAACCTTTATAAAAAAAGAATTGAAGAATCACCAGAATTAGAAGAGATATTATCTCTAATTGAAAAAGAATTTATTCACCTTGAAAAGATTAAATATGATGAAAAATGAATTTCCAGCATACTACTATTCATTTGACGGCACTCGTATATTTTATATTACGAATTTTAAGAATGGAGAATTAAAAGAAAACGATAAAGTTATAGTTTTCAATTACGGACTTGTCTGTAATCGAGCACACTTTTCTCCTCAAGAAGAATATTTTGATAAACTTGGTTTTAAAGTATTAATACATGATTATCGCTCTCATTATAGTTCTTCAGGACAAGATAGAATTGAAGAGTGTACTTTTAAGAATATTGCTAAAGATATTAATGGACTATGTGAGATGTTAAACATTCACAAGCCCGTTTTCATTGGGCACAGTATGGGAGTCAATGTGACCCTCGAGTATGCCAAACTCTATCCAAATGAATTATCAAAAATGATTCTAATTTCAGGAACTGTTCTTCCTCCCCAAGACATAATGTTTGATTCAAATTTTGTAGATATTGCCGCTCCCTTTATTATGAGTTTTGCAAAGTCTAATCCAAAAATTTATGACTTTGTATGGAGCCATTCATTTAAAAATCCAATTTTAAGAAAGATGGTTTTAGATGGTGGATTCAACAAGAAACAAGTTGATGATAGTTTTGTTCAACTTTACATGAAGAAAATCAGTGAACTTCCAAAAGACCTTTTTTTTCACCTGTTGGATCACATGAAAGAGCACGATATTATCACTCACTTAGAGAATATACATACTCCTTCTCTTATAATGGGTGGTGATTCTGATAAGGTTATTCCAAATTATTTACAAAAAATATTACAAAAGTATTTACCGAACTCTGAAATATATATTTTAAAAGATGGAAGCCATGTTCCACAGATAGATTTCCCAGTATTAATAAATGAAAGGATGATTTCTTTTATAAACAGAACCTAAGCTTCAATATTCTTATATTTCATCAAGTTGCCAAAAACTCGATTCATGGCTGATTTAGCTTGGGCCTTTTTATAATCCAAATGAGAAGCCTCTCCTTCAGTATTATCTTTATGAGACTTTATATCCACAACTTGAACTTCAAAGGGATAAAAGAATCTAATATCTCGAGCAATAAGTGAAACATCTAAATTAAGAATTTTCTTTGCTAATTCATTATCTCCATCAGCTTTAGCGACTTTTCTAACGTCATTAAATTCCTGCAAGAATGGATTCTTATATTTAATAAGTTGTCGACACGTAAACTGAATAGCCTTGTATTTGTTTGATGTGTGTTTATTTCTATCTCCACCAGCACCAACCATACACTCACTTATTTCTCTCTCAACAGCATTTACAAACCTGTCTTCTGCCAAATCATTACGAAGACTCATTTTAATAACATTCTGATATTTTTCTTTTAAGACTGTTAAATCAACGAGGGTATTTACTGAGCGACTTGGTTTAACATTGTGAGGAATAATGATATTTTCCTTAACAAGAAAATTCACAACTCTTAGAGCATCGAATTTTGTCTCAGTAATAAATCTTACTCCTACTCTATCAAATAATTCCTCAGCGACATTTTCAGCTTTGTGAAGAAGTTTAATTATTACACTTTCTCTAGTCTTCTTAGACTTAGTTTCAAAGTCCAGTAACTTAATTTTTTCTTCTCCATTGGAGAGGAATAGCTCTTCATTTTCTCTAGTAACATATTTATAAAATTTATCAAATATTTGAGTTTGAATGACAGAAAAATAGTTAGATCTAAGATCCTTATCAACATGAAGGATTGTGTGCATTATTTTTAAGATAATTTCTGCCCACATTTCATCTTCTTTGGTTATTCCTTCTCTTTGACCAGTGGCCATCAAGAAAAGTTCTCCAATATCTGTAATCATATATAAAGAGTTCGGTATCTTTAAATCAAGACCCTCTTCATTACCTTCTTTTAGAAAGTACCTCTTAATAAACTGTAATGTTTCTTGAAAGTTCCCAAAAAGCTCTGCGCGGCTAATTGGATCTCCAGGATCTAATCCATATCCCCTGAGAAATTGATTCACTTGAGAAGTGTCACCTATAGGCCCCACAAAGAACTTAGAGTCCAGTGCAGATCTTCCACTTACAACGACATCAAGAATTTCCCAGTCGAACATATAATTTGCTAAATAATCAGGTCTAACCATATTAAATCTATTTCCTTAAAGAACAAAATAAAATACCATAACTACATGTCGAATAAAAATCAGCTCAGTGTCAAAAATCTAGATATTTTCTTTCTTTCCGTATGTGGGTCAGGCTTTTTCCCTTGGGCCCCTGGAACATTCGGAACTCTTGTTACGATGCCCTTTCTTTACGCACTAGGGCTTAGCGGCGCACCATTCTTTCTCTTTATACCATTTTTAGTAATAGCCACTGCCGGCGCTTGCTTCATTGCTGATTATACTCAGAGAAAATATGATCTTCACGACCCTTCTTGGATCGTAATCGATGAATCACTTGGTATCGCTACAACATGGCTATTCCTTCAAGACCAATCAATTATCCACTATGTCGTCATCTTTGCTCTATTCCGCTTCTTTGACATCATAAAGTTTTGGCCAGCAACCTATTTCGACAAAGATGTTAAACATGGTGCTGGAACTATTTTAGACGATATCGTTAGTGGAATCTATGCAGGTCTCTCTTACCTAGCTCTTATATCACTCGGCGTCATATAAACTTACGCAACTTACGCATTTTTCCCCTTGACTTACGCACTACTTACGCAAATAATAAGTAAAGAACAGATCAGTACTTTAGTAAAAAGTTGACCTTTTTAAGTCTCAAGGCCTTTAATTTCGAGCCCTTGAAATCACTCAAAGTTAACCTTTTTGCACAAGTTTGATCGTGCTTAACGGCATTTATAGTGATAGCGTAAAATTATCACACACTTAAATTTATTATGTAGGAGTAGAAAGCATGGCTTCAAAATCAACAATGACAGATGCAAACAAAACAAAAGCACTAGACCTAGCACTTGCCACAATTGAAAAACAATTTGGTAAAGGCGCCATTATGAAGCTTGATGCTGACAAGAAACTAGAAAAGGTTCCTTCAATATCTACAGGTTGTCTTGGTTTAGACCTTGCGCTTGGAGTTGGTGGTATTCCACAAGGAAGAATCATTGAGATTTACGGTCCAGAATCTTCAGGTAAAACAACACTTACACTTCATATGGCCGCTGAATGTCAGAAAGCTGGTGGAACAGTTGCATTTATTGATGCTGAACATGCCCTTGATACATATTATGCAGAGAAACTTGGAGTCGATATTCCAAACACACTTATATCTCAGCCTGACAGTGGAGAACAAGCGTTAGAAATAACTGACATGCTTGTTAGATCTGGTTCGGTTGACCTCCTGATTATCGACTCCGTGGCTGCTCTGACTCCAAGAGCTGAACTTGAAGGAGACATGGGTGATTCACACATGGGTCTACAAGCAAGACTAATGTCTCAGGCATTAAGAAAGCTTACTGGATCAATTGCTCGTTCAAATACAACTGTAATTTTTATAAACCAACTGAGAATGAAGATTGGTGTTATGTTCGGTAATCCCGAAACAACGACTGGTGGAAATGCTCTTAAATTCTACGCTTCTGTACGTTTGGATATTAGAAGAATTGGAGCCATTAAAAATGGTGACGAAGTTACTGGTAACAGAACAAGAGTTAAAGTTGTAAAAAACAAAGTTGCTCCTCCATTTAGACAAATTGAATTCGATATCATGTACGGCGAAGGTATTTCTAAGACTGGAGACGTACTAGATCTAGCTGTTGAACATGCTGTTGTTGAAAAAGCCGGTTCTTGGTTTTCATACAGTAATGCTAAAATTGGACAGGGAAGAGAAAACTCTAAGAAGTTTCTTAAAGAAAACCCAGAGATCTTCGAAGAAATTAAAAACAAAGTCTTAGCAAAGAATGGTTTAATCGAGAGTGATGAGCCACAAGTTAATGAAGAGA
The DNA here is from genome assembly GCA_002163155.1 of Halobacteriovorax marinus. GTDB lineage: Bacteria > Bdellovibrionota > Bacteriovoracia > Bacteriovoracales > Bacteriovoracaceae > Halobacteriovorax > Halobacteriovorax marinus_A. The sequence goes on along the minus strand of MAAO01000016.1, from coordinate 289,910 downwards.
CTGGTGAAATTATTGAAGAAGTCGTAGCTGAAGCAGCTGCAGCTCCTGCAAAGAAAACAAAGAAATCAAAGAAAACAATTCAATAACTCTTTATCAAAGGCCAAGGCCCAGATGAATTTCTGGCCCTTGGTTTTAATTTATGAAAATAAATGAAGAATCCTCAGAAAAATCAGCCTATCTATACGCAATTCGACTTCTAGCGAAGCAGGATTACTCAAATTATAAAATTACAAAGAAATTAAAAGACAGAGGTTATGAATCTATTCACATTAGTGCGACTATTGATAAAATTATTGATCTCGGCTACTTAAGAGAAGAAAATTACTCGATTGCACGCATTCAGGCATATATGCATAAAGGGCTACATCCTGAATTTATTCAAATGAAGCTGAAGCAAGAGTTTGTCGAAGTGGAATTGAGTTTAATCCATGAAGTCTTCTCTGAATATTCAATTACTAGTGATCATCAGCTTGGAAAGATTATTGTGAAAAAGTCACTCGATAAAGAGTCATATAATCTCTTAGCTTACGAAGCCCAGCAGAAAATGAAGCAAAAAGTTTTTCGTTACGCTCAAAGTAAGGGTCATCAATTTGATGACATTCAAAGAATCTTTTCAAAAGTATTAAACAATTCTCAATAAATTCACTAACAAATAAAATTATGATAGCTTTATTAAAACAAAGGAAACTTATGAAGTTAATAAACATATTTTTTATCTGCAGTGTAATCACTTTCATTTCTTGTACTAAGAAGGATTATTCGAGTGCATTAAATGTTTCATTATCTGGAGAAATTTCAACATTAGATCCAGCAAATAGTTATGACACTATTTCCGCTTCTATTGTCTACCAAGGGTATGAACAACTTTATGAATACCACTATCTAAAAAGACCTTACACACTTCAACCATTGTTGGCGGAAGGAATGCCTTTAATAGAAAATGAGGGAAAGAAATACACGATAAAAATTCGAAAAGGTATCCAATACCATGATGACCCCGCATTTAAAGGTAAGAAAAGATTTGTCTTAGCAAGGGATTTTGTAAATCAAATTAAGAGACTTGCCTATCTCCCAACTAATAGTAATGGATGGTGGTTATTTGATCAAAAGATCAAAGGACTAAATGAATTTAGACAAAAAGCAAAAAGATCATTCGATAACTTTAAAAACAATGAAATTTCTGGTCTCTACACAACTGATGATCACACATTGGTCATTGAATTAAATGAACCTTATCCACAAATGATTTACACTTTAGCCATGAGTTTTACCTCGCCTATTCCTATTGAAGCCATAGAAATGTATGAAAACAATTTAAATGAAAAAATTATAGGAACTGGTCCTTATAAATTAGATAAATGGGAATCTATTAATAAACTAAAACTCATAAGGAATGAAAACTATAGAAAATCTTTTTACCCTGGGCAGGGTGATCGCATAGCAAACAGTAGAAACCTATTAGCTGATGCTGGCAAGGTTATTCCATTCATTGATAAAATTGAATACAATGTTTATAAAGAAGCACAAACAAGATGGTTAAACTTTAAGGCTAAGAAAATTGATTATCTAGTCATTCCAAAAGATAACTACAGTTCAGCAGTTGATCCCAATGGTAACCTTACCGAAGAACTTCAAAAAGAAAAAATACGTCTCCAAATATTCCCTACTCTAACCTACTGGTGGTTATCTTTTAATATGCAGGACCCCCTACTTGGTAAAAATTTAAATTTACGTAAAGCAATAGCTCACGCAATTGACGTAGAGAGATACATACAAGTATTTACGAATAATATTGGTCAAAAATCCAACTCTATATTTCCACCAGGTATTCCCGGATACGACCCATCTTCAAAATTACCCTATACTCATGACAAAGAAGAGGCTAAAAAATACTTGAAGAAAGCAGGCTACCCAGAAGGCAAAGGCTTACCAGCACTCACTTATGATGTAAGAGGTGTAAGTGCAACCAATAGACAGCAAGCAGATTTTATAAAATCTGAATTAGCCAAAATTGGAATCAAAGTACAGATTGCCCTAAATACATTCCCAGCATTCCTGGAAAAAGCGAGACAAGGAAAGCTTCAATTCTGGCAAGATGGCTGGGCGCTTGATTACCCAGATGCAGAAAATGTACTACAACTTCTTATTTCAAGAAACCATGCTCCTGGGCCAAATTCAACCTTTTATGAAAACAAGATATTCGACAAACTTTTTGATAAAATGAAAGTTCTACCAAATGGTCCACAGAAAGTTGATCTCATGAAGAGAATGGAACAAATCATAGTTGATGAGTTACCTTGGATTATGCAGTATTACTCACGAAACTATATTCTCTACCATGAAAGGTTAAAGAACTATAGACACTCTGATCTCATATATAATAATTTTAAATACTTAAACTTGAATAACCAATAATTTGATTTTGCCTCCTACTCTTTTATAGGAGGCAATCTTCCACCTGTTCACTCCTTCTCATAGGCAAAAAACTCCTACTATTGCATTAATACTGATGTTTTTGAGAGCAACCTTTAGTTTCATTCAATTAAATACGAATAGTAGCTAAGACCGAGATTTATTTCGGCTGACCTGCAACTTAGGAATTGAAATGAAGAGGATTAACCTGCAAATTATTACAGTATTAATTTTCATGTTTACTGCAAGCATGGGCTTCGCACGTGACTTCATAATTTTTAGTATCGTACAAGACTTACCTATGGGAATTGAAAACGAGTCCATTAATAAGAACTTCTATGTCAATATAGGAAGTAAGCAAGGCGTCTCAGAAGGGACAACTCTAGATGTTTATAGAACAATCTCAAGGCTTGACCCTTACGAAAGAAAGCAACGTTATAACTATAAATTTAAAATTGGTGAATTAAAGGTATTACATTCTGAAAAAGAAACTGCAATAGCCTCTTTACAAACGATTAACGTTGGCAAAGATTCTAAAGTTTACGATATTGGAAATTTCATGATTGGCGACAAGGTCAATGTGAAAGTCAAATAGATCTAAATTCTAAACTAGAGAGTGAAGAACATGCCTTCGCTCTTTCACTAGAACTATCATTTTATCAATCGCCTTTACAGACTTCTCTAAACGTTCAATTGCTTTTTGGTCAACTGGTGCATCAGCTTCAGATTCCTTAAACTTTTTAAGTGCAATATTTCCCATGCCTTGAGCAACAACAAGTTGATTACTAATATCATGTAGAAACTTTCTTTCAGTTAACGCAAGATCATCCATTGATTCAACCATTCTATTAGCTCCATTTGGTAATAAGCTAAAACTCTACCATATCATTTATTGAGGTAACAAATGTTTTTAAGGTTCTTAAACTTAATTAAGCTTGCCAATAATACTCCCCTTTTCAGCGATAGCACTTCTAAGAATAAGAGATACTCATCTCCTTTCATAATTTTCTGATCGCTTCTTGATGTTATCTTTATTTTTGTAACTTTCTTTCCACACAGGTATCCAATAAAGTGAAAGTCATATTCGCAACAAAACCTGTTTACCCTACTTTTCTGACAACCCGATATAACGATAACTTTTTGCATTTTTCCCCTCTAGTTCCATTTCAGCTCTAGATAGATTAAAATTATATGCACAAATTAATTATGTAAGTATTCAAAAACAAAGTACTTAATACTGGGAATAATAAAAAAATGATTATCAAGAAGAACATTCCTTCTCTCCTATTAGAGAAATTTAAAAAAGCTCCGAACTCTAAATCTATTGGATGGATTGAACAAAATAAAATAAAAACTATAACAACGAAAGAATACTACGAGACAATTTCACATATTATTCTAAGTTTAGAAAATGAAGGTCTAGCGAGTGAAGAGAAAATTTCTATCCTGGCAGACACTAGTCATATATGGCACTTTTATGACCTCGCTTCTTTATCGCTAAATGCCGTCGTTGTTCCAATTTATCCCACCTACATCTCAAGTGAAATTCTATTTATTCTAAATCATTCTGAATCAAATATGCTTGTCTTAGATAGTGAAATTCAATTTAAAAAGATACTTGAAATTAAAGAGAAACTTCCAAATTTAAAAACTATTATCGCCTTAACTGACATAGATGAATCCCTACTGGAAGATGCTCGAAAGAACTTCAAAGTGATCTCTCACTCCCACTGCCTACTTCAAGGAAAAAGTATCCTTGATAAGAAACCAGAAAGGGTTGAAGAGCTTATTAATTGCGTACAAGACGAATCCCTTGCTTCAATAATCTACACATCTGGAACAACAGGAGCCCCAAAGGGAGCAACTATTAGACATAGCGCCTTTTGGGCCATGTTAGATAACGTCAAACTGACCTTAAGTACTAATATAGATGGATCAGATAGGTCCCTAACTTTTCTACCTTTATCACATGTTCTCGGTAGAAGTGACTCCATGTTACATTTGGCCCTAGGACTTGAAACAATTTATGCAGAAAGTATTGAAAGGCTGGTGGATAATATAGGCCTTAGCCGACCCACAATCATGATCTCTGTACCAAGAATCTTTGAAAAAATATATTCGAAGGTCAAATCCAACATTCAAAGCGAAGGAATGATTAAACAAAAAGCTTTCGTTTGGGCCGAAAAAGTATCCAATGAATATTTTAGTTATTTAGATAGTGACCAATCACCTCCTACGACAATAATTATGGCGAGAGCATTAGCATTTAAAACAGTCTACTCAAAAATTTATGAGAGATTTGGTGGGAAAATTCGTTTCTTTGTTTCAGGTGGAGCCCCTCTTTCAGTTGATATCATTAAATTTTTAAGAAATGCCAACCTAACAATTCTTGAAGGGTATGGACTCACAGAAACAATTGCTCCCTGCTGCCTTAACCCTATTATGAAACAAATCCCAGGCACCGTCGGCTTCCCCTTAGGAGATACGCAATTTCGCTTTGCTAGTGATGGAGAGATACTTATAAAATCAACGGCATTATTTAGTGAGTACTACAAGAATGATGTGGAGACAAAGAATGCCTTTGAAGATGGCTGGTTTAAAACTGGAGACATTGGGGAATTAACATCCGAAGGCTACCTGAAAATTACAGATCGTAAGAAAGATATTATTATTACATCTGGTGGAAAAAATGTCGCACCACAAAAAATAGAAAATTTGATGAAGGGACGATTAAACGTTGCCCACTTCATGGTAATTGGTGACAAGCGGAAGTTTCTCACAGCAATAGTAGGGATTGAAAAGGAATCCTTCCTTCCTTACCTTGATCAACTTGGACTTAAAACAAACTGTACAATAGAAGAAATTGCTAATAATCAGCACGTTAGAGACATGATTTCCACTGAGATTGAGGAAGTTAACTCGAGGTTAGCTAAGTTTGAAACAATAAAGAAATTCTATATAGCTCCAATTGAGTTCACTCCTGAATCAGGGATGATCACAGCTTCTTTAAAACTAAAGAAAAAGGAATTACTTAAAAGGTTTGATAAAGACATTGATGCAATGTATAACTAAAAGACATTTTGACAATATACTAAAAATATCATACTTAAGAATATTCAAATTTTTATTTAACGGAGATACAAATGGCCAGAATTACAATTGAAGACTGCTTGGAAAAAGTTGAAAATAGATACGAGCTTGTTCACCTGACCATAAAAAGAGTAAAGCAACTAAGAGATGGTTCTGAATCTCTTGTTAGAAGTAAAAACAAAGAAGTTGTAACAGCTTTAAGAGAAATTTCTGCTAGTAAAGTTAAGCATGCTCCTATCAGTGAATACGATTCTGATGAATTCTAGATTTATTTAATAATTAAATATAAAAAAAGGGAGCTAATAGCTCCCTTTTTTTATTTCTTACCCTTAAAGGCTATTTTTAAAACTTCATCAAAATGTTCCACAGGATAAAACTTCAATCCCTTTCTGTGCCTATCAGGTACTTCAATTAAGTCCTTCTCACACTCTTTTGGAATTATAATTTCTTTTATACCGGCCCTTTTAGCTCCCAGTACTTTCTCTTTTATTCCACCAACTGGTAAAACTTTTCCAGTTAAACTCAACTCACCAGTCATTGCCAGTTGTGGTCTAACCTTCTTACCAGAAGCAAGACTATAGAGAGCTAATGCCATTGTTATACCGGCACTAGGACCGTCTTTTGGAGTGGCTCCGGCTGGTAAATGTAGATGAACCTCATGTTCTGATAAGAAGTCTTCTGGCACCTCTACAGGAGTTTTATCATCTTCACTTTTTGCCTTTTTCTTCTTAGGTTTTTTTCTAAGTTCAGCATCTATTTCTTGTTGTAATAGCTTCTTCACATAACTATAGGCTAAGTTGGCTGATTCATGCATGACATCACCTAACTGACCCGTTAGTTTAAATCCTCCCTTACCTGCAAGAGGAAGAGTTTCAATAAAGAGAATCTCACCACCATAAGCTGTCCACGCAAGTCCAGTAACGACACCTGGTTTAACAGATTTTTGCGCCATATCACTTGAGTATCTGGCACTTCCAACTAATTTTTCTAAATCTGTAACTGAAGGAGAAAACTTTTTTACTTTTCTCTTAGAAGAAACCTTTAATAGAGCAGCTTTTCTACAAAGTTTAGCAACGTATTGTTCCATCACTCTTACGCCAGGCTCTCTAGCGTAGTCAGATATAAGTTTTTTGATTACAGAACTTGTTAGAGAAAAATCTGAACGATTTAAGCCATGCTTCTTAAGTTGCTTAGGAATTACCCACTTAGTAGCAATTGAAACTTTTTCTTCAATAGAATAACCACTTAGTTCGATAACTTCCATTCTATCAAGTAGAGGTTCTGGGATATCACCTAAGTAGTTCGCTGTTGCAATAAATAAAACCTTAGATAGATCAAAAGGAACGTCTAAGTAATTATCTATGAAAGTTGAATTTTGTTCAGGGTCTAACACCTCTAAAAGAGCAGATGCAGGATCTCCCTGAAAAGATTGACCTAATTTATCAATCTCATCAAGCATAATAACAGGGTTGTTAACTTCAACTCTTTTTAAGGCCTGAATAATTTTACCCGGCATAGCTCCAACATATGTTCTTCTATGTCCTTTGATTTCCGCTTCATCTCTCATTCCACCAAGACTAAAACGATAAAACTTTCGGCCAAGAGCTTCGGCAACACTTTTTCCTAATGAAGTTTTTCCAACACCTGGAGGTCCAGATAAACAAAGAATCGTTCCATCATATCCTGGCTTTAATTTCCTTACTGCTAGAAACTCTAAGATTCTCTCTTTAGCTTTTTCTAATCCATAGTGATCTTTTTCAAGAATTTTAGCTGCCGTAGGCATATCAATTTTATCATCAGTAGACTTCGTCCAAGGAAGATCTAACATCCAATTAATATATGTTCTTGTAACATTATACTCAGGCGAGCTATCAGGAATTACTTCTAAACGATCTAACTCTTCTACTAAAGATTTCAAGGTCTCTTCAGGAAGTCCTGCTTCCTCGACCTGTTGTCGCATTTTCTTGAGGTCACGAGATTTCTCATCTTCATCCATACCAAGTTCGTTACGAATAACTTTTAGCTGTTCTCTTAGAAAATATTCTCTCTGATACTTATTTACTTTGTCGTTAACTTCATCAGAAATTTTCTTTTGAATGTCTGCAACATCTTTCTCTCTTTTTAGGTATACGAGAAGTTTTGCAAATCTCTTTTTCACAACAAGAGTTTCTAAGAAATCTTGTGCCTCAGAAATATCTAAAGATATTGCAAATGCAACAAGGTCTGCCAATGCACCTGGAGATGGTGGGTTCAACATGGCTAGTTTCATTTCCTCATTAAAGTAAGGATTGATTTCACTCAGTTTTTTAACCTGATTAATTACTGATCTAGTGTATGCATCTAGTTCTTCATCCGACTCTAGAATATCATCAAAAACATCAATTTTTGTAAGTATCAAAGGGGCTTCTTGAGAGATTCCCGAGGCCCTATATCTTTTAACTCCATGAACTAAAATATTCACAGATCCATCTGGCAACTTTAACTTCTTAACGACTTTACAAAGAACACCTACTTTATAAATATCATTCGAAGAAATTTCTCTAGCGTCTAAGTCTAAATCTTCTTCTGGAACAAATTTACCGTTCTCATCTTTTAATTCTGATTTAACTAAGTTTAGAGCTATATAACCTGTTTTCAAAAGTTGTTCATCAAGTTCAGGTGTAAACTTATCTTCAGTTAAAATTATTGGCGCAATCATTCCTGGAAAAATAGGACTATTCATAATTGGAATAATCACTACTGATTCAGGAAAGTTAGTATCGTCCACATCACTGGGCCGTATCTCAACCTGATACTCATTTTCAAGATCTGACATCGAATCTCCTTAATTATTTTACATCAATTACTAATCTACCAGGTGCACTAAGATAGAAAATATCTATACTAGCTGACTTGGTAAAAGATAACTCAATAGATAGTGAGTCTTTGCTAATGGGAAAAAATTTAATTTCATTTACAAATTTACTTTTGCCAAATGAATTTATAGAACTTGTTAATTCCGTGTCGAAGAAATCCACATACAACTTCCTCTCTCCTGAAGAAATATTTCCATACACTCTCGGAATTTTACTTGTTGTAAAGTCAAAAACAATTCGCTCATACCCTCTCTTAGGGGCAAAAGAATGACGAACAGCCTTTAGTTTAGACTTTCTTTTGGGGCCACCATTATGAAATATCCCACCATCAAAATAGACAGACTTTTTAGAACTCGAAATTCTTCGAATTCTCTCGCCCATTAAATCTTGTGAGTAAGAGGTAAATGATAGAACTAAAATAAATACTGAAAAAATCCATTTTCTCATGATGTAATTTCCTAATGAAATCAGCCATTAACACTATAATATTATGATACTAACCAGACAGGAAACCAAGTCCTTTATTCGAGAATCTGAGATGATTTGAATCTTAAGGCCAAAATCATGAAAAAACCTGTCAAAACGAGCGACGCACCGGGTCCACCACCTGTAGGACCACCACGTGTCGTCGTAATTGACCCACATGCTAGCGGAAGAGCATCATCTTTCTTCTTAGAGGACTTCTTTAAAAAACTTTCCGTAGTAACCGTATTAGCTACAACCTTATAAGTTCCACTAGCATCCATACAGTTTTGATTATCGGACAGAGATCCATAATTTTTTTCACTAACCTGGTAATAATCAATTCCCACTTTCTCTATGAGCCTAGTCGTCATGAAATAGAAATGCCTTCCCTCATTATAGTGAATTTTCCCCACAGTAAAGATATCTTGCACGTATGGACTGTAAGACAGATTATCTAAACTTTCAGGAAATAGTTTTAAAGAGAAAACATTCTTGCTTTGATCCAAATTCATTGGGATTCTAATTTTTATATCTAGGTCATAATTCCCATTCGCATCGATTGGAATAGAAGGAGTTGAGGGATACAAAATGGGCGTCATATAATCTGCATTATCTAGAGAAGCCTTTACTCTTAATGGAGAGAAAAATGGTTGAGTATGAATTTGGACTTCAAGATAGAGATCTTTTCCTGGATATATAGAAGACAGATTATGTTGAGAGAGGTTTAGACTATATTCATCTTGAGCGTCATCAAATACAACTGTACCTGCAATATTTTTGGAATTAAAAAAACCGACACTTGAGCTACCGATATAGTGATTTGAAATATCCTGAGAGACAAGGTTTATACTATTCGAACTACCTTTTGAAAGATTGTAATCACCTGAAACATCTAAGCCACACTTTATTGAAACATAACCCACATTAATATTTACAGTAGAAGAGGAAAGTTTTATTCCATAGGGATGACCTCTATCACTACCAAAGCATCTCTGAAAGAATGCTCCCTTGTATGAGTTATTCGAGTCACAGAAATTTTTCTTTCGAACGCTATAATAAGATGGAAGCGATGATAAATTATTCAAAGGTTCCACGTAGAGAAAGTAAGTCTCATTCAAAGGTAGATTATTAATAACAAATGATCCATTTGAATCTGAAACAGACGAAGCAACCTCTTCTCCTTTCTGCAAACTAAATGCTATAACATGTGCTCCAAATATCGATATAAGGCCCGCACTGCCAGCTACAGTTCCACTTATAGTTCCTAAACCCGACGTTCCATACAAATGTCTTACACCACTATTATCGTCGTCATGTAGTAGACTTTGTCCTTTACGTAACTCATAAAACATTGAAGCATCTAAAATTTGACTATGCCCAAGACCCAGTAAGTGCCCTACTTCGTGAGTAATAATATTTCCAAGATATTTCTTACTTATTGTGGAAGTACTGAATGTATGTTGTGAATCATTTAAAATAATATCTGCTTCATATAATTGACCTGTATTAATATCTGACAACATAGTCGTTGATGCCACGATCGTAGGATCTGAAAAAAACACACTATTATTTTGAAAATAAATATCATTTCGAGAAGAAAACTCACCATCATTTGTTGTGAACAATTTAACCTGATTTGGTATTTTTGAAGTCCACTGACTTACAGAGTTAGCAACAATACTTTGAACATTAGCGCTACTTAAGCCATCCAAGTTTGATGTTGATAAATTTAAATTAATAACTTTACCCGATTGCCACTTTATATAACTACCATTTGAGACTCTATTTATGACAAATGCTTGCGCTGATAAAGATATCAAGAGAAGAAGAATGAATGAAAAGGGCTTAAGCATTCTTACTATTTCCTATGATGTTTCTTTTTAATGGAAAGTGCTGAATAACCACCAAGTGCTGCAAAAAGAATCACAAGCCAAAATGTACTTGAAGATGATTTTTCTTCATTATCATCTAGAGTTTCACTCGCTATCGTACGGTTATTTCTGATACTAGCAGGAGCTCTCCCGGAAACAACTCTATTATCTTTATTTGGAACATAGACAAATTTATCTGTTTTAACTTTCACTAAGGGAGAGCCAAAGCTTCTTACCAGACTATCATTAAATTGCTTTATAGAAATTTTCCCAAGAGCTGGATGATTAGGAAAGACTGATGATTTATAGAAGGTCTCTTCTCTACTTTCTTGTATAAGATATTTTCCCATAGCTAGACCTTTCACTATAAAGCCAATGGGAGATTTCTTTACAACTAATAAAGTAACTTCATTTGGCTTAAAAGTTGGAGTACCAGATACTCTATAGTCTAAATTTTGCCATTTTCCACCGGGATAAATAACTTTGAAATTATTTTTATTAATTATATCTCTTTGTTTTATTCCCGAACTTTCTATAATTTGAAAAGTGGCTTCTGTGATAATTTTGTTTTCACCCATTTTTCTATAAGAGAGACCAACAAACTTTCCCTTTAAAACACCTGAAGCATCTTCCAATTGTTTATCTAGAGACAAGGGAATAAACGTGGCTGCACTGACTATCGAATGAATCGAAATAATGAATAAAAAAGCTAGAAATTTGATCATAGGTACAGCCTCTAATTAAAACCCTACCTTTATTATCGGCTATTTCTGCAAATTCTTTACACAATTCGTCATGTACTAACAAGCCTAACCAACTGAAAACACATTACACATTAATTATTCTGTCCGCATAACTTGAGAAGTGCTCATTTTCGTCCACTAAAACGATTGTATTCCCCTTCTTAATCAATGAGTCGAGGAATTCTCCAATCTTATATATTTCACGGTGAGAGAGGCCAAACGACAAGTCTTCAAAGATTATTAATGAATTTTCGATATTTTTTTGAAGCTCTGAAAGTAGTTTAAGTCGCTGCTTTTCACCACCAGAGAGTGAACTAAGAGAGCGATCCAAACTTAAGTAATCTAAATTTAAAAGTTTAAGATACTCCCATATTCGTTTTCCTTTTGGAGTTAGTCCTCTTCCATAAGAGCTTGTCGATAAATTAGGAATAACTTCACTCATTGGCTTGCTAAGCGTTTCGTAAATTGAAAAATTCCCATCTGTTATTGTTGCTATAAAAGGTTTTAGCTTCATCCCCTTACAATCATCACAAACAAACTGAATATCTTCTAAGAACTGCATATCAACAGAGACTAAGCCCTTGCCTTCACAACTGATACACTTCCCTAATTCCGAGTTAGAAGAAAAATGTCCATCTTTTAAGCCTAGATTTTTTGATACGGGCAAGTTGGCATAATACTTTCTAATATAAGGAGTGAGTCCAATCATTGTTCCCACAGAGGACCGAGAACTGAACTTATTAAACTTTGAATTAAGCACTAGAACTTTAGAAAAGTTGGGTAACTTCTTGGGTCTTTTAAAATCTACTTCACTTTTTGAAATTTTATCGAGCCCTAAGACTTCTGAAACAATATTAGCTAAACCCTCTATATATATTTCTTTCTTACTAGAGTAACTTTTTCCACGGACAATATTAAGTCCATTAATTGCAACATTTATATTTTCTAGACTAAAATTTTGCGTAGTTATTTTAGCAATAGAAAATTCTTCAAGATTCTTCTCTATCCTCTTTTTCGGTTTAGATAAAGATTGTGATTTATATTTACCTTGATAAGTTATTTTTCCACCATCAGGTCCAGCACCTGGACCCATCAATATAATTTCATCACTATTTCGTTGCAAGAAATCACTATGATCAACCAAGACAATTGTATTGAAGCTTGATTTCAATTTTCTTAAGTACTTTAGTAGTACTTTTTGTTCACTCAAATCTAGGCCTAAACTAGATTCATCTAAAATAAAAAGTGAACCAGATCCTTCAAAAGAAAGATACTTTACTAGTATTATTTTTTGATAATTATTTATAGATAAAGCTTTAACCTTAGATAACAATGATAAATGCCCCAATCCTAAATCAAGAGACACTTTTAAAATACCTTTAAGAGCACTAATCATTCTTGAAACATCTTTCCAATTTACAATTTTATCTTTTACTTTCTCTAACTCAATAACAAACTCAAAAAGCTGATTGAAGTTAAATTTCAAAATAGTTTCTAAATCAAACCTCTTAAGTTGTGGAATTCTAAAAGACAGTAAATCCCTACTCAAACGTGTACTGTCGCAACTTTCGCAAATTACTTCAGACTTTAAAGAACGAATTAAAATTCTTATATTCTTTTTATATTTCTTGGTTTCTAAATAATCGTACATTACAAGTAAACCACAATAACTACCTGAACCATTTTCCAAAAAGGTCCAAACCTTTTTACTTAATTTATGAAAGGGAACATTTGTATCAAACCCAGCTTTTTTAGCCTCTCTAATCATGTCTGGAAAAATATGCTTAAAATGAGAATACGTAAGAAAGTTTACAGCCCCCTCTTTTAAAGATAACCGATCATTCTTAACAATTTTCTCCCTATCATATTCCAAATTTAATCCATGCCCAGAACAATTGTCACAAGCACCTAAAGGAGAAAAAGGAGAAAAGACTAAAGGTGAAGAAATTTTTATTTTTTCGACTTTTTCACATTTTGAGCATTTCCTTTCTTTTGATATTCTAATTACACACTTACTATCAACGGCTGGAATATAAATAAGCAAAGAACCAGAAGTACTATTTAGTCGGAGCTCTTTAAGCCTATTTTCCAACTTACCTATCTTAGAGTACCTAAACTTTAGAAGTTCCCAGTACCTATGACTATCATCAAAATCACAGACTCCCTCCTCATAGGACCTAGATGGAAAAAAGGTATCTCCATAAATAGATGAATAGTCATCTCGGTCTAAAAAGAGGTGAACAACGTCTTTTGAATCTATTTTTTGTTTATTTATAAATTCTAACATTTCATCTAGAGATAGCTTAACCTCTAATGGCTCCTTATGGACTGGACAATAGTTTTTCCCAAGAGAATATAGAATTTTGGAAAGCCTTTCATTCACCCCCATCAGGTCAACGGCGCAGGGCCTTGAACCCACAACAGGATTTGATTGAGCCAAACCCCAAACAGGAAGCACAGGAGTAATCTCATCAACATCAGCAGACTGAGGAATATCCCAAAAAAATTTAACATCACTTGGAAACGAATTCATAAATCTTCGCTTAGATTCTGTCAGTATTGTATGAAAAGCCAATGAAGATTTACCGGAGCCAGAAGGTCCACATATACAAGTTATAGAATTGAGCCTTATCTTCAAATCTAAATTTTTTAGATTATGAGTACGAGCGCCCTTAATAACAATATTTTGATTAGACATAGTAGAGTTTAAAATAAAAAGGCCCACAGAAGTGGGCCTTTATTATATATCTTAAAACAAATATTAACGTTTTGAGAATTGGTACTTGGCTCTTGCGCCTTTAAGACCGTATTTCTTACGCTCAACTTTTCTAGAGTCACGAGTAAGAAAACCTGCAGCTTTCAGCTCAGCTCTAAGGGCTGGGTCTAATTTTAAAATTGCTCTAGCAATACCTAATCTAACAGCACCTGCTTGACCAGTTGTTCCACCACCTTGAACGTTGATGTTTATATCATATTTATCAGCAAGTTTAACTAGTGCTAAAGGTTGATTAACAACATATCTGTTAGTCCCTTTATCAAAGTACTCTTTAAACTCTCTCTTATTTACTGTTATCTTTCCAGATCCTTCCGCTACGTAAACTCTAGCAACAGAGGTCTTTCTTCTTCCTACAGCATGAGCATCGTAAGTTTTACCTTTAGTAGCCATTGCAATTCCTCTCAATTATTTAATTGCGTAAGCAGCAGGTTGTTGAGCTTCGTGAGAATGTGCCTCACCAGCGAAAACCTTTAGCTTAGTTAGTTGTTTTCTACCTAAAGAATTCTTAGGAAGCATTCCCTTTACAGCACTCATAAGAATCTGCTCAGGTTTTCTCTCTAACTGCTCTTTAGCCGTTCTTGATTTTAATCCACCAATATGATTAGTGTGCCAGATATAAAGCTTCTTATCCCACTTTGAACCTGTAAATTTAACTTTCTCAGCATTGATTACGACTACAAAGTCACCTGAATCAGTGTGCGGAGTATACTTAGGACTGTTCTTCCCTCTCAGGATATTTGCTATTTCAGTCGCAAGTCTTCCAACAACTTTATCATTAGCATCAATAAGATGCCACTTTTTGTCTGTGTCAGCTGGCTTCAATACAAAAGACTTCTGCGTGTACATAAACTACCTTCCAAGTAAAAATATATTTACTGCAATATGTTAATTTTTTAATACTCAAAATACGAGTGTTAGACCTTATACTGGTTTATTGGGCCACTAGTCAAGACCAAAAACTCTTTCAGCATAATTATTATGAAAATATTTAAAATTAAAAATAAATGCTATTTAAACCTCTCGTAGAGCTAGAAAAATCCAATCGAAAGATGAAAACGGCCGTAACTCTCTCTGTTTACTCCATTATGTGTTTTTCGTCTCAACTTGACTCCATAATCAAAATCCAAAGTCCCAACAGGGGTAACATATTTCAAAGTAAGACCGACGGATGTACGTAAATCCAATACCTTAAAGCTATTTACAAACACTCTACCCGCATCAAAGAATGGCCCAAGAACAAAGGTATCACTCACAGAGTACCGCGCCTCAAGCTTAAAGTTAGTAAAATAAGCACTATCCCTAATGATTACATCTCCAATATCCTCACCGGTAGAAAGGATGTTTATTTCATCCTCAGCAAAACCTCGAACGATATCCACTCCATTTAATCTAAAGACCTTAATTGAAGGAATATAGCCGTCTGTGACGACATCTCCATTTGAGTCTGTAATTGGTGAACCGTCGGCATCTAGCTTCGCTTTATTTGAAAAGTTCTTTTGAACACCCCAAGCTACATTTAATGCAAAAACAAGATCTTTATAAGGATAATAAAATCTATTCCTGGAAACTAATTTATAATAATTAACCTTTATAGTCTCATTGTTCATTGAGCCAAAAAAGGGATTGGCAAACTCTACTGACAAACTATAGAAAGAACCTTTCCTGGGAGAAACTTCATCATCTCTAAAATCAAATGAAATTCCTGGTGTGATAGCACCAATATTAAAATCATCGTTATTGATGGCGCTGGTTGCATCATACTGATTAATTCTTTCAAATTGATACTTTAAAGATCCTGAAAAATAATCTGTAAAACTCTTTGATAAGCTCGGAGCGATTCTGAAACGATCAGCATCAAATTCGTAATACCTCTTTCTTTCAACAGAAAAACCTAAATCTCCCTCCATCCGTCGTCCAAAAATCTTTGGAACAAAATATGGCTCAGTTAGGTTTCCTCGAAAAGAAAACTCTAGCATGTCCTTCTGCTCCTGCTGCCTTCTAGAGTCAAAGGAGCTATAACTTGTTCTCTTATTTACCTGAGCCCTTAAGGATCCAATACGATTCATACCATTTATATTATTGTAGTTTGTTCCAATAGAGAATTTGTAACCTAAGTCAGTTCGATAACCGGGAGCGAAAAAGGCAGTACCAAAGTCTTTCTCCTGAACCTGAACTAATAGATTGTAATTATTTGTATCTTTATCAAGTAGTGGGCGAATAATTATACTTGAAAAGATTCCTAAAGAAGACAATCTATTTTTAAGCTTTTGAACTTTCTCAGGTGTTAACAACTCACCTCTTTTAAAGTTAATTTCTCTATCAATAACTATTTTCTTAGTTTTAGAGTAACCTGATACGAGCGAATTATTATAAGTTACCTTGTCTCCCAGCCTAACTTCAACAGCTATAGTTGCTGAGGTAAAGCTAGGATCATATTTTAATATTTCTCCAGCCTTTAGCTTTGTCGAGACAGCAAAGTAATAACCTTTATCTTTTAAAAACTTAATAGTTTTTTCTAGATCTTTATCGACCTCCAAAACGTTCAGTGGATTATCTTTCTTATTAACTAAAATACTCTCAATTTGTTTTATGTAATGAGATGGAACACCAATGAAGGCAATCTCCTTAATATTTACTTGCTGCCTTTCCTTAATTCTATATTCAATATCTACACGGCTTCTCTTCTCATTAAATGTAACCCTTGGAGATGAAATATCAACTTGAACATACCCAAGTTCTAAATACTTCTTTTTTACAATTTCCGTAAATGAGTTCACATAGTTTAAATCTAAAAAACCTCTTTCGATAAGAACTGAAGCATTGTTAAAGTAGATGTTCTTAATTTTCTCAATACTAAAATCTAAATTTCCCGCAAAAGAGAGAGAATTCACTACGACCTTATTCCCTTCATTTATTGAAAAATAGTAATTAATGAATGCTTGGCCCGTTCCATCTGTTCCTAAGTTCTTATATGTACTCACCTTGGTATTAAAGATACCTATGTTTTCATACATCTTGATGACAAGATTAACCAAATCCACTTCTTTAAAGTAGCCAAGGTTTATTTTAATTTCTTCTTTTAGTTTACTTAGAAGTTCTTGATGATTAAAAACTTTTGCTCCATGAAAACTAAAGCTGTGTTTATTGCCAAGGTCAACTTGAATTCTCAATAAAATAAAATCATTCTTCATAAACCTAGGAGTTAATATTTTTACGTTTGAAGAAAAATATCCCTCTGAGAATAAATCAGCAGAGAGTCTTTCTATTTCAAATTTTACATCTATCTTATTCCATACTTTATTCTGAAACTTATGAAATCTTCTCTTAATTAATTCTACAGACTTTGTATCACTCTCAGATATTATTTTAACCTGCTTAACCTTAATAAAATTACCAGTTGAAACTGTAAATTCGATATTCACTCTCGAGTTAACTTCAGATATTTTTACCTTTAAAGTAGCATTAGAGTATCCCCTCTCAACAAAATATTTAATAACTTCCTCTTTGGCCTTCTCCAAAGATGATTCCCGAAAAAATGATCCATCACTCAAATCAACAATTCTCTCAAGAGCTCTTGTATCGATATTAGTATTGTGTAAGATCTGAAAAAGAGAAATTTTCTTATAAAAACTTATATTAAGATGTAATACCGACTTTTTATCGATACTATATGAGAATCTTGAAATTGAATTATCAAACAACAGAAGATTAAAATAATCTTTCAAAGAGTCTTTAAACAAGCCTTCTTCAATTTTTTTCTGAACATCGCCTTTGAAATCAACACACTTCTGATCGCTACCTAAACAAACAACTTCAAACGATTGAAGCTGAGAGCTTTCTCCCTTAATAATAAAGGACGAAAGAAGCATAGAAAATAATAATATAGTTTTTAATAAGTCCATTGTATCTTTAAATCTATTCCAAATGATGTTGGATCCTTGGATTGTTCCTCACTCGCTGAGTTTATTTCGTATACCCCTTCAAGGGAAACATTTTTTAATATATTATAATTAACATTCATTTCCTGTTTTTGCTCCGCACTTCCACCAACAGTACTTGCTAGAGAAAGGTCAACATCCTTACTAATTTTCTTTTCAAGTTTAATTTTTGTGGCACTCTTGTAGCGACTTGAACCTGTATCAGAAACTCCTGATTTCCCTTTCAACAAAGATGATTCATTTTCTTCAAACTCAGGAAGAACGCTTAGTTTTAATCCTAGATTTGAACTTAATCCCTGATTTTTCAACAACTGATCAAACAATAAAGTCCCTATTCCTAAAGTAGTAGCAGACCTTCTATCTTTCTCTTCAAGTTCTTCTGAAATTTCAGAAGTAAATCCCAAAGTAAGAAGACTAAAGATATCTTCTTGTTTCAAGAAAGGATCCGAAGTAACCGAAAGCTGAGGATCATTAGCAAGGCCATATACATCTAAATTTATATTGTATTGATTAATACTACTATTTCCATTAAATCTTAATTCAGGAATTAACCCTTTATCTTCACTAAATGACAAACTTCCCTCTTTAATCACAAATTCATTTCCCTTAAATAACAACTTACTTAAACCAGGAACAACTTCTACCACACCGTTAATGCTTGGTTTATATACCTTTCCCTTAATTCTACCACTTCCGACCAGACGTAAATCGGCGAGAAGATTTCTCACGACGATTGGTTTATCAAATCCAATTGATAAATCTAAATCAAAATAATCAAACCTATTATCAAACTTACTTTCAGGAACATACTTCTGATAAACGCCTCTTCCAGACACACTGGGAGGACTTAAGTCTTGAAGCTCATCATTAATTGTTCCATTTAATACAGTAATACTTCCACTCAATAAATAAGGAAAGTCACTTCCTTCAACCCGGGCATTTCCTGAAAGTAAAACGCCACTCTTTTTAAATAAAGGTATATAACTATTTGTAAATTCTAGTGATAGATCGACAACAGGATACGGAAGAACTAGCTTAATAAGTCCGCTACCATTAATCTCTCCCTTTCCAAAATATCCATCTAACTTATTTACTAAGATACTATTTTGATCAAGAAGAATATCAAACCCTAAACTTGAAAATGAACTTGGCACTCCAATAATTTTTAAGAATATATCTTCACCTGAAAAACTATGATCATATGTTAAGTTCTTAACACTTCCCTTTAAGTTTCCTTGACCTTTTATCAATCCAGTTGACTTTGATATTTTTGAACTCAACAATTCAAGAAATGAAGCATCTATTTTAAATTTTTCACTTATTACTATATTATCCTTTAAACTACCTTTTCCATTAAGCACTAAATAATCATCAGAATCACTTATGAGTCTGAAGTCGACTTCTTTTATTTCCCCATCAACCATATTGAATAAAGCTTTTTCACCATCGATGAACAAACTTTTGCTTCCTTTAGTAAATTCGAACTCTGAAAGCACTAGGTTTAAAGATAAATCGCTTAAATTAAACATTGAAAAAGATGATGTAAAGCTTCCCCTCGTTTTACCAGAGATATTTGGCAACTCCATGTTATGGTTAGAGATGACACTAATAAGCTCCCTGATATCCCTAAAGTCCAGAAAAGAGTTCAGATAAGATTTCTGTTTCGTTTTATCATCGAAATTTAAATATAAATTATAAGTAACCCTGTCCCCAAGGAAATTTCCACTTGAGAATACTTCTTTAGAGTTATTATAAATTGTTATAAATGACTCAGGAACTTGCACATTTCCTAGAAAACTATTTGTAAATTTAACATGTGATCTTGTAGAGAAGTCATCAAATGTACCATTACCATAAAACTCACCTGCAAACTCACTTGCAAAACCTAAGTTTAAAATCCTGTACGTTTCAAGATCTTCAAGTTGACCATCTATTATTTTCGCATCATATTCAAAATACTGACTCTTTGTATTTACACTGGCCTTTCCTAGCACCTTAGAAGAACCGTGCCTCATTTTTAACTTGTCTACCTTAAGTACATTATCTAAAAATTCAAAATTAAATGATAGAGATTCAGATTTCTCCTTGAATATTTTCAAGTCACTTCCATCAACTATTCCATAAACTCTAATTCCTTCAGGGTTTAAGTCTCCATTAATTTTCACTTTCGCTTTATAGGTAAATCCGAGATGAGGAGAATCCATAAAACTTACAGCTTTCACTAATGGTTTAAAGATAATCAAAGAGTCCTCTAAATCAGTTTGTAATAAATCAATGGATAAATTAATTTTACCATCTTTAAAATTTATATACCCATCACTTGTATACTTCGTATTAGAAAATCTACCTAACGTATTACTTATTGATAAAACGAGATCCCTTAAATCTAAAGAGATATCTCCTTTTAGTTTTTTAATTTGATAATCTAAAATATCGACATCGACAAAGTCGACTTTAAAATCAAAAACAACATCTTTCCCCCCGCCTGAAATATTCATTAAGAAAGGACCTTTCCCATATAACTGTAAGCCAGAGATAGGACCAACTTCAGCAAGATCTATTTCGGAGTCAGTAACTTTTATATCAATTTTCTTAGAGCCAATGAAACCATCTGCCTTCAAAAAGGAGTAATCCCCCACCCGCAGATCGAAACCAAGATAAACTTCTCCAGTTGGTAAGACTTGGACAAAACCACTCTCGATTTTAACTTCTTTATTTTTTAATATTGGAGACTCCGCTCCCACATCTAAAACAAAGTTTTCTAATTTTGAGTCCTTCTTGATATCAAAATTAACATTGTCATCGTCCCACTGAACAGAGACTTGGCCAGTAACATCCCCTTTTAATATGGATAATTTATCTCTTATTGAATATAGAATTGAATTTGTTTTGAATCTACTTACTTTAAAGTTAGCAAAGTCATTAGAAATCTTTTTGTCTTTAAAGTTATAAGCGACAATCTTGTCTTCGAGCTCTATTATACCTTTCCCATCTTCTACCATCAGTTGATCAATAATCAGATTATCTTCATTTACAGTAAATTCAGTATAAACATTATCAACGTTGGCATATTCTGATCTAAAATCTATTAAACGAAGTGAGCCATCAATCTCAAATGATTTTGTTAAATCACTTTTAACTTCAGATTTAAATTCAAACACCCCTTTAAGTCCAACATCTTTCAGATACTTGTGTGTATTTATATATTTTATTTTTTCTATTAATCCTCTTAAGTACACTGAACCATTAAATTCTAAATTCTTTTTAAATAAGAGGGCTCCGTCCACAATTACCCGTTGAGAGTCTTTCCAAATCTCGCCCTTCTTCAAGAGTAGCTTCTCTTCGTTTAAATGAAAACCTAGGGTTACGTAATCAAATGATCTATATTCAGAATCTTTAATTAATGATTTATCAACCTTCAATGCATGTGCTTTTATATTCGCTTCTAAAACGGATTTATAAACAATAACATCACAATATTCAAAATAACCCGTGATAAATTCTGACTCCACATAGGATCTTTTTATATGTACTCCGCCAATTTTTACTGGAAGTGCTACTTGAAGGATATTTTTCAACTTAGGGAAAATCTCATTATACTCAATTTTCTGCTGACCTTTTTTCTTAATACCCTTGATGAGAATGTTGGCATCCTCGATCCCAACCTTTTGAACTGAAAACCTATTACTAAAAAAATCTGATAATCCAAAAGATAGACTTAAACTTCCGGCTTCAATTTCTATCTGCGGTGAAGCTAACCTATTTCGAATACTAACATTTTTTAGATAAGTAGCAGGTGGAAACATATCAATTTCAATGTGAGAGAAACTAATATCAAAACTTGTTTGTCTAGAGATAGTTTTATTAATTCGATAAGCTAACATTTCTCCAAAATATTCAGACTGAACAAAACGCCACGTAGACAAAACTACGATTGCCATAAGTATGGTAAAAACGATTAGAATTTTATTTAACCTATTCAATCTCTTTCAACCTATATGACACCATTCGAAATTTCTTATCTAACCTATAGACTTTTGCATACGCGGCTAAGGCCTCGCGTTTTCTTCCAAGTTCCCTCAAGACCTCGCCTTTTAAGTAGTAAAAAGAGACTTTCTCTTTTTCCATTAAAGCAAATGTGTCGAGGCAAATTTCAATTTCATTCAAGGAACCGTAGTAATTTTGAGCCATCCTTAATGTTTCACATCTTAGATAAGTTAGCTCTATTCTCTGTTCGAGCTGCCCCTCCATTAAAAGGTCTACTACTCTATCAATGAGAGATAGGGAAACAGAATAAAAACCAAGAGAATTAAAAGTGTAAAGAAGTTCTCGATACTGTCTTAATATTTCTTCATCGTCCATTAATTCGTATGATTTTTTTGCAACTCTTTCCAAGTGGAGTACTTGTTCATCCTCCAGAGATTTTTCTTTTGAAGTGTACTTAGTTAATTCTAGCAAGATGTCATTTTCAATTTCTGAAATTGTTTTAGAAGTTTTATTTAACTTAGAGCCTTGCTTCCTATGCTCCTTCTCTTCAATTTCTCTGACAAGAGAATGGTCTCTATCTAAATCTCTCAACTGCTCAAGTAAGCGTGTAGCACCTTCCATATCACTTTCTACTTTCAATATATTTATTTGATTAACAAGCCTTCTTATTGTTATATCTTTTTGATCTGTTTCATCAGCAAACAGATCGTCACCCATATCGATATCTCCATATGAAGTTCTTTCAATATTTACGATATTCTTTATTTGATTAGAAGTTCGTTTATCTTCGAAGTTAAATATTTTTTTCAAATACTTTTCCGATTCAATGGCCATGGGCTGGTTACTCATTTGGATTGAGTAACCAATCAACTCTATTAAACATTGTTTAGATTCATTATTAACGATTAAGAGTTCATATATAGATTTTAATAGTTCTTTCAATTTTTCAATATCTAAAGAACCCCTTGAAGATAATATTTTTTCCTTCATGACGAAGGATTGTTTTCTCCAAACAATATTTTCGAAGTCTATGTTTAAATGACTTATTTTAGAAGTACGATTTTTCTCAAGGGCATTTAAATAAACATTTTCAAAATATTCTATATCGCCTAATCCAAAATTAATTACGAGCTCTTCATCAATACTCAAGAGGTCTTCTATGCCGAGTGTTTGAAGGTCTTCAACTTCTTTTTGCAGTATTGAGAATGACTTATATTTCAGGAGTTGAGTTTTATATTTTTTAAAAAGGTTATCAAAACTTTCTAATCTACCATTCTTCAAAAAAATATCTTTTGCGATTGGATAAATTATATAAAGGTCTTCAACACTCACTAATGTTAAAGTTCTTTCTAAAAAGTACACAGGCTCTAGGTTTGAATTTTTAGCAATCTCTAGAATCTTAACTCGTTGTAAGATATAGACTTCTTTTAAGTTTTCAAAAACTTTTTCAATGAGTTTAAACAATTCCGAATCTAAAATATTATTAGATGATAAGAATAAATCGATTGATTTAAACGCTTGCGTAATCTTATTTTCAGCAATTAAATTTTCTAACTTTCTTGTTAATTCTTTCATAGTAAAATCTTGAGTTAAGTGATCTGCCTCTTAAATGAATACAGACACTTAACTCTTATTTTACTTCAATTTCTTAACTAAGAAGTCGGTAGCGTAATTATTGCCCCTAAAGTCTTTATCGGAAATAATCATTAAATGAAGTGTTTTATTTGTTTTAATTCCTTCAATAACCGTCTCTTTTAGTGCTCTTTCCATTCTGTTTAAACACTCGTCTCTATCAACTCCACTAACAATAATTTTAGCTAACATAGAGTCATAGTAATGAGGTACAGAATAGCCTGAGTAAATAAAATCATCTACACGGACACCAAGACCAGCAGGTCTGTGGTAATGAAGAATTTTCCCCGGACTTGGAACAAAAGTCTTTGGATCTTCTGCGTTTATGCGACACTCTACAACGTGACCACTAAAGACAATTTGCTCCTGAGTGAAGGAAATTGATTCACCAGACGCAGCAATGATTTGTTGAGCAATTAAGTCAACTCCAGTTCTTTGTTCTGTCACCGGATGCTCTACCTGGATACGAGTGTTCATTTCCATGAAGTAGAATTTATCATCATCTTGATCGTATAAGTATTCTACTGTTCCTACAGAGTCATATTTAACAAACTTTGCTAAATTAACTGCGGAGTCACAAATTTCTTTTCTTCTTTCGTCACTTAATACTGGACAAGGAGACTCTTCTACAACTTTCTGGAATCTTCTTTGTATTGTGCAGTCTCTTTCACCTAGATGAATAACATGACCTTTTTTGTCCGCCAGAATTTGAACTTCTACGTGTCGTGGGTTTGTGATGTATTTTTCAATAAATAAAGTATCGTCACCAAAGCCAGCTTTTGCTTCCATTTTTAATCTAGAAATCGCAGATAAGATATCGGCCATATCATCGATTCTCTGCATTCCTCTACCTCCACCACCAGCGGAAGCTTTTATCAATACAGGTAGTCCCATTTTTTCTACTTCAGACAAGATTTCATTATCTTCCCTTCCATTTACTTTGATAGGTTTTAAAACTGGTAGGCCCGCATCTTCAGCTATAACTTTAGAAAGTATTTTATCACCCATTCTTTCAATACAGTCAGCGTTAGGACCAATAAATTCAAGCCCCCACTTTTCACACATTTCTGCGAACTCTTTATTTTCAGAAAGAAAACCAAAGCCAGGGTGAATTGCATCAGCCCCAGTGATCTCTGCAGCAGATAAAATATTTGGGATATTTAAATAACTTAGACCAGGCTTTGCTGGACCTATGCAGACAGACTCGTCTGCTAATTTTACGTGAAGAGAGTTTTCATCAACTGTCGAGTGAACTGCTACTGTTTCAATTCCCAGTTCTCTACAAGTTCTCGCAATTCTTACGGCTATCTCACCGCGGTTAGCGATTAATATTTTTTTGAATTTCATAACTGATCCGTTTTTACGGTTTAACTCTAAATAGAACTTGTCCAAATTCTACGTATGTTTCATTTTCCACACAAACTTCAACGACTTCTCCTGAAATATCAGATTCAATTTCGTTCATAATTTTCATGGCCTCAACAATACACAGAACCTGTCCTTTAGAAACTTTATCTCCAAGCTTAGCGTATACTGGGGCTTCCGGCGAAGCTGAAGTATAAAAAGTTCCAACAAATGGACACGTTACATCGATAAGTCCGTCGTTTGAGGCTGCCGCCACAGGGGTCCCTGCTGCTGGAGCAGCCGCTAATACAGGAGCCGCAACAGTTGTTGCTGCAACTGGTACACCTGCTACAGGAAAAGAAATTGAAAACTTCTTTTCTTCACTTTGATATTTTAATTCACTTGCTCCTGCTTTTTTTGCAATCGCAATAAACTCTTCTAATTCTTTAAATTTCATTTTCGATCCTAGATTTTTGCTCTTTCAATATAGTCACCAGTTCTGGTGTCAATCTTGATTATTTCGCCTTCTTTAATAAAAAGTGGAACCTTGACTTGGAGACCTGTGTCCATTTTAGCCAACTTCGTTCCACCTTGAGCTGTATCACCCTTTAACCCTGGATCAGTTTCGGCAACTTTCAGCACAACAAAATTAGGAAGATCAATCGCGATTGGGTTTCCTTTATAATATAAAACATCAAGGTTTATACCTTCTTGTAAATACCCTGCTGCTGTTCCTGCTTGTTCAGTTGTTACATGAATTGTTTCAAAAGAAACTTGATCCATAAAATTGAACCCCTCTTGATCACTATACATATACTCAACATTTTTTTGTTCTAAATCTGGTTCAAAAACACCAGTGGCAACTCCTGATTTGAAAGTTCTCTCAATAACTGCATTAGTTTCAAGATTTCTTATTCTACATATCGTAAATGCAGAACCCTTTCCAGGATTTGTAAAATCAGATTTAATGATTAGAAATGGCTTATTATCCAATTCAATCCATACACCTTTTTTTAATTCAGTTGTTTGTAGCTCACGTGCCATTTCTTGTACCTCTAGTTTATTAATTGTGAAAGTATTCCAAATAAGTAGGCTTTACTTCCAAGCCCCTCCATTATGATAGTGGAGCTTTTGGCCGTCAACTTTGTTTGACGGTAAGCATCTCTCAAATGAGTATTACTCATATGCACTTCAATAACAGGAATTTTTAACATTTTTAAAGCATCTAGTATTGCTACAGATGTGTGTGAGTAAGCTGCTGGATTTATTACTAAACAGTCGTAATTTTCATTGAGAGCAGTGTGTATTTTCTCAACAATCTCACCTTCGATATTTGACTGAAACCAAACTGTTTCAACAGCTCCAAAGCCAAGTGTACTTAAAGAATTATTTGTACTGGACTCTATTTCACTAAGAGTTTGTGAACCGTAAATTTCCGTCTCACGAGTCCCTAGTAAATTTAAATTTGGTCCATTTATAACCAAAAATTTCTTCGCCATTCCAGCCTCAACTATCTAATATTTATGAAATTAAATATCGCGTCAAACTACCAATGTAGGCTCGGCTTGTAAAGAAAAATGGGGCTATCTGTTCTTGTTAAGTATCAGTTCCGCCCTTGATTCTAAGGCTTTATGAAAGGCATTGAGTCTATTTTCAATTAACTCTAGTTTTTTATTTTGTACGCTAGAAGAGAGCTCTTCAACGATATGAATTTTACTTTCTGCATTAAACTTTTGATCAAAGAGATTCATTAAATCATCTCTACCACTATCTTCAGAGTTTGTTGAAATTGAAGAAAGATTTTTCGGCTGCTCTACCGCAACTTCTTCGGCAGGCTCTTGTACTTCTTCTTGGAAGAATACATCACTAAGTACTTTCTCAACTTCTTGTAGTTTTAACTTCGTTTTTAGATCATTTGGATTTAACTCTAAAATTTTCTCTAGGAGATCTCGAGCTTTATCTAAATAACCCTGATTACAATACAAATCTACTAGCGTATGAGTAATGACTGGAGTTTCAGGTTGTACGAATTCATTAGGGGAAAGTTCTACTTTGAATTCGCGAGAGATACTTTCCTTTTCTTCAACAACTTCTTCTTCAATTTCTTCTGGTAATTTTGAGTTCATTGACCATTGGTCAAACTGCTCTTTACTCTGTTCAGTTTCATCTTCCGAAGATAAATCCACCTTAACCCAATCATCAATACCTTCAAAATGTGAAGGTTCACTTTTCATAGAGTCTACATCAAAGAGTATGTTTTTTTCTTGTTCAAAAGCTGGAGAACTCGAGAATTCATCTTGAACATTAAATTTTATGGGACCAAATTTCTCATTATCTTTTTCAATAGCTTTAACTTTCTCTGCAGCATCTTTATCTTTTGGGTTGATGAAAAGAAGATATTTTAAATTCTCTAGAGCTTCTTCACTTTTCTTAAGTTCTAGACAAATTTCCGAAAATAACCTTAACATGCGAATATTGTCGCGATTTGAATCAATTAAAGGCCGTAATATATCGTAAGATCTCTTGTAATCACCATTGTCAAAATAACAAAAACCAAGACCTAAATGTCCAAGAACATAACTTGGATTGAGTTTAATTCCTTGGTTTAATGTATCTATGGCCTGTGTAAGAAGACCATTTTTTCGATAGTATTCGGCAAGAGGAGCAAAAACTCTCGAACTTGGATCTTTCTCCAATGTCGTTAAATATCTTTCTAGAATCTGATTACTATGTGCCATAAATTCTATAACTTCTCTACAATTCCAGCTTCTTCCTGGTTTACAATTCTTGGTGTTATGAAAATAAGAAGCTCTTGCTTAATAACTTCTGGTGCATAAGGTGTTCTAAACAACCAGCCTATCAATGGTATATCTTTTATGAAAGGAATACCTGAATGAGACTCTCTTTTTTCATAGTTATATACACCACCAATTACGATTGTCGAACCATTATCAACTAGAACATTTGTGATTACACTTCTTTTTTGTTTGTCTGGTGGAGCTGCTGCTGAAGGTCTGGTACCAAACTGTTCTTTTGTTAGATTAATTTCGAGGGAAATTGAACCTTCATTTGTTACCTGTGGAGTTACTTCAAGTTGTAAAGATGCTTCAACACTTTCAAAAGTAATCTCAGACGATGTGGCATCCTGACTAACTGATTTTGAAAAACTTGTAGTATCAGTTGTGGCTATGACGGCTTTTTTCTTATTTTGTGTAATTACTTTTGGACTTGCAACAATTTTACCTTTTGATTCAGACTCCAAGAGCTGTAAAGAGAACGATAAATTTAATAACCTATTAAATCTTGTTACCGTAAGACCAAACAATGATCTTGCCCCATCTCCCGTTGAAGGTGCAGAACTAAATGAAAACCCTGGTCCAGCATTTGTTCCTGAAATTATATCAGAGCCAATAACTGACGGCTGAGCAGGACCGACTTGTCCAATAGGATCATAACCAAAGTTTAATCCATTTTGTAATCCAATTTCTTTCTTATAACTTTCATTAACTTCTACAATCTTAGATTCAATTAAAACTTGAGGAGTCTGTGTATCTAAAACTTCTACAATCTTTCGAATTCTTTCAATAGTATCAGCTGTATCTTTAACGATGAGTGAGTTCGTTCTCACGTCATGATTTAGCTTTCCTCTTTTTGTTATGTAATCTTTTAGGATATCTAACATTTCCTTTGTTGTAGCATAACTAATTGGAAAAACTTTCGTCACGAGAGGAACTTCTTTTTCCTTTAGCTTTCTAGCCTCATATTCCTTCTTTTGTTCTTCAGCCGCTTTCTCATAAGTCGTAACCATAAGAATGACACCATTCTTTCTAGCAACTAGCTTATTTAATCCAAGAATTGTATCTAATGCCTGATCCCAAGGAATATTTGTTAAGTTTAAAGATAGGGGTGGTTTAGTATTTATTTCATCTGTAATAATGATGTTAAAACCAGATGCATCAGCAATCATGTTTAATATATCCGCGACAGGAAGATCCTTAATATTAAAAGTAATTTTCTTACCAATATATTTCTTTCTACCTGATAGTGTTAAATTCTCTAAAATATCTTCTACACTATCTGATTTAGGAATACTGAGTTTCCCTACTTCAGCAACTTCCTTTGTAATTTTCTCTTCGTAACTTTTGTTATCATCAATAGTTCTTTGAGAAAAAACACCAAAACGACTTTCGACTTCGAGGATAATTTTATTGGGCTCTCTTTTAAGAATACTTCGAACGTTATCTCTTAACTGAATTGCAATTCTTAAATCTTCAGGATTAGATGTTTTCCTGTAGGCAGATACAAAAACAATACTTCCACTAAATTCAGAAGTATCGAAGGCCCTAATGACTCTATCAGTAGACTGAACACCTTTTAAATCAATAATGATTTGTTTGTCTTCAGTGACATGAAACTTCTTCGCCTTTGCAATGTTATTATCAAAGGTAAGCTCTATTAGAGCGACTTCATCTTTTAATTTGTAATTAATTTGTTCTAATGTTGTTGCATAGACACTTGATGAAACAAATAATGATATAATTAAGAGTTTTTTAAGAAAACTTCTTATCTCCATCTCAACCTCTTCCTAAGGTAAAATGTTCCCGGCACGGAAACTATAAATCACTTAAATTATAGCATAAGTTAGAAAAAGGTTGACAGTTTTTTTAGTCGCTTGAAACGGGAATGATGGTTTCGAGGTATTCATCTTGATCGTATACATTACGAATTTTCTCAACTAATACGATTCCACCGGGAAGAATGGCTTTTATCTCTGCATTATTCTCACCCAACTTCATCCCTTCTTTTAAGATAAAGGACTGCTCTCCTGGTTTTCCGGATGAATCAACCATCTTCGCGACAGCTCTACGTTCTTTACCAATTAAAATACCTGTTATTTTAATTTGATCTAATGGAACATTATCAATAGAGGGAATATTGCTAAATACTGTTCTTAGCCCTGGATAATCCTTCTTACTTCTTCGCCTTCTTCTCAATTCTCTTTTAAAAGGATCTCGCATTTCAAAGGGATTTTTTATTCTACTCGCCTTATTAAGATCAATACTCCCATTGGACGCTTGTGCCCCCAATTGGAACGAAAGACCAAAACTTGTCATTATAAATGTTAAAGCCAGCATTTTTTTCAAATAATTGTCCTATTTTCTTTTCTTTCTTTTTCTAGGTCTCTTCTTCTTTTTAACCAACTTTTTTTTCTTAAATTCTTTTTCGATATCATTAATTCCACGGCTCTCTCGATAACTTTTATTATAACGGTAAGTTTCAATAATAATATCACCATTTATAATTTGGAAACGACCACGTTGTTTTTCTTGCTGATTTTCTAAAAATATTCTCTTAACATTTAAAATACTTCCTTCGTTTCCAATTTTTTCCATCAACATAAGGAATTGTAGATAAGTACCAGAGGCCTTTAGACCATATCTCTTGGCAATATAGAAACCTTTATCTATTTCATCAAGTGGAGTTAGATAAATATTTTTAATATTCAAAGACTCTGCAATACCTTTTAATAGCGAAAGGTTTTTTGTGTCGTCTACCGTATCGGGAAGCTTTTTTTGTAAATTTTCAATTTCTTTTGCAACTAATTCAATTTTGCCTTTTGCTGTTTCGACATCTTTTAAATACGACTGTAATTGTCTCTTCTCTTTCTTAGCTTTTCTAATTTTGTTTTTGAGGACTGGAATTTGTCCCTTAATGTTTTCGACACTATCTTGATCTTCTGACCACTTAGTAAATACAGTAAAAGCGATGTAGATGAAGAAGATAAAATGAATTTTTGAAACAATTGCTTTCATTTATATTCCTACTGAGACCAAGGATCAAACTTGTCTATCTTTCCAACAATTGTAAATTCTTGGGTACGATAATCTGATCCCTTGTCCTCTTCCACTGTTTTAGATTCCTTTAAACTTAAAGGTTGTCCAAAGAAACCTGCATTATTTGCACTTGCTATAAAGTCACCGATACTTTTGTAGAGGACTCCTCCACCCTTAATAGTCATCGTTTTATCTTCTGCTATTAAGAAAGATTTAAACCAAATATCACTAGGAAGCTTACGAGCAATCTTCTCCATAATTAAGCTAGGATTTCTCTTTTCTTGTAAAATTAAGTCTACCTGAACTGTTCTTTTTTGAAGTTTTGAAACTTGCTTATTAAAGGCATTAAGACGATCTTTAATATCTTTGTTACCTCTTAAACCTTTTTTGAGTTTTCTATGCGCTATTTGTAACTTTGTAATTTCTGCTTTGATTTCTTTTTTATCTTCTTTCCATTGGGGATATAGTACTAACTCAGGAACGTAACTTAGCATTCCTACAAAAATTAATCCCTTCCAACTTAGATCACCAAGGTCTATCCCCATAACAACGGGCAATTTAAATGGTTTCTTCTGCTCGAGAAGGTTGATCTTAATCATATTATTCAGACCTCATAGCAAGACCAAGAACACTAACACCCCTGTAGGCAATCTCATTTAACTGTTCTTCTTTTATATTTTTCTTATCGTAATCAATCTCTTCAAAAGGATTAATAATACTAACGCTAATTCCGAGCAGGGCCTCTAGCCCCTCGATCAGTCCTGGAATGACACAACTTCCACCTGTAAGAACACATTCAACAAATGATTCATCCGAAGTAGAACTTATATAGAAATCTACCGTCTTTTTAATTTCTGCGAAGAAACTTTCTACAACGTCATCGATAATCTCTAGAATCTCTTCCGGAAGGTTACCATTCTCATCGCCATTGTTTTTAAGATCTTCTGCTTCGTAATAATTAACACCCATTTGACGCTGAATTTCTTCAGTAATCATTACGCCACCAATAGCAATTTCTTTAGTGAACATAATTTTGTGATTTTTATAAATAACAAACTCTGCTTTTTGTGCACCTAGATCGATGACTATCCAAGAGTGATTTGGATCTTCTAACTTTTCAAAATAAAGATGTTCAAAAACATTCACGAGAGAAAGAACACCTAGGTCAACAATTTTTGGCTTTAATTCAGCTTGAATCAAAAGGTCCTTATAAGTCTCTACGACTTCTCCTTTTGCGGCAGCTACTATCACATCAACACCACCACCTTCGTTTTCACCAACGATGTGAAAAGAAACCTTAGAAGTCTCTATACTAAAAGGGATGTACTGCTCAACTTCCCAGCTTACTTGATCTTCAACTTCTTCATCAGATCCACCGGCAAGCTGTAATTTTCGAGCAACTGTATTTGGTCCAGATAAACCTATACAAGTGTTAACAGATTTTATTCCTGCTTTCTCAATAGCCTGCTTAATTGCGTCGATGATCTCTTCTTCTTTTTGAATATCATCTTCGATTATTGCACCTTCAGGAAGAGGGTGCGATCCATAAGCCAATAAGGTATATCCATTTTCTTCATTTCCAGAAACTTGAGCGACCTTTACTGCACTGAGTCCAATATCGACACCCACAAGTCCCTTCGGCCCTATTTTAAGGGCATCTTTTATTTGGGAAATGATATCATTCAATATTTTCTTAGGATCCAAAAAATTTCCTCGGCAGCTACTACTATAAATAATTATAACGCATTAAAACTATTGAATTCAAGGAATTACTGCAATAGCTAAGAGTTAAATACTCCAAAGGGAAGAAAAAATCCTAAATTGGCTCGGAAAGAACAATTGAAACAGCGCAACAACTATAATAAATGGTCCAAATGCAAGTTTCGTCTTTCTGTCCATTCTTCCAATGGCCATCATAAATAAACTAAACACGGCTCCAAAGAAACAACTTAGAAAGATATTATTGATGACTCCAACAGGGCCCAGAATTATCCCAAGGACAGTGTAAAGCTTTATATCTCCACCGCCCAGGCCCACTTGTCCCTTTAGTTTATAAAAAGCAAGGGTAACTAGGTATGGAAATAAGAAACCTAAGCCTGCGCCCATTAGATAAAAAATAGGAGGCTTGAAAAATATCGCATAGACCAGAAATAGAAGACCCAGGTAAATATTTATAGAATCCGGTAGAATTTGATGCTTAATATCTATGACAAAATGACAAAAGAGCGCGCAAAACACACTAAAGTAAAATGCATACAACATTAAAGTAGTGTTGGTTAATACATCTGGCATAAGCCAAATAGATACGAGTCCTATGAACAGTTCTACTGCAGGATAGAGAATACTAAATGACTGATGACATTTGGAGCATTTTCCTCTGAGAAAAATATAACTTAGAATAGGAATATTTTCATACCAATAGATCAATTTCTTGCACTTTGGGCAATGAGATCTCGGGTAAGCAATATTAATATTATTAGGGATTCTATAGATCACTGCATTTAAAAAGCTTCCGATCATAATTCCAAAAATAAAAAAAGGTGTCATTAAAGTCATTAGTCTAAATTCTTGTTAGAGAAAATTGTTGTACATACGAAAAAGAGAAATAAAATATAACATACTCCATACAATAGTCCCCATCCAATAAAACCAGAACTCAAACTATGCTCATAGAGAACGAAATCTTTTAAATTAAATTTAGATAAACTTGGAAGAATAAAAGAAAATACTTTTAAAAAAGAGTTTAAACCTTCTCTACTCACGACGTAGGAAAGACTACTCGCTTCATAAATAGCGTAACTAGCAATATATACAACGATAGTATTCACAACAGCTAAAACAACATTTGTGACAAGAGAAAAACAAATCACAACGAGCAAAACTATTAATGCTTCAATAAAAATAAAAATGAATACCCATGGAATAAGATAATTTAACTCGCCCCCTAAGAAGAAATAGAGTGCACAGGAAATACTTCCCAATATTATTGTATTTAGAAATATTATTCCCATTAATCCAATTAATTTTCCTAAGATAAAACTAGATCTATCAATAGGTCTGGAAAGAACCATATAGAGGGTTCTATTTTCAATTTCTTTAAGTATCAGATTAGCTCCCAAAAAAATTGAGATAAGTACAGTTGAAATACTCGTAGCTCCCACACCAAAATCTAGTGCAACTTTTTGTGGAACCCCATAAGTAAATTCACTGGCAACATAAGTAAGAATAAATAAGCCAATGGAAAGAAAGAAAACATTGTATAGAATTTTACTTTGAAGAAATTCAGAAAATGTATACTTTGCTACAACAAGAGATTTCAAATCTCACCCCCTGTTTTATAAACTATTTCTTCTAAAGTGGGTGTATCCTTATGTAAGGCCATTATTTCAATTCCTTCAGAAATTGCAATTTTAATGAATTCATTTTTCTTATGAGAATCAATTGAATAGGTCACCATGGCATCTTTTTCAGAAATAATGCGAGCGAGATCTTGTAATTTATTACTTTTTGAATTCGTAATCGCTAAGTATATAGCATCTGTCTTACTTTGAATAAGTTCATCAATATCACCTTGATAAACAATTTCTCCAAAGTCTAAAACCACGACTTTTTCACATACTTCCTCAACATCAGAAACAATATGACTCGAAAAGAATATAGTTTTCCCTTCATTATTCAATTCTACCAAGAGATCCTTTATATCTTTTCGGCCCCTAGGATCTAGTCCAGACAAAGGTTCATCCAAAATAATTAAATCAGGATCATGTAAAATAGTACAAAGAACACCTAGCCTTTGTAACATTCCCTTTGAGTAACCATTAATTTTTCGAGACAGCGCATGATCAATTCTAAGCCTCTTAGCGTATTTATCAATTCCCTGACTAATTTGGTCGGGACTTAAGTTACATAAAGACCCCATATACCTAACCATCTCCATACCTGTTAAATGAGGATAGAAATAAGGTCGCTCGGGCAGATAGCCTATTCTGTGTGCTTCCTTTTTAAATTTAGATTGTTCAAAGAAGGAAATACTTCCCTGCTCAACAGAGGTAAAGCCCATCATCATTTTAATGGTAGTCGTTTTACCTGCACCATTGGCCCCTAAGAAACCTACGATCTCTCCTCTTCCAACTTTAAAGGAGATTCCCTTGAGAACTTCTACGGGTTTTGTCCAAAAATCTGTCTTATAATTTTTTTTTAAATCTTTTACTTCAAACATTCATCAACCAAGTTTAGAATATACTTATGAATAAATTAATTTCTATTTTTATAATACTCACATTCCTGACAATATCAAACTTTGTAAATTCAAAAATTGATTTTCCAAAGATTGAAGTTTCAAAAGAAGAGAGTACTTATAAGTTTCACGACTCCCTTATTAAGGTTTTTTCAATTGGTCAAAAGAGAGTTGTATCCGATCTGCTATGGGTGAGTACTCTATTAATGGGTGATGAAGAAAGAGTTTTTAATGAAAATTCGTGGATGTTCCACCGTTTCATGACAATATCTAAACTTGAACCTTTATTTTATGCAAATTATGAGCATGGCGGTCTCTACCTTTCAATTATTAAAGATGATGTTGTAGGGGCTAAGAAAGTTTACGAAGCAGGACTTAAATATTATCCAAATGACTTCTGGTTAAATTACAATGCCGCTTTTAATGACTACTTTGAACTTGGAAACATAGAAGATGCGTTGGAAAAATACAAAGTCTGCCTTAAGTCTCCTCTTGCCAAACAACATGCCCAGTATCTCCCCTCACTAATTGCCAGAATAGAGGCATCAAAAGGAGGACTCAAAGAAGCGCTTATCGTTCTACTTAATCACTATAACAATACTGCTAATGGATTACTCAAAGAAAGACTTCACATCAATGTTTATGCGCTTAAATCAGAAATTGATTTAAAGTGTTTAAATGCTGGGGCTAAGAATTGTCAGAAGCAAGATTTTGATGAAGTAGACTACTTATATAAGAATGGTAAATATTTAGCTGTAAAAGAATGGGTAAAGTTTAGACCCAAAAATAAAAAAAAGAGGGAATAAATCCCTCCTTTTTTATAATTATTTAATTAAATTCTAGTAACCAAAGACATCGTGAACAAGGTTCTTGTTTTCATCAATCAACCATACATCTGCTGTACCTGCTTTTGCTGAATCTGAATCAATATAACCTACGGCACCTGCAATGAAGGCCAGACCATCAGCTTCCGTCGTAACTGTAGCAAGACCATTTGAAAATAGAGGTGTGTTCACAACAGTGTGACCAAGATCACCATCAGCTGCTGATTGACCGGCCACCGTTTTAGCAGCGCCACCACCGTTACCAGCTCCAGCCGCACAACCTGTTCCACCGTTGGCTAGAACTGTAGCAGTTCCACCTGTATCAGCTGCTTGAAAACCAACCGCGTAGTAGTTACCACCTGAAGGAGGAATATAACCTGCAAACGCGAGACAAGCTGCATAGGCATCAAAATCCGCTTGCAATGCTGTTTCTGCAGAATAGATTGAAGCCAATTGTAATTTTGCTTCAGAAGTTTTTGTTTTTGCTTGATACTGCTTAAAATTTGGAATCGCAACTGCTGAAAGAATACCAATAATCGCAACCACAACCATCAGCTCCACTAGTGTAAAGCCGTCTTCATTTTTAAAGCTTTTCATAAAAGCCTCCTCATAGATTTGCCAAGTTAAGATTGGCGGTTAAGTTTCTCTACCTTGTTAAGAGAGATAGAAAAATCGATCCCTTGCTTTCATCAACACTTCTTATAAAGAGAGATATTAAGAATCTCCCCTTAAGAAATATTAACTTCCTTAAGTTCTCTTACATAAGTATATCATCGAAAAACAGTCAAATTACTTTAGACTTATTTTTTTTAAGTCGCTTTTTATTGCCCTTGTTAATTCGGCAACTTAGTCGGCTCCACCGGCACTCATAAACATTGGCAGATACATCGCCACTAAAATCCCAGCAATCAGAGATCCTAAAACGACAATAATAATTGGCTCTATCATTTTAGTCATTCCACCAACCAGTGTATTCACCTCATCCTCAAAGACATCTGATACCTTTTCAAGCATTTGATCAATTTGACCCGTTTGCTCTCCCACCTTAATCATTTGAGAAACCATGTCTGGAAAGTAATCAATCTGCATCAGAGGCTCTGTGAGAGTCTTACCCTGGACAACTTCTCTCCTAATCACACGTACATCTTCAGCAATGACACCATTATCAATGGTCTCTACACAAATATCTAAGGCGTCAATAAGCGAGACCCCGGCTCCAAGCATTGTCGCCAAAGTTCTCGAAAAAGTACTTAAATTACCCTTTATAATGATTAATCCAAATATGGGCATTTTCATCATGACTTTATCAAAGGTAATTTTACCGGATGGTGTTCCAATAAAACTTTTTAGGAAAATAAATAAAACAAAGAAGATTCCTATCATCTTAACAGAATGGTTCCCCAGAAACTCTGAAGCATCAATTACAAACTGAGTAATTGCCGGAGGATCTTGACCCGTATCTGCAAGCATCCCAACAAATTGAGGAACAACAAAAACCATCATCCCCCAAATAACTCCAAAACCAATAGCTGTAACGATAAAAGGGTACATCATAGCAGATTTAATTTGCGCCTTAGTCTTTTGCTGCTTATCCATATGAATAGATAGTTTGTTTAAAATATCATCTAAAATACCACCGGCTTCTCCGGCCTTAACTAGATTACAATAGAGATTATCAAATCCCTTTTGCTTCTCCATAGCCTCTGCAATTGATTGTCCTTCACCTACATCGCGAGCGATGTTTTTAACTGCCTTTTTAAGTACTGGGTGCTTTTCGGATTTATATATAATTTCAAGCGCTTGTAATATCGGTACACCCGCATTAATCATAATAGCTAACTGCTTTGTAAAGTTTGTTAATTCTTCGGGACCAAAAGGCGCAGCAAAACCCTTTTCAACCATCCAATCGCCAAGATCAAATTCAAGAATAGATGGAGGTGTAATTTTTCGAGCACGAATCTTTTCATTTCTAAGAATTTTACGCACCTCTTTCTCAGAGGTTGCCATAACAGAACCCGACACTCTCTTACCATCTTTATTTAGACCTACGTATTTCCAATTGGCCATTACTCTTATCCTCTAGATTTAACACCTAGTTGTTTTGCTAGTTCTTCTGGGTTAGTTGAATAACTCATTGCTGTCTCAGTATCAATTAGTCCTGTATCAACGTGTTTCTTAATTGTTTGATTCATGGTCATCATTCCAGATTTATCCTGCCCAATTTGCATTTGAGAATAAATCTGATGAACTTTATCTTCGCGAATTAAATTTCGAATCGCAGGATTTGTTACTAGAACTTCCATTCCTAAACATCTCCCAGGTTCAAAGGACTTAGGAATAAGTTGCTGTGATACAACTCCTCTTAGAACGAAACTCAATAGAGTTCTAATTTGATCGTGTTTATCAGACGGAAAAACATTTACAACTCTGTTGATTGTTTGCACACAACTATTGGTGTGAAGAGTACCAAAAACCAAATGGCCAGTTTCAGCAATAGTGAGTGCAGCTTCAATAGTTTCCTGATCCCTCATCTCTCCAACAAGAACAATATCAGGATCCTGTCTAAGTAGTGATTTTATAGCATTAGCAAAACTAAGAGAATCTGATCCAATTTCTCTTTGGTTCACAATACATCCCTTATGAGGATGCACGAACTCAACTGGATCTTCTAAGGTTATGATATGACCAGATTCATTTTGGTTAAGTCTATCAATTAGAGCCGCTAGTGTTGTAGATTTCCCAGAACCAGTAGGTCCTGTGACGAGAATTAATCCGTTAGTAACATCTGACATTTCAAGGAGAACATTTGGAAGACGTAACGCCTTAAAGTCCGGAATTAAACTTGGAATTTGTCTAAAAACTGCAGCAACTCCACCTTTAGAATAAAAAACATTTGATCTAAATCTTGCGAGACCTTTAATCCCAAAAGAAAAATCTAATTCTAAATTCTTTTCCAGTTCGTTTCTCTGCTCTTCAGTTAATATTTGATAAACAAGACGTTTGGTATCTACTCCAGAAAGTGCAGGAATCTTAACCCTTATAATCTCTCCGTTCACACGTAGGCCAGGAGGTGTTCCCACGGTAACATGTAAATCAGATGCACCACTTTCTACCATCAGCTTAAAAAGCTGCTGTATCTTTACACCTTCGGCGCCAGCTTGTTTAGTTTTCGTAAAGGTTTTATCTGGACTAGTAGATTCATCACTACTCATATTTTACTCCATCAAAATTTATCTGCACTTGAGTTATTAACGGCTTCTTCGAGAGTTGTTTCACCCTTAGCCACTTTGGTTAGTGCACACATTCTAAGTGTTTTCATTCCATCTTTAATTGCTTGTTTCTTTATTTCATCAGCAGATGCATTTTTCAAAATAAGTTCTTTCACTTTTGGTGACATACCCATCACTTCATAAATAGCAACTCTTCCTTTATAGCCGGTACCGTTACACATATCGCAACCTTTACCGACATAAATTTTTATTTTCTGAGCTGAACTTGGCGCAATACCACAGGCCACTACTTCTTCTATTGAAACTTTGGTATCTATTTCCTTGCAACTTGTACAAATTCTTCGACAAAGTCTCTGAGCAACAATAACGTTTAACGATCCAGTTACAAGAAATGGTTCTATTCCCATATTTAAAAGTCTAGTCACAGTGGAAGGTGCATCATTAGTGTGTAGAGTGGATAGAACCATGTGACCCGTAAGTGCTGCTTCTACCGCAATCTCACCAACTTCAAGATC
The DNA here is from genome assembly GCA_002163155.1 of Halobacteriovorax marinus. Taxonomy (GTDB): domain Bacteria; phylum Bdellovibrionota; class Bacteriovoracia; order Bacteriovoracales; family Bacteriovoracaceae; genus Halobacteriovorax; species Halobacteriovorax marinus_A. Next base: position 250,157 of record MAAO01000016.1, on the reverse strand, counting down.
TCGAATCTCTCCAACCATGATTATATCTGGATCCTGTCGAAGAAATGCTTTTAGTGCGAACGGAAAGGTTAAACCAACCGATTTTTTAATGTTGACTTGGTTAATCCCTTCCAAGTTAAATTCAACAGGATCTTCTGCTGTTGAAATATTATTTCCCACAACATTCAATTCAGCTAAAGCGGAATATAGAGTTGTAGTTTTCCCAGAACCTGTAGGTCCCGTTACAAGACACATTCCATATGGTTGGTGAATTCCTTCTTTAAAAACCTTAAGTTGTTGTGCTTCAAAACCTAACTTAGTCATATCTAGTTGTAAGTTCGATTGATCTAAAAGTCTGAGAACTATTTTTTCACCGAATAAAGTAGGTAAACTAGAAACTCGATAATCGATGGGCTGGCCACCAATTGAAAGTTTTATTCTTCCATCTTGAGGCTTTCTCTTTTCCGAAATGTCCATTTGGGCCATAATTTTGAGTCTAGAAGTTATGGGAGCCATAAGGGCCTTTGGCGGCTTGGCAACTTCCATTAATGATCCGTCTACACGAAACCTTACTCTAAAATTTTTCTCATAGGGTTCTACATGAATATCTGAAGCTTTTCTAATAAAAGAATCTGCTAATATTCTATTCACAAAGCGAATAACATCGTCACCGATATCTTCTTCGTTTACTGCTTCATCTGGATTTATATCAGTAGATTTAACTTCTCTAATCGTTTCTAAAAGCTCATCAATTGATTCAGTAACTCTCTCATAAATTTTTGCCCAAGAAGTTACATTGGTTAAAATAAACTCAACAGGATGTTGAAAGAGCGTTTGTAAATCCGTTCTTAACTCAACAATAGAAGGATCAAAGACCGCAAGACTTACGGCCTTTGCTGTTTTTTGAATGGGTAAAACCCTATACTTTAAAACATCAGATTTCTTGATAAGTTTAATCGTTTTATCTGGAATTTTAGCTTTTGTTAAATCAATGAAGGTAAGACTATAGTTTTCAGCCACTTGCTTAGCAAACTTAACATCATCAAAAAAAGAAAGTTCTAATAGGCCTAGCTCTGATACTTTAGATGGATCTTTATCAAGTAATAAGGGACGTAAATCCTTAATAGGAATCATTCCTGTTTTACCAATTACGTCTGCAAATTCTTTTCTGAACATAAGTCCCCAAAAATAAATATATCTCTATATATATTATCGGAATAATTTATTTTTTTTAAAGAATTTTAAGTGGTTAGACTTTTCCAGACTAGTAAGATCAAGTATTTAATTATTTTCCCAAAAATCTAGTGCAAACTTAGCTTGCAGCTTCAGTAGAGAAAGGCCATCGAGATAGTGTTGATCATTACTTAGGAAATATTGTTCGTGAGCTTCATGAGCATAGTTGTAGTCCCAGAAAGTACATTTGAGCGGGAGCTGCCCTGAAAAAATAAAAGCTCTTGCACAAGTATTTATAATTACTGATTTTTTTTGAATTCCCGACAGATCTAGTTTTGATATATCACCATCAACTTTTCTTGAGTATTGCTGATAATCTAAGCCAAATTCACTAAGAATAACTTTAGTGATTCGCGCCATAGAACCATCTCCTAAGATGATAATATTGAAATCAAAAAAACTTTTTTGAATAAGGTTTTTAACCGCAAGGAAATCAGTATTTGTAGCATAAAATTTATCACCACGTTTTTTTATACAATTGATGGCACCAAGTTTACTAATATTAGCTTCCATGGAAACAGAATTTAAAAAATGTTTCTTATAAGGAGCTGTAATACTAAGACCTTCAATATTTGAGAAAAATTCTCCTAAAGATGGGATTTCGTCGGCAGTTTCGTAATCAAACAATGTATAATTTACTTTTTCTTTTAAAAGCTCTTCATACATTTTCTTTGATTTACTATGAGAAATATTGGCGCCTAAAAGACCGAGCCTTTTCATTTCTTCTCTTCTTTAAGAATTATTTTTGCCTGAACAACATCTTTAGTGATCTGTTCAACAAGTTCATTTATACCATTAAATTTTTTTTCATCTCGCAGGCGCTTATGGAAATTTATAGTGAGAACTTCTCCATAAATATCATCGTCGAAATCAAAAATATTAGTTTCAACAGTTTTAACAGAATCATCTTTAAATGTTGGATTGAGTCCAACATTTGTGATTGAGTGATACTCCTCTCCTCGAACTTCTACAGTCGTTACATAAACTCCAAGTTTAGGTGTAATACGAATTTGTCCGTAATTGATATTGGCGGTAGGAAAACCAATTTGTCGTCCTCTTTCAGCACCCTTAACAACTGTCCCTCTGAGGAAAAATGGTCGTCCTAAGAGTTTTTCACTTTCCTCTACATCACCTTCAATAATGAGGTTTCTTATAATAGTAGATGAGATGTTCTTTTCAACTTTTTTAAATTCTTCTAATTTTACAATTGATAAGTTTGTACAAAACCTTTTAACAAAAGAGAAGTCACCCTTCTTATTTGCACCAAAAGCAAAGTCATGTCCCATATAGATTCGTTTAACATGGGAATTTTCGAGAATATATTGATTCAGAAAATCTTCAGGACTCAAAGTACTTAAATCTCTAGAGAATGGTATTTCGTAAAAGAAATCAATCCCAAGATCAGAGAGTAAATTATATTTCTCATCCTCAAGATTGAGAAGGAAATTTTCCCTTGGTCGCAAGATCTGAAGAGGATGAGGATTAAAAGTAATCAAAACGAATTTAAGATTAGATTCTTTACATTCTTGGGCAATACTTTGAATAATTTGCTGATGTCCTAAATGTACACCATCAAAGTTACCAATTGTTATGGCAAAATCATTCTGTAAAATATCATTCAAACTATCTATTTTTTTCATTTTTAACTATATAGGTATTTTCTAAGCTCACTAAAGTGTTTCTTATGAATATCAACTTTATTTTTACTTTCATTAGAATAAGTACCCCTTTCTAGAGAATCTAGCAACAGCGAGAAGTATTTTTTTGAGCTAGAAGAAAGTTTACTTTGTTCTAATTTCTCTCTCGGGTTGAGTGAATCTTCACCTGGAATCATATTCAATAATCCATACAATGAAGAAAATGTACCATTCTTTGATATATTCAGCTTTACTAATTTATTAATTTCACTCTTAATACCGCTGTCTTCACTTTTTCTAATAAAGAAACTTCCAAGAATGAGTAAAATCACAAAACCCAAACAAAGATTAAATTTAAAAGGAGTAATTGATCTAGTTTCTGATTTTCCTAAGTTAATTCCTACTAGTCCTATTTTTTCTGCTTCCAAGTTACTCTCTTGGTCTAGGACTTCAATTGAAGTGTCTTTACTAGGTCTAGTATAACTTTTAGAGGTCACTGATGATCCAGATATAATTAATTTTGGAACCTGAATTTCTGTAGTCACATATTCCCTTGTATCTGGATCAAAGTAGGCAACCTTTAAATTCTTTTCATTTATCACAAATGAGGATCTAGCGAGGTATGTATATTCAAACGTCTTTTTGTGAATCTGTTGATTTATCGCTTGTAGTTCACCTTTAGTATCAAACTCTTCAAGGTTCGGGTGAGAGAATACAACGGGAGGATCTAAGGCCTCAAGAGCACCAACCCCTTTAACTTCAAGTTTGGCTTCAACCGCTTCATTTACAACATACTTGTTTCTTGGAACAGTTAAGGTGTATTCATGTTTACCTACAAGACCTGAAAAATATGGAGGTATGTTTTCAGTTGGAAGAGACATAACATTTATTTTCACCTTCTTACTTTGAAAGCTTCTCGTTCTATACTGACCGAGTTGAATACCAAATCCAAAGGCGCCCCTATTTCTGTTGGGTGAGTATTGTACCTTTAACTTAATAGGGTCAATCGTTGCTTCTCCGGCTTTTTGAGCAAACAATCTAGCTGAATACTTTAAACTTCTTCTATATATTTCACCTTGGTAACGAACAGTTTCAACAACCTCATTTACCATATGAAATCTTTTCAAAAACTTCCCTAAAGGGGGATACTTTTCAACTTCATTACCCAAGACTCCTACTCTAAAGTATAGATAATAATTCACATCAAAACCTTCTCCAACAAACACATCCGTTTTACTAGGTATCGCTAAAATGAAAATATCTTTTGGTCTCTTTGCTTCCCTAAGCACATTAATTTTTAGATTTTTAATTTTCTCTTTTTTTCCATTACCAAAATCTACTTCTACGTTCTTTATAAGAAGTCTTCCGGAACGCTCAGATATTATATTATAAACATAGGTAACTTCTTTAGTAGTGGTGAATTTACCATTTATAATTGTTGTTTTAACTGATACCCCTCTATTACTACGTCCCGTAACTTGGGCATTGCCGGGATCAAAAGAAATATAGGGTTCTTCGTTCCCAGTAAGTTTAATTTTAAAAATTAAATCAAAGGGTTCATTAACAATAGGCCGACTTGGTTGAATTAATACTTTTACCTTGTCAGAAGAGAAAGTATTAAAACAGGACAATAATAGAAGTGCGAATAATATTTTTTTCATAGGTTACCAATCTTTTCTTTCAGAGCGCTTATCTTTACCGATCGTAGTTTTCAAATGTCTCTTGCGTAGAGATCTATCATCATTCATGATTTGCTTTAATGTCGCAGGAATTTTAATCATTTTCCTCTTTTTAGCAATTTCATTTTCTTTGTCTTTTACAGACTTCTTTTTCTTATCTGAGTCTTTTTTGTCAGAATCACCGTCTTGTTTATCATCTTGATCTTTGTTTTTGTCTTTATCTTTGTCTTTATCTTTATCTTTACCCTTACCATTTTTTTTCTTTTTATCTTGATCGCTTTCTTGATCGTTCTGATCTTTTTTGTCTTTGCCTTCGTTCCCACCTTCGCTCTCAGAACTCTCTTTTTTGTCCTTGTTTTTATCCTTCTTGTCTTTACTCTTTTTGTCGTCCTTGCCACTTTTTCCTTTCTTTGAACTCTTTTGGTTTAGAGCTCGCAAGGTATTATTCTCAACAATTTTCTTTTCTTGTTTAGAAAGATTGGATCGTGACTTTAACTCATCAAATATATTTACTGCTTTGGCAAACTTCTTGTTCTTTAAGTAAGCAGTGGCCATATTAATTAATGTTCCATTGGAATGTTTAGCTGTATCTTTGATCACTTCTTCGTATAATAACTGTGCTTTTTCAGGTTTATCTAAGCGTAAGAGGTTTTCTGCTAGTTTAAGTTTTTCACCCTCTGATATTTTTCCATTTTTCATTTTCTCAAGAAATCTCTCTGTCTGTTGGGCCACTGGTCCCGACTCTTTATTCTGTGCATATGACTTGTCGACAGGAGTTATTAGCATGAGAATGACGAGGGAACTCATAACAGAGAATGTACTACCGAGTGAAAACAAATATGAGAAGATATAAATTATCACAGCAGGGATAAGTAAATTTTTTGCCAAAACTGGTCTAATTCTTGATTCCCCCTTACTTAACTTAGACTGAAACCTTGTTCTAAAAAAATCAAGTACTTCATCAGTAGGAAGGCTGTAAGAAAGAGAAATCCAATACTTTGCATTCTTTGTTTTATTTACAAAGCTTTGAATAAACTTTTCATTCAAAGCGGATTTTATTTGTTTACCTTTATGTTTCTTATAGCCACTAAATCCACCATCTCTTCGTCTTATCGGAATTGGACCTCCCTTAAGAGTACCAATTCCAATGATAGCCAAATTAACGTCTTTCTCCAATTTCATATTCTTGAAAGAGTCATGCTCTTCACCATCAGTAAAGACCAATAGGTTTCCGCCACTATAGTTCTTATCAAGAGAGAAATAACCTATCGCCTCTTTCATTGCCATTGATAGTTCTGATCCTCCAACAGCTATATTTAAATCAAGTAAGCCACCAAGAATGGAATCTAACAAATCAATATCATCAGTAAAGGGTACAACTCTCTTATGTGTATCTGAAAAGACTATGATTGATATTTGGTGACCAGCAGCTTTTTTCACAAAGTGCCTTGCCAACATAATTGCTTTCTTAAATCGATTAGGCCTCACATCCTCCACTAACATACTGGCGGACTTATCTATCAGAATAATCGTTTTTTGATCTGGGATATTAGTTTCGACTTTTTCCTCTTGTCCTCTTAAGTCTAAAAGAGATGTTAAGAGTAAAGCAAAAGCAAAAAATTTAAGTAATGATGAAAGTTTGCTGGCCCTAGATCGCTTTAAAAACCAGTGATCTTCCACCCAGAGAAAAAATCCTTTCTCAAATCTTCTAGTAAAGAAAAAGATAAGCACTGTGGCCAATATAACGAGAGGTATATAATTAGAATAAACAAAATTCATACCACCCCCTCTTTAAAATAAAACCTTCTAGTAAATTCGCTAAAACAAAGTAGCAATACTCCTAGCGCTAAATATTTAAGATAAATCTCTTTGTATATGACTTTGGCGCTTGAATCAATTTCAGATCTCTCAAGTTTCTCGATCTCACTAAGAACATCTTTCAAAACTTCTCCGTCTTGTGCAGCAAAAGACTTAGCGTTGGTAACTTTAGCTATACCTTCAAGTGTTTTAAAATCAATTGAACCACCTGGTATTGTTTGATATCTTTTACGACCAAAAATATTTTTTCCGTAGGGAATTTTGGCGTCTCTCTTTCCACCAATACCAATTGTATATACTTTAATATCTTGTTTTTTCGCTTCTTCTGCCGCCTGTAGAGGGGTTAGAAAACCTACGTTACTCACTCCATCCGTTATAAGGATTATAACTTTACTCTTGGCTAAAGACTGAGCCCCTCTCGCGACTGCTAAACCTAATGCATCTCCAATATTTGTACCGCTGCCAAGCATCCCACCAACTTTTATTTCTTTGACCATTTCTTGAATCAGTTTTAAATCTGTACTGAGAGGAAGTAGTGTAAAAGCTTTTTCGGAAAATATGATAAGGCCAATTCTATCTGTTGGTCTTAGGGCAATAAACTCACCAATTTTGTCCTTGGCCACTTCAAGCCTATTAGGCTTAAAGTCCTCTGCTAACATAGATCTAGATACATCGATAACAAAGAAAATATCATTTACTTCAATTTTATTTTTGGCTAGCCCCATAGGTAGACGTGGTTGTGTTAATGAGTAAGATATTAACAACCAACCAACAGCTCCTATTAACCATAGGCCAAGCCTACGAACTGGAGAAATGTTCTTATCTGCACTATGTGGTAGATAGATTTCACTTTTTTTAAAAATGTAGAAGTATGATAATGTCCATACAACCAATCCCACTAGACCCCAGATACTTGAGTATAAATGAGCATATTCAATTCCTTTCAAATATACTCCTCATTTCATCGAAGGCTTCATTAACCTGATGTTCTTCCATTTCATCCCAATCTTTTTTAAATTGAATTTTATTTAAGAGCTTGAAAAACATAAGGATTGGAGGTGTTTCTCCCCCCACAAGAGGAAGCCAATTATCTTTAGTTCTATAGATTTCTTCGAGGGATTCTCTATCACGTACATTTTTAAAGATTACAATCCACTTATCAAGTTCTGCCTGCTTAACTTTCTTAATTCTATTTCTTCTAACAAGAAGAATTAAAAAATACGAAAGCATCCCTATAACTAACACGACGATAAAATATACCCATAAAGAAAGAGGATTTTTCTTAATCGTTTCTATTACAGGCTGTTGTAAGATTAGAAAATCTTGTTTTGTTGGATTTTTTACAGGTTGTATATTTATGATATCAAAAGGGATTGTTAAACTCTTATAGGGCCAAATATAGAATGTTCTTGGAACATAGAATTTCTTAAGAATAACTTTCGCTTCAATTTCTAAAACTTCTTCATTGTTATTTGAATATTCTACTTTTTGAACATTTACTATATAGAAAAAATCTAAAAAGTCTTTTTCATTTAACGCCTCTTTTACTGCAGCGAGATCAGCATTAGCAAATGGCCATATTCTCAAGTAGGCGTTAAATGTCTGTCCTTCAATTATAGATACACTTGTATCTTTATTAATTAGTTCACCTTTTATTTCATAAGCGGACAGTGAGAAGCTCACTAAAAAAAACAGAACAGAGCTTATTAACCACTTCATTATAGCATTTCCTTAATAAAGGATTCTAAATAGCGGTCTTTCACATTCAGTTTCTTTATACGTTTCCCTAGAAAATCTTCTAATTCCTTTACTTTTTCTTTATCAACTATAGAAAGCTTTCCTCGTGAAAATGTAGAATCACTAGAGAAAACCTGATACGGACTCGACTCAGCCTCATCCAATGGCCCTACTATTCTAAAACAATGGACATGTTTTCTGTATGCTAATTTCTTTAGTTCATCAAACTCTAAGAAGTCTACAAAGTCTGACAATATGACAACTTCCTTATTTTTCTTTATGTATTTTAGAGTGTTTGCTCCAACTGACTTTTCTTGCTTAGGCTTTTGGTTTAAATATTTATAATTAACTTTACCATCTTCGCCTAAGACGTTTAACTCTTCGAGTTTTGCAACAAGTTGAGCGATACCTCTTTCTCCAGTAGCTTTCGGAAGGGATTCTACAGTATTTCCTAGAATAACAACCTGAACATAATCATTTGTTTCTTTCGAAAGAAGAAAAAGAAGACAGCATATTTCTAAACTAGCTTGAAGTTTAGATACTCCTTTAAATCCTAAAAACATTGAGGGTGATAAATCGAGTACCACTACAATTTCAACATTCCTTTCTTCCTCAAAGGTTTTTACATATGTATTTTGAGTTTTAGCAGTGAGTTTCCAGTCAATAAAACGTACATCATCCCCATGGGAATAAACCATGTGTTCTTTGAACTGTAGTCCACTTCCCTTGAAGTGGGACTTTAACATTCCAATTGAAAAACTATTTGAGTTCTTAAATATTGAACCCTTAATTTTTCCAACAATTTTTCTGACTTCTTGAACGTTCATTAGATCATTTTTTCAGCAATCTTCTTTGCCACATCTGAACCTTTTAAATTATCTATAGAGGCTTCATAAGTCATTATTAACCTATGCCCTAGCACACCAGGAACAATCTTCATTAAATGTTCAGGTGAAACAAATTCTTTATTATCCATATAGGCAATAAATTTACTAATTCTGTAAAGCCAAATACAAGCTCGTGGAGAACCCCCAGCCAAGATTGCACCTTCATAGCGTTTATCAAAAAGTTTATTATCTGGCCTTGTGGCGTGAACAATTTTAACAATTAGATCTTTTAGTTTTTCATCAACATATACTGCTTCAACTTCTTCTTTCATTCCTAGTACATCATCCGTAGACAGCACAGCTTCCAAGCTAGAAAGAGGATCACCTTTGTGGTCAAGAATATGTTTCTCAGCTTCAAAGTCAGGATAACCAACTTCCAACTTCATCATAAATCTATCGAGCTGAGCTTCAGGTAACTGGTATGTTCCTTCTTGATCAATTGGATTTTGTGTAGCTAAAACCACAAAAGGACTTGCTAACTTATGTGTTTCATCTCCGATTGTGACTTGTTTTTCGGCCATGGCTTCAAGTAGAGCAGCTTGGACTTTGGCAGGTGAACGATTAATCTCATCAGCCAGTAGCAATTGCGTAAAGATGGGACCAAATTTAGTTGTAAACTCTTCTCGCTGTTGCGAATAGATCATAGTTCCAACTAAATCTGAGGGAAGTAAATCTGGCGTGAACTGAATTCTCTTGTAAGAGAGATCACACAGCTTACTCATAGTGGACACACTCATCGTTTTACCTAAACCAGGCATACCTTCAATGAGTAAATGTCCTTCACAAACTAGTGCTGCTAAAATGGCATCAAGCATATCGTCTTGACCATAAATAACTTCTTTGGCCCTAGCTAATGCTTCAAGTGATTTTTCTCTAATGGCGCTCATAAACTTCCTTATTCATAAACTTGATATAATAAATATTTTATATAAAACGAATTACTCTTAAAACTTTTAAAAGGATGGTCCCAACCTTGAACACCTGTATCAAGTAACATGATATTCTTGTTTAACCTTTTCGCTGCCTTATTTACGGTTTGATCTAAGTCCTCTAGTGAAACTCCATGTGTACAACTAGCTGCTACATAGAGTCCTTTGTCATTTAAAAGTTGCAAAGATTTATGATGCAATTTTTCGTAACCACCTAGGGCCTTTCCTAAATTTTTACCAGACTTACTAAAAGCTGGCGGATCGCTTACTATTATATCAAATCTTTCGTGATTTTGAATACATAGATCTAAATGAGCAAAAACATCTTTTCTAATGAATTGGCCTCTACCGAGAAATCCATTCTCTTCTAAAGCTGAGTTCGTATTGCTCTCCATATTTGCTTGATCAACAAACTCAACTTTTTCAACACCACCACGTAGTAGATGTAACCCCCAACTTCCCACATAACTAAAGAGATCCATTCCTCTAGTAAGTGTTGGAAAACGTTTTAAAAAATCTTCCAATTTTTTGCGATTCTCCCGGTGATCAAAGTAATATCCAATTTTTTGAATTGTTTCTTTAGATATTGTATATTTGAAATTATTCTCAAACACTTTCACATCATTTATCAGATCGGATTCAAATTCAGGAAGAACTTCTCTTTCGCGATACTTTGGATTATCAAAGAAACAAATCTCTTTTTCTTTATATAAGTTTTTCAAGTAAGACTTTATTTGCTCACGAAACTTGTCTATTCCTGCGGTATTAATTTGCATTAGGATACAGTTTTCGAAAGTATCTATGATTAAGCCTGGCAGACCATCTGCTTCACCAAAACATAATCTATAATTATCATAGCCAATAAATTGCTTTCGATGATCATAACAAAATTGAATTTTCGCTAAGAGAATTTCTAACGGATCACTTAATGATCCTTTCTTTCCAACAATTCTAAGATTTGGTCCCGAAGTCACAAAACTATTTACAAACCCATGGAAGGATTCATTAGTGCCTTCAACTTCTACCCATTCTCCAGGTTGAAATGATCTAACACTCCCCTCGAAATCACGTAGATAAAAATCATGTTTACCGTGCGACAATCTCTTAGTCGCATCTTTACTTAAAAGTAACTTTTTCAAATCGTCCTCTATATTTTATTTCTTTACTTTAATAAATGGAAAAAAGTCAGATGAAGTTTTGAGAATACTTTCTTTCTTCTCAATTAGGAACCAATCTAAGAAATCTTTTAAATTGCTTCCTTTACTTGTAAGAATCAATAAACGATGTAACTCATCAAACGTTTTATTCTCTACACATTCACTTGATTCGATATCACAAATCGATCTAACCGTAGTTTTGCCAATATAATCCCACAAGATATCTGATCCAACATCAGCATCTTGTATAATTGATAGATGTTCTGCCATTTCTGAGAAGCCATCGGAATGAATAGTCGTTAAGTACTCATGAACATTGTTAACTAGGGAATATCCCTTATCAATCTTTCCTGGTTTAATTATATTCTTCGTGACGAGTTCAACCCCTCCTCTCACATAGAAGCTTTCCCTAATGGCTGCATAAGCACTATTCAATAGTAACCAATAATTATTTCGAGAAGACTTATCACTTAATTTATCATACAAAAAGCTAACTACAGTAAGAGCAGGTGAAATCAAACTTTTAAGTTTACTCTCATTTGGAAAACCTAATTTTAGTAAATCATAATCTCTGAGAAACTTTGTAGCGATATACAAGGATTCATATACAGTGTTCTTTTTAAATTTTTCAGAATCTCCCGATCCTAATACAAATTTTTCACTCCCTAAGAAAGTTGAAATATATAGTGTCTTACTCACTAATTCCTCTAGTGATCTCATATCCTGATAATTTAAATCCGCAATCCAGTCTACAATATCATCAAGAGGAACTTCACCGTCTTCATCTCTTAGAATATTCACCATTTGAGTAAGAGTCGATTTAAGCTCAGCAGGGTTAGCCCCTCCAAGAATTAAATCGTTAACTCGCAAAAATTGCTTCTTACTTACAAATGTTTCTAACTGCTCTCTAGTCCTACCTACTCGGTCATGAACGACTCGGCCCATGTTACTAAACGAAGCGATTTGAGAGAAGTAACCCAGCGCCACTCCATTATGCTTTTTCAACTCTTTATCATCCATCGGCCAAAAAGTGACCTCTTGAGAATCTAGAGCTGAAGAGGCGACCAAGCTATAAAGAAAGGCAGACATATACTTACCGTACTTAAGTCTTTTCTCGCGGTCATTTCCGTTATTTACATCTATTAATCCGTCATATGCCCAGAGTGCATTCTTGGCCATGCGAGTTTCGTTCTTAGTCATTCTCTTCCCACATTTAAGCCAAGGAAGTCTTACGCAAGTTTGCATTAATGTTTTTTTACTTTTAACAATCTTGTTATACTTTTCACCCTTAACGACTGCATTTAGATACTGAACACCTAGGTAGTTGTGACCAAAAGCCACTTCACGTATAACAAGATCGATTCTTTCAGACGTTGTTAATTCATACTTTTCTTTGTCATGATCCAAAGATTTACGATGCTTTACTAATGTTCTATTCACTGCAAGATTCTTATCTGTTAAGTCAAAAAGGTAATTAAACGTTTCCAGTAAAGTTAAGCGCTTCTTCTTAGCATCTCGTTCATCAAGAGGGATATATACTCCCCCCTCGGGAAGAGCTGCATCTAGAATATGTTCTAAAGGATGTCCTTCACTTTCTTCGAAGACCGTTGTTAACTGCTTAGTGAGTAGTTTTAAGTACTTTTTCACAGCAGGCTTTTCAGGACAAATATTCTTACCAACATTTGTATTTAAGAAATTTTCACACTTGTATTTTTCATCTTCAATATATTGAGTTTTTCTATAACCCAGTATCCATTGATCATAATCATTAAGATAGAGACTTGAATTATCAAAGATATCTCCAAACTTCTCTTTATTTATAACAAATTCACTTATTAACCCATTTCTAAAACTTTTTTCTTCATCACCGGGCATCCAATCTATGAGAAAATCAATACCTTGTTTAACAAGTTGATAACCTTTCTTTCCTTCTTCTCCGAATTGATATAAGTATTTTTCTATAAAATTAAAAGCATCACCTATGTCTCGATCATGTTTCTTATATTGAGCATTCACCGAAACAGCATTTGCTATCGCCCAAATAGTCATTTCGGGAGAAAGTAATCCTCCCAACTCAAAGAAATGATCCACACTCTGATCAGGAAACTGATTTTCAAACTTACCAATGAGAACGTCCATCCCCTGAGTCAAATCATCCAAAACATAACCAGAATTGATACTTTTACAGTTCTCAGGATAGTTTTTGATTAAACTATAAAGAGAGTCATGCTCAGTGATAGCATTTACACACTCACTAACCTTCTCTCCTACTGATGATCCTGAAACATCTAAACTAAAGTTCCTCTTAGGCAGCTGGTCGAACTCACTCTTATAGGACAGGTTAAGGGATGCAATTCTTGATGCATTATAATTTTGACCAGAAGTAATAATACTTAACAATTTAAGAACATGATCTCTTGAAAAGAACTTCTTATAATCATCAAGAATATCTTCACCATGAAAAATACTAGATGCCTTCTTAAAGGCCTGATATGTTTGCTCTTTAGTTTCTTCATCCTTTATATAGCCCTCTCTGAGAGTGGGCCAGGCTTGAGAAATTTCTTTCATAAATAATGAGTAGAAAGAAAACAACCTTACATAATCAGTTCCAACATCTAGATGTCTATCAACAAAGTTAAATAGAAAGTTCTGCTCTGTTTTATTCCAAAAGAGCCATACTTTACTCCATGCTGCAATATCAGGACTCATATTTTCATTAAAGACTTCATTTAATAACACAGCACCTGATTTAAAAATTTGATCATCGCTATTTTTAAATATATCCAGTACTATTCCGTAAAATGGCTCTGAATTTTCAAGTACAACTCGGTTTAATTCATTCCCAATATTAAATAATTCACCTGATATAGCTGACATAAGATAGGGATAGTCGGCTTCTACCAAATCAATAATATATTTCAGAAATTCAATAGTCTGTTCTTTTGAGACCAACTTAGTTGAATAATTAAGGGCGTTCCCTAAATCTAAAGTATGATTTACATTTCTTTGTTGCGAATATTCCCAGTAGTTAATTTGTCCTTGAGCATCAGTTATTTCGGGACAAACGGGTCTTGCGTATTTAATTGATTCACTTGCTAGAAGAAGGGAATCATAGAACTTTGTGACTTCATTAGTCTTTAAATATCCCAAAGTATTATTTACGAGATCTTTTATATCAATCTGTAATTCTAAATCACCCGCAGTACATAAAACTGCATTAACATAAAGACTGTTAAGAACTTTAACATCTCTTACTAATTGCTTTTCAGAATGAACAGGAATTGACAGTAACTCGTAAAGGTATTCAGAATTGACACTATCGTTTGTTAACCAAGACTTGATCCAGGTCAAATCCTGTGACGAGTCCATTGTGGAAAAGAAACGTCTAATCAGTCTTAAGTCAGAGTCCGTAAGTCCACTTAGATACTTTTCAGCAAATTTTGAGATTGTGATTGTTCTAAGTGAATTAAAAAAATCTGTGTTATTAAATTTATTGATTTCTCTTCTAAGATTTTCGGATCTTCCGATAAGTGCATTATGAAAGTGGTCAATAACAAATGACAACTCTAATAACATTTTTGGATCTCTATTAAGAAAATCAAAGAAGTTCTTAACTTCTTCCTTTGATACTCTCATATCCCTAGAATCACAAACAACGTTTTCAGGCTCATCAGCACAGATGAATAAGTGATTGAGGCCATCATAGTAATTTGTATCAGTAAGAGCAGTTAAAACTCTACCAAGATCGTCTAGAGCACCATCTCTATCTAAATCTCTATAATAATTAATAAAACGATCTCGCCTTCCCCTGTCTGCAAAAAATATAGCATCAATCGGTCGAACTAGATCATTCCAATTTTCCTCAGGGATATCCAAAAGAGCTTGAAACATTTTTGTAAATTTCAAATCCCAACTAGAACACACAAAGAGGTTAAGGAGATTATTTCTTTCGAGAAAGCCTTCAAAATATGAGACATTTGAACACGCCTTAAGCTGATCAAAATCACGAACTGTTCGCGGAACATCTGAACTCACCTCAGGTACGTCTTGCTTAAAACAAGACAGTACTAAAATGGCAGTAAGCAAATAGACTATTTTTTTTAAGATACTCATCTACTTTTTAATTCCTCGAATCATATACCTTTGAGCTTTTCCAGTATTTACTTCGTAATTACTAAACTCAATTGAAGATGAAACTGTTCTCTTGTTAGACTTTCCATTATTATTGGTCAATATTTCTTGAGACGTTTTTATATCAACTCGCTGAGGAAAACCAAAACCAGAAATTGGTTTATAGGTAAAATCATTTTCTATTGTTGTAAGTTGAACACCTTGAATTAATTTAATGATCATTTTGTCGACAACCCACTTGTTGTTACTCCAACCCTTTGAAGTTAAATCAAAATGTGACGTATTAACACCTGTGGGGCTAAATGTTTTAAATTCCTTTAGCATTCCATTTCTTTTAAATTTTAATTGTATTTCTGATACTGGTCTTGATCCTGTTCGATCCTTACCCCGAACACCTTTGGCTCCTTTCGTTTTGAAATAACTCAACTCATAACTTCTCACTCTAGGTGCAAGCTTTAAGGGAATGACGAAGTCGAGTCTATTCTTAATCATTTGCTTCAGTTGATGCTTTACTTCTAGAAAGCCTTTTGGGAAACCAAATACTTTTATTTGATATTGACCTGGAAACATCCAATAGATCTTAAAATAAAGATCTTCAATTCTTCCAAAGTTCTGTCTCTTGTTTAATGTTTCAACCAAGTTTGAAATACGAATTTCAAACACTAAATCTTTTAGACCATAATTCTCAGGATGATAGTAACGAATATCAAATTCATTTACTTCCGGGATCTCTCTACCAAATAAATTGACAGAAAAAACTAACGTCAACAATACTAAAAACACTTTCATTTTCTACCTCTGAACTAGAGTCACTTAAAACTCTCTATATTTTACAGGTATTTCTAAGTTCACGAAATGATTGAAATTCTTTCCTTCCAAGATTCATCAAAATAGACATCAATTCTTTTTTCTTTCTTAAAAGTGACCTTTCCTGGGGCGCCCTTCACCCCCTTAACATTCTTTACCTGAGTATAAACCAAGGGTATCTGTGACGAGGAGAATTGACTGTACGCCTTCATAACCGAACCTATTAATTGCAGTAAGTTATGCTCTACGTTTACATTCTTTGGGTTTTTCAAAAATACATGAGCACTTTTGTCACCATCTATATGGAACCAAATATCTTCCTTTGATGCCCAATTTTTTCTAAGCCAATCATTACTTGAGCTGTCCAATCCAACAGCAAGCTGAAGCTCTGAACCAATTGAATATATTTTCTTATTGACACCTTTTACCTGATCTATACGGTCAGACTTCTTGGTACTTTTCCAGACGGGCTCTACTGTTTTGCCAAGTCCTTTAACTATAAAAACATCGCCATCGGCCCATTTTTTAAATTCATTCCTTGTCGTGTTTAGCCTATTTTCCAATAAGGTTTCAGCATTTCTAAATGCTTTAATTTTCTTATATATTTTATCTCTTCTCTTAAATTCGTTTACACTCACATCAATTTTAAATTTCAATCCCTGTAAGCTAAATTCGTAATCCATAGGAATGACAAAGTCTGATCCTTCGATTTCGTGTTTTAGTTCTTTCCATTTTTTTACTTTCTCTAAATCTTTTTCAATATTCACTAACTTTCTTTGAAAGAACTTCTTTTTTCTTTTAGGAAAGCTGTGAACATCGACATTTTTTTCTAAGTCATGAAAATAATTCTCTTCATCGAAAAGACCCTTTGCTTCTTTTTCAGACTTAACATTTCCAGCGCCTATTTTAGAATAAATAGATTCCACAGTTGTTTCATCGTATATATTTTGCCAACCAATCCAACTACAAAAGACACGTTTACCTTCCTTGTTATTTTCAAGAAGTGAAAAATAAAGCTCACGTCCTTTCCAGAAACAAGTGAAGTCGTAGTGACAATCTCTTTTAGTAAAGTGAATATTGAGTAGTCTGTCGTTTAGCTTTGTTTCTACTTTATGAACAATTCCGCCTTGTAAATATTTTCTACAAAACTCAATGAATCGATCTCTTATTCTATATTTCGAAGGTACTGCTTTCTTACCAATAAATAGGCCTTCGTACTTCTGTCCTCGCCCCAAGTAAAAGAATAATGTTTTCCCTGGCAACCGCATTGATAACGATAAATAATGGGGGCTTGAATAAATTTTTTGCATAACAGAAGTACATACACGCTGGTCAATATGACACATCTTATTGTACTCTTGGACTGTATTATTTAAATCAACAATAGTTTGTATCATGGCACTCAACTTACTTAATAAGAATTCAAAATTTCTAGATTATCTCGACTGGCAAGAAATCCTCACGGCACTTGTTAGTCAATCCTATTTTAATTATACCAAAGAGGGTATTAACAACCTTTTAGAATTTAGACCTATAAGTATAATAAACCAAGAACTCAATTTCATTGAACTTTATCTTCTAGAAAGAGAGAATTACAACCATGCGTTAAACAATGTTTTTATTACACTACCTAGTACTAATGAGCTTGAAACATATTTAAAATCTATCGAGAAAGGAATAGTTTTAGAGCTTAACCAACTCAATACAATTTGCAAATTACTTGAGAACTACCCTGCAATTTTTAGAACATTTGATCATTTTAATATTGAACATAATCATCCAGATCAAGCTCTTAGAAGTAAGATTCGCAATAAGTTCATTCGAGAGTTTAGAAATCTAGTTTCTCAAAATGGAGAGACTCAGTTAGAAAAACATCCAAAGCTCTCAAAGTTATTCAAGGAAGTTAGGGATTTAGAGACTGACTTGAGAATATCCATTTCTAAAATCAAAAGAGAAGAGAGTTATAGTAAAGCCCTACAATATAACGAACACGATATTATTAATGATAGATATGTTTTGGCAGTAAGATCTGATTCTTATAATTCGAAAATGGGTGTAATTGTTGCCAAGTCAAGTACTGGTATGACTCTATTCATTGAGCCATATTCCTTGAGAGATAAGAGCAATAGAAGAATGAGAATAATGGCTCAAATTGATGCTATTATAAATGAAATTTGCCAAAACTTTTGTGAGACTCTACTACTTTTTGAGAGAGCTCCTCTTAACATTCTTCACTATTACTATAAACTTGATCTAATTAAAGCCAAGTCTTCTTACTCGTATGATTTACAATTATGTAGGCCAATACTAAATCAAGATAATAAAGTTAACATTAAAGACTTCTTTCACCCACTAATTGAAAATCCCGTACTAAATGATCTACATCTCGATTCTACTTCTAAAGGACTTGTCATTTCTGGTCCTAACACTGGAGGGAAAACGGTGACATTAAAGTCTGTTTCTCTGTGTTTTTTGATGAGTTATATGGGACTTTACGTACCAGCAAGAAGCTGCGAGATATATTTACCTCAAGGCATATACTACTTCTCACACGATCAACAAGACCTTACCACTGGACTTAGCTCATTTGCTTCTGAAGCAAAGAATTATTTGGAACTACTTAAAGACATTGAACCGAATTCACTTATTATTGTCGATGAAATCTTTAATTCTACTTCTTCTGAAGAAGCTTCGGCCTTAGCAATTTCTTTTCTTCAAGAAATACATAAGAGGAGCGATGCTAAAGTTATAATTTCTACCCATCATCAATTTTTTAAAACATATATTCATAGCTCTAAAGAATATACATCTTGTCATGTTGGATTCGATCAAGAGACAAGTATGCCAACATATAAATTACTCTTTGGATCACCAGGAAGCTCAATGGCATTCCAAATTTTTGATATATTGGCCACAAGGTTTGGACTTTCTAATAATATTTCAGAATCAGCTGAGCAAATCCTTGATAAGAAACAACTTTCATACGAACAATTACTTCAGGAGCTTTCTCATAAGAAGTCTGAACTTGACCGTCATTTAATGGAAAATAGACAGTTAAATAATTCTCTAAAAAATCAAAAACAATCTATGGAAGGACTAGTTCATCTCGAAAAAGAAAGATTAATAAAAGAATATAAAAAGAAATTGAATAAGATTATATCGAAAGCCGAGAATTTATTAAGCGAAACTAGAAAAGGAAAAATTGATTCGAAAAAACAATTGGCTAAGAAAGTTTCTGCTATTTCTGGATCCTTACCAGATCCTAAGAAAAGAAAATTCACTGAGATATTAGAAGACGTTCAAATTACAGCAAATATAACTATCGACGATATCAGAGAAGGAGACCTTTTATTCTCTCCAACTTTTAATCGCGATGTTAAAGTCATGGCCATTAATCATAGGAAGAAAGAAGTTCAAGTTATAAATGGCAAGATGTCTATTTGGATGAAGCTAGACAAACTGACTTCAGCTAAAATTAAATATCCTAAACAAAATGTTCAAATCAATATTACTCGTTCTGTTTATGGAAAGCTTGAAATTGATGGTAGAGGAATGAGGCTAGAAGAATTTCAAAAACTAGTTGAAGACTCTGTTCATGAGCTCATCGCCGGAGATATCCCTTTTTTAAATATTATTCATGGACATGGAGAAGGCACTTTAAAGAAGTGGCTTAGAGTTTACTTAAAAGATAATAGAGAGTTAACTTGGATACCAGAAGACGGAAATGATGGTGCAACGAGGGTTACGATAGAGGGTTAGGACCCTCTATTCTATAGAATTTCCTATTCGTGAAGGACGAAATTTGAAGACACCTCCATCAACAGGAAAAACAATTGAAAACCAAACCATTTCTGCTCGGCCTTTCACATATTCCACAGGAACAGTTCCCCAAAACCTTGAGTCATAAGAGAAGTCTCTATTATCACCCATGACAAAAATTTCCCCATCTGGAATGGTGATTTTATCTTTATTAACTAAGTAATAATTGTCACTGTCTTGCTGAATAAAGTGATGTTTCTTTTCTACACTAACTTTGAAGAAGTTTAATTTGTATTTTTTAAACTTTTCATCCATATCCTTTAGGAATGGAGTTGCATCTGTTTCTACCATTTCCATGGGCTGGTCATTTACAAACACTATCTTATCTTTAATTTCAATAGTATCACCCGGAAGGCCAATCACTCTTTTGATATAACTAGTGCTAGGATCTTTTGGATACTTAAAGACTATAACGTCGCCTCTTCTGGGCATCTCTTGTTTAAAAACATAAGAAGGGTTTAAATTAATATCACCTATCGCCATATCACTAAAAGGATATTTTAAGCCATAGGCAAATTTATTTACAATTATATAATCTCCAATTTTTAAAGTTGGAATCATTGAACCGGAAGGTATTCTATAAGGTTCGTAGAATGATGATCTAAAGACTAAAATTGTAAAAACTATCGCAAAGAGAGAGAGAACTTCTCTCTGTAATTTATTTGATTTTGGATTTATAGGAACGTTTTCTTCAAAATCTTCCACTAAGAATCCTTATCAAAATCTTTCTTCTTAATTTTTGAAAGATTATCATTAAGTGGATCAATTTTTTTAAAGTAGAATTCAATAATATTTTTTGCAAGGTAGGAAGATTTAACATACCACTTTTTAACGTTAATATTCATTACAGCAACAGATATTCCTTTTCCTAAACTTGGGTTTTTAGGCATCGCAAAGGAAGTAAACCAATCTCTTTTTCCGTAAGGAACTCCACCTGTAATAGAACCTGTTTTTCCACCAATTATTAAATTCTTTTTCAATTTTCTATTTAGTCTTCTAAAAGAACCGCGAGCTGTTCCGATCTTAACAGTCATTCCCATTAAGTCTTGCATTTGCCTTGCTGTTCCAACTTCTAAAACTCTCTTTGTCTTTTGTTGAGGACTCCATATAACTTTACTGGATTCACCTTCAGAAATTTCAGTAACTACTCTCGGGTAGTTCAAGACTCCATCATTAGCAATAATTGATGATAGAACTGCAGCGTGTATAGGAGACATCATTGTTTCTTTATTAAAACCTGATGCCTTTTCTGCTAAAGAATATTCTGTCTGTGGCATTTCGAAGTTTGATTTAGAAAGATTTATCTCCTCCATTAACCTCTCATTAAAACCAAAGTCAGAAGCCATATCAAACAACCTTTCGGCTGATGAACTCTGTATAGCAGCTTTTCCAAAAATTACATTATTAGAATACGCAAAAGCTCTACCAAGCGATTGGTGTCTAACCCATCGACTCTTCTTATCTTTTAACTGATACTTATAAAGAGTTGTTCCTCTTCCTCGAAATTTGAATACAGATTCTTTTGATAGCTGCGATTTTTCTATAAGGTCTGCAGTAGTAATAATCTTAAATAAACTGGCAGAAGGATGTGTTGAACTAAAAGGGAGTGAAATATTAAATTCATTTCCTTTTCTTTCATAACCTACTGCAGAAAGAATATATCCTGTTTCATTATCAATAACTATTACAGAGGAATAATCTGATCTATATCTCTTTAATAATTTCTTAATATGTTTGGTTAACGTTTTATTGAATGAATATTGAACATCAACTCTATTCTTTTCAAGGTTAATGGCCTTTGGAAAAGTTCTTGAGTTAAGCATGAAGGATTTATCTAAATTCCTTTTAATCAACATTCTTGTTGTCATTGCTGCTTGTTTTCGTTCTTTTATTTTATAGTCTTTCCAAGATTCATAGAATCCAAAAAATGAGAATAGAATGAGAACAAAACCAATTAAATAGAGATTTTTTATATTTTTTAAATAAGCCATAGTAATTTATTATGCCTTATAACCACGGCCAATGACAAAGAATTCTTTGCTTACAGAGCGCGTAGATTTAGGCTTTAAGAAGTCATATTGCTTAAATAGGTTTTTATTTTCTTTTAAGAATTTTTGTGCTTGCTGACTATCAAAAACTTTAATAACTAAATTTCCATTTTCCTTTAAGAAAACAGGCAAAACGTCAAAAACTTTTTCAACAAGATTCAAACTTCTATCCTGATCAACGGATCTAATTCCTGTTGTATTAGGGGCCATATCTGATAATACTACATCAAATTTGGAGTCTGCACCTAGTTGTCCTGTTTCATCAACATCAAAGATATCTTTTTCAAATAATGAGACATTTTTTAATGTTAAAAGTTTCTTATTTAAGGGACGAATATCAATTCCGATGAGTTTTCCATCAGGTCCAATTTTTCGACTCGTATACTGTGACCAAGAACCTGGATGATATCCAAAATCAACAACCACATCACCCTTTGAAATCACTTTAAATTTCTTATCTATTTCTTCTAATTTATAAACACTTCTAGCTAAGAAATCCTCTTTCTTGGCTTTTTCATAATAGTGATCTTTAACTTTAAAGCTCATAATAGCTCCATAACTTTTAAGCTGCTGTTATTCGAATTTTTTGTTTTTCAGTGTGCCCACTAATACCATATTTACGCAATTTTGCAATTAAGGTGGTTTTACTTATACCCAATGATTTCGAGGCTTTATTTATACCTATGCCCTTATTTACAACCTCATTTATGATAATTTTTCTCTCCAATGTAGAAACCTGCCTCTTTAGCTCACCTTCGCCCAAAGAATTTCCAGCAAATCTCTCAGGCAAGTGACACAATTCTATGCTTCTCCTTACATTTTTTAAGACTAACAGCTCAATGGTTTTATCAATTTCTCTATAATTTCCAGGCCAACCATAATTGGCCATACTCTCGATACAGCTCTCAGAAACTCCAATGGTCTTTATTCCATATTTCGAAAATATCTCGCCAAACTTCTCTTCAATAAACTTAAACTTTTCCTCATAACTTCTTCGCGAAAATGATCTAAGAGATATCGCTTGTCCTCCTAGCCTATAGAACAAATCTTCTCTGAATTTCTTTTGCCTTATGAGTTGCTCCAAATCTCTGTGGGTCGCAAATATAAATCTACCGTTAAAAATTTTACTATTTGAACTTCCCACCCCGTAATATTCACCATTATCTAGAATTTGCAGTAACTTCTTCTGCTGAATAAGGCTTATATCCCCTATTTCATCAAAAAATAGTGTTCCTTCTCCAACACGATCGCAGAAGCCAACTCTATTCTCAATGGCTCCAGTAAAAGCACCCTTAACATGACCAAAGAGCTCACTATCAAAAAGAGAGTCAGATAAGCCGGCTAAATTACAGTGAACAAAGGGCCTTTCTCTATAAATTGAATTCTTGTGTATTTTCTTGGCAAGGGATGTCTTACCTGTCCCCGTCTCACCCTGGATGAGAATAGGAAATTTGGAATCGTATAATGCTTGCATTTTGCCCCCTTTAACTACGTTGTAATCGTTCGGGGACAAATGGTAAAAAAATCTTAAATATTAAAAGACTTTAATTCACTAGTGAATTTCGAAGACGTTCAAAGTCCTTTTCTCTACACCAGATCAGTTCTCCCGACACTCTTTCACAATCTAAAGAAACTATCTCAGTATCGCCCTGAAATAACTTAAAGCCCCTCTCCCAACACAAGAGTGTTCCTGCAGCAATGTCCCAAACGTTCTTAGGAGTCTTTGAGTATACAAAGTCACAGGCTCCACTGGCCAATAGAGCTAATTTAAAAGCAATGCTCCCTCTGGGTTCCACATGAACACCTTCAACATCTTCTATATGACTTAGTAAACCCTTCTTCATATCACTTCTAGATACATATCCAAACAACCTATCTTCATTGAATGTCACCGCATCTACGAAGGGCTGACCTGAAGTTATCTCGAAACCAGTAAAAGGATTGTATATCCAAGCACTACCTGTGCTGGCTGTCTGCATTATAGCTAGAGAAACAACACACTCCCCCAAACCCTTAGCAAGCTCTCTTGTTCCATCTATTGGATCTAGGATAATTGAAGGAAAACCAAAACTCTGGGGATCTTCTTCACTAAAGAAATGGAAGCCCTGCGTTTTAATTAGTGCACTAAGTTGAAAATGTATAAAATCTGAAATTTCCGTATCCACAATTGTAACAATTGATAAATCTGACTTTTGTGAAATCTTCAGAGAATCCGATAAAGACAATGGGTTAACTCTCTTTTTGACAATTTCTGACACCCCTTTCCTTAGAATATCTAACTTTTCATCTGACAACATGGTATTCCTCCATAATATTTCCTTAAGCTCAACTTAATATTTACTGCAATGCTCATCTAATATAAACCTGTAAAAAAAATTTATTTTCTTCAAATATTTAGTTGACAACGATGTTTTACTCACAAAACTGAGCTAGTTATCCACAATGACCTACTTCTAATGTCAATTATTTGATGTCAATTAAAACTTCTTTAGAAGGTCGTATTTTCAGTGCTTTATAATAAGCTTTTTAACACCATGAAACAAATTTACTTGCCGCGACAAGATGTATCCACAAAATAATAAAAGTTATTCACAAATAGGCTCTTTACTAAGATCCTCTTTCTTAAAACTTATTACAGACTTTTTGCTAACAATTCCTTAAGAAAACATAAATAAAACGACCTATTTCTCAAGTGAAATGTAAGTAAAGTGTAAGCGAAATGTAAGTATAAGAAAGTATCAAAGTGACACTGCCACTTTAAACACTAGACCAACCTATAGTTGATTCTCGTGTAATATTTTACTCACCCGTAGTAAGTAACTCCATATCTCCGTCAGAAGCCACAGAACTGGCTACAATCTCGCCTTCAAAGTTAGATGAGATACTAGTTACAAATCTAATATCACCGTACTCTAAATCGACAAATACATATGGTGAGGACTGGATAACGGATCTTTTCAGTTGAAAAGACTTAAGGAAATCGTCATATAAGTTAAGGGTAAGACCTGATTTGAACAAAGAGACTCCTTTTCTAGTGTTGAAGCGAACTCTAAGTTAATTGTATCACAAATTAAATTTGTGTGAAGACAGAGTGAGAACTATACATTTTCAAAGAGTTTTAAAAAGATTTTAACCCTTCCTTCAAAGTGAGAGTCCAATAAGCAAATCAGGATATAAATTAAATAGATCATATTACGACTAGAACGCAATCTACTTATATGAAGAAAAACTATCTCAAGTGGAATTAAACTATAGAAAGTGACTAACCAAATTAGAGAAAACCCTTTCAACGATAGTCCGTTAACAAATATTCCAAATAGAAAAAGAATCACTATACCAATATTTAATTCATCTACTTTTACTTTATCGAATTGTAGTATTTTTAAAGATCTAAGTCGGGGAGTTGTTCTCTTTAAAATGAGGATTATTATTCCAAAAACTGAAAGTGTAAAAAATGCTTTCCTATCAATTATTTTTTGAAGATGAGTTATAAAATCCATTCCACCAGGGTTAAATGAATTTGAAAAGTTAAAGGTTACAACCAGAGTAAGGACTATCAAGACTAGACCAAATAATGCATATTTTAATGACTGTCTTTTAAACCATTCTGTCTTATCTTTTAAGAAGTAAAAATAAAGAAGTACGACTTGAGCTAATGCTAAGAGGGCATAACTTTGATTTAAAATGACTCCAAAGAATCCAAGCAGACCTACAAATAGTCCCGTTCTATAGGTAGAGCTTCTTGTTACCCATAACATTCCCCAGATCCAAACGAGCGAGTAAATCTCCGTTAACGTAGCTCCATAACCATTCGCTAGAAATTTCGAAATACTCCACGATGATATGAGTGCAAATACGCCAAGTAACGAAAGTCTTCTTGATATGAAAAACCTTAAAAATGCATAAAAGGTGAGGAGATATAACGAAAGATTTACTGCATAAAAATATGTGCACCAACCAAACTTAAAAAGAGTAGGGTAACTCTTGAATGGAAAATAGGTAACTGTTAAGAAGTTCCAAAA
This sequence comes from Halobacteriovorax marinus, assembly GCA_002163155.1. Lineage (GTDB taxonomy): Bacteria > Bdellovibrionota > Bacteriovoracia > Bacteriovoracales > Bacteriovoracaceae > Halobacteriovorax > Halobacteriovorax marinus_A. The sequence goes on along the minus strand of MAAO01000016.1, from coordinate 224,274 downwards.
AAGATCACTCACTTGATTGGAAGGATCAAAGAATAAAATCAAAGCTTCTCTTTGTGCAAGTCTTGGAAACTCAGGAACTGAGAAAATCATTAAACTTACAACCAGAGTAACCAATGTTTTTTCGAAACTATCCAGATATCTAAATTCAGAAAAGTTTGTCGTAACTGATTCTTGAATAATTTTTCCACGTGTAGGCCAAGAATAAAACAATCCTAAGGCGCCCCATATAACCCAGAAGAAGTTGTAAACCCATTTCGGTGGCAGTAAATATAGAAGGTTAAATAAAATGATAAAAAAGAACATTCCAAGAAATAAGCGATATACAACTCTATCAATTGACGAATTTACTCGGTAATAGATTTTCAATCTGTGATCTATTTCTTTTCCGAGAAAAAACCACTGGCTCATTATAAAGGCCGAATAAAGAAGCATCAAAATAAATTGATAAATTGGCCTCAGTTCTAGAGATTTCTGTACATATACCGGTATAAGTAGAAACGAGAAGTAACTAACTATCCGATATAAGAAGAATTTTGATTTTAAAAAGAAGATTCCCGACTTTTTTTCTAAAGTATTATCCATAATAACCGATCATATTAGTACAACATTTGCTGGTATTAAACCCACTAGCAAGTATTAAAAAACCATACTCGCTCGAAACGGCCGGATCCCCAATCCGGCCATTTTTATTTTAAGTCAATATTACTTTTCCTGAAAGTCATTTTAGGTATTTATCTCAAAATAATATTTTTTTCTCGATTTCTCCTGCCATAGAAAATACTGCCCACCTAGCCAGTCGCATTGCGCCAAAGAACTCATATGCTATTATCGAAAGGGGTTTACCCATTCCCTTAGGACGAGGGAGAGAAGCTTCAGGAGGAAGAATTGAGTTCAATCTCATTTGGTTCCATTGCTACAGGACTTCCAAAAGATATCGTTAAGCAGCTTATCGCAGCTGAAAAAATCCCTCTCGCTAATATGGAGGGGAGAAAGAGTAAGATTAGCGACAAGAAAGGCTTAGTAGGAGAACTCATTAAACTCATGGAAGGAGTGAAAGGCAGCGTATTACAAAATGGTAGTGCTAGATCTCTTAGAGAACTTCAGGTCCAAACAAATGAAGATATTATTAGTGTAAACGCTGACAAGAATATTGCTCAGCCTGGTACATATCAATTAGAAGTCATAGCTCTTGCTCAAAAATCATCGGCCATGACTGCAGGCTTCGAAGATCCTGATGAAAGTTACATTGGTGTTGGCTTCATTCAATACTATCTACCAAACGGAGATAGTCGCGAGCTCTATGTCGATAGCGAAAATGCAAATTTAAATAGCCTAGCAAAACTCATTAATAGAGATTCAGATAATGGCCTTAGAGCTTCTGTTGTCAACGATGGAAGTGGTGGGGATGAGCCATGGAGAATTATTCTCTCGTTAGAAGAAACTGGTGATGAGAAAAGAGCTGAATTTCCTTACTTCTACTTTGTAGATGGTGAGAACGATTTATATCTTGAGTTTGAAAGAGAAGCACACGATGCAAAAATTAGGCTAGATGGTTTTGAAATAGAACTTCCTGAAAACAAAGCAACTGATCTCATTCCTGGCGTTACCATTGACCTTAAAAAGGCTAAGCCGGGTGAAGAGTTCTCTCTCAACATCACAGAAGATTCTGATGCTGTTACTGAAAAAATCAGTGGACTGGTTGAAAATATCAACGCCGTTTTAAAGTTTATTAAAAATCAGAACAATCTTGATGAATCGACAGATACTTCAAGAACACTTGGTGGGGACATCATTTTACAATCTTTAGAAAGTAGAATGAGAGCGACAGTATTTAAAGATATTCAAACTGAATTTGGTTTCAAAAGATTTGGAGATTTAGGAATTAAATTCCAAAGAGATGGTTTGTTGAAACTAGAGACTGAAGAGTTATCTAATCATTTATCAAAGAATTATAAACTCGTTACACAAGTTCTCACGGGTCATTTTGGTGAAGAGGGAAAAACAAAAGGCTTTATTGATCACCTAGGTGACACTGTTAAAGCTGCCCTACAGTTTCCAAACGGTCTCTTGCAATCAAGAAAGAGATCACTTCAAACCAATATCGATCAAATTGACAGAAGAATTGTAAATAAAGAAAGAATGATTGAGCAGAAAGAGAAAAATTTAAAAGATAAATTTGCCAGACTAGAAGGAACAATATCTAGAATGAAGAGTCAGGGCGCTGGGATTCAAGCCATGGGTGGTTCGAATCCGGTTACGCAACTCGGCTAACCATTAGGAGGTGGTTATGAGTTATGGTTTAGGAGCTTATAAGAAAACGTCAATACATACGGCCAGTAAGGAACAAATTCTCCTTATGCTGTATCAGGCGGCAATTAAGAATTGCAAAAAGGCTATCGAGTCTATTGAACAAAAAAATATTCCCGCTAAAGGCGAAAATATTGGAAAGTTACAAGACATTGTTATTGAACTAAATAACAGTTTAGATTTTGAAGTCGGTGGAGACATTGCAAAAGAATTGTCATCACTTTATGACTTTATTTTGTTTTCCAGTACGCAAGCGAATATTAAAATTGATGCTGAACCCCTAAAGGGTTGCTTAAGTGTGCTCAACACACTTTACGAAGGATGGGGCGAAGCCATTAAATCTCTTAGAAGAGAAAACGCTCAAAAGGAACAGGGTGCCTAATGATAAATCGAATCTATAACCTACTCATGAGGCACACTGCACTCCTAGATAGTACTCTAAAGATCACACACAATATGTTTGTGGCTACATCTAGGGGAGATATCAATCTTGTTAACTTTGAAGCTGACAATCGAGAAAGACTTATAAAAGTTCTTGATAAGTTTCAAGGTGAAGTAGACAACATGCTAGGAACTTTAAAGGCAGACGAAATCACTCAAGAAATCGTCGAAGTTATGAAGGCATGGCAATTTGATATCAACAGCTGGATTAACGAAATCGATGCAATTGACAACAAATCTTCTGAGCTCTTAGAAGCTCAGAAGCTAGAAACAACCAAGGAAATTGCTACGATATTCACTTCAAGACAGCAATTTAAGGGCTATAACCTTAATTGTACCAAAAAATAACCTTAATTTAACCTGAATCCCAGAGAATACAATCTCTTATGGGGTTCAGTGATAGTGGGCTAATTTTTATAATCTGATTGACGAAAATTCCTAGACATGATGAAATATAGGGGCGAGAGAACAAGGAATAAGTTCTCCTTCTAAATTCACAGATTAACCTTAAGGAAGAGGTATCAACAGTGTCTACAAATTCAGAGAATGAAAATTCAAATTACTTAACCAATGTCCAGGATTTTTCTATGGATTCTACATCCCTATATAAGTACGAAATAAAAATTGCAAAAACTAATCACAAAGTTCCTGTTGTAAATGATGTTCACTTGCATTCTATTTACAATCCGACAAAAGAGGCAGCGACCTTTATTGCTAAGAATAAAAAACTTACAAATGTTAAGAATGAAATTCTGATCTTAGGTTTGGGATTTGGTTACCATGTAGGTGAAGCTATTATTGCACTTAAAGAAAAGTGGGGAACAGACTATAAGATAGTCGTTATAGAACCAAATGAAAAAGTTTACATGGACTACTTAGAACATGCTGAACTAAGTGATGTAAATTTAAAAATATACGCTGGATATAAAATACAAGATCTATATAAAGATCGCTTTTTAGTTGACTACCTTTTAACAAAACCAGGAATCATAGCACACCCAGCCAGCTTTAATTTATACGAAAACTATTATAAAAATCTTCTTTCATATCAAGCTCCAAAAGATGTTGGAAGCTTTGATCAATATATAGAGTCAGCGATTCTTAGAGATAATATTAGAAGGCTAAATCAGGACTCTGACCTACTAACAGCTATCAATGAACAAATGTACCCAAAAGAAGAAGAACTAGATAATACAGATCATTTTTTTATGGCATTTAATGAGATGGTAAAAGGTTCAATTAGTATAGAAGGAAGGGACAAGTAATGAAAAAAGTACTAATTGTTAATCTGAGAAGATTCGGTGATATCTATAGCTCAGGACACCTGATAAACTCTATCGCTAAAAACAAAGGATGGGACATATCTCTTGTCGTTTATAAAGAATTTGAAAAGGTCGCTCAGAATCTTCAAGGCGTATCACAAGTCTTTACTATTGATAGACAAAAAGTAATCACACTCACTAAAAGTGACATATTTAACAATGGATATGCTCTAGAAGAATTTTATAAAGATATAAAAGAATTTAATTCTTTGGCGTGGGACACAGTTGTTAATTTTTCAAATGATAGAGTTTCAACTCACTTAACAACTCTATTAAATGCTAAAGAGAAGAGTGGTTTGACTTTTTCAAATATAATGAGAAACAATTACAATTCAGATTGGGACATTTTACTAAATGATGTTGTAACTGAAATGGACTTCTCACCCATTCACTTCAATGACATTCATCACAACATGCTAAATATTGAATCAAACTGCAATGGTCTGCAACTTAAAACAAGTGCAAACCATAACGAAAATGCATACAAGAACATTAGTCTTCTAAGACAAACTGATGATGGTGAAGAAAGAAAGGTTGTAGGTATCCAAATTGTTACTTCGGATATATCAAAAAACATTCCAGAAGAGACTCTTGTGTCTGTTATCTCCCAGCTGCAAGAAAATAGTATCGTTCCAATGTTACTAATTGCTCCAACAGATAGTGAAAGAGAAGTAGCAAATAGAATAAATGAAAGATTTAATGGAAAATTAGTTTCAGTAGAATCCGACTTCCATGCTCTAACAAGTGTCGTTATAAATCTAGACGCAATTGTTACGCCAGATACCGCAATTAAACATTTAGCAGACCTTGTAGATACACCATGCTTAGAGGTTAGTCTTGGAGCATCTCCCTTCTTAAAACAAGGTTCAATTAATGAGAAATCATTAATTCTTACAAGAAATATAGAAGATAGAACTTTCAAGTCTAATGATGAAAGCATTGAAGTAGTATCAAGTGATATCACTACATCAGCACTATTAATCTTAGGTTTAAAGCCATTTAAAGATGTCACTATAAGTGAAGGGTATGCCTTATATCGCCCATATAAAGATGCTCTAGGCACTTCGTACTTTGCTGTTAAAGGTAATATAAATAAAGAAATAGAAGCACAAAGAATTGCTTCAAGAATGTACTTAGCCATGACTCTTACAGATCTGGATAACGACAGTTTTCTTGAAATGATTCTAGAATTAAAAGGTGATCAATTTAAAAGATGGCTAAATAATGAAAAAGAGGCCATCACAAACACTACTAAAGATCTACTAGGTACGATTCGATCTCTAATACTGATGACCGAAAACAAATCTAAGACACCTGCTTTTATTGAATCTCTTGGCAATTTAATTGAGCATTGCTCTGATGTAACAATAACAGCGATACCAACACTATTCTTAAGAGCTCGTCTAGAGTCTCTTTTATCTAAAGATATTGCAGATTCCATTAAAGATGTCGAAGCGCAATTATATACAATGAAAACTGAACTATTAAAAGTATATGCTGTTTTAAAATCAGTTGAAGAAAGGTCAAGAGAGCATGACGCAACCTTGGCAATTGAAAATAAGAATACGGCTAGACCGAGTTCTATCAATATCTAAAAACTATGCCAAGGAAGGTGTATGAGTAACTTTGCAAAAGAAGTTGTAGAGAAGATTGAAAAAATCAAATCTTCTGCCAAAGAAGGTATTTCATTATCAACAGACGATCTTGAAGTGCTATTTCTAGCCTCTTTACTTGAGGAGGAAGGCAATGGTCGTGACTAATAAAGATCAAATTGAGAATGAAATCCCTCCAAAAGCTTTAAAAAAGACACTAGCTTTTGTCCAAATACTAAGGCTTGGAGATATTTTACAAACAATAAAGATGGCGCAAGAACTTAGGGTTGTGCACGGTGATAAATTTAAGTTATTACTTATTGCGAGAAAATCGTTTGCAACTCCCCTAAGAGAACTAATAGATTCTGTTTTCGACGAATGTATTACAATTGACTTAAAAGATTTAACTTTAAAAGGGGACTCTGTCTCATTAGAGAACACCCTTAAAAACATTAAAGAGTTAAAAGCAAAAATAAACTCCAATGTAATTGAAGTATGTATCAACTTATCTTTTTCTAAGTCTGCAAACTATCTAATGTCATTAATTCATGCCAACAATAAAATTGGGCCAACATATGATGAACAAGCAAACATTCGAATAAAAGACAAGTGGTCTCAATATCTATATGCCAATGTTTTAGAAACTAATCAAAATCCATTCAACCTTGTCGACCTCTTTAAACTTATTGTTGGTGTTGATCATAAACAGGGTAAAAAAGAGAAAATAGAATTCACTCCACGAAAAAAGGTTTTCATCCATCCCTTTACCTCAGATAGTAAGAAAAGATGGAATGAAAGCAAATGGGTTGAAATTATTTACAAGTTCTTAAAGGATCATGAAAATAAAGAAGTTTTTATTGTTGGAAGTGATACTGATAACGAGAGTGCTAATAAAATAACAAACAACCCTTTATTAAAGACCTTTAATGATCGGCTAGAGAATATATGTGGCAAGTACAGCATAAATGAACTTAAGAATCTACTAGACGAAGAATCTATGTTTATAGGTCACGACTCAATGGTAAGTCATCTAGCATCACTGCAAAACGTTCCAATTATTACTATATCTCTTGGGACAGTTAGACCTTACGAGACAACTCCGTATATCGAAGGTGTTTATAACCTGTCTCCAAAGACAAAGTGTTTTCCTTGTAAACCTGATACGTCCTGTGATTTTTTTCAATGCCACGCTGATATTCCCTATCAAGTTGTTAATGAATCTCTGAGTATTATTTCAAAAGGAATAGAGCTAACTCAAGAAAACTTAAAAGAAAATCTTTCTCATTTTCATTTAAACTCTACAGAAATAAGAAAATCAGAATTTAACAGCGCTGGCCTACTTACACTAAATACAGTTTTTAAAGAAGATATGACTTACAACGAAACTTTAAATAGTTTTTATACGTTAGCCTGGACTTACTTATTTAATGAAATCGTTGTAAATCAAGATTACCCAAAAATTTCAGATAAAACACATTCCCTACTAGCTAAAGACATGCAGGGCCTACAACAGCTTTACGAACTTAGTGAGTTTGGTAAGAAATATTCTAGATATATCTTAGAAGAAGTTTCTACCGAAACTCCAGATATTCAGAAAATTAAAGAGCATTCCAATAAAGTAGATGAGATCGACAGGCTGTGTGACATTATTTCTGAGACTTATCCACAACTACGTCCTCTTATCAATTTTGGAACTATTTCGAGGGCAAACCTGCACGGTGAAAACCTTGTTGAGTTAACAGAAAGCTCATTCTATTCATTTCATGACTTATCCAATGCCACTAGTATCATTTATGAATTATGTGAAAAAACACTAACAAAGAATCAAATATCTAAATCTAAAACTAATAATGAAGTAAGCATAAGGTAGGACAATATGACATCAGTAACAATAAACAATAAGTTTATACAGCATTCAGAAAAAGATCTTAATGTGAACGATTTAATGGAGTTCATACTCAAAGAAGTTTTACATGAAGATGAAGTCATTACCTCTCTTGATATAGATGGGAAACAACTAAGTTATGAGGAAGAACAAGAGTCTCTATCAATACCAGTTGCAAAATATAGTGATATTAACTTTTCTACTACAAGTAGTTATGAGCTGGCCTTTGAAGCTCTTAATGACTGTTCATCATATATAGACACGATTGTAGAAAAAATAAATCTCTTAACAGAATATCAAAATGAAAACAAACAACATGAAGCCAACTTAATGTTTGGTGAAGTTATTGAAATTATGGACTTATTCGTTCAATTGATGTCTCGCATTTATAAGACTGTAAGAAAAAGGCATACACATCAACTTCAAGCAACTGAAACCTTCCAACAGTTAGAAATACATCTACTTTCAATTATGAAAACTCTACTTCCAGCAAAAGAAAAAAATGACATTATTATGTTGAACGACTTGCTAGAGTACGAACTTATAGATAACCTGACTCAGTGGAAAATCAAGGCCATACCAGAATTAAAAAAGCTCAGAGATCTATAAAGCTCTACTTATCAGATAGTGTAAGGGGTAGCATATTCAAGTCTACCCCTCTTGTTGAATTTTCCAAATCTCCTCTAAATTCCGATTTTTCAATTCATCAAAATGATGATTTATATGAAGTTTTTACTGGAGGGACAATTGTTGGGGACCCTGTATTAATAGTAAGTACTGCTACTAATTACCAGACAATTTATAAACTCCTAAATTCAAATTCTAAACTTATTTCAGAATTTCGAACAAAGAGAAATAAGAAGAAGTTATTTAAGGCTTCAAGTATTCTAAAATCAAACTCTTCTAATCTTAAAAGCTTTATTGATATTTTAGAGTTCAAAGCTTATCTCCAAAATCAATCTTCGAAAATCTTTGACACAAGTGACATCCCAGAATACATACTTAAATCAAAACTATATAAAGGTTATAAGTCCTGCCAGATAATGATCCACGAGAAAGGCTCCCCCTTAATAGGTGCTTACTATTTTGATTCAAGTGTTGGATTAAGAAAAAATGAAATCCCTGTAACAACCTTTAGTAAGTTATTTAACCTCGTAAAAAAAAGTAAAAACAAACTTTTTAATCAATCGCAAATACTTGAAAGTGACATTGGTGTAGTTGGAACATTCCTAGCAAAGGAAATTGAACTAAAGAAACATTCTATACTAGTCATTATATCCAGAAATGATTTCTTACCTCCTTCTGATATTGAAATAAATCTTTTTAACTCATCAATGACATTTGTGTCTGATGTTTTTCAAAACATCTTACTTACGTCACTGGAAAAGCGTAAAACAGAATCCTACATGAGTTTTCTCGCAAACTATCCCTTTCCGCTATTCTTAGATGAAACACCTTTAAATGAAGCTGCAAGATCTTTTGACTTAAGCTCAACAGACGAAGACGAAATATCCATAGAGGTCGCCGAAAAAAAGTTTATAGAAATAAACGATTCTTTTAAGAAAAACACTTCTGATATATATCATCATCAAAGGGTTAGTTTACTTGGAGAACTCTTAAATACTTTAAAGCATGAGCTAAGTAATCCGCTCTTTGGTCTTAAAATGGCCTCAGACTTACTGCAACTTGAAGAGGTAGATGAAGACTTTAGCTCTACTGTAAATGATATCTCTATTAACTGTAATAGATGTCAAACGATAATTGATAACTTTTCAAAATTATACAGAGAAGAAAACATCAATGAGATCTTCAATATCTCCGATGTTTTAAATGAAACAATTCTATTAACAAAGAGTGAGAGTAAACAAATTCCTAAACAGATAAACTTCTATAACTTTCAGTCTGATGAAGATTATTTAATAAAGTCTAATCCCACATGGATATCTCAAATTATATTCAATCTCATTATTAATAGCTGCCAAGCAATCAAGAGCGCTGGACAAGAGCTCTCAAAGAACAATATCGAAATTACAATTATAAAAAAACTAGAAGAGATTGAGTTTAGTGTTTCGGACTCAGGACCAGGAATACCCAAAAAACTAAGAGATCAGATCTTCGAGCCTTTTGTGACAACAAAAGAAAAGGGTACGGGACTTGGACTTTCCATTTGTTCTAACTTGATTAATAAATTAAATGGAAAAATTGAAATAATAGATAAGGACGAAATCGGGACAGTTGTAGTATTCACACTCCCCATTGATGATTAATATGAACATACTAGTTATAGAAGATGAACTTCTTATTCAGAAGTCCTTAAAAAAATTACTTGAAAAGAAAGGTGCTACAGTTGAGGTCTCCTCATCTGGCAAAGAAGCTATTGAAAAGATTCTATCTACGAACTTTGACAGAATAGTTTGCGACTTAATGCTGCAGGACATCACCGGCTTTGATATTATTGAAGAATCAAAAAAGAAATACACTATTGAAGATATTGGTAATATATTTGTCATTATGACAGCCTATAGTTCTCCACAAATACTAGAGAAAGCGAATTCATATGGCTGCAAAGTTTTAGGTAAACCATTTGATAATATTGAGGAAGCCCTAGAGGTTTTCCTTAGAAAGTGAGTATAAATTGAGCAATACAGTTATAAAAAATGTTGGAATTTTACTTAAACCCAGAAGAGTAACAGAATTTTCAACAATTATTCCGAACCTAACAGAATGGTTAATAAGAAGAAAAAAGAATGTTTTCTTTTTAAATCAAGAAGAAGCCAGGGTCACGAAAAAATTCACTAACATACCAAAGCAAGTTTCATTCATTGAAGCAGAAGAGCTACATGACCTAGACTTAATCATCACGCTGGGCGGAGATGGTACCCTTATTGGTGTAAGTAGAAGTTGCACAAAAAAGTCACCACCAATTTTTGGCGTAAATATGGGCCGACTCGGATTTATAACAGAGTTTTCAAAAGTTGATTATTTCGAAGAACTAGCTAAAACAATAATGGGTAACTACGAAATAACGAAACTCCAACTCTACAGAGTTAATGTGACAAAGAAAGGCAAGAATATATTCAAAGCAAATTTTCTTAATGATGTTGTTGTTAATAAAAACAATATTTCTAGAATGTTTACTTTAACAGTTGAGTGCGAATCAGAACTCATTTTCAATGTATCAGGAGATGGACTAATAATAAGCTCTCCAATCGGCTCAACAGCATACTCACTAGCAGCAGGCGGACCAATAACTCACCCCAATGTGAACGCTCTAGTGCTAACTCCCATTTGTCCACACAGCCTTAACCACAGGCCCCTAGTGATTCCTGACGATAAAAGTATTGATATAAAGTTTCCTGTAAAAGAAGACTACCTTAGCCTCACTCTTGATGGACAAGAGGCCGTTGAAATAGATAAGGGCTGTATCGTGACAATTTCAAAAGTGAAAAATAACTTCGCGAAATTTATTAAAAACCCTGACAGAACATACTTTCATACATTAAAACAAAAACTAACTCACGGTCAGAGAGAAAACAGATGAATAAAGATAAATTAATTCTAAAGACATTAACTCTTAATAATTTTGCTACTTTCGTAAATCAAGAAATTGATTTTGGTGAAAAGTTCAGCGTAATTGTTGGAGAAACAGGATCTGGAAAAAGCTTGATTCTTGATGCTCTTCAATTGATTTTTGGACATAGGGCAGATAAGAAAATTATTCGAAAAGGTGCAGATTTCTCCACAGTTGAAGCAGTGTTTCGCTGTAATGATTCAACAATAAGAAAATACTTTGATGAACTTGGTCACCCCTTCTCAGAAGATGAAATTATAATAAAAAGAATTATCACAGCAGAAGGGTCTTCAAAGTCCTATCTTAATTTTCAGCAGTGCTCTTTAAGTACATTAAATACTATTGCAAAAAGACACATAGATCTAGTAGGTCAATTTGATAATCAAAAACTGCTGAGTGACGACTATCAATTGAAACTCTTAAATGATTACGGAAAACTAGGTGAGTTGGTTAATTCATATCAAAAAGAGTTTAAGAATTTAAAACAACTCGAAAATAAAATAACTGAAGTTGTTAATAAAAGTAGAACTTTATCTCAAAGAAAAGACTACCTCGAGTTTCAAATTAACGAAATGGAAAAGCTCAGCCCAAATGTTGTAGACGAAGACAAACTCATTCACAGAAAAAACGAACTCTTAAACTTTCAAAGAAAATTAGAGTCTTACACAGAGGTAAACCACCTCTTAAGCGATTCTCAAAACAGTATTCTATCTCAAATGAATAGACTTCTCTCTAAAGCTGAAAGCAATGATCTTTTAGTAGAAGAAGATTATTCCAAATTCTTAGAAAGCAAGGAACACCTTGAAGACTTGTCTTTCAAAATTTCAAAAAAGTTAAATCCAAATGAAGACGAATCTGAACTGCAAACTATAATCGAATCATTAGATTCATACCAAAAGTTAAAAAGAAAATTTTCATGTGACACAATTGAGTTAGAAGAACTTTATAAGGGCTTTAAAGATGAGTATTCACAAATTGAAGATTCTAACAATCAACTAGTCGATTTAAAAAACCTTTTAAATAGCTCTAGAGAGATTTGTTGGACCAAGGCCCATGAACTACACTTATTACGTGAAAAGTTTGCAAAGAAACTTTCAACTCAATTATCAAAAAAAGTTAAAGAGCTAAGAATGGAAGGTGCAACTCTAAAAGTAAATGTATTAGAGTGTGAAGAGTTGAACAAAGACGGAATAAGCAAAATATCTTTTCAAGCAGAAACAAACTCTGGAGAAGGATTCTTTAAAGTAAAGGATATCGCATCTGGTGGTGAATTATCAAGAATTCTACTTTCACTTAGACAAATTTTATCTCAGGGAGACACAGTATCAGTCTTTCTCTTCGATGAAATTGATACGGGTATTGGAGGAGAAACTGCCATTTCGATAGGGAAGGCACTCACGGAAGTCGCTTTAAATTCTCAAGTTATTGCCATTACTCATCTTCCACAAATAGCAAAGTTTTCTGATCACTTAATTGATGTTAGTAAAAAACAAGAAAAGAGCAGAACGTTCTCTTTTACTTCACTAATTGATAATGCAAATAAAGGAAAATATATTAGAGATATGGCACAACTATAAATCAATAAAAGAAGGCCCAGAATCGTCTATATAAATAAATGTTTGGGTCTTTGGCGCATATCCATTATTTATATAATATTGTTTATCACTAATATTATAAAGATCTTTACAGTGACTATGTCCACAAATTAGTGCTTGAACATCAGGGTGAGATTTAAAATATACCTCTGCCGATTTCCTAAACTTCTCTTTTATGAATAATTGGCCTTCTTCACTTTGTTCATATCGAGCAACATTTTCTTTTCTAGACTCGGATGATGACCTGTGTCCTATCCATTCGATAAACGAATAGGGAACAATATAATCACCTAAAAACTTCACATAAGGATTATTTATTTTTCGTTTATATGATTTATAACTTTCATTCTCTATCTCAACATCATCACCATGAGTGAAAACATATTTTCCGTTTACACTATCCACTTCATAAGTTGTTTTTTTATGAACAAATAAATTCTCAGAAATATTGTACTTTTTACTAAAGGACTTCATCAAGTTCTCAATATGAAAGTCGTGGTTTCCTTCAAGATAAACTACTTTCACACCAGTCTTTGTTAATTTTTGGATATGTTCAAAGAAGGATTGATACTTCTCTAGATATTGCTTCTTACCACCAATCATAATGTCAAAAATGTCTCCATTAAAAATCACATAATCTGATTTTTTAACCAGGTCATTATTGAAGAATTTTTCGAGAAGTTGAAAGTTATCATCGATAACTAATTTTACATGTACATCTGAAATTGTAGAAATTTTCATTACATATCAATATCACAAACTAGTTTTTTCTGTCCATTTATGAGTCTTAAAACTTCTTTCTTTACTAGGGTCGTATTTCCTGAAAAGCTTAAAGATAAGCGAGATCCGCCGTAAGGGTGCTTTTCATCTTTATATGGATTGAGTTTAACAAGACTTGCTACCTTTACCTCAACTATCATATTTTTAAGTGGAAATGAGAGTTCAACGTCCTTAATTTCATCGTTAACCATAAACCTAGTCATTTCACTACGACTTAGTATTATAGACAGTCCGCCTACACCAATATCACTACAAGTCTTCTTGTACGTTATTCCTTTGTAATTCATCTTTAATTGAAGAGGTATAAAAGGATCTACGCGTTCAGATTTTCTTCTATCGTAAAACTTATGAAATAAAGGAAATGTTATAGTTAGATCATCATCATACTTTAAGTATTCAGCTTCAAATAATAATGACATTTGTGGAATTGCGATATTCAGTTTACCACTTCCCCCAAGTAAATCTTCCAAATATGAACGACTTAATTTTGTTGGAACTAATACGATTTTCTTTTGATTGAACTTGATAGTTTTGAATTCAAGATCTGCTTTTATGACGTGACCACCAAATGATCCCCATGCATATACCGAATACTTACTCTTATAAGCTTCTAATATTTGTTCTGTTGTTTGATCTTTCTTTTCATTTTTAATTAAACTATTCATTTTATTCCCCTAACATCCCTCTCTTAAATTCCCCTTCGGCGAACCGAAGGGGATGGGCTTAAGTTTGAGCTTTCGCTCCTTTAGGGCTTAGGAAGTGTGGGTGTTTCCACCCACATTTTTTAATTTTTTATTATTAACCGATTAGTCTTAATGCTGAGTTAGGTATTGCATTCGCTTGAGCTAATGAAGATACCGCAGCACTTTTAACAACATTTGAAGAAGCCATTTTCGCAGTCTCTTCTGCCACATCAACATCTTGGATGACTGATCTTGCATTGTCTTGATTAATCGTTTGTACTTCTAAATTCGCAACTGTTGACTGTAATCTTGATTGAATTGAACCTAAGTTCGCTCTATGTCCTGATACAGAAGTTATTGCATTATCAATATCATCAATGGCATCTAATGCATCACCTTTCTCAGTGATAGATGTTCCACCGACTCCAATCTCATCTGCTGTTGCATTAGTTTCATCCGAATCGAATTGAATTCTATTTTGATCTCCAGCAAAGGCACCTACTTGAATATCAAGTGTTCCGCCACCTTCACCGTTTAGTAAATTTGTTCCGTTAAAAGTTGTTGATTGTGCAATACGATCAACTTCAGTAGTTAACTGTTGATATTCTTTATCCAAGAACCCTCTTTCAGTATCTCCAACAGTGTCTGATGAAGCTTGAATCGTTAACTCTCTTAATCTCACTAAGATATTTGAAACCTCATTCAGTCCACCTTCAGCGGTTTGAATCATTGAGACCCCATCATTAGCGTTTCTAGTTGCCTGTCTAAGACCTTTTGTTTGAGCATCTAAGTTAGTAGCAATGGCTAAACCTGCAGCATCGTCAGCCGCTTTTGTGATTCGTTTACCAGAAGATAACTTCTCTAAACTAGCCTGACCATCCGCTGATACTTCTTTTAAATTTTTCTGAACAGATTGCGAAGCAATGTTCGTAGCAATTCTTAAACCCATGATTTCCTCCTAAGAAATTCAAATTTTTTATTTTCCCTAAAGCCTGTCCGACTGTTTCTGTCAGACAATAACCCTATCGCCTATTGCGGATAATACTTTAGCGATCCACTCGGTTATCTCAAATATAAATGTAAAATCGCCATAGTTACGCACACTTAATCACAAACATTTTTGGTACGGTATTTGCTTAAGACAAAATAAAGACATTAATTTAAGGCAGGTAGAAACCCTAATTTGCCAACTTAAAGAACTTCAAAGAAGTTTTGATTAAAATATTTCTATATAATGATAAGAAGATTTTGGACAAAAAAAGGGCCCGCAAGGGCCCTTAGTCATTTAAAATTTGATTTTAAAAAGTTGTTAATTAACCAATTAACTTCAAAGCAGCATTTTGAGAGCTGTTAGCTTGCGATAAAACAGAAGTTGAAGCTGATGTTAAAATATTCGCTTTAACTAGATCTGACGAAGTTTTAGCAATGTCAGTGTCTCTAATTCTTGAATTCGCTGCACTTAGATTTTCAGTTTTTACATCAAGATTTGCAATCGTAGATTGTAATCTGTTCTGTATAGCTCCTAAGTTTGCTCTATTCTCGTTTATTTTATTAATCGCACCATCGATATTTTCAAGGTTACCCTGGGCATCTCCTTTCGTAGATACAGCCAGTCCTCCAATTCCAATATCATCTGCCTTAGCACTAGAGTCTTGTGGCTTGTAAGAGATTCTATCATTGAATTCATCGTTCATGACTCCAATTTGAAAATCTGCAGTATCACCTTCTCCACTTAATAAGTCTCTTCCGTTAAACTGTGTAGAACTTGAGATTCTATCAACCTCTTGTACTAAGTTTTGGAATTCCATATCAGAGAATTGTCTCTCTTGATCACCTATCGTGTCAGAAGCTGCTTGAACCGAAAGTTCTCTCAGTCTAACTAAGATATTTGATACTTCGTTTAGGCCACCTTCAGCAGTTTGAATCATTGAGATCCCATCTCCTGCGTTTCTTTTGGCTTGTTGAGAACCTCTAATGTTTGCTTTCAGATTTTCACTAATCGCTAAACCTGCCGCATCATCTCCGGCCTTATTAATTCTACTACCAGATGCCATCTTTTCTAGAGCTGACCCCTGCTTAAGCCTTACGTCTCCTAAACTTCTTTGTGCTGCTAATGATTGTACATTTGTGTTAATTCTTAAACCCATTTTAATCTCCTCGAAACATATGAAACCTCCGTGCAAAGTGAAACCAAACTCCTTGTCTGGTATAAAACAAAAGACTCACCCCAAATGAGCCTGCAATAACCTAAACGGTTACTCGGAAATATTCTTGAGAAAAATATGGAAGTTTTTGCCCTAATATCAGGTATTTATAACCAACCTAGACGGTCCGGTATTCATAAGAGACTAATTTTATTAGTTTGGGCACTGGAGTGGAAAACTCTCTTGATGTAAAATTGATTTTATATTCTGGAGTTATTTCTTACCTTGCACGGCTGAGATTAAACCTGTTGTAGAATAACCATCAATAAAGATTAAACTTCTTACCTCTCCACCTGCAGCTAACACGATATCATGTCCTACTATTTGATCTACAGCCCAATCACCGCCTTTAACTAATAGGTTTGGTTTTACGGCATCGATTAATTCGTAGGGTGTGTCTTCTTCAAAGACTTCTACAAAGTCTACACTTCTAAGATTCTCTAGAACAAACTTTCTATCTTTTTCGCTATTAATGGGACGATTCTCACCCTTTAATCTTTTGATGCTTTGATCAGAGTTAAGGCCCAAAAATAGAAGGTCACCTTGTTTCTTAGCTTCGTTTAAATAGGCAACGTGACCGGAGTGAAGGATATCAAAGCACCCATTAGTGAATACGACATTCTTATTATTATTTTCTTTTAAGAATTTCTTCGCTTGCTCTGAAAGTTTAAACATTAATTACAACTTTTGTATCTGTTAGTTTACCCTGAAAATCTATTAGACATGGTAGCCCTAAAGTCACAAAAGATATGAGCGTAATAAAAGCCCTCATAAAGCTATCTTTCAGAATAAGATCAGAATGATCTTCTCTCACAAGTCTTAGCTTGAAGAAACTCTTACCAGGCGTTGACTGTAGATCGAGTATAGAAAAGTAACTTAAATAGAAAATTGAAAAGGAAACTGCTCCAAATAGAACTAGGTCATTCATTCCAACAAATTGATAAAACTGACTAAAGTTTAAACCAGATACAAGAACAAATAATCCAAGTAAAGATGAACTAATTGTAAGAACAACTAAAACATCAATTAACCATGCAGTTAATTGTAGAAGAGGTTTAGCGAGTTCATAAGTTTCAACTGCCTGTTCTGAAAGATTTAACTCAGACTCAGACTCAGAAGTTGTCTCAAGTTGACCTTCAGAATAAAAAGCTGATAAAGAATTCATAGACTCCATACCATTTTTAACAACTTTGGGATCACTAACACCTAAACTCTTTGATAAAGTAGGCATTACATTTCGAGTGACCGAAATATTTTGAGGCTTAGTATTTGATTGAGGAAGAATACCATTTTTTCTATCATCATGATGAAAACCTAGTCCTTCATTAAGTGGCTTAAAATCAAAATCATCTAAATTAAATTCAGCTGCGCTAAATGCTATTTTGGCATCTACTGCTTGATCATTAGTGCTTGGTGTTTGATTTTCCATAATTCACCCATGAAATTTTGTTTAAGGTTCCCTATCTAGATTCTCACAAAAGACATAAAGCATCAATCAAAAAGTCCTCAATACATATCCTGATGCTACAGCAAAAGCTGTTGGGGCCCTCATAATATTGGTAGGTAAATGGCAAACCTCAACCTGGTCATATGAATTTATCTCTTGCTCTTCTTCATTTGAAAAACCCGCTTCTGGACCAATCACTAACAACAGCTCTTGAGAGTCATCAGATTGCACCTGTTCACCCTTTGAAAAAGTGGAAAAGTGAATTATTTTTGAGTATTTTGAGAATGCCTCTGAAAAAGATGACACGCTAACAAAAGTTATTTTAAAAGGATTGTTCGATTGAACAATTGCACTCTCTTCCATTTTCTTAATTCGATCATTGATATCAATAGCTGTTTGAGAAAACTCAGAACGATAAAGGAATATATTCTTAATTCCAATTTCCGTTGCCATCTTAACAATTGATTCAAATGCATCTTTCTTAGGTAAACCTAAAAACAAGCTCATTCTTCTTTCATCTTTTACAATTGTGACTTCCAAAATTTTTATAGTCACTATTTTTCGATCAAAGTGAATCACTTCAACGATGGTCTTCTCACCTTGCCCATTCAGCAAAAGAACTTTTTCAAGTTTCTTTATTCGAATAACTTTTATTAAGTGACGAGCATGCTCCCCTTCAATGATAGCTTCTCTACCGCAGTCTTCTGATGAAAATGTCTCTTCTGAGTATACTGCTCTCATAACTTCTTAAATAAAATTGCAGACCAATCATCTTTTGAAAGAGTTGAGATCATTTTAAACTCTTTATATTCATTAATTATTGTATCCACTTGATGATTTAAAAGACCTGACACTATAAGGATCCCGTCCTTTTTTACAGAGTCTAAGAGCTCTTCCCTTTCCCCGATTAGAACATTTTCTAAAATATTCGCAAACACCAAATCATGCTCTACACCTGACTTAAACCTCTCTCTGCTCACAAGAGTCGTACCTGAAAGATCTACACCTTTAAAATTCAGGTCTAGATTTTGAAGACAATTATGTAGTGCCTCTGGATCTATATCACAGAAGACGACCTCAGATGAAAGCTTCTTAATCGCTGCAATTCCTAGAATTCCGGAACCGCACCCAAAATCTAAACAGGTTCCACGATGAGGCACCTCACCTATAACACTCATCAATAGTTTTAAACATAGGTAAGTTGTTTGATGCTCACCAGTTCCAAAGCCCATTCCAGGATAAATATATACACAATCATTTTCAGACTTTTCAAAATTATTTTTTTCCCACTCAGGAACAACTGTTAATTTTTCATCTACCTCAATTAAGCTGTAAAACTTCCGCCATTCTTTATTCCAATCTTCCCATGGCTTTTCCTCTACCGTGATGCCGTCAGCCAACTTAGACTCTTTTAAAAATTCAATAAATTTATTGGCAAGGCCTATGGAGTCTTCACTTTGATAGAAGAAGTAAACTAAGTTTAAATGATGAAGACGAGCAACATCATTAACTTCATCAATAACTTCCCCGGGTATATCTCCCCCAGAATAAGCTCTCTCCCCAAGGATTTCATCAACAATTGCCTCATCAATACTGAACTCTTGAACACCGTCACATTCGAATACTGTCATCGCCTGTGAATTTATATCTTCTAACTCTTGAAGATTCGTTAACTTAAAAGAGACTTTAACTTCTACAAATTTTTTATTTTCCACAGTTATCCACCAAGTTTAATAAAGGTAAGAAACTACCATTAGGCTGAACATCAACACCTTGTAAACACTTTCTCCCTATCCATATAATATTTGGATGCCAAAGATTGATATATGAGTACTCTTCATTGGAGATTTCTAAAGCTTTTTTATAGTAGTTATTTCTTTTCTCTTCATTGGTTTCAGTAGTCGCTAGGTCTATGAGCTTATCAAACTCCTTATTTACAAAATATCCCCTATTTGCACCCTTTGGTGGAACCGATTCACTGTGGAATACATATTTAAGCATACTTGGGCCAGTGAACCCCATCCATCTACCCATCATGATATCAAACTTCCCCTGCTTAATGTTACGATAGTAAATCCCCCATTCTTGTACAGAAACTTCTACTTCGATTCCTGCCCTTTCGAAATACTTCTTAATTGTTTCAACCATTTCAATGGCATTCTTATTATTTGAAACTCGCCAAGTTAATTTAAATGGTTTCCCATCAATAACTAACTTTCCTTTTTTATCCTTTGAAAAACCTGATTCCTTAAATAGTTTCTCACTTAAGTCTGGATCATAACTATCTATCTTTGGTCCAATATACATTTTAGTAAAGGCCTTAGAGAACATGCTAGAAGAAGGTGTAGCAGTAGATTTAAGTTTATGTTTAAGTAACTTCTCTCTCGGAATCAAAAGAGAAAGAGCTTTTCTAATTTTTTTAATCTTTAGATATTTATTTTTGTGATTTATACCCATGTAATTAAAAATCGTTCCTTCCATTTCATGAAAGCTAAGATCTGGTCTATTATTTTTTAGCCAATGATATTTTCTTGGAGAAATATTTGCGAGAGATAGGTCAATCTCCTTATTTATTAGTTTTAAAGCTAGGGTAGTTTCATCTTTAACAACTTTAAATACTAATTCTGGTCTTTTCCCATCCCTAGATTCCAAAGTTACTTCCAACTCATCTACAATTTTATACTTGTATGGACCTGCTCCAATTATCGATGAATAGGGGATGTTCGCCACTATATCTTTTTTATTAATTTTGACAATTTTAAGTAGTGCTAAGTCTGAAAGATTGTCTGGATCAAATTTTTCGTAAACTAGCTCTACATTATAATCGTTAATTATTTTAACGTCTTTAATTTTACCAAGACCAAAACGAAATACAGACTTAATGACTTTTGTATCTGTAAAATATTTCCACGAGTTATAAACATCTTTTGCCGTTACTTTAGAGCCATCCCAAAAGTTGATATTCTTTTTTAGTTTAAAACTTAATATATGTTTCGCACCTTCCATTCTTTCTGAAAAAGTTTCACAAAACCTACAATAGAAAGTCATCTTTTTACTAAAGTCGGTGAGTGTTAAATGGACTAATCGGTTAATATTTTGAGAGTTTCCATCAGTTCCATAGAATGGACTTAGATTTGCTGGAGAGGAGGAAATAGCCAATCTAACTTTGTTTTCAATAGCGGCATTAGATCCTATGGCCATTGATCCTAAAAAAACTAGTAGCGTGATTTTTATAAGTAGCTTAAATTGCATTGAAGAGCCTCTTTTGCAGTGAGTAATTTTTATCCTCATGATTGTTATAAATGCATATTATTATTATGTTAGCTCCTATTGGATTTTACAACTTGTATGGAGAATTATTGTGTACCTTGTAGGCGTTGCCGGGGGCTCAGGCTCAGGAAAAACCACTTTTGCCAAGAAAGTCATTAATTTAGTTAAAGAAGATATCTCTATTTTACACATGGACTCATATTACCTGCATGAGCAACCTGAGAAACACTTCTCAGCCAAAGGAAATCCAAACTTTGATCATCCAGCAGCATTTGATTGGGAGCTTTTAAGAACTCATCTAAGTGAATTAAAAAGAGGGAATCCTATTGAAGTTCCTGTTTACGATTTTGTGACATCTTCAAGATCAGAAGAGACAATTACACTTAAGCCAACAAGCATTATCCTCTTTGAGGGAATCTTCTCAATTTTTGATCAAGAAATTAGAAGCCTTCTCGATATTCGATGCTTCTTACATGTAGATGCTGACATCAGAATTGCCAGAAGAATAAATAGAGACGTTAACGAAAGAGGAAGAACTCTTGAGTCAGTTATCGCTCAGTACTATGAAACTGTACGACCAATGTACAATAAGTTTCTTGCTCCACAAAGAGACCACGCTGATTTTAGCATAGGTGAGGAGACAGATATAGCAGCCTCAATATTATCTGCAAAACTCAAAGAATTATCTAAGATTGGAATTTATGACCTAAATGAAGCCTCCTTAAATAGAAGTGCTTTCAATTTTAGCGAACACCAAGTAAATATACCTCATGAATAGTACTTTATTGAAAATTAAGCCTGTAGGAGGTGTTGGTCAGATTGGATCTAACATGACTCTTATTGAAACAAAGAAAACAACCCTCTTAATTGATGCTGGTATCTTATTTCCAAGTGAAGATTTCTTTGACATTAATTACTTAATTCCCGACCTAGAGTCTCTAATAGAGAATCCTCCAACAGACTTAGTCATTACTCATGGACATGAAGATCACATTGGGGCGATAAGACACGTTCTGGATAAGTTTCCAAATATCAAGATTCATGCTCCTAGATTTGCAGTACTTCTTATTAGAAATAAATTTGATTACTTAAAGATTTCCGTACAAATACAAGAGTATGACAACAATTCTATTTTGGATTTTAATGATATAGAAATTCATCCCATTCATGTTAATCACTCCATTCCAGACACTAATGGCTTATTGATTAAAGACAGAGAAAATCGGATTTCAACTTTCCTAGTTTCAGATTTTAAAATTGATCCTATTAATCCATATGAAAGAGAGTTTGATTTCAAAAAACTCATTAAATTATCCAAGGATTCTCAAGTAAGAGTTCTTTTACCGGATAGTACAAATATTCTTTCTACAAACTTACAAACTCCTTCAGAAGCATTGGTTTTAAAGAGTTTTCAAGAGATTTTCAAACGTAAGAACAATAGAATATTCATTACTTGTTTTAGCTCTAATATTCAGCGTATTCAGTCCGCTATCGTTTCTGCAAAAGAGTCCAAGAGAAGGATTTTATTATATGGTCGTTCAATGATCAATTATGCCAACACCGCTGTTGCAAGAGGGTTAATTGAAGAAGGATCATTCTACACTGATCCTGCATCTCTTCCTAACAAGAACAACTTAGTGGTTCTGGCCAGTGGTTGCCAGGGAGACTTCAGAGGAACTTTTAGAAGAATAGCCAAAGGCGAGGACACTCACTTTAAATTAACTAGCGATGACCTTTTCATTCTAAGTTCCAAGGCAATTCCAGGTAGCGAAAAGAGAATATCTCTCTTAGAAAATGAAATTACTGAACAAGGTGTTGAGATCATTTCTTCTAGAGAAATGTTAGTTCATGTTTCTGGACACCCCGGTAGAAGCGACCTTCTTCAGCTTTATGAGAATTATTGTCCCAATTACATAGTTCCCATTCACGGTGAATCTCTATTTTTGAAAAAGCATATTGAGTTTATTAATGAAAAATATCCAAGTGCCAAATGTACACTTCTACATAACTTTGATGAAATTCACATATCATCTTCTTTAGAAATTAGTACGATCAAAGGTGAACCATTAGCCCCAATCTTAATTCATGGAAATGGAATTGAGATAGAAAAACACCAAATTTCTAAGCGAAGAAAACTTGCAACAACTGGGTGCATTTTTCTCTCCATTAAAAGAGATTCATTAACAAAGAGAAACATCTCATTTGAATATACCTTCGAAGGATTACCAAATTCATTCACTGAATTAACGGAAGAGTTCGATTTTCTTATTAATTCGGAACTAAGTGGCCGCAAGATTAAGCTGCTGGAAAACACAGCTGAAGAGCTACGAATTGTCATCAGGCGTTATGTTCATTCTATTATTGGTTATAAGCCTATTACCATTGTCCACTTTGTATAGTTCCGATATAATTACTTCATGGATCAACACTTAGACAAAGCTATTTTAGCTATCATCATTTTACTTTTGATACTCATCATAGGTCTTATTGTTGTAGCCATTTTTTTAGCTTTAAATTACTTCAAAAAATCTTCAGTATCCACTGACCTTACGAATGAAAAGAAAAATGATTCAAGTGAAGTTTCATTTCTTGAAGGAACAGGATTGTGCGTTACACACGATGATAAACCTTCCGTTGGAATTTGTGCCATTTGTGAAGATGAGTACTGTGTTGAATGTTTAAAACAAATCGATAGTGTAAATCTCTGTCCTGAACATTTTAACACTTTTGCTAATAACACTTGGAAATCAATTACGAATCAGAGAACGACTCCAAACAGTCCAGAAGATGGTATTTATATTTATAAATTCAAAAGGCAATTATGGAATGATAGAAATATTCCCACATATATTGTTAATGAGTACAAAATTGAAGTTGAAAATGATTTCATTGAAACTTATGTTCAGTTAAATGTAATTGAAGAAAGTTCGATTGCTCTAGCTCAAGAATTAGAAGAGTTTAAAAGGAAAGTTAAAAATGTCTAAAGAAAATCTACAGAATGCAATTAATGATATTATGACTAAAAATGCTGTTAATGCTCCTAGAAAGTCATTTGATGACAAGAAAATCCTTCAATATGAAAACGACCTAATAAGTTCAAAGGTATTAATGGAGTTCAATATCTGTATTGCTGAACTTTGTCCGGAAGAAGGAAATGTTTCTTTTGGTGGGGGAGACTTCACGAGAGTAGACTATTCTTTAAGTTGGAAAAAGTGGAATGATGGTGATTTTAAATTTGTCCTTACTAACATTAAGTATAGTAATTCAAAATTGCTTATTGAATGTCCTGAGAAATTTAAAAAAGACGTTTTGGCCATTCTTCCTGACTTTATTTCCGAGTTAGCAAAGAAAGCGGGAAGTATTCTAAACTCTTAATCGTAACTATTTATATATTTCATATATTGAAGCTTTTTATTTTGAATAAAAGGATTTTCTAATACGATTTTCGTTCTTTCCTTCAATCGGGCTCTCTTTATATAAGAGATGTATTTTTTATTCCAAAGCTTTTTTAAAGATCCGTCATTGAAGGCAATAATTAGACCGGCCTCTACTCTTTCAACCAACTTTTTATTAGCTTTGTTCGTAATAAAAAATCTTGGTAATGGATAATATATTAGAATTTTTTTATCATAGATTATATTTTTAATGTTTCGTCTTTCATCAAACTCAGAAAAAAGCTCATTTGCTCCTCTGCAGAATAAATCGACTCTACCTTTCGCCACCATATTAAACAAACTTTCATAGGTTACAGATTTAACCACCTCAAGTTGTGAACTTTCTAAGATTTTTACATCTAGCCAGCTCTTACCCTGACCATGAACAAATCCCTTTAACTCTTTTAATGTTTTAACTTTTCCAAAACTTTCTACTTTGTCCTTGTTCACAAAACAAATTCGATAACCCACTATTCCTAAATCAACGGGAAAATCAGCAAAGGCTATATTCTTTTTCACTAGTTCATCACTATAACTTTGTTTAATGATTAAATTTTTTATTTCATTTGTTCTTAAGAAGGTGAGAGCTCTTGCAAAATTCATTTGTGGCGACTTTTTTAATATGTAATCACCATATTTTTTTTTCGTTTTATCTAGCGCGAGTCTAAGTAGGGAAGTGTCGTAATCATATCTATTATCTTTCTCACTTTCTGGAGCACGAAAGTGTATGACTTCGATAGCTCCACTATTAAAAGAATTTAAAATAATTAAGATTACATATAGGATCTTCACTTTTTGCACCTAAAACTTTAAAGGCGCCTATAACCGAAATTATAGGCGCCTATATTTATTGAGTTGGGGGGCAACTCAATTAAAATTCTGCATTTTTGTGAGAATTGTTGTCATCCTTTCTTAAAAAAGATGGTGTATCCAATTCTTCTTCATCAAAATTTATAAAACCAAGTTTTTCTGCAATAGATTTTGCTCTATTTGCAGAAGCTTGCTCTTGTTGAGCCGGTCTTGTTGGAGCTGCTTCTACTTTAGTTGTTTCATATCTTGCTGCTGCATCTTTGATTGATTGAGCTAGACTTGTCCCCTGAGTTTCTTCTTGCACTGCTGGTTCTTGCCATGTTTGTTGTCTTTCAACTACAGGCTCTTGCCAAGTTTGCTGTCTTTCAACTGGTGCTGCTTGAGTAACTACTTCTTCTTGAACAGGTTGAGACCAAGTTTGAGTTTGTTCTGTTGCAACTCTTTCTTCTCTTACTTCTGATCTAGCTTCAACAGGTTTTTCTTCTTTTTGCCAAGAAGTTGGCGCTTGTTGTTGCCTAGGCTCTGGTCTTAACTTATCAACCATATGAGTTGGATTAACTGGTGCAAAGGCTGTCTTTTCTTCATCACCTAATCCAGTAGCTACAACAGTTACTTTAATATTATCTTCCATTGAATCATCAATAACTGTTCCAAAGATGATTTCAGCATCTTCATCCGCAGCTTCCATAATTAAAGTCACAGCTT
The DNA here is from genome assembly GCA_002163155.1 of Halobacteriovorax marinus. Taxonomy (GTDB): domain Bacteria; phylum Bdellovibrionota; class Bacteriovoracia; order Bacteriovoracales; family Bacteriovoracaceae; genus Halobacteriovorax; species Halobacteriovorax marinus_A. The sequence continues at coordinate 198,228 of MAAO01000016.1, read as the reverse complement.
CATTTGTTTCGTGCATTGTAAGTGATTCATTACCAGTAATATTAATGATAATACCTGTTGCACCATCAATTGAAATATCTTCAAGCAATGGAGAACTTATCGCTTCAGTTGCAGCTTTGATTGCTCTATCTGGTCCAGAACAAAGACCTGTTCCCATAAGAGCAAGTCCCTTATTGGCCATTACTGTTTTAACATCAGCAAAGTCAGCATTAATATGACCTGTAGTATTGATTAAATCTGAAATACCTCTAACAGCATTAAGTAAAACTTCATCAGCCTTTTTGAAAGTATCAATTAGAGATAAACTCTCACCGGCCATATAAAGAAGTCTCTGATTAGGAATAGTAATTAGAGAATCTACATTTTCTTCTAATACTTGAATACCTGCATCTGCTTGACGAAATCTTTTCTTTCCTTCAAAAAGAAATGGTTTCGTAACAACACCAACAGTTAGAGCACCAAGCTCTTTTGCTAGTTTAGCAATTACTGGAGCAGCACCTGTTCCTGTACCACCACCCATTCCGGCAGTAATAAAGACCATGTCTGAACCTTGAAGTACTTCACTTAGCATTTCGTACTCATCTAGTGCGGCCTTTCGACCTACTTCTGGATTAGCTCCAGCTCCTAAACCTTTTGTAATTTCTGCACCCAACTGAATTTTAGTTGGAGCAAGGTTAGCATTTAGCGCTTGCTGATCAGTGTTGGCTACGATGTACTCGACACCTGTAAGACCCGCTTTGATCATTGTGTTAACGGCATTACAGCCACCACCACCAACGCCTACAACTCTAATTTTTGCACCTGTAGTTACCATAGATTGCTCTTCTGTCATTTCGAACATAAGTTCCCCCGAATTAAAAAATTTCTTTGAAAACGGATTTTAAGGAGTCACTAAACTTCCCAATCAAATCCATTTGATTGTTATTATTTTCATTTATATCATTATCCAAAACCTGAGTTCTCTTACTCGTTTCTATTAATAATCCTAGAACCGTTGAGAATTTCGGGTTTTGCATTATATTTGTCATTCCACCAAACGGTGTAGGGTGACCCACTTTTGTTGGTCTTTCAACGATGTACTCACCAAGTTCTGCAATACCTTTAATAAGAGCACCACCACCTGTAAGAACAATTCCTCCAGTAATTTCATTACCTAGATTCTTGTCTGCAATAATATTTTTAATTATATGAAAAAGCTCTTCAGCTCTTGCACCTAAAACTTCTGCTACAAAACTCAACTTAACTTCTCGTGAATTTGTACCTGATAAACCTTGAACTGTTATGTGAGCTGATTGATTTAACCCTTCAGCAAGTACACATCCGTGATTAATTTTTACACGTTCCGATTCTGCATGAGGAATTTTCAAGGCAACGGCTAAATCATTCGTAAAATGATTTCCACCTACAGGAACAATTTGAGAGTGAATTAAGCTACCTTCTTTCCAAATTGCAATGTCAGTTGTCCCACCACCAATATCGACAAGAATAATCCCCATCTCTTTTTCTTCAAGCGAGAGTACTGACTCAGAAGATGCTATTGGTTGCAGCGTAACAGAGTTAGCTTTAACACCTGCTTGCTCAACACATTTTACAAGGTTTTGAATAAGAGGAATTGAACCAGTAACAATATGCACATGGGCCTCTAAGCGAACGCCACACATTCCAACAGGATCTTTAATGCCACCTGTATTATCAACTCTAAACTCTTGTGGGATAACATGGAGAACTTCTCTATCAGATGGTATTACGACGGCTTTAGCAGCCTCTAGAACCCTCTCGACATCTCCAGCTGTTATTTCGCTACCCTTAATGGCAACAACTCCAGAACTATTGAAGCTATATATATGGCTTCCAGCAATTCCAATCGTTACACTTTGAATATCAACCCCGGCCATTAACTTAGCTTCTTCGATAGAGGCGTAAATGGATCTTACAGTTTTATCGATATTAACCACTGAACCTTTTTTAAGGCCATGACTTGGATGAGTTCCAATACCGATTATCTCTAATTCTGAATTAGGGTTTTGTACACCGACTATGGTGCAGACTTTTGTAGTTCCGACATCTAAGCCGACAATGATGTTTCTTTCGTTCATGAGATTCCTTTCTCACTAGTGTTCAATCAATCCTTTGATCTTGCCTCGTAAATTTTAAATAAACGAAGCGTCACTGAAATTCTAGAATTTGTCGTTAAACTTGACAACAACTTTTTTTGAATTTGTAAGATTTATAATTGCTGGAATTTTATTCTGTAATTCCATATACTTAACTATCTTTTCTAGTTTGGTCATTTTAACCGACCACTCATCTAAGCCCATAAAAACACTGGAAGGATGATTATTTAAAGATAAAATTATGGTTAGCTCTTTATCTTCGTTAATTATGACTTCTGCCAACTTCTTCCTAAACTTAAGAGGCATTCCACCCACAAGTTTAGTAATATCTTTTTGAATCTTCTCATCCATTTCACCTACGGGTAAGGCCAGAAACGGAAGCTCATAATTTAATTTATTCTCAGTTCTTAATAAAACTTCATAAGTAGGGTCAAACAATTTTCCATTCTCTACTAGAATTGCTTCATAAGACTCAAGGCCACCCTCTTTATATATTTGAACTTTCATCAATGGTTCAGGACATTCATATTGAAAATGAAGATATTTTTTTAAGGGGTCATATTTAATTTTGTATGAAGAAATAAAATGTTTCTCATCTAACTTATCTTTAACAATCTTAGTTTTTACATCTTTAAGAGATTTATTTTTTTCAAAAGATTTAATCAATTGAAGCGTCAGTGTTCCTGCCGCACGCGATGGACACTGGCCAAACGAGGTTCTATATTTAACTTCTTGTCTCTTATCGACACCCATTGAAGTAACTCCCTCTTCAACCATGAAGAGAAACATGAGCACAACAGGCGCAATTAAAAGTAGTCTAAATTTCACAGGGTTCTTGATCATTAAATGCCCTAAAGTTTAACTTCCGTTTCAAATTCAACACCATATTGCAGGTGAAGTTCATCCTTGATTATTTTAATTAGAGCAACCACATCTTCATGAGCAGCAGAATCTACATTCTCCATAAAGTTGGCATGCTTTGGACTAATTCTCATTCCATTAGAAGTTAGTCCTTTCAAACCTAGTATATCAATAAATTTTCCGGCCAGGCAAGTTCTCTTGCCCTTGTTGTTTTTAAAAACACAGCCACAAGTCCATTCTTTAAGGGGTTGCGTGCGATTTCTTAAATCTAAATATTTTTTTATAACTTCCGAAATCTCATTATTAATCCCCAAATGCCTCATTTCCACTTGATAAATAAAGTCACCATCGGCTAGAAAGTTATTTGAACGATAAGAGAAAGAGTCTTTCCCAATTTCAATTATTTTTTCATTACCTAATTTATCTATTAAATAAACTTTCGTGATTAATTTTCCTATTTCACCTAAGTTAGTTCCAGCGTTCATAAATACAGCCCCGCCCAAGGTGGCAGGAATTCCTGTAAACGCTTCCCATCCAGTCAGTCCAAACTTAACGGCATGGGATGATAAAATACTAAGAGTGACTGAAGCAGGTAAAACGTATGTATCTCTAACTTCACTTAAGTAAGATTTATCAAAAGGGATTGCTAGCTTTAAGTAGGGTATATCTGATGTACTTGGAATAAGTTGATTAGCTCCCATGCCAAGAATTCTATAATTTAAGTTATTTTCAAAGAGTGACTTTAAACAAAGCTTCAAACCTTCAACACTTGTGACAGTAATTAAATCACCAGTTGCTTTTAAGCGCATGGTGGTAAACTTTGTTAAATCTTTTTTTAACTCAAGCCTTATGTCTTCATGATTAATGAGTATCTTATCTATTGTCATTATTCTTCTACAAAGCTTCTAATTGCTTTACCAATTGTTCCTGCACCCAAAGTCACAAGAGTAACAGCTTCATCTTTATACTTTTCAATTATAGTATCTAACTTTTTTATATTTTCTAATTTGGAAACAAGACCAGGATGGAGATTATTAATATCTGCAATCAATCTTTCAGTCTCAATGCCAGGAATTGGTTTCTCACTAGCAGGGTAGATAGGCGAAATATAAACAATATCAGCAGAGTTAAAACAATGAAGGAAATCATTCCAACAATCCTTTGTTCTACTATATCGATGTGGTTCAAAAACAACGACAATCTTTTGATTTGGTCGAGTCTCTTTCATTGTTTTTAATGTTGTTTCTATTTCAGTAGGGTGATGTGCATAATCATCTATTATTTCAAAGTTCTTTTTAGTGAAAAGCGTTTGAAAACGTCGTCCAACTCCGTCAAACTTAAATATTGAACTAGCAATTTCCTCAAATGATAATCCCATATTAAAAGCTAGAGCAATGGCTCCGAGAGAATTTAATATATTGTGTTTTCCTGGAATTGTAATTTTGATTTCAACAGCAAATTCGTTCTTATGAAATAAGTCAAAGATAGCAATGTTTGTTTCATAACGAATATTACGAGCTTCAAAATCAGCCTTAATTTCAATACCAAACGTAACCCAAGGCTTTTTAATTTCTGGAATTAGTCCCATGAGTCTTTCATCATGAGCATTAAGCGCCGTTAATCCATAGAAAGGAACTTTATTAATAAACTCCTTAAATGAAGCCACTAATGTTGCCTCATCTCCATAGTGATCCATGTGATCATTATCAATATTTGTTACGACTGACATTATTGGATTTAACAACAAGAAAGACCCATCAGATTCATCAGCCTCAGCCACTAAGAATTTTCCTTTTCCGACTTTTGCATGGCCTTCCAAGTTCTTAACGATTCCTCCAATTATATATGTTGGATCATATTGGCTTTCTTGAAGTATCGTAGCAAGAAAACTTGTTGTGGTTGTTTTTCCGTGAGTTCCAGCAATGGCCAACCCGTACTTTAACCTCATGAGCTCAGCTAGCATTTCTGCTCTTCTCATTAATGGTAATCTCTTTGCCTTACCTGCAATGATCTCCGGATTCGCTTCATCAATTGCGGATGAATACACCATAACGGTTGCGTCTTTAACATTCCCCGCAGCATGGCCTACAAAAACGTCAGCACCTAATGCTCTAAGTTTAACTACTGTTTGAGATTCAGAAATATCTGAGCCAGATACCTTATAACCAAGTGAAAGAAGAACTTCAGCAATTCCGCTCATTCCGATTCCACCAATTCCAATAAAATGAACCTTAATATTCTTTCTAGGAATAAACATATTTTCTCCAGCTGCTCGATTAACGAGGAATGCTAGATGATGCCTGATTTCTTAGGTTTTGAAAACCTGGTGATGGGTTAGAATGTGGATTAAATTCACCAGAAGTGGTGTGAGAAGTAAGGTGTGATTCTTTATAAGCTCTGAGAACAGAGAAAAATAGACCTAGCCCAAACAAATTACTTAAAAGTGAAGATCCACCATAACTAATAAATGGGAGATTTAGTCCTTTCGTTGGAAGTAGGCCAAGAACTACTCCCATATTTAGTACACTTTGAATTCCAATCACAAAGATTATTGCTGCCATGAGTAATGACCCCTCTCTCAGCTTAACTTTCATGGCCAAGACAAATCCAAAATAGATTACAGATAAAAAGAGTCCCGCCATGAGGAAAACACCAAGAAATCCAAACTCTTCACCTATAACAGAGAAAATGAAGTCATTGTGCGCCTCAGGTAAATAGAACAATTTTTCAATACTGTTACCTGGCCCCATTCCAAAGAATCCACCATTAGCAAAGCCAATCCAAGACTGAATAATTTGAAAGCCTGAACCTTGTGCATTTTCCCACGGATTTAAGAATGAAAGTAACCTTTTCACTCTATAAGGAGCAGAGACTAGAACAACTCCACCTAAAATAATTCCTGAAACAAAAGCAGAATAGAAATATTTTCTTGGAAAAGAACTTAGAAAACAAACAAAGCTCATGCCGAAGAAGCAAATTGAAAAAGTTCCAAAGTCAGGCTGAAGAATGAGCAACAAGAAAGGTAGGCCCATACAAACACCATAATTTATTCTCTTATTTCTATCGAATTTTTGAAAGTTCTCAAAGAAAATAATGGAAACTAAGATTACCGTGTATTTTACAAATTCGCCAGGTTGTAGAGTGAAGCCACCAATACGTAGCCATCGGTTTGCTCCTTTTACTACTGTTTTAAGTCCTGGGACAAACGTCAGCATCAAGAGAAAACTAGCAAAGTAATTGATGTGTAAGGAAAATTTTAGCCAAAATTTGTATTTTGTCTTAGAAATAACAAAAGCAACAGTCAGTGAAACTCCCACAAATAATAATTGCCTTAAAAAAAAGTAACCTGAATTTCCAAATTTTTCTTTTGCATACATGTAACTGGCTGAATAAACCATAATCACGCCAACAACAATTAACGTTCCTAATGCAAATTTTAAATAAGTGGAGAACTTATCCATCCGTGAATACTCATCAATCATACTTTTATTTTAATGGGGTTCTGGAAACGGCGCAAGTAATATTGAGGTAATATAAAAAAAAAGGAGCTTAGAGCTCCTTTTAATTTTTACAATTGATAAACAAGTTTTTTGAAGTAACTTCCACGCTCTTCGTAATCTCTAAAGAAATCCGAAGCCCCGTTTCCAGGAGAGAGAAGAATTACGTCACCAGTTCTAGATTTTTGATATGCAAGAAGAATTGATTCCTCAAATGATCCTACAATAAAAGTTTGATTATGCTCTTGAAGTGCTCTGTTCATTCTTTCTTTACACTCACCAACAAGAACAATAACTCGACTGTGGTTAATTACATGTTCAGTGAATGGTTCAAAATCAAAATCTTCGATATCTTTACCACCAGCAATTAAAATTACCTGATTTTTAAAAGACTCGATCGACTTACAAAGCTCTTCCATTTTTTCAGCTTTTGAATCGTTATAAAAAGCCACTCCATTTTTTTCCATCAAGAATTCCAATCTATGAGGAATTCCTGGGAATTTTTCAATACAAGTCTGAATCGATTTGTCAGAAACCTCAAGCGCCTTACAAGCAGTGATAGCTGCAAGTAAGTTCTCTCTGTTGTTTTGACCGATAATTCTCATTTGATTAACTTTAAATTCAGAATGGTAATTGATATTAGAATGAATTCTTCTGTCGTGGAAATGAGTTCCTTGGATCTCATTAATGACACCCATTGAAACGAATGACTTTCTTGAGTACCAGTAAGTCTGACAGTTAGCATTTCTAAAGAATGTATTGTTTGCTAACTGGTCAAAGTTAACAACTAAAGTATCATCTGGTGAAAGTGTTTTGATAATACTTAGCTTTGTCTCGATATAATCTCCAACAGAGTTGAAGTGCTTATCGGGGTAATTCTCTGAAATATTTGTAAAAACAACAAGTCTTGGATGGAAGTTGTCTAACTTTCTCATTTGGACTGCTGAAACTTCTACAACTACATAATCAATTTCATCTTTGTTAGGTAGCATTGAGAATTCAATAAATGGACTTTCTGAAGTTCCACCAATGAATACATTTTTTCCATCCAACTTAAGCGTGTAGCCAATCATGTGAGCAACAGTAGTTCTTCCCATGCTTCCACAAACAGCAATTATTGGCTTTCTACAAAGGACATTACCTAAGGCAAATTCAGAGTAAACTTCTTTTCCATTTTGACGAGCTAACTCTAACTGAGGAAGATCAGGATTTACAGAAGCAGAGTAAACAATAACGTCAGCTTCTAAAAAGTCTTCGTTTCTATGCTCACCAAACGCCATCTTAAGTGGCGGCTGAATTCTTTTAAGTTTTTTAACAGCTTTATTTAAATCAAAAATTGGCTTAATGTCGGTTACTTTTATGTCACAACCAACTTTATTAAAAAAGTTAATCAACGTGAAACCTGTTTTTCCTACACCAACAATGAGAACTTTCTTACCTTGAAAACGTTCCATCTATTTACCTCATTTTCAATGTTGCAATTGCAAACATTGCTAAGAATATACTAATAATCCAAAACCTAACTATAACTTTTGGCTCCGGCCAACCCTTCAACTCAAAATGATGATGAATAGGTGCCATTTTAAAAATTCTTTTCTTTCTAGTTTTGTATGAAGCCACCTGCAGTATGACCGACAAAGCCTCAACTACAAAAATTCCACCAATAATGACAAACAATATTTCACTCTTAGTCAGAACAGCAACAATACCTAAATTCCCACCAAGGCTTAACGAGCCTACATCGCCCATAAATACCTGTGCAGGATAAGAGTTGTACCACAGAAAGCCTACTCCGGCACCTATTATGGCCGCAGAAATAACCATCAATTCACCAATATTTTCAACGTATGGAATAAATAGATATGAAGCGATCTCTTTGTGACCCGCAGCATAAGCAATAATGCCCAAACTTGCTGCAGATGTAATTATTGGACCGATAGCGAGACCATCTAAACCATCTGTCAGATTCACTGCGTTACTAGATCCAACAACAACCACTCCAATGAAGAGAACATAGAACCAACCCATATCTAACACTGGTCCTTTCACAAAAGGCATATAGAGTTTTGTATCGATAATACCCTGATCAATGAGAAAGTAACCAGCAAGCAATGCTGTAGCAAACTGCCAGAGCAATTTTCCCTTAGCTGAAATTCCATCAGAATTCTTTTTCAATACTTTTAAATAGTCATCAATAAATCCTAAGATAAAATAGGACAATGTCACTCCCAGAGTTACTAACACTGGTATTGAAGTAAAATTTGCACAAAACAACATGGCGAAGAAGATTGTTCCAATAATAACAATTCCACCCATAGTAGGCGTTCCCGCTTTCTTTAAGTGACTTTGTGGTCCATCTTCACGAACAACTTGTCCAAATTGTTTTCTTTTCATGAATGTAATGAAGATTTGTCCCCAGATAATAGAAAAGATTGTAGCTATTAAAAAAGCAACAAAAGTTCGAAAGGTAATATATCTAAATATATTAAAGCCTGAGATATCCTGACTCAGAGGATATAAAAAATGATAGAGCATAAATTTCCTAAGATAGAATGAGTCGTAATCTAAGTTATATCTACTAATGACTCTAGTTGTAAAGACCGACTGGCTTTTATAAATATTACCTTATGGTTTTGTGACAATGTGGGCCATTTCTCTTCTAAGGATGATTTTGTGGGAAAGGTTTCTCCGGCAGGAAAGCCCTCTTTATAATACTTTGCGTACTGACCAACAAAACAAACTTTTTCGGCACCAATTGAACTCAATAGAGTACCAATTTTCTTGTGTTCGGCTTGAGTGTAATCTCCAAGCTCATTCATATCGCCCAAAATGAACAACGAGTCACTCATGCTAATTTGCTTTCTTTCTAGATTACTCTTAAATGAATTTAGAGAAGAGGTCATTGATGTAGGATTTGCATTGTAGGCATCTAAGAAAATTTCTTTTCCACCAACTTCTAACCACTCTGATCTATTGAGTGCAGGTATTTGATAACTATTAGCGCTCGTAACAAAGTCATTAACTTTTTCAGGAAAGAGATCAAGACATAGAATAAGTGCACTAGCGAGATTTTCGAGATTATATTTTTCAAAGATATTCACATTTTTAATAACAACTTCTTTTTCTTTAAAGATAAACGAAAATCCGTTTGTTTCAAATTCCAAACTATAATCAGAATCGACATTTCCAAACTTCGTCAAAACTTCACCAGAAGGTATTTTAGAAAGAAAATCATCATTGTTATTTATTACAAACTTAGACTTTACGGTTTTATTTAATAAGACGTAATCGTATAAAGATTTCTTTTCTTTAAAGATATTATCAAGACTTCCAAATAGTCCAATATGCGCGGCACCAACATTTGAAATAATACCAAACTCCGGCTTTGCAATTTCACACAGTAGAGCTAACTCACCAAGGTGATTTGATCCCATTTCCACGATTAACTTTGTACATTCAATTGGTGCAGACAATATTGTAAGTGGTACACCAATGTGATTATTTAAATTGCCTTTAGTAGCGAAAACTTCTTCCTTAAAAACTGACTGCAATAACTTGAACAGCATTTCCTTAGTAGTAGTTTTTCCATTAGAACCAGTAATTGCAAATACCGAATGTCCTTCTTCTTTGAATTGATCAATTCTCTTCTTAGCCAGAGATTGTAAGAGTTCCAGAGGATCGTTAGTACTAATGAATGATACATCAGAGTACTTCTTAAAAAGTATATCTCTTTTTGAAAGGTTAGCTTTCGAATTTTTGAAAACTATGATTTTACAATTTTTTATTAAGACTTGTTCTACAAAACTAAAACCATCAAAGTTCTCACCTGCAAGACAAATAAAAAGCCCCTCAGAACTATAACTTCTACTATCTGTAGACAATGATATTATTTTAGACGAAAAATTAAATTCGCTTTGAAAAGTATTGAGCAATTCTACATTAAACATCTTTTATCTCTTTAATAATTTGTTGTATGGTTTCACTGTCTGAGAAGTGATGTTTAACACCATTAATCTCTTGATAGTCTTCGTGCCCTTTTCCTGCGATTAAAACAATCGATTTCTTTTTTAGATCAGTAAGAGATAATTGAATGGCCTTAAGTCTATCTTCTTCTCTTATAAAAGAAATGTTTACTCCACTCACAATGTCATCAATAATAGCTTCAGGATTTTCTGTTCTAGGATTATCAGAAGTTACGATTAAAGAATTCGCGTAACGAGAAGCTATGCTTCCCATTAAGGGTCGTTTTCCCTTGTCGCGGTCTCCACCGCAACCAAAGACAATGACTAAGTTATATTCAGAGAAGTCACACTGTATTGTTTTACAAATATTTTCTAAAGCATCCGGCGTATGAGCATAGTCTACAACAACTATATGTTCACCAAAAACTATTGGATCGAAACGCCCATCAGGTAAAACGATTTGTGCAAGCTCTTCGCTTTTTAATTCATGACCGGTAAGTTCTTTAATGAGTGCAATTGAAATTCCTAAATTAGCTTGGTTGTATTTAGCTTTAAATCCCACGGAGAGGTTTTCACTATAGAAAAGATCAATGACTTTGTGTTGCACAGATTTCTCTACAAACTTAGCGATTAAATCAGTTTCGCTACTAGGAACATAAATCGCTTGGTTTTTTAAATTTTTCTGAAGAAGTAATTTAGCATTAAAATATTCAGAAAAGTTTTTGTGATAATCAAGATGATCCTGAGAAAAGCTAGTCCAAGCTCCAAGCTCAAGTTCAATATCAAATAGTCTTTTTTGATCAAGAGCATGGGAACTAATTTCTATAAAAAGAAATTTATAACTCTTTTGATATTTATGAATAATTTTTCTTAGTTCAAGATAACTTGGTGTAGTACTAAGTAGGTCTTTTTCAACAACTCCATCTACTGATCTAATTCCGATCGTTCCTATAGATAAAGAAGGAAAGTTAAGCATTGAAGCGATCTGCATGGCAAGAAAGCTCGTTGTTGTCTTTCCATTTGTACCCGTAATTCCCACAAGCTTTAACGATTTATTATCTGGATACAAGTTATCACAGACAAGCTTTTGAACTGTTAGGAAATCACTGTATTCAATGATCCAAACGTTACAGTTTGAAACTTTAATATTGCGATTAGTAATTATATTTCTACACTTTGAGTCTTTAAGTCTCTGATGAAATAGATTCTCTGCTTTTTCTGAATTTGGTATATTGTAAAAAGCAATACTCTCAAGACCTGCTAATTGCAGGTTAGTAGTCGCTTGGGTAATCTCATCTTTAAATGTTAAGTGAGATGACTTTAAGAATGGTTTTAATATTTTACTTAATAGTTCGTTATTCATACTTTGGTGGATGGTAATAAAGTCTTACAATAGTTCCATCTTTAATTTTTACACCTGTAGAAGGACTTTGAGAAGAAACAACTCCAATTCCTTGATGAATAATTTTTAATCCTAGCTTTCTAGCGAGTGACGCTGATGATCTTTTATCAAGTCCTTCAAAGTTAGGTATTCCACCCTTAACCATACGAGTTGATGAATGTTTAACTCGCACTGAATCAAAAGAGTTTTTTAAATCAAATTTCTTTTGAATAGCAGCACTTCCCAAGTTTCTATCCTTATAAAGAATGTACTGCGCTATTTTTTTGAAAACGGGACCAGCAACAACCCCACCATAATATGCCTTTCCAGACTCTGGCTTTTCAACATAAACATAAACGGTAAACTTATCTTTTGTACCTATTGGAAAACCTATAAATCCTGGAATATATCCTGTGTAACCACCTTTATTGTCAGATCTCTGCGCAGTTGATGTTTTACCAGCAATTGTGAAATAAGGAATCCGAGTTCTTTTTCCTGTTCCTTCTTCAACGGCCTTAACTAGCATTTCCTTAAGTTCTCTAGATGTCTGAAAATCAATAACTTTCTTTTTTAAGTTATCAGTGACTTCTTCCTTAGTTCTTTTGAGTATCGTTGGGGTGATATAGCTTCCACCATTTAAAATTGCAGAATAGGCAGTAAGCATTTGTAATCCGGTTGTGGCAACACCTTGCCCAAAGCTAATATTACTTAAACTTAATGGAGAGACATTCTCTTCTTCGTTAAAGATTCCTCTCGATTCACCAGGTAGTTCAATTCCTGTTTTTTCACCAATATTAAATTTTTTCAATGTTTCTTTTAATTTTGGATAAGTTAAATCAAAAGCAATCTTAGTAGTTCCTACATTTGAAGAATATTTTAGAATATCTGTCACTGACAGCCATTCGTACTTCTTCTTTGATTCAGCTTCTTTAATCGTATGACCTTCAACTCTTAAGCGACCCTCTTCACAATAGTAATTGGTATCAGGTCTTGCAATTTTATGCTCAAGTGCTGATGCAACAGTTAGAGTTTTAAAAGTTGAACCTGGCTCAAACGGGTCTGTAATGAAAGACAACTTCTTAAATTTAGAAGGTGATTTGTGTGGAAAGTTTGGATCAAAGCTAGGATAGTTACCCATTGCTAAAATTTCACCTGTTTCAGCATTCATAACACCAAAACCACCACGAATCGCTCCGTATTCCTCAACAGTATCTTTAAGAGCTTTTTCAGCTATCGACTGTAAGTCCTTATCAATTGATAAGATTACATCTTTTGCCCCATTCCCAATCTGAGTACTCTCAAATTTAATCGGGCGACCTTTTCTATCGATTATGTATTTCGTTATTTGTGGCTTGCCTCTTAACTCTTCATCAAAAGCATATTCAATACCTGAGAGTCCAACATTATCAATCCCCACAAATCCAATTGTCTGACTTGATAATTCATTATTGGGATATAGCCTTTTTGCGACGGCTTCAATGTGAACACCTTTTAATTTCTTTAGCTTCTTTACTTGCTCAGATGAAAGCTCCATTTTTCTCGCAAGGAAAGTAAATCTCTTCCTTTTTTTCACAATGGACATGATTTTTCTATAAGTAAGTGAAGGTACAATTTTTGCGACTTTCTTATAAGTAGAATAATCACCCTTTAAGTTCTTTGGAATTGTGAAGATACTATAGGTTTGTACATTGATTGCTAATGGGTTTCCATTTCTGTCATAGATATTTCCACGTTTCGGATATGTCTTTCTTTCGCGGAAGAATTGTTTTTTAGCTTTAGACAATAGGTGATTACGATCACCGACTTGAATAATGAATGCCTTCGAAAGTATTGCAACAAAGAGTGCAATAAAGACGAAGAATGAGATTTTAATTTTTAACTTATAATTGTCCATATTATGGGATCACTATAACTTGAGTTTGTTTCGGTTGTTTTAAGTCATACTTAGAAGCCATTTTTCTTAAGTTTTTTACCGATAGTAGCCTGGCTTTCTTAGCTTTTAATTCCTTACTCTCAAGAGCAACTTTATCTATATCTTTATTCATTGTCGAAATTTTGTAATTGAGCTCAATTCCTTTCATTCTAAAAAGTACAAATAAAATACCTAATACAGATAGTGTAAGCATTATTGGCATACCTTGCGAACTTAAGAATACCTTTTTAAATGAATCAGATATTATTGAACCTAAACCAGAATTAGCTTTAGATCGTGTTTTCGAATGACTTCTTTTCGTGGCCATTGATGTCTCCTAAGCTTCGTGCTTATAAAAAACAACTTTATTAAATTTAGAGCTTCATGCTCTACTATCTATTTTCACCTATTTTTGAAAATTGTGCATACTTATTCTTTGATTTTTTTTCATTTACTCTTTCAATTATTCTTAATTTTGCACTTCTAGATCGTGGATTTTGCTCTAACTCCGCATGGGAAGGTACGATTGGCTTTTTATTGTATAATTCATAAGGGACATCCCCCTGCACCGCGTCTTTGAACAAGTTTTTTACAATACGGTCTTCAAGTGAATGAAAAGTAATAACAGCGAGGCGACCATTCTCTTTTAATAGAGATAATAAACCTGGAATAACTTTTTCTAAGACATCCAATTCTTCATTTACTTTTATTCTTAGGGCCTGAAAACATTTTGTGGAAGGATTAATTCTTCCATGTTGTAACTTCTTTGGGTAACAGCCAAAAATAAGGTTCTCCAACTGCTTAGTTGTTTCTATAGGGGCAATTTCTCTTTGCTCAGCAATCCTCTTGGCAATTCTTCTGGATAGTTTCTCTTCTCCATACTTAAAGAAAATATCTGCTAGTTCAGCTTCTGGATAATTATTAATTATATCTGCAGCTGTTTGAACAGTGTCATTATCAGAATCCATTCTCATATCTAAAGGAGCATCAAAGCGAAAAGAAAATCCTCTTTCCCCTTCATCAAAGTGATGACTAGAAACTCCCAAGTCTGCAACGATACCATCAAACAGTAGACTTGAATGATTCGTACTAATAAATTCAGGGAATGATTCAAAGTTCATATCATTTAAGTGAACTCTTCCATTAAACCCATATTCTTCAATATTTTTAAAACCGTTCTTCAACGCATCTGGATCTTGATCAACACTATATACTTGAGATTTCTTATGAGCGTCAGCAAGTGCAAAAGTGTGCCCTCCTGCTCCAAAAGTCATATCTGCAAAGTTTACATCAGTTTGATCCTCACGTTTTTCAGTGAGAATTTTTATAACTTCTTTATTTAATACAGAGTAGTGTTCTTTATATGACATTATGATTGTAGTACCTTGCAAATTTCTCTTTGCTCTTCACTCATTAAATCTTGTGGAGTTAATATTGCGAATTCATTTTCTTTTTTAAAATCAAATTTTGTTGATTCAATTTCTTTTAAAGCAATCTTCAAAATTTTCTGAGCCGTTTCATTATTTGTTTTCATTACTTTCATAATTTCTTCTACAGTACAATGATCCTCTTCTCTCCAGCAATCGTAATCAGTAACCATAGCAAGAGTTGCATAGGCCATTCCTGCTTCTTTAGCTAAGTAAGCCTCTGGTACGTTTGTCATTCCAATCACAGTGGCTCCAAATCCTCTGTAGATATTAGATTCTGCCTTTGATGAAAACTGTGGTCCTTCAATACATATATATGAGCCGCCTACATGATGATCTGCCTTAGCTGCTGCACATGCATCAACTAACACTTTATGTAAGTTTTTTTCCACTGGTTCAGCTGTAGAAACATGTCCTACTATCCCTTCTCCAAAAAAAGTCCTTCTTCTTCCACCCTTAGTCCAGTCTATGAATTGATCAGGGAGAACCATCATGGTTGGAGGACACTCTTCTTTTAATGAGCCTACTGCTGAAACTGAAATAAGATACTGAACTCCAAAAGTTTTTAGAGCATATATATTTGCGCAATAATTAACTTCGTGAGGTAAAACTGAATGAGTCCTTCCATGACGCGGAACAAAGTAAAATTTTACTCCCTCTAATTTTGCTTCAATTATCTTATCCGAAGGTATTCCAAAGGGAGTTGTAACTTCGTGTTCTTTTATTATTTCAATACCTTCGATATTGTAAACACCACTACCACCAATAATTCCAATTGATCTCTCTGCCATTTGGGCCTCCGCATTATTTAATTGACTACCTAAATTGGTTAATGTCACAATTCTACTCCCGACTTTGTCGTATTGAAAGTGGATTGAAGACATGACACCTAGTATAGCTGCTAAAAAAACATATGAGAGATATTTGAAACAATATCAATCTTACAAGAAACATACTAAGAGCTTCTTAGAGAGTGCGACTCGTATTTCGGTACGGGACTCTATCGAGTCCATTGAGTTATTCGCTCGAGAACCAAATATTCAATCCCTAGGGAATTTAATTAAAACACTTACAAACTCTGGAACATGGATATCTCATTCCAGCTTAAGATATCTTCACTCATATATTGATCTATTTAATAAGAGAAGTAACTTTCTCGATGATGAAGGTTTTCAAGAAATTATAGAAGCTGTTCGCATAGGTGATTCATCGATTCTCGCGAAGTATTCTGAAAGTGATGTATTTGAGGCTATTTATCTAGATTTAGATTATGCTCACAAATATTCTGATTATAAATCAAAGTTAAAAATTCCTAGGATTGATTCAACTCTAGTTTTAGTATCAGGCGTATTTAACGAGATCTTTTCAACTCCTGCTTTTGAAAGAGGTGCTCAACACCTTTTTAAAACTAAAGGAATTAAGTACGTAGCCGCAGAAGTTAATGGAGCAAAGTCGTGTAAACACAACTCATCTCTTCTCAAAGAACAACTAGATCGATATATAAATCAAAACCCTGATGAGAAATTATGGTTTCTATGTTTCTCCAAGGGTGGTCTAGATTCACTTCACTTTCTCAAAGACAATAAGGATTGGGCTGAAGAATATGTAGTAGGAATAAGTACCATTGCTTCTCCCATTTTAGGATCTGATCATCTGAAAAATAATATTTTCAAAATGATAAATAGTATTCATCTCTTTGATAGAACTAAACTCTATCGATACATTGATGAAAAAAGAGATATCATGATGAAAGAATTTCAAAGATCTCTTTCAAGTGATTATCAGGCGAATTGGTTTCAGAGAAATTACCAATCACTTCCAAACTTAAAATTCTACTCAGCAGTAGGTCTTGAGGCAGAATGGTATGAAAGTCATATCTGGATGATAATTACGAAATTACTTTTTCAAAGCTCTGAAAATAATGATGGTGTTGTCGACACTAAAAATTCACAGTATCCAAATTACTTTAACGGAATTAATCTTGGTATTTTAAGAGGACATCATCTTGTTGGAACGAGATCAAGTTTTTACAATCAAGAATCTCTTCTCGAAGCTCACCTTGTAATGCTAGATTTTCTTGATGGAAATGGAAAGCTTAGCGATATGGAATAATTTAAAATTATTCCACACCACTTTTTAAATTCATAAGAACTAGTTTACTTATTTGTTTGAGAGATTCAAAAACTCCACCACCTTGAGTAGCAACAGCTTCAAACTCAGTAAGTTTCCATTTATTTAATTTCTCAGATAAGTCTTCTTTACTCATCACATTGGGAAGATCTCTCTTATTCCATTGCATGATAATAGGAATTTGATTCATATCATAACCTTGTTCAAGAAGGTTACTTTCTAAACTTTTTAAACTTTCTAAATTCGCATCAAGTCTTTCAACTTGAGAGTCAGCTACAAAAACAATTCCATCAACACCTCGAAGAATTAATTTTCTACTTGCTTCATAGAAAACTTGCCCCGGAACCGTATATAAATGAAACCTCGTTTTAAATCCTCGAATTTCTCCAAGGTCCAATGGGAGAAAATCAAAGAAGAGAGTTCTTTCATTTTCTGTATTTAAGGAAATAATTTTCCCTTTAGCATCCCCAGACGTTTTTTGATAAACATGTTGAATGTTAGTTGTTTTTCCGCCCAAGCCTGGCCCGTAATAAACAATCTTACAGTTGATTTCTTTTGAATGATAATTAACAAAAGACATATATCCCTCAGTTATTGAAGAGTTGATGAGAAGAGATTATCCATCTCAGCATCAGTAATGTTATTAAAAAGTGATTCACTACTTCCAAGTCTCTCTTGGATGTCAGTCATCGACCAAAATTCAGCCAATCGCCAGCTGATATCTCTTAGCTTTGCTTTAATCATTCCAGGATTAACTTCACCATAATAAATAAGACCAAGATAAACTTCTTCTTCACCTAATGAGATTGGAACAATATAAATTCCCTTATCCGAAGTATCAAAGCTGAGTCTAAAAATATCTGACTCATCAGTGGTTGGGATAAAAGATGCCATTGCTTTTGCCGCTTGCCACACTCCACCAAGTAAAGCACCTACAGTAGAACTATCAAACTCTGAGTTTAATTCATTCCTAACATAAAGGGGAACGCCATCTGAACGGCATAAGAATAAACTACTTTTTTTCAGTTGTGATAAATCAGCTATTTCTGAAAAGAACTCTTCTGCTAATTTTGGCAAATTTTCTAAAGTAAACAAAACCACTCCCTGGCAATTTACATCTTCTTTTTATTTTCTAATGCCTTGGCAATAGTCATTGTATCTAAGTACTCGAGGCTCCCTCCCATGGGAATCCCAAATCCAATTCTATCAACTTCTATAGTGTCTGGTAATACTTGTTTTAAATAAGAACAAGTAGCATCTCCTTCAACTGAAGGATTTACAGCCAAAATAACACTTTCAATCTCTAGTCTCTTCACTCTTTTTACAAAATCGTCTATCTTTAGTTCATCAGGACCCACACCCATAAGGGGATTTAAAACTCCACCCAGTATATGGTAAAGGCCATGATAATTTCCACTTCGCTCAATTGCTAAACAATCTGTAACTTGTTCAACTACACAAATAGAACCTCCAAGGGCCCTATCTTTATTGGAACAAATTTCGCAAGTTTCTGTTTCAGAATACATTCCACAGTCAACGCAAGATTTTAAATGCGCAAGATTTTTCATGGCCTCACCAAAGGCCATAAGGTCTTCAGCTGACCATTTTGCCAGCACAAGAGTTTGTCTTGTGGCTGTTTTATCTCCCACCCCAGGAATTTTACTGAGTTGATCGATAACATTGAGAAGTGTTTCTGGTAATTCCACAATTGTCCTAGAATAATCCTGGGATACTTAATCCACCAGTAACTTTACTCATGGCATTGCTTACCATGTCTTGAGACTCTTTAACTGATTGGTTTACAGCCGTAAGAATTAATTCCTCAAGTGATTCTACATCACTAGGATCGACACATTCCGGATCTAACTTAAGTTCCAAAACTTCTTGCTTCCCATTTATTTTTATCTTAACCATACCACCGCCGGCAGAAGTTTCGATTTCTCTAGCTTCAAGTTCTTTTTGAAGTGTAGCCATTTTCTGCTGCATAACCTGAGCTTGTTTCATTAAGTTATTCATATTCTTTGCCATTGCTAGCTCCTATTTTATATTTTTTGTAATTATTACTTTATCAATTTTAGAATTAAATATTTCTTCCGCCTGCTTTATCAGGGGATTTGCTAAAAGTTCTTCCTTCTTTCCCGCTTCAACCTTTTCTTCTTCAAATTGTTTAATTTGAGCTTTAGATTTAAAGTCAGACTCAATAGCTTTTTCCTCTTCTACCATTTCTAGTTGAAGATTAATTTTCTCTATTTCTACATTAAAAAAACTAGAAACTTGCTGTTCTAATTTAGCAAAAGAATCGGCCTCATTTAGATATTCTAGAAAAACACCACTAGATTCTGGAAAACCAATTTCAATAAACACAGAGTCCCCATTATAAGAGAGGGGAGATAATATATTTCCTTGCTCTAGGTTTGAAGCTGCTGCTGGAGAAACTTTAAAAAGGTAGGCCAAAAATCCATCCCAGTCTCTTGGTAATTCTTCTACTGATTTTTCTTTTAAAAGCTCTTGAGTAGCTTTTTCAGATTTCTGTTCATCAACAACTTCAGCCGGCACGACAACAGGATCTTTTGCTAAAACTTCTGCAAGTTTGGAAAAGTCAGGCTGATCAACTTCAGTGACGACTTCCTTAATTTCTTGAATGGGTTCTACTTGAATTTCTATTTCTTGAATTGGTTCAGATGCTGCTTCTGGCTCACTTTCAACTTTTGCTTCAGGCGCGACTTCAACTACAGATTCAATATCTTCAGTTAAGACTTTTTTTTTAGGTAATTCTTGTGCTGAGAAGAATGTGTTCCTAAGAGCAATCTTTTGAATAGCAATTTCAGTACTTTTCTCAGGAGACAATGAAGAAAGAGTCCAAGTGACATCTTTTGAAATACTCTCATATACCCAGAAGACTTCTCCCGGTGCAAGACTATCCACATCTACACTTGGCCATCTCTTTTCAATATTTGCTCTATTATCTATTTGAGAGATAAAGAGATAGATTTCATCTAAAAGTGAATGACAAATATTTTTAACTGAAACATTTTCGCTCAGTAATGTATTAAATAATTTAGAGGCTTCGTTCTTTTGTCCATTTAGAATATAAGTAACGAGATCAACAACTGCAGATGTCTTAGCAAGCCCTAAAGCAAATGCTACGCTTTCTTCATTAACAATATTATCTTCTGAAAAGCTTAAAACTTGATCCAATAGAGATAGAGTATCTCGAACCGATCCCTTACCTTGAGCACAAATTTGCTTAATGATTGAATCATCTTGAAAATTAATATTTTCAGTTTCCGCAATCTTCTTTAAGTGAATTGTTAAATCTACAACTGTGGCATTTCTAAAATCAAATCTCTGACATCTAGAAAGAACTGTTCCAAGTAACTTTTCTGGTTCAGTCGTCGCCAAGATAAATATGGCGTGGGCAGGTGGCTCTTCCAGTGTTTTTAAAAGTGCATTAAAAGCACTTGTGGAAAGCATATGAACTTCATCAATTATATATATTTTGTATTTGCCGCTTGTGGGAAGGTATTGGATATTTCCAATAAGATCACGAATATCGTCGACACTATTATTAGAAGCCCCATCGATTTCTACGACATTCATAGAAGACGTGCTATCGAAATCAACACAACTGGCACAAGTTCCACAAGAGTTTGAATCTTCAAGATTTTGCTCACACCTAATGGCCTTTGCAAAAATTCTAGCTACTGAAGTTTTACCAATTCCTCTCGTTCCGGTGAGAATATACGCGTGACCAAGCTTGTCCCTAGACAAGGCGTTTTGTAGAGATTTAGTTATGTGGCTTTGCCCAATAACATCCTGAAATCTCTTAGGTCTCCATTTTCTCGCTAGAACTTGATAAGACATGAATTAATCCACAAAAGGTTAAGAAATAGTAGCTTTAAAGGTAATGAAATTAATGGATTTAGGCAATGAAAAAGGGCTTAAAGTGGCAGCCTGACTCAACGACACATCATACCAGAAGTTACCGTTGCTTCGTTCCCGACCTGGCGGAGTTCACCGTAAATACGATTGACATGAGCCAAACTACCGATTGCATCATATTTTCTTACAAACTTAATGTCAATCGCTCTTTTCTCAATGATAGCACATTGTAAATGTCAGTAATAACTGTTCGAAATCAATAAAGGAAATACTAATTATTTATGAAGAAGATATTTAGAAAATGGCGGAGAACAAGAGATTCGAACTCTCGGTACATTGCTGTACTCACGCCTTCCAAGCGTGCGCCATAGACCACTCGGCCAATTCTCCGCAATTATTTGGATACAATATTTTTACATAGAAATAGTGATTTGAATAGGGATTTTAGAATTCAGCTTTGATCTTTAGCCGCTCTGATTTTGTTGATCAATTTTTCAACAGGTTCAAGATTCTCCAGGGGTTTGCTAAGAACGAAGAGTGCGCCCGCTTCAATTGCAGAAACAGAGTCCTCAGAAATACTTTCTGTGGATGTTATTCCCACGATCGGAATGTCTGGCTTTTCCTCTTTCACAATACGAATGAATTCGACACCACTCATAACTGGCAAAGTAAGATCCGTAACGATTAAATCAAAGTGTTGATTTCTTAACTTCTCTAACCCAACTTCGGGAGTCTCACAATCAACGATCTCCACCCCAAGACGCAGTAACATTGAAGCGATGACTTTTCTTTGAAAACTTGAATCTTCAACTAACAATAGCATTATCATTACGTAACTTATTCCTTTTTTTTATAAGAAGATCGCTTCTCGCGAAAGAAGCGCGATAGTATTTTTGATGTTTCAAAATGATTAACACCACCAATAATATTGAAATTATGATTAAGTCTTTTATCCTTATACAAATTATAATTTAGACTAATGGCTCCACCTTTTGGGTCATAGGCACCAAAGACTAATTTTCCAATTCGTGATTGTACAAGAGCACTCATACACATTGGACACGGCTCTAGAGTGACGAATAGAGTACAATCACTTAAACGCCAATTCCCCAATTTTTCACAAGCATCTCTAATCGCTAAAATTTCAGCATGGCCGCAGGGATCATTGGAAGCTTCCTTTAGATTGTGCTTCTGGCTTATTATATTCCCAGCGTTATCAACTACAACTGCTCCTACAGGAACTTCATCAATTGAATAGGCCTTGTAGGCTTCATCAATTGCAACACTCATAACCCAACTATAATCATCAAAATTAAGCATCTTGAACCTTTTTAATAAAACGACTATTTTTCTTTGTCATTTTTTCTTTAACCCAGAATGAATAGAATTCATCATAGTCAGTTTCTCGATTCTCTTCATTAAAAATAAACTTAACACCGTGTGAAGCGGGTCTTCCTAATGAATATTGTCTTCGACTCATAACTTCTACTAAGAAAGTAAAATCTCTAACACCATTATTTGCCATAACTTTTACTTTACTCCCAACTTTTATATCTTTAAAAACAGATAAACAACCAGCATTCCTTCTTAGATCGGTTAGTCTTGCTTCTAACTCAACCCCTTCTTCATTTAATTTTACTTTTAGATCATCTCTATATCTAAAATCATATTCCCACCAACTAACTCTTGGATAATAAATTGGTGAGAGTAGAATATACATTTGAATGAGTAGGACAACTGCTGCAATTAAATATAAGTAGAATAATTGAAGATCACTTTGAGTCGAAATTATATTTACCAATTTATATGTTACAAATCCAACTGTTCCAATAGAGAATGTCCAAAACGAATAATAGAGATCAGTTACAGTTTTAAAAAACATTTTATAGAAGAATAATAGGAAGAATAATTTAACTAATGTATAAATTATTTCAAAAGTTATAATACCTTCCACTAGGAAGGCCATAATAAGTAAACAAAAGTGACCCCATTGTAATAAATGTACGCGATCAATATCTTGCCTAATATTCAAATTTGATAAATCAATCATTTTTAAAAGTCCTTACAAATGCATTTATAATATTATCTTAATTTTCTTCGAGATATCCAAGTCCAAGAGCTTTTTTCCGATACTAGAATATAGAGGAGTTAATAATGTTTATATTAAAATACCCGCTCAAAGTAGTATTAATCGATGATGATCCGGATATGCTCGATTTAATGGAATTCTATGCCAAGAGAAATGCTGATCTAGAAGTTTATAAGTTTACTTCTCCCTTAGCTGCACTTGAATACATGACTAAGGAGGAAGTACAAATTGCAATAGTTGATATTAATATGCAGGAAATGTTTGGAGATGAAGTCCTTAGACGTATAAACAAACTTGGACAAGGTACCGAGGTTATTATTGTTACAGCATCTGACAACCTGATGAATTTCACTGCCTGTTACAGACTTCGGGCCAGTGGTTTTATTTTCAAACCTTTTACTCAAGAGTTATTTATGAAAACAATTCATAACTCACATACCAATATTAAAAATTGGAACAATGTATTCAGGGCCATGATGAAGAGGAAACATAAAAATACAGCTTAAATCAGTTCAAGGTCTCTATCTATTGGTGTTTCAAGACAGATAAATGATTCAGTTGAACGTATTTCTTCAATTGCTTGAAGTTTTTTTACTAAGAAGTTGTGATAATGATCAATATCTCTTGTTATGATTTTTATAAAAAGTGCGTAATTACCAGTAGTATATAAGGTTTGCACGACCTCAGGAAATTTCTCCAATCTCTTTACTACTTTTGAAACCATCTTCGCATTTACAAGATGAACCCCTAAAAGAACTTCTACTCCATAACCAAGGTTTTTGTGATCAACACTGATTTTGCTTCCGGTAATAATTCCATTTTCTTTTAGTTTTTCAACTCGCTGGTGAATAGTTCCACCAGAGACAAGACATTTTCTAGCTATCTCTAAGAAAGGGCGTCTCGCATCCTTTTGCAATTCTTCAATAATTCTCTTATCTAAGCTATCAATTTGGTATTTTTTCATGAAATCCTTACCTGTTATTTATCAAATTCTCAGCAATTTACGTTAAACATTAAATAATCCTCATAAATATGTACAGTCTATTGAAAATATTGCAGAGAAATATACAATTAGCCGATAGATTACATAACGAAGGGGTATTTATGTGTGGTTTCACGACTTATATTTCAAAAAAATCAATGCAAGAAATGAAGATCCATACTGAAAAAATTAAATACCGAGGACCGGATGAAAGTAGGTCAATTGTATTAGAAGATGAAGTTCATTTAAGTTTTCATCGTCTTTCAATTATGGATTTAAGTGAAAATGGTATGCAGCCTTTTACTAACGAAAAATTGGATGCTCTTGTTTGTAACGGTGAAATATATAACTTCAGAAATATAAAAGAGAAACTTCTTAGTGAAACAACATTTAATTCTGAGTCTGACTGCGAAGTTATTCTCCCCCTATACAAGAAGCTCGGCCTTGCAAAGTTATGTCGCAATCTAGATGGTGAGTTTGCATTTGTAATTTGGGATTCACAGAAAAAAACTTTTTTTGCTGCAAGAGACCAAATAGGAATAAGACCATTATTCTATGCTCGTAGTTTAGAAAATAATTCAATCGCTTTTTCCTCAGAGGTAAAAGTACTTCAAGGTTTTTGCAAAGACATTCTTCCTTTTCCTCCAGGTCATTTCTTTGATGGACAAGAGTTTATTTCCTTTGATGAGGTTCATAAAGTAAAAGAAGATAAGCTTATAAATAAATCCAAAGCTCTATCTGGTATTAAACAACTCTTCACCGAAGCAGTTGTAAAAAGAATGAGTTCAGATGCAAGTGTAGGATATTTACTTAGTGGGGGACTTGATAGCAGTATTGTTTGTGCCATCGCAGCAAGGTATAGCGATAAGCCATTAAAGACATTTGCAGTAGGTATAGAAGAGAACCCTATAGATACTAAGTATGCTAAAATCGTTGCGGATCACATTGGATCAGAACATCACGAAATTCTCTTTAGTAAGTACGATATTTTTCAATCGTTACATGATTTAATTTATAGATTAGAAACTTTTGATATTACTACGGTCCGGGCTTCAATTGGAATGGATCTTATCTGTCGTTATATTAAGAAAAATACAGACGTTAAAGTTCTTATGACAGGTGAGTGTAGTGATGAGCTCTTTGGTTACAAGTATACTGATTTTGCTCCTAGTGCATTCGAGTTTCAAAATGAAGCCTCGAAGAGAATGGAAGAATTATATATATATGATGTTTTGAGAGCAGATAGATGTATTAGCTCTAACTCTCTTGAAGCTAGGGTTCCCTTTAGTGATAAGGCCTTTGCAAAGTTTGTTATGAGTATTCCTTCTGAACTTAAAATGAACACTACTGGCCACGGTAAGTACCTACTAAGAGCAGCTTTTGAAACAGGGGACTATCTACCACATGATATTTTATATCGAGAAAAAGCTGCCTTCAGCGACGCTGTTGGACACGCAAGCGTTGACTACTTAAAAGACTTAGCAGAAATGACTGTGTCAAAGGATGAGTTGGCGAGCGCAGTAAAACTATATCCTCACTGCACTCCTAAAACTAAGGAATCCTATCTTTATAGAAAAATTTTTGAAGAGCATTTTCCAAATCAAGCGCACTTAATTAAGGCCATATGGATGCCAAATCAAGAATGGGAAAATTGCCAAGTTGATGATCCAAGCGCTAGAGCATTACCGAATTATGGAAAGAGTGGGATTTAAGAGAAATGGTGCACCCTGAGAGATTCGAACTCCCGACCTTCTGATTCGTAGTCAGATGCTCTATCCAGCTGAGCCAAGGGTGCACACATTTAACGCCTAAAGTAACGGTTCACAGATATACTGTCAATGGTCCTAGGCATAAAAAAGCCGGCTAATTAGCCGGCAATTCATTGAAGTATCTAATTTTACTTATAAAATTTCTTAAAACATGTCACTTGCGTAAACATTTGTAACTCTACATAGGTTTACAGTCGTAGTTGCGTAATCATCGTTACACTGAACAGCTTTAACATCGAATTTACAGTGTTGACCGTATCCATTCATTCCAATATCCATTCTAGTACGTCCACCTAGAGTGTCAGAACCAAGAATATCTTCTTCCCATGAACGAGTATAGCTTGGTGAAACGTATAAGTAACAAATTGTAGGCTTTAGATCGTTGATAAAAGTAAAGTCTTGTAGATCTTTCTCAGATCCTTTTGTAGTTACAAGCTCAACTAAAGTTTCAACCTTAGGCTCTCCTGCAAACTTTTGACCTGCAGTTTTTACTACGTCAGCAGCGAATAGGTTAGTTGTTAAAAGCATTAGAGCTAGCATAGAAATTGTTTTCATTTTCTCTCCTTCAAGATGTGTGTGTTTAAAATTTTTAAGAATGATTACAATTAATCGATGGCCCGTCAATAAAATCCACTGAAATAAACAACAAGATTTCTTAAGGTAGATGAAGATAAAATTAAATGTTTTGGAATAAAAAAAGCCAGCAATAGGGCTGGCTTTTTAATGGCGGAGACAGAGAGATTCGAACTCTCGGAACGGTAAACCGTTCGACACCTTAGCAAGGTGCTCCCTTCGGCCACTCGGGCATGTCTCCATATTTACTAATTTTTAAAGAGCAAAAAAAAATGGCGGTGGACACAGGATTCGAACCTGCGGACCCGTAAAGGTCAATGGTTTTCAAAACCACCGCTTTCGACCACTCAGCCAATCCACCGCTTATTAGGAACTGTCATAGTACGTAAAACTTCATTAAATTGCAATACGCTAAAACATCAAAATAAAAATAATTAGATCTTTGACCTAGCGTCAAAATAAAAATTATCTCAATCTCTTCATCAAAGCTTTGATTTGTCTTCTATCTTTTGCAGATGGACTCAAATCCAAGTAAACCCTAAAAGATTCAATGGCGAGAGAACTCTGTCCGATATCTTTATAGATATATCCAAGTGCCCTATGAATCTCTCCATTGTTCTGATTCTCTTTAAGAGCTTTTAAATAGTACTCACGACCCTGATCTAAATATCCTTGTTTCCACTTTATCCAACCCATAGACATCAAAGCTTCTACATAACGACCATTCTTAGAAATTGATCTCTTAAAATTAAACTCAGCATCCTTGAAGTTTTTCTGCGCCTTGTACGCTTCACCTAATGCATAATAACCAAATTCTAAACTAGGATTAAGCTTAACTTCTTTGTTCGCAGCAATCATTGCCTCCTTAAGCTTGCCCATTTTTAAATAGATCTTTGTAAGAAAGTAATTGGCCCTTGGAAAAGATTCTAATCTATTGA
Source organism: Halobacteriovorax marinus (assembly GCA_002163155.1). GTDB lineage: Bacteria > Bdellovibrionota > Bacteriovoracia > Bacteriovoracales > Bacteriovoracaceae > Halobacteriovorax > Halobacteriovorax marinus_A. Next base: position 170,711 of record MAAO01000016.1, on the reverse strand, counting down.
GTATTTCATTAAACATTTGCAGGGACTCTTTATATAAGCCTTTGTCATATAGATTAGATCCAAGTTTTATTTGAACATCTAGATCCCCTGGATTTATTTTTACTAATTCTCGACCATACTTAATAACATCATCTTCTCGATCATCTAGCTCAGCAGAATAGATGAGAAACTCATAGAAGCTTGGATCCGTACTACCTAAACGCTCTAGTCTCTTCTTGTACTCTTCAAACTCTAAGGTTTGGCCATTTTTATAATAATAGATTGCGATATCACCAAGAATTCTTGGATCATCTTTATTTTCTTCCAGAAGATTTCTCAAATATCCTATCGCTGTTTCTGCACCTTCTAACTCATAGAGGATGTTTGCATACATTGATTGGTATTCAATATTTACAGGATCTAGAGCAATAGACCTGGTGAGCATATTTTTTGCAGCCTTAAATTTTCTAAACTGTAAGTATATTCCCGCCAAACGAAAGTAATCTGCATCATTAATAGGGTTTAATTTTATACTTCTTTTAAATTTCTTTATGGCATTATCAAAATACTTTCTTCTTAAATAATATTTCCCCTGCAAAGAATAAAATATATATGATTTACTTAGTTTCGATTGAGAAATTGTTCTCAGCTCAATCTCTGCTTCATTTAATTTAAAAGCTTTAATATAGGCTTCAACTAATTGAACATTTATTTTTTTATTTATTGGGTACTCTTTCTTCATTCTTAGAAATGTTTTAATTGCATCCTTATAGTAGCCTCTTTTTACTTGGATTCTTCCAAGTAGTAACTGAGCAGGAATATACGATCGATCCATATCAGAGGCCTTAATCGCACTTATAAAAGCTTGTTCCCACCTTCTTTCATTCATAGCATCTTTAGCTTTTTTCATTTGATCAAGAATCTTACTTTCAATAATTATTTTTTCTACATTACTAGTTCCACCCAACTCAAGAACTGAAAGTTTTGATCTTAATTCATCTGACTCATGAATTTTTAGAGCAAGCTTGAACAGCTGGGCAGCTTTTTCATTTTTACCTTTTATTGCACTCAAGATACCTGTGTATTCTAGAAACTTAGAGTAATAAACAGGAGAGCGACCAGAATTTAACTTATTCAAACTCTTAAGAACTTTTTGAAATTGCTTATAGTTTTCACTTTCAAATTGATACTGTGCGAGCTTTAAAAGTAAAGGAATTGATTTAGGGAACTTATTCCTAGACTCGAGTAAGAGATCTTGAGCCCTATCACGTTCCTCATTCTCTTCGTAATAAGTTATTAAGCTTAAATATGTTTTAATATTTTTTTTCTTCACTCCAATTAATATTTTGAAAACCTTCTTTGCTTCAACATAATTTCCAACTTCAATCAAGGTTCTAAGATACAAGGTAAAAATACTCACCGTTGGCTTATTTACTCTTATAAAGTTTTCAAGAATCCTATTCGCACTATGGATTTTTCCAATTTTAAAATAAAATAAAGCTGATCCTACTGCAACATTACTATCTGTAAGTAGCTTACTTCTAGCAATTTGAATGAGTTTAAAAATTGTCTTTATTGATCTACGTCTACTCTTAGAGTTTTCGAAAATCTCTGCATAAGTCATTATCAAATAACCTAAAGATTTATTTTTTTTAAATTTAAAGTGAAGGGACTTACTAAACTTCGAAGAAGCTTTAATTTTAGAAAGGTAAGTTCCCTTTTTATATAGATTCAGTCCTTCGTTGAGAGATTCTTCACTTTTCAAACTATCGAGGAATTCAGCCTGTACAGGAAAGTTTATTTTCACACGTATTGGATCTAACTTCTTTTTTTCATCATCTGGAAAAAGTAAAACTAGAAGTATTGCGAAGAATGCAATGGCCACGACAGGTTTCATTTTATTTTTACTTTTAGATGTTTCTTTCTCTTTTAGTACTTCGGCCTTTGTCTCTGCTTTGGTTTTAACTACTTCTTGAAGTTCGCTGGCATCTAACTCTTTAATTTCAAATTCTTTTTCAGCATCCCTTGAAATTTGTTTGATATCAGGCATAACTTCTTTTAGATTAATGAATTCAGTGGCTTCATCTGTATTTAATTGTTCTTCTTCCTCTATTTCTTCAACGACTTCATCTTCAGTCTCTTCTTCTTCGACATTGGGTTTATCTTCCTCAAAATTGTCTTGCTTGACTGCTTTTGCAAAGGGATTACCTGAGACAATCACCGTTTTATCTACATCTACTGGTTGAAGTTGACTTCGATTGAGGATAACAGTTTTTTCGATACCATCTTCTTCATCTTTTACTTCAGTCGGCTCATGGCCTAACTCTTCTTCAATATCTTTTAGATCTTTCTCATCTGCTTGATACTGAGACTCTAGTGCCTTGTAATCAACTTTACTTGCATCTTGTTTCTTATAACTAAACTCTTGAAAGTTAGGATCAACAACTGCTGGAACTTTGTCCATTTTTGGTTTATTAATTCTAGCAAATGTTTGAGTTTTACTTGAGTCACTTCTCTTTACTTCCTCACCCTTTGCAAGTTTTACGATTATTTCTTTGATATCGGGAAAGTCTAATAAAGTCTGCCAATCTCCAACTGGAAAAACTTGGCACTTCTCATCCCCTTGAAGGTGACCTTTAGAATACAGCTCACCAATTTGTTCAGCCACAAATGGACCAACAACTCTTTCATTTAATAATTTTACTCTGTACTTCTTACTCATCATTGACCATTTCAATAAAATTGACGCCTTTGATATTATATAACAAATAGAAATTGATGCTTTGAAATGGGTTAAGGAAAGAATTTCCTAATATTTCAATTACTTATATAGAAGAATATTAAACTGATTCCCTATTTATTCTTAGAATGGATCTTAGAACAAAGCTAATCGCTAGAATTACACTTCCCAAAGAAAGAATAGAGAGTAACTGTGCTTGCCTATCAAGTATATCGTTAAAGTAATTAAGTAAATGACCAGAGGGAGTAAAACCTGTCAATTCACAGAGAATGATAAAGACACCAATAATAGTAAATCTACCAGGTTCTCTTAAACGGCTTATAGCTTCAAAAATTAGAAATAGAAAAACTATTTTCAAACTGTAAAAATCTAATTTTTCCCAGAAATCTACATTAATATAAATGAGTAATGGAAATAAAGAAACTATGACTAATGAATAGATAGAAGCTTTTAGCATTTGTTGATCAGTGTGTTTTAAAAACCTGATCGATATAAATAATGCACAAATGCATATTCCTGCAATTATGAGGTCAATTATGCTCTTATGCTCGGGCAAAAGTAATTCTCCCCATTTCGCTAAAAGGCTTAACACTTTCAAACATATTATCGGAACAACTATTGCCTGCATGCTAATTGATTCAACAATACCTTTTTTTAAGTTTTGGGTCCTATATATTTGTCCAATAGTTAGTATCGAAATCAAAAAAAGGAAATTAATATATACAAAAGATAGTTCAGTTCCGGCTTTATCAATTACTTGAACAAATGCAAAAGTATTAAAGGTTTGGTAATAACAAAATAATGTAATTCCCCAAAAAGGAATTCTAATAAATTCAAATATAGATCGATCAAAGATCTTATAACTTTTAGAAAATATTATTTTGGACATCGCCAGTAATATTTCAATCATAAAGATTAGAGAAATAAGATTAGTACTCTTAAATATTGATAACGATAAACAAATAGAAAAAGGAATTCCGACAAAAATATTTGATTTTGGTAGTGCTCTTCGCCAAAAAATCACCAAAAATGTTATCGAAATCAACAGAACGATCTGTGACGTTACCAACCAATCATAGTGACCTAAGTACATTATTAAATTATCCATTAACTAACTCTCTTCTTTGATACTTAACATAATTTGAAAATGCCAGAACAAACAAAAACACCACAATTAAAATCAAATGGGATTTTGCTAGAGGAATTAAGCTCAATGTTATTAAGCAAGAAAATAAATTATTAAGGGTCAATTTTGATATTTTCACTTCTAATATCGTTAGAAGTAAATACATAAGAAATAGAATTATCATTGAAACTTCAGCAATTGCGTTATGAGACAATGAATATAAACTAAATGTAATTATCAAATTTATAAGAAAATATACTTTCCTCGATTCTTTAAAACCCTTATAAAAAAGCGCTGCTATATACATATACACTAAGCTTACTATTACAATCTTCAATGAAGATAGGTCGATCATTTTACTAGTAGTAAGAATTGTATATATATAGAATAAAAAGATTGGATATTTAACAGACTTATCACTATTTACATTCATAAAAGATAAACTCATAACATTTAAAACTATATATAGAGTGAATGCTACAACTATGTAGGTCGAACCTAGAGCTGTTAACAAGGCAATAGCAAGATAAGAGAGAAATTTTAATTGTAAAGAAAACTCTATTTTTTTTGTAAAAAACAAAATTAGAGAAATGCTAATCAACTCAAAGATGATGAACATATCTAGGTTTGTACTTGTTAACTCATAGAGAATCATTCCAATAATAGAAATTACAGAAACAATAACAAAGGGAAGAATATCTTCTTTTTGTTCTTTCTTGTTAAAAAGTATTAAGCCTGACAAAAGAATAAAAACTATAAATACTATAATCATTTAAAACTCTAGGAAAATTAAACTAATAATTAAATATATAACAAATAAAATTAATGATATTTGATAACTGGAAGATTGACCAATGGTATCGATTGCTGCCACAATTTTTGAACCCGTTATATTCTCTAGTAATATATTGTGCTCTACTGGCTTCCACCCCTTGAAAGGAACATTAAATTTATTAATAAAATTGAACTTCCATCGCCAAATTGAAGTAAAATTCATTAGCTTCATTCCATAGGTAAATAGAGCAAATAGGATTATACCTAATACAAAGATTAAGTTGTGACTATAGGTCTCTTGTAATTGTGATTGTATTAAAAGCTCGGGGTTTAAAAACTTAGCAAAGCTCCAACCATTTTTTGCTCCTATCAATAACGGAGACAAACTTATATAGATCAAATAGATATTTCCAATAATAGCGAAGAAAGTAAGGCCTTTAATTTTACCATCGACCTCCCATATATTAAAGATCTCTGTCTCTTGAAAATTAACAAAAGCTAAATAGAACACACTCCAAGAAACAGCGATAATAACTAGTGCCGCAAACATTGATAGAAAATTTATATCATTTGCCATTATATCTACTAAACTCAGGCCATTAATTCCTAAAGGAAAAGCTGAAAGGTTTAATAAATTAATAAAGACTAAAACAGGTCGAAAACTGAGACCTCTTGGAAAAACTTGGCTATTTATCAATTTCAAACTATACAAAATTATTGAAGATAATAGAACAGATGAAAGCGCAACTTCAAACCTTAAATTGAGAACATTTAGTAGAGGTACGAATAGCGAAAACCCAAACAAACAATGAATAGCACTAGAGATTTTTTTTGATATCAAATACTTTTTGAATGAAAATATTGCCAGACCTGCTGAGAAGAAAGGGAGAAGCTGCTTTAACATTTCAACTTCCGTAAAGGCATATTTAAACTTTAGAAGCAAAATCATCGATATCAAAATAGGAGATATCAGCGTAGTTCGCCTCAATCCCCAAGTTTTTATTGTTTGCATAAAGAACAAGAGTACTAAAACATTTTGAAATGCTAGCTCGGAAAAGTTTGTTAAGAATATGTAGTACTTATCATTAACGGTATTTACCGTTCCTAGAAGTTCTGAACAATATATTACGAAAACAAGTAAGATCAAAGCTAGAGAAATAAAGTCTACAAGTCTTACTTTCTGTGGAACCATAAGTAGAATCAATAGTAGAAGTGCACTAATTACTACTACAATAAGAAGTTTACTCGTAACAAAAACCATCATGGTGAAGAATAGAAGTTCTTTCACCCATCTTCTAACTTTAATTCTTTCAAATTCAATAACAGATATTACTAATATTAGTAAAGCAGGTAACAGCCCAAAACCTTCAATACCAAGCCCTATACTCAAGAAGCTCTGTAAGTTCTTAGTAAAGAAAACTATCAACAGTACTAGTTGTACCAGTCTCATTAGAAATGGCAACCAAGCCTTGTTAAACCATTTCGTTAGTCCAATGTTTATTAATGAAAGTAAACCAATTAATTCGACCACTTTAACCCTCTATATTGCTATTGCCTCTAGCTTGATACGATGACAATCTAACAATTACGGCGGTTATCAAAATCACTAAAAACATAATTCCGAAAACAATAACTAATGATCCGTTAAAATCTACTTTTTTAGTTATTTCTAACAAGTAGGAAATAAGGACAAATGAACTAAAAAAACTTACTAATGATAGAAAAAAATCAACAGCGTTTTGCCTTCCAAACATTAGTTGTATTCCAACAATCATAGTAATCATTATTAACATAATAATTGATATGTAAGTCATTTCTCTTTAACCCTATTTATTGTAAAAATTATTAAAATTAATATAGATACTACACTTGCAAATTGTATTTCCTGGAAATTAAAAACATCTACTGTATTTAGAATTGTTTTATCAATTCCTTCATTTAGAATTTCATCATTTATATTTTCAAGTAAAAGAAGAATAAAAATACTAGAAGTAAGTATTGCAACTACTGGGATTAAATTATTACTGTAAACATTTCGATTCGAAGCTAAAACTCTCACTCTTCCTGTTTGGGAAAACTTTACGTATGAGAGAATTATAAAATACATTAAAAGAACTATTGAAAAATATAAGTGTGAATAAGCATAATTATTCAAATTTAGAACTACATAAATAATTAATGAACATATAAAGCTAAAAAGTAACTTAAAGTTAGACTTAATAGAGATCAACATTATTATATTGCAAATTAAGAATGTAATAGTAATAACAATTGCTATCAATGCAAGTTCCTTACGTATAAAACAAAGCACATATTTATGACCAATAACAATGCTACAGTTAAGTTAATGTTCTTAGAACGCTTTTTATTATTCTGAGTTGGCATAAACCTTATTAAAAGTCTTACTACTATTGAAATAATTAGAAACTTTATCGTTAAGTTTATGATTTTAAAATAAGGTAAAACAAAATCATATCCAGTAAGAGACAAATCCTCTAAACCACCAAAGACTGTTTTAATAAATAAAGTTACCAAATAAATATATAAGAAACCTTCACTTAAAAAATCAAAGAGTCGATCCGCAGTTTTTATATTTATTTGTCTATACGACTCAAGGAGGCGAGTATAAGAAAATACTAGTATATAAATTATTGGTATTAGTAGAAATGGAATGTTAAATATTTCCCATCCAGAAAGAAATACATTTACTCCAAGCCATTCAACTTTTGTACTTATTCCTATATTTAGTGACTCTTTGGTTACTCCAATACAAACTAGAGTTAAAATCATTATCATTATGAACATAGAAACTTCATTTATTTCAGATTTTTTCTTAGTTTTTAAAAATACTAAAAACTCGCTTAGGAGTAAGTAGGTGAGTATAAAAATGATTTCATAAATTTTAATATCACTTCCAAATAAATTTCCTAGTAAGATACTAATCATTAAATAGAGAATACTGTTGAATCTCAAAAGCGATATTATCAATGAAAAAAGAGAAGTCTTGTTTATGCTAATTTTAAGAATATTTGTTATTGTATAACTTTTATATAAGGTTCGATTATTCTCAGATCTAGAATATCTAAAAAATTTATCTATCACACCTAGTGAGATTAGGTAGAAAACAATTAATGTTATGGTCAGTGCCATAGGTACCAGATTGGTACTTGTTGCTATCAAATCATTACTTCCGTGATAATGGTTCCACAAAATATACAATAATAAATGATAGAACAATGGGAACTATTAATAAAAGGTTTTCATTCGTAAATAGCTCATTAATGCTTCTATTTTTGAAAATAGTCGTAAGGGTGATCACTATCAGTAAAGATAGAATAATTAGAAGAGATGCTCTTAGATTTGGGACTGAGTTGGTGAGAAACTGTTTTGGAAAGTCACTTTCAAAATTATTTTCTCGGAACTTAACGAACAAGGCCCAAGCAATTAATAAAATACTTAGGCCTGACGTTAAAATTATAAATAATTGAATTCCAAGTTCTTCCATTACTGAACAATGAAAATCTTAGCACCGTTTGCCATTACTAGCACCTGGTCCCAAAAGATCCCAAGCATTACAACTGGCACAGTAAGTGCCGTGATTACTAGTTGGTTAGTAAAGCCAAAGCCTTTAATTTTTTCATCACTTTCAGGATCTTTAAACACCATTAACTTAACTATTTTAAGGTAGTAATAAAGAGCTACTACAGAGTTTAGACCCGCTATGATCGCAAGAACATAGTAATTCTTATCTATAAGTGCACTGAAAATATTAAACTTTGCAATGAAGCCACTTAAAGGTGGAAGACCTGAAAGAGAGAACATCGTGATTAGCATGAAGATTGCCATTAATGGGTGCTTATGAATAAGCCCATTAAATCTTTCGAAGTGATCATTGCCATAGGCATCTTGAACAAACGAAGTGATATAGAAAGCAACAAGTGTCATGAATAAGTAAGTTATACCGTAGAATACAATTGCTCTCGTTCCAATTTCAGAAATACAAAGAACACCCATCATCATCATCCCTGCATGAGAGATTGAAGAGAAGGCCAGCATTCTTTTAACTGATCTTTGTCCGATTGCTGAAACATTTCCCACAGTCATTGTTAGTGCTGCTACAACACTTAGAGTGGCTATCCAAGACATCTGTAAAACGTTCTGATCTCCACTAAAAAATACCATTGTCACTCTTAAAAGAACGGCCATTCCAGCCATTTTAGGAACAATGGAGAAAAATGTTGTTACGGGAAGTGGGGATCCTTCGTAAACATCTGGTGCCCACATGTGAAATGGTACACAAGCAATTTTATATCCTATTCCTGCGAAGAACATTAGGAATGAGGGCATTAAGATTGCAATTTGAACTGTATCCAAGTCTTTAAGCTTATCTAACATTCCAGCAAATTGAATCGTTCCAGTAACACCAAAAATATGACTCATACCAAAGAGCATTATCCCTGCAGATATTCCACCGAATAGTGCATACTTGAGACCTGCCTCAGATGAACGATCATCATTCTTCTTAAGCGAAGCCAACACATATGAGAGAATAGAAAGTGTTTCAATACCTATATATAGTGTAAGCATATTATTAGCTGAAGCTAGTAACATTCCACCAATGAGTACACCAACAGCAATTATGGCAAATTCACCTTTTAAGTTTTCATATACATCACTTGATCTTCTACTCAAATGAATACAAGCTGCTGTACCAATCACCATGATGATTTTAATCATGGTACTAAATGGATCGATGACTAATGAGTTTGAGTAAATCGCTATAGGCGCATCACCTAGAGAACCAATTAACTTAACAAGTGTAAATAAAAGCCCAAGATAAGCTGTCGCATAAAGGTAGCCCTTAGAGCTACCTTTTTCTTCATCTCCGTAAGTTGCCTCAACGAAAATGAGTCCAACCATAGTAACAATAAGTGTTATCTCTGGTACGAATCGGCCTATATTTGCTAAATAATTTAAAACCATTTCAAAACCTTTCTATTGATACTTGGCCAATAAAACTACAAGTGAATTAACAGACCCTTTCATAATGTTAAGAATAGGTGAAGGCCAGATTCCAAAAACGATTACTGCTACACAAAGTGGTGTCATGTAAAAAATTTCTCTAGCATTCATGTCTTCGTAAGACTTACACTCTTCAACAACTTCTCCAAAGAACATTCTCTTGAACATCCAAAGTAGATAAGCTGCACCAATAAGAAGTCCTAGAAGAGCAATTACAGTCATAGTTGTGTATTTTGAATAAATTCCTAGAAAGATAAGTGCTTCAGAAATAAATCCAGAAAGACCTGGCAGACCCATTGATGCAAACATCGCAATGATGAATACAATTGAGTACACAGGTAGTTGAGTATAAAGACCGCCAAAACCTTTTGAACCATCTGGTCTTACAATCCATCTATGGTGAGATCTTTCATATAAAATACCAATCAATAGGAACATCATAGCGGTAGATGTACCGTGATTAAACATCTGAAGAACAGCTCCGTTTAATCCCTGACTAGTCATTGCAGCCATACCAAGCATGACAAATCCCATGTGAGAAACTGAAGAATAAGCGATCAGTTTCTTTACATCAGTCTGGGCCATGGCACAGAAGGCTCCGTATATAATATTAATAAGACCTAGAACTGCTATACATTCAGAGAAGTAAACTGTTGCTCCAGGAAAAATTGGAAAAGCAATTCTCAAGAAACCGTAAGTTCCCATTTTAAGTAAAACACCGGCCAGGATAACTGATATTGCAGTTGGTGCCTGAACGTGAGCATGAGGTAACCAAGTATGAAATGGAAACACTGGAACTTTAATGGCAAACCCAATGAACATAAATACGAAGAATAACTTATCGAATGGAACATCAAACCCAAACAAGGAGACATTCATACCAATAAACTTATCTGCATGCTCTCTTAAAGCAAGAAGACTGAATGAATCTGCTTCGCCACCAGTTGCGTGGTATAAAGCAATCATCCCAACTAACATTAAGATTGATCCAAAGAATGTATAAAGAAAGAACTTAACAGCAGCATATTCTCTGTTTTCCCCACCCCAAATTCCGATAAGAAAGAACATTGGAATCAGCATTACTTCCCAGTAAACATAGAATAAGAAGAAATCCATCGAGAGGAATACTCCGTAAACGGCACTTTGTAAGAAGAGCAGAAGTGCATAATAACCTCTAACTTGCTTAGAAATTTTCCAAGAACAAAGTACACATAGAAAGAATAACAATGATGTTAAAATAATCATTGGCATTGAAATTCCATCAACAGCTAAGTGGTAATTAATGTGAAACTGCTTGATCCAAGGCATTTTAATTGTAAATGCATCTTGCATACCAGATAAGGCATTATCAAATCCCATCCATAACTTTACGGTCAAACCTAAAGTTATAAACGTGTTTGCTAAAGACCAAAGTCTAACTACACCTGCTTTTGCTTTTGGTATTACTAAAATACCGAGAACACCTAGAATAGGCATCCATAAAATCCAGTTTAATAAATTCGACGTTCCGCTCACCGCCAACTCCTTACTATGTAAAATATTTTTTTATAACGCTAATATGTAACCAGCTAATACAACAATAATCATAATGAAATAAAACTGAATCTTTCCAGACTGCAGTGTTCTTAGAACTACGTTAAATAATCTAACACTAGCTCCAGTTCCATCAACCATAACAGTATCTACCCAAAGATCATCAAACCACTTAGAAAAAGTGTAAAATACTTTGGAAACACCTGCCCAACCATCAACAATATATCTGTCGTAAAGACCCATATCTATCCAAGCTAAAAATCTATTTAGTGGAAGTAATCCTTTCTGAATAACACCTTTAATATAAAGATCATCCATATAGTACTTATTTTGAAGAGCTCTATACCATCCAGAAAATGTTGATACCCACCATCCTGGATTCCATGATTTTCTGATGTACATCATGTAGGCGATAAATACACCTGCAAATGCAATAAAGATTGAAGCTATTGCACCAATAACATGAACTTGATGAACATGATGAATTTCTTCTTCGTTAGTCATTCCATGCTTTGGATCGTAGTGAGATTTTTCAATACCCTTAACTCTCGTATCAGTATTACCCCATTTTTCACTTGTGTAAGTCTTAAATTTATTAACATCTGGTTTTACTACCAAAGTAGAGAACCATTCCAATTTTCCTTCCGGACTGGCAACTTTAACAAGTTTCTGACCCGTTAAAGAACCTGAAAACCAAACTCCTAGAGTAAAAACTGCAAGGATTAAAAGAGGTAAATTCCTATTCCAAGAAAATTTCTCTTCTGGAATATGCTCGTAAAGCTCTTTATCTCTTGGCTCACCGTGGAATGTTAAGAACATCATTCTACACATGTAGAAAGCAGTAAGTAGAGCTCCCGCAAATCCTAGAATTGCTGGAACAATATAGACCTTGTTGTGAAGAGCCTGAATTAAAGCATCTCCAAGAATTCTATCTTTGGAAACAAATCCAGAGAAGAACGGAATACCTGCAATAGCAAGAGTACAACACCACATAGCGAACCATGTGAATTTCATTTTATGTCTAAGTCCACCCATTCTTGGCATTTCTTGAACATGCTCATGAGTATGATGATCATGTAAAGAATGAATTACTGATCCTGCACTTAAGAATAAACAAGCCTTAAAAATTGCGTGAGTTATAAGGTGCATGAACGCTGCATTGTATGAACCAACTCCAACACCTAAGACCATGTAACCTAACTGAGAAATTGTCGAGTAGGCTAAGACAGCTTTAAAATCTGTCTGAACAAGTGCAATTGTAGCAGCTCCAAAAGCTGTGATTCCACCAATCCATGCAACAAGTGGAGTTAATCCAGCAACATCTAAAAGTGGGAATATTCTCAGAGAAAGGTAAACACCTGCAGCAACCATCGTGGCAGCATGAATTAGTGCTGAACATGGAGTAGGTCCGTACATGGCGTCTGGCAACCAAACTTGAAGTGGGAACTGAGCGGATTTACCAATTGTCCCCATGAAGATGGACATACCTGCAAATGCAGCAAGAGAAATACCAAACACATTATTTGCTGGATCAGTGAAGACACCATCAGCAATCGCTGCATACATTTCTACAAATCCAACTGAACCAATATTTGTCCAAATAGCCAGAATTCCAAGAAGGAAGAAAACATCTCCAACTCTTGTGGTCATAAATGCTTTAATATTCGCATTTCCAGCGCCATCTTTTTCATAGTAATGACCAATTAAGCTATATGAGCAAAATCCCATTAATTCCCAAAAGATAAATACTGACAAAAGGTTGTCTGAAAGAACAAGACCAAGCATAGCTGAAGTAAATAGTGACATATAAACGAAGAAACGACCGTCTCTTCCATAATTCATATCATCCTTCATATAATAAGTTGAAAAGATATGAATCAGTGTCGCAACAACTGTAACCATTAAAAGCATAATGGCCGTCATGTTATCTATATAGATACCCATGTTCACATTAAAGCTTAAGCCAGCACCGTTTAGGTCAAACCAAGTAAAGACTTTTCTAATATAGAAGTCACTTGCATAATTTCCAAAAATAAAATCTTTGAAAATTCTTAGTGCCCAAACTGATGATAGTGCAATAGCACCACAACTGATAATAACTGCTATTTTCGTTGCTTTACGCGCTAGAAATGCATTTATAACAAATGCAAAGAACGGAAATAATACAATCCACGCAATAGTTGAAATAGTGTAATCCATTTACTCAACCTTCCTAATTAACTCTGTAATTGAGTAGCATCATCAATATGGATGCTTTCTCTAATTTGATAAAATCTAATAACAATTGCTAGGCCTACAGCAGCTTCAGCCGCGGCAATAACAATAATAAATAACGCTATAATATGACCTTCAAGGTTATTATTGATGAAACGTGTATAAGCAACAAAATTCAAAGCTGCTGCATTAAGAATCAACTCAATACCTAAAAGAATCGCAATAACATTCTTTCTAGCTATCATTACTACGATACCGGCTAGAAATAAAATGAATGAAACAAATAAAAACGATGGAAGTGATACCATTATTGTTTCCTTGGTCTAGAAATTACAGCTGCTCCAACAAGAGCGCCTAGTAGTAACACAGAAGAAATTTCAAAGGAAAGGACATGGTCTGTAACTAACAGTGTTCCAATTTTTTCTACTGAAGAACTAAATTCTGGCAACTTTCCCGAACCATCATGACTATTAATAATGCTGGCAATAATTTTTAAAACTACCGACCCAATAATTAATGATGAGAATGACCCTATAAGGAATGTTTTAACAGACCCCATTGAAGGAATTTTATCTAGGCCAAACTTGTTAACAGCTTCTTTATGTCCGCCAGTTAACATGATAGCAAAAAGCATTAAAATGATTATCCCACCAGCATAGACAACTAACTGCATTGCCGCCAAAAAGTCTGCCCCTAGAGTTGCATACAGTCCTGCAACACCAAACAAACTTCCCAGTAGATATATACACGCATGCATAATATTTTTACTAGCGACAACACCGAATGCTCCACCCAGTGTTAGCAAAGCCGATAGAATGAACATGATATCAATAAACATGCTAAAACCTCTTCCTTATATTTTAGTGACCACCGCCGCCACTAGAGTGGAGGAGTGATGCAATTAAGTTAAATATTGACTGACCTTTAAAAATCCATTCCCAAGCAGCAATCCCAATTAAGTTAATAATTGAAATTGGTGTTAGATATTTCCAACAAAGACTAACTAGTTGATCAACTCTTAATCTTGGAAGAGTCCATCTAATCCAAATCACTACATAATAAAGTAAAAATGTTTTCGTAAAGAAAGCACCTAGCTGTAGTAATTGTCCAATACCTTTTCCAATAAATTCGGGACCGCCTAAAGTACTATTAATTAGCTCACCTGAACCTAATTCAAATGGAACTTTATATCCACCAAGATATAGCGTTGCTGAAATACCACAAAGAACAAACACTTCAATATATTCAGCTAGTGCAAAAAATGAAAATGCCATACCAGAATATTCAGTATGATAACCAGATACTAACTCCGATTCTGCTTCAGGTAGATCAAATGGTGCTCTGTTCGATTCGGCTAAAATACCAATAAAGAAAACAAAGAAACCAATGAAGGCAAATGGGTTGTGAAGTATATACCATTGATGAGGTAGACCACCTTGCTCGTTCACAAGAGTTGTCATTGAAAGACCACCGGCCATTAAAACAATTGAGATGATACAAAGAGTAACTGGTACTTCATAAGATATAATTTGAGCTGCACCCCTCATACCACCAAGCATTGACCACTTGGAGTTAGATGAGTAACCGCCTAGAAAAATTCCAACACCAACGAGTGAAGAAACTCCTAAAACATATAGAATTCCAATATTTAAATCTGTAAGAATAAGTCCACTAGATATTGGAAGTACCGCTAGTGTTGCAAATACCCCAGCCAGACATAATAGAGGAGATATCAAAAAGAGTACTTTATCTGCTTGAGTTGGAATGATGATTTCTTTTAAAAGTAACTTTACACCATCAGCTAAGAATTGAAGTATCCCGAAAGGACCAACTCTGTTTGGACCTTGTCTCATTTGTAAATCTGCAGAAATTTTTCTTTCTGCATATGTACCGAGACCACCAATTAGCGCACTAACATTAACCATTAAAAAACAAGCTATACCAAAAATGATAAAGGCGTGCAGTGAAGTAAATTCAAAGTTTGTCATTTCTGAAAGGAAAGAAACAATACTACTATTCATTAGTTAACCTCTTTTTTAGAAGTATCATCATTAGCCACTTGGTAAGATCTTACCCAGTCAAGGTCGCCCTTTTTCCAACAGTAAACTATCCCAACCACTAAAATTGCTACGAATAAAAATAAAGTTCCAAAAAGAACTCCACCTTGTCCGATCTTATTAAATTTTTGAAATACCGCCGCCACTGGGAACATTAAAGCTCCTTCAACATCGAATATGATAAAGACAAGTGCCGTAACATAGAAACGAATATTAAAGTTTGACCACGCAGGTCCAACAGGCTCTTCACCACATTCATAAGGTGAAAGCTTAAGCTCTTCAGGGTTCTGAGGTCTAATTAAGATACCTGCTACTAAAACGCCGACTACCATAACAACTGCAAACGCAATCAAGATCAGTACAGGCATGTAGACGTCTAGATTGAATGACGACATTCATTGCTCCATTTTAAATACTTTTTCGGTCTTAAAAGAATACATGATACATAACATGTTGGAAACATTTTGAATTCTTTTTTTTTATTATTGCCGCTATAGAGATAGGATGTCACCGATCTAGCTGCGCGTAAGAATGAAATTCATAGAAAGTTCAACGATCAACTATTGGAAGAGTTTTGGCCTTGTGTTATTAATAATGGCTCAACAAGGCAGTGAGTATGATATTTGAAACAGTCATCAGTAAAATTAACGCTTGGCACACAAAGGGCACAGACAATCTCCACATTTCTGGTTTAGACAGTGCACAATTTTCCTTTATTTTAAATGAGTGTGAGAAAGACTCAAAATTTATTAAAGAAAATAACTTTGTTTTCATATGTGACTCTGTGGATCAGGCCGAAGAATTGTATGAATCATTTCATACAGCGAATATTACAAAAGAAATTTTATTCTACCCTGGTCATGACTTAAGTCCATATTCTGGTGTTATAACTTCGGAGCGGGCGCTATTTGAAAGATTCAAGGTACTCAGTTGGCTCGCTAGAAAAACTGACAATCAAAGCTATATTTTAATAACCACTTTCGAATCTTTCTCATTAAAAATTCCTCCTAGAAGTTTTTTCAATGAACATCTCTTAAAGATAGAAGTTTCAGATATTATTTCTCCACTGGATCTAGCCGCAAAACTTGTTTCCCTTGGCTATAACTCATCACCAAGTGTCGAAGAACCTGGAACCTTTTCATCAAAAGGAGAGATCTTTGACATTTTTACTATAAACTCTAAAGCTTATAGAATTCACTATTTCGATGACATGATCGAAGAAATATATGCCATTGATATCTCCACTCAAAAATCGATTAAAAATGATCCCTTACAAGAAATATTTATTTCTCCTACGCCACAAATTTTTGGAACTAAAGAAGAATTTGCTCACAAACTTCGAGAGCATATACCAATGCCGGCAACAGCTCAAAAAAGTAGATTTGAAAAAAGAAAAGAAATTTTCGCCTCTCTTTCTGACAACTACCTCTTTGATAATTATGCTGCCTTTTCTCCACTCTTTTTTAATGAGGGTGAGGTTTTATTAAACTATTTGGAAGAGAGTTCAATTAAAGTTCTTTTTAATGATGTGGAATTCTCTCAGGCTTATACTGAATTTTTTGAGCAATTGAGAATTGAATTTGAACTAGAGTGGCAGGATACTGATAATGATAACTTACTTCCAGAGCCCATTAAATTATATAACCTTCATCTAGAAAAAACCCTCGAACAGACAGCACATATTTCCATTGATGATTTAAAATATGCAAATGTCTTAAGTGAAGAACTTAAAAACTCTATTGAATTACAACTAGAACCTGCAACATCATATTTAAATAAATTCATCAATCCAACCTTAAGCAAACCTGAACATACAAAAGCTTCATTTGAGTTTTATTCAAAAGAATTTGAACACAGTGGACATATTTATTTTTCCTATGAACATGATTCTTCAAGAAAAGAATTTTTGCATCTAATGGATATATTTAAATTAGATAACTCATTAAAGTCTCGAATTCATTTTGTTAAAACTAGACTTCCACAAGGTTTCTTCTATGAAAAAGAGAAGAACCTTATCCTCTCAGAAGCAGATGTCTTTAGTTCAAAACTGAGAAAAACAAAAGCTCCTAAAAAAGTTAGTATCGATGTTTTTGCCGAACAATTATCGACTCTAAAAAAAGGTGACTATGTCATTCACAGTGAACATGGAGTAGGGGTTTATCAAGGACTTGAGTCCCTAGATGTTGGAGGAATAAGCTCCGACTACATTGTTTTACTTTATAAAGGTAACGATAAAATTTACGTTCCTGTTTATAAAATGAACCTTATTCAAAAACATGCAGATGGCAGTGCAACTGTTACAACTGACAGTTTAAGAACAAATAAATTCTCTAATTTAAGAGCAAAGGCAAGAGTCTCTGCTAAGAAG
This sequence comes from Halobacteriovorax marinus, assembly GCA_002163155.1. Taxonomy (GTDB): domain Bacteria; phylum Bdellovibrionota; class Bacteriovoracia; order Bacteriovoracales; family Bacteriovoracaceae; genus Halobacteriovorax; species Halobacteriovorax marinus_A. Next base: position 152,898 of record MAAO01000016.1, on the reverse strand, counting down.
CTAGCTTTTAATTTAATAAAACTTCAAGCTGAAAGACAATCATCATCTGGTTATCCTTTTAGTCCTCCTGATCTTGAGTATCGAGAATTTGAAATGGCTTTTCCATTTCATGAAACTCCAGATCAACTTAAAGCTGTTGAAGATGTTTTAGAGTCGATGCAAAAGCCGATTGCGATGGATCATCTGGTGTGTGGAGATGTAGGATTTGGTAAAACAGAAGTTGCCATGCGTGCAGCATTTAAAGCCGTCTTAGATAAGAAACAAGTTTGCGTTTTAGTTCCTACTACAGTTTTAGCCCTCCAACATTATAATTCTTTTATAAAGAGATTTGATAAATTTCCCGTTGAGATTGAATTTCTCTCACGTTTTAAAACTGCAAAGCAAGCCAAAGAAATTTTGGAGAAAGTAGAACTTGGAAAAATTGATATTTTAATTGGTACCCATAAGTTATTAAGTGGAAAGTTAAAGTATCAAGATCTAGGTTTAGTTGTAGTCGATGAAGAGCAACGTTTTGGTGTTGCTCATAAAGAAAAATTAAAACTCTTGAAGGCCAATGTAGATTTTCTCACATTAACAGCAACTCCAATTCCCAGAACTTTACAGTTATCTTTTCTTGGAATTAGAGAAATGTCTCTAATCCAAACAGCGCCTCCTAGAAGACAGTCCATCAAATCTTACCTTATTAAAGAAGACGATCTTACTTTGCAAACGGCTATCAAAAAAGAGCTCAACAGAGGTGGCCAAGTATTTATTGTTCACAATAAAGTTCAGGACATGGATAATTATTACCAATATATTCAAGAATTAGTTCCCGAAGCAAAAATTATCTATGCCCACGGACAAATGCCTGAGAAAGAACTCGAAGAAAAAATTAGTTCTTTTTATAAGGGTGATTTTCAAATTTTAATATCGACCACAATTATAGAATCAGGAATTGATATTCCTAATGCTAATACAATGATTATTGATCGAGCTGACAATTTCGGTCTAGCTCAGCTACATCAATTGCGAGGGAGAATTGGAAGGTCAGATAAGAAAGCATATGCTTACTTTATTATTCCAAAACACAAATCCATTTCTGAAATTGCTGAAAAAAGGCTAAAAGCCCTTCAAACCTATGCTGACATGGGTTCTGGTTTTAATATAGCAACTTGTGACCTTGAAATTAGAGGGGCAGGAGACATTTTAGGAGCGGAACAATCGGGGCAAATTGATAATGTTGGACTTGAACTTTATATGGAGCTTCTTAAAGAAGCGATACAAGAGTTACGTGGAGAAAAGAAACTTATCAAACAAGATATTGAAATTAAAACTCCATTTCCCAGCTATATTCCAGGTCACTATATACATGATTCAAGTGAGAGACTTAAGCAGTATAAGAGGCTCTCAAACTGTGATGACCTAGAAATCCTTTTTGATATAAAAGAAGAGTTTATAGATGTGTATGGAGCTATTCCTGAAGAACTTGAAAATCTCTTTACTACGTTAGAAGTACGACTCACCTTAGTTGATGCCGCTATTAAAATTATTCAAGTAGGGGGACGTTTGGTAACGATTACTTTTGAGAAAAGTATAGTTGAGGCAAATGCGAATCTTCGAAATAGAATGCTCGACTATTTTCTACCTCGACCTAAAACATTTCAGTTCACACCAGATTATAAAGTTATTTATACTCATAAAAGTCAGTTAAACCAGAGTGAATTCCTCAAGTTTGCAAAGGACTTAGCTGAGAAAATTCTTCCGTGTTAATGTTTTTTCGCCTGTTTATAGATTTTTTTGTTAAACTAATTAAGAATAATAACCATTTAGGGAATCGCGGTATGTTTAAAAATACGCTCGTTTTAACTTCATTGTTACTACTTTCATCAACAACTTTCGCTGTAAAAGATCCTGTTGTTGCTGTTGTAGATGGAATTAAAATTAAAAAATCAGAACTTGATAAAACTTATCATGAAAATCTTATGTTTGTTTCAGACAAGATGGTCACTAAAGATAAAGTTCTTAACGATCTTATCAATAGGCGTCTTGGAATTAAAAGAGCTAAGAAAGCAAAACTAGATAAGGATCCTATCGTCAGAAAAAAAATGGACGATATAATGTATCACGCACAAATTTCTAAAGATCTTGAACCAAGACTTAAGAAAATTGTAGTAACTGAACCAGATGTAGACAAATATTATAAGAGCTTTCCTGAATACAGAACGGCCCATATTCTTTTTAGAGTAAGAACTAAGCCTGATGAAGAAGAAAATAGAGCTGCACTTAATCAAGCTCTTAAAGTTTACAGTTCTTTAAAGAAAAAACCTGATGCATTTGCAGAACTTGCGAACAAATTTTCGCAAAGTAGTACTGCTCCTAACGGGGGAGACATGGGGTTTCAGCCGGCAATTAGATTAGCTCCTGAATATTTTAAAGCTATTAAAGGTAAGAAGAAAGACCATATAACTTCTCCAATCAAGACACAGTTTGGTTATCACATAATTAAAGTGCTTGGTGTTAAGAGTGTAAAAAGCATAAATAACGCACTCTACAAGAAAATTGTGTATGATAAAAAACGTGACGCAATCTTAGATAACTACTTTAGAGAGTTACGCGCCAAAGCAAACATTAAAATAAACAAACAATTACTTAAATAACTTGAATAATGCTTCTTGTTAATCTATTTTTAAATATCATAATGATTAAAAAATGGACTAACAATGAAGCATCTAATTCTTACAATTATATTCCTTAGTTTTTCACAATCTCATGCCAAATTATTAGATAAGACTCTAGCAATTTTCAATGACCAAATCATCACCCTTAGTCAGGTGAATAGAGTCCAAGAAAATGTTCCGAGTAGAAGAAACATATCCCCCTTAATTTACGGAAAAACTAGCTACTCTAAAAATGAACTTATTGAATTAATGCTACAAAGACTCTTAATTAGAGAAAAGCTAAGCGAAATTGGATACGTTAGAAATGACGAACAAGTTGAAACTGAAATTAACAACATTGAGAAGAGGTTAGGTCTCACTAGAGAACAACTCTTAAGTTTCCTAAAATCTAACAATATGAGTTTTGATGAATATTTTGAGATCATACGAGAAACGATAGAGTTTAATATATTCAATGGAAGGATTATTCGTCCACTAATTTCTATAACAGACCAAGAAGTTAAAAATCATTTTTACAAAACTTCCAAAGATAAGACGCTTTCTTTTAAATATACTCTTGTTGATTTTTCAATGTCTCAATCAAAAATGAATAAGACAATGTTAAAAAACTTTCCAACAGTTTTAGAAAAGTTTCAACTTAATGGGATCCTACCTAAGAAGTATGAGAGTGTTGAAACAAATGTCTTAGGTGATATCACTGAAGATGGTCTTACAAATAATCTTAAACGAGCCTTAAAGGCAACTGATGAAGGGAAGTTTTCAAAAACTATTCAGCTAGGTGATACCTTTCATGTCTTTTTTGTAAAAAAGAAAGACTTAGTAGAGTCTGAAACATATCTAAGAGAAAAGAACAAAATTAAATTGGAGCTTATGACTACACAAGCCGTTAAAGTAACTAAACTTTGGTTTAAAAGAGAAAGAGCAAAGCATTTCATAAAGATATTTATAAAGTAATGATATATGTAGCTCAAGGTCATGAGCAGGCTATTGGAATTGAAGTTTTTTTAAAATCCTTTAGCCTACTCAATTCAGTTCAACAGAAAAATTTCTCTTTCATAGCCTTTAAAGAAACATTAGTTACACACTTGAACGAATTGAAAATTCATTACAAGTTCGAGAATGGTTTCTTATTCTTTAATGGAAATAAGCTTAAAGTTATTGAACCTGATCAACTTAATGTTCCAGAAAGTTCTGCATCGCTAATAACGATTCTTCGACTTATTTGCTCAGAAGATATTCTATTAACTTTACCTACATCTAAAGATCAGTTAATTCTAAATGAAAAAATGTGTAAAGGTTACACTGAATTTCTAAGAAAGAAATTTCAAGAATCAAACCTTTGCATGGTATTTAAGGCCTTTGAATCATCCACACTTTTAATTTCTGATCACATTCCTTTAAAAGATGTTCCTAAATTTATAACTAAAGAAATCATTGTAAAAAAGTGTCAAATGACTTTAGAGAATTTCAAAAAATACTTTTACCCTTTAGAAGAAATTATATTTTCAGGAATAAATCCACATTGTGGAGAGGGTGGACTACTAGGTCATGAAGATCAAGTTATTGACGAAGCTATTATTGAATTAAAAAAAGAATTCAAAATTAACTTTTTAGGCCCCGTTAGTGGAGATACATTACATTTTCACAATAATAACCTTAAGAAACAACTCAAAGTGTATATGTTTCATGATCAGGGGTTACCTGTTTTTAAAGATAAGTTCAAAACCATTGGTTTAAATATCACTCTAGGATTACCATTTCTTAGAATGAGCGTAGATCACGGAACAGCCTTCGATCTATATGGAAAAGATAAGGCTGATTACTCTGGTTGTTATTACATGTTGAAAGAATCAATTAAAATTCACGACGTTAGGAATTAGTATGAGTGGAAATAAATATATTGATGTTTATAAAGCAAAAGTTCATAACCTTAAAAACGTATCTATTAAAATTCCTAAGAATACTATTACTGTAATCACTGGTCCATCCGGCTCAGGGAAAAGCTCCCTCGCATTTGATACTATCTACGTAGAAGGTCAGAGACGCTATATAGAAAGCCTTTCAAGCTATGCCAGGCAATTTCTTGGTCAATACCAACCTCCAGATGTTGAATCGATTACAGGCCTTTCTCCAGCAATTGCTATAGATCAGAAAACAAGTAGTAAAAATCCTCGTTCAACAGTCGGAACCATCACTGAAATATACGACTATATGAGAGTATTGTTTGCTAGAGCTGGGACACTCTACGATCCTGAATCAGGGATTGAAATAACCAGATATACACCAGGTCAGGTCGTTAAAAAACTCTTAAAGCTTCCAAATAAAACAAAACTACATATTATGGCCCCAGTACTTCAGGGAAAGAAAACAGATTTGGCTTCTGAGGTCACCAAATTTCTTTCTATGGGATTTGTAAGGGCTTTTATTGATGGAGATATCGTTCAACTCGAAGAGGATTTGAAATTTTCAAAAACAGTAAAACATGATTTTGATATTGTTATTGATAGAGTTCTCATTAAAGAAGGTGTCGAAAAAAGGTTAACTGACTCCGTGGAATATGCCTTAAAAATGGGCGCGGGAATTGTAAAGGTTCTTATTGGTGACGATGTAGTAGAGGTATTTAGTGAAAAAAATATTTCTCCATCAAGTGGTGAAGTATTTCCAGATCTTGAACCAAGGCTTTTTTCATTTAATTCTCCGCTAGGTGCTTGTAAGAAGTGTAACGGATTAGGAGAATCTAAAGATTTTGATATAAATCTTATGATTACTGATGACAATATTTCTATAAATAATGGTGCAATTAAACCACTCAGCAAGAAGAATTCATTTCTACAAAAAATGGTTATAAGTATTGCTGAAGAAGAAAATGTGGATCTTAATAAACCACTAAAAAGTCTGCCTAAGAAGTTTACTAAGATTTTATTTGAAGGAAGTGAGAAGGTTTACAAATATAAATTCTCATCCGACAACTCTTACTATGAGTTTTCAAAAGCCTTTCCAGGAATCTCCAATTGGTTTAACAAGAAATACAAAGAATCTAGTTCCGAAAAAGTAAGAAAAGACCTTGAAGACTATATGAATATTAATACATGCTCTGATTGCAACGGACATAGACTTAATCCTGTAGCTCTTAACACATTGGTTGGAACTAAAAATATAATGCAAATATCTGAAATGGATATTGCATCTACTTATGATTTTTTTAAAAAAATCAAACTTTCTGGCGAAAAGAAAATTATTGCCGATAAATTGTTAAAAGAAGTTCAAAATAGATTAAGGTTTCTAGTAGATGTAGGACTTGATTATCTCACTATAAACAGAAGTGCGGCAACTCTCTCTGGGGGAGAAGGTCAAAGAATAAGACTGGCGACCCAAATAGGCTCTGCTCTTTCGGGAGTACTATATGTATTGGATGAACCTAGTATTGGATTACATCAAAGAGACAATGATCGATTAATAGAAACTCTAAAGTCTCTTCGTGATCTTGGTAACACTGTACTAGTTGTTGAACATGATGAAGATACAATACGAGAAGCAGATTATATTATCGACGTGGGGCCTGGTGCAGGTATTCATGGAGGAGAGATTGTTGCGAAGGGAACAATTGACGAAATCATTAAAAATAAAAAATCATTAACCGCAAAATTCTTAAATGGTAAATTAAAAATAGAAAAACCTGACAAAAGAACTGAGTTTTCAAAGTTTATATCTCTTAAAAAAGCTCAACATAATAATCTTAAACAAATTAATGTAGAAATACCGTTAGGTGGTCTTGTATGTGTAACAGGAGTTAGTGGATCCGGAAAATCGACACTCGTACACGAAGTGTTAGTTCCAGCACTTAAGTCAAATATTGCAAAAATGGCAAATCGTAACTTATATCGTAGAGCTAACTATCATTCCATTGTAGGCTTCGATCATTTAAAAACTATTATTGAGCTAGATCAAAGTCCTATAGGTAGAACTCCCAACTCTAATCCTGCGACATACACAGGGCTCTTTGATGAAATTAGAGTGCTCTATTCTAAAACTACAGAATCGCAAATTAGGGGATATAAGCAGGGTAGGTTTAGTTTCAATGTTAAAGGTGGCCGTTGTGAAGAATGCGAAGGAAATGGTGTTAAGAAAATTGAAATGCACTTTCTTCCAGATGTTTATATAACATGTAGTGAATGTCAGGGTAGCAGATATAACAATGAGACACTTTCTATATTATATAGAGGCAAGAACATTGCTGATGTTTTACAAATGAGTATTGAAGAAGCGAGTGAATTCTTCGCTAATCACAAAAAAATGAATCGGATACTCTCTACTCTCGTCTCGGTAGGACTTGGTTATGTAAAACTTGGTCAACCTGCCACGACACTCTCTGGTGGAGAAGCTCAACGACTAAAGCTCTCAAAAGAACTAGCCAAAATGACCAAAGGTCACTGTCTCTACGTTTTAGATGAACCAACGACAGGCCTTCATTTTCAAGATATTAAAATTCTCTTAGATGCTGTCCATACTCTAGTAGATCAAGGACATTCCGTTTTAATTATTGAACACAATCTTGATGTTATAAAAACAGCTGATCACATCATTGATCTAGGCCCAGGCGGAGGAGTTCATGGGGGTACTATTGTTGCTCAAGGAACTCCAGAAGAAGTTGCCAAGGTTAAAGGTTCATACACAGGTAAATATTTAAAAAGGTACTTAAAATGAAATTCGAATTAATTGAGTCAATTGATGATGAGAGAATTAAAGAGTTCCTCTCTCTTAAAGATAAGGCCCTAAAAGTAGAAGATCTCATTGTAGTTGAAACTGAAAAAGTTATTAGGAAGTTACTAAACTCTGACGTTCAGGTTCTTAAAGTTTTCGGGACTGAAGAGTATCTAAATAAGTTTGAAAAAGAAATTTCCGACAATTCAATTGAAGTCTTTACTGCAAATAAAGCTCTAATGGAAAATATCGTAGGTCATAATCTTCATCAAGGATTTATGGCCTTAGCCAAAAGACCTCAATATGTTTCTCTTCAGGAGCTGGGTGATAAGATTCTTATTTTTAATGGATTATCATCCCCGGAAAATGTTGGAACAATGATAAGAAATAGTTCTGCATTTAATATCAACTCAATTATTGTTGATTACAAAACATGTTCTCCCTATATGAGAAGGTGCATTCGAGTCTCTATGGGAAATATTTTTAAAGTAAAGGTTCATTTCACAAATAACTTAAGAGGTACTCTTAAAGAGCTACAAGATCATGACTATCAAATCATTAGCACAGCCAACCAGGAAGGTGCCATAGATCTACCTAAGTTTGCTTTTCCTAAAAAGGGTGCAGTGATTATTGGAAGCGAAGGACATGGAATTGAAAGTGGGATTTTAGAACAGAGTGATACAATTGTTCGAATTCCTATTAATGAAGAAGTTGCACATTTGAATGCAGCCTGTTCTAGTTCGATTTTCTTATATCAATTTAGTTTATAATTTAAAGCATACCTCGCTTAAAGGTATGCTGAGATTATTTGAATTAGATTTGAGACATTAAACTGGCCATTTCAATTCCTGACATGGCAGCGTCCCAACCTTTATTACCAGCTTTTGTACCTGCTCTTTCAATAGCTTGTTCGATAGTATCAGTAGTAATAACTCCAAATATTACTGGCACTTCAGTATCTAGAGAAATTTTAGAAACTCCTTTTGCTACTTCTGAACATACAAAATCAAAGTGAGGAGTATTACCTCTAATTACAGCTCCAAGACAAATTACAGCATCATATTTCTTTGTTGCTGCAAGCTTCTTGGCCACAAGGCTGATTTCGAATGCTCCAGGAACCCAAGCAACATCTATATCGTTCTCATTAGCCTGGTGTCTTTTAAGACAATCAACGGCACCACCAACAAGTTTGCTAGTGATAAACTCGTTAAAACGAGCTGAAACAATGGCAAACTTTTTTCCTTCTGCGGATAAGTGTCCTTCAATTAAATTGGCCATAAATTTCTCCTATTGTATTGAATCAAATAAATGATTCATTCTATCTTTTTTAGTTTTTAAATAATTAATATTAATTTCATTGGGTTCGATTTCAAGAGGATGACGATTCACAAGCTCAAACTCTGCTTCTTCAAGGGCAATAATCTTTTCTGGATTATTAGTTAATAAGTTAACACTTGTTACATTTAAGTCTTTTAATATACTAACTGCAGTATCATAGTCTCTTAAATCATCTCCAAATCCCAGAGCACGATTGGCATCAACAGTATCTAAACCTTTATCTTGTAACGAATAGGCTTTGATTTTATTTGGAAGTCCAATACCACGACCTTCTTGTCTAAGATAAATGAGGACACCATTTCCTGACTCTTCAATTTGCACCATAGATTCGTTTAGTTGATCTCCACAATCACATCTCTTTGAACCAAAAATGTCTCCTGTGAAACATTCTGAATGTATTCTTACAAGAGTGGGGGACTTTGCATTTGCATTGCCCTTAACTATAGCAATATGGTGTTCGTTAGAGCCTTCAACTTCGTACATTCTAAGTTTGAACATTCCAAATTTATTTGGAAAGTCTATTTCAGAAGAAAGTTGAACCTTCTTAGCTACTTTTTTTTTTCTATATTCAATTAAATCTTTAATTGTAATAAATTTTAAATCGAGTTTAATTGCAAGCTCTTTGAGTTCATCAGTTCTTGCCATCGTTCCATCTTCACTCATGATTTCACAAATCACTCCTGAAGGATCACAACCTGCAAGTCTAGCAAGGTCTACAGCTGCTTCTGTGTGACCATCTCTTTCAAGAACTCCACCATCTTTAGCAATTAATGGAAAGATATGTCCTGGGCGAACAAAGTCTGATGCCTTTGTCTTTTCAGATGTTAAGGCCATCGTTGTATAGGCCCTGTCAGCACATGAAATTCCAGTTCCACCATTGTCTAAGTCGATTGAAACTGTGAATGCTGTATTATTAATACATCCATTGGCTTTAACCATGAGGTCTAACTCTAATTCTTCAGCTTTCTTTTTTGTAATAGGAGTGCAAATCAATCCACGACCATGGGTGGCCATAAAATTAATAGCTTCTGGAGTGACTCTATCAGCGGCCATAATGAAGTCACCTTCATTTTCACGATTTTCATCATCGATGACGATAACTATCTTTCCACGCTTAATATCTTCAATAGCACTTTCTATGGTATCAAACATCTAAAAACCTTTTGATTTTAACCAGTCTTCACTTAGTTGTGACTGGTTCGTTTTATGTTTTCCCTGATAAAAAAGCAAGTTTTCAACATATTTGCCTAAGATATCCACTTCAATATTTACTTGCGAGCCAATCGTCCTATTCCTTAGGACAGTATGACTCCAAGTATGTGGAATTATTGAGACAGTAAAAGTGTTCGACTCTCTATTTGTATCAGCAACAGTTAATGAAATTCCATCAATTGTGATAGAACCCTCTTTTACAATATATTTCATTTGGTCAGCAGCAACCTTTCCCGTGACCAAGTAGTTATTCCCTTTCGAATCTATAGTGATTATTTTGGCAACATCATTAACGTGACCCTGTACAAGATGGCCTCCGAGACGGTCTTTTAACTGTAGTGCCAATTCAAGATTTACTTCGTCACCAGTTTTCAAACCACCAAGCGTCGTTTTATCTAAAGACATATGTACTGTCTGAACATGAAAACAATCAGCTTCTACTTTTATAGCCGTCTGACATGCACCATTAATTGAAACTGAATCATCAATTTCAATTTCAGAAATCAATTCTCTTGTTTCAATAATAAGTTCAAGACCTTCTTGATTAGGAATTATACTTCTAACTTTTCCAATTTCTTTAACTAGTCCTGTAAACATACATTCCCCTTATTTGAGTAAGCATGAATAACAACTTGATTATCAATATTTTCAACACGAGTTTCACTAAAAGTTATAGCGTCTTTCATTAATGTGAGGTCATCATTTTCGTAATATGAAATTCCATTTCCAATTATTTTTGGACATATAAAAAAACTAATCTTGTCGTATTGTTTTTGGTTTATAAAAGAAGTAATAACACTTTTTCCACCTTCAACTAAAATTGAAGTAATTTTCAACTTAGAAAGTTGTAACAATATATCGTCAAGATTAAAGGAACCATTTTGTTTATCTGCAAAAATAATAGTGATCTTATTCTTTTCAATTTGCTCTAATTGGCTATTTGTAGCTAACCTGTAGCTATCTAGAGTTGTTACAACAATGGTCCTATGGGACCATTCATCAGAAAATAGCTTATAACTAAAATTCATCTTATCAATGGAACCAAGGACAATTCTAAAAGGAACTTTTCCTTTAGAATTAATTCCCATTCTTATATTTAACGTTGGATCATCTTTTGAAAGAGTATTTCTTCCAATCAAGACAGCATCGTATTTTAATCTCCACTCATGAACCTTTTTTCTGGCTGAATCGTTACTGATCCATTTTGAATCACCTGTACTTGTGGCAATTTTTCCATCTAATGTTTGTGCGAGTTTTATATGAACGAACGGTTTATTAGTTTGAATAAACTTAAAGAATGCTTCATTAAGCTCTTTTCCAACCTCTTCTAAAATACCTACATCAACTTCAATGCCTGCATCCCTTAATATTTTTACACCATTACCTGAAACATTTGGATTTGGATCTAAGTTAGAAATAACGACTCTTTTAATTTTATTCTCTATGATGGTTTTCACACATGGAGGTGTTTGCTTATTTGTGTGACAACAAGGCTCAAGATTACAATATAGAGTTGCTCCCTCTAAAGAGACTGTTGCATTTGCAATAGCATTTGGCTCAGCATGGGGACCACCATAGATTTCATGAAAACCTTCACTTAGAACTATTCCATCTCTCTCTATGACACAACCAACTAGTGGGTTAGGACTAACAGATCCGAGTCCTTTTTGCGCCAGTTCGAAGCATCTATTAATGTATTTTGTATCTAAATTAATTTCCATAAGTCGCCCAATTCAGGCTTTATAACATAAAAACAAGGCCTTTCAGATGCTTATGGTCTTTTTTTCATGTATTATGTTAGAAATAACTCATTGGAATTACATTATGAAGGCTTTATTAATCATTCCTTATTTAGCTATTTCAGCATTTATCCCTTGGGAGAAGTTTTCTATCTCTGAGGGTTTTTTGTCGAATATCTTTTTCGACATAGTCTTTATCTTGGTAATGACTAAATGGTTAAAGTTGAAATTAGAAGGAAGTTTTAAGTTTGAAAGAGGGGATGTAAAGCTCACTGCAGCGACTATTTTATTGGCCATTGGTTCAATCTTCTCTTTAAAGGCCCTAGGTCTTGGAAATCCTTTTATTTACGTCCCGGCGCTATTTCTAAACCTAGTTATTCTCGGGCCAATAATCGAAGAGTTTATTTTCAGATTTGTGTTTATCCACTTCTATGCCGGAACTAAATGGCAGAAACATCTTTCTTCTGGTTTTATATTCTCTATGAGTCATGCTTTAAGCATGTTCCACGCACCACAATCTTGGCATCCTTTTTTCTACTTACAAATCTCTTATGCTTTTGTTCTAGGTGTAATCTGCTCACTGGCGTTTGAGAAACGAAATATTATAAAACCCATTTTATTACATATGATTTTTAATTTATTTTTCTATGTAGCAACAGTAACGAACACCATTTAAAAATTATGAAAATTGCTTTAGTTTATCTTCCATTCTGGCCAACTTATTCTCCTCCTCTAGGGTTGGCTTATATATCTTCAGTCTTGCAAAGGCAGGGACATGAAGTAAAAATATTTGATAAGAATATAGAGTTCTCAAAAAATATTAAATGCGAAAATATTGATCCTTGGAGTGATAATGTTTTAAACAAGAATTCTCAAAGATCTTTCTTTAATGAAACAACTCAACCTCTTCTAAAAAAAGAAATCCTTTCATTCATAAAAGAACTTGTATCAGAAGGATATGATGCCGTTGGGTTTTCTGTTACTGAACTCTCATATTATACAACCCAGTATATGAGTTCTCTAATTAAGAAGTTATTTCCTTCAATATTGATCATGTGGGGAGGGCCACATGTTACAGCTAAAAATGATCTAATCTTAGCTGACTCAGAAGCTGGTATTTTTGATGTAGCTTTCGAAGCCGAGGCAGAAGAAACCATTCAAGAATTCTTCAATGCTCTTAAAGAAAACAAGCCATACTATTCAATTCTAGGATTGATATGTAATCATCCCGAAAATAAAAAGTTCATTAAAAAGAAACGGCCCTCTATAAATTACAAAGAACTACCTTTTCCTGACTTTAGAGATTACCCACTTAACTTATATAAAGTGAAACAGCTTCCCATCATGATGAGTAGAGGGTGCGTGGCAACTTGCTCCTTTTGCACCGAATTTCTTACGTGGAAAAGTTATAGGATTCGTACAGCACAAGATGTAGTGGAAGAAATTAAAAACCATATAGAAAATTATCAAATAGATAATTTTATCTTTTGTGATTCCCTTATCAATGGAAACCACGAGCAACTTGAAAAGTTAGCAGATGGCCTAGAAAATGTTGCTTGCACTTGGACAGCTTTTTGTAGAGTTGACGAAAGACTAACAAAGAACCTCTTAAGAAAAATGTTCAAAGCCGGCTGCACTGAACTCTTAATTGGATTTGAAAGTGATTCCCAAAAAGTACTAGATCTAATGAACAAAGGCACTAAAATAGCTCAAAACCAGCGAGTACTAGAAGACGCCGCTAGCATTGGTATTAAAGTGCACGGGTTATTTCTGGTCGGTTTTCCTGGAGAAGAAGATCATGACTTCAACAAAACGTTAAAATTCATTCATAAGAATAAAGACAAGTTCTATGTAATATCTATTGGAAATTCTCTTACTCTTCCACCACAAAGTGTAGTTGGAATGCTACCTAAGAAGTTTAATATACTTATAGGGGAAAATGGAGAAGCCCTGCTGGACAATGAAGGTGAGTGGACAAGTGTAGACGGTTCAATCACACCACTCATAAGAAAACAAAGATTAAATAAACTAAGAAATTACTTAAACTCTATGAAATTAAACTGGGTTCCTCAGCAATATGTGGAAAGAAACAGTCTTCAAAAACTGTCTCTTTCTATATACCATTTATTTCTTAAGTTATTTTACACTATTAAATTATAGCGTAACCTCAACTTTACAATTTTCAGTTTCTTCAAAAACTATTTTAGTCACAGTTACATCATAATCTTTTAACAAACCTGGACAAATATCTAACAGAAGATGATTTGCGAGATTTTCAGCTGTAGGATTAAAGTCACATACGTAAACTTTCTTATTAACGGTAAGAACTTCTTTTATGTCCATTAGCTCTTTGTCTTCTTTATTTAAGATAAAAGTATGATCCCAATTTGTATCTACCCAACCACCAACAATATCTTTCAATACAGAAAAATCAACTACGCGCCCCAGACTATCGAGCTTCGTATTCGGAGTTGCGTGCACCCAAATTATCCCATTGTGACCATGAGCATTGGCACATTTTGATTCATGATTTAGAACTCTATGACCATAACAGAAGTGAATTTTTCTAAAAGCTGTAATATTATTCATAACTTACGTCCTGTTTAAACTTTATACACCAAGTGAAAACAATACAACAAACAACATAAGAACTCTAACTTTCAATATACTTATTTTAATATAATTTAACTGGAGAAGACTTATGAAATTATTAAAAATCGCCATTATTTGTTCTATTATTTTTTCTGGTACTCAAGGTTTTGCAAAAAACCCTCATGATTCGGACTCTTCCTTTGTAAATCAAAATAGTCCTGGAAAAATTGTCGCCGCTGAGTCTGCACACCTAAACAGAGAAGTTGTGAGACTTGAAAAGAAGCTCGACAATGTGCTTTCTAACGTCCCTGATATTATTGATCACGACGAAGGTAGAATTATCGCAATTATCTCAAACCAAGTTGAAAGAGACTTAGAAGAAGTTAAAAAGGACATAGAAGAAATTACGTACCAAAGAAGTACTAGTGGGATCTACCTAAAGTTAGAAGAAATTGAAAAAGATATCGATATGATATAGAAATTTTATGTAGGGCCTTATTCTCCCGTAAGGTTCTACACTTATTTTATTTAAATAAGTTTGCATCAAACCCTTGCCCCCCTTATAATTACTCATAGTGAGCTACTCTAAATATAAAAAAACTAAAACCTTTTGTATCCTACCGTGGGTACATCTTGAGATTCAACAAGAAGGGAATACTTATCCCTGTTGTCGTAGCCAATTCAATAAACCCCTTGGAAATACTCATAATAACTCACCAGAAGAAATCTGGAATTCAAGCAAATTAAAACAATTAAGACTCGATATGCTTAATGATAAAAGATCTAACTATTGCACAGATTGTTATAAAATTGAGGAATGCGGGGGAACAAGTCTCAGAATCAGGCATAACCTAATACATCAACACGATTTTGATTTAGTAGAGAAAACTCATCAAGATGGATCTCTTGATGATTTCACATTAAAGTTCCTCGGCCTTAGATTTTCAAATATATGCAACATTAAATGCCAATACTGTGATCAAAACTATTCAACATCATGGTTTGCGGACCAAAGAACACTAGGAATAAATCCAGAACATTTAAATCTAACTGAATCATTTAACTCAAAGAGTGATTTATTAGATTTTATTAATAGAGTTTTACCTACGCTAGATTCAATTTACATGGCAGGAGGAGAGCCTCTTCTAGATAAAACTCATCTCGTCCTCCTAGATCTATTAATTGAAAGAGGACGAACGGATATACAATTAATCTACAATAGCAATTTGACCACTTTAACGCCTTTTAACCAAAACGTAGTAGATAGGTGGAAAAAGTTTGATAAGGTCATTATAGACGTTTCTATAGACTCTCATGAAGAAAGAAATGACTACATAAGAACTGGATCTAACTGGAAGAAAATAGAATCAAATTTTCTTGAACTCAAACAATATAAAAATATTATAACGCGTGTTTTCTGCACCGTTACAATTTTTAACGTATTAACCATAGTAGAAAGTATAAAGTATTGGCTAGATAAGGGTGTTACTGAAGAAAATAAAATAATTTTCAATCTCTTAGAAGCTCCACTTATTCACAATATTCAATCTCTAGACTCCAAAAAGAAAACTCAACTTACAAAAACTATCCAAGATTATTCAAAATACATTTTTCAAAACTCTGACCTGGTCGGCGCTATGTATTTAACCAATCAGTTAAAAAACCTCATCAATTTTATGAATCTAAAAGATACAAGTCATGAGAGAGAGGGCTTTATCTCAAAATGCGACAAATTAGATAAAATAAGAGGACTGAATTGGAGAAAAACTTTTCCAGAACTTGATTATTAGTCAAAAAAAAAGCCACTCATTCGAGTGGCTTCATTTTAAAAATCTTTAATTAAGATCTTATCGAAATTATCCTACTAGGAAAACAGAGATAAGAACAAAAATCACTAGTGATTCCATTAGTGCAAGAGCAAGAATCATTGGTGTTTGAATCTTGTCAGCAGCAGATGGGTTTCTTGCGATCCCTTCAAGAGCTACAGAAGCAGCGTTAGACTGAGCAGCAGTACCACCAAAAGCAGCGATAGCCATTGCAAAGAAGTATGCAAGGTATTTAACAGATTGAGTATCCATTCCACCTTCAGCACCAAATGCTTTCCAAGTAAATAGAAGAGGAACTAGTACTGCGAAACCTAATACGATATTTTTCATTTTAATCTCCAAAGTCTCAGTATTTTTCACCCGAGATATAATTAATTACGGCTAAATTATTTTAGTGTTGCTCAGCATGATCGTGGTGAGCAGTCGCTAAACTAATATAGACCATTGATAACATTGTAAAAACGTAAGCTTGAATAAAGCAAACTAACAGACCTAATAAGTAGAATGGAACTGCTCCAAATACCCATGCAATACTAAATCCCATAACATCTAAGTTTAGAAACGTTGTAAGAACATGGTGATCTCCCATCATGTTACCTTTCAAACGTAACGCCAATGAAATTGGACGAATACATGTTGATAAGATTTCAATTGGAAAAATTAGAACGGCCATATACCAAAGTGGTCCGGCAAAATGTTTAATATAATTAAGTGTTCCTAATTCCTTACAACCTTTTAAGTTAAAGTAAATGAAAGAGAAACAACCAAGAGCAAGAGTAGTTGATAAGTGCTCAGTAGGAGGTAGGAAACCTGGAACTAATCCGATTATGTTTGCAGAAAAAATAAGAATAAAAATTGTTGCTACAAATTTAAAATAAACTGGAGCATCTTTTTCACCTAAAACAGCATTACACTGAGAATAGATAAATTTCCCGTAAACTTCGACGATATTTCTAAATGTGATTCCCTTGTCTGGAATAACTGGATTAGAAAGTGCAGAGATCTTCATTCTATAAATGAATCCTACTACCGTTAAACCAAGCCCAATTAGTGCGAAAGTGATTACCCACCAAGGATAGTGTGTATGAAGTGCGTCTTGAGCAGCTCCAATCCACGTAAACCCACTTGAGGCTAGTGCTTGTGTTGAAAATAAAACTGTAAGTAACGCTATAATTTTTTTCATGTCTTATCTCGACCTTTAGAGCTTATGCTAAAAGCTAATATGAATATTTGAATAACATAATTTATCACTGGTATAATTATCCTATTTCCCATTAATTGTCGACCAATAAGTAAGGACAATATGAGAATCGTTATCTTTCCCATGAATAAATACATGATCTTGTCTTTCACATTGTGAATATGACCTTCTTTCACCTGACTTTCTATGAGTTCAAACACTGCCTCTGACAACATGCCCAAATGCACAACAGTAGCAGTATAAACGAGGATGATCGCTGCCGCATCGTTCCAATCTCTTGAAAAAGCCAAGAAGATTCCTGTAGTGGGAAGAGAGATAAGAAAGAATTTTTTAAGATTTATTTTTGTTTTTAAGAGCATAGTAAATCATCAAATATATCGTATTGAAGATGATGGCCAGAAAAATTATGGTTCCCCAGGTTTTTGAGAGAATATTTCTTTCCACCAATTCTTTCATTCCGATAGCAGAAATTAAAATTGTTGAGGGGTAACTAAGAGCTAATCCCGTGGTTTTTACCCATTTCTTATCCCACATTATCTCTTCCTAGATACACGGCGGTTGTAAATAGAGTTTAGCCGATTCTTTACAACATCTGTATTTGGATAATCTCCAAGAATTGAATAATAGAGATTGTATGCCTGTTTTAATTTGCCCATTGTTTCGTAGGCGTTGGCCATTAGAAATTTACTTTGAATAAGATTTTCTTTTTTAGTTTCTCTTCTTAAATATTCCTTCCATATTTTGATCGCTTCTTCCCAATTCTTTTTTTGGAAGTTAAGTAAACCTAATTGATAAAAAGATGAAACATAATATGTATGAGATTTTAATTTTTGAATTTTTGAAAGTTCATTAAACGCTTTGTTATAATTATTTTTTTTCAAATAAGTTTGTGCCAACCGGAACTGATAGAAGTCGTACTTTTCTAATCTTGGTGTAAAATTAACTAATAATTTATAACTTCTTTCACTAAGAATATAATCTTTTAAATATGTGAAAGAAATTTCACCAATTCTCTCTTCTGCTTTAACTAACCATAGAGGGGACTCAGTTAATTCTTTTATTTCCCTAAAGTAAATTAAAGCCTGCCTATTTTTTCCAAGGTTGGTAGAAAATAATTCTCCCATCTGGTAGAAAATTTTTACTTTAATGTCACTCGGAGGGTTATTTTTAAGAATTATCTTATATTGACCAATAGCTTTGTGATATTTCTGCTGCTTAATATACTCCTGTGCTTCAAGAATTTTCTTATGAAGGCGAGGAGTAAAATCGCAAGAGATAAAAAAGGCGCTGATAAAAATCAGCGCCAATATCTTATTCGTCGTTTGTTGATACATCTAGTGAATCATCATCAGGATCTACAATTTTTTCAACTGAAACAACTTTTTCTCCGTCTTTCAGTTTAATAATTCGTACACCTTGAGTTGCTCTACCCATAAGCGAAATTCCAGAAACTTTAGTCCTTACAACTTGTCCCTTATCAGTAATAACCATTAAATCATCTTTATCATTTACTGGTTTAATCTGCTTAATTTCACCGTTCTTTTCTGTAAGTCTCATGGCAAGTATACCTTTACCACCACGAGTTTGCTTACGGTATTGGCTAGCTGCTGTTCTCTTACCATAACCATTTTCTGTTATTGATAAGATTTCAACAGTGTCATCAATTAATTCCATACCAATGATTTTTTCTTCATCGGTAATATTAATTCCTTTAACACCTTGAGATACACGACCCATAGGTCTTGCATCACTTTCAGCAAATCTAATAATTTTTCCTGAAGTAGCACAGAGGAGAACATCTTTAGATCCATCAGAAACTCTAACACTACAAAGTGTATCTCCATCTTGAATCTTAATCGCTCTTAAACCAGACTGCTTAATATTAGAATAATCTGTAAGAGAAGTTTTCTTAACAAGACCCTTCTCAGTAGCAAACATTAAGTATTTTCCTTCTCTTTCTTCTTCCGGAGGAATACACATGATTTCTTTAATCTTGTCTCCTGGAGCGAGAGGAATAAGGTTCGCAATATTTCTTCCCTTAGCTGTTCTAGTTCCTTCAGGAACGTTGTAAACTTTCTTAGCGAACACTGACCCTCTATTTGTGAAAAAGAGAATTGTAGCGTGAGTATTTGCTGAAAAGATATCAGTGAAGAAATCCTCATCAGTGTTATTTGCGCCTTTGACACCCTTACCACCACGTTTCTGTGTACGATAAGTATCCATTGTCATTCTCTTGATATAACCCTTATGAGTAATTGTAACGAGAACTTCTTCATTCTTTACAAGGTCTTCAATTTGAATCTCATCAGCTTTAGCAACAATTTCTGTTCTTCTTTCATCACCATAATTTTCTACAATTTCAGTAAATTCAGCCTTAATGATTGTTTTAATTTGTTCTTCATCAGCAAGAATTCCTTCTAGGCGAGCAATCTCTTTCATTATTGCTTCATAGTCAGCAACAATCTTATCTCTTTCAAGACCTGTTAGGCGTTGCAGTCTCATATCAAGAATAGCTTGGGCCTGAATATCACTTAGAGAAAAAGTTGAAATAAGTGATGCTTTGGCTGCAGCAGGTCCTTCAGAACCTTTTACAATTTCAACAACTTCATCAATATTTTCAACAGCAACTTTTAACCCTTCTAATAGGTGTGCTCTTTCTTTTGCTTTTCTAAGCTCATAAACTGTTCTTCTGATCACAACTTCTCTTCTGTGATCAATAAAACATTCTAGCATTTCCTTAAGGTTCATAACCTTTGGACTGCCATTAGAAATTGATAAGAATATAATACCAAATGAAACTTGGAGTTGAGTGGCCTTATAGAGTCTATTTATAATAACAGAAGAAATTTCTCCTCTCTTAAGATCAATAACAACTCTAATACCTTCACGGTTAGACTCATCTCTAATATCTGAAATACCTTCAATAATTTTATTGTTTACAAGGTCAGCCATTTTTTCGATTAGTCTTGCTTTGTTAACCTGGTAAGGAAGCTCAGTGATAACAATTCTTTCTCTATCTTGTTTACCATGAATTTCAACCTCAAGTTTAGCCCTGATTTGAATAATCCCTCTACCTGTATGGTAAGCAGATCGTATTCCTTCGGTTCCATGAATTGAACCATATGTAGGAAAGTCAGGTCCTGGAATATGTTTCATTAAATCGTTAATCGACATTTCTCTGTTGTCGATGAGATCCATCAATGCGCTCATCAATTCAGTTAAATTGTGTGGCGGAATATTTGTCGCCATACCAACTGCAATACCTGAAGATCCATTCGCTAAAAGAGTAGGTACCTTTGTAGGAAGAACTTTTGGCTCTTTTAAAGATTCATCATAGTTTGGTTGCCAATCTACAGTATCTTTTTCAAGGTCACGAAGCATCTCTTCAGAGATCTTCTTCATTCTTATTTCCGTATATCTCATGGCGGCAGCAGAGTCACCGTCAATCGAACCGAAGTTTCCTTGTCCATCAATAAGAACATATCTCATTGAAAAATCCTGTGCCAATCTTACAATAGTATTGTAAACAGCAGAATCACCATGTGGGTGATACTTACCAATAACATCACCAACAACACGTGCTGATTTTAGAAAAGGCTTATTGTGATAGTTATTCAAATCGTACATGGCAAAAAGTGCACGCCTGTGAACAGGCTTTAAACCATCACGTACATCTGGAAGTGCACGCCCAATGATTACCGACATGGCGTAATCAAGGTAACAACTCTTCATTTCATCTTGGATAGCAATTGGTGCTATATTTCCGTGAACTATATCTCCACCATCTGGTGTATTATTTTCATCTGACATACTCGGTCCCTATACGTCTAAGTTTCTAACGTTTAATGCGTTATCTTCTACAAATTTTCTTCTCGGTTCAACATTATCGCCCATGAGAACTGAAAATACTTGATCGGCCTCGACCGTATCTTCAATTGTAACTTGTAAAAGTGTTCTATTTTCTGGATTCATTGTAGTTTCCCAGAGTTGTTCTGGATTCATTTCTCCAAGTCCCTTATAGCGTTGTATATAAGCACCTTGTTTTCCATCTTCAATAATATGCATTGCAAATTCATCCAAATTATCAAATTCTTTGAGACCCAATTTCTCTTTTTCAATAGAAAGACTTTTTGAAACAAAACTTCTCATTCCATCAAAACTATTCATTAGTTCTGCGTACTCAGGAGAATCTAAGAAGTAAGCATTAAGTTTAAAGTTTTTAGTTCTACCTGTGGTCTTAACAGTAATATTGATTTGGTTTGACTGATGTTCTAAATCTTCAGTAATTGAAAAGGTATAACTCTTTAAAGTCGTTGTTTCTCTTTCTTTAAAATAATCAGTCAACGTATCTAGTTGAGACTGTAGCGCTGCTGTATCTTTTAATGTTTCAGAAGTAATTTTACACTTTTCGATAATTTCTTTTAAAAGAAGAGAATCAAAATGCACATCATAACTCTGAAGAGTTCTACTATAATTTCTATATTTATTTACAAGAACACGAGCTTCATCAGTTGTAATTTCTTTTCCATCAGCTTTAATTTTAGCGTCTTTTAAAGTATTTGTTACAAGAAAGGCTTCGAGCTCTTTTTCATCTTTAAGATATTTCTCAGACTTTCCCTTTTTATATTTAAAGAGTGGTGGCTGAGCAATATAGATATACCCGTTTTCAATAAGTTCTGGGAACTGACGATAGAGTAGAGTAAGGATAAGAGTACGAATGTGAGACCCATCCACATCGGCATCGGTCATAATAACAATTTTGTGATACCTAAGTTTCTTAATATCAAACTGCTCTTTACCAATTCCGGTTCCCATTGCCTGAACCATCATTTTAATTTCGTTATTCGCAAGCATCTTATCGTAACGTGCTTTTTCAACGTTAAGAATTTTCCCTTTAAGTGGAAGAACTGCTTGAGTTTTTCTGTCTCTACCTTGTTTGGCAGAACCACCGGCTGAATCTCCCTCCACAATGTAGATTTCTGATTTAGCAGGATCTTTTTCTTGGCAATCTGCCATTTTACCAGGAAGACCTGAAACAACTAGTGCTGACTTTCTTCTAGTCAGCTCTCTAGCTTTTCTTGCTGCTTCTCTTGCAGAATAAGCGTCGATAGATTTTTTAATTATTGTTTTAGCAAGAGCAGGATTCTCTTCTAAATATTGTTTTAATTGTTCACCAACAAGAGAATTAACGATTCCTTCAACTTCAGAGTTTCCAAGCTTATCTTTCGTTTGACCTTCGAATTGAAGCTCTGGTAATTTAAGAGAAATTATAGCCGTTAAGCCTTCTCTCATATCATCACCAGTTAAATTAGTTTTTAAACCTTTTAAAAGACCATTATCTTTTGCGTAGGCATTTAAAACTCTTGTAATAGCTGTTTTGAAACCGGAAATATGTGTTCCACCACCTGGTGTACAAATTGCGTTTGCATAACCTGATAAAACTTCTGAATAAGAATCTGTCCATTGCATGGCCACTTCTACTTCATAGTCTTCACGAGTTTGCGAAAATGCTATGATTTTCTTATGTACAGGATTCTTTGCTCTGTTTAAGTAACTAACGAATTCAGATATTCCACCCTCATAACAGAAGACATCTTTCTTATCGTTTCTCTCGTCTTTTAAAGATATATTTAGACCTTTATTTAGGAAGGCCATCTCTCTAAATCTATTTGCAAGAGTGTCGTAGTTAAATTCATGAATTTCAAATATTTCATTATCTGGCTTAAATGTTACAGATGTTCCTGTAACAGACTTATCTTCTAATTCACCAACAACTTCCAAGGGAGCTTTCGCATCTCCTCTTTCAAAAGTCATAGTGTGAACACTTCCGTGCTTCTTAATTTCTATTTTAAGCCACTTAGATAGTGCGTTTACAACTGCGGCACCAACACCATGAAGACCACCTGAAACTTTATAAGCTCCACCTTCTTCGTTGAATTTCCCACCAGCGTGAAGTTTAGTAAAAACTAGTTCAGCAGCTGAAATTCCTTCAGTAGGGTGCATTCCTGTTGGAACACCACGACCATCATCAATTACTGTTACAGAATTATCTACGTGAATAATTACTTTTATTTCAGTACAGAATCCTGCAAGTGCTTCATCAACTGAGTTATCAACGATTTCATAAACACAGTGGTGAAGACCACGATGTGCTGTATCTCCGATATACATACCGGGACGTTTTCTAACAGCTTCTAAGCCTTCAAGTACTTTAATTTGGTCAGCATTGTAAGTTTCACCGACCTTAGAGATTGATGTGTTTTCCGTTTCCAAAGGGACTCCTATAATTCCATTTATAAGTCTAATTCAAATTCGTGATTGAACCGGATTGGACATAAATCTTATTCGCGCCTTCAATGCGCTCTAATTCTTCTTTAAACTTTTCATTCGCAGTTGTTATTAACACTTGAAATGAACTCTTCTCTAGGTAATCAATTAGTCTTTGCCAGCGATGCCTATCTAGCTCGCCTGAGACGTCGTCAATTAGTACCATAGGGAATGATGTAAATTTATACCAAAACAGCTCTACATAGGCAAATAAGAGGCTCAAATAGCTCATTTTTTGTTGACCTAGAGAACAATATTCAAAAGAATTTAATCCATCAAAAAGAAGCACGTAGTCATCCTTGTGAACTCCATAAGTTGTATGACCTACAATTTCGTCTTTTTGGATTCTTGACTGCAGCATGTTAAAAATGTCTTCTTCACTCATCCCCATGACGCGAGTATCTAGTGTTACTTTTAGAGTATGTTCTTCACTAAATATCTCTTTAAATGTATTTGTACAAAAACCTTCCATTTCTTTTAAAAATTGAATCCTGAAATTTGTCAGGGCAAATGATGATTTTGCTAGCTCAATATCTATTGCATTTATTTGATTTCGGAAGTGGGGCGGTTTCTTACTTAATAGAGAATTTCTAAATCTTAGTGAAGATGTGTATCGCGATAATGTTTTCTTATAAACTGGATTCAATTGAGAAATGTGTTGATCCATCCATTGTCTTCTAAAACTAGATGTATTGTGAAAAGCATATGAATCGAATGGATTTATAAATACAGTCTTTAGGTCTAACTTTCTTTTCATTGGTTGACCGTCAACAAACCAAGACGAGGAGTCATTATTCATTTTTCCTGAGACACTTAGCTTATGATTGTCATTGTCTAGAAATACAGAAGAAAATATTATCTCTGGTTGTTCACAATCAATACCTAAGTATTGTGGAAAACTGGCATTTTTACGAAAAGATTTTCTTAATGAAATGACATGAATGGCTTCTAAGATATTTGTTTTACCATTACCATTTTCGCCTAAGATACAATTAATACCAGAATTGAAATTAATTATATCTGGCTGCAAGTTTCTAAAGTTTGTAACTTGCAGCTTAGAAATTTTAAAACTTTGCATTAAAGCTTCAGAGGCATAATGATTCCTAAATAGTTAGGAAGCGAATTAGATTTAATTATTATAGGACTTAATTCATTATTAAGCTCAAGAGAAATTTCACCTTCATCAAATGATTGTAAAGTATCAATTAAGTACTTTGCATTGAATCCAATTTCCATGTCTTTGCCATTGTAATCTACAGGCATCGTTTCCATTGCTTCACCAAGGGAAGGATGATTAGCAGTTAACGTCATCTCTTGATTTGAAAGTTTTAATCTTACACCGTTTGATTTCTCATTCGACATAATTTTAATTCTTCTAATTGCATCAAAGAATGAATTTCTATCTGTTGTCATTGTGTATGTAGTTTTATTTGGAATTACTGCTTGATACTTAGGATATTCTCTTGCAATTAATCTTACAGAGAGAAAGTATTCGTTCTTAGCGTTTATGTATAAGAAAGTATCATCAACTGAAAGTTCAATTTTTATTTCTGGATAAGTTTCAGAAACTTTCTTAATTTCATAAATTCCTTTTCTTGGAATAATAATTCCATTTATCAGAGTTTCATTATTGCTTTCTGATAGATCAGTTTCTAGTAACGAAAGTCTGTGTCCATCAGTTGCTACAGCTCTTAATTTTGAATCAATTTCTTGTAGGTAAATTCCGTTTAAATATAATCTTGTTTCGTCATTTAAAACTGCATATGAAGTTTTGTTAATTATATTTGTAAGTTGTTCACTGGATAGTGTGAACTTATTCACTTCTTGGTTGAAAAGTAAGTGAGGAAAGTCATCTGCTTTGTAAATTAAAAGTGAGTAGTGAATATCTCCACAATTTAATTTTAAAGTATTTGATTCGTCATCCAGTGATAGTTCTATTTCTGTACCAGGAAGTTCTTTTAAAATATCAAATATATTCTTAGCATTTACACAAAACTTACCAGGGTTATCAACATGAGCGTTAACAACTACTTTGGCTGAAACTTCTAAATCTGTAGCTGAAATATTTAACTGTTCGTTCGTTGCTTCAATCAACGTGTAAGTTAAAATAGGTCTAGAATTTCTTTTATCAACAACCGATAAAACTTTATTCAATGCTGTTTTTAAATCTTCTGCGTGAAGTTTTATTTTCATATCCGACTTTCCTGTAAATTCTCTTACAATTATTTATCCTTATCGGTTTAGTAAATCAATGAGGTTTTCTAATTCTTTTCTTTATATATATATTTAAATATTATTATATATATATATATACGCTGTGGATAAGTAAGTAACTCATGTTTTGTTAATATTTATAGATAGTTATCTGATTTAGCAATTATGAATGAGTTTGGATAACTTTCTAAATTACTCGATGTTGATTCGTATATTATTTTTTAACTCATAATTTGTTAGTACTTTTACTCACTAATTCACGGCCTAATTCACAATGTAGCGCAATAGGCCTTTTGCTTCGTTCCAATTTCATGGTTTGGCCATTCATTTATTAACAAGTTGTACACATGTTGATAAGTATTTTGCTCACTTGTTTTAACTTGTTAATAAAAGTTATCCCCGGCCGTTTATAACTCTAGTATCTCATCTAAGTCATGGTTTTTATTATTAATATTCTTAACATTCATTT
Source organism: Halobacteriovorax marinus (assembly GCA_002163155.1). Lineage (GTDB taxonomy): Bacteria > Bdellovibrionota > Bacteriovoracia > Bacteriovoracales > Bacteriovoracaceae > Halobacteriovorax > Halobacteriovorax marinus_A. The sequence continues at coordinate 126,622 of MAAO01000016.1, read as the reverse complement.
GGGAATATTTTGTTAATCAATTTTTTGGGCCGTGAGTTATGGATAAGTGTATAGGTTATCAACATGGGGCCGTGGATAAAAATAATATGAATACTCAATTATTCATAAATTAACGTTAATAGTTGGCCATTCAATGTGAATAAGTAAAAAAAAGGATCTTCATAAAGAAGATCCTCGAGTGTAATTATAAATATAGATATTTTAGAGAGAGTTTTCGATTGCTACGAGACTTCTTGATATAGATAAATCTGATATCATTTTTTCTTTTATTGTTCTTTCTGCGTGAACAACTGAACTATGATCACGATTACCATAAAACTTTCCTACTTCTTCTTGGGTAGCGTTCACAATCTTTCTAGATAGGTACATGGCTACGAAGCGAGCAATAACTATATCTTTTGTTCTTGCCTTTGATTTTAAGTCGGGAATAGGGATTTTAAAGTGCTGAGAGGTCGCTTTGGCAACAATGTCGAGAGTTATCTTTCTTTCCATGTCTGTGTTGCTGATATTTAATATATCTTTAACCATTTCAGTATCGACTTCTACATTCATGACATCTGCATAAGCAGATAGTTTAACAAGAGAACCTTCGAGTTCTCTGATGTTGGCCTTAATTGAGTTGGCTATGAGAGTTAAGATATCCTCTTGAAGATAGAGATCTAATTCGTAAGCTTTTCTTTTTAATATTGCAGTTCTAGTTTCAAAATCTGGTTTCTGAATATCGATTACTAGGCCCCACTGAAGTCTAGTTCTAATTCTTTCTTCGATACCATCAATTTCTTCAGGGGCTTTGTCTGAAGTGAATATTAATTGTTTTCCATTGGTGTATAGGCCATTGAACACATGAAAGAGTTCATCTTGTGTTCCTTTTTTGCCTTTTAGTTCATGGATATCATCAATCATTAAGACATCAATTTTCTTAGTAAACTTTTCTTGAAAGGCATCAACGGTCTTAGTTTTTACAGACTCAATGTATTCTTTCATGAAGTCTCTTGCAGTAGTTAAGTAAACTACATACTGAGGAAAATTATCTTTTATACCGTTTGCTACTGCATAGAGTAGGTGAGTCTTTCCGAGTCCCGAATTTGAATGGATATATAAAGATGGGTATTTACCTTTGTCTCCTGGCATTCTCGAAATAGCTAGTGCTGTAGCATGAGCTAAATTGTTTGAAGGCCCTACAATGAAATTATCAAAAGTTTTAGATGGATCAATATTGTTTCCAGAGTCACTCATGTGTTGAATGTATTGACTCTCTACTTTTGATAGCTTGTCTTCAGTCGTGGGAGATAAGTTTAAAGTAAATGTTGCTTCTGAGGCAGTTTTTGGTTTGGCTGTAAGATGATTTTCATTATCTTTTATTGTGGATTGAACTGAAGTGTTAATTATGACTTCATATTCTTTACCAAGAACTTGTTTGATGGCTGATCTAACTTCTGAAATACAGTTTTTTTCAATCATTGTCTTGATGAGTGAATTTGCAACAATAAAAACAATGGAATCCATAGTGATATTTGTTAATTCAAATACACCAGTGAAATATGCGTTATATTTCTGGGGATTTACAAGGTTCTTTAATGACTCAAGAAAACTTTCTTCAATAGTTTCAAGTTCATCTTTAGAAAAAATGGCTTCCTGCTCATTGTCTTGCATTAAGTCATTATTACTTGTTGCTTGAACTGGAGGGGTACTTGTTAGTTTAATTTCTTTTAAGCTTTTGTTATTATTGAAAACATCATCAGTTGTGCTGCTTGTTGTTTTCAGGAAGTGTTCGAATGGGAATTCTTGACTCATCTCTATCGATCTCCTGTAATATGTGTAGTTCTTCTGCCTGTGTGGGTGCAATTTTGTAGCATGGCCCAATAACTTTTCCAATGAATTCTTAAAGTTTTTTTCGCAGGGCCAAAAAATAGTAAAAGTTTATGGAAAATTTTGCAAAGGGCCATTGACCTTTTTGAAAGCTATGTGTAAACGTTAATCTTCGTATATTAAAGTTAAATGTTAATAAAGATAAGGGTGAAGCGATGAGTAAAAGAACTTGGCAACCAAAAAGAAAGAAAAGACTAAGAGTTCATGGATTTCTTAAGAGAATGGCTACTGTTGGTGGAAAGAATATAATCAACTCCAGAAGAGCTAAAGGTAGAAAACAACTTACAGTTACTACTGGTTCAAAATAAGTTATCTATGGTCGATAATTGTTACGATAAATCTTATCGCCTCTTGTCGACCCAGGATTTTTCCTACCTTAGACGTGGTTCTAAACGATTTAAAAACAAATGGTTAATGGCCTATTATAGACCTTCGCGCCTTAGTGCAACTTCAGACCATTCTCGAATAGGTTTCTCCATTACTAAGAAAGTCGGAAAGGCAGTTCTTCGTAATAGATATAAAAGAATAATGAGAGATATGTTTAGGCAGTCTCCACTGAAAGAAAAGACCTATGATATTCTAGTCATTGTATCTCCTTATTTAACAAAAAAAATTGATTCCCCGCTAGAGCAAGAGCTTCTTCTAAAGAAATCATTTGCCCAATTACTTACTAGTATTTAGAAGCAAAAACTTTCCTACCTATGTGCTATGTGGTATTTACTGAAAACTAATTTTTTAAATTCCTTTGGAGAATACATATATGAGTAATGAACAAAAACGTATGTTTTTAGCAGTAGTGTTGTCAGGGCTTGTTCTGTTTGGTTGGCAAACCTATTTTGCTCCACCTAAGCCAGTTGTAGGGGATGCGCCTATTGAAGCAACTCAAAAACAAACGACTAAAGTTATAACTAAGACTGAACAGGTAGCTGGAGTAAAGAATGTAGTTGTTCCTAGTGAAACTTCTACAGTGCTATCCTCTTATACTATTTCTAATAATGGCTATGCAGTAATCATTAATTCTGATTTATCTATAAAAGACTTTCAAAACCCCAATGCAGTTTTTGATTTCTTTGCAACTACTGGTCATGAAAAACCTTTCGCAATTCAAATATATAATGGTGTTGCTTACTCATCTAAGAATTTTTCATTCAATCAGGTGTCTGCATCACATATTCAAGGCTCAAATTCTGATCTAGGGATAAATGTTGATTTTATCTTAGATGATATGGGTAAAGTTTCTTACAAAATTAGTTCTGAAAATGCTTATAGATACCGTGTTGTTTTGTCTGGAACTAGTAGGGAAGAAGAGAATAGGCAAATTAGAAAATTTGCTTACTACGCTCAAGACCTTGATTACGTAAACGTTGGTGACTCTTCTGAAGATGATGGAAAATTAAGATGGATATCTATTGATTTTAACTTTCATCTTTTCGCTATGACGTTCAAAACGCCTCTGGCATCGAGGGTTCAAGGTTTTGAAAGTGGAGCTTTTAATACTACATTTGTAAACGAGTTAAAAAATATTGATGGATCAATTGTCTTTGCTAAGAAGAATTATGATCATCTTGCTAAGCTTGGTGAAAACCTTAAGCATTCAATTGATTTTGGATTCTTTAGCATCATTGCGGTTCCTATATTAAGAGGACTTCAATATGTTCATGACTTCTTTCCTAACTATGGTTTAGCGATCATTATTCTAACTCTTTTAATTAGAACACTTATGTTTCCACTTCAGTATAAATCTTTTAAATCAATGAAGAAGATGCAAAAGATTCAACCTGAACTTAATAGATTAAAAGAAAAATTTAAAGATGATCCACAAAGAATGCAGAAAGAAACCATGGCCGCTTTTAAGAAAGCAGGAGCAAATCCTCTTGGTGGTTGTTTACCTTTACTTGCTCAAATGCCAATCTTTTTTGCTTTTTATCAAGTTCTATATAATGCAGAAGAATTTGTTGGATCTCCATTTATTGGATGGATTGCTGATCTATCTATAAAAGACCCGATGTATGTTTTACCAGTGCTAATGGCGCTTGCTATGCTTGTTCAGTCTAAGCTTAATCCTTCTCCTACAGCTGATCCAACTCAGCAGAAGGTCATGATGATAATGCCATTAGTTTTTGGATTTATTATGAAAGATCTTCCAGCTGGACTAAATTTGTATATTTTCACATCAACTATTTATGGAGTTGGACAACAACTTCTAGTTTACAAACTTACTGATTAATATGATTCATTTATACGATAATAAGCCTATAATTGCATGCAGTACTGGAACTCAGTCTAATAGTGCAATTGGCTTAATTCGTATATCAGGGTTTAGAAACCTTCTTGATTTTCAAAAATTCTTTTCTTTTGATCTACAAAAAATAAAACCTCGATTTAATCATTTTTCAAAACTATTTTGTGATGAAAAAGTTATTGATGAAATTGTTCTTTGTTTTTATGAAGGGCCTAAGAGTTTTAATGGAGAGAATATTCTTGAGCTCGGTGTTCATGGAAATCAGTTAAATATACAGAGAATCCTTAAATTATTCATAGAAAGTGATTTAGTTAGGCATGCTAATGAGGGTGAGTTTTCCTATCGCGCTCTTAGAAATAAAAAACTATCGCTTTCTCAAGTAGAGGGGTTAGACCTTCTTTTAAACGCAAATTCTTCTTATATGCTTGATCAAGGTTTGGACGTGCTCCAGGGTGACTTATATAAGCAATATTTAGATTTACATAGCTCTTTCTTGAAACTGAAGTCCTCAGTTGAGTTGAGTATAGATTTTGCTGAAGATATAGGGGAGGAGCAGTGTGAGGCCCTCTTGAATTCTGCTCAAGTTGAATTTTCGACTAAACTTAATACCCTTCATAAAAGAATCAAGTCTGATAAAAGTGATCTTGCTTGTCCTGCAGTTTCTCTGATAGGGCAAACAAATGCTGGAAAGAGCTCTCTCTTTAATTTACTTCTTAGTAATGAGCGCTCAATTGTTTCTGAACAGGCAGGAACGACTAGAGATTATGTTTCAGAGTATTTAAACCTTGGTGGAAACAATTTTCGCTTAATAGATACTGCTGGGCTCCGTGAGACTAACGACAAAATTGAGAAAATTGGAATTGATCGAACAATAGAAATAGCCAGTAAGGCCTTCTTTAAGGTGTTAGTGGTAAATCCACTTCAAACTAGAAAAGAGGATTATACATTCTTGGGGGACGAGGAGTTTGACCTTTTAATTGTTACTCATCGTGACTTAAAAGGGGAGTTCAAGCTAGATGAATTGATGACTTTGTTACCAACTTTCTCTAGCTCTATTTTCGTTGACCTCACGTCTACCATTGATAACTTTGAAATTTTAGATCTTGGTCCTATAGAACCACTATCGAAATCTGGTCCTATAGAACCACTATCGAAATCTGGTCCTATAGAACCACTATCGAAATCTGGTCCTATAGAACCACTATCGAAATCTGGTCCTATAGAACCACTATCGGAATCTGGTCCTATAGAACCACTTGATCAGTTCATAGAAAACCTGATCTTAAAGAAATTCAACAGCTTAACTCAAGATAAACCCTTGTTAGTTGACCGTCATCGTCAGGTAATAAGCTCTATTTATTTAGACCTTGTTAAATTTCAACAAGTTATGAGGGATACAGGTGATATCGCTATAATTTCTTCTGAAATGAACATTTTAGGAGCTAAGGTTGCGGAATTAGTAGGCGTTATTTCACCAGACGAAATACTAAATAATATTTTTTCAAATTTTTGTATCGGAAAATAAGGTATTTTTACAATATTTTCAATTACCTATGGACATATTTCCTAATAATGTTTAAATCTCTTGTGCAATTTTTATCAAAATGTTCCACGTAGAACATTTATACTTTTTGTTCCATATGGAACAATTACGGAGAACGAATGACTAAGTTTGATGTTGCTATCGTTGGTGGTGGCCATGCTGGAGTAGAAGCTGCTTGGCTTGCCGCTCAGTTCAACTTAAAGGTTGTTATAGTTTCTATGCCAGAGGTTGGACTTGCTTCTGCTCCATGCAATCCTGCCATTGGCGGAGTCGGGAAGGGACAAGTTGTCAGAGAGATTGATGCCCTCGGCGGTTTGATGGGAAAAATTGCTGATAGCTGCGCTATTCAATATCGTATCCTTAATGAATCAAAAGGGTATGCTGTCCAGTCGACAAGAGTTCAAGTTGACAAAGATCTCTATACAGAAAATGCCGAAGCATTCATTGCTGAGACAGAAAATATTACCGTTATCAAAGAGAAGGTTTTAAAGATTAGTTCATCATCTCCTTTCATAATAGAAACTACAAATCGAAAAATTGTGTCTACGAAAGTGATCATTACTACTGGAACTTTCTTAAACGCAAAGCTTCACACCGGTGAAGAGATGAAAGAAGGTGGGCGAGTAGAATGTCAAAACTCACCAGGCATGAGTGATTTGTTTGCCAATGTAGAAACGCTTGGGACTAGATTCAAAACAGGAACACCTGCCAGACTTGATAAAGACACTTTAAACTACGATAAATTCATCGAGCAAAAAAGTGATATAAGAACAAAGAATTTCCACTCATTAAATAGTCCACATAAGCGCTTCGTTGAGCAGAGATCATGTTTCTTGGCTCATACGAATGAAAGAACACTCGGTATCATTCGTGAGAATAAGGAAAGGTCTCCTATTTACAATGGTCAGATCAAAGGTGTTGGTCCAAGATATTGCCCCAGTATAGAAGACAAGGCGTTTCGCTATCCTGATAGAAATTCTCACCATGTTTTCGTAGAGCCAGAAGGACTTAAAGCGCAAACAATTTATCCAAATGGGATATCTACTAGTTTGCCTAAGGAGATTCAGCTTGAATTCCTTAGAACCATAGAAGGTTTTGAAAAATGTGAGATTATCACTTATGGATATGCCGTAGAGTACGATGTCGTAGACACTTCCAAGCTAACAGATTGTCTAGAGTATGAATCTATCCCTGGATTGTACTTCGCCGGTCAAGTTAACGGTACTTCTGGCTATGAGGAAGCGGCTGGGCAAGGAATTATAGCAGGAATTAATGCCTCCCTGTCTTATTTAGGTCGCGAGCCTCTAGTTTTAGATAGAAACGATTCATACATTGGAGTTATGGTAGAAGACTTAATATCCAATAAGAGAGATGAGCCTTACAGACTCTTTACTGCACGATCTGAGAATCGATTGTATGTAAGAGAGGACAATACTGTTAACCGAATGACTAAATATAGAGCACACTTGGGCCTTGATACGGAAATTGATTCTTATCAAGAGTCTTTTCTTAAGGAATATGATCTCCTTCTTTCTCTCGTTAAACAAACAAAGATATATGCCACAGAAGAGAATAAGTCATACTTCAAAGAGGTTGGATACGGAGAGCTTTCTAAGAACATTAGTTTTGATGAATTAGTGAGCAGGAGTCAGATTAATCCAGTAGAACTCCTGGAAAGAGAGCTGGCTAAAAGAGGCGCTAAGTTTAGCTCTGATGTTATCTATAGCTGTGCAATTTCGATAAAATATGAAGGATATATCAATAGAGCTTCTATTGAAAACGATAGAATCTACCGCTTAGGAAAGAAGAAGGTAAATTGGAGTTCTATAATTAAAGGTAATATATCAAATGAATGTAAACAGAGGATTGAAGATATCAAACCTAGTACCTTCTCTCAATTACAAAGAATAGATGGAATAAGACCAGCAACTTTGGCTTACGTAGCAGGAAACATAATACAATGAAAGAATTTGCACAAAAGTACCTAGATCTCCTAACCGGAGAATATTCCGGAATAAATTTAACCAGAATTACAACATTCGAAGAATTTTACAGTAAGCAAATAGTCGACTCAATACTGCCCCTTGAGGCGAGTAAAATCTTTAAAGATGCCATAGAGAAAACTAGCGTCGTTGTCGATGTTGGATTTGGTGGCGGATTTCCTATTTTGCCCCTAGCTTTCTTGTACCCAGAAAAGAAGTTTGTGGGATTCGAGGCACGTGCCAAAAAGGCTAAAGTTGTTCAGGAGATTGCAGAGAAGCTAGGCTTGAAAAATGTTAAGTGCTATCACCATAGGGTTGAAACAATTAAGATGAATCTGCCAGTAGTAGTTACATTTAAGGCCGTTGGTACAGTTGAAGATTTTGCACCGAAGTTAAACTTTACGAAGGATTCATCACTAGCGTTTTTCTACAAAGGACCTTCCTTTTATGAGAAAGAAAATATTGAATCAGTAGAGAAGAATTGGAAGATTATAGAAGAGTGTTTCTATGACCTTGAAGGTACAGAAGGAAGAATGTTGATAGGTCTTAAAAATAAAATTGTTCCACGTAGAACAAAAAAAGAATGGAAAAATCTTGTCAATCTATCTGATCTAATCTAATTTTTAAATGAAAACAAACTTTCCTAGGGGATACCTAAATGGCTAAAATCATTGCTTTGATGAACCAAAAGGGTGGAGTTGGTAAAACAACGTCTACCATTAACCTTGCAGCCTGCTTAGCAGTAGCTGAGAAAAGAACTCTGGTAATCGACCTTGATCCTCAAGGAAACGGAAGTATAAGCTTAGGCTTAGATGCGTCGCAGCATACGAAGGCTAATATATATCACGCACTCATTGGTCTAGTTCCAATGAAAGATGCCATCTATCAAACTGAATTACCATTTTTACATATATGCCCAAGTGATAATAACTTATCAGGGGCTGAAATCGAGCTTGTAAGCCTTTTTGCAAGAGAAGCTAAGCTTAAGTCCGCGTTTGAGCCTATAATGGCTGATTACGACTATATTTTAATTGATTGTCCTCCTTCACTGGGGCTTTTAACAGTTAATGCTTTAAATGCAGCTCATACTTTTATTGTTCCAATGCAAACAGAGTATTTGGCAATGGAAGGTCTGGCACAACTTTTAAATACTGTTCGGCTCATTAGAACAAGCTTAAATCCTGATTTGAAGATGGATGGAATTCTTCTAACTATGTTTGATGGCAGATCAAGTCTTCATAAGCAGGTTACTGGTGAAATCAGAAAACATTTTGGTGAAAAAGTATTTAAATCAGTAATACCAAGAAATGTTAAATTGGCGGAATGTCCAAGTTTTGGAAAACCAATAATCCTTTATGATATTGAGTCTAAGGGGAGCGAGGCATATTTAGCACTGGCCAAGGAAGTGATCTTGAAAGAAAGAACTGGCCCGGTAGCATCTCAAGTTTCGAAAGAAGCAACAATTGAGCAAGAGTTACCAGAAGTACCAAGTGTTGGTGATGAATCAACATTAACTCAAGATCAACTACAATAGGCGGAGTGTAACATGGCAAAGAAAATTGCATTAGGTAAGGGAATAGGATCATTAATTTCAGGTGCAAGTAATGAAGCAGTACTTGGAAGTCTTAAAAATAAAATGTCTGTTGATGATGCCCTTGGCACAATAAAAACAGAGCAAACAATTGTAGAAACTCAACCATCAATGATTGATATTTCGCAAATTAAAACTAATCCTAATCAGCCAAGAAAAATATTTAAAGAAAAAGAATTAGAAGAACTTGCTAATTCGATTAGAGAGAATGGTGTTATACAGCCAGTGATTGTAGTGGCTATAGAGAATGGTTTTGAATTGGTTGCTGGAGAGAGAAGATTAAGAGCTTCTAAGAAAGCAGGTCTTACAAAAATACCGGTAGTAATTAAGAGGGCAACTGATCGTGAAAAAATGATCATGGCCATAATAGAAAATGTTCAAAGAGCAGATTTAAACTGTGTTGAAGAAGCGTTAGCTTATTACCAATTGATGGACGAATATAAATTAACTCAAGAAGAAGTTGCAAAAAAACTTGGTAAGGAAAGATCAACTGTTGCTAATTTTTTAAGAGTTTTAAAGTTACCAAGAGATGTAATCGAACTTCTTCAAAAAGAACTTTTAAGTTTTGGACACGCAAAAGTTTTAGCATCTGAAAAAGATAGAGATAAATCTATACGTTTTGCTAATATTGCTGCGACTGAAAACCTTTCAGTTAGAGAATTAGAAAAGTTAATAAAATCTAAAAGATCTACAAATGATGTTAAAGAATCTAATCCATTTTTTGATGGAAAGTTAGACTCTCTAAGACAAAAGTTAGAAAAGAAAACAGGTTTTCATTTTCAATTAAATTCAAAAAAGAATGGATCAGGACAAGTTGTGTTGAAATACTCAAATGAAGCAGAATTTAATGATATTTTCGAATACCTAATAAATAACTAACAATACATTGGTCCTATAGAACCACTTTTTTGTGTGGTCCTATAGAACCAAAAAATCGGATAAACTATGGAACATAGCGAAAAAGATATTTCAGCAATTATTGAAGAGGGATGTAAGTTCGAAGGGAACCTGTCTTTTAATGGAGTTGCCAGGATAGCAGGGATCGTTAATGGAAGTATTTTTTCGAACGATACGGTTGTTGTTTCTGAAGGCGCAATTATTAATGCCGATATTAACGCCAATGTGATTTTAATTTCTGGAACTGTTAAGGGTAATATTAATGCCTCGAGTCGAGTGGAGATCATCAAGCCAGCACGGTTCGAAGGGACTATTACCACTCCAAGTTTAATCGTGGAGGAAGGCGTTATTTTCCATGGTACTACCAAGATGCGCGATCAAGAAAATTAATTTTTTTCGATAAATAAAAAACTCCTAAAAAAACTACACTTAAATAATAAGAGATAGACTCTTAAATTCCTTGACGTTATACGGCTCAAAAAGTATTTATTAAGGTCGGTTATACCCTTAAAACGTAATAAATTAATCTCCGTCTAAAGAGGATGGGATAGATAAATTAGGAGCCCTTAAAAAATGGAAACTTTTCTTAACATTTTTAAAAGTCTAGGAGCTGATATAACTTTCTTTTATCAGTTAGCTCTCGTCATAATATTTTACTTCACTTTAAAGTATTCTCTCTTTAATAAGCTTCAAGAAGTTTTAGACTTAAGAGAAAATAAAACGACTAAACTTGAAGGGAATGCTCACAAGAAATTTGCAGAGGCTGAAGAGTTATCTCAAAAATATAAATCTGAACTTGATAAAGTGAATCAAGAGGCCTTTGGTTTAATCTCTTCAAAGAAGAATGAAGCCCTCGATGTTCAAAAAGTAAAAATCAAAGAAGTTGAATCTCAATTAAATGTTCAAGTAGATGAGCAAAGAAAAGTTTTCATGGTTGAAGTTGAAGAGCATAAGAAAACTATTTTAAAAGAAGTTGATTCACTTTCTGGTGAATTGATTAACAAGTTAACAAACTAATAAGGATATAGAGAATGTTGAAGTTACTTACTTTAATTCTTGCTGCAGTTGATGTTCAGGCCTCAGGTGGTGGTGGACATAGTGCTCATATTTCAGATTTAATATTACCGGCTTGGAACTTTGTTCCGCTTGTTATTTTAATGATTGTGTTTTTAAGAAAGCCACTCAGAGAAAGCTTTAATAAAAATGCTGAAGATGTAGAAGCATTATATAATGTTGCTGAAGAAAAAGATAAAGAAGCACAGATTAAATTAGACATGTATGAAAAAAAGATGAGCTCATTAAAGGTTGAATCAGAAAGAGTTATGAAAGATGCTCATGTTCAAACAGAACAGTATCAAAAGCATAGCCTTGAAGAAACAAAGCATATGATTCAAAAAATGGGTGAAGATGCTGATTCGAAAGTCGCTTATGAAAAAAAACAAGCGATCAGAGATGTAAACGCATCACTTGTAGATGAAGTAATAGCGAAGACTAAATCTAAGATTAAAGAAAATAAAGATTTCAAAACAAAAGTTACAAATAAACTTGTTGCTGAAATCTAATTAGTTGGTGGATTAATAATGAAAGAACAAATTGTTGCAAAAGCATATGCCCAGTCACTGATCGACCTAGCAAAAGAAGCTAAGGTAGATGCAGCAAAAGAATTAACAGATTTAAACGTTGTTATTAATAGTAGTAACGATTTAGAAAATCTTTTATTCTTAGACGTTTTTACAGTTGAAGAAAAAGAAGATGTTATGAAGGAAGTTCTTTCAAAACTCAGTATTTCTCCAATTGTAACTAACTTTGTTAATTTTTTAATTAGCGAAAAAAGAATTGGAATTTTTCCTCTAATCTATAAAGAAGTAATTGTTATAGATGACCACAATAAAGGATTCCTAAGAGGCGTAATTGAAGGAAGTGATTCAGAAGTATCTGCTGAATTTAAAGCTAAGATGACGACTTACCTAAAAGATAAATTAGGGATAAACACAGAATTAACTTATAAACAAAATGATAACATCACTGCAGGTTACAAAGTTACTGTTGAAGATCTACAGTTGGATGCATCGTTAGATAATCAATTAACAAAATTTAAAGATTCAGTATTAAGTGAATAATTATTAAAGAGGTATCAAATGTCGATGAACCCAGAAGAAATTACGAGCATTATTAAAAGTAGAATTGCCAACTTCGAAACTAAGTTAAAAGTTGATGAAGTAGGTACTGTTCTTACTGTTGGTGACGGTGTTGCCAGAGTATTTGGACTAAAGAATGTTATGTCCGGTGAACTTGTAGAGTTCGAAACAGGAACAACAGGAATGGTTCTTAACCTTGAAGCAAACAACGTTGGTGTTGCAATTCTTGGTGAAGACAACAACATTAAAGAAGGTTCTACTGTTAAGAGAACAGAAAGAATCGTAGAGGTGCCAGTTGGTGACGCTCTTCTTGGACGTGTTGTAAATGCAATTGGACAGCCAATTGATGGATTAGGAGAAATCGCTTCTAAAGACTTTAGACAAGTTGAAGTAAAAGCTCCTGGTATTATCGCAAGAAAGCCAGTTCATGAGCCACTTCAAACAGGTATTAAGGCAATTGATTCTATGATTCCAATCGGTAGGGGACAACGAGAACTTATCATTGGTGACCGTAAGACAGGTAAAACTGCTGTTGCACTAGATACGATCATTAACCAAAAAGGTAAAGATGTTGTATGTATCTACGTTGCGATTGGGCAAAAAGCTTCAACGGTTAGACAAGTACAACAAAAACTTAAAGAGGCCGGAGCACTTGAGTATACAATTATTGTAAACGCATCAGCTTCTGAAACAGCACCTCTACAATTCCTTGCTCCGTACACTGGTTGTACTATGGGTGAGTACTATAGAGATATTGGTAAGCACGCTGTAATTGTTTATGACGATTTAACTAAACAAGCGCAAGCCTACAGACAAATGTCACTTCTTCTTAGACGTCCACCTGGTCGTGAAGCATTCCCTGGGGATGTTTTCTATCTTCATTCAAGACTTCTAGAAAGAGCTTGTAAAGTTTCTGATGAACTTGGAGCGGGATCTTTGACTGCACTTCCAATTATTGAAACTCAAGAGGGTGATGTTTCTGCATATATCCCTACTAACGTTATTTCAATTACTGATGGTCAGATCTTCTTAGAGTCAGATTTATTTAACTCAGGTGTACGTCCAGCAGTTAACGTTGGTCTTTCAGTTTCTCGAGTTGGTGGTTCTGCACAAATTAAAGCAATGAAGAAAGTTGCTGGTACATTAAGACTTGATCTTGCTTCTTTTAGAGAACTTGCAGCTTTTGCTGCTTTTGGATCAGATTTAGATGCCACGACTCAAGCACAACTTTCAAAAGGTGAAAGACTTGTTGAGCTTCTTAAACAAGGACAATATGTTCCTATGGAAGTAGTTGATCAAGTTGTTGGTATTTACGCTGCGACTAAAGGTCTTTTTGATTCTGTACCTGTAGAGAGAATTCAAGATGCTGAAAAAGCACTTCTTGAAGTTCTTAATAATAAGCACGCTGATTTTATGAAAGAAATTAGTGATGCAAAAGTTATTAAGGACGAAGCTAAGTTACAAGAAATCATTAAAGATTGTATCGCAGGACTTAAATACTAATTTGGAAGAAGAATTCTTCTTCCTTTTTTTGAGGGGCCATAATGGCAAATATTAAAGAGCTAAAAAAGAAAATTAAAAGTACTAAAGGTACTTTTAAAATTACTTCTGCAATGAAGCTCGTTTCTGCAGCTAAATTGAATAGAGCTCAGATTGCTATCCAAAATTCTCGTCCATACGCTAAAGAGTTGGAAGAGACTATTAAGACAGTATCTGCGCTTGTTCAAAACTACAGTCACGAATTTCTGGTAGAAAGTGATAGTAGAAAATCTGCTCTTCTTGTTATTTCAAGTAATAAAGGTCTTTGTGGTGGTTACAATTCTCAACTTGCTAAGAAAGTTAGAGAATTTACTGCCAACAGTGATGAAGAACTAGAGTTCTACTTCGTTGGAAAGAAAGTTAAAGATCTAGTTAAGAACGAAGTAACAATTACAAAAGAATATACTTTTGAAAAACAAGAGCCAAGCTACAACGAAATGGTTGATCTCTCTTCAGAACTTGCTGAAAAATTCAAGTCTGGTGAAATTGGTCGTATCTATGTTGCTTACAATATCTTTGAATCTGCAATTGCTTTTGAACCTTGTGTAAAACAAGTTCTTCCAATGGCACTTGCCGAAAAAGAAAAAGAAGAACTTAGAGACAAGTTTCCATTTGATTTTAAGTATGAACCCGCACCAAAGGTTTTACTTGATTCACTTATTCCTCAGACGTATATCAGTTCTATCTATACATCTCTTTTGGATGCGATAGCTGCTGAACATGGTTCGAGAATGAGTTCAATGGACTCTGCTGCTTCTAACTGTAAAGAATTAATTGATAATTTAACAATAAAGATGAACAAATTAAGACAGGCTGCCATTACAACTGAACTCATTGAAGTTGTTTCTGGTGCTGAGTCATTAAAGGGCTAAGGAGCTAGTAATGTCTGAAAATAATAATGGTTTTATTAAGCAGGTTATGGGGCCAGTTGTAGATGTTGAATTTCCTAACGGAAATCTTCCTGCAATCTACAACGCTCTAACTCTTACAAACAAAGTTATCTCTGATAAAGAGAACAACCTAGTAGTTGAAGTTTCTCAACATCTTGGTGATAACATCGTTAGATGTATTGCTATGGATGCTACAGAAGGTGTTGCAAGAGGTGTTAAAGTTGTTGACACTGGAAAAGCAATTCAAGCTCCAGTAGGTAAAGAAGTTCTAGGTAGAATTATAAATGTTACTGGTGATCCAATTGATGAAGCAGGTCCAGTTACTGCAAAAGCTACGTGGGGAATTCATAGAGAAGCTCCTTCTTTCGATAGTCAATCAACTTCAAAAGAACCATTCTTCACAGGAATTAAAGTAATTGATTTACTTGCTCCTTACCTTAAAGGTGGAAAGATTGGTTTATTTGGTGGTGCTGGTGTTGGTAAAACAGTTCTTATTATGGAATTGATTAACAACATTGCAACTCAACACGGTGGTTTCTCAGTATTCGCAGGTGTTGGTGAAAGAACTCGTGAGGGTCGTGACCTTTACAATGAAATGACTGAATCAGGCGTTATTGCTAAAACAGCACTTGTATATGGGCAGATGAATGAGCCACCAGGGGCGAGAGCGAGAGTTGCACTTACTGGTCTTACAGTTGCAGAATATTTCCGTGATGTTGAAAAGCAAGATGTTCTTTTCTTCGTTGATAATATCTTCCGTTTTACACAAGCCGGTTCAGAGGTTTCTGCTCTACTTGGTCGTATTCCTTCTGCCGTTGGTTACCAACCAACTCTAGCAACTGAAATGGGTGCTATGCAGGAAAGAATTACTTCAACAAAAGATGGATCAATTACTTCAATCCAGGCCGTTTATGTTCCTGCGGATGATTATACCGATCCAGCTCCAGCTGCTACGTTTGCTCACCTTGATGCAACGACAGAACTTTCTAGAGCAATTTCTGAAAAAGGTATTTACCCAGCGGTTGATCCTCTAACTTCTTCTTCAACAATTCTTTCTGAAGAAATTTTAGGTAAAGAGCATTACCAAACTGCAAGAGCTGTACAACAGATTCTTCAGAGATATAAAGAACTTCAAGATATCATTGCTATCCTTGGTATGGACGAACTTTCTGAAGAAGATAAGCTTATTGTTGCAAGAGCAAGAAAAGTTGAAAAATTCCTTTCTCAGCCATTCTTTGTTGCAACTCAATTTACTGGTTTAGAGGGTAAGTTTGTAGAAATCGCTGATACAATTTCAGCATTTAGAGCAATTCTTGCAGGTGACTGTGACGATCTTCCAGAGCAAGCTTTCTACCTAGTAGGAAACCTTGATATGGTTAAAGAAAAAGCAGCTGAGCTAGCAAAAGAAAACTAATAATAATCTGAGAGTGAACTATCGCTCTGAGTTTTTAAATTGGGATTAGTATGAATAATTTTACAGTAGATATTTTGACTCCAAGTGCAATTATCGCGAAGGATATACCTGCTGAAGCTCTTTTGGTTCCGACTGAAAGAGGTCAAATTAATATTTTAAAAGACCATACTCATATCATTACAAAACTTAGTACTGGTATGATGTCAGTATTTGGTGGAGCCGATGATCCTGATAGATTTTTCTCTATCACGACTGGTATCTGTAAAGTACTAGATAATAAGATTATGGTTCTAGCAAATGTTGCTGAAGAAGCTGGTGAAGTTAGCAAAGAAAGAGCAGAGAAGGCGTTAGCTAACTCTGAGTCTAAGTTAAAGTCATCAGATGGACTTAGTGATACACAAATTGAGAAGTATAGAAGAAAAGCCGAAAGAGCAAAACTTCGTATTCAACTCTCTGAGTTTGTTAGAAATAGAAATATTTAATGAGTACTCAAAATTGAATATCCAATAAAGGCCGTTTTATACGGTCTTTTTTTTTGCCTAATCACAAACTTACTAGGCAAAGATTTATTACTTTAAAATTAGTTAGTTAAGCATCACAATATAGATACTAGTAATGAAAAAAAATGTATCTATTCTACTCCTATTTACGCTCTTTACAGCAGCTTCGTTCGAAGTCTTAACGCCTTTGTATAAACGCTTTAGCGTCAACACAGAGATTAATTTAACAAGTTTAAAACTATTAACAGAAAACCTGAGCTCTATTGACTATGAAGAGAAATCTAAACTTGTTGTTAACAAGGACGAATCATTGTTCAGCGACTTAGATAAAAGCTTGAAGGCCTCTCATAGAATGGCCCTAAAGAGATTTAACTACGCACCTAAGAAAAGAAATATCAAACAAATTAAACGAACTGAAAATCTATCAGAATTTATTATTAATAATGAAGAGTTGATCAGTTTACATGCTTTAGAGGTTCCAATGATTAAAACAGTGGCCATGACAACACTACTTAATAGCTTTACTTTACCGGCACCAAATATTGATTACATAGAAGCTGCAAAGAAAAATACTAGCGTTGCAAAAATGATCAATAAGAAAGAAGAAGTGAAGCAAGATAAAATATCATTAACCATGTCATCAACAGAAAAATTAAATCCTGTAGAAGAGGCCATGATAAATGAACTTGTAAATAATGTTCAAGTGGAAGAGGTTTTAAAAGAAGATAAGAAAACTAAAAAGAGCGAAGATTCGGATGAGTTATTATTCTTTGACTACTCAAAAGATGACCAAAAAATTGTTACCGAAACTGTTAAAGAAATGAAGAAAGATATAATAAAAAATGTTGTCGCTATGGCGCCTAAGAAAAAAACACAAGATAAAATTCTGAGTATTGAAGATGCAATGAGATTGTTGCCACCAACTAAATCTTCTGGCGGTAGTGTGAGTACTCATTTGCCTAGTCATGCGGAGAAGAGTCCGCCTTCGAAAGATTTAAAGAATGAGTACTCAGGCGTTAAGTCTATAATGAGTTCTGTAAAAAAGTATGACTATCCAAAAAATGCAAAGCTTACAATAAAAACTTCTCTGGGAGTAATTGGTAAGGGTCTTCTGAATAACACAACTCCTTTTCAGTTTGTAAGTGATGTTAGTTTCGGCGATCCACAAACGAGTGGTTCTATAGGGGCAATTGAAATTGAAGAAATGATTAACGAAAGAGTTTCTACTATTAGAGGAACAATATTAAGTAGCGATACGTTTCCAACAATTGTTGAGCTTCCTCTTGAGTACGGTGATTATCTTATTAATATTCCTTTACTAGAAAGAGATGACGTCTTTAAGAGGTTTGAAGGAATTCCAGGAGCTCTACTTTTAATTGAAATGGATGAATCTACAGATAGTATAGATATTGATCACAAATATCACGAGAGAATTCACCTAAGTGAAAAGTTTAGAGTTGTAGATGAAGGTGATGATTATAGATTTATTCTCTATGTTGGCGTTGAGCCAGGTAATACTCTCATACAATATTTAACTTTAAATGATGAAGTAGGTGAAAGAATAGTTCACCTAGTAGAAGATCATGTTTTCTATGAATCAAATACATACATTGAAAGTACAAGAGATAAGATTGAACTCTATGAGACAAAACTTCTTGGGAAGAATGATTTAGAATTGAATATTGAAGAAAATGATATTAAATATTTTAACTCAGATATAACCTCACGATCTATTGGCTTAAACTTATATGAAATGGATGCCCCAATACTTCCGCTTGGAATGAGAAAGTATTTAGAGCTTAGCCATCTTGGTCAAACAATTTTTGCAGGCTACTTGGATAATAAATCTATTCATTTACCAAGTAGAGAATATTTAAATTACGTTAAGGATACTTTTGAAATTTCGAGCTTAGAGAACCAGTGTCTTATTCAAATAAATTTTGCCAAGCCAATTGTAGAAATGAAGCTAGCCAGTGAAAGTCACAACGGTCCAATTGCCTTTGAAACTCTCTATCTAGATAAAGATGGTATGTTCAACACAGAGGCTACAGACTTTGCAACAAAAGTGTTTATGATTGGGGATACTTCTGGAACTATTAATTTAGAAATTGAATACTCAGATAAATCGAAAGATTACTTTCAAACATTCTGTTCACCAGACACTATTGTAGTAGAGCAGTTATAGTAATTAAATCGTATTACATTTTAATTTTCTAACCAGTTTCGCCCAATTCTTAGGGTACTTCTTCGTAATATATTTATCTGGAAGTCTGTAATATCTTTTAGGATTTAAATTTACATCCGAGAAAATAATCTGACCTTTTTTAAGTTTTACCTTTAACTTCTTCCTCTTGAAGTGAAGATTAAGCTTTCTAGCATCTGGTTCAAGTTTCTTTATATTATCGAAGTACCATTTGGGTGACTGTGTACACTTCGTAATGAATGTTTTAAGCCTTGAATGAGCATTGCCATTAGGTTCACTGTAGAAATTTTCTCTGTATGCTAGGGCGTAAACTAGGGCCGTAAATTCAGAGTAGAAATTTATCGAAGCAAAACCAATATGTGGGTGTTTATAATTTTTTAAAATGTACTCTAGGTCTGCATTCTTCTTTTTCAACTTTCTCTTAGCCCTAATATAATGTTTTGGACCAGAATTATAGGCGGTAATGGATAGATCCCAAGACTTCAATATTTGTTTATTTTGTTTTAGCAAATGGAGAGCACTTATAGATGATAAAAGTGGATTTAAGCGACCATCAGTATATCTATTGACGTCCATGAAATGTCTACCAATATGCTTCATAAATTGCCAGGTTCCAGTAGCTCCTACTTTTGATCTAGCTTTTGTATTAAATGAGGATTCAAGGAAAGGAATGGCCTTCAGTTCAATTGGAAGACGAAACTTTTCAAAATACTTATTCATTGATTTTTCAAAGGGAAGGATGTTGGATAAACCTCTTTGAATATTATCTTTTTGACCAGTTTGAGCCCTTAAGTTATTGGACAACTTCTTAAAGAAGTTCCTTCTTTTTGACTTACCTTTAGGGATTTTTATGCGTGCACTTTTTAGTGCTTTTAAAATGTTTTGCTCTTGTATTCCAGATGACTTTCTCTTTCCAAGGTTCTTAAAAGTCTTACGAAGTTCTTTAACTTTATTCAAAGTTAACTTAGATTGCAGTGCAAACTTGGTATGGTGATTAAGACCTGACTTGCTAAGTGAAGTGAAATCAATAACATCATAAATAATATTTAAATTTTTCTTATCATGAAGAACAGAAAAGTTTGAATTATATAACGTATAAATATTAAACCAGAAATGGATCGAGTTATAGAAGTACTTCGGTACTGGAAACTCTGCGGAAACCCTATTCTCAGGATCTTTCGCATAGAAGTGAAATTGATCACCTTTATAGAGCGGTCCTAAGTCGAAATATGTAACTTTCTTTTTCAAAGCAATGCTTTCAATAATTGTGAGATCATCCTGAAAAAAGTTTTCAGGTATGAGAGCATTTGAATTTAGTGAAGTAATAAATAATAATAAGAGTGTTAACTTTCCCATTCGTGCCGTTTAAATATATTTATAGTTCTTTTGTAACCAGCAGATACCATTTGTGAGGTTTTTTCTGGATTTAGTGAAAAAGAATTTCTAAAAAAGAGTTTATAGTCTTCGTGCTTGGGGTATATATCAACCATTCGCACATTTGGTTTAAATTCTAATTTTCTTTCTAAGATTGATGTTAACTGCTTTCTATGCTTTTCATCAAACTTATTCGCCCTTAAATAATCATTAACAGTATTAATGATATCAGAAGAACGAGCTCTTCTTGCTCTACTTGCGACAATCTTTTTTTGTATCATCAAGTAAATTGCTTGAGTACATATTGCAGGGAGACCAAAATTAACAAGTGAGCCTATTTCATCGTGATAATGATAGGGAGTATGTGTCCAAGAGGAAATGATCAAATCGCAGTCGTGGTCGTTAGCTACATGGGTTGAAAGAGTTTCTCTTATTTCACCATCTATATAGTAGTCAGTTTCACCAGTAACAGGATTTTTAATGGGATATGGGCTGTAAAATGGTGGAACACTCATAGAAGCGGTAACACTTTCGGCCAGCGGAATTCCAGTATAATAATTTGCTGTACTATCATGTCCCGGATTCGGGTAATTATATTTGCTGAAAATGACTTTTCTTGAGTGATCTAGCTGTGTAGCCACGACAAAAAGATCAGCCTTTAATTCTTCAAATGTCTGTACGTTGATTACATTTTCTAAGAGGTACTCATGTAGCCCTTGTGTTGTAAAAATTCCAGGAAGCGAGATAACGGGCTTTAATAGCCGCTTTAAAAGTCCTGGAAAGCCTTCAAGAGGATCATAGAATCCAGAAGTGGCAGATAAAATGCTTGGTTTTCTCAAGCTGAGCATGTCTTTATAGTTAATTGCTCTAATTTTACTGTTATTTTTATTAATTGTGGCATCGATAATGTCCATTGGTCTAAAACCACTAGCGAAATAGAGCCCAATTAGAGAGCCTGCGCTGGAGCCTACATAAGTGGATATTTCAAGATCACTTGGCTTGGAATCATTATTTTTGAGCGTGAAGCCTAGTTCTTCTAAGGCCAAAGCCACGCCTAAATGCCATGAAGCGGCTTTTACAACTCCACCAGATAGAACTAGTGCAGTTTTCATATTCTTGTAATTTGATATATCAACTCTTTCCATAGAAATGATTATAAACTGGTACTGAATTAAAAAAAAGACAACTTTTTTGGTCAGATATTAGAAGAGCTTTGATTATTCAAGTTAAACCGAATAAAATGAATGAGTACTCAAAATCATGGAGTGATTATGGAAGACAACGGAATATGGCTATCTATTCTTGAATACGCACAATTGAGAGATTTATCGATTTCTACGGTTCGCAGATATATTAAGGCGGAGCGGGTAAAGTTTAAAAAAGAAAACGGAAAATTTCTTATTAGCATTTCAACTGAAAATTATATGAGAAATAAGCAAAACTCTGCGAGCACTGAAGGTGAAACTTTAAAGCTTAAGTTTAGAGTTCAAGAGTTAGAACTCCAAGTTAAGACAATTAAGTTGGAGAATGATGAACTTAAAATGTTAGTGAATTTGTATGAAAATAATAAGGTAGAGAACAATATACTTCCTGCTATCCCATTGGAGCTTTAATGAAGATATTGTCTATATTTTTTATATTTGTATTAATGGCTCCGGCCATGGCATCTCACTCCATGAGAAGATGTATGTTATTACCAGTTAAAGACTCTGTTGGTGGAGCTTTAGGGTATAAAGTATATGAAGAAGTTGAAAGATATCTTCGATCCTCTCAATGGTGTTACTACAGACCCAATTCTGAAATTATAAATATTCTAGGTAATTTTAAAAGAAACTTAAATGAACATTTAAATAACCCAGATGTTTTAAAAGTAGTTGCAGATAAAACAAAAGCTGGAAGCTTAATTAAAGTAGATATTGAAAATATCGGAAAGGGTGTAATTGCACAACTTATTGTTATTGGTGCCAATGGTAGAGATATATATTTTAAAGAAAAACTACAACTAGAGTCAAATGATGCTGTGGTTATAGGTCAAACAGTGAAAAACTGGCTCAATCTCTACGAAAAGAGTATTCCCTATGATGGTAGAATATTAGGTATTTTGGGTAATCAATTTACTGTGGACTTGGGTAAAGATTACGGTGTATTCGTAAGTGATAATGTAGAGATTCTAAGACCTGTAAGAAAAAAGAAACATCCTCTATTTAAAGAAATTGTAGACTGGGAAACAGAAAAACTTGCAGTCGGAAGAATATTCTATGTTTCAACGACTCAATCGCAAGGAAAGATAGATAAATACTCAACAAGAAAAAGGGTTGAGATTGATGATTGGGTACTTTTAAAGAAAAGTGAAGAGAAGAGAAAAAGTGATTTATTGAGGCTTCCATACGAACGAATGGATGAGAATAAAAAATATAGCTTCGGTAGATTAGGAACAGTAGGTTTATCTGCTCTCTTAGGAAGTGGAAAAGTATCAAGCTCAACGGGTTCAGCTACTAATAATATGAGTGGTATGCTCTTAGGAGTTCGCATTCATGGTGAATTGTGGGCCACAAGAAATTATTGGGGAAGTTTAGAAATCTCTTCAAAGTTTGGAACCTACAAACAAAAAAGTGGAACGTTAGGAACGAGCACAAATTCAGCATCAAATAGTATTTGGAAAATTAAGGGAGGATATAGATATCTTCCTCTTGGATTCTTCTATGGTCCACAGCTCGATGGCTATGTAGGTTATGCCAAGTACGGTTACGGGTTAGATAATCAATCTGCAGATAAAATTGGCGATGTCTCATTTAGTGGAATTATTCTTGGTGGTAAGGGAAGTCTTCCAATCATGAAAAGATATAGGGCATTTCTACGATTAGAATTCATGTTAACTTCTAGTTACTCGGAACAAGAAGTTCTCTACGGAGAAGATGAATCAAGTAGTAATTACAATGTCGAAATTGGTGGAAGTTATAAGTATAGTCCAAACATGTCGATAGAAGGTGGAATTGACTTTAGTTCAAATAAGGCTGAATTCACGAACGGAAGATCAATAACTTTAAAAGATACTACGTTTAATGGCGGAGTAAGATTTAATTTTTAAAAGTGAAAAAAATGAAAAATATTGAAGAACTAGAAAAACTGATCAAGCATCATAAGGTGCTCTATTATCAAGGTAGAGCAGAAATTGCTGATCATGAATATGACAAGTTAGAAGATGAACTCAAGGAACGGAGTCCTAATAGCGCCATTCTTAAAGTTGTAGGGAGTCTGGTAAAAAGTGAAGCTAAAGTAAAGCATGATGAAAAAATGTTGAGTCTGTCTAAGACATATATACTAGATGAATTAGTATCTTGGATGGAGGAGAGACCTGTCCTCTCCATGTATAAAATTGATGGAATGAGTTGTTCTATCATTTATGAAAATGGAAAAATGGTCTTGGCTAAAACCAGAGGTGATGGTTCTTTTGGAGAAAATATTACCCAAAAAACTCTTTGGATAAATTCAATTCCAAAAAACATAAATAGTCCTGAGAGAATTGAAGTAAGAGGTGAAATATTTTGTGAAGAAGCCAGCTTCTTTCATCTTTCAGATGAAATGGTTGCCTTAGGATTAGACAAACCTACTTCTCAAAGAAATATAGTAGCAGGTTTAATTTCTAGAAAAGATCATCTGGAACTTTCAAGAAATTTAACATTTAAAGCTTTTGAACTTATTACCAACGAACATTTAAAGACAGAAGAAGCAAAAATAAAAAAATTGATTTCTTATGGATTTAAAACACTAGATTATACAATTCATAAAAATAGAAAAACGATAGAAGATGTAATAGATACTGCTAAAGAATTTATGGCCGAAGGAAACTTTCTTATTGATGGAATTGTTTTTAGCTACAATGATTTAAAATGGCATCGAGAGTTAGGGGAAACAGCTCATCACCCTCGTTATAAAATGGCCTTTAAATTTCAAGGTGAATCAAAGCCAACAAAAATCAATGAAATTATTTGGGGAGTATCTAGAAATGGAATTCTTACACCAGTGGCCAATGTAGAACCTGTCGAAATTAGTGGAGCTACAATTTCCAGAGTAACTCTTCATAAT
This sequence comes from Halobacteriovorax marinus, assembly GCA_002163155.1. GTDB lineage: Bacteria > Bdellovibrionota > Bacteriovoracia > Bacteriovoracales > Bacteriovoracaceae > Halobacteriovorax > Halobacteriovorax marinus_A. The sequence continues at coordinate 102,354 of MAAO01000016.1, read as the reverse complement.
TTTGGTCTCGTAAGACAGTATGAATTAAAGAGTGGAGACACTATTGAAATTATTCGTTCGGGTGAAGTTATACCAAAGTTTCTTTCAGTTATTGAAGCTTCTGAGAACGAATTTGTCATTCCTACAAATTGCCCGTCTTGCGATAAGATGGTTGCAACAGAAGATATCCGATTAGTATGTAAAAATGAAAAGTGTCCTGCAATCGTCAAAGAAGGAATATTAAATTATATTCAAAAAATTGGCATCGATGACTTAAGTAGTAAGAGACTCGAAGAATTAATTAAAGCAAAATTAGTCACTAATATTTCTGATCTCTATGAACTAACGCACGAGCAACTATTGACTCTCGATAAGGTAAAAGAAAAATTGGCAACTAAACTCATTAGTGCAATTGAAAATAGTAAATCAGTTGACCTGATAACCTTTCTTTCAGCTCTTGGCATAAGTGGTGGAGCCTATAATAAATGTGAAAAAGTTGTTTTTGCTGGTTTCGATACCCTAGAAAAATTAAATGCAATTACTGCTGAAAAATTAATGGAAGTAGACGGTTTCGCTGAAAGATCTTCTACGGAGTTTGTAACTTCTCTGAAATCAAAAGATGGTTTAATAGTAAAACTAGAGAGCTTTGGATTTAACTTTAAAGAAGTCGAAAAAATTGATTCAATAATCTCAGGAAAAAAGATTTGTATTACGGGATCACTTTCGGAAAAACGCTCTGTCATCGAATCTAAAATTAGAGATGCTGGAGGAGTAGTTGTGACTTCTGTATCTAAAAATACAGATATTCTTCTTACGAATGATCAAAGTAGTGGGTCTAGTAAACTAAAGAAAGCACAATCTTTAGAGATATCAATTGTTACTGAAAAAGAGTTGATGGATAAAATTTCATAAATAACTTTTTTCCATGTTGCATATTAAAAAAGCGCTCATTCGAGCGCTTTATATATCCTACAAATGGTAAAACTATTATTTAGGACAACCCCAATAAGATTTCTTAGCAAAATCATAGTAGAGACAGTTTCTATTCTTGTAAGCTTGAGAAAAAATACCTTTAGCAAACTTTGCAACTTTCTTTCTTATCGCGAATACTTCTGACCATTTAAGTGAAACAGCTTCTCTTAGGTGCAGAGGAATTGAACTTTCTCCCTTAAGAGTTGTGAACTTGGCCATTATCTCAGATTTTGGTTTGTCACTATTATCTCTATTTAAAAACCATAAGTAATCAAACTCACCTTTGAATTCTTTAAAGATTTGAGCGTTGTCAGCACCAGTATAAACAACCACATTATCAAATTGATTATGCTCTGCCGTCTTTGAAAGATTGTATGATCCTGAGATTAGAATTGTTTTCTCTAGCTCGTCTTTATCAAAATCAACAATTATAAATTTATGATGATTTAAAAGCCAATGTCTTGGAGATGGTGAGTGAGAGTAGTATTTAACTCTTACTGGAACTTGCTTTCTACTGTTTCCTGCAAGTGCTTTCCAATCTTTTACGAATTGAGGAGTCATTTCTTTATTATTTGGTCTTGTTTTAAATTCTTGGTTATCTACTGTTAATCTAACATCAACACCTCTTTTAACAGCTTCAATAAGAGCATCTGAAATGGCCCTAATATTGAAATGGTTAAGTGATAGAAGAATGTTCTTTTTAGCAGAGTCTATTCTTTTAATGATGATGTCTCTAACTTGCCAAGTTTGATTTCTTGTTCCACCAATTCTTGAAAGTTTAATGTACTTACCTTGTTTATAGGCAGCAGAAGTAGTTTTGTTATCTTTAATACTATAGTTCATTGAACTAGAATAAAGTGTCGATTCACCAGTATTTGGAAGGTTGTTTACAGTTGCAATATTTAGCTTTGGAGCATTTTCTTCATTATTTGTGATGATATCCTTTGCTGAGTTCCAAAGAATTGCGAATTCATTCCCAAAATCTTTTACAAGCTTCTTACCTTGAGTTGATTTCACTGAATGATAAATAAAGTTCTCACTATATCTATTCTTTGCACCACCTGACATATTTGCACTTGAGTTTACTAAAAATTTGCTGTCAACAATAATGAACTTTTCATGCATATTCATTTTTGCGATTTTTAAATGAGCACCAAGAGCTTCGAGTTCTTTCGCTGTTTTCTTTATACGATCTTTTTTAGCAAGACTTGGGTGAAGAACAATACGTACATCAGCACCATTAGCTAGGGCCTGTTCGAAGGCCTTAGTGATTCCCCTGTCTGACCAAGAATAAATTGTCGCATAAACGATCTTTTTAGCATTTGAAACTTTGTCATACATGATTTCAAAAGCTTGTGCTCCCTCTGTAGGAGAGAATTTTGAATAAAAGTCTGAACTCGCAAAAGTTGTAGACGTGAGTGTAATTAGTAAAAGGATAAATAATGATTTCATTTTTCACCTATTTGTTGGTTGATATTTTTTAGATCGAAACTAATTCAACCATTAAATATATATAAATGATGCATATGGCAAAACAAATTAATTTTAGTGAAGGTATTACAGATGGCTAATAAGAATTCGGTAACTTACACCTGTCAGATTTGCGGTTTTCAGAGCCCGAAGTGGGTAGGAAAATGTTCAGATTGTCAGGAATGGAACTCTTTTGAGGAACAAACCTTCTCCTCTAGGGCCGAAATGAAGGCACACAAGAGAGACGAATCGAGAGAAATTGAAGGACCAAAGAGAATTTCAGAGATAGATGCAGAGACTTACACTCGTTGCACTTCAGGCATTGGAGAATTTGATCGTGTGCTAGGAGGAGGTTTAGTTCAAGGCAGTCTTATCCTTATTGGGGGCGAACCTGGAATAGGAAAATCTACATTGTTAACAGAGCTGTTAAGTAGACTAACAATACTTAATCCAAAAAATTCAATTCTCTACGTCTCAGGTGAAGAATCAAACTCTCAGGTCGCTAATAGATCAAAACGATTGGGTTTAAAAGATTCAAATTTCTATATTTACAATGAAACGAATTGGCAGAGAATTTTAAAACAAATTAAAAAATTGAAGCCAAAGTTTATGGTTTTAGATTCTATTCAAACAACAACGTCCTCAGAAATACAGTCGGCACCTGGAACAGTTTCGCAAATAAGAGAAGTAACATACGAGTTAATGAATCATGTAAAATCTCACGGAATTACTTGTTTTGTTGTAGGTCATATAACTAAAGAGGGATCAATTGCAGGACCAAAAATACTCGAGCATATGGTTGATACAGTTATATACTTTGAAGGAGATCAATTTGGACATTACCGTATGCTTAGGGCGATTAAGAATAGATTTGGGAATACAAATGAAGTAGGCATTTTTGAAATGAAGGAAAATGGGCTGAAAGAAGTTCTTAATCCATCACAATACTTTTTAGATGAAAATTTAAGAGACGTCTTCGGGAGAAGTTTAAGTTGTATTAATGAAGGTTCAAGGCCGCTCTTTGTCGAGATACAAGCACTTGTTATTGAAAATAAGTTTGGAAATGGAAGAAGAACAACACAAGGAATAGAAAGCAATAGGCTTTCTATGTTAGTGGCAGTAATCGAAAAATATCTAGATCTTCCACTTGGTTATAATGATATTTTTTTAAATGTTGTTGGCGGAATTAAATTGGTCACAAGGGATACAGATTTAAGCATCATTGCCTCTTTAATAAGTTCTTTTCAAGGAAAGTATATAGATAGTCAAACCATTTTTTTAGGAGAGGTGGGGTTAACTGGCGAAGTAAGATCAGTAACACATTTTGAAAAACGTTTAGCGGAAATGGAACAACTTAATTATAAAAGATTGGTAACGTCATATAAACTAGCAAATGAGTTTAAAGGTAAAACAAAAATTCAAATGAGGGGAATTAAAACGATTAAAGAAATTGAGAAAATGTTCTAAGGATCTCTAAAGAAGAGACCCTTGAAATTCTAAAGAAACAGGTTTTTGATATTTTTTGTCCATTTGTCTTTTTTCATATTGTAATGCGACACTTCACTTTCAATAGACATAAATGACGTATCCTTTTGCCAAAGATCTAAAACTTTTTCTTTCTTGATGATTCCGGCACCAATGGCTGCAGCTAGTGCAGCACCAAAGGCAGTAGTTTCAGTAATTTTTGGACGGATAATTTCGATATTAGAAATTGTTGCTTGAATGTTCATTAATAGATTATTGGCAACAGCTCCACCATCAACTTTTAGACTTTCAATGGGTGATCCTGTGTCAGCAACCATAGCATTAATGAGATCATTAATGGAAAGGGCCATTCCATCTAAGCAGGCCCTAGCAATATGGTGTGTACCTGTGTCTCTTGTGAGTCCTATGAGAGCAGCTTTGGCTTCTGCGTTCCAGTGAGGAGAGCCAATACCAGTAAAGAAGGGGAGAAACATAACATGTTCCATCTCTGCTAAGTTTTCAACTTTCTTTGCAAGTTGCTCAACTTCTGGGCTTGATTCAAAGAGTTTTAAATTATCTCTAAGCCACTGAACAGCCGCACCACATATATACGTGCTCCCTTCTAAAGCATAGTGAGCTTTTCCATTTTCTTTATAGGCAACGGTTGTAAGTAGTCCATTTTGAGACTTCTTTATTTCTGTTCCTGTATTTAAAAGCATGAATGCACCGGTACCGTAAGTACACTTCATGTCTCCAGTGGATAATCCTGCTTGACCAAAAAGTGCACTTTGTTGATCACCAAGCATCCCAGTAATTTTTATTCCATCAGGTAAAAAACTTAAACCTTTAGTTTTTCCAAACTCGCAAAATGAATCACAAATTTCTGGTAGTGTAGATTTTGGAACACTAAATATTTCTAGAAGCTCATCACTCCACTTACATTCTGATATATCCATTAGTAAAGTTCTGGATGCATTAGACGCTTCAGTTTTGTGAATTAAATTTCCTGTGAGCTTGTATAGAAGAAAAGTTTCTATGGTTCCAAAGAGAAGGTTATCCTCTTTGTACGCCTTTATAACTTCTTCACTGTTCTGAAGTAACCAGCGCATCTTAGTTCCTGAGAAATAAGGATCAATGGGAAGGCCTGTGAGATCTCTAATGTGTTCACTTTTATCCTTAATTGAGTCACAAAATTCACTTGTTCTTCTGTCCTGCCAGACTATAGCATTGGCTAAAGGTTTCCCGTCTTTAGAAAAGGCACAAGTTGTCTCTCTTTGATTCGTAATACCAATGCATTCAATGTCTTTTGTGTTTAAATTGTTTTTATTTAAAATTTCACGGATCGTTTCTTCAACTGTTTGCCAAATGTCATTTAAGTTATGTTCGACCCAGGAAGGCCTTGGGAAGATCTGTGGAAACTCTTTGTTTACTTTATCGACAAACTCTAGGGACTTGGCATTTATTAATACAGCAGTTGTTCCAGTAGTTCCCTGGTCTATTGAGAGTATATAGTTCATAACTTCCTCTATATAAATGAAATTTATCTTCTTAATTCTATGTTAGACGGAGTAGGCTTAGCAATGGCCTTTACGGTTCCTAGCCACCTTAGAGATATTGACCCATTGATTCCTTTAAGCATTCCAAAAGATATGAGAACCATCGCTAGCAGAATGAATAAAAACTCTATAAAAGCCTGACCATTCTCGTTGACTATTACGTCTTCTGTGGGCATATTGTCGGCGAGAGCCTGTTCTTGCTTTTGAGCTGGGGCATTGAATTCTTGGTTAATTATTTTTGTATTTTCCATTATACTTAGATGCTAAGGCAGAGAGGCTGGAGTCTCAATGAAGAAATTTTTTCCAATATATTTAGTTTTTATCATAACTAGCGTTTTATCGGTGGGTCAGCTGATGTTTAATTGGCTCGACCTAAAAGCTGATGCTACAAAAATGGAAAGAAAAATTTATACACATTACGAATCACTGTATAATTCCCTCGAACTAAAGCCAACTGTCGGTAAAGCATTTAAACTCAAAGAGGTTAAAGCTCCAATCGTTGTTCTTAATTTTTGGGCAACTTGGTGCAAGCCGTGTTTAATTGAGTTTCCTTCACTAGTAGAAATGCAAAAAAAATATGGAGTTAAAAAGGTTCAGGTCTTTGGTATTAATCAAGATGATTCGAATCAGCTCAAAAATATGAAGAAAATTGCAGAGAAATACCATTTAAATTTTCCAAATATTGCTGATGTAGATGGAGTGATATTAGAAAAATTTATGATCTCCGCAATACCTGTTTCGATCACATATCATAACGGAAAAGTTATTGAAGTTTCTAATGGTGCTAAGGACTTTAGCTCTGAAGAAATTTATGAAAGATACGATAAAATTCTAAAAAACTAATTACACGAACCATTCTTAATAAATTGAGCCCCGGCTCTCTTCATGTCACACTCACTAGGATAGATTAGAGGCATTGGCATTACTTGCGCACATGCCATACCTTGTGGACATACAGGCATTGGTGGTTGTGCACAGACTTCCCCAGATTGAGTATTACATTCACACCTTCCATTACTATATACTTCTACACCGTTGCAGCCAGCAATACATGAATTGTCGTATGTTTGTCCCCCAGAGCAAACTGGATTGTATTCAAATGTACAATTACAAGATTGAGATATGGGCGAGCTAGAACTTGCTCCACTAGTTGTTTCTTTCTTGTTGAGCTGATCTGCTCCACATGAAATTAATAAGAATGTTGAAATCGCAAAGATTAGTACTTTCATACTAAGCGTATCGGTAAAGTAATCGAAAGCTTGAAAAGTGAGAATTTGTTGAGATACTTGAGTAATTTAACTTAGTGAAATAATTAGTTAATACTTAAGTTCTTTCCCCAGTGATAGGTGATTTTATCAACGTTATCTACGTCAAATATACTAAATCTAGGGGCAAGTCCGGGCACTAGTGCACCTTGGTTCATTATTCCAAGGGCGTGGGCTGCATTTAATGTAATCGAGCACCAGAGTTGAGAAATGTTCATTTGATAAGCTGGAGCAGCGAGAGAAGCTATCAGTAGGACATTATCACAGTGGCAAGAACCAGGATTATAATCAGAAGCAATTGCTACCTTTACACCAGAATCCAAAAACTTTTTAGCATTGGCCTGTGGTTTTCCAAGAAAGAAACCAGTTCCTGGAAGTAATGTTGCAACAGTAGAACTTTGAGCTAGGGCCTTGATTCCGTCGTCACCTGTCATTAATAAATGGTCGGTGCTGAGAGCATTATTTTTTGCAGCTAAGATAGCTCCTTTATTATCAGCAAATTCATCGGCATGGCTCTTTACTGGAATATTTAAAATTTTAGCGACATCAAATAATTGTTGAGTGTCTATTTCATCAAAGTATCCACCTTCATGAAATATATCAACGGCATCTATTATCCCTTCTGGTGCAAGTTTTTTTAAAAGAGGGATAACCTCGAGGTTGAGATATTCATTGGAGCTTTTAAATTTTTTGGGAACAGCATGAGCTGCCATAAAGGTATTTAAAATTTGAACTTTACCTTCAAAATGTTTCTTTAATTTGTGAATAATTTGTGAACATTCATATTCTTTATCGAAATTTAAGCCGTAGCCACTTTTCACTTCAATAGTTCCAACACCAAAGGAATGAATTCTTTCTACTCTCTCAATGGCTAAATGAAGAAGCTCATCAGAAGTTGAGTTATTAGTGGCATTCATTGTACTTAGAATTCCACCACCAGCATTAGCGATTTCTTGATAATCGGCACCGTTGAGTCTCATAGAGTATTCACTAGAGCGATCTCCACCAAAAATAAGGTGAGTGTGACAATCAACAAGTTCGGGTAAGAGAGTTTTGCCAGTAAAGTCTTCACTGGCAATACCACTATACTCGCTTGGTAAATCTATATCCTTTCCAATCCATTTAATTTCATCGGCATCAAAAACTATCGTAGCATTTTCTAAAATAGATAAATCACTTGCAACTAAGTTGCGACCATCTTTTTTGTGAGCTTCTTTTAGAGTGACTACTTGTGAGAAATTTTTAAATGCCTTTAAGCTCATAAGAATCCTATTAATTTAATTTTTCTATGTGTGCAATCGCAGCTTCAACGATTTCATTTGAAGAAATTAACTTCTTTATCTTATCCATATCTTTATAAAAAACTCTATCTTCTTCAATTGTTGGAACATGTTTTCTAATCAAGGAATGTACAGCTTCAAGAGGTTTAGAAGTTGTTAAAGGTCTCTGAAAATCTAAGGCCTGCGTATTACAAAGAAGTTCAATACCTAGAACTGTTTTTGCATTATCAATAACTTCTAATAATTTTCTACCAGAAGTTACACCCATGGAGACGTGATCTTCTTTATCTGTTGATGTAGGAACACTATCTACAGAAGCAGGATGACAAAGATACTTGTTTTCTGATGTTAAAGCCGCTGCAGTAACGTGAGCTATCATGAGACCCGAATTTAAGCCTGAATTCTTGGTAAGAAAAGCAGGAAGATCAGAAAAACTTGGATTCATCATTTTTTCAATTCTTCGTTCACTGATGTTACAAAGTTCAGCTACTCCCATGGCTAGGTAGTCCATGACAAGTGCCAAGGCTTCGCCGTGAAAGTTTCCACCAGAAACAACTTCATCTTCTTCGAGGAATATAAGTGGATTATCAGTAACAGAGTTAAGCTCTATTGTTATAACTTCTCTTGCATGTCTTAATGTTTGTCTACAAGCTCCATGAACTTGAGGAACACATCTAAGTGAATAGGGATCTTGAACTTTCCCACAATCATCATGAGAAATATTTATTTCAGAACCTTCGAGAAGATTATTTAAATTCTCACAACATTCAATTTGACCAGGATGTGGCTTGAGACGAGTGATACCTTTGTAATAAGCTCTACTTGTTCCTTTTACTCCATCAAGAGTCATCACAGCACTTATGTCAGCAATTTTCATTAGGTTTGTGGCTTCAACTACTGCACAAGCTCCGATTGCCGCCATAACAGCGGTTCCGTTTATAAGTGCTAGTCCGTCTTTAGGTCCAAGTATAGAAGGCTTTTTTCCAATTTGATCAATAGCAAAGGCAGAATTTACATGTTTACCATCATAGATAACTTCTCCCTCACCAATTAATGCAAGAGCAATATGAGAAAGAGGAGCAAGGTCACCAGAGGCACCAACGGAACCTTTTTCTGGGACGATAGGATTAACTTCATTATTTATAAAATCCAAAAGTAACTGAACGATTTCTGGCTGAATACCTGAGAAGCCAGAGATTAAACAGTTAGCTCTTAAAACCATAATGGCCCTAGTTATGTCTCTAGAAAATGGACGACCTGTACCTGTACAATGAGATCGAATGAGGTTTAGTTGCAGTTGCGCTAGCTGATCAATTTTAATGTGCATACTTGCAAGAGCACCAAATCCAGTGTTGATACCGTAAACAGGTTCATTTTTATCTACGATACTGTGAACATAGGCACGAGATTTTTTCATTTTCTCCATTGCAGTTTTACAGATTTCAAGTTCAACTTTTCCTGGCTTGGAGAAAGCAATGTAATGGACTTGTTCAATTGTTAACGATTGACCGTTAAGAACTATTTTTTCTTTAGACATATTAATTCCTTAAACTTTCTACTTTTGATTTATATGTTGAGGGTCCGTCCTTAAAAACATAGGATCCAGCGACTAAATTATCTGCACCAGCAGAGATTAGTTGCTTAGAATTTATGTCCTTAACACCACCATCAATTTGAATGACGAATTTCTTTTTGAGTTCACTTTTCTTATTATTTAAATATTCTACTTTGTCATAAGTACTTTCTATAAATGACTGTCCTCCGAAACCTGGCTCAACTGACATAATAAGTACTAGATCAAGTTCTTTTAGAATTTCATCAGTTAAGACTGATACATCTGTACCGGGCTTTATGGATAGGCCAACACTTGGATATATTTTCTTTGCCTCTAAAATAAGTTCCATTGGATTCTCACAGGCTTCATAGTGAAAAGTGAAGTTGTGAATATTGTAGTCTTTAAATGTTTCTATATAGAATTCTGGATTTGTCACCATGAAGTGAGCATCCAGAGGGATACTGGTTTTCTTTGAGATCAAATTAACTATTGGGTGACCAAAAGTTAGGTTAGGTACGAAATGAGAATCCATAATATCAAGGTGAAACCAAAGGTCTGTAAAGCCTTCAAAGGCCTTAAGTTCACTTTCAATATTTAAAAAATCACATGCTAATAGACTGGGTGATATTGTAATCATTTCTTACTCACTAGTTTATTTGAAACTCACTTGTTGAGTTCTTCATTCCATTAATTAGAGATGTATCAGTGGCCCTTTTCTTACCTTCAAGTTGTATGTCAGTGAGTCTAAGGGTTCCGTCAAGGCAACCTACAAGTATATTGCCATCACTTGTGTCACAATTACCTATACTTGTTGTCTTTAATGATTTTTCTACTGCAAAAACTTTTAGTCTTTTTCCGTTGAGCTTACACCACGTTCCAGGCCATGGAATTAGGGCCCGAACTTGATTATGAATCTCTTCGCAGCTTTTCTCACTAAACTTTAAATATCCATCATCCTTTTTTAAAGTAGGAGCAAAAGTTGCTAAGTTATGATCTTGAGGTGTGTATGTAATTTTATTTTCAATAATTTCATAAATGAAATCATTCAAACTAAGGGCAGCTTGAAATTTTAATCTCGTATAAAGTTGTCCACCCGTTTCTTGGTAAGCAATTTTCATGGGATGGGAGAGAACTAAGTCCCCAGCATCCATGGCCTTGACCATTTTCTGTATGCTCACACCACTTTCTTTATCTCCATTTAAGAGAGCGTATTGAATTGGGGCAGCTCCTCTATAAGCAGGTAAAAGAGATGTGTGTATATTAAAACAACCGAGTTTGGGAATATTTAGAAGTTTGCTTCCAAGAAATTGAGCGAAGGCAAGAACGATAAAGACATCTATCTTTTCATTGTCCAACTTTTTCAAAAACTCTTCTTCTTTATTAATGTTTTCAGTTTGTATTAGTGGAATCTTCTGATGTTTTGCATATGTAGCGACTGGAGGAGATTGTAACTTCTGGCCTCTTCCCGACGGTCTGTCAGGCATAGTGATGACGTATGCGATATTGATGTTAGGATGGTTGTACAACATTTCTAAAGCAGGAACTGAAAAATCAGGAGTTCCACAAAATACTATATTTAACTTTTTCATCTAAAAACCTTTATTTTTTTTCTTCTTCTTTAAGAATTTTTTCTTTAAAAGGTTTTGCTTTAACATGCTTAATCTCTCTAAGAAAACAATTCCATCAAGATGATCATTTTCATGTTGTAAGCAAATAGAAAGCAGTTCGTCAGCCTCAATAGTATGTTTTTCTCCATACATATCTTGGTAAGTAATTGTTATAGTTTCAAACCTTTTAACTTCTTCAAAAATTCCTGGAACACTCAGGCAGCCTTCCTCATAAAGTACTTCACCTTCTTTATTCGAAATTTCTGGATTAATGAAGACCATGGGATTGAAGTTTGAAAGTTCATATTCAACAGAGTCATCTGCTTTTGTGATTTCTTCTCTATCAAAGTCAATGTCCATAACAAAGAGACGAATACTTTTTCCCACTTGAGGTGCAGCTAGCCCGATCCCTGGTGCATCGTACATTGTGTAAAACATATCCTTACAAAGTGCTCTTAAATCATCGTTAAATTCTGTTACAGGTTCTGCAACTTTCTTTAAGACAGGAGCTGGATAAGTTAAGATCTCTAAGAGGTTTCCCTCTAGTTTATAATTTTCTAAAAAGTTTGAATTTTCCATGAGCCCTTATAACATGCGAGCTGCGCGTTGGTCTACTTTAAGGGCTTGTTTTCTAAGAGATATACAGTGTCTTTTAGTTTATTGATGTTCTTTAATTTTAAGGCACTTATGACTTCATTGGCTTTGATCCCTCGTCTCCATATGCGCCAAGATGACACGACCTTGGTAAGTCGTTGTAATTTAAGTGTTTCAAATGTGCTTTTGTGCATTATGTAATAATGGTTATTTTCAATTACATATTGCTCAAGTTTGCCCCCATCGAGCCACTCAACTTTTCTACCCAGTGCCTCCTCGATGAAATATGGTTTTCTGACGGCTGCTGCAACTTTTCTATCTCCAATCTTAGTAATTACCTCTTTAGGTAAGTAGGGGAGAATGAAAGATGGAATAAGGATATTCCAAAGATTTCCTATAATGAACAAACTGATGAAGTATTGTGAGAGCGTCTTTTTAGACTTTAAGAAAAGTACGGATCCAAAAAGTAATAAGCATATTGTTGTAATAACTTTTATTATTAACGAATAAGAAGCTTGAACATCTTCAAAGACAAGCAGAGAACATAATAAAGTAGCAACAAGAAACATAATTATTGAAATAGCAATGTTTGCTAGCTTCATCATTTTTTTACGCTTTTGACTAAGTTCATATTTGTTTAGCAGAATAAAGTTAATAACTAAGAAAAATATCATTGATGGCATAGCATAGTGATGCGATCTTTGAGACGGAATTAACCATAGAAAGAAAAAAGTTATAAAATTACAGATACAAAAAACTAAGTAGTCATCGTCTTTGATTTTATTGAGATGATCCTTTATTTGAGAGATAGATGTTGGTAGATAAAGACTCCAAGGTAATGAGAAAATGAGTAAACCTTGAAATACGTGTCTCATGGGATAGCTCTTTGTTGAAAACTTACCTAAGTTTTCTCTTAGAAAGAAATAATCAAAGAATATATATCCATACTTCATAAAACATATAATAAACCATACTGAAGCAATAGCTGTTCCAACGACACTCCAAGAAAATATCTTCTTCAAATCTTTAGAATTGAAACCGTATCTCTTCCATGTAAAGAGAAGATATAGCCCACAACCACCAACCGACATTACAATTGAAACAGGACCTTTTATTAAAACAGATAAACCTAGAAAAAGAGATGAAAGAATTAAAGCATGTTTCTTATCTTTTAAATATTCGTAAAAATATAAGCTAGCTAGTGTCGTTAACATAGTTAAGGGAACTTCCATCATGAAAATTCTAGAATACTTAAACATTCCAAAGGTTGAGGCTATGAATACAAAAACTAATATAAATGGTTTTGAAATGGATTTAGAAATCAATCGACTGGTTATTACCAATGAAAATAATGTAAAAAGTACGACAATGAGTCTTGATATGAAAATACTAGGGCCACCTCCTATGAAGTACCCAAGATATGCGGCCCAAAATTGTAGCGGTGGTTTGGACCAATGATCTGCACCTACGTACTGCGGAACAAGGATATTTCCAGATTCAAACATCTCTTTAGCTACTTTTAAATAAAAGCCTTCAGTGCCTTGTCTAATTGCATCTACATTTCCAATATCCCATGAATAAAGAATGAAAATTAAAAATATAGAAAAGTAAGTTAACTTTTTAACAGTATTGTGAACAAACATTAGCTTGAGAGTTTCCTATTTTTAGAAAATATAAATATTAATATAAGAGTGAAAGATAAAGGAACAGAAAAGGTAGAAATAAAAGGAGAAATCTTTGAGTTATTCCCTAGTTCTATTAAATATGAGTAAACCAGCCAGTATAGAATTGTAAAAAAGAATACAGCGGCAATGTTCTTTCCAAATGAACTACTTCTTCTATTTGGGTTAAAAATAGAAACAGATGCTAAGATAGCAAAAATTATACAGATAATAGAGTTTGAAAATTTGTCGTAAAAAAGAACCATGTATTCATTAATATTGATTCCACTATGTTGTAACTGTTTAATGTATTGCCATAACTTTACAATGTTTAATGTTGTTACGTCGGCTTCAATTTGCCTCAGATCTTCTGGTAGTTCGGTAATACTGACAGGCAGCAATTCGTTTGACGTTGACTTGGGGAATGACTTTTCATTTAGTCCATCAAGTTTTAGAACCTTATCACCAATCCATAAGCCATCTTGCCAATAAACTTTTTTAATAGATTCTATTTCTTCAAGATATGAATCAACGGTGAGTCGATAAATATTAACGTTATAGAGCTCTTTTTTTCTTTGGTCATAATTCGTGAATGAAATAAAGTAGCCTTCTGATTTATACCACATCTTTCCGGAACCAATTGTGGATGACCTTAACCCTTGGCTCCTAAGGTTCTTAAACTTATGTGTTGAACCAGATATGAATGTTTCTTTGTGTAGCTTGAAAAAGGGAGATACATAAGAAGTCATAAAGAATTGAACAAAGGTTACGATAAGAGAGGCATATACTAAATCTATAATATACTTTTGTCTTGAATAGCCAGATGCAAAAATAGCAGTGAGCTCACTTCTGTTTTTCAATTTATTAATACTAAAAAGGGATGCCATAAGGCACGAGACTGGAAAGATTTTATTTAAGTAGCCAGGTATTTCTATGAAGTGATTTATTATGACTTCTGTCGCTGTAACATTTCCTCGGAGAAATCCCGAAATTAGATTAGCAATAGTAATAAGTAGAAAAAGAGCAATAACTGCTCCGATGAAGAACTTAAACCATTCCTTTAAAATTAAGCGACGTATAATATTCATTTAATTAGTTTTACCATTTTTGAAAAACAATATAGAAAAGGTTTTAAGAATAGAAGGTTAATATACTTCCCAGTCGCGCCTGCCTTTTCAAATAAGTTTACAACTGAAGGCGAGGTAGAATAATAGAACTCTACAAGCCGTATTCCTATCTTCGACTTAACCAAGATTGATTTAAAGTCCCGAAGATCATTTGTCACCTGGTGTTCTGTACCAAAACTATAGGTTGCTATGAAACAACCCTTAGATTCAACTTGTATTTTTTGATGTGCCTTTGAAAAAGCTTTTATATTATGAGCTTGTTTTCTTTTAATAAATTTCTTAAGCATTTGAGCGTTAATATGTTGAAATTTAAATCCAATACTAAATTTAACAAACTGATCTAAACATCTAACGGCTTCTTTGTGCAGGTTAGGGCTTCGATCGTATGCTTTAGATAAATCCCAATATGCATGACTAATTAATAATAGTTCAGAGATTTCTTTTTCCGCATCAAACAATGCAGGAGAGAGTTTATCTTCAGTCGTTTTAAAGTAAGTAGCTAAAGTGTTAAGGTAGGTCGAGTACCTTTCGACAGACTTAGGGATATCTCCTCTAGAAGAGTAATCCCTGGCTTGTTTTAAAACCTTTAGTCTGTCTCTGTAAGCAGTTAAAACTGATTCTGGTCTACGTTCTTCTTTTGAATCATCTTCCATCTTTTAAAACCTGTACGACATAGAAAGAGATGTTTCTTTAATTTGCTCACCTTCCTGATTAAGAATTTTACTTTCTTCAAGAGTGGAGTTTTTAAGGGCAACTTCAAAAGTTAACTTCGGTTGAACCCAACCAATTCCTCCTCCTGATCCCCTTTCTTTTAAGGCCTTATCTCTATAAGTACCAACTCTTAAAAAGAAGTTATCCAAAAACTTGATTGAAGCAGCGGCTTTCCAAACAAGAGAAGAGGAGAGATCCTCTTTCCAGTCTGCACCACTGTCAAATATTAATGAAATAGTATTTTTGAATTCATATTGGAAACCAACAATTGCTTTAGAATCTTGAGGTCTCTCACGTAGAGGATCAATTACGACGAAACCGATTGTTAATTCAGGAGATACATTCCTTATAAGGCCAATTGTAAACTTCTTGTAAGTTTCTTCTTGATCTACATTTTGATCATTCTTAAGAGTTTCCTTAATATGTTGGTAACTCATACCAAAAGCTGAAGTCTTGCTAAGAGGTGATGCCATTGAAGCACCAATTGTCTTTCTCTTTTCAGACCCCTTTTTCTGCTTCGTGTAAGCAATCGCTCCCTTCATGTCGCCTTTAGTTTCTGACGCGATAATACTCATCGTATCGGAATTTGAAACTTCTGAAGAATCAGATGTTTGCTCTGTATTTACCTTTTGAAAATAGAAAGAACTAACATTAAAAAAAGCAATAGAAGCAGGATTTAGGAAAACAGACTCTTCAACTAATAGGGCACCAGCTCCTGCACCGCCTGTTGCCTTTTGTCTTGTCGTTTCATATTCAAGAATTCTAGCATTTGTGCTGAACGCAATGTTTAGGCAGATGGACAAGAGTGCTAAATGTGATAATCTAAGTTTCATATTTGATTCCA
Organism: Halobacteriovorax marinus; assembly: GCA_002163155.1. Lineage (GTDB taxonomy): Bacteria > Bdellovibrionota > Bacteriovoracia > Bacteriovoracales > Bacteriovoracaceae > Halobacteriovorax > Halobacteriovorax marinus_A. The sequence goes on along the minus strand of MAAO01000016.1, from coordinate 86,269 downwards.
GAAAAAAGTTAACTAAGGATAGTATAATGAATATTCGGAAGGCCGTCATCCCTGTTGCTGGGAAAGGAACAAGGTTTCTCCCGGCCACTAAACAAATCCCAAAAGAAATGATTCCCATAATTAATATTCCGATGATTCATTACTCTGTTATGGAAGCAGTTGAGTCAGGTATTGAGCAACTTGTTTTTGTTACTTCTTCTGGAAAGGAAACAATTGAAAACTATTTCGATAGAAATTTAGAACTAGAAAAATTTCTTGAGCAAAATGGTAAGGAAAAGGAACTAAACCTTATTCAAAACATTGGTTCAATGATTGAAATCATCACTGTTCGACAGAAAGAACAATTGGGTCTTGGTCATGCTATCAACTGTGCCAAGCCTATTATTGGGGATGATACCTTTGCAGTAATTCTTGGAGATGATTTAGTAAGGTCTAAAAAACCTGTGACAAAGCAGCTTTCAGAAGTTTCTATTGCAAATGATAATAAGTCTGTTATTGGTGTAATGGAGGTTCCAAACCTTGATACGTCTAAATATGGCATCGTAGACGGAGAATTTCTAGATTCAGATAAGCTAACTCTACATATGAAGGCCATGATTGAAAAACCAAGACCAGAGGATGCTCCAACTAACCTCGCCACGCCGGGCAGATATATTTTGACAGGTGAAATATTTGACTGTTTAGATCGGATACCAAGAGGTGTAGGTGGCGAATATCAACTAACTGATGCTATTAATATGTTAGCAGGTAGAGAGAAAGTCTTTGCTCATATCTTTGAAGGCGATCGTTTTGATACCGGAAATATTGAAGGTTTTTTAAATGCAACAGTAGAATTTGCTTTAAGAGATAATGCTACTAAAGATATAATGATGAACATTATTCGGGAAAAAATCAAAACTTACGGAATTTAATATGAGAATACTTTTAGTTTTATGTGTGTTGTTTCATACTGCTCTTTCTATAGCAGCAAATCCAAGCATTGAAGGCCTTTTTAGAAACCCAAACAGTAAGGCCATTAACGGTGATTTAATTGTTATCAAGGCATTAATTCAAAGAGAGGAGACTGATCTTGCTAAGTTTGAGCCTCGTTTCTTTAAATTTATTTTCAGTCTCGAATATGAAGCAAGAATTCAATTTCTTCAGATTGAATATAAAAATGGAGCAATGACTAAAAACGGAGTAATGAGTACTTTGTTTTTAAACGACCTTGTCCCTAAAGTTGTCAATGATGAGCTATTGGAAAGAAACCTCTTCTACTCATTCTTAATAATGTATGGATTAAATAAATCTGATGGTATGGCGGGTTTACTTAAGAAGTATTCAACGATGTATATGTCTAATAAAGATTCTTTAAATCAAGAAAAGATTGAGCTCTATGACAGATACAAGAAGTATCTTGTTGCTATAAATAATGATGAAACAATAAAAGATGATCTTCAATCACCAATGGAAAGTGAAGATGAAGAAGAGAAGAAGAGAATTGCGGAACTAAAATCTACAAATATGTATGTATCAAACGAAAAGTTAAAACTAGAGAAAATAGGTAATAACTTTTTCTTAAATTTAAATATAGATGGAATCAATGCGAGATTTACAAACGAAGAACACCAACTTGTAAGTCTTAAGGTTACAAAGGGAACTACAGATGTAGAAACATACTTTTCTGATTATATATTATTTAATGGAACGCATGAGTTACCAAAACATATCATGCTAAAAGATCAGGAAAAGAACATTTATAATATTCGTTTTCTAGGCTACAAAATTTATACTAATAAAGGAGACTCTTTAACTAAAAGAGCTTTGAGTTATAAGAAAATTGAAGAGAAAAATTTAGAAAAGAAGAATAAATTAGAGAAAAATTTAGCAACTGAAATCCCTCTAACTGTTAATAGAGACGAAAAAACTATTTCTACCGAAAGACCAATTCTGGTATATTAAGCCCTTTTCATAGTGTCTAAGCGTTTGGAATTAGACACTATTAAGCCTTTTATTCAAGTAATTTAACTTAATTCCGATGAGAGTAACGAGATATTTATTTTATCGTTATGATAATTGGGAATTATTTATGAAAGTGAACAAAAATCTATTACTTTTACTATCTATGGGACTTCTTTCACCAACTGCTCTGTCAATTGATCGTGTAGATTTTGGAAGTTTGGATTATAGCTCGTCTGAAACAGACTCTTCTAGACGAACAAGTATTAGCGGTGGAGATATTACTCCCAACGATGCTTCTAGTAATAGACTTGATGATAAACAATGTCGTGAAAAAATTAAAGAAAACGGTATGATCTCAATGGAAGAATTGAGAATTTTAAATGGAGGGACATTTCCTTCTATGTCTGCCCATAGTGATACTGAGTTTAAATTAGAGTTCAAAAAATATGCTTCAAAATGTGCAAACCTAGAAGTTAATAGAATTCTAGACGCTAATAATAATCATATCGTGCAATTCATGAATAAGAAGGATTACTCTGCATCTGATCTTGGCATTAAGGATAATGATCCTGATATTGCAGCTTATTACACTGCAAATATAGAAGAAGATGAAGTTAAATCGTTTATTGCAGAAGTTAAGAAAAGTGAGCCAAATGTAACCGACGCTGACTTGAAAATGAAGGTCTATATAAACTCTTTTTCTATGAAAGATAAAATTGGTCTTTGCATGAAAGCAAAAAAATACATAACTGTTGTTAACGGAAGGTTAACAATGGATAGAAATAATACACAATTTGATTATTCAAGGTCTCTTTTGAAATTACAGAAAAAGGGAAGAGATGGATTTGACATTAGTAAAAGCTCAAAGCTTCTCTTTGCTAGTCCTGTGTCAGACAACAATAGCTTTGTTGAATATGAAGACAAGATGATTAACGATACAAACTCCGATTGGGCCTGTACTAAAGTACAAGGGTATGGAGTTAAGAAAGGTGAAAGCAATAATAATTTTGTTTTTAAGTCTGTTGAAGATAAGAAATGGGACTTTGCTAGAATTGCCTGTGAAAGCGCAAAAGACGGTGACATCTATGCTATCAAGAGATTAATTGATAAGGACACAGGAAATAGAACCGAACTCCAACAAAAAATTAGAGAAGTTTATTCACTTCTACTTACAGAAGGTCTTGATGAAAAGGCTACTGAAATTCGTAATGATATTGCAGTACAATTAAAGAAACTTTCAAAGTATTCAAATATAAAGAAGAAGAAAGGAAGAACTTATAATAAAATCAAAAAGGAATTAAAGAGCCTATTTAAGCAGTATCAAAATGAGATTGTAGAGCCAACAAAAGAAGTACTTGCTAGATCAATTGAAAGCTACGAAGAACTTGGTGATAGTGATGCGGATTCTATCAAGCGTGAGGCCATAGAAACTAGAGTTGCTAGTCTTAATGAAACCTTGGAAGAGTTTGATGAATTTGCCTCTTCAGAAGAGACTGGTGAAGGAATTGAAGCCATGCAAAGAAATGGTTTAACTTCACTTGGAAAAGAGTTTGTAAGAGCAGCTTCAAGTTCAAAATTCTTATCTAAAGTATGTTTGGATTGTGATGAGCAATTAGATATTGAAGATGCAGAAGAAGAAATTGAAGACAGATTAAAATTATTTAAAACAAAAGATTCTGGTGAGTGGAAAAATGTCGCGAAATCAATCAGAGGTAGTAAAACTCCAATGTTCTTTGCTAAAAGAAAATATGAGTCTTTAGCGAGCTCAAGAATTAAGCAACATAATTCATTTGTAAAACGTGAACAAGAGCGTGGACAAAAGGCCTGTAAGGTTGGATTTTGGGGAAGCCTAAGTAACCCAACTCAATGTCAGCAATTTAAACAAGGTCAATACTACCGCTCTAGAATGAATGATAGTAAAATGAATAGTTACCAATCTAAAATGGATGCTCAGCAAGCAAACTACAACTTATATAGTGCATACCTAAGTGAAGCTCAAAGAGCTGAGCAAGCAGGGCGTGGACCAGCTTCTGGAGCTTCTGGATCCTCAATTGATTTCTTCAATATTAGAAGTAGTCAGCAAGGTATGACTGATCAATCGATTATGTACAATATGGGTGTGGATACAAGTTTTGCCTCCGACCTAATAAGACGATAAAAAAAAGCTCCTTTCGGAGCTTTTTTTTTGATTAAAATTTAATTTCAAATTTAGAATTCAACTGAAGTTCTTAACTGAAGAGCAAAAGAGTTCTCAGTTTTATTCTTACTGTTTGGATCGTTAGTGAAAGCATAGTAATCACCAGTAAATAGGTAACCAAGTGATCCACCAATGTTTACAGCATTGTTCCAGTGATAATCAAAATTTAAGTCTAGTTCTACACCTAGGTCATCAGATTGAGTATCTGCAGCAGTAAAGATTTTGTTATTTGTGTGGTTGTATGATGATTGACCATTCTTAGCAGTTTCATTTGCCTTGGCCCAAATAACAGCAGCAACCCATGACCACTTATCTGAATTATAAACACCGGCAAACTTAATATACTTAGCGTTTGTCATATAAGAGTCATAAACATTTTGATTAGAAGGATCGTTAATCGCTTGGAGGTTATATCTAAATAGTAAGTTAGCAATTTGATAGTTTGGGTTAAGATACATAGCTTCATAACCTGTTGTTGAACCATTGTGTCCACTAACAGATCCAAAGTTGAGCTCTAACTTCCAAGAGTCACTAAGTTTATATCCAGTTTCAAAAATAAACGACTTTGAATTAACTTTTACACTTTGAGCATTGTAAACATTTCCAAGTTCACCACTAATAATTGGAACTTCAGCTTCAATAGTAAAGTTTCCAAATAATTTCTTAAAGTAGAGATCAGTAACAGTGATGTTAGTTTCACCTAGAGCGTAGTTACCACTACCAATTGTCGTAGTGTTTGTATCGGTAGTTGCATTTCCTGGCTTATTCTTTTTCTTGGAATAGAGAATACCAAAAGCAATATCTCTATCTACATTGTCATAAACTAATGCAGTACCAATTTCACTAACTTTCGTTGTTCTAGCAAGTGATCCTGAAGAATCAATCTTTGCCCAGTATGGTTCAATTTGGAAGTTTCCAATTTTGATTTTTGCAGTTAATCCATCTCTAGTATAAGAATGTCTGTCCCATGTATTATCGCCACCATTTACTAGAGCACCAAGTCCCCAGTGTGAAGATTGACGTCCAACAACATAAGTCGCAGTGTCAGAGTAAAGCTCCATATAGGCTTTATTGATAACTAAACTGTCAGATCCACTTGATTTGTTTTGAACATACAACGCGTTTCCAAAACCATTTCCAGAATTACCGTCAACTGCACGGTCATCTCCTAGAAAACCTCCTCTACCGTAGCCAGAAGTGAATTCTGCTTTAAAACTAGCTGAATCATTTACAATGATATGAGGATTAAGACGAAAGATATAACTTTGAAAAGAAGCCTTGTCGGCACCTGTCGCTAGGTCAATCTCTTGAGATCCAAGGTTTGCAGACATAGGTTTATTAGCCGTAGTAGATTTTACTCTTCTAAAACTATCGATAAGTGTTGTATCTACTCCAAATACACCGTGCCAATCAATTGGTAGCGCTTGGGCCGTAGTCATAGAAAGTGCAACAAGAGCTGTCACTTTTGAAAATTTTTCGAGTTTTTTGCGTAACACTAAATTACTCCCTTAATAATACAATTTAAGTATGTGAACTTCCCATGATAATATATGTAAATACAAAATGAAGTCAAAAATGAAGGGAAATAGTTCGGTAATGGTGCGTCATATTAAAACGATCTTATTGGTCATATGTTTACTAACGGTAATTATGGCAATTGCTATATCCATATTTATGGTTCAGACGATTAGCGATGTTCCGGTAGAGAGAATTAGAACATTTGATAAATCGATAGCATTAAGTTCAGGTACCTCAAGTTTGGATAGTGACACATATATCAATAAATCCGACTTATATGATTTTGGATTATTTACAAATAGCGGCTTGAGTTTCAAAGAAAATATTCAACTGTTAAAAGAAACTAAGAAAATTAAGGAATATCGAAAGGGATATTTAACATTAAAGAAAATTGATCTGCCAACTCTTTCTCTAAATGAGTGTAAAAGAACTTCCTGTTATCAAAGAAGAATTCCTTTTGGAAATATGCCGTCTGTTTTTTGGAAAGGATTGATTGGAATTGAAGATTCGAGGTTTCTTACTCATTTTGGTATTGATTTAAAGTCTATTTTTCGTGCCATTGCTACAGATATTGTAGAGCTAAGATTGGCTCAAGGAGCATCAACTCTTACTCAGCAACTAGTTAAAAACCTCTTCTATAGTAACGAAAAATCTTTTAAGAGAAAAATTAAAGAAATTATTGTTGCTGTATATATTGAGACTAAATTTTCAAAGGAAGAAATTTTAGCTTCGTATTTTAATGAAGTTTTCTGGGGAAGTTTTAATGGCATAAGAATAAAAGGTCTCTATTCGGCAAGTATATTTTACTTTGGAAAAAAACCCAATGAAATTGCCCCCTTTGAAGCCGCAATTCTTATCAGTTTACTCAAGGGGCCTTATTTCTATAGCCCCCTAAATCATCTTGATAGGCTTATAGAGCGCGCTAATATTGTTTATAATAAACTCATTGCCATGCAATTATTTTCCAAAGATGTTGATCATAAGTGGAGTCATAAGGAGTGGCAAAAGTGGCTCACTCATTTAAAAAATAGAGTCATGGGAGATCGATATAAGCCACTTATTTATGCTTCTAGAGTAAATGAAATCTCCGCCATCAACTCCTACGAACAATTTATTCTAATCAAGAATACTCACAAAGTTTTATCAGATATCTCAGAAAAATATAGTGATGAAGACTTGGCTGTAAAAATAGTGATTGGAAATTTAAATAGTAAAAATCAGTACTCGTACTACTCAAAATGGGAAAGGGATAAAATAAGGGCCATTAGTAATGAGCGGCATTCGGTGGGTAGCTCATTGAAACCAATTTATTATACCTTAATGACTTACCTTGGACTGAAGTGGGACGATCAAGTTTCCACTAGTCCTATTACAATGAATCTAGTTTCTGGTAAGTGGACACCAAGGGAATCTCACGTGGTTCACGATCAAGAGGTTTCTATAACGAGGGCCCTACAGGAATCTTTAAATAGACCAGTGGTTAGATTAGCTGAGCAATATGGCTTTAAAAAGTTAGAAACACTAACGAAGGAATATATTCCAAGCTTAAAAACGCCCCTTGATCAATATCCTAGTCAATTATTGGGATCTATAGAATTGTCAGTGTTCGAACTCTTTGAGATCTATCGTAAGCTCTTGATAAGTGAGTGTTCTCAAGTCTCTAAGGGTGTTAAGAAGTGGGATGAGACAGTTCTTAATGTCTTAAGTGACCCAAGAAAAACAACAATTCGAAAAATTGTGTCAAAAGACCTCAGAGGCCTTAAGTTTTTTGGAAAAACGGGAACATCTAATAATGGCTACGATAACTGGTTTGTTTTCTATGACGGATGGAATCTTGGAGTCATTTGGACAGGTGTAGACTCCAAAAGAAGTGGCAAAGGGCTTAGATTATTCGGTGGAACGACGTCCTATAGAATCTTTCAAGATTTTTTATTGACCAGAGGACGTCGTCTTGGTGAATTAAGTTGTGAAAAAAATGAACCTTTGTCTAGATAGGGTCTTGTCAAAGTTTCAGCTTGTGAGTATATTCTCAGATAATTCTATGAAATGTTGGGCTGTCGACAAGTGGTAAGTCAACAGATTTTGATTCTGTTATGCGAAGGTTCGAGTCCTTCCAGCCCAACCATTTTTCTTGATTGGAGATTATATGAAGCGGATAGTACTTGTTTCTGGATCATCTAACCCGAAGCTTGCTTCTAGTATCTCCCAATTTCTTGACGTTCCCCTAGTTGATCCCCAAATCGTTAGCTTTGCAAACGGTGAAATTTACTGTGAAATTGAAAAGAATGTTCGTGGTGCTGATGTTTTCATCATTCAGTCCACAAGCGCTCCAGTTAATGATCATGTAATGGAACTTCTTATAATGATTGATGCGCTTAAGAGGGCGTCAGCAGCTTCAATAACTGCGGTTATGCCTCATTATGGTTATTCAAGACAAGATAGAAAAGCATGCCCTAGAACGCCAATTTCTGCAAAGTTAATGGCGGATATCTTAACAGCAGCAGGAGCTACTCGAGTTATTACGATGGACCTGCATGCGAATCAGATTCAGGGATTCTTCAATATTCCTTTTGATAATATTTTCGCTTCTCCAGTTTTCTTAGAGTATATGAAAAATGAACTCTTTAATGAGAATACGATCTTTGTTTCTCCTGATGCCGGTGGTGTTGAGAGAGTTAGGCATTATGCAAAGAAGCTTAAGACAGATATTGCTATGATCGATAAACGTAGAACTGGAAAGAACGTAGCAAAAGCGATGAACATTGTAGGTAACGTCGAAGGCAAAGAATGTATCATAATAGATGATATGGTTGATACTGCAGGAACGTTGGTTGAAGCCTGTAGGGCCCTTAAAGAAAACGGTGCAACTAAAGTCTATGCATTTGCAACACACCCAATTTTTTCTAATCCTGCACTAGAAAGACTTGCTGGCTGTGAAGCTCTAGATAGAATTATTGTTACTGACACTATTCCGCTAGCTCCTGAAGCAGAGGGTATAGAGAAAATAAAAGTCCTAGAAACTGCTGATATTTTGGCCAAGGCCATCCACAGAACATTTAACAATGATTCAGTAAGTTCTCTGTTTATATAATCGGATGAAATTATGACTAAACTAATAGTAGGGTTGGGTAACCCTGGTTCTGAGTATAAGAATACGCGCCATAATATTGCGTGGGATACTTTTGAAAAGCTATCCTTTTTCAATGATTTAAGATGGATTGAAAAGAATAAAGGCCTTCACGCAACTAAAGATATTGATGGAGAGAAGTACATTTTTCTTATGCCTCAAACTTATATGAATCTTAGTGGGGAGTCTGTAGCTCCCTTTGCTAACTTTTATAAGATAGATTTAGAGGATATCCTTGTTATTCATGACGAACTTGATTTAAGTTTTGGAACAGTTGGCTTTAAGGATGGTGGTGGACTTGCTGGACATAACGGACTGAAATCTATAGCACAATGCTTAGGAAAGCAAAATTTCAAACGTCTACGTTTGGGAATTGGCAGACCGGTTCATGGTTCTGTCAGTAGTTGGGTCTTGTCTGGTTATCACGGAGAGGATAAAGACTTTATAGGAAATTATTTAGAAGGTGCTGCAAAGGCCATAGAGCAATATATTGAAAAAGGTTTTCAAAGTGCAGCAAGAACATATAGTAAGAAGAAAATTATTTAAGAGGAAAAAAATATGTCATTAAATTGTGGAATTGTTGGATTACCCAACGTTGGTAAATCAACAATATTTCAAGCCGTAACTGCAGCTCCAGCGGAAGCCGCTAATTATCCATTTTGTACAATTGAGCCAAACGTTGGAATCGTAAATGTTTCTGACAGTCGCTTAAAACAAATTACAGCTCTAATTAAACCAAGTAAGACAATACCTACAGTTGTAGAGTTTGTTGATATTGCTGGACTTGTTAAGGGTGCAAGTAAGGGAGAGGGTCTTGGAAATCAATTCCTAGGTCATATTAGACAAGTGAATGCCATTGTCCACGTTGTAAGATGTTTCGATGACGGTGAAATTATTCACGTAGAAGGAAGAATAGATCCAATTGATGATATTGAAACAATCAATATAGAGCTTGCTCTAGCTGACGCTGAAGTTGTAACAAAGAAAATTGGTAATCTTCCAAAGCTAATGAAAAATCAAAATAAAGAAATTTCTAGTAAAGCTAAGGCTCAACATCCAATTCTAGAAAAATTAGAAGTACATCTAAATGAAGGTTTAGCAGCTAGATTTCTAGAGCTAACTGAAGATGAGCAAGAAATAGTAAGTGATTTAAATATGATCACTATGAAGAAAGTTCTATATCTCTGTAATGTTGATGAAGATAGTGCGGATGGTGATAACGATTACGTTAAAAGTGTTAGAGAATTAGCAGCTAAAGAAAATGCACAAGTTAGTGTTATTTGTGGAAAGCTTGAGTCTGAAATTGCTGCACTTGAAACAGAGGAAGAAAAATCTGAATTCCTTGAGGCCGCAGGTCTTGAAGAATCTGGACTTCAGGCCTTAACTCGTACAGCTTACGATATGCTAGGTCTTAGAACTTACTTTACTGCTGGTGAAAAAGAAGTTCGAGCATGGACTTTTAAGGCTGGAGATAGAGCTCCACAAGCAGCAGGAGTAATTCACACAGACTTTGAAAGAGGTTTCATTAAAGCAGAAATCTATCACTGCGATGACCTATTTGATCTTGGAACTGAACTAAAAGTTAAAGAAGCTGGAAAGTTTAGAGTTGAAGGAAAAGAATATGAAGTGAAAGATGGAGACATCATTCACTTCAAATTTAACGTTTAGAATTCAAAGATATAAAGAAGCTGTCTTCGAGTGATTTTTCGAGGACAGTTTTATTAGATAATAAATTATAGAAGAAAATATTCCTGTAAATAAGCTTTACATATTTTCTTGTCTCCTTAAAAGGAATTGATTCAATTGTTACCATTGGATCATTATTGATAAATAAATTTTTTCTCCATCTCTTTACTCTCGACTCACCTGCGTTGTAGGCGGAGAGAGTATAAATAAGATTTCCATCGTACTTTTTAAACAACCCTTTTAAATACTTAATTCCTATTTTGATATTTAAGTTAGGTCTCTTTAGGTGGTGTGTTCTAAGGTTCTTTTTGAACTGCTTCGCTGTCGCTGGCATGAGTTGCATAAGACCTCTCGCTCCAACATGGGATCTTGCTTGTGGGTTAAATGCAGACTCTTGTCTAATTAAAGAGAGCACCACAAGAGGGTCAATTGTCTTATCAATTTTCTTAATATTCGAAAGATATCTAAAAGGAAATAGGTTTCTAAGTGTGAAAGCATCTAGCTCAAACATTTCTTTTTCAAGAGATTGATGTACAAGCTTAAAAGAGTGGAGATACTTCTTCTCTTTGGTAAATAGGTTCACTAGTTTTTCAATAAGATGTTTTCTCAGGTCTTTGTTAGTAACATTCTTCGCAAACTTCTCATCTTGAAATATATAGGATGAATCTCTAGAGATGATTTCTGAGATTTCATTATTTGAAAAAGAATCTAGGTTGAGGTCAAGCCAAATAGATAGTCTTTTCATAGAGGCTATGAAGTTTTTTGAATATCTTTGGTTCTTTGGAATGTCGGGTTTAATCTCTTCAGAATATTTAAATAATAGTTTCTTCTTATCTTCAACATCAAAGATATCTAGTAATTTCTTATAGGAAATTATGGCGTAGAAATTAAGAGGTGATGACTCTGTTAGTGTTGTAAATAAATGTTTACTTAGTTCGTCTTCCCCATTTTTATATAAAGTATAAGCAATCCAAAATTTAACTTTCGAATTATATTTAGAGAAGTTTTTTATAAGTTGAAATTTTTCAATTGTTGCAACAGCTTCTTTGTAATTTCCAAATAAGATATTGCTCCAAAGAAGTTGAAATAGTGTTTCATCTAATTGATCATTTTCCGAAAAAGTTAATGCATACTCAAAGAAGAAACGTGCCTTTTTGGCTTCTTTTTTATAAAGAAACTTCTTACCTGTAGTCAGAATCGAAATCCACGCTTTCTTTGCTTCAATATACTGCTTATTTGAATCATAGAAGGTTACAAGTTGTTGTCCTTTTTCGAAGGCACTATTAAATCTTTCTGCTTTAATTTCTTTCTGCATGTCTCTTTTAATAGCATAAAAGGCTTTGGTGAAATAATTCCTTTCTGAGGAATCCCTTAAGCCAGCCGATTGAACATATTGAGTAAGTTCTGTAGAGATTTTTATAAACTTCAAATGTTTTGAGTTCGGTGTGTGTTGATTTTGCAGGTATTGTTCCGTCATAAGTTCAGAAATCAATAATTGTAAGCTAGAAGTTTCTTTTATGCGTGAGAGATATCTTACGAACTCTTTTTTGTGACTTCCATTTAAATAGTAAGGAAGAGCATATTTTAAGTAATCTAAATTTTTAAATGAGATCGACGTTTTATTTTTTGATCTCGAAATGTTTTTTAAGAACTTCCATCGACAGTACTCGTCTAAGTAAGCGTAAGATCTCTTAACAAGACTGGGAGCATTTGGTACTGTATTTTTCTTAGCTAAGCAAATACTATGAAACGACTTTTCAGTAATTGGCTTCTTTTGAAGTTGATTGAGCGTAGTCATTAGAGGCCCATATTCTTTAAAAGCTTTTGAATATTTAAAGCTCTTATTCATGAGAGCAATTGCCACACGATCAATTTTCTTCTTCTTTAGGTTTCTGTAAAATTGACGGAAAGCTTTCCCGAACTTGAGATCGTTCTTACTAGTTCTGATGGACTTCAGTAAATTTATTTCTTTCGCAGCAAATGTACTGGTAGAAAGTAGAATAAAAATAGCAATCGTTGCTAATTTGGACAAAAATGACCTCCTGTCATTTAAGTAAAAAGTTATTTAATAGAGTGTATGGTACCTTTCTTGGATTTCATTTAATTTTAAATTAATCTCATCCAAAACGACCTTCTTATCATCGGGAACAACCATGCTTAAGTTGTTAATATAAGAAGATACCTCACTTAGGTAAACCATATCTTTCTTGTAATCCTCTTGGATCATGTCAAAAGTCTCATTAAAGTCTTCGGCCAACTCTTTGAAGTAGTCACCCTGTCTGAAGTAGAGTTTACCATTAGCTTCACGGTCTCTGATAGCGGAAAGATATTTCTGAACTTTGTAGACTGGACCGGCAATTTTGTGGCTAAAGAGTAAGCAGGCTATAAATGTAATTGCAGTAAACCCTAGTTGAAATAGACCAAGAATTACAATTAAGCCATTTTTGTAGGCCTTCATTTTCTCAGCCATGTCTGGAGAGGCTGCATTGGCCTGTTCTACCAGCTTAGTGACAAGGTCGTAGATAGTTAAAGGGTAGAAAACACTAGATACTAACAAGAAGAAGCACACCAAAATACTAAATTTGATCTGAAATCTTGGATTGATTAAAATAATACTTCGCTTGTATGGTGCGGCCATTTAGTCGATTCCTTTCAACAAATAAATTGCTCAGTGTTACTATTCTATAAGAGATTGTAATCCTGTGCTAGTAAAATAAAAAGCCCACCTCTTTGCTCAAGTATTAATCAAAATTCTTAACGAATAAGATATTTCAAGTTATATTTATGAGCTTAAAAAGAGGTTTAATATGAATGATGAAATTATGAATTTAATAGGTACTATTGCTAATCCAGCAACGAAAAAGACGCTCGGGGTCGAAAACCGTATAAAAGAGGTTTTGGTAAACGATGAGAAAGTTACAATAAAATATGATAGGGAAGGAATTTCCCCCACGGAAAAACGAGTTATTGAAGATTCAATATACGGTCTTTTGAAGTCTAAATTTGAAGAAGATAATATAACAATTATGACCGTTTCTAAAGACTCAAAAGATGTCTTCACTGGCGCTTCTGAAAAAAAGCAGGAGCAGCCTCAGCAGCCAAAAGCTTCTATTCAAGCTGGGCATGGCCCTGCTGGAGCAAATAAAAAACGAATCCCTAATGTTAAGAAGATACTTGCGGTGTCTTCATGTAAAGGTGGTGTTGGGAAGTCTACAGTTTCTGTAAATCTTGCCATAACTCTTAAAAATATGGGAATGAAAGTGGGTATTTTGGATGCTGATATTTACGGTCCATCGATGCCTTTATTACTTGGACAGAGGAATGCAAAACCAGCTGCAAACGATAATAAGAAAATTCTACCAATTGAAGCGCATGGATTAAAATTCATTTCTTTTGGTTTATTTATTCAAGAGGACGATGCTGTGATTTGGCGTGGTCCAATGTTAGGTGGAGTACTAAATCAATTTCTCTTTGATGTTGAGTGGGGCGAATTAGATTATCTGATCGTCGACCTTCCTCCAGGAACAGGAGATATGCAGTTGAGTATGGTTCAAGCGACTGAGGTTGATGCAGCGATTGTAGTCTCTACTCCTCAGCAAGTAGCGATCTTGGATTCTAAGAAAGGGATGAAAATGTTTGAAAAGACTAATGTTCCGATCATTGGTATGATTGAAAATATGAGTTATTTCGTTCCGGATGATAACTTAGAGAAGAAGTATTATATCTTTGGTAACGGAGGCGTGAAAAAAGCGTGTGCCGAACTTGATACTCAATTCTTAGGTGAAATTCCAATGGAAATTTCTCTACGTGAGAGCTCAGATAATGGGATACCTTATATGAGTTTAAAAGAATATGAAGGACGTCCCGTTTGGAAATCCTATATGAATCTTGCGAAGCATATAGAAGAGGCGATGAGTGAGAAAACGAAGAAAGGGTTTTTCTCGAAAATATTAGGAAAATAAAGGAGTCTTCCTTTGTCACTACTTGGCACTATAGAAGAGCAGACAATTTTTGGTTTTACGGGGAGAATTAACATTCTCCACCGTTCTACAGGGCAATTTCTTGGCTTAGTCTTAATAGCTGAAGGTGAGATTGTGGATTGCTCATACAGTGGTCTCAAGACAGATAAGGCCCTGTATCAGGCATTATTTGATGATATGGAGCATACACCTTTAAAATTCATTGCAGAGCCAGAGGTGGTTTTAGACTCTCAAAGAAAAATTCATTTGAGCTTTGAGGACTTTAAAGCAAATTCTCAGCATCTTTATAGAAAGCATCGTGAATCGAAGTCTCTTAAGCCACCATTAAATTTAAAACTTATACTGAGCGGAGACTTTATTTCTCGAGGGGATGAGGTTTCTAAAGAAGAATTTACTGTAATGAGTGTCTTGACGGAGTACTCAAGAGTAGCGGATATTTATAGCAACTCTGATCTTTATGATTTTGAAGTGACTCAAGCACTGGTATCATTAAGAAAGAAGGGCGCAATAAAAGTTGTTAAAAATAAGAATTAATATAACTGGAGAATTCGTTTGAAAACACAAGAACACAATAAAGGTGACTTAAAGGACTTAAGCGTAAAGGTTGAGAAGGAAATTGTTGAGGCCTTTGAGAGAATGTCTGAAAACACTGGTCAATCGATGGATGATTTAGTGGTTATAGCGCTAAAGAGATTTAGAGTAAGTCATAGTGATTTCGAAGGTAGAAAGTATACATTCGAATAGAATATTACGATATTTACTATAGAAAGTTTATACAGGCCGTCTAATCTTTGGACGGCTTTTTAATGCTCAAAATGTAGCCTCCAAAACAATATACCTAATTTCAATACCTTACGGGAGTCAGGACACAGATTTTAGACAGTCTAGAAATATGACACATGGCACGAGACTTGCTTATTAATATGTAAGTTCAATCGGGAGATTACCATGAAGTCACTACTGACTCTTAAGACATTAACAGGATTCTTAACTGTAGGTTCAGTTATAGTTGGAGTAAAGGCCGTTAATGATGCCAACTTTAACTCTAATGAGTTTATGAACGAGGCACAGGTTCAGGTCGTAAAGAGACTAGATGATCAACAGGTTGTAAGGCATGTTGCATCTGCAGCAGCAGCGAGACCAGCTGTTCAGTATCTTCCTTTAAATACTATCAACTCACAAATTATTGACGGTGAGTGGGAAATTAGAAGAATTCAAGATGAAAATAATGAAGTTGTTTTTGAAGTAGGAAGAGATGAAGAAATCGATAATATGGAATTCAAACTAATTGGAACTTCACTTGTTAAGATAGGTGATGAAGAGCCAATGGACTTTAGAATCTCATACTTAGATGAGAGTGGTAAAACAATCGCTCTATTTAGACAATTTGGAAAAGGTTACGAGATTATTGAAGCAGTTAGAAGAAATAAAGTAGAAGTAAATCAAGTTGCTAACGATTCTGAAATATCAGAAGTTGTTGAAGAAGAAGTACAAAGTAGTACAGGTGTAGTTGTTGAAGGTGTACAGGATCTCATTTTAGAAAGAGCGCTTCATCCAACAAAAGATCCAAATATTCTTAGAGGAGAAGAGATTATTACTGGAACAGTTGTAGTTAGCTCTGAGAAAATTGAAGAATTCGATGTTGTTATCGGAATTGGTAAAAACTATGAAATGCCACTGGCCTTTATTGACGGTGGAGAAATTAAAGCAGGTGGACAATTTTCAGCACAAACAGAAGCTGGAGAAGTAACAGGACTGATTACTAATAATGGAAAAGATGGATATAGAATCAGGTTTGCAACAGGACCTCTACAAGGTGCGGTGCTTAACTTTGTTACTGAAGAAAAGTTAGAGCAAATGAATGAGCAAGAAGAGGAAGCACAACTTGCGAAAGAAGAAGCTCAAGAATTAAATGCTGAACAAATTGAAATCGTTGAAAATCAAAATGATGCTCAATTCTCAAGAAGATCAGTAGCTCAAGAAAGTGACGAAAATATTTATGAAATAGATGAAGAAGAAAGCGAAGAAGAAGAAGAAATTATTGAGCCTGAAACTGAAGAAGAGTTTGCAAGAATCACTAAAGAAGTTGGTTTTGACTTTACTCAACCTTCAAGAGTTCCTGCATCAAAATAATATAAATGAGTTATAAAATTTAGACATAAAAAAAGGCTCCTTACGGAGCCTTTCATTTTTTACATAATCTTTTTAAATTCTTCAGTCAGAATCGGAACGATTTGGAAGAGATCTCCAACGATTCCGTAATCTGCTTTAGTAAAGATAGGAGCATCTGGATCAGTATTGATAGCAACAATACACTTTGATGTTCTCATCCCTGCTAAATGTTGAATGGCACCAGAAATACCACAAGCGATGTAAAGAGTAGGTGCAACCGTTTTACCAGTTTGACCAACTTGCATTGCGTGTGGAGCATATCCAGAATCAACTGCCGCTCTTGAAGCACCAACTGTGGCTCCAATTACATCAGCTAACTCATCAAGAATTTTAAAGTTAGCAGCTTCTTTCATCGCTCTACCACCAGAAACAATAATATTTGCTTCAGTAAGGTCAAGCTTCTCTGAAGCACCTTTAATAATTTCTTTAATAGCCGCTCTGATTTCTCCAGCATTAGCTGCTGCATCAACTACATTTCCAGCTGCTGCATTTTCATTTTCTGGCATACCAAGAGCATTTGGTCTAACAGTTACAAAGTGAGGCTTTGGACCTTCAATTTCTACTTTTGCTAAACACTTTCCAGAAAATAGTGGTCTTGTTCCTGCGAACGTTCCACCATCCATTGTGAAGTTTGTCACTTCAGAGGCCATACCAGCGTCAAACATTCCAGAAAGTCTTGGGAACAGGTCTTTTGCAAGAGATGTTGCTCCAGCAAATACGTAATCGTATCCACCGTTACCAATAAATTCTTTAAGAGCATTTGCATACCCTTCTGGAGAATATTTATCTAGGTTATCACCTTTTAGTGAATGAATATTTGCAGCTCCATATTTTGCTAATTCAGCAACGGCTCCTGCAGGAACTTGCCCAATAGCAGCAACGTCAACGTCGTTACCAGTAAGCTTTCCTAAAATTTCTAATGTTACAGATTTAACGTGATCAGAAGTCAACTCTGTAAAAACTAATACTTTTGCCATAATTTTCTCCTTAGATCGCTTTAGCTTCGGTTCTTAAAAGACCTACAACTTCAGCTACAATAGAAGCTTGGTTCGCTTCGTCCATTGCATCAAATTTCTTTCCTGGTGGTTTTTCAGGAGGAAGTTGAAAGTTAGAATACTTTACTCTTCTGTCGCTATCAGCAACGCCAACATCTGCAAGAGAGTGCTTTGCAAGAGGTTTTCTCTTTGCTTTCATGATTCCTGGTAGAGAAGCGTAACGAGGAGTATTGATTCCTTTGTTACAAGCAATAATTGCTGGAGAATTTACTTCGTAAACTTCAAGAGTACCACCCTCAATTTCACGCTTAAGTGTAAACTTTCCACCTGCTTCTTCACAACCAACAACAACTGAAACAGAAGGAAGGTTTAACATTCCCGCTAATAGTTGTGGAACTTGAAGACAATCGTCATCAATGGCTTGCTTACCTGTAAAAATAACATCTGCAGAATTTCCAGACTTTTCAATTGCACCTTTAAGTGCTTTGGCAGTCATGAAAGAATCAAGATTGTCATCAGCTTCTACAAGAATTGCGTCGTCGGCACCCATAGCTAATGCAGTTCTTAAAGTTTCAGTGTCTTTAACACCACCAACTCTAACAACAGTAACAGTTGAACCACTGTTAGCTTGCTTAGTTAATAGGGCCTGCTCTACAGCAAACTCATCGTAAGGATTCATAATCCACTTAATCGAAGTTGTTTCGATGTAAGTACCATCACCGTTAGGTGTAATTTTTGTTTCCGTATCCGGAACTTGTTTAATGCAAACAAAGATATTCATACGTTTAGCTCCTTGAAAAAATTTCTTTAGCGATAACTAATCTTTGTATCTGAGATGTCCCTTCATATATTTGTATAAGCTTGGCATCTCTCATGATCTTTTCTACTGGGTACTCATTACTGTAGCCGTATCCTCCAAATATTTGGACGGCATCAGTAGCAACTTCCATAAACATATCTGCCCCGTAGGCTTTAGCATAGGAAGCTAATAAAGTGTTTGTTTCTCCTTGATCTAACTGCCATGCAGCTTTATGAACTAGGAGCCTCGCACTTTCAATTTTCATCGCCATATCGGCCACCATCATCTGGATGGCTTGATGTTTAGCAATTGGCTTACCAAACTGTACTCTCTCTTTTGCATATTTAACAGCGTGGTCTAGAGCGCACTGCGCTCCTCCAACTGCACTGGCTGCCACCATAGGTCTTGAGTGGTCTAGTGTTTGTTTTGCAATATTCCAACCCTCTCCGAGCTTTCCAAGCAAATTCTCTTTAGGGATACGTACATTGTTAAAAGTAACAGCGCGCGTATCGGAACTTTTGTGTCCCATCTTCTTTTCTTTGGCACCAATTTCTAAACCTTCTACATTCTTGTCATCTAGAACAATACAAGAAATACCTTTGTGCTTGAGCTCTGGATCAGTTGTACAATAAATGACAAAGAGATCTGCGTAACCCGCATTAGTGATCCACATCTTTTGACCGTTAATGACATAGTGGTCACCATCTTCTTTAATTGTCGTTTTAATTCCAGCTGCATCTGAACCATGACCTGGTTCAGTTAAACAAAAAGAAGCTAACTTATAGGACTCAGTGAAAGGTGTTAAAAATCTTTTCTTCTGCTCATCATTACCTGCGATTGTAATAGGAAGAAGAGCAAGGTCATTCGCCATAAGAGTCGTATTCATTCCCAGACAGCCGTAAGCTAGGGCTTCTGTGATAATCATTGAATCAAGAGTTGTAAAACCTGTTCCTCCGTATTCTGGGGGAATACAAGTATTAACCAAGCCAAGTTCCCAGGCCTTAGTTAGAATCTCCATGGGCAATTTACCAGACTCATCATACTCATTTGCTTTGGGCATCATTTCATTTCTGGCAAACTTCATTGCCATATCTGTAATTTCTTTTTGTTCGCTCGAGAGCTCAAAATTAACCATGAAAAGCATCCTTGCAGTAGGGTCAAAAGTTAATAAGTATGCAAGAAATTATAGGGTCATAAAGGATCAGGGTCAAATGGGCGGAGGGTTAATTTATCTTAACCTAATGGGCCTTGCCGAATTAGTGAAAGTTTCTGGAAAAAAATATTTTTTTTGTAGGTCACTAAAGCAATTAAGTTCCCTCAGTGGAAGCACTACGAAGCTTCTTTCAAATAATCTTGGATGAGGGAGGAGGATATGTTCGTCGTTACTTATAACACTGTCATAAAAAAGAATATCAATATCAATTACCCGTGGGCCTTGGGCAATTTTTCTCTCTCGACCTAATTGCTTTTCTATGTCTAATAGTAGAGTCATAGTGTCTGCGGGTGAAAGAGCTGGGGTTTCAAATTCTAAAACTTGATTATAGAAGTCTGGTTGACTTAGGTAATCAACAGCACTTGATTCATAGATTCTACTTTTGGAAACCAATTGAAAGTGCTCTTCAAGGCAATTTTGAGCGTTCAGTAAATTAAGTTCTCGTTCACCTAAGTTCGAACCTGTAGCTATAATAAGAGGCATGATTAGTTCTTTTTGGAAGATTTCTTGTCTTCTTCTTCTTCTTCTTCTTTGTTCGACTCAGAAGTTATAGGAATACTTTGTTTCATATAGGGAGTTATAAACGAAGGAACAGAAGTTCCTGCAGGTGCCTTGGGGGGACCTTTTACTCCACAAGCAGTGATGAAAATTGTGAATAAGATAAGAATATAATTAAAATTCAAGACTAAATCCAAAGTTAATAATATCAGATCCTAGATCCGCTCTAATGAACCAGCCAGGAACTAACCTTTTTAAAACAGTTACACCAAAAATGATATTCTTCTTTTTCAAATTCTCAACCATGTTGATCTCGTTATCTAGCTCTGCAGAGCTAGGAGTAACATCATCTGTTGGGTCATCAACACCAGCATTAGGACTAGTAGCATTGATAATTTGAAAACCAAGGTAAGGTTGTACATAAGAGAAAAAAGGAGCTGCAACAGTATATTTAATTCTGAGAGTAAGGTTCGTCATTTTGGTATCGAGCCCAGGACTTGGGTAATCATTAATTAAGTTTTGTCCGTAACCCAATTCTGCCCAGATGTTGTCTTCAAACTGGTACATCCACATTCCGTTTAAATGAGTGTAACGCTGACTTGAACCATCATTATTTAGACCTTCTATGAGACCATAGTTAATCGAGACTATATTATCTGTTTTAATAGACCTTTTATTTTTGGTTTCCATGGAAAGATCATCTTCTAGGAAAGTTTCATTATAGAGATCTTCTTCATCTTTAATAACTGCGGTATCTTCTGATTCTTCGTCTTCTTTTTTCTTTGCACCAAAAAAGCTATCGTCACCTCTAATAACTTGCACTTCTAAGTTCGTTCTAAATAATTTGAAAAGATCGAGAGAATAGATTTTAATAATCTTTATTCCAGCAACATTGTTGATGCTCTTTGCTACGATCGCTCTAGCGGCTAACTTGCTATTAAGAACGAGCGTAATAAAATCACCCTTAGAAAAGGATTCATTTTCATTAGAGATAATATAAGTTCTCTTAGAGTTTGAAACACGAACAATTTTTTCTGTAACAAGTTCTGAAGGAATTTGATTGGATTCAGAGTTCTCGTTAAAATCTTCAATAACTGATTGAGCTGAAGCGGAAAGAGAAAGTGCTATGAATGTAATAATCAGAAGTATATTGGTTTTCATCTGTTATATAATACCTTTTAAGTCAGCTTTATGAGAATAGGGAAAACTTAGCTTCATTATCAGTTAAAAAATAAGGCTCCGCAAATATTTGAGCTAAAAGTGGCAATTATTTGTGTGAAATAGAGAAATGAAGCCAAATACCAGTCTAAATCCCTGACCTAACCATCTGAAATCTCATCAAAAGCAACTTTTTTTTAATTAAGTCAGAAAAAGTTAACTACCTGATATAATTCTCCGAAGAGTAACTAAAGAAGAAATAATAAATTTTTTTAGATATTCAAGGGAGATGTTTATGAAACTATCAAAAATACTAATACTTTTAGCGTTACTAACGCTTGGGGTTAGTTGTTCAAGTAAGAGAAAGAATGTTGATCAAGAAGCTACTGCTGATATGTCGCAAGAGGTTAGTGCTGAAGATGCAGACTTCATTGTTGATTCTGAAGATGAGGATCTACTGGCTGAAGATTCTGATGATCAAGTCGTCGAAGAAGTTGCTGCTTCAGAAGTTTCTGAAAGTGATCCAGTGATTGCTCAAGGTTCTTCAAATATCGACATTGCTGGTGGTGATTATACTGTTCAAAAGGGAGACACTCTAATGTGGATTTCATTTAAGCTCTATGGTGATTACAGACAATGGCAACATCTATCGTCAATGAATAATGGTGTTCAAGAAAAGTCTCTAGCAATAGGGATGGTATTAAAGCATGACTCAGCAGGGTTTGATTATAATCCTCAAGGTCTTCCTCACTTAATTAAAACAGGTGACACTCTTGGTTCAATTTCTGGTGAGAAATATGGATCAGACAAGAGATGGAAGGAAATCTGGGATAATAATAAAGAAATGATTCACGATCCGAATCTGATCTTTGCTGGATTTACTCTTCACTATCTCCCAGATAGAGATATTGCTTCTGAAGATATCTAATAAGAATTAATTGATATATATTTAGGGCCCTCGCAAGAGGGCCTTTCTATTTTTTAAGGAAGCTTGTAAAGTGAATTGTGATTGGTATACTTTATAGAATGAAAATACCTGTTTTACTTATTACTCTTCTTTTGGCTTCGTGCTCAATCTTTCAAAAAAATGAATTTGAAATAGATGACTCAGCTTTCATTATAAAAAATGCTGACTATCTCGATCAACTATCATCACTCAAAGAGAGTTATCTTAAAACGAAAAGCGTAAAAAGCCTTAAATTGTCAAAAAGAAGCCAGAACTATCTAGAGAATTACTATTACAAAATAATTGAAAATAATAAACTACTTCTGAAAAAAGCCTTTAAACCAACCTTTAATATAATTAAAAGTGATGTTCCTTTTTATTTTTCATTACCAAAGGGTCAGTTCTTCTTCTCAAGTGGACTAGTATTAAAGTACTTTAAAAATGAGGAAGTCTTCGTTGCTGTTCTAGCGAGTGAAATTGTAAAAAGTCATAGGAACTTATATTCGAAATCAATAAGAATACCTAAAGGGTATATTGATAGTGAGGACTTACTTGCTTACACAAGGATTCCTGTGGAGATTAAATCTCAAATTAACAATTGGACCTATCATGTTATCAAAAGGTCTGGTCATGACCCATATGCTTATTTAGTGTGGATACAGAGTATGAACAAAAATACTTTGGATTTTTCTATTCAATATGGAAACACCCAAGATATTTCAAGAGAAGAATTTTTATTTAAAAGATTTATAGCGGGATTAAAGTTGTCAGATTCTGAATATTTAAAAAGAGAAAAGAACTCGACCAAAACATTTTATTCATTCATTGGTGAAGTAAAAAGGAGATCTCTTTGAGACCTGAAGAAAGTGAAAGATTGTTAATTGAAGAATTATTTTCGAATACACAATCGCGTATTGCTGATTTAACAAATATGAAAATAGAAAAAGTGAATAAGCTCACAGGTGATGCTTCAACTAGACGTTACTATAGAGTTCATACTAATAAAGGAAGCTTTGTTTCTTGTCTTAGTGAGTCTAAAGAAGATGAAGAACATAGTGACTTTCTAAACGTTTATAAAGTTTTAAATAGATTTAATGTAAGAGTACCAACAATCCACGACTTAAACATAACTAAAGGCTACTTCCTGCAAGAGGATTTAGGGGATGTTACATTTTTAAGTTACGTAACGAAATTAACATGTGATGAAGAAATTTTCGAAACATATAAGAAGGTGATTAATACTCTAATTGAAATTCATAAAATCCCAGTGGATAAAAAGTTTAATTGGGGTAAGTTGGAGTTTGATGTGGAAAAGTACATGTCAGAAATGAACTTTACAAATAAGTTCTTCTTTAATTGCTTTCTTCAAAACCCACTTAGTTTAGATGAAGAGAAAGTATATAGTAGCCAATTAAATAAACTTGTTAAGGAACTATCTGAGACCAGCAAAGTTTTAAGTCATAGAGACTTTCATTCTCGAAACATAATGGTAAAGTCCGAGGATTTCGTCGTTATTGATTTTCAAGATGCAAGACAAGGTATTGCGCAATATGATTTAGTTTCAATGCTTGAAGACTGTTACTTTCAGCTAACTGACGATAATATAAAAAAATTAAAAGAATATTATTTCAAACACTCACCCTCGATAGACCAATCACAAGAACAATTTGACCGCCTATATGACTTAATGACTATTCAAAGAGTTTTAAAGGCCATAGGAAGTTTTTCCTATATATACGAAACTAGAAAAGATATTCGTTATGTAAAATACATAGGCTACGGATTCGAAAAAGTACGTAATAAGTTAAAAAAATATCCTGAATATCTCGAATTGTATAATCTTCTGATTGGTAAGTATTATGAAAGTTGAAAATGCTTTTATCCTTGGTGCTGGTCTTGGAACACGCATGGGTGAAGTTGGTAAAGTTCTGCCAAAATTGCTATGGCCAGTTTTTGAAAAGTCTCTCTTAGAGTTACAAGTCGATTTTGCAAAATCTCTTGGCGTACAAAATATTTATATTAATACACACTTTCATGCTGAGCAGATACATAAATACATTAGTGAAAAAAAATTGAATATCAATGTCCTTCATGAGGAATCTCTCTTAGATATTGGAGGGGGAATTCATAACCTGGCAAAGTTGTTAAGTTATAAGGGGAAGGTACTAATTCTCAACGGTGATCAGTTCCTATTTCAAGAGATAAGTCATTATGAGAGGTTAATAAACCTAAGTGATAATTATACGGCAACATTATTGGGTTTAAAAGTTTCTCATGACTCTGGATATAATGAATTAATTCTAGAAAATAATCAGTTAATTGAAATTACAAAACATGATTCGAAAGAGGACTATTTTACCTACAGTGGCTCTAGTATTATCAATCTCTCTAAACTCATTCCTGTCTCTGGAGAGAGTAAGTTTTTTGATTCTGTTGCAAAGTATAAAGATCAGTCAGTCTATGTTTATAATCATGATGAATTAGAGTATTGGGATTTTGGAACTGCTGAAAGATACTTTGAGTCCATGAGGAAAGTTTTTAGTCTAAAACAGTCTCATTTATACAACTTCTTAATTAATTCAAATGCAATTACTGTTAGCAAGGTAGGAAAAAACTCAACATACAATTGCACAGGGACTCCCTATAGCATAAACCTGACGAATGAAGAGAACCCTGGTTTTGGCAATATAGTAATCGAGGGAAAAGATGATAGTACCTTTAAAAAGTGTATAGTTTTTAACGAGATTAAGACTCAGATTTAGGCTTATCTTTTTCAACTAATTTTATGCAATCAACTGGGCAGACCTCAATACACATAGAGCAGAGAGTGCAAGACCATGGATCTACAGCGTAAGTGTCCTTGTATTTTATAATGGCCTTTTCTGGACATATGAGCCTACAATTATCACAAGAGATACAAAGATTATTAATTTCTAGTTCAGGATTCATTCTTTCATTATAAACTCGAATGGTCTTGAAATTGATAATGCAGAATTTACCGGGTGAAGAATGAGAATATCGAAGCGAAATTCAAATATAATCAATTTGATTGTATTTCAAATTTTTTCTTTTCTATTTCTCCATGTCATCTATTCTTTAGAAAAAGGGTATTCAGCCCTCGATTTTAATTTATTAATTGACCTATTTAAAGATCAAAGTGTTTTACTTGGTTTAATGATTCTGAATACTATTTTAATTTTCATGGTAAAGAAGTTTTCATACTACCTAACAATTCTATTATCTACAGTTATTAGTGTTATATGTTTTATTCAATTTCTTTCTTCTTTCAACAAAACAATCCTTTTCTACGACTTGTTCTATATCGTAGTAGCTTTCTTTTTTATTATGATTTGGAAGTTAGAATTGGCGGAAGCAATTTATAACCCTAATTACGACTTTAGAGCAATTAGACCTAGCGGATTAAGAAAAGCTGAAGTGCTCTTAGCTGATAAATCCGGAAGAATGGTAACAGCTACAATAATGAATTGGACCAAAGAGAGTATCTTTGTATCACTAGAAAATGGTGCAGAGATTAGTGGTGAAGTTCAAGTAGAAATTCAATATCAGAAAATTAAGTTTCTATTCAAAGCAAATATCGTTACTGAGTCTATGTCAGGAGTGGGTTTAAAAGTTATAGAGGAGAAAAAAGCTTCTACTCTTAACTGGTTTGATTTCTATGATATAATTTCTGATAGAGGAATATTCCCAATAAATGTTTAAGAGGTTATTTATGCCAAAATTATTAATCGTATTGCTAGCTTTGGTATTATCTGGCTGTTTTAAGGAAAAAGGGGCAGAAGAAACTTTGAGGTCTTTTGTTGAGGAAAGGTTTAAAGGTAATCTAGATCATAATGAGATTGGTGAGTATTTAAGTGGAACTCTTAAGAGCTCGATAATGGCCATGAATGAAACTGAATTTACCAATTACTCGGATTTATCAAAG
This sequence comes from Halobacteriovorax marinus, assembly GCA_002163155.1. Lineage (GTDB taxonomy): Bacteria > Bdellovibrionota > Bacteriovoracia > Bacteriovoracales > Bacteriovoracaceae > Halobacteriovorax > Halobacteriovorax marinus_A. The sequence continues at coordinate 60,096 of MAAO01000016.1, read as the reverse complement.
TATAAGAAGAAAAAGTTTAAGATAACTCACTCTAATTGTTCTGTTGAAAAGTGCTTTATTACTTATTTAATTAGTTACGACCAGTTTAGGGACTCTAAAAAATCTTTTAGAGTAGATAATAAGAAAATTGCTGAGATGGTTAAGCTTGAAGAATCTTGGAAAATTGAAAATGTAACAAATGTAAAAACTTATATTGAGTCCAAAGAGGCACTTGATATTTAGATAATCACTCTAACTGTCTTAAATTACAGAAACAACATACCTTTTTACTAAAGTTATTGCCTTAATAACCGATAACTTTAGTATGGCAAATCATAATACAGAAGAATCTATAATAAGCACCTTAGTTGATGAAACCTACAGAGTTTCAGGTGATGAGGGTTCAAACTCCAAATTAGACCTCTCGACGTACTTTGAACTAAAGAGCGGAAATAGGAATGAAGCTAATGATCACTTATTAGAAGATACCCTAGTTAGAAATGGAGTTTCATTCTCTTTAATACAGTATTCTCAAAAAACATCATGTTTTCACTTTAATATTCAAGAACAACAATTTTCTTGTCCAAGAAACTGGGGAAGCTTTTCTGAGCTTCATCGTGAAATAAGCTTTGATAGGTTGAAATTAATGGAGGGGTTTAACTCTGACCACTTTATTGACGAGTTATTTTCAGGCTTAGTTGAATACGAATATGAAACAATTTGTTTTTGTGGAAATAGAGAAAGCTATTTAATATTTCTACCTAAAGGTAAAGAAGATGTTTTGAATTGGCTTAGGAAGTATTGTGAGTCAGGTGAAGTCGCTGCATAAAAAAGGAAGCTCTCCAAAGAGAACTTCCTACTCTAAATTATAAAGTACTGTAGAAATTTTTCATTAAAAGAGCATCTTCTTCTAGGTTAGGACTATTACAAATAATATATCCACCGCAGTTATAATCTTTTAAACTTTTTAGCAATTCACGCCAATTAAATTTTGAACTCTCTAGGTTAAGGTGTTTTAAGTCACCTTTAGAGTTAGAACTAATTCCTGAAATATGAATGTGCATATTTGATAAAGCTTCAGCTCCAATTTCACTTTTAATTCTCTCGAGAACTTCTTTAAACTCGGCTTCAGAGTTGAACTTACCAGTTCTTGCGAATAGGTGAGAAAAGTCCATACAAGGAGCACAAGAGTTAACATTCTTAGTTAAAGAAATCAGCTCATCAAGAGAGCCAAACTGACTTGTCTTTCCTGTTAGTTCTGGACGAAGTTCAATTTGAATATCTAATCGACTTAATCTTTCTTCAATAACGTTCATACTTTTTTCTACAAGATCAAAAACATCAAATGGAGAATCCTTCATGTAGAAGGCAGCATGAAATGTCATTGATTCAGCTCCACAAAGATCAGAGATTTTTGCAGTTTGAATAATTCTTTCAACAGAAGAATCAATTTTATCTTGTTCTCTTGCATTAAGATTGATGTAGTAAGGGCCGTGAGAAGTAAGAGGCACTCCTAATTCATAGGATACCTTTCTAAGGGCAGAAGACACTTCGTCTTTCATTCTTACACCATGAGCAAATTCTAATTGCATGCAATCTAAGCCGAGAGCATGAATTTGTTTAACCCCTTCAATTGGATTATTTTTCTTTTGAGTGCTATTTGGTACACCAGCAGTTCCGAACAGTAGCTTATTAGCTTGCATATATTCTCCGTGAGAGTATTACTTATCTTATTGAAAAAGAGTCATATCACAATTCTGGATCAGACTGTAGACGCGCCGAGAAAAACTCAGTAAATACATCTACTTAACGCTTTTTTATCCATGTTGTATACGTTTGACGTACTGAGTTATAGCCCTAATCAAAACAGTTGTCTATAATTTGTAGCTAAAGGTGTAATAAAGAAAGTATAAAGCTTCTTTGTTTGATGGTAATATGTTGTTTTTATTAAGTTTTCTATTTTTGTTATATAGCGTGATAAGTGCCCTAGGCTTTATACTTCTTCCATCATTTGGTGAAATATATGCTTCAAGTGCACTAAGCTTCGTTATTTTTGTGGTTTTTCTCTTTGGAGATCGAATTCTTCTAGGATTTATGAGGGCTAAGCTAAATACAAAGCAAAATGACCTTGCTTATGACTTATCAAATATTAGACTTAAATTTAAGATTCCAAGAGTAAGGCTCTATTTATCACCAATGGTTAGTGGTTGGTATATTTTAGATAATTCATTTGCAGCCCCTTCAATTATTGTAAATCAAGATTCAATTAAAAAACTCAATAGAGAAGAGCTTCGAACGATGCTGAGTTTTGCCTGTTTTAAAATTAAATCAGGTCGCGCCAGGAAAAGTAGTATCTATCTGGTACTTTTCTCTCTTGTGTTGATGCCTCTTTCTATATGCCGATTTTTAGAGGCCCATAAAATGACTTATATTTCTGCCACTATTAAATTCTTTATGGTTCCCTTTGTGCAATTAAAAAACTCGGTTATTGATGTGCAAGAAATTCAGGCTTCTCTTTTAGAAGAATTTCTAACAGATTATCCTATGAGCCATTCAATTAATGGAGCTATTTTTAAAATTAATAAAATTCCAAGCCTGAAGAGAAATTATCTCTTTGATACATGTATTGAAACAATTTCCCTTACTGAACAAGAAAGTAAAGAAAAGTTATCATATTACTTAAGAATTAAAAGAACAGACTTTTAATAGACGATAACTTTTGGATATTTTTTGGAAAATTTAGAAAACTCAAGTAACAAAAAGAAGAAATTTTCTTTTGATAGCTCTAGGCTATATCCACTTATTTTTACAGTAATTTTTATTATTGTATTATTTCAATACTCTTTTTCATCACTTGAAGCAGTTTTCTATGATCTTAGAATTAAGTTTGATTGGGGAATAAGTTATCAAGACAGAATTGTTTTAATAACAATGGACGAAGAGAGTGATCAGTTTCTAGGTGAGAGTTATCCTTATACTTATGCTTCACATGAGGTTTTATCTAAGAGATTAATTAAAGACGGTCCTGCAGCAATAGGCTATTTGATTGGTCTATTGGCACCGGACTCTAAAAGAGAAGATGTAGCTCTGTTTAAATTCAAAGACTCTATTAACAACTATAAAAAAAATGGGGGAGTTTTTCGATTTGGAACCAACATGGATGATTGGGATGAGCATATACCACCAAAGGATCTAGCAGATCTTGGTTACTCTCTTGCTCTTTTAAATGTTGATAATGCTACCTTTGCAAAAGATGATATTTCTAGAAGGGCCTTAATTAATATTTCGGGTGAAGAATCATTTCACCTTTGGATGGCAAACTCATATAGAGAACATCGTAATGCTGAACGATTAGATGCTACTTCGATTCAAGGCTCATATTATTTGCAAGAGGCAGATGCAACCTTTGCTATGTTTAGATACTTCACATCTCCAATTTCGAAATATGCAAAAATTAAGAAGATTCCTTTTCACAGAGTCCTAGTAGGAAATTTTCCTAAAGGTTTCTTTGAAGATAAAATTGTCTTAGTTGGTCCTAGCTATATTTCTAATACAAGTGATACCGTATTGACTCCATTTAATAGAGAGGAATATGACACATCAAAACTAGCTGTTCACGCAGAAATTATTGAAGCTTTTATTCAAAACAAAACAGTTCTACAAATTCCAAAAGATGTCTCTTATGTCTTGGCGATACTGATTGCACTTTTTCTATCAATCATAATTTCTCGAATGAGGCCTACAACTGGCCTTGCGATGACTTTGGCGCTTATGTTTGGAGTTATCATTCTCGCATATTTTCTTTTCTCCCTGCTGGGGCTATGGCTCTATACTACGCATATTGTTTTGACAGTATTTGTTGTCTACTACATTTGGGTACCATTTAGAGCAATTGGTGAATATCAACGTAGATATGCTATTCAGGAAGAAACAAAACTTCTAAAGAAAGTTGAGAACCTTAAGCAAAATTTTATTTCATTAATGAGTCATGACTTGAAAACTCCAGTAGCGAAAATTGCAGGAATGGCAGATGTTATGAAGCAAAAAAATATAGAAAATACAGATCTATCGAATGGCCTACAATCAATAATTGACTCGACGAAAGAATTAAATAAATTTATCACCTCAATTCTTGACCTAACTAAAGTTGAATCAAGAAAAATCTCTTTAAATATGATTTCTAAAGATATTAACACTGTCGTTGAAACCACAATTGAAGGTCTGAGATATGAAGCTTCACAAAAAAATGTCTCAGTTGTTAAGGAGCTGAGTCCTCTCTACCCAATTGAATTTGATTTGAATTTAATGAAGCGCGTATTTTCAAACCTGGTAGAAAACGCCATTAAGTACTCTGGTGATGGTTCAGAAGTCCTAGTCAAAACTTGGGATGACGACGAGTGGGTCTATATTACGATTAGTGATAATGGAGTAGGAATTCCCGAAGAAGAAGTAGAGTATATATTTGAGAAGTTTTATCGGGTAAAAAATGATGCAAGTCACTCAATTAAAGGGACCGGTCTTGGCTTATATCTGGTAAAATACTTTGTAGAACTTCATGGAGGGACGATTGTAGCTGAATCGAAGCTAGGTGAAGGAACAACTTTTAAAATAAAAATGAGAAATAGATAAAACAAAAGGGAATAGCATGCATAGAGTACTAGTGGTTGATGATGACAAAGTCTTACAAGATTCAGTCAAGCAGGCTTTAGAATTCCATCATTTCAAAGTTGATACCGCTGACAATGGTAAAGAAGCTCTGAGTGCAGTTTATAAAGAAAAATATGATCTCGTGGTTATGGATGTAAACATGCCTGAGATGAGTGGTATTGAAGCTCTCACCGAAATAAAGAAATATGACCCTTCAATAATTGTCCTTATATTAACAGCCTATTCTAATGTTGGAGATGCTGTTAAGGCCGTAAAGGAAGGAGCATTTAACTATCTTGAAAAACCTATTTCTTCTGAGAACTTAGTAGCACTAATTAAAAGAGCTCTAAAGGCGAGAAGTTTAGTTGAGACTTCAATTTTTTCTGCACCAACTCTTTCTTTAGGAACTGGTAATGATAAATTTGTTGGTGAGTCAGATGTCATGCAGAAAGTCTTTGGGATAATCTCAAAACTTGCACAGGTGAATACACCTGTTCTTATTAGAGGTGAATCTGGGACAGGTAAAGAGCTTGTTGCTAAGGCCATTCACTTTAATGGGCCAAGGAAAGACGATAAGTTTGTAACCATCAACTTAGCAGCGATTCCTGATACTCTGATTGAATCTGAACTTTTTGGACACGAAAAAGGAGCTTTCACGGGAGCTAGTGAGAGAAAAATTGGTAAGTTTCAATATGCTGATGGCGGTACACTTTTCTTAGATGAAATTGGTGATATCTCATCTACGATGCAAGTAAAGTTACTGCGTGTCTTACAAGAGAAAACGTTCACACCTGTGGGATCAAATAGAGTTATTAAAGCAGATGTTAGAGTGATCGCAGCATCGCATAAACCATTTGAAGAAATGATCAAAGAAGGAACTTTTAGGGAAGATTTATTTTATAGATTAAATGTTCTTCCTGTTTATCTTCCACCACTGCGAGAAAGAAAATCAGATATTCCATTTTTAATTGATTACTACGTCAACTACTTCAATGGAATTCATAATCTCGACATGAAGGGATGTGTTCCAGACGCTCTTAATGTGCTAACAAATTACTCATGGCCTGGAAATATTCGTGAGCTTCGTAATGTAATTGAACATGCTTTTATAATTGAATCTAGTGAACAGATAAATATTTCATCTCTTCCAGAAGTAGTTAAGAAGAGTGCCAATATTAAGTCTATTCCTGAAGAGGTGAGTGAGACGTCTAGTGTACAAATAGACTTTCAGGGCATTCAGGATTCAGTTGTCGATAAAGCTCTGGACGCTAGTGAGGTAGAGAAGTATCAATTTACTTTTGCAACCATTACAGAAGACAATGAAATTAAACTTGATTTTCAAGTGGCAAAAGACCTTTTTGAAAAGCAGTTCATTGTTCATGCCCTTAAGTTAAATAAGGGTAAGATCAATCAAACAGCTCTTAAAGCAAATATTCCTAAGAAAACTTTGCTTAGAAAGATTGAGAAATATGAAATTAGTCCCAAATCTTATTATTAGGAATAGAAATGGATAGAATTTGGAAAATGGCGCTCATGATTGTTGGAGTGATCCTTCTTGATCAATTTAGTAAGGGTGCAATACAGCAAAGTTTTACACTGGGTGAATCTATTTCTGTAATACCTGGTTTTTTTAATCTTACATACGTTCAGAATACTGGTGCTGCCTTTGGAATGGGGGCGGGATCTGGTGACTTTGTTAGAATCACTTTCTTCTTAGTGCTACCTACAATGGCAAGCCTATGGTTGATGTGGTTAATTTGGACTTCGAGACATACAAGTCTTTGGCTATGCACTACCTATAGTTTAATTTTTGCAGGAGCCGTTGGAAATCTAATTGATCGATATAGTTTGAAATATGTAGTGGATATGTTTGATTTCTACCTAGGTAATAAACATTTTGCAGCTTTTAATGTTGCAGATAGCGCTATTACAATTGCGGCAATCATGTTGATTATAGACTTTGCTTTTTTAGAAAAAAAGAGAAATAAAGAATTGGAATCTTAGGTAAGAAAAGTAGGTGGTTAGAAGTAACCACCTCTATATATTAAGCCGTAACTTCTTCGTCTTCTTCTTTTTCAGCTTCATCAACAACACCATTGTCTTCATTGAGTTTTTCTAGTGTGTTCTCAGAAACATAGAGGTGAGATTTTAAAGTCTCAGCGCCCCAAACAGAAAAAGCATCATTGGTGTTATACATCGTAATTGTTTCCCAAGGACAATCCTGAGAACAGTTTTGACAACCGATACAACGCGCAAGGTCAATTTCGACGGTTTGATTAAAACCTGGGTTTAAAGGGTTTGGCCCAGCAACTAGCTCTATTGAGTCTACAGGACAACCCGCAATACATACTTCACAACCAGTACAGCCACTTTGGTGAACAACCGCTAGTAATTTCGGTGGTTTCTTACCTTTTCTTGGAGTCTTCTTTCTAGCCTCATGAAATGGATTTTCTACTATAACTGTTCTGTCATCACTCATATGAATAACCTTTCTAATAATAAGTATCTGCTTAGGCTCTATAATAGCTCAAAAATAGGATCCTATAAAGAGATTTTGCAACCTCTGGTTTATACGATATATTCCCTCTGGTGTAAATTCACTAAGTTGTAAATTATTTTTATGGAGTACTCTATATATGAAGCGTTTAAGATTCGTAACGGCAGCTAGTTTATTTGATGGGCATGATGTTTCAATTAATATCATGAGGCGTTTGCTACAGGCGAACGGTGTAGAGGTTATCCACTTAGGCCATAACCGCTCAGCAAAAGATGTAGTTGATGCTTGTCTACAAGAAGATGCAAATGCAATAGCCCTAAGCTCTTATCAGGGTGGTCATAATGAATACTTTGCCTATATTCGTGAGCTCTTAGACGAAGCTGGAGCTAAAGATGTTCGTATCTTTGGTGGTGGCGGTGGAGTGATAACTCCTTCGGAAATTAAAGAACTTCATAAGAAAGGGATTACAAAAATATACTCACCTGAAGATGGAATGAAGTTAGGTCTAGAAGGAATCATAATGGATATGATTGATAGGGCGACTTACTCGACAACTGAGGGAATAGACTTTGAAAGTTTTAAGAATAGAGACTTATCTAAACTTGAAGTAGCGAAAGCGATAACGACTTTAGAAGATAATGGAAGCCTTCCATTTGAATTTAATGACAGGAAAGTACCGGTTTTGGGAATAACTGGAACAGGTGGAGCGGGTAAGTCATCATTGATTGATGAAACTTTACTTCGTTTCCATAGGTACTATCCAGAATGTAATATAGCGCTCATTTCTGTTGATCCAACTAAGAAGAAGACACAGGGAGCACTTCTTGGTGATAGGATTCGTCTAGGTAGTTCTGCTTACGACAACTTCTATATTAGATCTCTTGCCACAAGAGATTCGAATACAGAGCTCTCTCCACAAATTGAAAAAGTTGTAAAATTACTTAAGAGTCAAAGTTACGATCTTATAATTGTAGAGACTTCTGGAATTGGGCAAGCTTCTGATGCAATTACTAAAGTTGCTGAAAAGTGTGTCTACGTAATGACTCCAGAGTATGGTGCGGCTACTCAGTTAGAAAAAATTGAAATGCTAGAGCAAGCTGATTTTATCGTTTTAAATAAATTTGAAAAGCCTAGATCAGAAGATGCTTTTAGAGATATTAGAAAACAATATAGAAGAAACTATAAACTATTCGCAGGTCATCCAGGTTCTCCAACTGACGATGAACTTCCAATTTTTGGAACAATGGCATCACAGTTTAATGACTCTGGTGTAAATGCTCTGTTTTTTGAAATAGCAAAACAATTTAATTTTGATCTAGAAAAAATTGATAAAATTAAACGAGAGAAAGCACCACAAAATAAAACTAGAATCATTGCTCCTGAGAGAAGCTTGTATCTCAGAGACATAACTTCAACTCTCAAAAAGTATAACTCGCTAGCTGAAGAAAATGTTGCGAAATTACAGGATTACGAAGCGCTAATTAAAGCGTGTGAAATACTTCCTGAGAATACAGCTTTAAAAGAAAAACTTACTGAAGTTAAAGATTCAATTTCTGAAGATGTATTTAAAGAACTTGAAGTTTGTGAAGATACAATCTCTCAATATAAATCTGGAGAATACTCTTATACTGTTAGAGGAAGAGAGTTAAAAGTTCCTTCAAAATTTGAATCTCTTTCTGGTTCAATTATTTCAAAGGTTGCTTATCCCACAACAGATTCACTAGCAGAGAAATATAAATTTATAAAACGAGCAAACCTTCCTGGATTTTTCCCTTTTGCTGCTGGTATTTTTCCTTTTAAAAGAGCAGATGAAGATCCAAAAAGAATGTTTGCTGGAGAGGGTGGGCCTCTTCGAACAAATAAGAGGTTTCATTATCTATCTGAAAATGATCCTGCCAAGAGATTGTCTACGGCTTTTGATTCAGTAACTTTATATGGTGAAGATCCAGATAAGAGACCAGATATCTTTGGAAAAATTGGAGAAGCTGGAGTTTCTATTGCAACTCTTGATGACATGGGAGATTTGTTCAAAGGCTTCTCTTTAATTGATCCTATGACTTCTGTATCGATGACCATTAATGGTCCCGCGGCCATTATTCTTGCTATGTATATGAATACGGCGATGAAGCAGGCTTTAAGTGAAGAAGACTTTTGGGATCAAGAAAAGAGAATGGAAATTATGCGCCAAGTTCGAGGAACTGTGCAAGCTGATATTCTAAAAGAAGATCAAGCGCAGAACACATGTATATTCTCTCTCGAGTTTGCACTAAAGTTAATGGGAGATGTTCAAGAGTATTATTGTAAAGCCGCAATAAAGAATTATTATACCGTTTCAATTAGTGGATATCATATTGCAGAAGCTGGTGCGAATCCGATCTCTCAATTGGCATTCACACTGTCTAATGGATTTACTTTTGTAGAGTATTACCTCTCAAGAGGAATGAAGATAGATGAATTTTCTGGAAACTTATCTTTCTTCTTTTCTAATGGATTAGATCCCGAATACTCTGTGATTGGACGAGTCGCTAGAAAAATCTGGGCCGTAACAATGCGTGATAAGTACGGTGCAAGTACGAAGTCACAAATGTTTAAATATCATATTCAAACATCTGGAAGATCTCTTCATGCTCAAGAAATAGACTTTAACGACATTAGAACCACTCTACAGGCGTTCCTGGCCCTAAGTGATAACTGTAACTCATTACATACTAATGCCTATGACGAAGCCATTACAACTCCTACTGAGGAATCAGTAAGAAGGGCCATGGCGATTCAGATGATTATCAATAGAGAATTTGGATTAAATAAAACTGATAATCCAATGCAAGGCTCTTATATCTATGAAGAATTATGTGACATAGTTGAAGAAGCTGTGCTTACAGAATTTGATAGGATTTCTGATAAAGGTGGTGTTCTAGGTGCTATGGAAAGTATGTACCAAAGAGGAAAAATTCAAGAGGAATCACTTTATTACGAAACTCTTAAGGATAATGGATCCTTACCAATTATTGGTGTGAATACATTTATTGCTGACAATTTTGAAGAACAATTGAATCAAGAAATTGAAATCTCAAGATGTTCCGATGATGAGAAAAATAATCAAATTGATCGTTTGAATGCGTTTAAGCTAAAAAATGCGGAACATTCCGAGCAGTATCTTCAGAGAATAAAAGAAATCGCACTTGCTGATGGAAATATTTTTGAGGAACTTTTAACAACGGTTAATTACTGTACGTTAGGAGAAATTACAAATGTACTCTACGAAATCGGTGGTCGCTACAGAAGGAATATGTAATGACTGATAAGTCTAAAGTATATACTCGTTCAGGTGATAAAGGCCTAACGGGTCTGGTTGGTGGAACACGTGTCTCAAAAGGAGATTCTAGAATCCATATATACGGTGAGGTTGATGAACTAAATGCTCAGCTTGGAGTCGTTATTTCAATGATAGAAACTAGTGATTTAGATTCATCCTCTTTAGGAGTTCCTCTTCTGCTAGAAATTCAGCACAACCTCTTTGTTATAGGGTCAAATTTCGCTTGTGAAAAAGAGAGGAGGGGAAGCTTTTCGTTACCAGAAATAACTGATGTTGACGTAAAGAAAATTGAAGATGCTATTGATGATCTCGATGGAAAACTTACTCCACTTAAGCACTTTGTACTTCCAGGTGGCCATGTGATTTCTTCGAACTTGCATGTCTCGAGAACTGTTTGCCGAAGAGTTGAGCGTTACGCTTCATCTTATGAAAGTCAAAATCAAGGTGAGTTACCACAGGAAAGCTTAAAATATCTAAATAGACTTTCTGATTATTTCTTTGTTTTATCTCGAATGGTTAATAATGTTGGTGGAGTAAAAGAAATCTACTGGATACCTTAGGTTTATTTTTTTTTCTTCTTAAATACGTTTTTAATCTTGGACTTGATAGAGGACTTTCCAGTCTTGCCTGTAGAGGGCTTTTCTAATTTAATTAGTTTTGTTGCACCACTTGATTCTTCTAAGTCGATTTGTCTCTCTGAGAGATTCTCTGTAACAGCGACACTTTTACCTTTTGATATCTTCTTTCCTTTAGCAGCGATTCTGTCTTTTAAAGACATTGTGCCTGTTTTGCTTTCAGTCTCAGTGTTACTGGTTTTAGGATCAGGCTTTATTTCTTGTTTTTCTTTCTTTAAAGCTGGCTTGGATATTTTTGGAGATATATTTGGAGCTTGTGCTTCTTTTTTAGCTCTAATTACCTGAGAAGGACGAACTTTTTTCTTTTCAGGAGTTAAGCTTACAAATTTAATATGAGCTGTAGGCTCGTCTCTAGTTAGGGCGATTTTTTCTTTAGGTGAAAGCTCTGACCTATCAATTGTTATTTCACAATTTCCTATCTTCAATAAGTCATCTAACATGAGATGAGTGTCCATAATTTTCCCATCATTGAGAAACGTCCCATTAGTAGACTCTAGGTCTTTTACTAGAACTATTGAATTGGCATTTATTTTGAGCGCACAGTGTTTACCAGAACACATATCGTCATCTATTTTGATATCGCACTTGCTTGATCTACCAATGGTAATTGGTCGACTCGTTAATTTAATTCGAGATGTTTGATCTCCGTCCTGTATTATCAGCACTATGGCCATATATTTCTCCAATTCTAATGATAAATCAGGTTTGTCTTTGGTACAAATGGGGAAAAATCGGGCATTTAGTTTTGATATGTTATATGATATAAGGGTCAAAAGAACGTATTTAACATATATGGATAAATTATGAGTGAGACAGAGCAAATTGTAGCAGTAACTGAGAAGGCTCTTGAGCACATTCGTCAGATATTTGCTAGTGAAAATAAAGGGTTAGATCATGGCCTAAGACTTGGCGTCATTGGTGGTGGTTGCTCTGGTCTTAACTATAAAATTGAATTTGACCAAAAGAAAGATAACGATAATATTTGTAGTTTTGGTGATGTTAAGGTTTTCATAGATCCTAAGTCATCAATATATTTGAAAGGGATTACTCTAGACTTCAATGACGGTCTTAATGGTAAAGGTTTTATTTTCGTTAATCCAAATGCCAAGAATACTTGTGGTTGTGGCGAATCTTTTTCCGTTTAAGAGATAGCAATAATGGATATTATCGATCTCTTTATTGAAGGTAGGCAGGGGCAATTTACTGATTATTGTCTATTTAAAATCTCTGGCCCTGATCGAGAGAAGTTCTTTCAAGGTCAAACAACTAATGATCTTGTTTCCTTAGGGAATAACTCTTTTCAATTAAATTCTCGAATAGATAGAGGGGGAAAAGTTCAGTTCTTTTTCCTTCTTCTTAAAAGTTCAGAATACCTCTATTTGTTAATCCCTAATTCAATGGCCGAAGAGGCCGTTGGTGAATTTAATAAATTTATTATTATGGATGATGTAGAAATTATCCCAAGTGAAGGAACGGTTTCCTTTATTGTTGGTGCTGACTTTGATGCAAATACAGGATTTGAGTCTTTTCTATTTGGAGTACCTGCTCTTATTTCTATTGAGCCAATAGATAGTAAACTCGATGTAATGACTCAAAATGAAATGAATAGATTGAATATCGAATTGGGTTGGCCGGTTTGGGGACAAGATGTTCATGTAGATCAATTGATAAATAATACGCTTCTAAATGAATTGAGTGTCTCATACACCAAAGGTTGTTTTCTAGGCCAAGAAACGGTCTCTAAGGTACAAAATGGTAGAGGGGCAACATATTATCCTATTCGTCTCTTATCAGAGTCTATTGAGGGCTTAGAGCTTGGTCCTTACGAAATTAATTCTAGAAAAGGCGGGGAAGTCCTAGCAATCTGTGAAGATGCTGTGATGGTAAATGTCTTTAGAGAATTTCGTATTGAGAATAAGCAATTTGAAATTTCTCAAAATGGAAAATCATTTCAAGTGGAATTTAAGAATTACAATACAAACTTATCTAAGGTCCAGTTTGCTGACTATATTTATCATAAAGCTGTAGATTTATTTCAGAAGAATGATGAGGCAAAGGCGATAGAATATTTAAAAGTAGTAATCAAGCTCTCTCCCGACTTTTCTGATGCTTATGAAATTCTTGGTGTTATTTTTGGAAGACTCGGTGACTTTCAAAAGGGAATTGATCTTATGGACCAATTACTCAAAGTGGATAACACTTCAGTTATGGCCCATACAAACAAGTCTTTATTTTTAATGAATCTTGGAAAAATTGAAGAAGCAGAGGTGGAAAAGGGACACGCAACCTTTAAGTCATTTGCTGTATTTGGAAAGGAAGCTAAAGAGAAGAAAGAAATCGAAGCTCAAAAGTTGGAAAAAGATTCTGAAATGGAAAAAAGAGAATCAATGTTTAAGCAAGTGCTTGAAATTGATTTAGAAGATACTATTGCTAACTTTGGTATGGCCGATATTTACTTTTATAAAAAAGAGTATGAGCAAGCTGAATTACACTTAAGAAAAGTCATAAGCGTCGATGCGAAATACTCAACAGCTTATTCATTACTTGGAAAAACTCTTGAGATCCTTAATAAAAATTCTGAAGCTAAGGAAGTTTATAAAAAAGGGATTTCTGTAGCTAGTGCCAGGGGCGAACTTATGCCTGCAAATGAAATGCAGGCACGATTGGTGAAATTAAAATAATACTAGAGCTTAAAGTGAGCTCTTTGTTCGCTTAAGAGGGACTTTAGTTCATTAATTGAATTAAGGTCATTAATACCTAAGTTTTTATAGGCCTTAACTTGTAACTCTCTATGTGATTCAATCATCTTAAAAGATTCACTTATTAAACTCCAACCTTGCTCTGTAATCTTCTTATTTTTATGAGCATGCTTTAGATCTGTAAAACAGTAAGTAAGCATTTCAAACTCTTCTATAAATCTCTTTGTGATTTTATTCTTTTGCTCAGTTGAAAATTGATAAGACTTGATTTTATCTTCAACTACGACATTCTTGTAAAGAGAAGAGAATAATTCTAAGGCCCAGTAGAATGTAAAAGTTGCGTGATAAATCCCTCTGACAGGCCTTAGGGCTTTTCGCCATGGCGAAAAATATATTTTTTCGTCATCTTCGATAATGAGTTCATCAACATTTAGAAAAGCATTTAAATAATGATGACCATTCTCATGAAGAAGATCATCAATGAGATCTACAAAGTCTCTTTCAAATAGATTTATTGAAGAGTATCCAGGTAGCTGTTGTTGAGAAAAGCTAACAATGCCAGGTTCATCAACAGGTATGATAGAGTGAGTGAAACTAGAGAAGGTCTGATATAAATCACTTGAAGTTTCTTTGATTATATCTAGAGCACATAATACATTCTTTGAAATATCTTCAATTTGACTAAAACCTTTTTCACAGTTTGGAAGAATGTGAAGAGACAGATTTCCATGAGTAATTGGTTTAAGGCCTTCTGTAATAACATATCTCTTATCTCCTTCTAGAAAAATAAGATTCTCATGTTTGTTCACACCAACAACTGGCATTGTAGGAAATGTTTCACATGGAGGCTCTAATCTAACCAGTTGATTATTTTCTCCAAGGTAAAGACATTTGTCATTGTCACCCTTTTCTGGAACGGCTTTATATATGTAACTTTCTTCACCAAGAAGGGGGTTCTTAGAAATATTTAAATAGAAGAATGAAATAATCTGATTTTCAATTAACGGTTGTAATATTTTTGAAACTTCAAATACTGACTTATCTTGGTCTTTTAATTCAAGGAAACTTTCAGTCAAGTCACTTTCATTCCAAAAATTGAATATCTCTTCTTCAACTTCAGAGAACTCTACTTCGTCATCATTAGATTGAGACTCTGAACACTCTTCATGCAGCTGAACAAGATAGATGGCGTTTTCTAAGAGGTTTGACCAGTAGTGATTTAGGTCGGTGTAACTATTTAAGCTCTTATCTGAAATAATTTCTTTCAAGCGATCAAGAAAACCTTCACAGAAGAAATCATTAGTATAACCAGAGTTTAAATCTTCTCGTAAATCGAAAATAAGTTCTTCGTAGCTTTGAGATAGTTTTTCTTTAATTTTAGAATGGAACTTTTTATCAAATACAGTTTTCTGGGTAAACATTTGGAACTCCTATATAGAAACATCTTCTAGCTTAGCTAAAACAGTTTTGCACACAATTATTTAAGGATTGATTGATCTGGTAAAAACTAAAAAAGATGGATTTAATTAAGAAAAAAA
Source organism: Halobacteriovorax marinus (assembly GCA_002163155.1). Classification (GTDB taxonomy): domain Bacteria; phylum Bdellovibrionota; class Bacteriovoracia; order Bacteriovoracales; family Bacteriovoracaceae; genus Halobacteriovorax; species Halobacteriovorax marinus_A. The sequence goes on along the minus strand of MAAO01000016.1, from coordinate 44,785 downwards.
TGGCTGGGATGGTCGGGTTCGAACCGACGACCAAAAGATTAACAGTCTTCTGCGCTACCGCTGCGCCACATCCCAATACATTTATAGAAATACTTTTATAAGTCTAACGAGGGTTTTTGTCTAGAAGTTTTAGCGATTTATTTTCTAAACAATGGAAATTGTATAGAGTGTGGGAGCTAACCTGCTGTTTTTATTGTCAAGGTGATATGCCTTAAGTTTATTAGGTAAAACCCGATAAGAATAGTAGGTTTTAGTTATAAGGACAATCAATGGCCGCTAAGAATTTTCTACTTTCAACGATCTTAAGGGTTTTAACTCCTGAGGAGATCAACGAGTTGACCACTACTTCTATTGGTGACAATAGAGTTTTGCTCACAGATATCATAAATCAAAGATTGTCTGGTGTAGATCATGACTTTTCGGACTCTGAGAAAATGGCAAAAATTCTCCCTTTTAAGAAAAATAGTGAGGAAGTAGATGTCGAAAAGGTTGAAGTCACAAAAGCGGGACCAACTTGTTTGGAATACTTGGAGAGGTTCTTTGAGCGACAAAAAATTAGTGATACCGCTCTAGATGATTCTGGTCAACTAGTTGAAACATCTAGTTTTATTTTTAAAGAAAAAGAAAGGTTTGCTTATTCACAAGCAAAGTTAAAACAAGTGGAAGTACTAAGTCTCTATAAGAAGAATGCAGCAGTTGATGTGGAACAGGTTCGTGCTTTAAAAGATGATTTATCCAAGTCTGCTCAATCTGGTGTTCTCATAAATAAAAAACAATACTGAGGAATAAGTGAAAAATATAACTTAAGATGAGATAGTTAACTATCTCACCTTGAGGTACAAGAAATAAATTATTTAGAAAGGCCTACAATTGAAGTTAAATCAACTTCATCTTCTTTTAAAATTTCTAAACTTGCTTGTTGGTAAACACAAGAGTCAATTGTTGTTACCGCGGCAGGATGATAATTTCCTGAGTTCTTAACACCTCCAAACGGAAGTTTAGAGCTTGCTCCAACTGTTGATCTGTTTAGGTTCACATAACCATGATCTAGGTCTCTTAAACATTCTTGATATATAGAATGATCTTTAGTGAAGATTGAAGCAGCTAGGCCATATTCAGTACTATTGGCAATTTCGATGGCTTCATCGATTTCATCATATGGAACGAAAGTACAATTAGGTCCAAAAATTTCACTAGTTAAAAAGTGGCTTGAATTGTCCCATTTCGGAGCGACATGAATTGATGGCGTAACGTAGTGGCCTTTGTACTTCTTTTCTAACTGCTTTCCACGCATGATTTCTGTTAAGCCTTCTCTCTTGGCCATACCGACATAGAGAATATAAGTATCGAGCGCCTGTTGATCGACTAGTGGACCCATAAAAGGAACTTGTTCGTGATCAATTGGATGATCAACAATTATTTTCTTGGAAAGATCATGAAATTTAGTGACGAATTCATCACATATACTTCTATGGATTGGAACAATTGCAGTCGAAGTACACCTTTGTCCAGTTGTGAGGAATGCTCCCTTTATTAATTCATTAAGAACGTAGTTCATGTTTACATCTTTATGAACAATGGCTGGGTTCTTTCCACCAAGCTCCAGAGAAACAAGTTTTCCAAGGTCTTGATGTGTTTGCTTTAAAATACCTTTTCCGATATCTTTTGAACCCGTGAAGAAAACAGCTTTTATATCTCTACTCTTCAATATTCGTCTTGCTGTATCACCATTGCCTTGAATGAGGTTGATGACACCTTTTGGAAATCCCGCATTGGCCATACATTCAAACATCAGTTGTGCTGAATAACAGGTCTTCTCAGAGGGTTTAAAAATAATGGAGTTACCTGCAATGAGAGCACTAGTTATTTGTCCATTTGCTAGATGGCATGGAAAATTAAAGGGACCAATTATAAAACATGGTCCAATTGGTTTGTAGTGAATATAGCCATTGGTTGACGGCATAATTTCATTAAATACTTTAGATGTTATTCTTGGTAGAGAGTCATTAATTGTCACATCTATCTTCGCTATAAGTGCTCCTGCCTCGGTAAGGGCTTCCCAATAAGGTTTACCCATTTCGAGGGAGATCGCTTTTGCAATTTCTTCTTTCTTAGTGACAAGTTGTTCTTGATATCTTTTTAAACATTGAACTCTTTTTTCTAGAGGTGTCTTTCTCCAAGTAGAAAAACCTTCCAGGGAAGATTGAATGACGTGTTCTGTGTGACCATTATATATAGGACATTTCCAAAGAGTAGTGTCAGTGTCGGCTGGACATGTTCTTGAAATCCATTTCTCAACAGAGTCTGGACCAGTTATTGGTGGTTGAAAAAATTGATTATCAAAGAAATTACCTTTTAATTCGAAAGTCATGAGTGCTCCTAAAGAGGGATCGCATTTATTTTACAATTAGTTACAAAGCTGTAATCGGGTTGTTCTTTTTGAAAAGTTGTTAGCTTACCTTTTTCCATTATACCTAATACTTTAATAACCTCAAAAGATCTTCCTTCAATAAGACTAACTAGATAATTCTTGCAGTCTTTCTTTTCTATATCTTTATTGAAAACTAAAAGACACTCAGACATTTCATCAACTGGCTTTATATCAACAAGGTTCGCGCGGTAATGTGGCCCACCATCAAAAGGATCAACTTCTCTTGTGTATTTAAAACCAATACTCTCAAGCATACGTTTTACTGGTTGCGTATCTTCTCCAACTTTTCCTATAGAGTTTCTAGCTTCTATGGGAAGAAGAGTCTCATAAATTGTATCTGAAGGATAAAGACTTAAGATAAACTCTTTGTTACTTCTGCTGAGAAGATCGGCATCAGTATATTCCATATTTAAAAATCTTCTTCCGATCGCTTCCCAAAGTGGAGATCTGCCATCCTTATCAAATGGAGGCATTAACTCAGAATGAATTACAGATTTAAATTTCTTCTTATTGAGTGCCATGTACAAAAAGCGAACAAATGAAAGTTGCTTTCCAAGCTTATGAGTATTTCCTCTATAGTTGGGGTCTAGTATGAGTCCACCAATCTCTGTTGGACCATTTGTATCATGACCTAGTTTTAGAGTTCCATGTATAAAGCCAGTATTTATTGATTCACTGAACTTGTTTTCTTGGGAGACTTTAAGGAAAAAATGCGGTTCCTCTACAGTTCCATGCTGAGCATGAATCATTGAGCAGCCGATGACTTTTACCTTACTTAAATCTTCTAGAACAAAAATATAAGTATCTTCACTAATGTTTTTTGAAGCCTTCTCAAATGCTTTAAGAGAACTTTTAATTAGTTTAGTAATAATGGTTTTATCAGAAGGAAGACTTATGAAAGTGTAGTGCTGGCTTAAGGCAAATAAGTCTTCAGCATCTGATAGTTTAACTGGTCTTACAATAAACATAGAGTTCTCCTATAGAACATCCTCAACAGTCTTAATTAGAATTTTAAAGATTTCTTCTATATGCTCGTCAGTTAAACAGGTTGGTAGTAGAAAACGAACTCTTGTAGGCTCTTTTCCTGCCATAAAAGACAGGATTCCGTTCTCATATAACTTCTTAACAAACTTAATTGTTATCTCTTTTGAGGAGTCACCAATTTCAAAAGAAATCATTGTTCCAACTCCACCGCTATATCCTATTTTACCTTTGCATGTTCCTTTCGAAAGAACACTTAATCGATTTAAGAATTGGTCTTCAAGGTATTTCATTCTGCCGTCACTTCCATAGAAGTTTCCTTCTCTTAAGTAATGAACTACTTTTTGACCAGCATTTAGAGAGGCTAATGAGCCATTGAAAGTTCCTGCGACAAGCCCTGGCTTTGGATTTAGTTCTTCAGAAAATAAAGTTCCACATGCTTGTAGAGCTTTTCCGATAGTTACGACATCTACATACTCATCTAAACCAAACATTTGAAAAGCAAATAATTCAGTTGTTCTACCGAATGACTGAACCTCATCAACCCAGATATATAGGTCGTGTTCTTTCGCCCATTTAAATACTGTTTCATAATATTCTTTTGTTCCGTATACAAAACCTGCTTCACCTTGAATGAGTTCAAGCATTATCGCGCAATGTTGACCCTTATTAGCTTTAACAACTGCATCAAGAGCATCAATTGTTTTCTTAATAGCGTTCTCTGGGTCGCTATGATCGTAGTGGGGAACATGATCAACTTCTATCGTTTGCGGTTGTCCAACTCTATAGTCAGGGTTATAAGTGATATCTTGGGTTGCAATACTTCTTCCAGCAAATGCTTTTTCAAAAGCTATAAGTCTATGAGAAGGATCTTTTTTCTGCCATAACATTTTTAATGCTGTGTCATTGGCAAAACTTCCTGAACCAGAAAACCAAAAATGCTTTAACTTACTTCCTTTTACAGAATCAATAATTTCTTTACTTAAGTTGTAGGCTTCTTTATGAGTGAGAAGATTTCCACACATCATAACATCACTTGCTGCTGCTTCTAAGTGGGCCTTAATATATAGTGGGTGAGAGTGACCTAATAGGTTAGGTCCAATCGCTCCTATAAGATCATACTTTATTGAACCATCGATTAGTTCTGTAAATGGGCCGTGCCCTTTTCCCGATGAAACATAATTAAAGAAAAATCCTCTTCCTTTTAGTTGCTCATATTCTTGTAATATTGAGTCGCTAAGATGTTTTTTATCTTCATCTGGACCTTTGATGGCCATATATTTTTGTTGTTCAAGTAATATACTAGAGAATAGTTTATTAGAAAGGTCGTGAATTTCTTGGTTTGATACGCCTGTTGTCATATTTGTTCCTTCTATAATTTATGTGTATAGATTTCCGCAACTTGCTTTATTATTTTGCTAAGTTGATAATATCTTTATGGCGAATATTAACATGAATGAATTATCAAAGTCATTAGAGACACTATATTTAGATGGTAAGTTTGAAAAAGCTGTAGACCTTTTATTGGAAAGTAAGTCCGCTCTTACAGATGTGGATTTCCACTACAATCTAGGCGTTGTTTACGCTAAGATGGGCGAGCTTGGCCCTGGGCGTTACCATTTTGAGTTGGCTATGAAGAAGGGATATTTAGGTTCGGACCTTATAAATAATCTCAACGTTATAAAGTCTCAAATTCAAGTGGCCGATATTTCGAATTCTGACTTTTTAGCAGACAAGGTTATAAATTTTCTTTCAACTTTTCCAGTAGGATACTCTGTTAGTATCACATTGGTACTTGTTGCCATTTTTCTTATATTAATGAGAGCCCAATTGGTGAAGTCTAAACTGATAGTCGCTCTGGCTCTATTTATTTCAACAATGCCACCAGTTCTTCACTCATATCTCATAGCAGATAAAACTTTTGCAGTTAGTATGAATGAACTTAAAATATTTGAAGGACCATCAGCGATATATGATGTAAAGACTACTCTACCAGCAGGATCAAAATTTATTATGGGAAAATCTGATAAGGGTTGGTTCTATATAGATCATCCAGTAGAACTCTCTGGTTGGGTAAAGAAAGAAGATGTAGGTCTTCTTTAAGAGGTTAGTATGGTAAATGATAGTTTTGAAAAAGAAGTAAATGATAAGGTAAGAGATAACCAAGCCTTACCAACAAAGTTAGATATCCCAATTCTAAAATATTTCTGGCAAAGTAACCCGCTCTTTGCTTCCAATAAAAATTCTATTCCAAGATTTTTAAGAAAAATAAAAGTACTCGAAAATTTTTCGGATAATGAATTGCGTGTCTTGTCCAAATCAATGCACTTTCGGCAATTCACTGATGGTGAAAAAATCTTTAATCAAAATGATGTTGGTGTTGGATTTTATTTTATCTACAGTGGCCGAGTGGATATCATTGTTGAGGATGAACAAATTGTTAAAGACTCAAATGCTTCAATCCCTAAAATGAACCATATTGTTTCCCTAGATAAAATGGATTATTTTGGAGAACTTGCACTCTTGCAGCAACAAAGTATTAGAAATGCTTCCGCAGTCGCTAGAGAGTCTTGTCAACTGCTAGGTATCTTTAAACCAGACCTAGAAAACCTTATAAATTCTAATCCTACCGTGGCAACTCGATTACTCCAGGCTGTTTCTGTTATTACAGCAAACAGGCTTTTTTCACTTACTAATGAAGTAAGAAGACTTAAATTTAAAATTAAAGAGTTGGAAGTAAAAAATGGCAACAATAACAAATAAAAGAACAGAGAAAATAAGAGTTTTCCTTTTCTTCTTTGTTTTGTTTATATTCTCCTGCTCTCTCGTTCTGTTTCCAAGAGTTGCGGTTCCTATCTGTGTAGCATACGTTATTAGTTTAATTTTTGGTCCAGCAATTCCATTTATAATGAGATTGGGAATTAGAAGAACAATGGCCGTGAATATTATCTTTTTCGGATTTTTATTTATTTTTTCATATCCTCTTGTAAGAGTTACACCCGTTATCACTTCAGAAGCACAAAACCTCCAATATTACTTACCTAAAGTCGAGCGCTTCATAAAATCTGAATATCGTGGATTAACTAAGAAAGTCGAAGAAAAAACAGGTTACGTTGTCGGTAATGAAATACTAATCGATACTTTAAAGTTTGCTAAGGATTCGACAACGAACATTCTTTTAAAAGTTCCGAAATATGTTGGAAACTTTTTAGAATGGATATTTTTGGTACCTTTATTTGTTTTCTTCATGTTGAAAGATGGAAAAAGCTTTAAGAAGAAATTCCTACGAATAGTTCCTAATTCAATATTCGAGAGAGTTTATTACTTATCTCATCAATTCAATAGGCAACTTGGAGACTATATATTTGCTAAATTTGTAGAGGCCAGTCTTGTGGGTGTAATTATTACGACAGGTCTAATGATTTTAGACGTTCGTTTTGGCATATTACTTGGAATTGTTGCTGGAGTGACTAATGTTATTCCTTATCTCGGTCCAATTCTTGGTACTGTCCCAGCTATAATATTTGGTCTTGTAGAGTATGGATGGGGGCCCACTTTTGGAGCTATTGTTATTTTATATAGTGTTGCAAATGCTATTGATATTGCTCTTGTGTTCCCAATTCTTGTTTCTAAGATTGTTAATCTTCATCCGTTAATTGTTGTTATTAGCGTAATACTAGGATCAACTTTCTTAGGAGTTCTTGGGATGGTGGTGTCTATTCCCGTTGCTGCAGCGCTCAAGTTGATATGTATTGAAATTTACAATGAAGTCTATGGTGTAAAATCGCAATAGTTACTTTGACGATAAAGTGCAGCAAATGATATGCTTTCTATAAGTTTATGACAAAGGAAGTAATAGTGCGCTGGTTAATAGTCACATTGTGTTTAGCTCTTGTATCTTGTTCAACTTCAAGGCCTGAAGGAAAAACTGAAGCTGAAGTTCTCTATAAAGAAGCTAAAGATTTAATAAAAGATTCTCGTTTCATTCTGGCTACAGAAAAGCTGAATACTTTAAGATCTCAGTATCCATACAGTTTTTTTGCTACTCATGCCGAGCTTTTACAAGCAGATGTATTGTTCAAGCAAGAGAATTATGTTGAATCAGCTGCTGCCTATATTCTCTTTAAGGACTTTCATCCAAAGCATAAAGATTTAGCTTATGTAATTTTTAGAATTGCAGAATCTTTTTATAAGCAAATTCCAGATACGTTCGATAGAGATCTCTCTTCTGCCTTTGAGTCAATGAAGTATTATCGCGAACTCTTGAATTTTCACTCTAACTCTAAATTCAATCAAGGTGCCGTTGATAAGATTAAACTTTGCGAAAAAATGATTGTTGATAAAGAGCAGTATATTGGAGATTTCTATTATCGAACAGAGGCTTATGATGCAGCTAGGTATCGTTATCTTTCAATAATTGATCGTTTTAAAAATGCTCCGGAGCTTAAGTCACATTCGATGATCAGAATTGTCATGAGTTCAGAGAAGCTTGGTGAGAAAGAAGACTGTTCCAAGTACTTCAATCTATATAAAAGCCAAATAAATCCTAAGAGTTTGAAACTACTTACTAACGTTCATAATAAGTGTTTAGGGAAATAGAAATTTATGGAAACTTTTAATGCCTCTGATTTATTAGAAAAAGCGAAGAATTGTTATGGCAATGGTGAGTACAAGAAAGCTGCAGCGATCTTTAACGAAATCATTGAAGTTGACCCTAAGTCTGTTGATGCTCTCTTTTATCTTGCAAATATTTTTCATATAAATGGTGAAATCGGTAAAGCGATCAAAGCTTTTAATAAAGTCCTGACTCTTGACTCAACTCATACTGATGCGGCCATTAGTTTGTCAGTTCTCTATAATGATATTGGACGCTACGAAGACGCAAAGAAAATATTCAATCAGGCCAATGAAAGAGTTAAGACTCGTGCAAGAGGCAATGAGGGGATTGAGGATCAACACGTAAATAAGAAATTTTCCTTAAAACATTTGGAATTAGCTGATTTATATATGACATATAATCGCTTCGACGAAGCACTTTTTGAATATAATAAAGTTGTTGCACTTGATACTGAAAGTCTTGAAACTAGAATTAAAATTGCAAAAGTTTATGCTAAGAAAGGCTTTATCTCGAAGGCGATTGATGAGCTTAAGAATTTGAGGCTTGAGTACCCTAATTACTCTAATGCTCGTATAGCACTTGGAGTACTTCAGTACGGTAATGGAAACATCTTAGAGGCCCAGCTAGAGTGGGAAAAGGTTATGTCTCTTGAGCCTCACAACTCGGAAGCAGCAATGTATTTAAACCTTTCTAAAACGGCTACAGAAACAAGTTTATAAAAATAGAATTGAAATTTAGATAAAAAAAAAGCCAGCTTAAAGCTGGCTTTTATTATGCTTCAGAGTTTAATTCTCTATTTGTATCGGTTTTGATTTCATCTGTTGGAGTTATTGTTGCTACTTGAGGCTCAGTAACTTTTGTTCTAACAGAGTCATCAGAAGTGTAGGCTACAATGTATCTTTTAAGATCTGCATACATTTGATTTCTAACTTCTAACTTAGAGTTTTGTAGGACGATTTGTCTGGCAATTTTCGTCTTATTATTTATAACGATAGGTGCTTTCATATTAGCTGACATTTCAGTTACAACCTGAGGAATAGTCAGAATAGTATAAATACTAGCATCGTTTAAGTTTTCAAGGCTTAAGCTTGTTAATTCAGCTGGTAATAATTTAACTGAATAATCAGGCATGAAGATCTTAGGTTCGATCATAGGAAAAGCAGTGCTTGCATCGTCAACTGATTGAATCCATAGGATTAAAGTTTGATCACCCGGATCAACGATAAAGAACTTAGTTAGTTGTTCAAAACCTAATAACCCGTCTTTGAACGTGATAATATCTTTATTATCAACTTCAAGTTCACCAAATCTAGTTGTATTGATTTTCACTTCTGGCCTCCATTTTGAGCCCAAGTGGCTCGCATGATGATTCTAGCAGCCGTAGGACCAGAAGTGCAAGAAGGAAATTCCTGCTTATTTCTTTAATTCGTCTGTTAAATCAGAAATAGAAGATAGATCTGCCTGTGAAGCCTCAGTATTTTGATCCTGTATGGCCTTGTAGACTTCTTCTCTGTGAATTTTCGTTTCTTTGGGGGCTTTGATACCCAGCCGGACTTGCTTGCCTTTGATTTGAACCACAACAATCTTTATGTGGTCATCAATTGCGATGCTTTCTCCTAGCTTCCTTGTCAAAACGAGCATAAATAAACCTCAACTTTCGTGAACCTTCCTGATTCGATCCGCAACGAATCATATATTACCTACACTTTCAAAAAGCAAGTAAAAACAGGCAAAGTACATCAAATATATATATAATTTTTGTAGAAATAAGTGTTCTCTTGTATGAATCAATAGCTTTTACCATTTACCTTAAGAAATCCATAAGGTTCTGATTGATCATTCCCTGAGAGGATTGATACGTAGTTTTAAGTATTGATTGGTGTTTTGTTATGTCTGCGAAGACTTCTGCTATGTCAGCGTCAACGAGTTTACTGTTTCGCGTTGCACTGTCTATGTTTTCTGATTCTAGACGTGATTTAGAGTTCATGACAGAGCTATGAATTGATCCTATACGTGTCCTTAGTGTAATTAGTCTTGAGACACTGTCATCAAACTCTTCAAGGAGGTTTTGAATGAGGTTAGGATCATTAGTCTCTAGCGCTACAGATAAACTCTCTAGCTGAGCAAAGATATTGTCTCTCTTATGAGATTTACTTTCTTGAACAGAGGCAAGGTCTCTTGCCTTTTTTAACTCTTCACCGTTAGATTCTTTGACGTCATTAATCTGCTTGAGTGGGTGGACATTCTTGTCAGAAGTATCATCTGAGGAGAAAAATATCTCGTGTCCATTGAGATTTATTGGCAGAAAAAAATCTTTCGCCACCTCGACGGTTGAATGACCCTTGTCGCCGCTGTATTTACCCTCTGCGTCAAAGGGGAGCTTTAGTGTAGAAAAGCCACCAAAGATATATTTCTGACCAACTCGTTTATTAGCAATGGAAACGGCTAGGTTTTTAAGTTGGTTAACTTCATTAGCAATATTCTTTCTTACATCTTCATTGTAGAAATCAGATGATTGGGAAATGGCAATCTCTTTAGCTTTAACTACTAAGTCAGTCAGTTGCTCCAGCGCTTTTTCAGTAACATTTAAATGCAAGAGTGCGTAGTCTGCATTTCTCATATATTGCTTATTGTCAGCAATGTTTGAACCGATAGAGAGAGATTCGACGTTACTGAGAGGATTGTCGGACGGGCGCGTAATATCCTTGAGGGTTGAACCCTTCATTTGAAGATTCTCAAGCTTCGCTTTGGACTTCCCGAGGGAAAATCTAAGTGCAGCTGTTGCGCTATTTTCTGATACTCTAGTCATTTATTTATCTCTTAATCCCAATTACGGTTTTAAACATTTCGTCTGCTGTTTGCATTATCTTTGCCGAAGCTTCGTAAGCATGTTGGTAACGAACCATGTTTGCAGCTTCCTCATCAATTGAAACACCGACGAGTCTTTCACGTATGCTTTCTGCCTGTGCCTTTAAGCCTTCGGCTTGTTCACTATCTAATCTTGCTTTTCCTGTTTCTAAACCAATAGTACCTACGGCTTGAAGATAAAACTCTTCAAGTGTAGCGTCCTTATCACCAAGAATTCTCTCATGTTGAAGTTTTGAAATAGCGAGAGAAATTCTGTTGTCACCAGGACTATTAGGAGTAAGGGCCGTAACAACATTTGAGAGATCAGATTTAACGGCATCACTAAGTGATAAATTTAGGGCAGCGTCAACTAACTCTGTTGGTTCCTTAAAGAAGTCGATTCCAGTAGTAGGTCCTCTCGCATCAACTGAAGATGGTTGACCAGACTCACTTACTTCTAACTCTCTGTTAACAAACCCACGTCTATGTATGGCGTTAACGCTTTTTGATAAATTAAAAGCAATGGTATCGACTTTAGATTTTATACTAACGATATCTTTATTTCTAACTTTTACTAGAGAAGCAATGCTTCCGCCCTGAAATTTTTGAGTAATTACATGTGCAGGTTTTCCCTTGAAATATATTTCTGTAGATCCTGCAAGACCATTGGAAGCGTCGGCCTTGTTTTTTGTCCCAACTTGTAAATGCTGAGCAAGAGTTCCGGTAACTAGTGTTCCAACTCCTTTTGCTGCAACTACGTATTTCCCGCCATTGTCTTGATAGGTGTGAATCTTAAAAGATTTAGATAAATTTCTTACAGCTAAATCTCTTTGATCGCGCAGGTCCCCTGTCTCTTCGTGAATAGCTTCTAGAGCTTGAATTTTTTTATTTAAATTTGAGATATGATCAGAAGTTTGATTGATATCAATGATTTCAGCTTTTATATTTTCATCAATACCTGCTGATATATCATCTAAGTTTTCTCTAATTCTTTTAAAGTCTTGTACGACAAGATTTGCTTGATCTCTTACTACAGAACGAATCGTTTCATTTTCAGGTTGGTTAGCAAGCTCTCTAAAAGAGTTAAAGAACCTATTCATAACTTGATTTAAACCTTCAGTATCGATCTCATTAAAGATATCTTCTACTTGAGTCATGCGATCCATTCGTTGACTATAGAAGCTTTCGTTTGAAATAGATTTTGCGAGTCTCTTGTTAATGAAGTCGTCATTAACTCGAGTTACTGATTTTATTCGCACACCTGTTCCATGAACAAGTCCACTTTTTGTTATTGGTATATTTGTTGTTTGGTTAACTTTTTGTCTAGAAAAACCTTCCGTATTAACATTGGCGATATTGTGCCCAGTAGTCTCAAGAGACTTCTTAGATGCAGACAATCCTGTGCTTCCAATGTTTAATAAGTTAGACAATTAAACCTCTATACCGACAAACTTCTAGCTTTAGCGTTACCCTTGGAGGTATATGTCGAATAACTTTTTTCTCCAAGAACCTCTTCTCGAATACTTCGAAGAGAGCCTAGTGCTTTATTTATAAATAGTTGATTGTTTTTATTTTGTGCTTGTATTTTTTCAATAATATCTATTAGTAGAGAATTAAAACTAAAAAGATGCTTTTGATTTAAACTACTTTCATAAGTTTGGAAAAAGGAAATTAACTCAGTAACATTTGAAATTTTTGCATTTAAATGTTTATTAACATCTGTAATGAGCTCTTCTCTTATAGACTCTAAAATCGCAATTTTTGCTATTAATTCTTGTTTCTGAATAATTTTATTTTCGAGTTTGTCTATTTCACTTCCTAATAGGAGAGAGTATTCATCACAAGTTAAATCAAAAAGCTCTGAGTGACTTTCGCAAAGTCGTTTCCAAAGATCAGTAATTTGAAAATAGAATAGTTCTTTTTTTTGATTTTCCATAAATTAAAACTCTTCCATAAGTATTTTATCTGCAACCGCTTCAAAATTAACTTGATATGTACCTTTTTCAATTTGCTCTTTAAGTTTGGCAATTTTCTCTGAGTTATCAACTTCTGGACTAGCATCAACAGCACTACGTATTCTAGAGAAATCTTTCACTGCTTCTGGAATAGAAACATTAGAATCCCTCTGACTCATATCTTTCAGTTCATTGTACCTAGATGGATCATTTCTTTTAAGAGCATTAATTTGTGCCGCTTTATTTCCTTTAACCGCAGGTTTATTACCTGGGAAAAATTTGGAACGAGTTGATTCTATACTAGTCATGACTTGCCTCCAGGCCTTGTCCATTCGAGATTACCGAATTCTTCGTAGTTACTTTATGAAGCTCAATATCATTGTGTTCTTTAACATGAGCATCTCTCATTTCAACATTTGACCTATTATTCATCTGATTGGTCTGTTGCTTATAGGCATTAAATGCATGAACATTTCTAAATTTTTCAGGATAAATTTTGTCTAAGATGAGGTCTTGTAGACCGACTTGATTTTTCTTAACCATAGCGTCTGCTCGTTCACCACTTTGCAGATCCATATAATAGTCCATTCCCGTTGAGGTAGATTCTGGTCCTTGAGTTGTTTTCTTCATCTCTTTAACCATCAGCTGAATAAATTGTTTTTCCATACCTTGCGCAGCTTCGAGGTAGGGTTTAGGGATGTACTTTTTATTTATAGTTTTACTATTTTGAATATTAGAATTATTAAGAGGAATGGAGTTATTCATTTTCATCATAGTCATCCTGACTTTTTAGCGAAGTTCAATCCTTGATCACCGCTCTACGTCTATATCTTAGCACTTTTTTACAATCAAATCCAGTTAGTGAAGAGATTATATAAATTCTAAATCACCAATAAGAGCACCATTGCTCTTTAAGGCCTTAAATATTGAAATTAAGTCTTCTGGAGTAGCACCAAAAGCATTTAAGCTTTTAACCAAGTCACTTAGTGTAGTCTTTTTGTCAACAAAGTAGAGAGAACTTGGTTTGTCTCCTTTGCCTTCACCGTCACCTTTGACTTCAATAGTTAGGTCTCCATGACTTATGGCCACGGGTGAGATTTGAACACCTCCTCCTGCTACTATTGTTCCTGTTCTTTCATTGATGACAATTTTAGTTTTTGAATCAGAGTTCACCTTAAAGTTTTCTACAATAGCGACAAGTTGAACAACTTTTCTTTGATAGTGAAAAGGAATAATCAAATCAACAGTAGTTGCGTCTTTTGCTATGGCATATTTTCCACCAAGTTCTTGATTAATCGTTTTTTCAATTCTTGCAGCGGTAGTAAAATCAGGATTTTTCAGTGCAAAACGAAGAGATTTCTTCTTGTCAAAATCTGATTGCAATTCATTTTCTACAATTGCTCCATTTGGAATTGTTCCGGTCGTAGCAAAGACTCTTCCTTTATTTAATCCACCAATTGAAAGTGGGCCAGAAGCGATAGCGTAAACTTCACCGTCACCACCTTTTAGAGGAGTGATAAGTAAAGTTCCTCCTGCAAGTGAATTTGCATCTCCAATGGAAGAAATTGTAATATCAATTTTCTGCCCTTGTCTGGCGAAAGGGGGAAGTTTTGCCGTAACTATTACTGCCGCTACATTCTTTGAGGTGATTTCACTTTGTGGGTTTAAACCTAACTTTTGAAACATTCTTTTTAGAGACTTGTTGGTGATCTCTCCTCCACCATCTCCAGTCCCATTTAATCCAATAACAAGACCATAACCAATGATTGGATTATCTCTAACACCTTTTAAGGTTAGTAGGTCTTTAAGACGAGAAGCCCCAAAGATGTTGGTGCTTAAGAGAATACTTAAAAGTAAAACGACTCTTTTCATAATTTACCTTAAAACGTGAACACTAGTTTCTAAAATATTATCTGAATTAACTGTATCTTCATCAGTGATATCTCTTCTCGAGATGAGAGCTTGAATTTCAACAAGTCTCTTTCTATTTTTAAACAGAACACTTTTTTGACCTCTAATTAATAAATGGTCTTGATTTATTTCTTCTATAACAACACTAGAAACTCGGTCGTAAACTTTATCAGTTGTCCCCGTTTCTTTTTTTGCAACATCTTCTTTTGCTTTGTCGTCTTTCTTATCTGCTTCTTTGTTGTCTTTCTTCTTAGCTCTAGCCATTGTTGGAAATGCCCTTTTAAGCTCAAGAGTCATGTCGTTCTTAAGTGCCTTTTGAACATTGATGAGAATAATATCTCCGTGTTTCTTTTCTTCTTGTTCTGTAAATAAATGTTTTCCTTTTCCTTTTCCGGCCCAGAGACTAGAAGTATTTCTTCCGGTATCTAAAAGGTCATTAGAAGTATACCTCTTCTTTACTTGTTGCTGAGGCCTGTAGGACCGCCTTGTTTGAGGTAGACGGTTTCGGTTTTGGGAATTCATGTATGCATTTCTTTGATAATTTAGTGGTTTCGATCCAACTCGGGTGTGTCCTTGAGGATTTAACTGTGGATTACGATATCTATTAAATTGATCCTGTCTTGCTGGAGATTTCCTTCCCTGATCTTTATCAAGGTCACGATACATCTTATTAATGTAGTTACTACATGAAAAAAGTAGAGGAAGTAAAAATATCAAAAGTAGTTTGATAGCTTTCATAATTCTATTGCAACCTTGTTATAGTCTATGACTTTTCCAATTATTATTTTATTATTTGAAGTTGATCTCAGTTGTATTGTGTCACCATATTTCCCACTTCTTAATGGAGTAGCCATACTCTTAAGTGAAATACTTCCTGTTTGTAGATAAATCTTGGTAGGGGTACCAGCTCTAACAAGCGACACCGGTGTTAAATCACTTAAAACTAATGCTTTTCCGTTTAATGGTTTGTTAACTTTGTAAAAAGTAAGGGCATTTTCATTTGTAAAGATATTGGCAGGGTTGTCTACGAAGACTTCTTTTTTCTTAAACATAAGTTTTGAGAGAGGTTGATTATCAACTTGGATAATTCCTCTTGGAACTAGCGCCATTGTCTTTATTTGAAGCTTTCCATTGAGCATGAAGTAAGAATTTTTGTTCTTAACGGGATTTTGAATAATAATTCGAATTGATTTATTACCTGGGTAATTGCAGTTGGGACATTCAACAGTTATATTTTCGTTGTTGTTTAAAGTTATAACCCCTTTTGGGTTCAAAGATTTTAATTCTCTAATATACCAATTTTTTGAAAACGATAATCTTTCTGTAAGATAGTTCTCAAGCTTGTGTACTGTGATTCTTTTAGGAGTTATTGTTACGGACTTTCCAGAAAGCGCCTTGAAGATCCTACTAATTTGACTACTGGAAACACTTCCATTAGTCGTTATTAAAAAACGCATAAATTCAGAGTTTGTAGAATGCGCACAAGTTGATTTTTTAATAATACTTTTGCTTAACTTAGCAATATTATCTGATAAGAGATAATTTTTTGCATAAATTTCAATCTTACAAGGCTTTGACCAAGAGGTGACTGAAAATAAGAATGTAAGAACGACTAGTAACTTTGTCATTGATTACCTTATGTTATTTACGGTTTGAAGCATTTGATCAGCGACACCCATTACTTTTGAATTCATTTCATAAGCTCTTTGCGCTTTAATTAAATTTGTCATTTCATTCATGATACTTACGTTAGAAGCTTCAAGAGCTCCTTGTTGAATGCTTCCAGAACTATTTTCACCCGGAATGTTTTGAATCGCTTGCCCACTGGACCTTGTAAGTGCGTAGAGGTTCATTCCTGTAGACTTAAGCCCTACAGGATTGATAAAAGTAAATACTGGAACTTGTCCCAGGTTCTGAGGCTCTACTTGATTTGAAAGGTAAGCTTCGACTGATCCGTCTTGGCCAATGTTTACACTCTTTACTCCAGGAGGGAAAACAAATGAAGGAAAGAGTTTATAGCCTTGTTTGTTTACGAGAGCTCCACTGCTATCAACATTAAAAGACCCATCTCTTGTGTAGCGAACTTCATTATTAGGCATCACTATTCCAAAGAATCCTTCGCCATTTATCATTAGATCAAAAGGATTATTTGTAATTTGAGGAGATCCTTGGGAAAACTCTTTTCTAACTCCAGATACCTTCGCTCCAGATCCAATCTGAACACCTACATTATTCATAGTTGAAACACTTGATCGTGAACCTGCCTCTACAACAGTTTCATACAGTAGATCTTCGATTTCTGTTCTTTGTTTTTTATATCCAGTGGTATTAATATTCGCAATATTATTTGAAATCGTAGAAACATTCACTTCCTGTGCAGCCATTCCTGTCGCAGCTGTATTAAGAGCTCTCATCATTGCGAATGATTTAGGTAATTGAAATAAGAATAGTGCGAGAACAATTGTCTTAATTAATTTATACATTTCTTTCCTTAGAATTTTGCAATTTCGTTTATGCCTTTTCCACTAATGTTGTCGTAGGTCTTTATCACTCTTTGGATACTTTCAAATTGTCTGTTTGCTCTAATCAACTCAGACATTTCTGCTATAGCGTTAACATTGGATTGTTCAACGAAGCCTTGATGAATCGCAGTCTTAACTGGTCCAGTACTAATGTTTTTAAAATCGTTATTTATGTAAAAGGAGTTCCCTTCTTTACGAAGAGATTGAATATCTTTGAATTCGACAACTGAAAGGTCTGCAATTTTTGTATTATTTACAAGTATTTCACCTTGTAAGTTTACAGAGAGTCTTCCACCAGAAGGAATATTAATAAATCTTTCTTCTGGTTTTGGTAGGGGTGCTCCATCTGCATTTGCAGCAAGAAGAGCGGGGTCAATCTTATTCAATACAGGATTTCCACCGTCAGTAACTAACTGACCAGTACCATTTATAGTAAGACTTCCTTTTCTTGTGAAACGGATACCGTTTGGAGTGAGGACTTCTAAAAAACCTTTTCCCTTTAATCCTAGATCAAGAGGATTACTGGTAGGAGTTAATTGGCCCTGTTTAAAATCAGTATAAGATCCATCTATTTTTACTTTTGCGTGCTCTGCGCCATAACTTCTGTAAAAGTCCGATGGCTTCCATTCCTTGTGAGGGAGGTCTATGTCTTGTTCATAACCTTTTTCAAATTGAGTTAAATGCTCTTTAAAGATGAGATGATCTTTCTTAAATCCAGGCGTGTTTGCGTTGGCTACATTATTGGCTATAGTCTCAACTTTTCGCATTTGAGCTATTGCACCTGATAATGGGACCCAAAGTTCCTTCAAGCCATCCCTCCTGGATTTTATTTAGCCGGTGCCGTCCTGGCAGGCCTTTCTATACAACTCTAACTATAGCAACTACAGTGCCAAATTCTCCACATGGGCAAATTTATCCATAGAAAGTAAGTCTCTGATATTGTATGTTTTAGAAGGTCTTTGATAGTATTATTAAGAAAAACATGGAAAATTTTGCACCTTTTGGTGGTGCCAATTTTGCCCCATGCGTAAAAAAGATGTCAATAAATTAGCAATGGACAAGAAATGACGAAAGAAAAAAAAGGTTTTGAAGAGTCTCTTGAGCAATTAGAAGCATTAGTTTCTAATTTAGAAGATGGAGATCTATCTTTAGATGAAAGTATAGAGAAATTTGAAGAAGGGGCTAAGCTTTACAAGTTTTGCAAGGAACAATTGGGAAAAGCGGAAAAGAAGATCACTAAGCTTTCTGAATCCTTAAAGGAAGTAAACTTAGAAGAATGAAACTCGTAGGTTTATTAACTTTATTGATATTAATTTCTTGTTCAGTTAGTGAAAAGGAAAAAGACTTTTCTGTTTATTCGGGTGTTAACTTTGATAACTCTGATTCAAAGAAGATACCACTCATAGAAGCAGGTGATTCTCGCTCAGGTTATGGTCCACCTGTTAAAGAAATGTCTCAATTTGAGACATTAGCCTCGAAGAAAGTTGTCGCTTTCTTCTTTTACCCTGCAAGCTTTTCTTCACTGTCTTACTTAAAAGTTGTTGATAACTTACGGAAATATAAAATTCATCCGAGTGTATACTCTGGCGCTGGCTTTGGTGCCGTTATTGCTGCCTTACTAGCTAAGGGGTTAACGCCTGATCATATTGAGTGGAAGTTCTTTTCCCTTATAGATAAGCTTAAGGGTAAGAAATATCTCTCTATTGACTGGAAGGAAGAGTTTCACTTATTTCTAAAAAAAGAGTTTCAATCACTAAGAATCGAGGGGGTTAAGCATGCTCTCGTATTACCGGTATATGATAAAAAAATGGGTAAAATCCGTTACTTATCAAGGGGCAATCTTTATAATACTTTAGTTCTCAATTTTGAAATGAATATAAGTGGGAATAAGTTGTTTTATTCGCCTCTGGTTGTTGGCAATTTGCAAATTGATAAACTGATGAATAAAGGTGTGGATAAGATTGCAGTAATAAACTCCCTTGGTAGTAAAATAAATTTCTATGAAACAAATCATTACCTAATAGGGCTTTATAGTAAATTAATTGGATTCTCTTTAAGGGAATCAATAAAGAAAAATGAGAATAAGCTATGGATAAATCTCTCTTTAAAGAATAGGGAGATTGATAGAGCAAACAATATTCAGAATTTATTTCAATCTACAATAAATCTAAATAAAGAAAAAATAGATGAGCTTAAGCAGTTCATCAAAAAGGAATCAAAAATAAAATGAAAAAAATACTGATGAGATTAATCGGTTTTGGATTAGGTGCATCTCTTTTAGGTGGACTAGTTGTTGTCGTAGTTGTTGTTTACTTTTCTTTTGGACTACCAAAGATCTCAAGTTTAGCAGATTATAATCCTCCTATTCCAAGTCAAATTCTCGCAAAAGATGGAACAGTTTTAACCGAAATAGGTAGAGAGAAGAGATACGTCGCTAAAGTAGATGAAATACCAACGCGAATTATAAATGCCTTCTTATCTGCTGAAGACGATAACTTCTATGAGCATAAAGGGGTTGATTACCTTGGTGTTATTAGAGCTTTTATAGCCAACTTGAAAGCAGGTAAGGTTGTTCAGGGAGGTTCTACAATCACTCAACAGGTTGCAAAGTCCTTATTATTATCAAGAGAAAGGTCGATTACAAGAAAGATTAAAGATTTTTTATTAGCTCAAAGAATTGAAGAAAAATTTACTAAAGATGAAATATTATATCTCTACTTAAATCAAGTTTATCTGGGTGGTGGTTATTATGGAGTTAAGTCTGCTTTTAAGGGCTACTTTGGAAAGGAGCTGGATGAAGCATCTATTGCTGAAAGTGCTATCGTTGCGGGCTTACTTGTAGCTCCCGGAAAATATTCTCCTTATATTAATCCTAAATATGCAAAGAAGAGGCAGTCATATGTTCTTGGAAGAATGTATGCAACAGAAAAGATATCTGAACAAGAATATAAGGATGCTCTTTCTGAAAAAATAAAGTTTCGTCTAAAAAAGAATCGTGCTTTTAAGGCAGGTTACTTTACTGATTGGGTTAGGCAGAGGGTTGTACAACTCGTTGGCTCAGAGAAATTTCTAACTGATGGCTTCAAGGTACAAACAACAATTGATTACGACTTACAAGTCGTTGCTGAAAAACAGGTTTTAAGAGGAGTCAAGGCCATTGATAAGAGGCAAGGTTATAAAGGACATCTCGGACATCATGAAAAGCTTGAAGAGTCGACAGAGTTCTTAAATAAACAAAGAATAGCTCTATATAAGAAGAAGTCTATTTTCTTTACACTAAATGAAGATGAAAAGTTATCACGCAAATACGAAGTTGAAGTAGATGAAGAAATAACAAATTTGAGAGAAAAAACTCACTTAAAATTCATAGATAAAATATTAAGTAAGAGATATTACCCAGGTAACTATGAGTTGGATCCGGTTCTCTCATTTTTAGAAAAGGATAAGCTTTATAAAGCTGTGGTACGAAGAGTAGATAATCGCTCTAGAATGATTTATGTCTCCTATGCTGGAATTAATGGAATTATACCTTATGAGCAATTCCGTTGGGCACACGAGAGAAATATTTCTGAAGACAAGTTTTATTGGTCATATGTAACGAGACCATCTCAAATTTTGAAGTCTGGAGATATTATACATGTCTCTATGCTTAGGAAATCTGTAGGGATTGAAAAGTATATTTGGAAGAATTTTCAGCCCTCTTTTAAAAGTTCGAAAGATTATGATTTAGTTAAAAAAGAAAAATATGTTCTTTTTCTCTTAGATCAGATTCCTGAGGCAGAGGGAGCTCTTGTGTCTCTCGATCCTAAGACTGGTGAGTTAATTGCCTTTGTTGGTGGTGCAGATTTTTCGAAATCTCAGTTTGATCGTGCAATTCAATCTCACCGGCAACCAGGGTCATCCTTTAAGCCTATTCTCTTTGCTGCTGGATTAGAAAATGGGTTTACTCCGGCAAGTATTTTAATGGATTCTCCGGAAGCTTTAGGAGGCGTAGATGCATCTCTTAATTGGAAACCAAGAAATTATGATGGAAAATTCAAAGGTCCAATGACTTTTAGAAACTCTCTTGAAAAATCTAGAAATATTCCAACAATTAGACTGGCATCAGAGATTGGAGTTCCTACTATATTAGAGTTTACTGACCGCATTGGCTTTAATGCTAATCTTGATAAAGACCTTAGTCTTGCCCTAGGTTCATTTGGTGTAACTTTAATGGATATTGTTGCAACTTATGCATTGTTTCCAAATGGTGGAAAACTTGTTCAGCCGAAATCTATTATTTCAGTAGTAGATCGTTTTGGAAAAACATATGAAATTGATGAGCGCAGAGAAGCTTCAAATCAAAACAATGAAATAAAAGCTGACTCTGATAAAGAGGATGCTTCACTCGATGTAAGCTTGGAAGTTAATAATGATGAAAAAATAGAAGTTAATCCTTATCATGTTGCTCTAGGTGGAGATCAAGTTTACGACCCACGTTTAGCTTATTTAATGACGAACTTATTGCGAGGTGTAGTCTTGCACGGAACGGGGAAAGGGGCAAAGGAAGTTAGTCCATTTCTTGGAGGAAAAACAGGAACTACAAATAGTTATGTCGACGCTTGGTTTCTAGGGTTTTCTTCAAATATTGTAACTGGTGTTTGGACCGGGTTTGACGATAATAAAACTTTAGGGTGGGGAGAGACAGGGGCAAAGTCTGCACTTCCAATCTGGAAAGAGTTTATGAGAGCTGGCTTAAAGAAAATGGGTGAATATGATTTTCAATCTCCGCTTGGAGTAGTCAATGTTGAGATTGATAAAAAAACAGGTAAGCTCGCGAGAAGAGGAAGTTCCTTAGCTTTTCTTGAATCTTTTGTAGAAGGTTCTGAGCCAGGAGTTAAGAAAGAAGCAAATATCGAAGAGTTAAAGTCTGATGAATCTACTCAGTTTCTTGAAGAAGATGATTATTATAATAATCAATAATTGTAAAATTTTTATTTAATCCACCGATAGGTTCCTAAGGGTATTAATCCAAGGGAACCGTAAATGGATAACACATCTAAAAATTCAGAAGAACAAAAGAAGATTAGAAGGCTAATTTTTGTTCCTATATTTCTTTCGGTAATGTTCCACCTAGTTTTCCTTATTTCAAAAGTTGATTGGAGTACCAAACAAAACTTAACAACTGTTATAAAGAAGCAAAAAAGAATTAAACTTGTGTTTAAAACAAGAAAAAAGTCTAAAGCTAAACAAATAGTTAATACTGAATTAAAAAAATCTAAACAAGTTCCAGAGGACGCAAAGTTTCTTGGAAAACAAAATCAAAAAGTGGATAGAGAAACGAAAGCTGCTATCACTGGTAGCTTTAAAGCTGCTGGAAAAGGCGTAAGAAACGGTTCTAAAGTAGCGAAACAACAAGTGGCGAAAACAAGTAAGGGACATAAGAAGCTTTCTAAAAAGAAATCCGTTAGAAAAAGAATCGTTAAGAAATTTAATCCTAAAAATCTTAAATTCACAGATCTTGGTTTAGGTAAAATGATGCAGAAAAAACCTGTTTCAAAGTCCGCACCATTGCTTGGAATTAAACATGGAAATTCTAAGTCTAGGGGACTATCAAGAAATAACGATTTCATTGAAGATCTTCCTCTTGGAGATATGACACGTTTAAATACAGTTGAGTATAAATATTACGGATTCTATTACAGAATTAGACAAAAGCTTGAACAATACTGGGGAGATTCTCTCAGAAAGCAGGCTCGTAAAATGTGGAAATCAGGTCGAAGATTGGCCAGTGATGAAAATAAAATTACTTCCCTTCAAATCACAATTGATAAAAAGGGAAATATTATAGATGTCTTTGTGAAGAGTACTAGTGGTATTAATGAATTAGATCAAGCTGCTGTAGAGTCATTCAATCGTGCCGGGCCATTTCCTAATCCACCTAAGGGATTAGTAAAAGACGGGCAAGCAAAAATTGAATGGGGATTTGTCGTAAAATCCTAGTTTATACTTTTACAGTTCTCAAGCTCC
Source organism: Halobacteriovorax marinus (assembly GCA_002163155.1). GTDB lineage: Bacteria > Bdellovibrionota > Bacteriovoracia > Bacteriovoracales > Bacteriovoracaceae > Halobacteriovorax > Halobacteriovorax marinus_A. The sequence goes on along the minus strand of MAAO01000016.1, from coordinate 21,511 downwards.
TGAAGTTGAAAGTTCAAGTCATTCAATAGTTTAGAATACACTTTGATAGATTCGTTACTATCAGGTCCTTTTGAGGCTAATTCTAATTCTGTATTAAACAATTTATTCACTATTTCTGTTTCACACCTTCTTACATTGTCCTCTTGGTTTGTATTATTAGAAGTGTTCGTAGGAGGATTAATTACTTCCCCAGTTAAAGATGAATCTTTCCCACACGACACAAGTACTAGGAGTATTAATAGGAAGAGCTTTTCCATTCTCATAAACTACTCGTCGAGTGAAGTTATAGTATTAATAATAAAGCCATGCTCACCTTCAGACATTAATGTGAAATAAGGCTGGTAAGCAGATTGCATTTCATTTTCATACTCAGCAAGGTGAAAATAATATTTGTCCTTTGTTTCTTTATCCATTTCTTTGAAGGAGATAAAAGATGTTTTCTTGACGAGCAATTCTATGTCCCAGCTAAATTTATTAGTTTGTGGGTTAAATAATGTTTTGAGTCCATATTTGTTTGCGAACATGTCCTTGGTTTTCTTAGCGTCCTGAATCGATTTAATGTTTTTAGACATGTTACTTATAAGATCTGTTTTATGAATAATCCCTTTTTGTAATTCTCTTCCTAGTACGTAGTGAGTACTTTCAATACTACGAATTCTGGAGTAAGAATCGGCATATTTTTTTGAAAGTTTATTAACGATTATCTTTAATGATGAAACTCTACTTTCACTCTGTAGATAAAATGGAAGATCTGGTTGAAGAACAGTAATATATTCACACTTGTTAAAACAGTTAGTTTTCTTTTTCATATCAATATGAAAATCTTGCTTAAGTCTTTCTAGCTCTAGGTCGATTTCTATATTCTCTAAAGACATGAAGTCAGACCTAAGGTTCTTAGCAAGTCTAATAAGCCTGTCCTTTGTCTTAGTACTTAGGGACGATTCGTTTGTTTTATCTAATGTCGTTAGTGTGTTTAAAAATTGTGTCCTTAAAGGTGTTAACTTTTCTTCGAGAGTCTTATCTTGGGCCTGTACTTGCAGTGTACTTAGTGAAAGAGCGAGAAGTATAATCGTTGGTTTCATTTATCCATCCTTATTAACGTGGGTTACTTAACTAATATGTATAAGTGCATTTCTGATGCCACAAATCTGTAATGAATTGGGTGTTTTTTGTCTGTTTTTGTTTCGAAATAAGAACAAAGGTTCCAAGAGTGGAACAATATTTTGATTGTTACTTAATAGATTGTTGGCCTTCTCCTTGCAAATTGCTCTTCGAAACAATTCTAAACTCAAATTAGAGTTTGAAAAAATTGGAGGGATTAATGAAATCTAAATTAGCAATATTACCTTTTCTAGCATTGATGTGTTCTCAAACACAGGCAGTTACAGTTCTTACAAGTTCAAAGGTCGATGTATTAGAAAATCAAAAACAAAACCTTGTAGCTTATAGAGATCATGAGGCCTGTGCAACTTGGTATTGGCTCCCTGGTGTTTATAAAACTTCGGGACACTTCAATCACACTGTTGTTCCTAAGTTGATAGAAAGTAATAATCAAAGTTATATTGGATTTGCTTCTAAAATGGAAATTGAAGTCAAACCAGATTTTAACCTTAATAAGAATGAAGTAAAGCTTAGAAACAAAATTGTTCAACATATTTCAAGTCAAATCAAAGGTGGTGCTGAAGAATATAAGCACTGTACGAATGTAACACCTGGTGAAATTAACTTAAATGTCATTCCAGTTAGAAAAATGTCCGCTATGAAGAATGTTGATAGCGAAGTGACAAACAAGAAGGGACCTTATGGCGCCTTTGATCTTTCTAATAAATTCGATAACGACACTGTCTTTAGCCCTCTTTCACATTTTTGGGGTGAAATTTATCATGATGCAAGTCATCCTTTTAGTAAGACCGAAGACAAGAAATGGAAAACTTACGGTGAAGGCTCTAAGGTAGGGCAGCTGATTTATGAGATTAAAGGGCGTGAGTTAAATGTAAACAGCTCATATTATTTTACAGGAAAGTTTTCTGCAGAGTTTGAAAGTAGTATGAAAAATTTAGGCTGTAATGTTACGAGTACTGATAGTGAAGATCAAATTATGGGAGCAGCTGTCGGAGGTTTAATTGGCGGACCCGTTGGAGCATTTGTTGGTGGATCCTTATTTGGTGGTTCTTCCTCAACAACATCAGTATGTACGTACAAGTTAACGACAAATATGGTGAGTGGAAGTTCTGATGTGAAAATTTTATTTGATCATGGAAAATCAAACTTTAATGGTAAAACTAAGATTGTTTGTAATGATGATAGCCAGTGTAAAACATTTCCGCTCCAACAATGGGTTGAGTATAAAATGTTAGAGCAATTAGTACAATTCAATCTAGATCAGCAAGTGCAACAAATCTCTGATGGAGTTTTTAAAACAACTTTCAAAGCAAAAGATGGCGCCGTCTTCTTTAATGGAAAGGAAGGTGAATCTACAGCGGGAGTTGATTATAAGATTCAAATCAAACAATCAACATTTGAAGGGATTTCGATTAGTGCAGATATCTATAGAGACAGTAATGAGAATATTGTCCTAAGTAGAGATGAGTACAATACATCTATGTTTAGGTGTGTCCAAAGAAGTTACTTTAAACAGCTTAAGCTACATAAAAATTTAATTGGAAAGTCATTAATACCAATTAATGAAACGTGTTTAGATTTAGAGGATTAATATGAGAAATCTAACTCTAGTTATTTTGACTTTTTGTTTTCAATTAAGTTGTTTTTCATCTGAGTCGTCGCTTTTTAACCTAGGGGGAGTGATTCCCCTAGGCGAGAAGGGAGATATTGCTCTGATTGGAGGCGAATGTAGGAAGGTATACATTTTTCAACATGATTGGATTGTTGATAAAGACCTGTCTTTTAGTGAACTTAAAATGAAGAATAAATTCATACAAGGAGAAAGAGTAAAGGTGCCTAAGAGTCTTTACCACTTAGTTTTAAGGCCTCAGTCATTAGATCAAGAAAGGAAAGAGAATTATCTAAAAAATATAAATTTCTTTATAAAAACTAAACTTGATGAAGAAAATAGAAGAGTCAAAAAGTATCAGTTGGATCTAGAAGACACTGTTTACGCAAAAAAATGTTTAAGTAGCATAAAGGAAATTCAGCAGGTTCCACTAAGTGTTCAGAATGTCGTTTTGGCCTTGGCATCAACTGATATAGAGTTTGATTATAACATTTCTCTAAGAAGTGACGATAGGGGAATTCTTTTAGAGCTTGATATCAAAAACAATCCTCTTCATGAAAAAGGTAGAGTGTTTAAAAAAATTGTTTCTGGAAAGATTATTAAAGAAGCAGTTCTGAGAATGAAAACATCTTTTGATGAAATAGAGGCTGAAGGATTTATTAGAGGAGATTATGCAGCCTTTAGTGAATTTGAAAAAAAAGCATATTATGAAAAAGTTTGTTGGACGACTAGAACATGTAAGAAATATATATTCATAACGAAGTGTAAAAATCGCCACCACTGTAGAAATGAAAAAAGAACAACTTATGTTTTAAAGAAAATGGTTTCAAGTCAGAGCATGGTTATAGACTTTGCCTTTGACGAAAAAGCTGATCCTTTATTAGAGGATCGTTTCTATACGAAGTTATATAACAAGTTTCTTCAGACAAATTTCGTTTCAAGTCTTATCGACGCGGCTCAAAGGTTAATTGTGTACGAACCAAGTGCCCTAGTAAGAAAATCGGAAATAAAAAATACAATTAGTGGAAGAATATTTAAAGAAAAAACTGAAGATGTATTTGTAGCGATAGCAGCTGAAGATATAGATAAAACTATTCATGATGATATTAATAGTTTCATTAAAAGTTCTCAGTTTAAGTGTTTAATTAATAACAATAAGAAATGGATTCCTCGGAATTCAGACTGTTTATAGGAGTATTTATGAAGTTTCTAGTTTCAATTGCAATTCTACTCTCTACTATCTCTGCCCAGGCTGGAGCAGGGGCTAGTTTGTGGAACGGAGCACATGTAAATTTAAAAGGAAGAATGCTTATTCAAGATGCTGATAATCCGGATACATTCTATTGGTTACCAACAAAGTTTAAGTTAAGGACTCATAGTGATCTTATTCCTGATGAAAATGGTAATCTCGTGATTAAAAATACGCAAGCCGTAACTCAAGGTTTCATTGAAGATGCGAATGGAAACAAATTTTCTAAATATGATATGAAAGTATCTCTCGAGAATCTTGGGCAAGAGAAATTGATAAGAGCAACTCAGAAGTTAAGAAGAATTCATGGGTACGAAGCTAAGATTGTTGGAATGTTACCTCTGTGTGGTATGGCCTTAGGATTGCCGACAATTATTGGTGCTGCAGATTCTTCTGCAAATATTACGCAAGTGAAATTTGGTTTTTCTCAAGATAGTTTAGATAATTGTACTAATTTTAATGTTGCTAGAACTTTTAACATCTCAATTCTTGTTCCTAAAAAGTTAGAGCCAGCATTTGCTAAATCAATGATGAAGGGAATTGGTCCAGCTTTTCCTTCTATCAAACTTGCTCACCCATATAAGTACGAAGATAATGTATCTCTTAAAATAGATACAAGAAAATTTCGTTCGATGATGAGTGCAGGTGGAAAGTTAACAGGGACATTTAAATATGTATCTGCACAAGTTGAAGCAAAAATTAGTAAGGCCATGAAACAGTTAGCATTCACAGGTCATCTAAAGTTAAATATTCAAAGTACTGATCCACAAATTAAAGCTCACTACATGAAGATGTTTACAGAGATGCTCAAAAATTACTTTTATTCTTTTACAGCAACAAAAGATGGAAATACTCCTAATGAGCAGGACCCTTTAAAGCCAGTGACTTTTTCAAGCTCAAATGGTGGAAGTGGCTCTAGTGCGATTGTTGGAGTTGAATTAGCTTATTCTAAAGAAGAAGTTGAAGAAATTGGCGTTATTGATATTTCAATCAATGATATCAATTATGGCGCTATTCAAAGCCACAATACAATTGAAATTCCTGCACTTAATAAAGAGAACTTCTCTCAAGAACTTCAAAATCTCTTATAAGAAAAGAAGTGTTCCAAAATCGAAACAGAGAGGTTGGAGCACTCCTTTTATTAGTACTTTAGCCACCCTTGAATTGGCACACAACTTGCTTTAAGTATCCTGAAAACAATCTGTAGGAGCAGGAATGAAAATTAAAACACTATTTCTTTTAACTATTCTCTTATCTTTTGCCTCTTGTGATGAAGAGGTTAAACTTCAAGAATTCAACGATATTTATGTGAAGACTTGTAAAGAGTCCGTAGAGGTCGCTATTGAAAATATTACTAAAGATGCAACATGTAATGGTCAGCCACTCTTACTAGCGCTTTTACAATCAGAAGAGCGAAGAGTTATTTTTGGCTTACCAGATATTTTTAGCTACTTAGTTAAGAGAAAAGGTTTTGATGCAAACTTTAAAGTTGGATCCAATTCATCTTTTCTTTTAGAAGTGATTAAGGCCAAGAGAATTAACTTAGCCAGAAGAGTTTTAAATAAAGCCCCTCTTTACTCTGAAGACTATAGTTATACTGCACTTCACGCTCTTATTGAAAATTCAACGCTCAAAGATAGTGATCATTCAAACTATTTCATTAATCATTACAGTGGAGATCTTGAAAAAGAAACTCCTTGGGGAAAATCTCCCTTGGCGTTAGCCTACGAAAACAATTTACCAAATATAGTGTGGTCTTTACTCTCTCGAGGCGTCGATAATACATTTGTCTTAAAGAAAATTATTAATAATGAAATTTCTCCAGATTTTTACTTTCATTCAGACATTGTTGCTGCACAGGATTTACTACGTGAAGCAACTGAAGGGTTAAATCGAAGGTTCTCGTATGCTGGAAAGACAAACTATGCCTTGATTCACTACGCAGCTGAAAATGGAAATACGGCCTTAATGAAGTTATTAATTAGTTTAGGAGTTGATACTACTTTTGAAAGCAGTATTGGCTCACCTTTAGAAATTGCAGCTGCGAATGGTCACAAGGAAATTATACATTCACTACTAGAAAGCTACTCGTTTGAATTAAATAGCAAGGCGATTAATAATGCTCTATTAATGGGACACGTTGATATTGCTAATTTATTACTTAATGCAGGAATTAATGTTTTTGATTACACGAATTTGGTTTCTCATCAAGGTGAAGGGTCTTCTACTAATTATTTTTCTAGGTTTTTAAAAAATGGTGGGATGTTAGTTCGATATCATGTGAGATCAAAAATGGAAAGTGTGTACGAATCTCACTCTCTTCCTAGACCTGAGTATGAGACAAAAAATAATATATTACATACTTTCTTAGGTTTTGATCTTCCAAAAGAAACTAAAGTTGTTAGCAGTAATTTAAAATTCTTAAAGAGAGAGGTCCGAAAAGTTTGGGCCAACTGGAGATATATCGCAATTGACGATCAGTATAATTTACTTGGTCAGAGTCCTTTATCTTATGCACTTTATTCAAGAGGAAATGGTAATTATAAATTCCTAAGTACTTCAAAAGTGACAACTTCAAAACTCTGGAAAGGTCATTGGGCCGTTAGGGACAGACTTGGTTTTGTACCTCTTCATTATGCTTTTATGTCAAAGGTGTCTATTCCAACAGTCAAAGAGCTTAAAAGGTATGTAGCAAATGGAGCAGACTTAAATTTTATTAACCCTTTGAATGAATCGGTCTTACTTATGGCCACGCGTTTTGGAAAGTATGAAATTGCTAAATACTTATTAAAGAAACCTGTTTTTTCTTCAAGACCTGATTTTAATATCAGCGAGTTGATCAATCTTAAGAATGTTCATGGTGAAACAGTATTGAGTCTCGCTAAAAAGACGGGAAATAAGAAATTAATTAAACTAATAAAGAATGCTGGTGGGATTTAATGAGATATTTTATTGTTTTTCTCATATTCTTAAACGTTAATGCAGTGACTATTGATCGAATGATTACCGGTGGACCGCTAGATAACGAGCTTACTGAAATTGCAAAGCATGCAACCTATGAAATCCTAGAAACTAGAGAAGGGTTAATCTCATTAGTCGTTTATGGTAATTTTAATAATGTAGTATCGGCTAACTTCATTTCAGGGGTTGGTAGCTTTGACTATTCTGAAGATATGGTGAGTTGGACTGATGGTTCGATTCATTGGGATACATTTGTGAATAATAGTTCAATAACTTTTTCTATATACGGTACAGAAGGAGAGCTTGCTAGATTTAAACAACACATAATTGAAACAAAGAGTTTAACACCCTTTTTTAAAAATACTCTTGAAACAACTCACTATGGTAGTTTATCTGTAAAATCTGTTGATAATACTTTTTCATGTAAAAAGCATCGTATGAGAAAAGCTCAGTGCCTTAATCGAAGAATGAAATATCTTGCACAGACAAAATGTGAACAAATGATAAATATAAATGAAAAATTTCTAGAAAACCTGGAAAAGAGAGAGGTATTTATTGTGAATAAATCTCCCTGCAATACCCTTTCTTACGAAACACCTCTAATAACAGAAATACAAAATGTTTTAATAACAGCAAAAAATGAAACGGTATTAATACCTGTTTTAATGAAGGTAGATTATGAGCTTGAATTTACTCCTTAAATTTATATTTAATTTATGTCTAATGGCCAATGTTACGGTTTCTCAAAGTGTTGGGACTCGTATTGAAAGTATCGATACTGACGTGAAAGAAAGAAATTATTCATTTTCTGTCATTAAAAAATTTGTACCTAAAAAGGACTTTAGAGAAATTAATTTTCACAAATCTCATATCGTATATTTTTTATTTGAAAATATTGATATCGAAAATACTGATTTTAGTTTTGCTAAGCTCAATGGTGGAAAGATTAAGAATGTTAATATTGCCAATTCTAATTTTATTTATACAGATTTAAGAAGAGTTCAATTTAGAGATGTGATTTTTACAGACTGTAACTTAAGTTTTTCGGACTTACGTGGAACTGAATTTATGTATTCCCATGTAGGTAATACTATTTTTGACGGTGCATTGTTTAATAATTCAACAATTCTTCCTTTTTCTAGAGCTGAGGCCATGAAGAGGGGAATGATTTTTTCAAATGATAGGGGAGAGAGATGAGATATTTTCTTATTCTAGTTTTACTTTTTACTTGTGCCAATTCCTTTGGCAAAAACTTTTTTAATTCAACTATTAGTGATGAAAGTCTAAAACTAGAAGAGAGTTCTTTCTTTAGTAGAGCGACGGTTAAGGACTCCCTAATTTTTAGTAGTGAAAAGATCGACTTCCTAAATACGTATTTATTAGATTCCTCTGTTATCAATTCTACTTCTAAAGATATTGGTTTTACGGCAAGCTCCCTTACTTTCTTCCAGTTGCAAGATATTAGAAATAAAAGAATATCTTTACGAAATACTTATTGGAACTATGGAAAACTTTTGAATGTTGATGTTGAAAACTTACTAATAGAATTATCACATATTAAGGCCATTTATATAAAGAATTTGAACTCTTCTCTTTTTTCGCTTTTGCGTTCAACGATTTACTTAACTGAATTTAGAAACTCTAAGCTTTTGGAAATTAACTTTCAAAATATTAAAATTAATAAAAGTACTTTTATCGATGTAAGTTTAGTTTCCGGCAAAATGTATAAAGGTTCTATGAGCGGAGGGAAGTGGAATATTTCTCATTTTGAAAATATTAAACTTTCACACTTTAAATTCAATAACGTCGAATTTAAGGGAAATGAAATTTCTAACAATAGTCATCTGGTTCACGTTCATTTTAATGGGTCAGACTTAGAGAGCACTCAGTTTAAGAATACTAAGCTAGAAAATGTAATTTTCAATAAAGTTAATTCTCTAGGACTTACATTTACTGATTGTGAACTTCGAAATGTTAACTTTGTTGGAGTTAAGATGGGATTGATAGAATTTGAAAATACAAATCTATATAAAGTTTTTGTTGATGGAAAGCCATATAAGCCTTCAGTGAATTAAGTGAGGGTTTTGTTAGTGCTTATTAGAACGAGTGAGAAGATCTTTTAGGTTGCTGATTCCTTCCATCATGACATAGTCATTCCAGATAGTATCTAGTTCACGCATTCTTTCGATTAAAGAAATTGCCGCTTGGTCCCTTGAGATTTTTTGTTTTTCTGCAAGAAAAGTAATTGCAACACTTAGAGCTTCCATTTCTGGTGATTGACATGCTTCCGCAAGACGATCTTCGAAGTTGTTATCGATTTTCTTTTCTTTGCTTTTGATAATAGCAGTATTTAATAATTGAACTGATTCTTGAGTTTCAGAAATCATATTTACTTTTTACCTATTAAACTTTTTGTTTGAATGCATGTCCTTATGTCTTAGAACTTGAGCAGTATGCGAGTTCACGGGCCTTTCGTAAAGAGAAAAAATTACAATGTGAAAAAAAATATCTATTTAGTTAAGTGCCTAAAAATGTAAGAAAATTAAATCGATTTTTTTTACTTTTTTGAGGTCTGAATGTTGACTTTGGGGGAGTGATTTTTTTTATTTTTTTCTTGCAACGGATAATTACCCAAAAGAAGATGACCTCTTTTGGGTATGAAAATTATTGATTATCGCAAAGCTCTTTATATGCTTCTGGAGACATGAGTGCGTTGAACTCGTCTGTTGATGCTACTTTCAGTTTAATCATCCATGAGCCGTAAGGAGTTTCGTTACAGGCTTCAGGTGTTCCTTCTAGGTCGCTATTTACTTCTACTACTGTTCCAGCGATTGGGGAGTAGAGATCACTTACAGATTTAATAGATTCAACAACACCAAAAGAGTCTTCTGGAGAGAGTTCTGTATCCACTTCTGGAAGCTCAACGAAAACGATATCACCAAGTGCAGACTGTGCGAAGTCAGTGATACCTATTGAGACAACGTCACCTTCTAAAATTGCCCATTCGTGGTCTTTTGTATATCTAAGTTCTTGCGGAATATTTTGAGACATTATTTGTGCCCTCCTGTGATAAATGCTTTTGTGTGGTAATTAGCTTCTATATTATTCTTTCTAATATTGATTTTAAATAGCTTATTCTCTGGAAATTTATTTCTATCAACTAGACCTAGGGCAATTCCTTTTCCTGTTTCTACTGACATAGTCCCTGAAGTGACTACTCCAATAACTTCATCTTGCATATTCAGTATGTTATAGCCTTCTCTTGGGATTCCCTTATCGAGGCTAAGTTTAACTAGTCGCTTGCTTGAAGTGAGGCCTGTTAGAGCTTCCTTTCCTATGAAATTATCTTTTTGTGTTTTAACTGTCCATTTTAGAGCTGCATCTAATGGCGTGAGTGTATCGTTAAGCTCATGACCGTAGAGAGGGTAGCAAACTTCAAGTCTAAGAACGTCTCTAGCGGCAAGACCGCAGGGGACAGCACCTTTTTCCAGTAGTTTAGACCAAAGTGTTTTGGCCATCTCGTGTGAACAGAAAACTTCAAAACCATCTTCACCCGTATAACCAGTTCTGGCGAGAATAACTTTCTCACCCATTTTAGTAAGTTCTTTAGCACTATAGTAAACAAGCCCATCTTCGTCATTGATGAGTTCAATGGCCTTGAATATTTCTTCTACTTTGGGACCTTGTACTGCAAGTAGCGAATAATTCGAAGATTCATTAGTTAGCTCTATATTGAATCCCTTTGTCTTAGAGGAGATCCAGTTCCAGTCTTTTACAATATTGGAAGCATTTACACAGATGAGCACTCTCTCTGTTTCCAGTTTGTAAGCGATAAGATCATCAATTGTCGTACCATCTTCTCTACAAAGAGGTGAGTAAACAGCTTTTTGTAATTCGGCACCTGCAAAATCATTTGTTATTAGATAGTCCACAAACTTGATAGCATCAGGACCAGTTACAAAGAATTCACCCATGTGTGAAACATCAAAAACGCCGACGTTTGATCTAACTGCTTTTGATTCTTCTTTTACTGAAGAATACTGTAAGGGCATGTCGAAACCTGCGAAAGGTGCCATTTTTGCTTTCAAATCTACGTGGATTTGATGCAAGGAAGTTTTTAAAAGGCTCATTGCCTCTCCTTTTTATGATGAAAGTTGCCCTAGTTTTATAAGCTGTTTTCAGCGGCTTGTAAAAGATTTTGCGCTAGCGAGAGAATTGTCATGGGACCAACGCCACCAGGCACGGGGGTTATACCCGCCACCAATTCTTTAATGTTTTGATAGTCTGCGTCACCACAAAGTTTTCCATTCTCGTCTTGGTTCATGCCGACATCAATAATGTATTGTTTCTTTGAGTTGTTTAGAAACTCTTTGGTTAGAAACTTGGCAGACCCTATAGCGATAACAATAATGTCAGCGGCTTTAGTATGCTCCTTGAGATTCTGAGTTCTGGAGTGACACATAGTGACTGTGGCATTGTGATTACCCAGCAATAGGCTCATAGGTTTTCCAACAATCAGACTTCTCCCGATAACTACAACATTCTTACCCAGTAACTCAATTCCATAGTGATTGCAGAGAGTTATGATACCTTTTGGAGTACATGGTATGAGCGCGCTCTCTCCCTTTTCACCCTTAAAGAGATTCATAATATTGGCTTTATTGAAACCATCAACATCTTTACTAGGAGGAATCAATTCTCCTACATCTATATGCGAGAGTTGTTTAGGGAGTGGTAATTGCACGAAACATCCGTGATTACTCTGATCATCAACAATGGCCTTAACCTTAGAAAGAAACTCTGTTTCTGAAAGGTTGCTAGGGAGTTTGATAATTTCACATTCGGCACCAAACTTTTCCATGAAACGTTTCTTATTTCTCGTATAGATGATGCTCGCCGGATTATCTCCCACAAGAATAACTTTCATAGTAGGCGTGATTCCCTTCTCTTTAAGGGCTGAACATTTACTGGAAAGCTCACTAAGTGATTGTTCAACCACTGGTGCAGATTTCATAAGAATTGGAGTGTTACCTGTCATTCAATTTCCTTAAATCAGTTTTAAGCAATACTAATGTATATTATTAGATTTGCTAAGAGAAAAAAAGTTTTTTTTTGAATTTTCTCGACGCACCATCTATATTACGACTTAAATTAAATTCAAGGAACTCATGGTGCTTTTTTATTTAGGTTTAGGATTACAGCTTATCGGTTTAGCCTCTGTGGGTCTATGCCTTTTTGCAGGTATAAATAAGGGAGACTACGGTCAGATGGAATTCTTGCAGCTCATCGGTGGATCAGTTTCTTTCTACATCGGTCAGTTTATAAAATCCAAACAGAAGGGTTAGTTTCTAGACGATCGATCAGCTCTCAATGTAGAATGTACAAATGAAAATATTGGGTATCGACCCCGGTTCGCGAAAGGCTGGCTGGGCATTAATAGAAAAAGACGGAAGAAAAATTACTTATCTTTCATCAGGTTCCCTTCGCTATGACAAGATCGATAACTTTGTTGATCGATTAGGTGTTATTTATAATTCCATTCAAGAATTAATGACTGAATATTCGCCAGCAGTTGTGGCGATTGAATCTCTTATCTATGTGAAGAGTGTCACTTCATTGGCCAAGCTTGCTCAGGCGAGAGGTGCAATGATTGCAGCCATTGTTCAAACCCATAGTGGAAAAGTTTACGAATATTCTCCAAATTCAATAAAGTCCACAGTGACCGGATATGGGCATGCAGATAAATTGGCCATAGAGAAAACTCTGAAAATGATCTTTGGTCAAATAGAGTTTAAAACAAATGATGAGTCTGATGCGTTAGCAATTGCTCTTTGTCATGCTCTTGGTGGCAGTACAAACGTTGCAGGAACAAAAGTTAAATCTAGTTCACGTGGAAGGACTCTTAAAAGTGTCTTCAAAGATAGGGAAAAAAGATCATGATTGGACATCTTCAAGGCGAAGTTCTTTTTAGCGATGGCGTTGAAGCTGTCATTCTCACAAATTCGGGAATTGGATACCAAGTCTATATTCGACAAGTTCTTCCTGAAGGAAGTAGTGTCTCGCTCTTTATTTCTCATGTTATTAGAGATGCAAGTGAAGAGCTTTACGGATTCAAGTCGATTCGAGAAAAAAAGATGTTTGAAATGCTTACAAGTGTAAAAGGAGTTGGACCAAAATCTGCCTTTAGTCTGGTTGGAGCAATTGGTGTCGATCAAATCATAAATGCTATCACATTTGATGATAAGAAAACCTTAACTAAGGCTCCTGGCATTGGTAATAAGGCTGCCTCACAAATGATCCTAGATCTACAAAATAAAATTTCGAAAGTTAAAATGTATTCTAATAAAACAAAAGGAATACAAACCTTTTCTACTATTCCTGCAGAGGAAATCGAGAATGAAATTCACGAGATAGTAGAAAATGAAGAGCAGCATATCAATAGTGATGTGATTTTAAACGACGCTTTAATGGCCTGTAAGGAATTAGGATTTAAAGAAGAAAAAGTTATTCCTATTGCTCAAAAAATTCTAGGAAGTATTGAAATTACAAAAGCTGAACAACTTGTTCACTTAGTTCTAAAAGAAGTTTAAAAATGAATGACGAAAGAATTTTAGAGACAGAACAATCAGAAAATGAAAATCGGCAGGAAGTATTTCTTCGACCAGAAGATTTTTCAGAATATGTTGGGCAAAAGAAAGTCGTTCAAAATATAGACGTCATGGTTAAGTCTGCAAAAATAAGAAAACAAGCTATGGATCATGCTCTTCTTTCTGGACCTCCAGGTCTTGGAAAAACTTCTCTTGCCATGATTATAGCCAAAGCACTTGATAGTGAATTACATGTGATCTCAGGACCTGCTATAGAGAAAAAAGGTGATCTTGCTGCATTACTTACGAATTTAAATGAAGGAGATGTTCTTTTCATTGATGAGATTCATCGCTTGAATATTGCCATTGAAGAAATACTCTACTCCGCCATGGAAGATTACCGTTTGGATATAGTCATTGGAGAAGGTCCATCGGCGAGAACTATGCAAATAGGTATTGCCCCTTTCACTCTCATAGGGGCGACCACTAGGTCAGGGCTTCTATCAAGCCCTCTTCGTGACCGTTTTATGGCACACCTTCATTTTGATTTCTATGATCATGAAGAGTTAAGTCAAATCGTTGAAAACAATTCAAGAAAATTAAAAATTGGCCTGGAAGGTGAGACAAAGATTCATATTGCACAATGCTCGAGGGGGACACCTCGAATTGCCAATAGGATACTTAGGCGTGTTCGTGACTATGCCATTGTTTCGGGAAAAGATAGCATTTGTGAAGATGCTGTTGAAAAATCTCTAGAGTTAATGGACATAGATAAATTTGGTCTGGATCGCATGGATAGGAAAATTCTAGAAGTGATTAATGATTACTACAAGGGTGGACCTGTGGGGATTGAAGCCTTATGTGCTACTCTTTCTGAAGATAGAACCACCATTGAAGATGTGTATGAACCCTTCCTATTAAAAGAAGGCTTCTTAATTCGTACTCCCAGGGGGAGAGAAATCTCTCAAAAAGCGAAAGATCATTTAAAATCTTAAAGTTTCAGGGACTTAGCTTCTGACAGTGTAAAGAAAATATAGTTGTTTTTTCAGAGTAGCTATTCTTGTTATACATAGTGTTCTAAATTAATTGAGATTATCAATTTAATTCTAGGAAACACCATGTTTAAGCTTCTTTCCTTATTTTCTATATTATTCATTTTAAGTTCGTGTTCAGATAAAGTATCTGCACCAGTAGAGCAACCAGTCACTCCTAGAATAGAAAATCAAGATGGTAATACAGAAGAAGCAAGACAGTTTGATATACAGTCTAGCGCTATCAGAGAAGCATCAAATACTTTAGATTCTTTTTATGTATGTAAGAAAGAAAATTCGGATGAGAGATTTATATATTCTCATGAAAATGGAAATATTATAGGACTTTATAAATACTCAGGAAGAGACACTTTCGCTCCAATTAAAGATACTTGTTACAATTATAGGAATGGAAGCTTTGAGGAAATTACAAAGCAGGTTGTTTTAGTTGATGGACCGAATAGAGCCAATACATTTAATTCTCTAAAGTATAAATGTAAAATGGGGCCTACAACTAGAGGTTTAAATGGACCTATCATAGCAACGAATAAATCTGTAACAACATGGCAACTTAAAGTCAGACGACAAAATAAGAAAGTTACTTTGAAAAAAGTAACGACATATTTTACAAAAAATATATTAGGTATAGAAACTGTTGTTAATGTTCCTGAAGTTGCAATATCTCATTACAAGAATTGCCAATTTGTAGATTAAAAAATGAGAGGAGAGCAAGACCCCTCATTGTAAGTAAACATATTAATAAATCTATAATAGACTTCATTTCAGTTCAATCTCTTGAGAGTTTTAGCGGAAATTAAGCGAAAGTAGGAAAGATACTCTGAGGTAAATCAAAGGCCTCTACAGCTTCTTTTTGTAGGGCATTTGCAGAAACTATCTGAAAGGCAGATGGAGTTGCTAGCAGTTTTCTACATAAGAGATTGTGTAAGTTGTGACCAGACTTAAAAGTCGTAATTTTACCAGCAACTTCAAAACCTAAAAGGCTTATGTCGCCAATTGTATCTAAGATTTTATGCCTTACAAATTCATCACCAAAACGAAGACCATCGTTATTAACGACTTTGTATTCATCTAGCACTATTGCATTATCAAGAGAGCCGCCTTTAATTAAACCTTTTCTCTTAAGCATATCAACATCACGTAGCAGACCAAATGTACGAGCTCTTCCAATTTCCTTTATATAGTTTTCACAAGAAAATTCAAAAGTCTTTTGTTGAGTTTTAATCAGTGGGTGAGTGAATACAATTGTTGAATCAATAATGAGTTTGGAAGCAGGCTCTATCATCGCCCATTTGTCTCCTACTTCAACCTTTACAGTTTCGAGGACAACAAGAAATTTCTTAGATTTATTTAATGTTTGAATACCTGTTTCTTTTAAAAGGAAAACAAATGAAGCACCAGAACCATCCATAATGGGAACTTCTGGACCGTCAATTTCGACATAGACATTATTAATACCAAGACCGTAAAGAACTGAGAGAAGGTGTTCAACTGTGTGAACTGCATTTAAGCCCTCACCAATTGTAGTATTATTTTCTGTCGCACCAACAGAAGTCGCTTCGGCCTTTAGGATTTCTGAGTCCTTGAGGTCGATTCTTTTGAATTGAATACCGTAATCGGCTTCCGCTGGGTAAAGGCTCATTGTAACCTTGCGCCCGGAGTGGATTCCGATTCCTGTAACTTCAACTTTTTTTGCAATAGTGCGTTGGTAAATCATTATTCTTCCAATTTTCTACGAGTTACCAGTTTAACCGTATGCATAAAGCATGGCAACTCAATAACTTATAATACCGGACAAACCTTAGGCCAAGCTTCAAATCGAATATTTTGCCCATTTTGTCCGTAATCCACCTAGATGGATGTTTAGCTTCAATTTTAATATCCACTAGTATCAGATTGTAGGCCTTTTTTGAATCAGATATTAGTCCTATTGTAATCTTTCCAGTTATTGTAGGCTTAGAGCTACAATAGAGAGAAAAACTCAATAAATAATTACTATTGCTGCCAATAAAATGAGGTGTTTGTGAGTATTTGGTTTAATGATTACGACTTGGATCCTGTAAATAAAAGAGGTTTGTCGTCGATGACAGGTTTATTAGATATTCAGGTTACCGAACTTAAGGAGAACTCTCTGGTAGGGACAATGCCTGTAACAGATAAAACTAAACAGCCTTTTGGTTTACTTCATGGAGGGGCGTCTTGTGTATTGGCTGAGTCCCTTGGAAGTATCGCTTCAAATTTAGTTGTAGATCCTAAGAAGTTCGCAGCTGTAGGACAAAGTATAAATGCCAGTCATATCAAGAGTGCTAAATCAGGACTTGTCACAGGAATATGTGAAGCCATCCATATCGGAAAAAAGAGTCATGTTTGGGAAATAAAAATTTTCAACGAAGAAAAGCAATTGGTTTGTGTCTCTAGACTTACAATGGCAATAATCACAAAGTAGCTTGTTACTGTGTGATTAAAATAAAATCCGCGTATTGCCCAAATAAATCAGAACCAATAATAAATTCTTCATCATATAATTCTTTAGAAGTTATTTTTAATGAAATAATCTCAGAAGAATTTATTTCTCTTAATCTGGAAACAGTTCCATCAAAGAAATCAGTATGAAATGATCCTGCAATAATGAAACTAAGGTTAAGATGATTTTTATTTGCCTCATCAGACATAACAGAGTCTGTTAAACATTGAGCAAGAAAGTATTTTGCGACCATGTCATCTGGAGCATGTCCACCCATCGCTAGTTTAAAGCGAGTAAGATAATCTTCTCCTCCCACGTAATGATGAGCCGGTACGAAGATAGGATCGATAGAACCAATTCCCTCATTCATCACTTTCTTCTTTAATTCACGGGGCAAATTTAGAGCAATTGGTGCATTTCCAAATTCTTTGGCAACTTCCATTATTGGGATATAAGCAAGATTTTGTTTGCCCGCTACTTTTGTAACAAATTCTTCAGTGCTAATCGATCTTGATAATAAGAAATTAAAAGATTCATTTATTTTTTCTTGATCAGTGTGATTTAAGAATTCCCACATAATGCGCGTGGAACTTTGTTTGTTTTCTAGAATAGCTTTCTCTTTAATGATTCTTGCTTGAGCTTCTTGAATACTTTTCGTGTTATGAAATTCTCCAAGAACAACAAATCCTGACTTAGGTAATTCTTCTAAGAGTTGATTAAAACTTAGATAACTACCATCTCTTGTACTATATATAGAAGTTATAGAGGCATAAGAATTAATTGTTATTAAAAGCGCAATTAGAATCTTCATTAATATCGTCCGGTTTGATTTATATTTACCAAAGGATATTTTTCCACGGTGTTTGATATGTCAAACTTTATAAAATAAAGTAAAATTGCTTATGAATACAGAAGATATTCGACATATCCATCAGTCACATATATGAGGTAAATAAGCTATTGAGGTAGTTTAATAACTGTATTTAAGTTAAAATTCCAAAAAATATAAAAGGAAGCATAAATGAGATTATCAACAGGGTTTTGGCAAACATATAAGGAAGTTCCTGCAGACGCAGAAATTCCCTCGCATCAATTAATGATGAGAGCTGGACTTATTCATAAAACGGGATCAGGCCTTTATAGCTATCTTCCATTTGGATATAAAGCGATTAGAAAAGTAGAACAAATCATTCGTGAAGAGATGGATCGTGCTGGTGCACATGAAATTCATATGAGTGTTGTAACTCCAGGAGAACTTTGGAAAGAGTCTGGACGTTGGGATGCCATGGGCGAGCAAATGCTTAAAATAAAAGACAAAGGTGGAAGAGACCTATGTCTATCTCCAACAAATGAAGAGGCAGTTACAGATATTTTTAGAAAGACAATTAAATCTTACAAGAATCTTCCCGTAACTCTCTATCAGATAAATACAAAGTTTCGCGATGAACTCAGACCTCGCTTTGGATTAATGAGAGGTCGTGAGTTTACGATGAAGGATGCTTACAGCTTCCACGTAGATAAGGCTTCTCTAGATGAAGTCTACGCTAGATTATTTAAAGCTTATGAAGCCATTTTTACTAGAGCAGGGCTCGAATTTAGTGCTGTAGAAGCAGATGCTGGGGCCATGGCCGATAAAGATCAGAAAACTCACGAGTTTCAGGTTATTGCTGATACAGGTGAAGATGAAGTTATCTACTGTGCAAAAACTGGTTATGCTGCCAATATTGAAAAGGCACAAACAAAGAGAGCGCCTCTAGACTTTTTTAAAACGGAAAATGTTGTAGAAGAAATCTCCACGCCTGATAAACAAACTATTGAAGAAGTTTGCAACTTCTTAGAAAAACCACAACATCAGAGTTTAAAATCTCTCGTTTATAAATCGATGATTGGTGACGAAGAGGAAACACTTTTAATACTCCTACTCGGAGACGATACTCTCAATGAATTAAAGCTTGAGGCTCACTTGAAATGTGATCATCTTAAAGCAGCAGTTGATAGCGAAATTGATCACGAAGGTTTTGTAAAAGGTTATATTGGACCTCATAAACTTTCCTCAAAAGCGAGAATTATTTTTGATTCACAAATTGATTTAGAAGCAGCTTACGTTGCAGGTGCGAACAAAATTGATCTACATTTTGGAAATATGATTCCAAAAAGAGATGTAGAAAACTTCGACGTTGCTGACCTTAGAACAGCTTGTAAAGGTGATCTTACTCTTGATGGTATGGGAACTGTAGAAGTTAAAAGAGGAATTGAAGTTGGTCACATTTTCCAACTTGGTGATAAATATACGAAAGCTCTTGGAACAACTGTTCTTGATAATAATGGTAAGACTATGTCGCCTCTCATGGGTTGTTACGGAATTGGAGTAACTAGAGTTGTTGCTGCTGCCGTTGAGCAACACCATGATGAAAAAGGAATTATATGGCCCATGTCTTTAGCTCCCTTTCATGTTTACTACGCTGAAATTACAAAGTCAGAAGAGAACAAAAAGCTTGCAAACGATATCTATCAACAGCTTCTAGATGCAGGCGTTGAAGTAGTTTTCGATGATAGAAAAGCTGGACCAGGATTTAAATTTAAAGATGCAGACCTGTTGGGCCTTCCTATTCAACTGATCTTTGGAGAGAGAGATTTCAAAAAAGATGGAATGCTTGAAATAAGAATAAGAAGATCTGGAGAGAGTATTAGAGTAGCTCCTGTAGATATTGTTACTAAAATTAAAGAACTAATAGCGAGTACAAAATGAGAGAGTTTGATTTAATTGTTGGAATTCACAGCATCGCAGAAGCCATTATTTGCAGACCAGATGCGGTTAGAAAAATCATTGCAACGAATGACGGGCTAAGAGATTTTAGAAAGAAAACGAGACTTGATAAAGAGCTTAAAACATTTGATATAAAAATTGTAAACTCTCATGATCTGCAAAAAACAGCGGAACAATTCTATAAAGAATTAGACCTATCTTTTCAAAGAGTTCCTTCGCAAATTTTTATGGTAATTGATTCTATAGAAACTTACGATCTTGCATGGCTATATGATGAAATCGATTCAAAAGAGCGAGTAAAAATTCTCTGCTTAGATCAAGTCACTGATGTTCATAATGCTGCAGCCATCATGAGAACAGCAGCATTCTACGGCGTGGACTGTGTTGTAACTGGTGCTAAGGGACATTTTGGAACAGGTCCTTCATTCGCAAGAATCGCCTCAGGCGCCATTGAGCACGTAAAAGTTGTCATATGTTCTTCACTTCCAAAGGCCTTAACTAAACTCATAGAAAAAGATGTTACAGTGATTGGATTCTCTGAGCACGCAAGTGAAGAAGGAGAAGGGATTGATACGAAAGGAAGCGTTGCCCTAGTTCTTGGAGCTGAAGACGTAGGAATGTCCAATGCCGTTTCTAGAGTGGTAAAACATAGAGTGGCTATCAAGCCGCTTGGGCAAATAAAATCTCTGAATGTTTCAGTAGCCGGAGCAATAGCGATGGAGCGATGGCTTAAATAGGAAATATTTGAATTTAGAAAAAAGTAAAAAAAAAAAGAAAAAGGTTGATTTTAAGAGTGGAAACATTTATAAATTCAATCCTCGAAACAATTAAGCGAAGTTTTAAAAACCAATTGATCCTTTGTTTTGTTTAGAGTATGCTGGTTTAGCTCAGTTGGTAGAGCACCGGTTTTGTAAACCGGCGGTCGTAGGTTCAAATCCTATAACCAGCTCCATTTAATGGCGAAATTGCCGAGTGGCCAAAGGCAACAGACTGTAAATCTGTCGGGTTATCCCTTCGATGGTTCGAATCCATCTTTCGCCACCATCTTTGTTTTAAACTGGATGATGGAATAAAAATTCAAATGTATGCGGGCGTAACTCAGTTGGTAGAGTGTCAGCCTTCCAAGCTGAATGTCGCAAGTTCGAACCTTGTCGCCCGCTCCATAAAAAGCCTTTCTTCGGAAAGGCTTTTTTTTTGCATTTTTTGTTAGTAGTATTTCTTCTATTGGAAAATGCTTACGTGGCTCAGTGGTAGAGCACTTCCTTGGTAAGGAAGAGGTCACGGGTTCAATTCCCGTCGTAAGCTCCATTTCACATTTAAGCACACAAGAAAATTCATATATAAAGATCAAGTCTTACGAATATAGGACTAAATAAATTCTAAAATTTGTCGTTTTTTTAACGCAAAGTCTTTAATTGTTTGACGTTAGGCCAGTGGCAATGTAAATCAAATGCTAAATTTAGTTAAATGCGTTGGTATCCGACAAGTTTTAGTTATGACGGAAGTTTTTTTCTCTTGTCATGAACTCGATATTGATCGATACTTTGTACTCATTTTCATAGTAATTAAGACTAATATAACAAGTTTTTAGGAGTAAAGAATGGCAAAGGAATCATTTGACAGAAGTAAGCCCCATGTAAACATCGGTACAATCGGACACGTTGATCATGGTAAAACAACTTTAACTGCAGCTATCTCTGTAA
>MAAO01000003.1:2475-2992 GCA_002163155.1 Halobacteriovorax marinus | reverse complement strand
ACACGTCTTAAGTTTACAAACTCTTAAATTAGAGTTATAAATAGAAAGAACAAAAGAGAGAATTAAGATTAGTATACACGGTGAAGCTTTTGACTTCGACAACATTGATAATCCTCTCTCTTTTACTACTAAGATTTCGTTCAGTTCTGTGAGACCTAGATCTCGATTTCAAGTTGTTGAAACGCCAGTAGATATGTTCTTTCCAAAAATCATTTCTTATGAATAAATATAAAGAAATTTATGGAATCGACATTAGTAAAGATGTCTTTGATGTTTATGGATCACAAAGTGGTCACAACCAATTTAAAAATGATTCCAGAGGCTTTTTAAAGTTTAAAAACACTTTAAGCTCAGGGTCTTTAGTAGTGATGGAAGCTACAGGGTATTATCATTATCGCTTGGCTCAGTATTTACACCAAGAAGGGGTGTTAGTTTCGGTAGTCAATCCTTTATCGGTAAAGCGCTTTATTCAGATGAAGTTAGCCAAGGTGAAGACCGATAAGAGTGATGCCAAGGC
>MAAO01000003.1:0-2460 GCA_002163155.1 Halobacteriovorax marinus | reverse complement strand
CAAGGTAAAGACCGATAAGAGTGATGCCAAGGCCATCTGTGAATATGGAGAAATGAATAAAGTTCCTTTATACACAGCTCTTACTAATGTACAGAGTGAATGCTTACAGATCTTTGGTTTGTTGGATAGCTATGTTAAGAAACGCACCGCCACCAAGAATAAGCTTCACGGAGAAGAAACGTTGGGCGTCCCTTCAAAGATTGTTTACCGCTCATTGAAACGCAATGAGAAGCATTTAAATAAGGAGATAAAGGGTCTGGAAGACCGTTTGTTGGAATTAGTTAAACAGGATCAACAACATCAATTAACGGTATTAAAAAGCATTCCAGGAATGGGAGTGAAGACGGCCTTATTTTTAATTGTGGTAGCTGATGGGTTTTCTAAATTTGAAACGGCTTCACAACTCTGTAGTTATGTTGGAATTACGCCAACGATACGCCAATTAGGAAGCAGTGTAAGAGGAAGAAGTAGAATAAGTAAGGTTGGCAACAAAAAGCTGAGGAACTTACTATTTTTATGTGCCTTTTCAGCTTGTAAACATAATAAAGCCTGTAGGGAGATTTATGAACGAATAGTAGCCAAAAGAAAGAGTAAGAAATTAGCATTAATAGCTGTAGCAAATAAGTTACTAAAACAAGCATTTGCTATCGCAAAATCAGGAAGACCTTATGATGAGAGTTTTGTTTCAAAATTAGCTTAAAAAGGCTTGTTTTTTAACTCAGTTCTTTGTTAGCTGCTAGCCTTTCTAAATTGTACACTTATCAAGGAATATTTATAGCCTTCATTTTAGAAAATTAAAAAAGTTCAGTTGTCAAAAATAAATATACCATTCCATATCGTTTGTGACAACTGAACCTTTAAAAATTAATTTATATTAATTAATATCTGTGTTTACAATATTTAACTTTTATTCGAAAAGAAAGCCTCTTTATGCTCTTCGATATATTCTTGAAATGATCTAGGTTCATGTCCAGTGATATCTTTCACAACATTCGTGGTTTTATTAAATCTACCATCAGCTACCTCGGCACTAAATTCTTTTAAATGCTTTGCTAAAAATTCATTTACAGTAGGATGGTCTTTTACGGCATCAATCCATTGGTCTACAGAAATGGGAACGTATTCAACTTCTTGATCTATTAATTCACTAATGCTTTTTGTTATTTCTTCAGCACTGTACACTTGATTTCCTGATATCTCATAGCTTTGTCCAATATGTTTGTCTATGTCATTATTGGCTAATATTTCTGCGACTACTTCACCTATATCTTTTGGGTGTACAATTGTGTATTTTGCTTCAGGATGTGGATAATAGAATTTATTATGATCAGCGACTGTTGGTGCTGCAAATCCTAAATAATTCCAAGCAAATAGCCCTGGTTTAATATGAACAGCACCTACGTTAGCCCAATTAAAAATATGTTCTGTGACTACATGATTTTGAGTTGCAGGACTTGTTGAATCCTCTTCAGCTCCCATTTGTGACATTTCAATAATCATTTCTACTCCTTGTTCTTTAGCAGCCTTCGCAAAAAGGCCAGCAGCTTTCGGTAAATAATCTTGAAAAGGATATAAAAAGTAGGCACGCTTAATACCATCTAAAGCAGTTCTAAGCGCCTTGATATCAAAGAAGTCTCCTTGAACTATTTCTACACCCTGAGCTTCAAGATGTTTACTTCTTTCATCCATTACTCTAACCATTGCTCTTACTTTCTTTCCTTTTTTCAATAAATGCTGTATCGCATATTGACCTGTTGTACCAGTTGCACCAGTAATTAAAATTTCTGTTTTCATTTTTGTTTATTTATTAATTATTAAAATCATTTAAGTTGTATATACAACATTGTGATTAAATTTTTTTACCTTAGTTTTCTTTCTAATTCTTGAATCATTGAAACACTTTCTGTGCCTATTTTATTTGTTAAATCATCCATTACTTTCTTCCATTCTGGAATAAGCGCTACAACTAATTTTTGTCCTTTTGTTGAAAGTTCAATTTCTGGTCTATAGCTCGAAGTTCTTGTTATAAATTCTTTTTTTTCGAGTAACTTAATATTTCTACTTACAGTAGAGCGTTCCAACGCAAGAGAATCTCCGACTTTTCCTTGTTCTATTTTTCCCATTTTGCTGAGTGTAAATAAGATTGTCATTTGATTTTCTGTTATATCAAATGCTCTTAAGCAGCTTCTATAATAATTATCTACAACTCTTGATAAGCTCCGAATATTTGCTCCTATACAATTTTGAAATTCATGGTTCATTTGACAAATGTAATACAAAATGTTGTATATACAACATAAAATATAATAAAATTTACCCAAAACAGTTTCACCGGGCTTGCAGCTAACGTGTTGTGTATGATTAGTTACGGGAAATTGGTTACAATTTCCAGATGAAAGACTAAGTTAATTAATTCCGAGGAATTTCCATTGAGGTAATTCAGAAGTAATTAATTATACA
>MAAO01000014.1 GCA_002163155.1 Halobacteriovorax marinus | reverse complement strand
AGATTTTAGATTTAGGTGAAGCTGGTGATGTGCCATTTGGTAACAGAGTTGGTGGCGTTATTGGAGAAATCTATGTAGCACCTTATGTAGGTGTGAATCCTGCAAATGGTAACTTGTTGTTTTTAGATCTTGAAGGTAACATTACTGAAGATATTAATACAGAAGATCAACGTGCTACAGGGAAAAATATATTCCCAGATTACCAAGGTAGTTTTGGTTTAGATGCAGATTATAAGAATTTCTTCTTTACAGCACAGTTTAACTATACACTTGGTGTTGATCGTTTTGATTTTGATTTAAATGGATTCTTAGATCCTACTGCAATTGGACAATTTAGACATTCTAGAGATATCTTAAGAGCTTGGGAACAACCTGGAGATGTTACCGATATACCATCGTTAACAGCAACAAATCTTACAGACCAAGGATTATCTGATAGAGATTTAAGAGAATCTGACTATTTACGTTTGCGTTTTATCCAATTTGGATACAATGTGCCTAAGGCATTATTAGACAAAATAGGATTCTCTTCTTTAAGAGCATTTGTAAGTGGTGAAAACTTAGTTACATGGAGTAACTGGAGAGGATTTGACGCTGAAGCTTTAGGAGCTGCTCAAAATGGATATCCTACACCTAAAACTTTTTCTGTCGGAATTGAGTTTGGATTTTAATTAATGATTAAGAAAAACATATAAACATGAAAAAAATATATAAATTAATTTTCGCTTGTTTGATCTTGTCGGTAGTAGGATGTAATGATGCTATTGATATAGAACAACCAGGACGATTGGGAGCAGATGATGCCTTCCAAAATGTGGCAAACTTGCAATCAGGTTTGTTAGGAGCTTACGATTTCTTAGATAATACTAGCGAGATTGGATACTCAGCTGCAATTACTGATGAGTCTACTACTGGACGTGATAATGGAGGTCAGAATGGAAATACTCTGAATTTCAATATTAATACTGGTAATGGATATGCATTCAGCGTTTGGGCTAATAATTATGGTGCAATTGGAATGGCAAACAGATTAATTGCTGCTGCTGAAGGAATTGACAGAACTGAAGATCCAGATTTATACGATCATATCGTAGGACAAGCATATGCTATTAGAGCGTATAGTCATTTTCAAATATTGACTCATTTCTCTACGAACTATGAAGATGATTCAGCTTTAGCTGGATTGTTATTGACAGCACCTACTACAGATATTTTTGCTAGTGTTGCTAGAAGTACTAATGGAGAGTTTTATACTCAAATTAATGCGGATTTAGCGATTGCTGCAAGTTTAATTAATGGTAGTGATGCTTCAACTTCTGGTGTGTATTTTATGGGTCAGGATTTTATTACTGCAATGAGAGCTAGAATGGCTGCTTATAGAGGACAGTATGCACAAGCAGATGGTTTTGCAGCAGACGTATTATCTAATTATGTACTTGCAGATCAAGTACAATACTTCGCAATGTATGATGATGCTGATTTTACTGAAACTATTTTTAGTTTAAACAGAGAAAATAATGATTCTTGGGATGGACAAGGTACTGGCGGAGGCGGCTGGGCTGGTAGTCTATTCGCATTTATTGATGCTACTGCCGGTGGTGGTCCTTTTATGGAATTAAGTAGAGCTACATTTAACATCATGGATGGTACTTCAGATGTACGTTTATCAAGAAGTGTTAACTTGGCTGAATCTTCAATTGATCCAACATATGTAACAAATCCTAATTATTTAAATGATGATGTATTAATAGTATTTAAGTACCCTGGTACATCTGCACAACCGTTGCATAATGATTTGAAAATCTTTAGAGCTTCTGAAATGTTATTAATTAGAGCGGAAGCAGCAGCTGATGCAAATCAATTATCTGAAGCAGCAGCATTTGTTAAGCAAATTAGAGACGCTAGATTTGGAACGCCACAACCTTCACCATCTTATGCCAATCAAACGGAAGCGTTTGGAGGTATCTTAGATGAAAGACGTTTAGAGCTTTTATTTGAAGGACACCGTTGGGTTGATTTAAAGCGTTTAGGGGCTAGAGGAAATAGAACTATTGATAGAGATACGAAAGAATGTGCTGTTTTAGCAGGTTGTTCTTTAGGGTCTGGAGACCATAGATTTACACTTCCAATTCCATTGGCTGAAGTAACAGCTAATGCGGCGGCACAACAAAACCCAGAATATTAAAAAAAAATAAATTATGAAGAAAATTAAAATAATAATTGCATCTTTTTTAGTCTTTGGCTTTTTAGGGTGTGATCAGGATGATACGATTAACACTGTTTATGACAATGTTAATGGACAGACGCTTATTTCTTTTCAAGGAACGTCATCAGATTTATCTGTTGTTATTGACGATATTGGAAGTGTAGATATTACTATCGAATCTTCTACTGTGTCTTCTTCGGATAGAACAGTTAGTGTATCTGTGGATCCTTCGAGTACAGCAAACCCAGAGAATTACGCGTTGTCTTCTACATCATTGGTTATTCCTGCAGGAATGTATACAGGAACAATAACAATTAGTGGTGTTGATAATAGTGTTGAAACAAGTTCTGAAACAATTGTATTAAATATTGATTCAGTGTCAACTGATAGTACAATTAATTCTACAGCACATACTGTGAATATATTTCAAGTTTGTCCTGTACCAGCAGGTTACTTTACTGGAAACTATTTATTGGAGCAAGTGTCTGCTCAAATTGATGGTTATTCGTTAAGCCATGGTTCCGTTGTTGAAGTTGTTGAAACAGGAGAAACTGCAAGAGAATTTCAAACAGAGGCGTATATAACGTATTGTTC
This sequence comes from Halobacteriovorax marinus, assembly GCA_002163155.1. GTDB lineage: Bacteria > Bdellovibrionota > Bacteriovoracia > Bacteriovoracales > Bacteriovoracaceae > Halobacteriovorax > Halobacteriovorax marinus_A. The sequence continues at coordinate 326 of MAAO01000014.1, read as the reverse complement.
AGGTACATTCTTTGCTTTTGAATTTAACCTAGTTTGTAATGAGTTAGCTGTTCCTAATGGGAATACAACATGTTCTTGTGGTAACGTTTCTGATTGGTGGGGACCAGCTACTGTTAATGAAACTTATGACGTAGCTGATGATACGGTTATGTTCTTAACGTTTACCGATGATCAACAAAGTGATTGTGGATCACCAGTACAAATGACTTATAGATTCACTAAACAATAAACAAATTATGAGAAAAACAATAAAATTATTTAGTATACTATGTATAATCGCAGGCTTTACATCATGTGATGAAAGTAGTGACTTAGGTTTTGAGCCA
>MAAO01000012.1 GCA_002163155.1 Halobacteriovorax marinus | reverse complement strand
TTGATAATCAGCCGAAGCTTCATATCTATTAACTATTATTCGAATTTTAAAGAGCTTCCAAAAACAGACAAAAGAGCCTAGTAAAGCGACGTTCGCTTTGCTTGTCAGTTGTTTCGTTTTGGGAACAAAGCGGAGACTACGCATGTGTAATAAAAAGGTCAACTACTTTTTTAATAAATATTTAATTTTTTTATAAGATATAAATAGTAAAGAAATGCTATTTATGGGGTCTTTATATAGATCTTTTTTAACGGGCCCTATTAAAACGGAAGGGTTTCTCCATTAGAATGCCAAAAACCACCGGTGTTCTCTAACGTTAGATTCTGAATCACTTTAAATAAACCCCAACTGGCTACTTCGGGAGTTATGTCCCCTTGGAAGTTAGTCATTTTGGTTATGACAAAGCCTGGGTGGAGAATAGCTAGAGAAACTCCCTTCCCCTTAAGCTCTATTGATAAATTCTTAGAGGCCATATTGAGTGCACACTTACTCATTCTGTAACCGTAGTAATTACTAGAAGAATTATCAGCAATAGAACCCATACGAGAGCTCATCATAGCGACCTTGGAATCAGTGGTGAAATTTTCTATGAGAGCATTAGTAAGACGCAATGGAGCCAATGTATTTATTTCAAATTGCTTTCGGATACTTTCAAAATCATCTTCACTTAAAGGCAGACTTTCATTTTCAAATAGTCCCGCATTGTTAATAAGAATATCTATGGTTTTAGAATTCAACTTTTCTTTAACTTGATCGACACTACTAGCGTCAATGAGATCTATTCCTTCGATAACAGTGGTTCCAAGTTCAGTTAATTCATCAGTGGCCTTTCGAACAATAGCAATGACGTGATCACCGTGATCGAGATATCGCTTACAAAGTTCAAGCCCTATTCCGCCAGTGGCCCCAGTGATAACAACAGTTCTTGACATGAATTCTCCTTAGAAGATTTAGTGATCAAAATAATGTTACGTGAGAATGGCAAAAAGGAAAAGGTAGGAAATAAAAAAAAAGCTTAAGAAGAGAAAAATATATGAAGGCCTTAGTTGGCCTTCATATCTATTAAACGAAATTATCTAAGTTCAGTAAGTTTACCGTTTCCATCAACATGGAAAGATTCAGAAGTAGAAATAGATCTTAGGATACTCTTTGCAGAGTAGTTAATTCTAAGAGTTGCTCCAGCAACTGGATCAGCACTCGAACCTACATTTGCAATTGAAATTAATTGCGAACTTGCATCGAAATTAAATCCCCAACTCACACTTGTATTACTAGCTTGAACATTAAGCCCAGTAATATAAGCACCCTTACCGTCGTGTTTACCACTATGTTGAAAGTTTACTGTGTAATCAAAAGAAATAACACTTGAACCAAAACCGTTCTTATAAACAACTCTGTAAGTTCTTACTAGTGGAGAACTCCAAGAATCCATATCGTAGAAAGCACTGGCTTCCTTAGGGAGAACACTAATAGGTGTGGCCATATTTACATTAACAACCGGCTTACCCGCTTCAACGATGGCCCATATTTTCTTTCCTAGAGCGATAAGTTTATCAACCATCATGATAACTTCGCCAAGGTCCTTTTCAAAACCTTTGTATTGAGAGGCCCATACAAGCTCGTCTCCAATCTCAACTTCCTCCACCGTAATTTCAGAAATTGTGAAATAATCTTCGTCGTAAAATTTTGAATCATCTACTCTCACAATTTCCGTTTGTGTAAATGGTAGTGACCTCATTCCTGCCTGTGATGAAAAAGTAATTAGTGTAATTAGTGTGGCGCTAAGTAATTTCTTCATTAGAACTCCCCTGAATTGAGTAATATTTTATAGGTCTTTCTACAAGGCCACTATCTCGAAGTCAAGCTAACAAATACTTACAGCTAATAGCAAATATTAGTAATACTTATCATTGCAGATGTAACCATTTGAAAAGAGGTCTATGACTGATTTCTATTGAGATAATCCTTGAGGATCAACTGCTCGATCTTACCCTTCTTAGCAGCGGGAGCAGTAATTCTTACAATGAGTTCAATTTGATCAGGACTGACAATATTAATGTGAATGCGGGGCTTTAGAATAGGAACTTCTAAGTGAGAACGTTTCTGAATTTTATCAAAGTGTTTCTGTGCTTCTTCAAAGTAATCGCCACAGTGCTCTTCACAAATTCCTATGAGTAACACTTCTTTCTTCTGCCAATCACTACTTGCCTTGAGAGGAATTTTAAAAGTGTGCAGAACAAAGTTCTTTAAGTGAGATTCATTGGTCACAGGTTTAGTGAGGAAAATACTATTGGGAAGATGAATAGATCTTCCAGTCAATTGGTGAGTCTCATGACCAGGACCAATTTCTAAGAGAGTAGTAGACATGAGAGAGCGGTCAATAACGTCTCCCCTAATACCATCTATTTCAATTCTATCTCCCAAGTGAAAAGAATTTTGTGTGAGTTTAAAAATTCCTCCCATGAAATTTAGTAGTAATTCTTTGGAAGCAATAATTACCGCTACTAAGATAGCTGCTAGAGACAAGGCCAAGGAACGAAGTTCATCATTCCATATAAGAAAGATGGAGAATATAATAACTAGAGTTATTCCCGAATTTAGATTAACGAAATAGCGCCGCCTCTTATCAATGGCCATCTTAACGGCATTATCTAGGGCGCGAGCAACAATGAGTCTGAGAAAGAAAATAAAAACAATAATGAATAAACTGATGACTATTTTGTTGAGAGCTTGATTATCAAAAATAAAGTTTTTTATATCCATGCTTTATTGTCCCATAAAGAAAGATAAGTTTAGTCATGGGAAAAGATTTGCCTAAGATCTTGACTTACGCAAAACTTACGTAAATAATAGATATATGAGTATTACAAAGAAACAAAAAGAAGTATTAGATTTTATCACTCAGTACTGGGAAAAGCACGAAGTGGCCCCCACTCAGAAAGAGATAAAAGAGGCCTTTGGTTTAAAGTCATTTGGATCTGTGCAACGTTACTTAAAGTATTTAAAGGACGCTGGACACATAGATTCTGACTGGAATGCCAGACGTGGTTTAAAACCAAAAGAAGAATTTAGGGCCAGTGCCCCAGAGAATAGTATTGATATTCCACTCTTTGGTGACGTGGCCGCGGGAATTCCCATTGAGGCCATTGAGAATCCAGACAACACTATTAGCGTGCCCCTGCATATGATTAAAGAGAATAGTAAATACTATGCTCTCAATGTTAAGGGTGATTCCATGATTGAAGATGGAATTCTAGAAGGTGATATTGTTATTTGCAAACACCAAACTACTGCTAATAGAGGCCAAACAATCATAGCTCTTGTTGATGGAGAGGCCACAGTTAAAAGATACCAACCAAGAAAATCACACATTGAACTCATCCCTGCCAATAGTTCGATGTCTCCCATAATTGTTGACCCTGAAGTCTCACAATTTTCTATAGCAGGGATACTAGTGGGACTTCTCAGATCTTACGAGTAAATGAGCCAGCGAAAGATTATTCACATTGATATGGATTGTTTCTATGCAGCCGTAGAGATGAGAGATGATCCAAGTCTTAGAGGAATCCCTATAGCTATAGGGGGCCCTCCTAATTCTCGCAGTGTTCTTTGCACAAGTAATTATGAAGCCAGAAAGTTTGGCGTAAGAGCGGCCATGCCTTCGGGACTGGCCATGATGAAATGTCCCAAACTTTTGATTCTTCCCCCTAATTTTAAAAAGTACAAAGAAGCTTCAGAGGCTATTCATGAGGTATTTGCAAAATATACTGATCTCGTTGAACCTTTGAGTTTAGATGAGGCCTTCTTAGATGTAACCGACACTGAGCTATGTCAGCGAAGTGCCACTCTTATGGCAAAGGAAATTCAACAAAATATTTTTAATAAGACTGGTCTCACCGCTTCAGCTGGAGTGGCCCCTAATAAATTTCTCGCAAAGATTGCCAGTGACTGGAGAAAACCTAGTGGTCTCTTTGTTATTACGCCGGCAGATATTGATGAATTTGTTAAAGACTTAGATATTAAGAAAATTCCAGGTATTGGAAAAGTGAGTGCGGAAAAACTTAATCAACTTGGAATTAAGACATGTCTCGATGCTCAAGCTTGGTCTTATGAGAAACTTGAAATGTGCTTTGGAAAGATGGGAAGAGGCCTCTATGACAAGTGTCGTGGAATTGATCATAGAGAAGTTGTTCCAGATTACGATAGGAAATCTCTCTCCGTAGAACACACATTCTTAGAAGACATCCCCTTTGTAAATGGATGCCTAGATCAGATACCAGACCTATCAAAAGAGTTATTAAGAAGGCTTAAGAATTATCAAAATAAACATGGTACGGAGAAGAAAATTTCCAAGGCCTTTATTAAAATGAAGTTTCATGATTTTCAAACCGTCACAGTGGAAAAGAAGCGAGAAGATGAATTCTACAAAGAACTTTGGTTGGACAATGAATTGAGTGATGAATTTTCAAAGCATTTGGAAGATTTAACAAAAATTGCATATGAAAGAGGCAATAGAGCAGTTAGACTCATTGGCGTTGGAGTCAGACTTGATCATCAAGATTTTGGTCCTAAACAATTGAAACTCATATAAATGATAGATTTAAAAAACGATACACATTCATGGTCACAACTCTTTAATAGTGAGAATACTTTCTTACTAGAAGAATTAATGAGTTATCATTCCTTCTATAGCAATTGCCTAAGAAGGGCCAAGGCCTTAAACCTTGATCATTCTAAAATAATTTCAATCAATATAAATAATACTTACGAAGACCTAGAGTTACTCTTTGCCCTGTGGATGTGTAAGAAGACAGTTGTTCTGCACTCTAGTCTTACACCAGTACACGAGCGTAAGGAAAAAGATCAACTCTTAGGGGCAAAGCTGCTTTCAGAAATTTATAAGAAAGAAGAAGTTGTAGAGGATAGTATCTCTCTTAATCAAGTTGCCTGTTATATTTTCACGTCAGGTAGCACAAGTAGGCCCAAGGCGATTCCTCTAAGTTTTAAGAATCTCTTCTTTAGTGCCAATAACTTTAATCAACACTATAAAGTTAAGGAAGATCAATTTCTTCCCATAACTCTACCGCTCTATCACGTGGGAGGGTTACTGATTGCCCTTAGGTCCTTATTAGAAAAGTCCCACACACAAGTGCTTACACCAGGAAAACTAAAGAGTGATCATTTCACCAAGTCCCCTGATTTTCTCTCAGTGGTTCCCTTGCAAATGGACCGAATTTTAGAAGACACTAAAGAGTTAAAATTCTTTAAGAATACTAGTTTTATTCTGGGCGGAGCCAAGGCTTCAATTAAAACTCTAAAGGCCCTAGAGAAGAATAAGCTTCTGACCTCTACTACTTATGGCATGACTGAAACAAGTGCCATGTGTATGGCCACGGAACTCACAACAGAATTAGAAGTTTTAAAGACGGTGGGAAAGCCCTTTGCAGGAATTAAGGTTTCAATAAGTGCTGATAAGAAAATTTCAATAACAGGGGATTGCGTAACTCCTCTTTTTCTCAATCACACAATTGCTACCAATGACTTGGCTTCAGTTCAAAACAATGGAAACTATGAAATTCATGGTAGGGCCGATAGCACCTTTATTAGTGGTGGCGAAAATATTAATCCCCAGGAAATTGAAGATACACTTAATATATTGGGAATAATTCGTCCAAGTATTGTTGGAGTTAAAGATGAAGTGCTGCAAAAGAAAGCGGTACTCTTTCATCAAACAGATAAAGATGAATTAGAAGTTAGAGAAATTTGCAGAAAAAATCTCCATCCCCATAAGATACCAAAACATATTTTTCCCTATCCAGAGTTTTCACTTTCGGGAATAAAAGTGAAGAAGGCCTTATTGGAAGATTTGGCACAACACTATATTCAGTTGGAAAAATCAAAAGAGTTCTTTCCGCTCACTTATGCTGGGGACCCAAGGAATTCATGGATAGTATTTATCCACGGCTTTATGGGACGAAAAGAAGATTGGAGCGAAGTCTTTAGTGAACTAGCGAGAGACTTCTTTGTCATAGGGATTGATTGTCCCGGACATGGAGAGAACAATATTAAGGAACCTTTTTCACTAGCAGATTTTCAAAGTGATTTTAAGAAGTTTTCCGATTGTTTGGAGCATGATTTTTCACTTGTTGGATATTCCCAAGGGGGAAGACTCGCCCTAGGAATTACTTTATTAGAGTTACCACAAATTACATCACTCATTCTAGAGAGCGCCAGTGCTGGCATCGAAGATGAGATGGAAAAAGAAAGACGTTATAAATCAGATCAAACCATGTTTAAAAATATTCATTCAACTAGTGCTCTGGCTTCATTTTTAGAATATTGGTATAAGAATTCTATATTTGGAGAACTCTCTAATCATAAGAATTTTAATAAAGTAATCGAAAGTAAGCTCAATCATGATCCTTTCCAGTGGCAGCAGGCCCTAAATACCTTCAGTGTGGGTCGCCAAGAGAATTACCGAGCTCATATGAAGAAGATAGGCCACATTCCCAAAATGACCATCATTGGGGCCTTAGACCATAAGTATCTGGCCCAAGCTAAAGAGCTTGAGATGAAGTTTAAGTATGAATTTGTCTCTATAAAAAATGTTTCCCACAACACACACTTTGAAAACCCAACGGCATTTTGCCAGGCCATACGAGAATTCTTGCAATAATTTATAAATATTTTTTGGGTGCTAAGTCTCTAAGTTCACAAGTTATGTCTAGGAATCTGAGAAGTTGAAGGCTTTGCCAGCAAACTACTCCGCTCAAGTATTATCTAATTTCTTCCGAAGAGTTCTTCATGAGAATTTATCAATCACACGGAATTAAAACAATTGATACAAGTACTGGTCGCGCCAACGATGTTGTGGATCAACTCTCCGAAGTTTCACAGGGTCTGCGTGAATTAAGTATCGTTACTAAAGAGCTCGCTACAGATAAAAATAAAGATACAGATTCGCCTTACTTATCTGATAGGCCTAGTTTTGATCCCACTAGAATTAAAGGGACAGAATTAGAGACTGAATGGAAAACCGTGGGTCTTTCGCAGCAGAGCGATTTAAAAGAATTACAAGATCAATATAAAGAGGAAAAAGTTAAATATGTTCAAGATTTAAAGAAGAAGTTAAATATCATCTAAAAAAAAAGGCCTTCAAAAGAAGGCCCTTATATTAATTTGAATTTCTATTTTTTAGACTTCTTCTTTTTCTTCTTCTTGCCACCTTTCATTTTCATAGCACCAAAACCAATCGCCGCTGCAATTAATCCGTAGATGAGATAATCTTCAGCACCGCCAGAACCTTTCTTGCGACGTCTTTGTGAAGAACCTGAAATATCTCCGCCCATTCCACCGTCATCAATTAAGCTTCCGTCACCAACGACAGAATCATTTCTCTTATTAGCAGACCACTTTCCAGAATCTTTCTTCTGTCTAAACACTCTTAGAGTTTCAATAATTTTATCAAACACTGGCTTATAAGAATTATAGTGATCCTTCCCTACTGAGAAAGTAACAGCAACACCGAGATCGGCCTTAACTGTTGCCATATATCTCGTGTAGAAACCTGGAACTTCCGAGGCCATATGAAGAGAGTCAATCCACTGCTGTGAGTTTATAGATTTCTTCTTTGTGTAAACAGCTTCTGAGACTTGAGTCTTTCCACCTGGAAGCGTAAAGGTCTTAGTCTTTTTTAAATAACCTTGATACTGCTCAAGAGAGTCTTGGTTCCCACGAATTTTTGCGGCCAAGATAATAATAGCTTCACGCTTACGATCTTTATTTTCTGACTGGCAAACCCACTCAGTTCCTTCAAGAGCACAAGACCACCCAGGAGGTAATTCAAATTGTGAGTATTGATTCGTAAACCTCTTCCCAAGCGCTAGATTCGATACGAGCGCTAAAGTCGTGAATGTTAAAATCACTTTCTTCCAAGTCTTCATGGCCTTCCCTTTAAGAAAATTTAGTTAGTCTATAAATATTCTAACCTAGAGTATTGAAATTACAAAAAAGAAAATTATTTCCCCTTTATTAATTATCTATACCCCTAGCTGTAAATCCGGTCTTTATGACCATTTTCTTGAATTTTTTTGATAACTTAACGATTGCCCAGTCTGCACCAAGTTCAAATACATGTCCCTGTGCCACTAATTCATTACCGCCAAAATAATCTGTCTTATAAATATCGAAGCGCATTCCTTTCTCCACGTCTTGCGAGAGTCCTTTATCAATTTTTAGGAACTTTCCACGGGGAGAAACCTTAATGACAGATGCTTCAATGTCGTATTCTTTGAATTTTGAGACCTTTCGCTCTTCATTGGTTACACCTTTTGAGTTCCAAACAAGGCTTAGAGTAATCTCAGAACCTTTATCTGTAGAAAAACCACTAATAACCTGCGCACCTTCTAGTCCAATGCGAGTTCTACCAAAAGTCTTGTGGAGTCCGATATAGGGTTTGCTATACGTACGGTCGATAGAGTTCCACAATTCAGTCTCACCACGTCCCTGAGGAGGCTTATTGCTAATATCCGTTCCGTACACATCACCACCAAGAGACTTCGTTCCCTCAAGGCCTGCATATAGGGAAAATGTTTTCCAAACGAGGTGAGCATTCACATCGTAGAGAATTTCATTACTCATTGTATTGGGGCGTCCAACGTAGGCCACGGAGGTATTTAAAATATTTCCACCAATGGCCTTAAAGGAGAGAATTCCTTTCACATGATATGAAGGACCAGAGTCTCCCAGAACAATTTCTCCTGCGGGCACACTACTTTCATTGAGATAATCTGTATTTTCATAGAGACTAGATCGATATTGTATATCAACGGCGTAGCGCCACTTTCCTTTGGGAGCAAAGGCGTACTTCATTCCAAAGACAAAACTCTCCGCTCCAGATTTTGTGGCCTCTTCTTTGGTCGATTCTACTTGTCTAAAAAGGCCTCCGAATCTAGCTTCAAATTGTAAACCATATCCATAACGTAGGAGAAAATCTCCCTCTAGCATTGAGTATCCTTCATTTTCAGAGAATTCTTCTTCAACACCTTCGGAATCAATTGTTGAGGTTGAGTTCCAGGATCTCACTTCTAATTCAGCTTGATAGCTTTTCTTATTGATGACTTCCGCTTCGCTCTTATTAAGAAGTGTATTGGCCGCAAAGGTAGAACTACCCGTTACGTATAATAAAACTGCCCATGAAATCCATTTCATTTAAACTCTCTCGTTATCCTAATAACAATAGGATACCGTTTTGTGAGAAAATTTAAAAGAAGGAATTATGCGGCAATAGAGTCGGTTTCTTCAGCAGGTCTCGGTAGAAAAATTTCACTCACCCAGAACTCTCCTTCAATTGAGAAGCGAAATGTTCCTGAAACCTCTTGCACTAGACTGGAAATACTCTCAAGCCCTAGTCCTGATTCACGATCTTTAAAGGGGATAACCTTATTATTTAGGATAATTTCACTAAGCTCTCGCGCTAATTGAGAATCACTTTCTTTTAACGAGAGAATTTTATTCTTCACAGTAATACTTAAGCCGTCTTCATCGTAGGAAAAAGTAAATTCTATGAGTTTAGAATTCTCTTCCGAAATATTCTTTATGAGATTATTTAGGACTCTGTAGAAAGTTGGATAGTGAACTGTGGCGCGCATACGATCATTAAAGGAAACACTCTCCGAGATATCTCCTTTAAAAATTAGATGACATTGAATGTCGTCACCGGGGAGAAAGTTTTGAATTAGGGTGTAGAGTCCCATTTTAGCGAATTCAAAATTCACATACTCATGACCTTCTTGAATATTCTTATGATTGTAACCAAAGTGGTCTTTTATTAGAGTTTGTAAAAGTTTTACTTCCGCCAAAACTCTTGAGCAATCAAGACTTGAGAGCCCCTGATTATCAGAGACCTTAGAATTTAGAAATAATCCCAGTCCATGAGTTTGATTGATAATGTCGTGAAAGAAGTAGCGATCCTTATTCACATGAGTTTCTTGAACCTTTTGGCGACCAGAACGTATTCTCTGGAAGAGGCTTTTTCTCTCCTTTAAAAAGAGTTCATTGCCAAAGTAAACCGTACCAAGTGTCCAGGCACTAAAGATTCCAAGAAAAATACCATCAAAATAAGTGATGGAATTAGTTTGTTCCACTCCTTGAAAAATAAAGAAGCACGAAAGGGCTATCGCCATGAGCGCCCAACTCTTACTTTCTCCGCGCTCAGGAGTTTTCCCATCTTGATATTGAAAGTAGTACATTCCTGCTAAACAGGGAATCACTCCTACAAATAGTGGTGCGGTAGTTTTAAGCGAGAAACTAAGTCCTACGAACGAAAAGATTTGAAAGACAAAAAGGGTTGGAACTTGCCAACTCCAAGTGACTTTTTCTAGTTGTCCACGGGCGCTGGTATAAAAGAGATAACTAATAGTTAGAAGTGTTGTAGAAAAGAATTCTAAAGAATTAGTGATGCCTTCACTATGCAGGCCTATCCACAGCACGAAGCTTAGAAAGAATGATTGAGTTAAATAGAGATCTAGCAGTTGAAAGGTACGCTCTAAATCTTTTCTAAAATAAACCATAATAGGAGGCCTCAATAATTAGGCCCCCGCTTATGCTAGTGAAAGTTATTTTACGCAATCATAAATTGCAGAACTTCCAAGGGCCTCTTCAATTCTTAGAAGCTGATTGTATTTTTCCATACGATCAGATCTAGAAGCTGAACCGGTTTTAATATGTCCACTTCCACAGGCCACGGCCAGGTCAGCGATAAAAGCGTCACCAGTTTCACCTGAACGATGAGAGATAACCACTTTGTAATCATTCTTATAAGCTAGATCAATGGTCTCAAAAGTTTCTGTTAAAGATCCAATTTGGTTAACTTTAACAAGAATTGAGTTTGCCCATTTCTTATCAATACCTTCTTGTAGGATCACTTTATTAGTTACGTATAAATCGTCACCAATAAGAACAACCTTGTCTCCAAGTGCAGCATTAAGCATTGCCCAACCATTATAGTCGGCTTCGTCTAAACCATCTTCTATAGAGTAGATCGGATATTTATCGCAGAAATCTGAGTAATATTTCACCATTTCTTCACTCGTAAAGCTCTTTCCTTGCATCGTATAAATTCCATCTTTGTAGAACTCAGAAGCTGCAGAATCTAAAGAGATTGAAATCTCTTCTCCGGCCTTGTAACCAGCTTTTTCAATGGCAGTAAGAATACATTCAATTGCCTTATCGTGGCTCTCAAGATTTGGAGCAAATCCACCTTCGTCTCCAACATTTGTTGAGTGATTTTGGTCATTTAGTACAGATTTAAGAGCGTGAAAGATCTCAACACCAGCTCTGAAGTTTTCAGAGAATGATTTCTTCATATGAGGAACGATCATGAATTCTTGGATATCTAGGTTATTTGAAGCGTGCTCTCCCCCATTGATGATATTCATCAGTGGTGCAGGCAGTCTCATCTTATTCACTGGATTTGGTATTTTAAGATCTTCTCTAAGGTAGAGGTATAATTCTTTGCCAGCATCAAGTGCAGCGGCACGACAAGCGGCCATAGATACGGCTAATATAGCGTTGGCACCTAATTTAGACTTATACTCAGTTCCATCTAATTCGATCATAGCTAGGTCAATGGCCTTTTGCTCAGAAGCATCCATTCCTATAACTAGTGGCTTGATTTGGTCATTTATATTGGCCACGGCCTTTCTTACTGATTTTCCTACGTAGTATGATTTGTCACCATCTCTCAGCTCAAGGGCCTCTCTAGAACCTGTTGAAGCTCCACTAGGAACTGCAGCGCGTCCTCTATTTCCTTTTTCTGTGAAAACATCTACTTCCACTGTAGGATTTCCTCTTGAATCTAAGATTTGACGTGCAACAATATTTGTAATTTTTGACATGGTTCCCCCAATTAAGTGATATGTGAGGGGGATTCTAACTAGTGATAAACATTATTACTAGGGTAACTGCGCAAAACCTTTGGACACAAAGCACAGGGGAAATGGGCCATTGGTTTTAGAAAATTGAAAGCTGGATTTAGGGGAAGAGTTTTTCACAAGATCGTCTTTTAAGAGATCAAAGACCCTATCCGCCACGAAAGAACAAGGTGATAAAGTTTCTAGTCCGGTGACCTTTGATATTTGCTGACCTATTAAGGGATAGTGAGTGCAGCCAAGAATTATATGCGTATAGGACTTGGTGTCTAAAAAGGAAAATTCACTTACTAGACTGCGCTCTAAACTCTGCTCGTCTTGATCAGCGTAGAATTTCTCAATGAGGGCCGCAAGATTTTTGGTGACGAAGTAGTCGAGTTTTTTGTCTGAGTCGTAGCGGTCTTTGAGTCCTTGAAAACGCGCACTAGTACTCATGAGTTCCGTGGTGATCACACAGGCCTTATCATCACTTTGCCACTCTAATTTGGACAGAGCATTCACAAAAGGTTCAACTCCTACAAAGGGAATAGAATAGCACTTTCTAAGTTCATCAATGGCCATGGCGGTGGCGGTATTACAGGCCACCACAATGAGGTCTACCGACTGTTTCAAGAGTTCATCTACAATAAGTTTTGAGCGTTCAATGATTTCAGATTTCTTTTTTTCGCCGTAGGGAGCGTACTGCTCATCGGCCACATAAAAGACATTGAGCTGCGGCGCAATTTGATGAATTTCCTTTAAAATAGAAAATCCTCCAATTCCGGAATCAAAAATACCAATTGTTTTAACTTTTGTTTGGCCCATTGTATTAATATAACCTAGAATCCATGAGAATTTCAACAAGTGATAATGAAAATGGATAGAGTAAAATTTAAAATACCTCACAAGGAATTTTTCACCTGGAAAACTGACCTCCACGTGAGCCATATGAATTACGGAAATCATCTCGCCAACGATAAAGTTCTCACTCTCTGCCATGAGGCTCGAGTGCGCTGGTTGCGTGAGCTTGGTTACAACGAACTTGATATAGATGGCAAAGGTCTCATTCAAACAGACACCATGATTATGTACACGGCCGAGGGAAATCTTGGTGATGTAGTTGAAGTTAAACTCTCCCTAGGTGGTTTTCACTCTAGGGCCTTCTCGCTCTATTACAGTATTTACCGCCCCAGTGATGACACAGAAATAGCTAGAGTCAAAACGGGGATGATGCACTTTGATTATGAAAGGAGATGTATCACTGAAACAAGTGAGAATTTCTTAAACCTTTTAGAAAAGTTAAACTCATGAAATTTAAATTCTTCAATAAATTCACAGATAAATTCGATTCTTTTTTAAATGAATTCGAAATCGTTGATTTAAAAATGTTCGCCCTGAAAGTTTCAGGGAATCACTTAACTAGTTTCTTTGAAATGAATGATAAAAACTCTTTTGCTTTTGAAGTACAAGAGAACACCATCACATTCACAGACAAGTCTAAGAAGACCACAAAAATTGATGATGAGAAATTTGAACACCTACCTAATCTCTTAGGTCATATAAGAGAAGCACTACTATTTAAAATAGAAAATGCCAAAGAGATGATCCACAAACATCCCCATATTGAAGCTCCTAAAGAAGGAGAATTAAAGGGCGAGGAATGGATTCGAGTTTCTACAACAATTTTAAAAGAGTCGTTAAATAAAGTAGAAGCAGATCCAAATCTCATGTTAGAGGGAAATATCTTTATAGGCCAGATGGGACCCGAAGACATCTTCACGATAAGACTGCAATGTTATAATTTAGACTTCACCTACTCGTTCCTAGCTAATGGAGCGCTCAATGTAGCGATTTACGATGATAAGAATTACGACCGAGGTCACGCTAAAGAAGCGGCCTATATGGGTGAATTCTACAATAATCGGCCGCAGATTTTAGATCAGATCTTTCAAGTAATTTTTGAAATATTAAAGAATGGACAGTTTAAAATCTTCGCGTAAAAGTTATTCCAATATGACTTTCAGGTTCAATTTTCTTTGATTGCTTCTGAGAAAAGAAGCGGTCTTCTTTTTCATCTTTGATGGAAAAACCAACTGTGGGTTTAATTTGCCATCTCCCAACATTAGTTGGCATTGATAAATTTATCCCCGCTCCGCGGTTACTACCACCCTGGGACTCAACACTACCTTCCGCCCACATGGAAACTAGAAAGTAGGGATTATCTTCATTTCCCCCAAAGACTTCATTACTATTAAACTCCACTTCCCCGCGCACTTTGGCGTAAGTATCACTTGAGTCTAGGATATTGTGACCAATAGTTCCCTCTAAACGGGTACGACACTTCCACTTACCAAGATCATGAAACCAGTCCTTTCCTACTCCTCCGTAGAGAGAGAGCGAGTACTTGTCGTCCATAAAATCTTGATTTTCATATTGAACTGTATCTTTACCCCAAGCACTATGCCAGGCCGTTTGAATGGGTCCAGACATGTTACCATCGTCTGTGAGTTGTTCTAATTCTACGCCACCGATGAGAAAGAGGTCCGAATTATCGAGCTTCTTTCTTAGGCTAATATCTAAGCGGTTTCTCTCCAAGAGATCCTGTAGATACTTTTGACTATCTCCATCATTTCTCACATAGAAGCGGTTTGAGCCGGGACTGGTTTCTTTGAGTTGAGTGAAGATGGTTGATTCGTACATAATACGAAACTCACCTTCACTTCCTTTGAGCGAATAATTTAAGTTCAGACCAAAAGTTCTCCCGCGATCATTTCCATCCATTTCAGGATCTGCAATATTTCGCCACAGACCATGGAAGATATTATCGTTGCTCGTATCAAGGGAGAATTCCTGTGATTCAAGATCTCCCAGAAAAGTGATATTGTCCCAGAAACTCCCCTCTAATTCCGGTGCAGAGGCCTTATCAACCTTACCCTTTGTGCCTTTTGGAAGTTCACATTCACAGTAGACTTGCGCAGTTTTTTCTTTCTTCTCTTTTTCTTTCTCTAGAGCGACAGTTTCTCCATTCTCTTCATGACAATCAATTTCTAATTCACTATCTAAAATCTGATTGGCCACTTCACTTAAAGCGACAGACGTCTTAATGAGATCTTTGGTGGTTGCCGGTTTTAATTGCGACTCGAAAACTTTATGTGTGTATTTTTCAACTTCAGCAAGCTGCTTTGGATTTAGCCCAAAACCTTTTAAAGCTTTATTCATATTTTTGAGATCAGCGCGGGAAGAGATGGGAACGAAGTGAACAAATTTATCGTTCTTAAATATTCCATGGCCCAAAGTCTCTTTGGCGCGTACTTCAATTTTATGTTTGGTTTTATCTTCTTTTACAAAGAAAATGACGCCCTCTTGGGCAAAAGACATATGTGTGAATAAACTGATTAAGACCAGTAGAGTAAAATAGCGCAATTCCCTCTCCCTAACTACGATGAATGTAAGGATTTATCGTCAAATTGCGGGAATTACTTGAGGGAGCGTTTACACGCTAAAGTGATATTAAATAGTTAGAAAATTAATTGCAGAGGATCGTAAAAACTTCTTGTTGTTTGACCACAGCGAGCTTGAGAGCTTCACCCTCTTTAAAGGAACCAGTGCTGATAGTTCCGCTGGTGTAACCTGGACCAAAGTAAATTCCGCTGCGATAAGTAGAGAAATTTTCATCAAAGAAGACAGAGTAGTAGTAATCAAATATTTGCCCCTCTACTCTTCTTTGTCCGAATTGTTCGTAAGTGACTTCAAGCTCGACTTCTTCATAAAGAGGATCATCATTTGAATGGCGCTCATACATTCCCACACATTTCACTTCTGCCATGGCGTCAGAGCAAAGAAATAAGCTTAGAAAAGTAGCACATATAATGAAAATAAACTTCATAGACACTCCTTGAGTCGACAAAAAGTATAAGCAATTCGCTTTTATCTTTAAATAACTGAATACTAAAATCTTCTAACAGCTTGAATTCACAAACAACAAATGTCTATAAATAAAATCCAAATACAGCTTACGTAATTTCAGCTACTTGAAATTGTCTAAAGGATTTGGGTCTATGTAAATTCTACAATCAGAATGCATCGCGTCACAAAATTCACTATTATCGAAGGGATCTAACAAAAATTATTGTTGAACCACAAACACAATGGAGTTTACGGTGAAGAAGAAATTATTAATACCTCTCTTACTAAGTACTATGGCCCTAAGTCCCTCTCTTTTAGCTCAGGAAGACGCCCTGTTACTTGGAGATGATTTTAGAATTGAGTACGACGCAGAAATTAACACAAACGTCTTAGACTCCAAAACTGATGGTAGTGGAATTAATCTTGAAGGTTCTTACCTATCACTTTCTGTTGAGTGGAAAGAAAAAATTAGATTAGTGCTTACAGGAAGGTTAGAAGAAATTTTTCAAAATAATAAAGTTGAATTTAATGAAGATTTTGATTTAGGAACTTTTGTTGAAGAAGCCTATATTGAAATACGTGAAGTTGGTGGAACAGCAACTGCTATCATCGTTGGTAAGCAACCTATTCCATTTGGTCAAAATGTTCAGGCCATGCCGATGTTTAGAAATAACCCATTGGCAGAACTTCAAGAAATTGATCAAGTTTTTGGAGTTACAGTTGATTTAACTGAAGGGCTTCTAGGATTCTTTGATCAAGTAGAAATCGCAGCTTTTGAAACAAAGCCAGGTGATTTTGAAATCGGAAAAATTGATGGAATGAGTATCAGAATGAGTAAGATGCTTACTGAGCAGTGGTTGCTAACAGCTTCTCACGCAGAGCTTGGTAATGATCACCTTGAAACTGGTCACGAATCAAGAACAAGTATAGGTCTAATCGGTGAGACAGAAGACGGAAGTTTAGTTGGTTGGGTAGAGGGAGTTTTCTTCTCAAATAACCCAGAATATCCAAACTCTGATTTTGCTATCACTGTGGGTGGTCAATACCAAGTCGCAGAATCAACGGCGATTGTTGTTGAGTATAGCTACGTAGAAGAAGCGATGCACGAGATTGGAGTTGGTGTAAAAACTGAACTTACAAGTAATCTCTCAGTTGGTGCAGAAGTCAGATACAGAGACTACGTAACAGAAAGAGACAGCGATGTGACTTTCGGAATTACATTCACATACAGATTCGGAAATACAGGTTATAGCGAAAACGAAAATTACCTCTTTGGTGATGACGAATAAGTTTACCCAACTAGACTCCTCAGTTTGAGGAGTCGCATTTTAAGAGAAAACCATGAAAAAAGCCGCCACACTTCTTTTTTTAACTCAACTTCTTAGTTCAAATATTGCTCTTGCATCTGATCCCATAGCATGGATTGTTGCTACTCCTGGAAATAGAGCTATTACAAATTTTGATGTAACGGAATTTGTTGAACTGACGCAAATAAGCGATGCGATGAAGATTGCCCTTTTCAAACAAGCGGAAGGTGACTTCAACAAGTATGAAGAATTAAAAGCAAAAGTGGCGAATAAGTATTTCAAGAAAAGTGCCTCACAACTCATCTATGCAAAAATGATGAAAAGAGATCATAAGACTAAACACGGATCTAAGCGTGTGGCCTTTAATACAACTGAAAGAGAATACTACGATAAAGTTCAAGGAAACGAAGACAAGCTATTAAAAGATCTCCTTGATCAGAGAATGGGAATAGTTAAGGCCCGTGCTCAGTATGGAGATTTCCTCATTAATAGTGGATACCCTCATAAGAAATCAGAAAGTAGCAGTGATGTTTATTGGCGCTACTACGAAGAACAAAAAGCTAGAATTAAAACAGAATTCCTTCTGCACGAAGTGAAGAAGTATGAATCTTATATCTCCAGAAAAGACGAGAGATACTACTACATGGGTCCAGCTAAGACGCAAGACTTCTACTATGACACTAAGAAAGAAGTGCAAAGTAAAATTGAAGGAAAGAAACTTACTCACAAACAACTGCTTGGACAAATTGCTGCTAATAAGAAGTGGAATATTGTCATCGAAAACGTAAGTAACGCTCAACTTGATACGACTCCAGTTAAAGATTTAAATAGAGAAGCAGTTCTTGCGACAAACGCTAGTGCAGCTCTTGAAACTCTAATTGCTAATGATTGGAAACGAGTGACAAGTTACCACACAAAGGCCTCTGCCTTTATTTCTAAGTATAAGACTCAAGTTAAATTAGAAGAAAAAGCAAAGTCATACTTAGACACATATATTAAAGATAAATCAAACCACACAAGTTATATGTTGAGCTTAATTTCTAAGCTTGCAGCGAAAATTGTAAAAAATGGGAACGCAGCTCAGCTTAATTCAAAAGCTTCAAAGCTGAGTTCTCACCTACACACAACGATAAAAGACCTAAGTGCAAAACTTAGTGAAAGTAAATCAAAACTCACGATTGAAAAAGAAATTGAAAAAGTACTCTACAAATCTATCGATCATTCATCTTTAGGTGAAGTTGAAAAGGCCTTAAGTGAACTTATGATCTTCTCTATTAAGTTTCAAATGAAGAAGACAATTGCACAGAAGAGAATTCCAGTAAGAGTGACTTATAATAAGTTTGCCACTTTCAAAACTCAAGACGCTATTAAAAAGTTTGCTAAGTACGAATGGATGCAGGAACAATATTCAAAGTATATAAATAATGAATTAAGATGGCGTTTTGACTATGTCACAATTCGTCTAGCAGGTAATGAAACTCTAAGAGGACAAGCAGCACAAGATTTTATTCTTGGTAAGAGAAAGTAATTCTATATATATTGTAATGCATGAAAGAAATCATGCATTACAAATCATTAATCAATTTCTATTTTTTAAAACAAGTAAATGATAATCCAGTATTTGCGTAGTACGAACAAGACGACTCATCAAAAGTTCTTAAATACATGACTCTCTTATGATCAAGCATTGTATGAGCATGAATGAGATTCATAGGACAGCTCTCAACTCTTTGCTCACTAAAAGCTAATTTTGTTTCAGGACCAATTTCTCTATATGAGTAAGTTCCATCTGCATTTAAAAGGGACTTGATTTTACAATCGAGAACTTCTCCGCTCTTATCAGCTACATTTACAGCACTTACAGAAGTGATTGATACAAGTACGATAGCAGCTATTGATACTAATTTTTTCATAGATTCTCCTTAAAAGTTAAGCCGTTCTAGCAACGAGGCCCAAACTCTTCAAGGGACTATGAAATAAACACACAACATTTACGGTTTCACCCCGTAACCTTTTAACATTTCAAGGGATTTTTGCTTCTTTATATTCTCACGCGATAGGAAGTAGGCTTCAGAGTTCACCTGCTTTCTAATGACCTCTCCCTCCATGGCACGCTTTAAATACTCTACTGCTCGGTGACCCATACCATAGGGGTCTTGCAAAATAGAGCCATAGATATAACCGTCTTTTAAACCTTCATAAACGCGCTCATTAATATCTACTCCAATGAGAGTGATTCGTTTTAAATTCAAATCTTTCAAACTTATATAGGTTCCCAGAGTCGTTGTTTCATTGGGAGTGAAAATACCTTTAATTTGGGGATTTTCCTTTAAGAGAGTGGTAGAATTCATTTGAGCATTTTTGTAACGATCCCCTATAAATTCTGAAACAATGACCTCTAGTCCCAGTTCCTTGGCCCTCTTGGTAAACCCATCTACTCTATTACCAGTGGTTTTTACATTTGGGGCCATTTTAAATACGGCAACGGCTATTCCTGTTCCAATCTTCTTCACCATTTTCTCAGCTGCAATTTCACCTACTTTAAAATTATTGGTGACGATACTGCCAATAGTGGAATTTGTTCCATCATCTCGATCCACATACATGATGTGATAATTTTCATTCTTTAATTGAGATATGACAGATTTAATTTTAAAATCCATGGGGGCGAGCACGATTCCTCTGCATTTAACTTTAGACTTATTCCAATTTAATACTTTGATTTGTTCTTTATTAACGGAGCCATCCTCCGTTTTAGAAACTGATCTTTCATAAACGCGTAGACCTTGTTTCGTGGCAGAATCATAAGCACCTTTAGAAACAGATTTCCAAAAAGCATGAAATTTTCCAACGGAGACAAAGATACAATCTTCAGCGCTTTGAACACTAGGGATCATGAGGGATAACACACAAAGGATGATAACCATTTTCATGGAGACCTCAATAGAGTGAAGTTATCCTTAATTTTAGATGATCTAAATTTGAAAAACAATTTAAGATAATTTATAGATGCTCTATAGATAAGACCCCTCAAATTATTGGCTAAATAGAAGAACCCCTAATTACAAGTTCATTAAGCCCTAGAGAATATCAACCATAATTAATCATTAATATTAAACCCTTAAGAGGTCAATATAGCTCAATGATAAATGCTTATTTACTCTTAATTCATGCTTCCATGCTAAAATCGTCCAGTGAGTAAACAAACACCAGTTATCATATTGCTAGAGCACAGAGAGGAGTATAAGGCCATTTATGGCATGAATCTCACTCTCTATCTCGGTGCTGAAGTTCTCGTGGCCAATACAATTAAGGTGGCGATGGAGCTCGTTAAGAACTCGGACCCAGTACTGCTCTTTGTGAACAACGATGCGTATTCCCAGGATATGGGAGCGGATCTATGGCAATTATTTGATAGTAAGCGAATCAAAGTCCCCCTCTTTATACTAGGTTCGGCCAAAGTTCCCTTAGATGAAGTGACGGTTTTTGACTCCAATATTCAACTGCGAGATGTACTGAGTTCTATGGCGAGACAAATGAAAATTACCGCCAATATGATGGCCGAAGTAGAACACCCGGAGTTCTTTCCCCTGCCCACTAAATTTGTAATTCCCGGCTGGCAGACAACTATCAATATATATATTTCTAAGAATGAACAATTTGAAGTCTTCTTTCAACCTGATGATGTCATCACTGGTGATGAATTGGATCAACTGGACCGAGACCTAAACTTTCAGCTCTACGTGAAAAGTGATGAGCGCTTAAAGTTCGTGAATTCACTCACGGGACAAATAAGTGCTAAATTAAATGATCCTAACCTAAGTAATGAAGATAGAATTAATCTCACGGCCACTGGTTACCAAATGGTGATGGAACAAGCGCGAAAGATTGGAATTGGTCAGGGAACAATGGAGCTAGCAGATTCGTGTATTCAATCCATCAGTACTATCGTGGATGATAATCCACAAATTAATGATCTGCTAAATTTCCTCTTAACTGACTCTACAAGCCTGCGCTATAAACACAGCCTGCTGATTAACTACATCGGTTGCCACATTATTAAAAAAACAAATTGGGGTAGCCGCGAGATGCAGGAGACTTTTTCTTTTATTTCGTTTTTTCAGAACATTGCCCTCTCAAAAGATGAACACGTACTCATTACAACAAATGAAGAGTTAGAGAACTCTGGTCTACCAGAAGAGGAGAAGAAGCTTATTGAGAATCACGCCCTCATTGCAGCCAAGCTAGTTTCCTCCATCGACAAAATACCTTTTGGTCAAGCGGCCACTGTGATTAAACAACACCATGGTTCCAACAAGGGAATTGGACTCTCCTCTCTATCTCTTAGTATAAATCCGCTCTCCATTGTTTTTCTCTTTGCAGAAGAGTGGGCCAATCTTGTTTTAAAATTTTCAAACGAAAACAAACGTCCTACTAAGAAAGAGATCATAAGAATGCTACATAAGAAGTACAATAAGCCAGGTTTTAATAAAATCCTACCCATTCTACACACGCTAGATTTTTAGAGAATACTCCACTTTTTTGTTTCAACTCTCCCACTTTGTCCCTATAATAAGGGCATGATAGTAGATATAGATATTGATAAGTTTAGTAAGTCCTATTTATTAAAATTTGAAGTTAAGAACTTCAATACTCCGGATGATTATAAGATGGCAGTGACCACCGTCACGTGTTTTTCTAACGACTATGATCTAGATCCAGAATTGGATCACGATGATATGCGAGAAATTGTGGAAAAGACAATTGAACTTGAAAAAGAGAAATTTGTTTTTGAAATCAGTGAAGACGGCATAGAAGTCGATATCTAGGCCGCTTCCTTCTTCATTTTATTGAACCACTCAGGTCCTATGAAACTACTCTTTGGAAAAGGTAGTTTATTCACAACAATATCTTCAAAGAACGAAGGTACGTAATTACAAGGAATCATCTCACCTAGGTACTTACCAGATTCAGGATCCTTTCCTGTTTGAACCCATTTGAAAATGTCTTTACTAATATAATTACCATCTCGGTCAATACCAATAATTTCAGAAATATGTGAAGTTCTTCTTCCACCGTCATGATAACGACTACACTGAACAATTACCTGCATGGCAGAACCCACCATCTTTCTAATGGCATCTGGTGGTATTTTAATGTCACCCATTAAACAAAGCGTTTCAAGACGAGTACAGGCATCTGCTGGATTATTGGCGTGAACAGTTCCCATGGAACCATCGTGACCAGTATTCATCACCTGAATTAAATCTAGCGCCTCTTCACCCCTAACTTCCCCAACGATAATTCTATCAGGCCTAAGCCTCATGGAACTGATCACAAGATCTCTAATCGTCACTTCAGTTATACCTTTCGTAGGATCGGCCTTCCTCGTTTCAAAGTTCACCACGTGTTCTGCGTGAACTTGTAGTTCAGCTGCATCTTCAATAATGATGAGTCTTTGTGTCTTGGGAATTCTAGAACCTAGAACGTTGAGCATAGTGGTCTTTCCAGACCCAGTCCCGCCGGAAACAATAATATTCTTTCCAAGGTAAATACAAATATCTAGGAATCGGGCCGCCTCTTTTGAAAGAGAGCCAAATTTAATAAGGTCATTAATAGTGAGTTTTTCTTCTGAAAATTTTCTAATCGCTACAGTGGTCCCATTCTTTGACATGGGAGGAAGCACAGCGTGTACCCTTGAACCATTTGGAAGGCGGGCATCTAGTCTTGGATTATCGTCATCAAAAACACGACCCACAGATTGAGCAATCGCTCGCATGGCCGCAATGAGTGCTTCTTCGTGTGGAAATTGGTTCTCCACTTTGTAAACAAGACCACCTTTTTCCACAAAGATCTCTTTTGGCCCATTAATCATCACTTCAGAAACACCTGAATCGTCTAGTAAGTCTCGAATGGGGGCAAGGAAGGAATCAATCGCTTCACTAAATACTGATGACATTTCAACCTTTTGTTAACAGTAGAGTACTTCACCTTACTATTCGTCTCTTGGCCGCCAAATCTTTACTCTTTTTTCAGAGGCAATCTCTCGTTTAATACGCGCGCGACGGGCAGTTGGATGCTCTTGCACCACAATTCGCCCCTTTATGCCACCTGCAGGACAATTAAACTCATAAACGCCAGGTCTCTCAAAGAAAACCGTACTCTCCGAGATCTCACCACGACTTGCGGGTAAGAAGACCTGCTTTTTCGGTATGGTAAAACAACTGGGTCTGGAACCCGTTGAAGTTATAAAGAATTTTACTTTCTCACCACTGTAGACGTGAACGACTTTTGGGTAATAACCCTCACTGGAGACAATGATAGATTGCTCTCTTTCCGGCGAATCAAATTTGCGCGCCTTAAAGTGAGTCTGCTCCAGAGCAAGTGAGTTTAGTGATACGAGTAATGTGAGATATATCCAAATTTTCTTAATAGGGATCTCCTTTTTTATATTATCGACCCTTTTAGTCAATTACTTTAGAAAAACTAAGTATTACCCTATTAATCAAGTACTTACCCCTATTCTAAATGTAAAATTGAGTCATCATCTCCTCAACTTACATTAAAATGAACTCATGAAAGCTGTAATTATCGACGACCACGAAATGATCACGGAATCCCTACACAACTCCCTCCAAGGGATGAATATATTCTCTGGAATTAGCGAGTTCAATGATCCCACAGAAGCTCTAGCGGCAATTCGACGTGATTTCTACGATTTATACATTATTGACATCAATATGCCGCAAATTGACGGAATCACCCTAGCGGAGAAGATCAAGAAAATACATACGACTCAGCCCTTTGAGATTATTCTTATCTCGGGAGAGCTTAATCTCAAACTCATTCAAAAGGCGAAAGCTCTTAAGAATGAGCACATTTTGGTGAAACCCTTCGGACCTAAATTATTGAAAGACAAAATATACGAATTAGTCGAAAACCTTGAAAAAGTGGCCTAATATTTAATTGTAAAATATTTATATCTTTGATGACAAAAGCTTAACATGTCCTTAATCTAACCCTAATTTTAAACCTAAATTAGGAAATTATCAGTGGAAGCTTTTAAAATCATTTACACCGTCTTAGGTGGACTAGGTCTCTTCTTTTACGGAATGAAGAATATGTCCGAGGCGCTACAGTCTGTGGCCGGTGAAGTAGTTAAAAATACCATTAACACCATTACTAAGAACAGAGTTTCTGCAGTTATTGTAGGAACGATTGTGACAGTGGTTGTGCAAAGCTCTTCTGTGACCACTGTGATGGTTGTAGGTTTTGTGAACGCAGGACTGATGAATCTCACACAAGCGATCGGAGTGATCTTTGGCGCCAATATTGGAACCACGATTACCGGTTGGATAATTTCTATTAAAATTGGAAAGTACGGACTGCTACTTATTGGGATGGGAATCTTTCCCCTACTCTTTGGTAAGACAAATAAGGTAAGGCAGATTGGACGAATCTTATTCTCAGTGGGGATGATCTTCTTTGGTCTTAAAATTATGTCAGGGGCGTTTAAGCCACTAAGATCCATGCCTGAATTCCTAGACATGATTTCTTATTTCTCAGAACAAAATTACGGATCATACTTTGCTTGTATCATAGTAGGTTGTATTTTAACTATGGTAGTTCAATCCTCTTCTGCCATGCTGGGAATTACCATGGCGATGGCGACAAGTGGAGTGATTGAATTTCACACTGCAGCTGCATTAGTTCTTGGGGAAAATATCGGAACAACAATTACCGCCCTGCTCGCCAGTGTCGGGGCCAACGTTACCGCCAAGAGAGCCGCCCGCGCCCACGCCATTTTCAACACACTAGGAGTGATCACCGTCTTCTCGTTCTTCCCGATCTATGTAAACTTCATTGATTGGATTGTACCTGGTGACGCCAACCTCGCAAATGCTGCGGGAGACTTCACAAACATTGCCGTACACATTGCCACGGGACACACCATCTTCAACGTGACAGCGACTATAATTTTTATTCCTCTTCTTCATATCCTTGCGAATGTTGTGATTAAAATCACGCCAGACAAAGGTGAGAAAGAACAACATCACCTCGTTATGTTATCTGATCCAAATACACTCTTTCCTGCTACGGCGCTTGCGCAAGTAGAAGCAGAAGTAGAGAAGATGAAAGATATCGTAGGACGTCTCTACTCTCTTGCGGGAGAGATCTTTATTGAAGACTCAAAGAAACCTCTATCAGAGATTATGATTAAAGCGAAAGACTACGAGAATATTACAGATAATATTCAAAAAGAAGTGACAGTATTCATCGTAAAAGTGATGGAAAAACCTCTTAGTGAAATGGAATCGCAAAAAGCACGCTCGCTACTTAAAGAAGTTGATGAGCTTGAGAGTATAGCTGATTATATTGAGAAGCTTATTTGTTATGCTGAGAGAAATCCAATTGACGAAATTCTAAAAGGTGAAGCGAAGAGCGAATTCGTTTCTTTCTACAACGACGTAAAAGAATTCTACGAGTCTGTTTCTCAACAAATCTCAGACAAGAAAGTAGACACTAGTGTTGTTAAGAGAAGATCTGAAGTACTTAGATTAAAAGCTGAGAGTATTAGATCTAATCACCTTGAGAGAATATCTAAAGGCGAGTTTGATGCCCTTACAGCGCTTACTTACTCAGATATGATTGTGGCACTTAGAAAGATTAGAAGTCATACTCAGAATGTGGCGGAAGCTTACGCTTAGGAATTAAAAAAGAATCAATATAGAAAATATACATTTTTGAAAATAATTAAGACCAGCACTGTAGCTGGTCTTTTTTTGAACATAGAGCGACTAAGACTTAGAATCGTCCTCATCCTTTTTTACTTCCACATCAGCAAGTTCTGGATGCTCAATCACACTTAGGTCTTCATTTAATTGTACCCTAGCGTGTTCAATAGCATTACCTGCGAGATCCACCGGCAGAACTTCTTTTGGCGCCACATGAGTGTAATCCTCCGAAGAGCCCACTCTGGAAAAGTCATTGTGATACTCTCCATCAACTTCTTGCTCTCGTACTACATTTTCAATACTCTTCTTTCTCTTCTTAGCACTAAGAGAAGGACCAACAAAGATTCCCACCACGGCGCTTAGAATTAAAAACGTCAAAAGAGTTCTCCTCTCAGAGTGAGAGTAGAATTGATAACTCATGAGATAGAAGAGTCCTAGAAATGAATAAATACCTACAAATGTTTTAAACATATTAAACCAGTGGTTTGAGTTTTACTTGATCAATAATTTCATTTAGCTTTTTAACAATGAAGTCCTGATTAATAGAATCACCGTAGGACAAGTACTCCTTAGGAGTGAAAACTTGTTTGAATTCTTCATTTGAATCTTTAGTGCCAGTGAAGCCACCAGAGAAATCAATGGACTTAATTTTGAACTGATAATTTAAAAGAAGATTCTCTTCTGACTTACTAAAGATCAATTTAAATTGCATGATCTTACTATAGTCCTTAGTGTTAGGGACAACGATAGTCGCCTCTAAGGCCTCCTTCTTATACTTTAAGCTCTTAACTTTAAAGCGCAGAAAGTTCTCAATAACTTCAATGAAACTCGTGATCGTTTGTCCTGGTAGAACTTTGAGAGCCATTTGTTGACCTTCGAGCAATTCATCTTTTTTACCGCATATTATATAGAGCCCACTACTTGTTTCAGTGATGGGGCAGTTGATATCTAAATCAAAAGAGAATGAGAGATTATCACTATCCCCTAGTAGAGTTTCACCAATGACTGTGATTCCCTTAGGGTCCTTCTTCTTAATTTTCTTATTATCACCCTTAACTAGAAATATTCCATAGTCAGCATAGTTTAAGGCATCACCAGAGTGACTCTTTACACTTAATGACCCGCTCACATTTTCGCCCTGTTTCCAGCTCTCGCCAGAAATATCGATAGTGAACTCTAAGGGTTTTTGAAAAAATACTGACTTCATTGGATTCCTTTAATAGCTAAAACTAAGAAAACTTAACTCACAGAGTCTTAATTCTCTCCATTTTAAAACTATTTGAATACGTAGTCTATTTTTTTAGGTTTTTGTGTATTATCTGGGACATAGACTTATTTACACAGACATTCTGATCTTTTAATAAAGGATTTCTGCTTGATCACCACTTATATTCATTTAAACCTATAATGACTAATTCTTTTTAAAACCAATTTTGCTCTTCTTTTTAATTTTTTCTGGACTTCCTCCAAGACTGTCTAGTCTCTCGAAAACAACTTTGAAGACCTTAGTAACATTCTCTTCTAAATCATTAACCTTTCGATCAATTCTATCTTCTAATGCATGAAAACTTCTCAATTTCACAAAAGTTCTCATTATTGAGATATTTATCATCGCCGCTTTATCAGACTTAAGAACGCTAGATAGCATAGCAACTCCAACCTCCGTAAAAACGAACGGTTGATTTCTACGACCACCGCGACCTTCGTTTGGTATGCCATTTTGGCATATCAAAGACTTGTACTCATCTTTAGAAATTTGGAACGTAAAGTCTTTGGGGAAGCGATCTGGATTTCTTTTGACTTGTCTATTTAAAGCACTAGTTTCGACTTCATAAAGCTTAGCAAGATCGCTGTCAAACATAACAGCATATCCCCTGACATAATAAATCATGTCTCTTATTTCATGTGTATCAAATTTCATTTTCACTCCCTTAAACTTCGTTCATAAATACAACTCTATTGAATTATAGACATCTCTATATTATTGAAAATTTTATGAAGTCTTTCCTAAGAGAGAAGATTCTTGAATAAGAGAGCACAGAACTTGTGCTAAAGAATGGCCAATCTTTTACAGAGGGATTTTGGTTTGGTTTTGGAGTTATTTAATATAACTTTTCATGCCAATCAAAGACAGTAATTCAGCTAGTGATTAAATATTGTTAGAAAGCGTTTCCTACCTTACTCTGTGAAAAACAAAGTTGAAGGAAGTAATATGATAGAGATTTTAAGAGCTCTAACTCCTCAGATAAAACTAAAAATAGCTAAGATAGGATATTACTAAAAAAGTCTAAAAAGGCTCATTTGGATTATGGCATAAACGAATTACATGCATCATAGCTTTTTTCATTCGCTCTAAATCTAAGTGAGATATTTTACCTTTAGTGTCAATTAATTGTAATAGGTAATCGCCCCTAACATTCCTACTAAGGTTATCTACAGCATTTTGATATGTATTATAATCATCAAGGTTTACGTTGTTATTATATCCTTTAGTCAGAAGACCTTTTCCATGTTCAAACCTCAAGGAAAATCTTGGAGATAACAGGTTGTTAAAATCAAACCCTAGAACTTCATTTTTATAATCACCGATCGTTATTAAGACTTGGGGACCTGCTGTTACATTAGTTAAAAAAGCAAATTTACACCCTTGGTAAAGATACTTTGCTTTTATCTTTACATTATTTTGAGAGTGATCGTATCGCTCCAGTTCTTTTTTTATCCAACTTTGCGTCTCTTCAAGAGAGGGTTCGTTATTATGAGCATAGGCGAACGAGACATTTAAAATAAACAAAGCAAATAGAATATTTATTTTTTTCATATGCCCTCCGGCGAGTAAAACTATGTCTATCTATAAACACTTGATTTTGACCATAAAGTGATGTTTTCACATGACCCTACAAAAAATCTGTTCGTTATCTTTATGAATAGTTAAGCAAATAATGTGCCAGAAAAAGTGACGTTCTCTCGGTGTGATTTCAGTACGATGGAAAAATATTAATCTTTTTTTTTTGATAACTGTCTAATAGTTCAACAATCTCGATTTACTATTGATCGTAGACACGCAAACATTAGGAAAGGAGAACTAAAGTAAAATCCCGATTAACATCAGGTAGAAATCAAAAGTTATTTTGTTCTATAAAATAACCACATGGAAATAACATATGACTTCTATGCTAGAAGTGCCAATCTATAACGCAAAAGCTCTTCTTTTGAGTGAATCAATAGGTGTTTAATCAGAATATTCACACCGAATTATGATAAATACTACATCCGACAATCTTCTTATCAATTGGGAAATATAAATCAATGTTAAGGTGAGAGTTACTAAAGTCAATCGAAGCTCCCCCATTCCTCTTCCCACTATCTCCAATATCAATAGCTGTCGTATCATCTACAGTTAAGAGCCTTTCAAGTGAAAGAAACAAGCGCTTTTTTCCGTACTTCTTGACAAAATTATCATATTTATAAGGTGAGTAATGATGACATTCTCTCAAGCAGCCATCTCTTCTATTTTTTACACAATCAAGTAGCTTATTAAATTTTTCTTTCTTGGCCATTCGATCCTTAAAGAACTCTTTCACAAGAATCTTCCCGGGAGCTCTGACAACAAACCTCCCATAGTCCGATGGTTTAAAATAATACTTTTTACCAAGGGGAATATCTTTTGATCCATCTTGATGAACTTCGAGGTTTTTCATTTTAGTCATAGCTATGCCATTTTTAAATTCATCAGCATAGAGGTGGTTAAAACGAACAGTAATCTCTTCAAAAGGTGCATTTAACTGCTTAGGGAATGGTACAAGCGCTTTGCAGGTTGTATTAATCATAGAAGACTCAATACCTTCATGATCTATTTGTTTTTTTGTTAATATTCCAGAAATAATCTCCATTGAGCATCCTTCGCTACAATAAGTTCGTGTTGGATTTCTTTC
>MAAO01000006.1 GCA_002163155.1 Halobacteriovorax marinus | reverse complement strand
CTGTTTACTTCGAGTGTTTGCTTTTGACTTTGTGACAATACTCAACGCGGCCGCATCATCTGCAGCTTTAACAATACGTGTTCCACTTGAAAGTTTTCGAGAATTAGCTTCTAACTTATCTCTTGTCTTTCCGTGGTAACGAATTGCTCGGGTTGATGTCTCAACGTTAAACAACTTACTCATCTAAAAATTTTCCTCCTACTATTGGCCTACTCAAAAAGTTGGGTAGACTACAGTATGCTTAACGGAGGAAAGCACCACAACTGATTAACTCGGTTAATGACACCGGCAAAAAAATCCATTCTGATTGTGTTTAAAGAATAATTTTTGAAGGGAAAGGATGAATACAAGACAGTATTAATCTATTGTTACTATAATATCGGAACTTTTTGCCTAAGCTTTAATTGTCCAAAGAAGTTTACTAAAGAATAAGATATAATTACAAAGTGAAAGTACTCTTAACCTTATTCATACTCATCGTTTCAACTCAAGCTGCCCAGTTACCTCCAAAGTGGAGACTTGAATATAACTATGGATTAGTTGAGTCAAAATATAAAGAATTTCAAGATACAATAGTTTTCACCCCAACCAATACTACTCAACAAACAGATTACCATCAATTTATTTTCCAATACTACTTCCTCCCACCCTGGATAGATTTTTCAATGGGATTAAATACTACAGGTACCAATACTTCTAAACCCGAAGACGAAACAAAACACTTTCAATATTTTACTGCTTTTATGAATTTAGGGTTTGTCTTACCGATCTCTGATTATTGGAATTTTAAACTAGTTGTAGAGAGATTCTTTACCACGATGATTGTTCCAGGTAATAAATTTGGTTTTCGAAACTTAACAGGGAACCAAATTTATCCAGAAGTAGAATGGCTCCCCTTTGGTTCAGATATATTCTTTCAAATGAGCCCCTATATCAAATTTCCTATCTGGAGTGATATTGGAGGCAGAAAAGAGACAACCGCTGGACTTAAGTTTAAATTTCCCCTTGGAAGTGCAAGAAATATAAAGTTTCCCGCCTATGCATACCAAACCTCAATTCTATTGAAGTTCTTTTACTCAAAGATGGAACTCACCTTTGAGCGACCTGGATTCATTAGCTCAGAGATAAGTATTGAACAGATAGGGGCCACAATAGGTTTCAATTTTTGAATTTTGTTTAGAATTAGTGGCACTATTTTCAATAAACTGTATTTATCATCTATATAACATACCGATTTTTAATGAGTCTTAAATCTTCGATAAGATAAGAAAGGTAATAACTCGAAATCACTACTATATTAAGAATCTCTTAAATTTTACCGACAAGCAATCAGGACTTACGGTATGAATATAAAGACACTATTAATATTAACATTCTTACTTACCCTTTACTCATGTAAAGGTGCCGGTGGTGGTCCAGAGTTTGAACCAAATAATCTTGTCTCTGTCGATCAAGACAATGATGCTGAACGTGAACGGGCACTAAATCTAGCCCCACCAACAGTGATCTCAACAAGTGTGAGCGGAAATAAAACTTATGTTGCTGGTGAAGTTATATCAGTAACTTTACAGTTTAATAAAAGAACTAAAATTACAAATGGCGGTTCTCCAAGGGTTCCCATTAATATTGGTGGAGTGACTAGATATGCAAACTATATATCAGGATCAACTGATAGATCTCATGCTTTTATATTTAACTACACTGTTCAGGCCGGTGACTTAGATCACGACGGTGTACAACTTATTTCTCCATGGGATCTAAACGGTGCAGTCGTTAGAGATTATGCAGATAAAGATGCCATTTTAACTTATACACCACCAACTACAAATGCATTACTCGTTGATACTTCTAATCTTAGCTTTACTGTTACAGAAGGAAGTATAACAACAAGTCCAAATCTAAATTTAAATATTACCTCTTCTATTGCGGTTGAAATGTATATAAGTGATGGTTGTGAAACAGGTGGAACTTGGGTTCCCTATAATGCAAATCCTATCTATCCTATTCCTAACTTGAACGCAGTGAATACTGTTTACGTTGCGGTAGGAAATAGTTTTGGTGGTCGCTCGCCCTGTCGCTCATTCACAGTAGCACATGACACCTTAGCTCCTAATTTAGTTTCTGGACTAAGTATCGCTGGTAACTCTTCAGACATTGTTTCAGAAACAACTTCATGGTCAGCTGCTAGTGACAATGGACCTTCCGGTGTTTCACACTATAGGATGGCGATTTCGACAAATAATAATGCAACAGGAATCATAGCTAGTGGAGGCTTTAGAAGTATTGGAAATGTTCTATCCCATGCGATAGATAATGGCTCAACTTCTTTTCTAACAGGTCTAACAAATTACTTTACCCTGGTTACAGCTGTAGATAACGCTGGAAATGAATCATCGATCGCCTCTATTGGACCTTGGCAATTAGTGGCAATATCACCTGAGAGAATTACCTCTATGTCTGTAGTAAACGCTTCTGATACTAATATTAAAGTTGGATGGCCATACCCTACGGATAATGGTTTTCCTATAGTTGATTATGTCATTGAGTATAAAGAAGCTTCTTCTCCAACATGGATTACCATAAGTGATGGTGTAAAAACGGTAAGAAGAGAAGATTTAACAGCACTTACTCCTGAGACATATTACCATTTTAGAGTTAAAGCTTATAACGGAATAAACTATGGAGCATGGTCACCTACTCTAACTGCTGAAACTCTACCTACGATAGATTTTATAACAACTCCTTATTCAGCGATTAACGTTGGAGGAGCGACAATGAATCAGCTAGTTTCTCTTGAAAATGATAATCAAATATTCTATGGAAATAATTCTGCTTCGAGTTTTAACGATGGTTCGCAAATTTCTGCAGATTTAGATAGGGGAAAAACAATTTCAGTTCCCGCAAATGACTTTACTGTTGTCACTGCAACTAAACCATTCTTTATAGCAGGGAGACTAGGTACAGGCTCAGATACTTATAAAGCAAATGTGGTTTGGCAAACATCGGCCTGGATTGGAAAGAACTTTCTTTTTAATCATAGTAGATCAAACCCTATGAAAGTTAAGGTATATTCATTCACTGCTGGAACTGTAACACTAACAAAAGGTGGAGGAGCTGTTGCTGGAGGAATTGCTGCTATAGCTGCAGATGCTGGACATGTTTTTAACATAGCAAGCTATGGTAGTTATGAAATCAGTAGTACCAGTTTCATTGCAGTCTTTGGTTATGCTAATGGTAACGGATCCCAGTATATAGATCCAAAACCATTGCTTCCTGCGAGTAATGACCTAGTAGGAGTTCCATCTAGAACAGGAAAATTTTCTACAGCAACGGCAGGAACATATAATGTTTATCACTCAGATACATTCTCTCAAACTAATCAAACGATCAATCCTGGAACAACAAAGGACATCAGTTCAAGAGGAACTAAGGGCTACTATCGAGATGAGGCCTTAAGAATTAGAGCAACACAACCTATCGTTGGAAATTCCTATGCTGATGCTAATGGTTCTTGTTCTTCACCACTTGTTCCAGTGGCATTTCAAAAAACAAAATTTGCACTAAACGTTCAGGCCCAGTGGGTCTCATTTGCTTCAACTAATGAAGGAACAATAACGGCCTACGAACCAACGGCCGATGGACTTGGTTGGGAGACTCCAAGAGTTTACAATTTAGTGCGAAATGGAGTCGATAATAATACTCCTACAAAAGCTTACGAAACTGCTGTTAAACTTAGAGCTGGTACAATTTTTGAAGGAACAGTTCCCTTTCAAGCATGGTATGAACCTTTAAATGATACCAATGCTGCAGATAATGATGAAACTCTCATGTTCGGATGGGATTAGAATAGACTGGTGTTTAAAATATTTTAAGTTCTATCTCTAGCTAATTTTACTTGCTCTACTACTTTGTCGACAATTTCAATTATGACAGTATTGAACCTCTGCGCTTCTCCACCCTCACAAAAATTATAATTGTATAATTCTTTTAATAAAATTTCTTCTGAAACATCTCTAGCTTCTAAAGCGAGACTTATGTCCTCACCTTTCAATTTCATTTCCTTAATTCGGTCCTGCATATATAGGTAATATTCAAAACCAAAAAGGCTTCTAAAATGCGTGTCATCTCTTTCTAATATTTCTTCTAAAAGCTTTAATGAATTATGTAAGCTCTTTAAATAATCTTCTTTAGATTCACTCTCTGTATCTAAAAATTCAATTTCTCCAGTCACTATTTGATTGTAAAAGCTCTCATAACCTAAGAAGCACTGAATCTTTTCACCAGCAAAAGAATTGATTGATAATAGTAAAGCTAAACATAGAATGATCTTCTTCATCGTATACTTCTCCAAAAATAAATATATTTAACTTATACCATATGACTAAAAATTATCTGGGTAGTATGTAAGAAAGAAACGTCCTTAAAAGATTTAGACGATATTTGAATATTGAGCTCTATCTATCTAATATTAATAGAATTTCGAGTCGATTATCTGCTTTGTAATAGAATTTAATTCGCACTAAGCCAAACGTTTACTTTCTTCTTAGGAACCTTAGAGAGTTTAGCCAAATAGTCAGCGCTCAATTCATTTTTGCCACTACTTGATTTTACTTTCTTAAGGATATCATCAAGAACATAGAAGGTAGCTTCAGCGTCGCCTAAGGCACGATGAGACGCTTGATTGGTAAAACCAACATGCTGGCATAGGACACCTAATTTATGAGAATGGAGCTGCTGATAGACTCTCCTTGCTAGAAGCAGTGAACAGAGAAAAAGATTAGAAGAACTTAGTCCGGCCCTCATCATTTCCGCTTTAAAAAAACGAGAATCAAAGGAAGCATTGTGGGCAAAAATGAGGTCATCTCCCAGAAACTTCTTCAATTCTGGCATTACTTCTCGAGCGCTCAAGGCATCCTTCACCATATTATTAGTGATACCCGTTAAGCTAGTAATAGTACTGGAGATTCGTGTGCCAGGGTTGATAAGGGCCTCGAAAGTATCGATAATTTTCCCATCTCTAATCTTCACAACACCCACTTCAATCACGCGATCATAATCAGCGGAGAGACCCGTGGTCTCAAAATCTAGTATATTATATTGCTCTCTCATGCTCGAAACATTACCGGACTTTCCTAACTTTGCCCAGAAAGAATCAACATCTCAAGATAGTGCCTACTAAGCATTTAATATAATTGAGGAGGGCTATAGATTAATGATTCTTAATAATTACTATCGATTATTTTTCAATCAGAAAAAAGTCCATACTTTTCTTTAATGATTTTAAGCTCACCAGTCTTCTTCATTTGTTTCATTCTCTTATTTATAAAGTCCAATAAGTGCTTATGATAGGCTGAATCTTTTCTTGCAAGAAAATAAAAATTTATCGGATTGTCTTTTCGCCACGGAATAATTTCACCTTTCATACGATCAAAGAATTCTATATTACTGTACAGTTTGGGCAGATTTTTAAACACCTCATATCTTACAAGGATTGTGTCACACCTTTTGTGAACAACCCTTCTAATGAGTTGTTGAAATCCACGTCCACTCTTCTTCACTTCTCTTGAAAGACCATAGCCTCCATATACAAACCCTAACATTCCACAAACTTCATAGAAGCGATTAAAATCACTTGGCTTTCTTATATTAAGCCCCTCAGGGTAGCGCTCACGATCATAAAAGTAAGCTAAATGAACCTTGGAAAATGAATTGGAAAATAAATACCTTTCTCGCCTTTCTTTCGTGGAAGCTGCTGCTAACACAATATCAATGAGCTTCCCTTCAGACATATATGACATACATCTCTTCCAAGGCAATAATCTATAATTTACTTGTGCTCCACTACCCTTAAATACTAAGTTAAGAATATCCACAGAATAGCCCTCTAATTCTCCCGAAGTTTTGTTTCGATAAATAAAGGGAGGATAACCCTCTTCGTTCTCACAACCCACAATAGTCTTATTTTTAAGAAAACTATTTTCAGCAAACACAGTTGAAGAGAATAGAAGAAAAAGACTAAGTAAATAGATTTTCATTTACCCTTCCTAAGCACTTTCAGTTGAAATATTAATGACAGTATACAAACAAATTAATAAAACAATCACATACATTGCGATCTTAAGACATTATTCAATGAATAATATAATCTGAGCTTGAGTCTAGTCTTATTTGTACAGCACAATTTAAGGTTATCTTGAACCATTAGATATAGCTTATGATAAATACAGATTCGAAAAAGTAAAAGTGTTGATCTTCTCTTAATTAATTGAAATTATAATATGAAATTCACAAATACCTCATTAACTGCTACTTAATCCCACTTACTCAAATTTCTCTTAACCAAACCTCCTGTAATTATTTCAACTCCCTAGCGATTGTTTTATCAATGATCTAAATATTTAAATTATAACATTTTTAAGGAATTATCATGATCAAGCTTATAGCAGCTCTTTTGCTTCTAACTAATACTTCTTATGCAAATAGTCCACTCCAACTAGAAGGTGATTACTTACATTGCTGGGATGGTGAAACGGAACTGGCCTTCTATTCAGATGAAGACGTTCTTGATTATGAAGCAACTCCATTAGAGCTATTAAGTAAGAAGAATATTCTAAAGATCAGAACTAAGGGAAAGACTTATACTTACTCTCAAAATGTTATAATCATGTCTGATGGTGCTGGAAATGATGCTGTTCAAGTCTTAGCAATAGATGACTTTGGACCATTTGAACCAGTGGTTCAATTTACATTTGAACATGAGGGAGCCTACCTAAACGGCTACTACGCTCTTCCAAACGAAGATTTAGACTTAACTAACGACCACATTGCTTCTTATAGATTTCAAAAAGCAATTAGTTTCGAAGGTATGTTCTGTAATGTTGGACTAGAAGATCAATTTGGACTCTAAGCTCTAGACTCTACAAGGAATATTCTTAGGGCTAGCTGGGCACAAGAAAATATCGTATCATTTATTAATCTATAGATTAGATTTTTAATATTGCATGAGGCAAGAATATGATTACTTTAAGTGATGTCCAAGTAAAGTTTGATCAGTTAACCATCTTTGATCATTTACAATTAGAATTTGAATCTAACAAGACCCACGTTCTACTGGGTCCAAGTGGATGTGGAAAAACGACTATTCTACGCCTCATCTCTGGATTATTAAAACCTACCAAAGGTGAAATTTTTCTAGACGATAAGAATATAACTCAAATTGAGCAAAAAGATCGATCATCTCTTTTAGGTTTCATGGTTCAAGAAGGTGGACTCTTTCCCCACTTAACCATTAGAGATAACATACTGCTACCAGGAATCTTACACAAGAAAGACCTTACATGTTTAAAGACACGCTTAAAGGAATTAGTGGAGATGGTCCAATTGGATCCATTACACCTAAATCGCTACCCCATTGAATTAAGTGGAGGTCAAAAGCAAAGGGCCGCCCTTATTAGAGCTCTTATTTTAGATCCACCTGTATTGTTAATGGATGAGCCTATGAGTGCGCTTGATCCACTTGTAAGAATGAGTCTACAAAAAAGTCTAAAAGTTGTTTTTAATGAACTCAAAAAGACAGTCATACTAGTAACTCATAGTTTGAACGAAGCAAGTTTCTTTGCCCATGAAACTTATCTATTAAATTCTGGCAAAATAGAACAAAGAGGAAGCTTTGAAGAAATTCTAAAGAATCCAGCTACTGAATTTGCTAGAGACTTTATTAATTCTCAGGTGCCACTCGTATGAAATATATCTTAATTGTGTTTTTTCTTTGCTCTACTATCTTTGCTAAAGAACTCCCTACCATTACTGTTGGATCAAAGCCCTTTACTGAAGGTTATATAACTTCCGAAATCATTGCTCAAATTATTGAGAATGTCGGTGAAGCGAGAGTGGTCAGAAAATTTGGGCTAGGAGGAACAGGGGTTGTCTTTAGTGCTCTTGAAAACCAAGAAATAGATATTTATCCAGAGTATACTGGAACTATTTCTGAGGCCATTTTAAAACAGAAGAATTTAAAGACGATTAGTGAAATTCAAAAAGCATTAGAAGTAAAATCAATGACGACCTCCGAATCTTTCGGATTTAATAATACCTACGCTTTGGCGCTTAAGAGAGATTATTCAGAGTTTAAGCATTTAGTGTCCATGAGTGATCTTAAGAACTTTCAAACCATCAAGGGAGGCTTTAGCCATGAGTTTCTTGATCGAGCAGATGGTTTCAGGGCCATGAGTAATCACTACAACATTGAACTTAAAAATAAGGTTTCAATGCAACATGCACTGGCCTACGAGGCATTAAAGAACAAACAAGTGGAACTTATTGAAGTTTATTCAACTGACGCAAAAATAGAGAAATTTAATCTAAGAATTTTAAAAGACGATAAGAATTTCTTTCCAAAGTACTTAGCCGTAATATTAACTAGTAAAAGTTTTGTTAAGAAATATCCAAAAACTTGGAAAGTTCTAACAGATAAACTTGTTGGAAAAATTGACACAAGAGAAATGATAAAATTGAATGCTCTCGTTGAGTTAGAGGGAAAGACTATAAAGCAAGCAGCCAATTACTTTTTAAATATAAAGTCTAGTGGAGAGAGTTTTGGAATATTTAAGAGAATCAGACCTCTTTTGATTGAACATCTTGAAATGGTCGCCTTCTCATTGATTGCTGCCACCATTTTTGGAATTATTGCCGGTGTGTTTGCTTCAAAGTTTAAATTCTTTGCTCAATTCATTTTACTCATTACAGGACTTTTTCAAACCATACCTTCCTTGGCGCTTTTATGTTTTCTTATTCCATTAGTTGGAATTGGAAAACCTCCTGCTTATGTGGCACTCTTTCTCTATGGACTACTACCAATTGTTAGAAATACCTATTCCGGGATACAATCGATAGATCCTAAACTAAAAGAGTATTCTCAAATATTAGGAATGAGTTCACTTGAGAAGATTTTCCATGTGGAACTCCCTCTAGCCAGTAGACATATCATGTCTGGAATTAAAACCTCAGCTGTAATCAATGTTGGAACTACGACACTAGCGGCCTTTATTGGTGCTGGAGGTCTTGGGGATTTAATAGTCTCTGGTCTTACTTTGAATGATCATAGAGTAATATTAATGGGTGCCATTCCGTCTGCCCTACTTGCTCTTGCTATTCATTACTTCTTTGAACTTCTCGACCTCATTGTGATTCCTAGAGGACTAAGGATAGGTGAAAAATAATAACCGAAGAAGAGCTCTCCAGTATTCTTAGACAACCTTATTAATACTACTCTGTTATTTATACCCGTCTTAAATCATTAGCTAAATAGAACTAAGTTGTTTGTTTAAAATTTTAAACTATTGCCATACAATAAACACTAATTTAAATAAAAACGGGAAATACTATGTCAGCAAAATCAGAAAAGTTTAATTTTGTAAATGCCTCTGGTGAAACGTTATCGGGTAGATTAGAGCTACCTATGTCAAAACCAAAGGCCTTCGCAATCTTTGCTCATTGTTTTACATGCTCTAAAAATCTCTTAGCGGCTTCAAGAATATCTAAGCGTTTGACCGATTCAAATATAGCCGTATTAAGATTTGATTTTACGGGTCTAGGAAATAGCGAAGGTGACTTTTCTAATACTAACTTCTCGTCAAATATAGAAGACATTTACAGCGCTTACACAGCTTTGACTGAGAAATATCAAGCGCCAGAGCTTTTAATTGGTCATAGTTTAGGAGGAACTGCAGTACTTCAGGCCTGTAAAAAACTAGATAAGGTAAAAGCTGTGGTCTCCATAGCGGCTCCCAGTGATACTCTTCATGTTTCTGATAATTTTAAGACACAAATAAGTGAAATAAAAGATCAAGGTGTGGCTCAAGTCAATCTCTCAGGTAGAATCTTCAATATAAAGAAACAATTTCTTGATGATATATCCAGTCAAAAAGTACTAGATGGACTTAGTGAACAAAGAAAAGCTTTTCTGATCCTTCACTCTCCTACAGATAATACAGTTTCAATTGATCATGCAGCAAAAATTTATCAAACTCTAAAGCACCCTAAAAGTTTTGTAAGCTTAGATACGGCCGATCATCTGTTAATGGATAAAGATGATGCAGAGTATGCAGCTCAGATTATTGGAAGTTGGATAAGTAGATATTTAAAAGAGGTAGAGTCAGAAAAGATAAAACCATCAACTGGAGAGCTGTTGGTCGTTGGACGACCAAAACACAATTTCACTCAAGATATTTACTCTATGACTAATAAACTAGTTGCCGATGAACCAAAATCGTTTAAAGGAGATGATTTAGGAATGAACCCATATGAGTTATTACAAGCGGCCCTTGGGGCGTGTACGTCAATGACTATGAAAATGTATGCGGATAGAAAGAAATGGAACTTAAAAGACGTAGTGGTCGAATTAAAGCACTCTAAAGTTTACGGTGAAGATTGTGAGGACTGCGAAGAGAGTAAAAGTAAACTAGATCATATAACTAAGAAAATTACAGTCTCGGGTGATTTAACACCAGAACAAATTGATAAGTTAATTGCTATAGCTGAGAAGTGTCCGATAAATAAGACACTTAACTCAGATATTAAGATTGAATCCATTTAATTACGCTTACTTAAAACAGCATTTTACCTATTAGCTAAAAAAGAGCTATGCGTACAATAAAAGAGACTGAGGAAACTAAAGATTCCTAATTGAAAATTAAAGATAAATTTACCTAAAATATTATATTTTGTTTATATTCTTCCCATAGAATATAAGAGGTTTCAAAGTAATACCCACCGAGGTTAAATTGAAAATTTTTATAGTCATAATCATATTCGCTATACTTCCTCTAAATAGCATTCTTAGTAACGAGAAAGTGTCTGGAATGGATATACAATTTCTAGAAAGCAACTTCAAAGAGAAACATAAGGAAATATACAATTTTATTAAAAATAAAATTCCTGAGCTTATCAAAATATCCAATGAACCAACTATTCATCAAGCTCTTATTAATAAAGACTTTAAAATAGATTCATTAAATGAGATAAAAAGACTGGATTCCTCCTGGACTTCGACTCTAAAAATAACAAAATTTAAGAATGAGGTGCAGAAAAGAAGAGTGTCTCGTTTTCTAAAATCCACAGTCCTCTATAGCAATAATAAACTCTATAGCGAATTATTTTTAACTGGCAACAATGGTGTTCTTATTGGAGCATACCCTCTTACTACTGATTTCTGGCAAGGAGATGAAGAGAAGTGGATAAAGTCGTACAACGATGGACTTTGCCAAATTTTCATAGGTCCAATTGAATACGATGAAAGTTCAGATAGAAAGGCCATTCAAGTTTCTATTCCTGTAGTAGATCAGGTTGGCAATTGTACGGGCATTTTAATAATAGGACTGCGATATCGAATTATGATGATGTCTAATTAAATTCGCAAAGGATAGGATTAACTAACCAAAGAACTCATCCCACCTTTTTAGCTGGATCTGGAAAGGATAAATATTCATCAGTAAAATATCTTTTCTCGCATTCCCCAATATTCTTTTTCACAAGACCTGATTTAAAAGCCTCATCAATCTTTGTCCATTTGGCAATAAGCTCTTCAGAAGCATTCGCTTCATGTAGAGATTCAAGTAGAAGACTATGTCTAATTTCAAAGAGCTCTTCTGAAATAAACATATTCTTGTGTACAGGAACAGGTAACCGCCCGCAATATACTTTTGGCCCTCCTAGGGCCGAACTCATAAAATCAACTTGTTGAGATTCTATTATTTCTTGTGAAACAGCTTGAAAGTATTGACCAATCCATTTATGCTCATAGACCTTATCATAGAAGAGTTTCGCAACTTTTTGCAGCATTTGTTTTCCACCAAGCTCTTCAAACTTACTTAAATTTACATTACTAATAGGCAAGTTCAAAGCTCTTCACTCCTTCTT
Source organism: Halobacteriovorax marinus (assembly GCA_002163155.1). Classification (GTDB taxonomy): domain Bacteria; phylum Bdellovibrionota; class Bacteriovoracia; order Bacteriovoracales; family Bacteriovoracaceae; genus Halobacteriovorax; species Halobacteriovorax marinus_A. Next base: position 1,439,454 of record MAAO01000006.1, on the reverse strand, counting down.
TCATTTTCAAGGTAACATGATCAATAATTTCTTCCCACTTTGTTTCTACGACCTTACTCCAATGATCAGCGTACGTTTTCTTTATTGCATATAGAAAAGATTCTTTAGCAAGCTTATAATGCCTTTCAGAAACGTTATAACAAATATGTCTAATACCGAGATCTTTAAAATACGAATCTAATTTATCAAGTTGACTTAAATTAATGAGAAGTGTGTGTATTGATATCTTAAACTCATTCTTCTGTTTTCCGATCTCAGAGTTTTTAAAAAGCTCAAAGATCTCAGGTGTTAGAGAAAAAAAGTGCTCATAGAAAGATTCTACAAATTGATCAATGTTTTCTAAAAAAAAGTCCCGTTTAATATCCATACATCCGTATCGAGGATTTTAAAGAGAAACTGATAGATTAAATGATAATTAAGTTTAGATTAAGGTCTTGAACATAAAATGCTAAGACCTAAGATTCAGTGAGAATGACTCATAACCAGATCACAGTGTCTTAAGTATATGAAAGCTTATAAGTATAGTTAAATATTCATGCTTCAACGAGAATTCTAAAATGTTATTTATATAAAATGGATAGTAATTGAAACGTAGGAAGCCTTATGGAACTCAATGAAACTATACTTAATCAAATGAATGATGGGATAGTCATATGTGATCCAAGCGGTAATATCATATTTTCAAATAAAGTTTCTGAAGAGCGTCTAGGATCACTTCTTCATGGTGTCACAAAAGTCAAAGGACAGAACGAAGATGTTCTTAAATATAAAGAAGATGCCATCACTTTATATGAAGAAAGTGAACTTCCTATGAATCAAGCGCTAGCTGGGATTTTCAAGCAGAACCTAGTCATGTTAATAGTTTTTCAAGATCACTCAAGTGAATCAATTTGGCTATCCATCAACACATTACCTATAAAAGATAATGACGGAAAGATTGTCAGTGGGATGATTACGATACGAGACTTAAGTGAAAGAAAAAAAACGGAACATCGTTTAACAATTCTGAATGGTAAAGTCAGTGAAAAGAACAAGCACTTAAAAGTAATAAATGAAAAGTTAGAAGTTTTAACTAGAGAACTACAGTTAAAAAACAATGAACTTAATTCTTTTGCAACCAGAGTAGCTCATGACTTAAAGACTCCCCTTAATCCACTCATCGGTTTTATAGATTTGCTTAAAATTGAATTGAAAGAGTTCTTAAATGAAGATCAGAAGGAAGTATTTAACTTAATTTCAAGTTCAGCCAATTCAATGAATGTTCTAATATTTGAATTATTAGAATTTGCAAAACTTGAACAATCTAATGACACACTTTCTACAGTGAAATTTAGCGATTTATTCTTAGAAATTGAATCTCTCATGACTGCGGCCTCAAAAGAAAAGGGAGGAATAATTACAATTGACGAAAATATGCCTATCATTAATTGTAAAAAGATACCTGCAAAACAGCTTTTTCAAAATATAATTAGCAATTCCATTAAGTACCATAAAGAAAACATTCCTCCAGAGATAATAATTAGTTGTGAAGCACCTAGTTCAGGCAATGATTTCTATAATATAAAGATTAAAGATAACGGAAGAGGGTTTATTCAGGAGCAAGCAAAACACCTATTTGAACCTATGTATAGACTTCATAATGAAAAAGTCGAAGGACATGGTCTAGGACTTGCGATATCGGCAAAAGCTGCAGAAAAAGAGGGGTGGAAAATAAAAGCGATTGGAGTCGAGGTGAAGGAGCTGAATTTCAAATTCAAATTCCGAGCTCTCAAGCCTTAACTAATCACTCTATAAAATAAGAATATGAATTTCCCTTAAGATCGCATCAATTCATTATTGCGTTATAAGGACTTTATTCCGATTGGAAACAAATGAAATCTATTTGCCACTTAACTATTCAAGGAGTACCTTTTATGAAATTTAAATTTATATAAGGAGAAGATTATGGCAGTTAGATTAGGTGATATAGCACCAAACTTTAAAGCACAAACAACTACAGGTGACATCGATTTTCACGAATGGATGGGATCTGATTGGACAATACTTTTTTCACATCCAAAAGATTTCACACCGGTTTGTACAACTGAGCTTGGAACTGTAGCAAAAATGAAAACTGAATTTGATAAGAGAAATTGCAAAGCAATCGCTCTAAGCGTTGATACTCTTAAAGATCACCACGCGTGGATTAAAGATATCAACGAAACTCAGAACACGACTGTTAACTTTCCTATCATTGCTGATACAGATAAGCTTATTGCAGATCTCTACGATATGATTCACCCAAATGCACTTGATACGCTAACAGTAAGAAGTGTATTCATTATCGGACCAGATAAGAAAGTAAAACTTACTCTCACTTATCCTGCGGCAACTGGAAGAAACTTTGATGAGATCTTAAGAACAATTGATGCACTTCAATTAACTTCTGAGCACATGGTGGCCACTCCAGCAAACTGGACTCACGGAGAAGATTGTATCGTAGTTCCAAGTTTATCTGATGATGAAGCCCGTGCTAAGTTCTCTAAAGGAATTGTAGTGATCAAGCCTTACTTAAGAACAACACCACAACCAAACCTATAGCTTATGATCGAAAGGCTAGAAATGGCCTTTCGTGATTATCTTCTTACTTCTTACATTTTTGAATTTCAAGCGTTTCCATGTCCCACTTTACAAGTACTGATTCATTATTTTTAGCCGAAGAAGCCAAACATTTAATAGTATCCTCTTTAGAGCTATAGAAAGCCGCCATTTCTTTGAAAGTAACATTGTACTTCTTAGTTTTAGAAATCGTCTTTACTGACGCTACATGGAGCCTTCTAGTCAAAGATCTTGCCGAGGCAATACTATTAAATAGCAAAAATATTAGCATTAGTCTTTTTACCATTCTTCGTACTCCTCACCCCATGGGTCAATTCCACTTGTGTATTGCTCCATTGTATTTTTTGCCTTCAATATCTTTTCATCTTCTGTTAGGGCCATATCAAGATCTGGCCAATATGGATCTGAATTTGTTACAGCGAAACTAGTTTTATTAAAAAATGCAGTATTCGTTGGTGTTGGATAAACAACTTGGTCTGACTTTGAAAAATCGACTTCCATCTTTGCTGCCCAATCTTTTGCACTTAATGGTTTATCTGATATCGAAGGGTCAATAATCATCTCTTCCACTCCACCTTTACCATCCTCAACATACACTAGTGGTGCAACATGATAACCCCACTTTTTCTGAGGAGACTCTCCAGGTATCTGTAAGCTTCCTCTAAGCCACGCCTTATCAACGTGTATTCCTTCTTCTTCAAACATTCTGGCCATAAGGTGAGCTCTCGCATAACAACCATCAAAAGTATAAGACCAGGCTATATCTTTTCTAGCTTTGGCTTTGTCGAAAATCTCTTGAGCTTTCTTAGCTGAAATTGTCTTTTTTGAAACGACCCTTATTTCTTTACTCTTCTTATATCCATCAGGGCTGTAATATACTCCTTCATGAACACAGGCATAGTCAGGAAGAGAATCTTGATTTACGTAGAAACTCTCAAGAGAACTATTCGCAAAATCTATAAATTGAACCATCTCAGAGTTGATTCTATCTTGTTCCGCTTGTTTTATCACCTTTAGAAAGTTTTTAAACATTTCAGGCCCACAAGTAGAAATTTCATTTAAGAGATAATCGTTGTAAGAGTAGTCTGTAAGTTTAGCAAAAAGATCAGGATTGTTTTTATAGCGGGAGGGAACAAGCATTTTCTTTTTAAAAGGATTGTTACTCTTTTGTTCACTCGACTTGAAAAGAAGCTTCTCTCCTGTATAGGCATAGAGTGCTTTTACTCCACTGTGTTCTTTGGCGATCTTTCCGTTTTTCATTGAAAAAACTTCAAAGCTACTTGAATTCGACGCTTTATCTTTAAGCAATAGAACATCATTTCCAAAAGTATCCTTTCCACATGTAAGCAGTGGACACTCTGATTTTATTTCGTTTCTAGTACAGTTTAGGTTTTCTCCATTATCCAATTCTACTTTCAATTTATCACTACTTAGTAAATGATCGAAATGGGACTTCTTTTTTTCTATTCCTTTTTTGATACTTAAGGCAAGCGAGCTAATTTCCTTATCTTTGGGATCAATTTCACCAGGCTCAGCATATTTAAAGAATTCGCTATAGAGATAGCTTAGCTCTTGTGCATATTCGACAAATTCTCCAACATATGGAGCTTTATGTTGTTGTTCGAAGAGAGATGCTCTTGATATTGCGGCAACAAATATATCTGTTCCATCATCACCATAGATCTCATTCACCTTTAACTTCGTGACCTTTCCATTCTTTGCCTTCTTAATGGCAGAATAAGACCAGCCAGTTTCTTTAATAAGATATTCGTTCCCTTCAGTATCCTTACAGTAAAAGTACTTTTCAGATTCATTCGCCTTACAATTTTTTAGTGTAGCCATTCTTTCGAGGTTTATCTCGTAAGCATAAATAGAAATGGTCTGCAAGATTAGCAGAAATAGTAGAACTCTTCTCATGACTGACTTATCGTCAATTTTAATAAATACTTGTGTATAAAAGTCGCTTCTAAATAACCTATCGCCATGCACAGGTATTCAACACAAATAAGTAATATTTAGCTATCAAAGTGCGTGTAGTTCCCTTCAAAAGCCCTATACTTCTTAAGATAAATAAATGAAAACATCCCTCTTCCACTTACTTAGATAAAATGACCCTATCAGAATGCTGGATACAGTTTGCATTTCCCAATGAAACTATCAGAGCTAAGTATTTCGACTTTGAGAGATGATCTCTTGGGCTGATCAGCAATAAGTCTCTTAGTTTTTATAATAACGGTTTGTTTTTTATTTCTAAATCGTCCATATTGTTTTCTTCTCAAAAAAACATAGGAAACATGATCAGTTAGCAATACTTTAGAACTCTTTTTTACAACAATAGAATACTTATGATTCTTAATCTTCTTTAATTCTACTCTATCAAAAGGGGCATCGATATCATTTGGAATACAAAGGATATCTTGAGCTTTTATGTTGAAAGAAACAATAAACATCAGCAATAGTATTAAAGTTTTCATAAGAAAATATTAGTAAAGAAACTCTTTTTCGTCAATATGTTTGGCAGGTTCTCCCTTACGAAAAACTTGAAAAAGAACAAGAAGTCATATTCAATGCAAAAAAATTGAATAAGATTTACTAAGAAACTTTTTGATTTTCCTAGAAGAGGGCTTGAGGTTAGTTCCTAGAAAAATCTTCTCTCAAGGCTTCATCATCTAAGATTTTAATTAATTTTTCTTTATTGATATATAGAGGGCTAAATCCTATAAAGAATGGGTTTTTCTTCGTACAAAATGTACTCTTAATCTTTTTTCTATAGAAATTCACAACGTTTTCATCTTCCAAGAAATATGAAATTCTTTTTTTCTGAGTTAATAAAATAAATCGAGAGACTAAGTTACCGCCGAATAAAGTTAAAATACGATCTTTATTATTTTTATTCTCTAAAATATACTTATCGAAAGGAGCTCCATAACCATATTGAGAAGCGATGCCAATTCTCTTCTTACTTAACTGAGTGATATTTTTTATTTCTTCAATTTTACTGTTCCCTGAAAAGAGACAAACTCGATATGACATTGTTGGAACAGTTGTAAACGATAAACTAGGAGCTTCTTCCAAGACTACTGTTAATAAGGCATCATTCTCTCCAGTCTGAACTGACTTAATAGCTCTCTTCCAAGGTAAGAAATCAATAGTCATGCCAATGTTATTCTTCTCCAATCTTTTTCTTATTAAATTACTAACTATCCCCTGATTTGCCATATCCTTACATGTGTAAGGGCACCACTGAGTAGCAGCAAAACGTACCTTAATATTCAAAGAAAAAGTTTCGAAGGAAAAAATGAGAAAATATAATACAAAACAGATTTTGATCATTACTTATTATAATTCCATAATTAATTTTAAACAATTTAAAGTAAACGAAAAAGGTTTAAACTACTAAATACACAATTATAATTAATTCTCAAGATTCGAGAATAAGAGAGAAGATAGGACATACTAGAAAATACTTCGCTGTCTCATCTTATGATAAGGGTGAGAATAATAGTTTATAATCTTTAATTCATAACCTAACTAATTATCGTTTTATTATTTAATTCTCCAACAAAATTAAACTTTTAATTAGTAATAATTGATGCTTATCGCTTTTAAGAAAAATTGGGTTACTAACGATCTCTTCAGCTTGTCTAATTTTGCAAAAAGTAATCTAAGTGGTTAATTTTCATTTACAAAAGTTGCAATAATATTTCTTTTTCCAATCTCACAATTATTATTTGAATGCCACTGAATAATTAAATTGAAATTATAACTACCTGGACTTGGAGCAATAATCACAGCTTCAGTGAATAGTCCTACATACTTATTTTTCTCAACAGTTTCCTTAATTTCTGAATCAGTTATTATTGAAGTGTTCGCTATTCCTTCTGAAATGCCTATAGAAGCTTGTTTGTTGTTACAACCATTTCCTGAAGAAAATACTTGTGCTCTTGCTTTTATAAGAAATTTTCCAGGAGAAGACACTGCAACATTTAAAGTTAATACTGTTGTTGCAGTAGCTGAGCCTATGAGTGTATTTACTAATGAAAGTGATTCAAGAATGACGAGAGGTGAAATACCAGCAGCGCCTTGCGCTCCAGTTGCACCAACTGTACCGTCACTACCATCTACTCCCGCAGGGCCAGCAAGTCCTTGCGCTCCAGTTGCACCAATCGCACCGTCACTACCATCAGCTCCCGCAGGGCCAGCAAGTCCTTGCGCTCCAGTTACACCGACCGCACCGTCATTACCATCTGCTCCCGCGGGGCCAGCAAGACCTTGCGCTCCAGTTGCACCGTCACTACCATCTGCTCCCGCAGGGCCAGCAAGTCCTTGCGCTCCAGTTGCACCAATCGCACCGTCATTACCATCTGCTCCCGCAGGGCCAGCAAGTCCTTGCGCTCCAGTTGCACCAATTGCACCATCACTACCATCTGCTCCCGCAGGGCCAGCAAGACCTTGCGCTCCAGTTGCACCGACCGCACCGTCACTACCATCTACTCCCGCAGGGCCAGCAAGACCTTGCGCTCCAGTTGCACCGATCGCACCGTCATTACCATCTGCTCCCGCAGGGCCAGCAAGTCCTTGCGCTCCAGTTGCACCAATCGCACCGTCATTACCATCTGCTCCCGCAGGGCCAGCAAGTCCTTGCGCTCCAGTTGCACCAATCGCACCGTCACTACCATCAGCTCCCGCAGGGCCAGCAAGTCCTTGCGCTCCAGTTGCACCGACCGCACCGTCACTACCATCTGCTCCCGCAGGGCCAGCAAGTCCTTGCGCTCCAGTTGCACCGTCTTCACCTGCAGGTCCTTCAATTTCCTGAGCAGCTGATTCTTGAATTGTTCCATCAGGAAAAACAAATCCACCAGTAGTGCTCTCAATCATTCCATCGATGACGAGCTCTGAATTAGAATTTATATATGGTATCTGCCCAGCCTCAGTCCCCATATCAACATTTAATGTTACTACTGAGTTCTGGCCACTAACACTGAACAATCCATCACCTGCTAAAATTAACTCAGATCCACCGCCTCCAACGTAAGGAGTAGACACCCAATCTTCACCATCCCACACAATTGTATCTCCAGTCTGAGCTATGACATTATCGAGCAAATCGTAATGATCCACGGCCAGCCACATCGATCCATTCCATACTAAGAACTGACCCTCTTCAGCACCGAAATCAGCAAGGTCTAGCCCCCCCTGTGGAATTTCAAAAGTAATAGGAATTGAAGTTTGAGCACTAGCACTTGAAATGAGTAGGCTATAAAATGTCCCTAAAACAAAACTTAGAGGTGAAATCGCTCTTAAGCTAAGATGGTTACTTTCTTTCTGCTCAATCACTAAGTCATATTCAACATTTTCTTTTTCAACTTTTACACTTGTTATCTCATTCATATTTGAGCCTGATAGATAAATAATGTCATCTTGAATATGTACTTGAGATATTGAAAAAGAGGCTTGTCTTGGCTGAGAACTAGTATTAGTTACTTCATTTTTATTCTCACCCTTTCCGCAACCTAAAAGTGGAAAAATAATGAGGAATATAAATATAGAAGATATAAGTTGTTTCAAAGTGATCCTCTCAAGGACTTAAACGTACGATCTTTAATAACTTATATACAAATTTGAGACCAACCCAACAACATAGTCTCTTCAGTAACTTATAAAATTTCAAATTGATTCTTAGGTAAGGATCGTTTTAATTTGAAACATTACAAAACACTTACTGTTGCAATGTGAGACATTACATAATCAAGCTAAGGAATGAAGCCATTTTTTTAAGAGTAAATCAAGAAACAGGGTCCAAAATACTAACTCAGATAACAGCACAAAGGCTCGAAGGCCTTAACATCGTAAAATTGAAAAGAATTGAGAAACTAAAACTGAGCCTTCTTAGTTTTTAAGTCAATAAAGAGACGGTAAATCGCAGAGCTAACTTCTGAAGAACCCAGGTCAACATCGTTATGAAAGAAGCTTCTGATAGAATAGAAGTCTAAGTCGATATAATGACTTCCTTTCTCACTAGCTCCTGTAAAAGTATTTTCTTGTAAATCACTTTTGGAAATATTTAATAAGGCCTTGAATCCTTTTTCTGCTAAAGTTAACGTTCCAGTAGATACAATTCCATTTTCAATTGAGAATGCTCTCACTAGTTTTGTTGTATCGAATCTTGTGATTGTAGCTTTCCCATCATAAGTCTTGTAACTAATTGGGTCTAAGTTATTTCTAAAAATGAAAACAAATTCATCATTATCTTGGATACATTCAAATAAGTTAACATCAACTTGAATAGCTAAATTTCCCTGACTGGAGTTTACTAAAGGATTTGTAAAGTTGAAGACATCTCTTCTTTTAGAATTAAATACATCATATGGTGTTTCACAAGCTGCATTTAAACCATCAAATACTCTGTTTAAATTAGTCGCAAGAATATTCGTCGACATGAATAAAGTACTTAAAAGTAGAAGAGTTTTCATCTGAGTTCCTTGATAATAGTTTTAGCTAATTTAGCATACTAGGAGATGAACATATTATTTATTGAAATATTTTCAAGCATTAATCAACATTTATTCATTCATTTTCAGTGTAACCCGTTAAAAATTCGACCTGAGCATATAATTCTCACATCACTTGTGCCTCTACAATAAACGATCCCGGTTCAGGTCGTATATAGCGTTCATCCGGCATATATTTTATTCCCTAATCGAATAAATAAGAGTAAAGAACTAGAAAGAATTGTAAAGATGCGAAATAAGATATTAAAAGTTAAAGCTGTATAAATCAGCTAAAGACAGGAATTTATAATATGAAAGATCAATTTATTTTTTTCTGCGTAAACATTGGAAATGAAAACCTTCTTAAAGAAGAAATTAAGGCCTTTTGTCCAGAACTCACTCTTAGTTATTCGAGAAAGGGATTTTTAACTTTTAAGAATAAAGGTATTAAATTTGATTTTAATACAATTTCGCAACTCGAGATAACTTTTGCCACAAGAACAGGCATTTGCTTAGGTAAGGGTAAGCCTGAAGACCTTAAGGAAACTATTCTTGATACACTCGAAGAAGTAAATCTTTCATTAGATGACTGTGTCATACATAACTATAGCATTAACTCTAACTATGCTTTTGATGCCGAAACTGATTTTGATATTACTGTTAATGAGTACAGTGCCGAAGGAAAACTTGTATTAAATATCATTTCTCTTGGTGAGAAAGAAGTGTGGTTTGGTCTACATCGAGTATCAAAAGGCATCACAAGATACCCTAATGCACATGTTGAATTGAAGATACCAGATTCCTCTCCTTCAGTAGCTTATATTAAGTTGGCACAAACGATTGAACTTTATGCTCTTAAGTTTACTTCGAGAGATTCATGGATAGATTTTGGATGCTCTCCAGGTGGTTCTAGCTCGTATCTACTTTCAAAGGGATCAAAAGTATGGGGCGTAGACACGGCAAACGTAGATCAAGCAATTCTATCCCATAAGAATTTTAAGTTTATTAAATCTTCAGTTCAAAATTTGTCCCAAGAAGATTTACCTGATTGTGAAATTCATTGGGTGCATGCAGATCTTAACCTCAATCCTAACCAGTCCATTAAAGAAGTACTCAGACTGTGCAAGAAATATAATAATTCATTGAAAGGAATTATATTCACAGTTCAAGTGGTAAAGCTTGAAAATATAAAGTTGATAGAAGAATTTGAAGATATATTTTACGATTGGGGATTTGCAACTACCATTAGTCGACAAGTTCCAGGCCATAAGAAAGAGTATGTATTAATTGGACAGAGAAGAACAAAGCGATGAAGCACGGAAAGGATAGGACGTATATCCCAATAATTTGAAAACAAACGTCCAACCTCCCCTATACTTTTGATTTAAAAAGCATTAAATCAAAACCATATTAAAATATTCAAAACGTAGAAGAACCCTCCTCGTTTACTTAGACAGAAGTTCGAATTACAAATACCGAAGCTTTAGATGTTCTCATTGCTGGAACGTTTATCATGAGAAACGAAATTTCCTAAGTAGCTTCTGACCTATTTCTTAAGAAACATTTACTCTCATTCAATCTAAAGATTAGTTTAATTTAATAGTATTAAACTAGTTGAGAAAATATATTAACTCACTATTGAATAATTATTTCCGTTAAGAATAGCAGAAGATCTATTTATTTGAGGTTTTAACATGAAAATAATAAAAACAATTTTTTTGGTCATATTACTTAGTAATAAATCGTATGGGTTTGATAAAGAATTCTCAAACAAATTTGGTCAATCAAGGGAACAGTTCTGCAAAGTTAAAAATTGGGAGAAGGGACTTAATACCAAGAAAGAAGTCGGTGTTAAATTATTCAATAAGCTCAGAGTTGCGACTCCTATCGAAGGAAAGTTTGCCATAGAAAAGCTTAAAAAAGAAAACTGGATAGTTATAGATGCACGAGATAAAGAAGCTCGAAGAGCAACAGGTGTGGTTTCGGGAACAATTTTACTTACATCTGACTATAACAAGAAAAGTGAGAACGAGTTTTCAAGAGATTTAATACTAAAAGTAATGTCCAAAAGAAAAAACAAGAAAATATTGAAAAATAATAAAATTAATGAAATCAACGAAATTTCAGATTTGAATAATATAAAGATGATTTTGTTTTGCAATGGTTATAAATGTCATCGCTCAACATGGGGAGCATGCCAACTAAGAGAGTACGGCGTACCATTTGAAAATATTTTCATAGTTTTAGGTGGTTTTTCACAATTAAAAGATCAAGGAGCGAAAATTAAATAAAGATGTTTAGATCAATAAAAGCACAACTTTTAGGTGGATTATCTTTAATATTAGCGTGTCTTCTAATACTCATTCCGTATATTTCTAAAGAAGTTGAAAATAGAACAATAAAGACATTCGAAAAGAAAAATATTCTTGAACAGATAAATTTATTTGAATCAATCATTCATCATCAGAGAGAGGGACTGATTTCTTGGGTAAGACCTTGGTTAATAGATAAAAACCTTAATCCCCTAACTGAAATTAAAACACAAAGAGAAAGATGGGAACAAGGCCTTCTTGGAATTGGAAATCAAATCTCAATTAAGTTTGGAGTTGAAAGAATTGTAGCCCACAACGAAAATTTAAGACCAATCTCCATTTACAACGTAGAGAGAAACCTTAAGGGAGACATAATTCATAACGAAGGCTTTAGAGCATTATTACTTAAAGCAAAAGATGATGATGCAATAACTTCAGGTTTTTATCAAAATGGAAACCTTGAACGAAAATTCATTGTAATAATGCCAGTAGAGCATGAGGAAAATGAAGAGACTTTCTACATTAGCTACTTTGTAGATACTCGATCAATTCTTAAAGAATTTAACCACTCAGTGAAATATACTTCAGTACTTACTTTTGATGAAAATATCATTACTCTCGATGAAGATAGTGAGTTCATTAATAAGGTATCAAAATTAAAGAACAGGGACTTGATCGAATATGAAGATAAATTAATAAAAAAAAGGACAATCAATCTACCCAGCTCTCTAATTGGAGAAGGTGCTAAACTACAAGTATATGTGAACGTGACGTCTCTGATAAAGGAATTAAATGCAACAAATAAAGTAGTACTTACCATTATTGCTCTAGTTATTACAGTTTCTCTTTTAGCATTCTTCTTCATTATCCATTTCTTACTAAGACCACTAGATCAAATAGTCAAAACATCTAGAGATGTGAGCTTTGGTAATTATGATACAAGATGTAATCTAAATAATAAGAATGAAATTGGTGATCTTTCTAAATCTATAGATGATATGCTAGATAAAATAACAAAACAAAATAGCGAAAATATTGAACTCACAAGGATCAATGCTCATAACGCTAAGCTTGCTTCGATAGGAGAACTTGCAGCTGGTGTTGGACATGAGATTAATAATCCTTTGGCGATAATTCAAGGTAACTTAAGTATATTAAGGAAGAAATTCGAGAAAATCCCAGGTATTGATGAAAAGTATAAGGCCTATATTCACAAGTGTACTCTCGCTGTAAAAAGAATAGCCAATATAGTTAAAGGACTTCGTTCGTTTTCAAGATCTGATGTTGATCATGTAGAGTACTTTGACATACAAGATAGTGTCGATGAAATTCTTATAATGGTTGATGATATTTATACTAAAAAAGGTATCAATATCACATACGATTGCGCTGATGAAAACCATATTTATGAAGTTCATGCTAACAGAGGAAAGTTTCAACAAGTAATTATCAACTTACTCTCAAATGCCAAAGACGCAATTGAAGATAACGAAGAGAAGAATATACATATTTCAAATAGTTCTTCTGAAGACAATTTTAAAGTATGTATAGAAGATAACGGGAAAGGTATACCAAAAGCTATAAAAGAAAAGATATTCGAATCTTTCTTTACAACAAAAGATATAAATAAAGGAACAGGGATAGGACTTGCTCTAGCCACAAACATTGTTAAAGAATTTCATGGAAAAATCGAAGTTGAATCTGATTTAGATATTGGATCACTTTTTTCTGTGACTTTTCCAATAAAAAAATATACACGAGAGGAGTATGATCTTAAACTAAATCAAATAAAGGAAGACCTTGAAACTGTAGAAAACATTAAAAGCTCATCTTTATCAATTTCAAAGAAACCTATATTAAGGAACATGATTATTGTTGATGACGAAAAAGAAATTTTAGAAATTTTAAAATTAATGTTTGAGACAATAGATATAAATGTAAGAGTATTCGATAACGCTAATGATGCTTACAATGAATATGTTATAAATCCTGGCCTATACGAACTAATCCTCACAGACATGCAGATGTCTCAAATGTCTGGGTCTCAATTCATTAGAAAAATAAGAGAGAATACTGAAATTATTCAGCCTGAAATTATCATCATGACTGGTGCCGTAAAATTTAGCGAAAGCAATAATCCTGATGATTTGGATTCCCTAGTTCATTCGATAGTACATAAACCTTTTTCTAAAAAGAAAATCTTCTCTGAGATAGAGTCAATTTTTACAATAAAAGAAGACGCAAAAGTCGCCTAGTCTTATTATACTTTTCCTATTCTTTGTTCTAATCTCTAACAGTTATATTGATATCATTGTGACTATGTCTAGTTGCCCTAGAAGAAAGCAACAACTACTTGGTGTAATTAGAAAATATATTCTCTACAATAAATAAACTACTTCTTCAAAAGGTTATTCCCACAGTACTGCGCACCAAGTTCTTTCTCCTTGGGCGAATAATTATAATAGACAGCCCCACCTTTGGTCTTATCATAGATTTCTTCAGCGTACTCTCTGGCCACAGCGGTACAACCCCAAGTCATATTCTGTGCCTTATATACCCTATCTCTTCCACTTTCATACTTCTCATAGAGCTCTGGTGAGTCTTCATTAGAAGAAGTCCTGCCAGGCCAAACAAGCCTTTCATTCCAATCCTTTGATCTCACTCCTTGATGAAAGACTATAGCTCTGTCCCTTGCATTATCATTAATATCTCTTTGCACACCATCGAGTTTCATATGCCACTTCCAGGCTTTTGAAGAAGGCGATCTCTCACCTGTTATAAAAAATCCTCTAGGAGTTAGGTTAGATCCTTTCTTATTGCTAAAGTTCTTAACTGTTAACGAATCATTCCTAGGGTTCCAAGGACGATCCGGTGTTCCAACCCCATGTGCCGAATAAAATGCCTGAACTTCATTTGTTTCTAGATTTAAAAGAAGAAGTCTCTTCTTAGATGAGGGTTGATTAAAATCTTGAATAACCATAAATTTCTTATTTTTGATTTGAGTCGTCCCCTTAAACTTTCCCTTTGTCTTCTTTTGAAACTTGTTATCTTTATTCTCATCAAAGAAGCAAAGCGCCTGCTTAAAGGCCACAGGATCACCGCCTAGCTTTGTGAAATTATTAAAGAGCTCTTTTCTCTTTCCAGAAAAGTCTTCATTACCAGAGGATTCTGTGAGCATTTCTTGTGAAGCTCTAGGAGAAGGCCTCGAATCATCTGAAATGTTAAGACAGTCTACCTCTGGACTAAGTTGTTTATCTATGAAAGAGGAGATCCCTTGCCCTGTTAAGTCGTTAAAAGTAAGACCTGTATCATCTTTTATTTTATTGGACACATTGAGTGTTGCTTGAGTGGTATCCACATCGTCGCGACTCATTTCGCCTACTTTAGAATTTGTGCTTGATAGAAGTGGAAAATTCTCACATCCAAGAAGGGTAAATAAAGTTATATATAGAATTATTCTCACAGGTATATATCGGTTTCCCAGAATACTTTATTAATTGAATGTGAATTAAATGAAATTTTCAATAATAACCTAATTAATGAACTTAAAGAGTTAGTTGATTCTCTACAAAAAAATCATGGTGAAATAAACTTAGAAGATTTCAAAATGGCTATTTAACGAATTTGAAGATATATTTTACGATAGAGGATTTGCAACTACGATTAGTCGACAGGTTCCAGGCCACAAGAAGGAGTATCTTCTAATTGGATAAAGAAGAACAAAACGATGAAAAGTATTAAACCTCGAAAATTTCAATGCAGAATTCTCTCCCATTACCTTAAATAAAAGGCCTTTTAGAATAGTTATTGAGACTGACCCTGTTCGTAAATTTATGTGTTCGCGGATTTTATTGTCAAAAGTATAAAGTAATTTACTATAGTATCAATAAATAACATATAATTTCCCTATGGAAAGTAAGATTTTTTGTTTAGCCCCTTGGATATACTCTCATGTTGATATGACCGGGAATAGGGCCCTATGTTGTCAGTCTAAAGTTTCTGATAGGCATAAAGATCTTTCTCTGGATGAGTTTTGGAATAGTGACCATCTAAAGAATGCTCGAAAGCTTATGATGGAAGGTACGGCCCCTGTAGAGTTCTGTGATATCTGTGTAAACTCTAATTTAGGTAGCGCTAAACCACTAGAGTTGTTTAAGGAATTTTCTCATCTTGAGGAAGAACTAATCTCTCAAACAGATTCGGATGGAACATTTTCTCAAAAACCATTCTACTATGATTACAGAATTGATAATGCATGTAATTTAAGTTGTCGCATGTGTTGCGCCGAGGCCTCATCTAAAATTGAGAAGGGAGTGATGACGATCTCTTCTACAAGTGAAGAGGAAAAAGAAAAACTAATAGCGAAGAAAAATAAAAATATTATCTCTATTATTCCTGAAATTATTAGAGCAATTGAATCTGGGGAAGTGAGTAAACTATACTTCGCCTCAGGTGAAGGTGTTCTTCAAAAAGAATTTTGGCAAATCATAGATTGCTGTATCGAATCTGATATGGCCAAGAATATGACTATGGCCTATCATACAAATTTGTCACTTCCCTTAGATCTTATGAAGAAATACTTTTTGAAATTTTCTCAATTCAAAAAAGTAGAACTCATCGTTAGCATAGATGCTGAAGGGAAGAGTGTTGAATTCATAAGAGATGGACTTAAGTGGAATAAGTTCATTCAAAATTTAGAATATTCAATGAATAAGAGTATGCAAGAATTTGCCATTACTCTTACCACTCCAACTCTTTTAAATATTACTGAATTCTTAAAGTTTCTCTATCACTATAAACTTAAATATAATGTAAATATTTGTCATGATACAGGCCTCTCGGGACTTATGTCTCCATTGACTCTTGATCGAATCTCTCTCATTAAACTAGTTGATGAAGCTCTTGAAGTTATTAGTTCCTATGCTGACCCCGTTTATTTTGAACAATTTACTAAAGTCCTTATAAATCTAAAAAAAGCTCCATTGTTAGAAGATTCTGTCAGGATTTGGCAGAGAGATCTATGTCACAGAATAGAGAAGAGTGAGGAGTTGGATAACTTCTTTAAGCGAAAAAGTCTAATAGAATACTACAAGGAGTTTGATTTAACCCGTGAGTGGATTTTTAATGTTCTAAGCTTTAAGAGTAAAGAGAGTTTACCTCTCTTTGAACAAATACATTTAAACCAAATTCACTCTAAATATTTACCTTTAGAAAATTCGATTAATATTAGTCATAATTATGGTTTTGGCTTTTCTCTTGAAGATATTTTAGATCTTGCATGTGAAGATTTTGAAAAACGGAAATCTATTAGTCTCATAGGAAGTGCACCAACAGTATTGAATAAGTTTATCAGTGGCAATATTTCTGAAAATAAATACAAGCTCTATGAAGATTTTGTAATAAATGAAAGTCTTACTCTTTCAAACAATCCTGCAATAAAACTACTTAAATCTGAGTATATAGGGGTATTTTCTTTTCTTCTAAGAAATAAGAGTTCTCTAACAAAAATTGCAAAACTGCTAGATTTTATGACATATCCATTTAAGAGATTTATCTCTTTTCATTACTACATTCTCTTTGAAATAAGAAATAAATAGCTTCAGAAGTTGTATTTGGAGAATTTCATATAAAGAACTAATATGAATCATCTTACTATTGATATTTCTGGATAGTCTTTTAGTAGTCATCAGCTCCTTTTAAGCTTCTGAAAGCCGATCAACCAACTCCTATCTCACCCTTTCTAGCAAAGCTTAAGATAAGAACAAGACGAAACAACCCCAGAGAACTACAATCCTCAAAGTATCAATATCCCCTAATGCCTTATTTTTTAAAGATAATTAGGTCAAAATCAAGTTAAAATAGCTAAAGTGTAGAAGAACTCACCCTTTTTACACAGATAAGAGATAAGAAACGAGAAATCTTTATATGTATCATTGCAATCATAGCTATATGATACTATAAGGTTTATACAATAATTAGATGCTCTCTTATTTAGCATCAACAACACGTTTAGGATTTATAATGGAAACAGGTAAAGTAAAGTTTTTTGATCAAGAAAAAGGTTTTGGATTCATCACTCCAGACAATGGTGGAAAGGACATTTTTGTTCACATCACTGGTATTCAATCAGGTCCTCTTAATGAAGATGACGCAGTAGATTTCGAAGTTGGTGAAGGCCAAAAAGGTCCTTGTGCAGTAAATGTATCTCGCAAGTAGAACTTTAAAATTTATATTGAATTAAGAGAAGGAGATCGAAAGATCTCCTTTTTTTATTTCTAAAGTTGATGAAATATTTAGACATAGTTCTAACACCACAACAGTAGTTCACTTTTTAACATTTCTCCATAATAAATAGATTTCTTACATACCACCTAATGTAGAATAAATGTATTCCAATGAATTATTAAGTGGAGGCATAGGACGAATGAACCAAGAAACCTCAAAGTACCAATCTGCCCTACAGCTAACTTTTACAGAATAGTAATTCTCAATTATGATAAAAACATTCAAAACGGAAAAGACTCTCCTACCTTACTTAGATATAGACAACGGGCAAACGAGTCATCCCCCCAAGAACTAACAATTTAGAACAAGGGTGTTCATTTAACAATCAGCTGGAATTGTACGAGATAGCAGTGAGCTTCCTAACTTCAGACCCTTGCCTTATTCAAAGGTGTGTAAATAATACAATAATGAACGTCACTAACGACGCAGCGCGTAAACAGTGTTACTTTTGCTTAATAAAACTTATTAAGGATAGTGAACGATATGAATTCTACTTTTATAAAGAGATTACTCATTTCTACTCTAATAGTACTTACAAGTGTTCCAACACAGGCAGTAAGTGTTTACTTCTCTGCAGATCGTGTAAACCGTTTTGCTTGTACAATTTCACGTTCTATTAAAGAAGCTTATCCAGAGAAATCAAAACGAGATTTCAAAAAAGAGATTCAGAAAATCTTAAGAAATGAAATTAACCCTTGGGTTAATGCTCTCCCAATTGCTGCAGGAATCTCACTACCAAGATATATTGAAAGAATCACAGGAATGCCTGGTTTTCCAATGAGTAGATCAGAGTACTATCTTCAAAATGCTTTTATGTTATACGGTAACCCTAAATTAGAGCTTAAAGAACCAGTTGATAATTACTTTGCTTCATTTATTCACTTAGCGAGAAAGAGGCACGTCTCTTACTTGAATATGGAATCACCAAAATTTAAATTAAGAAATGAAGAAGACTTACTAGGACAAATTGAAGATCACTTACCTAATGTTGCTAACAACTCTTATCCTTACCTTGATGAGAATGGAGTCGCTATAAAGCATAACCGTGCAGGTATTAAAGAAAAGCACCGCTTTACACTAGCTATTGGAAAACCTGAACATAAGAAATATGATCAGTTTGTAACAGAGACTCAGAAGTATAATCACTTCTCTACGCCTCTTTTTCTATGGCTTCTTGAGCAAGAGGACTTTTCTATTTCTCCTGAGAGACTTTTTGAGAAGGCCTTAGAGATCTATGAAGACCCAATGGTTGCACTTGGAGTCATTCCTTGGGTAATGAGTGGAGACGCTCTGACAGTTAATCGTGGAACATCATCAGTTGCCTCATACAAGATTGAGAGACTTGTTGAAGGTAACGATATTCCTGGATATCAATACCATTTCTGGGGATATCTCACTCAAAGTATAATTGGAAACGGAAATAGAGTTGGTGCCCTTGCTTATATTTATGAAAAGCTTTATCAAAAAGATATTCCAGATTGGAAAGTAGACCTACTGTCTATAAAGCTTGGTAAACAAGTTCGTTATTTTCATAAAAAACCAGAGCGGTGCCTGTAAAAATCAATAGAGCTAGAAGTCAGTGCTATAATTTGTCTTCTAACTTGCTTGGCATAGCATAGGTAATATACATTTTTCCAAAACAAATAAAACTACAGTTCTTAATATATCTTTTTTGCCCACATGCTAGTTCCATCAATCGTAAGATAAATGATTTTTCCATCTTTGCCAAAAATCACATTAGTTGGATGCGCTTTGTTAGGAGTGTCTATAACTTTTATGAGTTTCCCCTTTGGTGAGTATACGTAAATACCTGGTCTCTTTTTAACTCCTACAGTTGCGTAAATATTTCCCTTTTTGTCGATAGTCATTCCATCAACTCCTCCTTGTTTTTTCAGGTCGACAAATATACGAGGATTTTCTACTTCTCCTGATGATTTAAGATCGTATGAAATAATTCCACCCTGTCCCCATGGATCTATTTTAGTAGCTCCAATATCAAGCCAATTGATCCCTCCGTTATCGGCAACGGCCACATAGAGAGTTTTATTATTTGGAGATATAACGATGCCGTTTGGTCTTAGAATACTGGAAATAATTCTAGTTACCTTTCCTGGGCCATCAACTCTATAAACCCCCATGATTGGGATTTGTAGCATTTCATGACCCACATACCTTGGGTCGGTAAAATAAATTCGACCTTTTTTGTCAATAACAAGATCATTAGGAGAATTAAACTTTCTTCCCTTATAGCTATCAACAATGACTCGATATTCATTAGTTTTCGGGTTAAACCACGATATGCGTCTTCCACCATATGAAGCGCCCTCAGCGGCAATTAAATGACCTTCTTTAGTAAAGTATAGCCCATTAGATTGCCCAGAGTTTTGCCTAACTATTCGACTTTTTTTAGTTAGCGGATTATAAGCCCAAACCCTTCCTGTCATCTGTCCATATTTATTCGAGCATTTACTACTAAATGTTATATCCGAGAGGTAAATCTCACCATTAGGAGCCAGAGCAGGCCCTTCAGTAAACTCACAGGCCTTATCAAAAACTTTAGTCCAGCCATTACTGTCAGCTAAGAGAAAAGTACTGCTAATAGTGGACACAAATAGAACTAGTAATTGAATTTTCAAGATTTACTCCATCAAAAATTAAATAGATTGTATTACGGAGGGAGAATAACATATAATATTATCATGACTAAACTTTTTTTATAGAAGGCAAAGAATTGAATAAAATTATGTTTTTATTTTTACTTCTATACTGCTGTAACCTTTCCGCAAAGAAGACAGGACCCAGTGATAATATTACCTGGAGGGTAGTTGATTGGCCTCCGTTCTATATTACTAACCCAACAAGTAATGAAAAGGGTTTGTATGATGGCTTTATAGAACAGGTATCCTTGGAACTACCTGAGTACAAACATCATAAAGTCAAAATGAATACTCTTAGGGCCAGAAAACAAATGAAAATGGGGGAAAAGATTTGTCATCCCTCAGTACTTCCAGACACTGATGCCCTACTTTCTAAAGTTAACAGTATTCTCCTTCCACATAAGCTGATTGTTCGAAATGAAGTCTCAAAACTGATTGAAAAGCGAAATAAAACCATGAGCCTAATTGATGTTCTTAATATGAAAGGAATAACAATAGGTATCAGTCCAGACTCTTACACAACTAAACTAAATAAAATAACAAAAAGGTATTTAAAAAAATCTAACGTTTTTATTAATAACGATTATGTGAATCTTATCAAAATGCTATTTCTTGGTAGAGTGGATGTCATTATTCAATACTCACCAATTGTTCGCTATCTGTCTCATAAAGAAAATAGAGAAGATATTTATAAAGTCTATAATATTAAAGAAATTAAAGATCAAAAATATACTCTAGTGCATGTGGCATGTCCTAAAAATGCTTGGGGAAAAAGAGTGATCAACAAGATAAACAATTTTTTAGTTAAAGAGAGCAGAAACTCCCGCTATATAGATCATCGTATTCGTTGGTACAGCAAAGAAGAGCGGAGTATATTAAAAGAATATTATAAAAAAATATATTTGAAAGATAAAAGATAAGTTAAAAGTTCCCTTCAACAAGACCTTTCGTATGACTTACAATTCTTAGATTTAAAAAGGATTTATCAGTTAACTTCTTAAAAAATAGTACAAACTAACCCCACTCTTCAAGAAATTTCAAAGTATCAGTCTCACCTACAACTAGCTTTTAAAAAAATATATACGCAATGTTAAAATACTTATAACGGAGAAGGACTCTCCTACTTTGCTTAGATAAAATCATCACTTAAGGGGCCTAGAAATAGACCCCCAGATACTTAAGCCGCCTTAAATTTACTTAAAAAAGGTAGTAACAAAATTGGTATTACAGTAAAGCAAACAACTAAAATGGCTCCAGCTGGTAAATCTAAGATATAACTCAGAAACATTCCAAGCGTGCAAACAAGTAAGCCTAAAACCCAACCAAAAATCAATCGTTGCTTTAACCCTTTGTAAAAAAATGTACTTACTAGGGCCGGAACAATGAGAAATGAAAAGACTAGTAATATTCCCGCAACACCTACTGAAGAAGTGATAACTACACCAAAGAGAGCATAAAATAGGAAATCCCAAAAGGCCTTATTTTCTATTTGCTTTCCTGAACTAACACCTAGAAGTTGCTTTCTAAAGTAGTAGTGTACTCCTGCAACAATCGAGTAAATAATCGACGTTTTAATCACATCATCCCAAGAAACCCAGAGAATCCTTCCAATTAAAATTTCTTTGATGTGTTCTGAACCATGAGTTAGTTTTTGAACAACCAGAATAACTAAAGCAGATGCAAGAGCATAGACAATACCTATTAGAACCTCTTGAGAAATTTTATCCTCCACCTTTCGTCCCCATGCAAATAAGGAAGCTGCTGCAAATGTGTGAAGTAACGAAATAAGGTAACTCGCAGTAGAGTGGTGTTCTACGTGAAAGAGTAAGGCAACAGTTGAACCAAGACCTGCCACTTGGGCAAGACTTAGGTCTACGAAGATAACTCCTCTCTTAAGAACATGAAGTCCCATATAGCAGTGTATTCCTACAAGGATTAAACACATGCAAAAAGGAGCAAGAAAAAAAATTAGGACATCCATCTTACCCTCCCTTAAATATTTCTAAAAGTTTTGCATAAAGGTCAATCAAGTTTTTAATGTCTTCCTCCCCTTCAACCGTAACAGGAACAGTTACAACTTTTAAGCTAGATACATCCTTGGCCACTCTATTCGCAACTGTAGGATCAAAGTAATTCTCAACAATTGCTAATTTTATATTTTTTTCTTTAGCAATCTTTATCACGCTTAGAATATGCTTCGCTGTAGGAGGAACTCCAGGCTTTGGTTCAAGGTAGGCAACATTCTCAATATCAAGTCGATTATAGAAATAACTCAATGTCTTATGATAAGTAATTACCTGAACATTCTTAGGAATCATTTTTTTCCAAATGACTAATTGTTCTTCTACTTCACTAGAAAACTTCTTAAAGTTATTCTCATAAAATGATTTATTCTTACTGTCTAATTCACTAAGCTTCTTCATTATCTCTTTAGCTATTTTTATTGCATTAAGTGGGTCTAGAAGAAAATGCGGATTACCTTCGGGGTGAACATCTCCATCAGCTCGTGTTAATTTCCCTTTGGGTTTTTCCAAAGTATCAATAAAGTCACCAGCGACAAAACTTCCTATAGCACCAGGTCTTAATTTAGGGTTACGGGCCCCTCTTATAACAAGAGGAAGCCAACCAATTTCTAAATCTAAACCAACAGAAACTATGAGATCCGCCCTTGAGGCCTTAATCATATAAGAAGGCTTTGCCTCCAAGTAATGAGGATCCTGTGTGCCCTTACTAAAGGAAAAAGCATCTACCTTCTCTCCTCCAATCACTTTGACCAAACTTTTAAGATTGGTCGTTGTGGTTACGACATTTAATTTCCCATGACTAACAAAAGACAGCATAAATGTAATAAAAATGATAATTTTTCTCAAATTTATTTTCATACTCTCCTCCTTAATAAGTATGCGCAGGATGTGCACCAATACTTATATTTAACTGAAGGCTGAGTCTTTTCTCATCTTTAACTTGCCCATCATCGATTGTTTCATACTGTAAACGAACAGAACTAAATTCAGATGGTAAAAAAGCAATGAGTCCAGTGTGTCTCTTACTAGAAGCGATAGACTTTGAGTCATTTAAACCAAGGTAATCATGACGATATTGTCCATACCATCTCTTTGCTAACTGATACTTAAAGTGAGTTACAATTCCAGATAGTTTTCCGTCAGCTGCGCCCTTTCTATCTTTCTCTAAAAATTCAGCAGTCCACTCAAATGAACGGTTACTTGAACTTTTTGAAGGTCTCCACTTTAAAGTTAAATCAGCTCCATAGAGACTTGTATCTTGTTGATCAGAGTTTTTTCCTTTTGCTCCAGAAAATCCTAATTCTAAAGTTGTCGAAGATGATAAGTCCCACAGATTTTTAAACCTAGTAATGATCGCTTTATTATCCTTACTACCTCCGTTAAACAGATCAGCGTGATCTCCTTGAGTGTAATTGAAAGTGAGTTCACTAAACCAAGGTAGAGGAATAAGTCCACTGACACCAACCCCAATTTCATTTAGTCCTTCATCACCTAATATTGTCTCATTAATTAATGGAGCATTAATAAAGGGAAAGGCATGGGCGTGCAGCTCATTATGCTTTCCAATTGGCATTTTGGATTTACCAATCTTAACAATGACATGTGGAAGTGAGATCGTTTCAACATAGGCCTCTTCAGGCTCTATACCAAACTCTCCTCCCTCTTCTGCTATGGCAAAGAGCGCTTTGGCACTAAAGTAAGTATCTACGTCTGAACTGAATTGAAGTTCTGCCTCCTGAAACTTCATTCCATCTTCGGCCTTATCTCGACTAGATTCCTGATTTAAAAAAAGAATATTAATCCCAATATCTGGGTTAAAAGAATTACCTCTAGATTTTGTTTGCTTGGCATAACTTGTAGAAGTTAGCAGTAAGGACATAACTATGCATAAAAATTTCATTTCAATTCTCCAATTATTTTAAATATAAATAGTACAGATCTACAGATACATAACTGCAAACCTTAAAAATGTTTTGAATATATTTTATTTAAGAAAGAGGAGGTGCTCGCGGGCGAGAATTTTTTGAAAGTATTGAATTAAATAGAAAATTACTAACTAATTTTGAAGAATTCTCATCTAAGAGTATTCTTGTGACCAAGGAAACTGGAGCAGCACTTGGTATGACATCATCTTGATCATGTTGTATCTTACAAATGGTACAATTGTGAGACTGATCGTGACTATCAGAAAAGGAATGCTCAAGTCCATGAACCTGAATCAAAAGTAGTGAAAATAAAAGTATTGAGGATAAAAATCTTTTCATTTAAATAAATATTTACACATAATTTTAAATTAGTCGAGTAAGTTAGTTCGATTTATTGAAATCAACATCATAGCTTAATACCTAAGTTCTCAAAGCACCGCCCTTCCCTAAACCTAACTTAACAAACAACAGCAACAATAAATCATGTAATTAGTTCAAAACTTATGCTTTTCTCACATATATTATTTATTTCTGTCAAAGTGCATTTCTTAAACTTTATGAAAGGTATTTTTTATGTGCAAATTACTTATTGGACTTTTACTAATCGCCTCATCTTCTTCTTATGCTAGTGATGACTTTTGTCAATCACAACAACAATATGTTGGTCAAGACCTTGAACTGAGACATATATGCTCTACAATTGAAGTTAGGGATGAAAGGGAAGATTTTTGTTTTTTTTCAAATAATGAGAAGACAAAATATAGAATTGCTTCCGGACTTAGAGTTAAAGCAGCTAGAGGTTACCCTACAGATCATGTATATGGTTCCACTAGTACAGGCCAGATGATCTTTTTAGATAATCAAAATTATTCTATTTCAGATAACAAGTATAAACTCTCAATTATTAAGCGTAATTCTCCTAATGCTAATCTTAGGTCTGTTATATTTAATGTAAATAAAGATTCCTCTATTGGACATAAAATCGAGAAAAGAAAAGGTGGTGTTACAAAAATAACAACATTAAATTGTAAGAATATTCTTGAATAAACTTTATCTTACGTTTCTTTAATTTTTTTCAATAAAAATGGATTGATATTTTAATATTGTGTGTTTTTTTGTGATATATACGAACAATGAGAAGGATAGGGCTAATTAGTCCTCAACGAACTACAAACTTAAAAATATAATCAAAAAGGAGAAAGACTCTCCTACCTTACTTAGATAAAAGACCCCTATCAACCCTTGCAACTGTCAGCCTTTTCCTACATTTGAAAACTCATTTTTTTATAAGAATTCCCCCCCGATCACCGATAAGTCGTTATGAATCTAGCTCCTAAAGTCCATTTTATATTATTACTACTCACTATCAGCTGCGCTAAGTTCAATAATCTCAGAACTCCCGCTAACGTTGATGCAAATATCATAGATGAACAAACCGTTGACTCCATCCTAAAAAGAGCTGGCAGCGACACTGTACAATATCTTAAAACCAACGAAACCTACCATGAGAGATTTGCAACGATATTTAAAGAGAGTGATGAATTTGGAGGTTATATTGGAGTCGGTGCTGAGCAAAACTTTCACATGATGGCCTCATCAAAAGCGGGCTTCGCTTGGCTTATTGATTATAATCCAAAAGTAAGTTTACTTCACCTTATCTATAGGGCCGCATTTTTTGACGTAACAACACCTGAAGAGTTTACAGAAATATTCTCCAGTGAAGAGTCCATGAACAAACTTATTTCAAAATACTATTCAGATTCTAAGATAATTAATCACCTAAATGAAATTTCAAAGACTAATCAAAAGAGTCTATTTGAAAATCTAAAAGTCCTATTTATAGAAAAAGAGTTACGTACATTTCTCTCAAACAGTGAAGATTTTATTCATGTAAGAGATATGTTTAGAAATGACCAAGTGAAGATTATTTCTGGACTTAATAATGATCCTAAACTTTTTAAAAAAATCATTGGTGAAGCACAAGAGATGGATATCAAGATTAAGAATGTCTACCTCTCAAACTCTCACCAGATTTCTTATATCAAAAGTAATATGAATGGTTTTCAAGAGAGCTTAAAACTCCTCTCCGAGCACAGTGACCCCTACTTTCTATTAAGTCGTCCTCCTAATGATAGTGTGGGAGGAATTATGCCAGAAGAGCTCTTCATGGCACGTACGCTTAAAAATGCTTATAAAGCTAAATTTGATGGAGTAAAGGTGGGAGACCCATATGCCTACGGCTCTACTTCATGGCAGTATCACGCCATAAAAAGTGAGAAGTATTACAAGAATTTTAAGAAGTATAGGCCCAAGCTCTATATTGAGAGTTGCACGAATTCTATTCTTAGTTTTATTGGTAATGCTTTTAATCGATAATCCAGCCTTTAATCTCTAAAAGTCTGACAAAAGGATAGGAATAATCAAACACCAATACTTAAAAGCCTTAAAATATTAACCTTCCTTCGCCCTACTTTTCTACAATGTTTGATTCTTAATTAGGTGTCATTTCAACTACAACTGAAACTTAATTATGATCGATTTAAGATCAATTCAGTGCTTTACAGTTAAGGACTTTGCTACTAAACTTGTTTGACAACTCAAACAAAGGTACTCTTAATGAAATTCTTATTATCGACGATTGCACTTTCTCTTTTATTTTCATGTTCAAGCACAACGAAGAACTCAAATTCAGACTTAAATAAATTAGTGAGCGAATATGAATCATCAGCTAAAACACTTTTAGAAAATAATAACCAGAAGTCTCGCAAAAATACGATTATTAAAAATGCAAATGACTTGATCGCAAAAGCGAAGCCTATCTTAATAGCATTTAAAAATAAAAATCCTCAATGCTCAGAACTCTTAACGGCAATCATGAACTCAGATAAGAAAATGGGGCTTTTAACACTTGAGCAAATTGAAGAACAATATCATGAAGGTTCAGCTCTTCCTAAGGCCGATGACCTATGCTTTGAAGCTAAGGAGCTTATTGTTCACCCAGCTACGGTTATAGTTATTTCTAAAAATTATAAACTAAGTAAAGATCAGAGAACTCAGATCAATGATGAGATTGAAGAAGTCTTAGGTCATTTAGATCTGTTTAAAGATAATATTTAATCAAAACACAAAGTTCTTCCAAGAGCGCTTTTATCGCTCTTGGAAATAAATACTTTCCCTAGATGAGCTTTATACTCTTCAGGAAGTTAGGTAGGAAGGAACTCATAACGGAGTAGATCTCTCCTACTTTCCTAGGCAGCTGAAATATTAAGAAGTCGTTCTGCAAAGGCACCTTGGAAGAAGCAACATGTTATCAGGAAGAGATTTCTTTCGATTTTAAAATCAAAAAAGTGGACCATCCTCTTAAGCTTAACTTTAAAATATTAAACAATCTAACTCTTATCACTTTAAGTTTTTCGTACCTATCTCCTATACATATCACTAAGATTTGGAATTACACAAAAAACTGGCACTGTTTAGGATAAAAAATAAATCATCCAGCTAAGCACTTATCTTAAAGTACTGGAAATATGGAGAACATTTATAAAAAAATTAAAATGCTAATTAAAACTTGAGTTCTTGTACAATCGACAAGGTATGATAAAAACTACTTCTAAAAAATTCAGAATATCCAATCTCTCAAAGAACTACGGTATTGATTGCGCTATAGTAGCAATCTCATCTGAAGCACTTTTTTCGATCTATGGAGGAGTAGCTTTATTTGAATTGGGACTATACTACCTCATTCCTCCTCTAACATTTATTCCTGTTTCAATTTTTTCAACAGTTCCATTATATATCTTTATAAAGAAATTTGTTTTTAAAAATAGATAGAAACAGAACAAGAAATTAAATAAAACAAAGAAATAATCTCCTACTCTTACTTCCAAAGCTTAAGTAGTCCAGGATAACCCTTCTTCAAACTCTCACAAGGAACAGTCGCAAGTGAGGGTTTCTTCCACTGAGTACAAATTCCGGATCTCGTATCTATAAAATATTCAATTCTCCAAGGGAGGTTTGTAATGACTATAATTCCCTCTTCTTGTTTAAACTCTGGCTCATCAGCAAATGCTTGGACTGAAAATAGTGCTCCAAAAAGGATACTACCCAATAACATCGTTTTTTTCATTTCATCTCCATTATCAAATTTTGATATTATGTAATTTTCTAGTAAAGTCCTTTAGTATATTATCGGATAAAAACCAAATAGATTTAGTTAAAATCTATTGTTCATAATTCCTGAGAAAAAATCTAATCTCTAAAGGATAGGGGAACCAACCCTATTGTTTAAGAAATCTCAAAGCACCATTCTCCCCTACAGTAGACTTTTAAAAGTAATAAAACTAAGTCTTGATAAAACAATGAATCTCCTAATTTACTTAGATTGAAATATTTTTCTATCGAGTATTAATAATATGAGGATGATTGATAACCTGATCTGTACGGTCTAGATAATCTTGAGTAATAAGCCTTAACAAAAAATACAATTACTCTTGTAATAATATATAAGACCCTCACTATGGGCGTTTGAATTGCCTTAGTTCTTGTAATATAATATCTGTATAACTTGTTTTTAAAAATGTGGGTAATAAATGAAACTCTTCATGATGTCACAGCTTATATTTTGTATCTTTAGCTCATCACCGTTAGAAGCAGCGACCAATAGTTCAAAAGAATTGGTGCTCGCTGCTGACGAGTGGTGTCCATATAATTGCATTCCCAATTCGAAAAAACCTGGCTATATGGTAGAAATAGCAAGGGAAGTTTTTAAAGATCGTAAGGTAATTTATAAATTACGCCCTTGGAAAAGAGCAATGTCGATGGCACAGCAAAATCAGATTGATGGAATAATTGGAGCTGTTGATTCAGAGTCTAAAGGCCTTTTCATGCCAAGTAATGAGCAAGGTATTCTGGATGGCCATTATTTCGCGAAAAAAAATGTTAAATGGAAAATTACAAAAATCTCTGACATTAAAAAATATAACCTAAAGTTAGGAATTGTTGCTGGATATGGTTATGCTGATGAAGTGGATCAATTTATTAAAAAAAATCCTAAACATATCTATTCATCATACGGTGCAAAAGCAATGCCTAAGCTTATTCAACTTTTAAAAATGGGGAGAATTAACTTATTAACTGATGATAAGTCTGTTTTTTGGTATAAGGTTAAAGAACTTAATGTTGACTCAAAAATTTTTAAAAGTGTTGGTCGCCCTGGCAGTAATATAGCGGCAAAAAAGCTATATATTTCCTTTTATGATAAAAAGAATGCCAAGCTCTTATCTGATGGTATGAACAAGATTAGAAAGTCAGGCAAGCTAGAAAAAATACTCGAAAAATATAATCTCAAAGATTGGAAGAAGGATGAGTAAAGGATACGAAGAATTACCCCTTTTTTTCACAAACCTCAAAGTACCAATCTCCTCTATGCCTACTTTTATTCAAAATCATGTTAAAATACAAAACGGAGAGGACTCTACAATCTTCTTAGGTAAAATTATTTTATCATGGCCTGTAATTTCGAACAAAAAGAATAGATGCTTTCCAAGTATTTTCCTATAGCTAGAGAGAGAAACTTAAATAAAAGCCAATTTATCACCCTTTAAGTTTTGCCACTATCTAACATGATATAATTTAACACCTAAATAATTAGTCAAAATAATCATGAGGTTGAGATGAAAAAATCGCTCTTCTGCTTATTACTTATTATTCTTGTTGGCTGCTCAGCTTTCATTCCTAAACCTACACCAGAATTCCAAGCGGTAAAATCTAACGACAGAGCCTCTATTTCTAAATGGATTGATAAACCTGGTATCGATGTGAACAAGAAGGTCGTCCTCTACAAAGGTACTGAACATGTTTCAGGATCGGCGTTAGGAACTGCTGGTTGTGTCCATAAGAAGCCAGAGGAGCTCGATAAGACGTTTCTTCTAATAAAGTGGTTAATTGAAGAAAAGGGTGCTGCTATTAACTCCACTGGTTGGCTTACGGATCCCAGTGAAATTCTTCCAGGGCATACAGTTCTCTACAATGTGGGTACATATTGTCCTTACAGATATGACATCGTTAAATATATCATCGATAAAGGTGGTGATCCCAAAGTCTTCTTAAAGAAACAAATATCAAAAGCCTATATCGACAAGCAAAAAGTGAAATTTGGTACCTCTTGGAAAATAATGGAAAAAACCTTTGTGATTCAATCTGATCCCATAGGTTCTGTCATACATTTCTTAACCTTAGATGTTAAAGAGTCTGATTTTAAAACAATGAATATAAAAAAGAAAGACTGGTTCAACAGCCTTTTTAAGACGGCTCAGCTCTTGAAAAAGCATGGTTCAAGAATAATTACCGTTAAGAACCCCTACTATCTAGGTAGTCTGGCAAAAATACTCGCCTCCACTCATAGAAAGAAAGGAGAAATGAGTAAAATCTTAGAAAGAACCGTAGAGATAGCGCTCTCAGTGGGAGCTGATCCCAACCAGAAATACCCCCCCCTATTTTTTTTAAATGGGAAACTTGATATCGAAACTCTAAAGGCGCAAGCAGGAATGAGCATGAATCTCTTCTCAATAGTGTCAGGAATAAAGCCAAAGAAGAAAGCCCCTGTAGTCAAAAAGAAAATAGGAAAGACAATCTATCAAATCGCCAAAGAAAAGAATTATAAGAAACTATACAAGCTACTCATCAAAGGAAGAAAAGAATTCTTAGCACGCGCCATACCACAAATGAGAAAAGAGAATTCTATAGCGGGCTATCTGGCCATGCTGCAATCAGTATCAGAGCCAAAGTATAGAAGTGAGATGTTTAGAAAGATCATAAAGTTATTAAGAGCGAAAGAGAACGGGCAAAATCTTGTCTACAAACTCTATCTCTATCATGAAGATGATCACCAGTACTTCCCGCCAAGTACCTACTTAGTCACAAAAGGTCCAAAGAGTCTCACTATTGGAAAAATTGTAGATCTTGTAAGAGATAAAACTCCTGAGTCCATTGTCATCGATCTGATTGGTAATTCAAAAGGTCTCTACCCCACACTAACTAAGCGTGAGATTAAGTGGTTAAAGAAAGTGAAGATCACCTCTGCCATGATCTTAACAATGGATCAGGTGACAGAAAATACAAAGAGAAATGAAGTGCTTGCGATTCAACAAGAAGAAAGACGAAAACAACAATTGCAGCAACAAAGAGCGCAGCAACAGAAGTCGAGTGGTGGCGGTGGTGCTGGATTTGCCAGCTTCTTAAGCTTTGTTCCAGTTGTTGGAGGACTTATAAGCCAAGTGCAAAGTAAAATTCCAGGAGGCGCCCTCATGGGGAAGGCCTCTAGTTTGACGAGTGGAAAATTTACAACCAACACTAGCGCCTCAGGCCTTTTGCAAAACTCCCTCTCCGCTAAGAGTATGTATGATAGTAGAAACCCAGCTGCTAGTGCTCCAAGTGCTCCTACTCTAGAGGGAAAATGGGTATCAACTGATGGAAGGAGCACCTTTATCTTTAATAATACTGGTACGGGAAAACTCATAAAGAAAAAGAAGCAATCCTCCGCTGAGACTGACTTTAATTGGGACGCGGCCAAGGAGAAAATCATCTTCACTTATAAACACACAATAACGACTCACTCAAATGGCAAGAAGAGTTTCGTGGATAAATCTAAAGATATTATATCTAAGTACATCCTAACCGCGAAGAGGTTATCTATTGATGGTGTTCTGTATTTGAGAAAGTAAATTCATCCTCACAGAGCTTCTTAAAGATTTAGAGAACACTTAAACTGTAATCGAGCCGTAACTGGCCAAGAACCCAGGCAAGCTATTACAGGCCTTAACCGCGGTCTTATGCTTCAGACAAGCGTCTGTCTTGCCTCCTGAACCTCCACTTGGTCCAATAGATCTAGAGGGAATATACTTTTTTCAGATATAAATACTTATAAGAAAAATTTTTAAATTTTAACTTGCTACCTACTTTAGAATGAATCTCTTCTCAAGTAGGTATCAATTATTTAACATAATTATTTCAAAGGATAGGACAAACTAGACCCATTATTCAAGAGTTCTCAAAGTATCAAAATCATGTCCAAATTATAAAAACGGAGAAAGACTCTCCTTACTTATTTATTTATTTATTTAGATAAAAACACTTTCAGCTTTAATCACTTAATAATATAGAGATACTTATCTAGGAGTTATTTGTTAATCCGATCGCTTGCGAATCAATAGAAGATACAAATAACACTATTGAACAAGTCGCCTATATAGAGATTATACTAAATGGCTCAATTTGTTTTCTGATACATTTATTTGTGCTATTTTAGTGTATGCAAAAAAAACGTTTTAATAAAAAAAAGATCATGGGTATCCTCAAAACCTACCATGCTAAACAAAGACAAATAGAGAGGAATGTCACTGATCTGCAACTCATAAAAATCCTTCAACATGGTGAATATGAAGAGCGCTCAGAACATGAAGTCATCATTAGGCTAGATGGGTATCATCTGTATTTAGACTATAACTTAGAGAAGATTATCACTGTAACTGCTCCAGAAAAACAAGTAAGCACTCCGAAGATAGTCTCTTCACAAGCAGGAAATAAACTAAAAGATACAATCAAAGAAAAAGAGGCCAAAATTGAATCTGACGAGCAAGAGTCTATGACTTTTGAGGACTATATGAATAACAAGTTTAAATAAATATGCTAAACTTAAAAAAGCTCTGCAGAAAGGAATAATCATAAATACACTAACTAAATACCTCAATATATTCGCGACATTTTTCCTTGCAACAATGATGATTTTTGGTGCTTATAATCATGTCTCCAATCCAGAATTTTATAATGGCTTCATCCCTAACTTCC
This sequence comes from Halobacteriovorax marinus, assembly GCA_002163155.1. Taxonomy (GTDB): domain Bacteria; phylum Bdellovibrionota; class Bacteriovoracia; order Bacteriovoracales; family Bacteriovoracaceae; genus Halobacteriovorax; species Halobacteriovorax marinus_A. Next base: position 1,406,318 of record MAAO01000006.1, on the reverse strand, counting down.
TTCCTAAACTTGCAGTGAATTACCTTTTTTCAGTAATTGAGCTCATTATCGGTATTCTTATCATTAGAACAAAATGGAGGGCATTAGGTTCTGCATGCTTCATAGCTTTAATGCTAGTATTTTTTCCTATTCATATATGGGATCTTTTAAAAGATGTTCCCGCAATAGGAAGTAAGGAAGCTGCGATGGTTAGGCTTTTTGTTCAATTAGTCTTTATTGGAATGGCTTACTTTGTATTCAAAAGATCTGACAGAGAGAAATAAATCGACCACGCATTGAATCTAGTAAAGAATTTTTAAAAATTGTAAAGAATAAGGATAGGACGAACCAAGCTGCTTAATCAAGGAATCTAAAGCATCACTCCCCCTACAGACAACCTTTTTATAAATGATATAAGTCAAAATTATGTCACATAAACAAAATGGAGAAAAATATTTCAAGTAATTCAAAACCATCAATCTGCTGGCTTTAGTTCTATACAGGATAATTATATAATGGCTGTATATGTATCAAAAATCGGATCAGAAAGGACCTTGGTAAAGCACTTTATCGGACATTGAAGAGATTGCTCATACCCTTCAAGCAGAAGCCATAGTTAGGGACATGAAAAAGGAAGCTAGGCTCATTGAGTAGCATCACCAATAAAAAAATATGAACTTATTACAATAAATGTCTAAATTTTAAGCATAGGTAAATATTTAAACACTATTATCAAACACCTAGCCCCTCTATCTCACCGAAAACACAGCAATCAAATAAAATCCCACTATCTTAGTAATTGGCACAGTCCATGCAACTATATATCCCAAGAACAAACATTTATAAGGGGAATCCATGAACAAGATCAAACTATTCACAATTGCAACTTCTGCAGTATTCTCACTTTCAACATTCGCACTAGGGATTAGTAATCCTACTTACCTTAATAATAAGGGCGTTGTTAAAAGCTATGATTACAATGTAAACGGAAAGGTTACATTTAAAGATGGTGCATGTGTGATGCTCAGATCTAAAAAGCAAATTTTATCAGAAGGTACTCCTGTAAATGAAGACTCAGGATATAATTCAGCACTATGTGAGACTTTAAATAATGTAGAGGCCACTGTTGCAAACACGCAATGTAGGTCACAAGCATTAAGCACATATAAGAAAAATATGAATAGAAATAACTTTCATGCAAAAACAGCAAAGTTAAACTCTATAATAGAGAGAAAAGCTGAAGGTGTATTTATCACTTGTATGGCCGCAAAAAGAATTTCAGCGAACATCGCACTAAAACACCTATTAGTAGATACTGATGCTGATGGTGTAATTGATAGCGAAGACCAATGTTTAGATGAATTAAAGACTCTAGCAGGTGTTGATGAAACAGGTTGTGCTGCAATAGATGCTGATGGTGATGGTATCCCAGAAAGTGTTGACTGGAATGATAATTTAGAAAGTAAGGCCGTAAGAACAGTTAGTCAGGCTGGCCCTTCATCAGGAGAGCTTTATTACCAATCACAAGGTGGACCAGTTTCTTTAATATATAACCAAGATACAGAGGTGTTTACTATAAATAACAACTCGAATGGACATTTTAGATTAGCAATTACTATTGTGTACCATGTCTTCTACCCAGAGTACCCTGGTGTTAAATATATTGGATCTTCATCTCTTACAGTTGATACTGATGGCGAATATAAACTTAAGTTAGAAGATAATAAAAAGCTACGAGATGGTGAAGTAAGGTTTGTGCCAGTAATTACTTCTCTAGTAGAGACTCAAATTTACAAATAAGATTAAAAGAAAATATTAAATATAGGAGTGACAATAGTCGCTCCTTTTTTCTTGCAAAGTTTTTAAAACGGAAAGGACAAGACAAATGAATCACCTTATTCAAGGAATCTAAAGCATCACTCCCCCTGCAGATAACCTTTATTTAAATAATATAAATCAAATCATGTCGAAATATTAATAACCAAGAATGACCCTCACATCTTCTTAGATAGATTCCTTGGGTCTCTTGAAGAATAGGAGGAAATTGTCCTCTCCTTACCTTGCCTTACCTTACCTATTATTAAACACTTAAAGAAGTACCGGTACAAATTTTTAACAATGACAACTCTAGAAAGCATAGTAAATAGAAAATAAATTCATAATAATTCAAGAATTGATACATAGAATAGTTTATGACATATTAAACTATAAGCTTAGATAACATTACATCATTTAAGGATTCTATATGTACTATAAAATGATTTATGGCACTTCAATAACATCAATTGCAAAAGAAGCAATTTATGAATTAAGTCAGGATAATTCTTTTAAGTCATTACATATTTTTCCCACTGAAGAAATAGATATCGTCGAGCTCATCGCGATAATGCACGACAAGTTCCCAGATGTAATAATGATAACAGGTACAGTTGGTGGTGTCGGTGATTATGTAAAGCAGTATGTTCAAACAGGGGTACTCTTTCTGGCCTTTAATAATACTCCAGTCATTCACAAGCTAACAATGTCCAACCTTGAAGATGAATCACAACATTTAAATCTTAGTGATTTTTGCTTTATTCATTCCTCATTAAAAAATAAAGAGATTTCTAAGTTAGTTGGATGTCTTAGTAAGACTTATGCTGATACAAACTTCTATGGTGCAAATCACAGTCTTCTTTTTCAAGATCGATCAGAACAAGAAATTCTTCTCGTGGATTATAAAGAGAAAATAGCCTGTAAACCATTTATCACCAACATTCATGATTCCAAAATGAGTGAAGAGTTCACTGTTAGTAAAGCCGAGAATGGTCATATTACCGAATTCAGCGAAGATAGCGCCTTCAATACTTTTCATTCTTATTTTATGAGCTATACTCCCAATGAAATCGCAATTCTAATAAATAGTGAATTGAACGAAGTTCAGTTAGTTTCAAAGAATGAGTTGTCTACTAATTCTTGTATTAAAGCTGGTGATAAGGTTCAAATTATCGCCAAACATGGCGTTACATTTAAAAATGAATTTTTAGATTTGTCTAAAGAAGTGGCCAATGAATATGACCAGAACTTAATAATCACTTGTTTAACAAGACTTAATGCGATGATTGAGGCAAACCATCTAGTAGACCTGGAAGAGACAAAAACAAAATATTTTGAAGGTTCTGGCAAAGAAGGATTCGGATTTGGATCAAAAAAAATATTTTATGGAAGAGGTAATGAATTCAAGTATCAATCACACTTACTAGGAATGCTTGGAATTAAAGAGCGCAGCTAAAATGAATTTAAATAACCCACTTTTAAAAATTGATGAAAGCAAAATAAGCGACCCCCAAGAGTTAGAGAATCACGCGCGTAAATTGAAGCTTTTTACAGAGTCTCTTATAGTCGAGATGAGAAGTTTACGTGCAAAAAATACTAAAGATGCCTATCTAAAACAGGAGTTTAGTTCAATAATAAATAATATTACTAATAACAAGCATATCAATGCGGGGCTAAGTAGCTTTAGTTTAATGAATCGAGATGCTCAAGAAAGAGGTATGCAGTCTGAAAGTGAAAAATTCTTAACTTTAGAGAAAGTTTTAATAAAACCACTTATAGAGCAAATGAATATTGGAAAAGACTTATTCAAAAATGCCATAAACTTTCATGATTCAAAAAATATATTTAAGTTCGAAGAATTAACTTTAGACCTCGTAAATAGGCTAATTATAACTGATAACACAAACTACCCTCTAACACCTCTAGAAATGACCCTACTTACAATTCTAGTCAAAAATGCTAACTGTCACGTCAAGACAACCGAACTTCCTGATGGATACAAACACCTGATCCTAAAACTAAGAAGAAAAGTACCTATTTTCAATACAATACTCGAAAGTAAGAAAAGAGTAGGTGTTCGTTTGCTTCTGAAATAACAACTATATCTTCTCTTATAGTTGCCTTTTGCTCCCCTTATGGTTTATATTGTACTTGCTTCAGTTATTGACAATAGGTAAGAGCAACGATGGATATTCAAAAATGTGATGAACAAGAGCTAGTATTAAGAATTATAGCTCATGATATATCTAACTCCGTTTCGTTACTTTCAAACTGCACCCGAATCTTAAAAAAACCAAAGAACCTTTCTCTAGAAAAAATAAATAACTATTACTCAATTATTGATCGAAGTATCGAGTCGATTAAGCATTGTGTAGATATGTCTCAAAGATGCTTGATTGCCAATAAACGAATCGTTCAGACCAGCCCTATTTCTACAAATGATCTTATTCAAAATTCTATTATTCTTAATAATGAAATGATCGTTTCAAAGAATATTAAACTTGAAACTGATATTCAGGATGTAACGATACTTGGAGATCTACAAAATATATCTTTATCTATTCTTGGAAATTTTCTTACCAATGCGATTAAATTTTCTAATAGGTCATCAACTATAAAGATTGGTTCTTATATTGCCAATGATACCGAAGTGGCCATTTACGTTCAGGATGCTGGAGTAGGAATGAGTTGCGAACAAATTGAGTCGGTGTTTAAAAATGATGCACACTCGACTAACGGCACTGAAAATGAGAAAGGTTATGGTCTTGGAGCCGTCATTGCAAATAATTTTCTCATCAAGCACAACGGCAGACTTGAAATAAAATCGAATATAGATGAAGGCTCTAGTGGTACTTTAGTGACTGCTTACTTTCCAAAATACTAAACTTTACTATGTTAGGGAATACCTACTCGTACCGATTTAAATACCAAATATAAGCTTTAAAGAAAAGTAAATCAATATCAACTAAATATATTCAACATTTGAAGAACTCACCCACTAGCCTAAATAAGAAAGGTATTACTTCGAAATCATTATTTTTAATAATGGCGTCACAGACCTAGATAGAACAAATACAAGACGGTACCTCTTCGTGAAGTGGAATATCCCTTAATCTTTTCATATTTCAATCGAACAACTAGCTAAACCGTTCCCGCGCCCCGCGTCAACACGCCGATCTTAAGATAATATTAATTTCAATACTTTAGAAGGTAATCTTTTTTACATGTAATCAAAATCTCTATTGACTATATTTGAAAAACTTCCTATTAACTCAATAATAAAAAATTACTAATTCAAATTTCAAATTTGATATAAACCGCTTTTTAAGGAGAACTAAATGAACGTAGTTAAAAAAGCCCTAATTGGTGCAGCAGTTGTTGCAACATCTTTTTCTGCTCAAGCAATTGAGAACACTTTTAGCTTTAAAGTTTATTCATCAGGACCAAACATCTATGCATGTAATGCTGGAATTAGACTCCTAGAAAACACAAACACTGTAGGTTACGACGCCGGTAACGGTTCTACTACAGCGACTACTCCAGGAACTTTCACTAAAAATGGTTTCTTTTACGGTCTTACTGAATTAGACGAAGACAATAACTATGCTCGTTTATCTTCAACAACTGGACATAGAGCAGCTGATGGAACTAATACATTTGTTTTAGCTTCTGCCGATTCCGGTGCATATTATTGGCCTAATGCAATGAAGTCTACTGCTCACAGAAGTGCAAATGGTAACCCTCTTGCTCTTACGTCTCTTCATATGGAATTAAGTTCTGAACTTTACGGTGCAGAGTACTTTGTTGACATCTGTTACGATGGTCCAAAAGAAAATGTATGGGGCGGTCACGAAGGTTCTATAACTGAAGTTCTTGCTAGTGCAACTGCAACTTTTACTGATCTTTCTGCTCGTGGTACAAATGGTTTAAAAGATTATAAACTTCTTTCAGGTCTTGAGACTAAAGCACAAATTGTATGTACTACTGATGATAATGGTGCAGCTCGTACTTCAGAAGCAACTACTACCTTTTCATCAATTGCAAATGATGCTGCTTTTTACTTCTCTGAAGTTCCTATCGTAACTAACGCTAGTATTGTTGGTCCTAAGAAATGTGTTATCAGATACTCTTTCAAAGAAACTAAGAAATCAAACTTTAGAATTAACTCTGCTCACAACATGCAAGTTATTCTTAACACTGAACTTACTCAAACGTTTAACGATTAATATTTCATTTTAAAAATGAACCTGTGATTAATTTCACAGGTTCTATTTATTTGGATTTGAAATAAAAGAACAAAAGATAAGACAATTTAACCCCATTAATCAAGAAATCCAAAAGTATTAGATCTCCCCTAACTCCAACCTTTCAAAAGAAATAAATCAAAAATTTTTTAAAATAATTGAAACAGAGATGAACTCTCCCACTTACTTAGATAATCTCTAAGACCAACACCGAATACAAGTCTATTTCTGTACTAAGTGTTGCTCTTGACTAGTTTTACACTACTGATAAGCTTTGCCCTGGAGCTCTATACATCGGGTATTTTAAAAAGGCGGTTTACTCGCTATATCCCTGAAGACAAGGGACTAATTGGTAGCTCTTTAAAGTGTAAAAAATTAATACACACACACAATGGAATGAATTTCAAAAGCCAATTGTCTAGCGGTAGAAGCAACTATAATTTAATAATCTTTAACATATAGGTCATTTTTTGGAGGTCTAATGAAATCTACATTCATTTTTCTATTTTGTTTATCTGCTATACCTATTTCTTCTTTTGCTAATTGTAATGGAGAAGAGGGAGCGTATTTTATTAATAATAGACATCGAAATCCAACCATAGGTGGCTTTGTTTCTAGCAATGCTTATGTAGATGATTCTAATACTGCCGATCTCTTTATTGGACCAAATGTTAGTATTTGTGAAAGTTCAAACATCACTGGAGGTTCAAAAATATATGGAAGTGTTCTTTGTTCTGGACGTGCTTTTCTACGGCACCGTAGAATTGATGTAAATCACCTAGCCTCTTCAGCAACAAATACTAATTACGAAACAGCTCTAGAGATGGCAAGATTTAAAAGTCTCAACGATATTACTTACATTTTATCTTCCGCTGGTGCCTATAGATAGAAATTAAAATGTGTTCTGATTTTTTATCAAAAACAGAGAGAGAGAGAGAGAGAGAGAGAGAGAGAGAGAGAGAGAGAGAGAGAGTTCTGTGTTAAAATTGCAGGTATTCGCGTTTTCGTCCGGCTAAATTAAAGTACAAAAATACTTTCTTTAAAAATAGAGGTGATACTTTTTGTGATGACAATTAATGCTTACTATTCCCAATCCTGTATATCATACTTGAGCAGGATTTCTTGAAGTTTACCAGATTTTCGAAGTCTCTCAATTCCTAGGTCAAATAAATGTGAGTTTCTTTTGGATTCTTTGGGACGTCTCGATGTGAATCCAATATACAAAAGAGTTTTACTATTAGGAACACAACTGGACAATTTTAAGGAGCCCTTTGGGATTATTTTATTTTTTTCCATTTGTTTAATAACATATTGATAACCATTTTTGTCTCCCATAACCAAATCAACTCTATTAGATTTTAATTTTAATAAATTTCTTTCAGGGATATTAGAACCGGTTAATTCTTGTAGGGTAACTTTATCTCCACGACTTCTTACCTTTTCAAAAAAAGCATTTAGTTTTTTTCCATATTCATAATCCATTGTGGTGCCAAGCCTATTTCCTTTAATCGAATCTATTCCTTTATATTTCCAATTCGAATCAGAATTAACAAAAAAGCATGAAGCGTTGTAAGGAGCCACAGCTTTTTCAGTGTAGATTAGCCTAGTATAAATAGGACCCATTCTAGGCAGTTGACGAATTTTGTCTTTAAGCTCAGCTTTTGAAAATTTTAAAGGTAGACTAACTGCATCGAAACGCCCTACATCAGTTTCTTGCATACCACGATTAAAAGGAAGATTGACAATTTGAACATCCTTGAAGATTGCTTGATAGATTTCAATAACAAAGCCAGGTGCTTCTTTGATAAGACTTTTTTTATTTTTGTCATAACAGTGACTGGGGCAAAAGTCCCATGCCGCGATAGTTAAGGTTTTTCCCATAATAATTTCGGGGCAAAAAAGACTGCTTAGTAGGATGACAATAAAAGTAGTAAAATTAAAAATTTTTCTCATTACAATCAAATAATAACATAAAAAAAAATCTTAATACTAGTTTGCAGTAAGCTCAAGAAAAGATTATATTTCTCTTTGGCCATAGGTAGTATGAACACATTCCTTGCGAGAATTTAGCCAACTTAACGTTTTATTATGAAAAGAAAAAGTTTTCAGAGCAAGCGTAGTTAAAGGATAAGATAGATATAGACCCATAGAACTTACCAACATATAAAGGATACTGATACAAAGCCACAAGAATGAAAAAGTGACTAACTCTTGTACACGTATGTAATTGTTTCTAGTAATCTCAAGAACTTGCAAAAAGTTGGTAAACTAAACTAACTATTTGATAACTACTTAGGAGCCAAAATGAAGAAATCATTATTACTTTTATGTGCCAGTATGGTGCTGTCTAGTGCTAATACTTTAGCTGAAGAGAACTTATTCTTATATGACATAGTAGATACCAAAGTCTCCGAAATGGACTCAACTCTTCACTCTGCTCTTAAAAACACTTACTATACGGTAGACCTTCATATGCCCATTATCCCTTCTGATTTATCAGCAGCTGTAGGTTATGAAATTGCGGACGGACTTGTTGAGGTCGAATTATATATTTCTGCTAGAGTTTCACGTTTTTTTTCAGATGAACATGATATTCATCTTCCTATTGGTGGAAGAATTAGAGTTCCACTAAATGGTGAGAAAACAATTCTACTTGAATACCAAAGAGAGTTTGATGTAATCGCTGCAAATAAAAATGGTCTTTATGAAACACCAAATATGATTTCAATTATTAAGAGATCAAATGATAGCGGTATGTTCTTCGGTTGTGGTGTTGGAAATATGATTCACCACGCTTGGGGAGACGAAGACCATGAACCACAAAGTGAAGTCTATTTTGAGTGTAAGATTGGTAAGAAGTTTAAATAGTTACTTTATAACATAGTGTTTGCTCCAGAGTCCTTGTCGTAGATCGTGCCCTGGAGCAAAACTTTTGAAGGTTTTCAATCATTTCTAATATTATAAGCGAATTCGATTTAATATATTTTCTATAAGTACATTAATTTTTCTTCGTCAAATCCATTTGTTATAAATCCAAAGAGTTCAACTCTCTAAAAGATAGGACAAATTAAGCACCTTATTCAAAACTTCTAAAGTAGAATTCTCCTTACAGATTCATAGGTTTTAATAATATGAACAAAAACATATCTAAACAATTAAAATGGAGAAAACTCTCCAATTTCCTTAGATAAAAACAGTCCACAAAAAGAGCCAGAAAGATAATTGATGAAATTTCAGCCAGTTACAGCTACTATTACTTTTTTTTCTATAGATAAAATCTTAATAATGATATCATTATTAAATGATTTCTAAAAAGAGAATTGACAGAATTGGAGAAAAACTAAAGGCAGAAAAGAATCTAAATTCTGAGGAGTTAGCGCAGCTACTCCAATGGAGAGACGGCTTCTCGACCACTCTTGACTATTATTTCAAAAAGATCTCCATCAAGACTGATGAGAAAGAAAGGGTCACATTATCTAGAAGGCTAAAAAGAATCGATTCTATAAAAATAAAACTTAAAAGATTTAAAACAATGAGATTAAGTACACTCCAAGACATAGCAGGCTTAAGAGTTGTGGTAAAAAGTAAAAATGCCTTGGATGAAGCCCTCACTGCTCTACGAATATTGCCAGATAAACATACATTAAAAAAGCTAGACAACTATACCAGTGCACCAAAAAATGATGGATATAGAGGAGTTCACTTAATCTATCAAAATAAGAAGTCTGACTTGATAGAGGTTCAGTTAAGGACTGATTTACAGCACATCTGGGCCACAGCAGTAGAGACATATGGAGAGCTGCAAAATACTTCTTTTAAAACGGGAGAAGGTGATAAGCAATGGAAAGACTTCTTCAGTCTTCTTAGCTCTTATTTTGCAATTCTAGAGAATTCTACTCCTTTGGATATTCACTTAAAACTCAGTAAGAAGAAACTTAAAACTCAATTAAAAAAAATAATTAAAGATTTAAAAGTCATAGAAAGGTTGAACGCTACAACAAATAGTATCCAGGTTATAGTTAATAAACAAAATGAAACAGGAAGAATGGGAAAGTATGCGATCCTAGAACTAGACTTAAAAGAAAAAACGACAACTATCGACGTGTACACTAAAAAGAACGTTACAAAAGCTATCAAAATCTATACAGAGAAAGAGTTAAATTACAAAGACAATGAATTTAAGAATATTGTTTTTGTTAATATTGAAGATGTCGAAAAGATTCAAAAATCCTATCCTAATTATTTCTTGGATACTAGAAATCTATTAAAAATCTTATCTCAAATTGTTCTTGATCAGCTATAGAAGGATAGGGCGAATTAACCACCTTATTCAAGAATTCTAAAGTATTAACCTCCCCTACAGACATTCATTTATTCAATGAGATAAATCAAAACCATGTTAAAATAATTCAAACGGAGAAGAACTCTCCAATCTTCTTAAATGCAGGTCTTGGACTTCTAGTGAATACTCCACAGGATGTCATTAGAAGCTCAAATAATCACTATCAACCACCAAAAAAAAATAGAGGAAAGATTGCAAGAGCTCTGTTTTATTTTCAACAAGATATCATAAGAAAATAAATGACACTCAAGAATACTTTTTAAGAAAATGGCACAAGGAAAACCCTGTAAGAAGAATTGACACAGAACTAAACGATCGAATTATGAGATTACAGGGAAATCGAAATCCCTTTATTGATTATCCTAATCTGGTTAATAGAATTAAGAATTTCTAATTAGAATAATCGTTTAATAAGCTCTTGTATTGTATAATGAAGTCATGGAGACGACTTCATTACTCTCATCAAACAAGAGATAATTTAGAAAGATATTTTAAAATCTTCGAAACTTTTGGCTAATTCAAAGAGAGCCTGATGACCAATTCTCTCTGCAAGACTTTTATTAATAGTCACTTCATTAACAACTTTCTTATTCGCTATTTCTTTTAGAAAATCAATTCCAAAATCCAACTTGAATGAACTTAAGTTCAATTTAGTGAAAGAGTCTTGATTAATAATCCAACTTTGCGCCTTAACTCTGGCCCTTGGACTAAATGGAACAAAATCAAAGATGAATAAAGTAATCTTATTATATTTTTTAAAACTTTCAAAGTTTGAATTGGAAAAAATACCTCTACTAATTGAAATACTTTTTAGGTTATCGAGCTTTAAGTTTGTAGGTATTTTTGAAGAGGCCTGTTCTATTGTAAGTCCTAAAGAATGAATTTGCATTTTATCTAGCTCTTGCCAGAACGTATCACCAATTGTTGCTTCTAGTTTGTTATTTTTAGAATAAGGAGCAAGCGCAAGTTCTAATATATTAAGTTTCGATAAACCATCAAAGTCTTCATCAGAAAAGGCATTGTTTCCAAGATTTAAAAATCTTGTAGTAAGTCCTTTAAGTTGCTTAATACTCTTATGTGTTAAATTATTATCAGCAAGATTTAAATCTTTTAAGCCTTTTAGTTCTGTAAGAATAGAAAGATCTTTTTCATTTAATTTATTTCCTAACAACTTTAGGTGACTTATATTTTTTAAGTCTCTTAATTTTGAAAGTTCTATGTCGTTATAGTCTAAATCCAAAGACGTTAAATTCTTTAGGGCCAATAAATCTTTTAATCCTGTACCGTCTAACTTTTCAGAACAGTGATCATTGTAGAGATCAAGAGATTGTATATGTGTTAGGGAACATAGATTCGAAAGTTCTTTATCTAGTATACACTTGTTACCTAAATCTAAATAGGTAGCACTTTTAATCGATAGTTCTGTAAAAGGAGAATCACTTGGGAAGCTATCATTTAACCAGCTTACAGTTTGTGCTAAATCCATTTCACAATTGGCCATAGTGAACTGTGAAAATAGTAAAGGCAGAATGATTAATAGCTTCTTCATTTAAAGGCTCCTTAAGTATTTACTACCAATAATGAAGATTGATATCCATCCTTTTGTAAAAAAAACAAGAGAGAACATTCAAGATATTAAGGAGTTACGTTATAGGAAAGGATAGATTAAACCTTGGAGAAGGACTCCCCTAGTTTACTTAGATAGATACATAAGGCCTTGATTAGCTCAAGGCCATTTATTTGATTCTAAAGTTTACATTCTCTATTCAGAGTATTAAAGGCCTTAATCGTACGTTTTACATCTTCACGATTAGAAAATTTTATTCTACTCATAAAATCCATTTTCATCGGTCCACTACTCATAATCTTGATTAGGTTTGAATGAGTCGCTTCGTTATCGATACTTAACTCACGAGAAGAACGACTTTCCTTAAGTACTACATTATTATCAAACATAAAGTTTAAATGATAGGATGCTTTGGAACAACTCTTGTCATTCTCTTTACAGAAAACGGCCTCAACATTACACATTGTATTTTCGTTGATGATTATTTCCTTAACTACAAGATTAGAAACCTTCGATATACTTTCTGAATAGACAGTAGTCACACTCTTTAAAGACTCAGCTAATACCTTCAAGCTTTCCATTCTTTTGCGAGTATCAATTGTTCTTCCAGTATTACGATTTCTAAAACGACTCATGTAATCGATAGTACAAGCATGAAGTTTATTGAACTCTTCACAGTAGAGAGTATTTAATTCGTATAAAGGTGTTTTCATATGAGCATCTCTAGATGACAAATTATCTAAATGGTCGAAGCTCATATTATCTTGGCAAAAATTATATGGACGACTTGATTCACTATTATTATATCCAAAGTTATTAAGGTCACCAATGATCACTGATTTGAGCCCATAGTGATGCTGTGTTCCAACTCCAACATGCTCTAGTACTTCAGTAAAAAGAGGCATAATTCTATTATTTTCATCTATGGCCGAATCAGGCAATTCGCCTTTCATCACTTTATTTTCTAAAGAACACCTATTATTCATTGTTCTTATTCTTTCATTTAATGCATGAAGATTTTTATACAGTTTAGAATTTTCAATATCATCCATATATAGATTCATATCGGAGAATCTTCCACCTCCCCCTTCTTCTAAATCAAATTTTGTGAATGGAGTTAATTCCTTTATCCTTTGTATTTCACCAGTATCACTTCTAAGATTGTGCTCGTTATTTAAGTGAAGACTCATTACAAGAACTGAAGACAATAGTTTGTCCGCTCGTATTACATCGTTATTTGATTGGCCCGGTGCCTTTTCAAGAACAAGAGGAGGAATATTAGAAAGATCACTCATACGTAATGACTCTCTACTCCTATCAAAAATTTCTGTATACTCATCATCCCAGTCATCATCATCCCAGTCATCAAATGCTGTAGCAGTGAGTGAAACGGACAATAGAATTAGAATACTAAAAATTTTTTTCATTATAAGCTCCTGTTTTCTTTAATAATAACTTAAGACAAACGTAGATACTTTATTGTTGAAGAATTTACAAGTAAACATGGGGATTGTTTAAACTTTAGTCAATTTTTAGGTACGTGGCTCCCTTTGAGACACAACATAATTCAAAAGGTACCAAGTGACCCTAGAGTGAATAGTCGGTGATGTAGGGGCAATGTGGCATCTATGATCATTGCTTCAACTGCAAGAACAATGTTAATGGATGAAAAGTCGCGAAAATACTTTGATTACTCTGGTGCTAGTTTTTTAATCGGAAGTAGTTTTTTATGGCCAACTCAACAAAGTAATAGATAGTAGAATATAGTTTTTTAGTGATAATGAGCTTAGCACTGCTCATCGGTTATACACGTATTAGAAGTATACTTAAACAAGGGTCAAGAGCTCCTTAGCAACTTCAGGCACTATCCCCGGCTTCATAACAAGTAAACTAACATTTAATAGTTCGAACTCATCTATAGTTTCCTTATCTCTAATTGAAGAGTAAACACAAATCTGTATATCATTTCCACTTTCTCTTACCCAACGTATTAACTCGACCCCCGATCTCCCAGGCATTATAATATCTGTTACAAGAAGGTCATACTTTAGCTCTTTGAGAATTTTATCAGCATCATTAGCATTAAGACAGGTATCCACTTGAACACGATCTTTAGCTGCATTTAAAATCGAGTTCCTTTTAAAGAAATTAAAATGAGGGTGAATAATTTAGTTAAGTTATAAATGGCCCTGTCTTTGTACAGGGCCCATTCGAATCATTTTAGATTTCTTCAACATCAAACATATATGCTTCTGCTCTCATACCAAGCTTTGATCTAGAGAATCTTCTCATTGGATTATTTTCCATGTAGATGTACTCCAGAAAATTGAGCCCTTTGAACGTATTTCTTGGAAAGCTTGAGATATCATTATTAGATAGCCTGAACGCCTCCATACTCTTCATTCCTGAAAAGGCACCACGAGATATCTTACTGATATTATTTTTTCTAAGATCCAAGCTTGTAAGCTTTGACAGAGAGCTGAATACTTTGGAGTTAATTTTTGTAAGCTTATTCTCATCTATCTCAAGCCAAGTCAGGTTAGGTAGATTTTTAAATGTCTTATCACCAATTTTACTTATTCTGTTATTCTGCATTTGCAGATTTGTAATATTTGGTGAGCTTGTAAAAAGATCATTCGATAATTCAGTAAGTTTATTACCGTTTAAATTTAATCTCTTTAAATTAAGTAAACCATTCATTGATTTAAAGCTTAAGCTCTCTACTTCTCCATGTATCCCCAAGATCTCAAGGTTCAGCATGCTTCCAAAAAGGAAGTCCGGAATTGATGTAAAAGTACCTACAATAGTTAATTCTTTTAAACTTATAAGGTCGCCAAAAAGACCTCTTTCAATTTTTTCAATATTTTCTCCTAAAAATAGCTTCTCAAGAGAGTATAGACCTGAAAAAGCCGAGGCATCAATTTTTGTAATTTTATTTTCTTCTAGATCTAACTTTATGAGTTTTTCCAAGTTTGTAAATGCACCGGTTCCAATTTTGTTAATTCTATTTAGAGAGAATTTTAATTCTTTAACATTTTCTAATTTACTAAACGTATTAGCACTTATCTTTTGGAGGTTACCTCCTCTGAAAGTCATCATCTCAACACTCTTTAAATCATCCAATGCTCCTTCAGGGATTTTATTGAATGGATGGAAGAGGATATGAACTTTTTTAACATTTATGAAACCATCAAAAGCGTTCTCTGCAAACTTTGGAAATTTCGTAAGGTTACGGTCATATCTGAAGTCTTTATAAATTTCTGTAGTTTTAGAGAATTCTGATCTTACAACTTTTTTACAGGTCCACCCATCAAGAGTTCTATAAAATGCATCAGCAATACGTCCTCGATCACAAATGTTTACATATTCATCAGAGCATCGCTTATTGATAACATCATTAAATGCATTTCTTACTTTCATTGCTTCTTCTTGAGATTCAAAAAAGATACTCTTAACTTTGTTAGTTTCTGCCCTATTCTCAGAATTAAACGTTGTAGCCGAATTACCTTCTGTATCTACCACCAATTCAAGATTGCCTTCTTTTGGTTTACTCCAACCAATACCTTTTTGAAAGTTAAACTGAATATTGGTCTTCTTCACGTCGCTTGAACAGCTCTCACCTTGACACTCATAAGCAATATTGAAAGTACAATGGTTTGCATTCTTAGCGACTTCAAAATTGGAGAATTTAACTTTGTATGCTTCACCACTTCCAAGAGTTATTTCTTTAACTTTTGTCATAGCATCATTGAAACTCTTAATGCTGGTATCAAGTTCTGGTGTTAAATTGAGTCTTTCAGGTCGCGGCAGTATATAGTTACAGCCATTAACGTTAAGTGATTCCTCCTGGGTATTTATATCACTAAAGTAAGTAATGCCATTTTCATATTTAAACTTATAAATACCTAACCCATTAGTGCTTCTTTCAATTTGAAGGCTTTTTTGAGACTGTGAGCTCTCTTCATTCTTAATACGTAAGTAATGCTTTTTTGTGAAACGTGGCTCAGTATATGTTGACCTAAAGAAGCGGTAATATAATGACCTTGAGCAATTAGCTGACTCTACTCTTTGATATTTTGAAAAAAGAAAAGGGCCATTTCCAAAGTTTGGACTAAGAACATCACTAACGTCAACTGGAGCAGTCATAAACTCAACGATACTAGTGAAGCCTTTTCTTCTCGCAATATCCAGCGCAGTTTCACCATCTCTATTCTTAGGATCAGTTTTTACTTCTGGATTCGAAAGTAGAAGTTTTACGTTTTCAAGCCTATTACTATTTACTGCTGATATTAGAGGAGTCCAGCCATATCCGTTTGCATTGTTAACATTAATTTTAGAACTAGTAAGGAGAGCTCTCAACACTTCACTATTTTCATGTCCTGCTCCAGAATTTAGACAAGTGTTCCCGGCTAGATCTCTATTGTTTACATCTATAGATGGATGAGTAAGTAATTCTGTTATCACTTTACCTTTTCCTTTTCCAGATGTTGCAGCTAAAGCTAATGAAGACATTCTAGCACCATTGGTTACATTGATATTTAAACCGGGCATAGACATAAGTAACTTGACTACCTCGACTTTGCCAAACCAAGAAGCAACTTGTAAGCATGTTCTTCCATCTAGAATTTGATTAATACCAAACGTTCCTGATTTAATAACTGCCTCTAAAGCATCAAGATTTTGACCTTCTTTGCAATGTTGCTTAAATTCCGCTTGTGTATTTATTGATGATGCTTGAGATGCACTTATAGATAATAATATAAAAGCTGAGATGACTTTTAGGTAGATCATATTGGTCCTTTGTATTTGTTAATGCATAATATTTCAGTCGACTTATATCTCATACGGCTTTATTCATCAAACAACATTTCTAGATAGTGAAATATTTTAGGTAGACAAATTTAAATACAGACGTTCCTTTCTTTAAAGTGAAGAAAAATTACTTTTACAGACTCTTTGTTAATTACGAAATCAACTTAGATGAGGCGAGGAAGTTGGCACAGTTTAATAAAAGTTAATATTTTTAGTTCATTTAATTATTTATATCGACTTAAATTTCAAGAACCATAGAAGAATAGAACAAATTAAAATCATAAATTTAATTTAAATGAAAAATAACTCTCTTACTTTACCTAGATAACAGATTATTTTTTACAAAAGTTCTTACAGAGAATAATTCTTTTGGATATATATATAAATATCATAAACAACGACGAGGAAAACTAAAATGTTGAAAAAAGGATAAAGGATACTACAACTCAAACGCATTACTCAAGAAATCTTGAAGAACCAACTTCCTCCCATGAAAAATTTCGAAATAACTTGAACGGAGAAGACCCCTCCTATCTTCTTTAGGTAGGTTTGTGGATATTTCTCTCTATATTCATCCCCTTGGTTGACAGTGTTTAACTGTTGTCAATGCGTAGACTTATGAACTTTTACAATTCTCATTTTTCTTATTGAAATGATTTCCACAAAGTGTAGAGTGCCAAAAAATAACCATTTTTTTTTTATTTAGGAGTCAGTATGAAACTATTTCTATCACTCGTTCTTTTGAGCGTTCTTAGTAATCCAGCTTTTGCAGAAAGAGGTAAATGTAAAAGAATTTTGAAAAAGGGACAAAAACTTGGCATTAAAGGCAATGATTTTGCTGAAAAAGCAAGGGTCCGTTGGATAAAAGGTCAGGATGAAGTTCGTGCCCATAATTTTGATAAGGCATGTTCTATTGCAGTTAATACTCTGGAGCTCTATAACGATGCTTCTACTTATTACACTAAAGCTATGGACAAGTTTAACGAAGCTGATTACACAGTTTGTAATAATATTCAAAGCATTCGTAATTCACGGATTCATCACGATCGTGTAATGGAGGCTAACTTTGGTATTGAGTACTATCTCGACGAAGACTACAGTGTTTTAAGCTATTTTAATAATAATTGTGAATAATAAAAAAGGCCCTCAACATGGGCCTTAATTTACTTTGATACAAGGATAGAAGTAATTAAGCTCCTTATTCAAGAATTCTAAAATTACAATCTCCCCTACAAATAACTTGTAAAAAGCTATAAACCAAAATGACTCTAAAGTAATCAAATCCGAGAAGGCTAACCTAGTTTACTTAAATAGATAAAAGTTTTCTTACCACAATCATAATATTAACAACTTACTAAAGATGTTACTCTAGAATAAATTCACTTTACTTCATTTAAATACTAATTCTTGATAAGAAATATTAAATACATTACTTAATCTAGGAACGAAATGAAAAAACTCATTCTCATAAACTTACTGTTATTACTATCATCAAATATTCTTGCAAGAAGTTGTAATGAATATTGGTCAGATGCTATAAGGGATGCAGAAAAAGCAAAGGGCGAGAGTTCAAGATCAAGAGACCTACTTGATAAAGTGAATCTCATGACCTCTAAATCGGATACAGAATTCTTAGAAGGAATAGATTTACTCAATCTAGCGAAGAAGTGGAATAAGTCTGCAATTAAGAATTTTGAATCAGCGATTAGAGGTTGGAAAATCATTGTTAATGATTGCTCAAGCAACTACTCACTTCCTGCAGCAAATAATCGAGATATAGATCAATCTTCATTAAACTTAATACTTAAAAGAAAATCAGAGTTTGAAACTAAGGTTGAAAGTATTGGTGCAACACTAGCAACTATTGGAAATGTTACATTGGCACGAGAAGTAAAGTCTTATGGCTATAATATTTTGTCAGCGAAACATTCATTACATCCATTTTATTACGCGGCAAAAGAAAATAATAGAGATTATGTTGAGTATCTTATCTCACTCAATGAAGACCCTGCTCTTGAAGCACATATGCAACTACATTCACCTTTGATTTCTGCAATTGACCATGTCAATCTTGGGATGTTTCATTCAATTTTAAGGGCATCGAGCAGCATTGATCAATTTGTAACCTTTAATGACGAATCAAAGGCCAATGCTTTAGATTTTGCTTTGTTTGCTGTTTACGATGGACCAAACACTAGGGCGCTAAGAGAGCATTACGATCAACAAAGCAGAAGAATGGAAATGGTTCTAACTTTATTGAGAAACCAATTGCAACCTGAACGAGAAGATATGAGAGAATTTATATCTGCCTATATTGCTTCTCACCGTTTTGATACTCCAGATAATGACACTATTGAAAAAGCGATTGAAGTTCCACGAATGTACTCGACTCAAAATAATATTGAAAAAATTGGTGACATTGATTTTTATAAACTAGGAACAAGTGTAAAAACGAAACTTGCTATTACTATTCAAAGAGGGCGGCAAGAGTCAGCAAGTATCAAGCTAGAGATCACAAATAAGTCCGGTGAAGTCGTTGCATCCATGTCTAAAGAAGTTGGAAACGAAACACTAACTTTTGATAATACTAATGGTGAATATTTTGTTAAGGTTACTGGTACGGGAAGCGAACTCACAACTTATAACCTTGATATAGACTTTGCTAGAAATTAGAACGAAAAGGCTGATTTAAAAGTCGGACAATATTATGACTAAGTCCTTGTTATATTTTTCAACTGAAGTAGAAGTATTTAATATTACAATTAATTATAGGTAGGTATCGATTTGAAAACATTAATAATTATATTTTCAGCTTGTATCACATTTCATAGTTCTGCAAATGGCGAACTTAATAGCTCTGAAAGTCTCAAGTTTGATAACGCTGTTAATAAGCTTAAACAATTAGCTGCAGTAAACTTCAGTGACGATATTAACAGCAGCATTAGTTCCTCTAGTGAATGTACATTAAATATTTACTCGGACAAAGGATCAAAATTTTATGGAGCTGTATCTGACATTAATCCAAATCAAATCTTAAAAATGAAGGCAGGTCCAAATTATATTGCAATGATGCTTGATTCAAATATTGTCTTTGACATTCATAGAGGTAGAGAAGACAAGACTAATCGATTAGTACTTTGGTTGGAAAATAGGAACGCTGTAACACAAGTAAAACGACTTTTACAAACTACCCAATACCTTTGTAGATAGAAAAAACAGTTTATATATTCAAAAGCCTGTTTATTATAGACAGGCTTTTATTATTTTTCAAAGATAATAAAATAAAACCATATTAAAATATTCAAAACGGAGAAAGACTCTCACCCAAAGTCTGATTGGACACTAGCCCGAGGTCTCCTGAAACAAAATATTTAATTGCATCTACCAGAGCAAACCTTTAACATAGAGATGTCTCAACATAGGGCACCAAAGTCTTCCTAAGGGAGAGATATGAATCAACTGAGATACAAGGTTGGAGGTTCGATTAGCTTTCAACTAACAAAGAAAAAGGATGAAAAAGGGCTAATTCTTGAGGTTCTAGCATTTGGAAGATTAAGAGTGAAGACCAAGAGAAAAGAGTTAGTTATTCTAGCAAGTGATGTCTATCGTTATCAGGGACCCAGTCCAATAAAAAAATATAAAGAGAACGTAAAGGCTGAACAGGAGCAAGAAGAGCTTCAAGATACAAAACCTACTGATTACAGAGAAGGTGATCAATTAGAGGTTTTTGCTTTGTGGATTCCCTACGAAAAAAATGTCATGAAGATCTGGATTTCAAATCACACACAAAGAGAGCTAATTGATAAATTGCTATTTAAAAAAAATGAACTAAGAGGAAAATTATTTGAGAGTCGAAACTCGCTCGTCAAAGTAAAGTCCCCCATTAGGGATTTGCCAAAATTAAAGATTAGCCCGAAAGAGGAACATATAGAATTGTATTCGCCGGAACTACACCTAATTTTAGTTATTGCAAAGAGAGAGAACCTCTTGCGAGCCTATGTACCGTCGCTAGATAGTGGGCATCTAATCTTGGATCAGTCTCGAACCTGGGTAGCACTACCAGAGAGATAAGGATAGACCCAGAGTTGACTATACAACTAAAAGAGAGGAGAAGTTACACCTGTTATTCAAGAGGTCTCAAACTCTCTTTGTTCCAAATTTAAAAAGAAGAAAACAAAATCATCTTAAAATAATTGAACGAAGAAAAAAACTCCTACTTTGCTTAGATAGAAAGAAAAAACAAAATCAATAAGTAAGTGCTCTACTATAAGATTCCTATATAAATCTTCAGTCTATAGACAAGTAGCATTTTTATTTCTTTTGCTTATCGTTTAAAACTTTCACTAAATCATTCACAGTATCTTCATGCTTTGCATTGGTTTTCATTTTAGCAGTAAGCCTATATGTCTTAAAATTTTCTGTTGCAGAGGCCCTACCAGCTTCTTCACTTCCCACGCCCCTAGCTATCAACTTCTCAACAAGTTTTAACCATTTTCGTTCCTGAGAAACAGAGGGCTCATTTCTCTTGAGCCCGTACTTTTTTATTAAGGGTGACATTGTGATCTCCTAAGCCTCTAACTATAGTTAAAACACTTCTTTAGTGAAGTTGACGAATTATAACATATTAAAAATGTAATAAATAACCAAATGAGGATCTTTCATGTGGCACATATGATTAATGGATGTAAGTAATTAACTTTAAGGATAAGACAAATTAACCACCTATATTCAAAAATCCCCTTACAGAGAGCTTTTATCAGAAATTAAATTTATAATATACGTTAATCAAACTAAACACAGAACAAATCATCCACTACCTTAGACAATTCAGAAATTAAAACACAACTCTATCCAACACTCTATCCAACACACTCACCAACAATACTCTTCAAAATAAAAAAGAGAACTAAGAGAACTAAGAGAACTAAGAGAACTAAGAGAACTATTATAAACATCACTCAGAATCTTCAGCGGTGCACATTGGAGACTATATATCGCCCCCTGAATTAACCCCTTAAAATCAAAAAAGAATCAGTTTGAATGTGTCATTTTAACCACGAAAAAACCCCGCTCTTCAAGAAAATGAAATCGCCCCGAAGTAGTTGAAAACTAAGCAGAGAAAAAAAATCACGCAAAACCAGGGTCCACAGCTCACTATAATCACATAAACATCTCACTAGACCCTTCTCAATCCCCCATTTACGCCCTCCAAAAAATGCGCTATAACTACTTAAAATAAAACAAATTTAACGCATAATTTTATATGAAAGAAGAAAGCCCACGATGCACTTTTGCCATCAACTTTCCCATCCCCAAGTAAGTCTCTAAAATTATAAAGAAAATTAACATTTGAAACCTTTAAACAACGAAAAAGCCCCGTTCGTAGATAAAACTAACTAAAAGCCACTATGGCTTTTTAAAAAGCCATAGCATATAATCTCATATAAGGAGTATATATATGAGCTTGGATTTAGAGTTAATAGAAACAGGACTTAACGAGCTAAGCCGACTACTGGAGAAAGAGAATACTAAGGCCTCCATCTATATCTGCGGAGGAGCAAGCCTAATTCTTAGGAATATCCGTTCAGTCGCAGTTACTCATGACATAGATTTTGTTTTACCAAAAGATGACAAAGATCTTACTGAACTCATTAATCTTGTAGCAAAGAATATTGATGGCCTAGAAGAAAACTGGCTTAATCCTTTTTGCCAAGCATACAATCTGGAGCAAGCTCTTCCAAAAGATTGGAAGCTTCGCTCTACTCTTGAAAAGTCATACCCTTCTCTTGAAATTTATGTTTTTGATAATGAAGATATTTTATTTCAAAAAAATTGGCCGAGATTAATAGAGAGGAAGACTTTACAGATATAAAAGATCTGACAAAAGGAAACGCTGAATTGTTCGAGAAGGTTGCAAAACAAGTAATGCTACTCCCTGATCAGTTCTTTCAAGTTAATTTTAAAGAAGTCATTCTAAATGAAATTAGAGTAAAGCTAGGATTTGGAGAATAGATTATGCTGAGTCAAGCTGAAGAAAATCTTTCAATACTCGGGATAGCTTTTACAGAAAAGTTATCCCAATCAAACGTATCTCCAGAAGAAGCTCTTGTTTCTTTAGTTCAGTTAAATGAGTTTCACAGTTCGAGAAGGTATTATTCTTTACTATGCTTGGCAATATCAGAGTTCTCAAGCTTCTTACGCTTAGAAGTGATATATCACTACTCTGAGGGTCTAGATCAAATAAGCTCAGGCTTCTTAGGTTCAATTGTACAACAGTTGCCTGGAGCATCTGGAGCTTGGCACAAGAAACTACTTAAGAGACTCAAGTCCCAAGCAAAAGGAAATAACTATTTCCTAAGTTCTGAAAAGCGCGTTGAATTGCAAGGAACAGATCCAAACCTAGAGAAGTTTGGAATCTACACCACCCCATTCCAGAAGCAACATAGAGCAAAGCTTGCAAGCAGGACTCAACTGCTAACAAATAGTACATGGTACAGAAACAGGCTTGTGTTTGGAGTAGGCCTTAGAGCTGATATTGCAACACTAAGAGATCTTAAAATAGTTGAGAAGTCATACGGTGCCATGAAAAAACTTAAAAGTTCAAAGGCCTCTACTTACAAGATATGGAAAGAACTAGAAGAGTTTAGCGGAATCAAAGAAGCGTAAAAATACTGATTAAGGATAGGACGAATTAAACACCTTATTCAAGAAATCTAAAAGTACAAATCTCCCCTACAAATATCTTTTCAGATAAAATAAATCAAAATCATGTTAAAATAATCAAAACGGAGAAAAAGACTCCAATCTTCTTAGGTAAGAGAAATGTCTTATTAAGGACTAGCTCTAAGGCCTTCTTTTTCTTGATCAATTGTACTACTTATCTAATTTAAATATTCGTCCATTCTCTGGAGTCACAAATCTTAACTTTGG
Organism: Halobacteriovorax marinus; assembly: GCA_002163155.1. Classification (GTDB taxonomy): domain Bacteria; phylum Bdellovibrionota; class Bacteriovoracia; order Bacteriovoracales; family Bacteriovoracaceae; genus Halobacteriovorax; species Halobacteriovorax marinus_A. The sequence continues at coordinate 1,382,629 of MAAO01000006.1, read as the reverse complement.
AGCTGTATTGTTTATTATTTTATAAGCAATATCTAATGAGATACTAGAGTGATCCACTAAGTCTACTCCATATGAGATTTTTGCTCCGTTTGGAATAATGTAATCTTTCCAAAAACTATAATAATGAGATTTATAATAACTTGAAATCTTCCCTAAAACTTCTTGATAATTCATCACGTCTAGATTTTTAGCACTTCTCTTTATTGTGTGCAGAGGACCTAAGAAGAGATGAGTATTTTTCTTATCGATACTATTGATCTTCATTTTAATTTCATTTAAATTTCTAACAATTTGGTACTTAATTCTAAATTTCAAGATTTCTTTTGTAGTTTTATTTTGAAAGATGCTCTCTATAATAGACTTAGATGTCTCTGAGTCATCAAATAGAATTAATATATTATGCCTATAACCAACTATTCTGTTTATTTCGACAATTCCTCTAACAAAGAGAGGTCTCTCCAAAACACCATAAACGCTAAAAAAGTCATTTGCATTGAAATATGTTCGAGGGTTTCCATTTATTCCCAATGAGACAATCTTAACCCCATACTGCACCAATGGCGGACCAAGAGTTCTCAGAGCATTATCATCAGAAAGAAAAACAAGTTTTGGATTAATCTCTATAATTTTTTCTAATATAGGAATTGAATCTAACATTGTTTTTTTTAAGGTCTTTTTTTTACTGTCTAAATAGAAAATCTTTTTTTTATAATTTAACTTGAAGTTTTTAATAAGAAGAGGGAACATCTTTCTTTGAGCCTCTAGGCTTTTGCTATAGCTACTTACAAAAACTATGACATTTTCTGCTCTAGTTATCGAAGAGTAGCATAGGGCCACGATAATACAACTTGATAGAAATAGTTTAATGATCTTCCCCCTGTCTATTCTTATTTAGTCTATAATACTTCTCCAACTAGATAACTTTATTTATTATCAAGATATGAAGAATGTTGAATCATTGCGAAAAAATATGTTTTTAGATAGTCCGTATGGGCTTCTTCCTAAACCTCGAAGTATTCGAGTTTTATATTCAGAGGATTGAAAAGCGTTCTTGTGACAAGCCACTTAAATGGATATGGAATATACTTCTGTATTTAGCGATTATGCTTACACATATCTTGGAGGAATATTGAATATCTAAACCCCCTAAAGGTACGGGAGACTTTGTGGCTTTAGTTGAGAGGTTACCTCTTTAGTGGAGATTAAGAGGAGTTACATTTGTATATTAATTCAAAGGAGAGGGGAGTTCTCCAACAAATGGATCTCACCAAATACTTTCTTTGCCATTAGTTCCTGCCCATAGCTAGATAAGTGAACATTATCCCACCATAGAAGGATAGGACGAATTAAACACCTTATTCAAGAATTCTAAAGTATCATTCTCCACTACACCTAGCCTTATTAAATAATATAAATCAAAATCATGTTAAAATAATTCAAACGGAGAAGAACTCTCCAATCTTCTTAGATATCTCATAATTTATTACTAACAATGAAAGTTATTTTTCTAAGCCAAGAAGTAAGTGGGCCTTCTCTAGTGCTAATTTAATCTCTTCGCCAAATGGCCTTGAGAGAATTTGAATTAACTCCTCAGCAGCGTAAATACGAAGTCTACTTTCTTTAGATCTAATTTTTATTATCTTTGAATTCACAAGAGCATTTATCGTATTAACACTGGCTGTTTTAGAAATACCAAGCTCTTTCTCTAATATCGTTGTTGATACTATAGGCCTTGTTAATAATAAACTTAGTGCTTTTCTTGGACCTGAATTGGCCCTAAATCGACCTCGCTCTTGCCATGTATTCTCTAAATTATTTATAGCTTCTTTCGATTTTTTATTCTCTAAGCTACTCTCGATAATCGCATTACAAATAAACTCAATCATTGGAAGATAGTTTAGTTTTTTCTGGGCCTCTTCTAATGATTCTATATATTGGGACTTATTTACTTCAACGTATCCAGATAAATATAGAGGCATATATCCAGAACATACCATTTGTATTGGCCATAAAGCGCGCCCTACTCGTCCATTACCATCAGTAAATGGATGAACAGCTTCGAAATGAACATGAGCTACAGCGAGTCTAATTGGTAAACTCAATCCTCCAGCAGCAGCATCTCCTATTTGAGCAAGCTCATCATCTTGTAACCAATCAAGAATCTCTTCTAAGCATTTGTTTATCTCAGCAGCTGGTGCTGGATTATAAATAGAATTCTCTTTTCGTATACCACCACCAATCGTGACAATTGCGCCGGGGTCTCCTTCTGTTCTCAATTTTCCAGGTATCCCGCTTGATTGAGGATCATTTTCAACAATTCGTTTTTGAGTATTACAGATAAAAGACTTTGAAAAAATACCTTCTTTCTTTGTAATTGATTTCTCTATTATTTCTTCTAACAAGTTTGCATAACTTCTGACTGCTTGATGCTCACTTTTTCCTTTATTATTTTCTGCAATATCTCCTGGAGTTAAAGCGTGATCAATAGTCGACCATGTTCCCTCTAACCTTGAAGACTGCACAACCTCTCTTCTTACAAGTAAGTAATTTACTAATTTATCTAGTTGAGACATTTCATTCACTCTTGGCAAGGCGCCAATGACCTTGAGAGCTTCATTTAAAAGTTCATGTGGTAGCTTGGATTTGATTTCTTTTGGTGGAGGTTTAGGTACGACAAAGTATATATTCCTCCAATCACTCTCAGCGTTGGTAAGTTTGGTTACACCGTAACCTCTCTTCAGAGTATATGGTTGCCTAAGCTCTTCTGCTAATTCATCTAGCTTCACTTCAATAACCCTCTTTTAAAACCTACTAATTCAGACTATCACAATAAGCTGGTCCAAAGAAGAGATAAAACCATGTTAAAGCAGTAACATGGTTAATAAGTCTTATTAAACCATGTTAACAACGCATCCCAGATGCAATTACGATTAGTTAGATCAAAAACATAGAGATCTTTAAGTAGAGGTAACGGCCTACCTCAAATGCTTGTAGACCGTAGAAGCCTTTTTCTTTTGCTTTATAGAGTCTAAAAGATAGGACGAATTAAACACCTTATTTAAGAATTCTAAAGTATTAATCTCCCCTACAGATAACCTTTTTTAAAATAAAACGTTACAAACCATATTAAAATATTAAAAACGGAGAAGAACTCTCCCACTTTCTTAGATAATCAAGCTCAGCACTATAACAACTAATCCTATCTCGATCAAAGCAACTCAACATATTAAAATGATATCAGGTTTTTTGGAATTATTAGAATATTTTTACGGCCTGTACAAAAATACAAAATCAGGATATTAAAAGTAGAAACTAACTACTTTTGTTATATGACATAATGAGGCTTTCAATAACTTCAGTTCTCGTTGTTTTATTCTCGTTTGCAAGAAGTTCTAACTTCTCCAAAACTTCTTTTGAAAGCTTAAAGCTTCTTAGAAGTTTTTGATCATTAACAGGCTTTGAGCGTTTGTCTGAGAGGTTGATATTGCTCCACCTCTTCATATCAATGTAGGAAATTCCTTTATAGTCATGTCCTAGATCAGAATTAGTCTTAATTTGATTGATAATTTTTTCAAGCCCCTTTGGAAGAGCATCAATATTTGAAAATTTTGATTTAAAATGAATAAAGGCAGCAGGGAAAACTTCCAGAATTCTAGGCTCAATTTTTGAAGCCCAGAGTATGTCTAAGATATCAATTTTCTTATTTCTAATGATCCTTGGTTTATTAACAAGTTTAAAGAATCCTTTTGAATATAGAAAGTATAAGACATTCTGATACCTATCAGACTCTTTCATCTTTACAATTTTCTTTCTATCTCTATCTAGCTTCTTGTAGTCAATTTCCATAACCTATCCATTGATAAAGTAGCTAGGATCACCACCGTACTTTATTATCATATCAACCAATTCTTCTTTAAAGATACCAATTGCTTCTTTAACTAGAATTCTATTTTTTTCTTTAGCTTTTATGGCCTTACTTACTAAAAGGTATAATGGTTTTACTTTTAAGCAAGTAATTCTATCTGAGATATAAAAGTCTTCAACTTCATACTCTTCTGGTAACCAAATCTCATTACTGAGCTCATCTAGGATTAGTCCATTTTTTGAAAGTAGAGACTTAAGCTCTTGTGTAATACTAGACTCACTTTTAACCCAAGCATCAAGGTCAACAGTAGCTACAGGATTTAATTGAATAGCAATCTCCTCATCAACAAGAAGGCCCATTTGACCAAGGATCGTAATGCTACAATTAGGATTAAAGTTGAAACCTTCAGTCAAAGACTGCTCATTCATATCTTCTATCCATTTGTCTAATTCTTTAAATATTGCAATAAGATCATTTTCCATTAGTTTGTCCTCCTTAGAATACTAGCATATATACGCTATTATTTAAATGTAAAGTTTCTATGTCTATGCTGGCCTTAGATATAATCATCTTACAAAAGTGCGCGTAACTAGCTAATTTTATGACAATCGTATGCCCGTGTAACTTTCTTCTAAACAATTTAAAATTTCAACCGTACATATCCTTCGTATTATTAATTTCACGATATGAGGACAAATAATGAAAACCAACTATAAGAACAAAAAGGATAGGACGAATTAACCACCTTTCCCCAATAATCCAAAGTACAAAACTCCTCTATATGAAGCAACACTCATAACAGATCATAAAAAAATATCTTAATTAGAATGAATTGGAGAAGAACTCTCCCACTATCTTAGATAGTTAGCATTAGCTACCTTGTCTACCTATCTTACAAAATTGCAGTCTCTACATCTACGAACAAAGACAATACCACTAGAACAAAACCACTAACATTCAAACAAGCGGCCCTATTTCAGTGGGTAAATCCAAAGGCATGGACTATGGCCCTAACAGCTATAACTTTATATGCTCCCGAAAATACCTTTCAAGAGATCATAAAAGTCGCTCTCATTTTTGGAGTTGTGAATCTTCCTTCCGTAAGTACTTGGGTACTTCTAGGAAAACAAATCAGAAAAATTTTAAGTAATCAGGTAATGCTGAAGAGATTTAATTTTTTAATGGCGAGTCTACTTCTTAGTTCTTTATATTTTGTAGTTCAATAACTGAGCCTAGCGGATTTTTTTACAAATCAAGTTGTTCTAATTCCCTACACGCTGTTTGCAAATTCGACTGACATGATAATTTGAAATAATCTTTAGCCCGATCAAGTTTTCCCAGCCCTCGATAAGATAACCCCATTCCATATTCTATATAACGCTCTTCAAAAGTTATCAGCCCCTGACCATTTACTATAAACATTTCTTTAAAAAATTTTAATGCATTTTTATAATCACCGTACCTCAAAGAATAATTAGCATAAGAATTAAGACATGCTACATTCTTATGATTAACATCAAGGCAATTCTCAATCGCCTCTAGCTGATCTTTCTTATTTCCTTTTTGTTGAAGAGTATTGACTAAGTTTGCTTGGCATACTTCTGAAGAAGGATAGTTTTTAACACATTTTTTAAGAGTAGAGATTGCTTCTGTCCATTTCTTAGATCTTACTAAGAAACTAGAGTACTGCTCTAATACAGTCTTAGACTTTGGATAGCTTCGGTATAGATCTTTATATATCTCATATGATTCTGATGAAGTAGCTTCATCGATTTTTTGCAATTCTGCAGTTATATGATCTTCTTCGACAAAGCGATGTTGGTCTTGAGAGAGAGTGACTTCTCTTGTTTTCGCTTTAAGTAAATTTCTGGAAGGTTTTGATAATATCTCTTTTTTAATATTACCCTTTAGGCTTGTATTTTTAGGCTGAATAACTGGACTGGACTTTTGTCCAAAATATAGACCCACAGCTAAACCAATAAATACTCCTATCACTAATTGTTTCATATCAAATAACTATCTCCACAAGCTTTTCCTAAATGATGTAGGCTAAGCCATCTGACTAGGACTTCCCCTTTAAAGTGAATATAAACTTCGGAATAATTCTTCCATCAATCTATAAAACTGTCTAGAAAACAATCTTAGCTTACTCATCCCCCCCTAAACCAATCTAAACTCTATCCTTCTTAAAACTAGGTAATTGCTCATCCAACGAATCAAGTTTTTCAAATACAACTTTGAATACTTCAGCAGTATTCATCTCCAGACTACTCATTCTAGTTACAAGCTCCTTCTCCAGCATCATAAAGCTCCTAAGCTGTGTAAAAGTCCTCATAATAGCGATATTTACATCTATTGCGGTCTCACTTTTCAATATACTGGAGAGCATTGCTACTCCATTCTCTGTAAAAACATGAGGCTGGTACCTTCGACCACCTCTTCCCTCGTTTGAGGTCACAAACTGTGACCTCAAAGATTCATGCTCCTCAGGACTAATTCGGAACATAAAGTCCTCAGGAAAACGTTAAGGATAGGACGAATTAAACACCTTATTCAAGAAATTTAAAGTAACACTCTCCCCTACCACTAACCTTTTTATTAATAATATAAGTCAGAATTATGTTAAAATAATCAAAAAGGAGAAGGACTCTCCAATCTTCTTAGGTAGTACTATTATTTAAGTACAGATGTATTATTTATCGAATATCTATATAATTTCGGGATGTTAAAGGCAATTAAAAGATCTTAAACTTACGTAGAAAGGCAAAGATAACTATTCCAGAAACAAGAGCAGTACTCCCTAAAATGAGAAGCGCCTGTGAAAGAGTATAAATATCAGCAACCCACCCCACCACAGGAACAATCGCAGCATAGAGAAGTCTACTGGCAAAACTCTCTAGAGAAAGTATCGTCGCCCTAATATTTGAGGTGGCAAGTTGATTGATATAATCATTCACAACAGCTTTTTTGAATCCCCTTACAAATTGCTGAATGAAGCAAAATGAAAAGCTAAAGAGATAAACAAAGTGATGCATTAGGAAGTAACTTGCTGACACAAGAATGATGAGCATGGCGAGAGAATACTTCTGTCCCAACTTCCTCTCAATACTATGGGCATACTTAGAGGAAAATCCTGAGACCAATTGAAAACTCGCAAACACTATTCCAAAGTGAGCGACCTCAAGTCCCGTTAATTTAAAATAAGGTTGATACAACCAAAGAGCAGACTGATTGAAAGCATAGACAATACCTGAGTAGATGATAATCCAGCGAAGTTTCTTATTTTCCACCAAGGCGAATTTCATGATTCGTATGAGCTCTTGTGTATAGCCTTCTTTCACAATGTCTTTATGTTTTCTGGGCTCTTCCATGGAAAGAGCCACGGGAATGAGTAGCAGAAAAGCAGGAACTGAAGCAAAGAGGGCATACCTCAAATTCACTTCTCCAATAAATCCTCCAACAGCATTTGATAGAGCGAGAGAGATCATTCCATAGAAGATGGAATTACCCCAAATCTTTGGATACTCGTGGGTTCGACCTAAATCCTGTAGAGAATCAAACACTAAGGCCGACAATGTCCCAGAGGAAAGAGAGACGGCTAAGGCAAAGAAAACTTCTCCTATGGCAAAGTGTAGAAAACTCTCAGCGAAACTATAAATTGATATGGCGATACTTGTTGAGACCGCTGAATAAAAGAGAGTCTTTCTTCTTCCCTTCACATCTGCAAAGTATCCCGTGGGAATTTCAAGAACAACTGTCACGATAGCAAAGAGAGATTGCAAGAGCATGACTTCAGTTAGTGAAAGCCCATTCTCTTGCCAAAAAAGCACCATGATAGGCACCGCAAAGAACATCCCTGATAGAATGCGGTGAAGGTAGAATTTCTTTATGTTATTTTCTAATTTCTTTTTATTCATACTTCTTTAAAATCTTGAATATACCCTATGTAGTATCTCCAAATGCGACTCACCTCATCCAACCAAATACTATTCTCTTCAAAGATAAATCCCTTCTTCTTCGCCATATCAGTATTTAAAAGCACTTCATTACCCACAAAAATAGAGAGATCCTTCTCTTTATTCTTCTTAATAAGATCACGACTTCCCCCAAGCTTTTCTACGAGACTATAGATATCTTCACTTCCTAGTGAAGAAGCATTAATAGGCCCATGAAAGGGATGATCAACAATCCATGAAAGAAATCTTGCAGCGTCTCTTGAGTGAATAAGAGAACATTTCTTTGTATCATTTGTGGTGGGAATTTCTTTTTCATTTTTAATACAAATTATAACTTCAAGGAGTCTATTAGAGAGATCATTGATTCCAAAGATTTGCGGAAAACGCACAAGAGTACAACTCTCTACATTTTGCATGTAATAAGCTTCCGTGGCCCTCTTACCTTCTCTATAACTCTCACCGCCGTGAACGACTTCGGGTCTATCCTCGTCAGGCTTTAAATTTAACTTATAGGTCATAGGATCGAATTGCTCTTCAGAAGCATCTAGCGACTCATCATAGACTGCCGAGCTACTTATCACGATAAAGTGCTTGGCCTTCCTTTTAAAGAAGTCAGCGACGATCTTAGCGTCCTCACCAAAGAGTGAAAGCTGATCAATAACTAAGTCCCACTCTCTATCAACACTCTCCGGAAAAGTACTCACATCGTAGCGATCAAGCTTTACGTGCTTTACATTCTCTCCAAGAGGGATAGGAAAGCTTCCACGTGTTGCAATGGTTATATCGTAACCTTTTGCGTGTAGAAGATTAATAAGCGCCTTCCCGACGTACTGAGTTCCACCAAATATGAGTATTTCTTTTTTCATGCCTTTATTCTAAATAATTTCTCTTTCTCTCACAACCTAAGCATCTAAAATGACATATTTTTCCGTATTCGATAAACCGAATATTTTTTACAAATCCCCCCCTTTTTTCTAAATAAAAATAGCTGGTATGTTACATGAGAGGAAAGGGGAATTTTATGAAATTATTAGCTATCACAATGGCCACTTTAATGTGCCTTAGTACAAATGCAAGGATAGGACGAATTAAACACCTTATTCAAGAAATTTAAAGTAACACTCTCCCCTACCACTAACCTTTTTATTAATAATATAAGTCAGAATTATGTTAAAATAATCAAAAAGGAGAAGGACTCTCCAATCTTCTTAGGTAAGCAATTATTACCCAACCCGTCCAAGTTCTAGAAGCTTACCTTTCACACTTTTATTTCTCGTCAGTAGAAGATACAATTATCCAGATAGTCATGGAGGCTAAAGTGATTAAAATAGCAATTACTTCTTTTATTTTTCTTTTTACCATTAATTCTTATGCGGCCAGTTTTCATGAAAATCTAGTTAAATTTTCAAGTGATTGTGACAAAGGAATGACATCTTCATGTATGAAGTACACGGACCTGTTAGAGGATTCTGGTAATCTTGAAGAAAGTATCAATGTTAGTAAAAAGGTATGCAGAATTAATTATCAGGATCTCTGCTCTATAACAATCTATAGAATGATGGACCAGGGAAGTTTTGAATCAGCTAAATCTTTTGCAAATGAAGTACTTAAAAAGAATAAGAACAGAGGCTATGTAGGCTTAGCTGCTATTAACTTTAGAGAGTTAATAATAGCATTAAGACAAAACACTAGTAAGCTTAAAATTCAACAGATCTTACGAGATCAAGCAAGCCTAGATAGAAAATCTTGCTCTTTTGGCAATAGTGGTGATTGTCAACGTTATGAACAAATGAAAACCCTTACCTTCCTCTAGGACCAATAGTTCTTGGACCTTGAATTGTTGTAGGTACAAATTTTTCATACCTCAACCAAAGGCTACGAGGGTTGACTGAATTCAAATAATAAATTGATTTATTTCTTTCATCTGTATCTTTATCTCCAGTAACAGGCCAAGGAGGGTTAAGTTTCGGCTTCTCTCCAGTACCTGTGTCAGTTCCACCTGAGCCTGTTCCACCTGTGTCCGTTCCGCCTGAGCCTGTTCCACCTGTGTCAGTTCAAGGATAGGACGAATTAAACACCTTATTCAAGAAATTTAAAGTAACACTCTCCCCTACCACTAACCTTTTTATTAATAATATAAGTCAGAATTATGTTAAAATAATCAAAAAGGAGAAGGACTCTCCAATCTTCTTAGGTAAGCAATTATTACCCAACCCGTCCAAGTTCTAGAAGCTTACCTTTCACACTTTTATTTCTCGTCAGTAGAAGATACAATTATCCAGATAGTCATGGAGGCTAAAGTGATTAAAATAGCAATTACTTCTTTTATTTTTCTTTTTACCATTAATTCTTATGCGGCCAGTTTTCATGAAAATCTAGTTAAATTTTCAAGTGATTGTGACAAAGGAATGACATCTTCATGTATGAAGTACACGGACCTGTTAGAGGATTCTGGTAATCTTGAAGAAAGTATCAATGTTAGTAAAAAGGTATGCAGAATTAATTATCAGGATCTCTGCTCTATAACAATCTATAGAATGATGGACCAGGGAAGTTTTGAATCAGCTAAATCTTTTGCAAATGAAGTACTTAAAAAGAATAAGAACAGAGGCTATGTAGGCTTAGCTGCTATTAACTTTAGAGAGTTAATAATAGCATTAAGACAAAACACTAGTAAGCTTAAAATTCAACAGATCTTACGAGATCAAGCAAGCCTAGATAGAAAATCTTGCTCTTTTGGCAATAGTGGTGATTGTCAACGTTATGAACAAATGAAAACCCTTACCTTCCTCTAGGACCAATAGTTCTTGGACCTTGAATTGTTGTAGGTACAAATTTTTCATACCTCAACCAAAGGCTACGAGGGTTGACTGAATTCAAATAATAAATTGATTTATTTCTTTCATCTGTATCTTTATCTCCAGTAACAGGCCAAGGAGGGTTAAGTTTCGGCTTCTCTCCAGTACCTGTGTCAGTTCCACCTGAGCCTGTTCCACCTGTGTCCGTTCCGCCTGAGCCTGTTCCACCTGTGTCAGTTCAAGGATAGGACGAATTAAACACCTTATTCAAGAAATTTAAAGTAACACTCTCCCCTACCACTAACCTTTTTATTAATAATATAAGTCAGAATTATGTTAAAATAATCAAAAAGGAGAAGGACTCTCCAATCTTCTTAGGTAAAAACTGGTTTAGTTCGATTTGGTGCAAGGGATTACAACCCTGAAACTGGTCGTTGGTTGAGTAAGGATCCTATTCAGTTTGGTGGGGGAGATACTAACCTTTATAGGTATGTGTTGAATGATCCTGTTAACTTTGTGGATCCTGAGGGGAAAAAGAAATCTATTATAGATAAGATTAAAGGTCTTTTCGATTTTGGTGACTTTCTCAAAGGCGTGAGAGAGAAGTCCATTTGCAGAATAAATTCAACCTTTTGTGAAAAGAGTAAAGATGATAGTGACATATTTCCTGTTGATGAAGATGAAACAGAGACTTTAGATATTAAGTTTGGATCAGATTTGTTTAATGTCGGAGAAGGCCTATTTGGTTCACTCCTAAATGATGCAGAAGGAAACTCTTGTGAATAATTTTTTAAAATACATTTATGGTGTAGATTGGATACTTGATTTTATTTTAAAGGGTAGATTTAACCGAAATTCAATTCTATTGATATTGATGAGTGTTATTTCGGTTGGCATTGCTACTTACTTGGGTGGAAACGTAGAGTCAAATCAAAGCGTGAATGACCAGTATCTTTGGATTAAGGGGTTCTCATGGATTCTTCTTTTCCCAGTATATATTCTTTGTTCTAGGAAAAGAATAAGCTTTTACTTTTTGATTTCATTTTTTATTGGAATTCTCTTTTTTTTCTTTAGGTATAGTATTGCATTACTGAGTTACAACTTGGTTATGTTTTTTCTGATTCTTTCGGTTGGTTCACTCTTTGATTTAGAGTTAAATGACTTTGACTGGATTGATGTCTATTTAAATTATGTACTTGGTGCATATTTTTACAGTCAGGTATTTTGTTTTATAAAAACAATACGTGACAATAACACAAATAATATTAAGTAAAGTTTTCTTTCAGATACTCCTATGGAGCTGTATGAATGAATTACTGTTTTTAGTTGTATTTTGATATACAACCCTGAAACCGGAAGATGGCTAAGTAAAGATCCTATTCAGTTTGGTGGGGGAGATACAAATCTTTATAGATATGTGTTGAATGATCCTGTTAACTTTGTGGATCCTGGTGGGATGACTGTAGAAGAAATCTACAAAAAAGCTAAAAAAGATGCAGCAAATTCAATTCGTAACGCCCTCAAGCGTATAAAAGGATGGGGAGATAATATTAGAAGAGCTGTAAAGAGTGGTGATAGGTTGATAAAAGAACTGAAAGAGGGATTTAATAAATTTACGGATATGTTTGATTTCTTTGGAGATAAAAAGGAAGATGAAATAAGTGAATCAAGTTCTATTGGTGAAATAAGTGAATCAAGTTCTATTGGTGAAATAAGTGAATCAAGTTCTATTGGTGGAGGATATTGTGAAATCTAAAGGAAGAAATTGTTTTAAACTAGCTAGATTGTTAATGGATTTCCTTACTCCCTTTCTGTTTATTCTGTTGATCTCATTAGGGTCAGCAGATAAGCTAGATGTTGAAATGGGGGTCTATCCATACCTCTTATCCATTGGTTTAGTTGTAGTTGCTTTATATATTTTCTATACGTTCGTTGAAAGAAAGCTTCAAAGTAAATATTCTTTTAATAATGACGTGATTGTAGCAGTATCCCTTTTCAAGAATGCTCTTCTTCTTTGTTCTATTCTTCTTGTTGCTGGTGTAGTTTCTGATTTCAGTGCTTATGGGGAATGGAAACTTGTAGTTGGAGATGGTCAAGATATAGTTAAATCTATGAAATGTAGTAATTTGAAAGAAAATATTAAAAAAATTGATTCATATAAAAAAGGATTGCAGGATGCCAACAATAAAAATGAATTATACTTAGACTCTTTGAATATTAAACTACAAACCTACTTAAAAAATTGTAGTGCTGATCAATAAACCTCAACCATCCCAACATCAATAGCACTCAGCTGCCCATAGAGGTCAATAGTCATTCCTATAGTCTTGTGACCTAGAATTGCTTGAAGTTGGTACATATTACCTCCATTTTTGAGAAAGTGATAAGCATATGAATGTCTTAGATCATGACACCTCCACGGCTTTTGGTTTGGATAGATCCTATGAAACTTCTCTAAGGCCCTTTGAATCCTTCAAGGATAGGACGAATTAAACACCTTATTCAAGAAATTTAAAGTAACACTCTCCCCTACCACTAACCTTTTTATTAATAATATAAGTCAGAATTATGTTAAAATAATCAAAAAGGAGAAGGACTCTCCAATCTTCTTAGGTAAATCAGAAATTAGAGCATAGCTCCACCCAATACATTCACCAGCAATGCTCTTGGTTATAAAAACTCTCTTCAAAATTAGACGAATCATCTAATTCAGGTGGCCCTCTCGGTGAGTATTCATCAACTAAGTCACTATCGATTCTTAAGTGATCCAAAATCTTCTTACAAACTCTAAGATTAGTAATAGTCGCAATTAATTCAAGTTTATAACCACAACGAGAACAACTGCTCACATCCACTGAGTAAACTCTTCGAAGTAAATCTGCCCATGGAGTTCTATACAACTTCTTTGTTTTTTTCTTTACCTTAACCCCAGTCGCTTTAGAAGTTATCTCCTTTCTATTTCTATGCCTTGCTCCAAACACTCCAAAGTATCTTATAAAGTTCTGTCTCCTAGGAGGTATTATACTAATCAATCTCTTTATAAATTGTTCTGGAGTAAATTCAAGATGTGACGTTCCGTCTCTATAAGGATTTTTTAATTTCAAATAGACATAACCATCCCTTGATAAAGAGACTCTACTCATAGCAACAGGACCTCTAGCAACGTATCTACACAACCTCTCTAGAGAAGATCTTTGATGAGCTAAAATCTTTACATTAGCATGCAGTGAAAAGCCTTCAACATATGAACATTTCCTCCCCTCAAACTCCTCATACGGAGCATCATACAACTTACCTATTAAACCTGGTTTATTAAAAGCATCCACTCTGTTTTGAATACTCTCTGACTTTATAAGACTTAACTGCAGTTCCTCTTTTTCATTTGAATCCTCTTCAAGGACTCCACTCCTTTTGAAGCATCTATCCACTCTAGTTTTAATCTTATGCACCAACCTATGAATATCTTCATCAGTTGGAATAATCTCTTTAAAGACTTGTTCACCTAAAGAATTTTCAAAGTACACTCCATCCATAAATAGAGAATGAAAGTGAACATTAAGATTTATAGAACCACCAAATCTTTGAATGACACATATTGAACCAACCTTAGGACAGTTTAGATTTAGTTTCTTTGCAGTGTTTGTATAAAAGCTAGATATTACTCTATGGTAAATAGCTAAAGTTTTTCTAAGAAGATCATTATTGGAACTTAAAATAAAACGATGGGAATAAGGCATAGAAAGAACCCATTGCCGAACAGGAACTTCAGGAATGACTTCATCCATAAGATGAATAGCGGTATCATTCATACGACGACCAGAACAACTGGGACAAATGCTTCTACCTTTACAAGAGAAGGCCACCAACTTATCTCTACGACACCCACTACAATGAAATCGAGCAAAACCTTCTGCCATGACGCCACAACTAAGAAAGCGCCTAAACTCCTTCTTCAGGTGATAAGGAAAAGAAACTCCTGCAGACTCTTTCTCAGAAAAGACTTGCTGGTAATTTTTAATAAGAATTGAGTAGTAATCGCTTTTAGTTGGATCTCTGTAACTTGCTTCCACAAAAAGCTTCTAATGCACACGCTTCCCATAAAGAAGTGGAATAAGGCTTTGAAATCACGACTAAAAATATTGCTTCGATTTAAATCGCTCATTTACGCCCTCCAAAAAATGCGCTATAACTACTTAAAATAATTCAAATTTAACGGATAATTTTATATGAAAAAAGAAAACCCACGATGCACTTTTGCCATCAATTCTTAGTTCATTATCTAACCTATTAATAACAAAGACCTTTTAAATACCTACTTATCAATAGTCACGAAAAAGTCCCGTTAGCGGATAAAAACAGATAAAGATCCTTAGCATTGAGTTAACTATATAGTTATGTTATATTAATAGTTAACTAAGGCACAAAGTGTATAAAGTAACATTAACAAAAAAATGCGCAAACTCACTAGCTAAGCTTAAAAAAGAAAATCTCATTTCAAAAGATGATCTACTTATAATAAAAACTTGGATTAATGAAATGGTAAAGCTAGGACCAGAGTATATTCAAATTTGTGAGTATTGGAATGATCACAAACTTACGGGAGCAAGAGAAGACGAAAGATCTTCATCTTTTAGCTTCTCTGGACGAATTATATATAGAATAAAGAAGTCAAAAATTGAAATTAGTGTAATTAAGATAACTACTGATCATGACTATTCTTAAGGATGTTATTATGAAAAATGAAATTAACGCTCTAGACTTCTTAGACGATCTTATCGGTGAGGATATATCTTCGGGTCAAATCATACGTGCGAGAAGAGAGTCACAAGGTCTTACTCAAAAAGATGTATCAGACATGACAGGTATAAAAACTTCTTTCCTATCAGCAGTTGAGAATGACAAAAGAAATATAGGTGTACAAACAGCGACTAAGATAGCAGCTGCAATCGGCCTTCATCCGTCATCTATTTTATTTCCAAATGGAGTTACTACGAATAAAGAACTAGAAAAAATTGTTAAAATGAGAAATAAGATATTAAAAGGTAAAGCGGCCTAAAAAGGCTCACTTATTGTGAACTCGAAACTTACTAATAGTTAATTATATAATTTGACGGTACACATAGAAGGTCAAACAAGTCCTATTATTCAAGAAATCTCAAAGTATCAATCTCCCCTATAGATAACATTTTAAAAATAAAACATTACAAAACCATGTTAAAATAATTCAAACGGAGAAGAACTCTCCAATCTTCTTAGGTATGAGCAAAGGACCTCTATCAATATACTGGTTAGTATCTTAAGGCGCCTTTTAGTTCTTTGTGTTTAGGTGGTTCAAAAAAGACCTCCATATGATCAAACATTTCTTGATTAACTTCAATTGAATAAGTTTTTCCTTTCTTAGAGTTCCTATCTAATACTCTCTCCCTTCGAACTTCCTTATCAGCGCTTATGAAGTGTAGTTGAAAGTCCACGTTGTGCTTTTTGGCCTTCTTTCTTATTAAATCTCTTTGTTCTTTATTTGCTGCTGCTCCATCTAAGACAATTGAGACACCTCTAGAGAGAAGCTGTTCACATACTTGCCAAATTTGAACTCGGCAGAGCTGATATTTTCCAGAGGCCCATTCTCCAATAACTTGAATCGACTCTTCCATTAAGTTTTCTGGTGCATTTGGTACGAAGAGCTCGCTAAGCCATTCATCTTCAGAGAAACGAATTGCTCCGTACTCCTTTGCAATGTCGTGAGCAAGAGTGGTTTTTCCGGCACCTATTGGTCCACATATTAGATGAATCATAATATTCCTTATATAGTATTTCTCATTTATATATTAACGAAATAGAAAAAGTTATTGTCAGCTAGATGTTA
Source organism: Halobacteriovorax marinus (assembly GCA_002163155.1). GTDB lineage: Bacteria > Bdellovibrionota > Bacteriovoracia > Bacteriovoracales > Bacteriovoracaceae > Halobacteriovorax > Halobacteriovorax marinus_A. Next base: position 1,366,147 of record MAAO01000006.1, on the reverse strand, counting down.
ATTTTAATAAAAACTGAAATATTAGTACATTTAAACTATAAGGATAGGACAAATTAACCCTATTTATCAAGAAGTCTCAATGTATCAATCTCCCCTACAACTATCATTTTATATAAATATAAATCAAAACCATGTTAAAAGAATCAAAACGGGGAAGAACTCTCCCACTCTCTTAGATAATTCAGAAATTAGAGCACAACTCCACTCAACACACTCACCAACAATGCTCTTCAAAACAAAGATGAGAACGATGAGAACAAATATTTAATAAACTTCGCTATTTATCTTCAGCGATGCACATTGGAACTCATCTCTTATGAAAACAATCTAAGACCCTAAGATGGCAAAAGAAAGGCATATGAAAGTATAAAATAGTCCCGAAAAAGTCCCGTTGCCCATTAAAAAAAGATAAAACCAAATAACACCAAACCTACACAGATAAAAAACCACGTAAAAACCACGCTCCCAACCCTCTATAATCACATAGAACCTCAACTCCAAACGACTAAATCCCCCATTTACGCCCTCCAAAAAATGCGCTATAACTACTTAAAATAAAACAAATTAAATGGAAAATCACATATGAAAGAAGAAAACCCACGGTGTACATTTGCCATCAACTTTCCCATCCTCAAGTAAGTCTCTAAAATTAAAAAGAAAATTAACATTTGAAACCTTTAAACAACGAAAAAGCCCCGTTCGCAGATAAAACTACCTAAAAAACGGTATGCCTTTTTAAAGAGCCATAGTGTATGATTCAACAAAAGGAGTCGTTATGAGCTTGGATTTAAAGTTATTAATACAGGACTTAAAGAACTCAGCCGTCTACTCCCTGACAAGCTTTTCAAGTTAATTGCAAAGTAGCAATTCTAGATGAACTTAGACTAAAACTAGGTTTCGGAGAATAGTCTATGTTAAATGCTACTGAAGAATATCTATCAGTTCTTGGAATTGCCTTTACTGTAAAGACGAAGCAAACAATAATCTCCCCTGAAGAGGCTCTTGTATCCATTGTTCAATTAAAAGAATTTCAAACTTCTAGAAGATACTATTCTCTTTTATGTCTCGCAACGAATGAGTATTCTAATTTCTTACGCTTAGAGGTGATATTTCACTACTCTGACAAGCTAGATCAATTAAGCTCAGGATTCTTAGCAGCAATTATTCAACAGCTTCCTGAGGCCAATGGAGCTTCGTATAAGAAGCTCTTAAAAAAGCTGAAACAACAATCAAAAGGTAGCTCTTATTTTCTAAGCTCAGAAAAAAGAGTAGAGCTCCAAGGTAAAGATACTATTCTATCTAAATTTGGAATTTATACTATTCCTTTTCAAAAACAACACAAAGTAAAACTTATCAGTAGAGCAAAACTACTCAAAAGTAACACTTGGTACAGAAATAGACTTGTGTTCGGCGTTGGACTTAGAGCAGATATAGCAACACTTAGAGATTTAAAGCTTGTAGACAAATCATATGGTGCGATGAAAAAGCTTAAAAGCTCGAAAGCCTCAACGTATAAAATCTGGAAAGAGTTGGAAGAGTTTAGTGAAATAAGAGAGGCTTGAAGGATAGAACGAATTAACCACCAATATCTAGAAACCTCTATGTACCAAATTCTATAAAAATTAATTAAAAATCATTTTAGAATATTCAAAACGAAGAATAACTATTCATTATAACCACCTTCAACTTCGATGATGGGAAAATAAAAGAGAAGCTCAGAGTTGGAAATAATAGATATAACACAATAAGAATAAAACATAATGCTTTATTCTTTCGCTCCAGCTTCTAATAATATTTTTTCTATTTCGTGTCGATAGTGATACCTAGCATGATACAGCGCTCTATTGCCTTCACTATCTTTTTTATTAATTTTAATTTTCGAGTTAGAAAGAAAAAGTTCTACAACCTCTAATTGACCTCTACCCGATGCCAACATAAGAGGTGTTTTCTTAGGGTTCATCCCTGGCTTATTTATGTCCAGCTCAACATGACTAAGAAGTTCTCTAATAATATCAACGTGGCCCATATATGAGGCATGCATTAAGGCTGTCCACCCGTGCTTACCATAAATATTAATATCCAAATTAGGATGATTTATAATGAGTGAAAGTATCTTCTTATAGTTATGCCGAGAGGCAAAAGTTAAAGCATTATGTCCATCTTGATAACGTTTGTTAACATCTAAATTCTTAAAAGATAGTAGTTTTTCAACAATTTCAATATTTTTGTAATACACAGCAACTACAAGAGCATTGCTTCCTTCTTTGTTAAAGATGTTAACATTAATGTCAGACCTATTTAAAAGTAGCTTTGCTATTAAATTATGACCTCTATCTATTGCCCAAATTAAAGCAGAATTCCCTAATTCATCTACACCATTCACATTAAGCTCGCTTGATGAAAGCGCATTTTTAATTGCTAATACATTAATTCCTTCATAGCAGTTCTTTATAAAGTTTTTAATTGGGTCTGGATCTATATCAAAATTTGTTGCTCTATTGTCTATCAACAAATGAACAATATCATTGTGATTACTTTCAAATGCAATCTTTAATGCTGTTTTACCATCTGTATTTTGTAGATTCACTAATATCCCTGGCAGAGAAAGTAATATTTGAGCGAACTTGAAATCTCCTCTCTCAGAGGCTATGTGCAAAGGACTACTTCCGTAATAATTAAGTTTATTTATCTCTATTTCTGGCCTTGCTACAAGTAACCTAACCAAAGTAATGTTAACTTCTCTTTGACCTGATCCATCTGTAGGAGAAGAAGAGAGCATAGTCAGGGGATCGCATAAATTAATATTTATTTCGGGATGAGCAAGAAGAATTTTAAATATTTCAACATTCTCTAAAGCATAGCAGAGTGGTGCACCACCAAAATCATCAAGGTTATTTACATTAATCTTTTCTTCAAGCAATAGTAATTTTACAATATTTATATGATTGTAAACAACTGCATCCGTTAAAGCAGATACACCAACAGAGTTTTGTTTATTTATATCTATGTTTTTGTGTTTAAGAAGAAGTTGGACTATTTCATAATGTTCACGCTCTGAAGCATAGATTAAAGCAGTATCTTTAAATTCATCTTCTTGATTTACGTCAAGAAGAGGAGAAGATAGAGCAAGTTTAATTTCAGAGATATTTTTTCCCTCTCTACAATTTTCTAAAAAATTTTCTATGGCATCTTCAACCGTTGCTTTATTAGAAAAACTATTTATATTAGCTGAGGAAGATAATTCTATAGATGTTAGTGTTAGAATAAAAAAGATCAATAACGATTTCAAAATAGCTCCATAATAAAAGATAAAAGACTTAAACTTAACTTTAATAGATAGGCTAAGTACTAACATCAAGTCTACTTAAATTTTATTTAACCTGTAAAAAACATAAGCTCTTTGCTATTTGACTGTCTAAGAAGCAAAGATAGGACGAATTAACCCCAATCTTCAAAAAGTCTCAAAGTACCAATCTCCCTGCTTCTATCTTCCAAAGAGAAAAGAATCAAAATCATATCAATATATTCAAAGCATAGAAGAACTCTCCTACTTTCCCTAGAAAGATATAACTATTTATTAATGTGTAGAGATCATCACCTTCCTATAAAGCAATTTCTGAAAACTTCTCAACAAGGATGACTTTGACGAAAATTCGTCATTCCACTTACCGTTTATCATTAAAGCAAGTGCTCGAATTAATAATCTTGACGAAGATTTAGAATCTGATATTGAAAGTTGTTTATTTGTATAGGATTTTGTGGATCGCTTATTGAATCAGCCTACAGGGCATACACTCTCAATACTTTGATCGCAAGAATTGAAATATTTACATATTTCGAAAAATGAAAACTAGTACCTCAAGATATCTTTAGAATAAACAATTTCCTTTGACGTATATAGAAAGGATCTATAAATTCTCCAAAAAATTACTACTGGAGATTACACATGAAGAAAATGCTTTTAATTGCTACTACATTATTATTAACTTTCGCTACTACAGCTACAGAAAGAGACTTTTCTTTCTCTCAAGAAATTGATCACAGTGTTGAATCAATCTCTTTAGAGGAAGTAAAAGTGATGAAAGACAACAAGAGAAACAACTGTTACGCATACACTCAGTGCTGGGGCGGAAGAAGAATTCAGTGTCAGACTTACGGTCAAGGATGTACTTTCTTTGTTCAACAAGCTCAGTATGTTGAATGTAATGGTTACAATTCTTACGGGCAATGGGTAAATACTCACGCGTACTGTAATTAAAAATAAAATCCTTATAAGAACTGTGTATTTAAAAAATATTAACTAAATAATTTAATTAACACTTTATAAAATTTTAAAGTGCTTTAGGAAACAATATGAAAAAATCAATTTTAATTTTAGCTATAACTTTATTTTCTTTTTCAGTGATAGCTGATGAATGTGAAGATAATTTCAACAAAGGTGTTTACCAAAATGCAAAAGGCAATCGTTTCGTTCAAACTGCTTCAAGAAGATTTGAGAGTGCTAAGGAAGAAAGTTCTTCTAGTAATCCTGATAACGAAGTTGTTTGTGAATCACTGCAAGAAGCTAGAATGGCAGCATGGCTTGGTGGAAAACAGTTTATAAAAGCTGTCCAGTCATTTAGAAAAGCATATATGTCTTGTTATGATGAAAATGAAGAGTCTGCAAAAAGAAATAGAAGACTTAATGAAAAAAATCTTGAGTCTCAGCGTGAATTTATTGGCGACATGTGTGATGTACTGTCATCTCAGTGTGACGTGCCTTGTCCTGACTTTTTTAACATTTAGTATTTTTAATTATTCAAAGTGCGTTAGATCTTTTTAAGTTTAGCGCACTTTTATCTAATGTAAGAAATGTGCAACAAGTTTCTATCTCTCTTTCTATCTAAAAAAAGTGGAAGATGAACTCAATGTTAGCCTCATGGTTAAGATTGTACGAAGGATAGGACAAATTAACCCAATTGTTCAAAAAATGCTAAATCAAAAAGGAAACTTATGAAAACACTATTGTTTGTACTATTTACAACTGTTTTATCAAGCCAATCAATGGCCTCTTCTTATGACATTGCCACGAGAATAAAAGAAAACATTCGTTACAATTCTTCATATTTTTGGTCTTCAAGTTACCATAAAAGACTTACAACCTTAGATTTTCAATACACATCAATAGCTGGAGATGGTTGTGGTGTTGAACTAGAAGGTGAAGCAACCTCTTTAAAAACTGGTAATAGAGTAAAATTCACTCTAAGTTTCGATTTCAATAAAAATGTAGATTACGAAGCTATTTATTCTAGAGGAATGAATAATATATACTTTTCAGATGCTCCATTTGCACGAGTCAAAGTTGGAAGTAGAACGATATCATTTATAAGTTTTGATGATTCAAATGATGCTAAAAAATTGGTTGAAGACATGGTTACAATTAGTGAAGAGTGCGCTTTTTTTAATTAAGGCATACCTTGTGAACGGGGCCATAATATTTTATGGTTCCGTCTCCATAGATAAAACAAAGATTTTCAAAAAGCAATAAATCAAAATCATATTAAAATAATAAAAACAGAGAAGAACTCTCCTACAATACTTAGGTAGAGTCTTAATTATGTTCACTTTAAAACGAGTTGAATACGTAGTACAACTTTTTAGTCAATGTCATTCTAGTAGTCAAATACCAAAAAATCACTCATCAAATAAAGTGAGAATACCTTAACTAGCATATAGTTTTATCTCACAAACAAAATTAATCAATATTGATTAACAGTTCCATATTTTGACTAAAACCAGTCGTCAAGTTCAACTACTATTTCATATGCCTTAGATAGGCCCTTTAATGAATCTCTAAACTTCCTACTGTTTTCAAGTAAAATAAAACCCTGAATTGTTAATCCATCTTTATCAAACACATTAATATCATGACCTTCGTTAATAAGATTAATTGCAGTTTTTACGTCTAGTTTTTTTAAGGCTTCTAATATTGGAGAAGTTTCAACTTCACTTAGTCCACGTTCTCTGTATATAAGTTTTACTTCTTCAATTGTTGTGTAATCATTATTTCTTGTGGCCATAGAAATCAAAGTTCTTATTTTTGGTGTTGTGTCGCCATAACCTTTAAACAATACAAAAGCATCAATATTTTCAGTTGTATTTATAAGATTAATATAAGTAGGAGTTCTAGGAGTTGAAGAGTGTATTAAACCATATTGATAAGCTGCCATAACAGAAGGTAAAAGAATCTCACCCTCACCGTTCCAGTCATTAGGTATGAATAGAGGAAAATTTCCTAACTCTTTAAGGATCTTAATAGTTTTTCTTGAAGCAACCGAATCATCAAAGATTCTCCAAAAGTAATAATCATCTCTAGCTGGAGCTACGTCAAACCAAGGTTCCTTACCTTTTTTTAGATTTGAAAAACAAACAGTATTATATATAGCTTCATTATATGACTTCATAGTACAAGCATCGTAAAAAGCAAACCTTGGATCATTATAATTATTTAAATTAGACATTTCTTCATCTGAGAATATTGTCTTAAGTAAGTTGAAAAATTCAAGATTGTTAATTGCCTTATTTAAACAATTTGTAGACTCAATAACTATTTTTTTTACATTTTCTTTTGTGTCATTTTTCAAAGTAACTTTTAAAAGGACTGTTAAATCTTTCTCACAAGCAATTTTAATCATACTTCGAGTTGCTGCTGTTACGCCAGACTCAGCATGAGATAAACCTGTTAACATAAATATTATAAGAATGAGAATAGATTTCATATTCATAAAGGTTGCTCCATAGATATTAAATACCTAGTTATTATAAAATATTCTCAGGAGAAAATACGTAACAAGATATTATTTACATAGAAGCGACACACCATACACATAATATTAAAGTAAATAGTGTCCACTGTTTGCACAAACAATATAAACTATTCAAAGGCACTACCTAAACATCCAAATTATTAACGGAATTCTTTGAAAAAATTTACATAATATAGTGATTTCTTAGATTAATGACAAAACTGAGACTAATTCTTTCTGGATAATTACTCTAATAAACTTATATGGCTCGATCATTATGATATCGAACGAATGATATTAAGAATCCTCTCCCCATCTGTAATTTTAGCGTCAAAGGAATTAATTCACTATTACAAAGTAATATATCCATCAACAGCCTTAGCTGAGGAGTTAGTTATATTAATTTGAAAAGTACATTTTTATTAATTCAAATTGTTGCAGGAGCTTTTCCTTAGTATGCTCGGGTGTATCATTCTTAAGAGAAAGTTGAATAATGTCAGTACGATCAGGCATATTACTAGTTATCCAATAACCTTGATTTCCACCATAACCATTAATTATTTTTTGACTAAACCTAAGTTTTAGACATTCGTCGACCTCTATAGAGCAGTTATAAGTAGATCTACTACTATAAAGTATGTCCTCTAAATGAAATTCATACCGATGTCCGTAACTAGAGTTATCCATCTCATTAGCAAGACCATCATATGAAGATGAGTGTAATACATAATCAACAACACTTCTCCCTGTCAGAGAGAAATGAATACGCTTATATTCAATTCTAACTGTAGAACTATTCTTTTTAACTAAATAACGTTGTAGAGTTTTATTGATCCAATTCACATCAGGTTCGAGACTTGTCTCCCTAGAATCTAAAGCTGCCCTCTTGTCTCGTATGGCCTTATTAATAAGTTTCAATTCAGAGACACTTTTTGAAGATGCGCTACTTAAAGTTATATTATAATCATTTATTTTTCTTTCAATTTTTAAGAGATGCTGTTTAACTTTTCTCTGTAAAGTTTTATATTTCTCTTGATCCTCAGGCTTTATAGATAGAAAACCTGGGAGTGGTTTATTAGCGAAAGAGTCTATAATTCTAACGAGCTCAGCAATACTATCATCTAGAGGAAGAGCTTTAGCATATTCAATTTTTTTCAGAAGCCTTGCGGGAATTTTATTAATATTAGACTCTATCCAATTAACTGACTTACTAACAATTACCGTTAGCATTTCTTTTCTCTTTACTCTATTTTTGCGATGATATGCAGATCTCGCGTGATTCATATTATAGCGAGACTTTACGACTTGAGTATCAACTATATATATATCTCTAGAAAAGAATTCTTTTGCTTCATTAACACTTAGGTAATTAAAATTAGACTCATCTCTAGGGTCTCCATTTGATAGAGTGAAAAAAAGTTTATTCCAATTTGGGCTTCCTGGAGTATTGTAACTTAAAGCATCTGTTTTTCCTGATAAGACTCCGGGGTTGATTTTTAAGTAAATCGACTTATTTGATGAGTGCGATGAAGCTGACACCTCTACCAAGAGATCTAAATCAAAAGGAAGGTTTTCTCCACGAGTATTATCAACCATTACGGCTTCATCATTTCCAAAGGGTTTGAAGCAGATGTTATCAATATCTGCATAGCCCCAAGAAAGCTTACTCTGAACAACAGGCTCACCCATCAGGAGATTAAGACCAAGTTCAAGTGAATAAGTTATAGAAAACCCATCACTTTTTGATAGCGAGTAATATTGACAAGGTCTATAAATTCCCGTTTTCTTAAACTCAACTCCATGATTAAGAGTTGGAAATAAAGATAGTAATATAAAAGTTATAAACTTTAATTTCATAACTAAAGCCAATCATCAGCATCAACTGCTAGATCATACGTCTCAGAAAGTCCTTTAAAAGACTCTCTATAACGATAATTTTCTTTCGTAATTAGAACAGTAATAAGAAATGATTTTAAATTCATAAAGTGTGCTCCAAAATTACTAACAGACCATCTAAGTATAAATTATTGAACCCAAGAAGTACGAAACCCTTTACTAATTACATAGGGTGTCACATGGCTGACCTACTCTTAAGAGATACTGTTTTCTTTTAATCCTACAGAGAGTACAAAACATTCAACAGTACCAATAAGTAATTGAAAATTTGTCGAATGACTCACTATTCATCTTCAGCGGTGCACATTGGAGACTATATATCGCCCCCTGAAATAACCCCTTAAAATCAAAAAAGAATCAGTTTAAATGTGTCATTTTAACCACGAAAAAACCCCGCTCTTCAATAAAATTAAATCGCCCCAAAGTAGCTGAAAACTAAGCAGAGAAAAAAACCACGCAAAACCAGGGCCCACAACTCACTATAATCACATAAACATCTCACTAGACCCTTCTCAATCCCCCATTTACGCCCTCCAAAAAATGCGCTATAACTACTTAAAATAAAACAAATTTAACGGATAATTATATATGAAAGAAGAAAACCCACGATGCACTTTTGCCATCATCTCACATCCAGATGCCGGGAAAACAACAATGACTGAAAAACTACTATGGTTTGGACGCGTTGTTAGAGACATCGGAATGGTAAAATCAAAACAGGGTAATTACGCAAAGTCCGATTGGATGGAGATGGAAAAAGAAAGAGGGATTTCGATCACGTCTTCCGTAATGTCCTTTCCTTATAACGATCGTGCCATGCACTTACTCGATACTCCTGGTCACAAGGACTTCTCTGAAGATACATATAGAACACTCACAGCAGTTGAATCAGTTCTTATGATGATCGACTCTGCAAAGGGTGTGGAGACTCAGACTAAGAAGCTAATGGAAGTATGTCGCTTGCGTGACACTCCCATTATTACTTTCATGAATAAGTTTGACCGTGATGCCATTGATCCATTTGAACTTATCGACGACGTTGAAAAGATTTGTTCTATTCAATGCGTGCCCATGACTTGGCCCGTGGGAAGTGGTGTTGATTTTAAAGGTGTCTACGATATTAAATCTAAGACTATTAGAAGTTTTGGTGAAAACATTGATCCAGACAAACCCATCGTTCTCGATGCCAGTGATTTAAGATCACAAGCAGTACTTGATTACGTGGGTGAAGAATTAATTGATCAGCTTGAAGAAGACCTAGAAATGGTTAGTGAGATGATGCCAGCTTTTGATAAGGAAGAATTTCTTGCAGGAATTATGACTCCTGTTTTCTTTGGAACAGCTCTCCATAACTTTGGCGTAAAAGAAACTCTTGATATGATCTCTAGTAATGGTCCAGGACCAGGGCCCAGAGAAGTGAAGCTTGCTCCTTTTGATGAAGACGCGCCAGTTCGTGAAGTGCTTCCTTCAGAAGAGAAATTCACAGGTTTCATCTTTAAGATTCAGGCCAACATGGATAAGAAACACCGTGACCGTGTCGCATTTATGCGCGTGTGTTCAGGAAGATTTCAAAGAAATACAAAAATTCACCACGTGCGAACGGGTAAAGATATTAAGATCGCCTCTCCCCTTATCTTTCAAGCACAGGATAGAGAGATCACTGAATACGCCTTACCAGGTGATATTATCGGTCTTCACGACACTGGTAAATTTCAAATAGGAGACACTTTCTCCGATGGCGAAAAAATTGAATTCACAGGAATTCCAAACTTCGCTCCAGAGATTTTCAAAAAGGTTCTTTTAAGAGACCCTATGAAAGCAAAGCAACTTGATAAGGGTCTACAACAACTCTCCGAAGAAGGAACTGTGCAGCTCTTTAGAAGACACACTACTCCTGAGAAAATCTTAGGTGCCGTTGGTGCACTTCAGTTTGATGTTGTGAAACATCGTCTGGAAAGTGAATACAATGTGCGCGGGGAATATGAACACTACGCTTTTACAGGAGTGCGTTGGCTTAAATTTCCAAATGACATTGTAAAAGATAAGTTCATTCAAAAAAATGGTAACAACATAGTCTACGATAATAAGGCCAGAACATGTTTTGCCGTTCGTTCTGAGTGGGACTTAAAGCTTGTTATGGAAAAGAATGAAGACGTGGAATTTTTCACTACTTCTGATTTTAAGAAAGCTCACTAGTCATGATTCAACTTGACCCAAGTGAGCTGAGTTATTCATTTTCGAGGGCCTCCGGAAAAGGAGGTCAAAATGTGAACAAACTTAACACAAAGGCCACCCTCACTTGGAATCTCTTTCATTCAAAGTCCATCAATTATTCCATTAAACTTCGTTTTAAAGAAAAATTTTCTAATATGATTAGCGACGCAGGCCAAGTGGTCATAACAAGCCAGAAACACCGCACTCAGACGCTTAATAAGGGCGATTGCCTAGACAAGCTTATGAATTATTTAAGTAAGGTTGAATTCGCCCAGAAGGCCAGAAAGGCCACCAAGCCGACCCGAGGATCTAAAGAGAAACGTCTCAAATCAAAGAAACTCAACGGTCTTAATAAGAAACTTCGCCAAGAGAAGTTTTAACAGTAAGAAAATCCTTACTATTAGCTTTTCCTCACAATTGATTTAACTTACTCAATTACAATTAATCATGGTAGATATTTCATCTTCAAGGGGGCCCTAAGATGAAATTGTTCATTATAAGTTTATTCGTTATAAGTAGTTTTTCTAGTTTTGCTGATACTTATGAGCAAGAAGAAGGACCTATTATCAATTCTGATCTTTGTATGGAACTTGCAGATTGGTACGATCACCCATTGGATCAATTAGATCTCTGTGAAGAGACAAAAGAGTATCACTTACTTAGTAATAGTGTGAGTGAAGATGGTCTAGAATTTAGTAAAATTCTCTTTAGAGCTCAATTAGATGAAGAGGAAAAAACGATTGAAGTTTTCTTCCACATTAATGACGAAGGAATTGTAGTTTATATGTACGAGCTATAACGTCTCAATATAAAAGAACGTTCCAAATTCATGGGCGTACTTTTGAGTGATCATTCCAAACCCTGGATAAGACTTTCCATCAAGTTTAAATCTCTTACCTGAACCTCTTACACCCCAAGAATTTTTAAAGTAGTAAACACCTTTGTATTCAAACTCTTTCCAAGTTCCGTCTTCCATCATCATTTTTGATTTAACAATTTTTTCATCATCGTAACCCACGATTATTAACGAGTGACCACCACCGCGCTCACCAGAGATTCTTCTGTCTTTAGATCCTAGTGCTGGATAAGATACTATTCCCTCATACCATCTAGACTTCACTCTTGGTTGGATTTCAAACTTATCCGTCTTACTATGATTCCATGAACCGTAATAGAGTTTAGCACCCATGATAACTGCTGTTCCATTTGCTAGAAGCGTTTTAACTTTTGAAAGCGTTCTTAAACGGTATGACTTCTTTTTCTTGATAAGAGTTTTAACAGTTTCTAAGTTCTTAAGTCCTTCATTCTTTATAGGAAGAAATTCAGCATCGTGACTTAAAATTGATTGATCATTCATTGTAAGAAGTCTTGGATCTCTGTGTCCTAGAAAACAGCTCTGTAGCTCTATTCCAGAAAGGTGCCCACAACGCTCACGAGTAAGAGGAAAGTCCTCTAAGCTCGTCCACTTCTTTCCAACATACGGCCAAGTAGATTCCATCACAAAACCATTTTTGTAGATCGATCTAAAGTTCTTAGAGATTGAAGATCCTTCAGTGGTCTTCTTCGTCATTATAATATATTCCATCCACTCTTCAGAGAGATCAACTTCGCTAGAACTTAGACCATTCTTAATAAGGAGGTGTTCGATAAATCCCATGGAGGAGAACATTGTACAAGTACCGCGCGACTTTTGTGACTTCACAGAAGATTGCAATCCTATGAGTGCATGAATATCAGTCTTAAGCGGTAGATCAGTCTTTTCAGCTAGATCATTGATCGCAGGCCTTGAGCCTAGAAAAGGAGAATCAAAGTCTATCTCAGCGTGAGCAATAGAAAAGAAAGATATTAAATATATCGCAAGTAAATTCATTTATTCTCCAAATTAATTTGGACAATTGTCTACAAATTTACTCAGTCTTGCAAGAAACAAATGTAACATAGAAGCGCGACGCACAAAAGAATAGCTAGGCCGCCTTTCGTTGAATTTTATTGATTACCAATTTAAAGGGATTAATTCCATCGAGTTTATCTATATACGAGTAGACTTCCCTTTCCAGTATTTCCTTTAAATCCGTTGTAGTAGCATTTGCAGAGAACACAACGATGGGAATATCAAAGTCCAAAGTACGTAGAACATCAACCAGATAGAGTCCATTCTCATCTGGCATTTTATAATCGCAGAAGATCACTTGATAATTTTTTGGGTTTTCTTTAATGAGACCTATTCCCTCATCAGCTGATGAACAAAAATCTATATTACAGAAATTGGATAATTTTGCTTTAAGTAACACTTGGTAGTCAGGATCATCATCGATAACTAAGACTTTTAAGAAATGATCATCCATCACGTGTTTAGTATCAAGTCTCTTTAACGACTGACTTAAATCACAGGAATGATCACCTAAGAGATGTTTTATATCCTCAAAGAGTCTGGGGGAAATGCTGTGGTCGTTTCCCTCCAAGCGATAGGCCACAATGGCCAAGGAACTAAGAATGGCATTTAAATCAGATTCACTAAATTCTTTTTTATTCTCATAAATTTTAACTATATCTTCAATCATTTGAACCAAGTCTGATTCACTGGAAAGGCCAAATTTGATAAGAGAGTTTTTCAAAGATTGTATACTAGTAAGAATAGTTCCGTACTCACGAGAGAGTTGACTCTCCTTACTTAAAATATAGTGAATACACAGTTCCGTTTGCTCAATATACTCTAGAGCTTCTCTTTTATTTTCTTTTTCAATATTCTGCTTTTCAGTGACCATAGATTTTCCGAAAGTTAAAAATGTTTAATTTATTCTAATGCAAATAAATCCTCTCAAATTCAACTCTTCCTCAATTTTCAAAGCTCAATTTCACCTTAATTTTAGTATGTCTTAACTTTTGATAAGTGAAAGAGATGTATACTGGGGGCTACTTTAGCTAAGGAAAAGGCATGACAGACAAGACCATTTTAGTGATTGATGACGATCCCATTTTTAGCAAACTCATGTCGAGATTGTTTAAGGTTAAAGATATTGAAACTGATGTCTCGGCCACGGGTATCCATGCTCTTAATCTTTTAAAAGAAAATCACTACGATCTTGTCATTCTTGACTACTACTTACCTGATATCCTTGGAGATGAAGTTTTGAAGTTTATCAAAGGCAATCAAAGTCTGGATGCACTGCCAGTTGTGGCGGTATCTTCAAGTACGGATGACAAAATTAAAAATGATATGTTACAGAGAGGTGTAAATCACTTTCTAAGTAAACCCATTAGTAAGCAATCTTTAAAAGAAATATTCGTTGAATTTGGAATATAAATAAAAAAAGGCCCCCAAAAAGGAGGCCTCATTAAAATCAAAATATTTAAAACTTAAAGAAGTGGTCCGATAGAATCAATACAACTATCAGTTCTTCTGAATTGTACTGGAACTGTACGATTTGGTGTAATCGCCGCTCTTCTTCTAGCACCTTCTTCAGCTGCTTCAATTCTATTTTGGTGAGTCATAGTGTTTAACTCATCAGCAGCACCTGGCTCCCAAACTCTACCTGTAGAATTAAGTGGAGTTTCTCTAGAATTAACAGCTTCTCCCCAACCTCTTTGCTTTGGATGAACAACCATTTTTTGCTCATAACTTTCAAAGAAAATTGATCTAGTAGCTAAATCAGTTTCAGATAAACCTTCAGCAACTGACGGCTTATAATCATCAACATTTAGTCCTAATTGATTACACATTTTCTCTAAATCTGCGTAGGCCTTATCAGTATCTGCTAAGTAATCAGTGTGACCAGTATTTTGTACTGCTCCTGATAAAGTGTCTTCTTCGTTTAATGCTTTAGAGAGCATTGCCTTAACCAGTCTAATTTGTAGAGCTGATTCAGCTGTATCTCTTGGAGCATTGAACATTCTAAACTCTGCTTTTCTTATTCTTGGATCAACTCTAAATTGTCTTCTCCAAGGAACAGTAGGATTAGCAATATCAAAATCATCTGTGACAAATTGCTCTGGAATCACATCCTGGAAATAAGCAGACATATCTAATTGAAGATATCTAGACTTTCTTCCATAACGAGTGTTGTAATACTGCTCATTATAAAGAAGCTTCTTTAGTTCATCTTCTGAACCATTAAAGTTCTTAAGTTTATTAGAGAGGGTATCAGAAATCGCAATAGGCTCAGATGTTTTCACACGATTTACGTGTTGGAACATAAGTGACATTACAGATCTGTTCTCATGGAAAATTGTCATAAATCTAGCAAGCTCTTTTGGCTTTCCTTCAAAGGCCGCAAGGTCAATATTTACGTGCCCACCACCAGAGAGAAGATTTGGAAGAATATTATTCTTTTCAAATGCATCATAAACAGCATCAATCTCTAAGACATCAGGAATGAATTTTGGTGTTACTAGCTCAATTGAACCAGCTCTAGCAGAACCATCAATCACATCACCATTTGGCGTGTAAGTTCTTCCAATCCCATCCCATTCAACAATCCACTTTCTGTTTTGAGGATCACGAATTGTGTATGAAAGTTCAAGTCCGTGACCGTGTCCACCACCGTCAACAACCTTAGTCGCAACACCGTCACCACCAAGAGACTTAGAAAGGTCTTGAGCTACGTTTCTAACTGTGGCTTCCCTTTCATCTTCTGTTAAATCACCAAAAGTTTGGATCCACGCCTTCTTATTGTCGGCCATTTTATCTGGAGTCATTTCTGCATTTAGCATCATTGGCATTTTACCAGAGTACTCAATACCAAGATCGATAGTATTTACGTCAACAACATTTCTTACAAAGTGCCTTCCTTCTGGAAGATTAAATTGTAGAAGGTCCTCTGCCATATCTAGACCACGACGTGGTTGGATATATCTCTTAACTTCTTCAGAAAGACGAGTCATCTTCGTCCATGCTCTTAGTAGGCTTCTTACATCGCCCTCTAAAGTCTTACCTGTTGATTCAAGTGCTGCCACTTGCTCAAAGAAGTCCTTTGAAAGAGAATTTACCATCGCTCTCTTATTACCTTTTAGGATTGGGTTATTTTCATCACCCCAATTCCAAAGAGGAATTGTAAATTCATGTTTAAGATTACCTTCTCTAATTTTAGCTAAAGCTTTTTCGGCAACTGATTCAGTAATACCATGTCTCTGTGCAAGAGTTGATTTAGTTGGAATATTTCCATCCCATAGTTTCCAACTGCCAATATCAGAAAGTCCACTATAGTCATTTGAAGAAACTCTTGAAGCTAGTACCGTTTGATAGAAACGCGCTAACTTTAAATCTTTTGTTCCCGCTCTAAACTCAACACCGTGAGTTCCAGCTTTCCATCTAGGTCCTTCTAGTCTAATAACTCCACGTTGAGTTCTAAGACTGGCCAGTCCACTATCTGTTTGCACACCTTTATAGTTGGCTTTTTCAATACCAGTTTTTCCTTTAATCCCATCAATAATAATCAGCGCCTGAATACCACGGTAAAGTTCAGCTAGTTTTGCTTCTGGCAGCTGAGTATGGGCCTTGAAAACCATTCTCTGATGCCCTGGAGCTTGGAAAAGTCTCCCGGCATTTTTAAGTTCACTTCTAAACCAAGTCACCATCTCTTCAAATTCAGCGTATGAATTTTGAGGAACAAAACCTAGCTCCCATCCTCCACCAACTCCACCGTAGTGACCATGGGCATCTTCGATGTATTTCTGAGCTAAACCAAAGTTTGGTAGATAACTTCTATAGTTCTTAGGAAAGCTTGTTCCTTCGAGACCAGGCATTTTAGCTTTAAATAATTTTAACTTAACAGTTGGTTTGATAAATGACATTGGTCTGTCATCAGTCATGTCGACAAACTTTGCAAACTTCTCATCTAAAACAGAGAGATCTGCCGTTGCGTAGTCAACACCGCGTAGTTGATCGAGATCAATAACTTTGGCGTTTCCATCGATATCTTTTACATCAGAGGCAAGGTCAACTTTCACACCTTGTTCTGTCTTATAAGTTCTATAACCGTTAACATCTTTTACGTAGTTGCCAAGAAAGTCAGAGATAAATTTCTTTCTATCCTGATCATTAAGACCTGCAACATACCTTTTAAAGTCATCGCCACCGGGTCCCATAATTCTTGTCACTAAACCAGATGAAGCTTCTTTTTCAGCACCCCAAGTAACACCAGAGAGGAAACCATCAATATTTGATCCTTCCACCTGTACGGCATTGGCGTTATAAGAAGTGGCCCCTTGTTGTAAGTAACCCCAAGTATCATAAGCTGATCTCGCTCCGGCACTGTCATCAGCAACGTAGCGAGGTCCTGTTGAGACACTTGAACAATTGTAGAGTAAAGACATCATCGCCAGATTGGCCGGAAGCAGCTTCCAATTGATGTTTTTCTTTTTGTTATTAGTCATTTTAAAATCCTTATTAATTATTTATTTAAAGAAACAGTTTTTATTTTTCAGAGATTGAACACGATCTTGTAGATCCGTCTTACCTGCTGCACGTCCTTCTAAGATTTCAAAGAAAACTTCTTTCTTATTCGTCTTACCTTTAGACTTCTTGGCAACTTCGTCTAAAAGACTTGTCCAACCAGACATTTCACTTTCAGAAATATCTTCACTAAAAAGTTTCCAAAGCTTATGAGGATTTTGTGGGTTGATAATATTGACTTTCCCACTGCTATCTTTTGAAAGATTTTCAATAGCACCAATAAGAGATTTTTGTTGCTTTGAACCAACATCTTTTAAACCTAGAAATAAACCAAGCGCCTTCTCTTCTTCAGCTGCAACTAGTTTGCCAGATCCAGATAAGCTTCCAATTTGGAATTTACCAAGTTTAGCATTGATATAGTTTGTTAATGATCTTGGGTTGCTTGGAAGCATCTTTGAGAGAACTTTCTTAGATTGCTTATTGTTCATAGTTTCAAGCGTAAACTTAAAACCTTTCTTAGAAAGTGAATCACTCACACAGGCAGCACAAGCAAGAATGGCCGAACTACTCTTTCCATGTCTATTAGCTAAATAGATAAGAGAGTTGATCGCAGTGACCAGATCTTTTTGTGACATCTTTTTTTCAGATTTATTTAATAATTTTAAGAGATCACTCTTATAACGAGCGTCTTTTCCAGTCGCCTTGATTCCCCTAACAAATCTCTTTAATTGAGAAGCCGTTGGTTTCTTATTTCCATAAAGATAGAGAGAACTCACAGAATTTCTAACGTAACTTTTTACCTTAGTCGCACTAGTACCTCTAATACCATGCTTAGAAAGAGATTCACTTAGACCCGTTTCATTAACTAAAATATCAACGAGTTTAATGGCAGATGCCATCGCCTGACCTTGAATTAAGAAACCTAAAGACACAGCTAGTACGACTCTAGGAAGTCTATTCTTCCAAATTTTCATTTATACCCCTTTTTGTGGTTTTCACTACCAATTCATTGGACACTTACGTGTTTATGTATTTATTCCTATGACTACTCGGTTACTTGAGGCTGTGGCTTGAGTACTTTTTAAAAAAAATAAGCTTAAGTAGTTGATAATTCTATTCTTCTACTCACTGCAACGTGTATATCAATGACTCAAGCCGTACTATTTCGCTCTATTAATTTAAAGGAGTATAAATTGATTAAATACGTCTTATTGTATGTACTTATGAGCTCATCGTTTGCAACGATCATGAATGATCCAAGCTTTGTGATTGGTGCTAAATATCCAAATTCAATTTCAGAAGGATCTCGTCCCGTTATGACTAAGGCCATGACTCCAGATGAAAATTCTTTTAAAGGTGGATATAACAAACTACTTAAGCACATCATGCCTGCCCCAGACCAAGAAGATGCGGGAAGCTGTCTCTTTATGAGTCACACGGGAACTGTGGAATGGTGGTACTCAAAATTAAATAAACGTATTAGAAACACAGAGAAGAAGAATTTATCTGAGAGATACTTTATGAATCTCTCTAAAGAAGGCCTTGATGACGATTTAAATTATTGGCCTACAGATATGATTTACGCCCTTAATAAGCGTGGAGAAATCTATCTCAACTCTGACTACCCGTATGCTAAGGGTTGGTATAAGAAAGCTGGTGGCAAACGTATTCCTGCCCGTGAAGACGAAGAAGGTGCTAAGTACGGTATCTCTTATAGCTGGATGAGTATGTATCAAGATCTTACAGCTCCCCTAGTAAAACTTCCAGAATTTGAAAGAGAAATTATTTTTAAAGATCCTTCTGAAAATAGATGGAATGTGACGACGGCTCCTAAGGATATCGTGACTAAAATTAAGAATATGATCAAAAAGAGAAATGCCCCAGTGATCGCTATCTACAATCACGTAGGATACTGGCACGCTACTATGATTGTAGGTTTTAACGACAATACAGATTCTAAGAATTGTCCATTTGTTTCAAAGTACGACAAGCTCATGAATAAGAGAGCAGATGAAATAAATGTTGAGGCCTCTGAAGAGGAAGATCCTAAGAAGAAAAAGAAATTGCTTAGAAAGGCCTTAAAGTTTAGAAAAAGAGGAACTCAAGTTGCCACTTCTCTAGCAACTGATGGTGGATGTAGCGGTAAAGGCGTATTCTACGTAAGAGATTCAATTTATCCAAATGAATCAATGCCACTTTATGACTATGATCCAGCTACAGATGGTGAAGAAGAGCATTTAAACGCTCCTGTTATTCTTAGAGAATACGAATGGGCCGAGCAACTTCTAAATCACGCCTACCAGATATATCCTTTATAAAATTGTAGGGAGAACACTCTCCCTACCCTTTTAATTTCTCATAAATACCCTATAATATTAATCAATGAAACTTTTTAGACAATTATCTACCATTGCTATTGGTCTCACTATTATAGTGGGACTTTTCTATACTTTCTCTCTACTAGAATCTTCTTTTAATCTCACGATTAATAATGAAGTCTTCTCGATCCCTAAGAATTCCATACGGATCTCTAAGAGCACCAAAGAGAAAATCAAATGCGTAATGGATTGTTTTAAAAATATCCATAATCATACCTTTGAAATTATCAAAACAATTAAAGGTAAAGAGATCGGTCTTGGAGAAAGTGGATTATATAAAGTTGAAATAAAAAACCCAACAAGTACCAATAATTTAAACTACCCTAAAGCTATTCTCATTTCTCAATTAGATTTTGAGGAAGTAAAAATTTGGTTGAATGGGAAGTATGTAGGGTCTTTTTCAACAGGCTTAACTGCGCTAGACTATATTAAGATTCCCATCTCAAATGATCTATTAGAAAATGACTCAATAACCTTTGTATTTAAAACTAAGAGTTCAAAGGCCCGTGGAGGTTTTTCTGATACTTTCTTCTTTCTAGGAAGAACTAATAAACTCACCAATATTTACTTCCATGCAGAAAGGGTCAAGTTCACGAAACCCTTACTGATAGCCATGGTTTTCGTCTCCTTTATCTTTGTCTTCTTTCTCTTTCAATTTCTGGTTAGAAAAGAAACACTCTATTGGTATGTGCTGTTATTAAGTTGTTGTTCATTAGTTAGTGTCGTGGCCTCAGGTCATCTCTCACTGCTTTTCGCTAAGGGAGAAACAAGGCTCTTACTACTCTTTCTCTCACGAACCCTTTGGTCTTACTTTCTCTTTATCATTTTTGCTAGGATAGCTAAGCTTGAAATAGACAAGAAAGTACAGCTTCTAGGGTTTGCCACAACTCTTTTGATTGCTTCGCTAATTAGTTTTCTCATACCTACAGGATATATTTCATCAAACTTAGGTGTAAATATTATCTCCTTTGTTTTTGCCTTAGGACCCATACTTAGTTTAATTATTTGTCTAAAACAGATCTCATCTTTTAGAAAAAATAAAAAGAAAGGCAATTTTTTAAAGATAGTGTGTATGCTCCTAGGTCTCATTTCTTCCATATGTCTCTATATAGCCATCTCAAAGAACTATGCCCTATTGCCTTACTTTGATATCTCAGTGCTTATTATCTTAACGCTAAATAGTGCCCTTGAGTTTAGATCTAACGAGATGACTATTGAGAAACAAAACTCTCTCATTATAAATCAGGCGCAAGATGCCGCCATTGGCGATACGGCCAAGATGATGGCCCACGACCTTAGAAAACCTCTTAGTCAATTATCCTCGGTGCTAGAAAATTTTGACGAACATAGAATGACGCCTGGAAAGCTAGCAAAAATCACAGAGGAATTAAATTATAGTATCGAGCATAGTGAAAACTTACTCGCCACTCTACTAGATTTCTCAAGAGAGAGCTCACTAGAGTTAAAAGAACATTCTCTAAAGAACATTATTAAAGAATCTCTCAAGTTAAATAGTCGAGAACTTCTTAGGCACGGTGTGCAAATCGTCTTTGAGCTAGATCATCAAGGTCTAGTTCTCGCCAATAAAGAAAGAATTGTACGAGTGGTATCAAATCTCATCTCAAATGCCATAGAAGCGCAAACACTCATGTCTGAGACTCCAAATAAACATATACGCTTCACTTCAAAACAAAGAAATGGCATAACTTCCATTTCCATAATAAATAGTGGACCGCTTATTCCTAAGGAAGATGTGGCGCAACTCTTTGAGGCCTTCTACTCTAAAGGAAAAGCTAGTGGCACTGGACTAGGGCTCGCAAGTTGTAGAAAGATCATAAATCTACACGGACAAGATATTTGGGCCAAGAATTTAAATAAGTCTTCTGAAGTACAAATAACCTTTACGCTAGAGTCAGCAGAAGGGTCTGATCATGAAGCGCTTATATGGCAAGGGTCCAACGAAGAAGGGAAAACAACACACGAAGAAATTACTTGTTATGGAGATGGTCAAACGAAACTTACTATCTACGCTTGTAATGATGATCTCTTAAGTAATATGAACCTCGAGGCTACATTTACAAAGACTATTAAACAATACTTTCCAAACCTTACCTTAGAGTTACACCTCTTTGATAAAGGGGAAGACTTACTCAATTCTCTAGCAAATTCCCATCCTTCATTAATTATTTGTGACTACGTCATGGATAAATCAGGAGGGAAGAAAAATGGGATTCAAGTTATTGATGAAATACTATCAAAGTCACAACAGTCAGATTGTTACCTTTTGTCTAATTGGCAATTTGAAAGTGAAATTGATTATAGACTCTTAACGCCACCCTTTAAAGTAGAGCATTGTAAGAAGGTTATTGAACAACACCTTTTCTTTTTAGAAAAAAGAATTCATTCATAACTTCTAATTTCTTACCTGTTGGTTTTACTCTTAGAATATTTTCTGAAGAGATAAGAGTTTTAAAAACTTCTCCGTTTATAATCTGGTATTCATAAGTTTCTAGAAAATCGACTTGAATATGTTGAAACTCTTTTTTCACAATAACATAAACAAAGTGTGAAGAATCAGCAAAATCTAAGATGTCATCCTTGTCCATTTGTTTAAAATCATTTTCAAATAAGAATTTCTTAGGTTTGATTTTCTTTTTCACATGTTCTTTTTCATAACTAGCAGTTCCATAACCAGTACTTAAATTAGTAGGAGTTGAGTTAGAACTTGTACTAGTAACTGTTGAAGCGATCGTATTAGCTTTTGATGTACCATCATATCTAGCAGCCTTTTTGGCCTGTTTAGCCACATCCTCTTTCTTTATGGAGGCCATTTGATTTTTCAAAGTTCTCTTACTAACTGAGCTAGAATCAATTTTGCCACTAGGCTCGAATACTTTCTTTGCAAGATTGTTCATGCGTTTGATTTTTTGAAGATCAATCTTGGGTTTATTCACCGCGAAGAGTCGCTTCTTTTGCAAGTATTGATCATAGTTATATTCAGCATTAACCTTCTTTCTTATGCGCTTATTAGTGCTGTCTGCGTACTTTTTAACTTGTGGATCGACAACACTCTTTCTTTTAAATTTCTTAGACCTCTTAGCAACTGAAGCTTGCTGGTAGACAATCTTATCTCTCTTTTTAAAGTCTTCTCCAAAGCTAGGGAACGAGACAGCCCCAGTTTGTCCCACATAACTTACGGGACTTGAGAAGTAGCTAAAAAAGCTCTTCTTGGATTTTTCTTTAACTAAACGAATTTCTTTTTCATCTTTCTCTTTATTTGATTTAGAAGAATTTCCTAAATCACTTTTCTTAGTTGTTTTCGTTACTTTATTATTGTTTTCAGGCAACTTTTTTGTCTTTTTTGCAGTTTCTAAATCAGTATCTAAGAGGTTTCTATTACTCACAATATCTTGAACTCGATTTAAAATAGTTTCATTTATACTAGATACTGCTATTGGTCTAACCGTTGCATTCGAGGACATATCAAAATGAATAGGTTCTACCATTTCTGGTGCAAAGAGAGGCATAACCATATCTGGAACAGTCATAACTGGACCATTCATATACCCTACTTGAAGAGGAATTTTAGCGAGTGCTTCATCTATTGAAGGATCTGTACTTAAACTAGAAGGTTTAAAACTTCTAAACGATATTTTCTCTAATCTCGCTAGCCTTTCTTTAACGTGATTTCGTACCCGTTTACTGGACTTATCTTGTTCTCTCTTTGCTTTAACTCTTTCTCTAGCTGACTTCATTTTCTCTTTAAGCTTTAACTTATCAAGTCCATCAATCGCCACAAGATTTAGTGGAGGTAGAGGTGATCCAATTTTTGGAAATGAAAGAATCAAATTAAATTTTTCTTCATTTTTTTGAGCAACAATAGATACGTTTTGTGTTCTTAGACTCTTAAGTGCTGCTTGATAATTTCCAAATTTAGCAGGAATTTCTTTTTTCATGGCCTGACACATAAGGTGTAATCCAACCATTGTTCCCTGTGAAGATTCAAGAGCACTTAGTAGTTTTTTAAAAGGTATTTCATTTGTGTAAGACTTTAAATACTCATAATCATCATTGTAGATTGAAAAGATTTTTCCAATTTCTTTACAGTCCTTTTGATAGTCTTTACTCATCTCTACAAAATAGGCATTCAAAGTAGACTCAACTACTGCTTTAACCTTGTTAAAGTCCTTCATATCCTCTTTAGTGACTTTATCAATACCTGAAGCAGTCTTAATTACCAGATAAGTGAGATCTTTCATTTTATTTCTTACTGCTTTAATATCGCGTTCACTGAGAAAACCATGATCTTTTAAAAGTTCATCGAAATATAACTCATAGTTCTCACTGACTGATTTATAATCAAAGACGTGTCTTTCAGATATTTTACTATAGTAAGTTGATGAGTTAATAATCCTCGTAACAAAGGAAAGCACTACTTCTTTCTTTAAAGGAAATGAGTAGTAATCTTGATCAGCACTATTTCCTGAGAACATATCTATTAAGACATGGCTTTGGACTTTTCTTGTCGTCTGCTGGGAGTCAAAATTAAAAGTATAACCATGTTTATCAAAGAAAAATTTTCTTACATGATCAAATTCTTCTAAGCTATAAATATCCTCTAAAGACTCCCTTGCGTAGTCGGAGAAATTATCTATTTCACACTTTGGTAGGACTTGCCCATTCATTTGAATCATTTGTTTATAGATAAACCATTTTCTATTGAGCTCAAATACTTTTGTCGCTAAGTCTCTTGTAGCTAATTCAGTCTGAAAACGCTCCCCAAAATCCAATACATCTTCAGGATAGGGTTTGAAATTGGCCTTATCAAGACAATCGCACTTACTATACAACTTCTCCCTATTCATACATTCATAACTCTCCATAGTTTCACCTAATTCAAAGAGTTCTTCATTGGCCGCTCCATCACCTAGCACTAGGCTTAGAGAACTAGGAAGAGGACAAGTATTAGCAGCAATTTCATCCGCCATAAAAGGCGGAATATCGCTAACCCCATGGGCCTTTGCAAACAGGGAAACAAAGAGTAGAATGAATAGAGAAATTCTCTTAAATAACATCTCCTAATTATCGGATAATAGATAAATAACTAAATAAAAAGTGAACTATGAGCGAAATAAAAAACAAATTACTCAAGAATTTAAAACATCGTAGAAAATGGGCCAAGAAGAATCAATTTGAGGCATACCGCTTATACGACAAGGAAATTCCACAATATCCCTACTTAATTGATATTTACAAAGACAAAGTCATCATCTTTGATCGAAGAATCGACAAGATTGATGAAGCAAAACCTGAACTCTACGATGAAATGATCACCGCCATTTGTGAAATTTTTGAAATGAAGAGTGATGACATCATCATTAAAAAGAGAATTATTCAAACTAAAGAAGATAAGTACGAGAAGTTTGATTCCACTAATAATCGCTTTGAAGTCAAAGAGAAAGACGCCGTAGTTCTTGTTAATCTCATTGATTATATCGACACTGGACTTTTTCTAGATCACAGACCTATGCGCCTTAAATTAAACGCCACTTCCAAAGACAAGAGTCTTTTAAATCTCTTTTGTTATACCAGTGTAGTTTCTGTGCAAGCAGCTCTTGGTGGTGCAATCACCACTAATGTAGACATGTCTAAGACTTATATACAATGGAGTCAGGATAATTTTGAGGCCAACGATATCCCACTTAAAGATCATGAGTTTATAAATGCTGATGTCTTTAAATTTATGAATGAATATAAAGAGAAGAAATTTGATATTATTTTCTTAGATCCCCCTACTTTTAGTAACTCCAAGAGAATGAGTAACACGCTTGATATATTAAGAGATCACGGTTTTCTCATTGAAAGGTGTATGAAGCTTTTAAATGAAGATGGAATTCTCTATTTCTCAAATAATAAGAGAGGATTTAGATTAGATCCTAAAGTTTCTGAACTATTTGATGTAAAAGATATATCGTTCAATACTATCCCTGAAGATTTTAAAGATAAGAAAATCCACGTTTGTTTTGAAATAAAAAAGAAATGAGCCCATTGGTTTTAACTTTTCTCTTTATTTGTGGATCCTTAACGGCAATTATCTCAGCAGTGAGTGGTATGGGAGGAGGAATTGTTCTCCTCTCCATTCTAACTCTCTTTCTAGATATCAGTGTCATTGTTCCCATCCATGGAGTAGTTCAGCTCATTAGTAACTCCACTAGAACTTGGCTTTTAAGAGACAATGTCATTAGAAAGATTTTTCTATGGTTCTGTGCAGGTGTTCCCATAGGAACATTGATTTCCATTAAAATTATTAAAACTATTCAAAATAAAGATATCTTTCTTATCTTCATCGCTGTGCTTATTTTCTATAGCGTTTTTAAACCCAAACGCCTACCAGAGATCAAACTCCCGTATTGGTGTTTCTCCTTTGTGGGAGTATGTGTAGGAATCTTAGGGCCACTCATTGGTGCCACCGGACCATTCATAGCTCCCTTTTTCATCAGGTCTGATTTCACTAAAGAGCAAATAGTTGCCACTAAGAGTTCTGTGCAAGTAGTTGGTCATTTAGTGAAACTACCAACATTTTTCTACCTAGGATTTAATTACCTAGAACATGTAAATTTAATAGCGGTATTAACAGTGGGAGCTCTACTTGGAACACATCTGGGAGTAAAAATACTCGGAAAGATCCAGGAGAAGTCTTTCCGATATATTTTCAAAGGGGCCCTACTCTTTGCAGGGCTTAGAATTCTTTATAAAGTTCTCATGTAAGTGTTTCCACTTCCCTCTTTCACTACCCCTAAGACCATAGAGCCTGGGATGAGAGAGAGGATTTCTTCTGGGTGATCAGTCATAATCGCCATACCAATCCCCATATTGAAAGTCTTATATAACTCTTCATCACTTAACTTGGAATCTTTTGAAATTCTAGAAAAGAGATCAGTATGAGCGTCCATAAAACTAGCACTATGAATATCAGGCCATGAATTGAGTTCATAATCTAGGGACTTATTTAGTCTAGAGATATTATGAATTCCACCACCAGTGATATGAGCAATTCCAGAAACAAGTCCATCATTAATAAGAGGAGTCACTTCCTTAGTGTAAATCTTAGTGGGAGTTAAGAGACGTTGCAACATTTCATCGTCATTTTTATAGATCTCTCTAAGTAGACTATATCCATTACTATGGGCGCCACTTGAAGGAAGACCAAGAATGGTTTGACCACTTTTTATTTTACTTCCATCAACAAGCTTATCTCTATAAACTTCACCAACGGCAAATCCAGCAAGATCGTATTCACCACTTTTATAGAGTCCTGGCATCTCTGCGGTTTCTCCGCCAATGAGCGCACAGGATGATTGTAAACATCCCTCAACCACGCCATCCACAATAGAAGAAGAGACTTCTACATCAAGAGATGAGCAAGCGAGATAATCCATGAAGAAGAGTGGTTTGGCACCAGTACAGAGAATATCATTTACACACATGGCGACCAGATCAATTCCAATCGTGTCGTGTTTATTGAACTTCTGAGCGAGAAGGAGTTTTGTTCCCACCCCATCAGTTCCAGCACTGAGCAGTCTCTCATCATCCATTTTATAGAGACAAGCAAAACCACCAACTCCGGAGATCACATTTTCTCCGTAAGTAGACTTCACTTTCTTTTTAATTTTTTCTACGAAGGCATCACCTTTAGTAATATCAACGCCAACGTCTTTATAAGTCTTACTCATAACAAATCCTAGTGTCTAAAGTGTCTCGTACCAGTAAAATACATAGTCATATCAAATTCATCACTTGCGGCCACAACATCTTTGTCTTTGATACTACCGCCTGGTTGAACAATGGATTTAATTCCAAAGGAATTCGCCACTTCAACATTATCTCTAAATGGGAAGAAAGCATCAGAGATCAGCACACATTCACTTAGGTCTGTGTAACCATTTTCTTTAGCTTTTTCAATCGCCTGAGTTGTACTTACCAGACGGTTTGGATTCCCCATACCAGCACCAACCAAAATAAGTTGATCATCTTTCTTAGTGACAAGAGAGATGGCATTACTTCTAAAATGCTTAGTAAGAACTACTCCAAATTCTAAGAGGTCCGTATCAACATTTCTATTATTCTTAGTGACACAATTAAGTTTAGTGCAAAATTCAGTATCTTCTTTTTGAACAACGAATCCACCAACTACTGACTTCACCATATCTTCAGATAGAAAAGAGTCGTCAAATGATCTCTCTACGAGTCTTAAGTTCTTCTTCTTAGCAAAAACCTCTTGGGCTTCAGTAGAAAAGCTTGGGGCCATAACAACTTCTACGAATTTGTCACCAAGCCAAGTCGCCATTGCCTCATCAACTTCAAAGTTAAAACAGAGGATTCCTCCAAAACTACTGATAGGATCACTACTCCAAGCAGTCTCTAAAGATTCTAAATTGCCATTTGTAACAGCTGATCCACAAGGGTTTGAATGCTTCACGATGACAGCAACTTTCTTTGTGGGAAATTTTGTATGAAGATCAAAGCAACATCTAAAACTAGCGTCAGCGTCTAGCAGATTATTGTAACTTAAATCTTTTCCTTGCAGAGTTTGCCACTTTGAGCTGTCTCCTAGAAAGAAAGCTTTTTGATGAGGATTCTCACCATATCTAAGCTCTTTTAAATCACCTGATTTAAACACCTGCGCCGCTGGACGATCAGTTAAGAGAGGATTTAATTTTTCAATAATTGTAGCGTCATAGTGTGCCGTGTGAGCAAATGTCTTAGCGCAGAGATTTTTTCTCGTTGTAAAAGAAATCTCCCCTTTTGTTTCATTTAATTCATTAATGACACTTTCATAATCTCTCGTATCACAGAGACTTGCCACATGGTGATAATTCTTAGCAGAGGCCCTAAGCATGGTAGGTCCACCAATATCGATATTTTCAATGAGTTCATCTAAATCACTTGATGTCTTTGAAACTTCTTCAAAGGGATAGAGATTACAAACAACTAAATCAATTGGTTCAATATTTAATTCTTTCGCCTGATTGATATCATCTTTAGAATCTCTGCGATAAAGCAGAGCACTTGAGACTTGAAAACTAAGAGTTTTCATTCTACCAGAAAATGCCTCAGGATTACCTGTCACATCTTCTATACGAGTGCAGTGAATACCATTTTCTTCTAGGAATTTCTTTGTTCCACCAGAGCTAATGATTTCGCAATCATACTTAACTAATGTCCTAGCGAGATCAACAATACCTGTCTTATCACTAACACTTAGAAGTGCTCTTTTAATTAATAGATTTGAACTCATTAGATTTCCTCTCAGTTACATATTTTAAGATTGTGTGAAAAATAATATTTGTGTCGTTTGATGAATCAATCCCTAAAGGAGTTGAATTGGTATCAATAGCCGCTTCAGGGTGAGGCATTAGTCCTAGAATTGTTCCCGAAGGATCGCAAATTCCAGCAATGTCATGAGTTGATCCGTTTGGATTAGACTTATAAGTAAATACTGCTTGGTTATTAGTGACAATTTCATTTGCGACACTGCTATCACTAAATATAAAACGTCCCTCACCATGCCTAATGGGCATAGTGACACTTTTAAGTTCACTTGGAACCCATTTACATAGTTCACTATTCACAACAAGATCTGACCATTTATTAATAAATTTTCCATCAATATTCTTATCTAATGTGGCGGATTGAACAAACTTCTTGTCTGGCAAAAGACCCATCTTCATAAGTACTTGCACACCGTTACAAATTCCTAGAATGGGTCTCTCCTCTTTGGCAAACTGAGTGAGCTCTTCTTTTAAACCCATTTTCAATTTTAAAGAGAGAACACGACCAGAACCTAGATCATCTCCAAAAGAGAATCCTCCCGGAACAACAAAGATATCGTGCTCAAGTAGTAACTTTTTATTTTCTAGTAGATCGTTAACATGAACGATACTGCAAGTGGCGCCATGCTTTGAAAAAGCAAATGCAGTTTCATTCTCACAGTTGAGACCATCACCTCTTAGAACTAAGACCTTAACACTCATGAACTAATCCTTTTGAAAAGTTTCTAACACCACTTATCCAAGACTCAAAAATCTCAGTTAAGTCAATTTTCTCGCTCTTAGAAAGGGTCATCGTAAAATCACTTTGAACATTTCCAATATTTTTAAATTTTACATGTTTAATTTTACTTAAGACTTTTTCTACATTTTCTAATTTAACAGAAATTAGAATTTGCCCACCAGATTCATTGAAGAGCTCCGTTAAGCTAAACTCTTCTAAGAATTCAAATCCTACTCGATTTGCAAAACAAGCTTCACTAAGAGTTGTGAGCAGGCCACCTTCAGAAACATCGTGACAAGAAGAAACGAGTTCACTCTCAATAAGAGAATAAATAGTATCGTAAATTTCCTTATTCTCAGAAAGATGACATAGAGGAAGTCTCTTATCGTCTTGATAGAAAGTTGAAAAGATTGAACCTAGAAGTCCTCCAGAATTATCTCCTAGTAAGAAAACAGCTGATCCCTCTGTATCAAAGTGAGGTTTAACAATTGAGTCTGTATTAAGCTGCCCTACTGAAGAAACTAGTAGAGTAGGAAGAATAGAAACTTTTATATCATCACCGTTATTATTCTTACCACGGTAATCATTCTTCATGCTGTCTTTACCGCTAATAAGTGGAGTTCCATAGGCCATACAAGCTTCTCTTAATCCCTGACAAGATAGTACAAGTTGCGCTAATTTATAATCCCCTTCAGGATTGTCCTTAGTCTTTACTGGATCAGGCCAACAGAAATTATCTAGGACTGCAATCTTCTTAGGATTGGCCCCATGGCAAATAATATTCCTTACGGCTTCATCAACAGATATTTTCGCCATGAGTTCTGGATCGTAGGGAGAGAGACTTGGAGCAAAACCAAGACCTAAGGCAACAGAGTTTCCTTTTTTACCACCAAACTTTTCAAGAGAAATCGCACCAGCATTATTCACAGCACTTTGAACATTATCCTCTAGAGGTCTAAGGGTAGTATTTCCACCCACCTCATGGTCGTATTGGCGAATCCACTCTTCTTTAGAAGCAATATTACCGTGGGCCATAATAGTTGCGAGTACTTCTCTTATAGGAAGATCACTCGCCTCTTTTTTAACCAGTTTTGGAAAAGGTAGTTGATGCTCGCGAGCTCCACTCCACTCTGCCTGTAATTTTAAAGTAGGTATTCCTTCGTGAAGAAAGTCGAGACTTAAAGAAGCCGCTCTCTCCTCTTGATAGAATAATTCAAGACTTCCAGAACCATTGAAGTCTCCAATATTTGAAACTTCAACATTTCTCTTCTTGGCCAATGCTTCGAACTTTTCACTGTCTTTAGGATTAACTGCAAAAGTCATTCGCTCCTGTGATTCAGAAACAAATATTTCCCAAGGCGTGAGTCCCGGATACTTTAGGGGAACTCTATCCAGATAGACAGTCGCCCCGTTACAAAGCTCTGCCATCTCTCCCACTGAAGAGCTTAATCCTCCAGCACCATTATCAGTGACACATTGAAAGAGGTTTAAATCTCTCGCCTCTAGGAGGAAATCACTTAAGCGCTTTTGTGTTATTGGATCTCCAATTTGAACCGCATTAACAGGAGAGCTTTCATTTAAGTCCATAGAACTAAAAGTCGCCCCGTGAATTCCGTCAGCACCTACGCGACCGCCGGCCATATAAATAAAGTCACCGTGTTTAATTTCTTTTTCGCTACCAAGACGCTTCGCCTTAGTCACTTGTGGCATGACTCCAAGAGAGCCTACATAAACAAGTGGTTTTCCACTAAAGCTTGGATGAAAATTCATCGCTCCGTTAATGGTTGGGATTCCAGACTTATTCCCTCCATCTTCAACTCCCTTGTGCACACCTTCAAAAACATGCTCTGGGCGAAGTAGATTCTTTGGAACAAATTTACGCTCTAAGCTCTCAAAGTATCCCCAAGGACCAAAGCAGAAGACATTTGTATTGGCCACAGGTTTTGCACCGAGACCACATCCAAGAATATCTCTATTCACTCCAAGGATTCCCGTAAGAGCTCCCCCATAAGGATCAAGAGCTGAAGGACTATTGTGAGTTTCGACTTTAAAACAAATATCTACATTGTCATCAAATCTCACCACTCCAGCATTGTCATGAAAGATAGAGATGAGCCAATCAATTTCATTCTTCTTTTCAATATCTAGCGTGGTATCTCTTATAAAGGTTTTAAAGAGAGAATTAATAGTAGTTGTCTCACCGGTAAGAGAGTTTTTAAATTCAATATCTGCATTGAAGATTTTATGTTTACAGTGCTCACTCCAAGTTTGGGCGAGACATTCTAATTCCACATCTGTGGGCCAAGCAGGAAGTCCTTTTTTTAGTCTAGCTTCTGTATTTGCTCTATAGTAATTAGCAATTCCCTGCATCTCTTCAAGATTAAGCGCTAAACAGCGCTCACTTGATAGATTTACTAGTTCAACATCACTTAAGTCTAGAGAGATGACCTCGATACTAGCAGTGGTTGAAATATCAGGAGTAGAGAGAGTTATATTTTCAAATCTCTCTCGCTCGATAAACTCTTCTTTAGAATAGATATTAACGTATTGAATAAGAGGATTTCCAAGAACATTCTTGGCCATATTACTAAGTTCAATTTGATTAGATTTTAAGTTAAAGAAAAATATTTTCCCCGTAGTCACTTCACTAGTTATATCAAACATGGATAGAGCAATCTTAGAAGTTTTAGCACAATTATCAGTTACTCCTGGACGATAGAGAACCTCTACTACCCAGTTGAATTCACCTTGAGTATCACCTTCATGAGTAATCATTTTTTGTGAAATGGTATCTACAAAGACTTCTTCTAAAACAGAAGAACTAATCGTTTTCTCACTACCTAGTAAGTATAAGTCCGCTCCAAGTTGTCCGAACTCAACGCTTGTGTGAATAAAATTATCTAAGTTCTGTGGATAAACTTCTACTCTTAAGTTCTTCATTTGATTTTTCCTTTAAAGTTAGATCAACAAGTTGTGTGATTCTTTGTTCACCTTTATTTAAATAATTTAAAAATTCTCTATAAAGTTCATGTTCTGTACTAAGACCACGTCTCTTAAACTGATCGAAGCTATCAGAATCCATGCGAGGAAATTTTCGTTGTAAAATGATTGGACCCGTATCAACTCCAGCGTCTACCAAGTGAATTGTTATTCCACTATAGAGATCTTGGTTTTCATAGGCCTGCTCATAGGCGCTTGTTCCAGGGTACAATGGAAGTAGTGAAGGATGAATATTAACTATTTTAGATATTATTGTATTTGAAAACTTTGAAAGAAAAGATTCACTCAGCACTCTCATGTAACCGGCCAATAGAATCCAGTCAACTTCGTATGATTTGATACTCTCTAAAACTAACTCTTCATGTGCCAAGCGATCCATCCCTTTAGAGGGAATAACGACAACAGGAATATCAAATTCCTTGATGTAATCAATAACACCAGCGTCTTGCACATTACAAACCAGACATTTAATCTCTAAGTTTGCACAATTAGCTCGTATGTATTTCGCAATATTAATAGCATTAGATCCGCGTCCAGAAGCGAAGAGTGCTATCTTAATTTTTGAGTCCAATATCAGTTCTCCAGTGAGCACCATTGAAGGCGAGTGTTGGTATTATTTGATAAATTGTCTCTCTGGCCGACTTTATGGAATCAGATTTTACACTAATCCCTAAAACTCTTCCGCCAGAATTTACTAAGGTCTCATCTTTAAGTTTTACTCCAGCAAAGAAAACTTTAAAAGAATCACCATTTTCTATTTTTGGAATACCTTGATGCAAAAGTAGCTCTTGCCCATCAAGTCCAGGATAGCCTTTAGAGGCAAGAACCACATGCACGGCACTTGAATTCATTTTTAGATCACTTGCTTCATTTAATTTTCCTGTAGCTGCAAAGTACAGGCTCTGTGAGAGATCACCATCAAGAGTAAAGAGTAAACTCTGACCTTCAGGATCCCCTAGTCTCACATTGAATTCAATCACGTTGATTTCATCATTTTTAGAAATCATGATTCCTGCAAATAAGAAACCGACGTACTTAAGACCTTTAGCTTTAAGACCCTTTTGAAACCTTTTAAAGACTTGGTCTTCAATTTTTTCTTTAAGAGAAGTACTCGGCCAATTTGGATCACAATATGTTCCCATTCCACCAGTATTTGGACCTTTGTCAAAATCATTAAGCCTTTTATGATCACTGCTGTGACCTAGCACTTGATAATTTTCCCCGTCAAAGAGAGCAAAGGAAGATACCTCTACTCCTTCAAGACATTCTTCTAGGAGAATTTTTGAACTCGTTACAGGAAAATCTGGATTATTCATTAAGTTATGAAGAGCAAGCTTAGCTTCATCCTTATCTTCACAAACAAAGACTCCTTTTCCGGCCGCTAATCCATCGGCCTTAACTACAGGAGGAAGCGAGAAGCCCCAACTTTCAATTTCTTTAATACCTTGCAGGTATTCAGTAACAGTTATGGACTTGGCAGTAGGAATAGAAAATTCATTCATAAATTCTTTACTAAAGTCTTTTGAAGATTCAAATTGTGCACAGAATTCACTGGGACCAAAACAAGGAATATGAACTTCAGTTAAGTAATCAGCAAGGCCTTCCGCTAAGAATTTCTCGGGACCTACAATAACGAGATCAATTCCTTGAGCATTTATAAAAGTATAGAGGTCGCTATAATCTCCGGCCCAAGGCACACAAGTGATTCCTTGATCTAAACTCATTCCAGGATTTCCCGGAAGAACAAATACTTCTCTTGTGCCAGAGTCCTCTAAGAGTCGCCAAGCAAGAGCATGTTCACGCCCACCAGAGCCGATTACCGCAATTTTCATTACATAAGCCTTTTAAGTGAGTCTAGAACTGTATCCATTTTGTAATTAGAATCAAGCAGAACTTTCTCTAGTCCTAAGTACATGTCTTCTACTAATTTTAATTGATCATCTGCTAGATTGCTTGGACTTGATGCTAATTCATCAGTACAAATAACTTTCCAATCTTTTCTATTAGATTCTTTTGCTATCTTCTTTGCTTTCACAACATTCTTGTACCAAGGCGATTCTAAGTAGAATTGTCTTAGAACTTCTTTAGAGAGTTGCACTCCATCTTTTGTTAAACGAAGCTCATCAGGACCTACTGAGTCCACTAACATAAATTCTCTATGTCCAATGGGAGAGAAATCATCGAAGGCAAATTCAAATTTACCATCCCAAAGCTCAATATCACATTCAGCAAAGTACTCTTTTAATCTTAAGGCCAAGAGAGTTGTTGTCGCTCTTAAAACTTCAAATTCAACGCAACTCATACCTGAAATTTCTTTCGCTTCTTCAAATGAAATATAACGGTCACGCTCTTCTAATTTTGTGGAAAATTCAATCACTGGCATTTCGAACTTATCTCCCACGACAGGAGCTTTCTTAAGACCAATGAGATCAAGATAATTCTTATCACTTGTTCTCTTTAAGAGTGAACTTCCCTTTGGAACTCCAAAACGAAAAATTATTTCAAGTGGGACCAATGTATTTGTGACTTTTTCTTTAAAAGGAGAATAATCCCAAGCATTATTTTTAAGTTCAAGCTCAGGAACAGCAACACGTCTCACCCCTAAGTAGTCCTTTCCATTTTCTGAGTGTACGTTAGAGAAGTGTGTCTTTAATCCATCACTCTTTAGGCGATTAAACTCTTTTGAGAGATAGTAATTTCCTTCAAGTAGAGAAGACTTAGGAGTCCAATCTTTCCAGCACTTAGAACTTTCAAGAAATTCAAAAATATTCTTGGTAAAATTAAGCAAGCTATTCCCTTTATTAGGAATTTCATCGGGCATCTCGCCCCAATCAAAAATACTATAGCGATTGGAGAAATTGAAATAGAGATTTCCATTTGAAGTGTAAATATCTTTAACTGAACCTTTTTTTATGAGTTCCACTATTTTTCTCCTATGAATTTCTTAAGAAAGATTAAAGCATTTCGTGAGTTATTCACTCCAAACCAAACTCCCCCATTGCTAAACCAATCAAGTACTTTAAGAGCACTCATGGGAGACTGAGAGTCACTTTTTTCAAAGAGTGGGATATAGAGAGCATTGTCTACAATTTCAAAGGCCTCTTCTTTATGAAAGAGAACAATATTTAAAGTCTCTGCAACGATAGAGTTTGAAACAGCAATTTCAACTCCAAGCTCTAGCGCCATGTCTTTAAAACGATTAACTTCTTTTGTGCAATATTCATAATTTTGAATATCTGAATCCACAACTAAGTGAACCACTTTAGAGGTTTGATCACTCAAGGTACTAATAAGTCCTGCCATCCTTTTAGAATCGCTAGCGTGAATTGTTCCTACTGGAATATCCTTTGGCATTTGCATGATTGAAAGAAGTGCATCTAATCCTCCAAAGCAAGCTTCAACCGGAATTCCAAATACGGGCTTCTTAGTTAATGAAGCACAAACACCTGGTAAGTGTGCTGCAAGACCTGCACCGGCCACGAGAAAGTCAAAGTCATCTTGCTTTAATCTCTCAGACAAACGTGCTGGTTTTCGATGAGCAGAGATGATTTCAAAATCAACTTCAAAACTCTCTTTCAGGTTTTCTATAAGTTCAGAATAAATATACTTATCACTCTCACTACCAAATAGAACTAATGCTTTCTTCATAAACACTCCAATGCCAGGCTTTTCTTATGTTCTTCTCTTCGTCTTTTAAATTCTTCACTACCATCCGTCGGCGTTGGGTACTCACCATCTAGGCAGCCCATGCAAACGTCTTCTAGACCAATGCCTTTTTTTAAGTTCTCCTCCGTTAAGTAGATAACTCGCTTGGCCCCTATATATTCGGCCAATTCATCATTGGTTTTATTTCTTGCCACTAATTGATTTGGGTCTGGAAAATCAACTCCGTAGAAACAAGCATGTTTAAGAGGAGGACAAGAGATGGCCAAGGTAATTTCCTTAGCTCCATACTTCTTTAAGAGTTTAATTATTTTAATACTCGTTGACCCTCTGACAATGCTGTCATCCACGAGTAAGATATTCTTTCCCTGGATTTCACTCACCACAGGACTCAACTTTAATTCAATCGCCCTTTCTCTGGCCTCTTGATCTTTTAAGATAAAACTTCTCTGTGTATAACGATTTTTAATAAGTCCTTCACGGTAAGGAAGACCCAACTCTTCAGCAAGAGATATAGCTGAAGTACGACTTGTGTCTGGCACAGGACAAACAATATCAGGAGAGATTTCTCCGCTTTCTATAAAAGGTTTAACTTGCTTTGCAAGGCCTATTCCTAAATTTAATCTCACTCCGTAGACACTTTGATTTTCAATGGAACTCTCAGCTCCAGAAAAATAAACCCATTCAAACATACAAGGTTTTGCCACATGTCCCTTAGTAAGTATTTTTGAGAATAACTCGCCTTTCTTATCAATGAAGATCAACTCTCCTGGGAGAACATCTCTTACATATTCAAAACCTAAGAAATTCATAGAGACAGTTTCAGAGGCCACCATCCAACTAAGACGATTCCCCTCTCTCTTTTGACCAAGAACTAAGGGTCTAATTCCATTTGGATCTCTAAGAGCAAAGAGCCCCTCATCACTCACCATACCAACGAGAGCGTAAGCACCACGTAACTTATCTACAATTTCAGTGGCCCCATGAATGAGCGCCCCTAGAAAGTTATCTTTATACTGTGAGAAAGACTGACACCAGAAATTTTGAAAGAGTTCTATGTCATTATTAGTTAAGAGTTGATTTCCTCTATCCTGAGAAAAGAATCTTGAGACTTCATGATAATTGAGAATATTTCCATTGTGAGCAATTCCTAGGCCCACAGGAAAACCTGTCACAAGAGGTTGTAAATCTAGTTTGGAATCACTTCCAGTAGTTGCGTAACGAGTGTGACCGATGGCCATATCACCGCTTAGCTTACTTAGAACTTTCTCATTAAAGACTTGCCCCACAAGGCCCAGATCTTTATGAGAATGAAATTTTCTAGTTGTAAAATCGTAACCAACTATACCAGCGGCATCTTGTCCTCGATGTTGGAGCGTGAGCAGGGAGCGGTAAACATCATAAGCAGCATCAACAAGTACATCATTGGAAAGATAACTGTGTAAAACGCCAACAACACCACACATATTTATTCTCCAAAGCTTTAGTATGGAGCAAGTGTGACAAAGGGCTTTTGAAGTGGCAAGAAATATTTTAAGTTATTTTAATATTATATATTAGTTCAAGCTAATACATTTTAAATGAAATTAACCACTTACTTATACTATCTAGGACTCGTGGCAACAAAACAAATTTTCCCTAGAGAGCGCCCAAGAGCTTAACTTTGTACTCATAAGAACTAGTAATTAAATAACTTTAATATATAATTTATTTAATCACTTTTAATTCAATCTAGGAAATCACATGCCTAACAAGCTCATCACCCTACTTTTCTTAAGCCTATTCTCTCTTACAATTCACGCCAATATCACGGCCACGGTTGTAAAATATAAAGGCGACGTTCTCTACAACGGAAAACAAATTACAAGAGATACTCTCTTTGTGCAAAATGGTTTGATTGAAGTGAAACAAAATGGTTACCTGCAAATGAAAGTGAAAGAGTATAATAGTACTTTCACGCTTGGCCCTAACTCTGTACTTAAAATAAAATTTAAAAAGAATATTAAAAACTCTCCCTATCTTTTAAAGGAAGGTTTTCTTCGTTGGGTGACGAGAGGAAAATCTAAAGTCAAAGGTTTCGTGCGCACAAAGACTGCAAGTCTTGCAGTAAGAGGAACTGATTTTCTTGTGACTGTGAGTTCTCTTCTAGGAGAAACAGAGGTCTACTGCTTTTCAGGTAAGGTACTCTTTCAAAATAGAAAATCTAGAGAAGACAATGGAGTTGTGAAGCGTAATGATTGGGGTGGTCTCGGTGGTCGTTTTGGGGCCACTGTGGGAGACATTGTCCCTATGACCCAAAAACAAATTAACCACGTTAAATCTCTACTGGAGTAATTACTTAACTAAGTTGGACTTAACTCTATAAGCACCAAGTACAGGAATATTTAAAAGCGTTAATTCAGTCTTTAACCAACCTACACTTGAAATACTTGGGTGATACCAAAGCATCGCCTTCCATTTCTTATTATCTGGAAGAATTTCAATCTTATACGTATCGTAGTAGCGACCAACAGACTCACGAGCGATAAACTTTAAAGTGGCCTTATTTACTTTCATACTCTTTTCAGTTTCAAGTTGAATGTAACCTTCTTTGGTTGAAAAAACTAAAGGTAGTGGTTGATCAACATTTCCCATCAATTTACTGTCACTAATAGGAACATAGAATTTCTTTTTAATTTGGTAAGCGATAGTTGCTACAAATGAATCTTCTGTTCTCTCTTTAACAAAGAGTTCGATCTTTCCACCCTTATGATGTTTTCCTTTAGAAATTTTGTGAATGAGTTTTTCAGCTGAAAATGAATTTAGTTGAAATAAAAGGACAAATAAGAATAAAAAATATTTCATGAACTCTCCTAAAAAAATTATATAAACTATTGTTCAATTAAATGAAACAGTTGGTCAAACTAGACGCAAAGCGCGTGTGTAGAAAGTATGGGGAATGTAAGTTTAGGGAGTTTATTACTGAGATGTAAGACTGAAGCGCCATGATAGCGCTTCAGAAATATATTTTATTGGCAGTCGTTCTGTTGTCTAAAGTATCTATCACAAACTAATGAAGCACTTCTACAGTCGCTCATAGAGCTTGAATAGAAAGATCTGTAAGAACAGTATCTCACAGGTTGTCTATCAACTCTTACATCAAAGAGTCCTCTCTCAACAACATTACCTTTCTTCGTTAATTTATAAGCTAGAGCATTGTTTCCGGCCTTTAGAAGAGGTCTTTGCGTAAGTGATCTAATCCAAAGATTAAAACTCTTCTTACTAGTTGTACTTCTCAACTTAGAAGACTTAGTTTTTATCTTTCCACGAGAATTAGTATAACTAATTTCTACTTTGTCAGCGTCAACACCTGAATCATAAACAAATTTAGATCTTGAACTTGGAGAGAGGTAACTACTTCTACAAGTTACATAAGCCGTGTCGCGCTCACTACCATTTGAACAAGTGATAGTGATATTCCCTTCGATTCTGTGATTTAAATAAACATCTCCACCAGCAAGACCAGTAGCAGCGTATACGTTGGAACTTAATCCAATAAGAGTGATTAAACTTAAAAGCGTTTTCATAAATTCTCCTTAAATTACTTTGATAGTATGATAGGATCCATTTGACTTTACTACAACAAATGAAAGAAATGGTTAGATTGCATGACTAAAAGACTCTGTTTAATAATTCTCCTTACAATTCAAAATATTTACGCGCTAAATTGCAGCAACATAAAGCAAGAGCTAGTGGTACCAGAAGACTCGAAGGGAATAGTTCTCTTAGTGCATGGGCTCAATCTTGCTCCAAAGAAAATGCAAGAGCTTGGAGAGGTGTTTAAAAAAAACCAAGTCGCTCCCATTTATATTTCATTAACAGGCCATAACGAAAATACCAATTGGTCACAAGTCACTAAAAAGCGTTGGCGCGTTGATTTCTACAAACCTCTCTGCCAAGCACAAGTGAATGCGCTCCAAAAGAATATTCCCCTCTACGCTGTTGGTCATTCACTAGGGGCCGTCATCATTCAAGATGCCCTAGAAAAATATAAAGTTCCTTTTAAAGAAGTCTTCTATCTCTCACCTGCCTTTAAGACTAGATGGTACACAGGCTTTATCACTCTACTTTTTAAAATGGGTTTAACTACTAGTATTCCCAGCTCAAACTTCGTTGAGTACCGTGCCAAGAGCGACACTTCACTACTCGCTTATAAGGCCATGTGGGAGATTAATGAATCTTTAAAATTTGAAGATACAATTAAGAAAAATTTCTTCATAGACCTAAGAGATGAGATGGTTGACTTCACCACAACCAAGAGTTTGTGCAATATCATCACGAATTGCCACTTCCATCGCCTCATAATTAAGCCTAAAGAGAGACAGAAAACGATCTATCATCTGAACGTTGACCGTGACTCAAACGGTGTTAAAAGTTGGCAGTACCTGACTAAGACCCTTGAAAAAGCCCTTAAATAAAGGGTTTAGCTCAATTTTACCCTAAATTTCCGCAGACTTTTCGAGGAATTGATTTTTAAACAAAATCTATGATAAAATTTATAGGAACGTGGAAGTAAAGGAGTATCAATATGCGTACCTTGCTCTTAGATAGCACCTTCTTCCCGGTGAGAATTATCAGTTGGCAAAAGGCCATGATACTTCTTCTAACCGGGCGGGCCGAAGTCGTAACCGAATACGACGATAAACTCATTCGGTCTACCACCAAAAGCTTTATGCTTCCAAAAATCCTACGCCTCTATAATCGACACCATAACCAACGCCTTGTTAAATTCACCCGCCTAAATGTATACCTAAGAGATGACTACACTTGCCAATATTGTGAAATAGAATTCCGCTTCGGAGAGCTCACTTTTGATCACGTAAACCCCGTCAGCAAGGGAGGTCAGACCTCATGGAAGAATATCGTCACCTGTTGTAAGAAGTGTAATTCTAAAAAAGGGGCACAAACTCTTAAGGAGTGTGGCCTTAGGCTCAAAAAAGTTCCAGAAAAACCGCGCTGGTCTGCCACCATGTGCCTAAGGATCAAAGAAAATGATCCACAAGAATGGTTTCAATGGTTACCGGCCGCTTAAGAAAATAGACGTCTAACTACCGTATTGTTATACTTTCTCCATAAATTGGAGAAACTATGAAAACACTATTTAATTCTACTTTAGAGTTGTTAAAAGAAAACGGTGCCGAGTACGCTGACATAAGATTTCACAAGTCAGACCTTACAGAATCCATTTCAACATTAAATACAGATATTAATGAATACGCCTTTCACGATCGTTCAGGTCTAGGCATTAGAGTACTCTATAATGGAGCCTGGGGATTTCACTCCACAGAGAACCATAGCGCAGAGTCCGTAAAGAACTGTGCCGAAAAAGCACTTGAAAAAGCGAAGTCCTCTTCAACATTTATGAAAGAGAAAATACAACTCGCCCCGAAAGAAAAGTATATTGAAACTTACAACACTCCTATTAATACGGACCCGTTCACCATTCCAACGAAAGAGAAAATTGATTTTCTTATTGAACTGGACAAGAAACTTTCCCACGAGAGATTTGACTACTGGGGAGTGAATGTCACTTTCTATAAGAGAGAAATTTTCTACATGGATAGTGAAGGTTCAGAAATTACAAAAAATCTCTTAGAAATTGATGCCTCTTTCTTTGCTAGCGCTCAAGATGTCGACCAACAAAAACAATCCCGTAACTTTATTCTCTTTCAAGAGAAAGAAGGAACAGTGGGTTGGGATAATCTCTTAAGTGAGAAACAATTCTTACAAACTGAAAGAATCAAAAATGAACTGCTAGCAGTGTTAGATGCCCCAGAGTGTAAAGAAGAAATTTGTGATGTCATTCTACTTCCAGAAATGATGGCACTACAAACCCACGAGACCATCGGCCACGCCCTAGAGCTGGATAGAATACTAGGTTATGAACTCTCCTACGCCGGCGGAAGTCACGTAGATCTAGAACACTTTAACGAATTACAATTTGGAACGAGTAAACTCAATGCCTGGGCGGACGGAACACTTAAGTGTTCTCCAGGATCTTATGGATTTGATGACGACGGTGTGAAAGCGGTAAGTGTTCAACTGATTGAAAATGGAAAACTAAGAAATGCCATAACTTCAAGACAGATGATTGTTGAGGCCAACAAGAAAGCAAATAAAGAAATCTTCAAGGCCTCAGGAGCTGCTTGTCGCGCTCAGAGTTATAGCAACTTCCCCATTGAGCGTATGAATAATATCAATGTTGATTTTGGAAATGATGGATCGATTGAAGAGCTTATAAAATCTTGTAAGAACGGAATCATTCTAGAGAGTCCAAAGTCTTGGTCCATTGGATCCAATAGAGAGAACTTTCACTTCGCTACTGAAATTGGTTGGAAAGTGATTGATGGAAAAATCTCCCACGTAGTGAGAAACCCTACTTATAGAGGAGACTCCTTAAAGTTCTGGAACTCCCTTGAGAGAGTTGGAGACGAATCCACTTGGCAAGTACAACAGGTTTTTAACTGTGGAAAAGGACAACCTAACCAAGTGATGAGACTTGGTCATGGCGTTCCCGTATGTCTCTTTAAAGACATTCAAATTGGAAATTAAGGAAGTAATATATGAAAACAGTTAATCAATCCCTAGAAGCTCTCAATGATTTTTTAAAAGAGAATAGCATCACGGGAACACTCACTTATAGATCAGAAATCTCTCACCTTGTTCGTTGTGGGCGTAGTCAAATTTCCCTCAATGTTTCAGAGGAAGGCGAGAAGATCTTCATTGAATTACAAAAAGGTAAGAAGAAAATATCTTCTAGTTCAACTTTCTCTCTTGAAAAGATCGCTGAAATAAAAGAACAAATCACTGCTCTCTATGAAAAGATTGAATTCATGCCAGAAGTGGAACATCTCACTCCGCTAAAGCCTATTCATGAGGGTGACACAGATAAACATGTGGCCGATAAGAAAATTTCAAATATTGATTCTAATATCATGATTGATCTCTTCAAAGCGATTGACCATGAATTTACAAATGACGATGTGGAAATCTCTGGTGCTTTCAGTGCGGGAGAATATAGCTACTGTGTGATTAATTCCCTAGTAGATAAATGTCTCTCTTATCAGGGAACTGATTTCAATATAGAAGTTGTGCTACAACTTTTAAAACACGACAAGAAAGAATTAAGAAGTGCCAGTGTGGGTGAGAATTTATCACAATTCAATCAAGCTGAAATCGTAAAAGAGCTACGCACACTCTTTGATATTAAAACAACGACAACAAGAGAAGATGTTGAGCCTGGTGAATACGACGTTGTCTTCTCCGCTCACGCATTTGCAGAACTCACCAATTACATGGGTTACCTAAC
Source organism: Halobacteriovorax marinus (assembly GCA_002163155.1). Lineage (GTDB taxonomy): Bacteria > Bdellovibrionota > Bacteriovoracia > Bacteriovoracales > Bacteriovoracaceae > Halobacteriovorax > Halobacteriovorax marinus_A. Next base: position 1,322,419 of record MAAO01000006.1, on the reverse strand, counting down.
TTTCCACGGAGAGGCCTATCAATATCAAATGAGTATGCTTAACAAAGAAACGCAGAAAGTTGGTAGTAAAATCTTTGGCGAGAATATTACAATCGTGGATGATCCTAGTGATTCAGACATTCTCTTTGGAAGACCTGTAGGAATCAATGGAATTTCTAGATCGATTTTCCCTCTCATTAAAAACGGCGTGCTTAGCAATATGTTCTACTCGGACAAAGACACTTGTGACCGCTTTAGTTTAGAAGTTAACAATGACGCCAATGTCTCATCTATAAAAGTAGAAACAGGTATTGGACCAAGTTCATTTGATGAGATGATTAAGTCATGTACTAAACCCACTATATTCATTCCCTACATTCACTATATGAACTTCACAAATCCTGCTAAGGGAGAATTCACGGGAACTAGCCGCTTTGGTACTTTTCTTGTGAACGAGGGAAAGATTCAATCCCACCTCTATAACGTGAGACTTAACGACAGCTACATGGACCTCTTTAACAATATTGAATGGCTCTCTAGTCAATCGGCCCATATCAACACATCTGATACCTATGGCATGCGCATGGCATCCAGTATCACTTGTCCAAAATTTGTAAAAATCAATAAAGTTAAAATCACTGGAACTTCAGCTCCAGGAAGAGGGTAGGCCAGTGATCACAGACTTTCTGACTTGGACGAGAGAAAATGAGTACTCTATTAAAGAGTCTTTTCTTTGGAGTGAAACAGAGACTCTTAAAATGTTCGTACACGATACGGGGATTTTAGAAGTCATTCCTAAAGTGGCAACTGATGAGCAAATTGTCTATTCAGCGGGAATTCATGGCAATGAAACAGCTCCGCTTGAAATTTTAAATGATATTATTAGCGATATCCACACAGGTAAGCAGCCTTCTGTGCACCACAGTCTCTTCATCTTTGGAAATCCTAAGGCGATGAATCTAGGTAAGAGATTTGTAGATGAGAACTTAAACCGTCTCTTTGCACGCTCTCTTGAAGACAAACCAGACAATTACGACGTAAGAAGAGCGAAAGTCATCATTAAACACCTAGAAACTTTCTATAGTGATGACTCTAAGAAAACTCACTACGATCTACATACGGCGATTAGAAGCTCACAGCTTGAGAAATTTGCCATGTATCCCTTCGCTCCAGATGAAGAGATCCATATGGACCAGCTCTACTTTCTGGCGGACTCTGGTATTCAAGCGGTGATCTTCGGACACTCTCCCGCCACGACTTTCTCCTATCACAGCAAATCACTCTTTAAGGCCAAGTCCTTTACGCTAGAGCTTGGACGAGTAAAAGGTTTTGGAGAGAACGATCGCACGCGTTTTACTAAAATTGAGAACTCTCTGCGCAAAATTCTTGCAGGCGACTACGCTCCCAAAAAATCAATTGAAGGACTCAAGACTTTTAAAATTGATTTTGAAATTCTACGTACCAAAGAAGACTTCACTTTTTCTTTCTCTGAATCTGTCCCCAACTTTACGCAATTTGAAAAAGACCAACTCATTGCCACTGATGGAGAGGAGCTTATACTCGCACAGACCAGCGATCAAAGAGTTCTCTTTCCCAACACCAAAGTAAAAATTGGTGAACGTGCCGCAGTTATCATAGGACCAAAACGTTTGCCATAGTAAAATTCAATGGTTAGAATGATGTCACACACACAACTTTAACTTTAGTAACAGGGACGTTATGAAAGACAATATCAATGACATGGTTCGAGAGACAATCGAAGAGACACCACTTGGTGGAAAATCACTCGCCGGAATTTTAAAAGATAATTCATTTGATGAACCAGCAAAAGGTCTTGCTAGTTTACTTTCAAAAGAAATAGGTAAACCCCTCAATCAAACAAAACAAGTCACAACTGACTTCTACCCTACAGATACAACAATACATAATGAGTTTCTTCGTATCGAAAGAGAGAAGAACGAGCATCTGACTGAGTCTATAAATACATTACTCACTCTTCCAGAACAAATGGAGCAGCTGCAAAAGAAAATAGACGACATAAGTCATTTTGAAGAAATGAAGCAGCTTGATCAAGAGATCAGCAGCGAAATTTCAAAGAATAACTTCTCTTCACTCAAAGAAAAGAGATCTTTTCTCTACGTGGTCATGGCCATGTGCATAGTATTTGGATTGATCGTGGGGAAAGTCTTCTTCATGGAACCCGAAAAAGAAGTCATCGCTCTTAAACCTCTTCCAAAAGCTATTATAGTGAAGAAGATTAAAGTGCTTGATCAATTTGTCACAACAAAATTTGTAAATTTAAGAACCACTAACTCTCCCAAGTCGAGTATCGTGAAAACTCTCTCCCCTAATCAAATCATCACTCAAATTGAGAAGAAAGGTGGTTGGATAAAAGTTGAGTTTCGTGACCTTATCAACGAAAAGACTGTCACAGGTTGGGCCTGGTACGAAAATTTAAAAGAGTTAAATAAGAAAAACAAAGCTAAGACGCTTTAAAAAGATCCAGAATAACTGAGCAGTACTTATCTACCGACTTACCTCGGTAGGTTTTCTTAATGCTGCTCAGAATACCTACTATATTCACCTTGCCGCCCTTGGAGTTAATCACTCCCACGCAGAACTCTTCACAAACAAGAAAAAGTGCCGACAAAGGCCTAATAAGATCTAGTTCACTGCCAAAACCCTGACCATTCACCGATCCGTGATGTTGTAAAATAATAGTGGCCGCTTCTCCCAGCTCAAGTTGCTTCTGCTTAAGTAGGCCCTCATAGGTATCGTAAGCATGAGTCTTAACTTTCTTGGCCACATCACTTGATAACATTCCAAGAGAATTCTTTCCGCGAACGAAAACTAATTCTCCACTTAAACCAAGATCATTAAATAATGAAGCAAAGGCCAGATCCTTCTTCATGGAATCAGTGGCCCAATCGAATTTTGCCAGAACATTGATAGACATAAGAGAAGTCATATATGTGAGTTGATAACTGCGATCATTGGAATTGGTGTAGAGACTATTTAAAAAGCCCTTGGTGTCATCCTTACTGTCAATTGACTCAATGAGAGAATCCACTGAAGTTCGCGCCAATTGTAACCCAAAATCAGAGAGACCCAATTGTTTTAAAACTTGATAGGTCTGTTCCTGTAATTTAATAGGATCAATAGGACTCTTTGAAAATTCATCCTTCATGAGATCTTCTATTCTCTCTAAAAGAGCGGGAACATCACTTTTTTCAATATAGATCTGACCGATCTCTTTCTTATGCAGTTGTGCTATATGTTTTTTTAAATCGGTTTCACCCTTATTGATAATCTTTAAATATTTTCTATCATCTCCGAGCATCATGTAATAATCCACAGGTGCTATATTAAAAATGGAGAGATGAGAGAGAGAAAAGGAGAAATAATCTAACTCCAGAGGGTTTTCCGTGGTGCCAAGAAGCTCTATGATGTCATCATGTAACTTCCACCTCTTAATAGAGCTAGATTCAGTACTCGCTATTTGCTCATCGGGAATGAGAACTTCTAAATCATCTAAACTTGCTCTATCTATAAAATATTGAAACTCAGTTTCAGGAACTGGTTTTAGGAGAATAATACCCTCCACATCGGCTAAAATATCTAAAAAGCCACGGGCCTGTTCTAAACTTGGTTGTAAAATAGAAGAGACTCCAATCTTTGCCTGGAGTCTAAGGGAAAATGCTTTTGAAAAACGTTCATCTGAACTAACGATTATGTAACTCATTGAAAAATTATACCATGTTTTTAAGCTCTGGTATTTGCAAGAAATGTTTTATTCAATTAACATAGAAGTGATGAAATTACTTTCCCTGCTATTCTTTTCACTGATGATAACAAATGTATCACTCGCTCAATCAATTCTTATTGATCCTGGGCACGGTGGCGAAGATTGTGGCGCTAAAGGAAAGATCTGGCGCGGAAAAACTCTGCGAATCATTTGCGAAAAAGACATCGCTCTCTCTATCGCAAAAATTATTCATAAACGTCTTTCAAAGAAATTTCACACCTATCTCACTAGAAGCTTAGATAGAACTATCTCCCTAGAACAAAGGGCCGCTTTAGCTGACAAGATTAAGGCCGATATCTTTATCTCTATCCATATAAATGCCTCCACATCTAAGAGATCCCACGGCTTTGAAACCTTCTACTTAGATAATCACGACAATGCAGCTGTTAAGAAAGTGGAAGAAGTAGAAAATAAGAATATTAAAGGTGAACAGGTCATCATTAATAAAATTCTGGCCGACCTTGTTATTGATAGAACAGCTCCGAGCTCTAGAAAGATGTCTTCACTTGTTCATAAATCCATTTCAAGAAAGATTAAGAAGAAATACAAAATGGTTGACCGTGGTGTTAAGCCCGCCATCTTCTATGTCATGGCGCTAAGCAAGCGTCCTTCAATTCTACTAGAAGTAGGATTTATTTCTAACACGAAAGAATTAAGAAAAATGTCCACGAAGAAATTTCAAAGAGATTATGCCAACGCCGTGGCCCGTGGCATAGAGAAATATTTCAAGAAAACTAAGAGACCACCGCTACTTTAGAAGTTCACTGCAACGAGTGCTATTACTTGGTGGACTCTGTTTTCTACATCTAGAATAACTATCCTTACAAAGTAATCTCAAGTGAAAATGGGTACGGTGATACTTCGCTGCACTCATGAGTCTGAGGGTTTGAAACTCTAGGGGATCTTGTGTGTCGCCGTGAAGTTTACAAAATTCTCTCTTAGTCGACCAATCCACAAAGATTCTTCCAACCTTGCCACTCTTAACCAGCATCTTAAACAGATTCCAATTTCTAGAGACATCTAAATTCTTTGAGACATTGCGTCCAGATACAAAGTCTTCGGCCCATTCTGGGTTAGCAAGATCTTGACCAGACTTGTTCACTCTCAAATAGACAATATCAATATCCAGTCCATTTTGATGGGACTGATGACGTTTAATTTTTCCACCCTTTCTAGCTGACATATCTCCAATCTGTAAGGCCTCAACATCTGGGTAGAGCTTCTTAATTTCAAGAGAAGACTTAGCGATAAAGTCTAAGAGATAATCAGTTGAATAGATCTGTCCTCGACTTCTAAAGAGTTTTTCGAAATGACCCTCGTAACTGTCAACAGAAACGGAGTTTTTAACTTTCCCCTTGGAGTAGAAACCAATGGCCTCTGCAGAGTATGATTTAGTTGTGAAAGCGATTATGAGAAATATAGCGACTATGATATTTTTTAACATATTTTCATCCTTGATAATATGCCACTATTATAAGGAAAATTTACTGAATTTAAAGGGAATTACATCGGAGTGTTCTAGTCTTCTAAACAAAGTCGCTCATAAATAATTAAGAATATCCAAAAAGAAATTAACTTTCCCACTTTACGCGCGGCGCGACACAGAGATTCCAACAGAAGCTAATAGTCTTGAGTTAGCTCCTCTACATGCCTAAATTATGGTTGATTCCTGGAACTATAACCTCAAGTTTCGATATCATTTCAACAAATCTAATGGTAGACCATTCAAAATATGCGCTAATGATATAAGGAATTTAACATGTATAAGAAAGAGAAAGATAACGTTCTCGACCAATCTCAACTCCAGTACTTTGTCTTTAAAGGAAATCACCCCCCCAAAACAATGGAAAACAAATACAACCTCACCTACCTATTTTGGAAGGATGTATGGATGAAAGATCGAAATGAGTCTAATGTCGAAGGTCCACTCTTCTCAAAAGACTTTACGAGACAAGATGAGATTCTTGCGTTGTTTTATAAAGATGAATGTATAGGAATAACTTTACTAAAATGGTTTAATGCCTCCCAGATCACAACACAGGATGATGCAAACTTCTACCATTGGCCTGCTTCTGCGATGAAAGCTCTTTCTAGAGATGGTGAGGATATAATTTCTGGATCATATTTTGCTATTAGTGAAAACTTCAGAAGACAGAGATTTGGTATCTCATGGAAAGACCTAATGGTCACAATGATGGTGAAACGTTTTAAACATTCTGAGGCCTCTGCACTTGGAATAATGCCTAGAGTAAAAAAAGGAATGGGAAAAGTCGCAGAAGAATGTGGCGGAACTACTATTAAGTTTAATCATCCCTATCATATTGAGGGTGAAATGATTAACCTCGTGGGGTTTTATAAAAAAGATCTCATTGGAAAAGAGTTACCCAGCTTTAACAATCTAGTAAATGATTTATGGAATAAAAAAAAACATTTTGGACTTCCAATTTTAAGAGAGGATTTAGATATGAAACTAAAATTACAACGTCTTTTTTCAGAGATACTAACTGAAGACGAAATCATTTGTGACATAGAAAAATACAAAAGAAATACAATAAATTTAAAAAGAGATATATTAATTTGTTTAAGGCCAACTCGCAAAGAGAAAGTCGTTTCGATTGTTAAGATTGCGAACGAACACAATATCAAACTATCACCTATCAGTTCTGGAAACAATTGGGGTTATGGCTCATCTCTTCCAGCAACAAATGACAACGTCATTCTAGATCTTTCTTTACTTAATTCTATAATAGAATTTAATGAAGATTTAGGATTTATACGTATTGGCCCCGGTCTAACACAGGGACAATTATATAAATACCTAGAAGACAATAACCATAACTACTTAGTCCCAACGACAGGAGCTGGACCAACTTGTAGCATCTTGGGAAATTTGTTAGAAAGAGGTTATGGACCTACTCCCCATCAAGATCATTTTGCTTCTCTTCATTCAATTGAAGCTGTCTTAGGAAATGGAAAAATATATAAATCTCCCTTGAGGAAAATTGCGGGAAATATGTTAGACAATATTTTCAGAGGTGGAATTGGTCCATATCTTGACGGAATTTTTACTCAGTCTAATTATGCAATAGTAACAGAAGCAACAATCTCTCTTGTCAAAAGACCAGAAGAAGTCGAAGTCTTTGTTTTAGAGTTACATGACAAAGATGACTTACAAAATATTGTAAAAGACATAAGATCTCTTATCACTCAACTCGGAGGGATTGTTGGCGCTGTTAATTTGATGAACAATAGAAGAGTTCTTTCAATGCAAACAGCATATGTTAGTGAATCAGATGGGAAAAACATTTTAACTGATTTAGAAATACAAGAACTCGCAAAGAAAGAAGGTGTATGCGAATGGACTGTCATTGGATCATTTTATAAAAATAAAGAAATAAACAAGGCCTCTCGTAAACTTACACAGAGAATCCTTAAGAAGAAAAACAGAAAACTACATTTCTTTACTGATCGAAAGGCTCGCTTAATAAGAAAATTCGTTTCTATTCTTCCTGATTTATTTTTTAAAAAATTTAAGTCTAAATTTAATGGGTTACTGAACAACCTAATAAAACTCATCGAAATTTTCAATGGTAAGCCTTCGAAACTTGCTCTTCCTCTTTGTTATCTAAAAAAATCTGAAACTCCAGATATGAACGGAGAAATTAATCCAGCCCAAGATGAGTGTGGTCTCATTTGGTACTCACCTCTCGTTCCCATGATTCCAGAGAAGATTAGTGAATATGTTAGTTTCGTTGAGAAAGTGTGTGGCAAGTATGGAATAGAACCATTGATAACATTCACAAGTGTGTCAGAAAAATGTTTCGACAGTACTGTTCCTATCCTCTTTAAAAGAGATAAGAGCGAAGTTGATGAAACCGCTAAAGCTCATAGTTGCTATGATGAATTACTTGAAGAGGGTAAAAAACTTGGTTTCTACCCTTATAGAATGGGAATAAATCATATGAGCTCCGTTGTAGATATGGAAGATACTTTTTGGCAGCTAGGTAGTGATATAAAATCAATAATTGATCCAAATGAAATAATTTCACCGGGTCGATATAGCTTAAAATAAAATAATTAAATAATAGTAACTCCAAAGAAGTAGATTTTTCTTTGGAGTGTTTCTCACGAGATTATTAATTCAATAATATTAATCTTCTATTTCAATAATGAGGTCAACCCAATCTTCTTCGGGAACATTCTCAATGGGTACACACCAATCACGAACAGACTTTCCAAGATTATGTACCAATTCTTTATTACCACAATTGAGATGATGCCAATCAGGAAGATCTTTTCCCTGTGCTATGAGTTTATAAGCACAAGTATTAGGAAGGTAATTGAGATCCATGATATTTTCAGGTTTGATTTTAAGACATTCTGGAACGACTAAGAATCTAGAAGAGTATTGCTTACAAGTCACCTTTTCAATATCAAGTAGTGAACAGGCACAAGCGGTGTAGGCCACTTCCATAGTGTCAGGGTCTTCTAATTTCAATAAACAACATTTACCACAACCGTCGCATAGAGCTTCCCACTCATCACTAGTAAATTCATTTATTTTTTTTTCTTTCCAATACATGTCTGATTATTAGCGAAGTATTAGGACAAAGTAACGAAAAATGTAAGATTTTTATCCTAAAGTTGAGTTAAAATACACTTTTTAGAGAATAAAGTTCTACTGAATTGTAGAAGAATCAGTTTCTGAAGTTGTGCCGCTTAGATTATACCTATCAAAGAACATCTTCACAGAAGTTCCGCTCCCACTACTTGCAAGAGATTGTTCCTTAGAAGAGAGCTCAATTGATCCCGCTAAAGATTCCACATAGTGCTTAACTTGGTTAAATCCAAGCCCTAGCCCCATTTCTCCAGAAGTCCCAGAAGTTGATGTCTGCAGAGTTTCATTTAGTAAAGAATTCACTTTGATCTTATTCATTCCAGAACCAAAGTCTTTCACTTCAATGGTAATCTCTCCATCAACTTCGCTAGCAATGACTTGAATTTCGCTATTATCAAAAGAAAACTTAATAGCATTCGAAATAAGATTATTTAGAACCGATGTCACAAATGAAATCTTATCAACATTTAAGATATAATCTGATTTTCCTGAACAGATAAGTCTTAGAGAAATATTCTTCTCATTAAGTTTTTCCGCAAATATATCATGGGACATACTAAAGCATTCCTGCAAAGAACAAATAGAAATTTTATCTTCAACCATTTCCATATACTTCGCCGTCACATCTTCAATAATACCGTGAACTAGCTTTACGTGCTTGAAGGCCCTTGAAACCACCCTATCCTTCTTAACTCCATCCAACTCTGTATACATCTCAAGAGAGAGCATGATGGTATTTAAAGGATTATTGATATCATGAATAATTGTTCTAAAAAGAGACTCTTTGTCACTTAAAGTACTTCTTAACTCTTCAGTTCTTAAATCTACCACGTCATTTAGTCTCTTCTCTTCACTTAAGTGAATAGACTCAAGAACAAATGATGGAAGAGTTATTGAAAATAAAACGTAGATAGTAAAGGCTAAGCTCCACCCCATAAGAGAAAGAGCTGGAGATAAAGTAGAGATGGGAAAAGTCGCTTGAATCAACATTGCGTAAACAAGACCATAGAAATAGAGCTTCTGTGCAAAAGTTAAACTATTATAACGGTATCTTTTTATAAGAAATATATACTTTCCAATGACATAGACATTTCCCAAAGTAAGAGGAAGCCCTACAATATAGGGAGCGTAACCTTTGAAAAAAAGAAATATAGTAAGAGGAGTTAAAATGAATAAAAAACAAAAGCTGAATAGTTTGATTTCATACTTGTATCTAATCGCCTTTGCGTGAATAAATATAAAATAAACTACAGGAATAACAGACAGTCCAAAGGACAGAGTGACTCCAAGAGGATGTTGTTGAAAAACTCCTCCAAGTAAGAATACCCCTAAGCTTGTGGCCCATAATCCAAAGATCTGTTTGTAGAGTGTGTTTCTATTTTTTAAATAGAGAAAACCATTCAATACCATATTGAAAAAATATAATGAAAAATATACTCCAAATAAAACCTTAATAGTTAATTCCATAAATCCTTATAAGGTATTTTTATTGAATAGTCTTATAGGTTGTAAATAATTTACGACTAAAAAATGAGATAAACACCAAATTTAACTCATATAAGACATGTAGCAGCCTTAAGGATTTATAATACTTACACAATCCAACATATCCCCTATTACAATCTGATAAATAGGGAAATATAAGGAAGAATCTGATTTAAATAGTGGCTTTTGAATCTGGAAGTTGGATTCCCATTAAGTAAGATATTTGATTGCCCCCAACCTTCTCTGAACTAATTTCCCAACTATACCCCAATGGCTTTATATCACTAACAAGTCCATGGAGCTCATCTTCACTATATGATCGTAAACATGAAACTACACCATCCCAAAATAGGCAAAGTGGAATAATAGGTATTAGATAAGTGAAAATAATTCTTCCAATTGAAAATGGTTTAACAAAAGGAGTGAAGAAAAAGATCATAAATAAAGTACTTAATGTTATCTTCAAGATGCAAGGTAAACTTCTTTCAGTATATTCTGCAATGAGAATAGATTCTTGATTTTCAGCTGCTTCACTTAGTATTTTCTTAGCGTCTTCAGGATTAAAATGATGGAATGATGAGAAAAGAGTCCTAAGTCCCTTTACATCTTTTCCTACTTTTCTAGCATCAACCTGTTCACTGATCCCTTTAATTTTACCATTTGATTCTCTTTCTACTTTCTTAAATGCCTCTAGATTGGGATAGTAGTCAGTTAGAGTGAAACTTAAATTGTCGTTTTTGAGTTCATTGTATAAATAGAGAATTGGACCACCTCCACCTGAGCATAAATCAATAACATGTGAAGCATTTGACTGATCTAATGCTTTTTTAACTAGTGGAACCAATGGAGAACCTAACTTAAAAGTGTTCCAACCAAAGTGTAAGTAATCAGTCATATATTGGCGTAAGAATGAAGGAAACCATTCTTGATCCTCGATTTCAAAAAGATGTTTTCTACTCATAAGTGTTCCTTAAATCTCAAATTGATAGCAAATAATCATTTTAAAAATAAAAAATTTAAAATTATCGATATTTTGCCATTTAAAATCTTAAAAAACTATAAATTCTTCAAATTACTGTAATAATTAGTTAAAACTTGGTACATATGACCCATGGAAGTTTCTAACGTCACACTGGCGGCCTACATTGATACCCTCAAAGAATTTGGACATGATCCAAGTCTACTAGTTAGTGGTACCGATCTCTCGTGGGATGATGCTAAAAATGCTAAAAAGAAACATAACTGGGAAGACTTCGTAACAATGACTGACTATGTATTTGATACTGTCGGTGAAGAAAAAGCACTCGGTAGTATTAATAAAACGGGTGTTTTAAACGAAGAACTTTCAACCATTAGAAAGATGACAGCAGCCGTTATACGACCAGAGAATATCTACTGGTTCTTTTGTAATTTTATTTGCAAATATATGTATAAGAATGTGAAGTTCGAATACAAGAAATTAGACAGAGAAAATGTTCAAATAAAAGTCACAATTAATGAAGGTTTTTCTAAATCTCAAAATTTTATAAAAGCCTATGCCACTGCCTTTGAAGGTTTTCCAGCCTGTATTGGATATCCCGATGCCGTGGCCACGGTTGAAAACCTTGAGGAGCACTCAGTTATAAATCTAAAGTTAACAAAAACGACTATGAGCTGGAACCCTTTCAAGCTCATGAAGAGATATTTAATCGGTGTTGTATCAACTTCAAAACTTTTAAATGAGATTGAAGAAAAGAGATATGAACAAGAGATTTTAAATTCTCAATTAGAGAGTGCAAATCAGAAACTTTTAGAATCTAAAAAACTAAATGACACGCTTATTAGAGCGATCATGCACGATATAAATAATCCTCTAACTTTAGTGAGATTAAAAACTGAGAAACTAAAGAAATCAAAAGATTTATTTTCGACTAAAGATGTTGATATTCTCAATCGTGCAACAAATAATATGAATAATGTTATTCAAAACCTTAGACAATTTCATATTGCACAACAAAGTCGTCAAGATGAAACTATTGATCTTGAAGAGGCCTTCACTGAAGTACAATCAGTATTCAATTATCATCTAGAAGAAAAGAATTTAACATTGGAGATCACTTCAACTCTCACAGAGAATGATAAGATTCTAGGAAATAAATCCATTTTCATTACCTCCATACTTTCAAATTTTATTTCCAACGCTATCAAGTTTAGTTTTGAAGACTCAGCAATTAGAATTCATACAGAGACTGATGGGAAAAATATCACAATCAGTATAAAAGATACTGGGACAGGAATGCAAGAAGACTCACTTGAGAATTTCTTCTCAGAGTCAATATCTGAGAGTATTCAAGGAACCCAAGGAGAAGTAGGACTAGGAGTTGGTTTAACTCAGGCGCTATTCTTTATTAAAGAAATGAAAGGTAAAGTGCAAGTTATCTCTAAGAGGCTTACAGAACATCCTCATGACCATGGTACAGAGTTCATATTAAGTTTCAGTACTCAACCTCCAGTTCTACTAATTCAATAGCCAAATTTTTCGGGCTATCAAAACAACTCATTCCATTTTAATTCTAAAGATAAATTGATAATTAAATTTTAAATTACTGATAACTCAATGAAGTTAAAATAAACTTCTAAAGTTTTATCAAATTAAGTTTATGATGAATTTCTTTTACTCAAGGAGAAATTATGTTTTCAAGAAACTTAGGTTTAATTTCACAAATGGATCAAGACGCTTTAAAGAAAACACATGTTCTCATTGCAGGAGTTGGAGGAATGGGAGGCGTTTGCGCTGAAGTCCTAGTCCGTATGGGAATAGGTAAATTAACTATAATTGATCATGATATCTACGAAAAATCGAATTTCAATCGACAGCTCCATGCCAATATTAATTCTCTTGGTAAATTCAAAGTAGAAGTTCTAAAGAATGAGTACCTACTTATAAACCCTGAATTGGAAATTAAAGCATATAACGAGAAAGTCACCTTAGATAATATTTCATCATTACTAGAAAATGTTGATTATATTGTAAATGGAATGGACGAAATGTTTAACTCTTTGATCTTAGAGAGAAATGCCAGACAAAGAGGACTTACCATCGTTGATGCCTGGCTAACTCCCTACGCGAGCGTTTTTGTTATGACTCCTGACTCTCCACACTGGGAAGAGTTTTTAGACCTACCTACACAAGGAATTCCTCTAGAAGAACTCACCCCAGAGATCTGTAATGAAGCAGTAGATATTGAAGTCGCCTATACTTTTTCTCACTTCAGTCCCTATGAAATCATTGATAAAGAATTCGTCAAAGATATTGTCTACAAGAAACGTCCAAGACCTTCTCTTGGCCCAGTCGTATGGCTGAGTGGAGTTCTCATGGCCAATGAGGTTTTTAAAATTTGTACAGGAAGAGATCATTGTGATCATCAAGGAATATTCTTTGATCAATACGACATGCAATTACAGTCAGGGAAATTAACTAAGAGTACTAAACTAAAGAAAGCTGCTTAAGAGGAAATTATGAAAAAGATAAATACCATAAATTCGTTTAAGTCTATTCACTATATGAATCCAGGCAAAGAGTTGGATGATCTTGAATTCTCCAAGATGAGAAAAGAGCTCGTTACTATAAACGAGAGTTCAAGGTCACCTGTAAAGAATAATTTCTTAATTGCTGGAAACACCTTAGAAGAAAACAGAAAACTCTATGATTCATGTGTTATCGCGCTAATGTATTTTGAAGATGAAGCATTTGGTTTTTTAATAAGTCCAATCATTCATTGTTCACACGGACCTATTCTTCACGCTGGGCTTGTTATTATTAATAAGAACCCAGGGGCAAATTGCATCTCCTACCCTGCAATCCAAAATATGATTCTTGCATACGAATCACTTGGAACTATTTATTCAACTAATATAAGTTCGACACCTTCTATTATAGAATCGTTTGATAATATAGTTCATAAGGCTTGGCCCTCACCTAGCCAAAATGCAAAGTTGATACCCAAGAATTACAAAGATGTAGTCAAGGCGCTAGAAGATGAATATATAAAAAAATACTTTGTTACAGATGATCTTGTGGAAATTGACTCTCGACGTTTCACGATGTCATCGAACTCAAATGGAATGGGGTTTTCGACAAACTTCTATAAACTGGCGCGAGCTGAAAAATTTATTTACCAAACATTTTGCATGACCTGGATTGATCACTCTAAGGGAGAGGACATTGTCCAAGTTGGAAAAATAGGCTTCCTTACAAATCTCTACCAAAGAGGTTTACTATTCATGTTAAAAATTAGTCTTTTGAAGTTGAAAAAGAAAGGTAGTGGATCTGGACACGAAACATCTAAGAAAGAAGATACTTCTAAAACTAAAGTTTCAAAAATAGCATAACATATTGTAAATAGCCGAAGTTATATTCTTCGGCTATTTATGTTTTCATGCTCTCGACATCTCTAACTAAAATACTTCTCTCACTCTCTCCCAGCAATGAGTGAGCTTCTGCCAAACACTGAATCACTTACAAAATATCGCTATAATAAGAGCAATGAAACTCTCAGCCGTTCTAACTCTCCTATTCATTTTATCCCCTCTCTCCGCACTCGCTGCAGAGGGACTCTCCTTTTCCTTTGGTCCCGTAGAAATAGGCAAAGCAAGAAACTCTATCAACTTACGAGACTTTAAATTAACTCATAGAAGAAATGGCAAAGTGGCCAGAGCAAGGTTTGTAAAAGGCTCAGTTCAATGGGTAAGAGATGAAAACAACCTACTCTCCCCAAGAGCACGAGTTGCTATAAAGGTGAAAAAGAAAAATGATATTTTCATCAAGTACAAAGGCAGTGGCATCATTCCGGTAGATAAGTTGAAACATGTCTATACTGAAATTTACGTAAATCTCTTTGACCCAAAAGTTATTGAAGTTTTCATGGGACCTAAGTTAATTGAAACCATCACTATCAGTGCTAAGAAAGCTAAGAGAAAGAATGCTCAAAAATCTAAACTCATTGACTACTCCTGTGTCCCTTATTCTCTAGATATACTAGGCCTTGAAGGCGAGTACTACAGCATAGGTTGTAGATTAGAGAGAACGGGACAATTTGGAAAAGAGAGACCTCGTCTCATTGTAAAACTGGAAGCTACAAACTTCACTCTTCCCGACGGCAGTGGTTCACCCTTTACCGTTTTCTTAAAAGACAACTCCCCCGTCTACATTCCTCTCGTCAACAGACGTGGAATGAAAACCAAAGTCAAAATTACCGCCAAACTTCCAAGAAGAATGCACCGATTAAAAACCGCCTTTGGTTTTGGCCCCTACTTCTTTGATTCCTCCAAAGGGGGAAAGACAGAAAACAAAACCATAGCTCCTGCGATAATGCTGTATGGAAAATTTGATCTCTATGAAAATTCAAGTCTGCGCTTCTTCGATGCTCTCATGGCGAGAGGAACAATTTTTAATAACTCAGGTCTCTACTTCGCCTACACCATCGCCAGTGTTTTCGATAACCGCTTAACCTTTGTTCCCTTACTAGGGGCGCAGGGACTCTCATTTAAGTTCAAAGGCGATGATAAGTTTGATCATCGCTTCATCTACCCACAGGGATTTGAAGTAGTCTATAAGCACGCCTTTGGTTTAGAGAATTACACCATGGTCTACGGCATGTTCCTCTCAACTTCTAGTCGCGAAGATTATGAAAACCTATGGCTACGTATGGGTAAGAGATGGTTTCTAGAAATTAATTATATTCGTTGGGGACGAGATGATTCCAAGGCCTCCATGTGGGGACTCAGTGCTGGGATTCCTTTCTTTAGTCTCTTCTGAATCAGTCATTAAATTGAAAAAAAAGACAAAAAAAAACTACCGCAAAGGGTAGTTTTTTTTATGGAGGTCAGGGCCGGATTCGAACCGGCGCGTGGGATAACAGTTTTGCAAACTGCCGCATTCGACCACTCTGCCACCTGACCATATCGGTAATGAAGTTGTATAATGAAGGACTTAGAAGTATATGTCAATATAGAACTCTCTAAGAGTTAGACAGTTCTACATTGATTAGACTAAGTATTTTAAGCTTCGCGAATAACGTATTTATCTTTACCAGCGTCGACCATTTCTCTAAGTTCTTTACCAACTTTAAAGAAAGGTACTTTCTTAGGTGGTACTTTCACCACTTTACCAGTCTTAGGGTTACGCCCCTCGTAAGCTTTATAATTTCTATTTGCAAAAGATCCAAATCCCCTGATTTCAATTCTCTCGTCATTATAAAGTGACTTAATCATTGAATCGAAGCAAATATTAATAATTGATTCGGCCTGCTTGTGAGTCAAATTTGCCTGCTTTTCTAGAGCAGCTACAAGATCCGCTTTAGTCATACGTCTCTCCTTTTCTGAAGCATAATTATTTACGATTCTTTTTAGGTTGATATACTTCTCGGCACTTACGAGAAATATCTAAATAGATTAAATCAATTTATTTTAAAAACCTAATTTCACGGTTTTCAAGTCATTTTAGGGGTCTAGTGCCCACAAAATGAGTCTTTGATTTCATCTAGTAATGACTAGTCTAGCACATAAACTATTGAAAACACGAAGAATAAAGAAAGAATTAAGGTAGCCACCATTAAAGTACTAAAATGATGAGAAAGACATTCAAGTATAAAGCTTAGTTGTCGATTAGTATTAGTAAGTTATTAAGGAAGAAAATTGAAAAATCTTGGAAACTATCTATTTATATCTTTATTAGTACTCAACTTAAGTGCTTGTGTATCTGGTGATGGGCGAAAAGGGAAACCAAGTATTTCTTCTAATAGCCAAGGTAGTACTTCAGGCGGCTGTGATTTAGACCTCTTCTTACTCTCCTCTGGTGATACTTGTGTCACCACTTGTCCGGCAGATACCTTTCAACCAACAGGAACTGAGTTAGCAGATATCATCGCTGCTCAAGACGCGGCCACTCAGGCTATCATCGCAGCGTCTGCGGGAATTTGTGTCGACAATTCAACCAAGATCGCAAGACCAACGGATGAAGTTTATATCAATAAAGATTTCTGTGCCTGTAATGCAGCTGTTCCAGATATCATTAATAACTGTGAAGCTTTTTGTGTTTCGAATCCTTCCACAACACCTACTCTCTTTGTAAACACCACAATGGGTCCAAATATTTCACTCAATGCGGAACTTGGTAACTTACACAATTGGTGTAATGTGGAAATCGGTGATGGCCTTACGGGTCCAGCATGTTTTCTAGAAGTTTTTGATGGAACAGGAACAACTGATTTATCCATTGAAAATAGCGCCGGTTCAAATAGTTTCAAAGTGAATATTTCCTCACTGGCGATAAATAAAACTTACGTAGCAACTTTAAAAGAAAAAGGTTCAGGCTCAAATGCTAAGAGTCAGTCTTTTCAAATTAGAAGAATAAACTATTCAACAGATCCTGTTGCTGATGAAACACCACTTAAAATTATGCCCGCTTCTCAGTACACTTGTTTAACAAGAGCGGGAACAGTAGTTCCTGCGGGAAATCTCTATGAGAATGCAGCGAGATTACACTATTACTTTTCAAGTAATAATAATCCTCCCTCACTTCCACCAGGAAACCCATTTCTCTTTTGTCATGATGTGACTCTCTTTGGAGACAATGATTCTCCACTCTATGATCGCTTAGAACTTATTCCACAACACTTTGCTCTGTGGGATCAATCCGATATTCGATTTGCTGATCAGAACGCAAATAGTAGAGCAGATATTAATGAAACAATTCAACAAACTCTACTTGATGATCATGGCATTACTAAAACTATAAATATTTTTGGACTACTCACTTGGCCCAATAGGCCTAATATCGATGGTCCGGCGCCAAATCTTGGTTTCTACATGGTTCCTTGGATTGATCCAGTAAGTGGTAGGGCCTTTTGTCCAGATCAAACTCATTACAATGGTAACGATAAGCTCTTCAATATCTTAAAAGAAGTCGTGGGTGTTTCTACTGAAGGAATATACATGGCAGTAAAAGAGCCGGAACTTTTAACGAACAATGACGGAACACCAGTACTCGCTCCTACTGATATTATTATTATTAGAGAGAATCTCTTAAAGAATATTTGGTTCTACTATGAGAATAATCAACATTTTGTTCCAGATGAAATAACTGCAACTCAGAAAACAATTCACTTCTATTGGCCTGCTGATCCAGTGAATCCGTATATTAAGAAGTCTTCTCAGAAAATCTACACTGTTAGAAGACCTTCAGAATTGAGTGTAGGATCTGATCAAGTGGGACTATCCACTTCAGTATCACCTGCTGATAAGAGATTTGGTTGTGCACCAGCTCTAGATTAATTTACAAGAAAACTTTCTTAACGATTTGCCAAGTTGGATAAATTTCTGATTTAAAGAATAGTAGTAAGAGTCCAAAACGCATCCCCATCACAAGACCTTTTCTAAAGATCCACTTTGAAAGCCGCTCTGAAAAAGCCGCCTCTTTTGAGACACGACGTTTTAGGATGAAACCTAGAATAATTGTCGCGATATTAGCTCCTAAGTAGAACAGGAGTTTTCTTCTATCTTTAAACATATCAAGTAGACTTAACATGGCCGAATTGTCGCGAATTAAGTGGGTCACGAAATCAACCATTTTTGGAAAGGCCCTAAAGAATCCCTTCGCTGGAGTTTGCTCGATATTGCTTTGAATTTGGCCCTTAGCGCTCGAATAAGTCATTCTACCGTACTGACCATTGAGTTGTTTAATCACTGGACGGAACTTCTCCATATCCAATTTTCCACCGGCACCCATACCATTTGGTCCAGGAGCTCCAGTCTTGCCAGTGGCACTGGAGTACATTTCTAAAATTTTCTTCCTATCACCTTCTGAAAGACTACCGTCTTTAGTAAAATCCTGTAGCGCTTCGGTGACTTCTTTATTCTGATTTCGGTACTGATTGATGACACCTTCTAGTTCTTCAACATCATGCTCTTCCCCATCATCAACATATTCAGTTTCTTGATGTGCATTGTTTTGAGCAAGAATATCGTGAGAAGAAATAAAAAGGCCCAGAGATAAAATCCCTAGGCCCATTATAAAAGTGTTAAAAATTCTATTTGTTGTCAAAGACTATGCCTCGGCCGGAGCTTCAACATCACCTTTGGAGAATTTATCAAAAAGAAGTGTGATTGGAGCTGCAACAAAAATTGAAGAGTATGTCCCGATCACAACACCTAGAGTAATAGCTAAGAAGAAATCTCTAATAGCTAGTCCACCAAATGAGTACATAACAACAGAAACAAACAAAGTTGTTAAAGAAGTCATGATTGTTCTTGAAAGCGTCTCGTTTACAGCTTGGTTAATGTGAGTAGAAAGAGGTAGATCAGCATACTTCTCTTCATGCTCTCTCACTCTATCGTAAACAATAACCGTATCATTCACAGAGTAACCAATAACCGCTAGAAGCGCTGCTACTGTCTGCAGTGTGAATTCAATATTACAGAATGAAAAGACACCAAGAATAATCGTCACATCATGAAAGAGTGCAAAGATAGCGCCTGGTGAATATTTAAAATCGAAACGAAGTCCGATATAAATCATAATGGCAATTAGCGCCCAAAGCATTGCTTGGAAACCAGAAATTCTCAGTTGTGCACCGGCCTTTGGACCAACGATATCAACCTTACGAACTTCTACTCCTTGAGCAGAAAACGAATTCTTAAGAGAAGTAGAAACTTGCTCAGTGATTTCGTTAAGATTCGTTTCATCACCTTGAACTTTTACAATAAATTCGTTCTCAGATAATTCACCGATACTTTGTGCTGCGATTCCTTTGAAACCAGCGGCCTTCAAAGTTTTTCTCACATCATTTAAGTTCACAGCTTCTTGAAACTTAATTTGAATTTCAGCTCCACCTCTAAAATCTACTCCATAATTCAATTTCGTCACGATTCCAAAAACTGAAACAGCAACAAGAATTAAAGAAATAATAGCAGTTTTAGAAAACTTACTGACAAAATTTATACTTGTATTACTTTTAATTATTTCTAACATTATTAACTCCTAGACCTTAAATGCTAAGGTCTTTTCCTTCGACTTTGTCCATGTAAAATTCAAAAATTAGCTTCCCTACAAAGTACGAAGTGTAAACTGTAGCGAAAATTCCGATAATAAGTGTTACCGCAAATCCTCTAATTGGACCTGTACCAAAGTTTAATAGACAGAAACCAGCAAGGGCCGTTGTAATGTTGGCATCAACAATTGTCCAAAAGGCAGATTCAAATCCACTTTCAACAGCTTTGTAAAAACCTACACCCTTTCGAACTTCTTCTCGAATTCTCTCGTAGATAATAATATTCGCATCAACCGCCATACCAATTGTAAGAGCAATACCAGCAATACCTGGAAGCGTAAGAGTGGCTTCAAGACCTACTAGACAAGCAAGAACAATGAGAACGTTTAAAGTTAATGTAAAGATGGCAACCATTCCACTTACTTTGTAGTAGAAAAGAATGAAAGCAAAAACAACCACACAAGCGATGAAAGAAGCAAATCTTGCTTTCTCAATAGAATCTTGTCCAAGAGAAGGTCCAACAGTTCTTTGCTCTAAGAAATCAAGTTGCACTGGAAGCGCCCCTGCTCTTAGAACTAGTGCTAAATCTCTAGACTCTTTCATAACTCTATTAAAGCCACCAGAACCTAGTGTAATTTGAGCACGACCACCACCAATTCTTGATTGGATATTTGGAGCAGAATAAACGTTACCATCTAAGATGATAGCAAGTTGTCTTCCGATATTTGCACCTGTGATTTCTTCAAAGAGCTTAGCTCCTGCAGATTTAAACTCAAGTGAAACATATGGCTCATTTTTTTGTTGATCAATTTGAACTCTAGCGTCTTGTAAAGCGTCACCTGTAAGAGTTGTATTTTCTTCTACAAGGTAAGGAATCTTAGACTCAAGTTCATTTGTTAACTTAGATACTTTCTTTTCAAAAGCTAGAACCCATCCTTTAGGAAGAAGTTTCTGTGCTCTTAAGTAATCATTCATTCCATTAAGGTAAGTAGAGAATCTCTCACCTTTTTTGAAAACAATTCCAGTTGCTTCAGCTTTATTGATCCAACCTTGAATAGTCACAGGACTAACTTCATTGTTTACTAGGTTGAAAGTTAACTTCGCTGTCTTACCAATAAGATCTTTCGCTCTTTCGATATCTTTTACACCAGGAAGTTGAATGATGATTCTGTCATTACCTTGAGAAATAATCTCAGGCTCAGTTACACCAAACTCATCAATTCTATTTCTAATAACTTCAATCGATTTAGAAACTGATTGTTCTTCGATTTGAGTTTTTAAAACTTTCGTTAGCGCCACCTGAAGGTTCGCTCCAGAGTCACCAGTAATTCTTATATAACCTTGATAGAATTCGTGGATTTTTGCTTTCGCATTGTCCATGTCACTAGGGTTAGTAAGTACAATGTTGATTTTTGGATCCATTTCATCAGAAAGGTCCATCTCACCTGTTGTTGAACTCATCCCGTTATCTACTAAAAGGCTCTCAAGCTTTCTTCCGTATCCCTTCACTTCTTCTTTATAGACTTTCTTAAAGTCGATTCCAAGAATCATGTAGAGACCACCTTGAAGGTCTAGTCCTAAGTTAATTTTAGATTTTACAGGGTAGTTACCTTCCTCTTGAAAATTCATGGCCGTCGGTAAAATTACCACTGCAGAAATTACAGTAACCAAAATTAGGAAAATAAAGCGATACCACCAGCTTCTTTTCATTCTTACTCCTCATAGGATTGATAAGGGCGAAGGCCCTCAAAAAGTCATTAGATTTTAAAACTCATAAAAGTATAGTGGATAAGTCAGTAAAAAAGCAATGGGCAGATGGGCAAACCACCAAAATAATTGGATTGGTGGTTATGCGTCAGAATTTTTGTGATCGGTATTTTTATTCGTTGAGGATTCTGAATCGGAGTCAGTAATTTTTATCGACTCCACATCCTCAATGTCAGTGGCGTCTTGCGAAGTTTTCGCCACTGTTTCATCTTCTTTTTGATTTTCTTTTTCTTTTTCTTGTTCTGCTAGAGTTTCAGAAGTCTTTTCTTCTGGCGTTGGGTTCTTTACTTGATCAAAAATCTCGTCTTTTGCTTTTTGAAATTCCCTAAGACCTTTTCCTAAACCTTTTGCCAGTTCAGGTAATTTCTTAGGTCCAATAAAAAGTAGAGCAAATAGAGCAATAACTAATAACTCGCCCATTCCTAAACCAAACATCTAAACCTCGAAACTCTAAGAGTTGTGAAAAATTATTTCTTTTCTTCTGTCTTCTTTTCAAAAATAGTTGAAGCTTTTCCACCAATTTGGCTTCTAAGAATTTTTATTTTTGTTCCTTCAGCGATTTCAAGTGTGATCACTTTATCAGTCATTCCTCTAATCGTTCCAAAAAGACCAGACTTAGTGAAGATCTCTTCACCTTTACCAAGAGTACTAATCATTGCTTGTTCGTCTTTAGCTTTCTTTGCTTGTGGTCTGATCATTAGGAAGTAGAAAATCCCAAAGATAAGAATCATTGGAAGAAATGATTGTAGTCCGCCTGTAGCTGCTGTAGCTGCTGAAGCTTCTTCTGCGAAAACTGGAGTAAATAAAAAATCTAACATATTCATATCCTTAAATAATTGTGGTTAAACCCATTGTTTTGAAGTGTATTTGTTATAGAAGGTCTTGTAATATTCGTCAAACGTACCCGCAATAATATGTCGCCTTGCGTTCTTCGTCATCTCGATAAAGAAGTGTAAGTTGTGATAACTAATTAGCTGCCCCGCAAGATATTCACCGGTATTATAGAGATGTCTCACGTAAGATCTAGAATAGGTCTTGCACACTTTACAGCTACAATCTGGATCTGGTGGCAATGGATCTTCTTTAAAACGTTCTTTCTTTATATTAAGTGGTCCATCGTGTGTCAGAAATTGGCCATTACGAGCATTTCTAGTGGGGAGAACACAGTCAAACATGTCTAACCCATTTTTAATTCCCGTAAGGATATCTAGCGGTTTTCCCACACCCATCAGATAGCGTGGCTTGTCCTTAGGCATAGTGTGCACAAAGTCAGAACAAAACTGCACCATTTCATCGTTCTTCTCACCAACACTGAGTCCACCAATGGCGAAACCTTCAAAGTCCATCTCAACTAAACGCTCCATACATTCCGTACGAAGATCAAGATGTAATCCACCTTGGATAATTCCAAAGAGGTTTTGGTGTTCTTTTAATTCAAAGTCACGACAACGCTTGGCCCAACGAACAGTCAGCTCCATACTTTCGCGCAGTCTTTCTTTAGTGGCCGGAAGAGCGGGACACTCATCAAAATTCATGACGATATCACTGCCCAGAGCTCGTTGAATCTCCATGGATTTCTCTGGAGAAATCATGTGGTAAGAGCCATCAATATGGGATTGAAAACGCACCCCTTCTTCAGTTAGTTTATTCATATCTGAAAGTGAGAAGACTTGAAATCCCCCACTGTCAGTAAGAATTGGTTTTTGCCAATTCATAAATCCATGCAGTCCACCACCCACGCGTTCAATGAGCTCGTGGCCTGGACGTAAGTAGAGGTGATAAGTATTTCCAAGAATGATCTGAGAACCAATCTCGTCCAATTGATCTTGCCACATGCATTTCACAGTGGCCCTAGTTCCTACCGGCATGAAAATCGGTGTTTCAATATCACCGTGAGCAGTTTTTATAACACCTGCTCGCGCCTTACCATCGTAGGCAACGTTAGTATAAATTGAAGTCATTGGTCCCTCAAGATGAGCATGGCATCCCCGTATGAAAAGAAGCGGTACTCATTTTCAATGGCGGTTTTGTAGAGCTCTAGTGTTTTCTCTCTTCCTATCAGCGAACTCACAAGCATGAGTAACGTCGACTTTGGGAGATGAAAATTTGTCAGTAAACCTGAAATTGATTTCACTTCAACTCCAGGGTGTAAGAATATATTGGTCTCTTTTATAACGTTTGGTTCAATCACAAAGTCACTTCCGTCATGACAACTCTCAAGCACTCTAAGGCTAGTTGTTCCCACAGCAAAAATGCTCTTGTGTGATTTTAATTTTTTAAGATTTTCAACATCTACAAAGTATCTCTCTGTGTGCATGTTGTGATCTTTTAAATTGTCTGTTTTCACTGGAGCAAAAGTTCCAAGTCCTACGTGTAGAGTCACTTCTGCTCGTTCTATTTCTTTTGCTCTAAGATCTGCGAAAACGTCTTCAGTAAAATGTAGTCCAGCAGTAGGAGCGGCTACACTTCCCGTATCTTTGGCGAAGACAGTTTGATAATCTGATTTATCTTGCTCGTCACTTTGCCCATTTCTAATATAAGGGGGAATAGGAATTTTTCCATGACTCTCTAGGTAGCTCCCAAGATCATCTAGGTTAAATTCTACAAAGAACTGACCTTCTTCTATTTTCTTAAGTTTTGCCACTAGCCCATCTTCAAAGAAGAACTCTTGTTCAAGGCGTTTCTTAGAAGTTGTCTTAATTAAGACTTCTCTTAATCCTTCTGCATTTTTTTCAATGTCTAAAATAAAGATTTCGCACTTGCCACCAGTGGACTTAGTCCCCATGAGGCGGCAGGGGAAAACTTTACTTTGATTAACAACTAAAAGAGAAGACTTGGGAATATAGTTAGAGATATTTCTAAATTCATCGTGAATAACTTCATTGGATTTAACTTTGTAGACCAACAGCTTTGAATGGTGACGTCCGGCAACTGGCCTTGTGGCGATAAGTTCCTTTGGGAGATCAAAATCGTATTTACTAAGGAGTAAATCTTGTTCATTCATGGCTTGCTAGAGTTCCTGAAATTAGTCATAATAAATATAAGATTTTGTTTTTATATGAGGAATCAATGCTAGGCAAGACATCTATTATATTTTTCCTATTCCTAGTTAACCTTGTGGCCTTTGCTAGTCTGCAATCAGAGCTGGAAATGCTTCAGAATTCAGCAGCAAATATTGAGCTCCATGCTTGGGATTCGGCGCAAACCAAAGTGGCTAAACAAGTTGAGACAGGTAGTGACTCTATTTCACTTACGAGCAGCGCGTTAAGAAAGCCTGCGATCCTTAAAAAAGACCAACAAATGCTTGAAGAGCTACCAGAGATATTTGAAATTAAGAAAACTAGAAAGAGATCCCGCTAATTATTACAATCATCATCTAATTACAGTACGTTAGAACCACACACTAAATTTCTAAATTCGCTATTCCATTCAACATATAATATGTATTTCACATGAAAATAACACTCGCACTGACACTTATATTTTTAAGCTTAAACCTCTTTGCCGCTAGCGACGACTCAATTGAATTTCTTCAATGGTCCAGCTCACACCGAGAAATGTACCAGCGTAATAAGAAATTTATAGCGCGCCTTGCAAAGCGAGCAGAGCGTGGCGAGATCATAGGCCTTGAGCTCATCATTGCAGCAAAATCTGATATACGTATTGAGAGTAAATTTGGCCACGCGCTGATTCACTTTGTGGATAATGACCAAGATCCTGGAAATGATATTGCCGTGAGTTTTGTGGCCGACGTGGACGCACCAGAGACTTCTAATGTTGCAGGTCTAGTTGGAAGATATAGCATCTATCCCCTAGTCAAAACTATGCGCCTCTTCATCAGACAATATATTAAACAAGATGAAAGACCTCTAGAGCGACATATAATTCCCTCATCAGAAAAGATGCGAGAAGATCTCATAAATACACTGATGACTTGGTGGGATGAAATTCTCGAAGGTGAAGAAGTTGTTTATAATAAGTCATTAGTTAAAGCGACTAAGAAAGCAAAGAAGAAAGGAATTGAGCTTTTTGGAAAAGATAATTTTGAAACTTTTGATATTACTTTCTACGATGATATTCAAAAGAAAGAGTTCACCTACTCTATTGGGATTGTAGAAAAAGAAGTCACTCCCTTCACTACAGACAAACAAAGAAATGAGGCCCTCTACAAACAGGCCTATAAGAGAAGTTTCAAAAAGCTTGAAGCACTCAAAAAAGAAAATAGCTTCAAGATTAATTTTGGACAACAACTGTGGCTTTTAGAGAAGAGTAAAAAGACACTCTATATTTCAGAAAATGATGAAGAAAGTGCAAAAGCTCTAGCCCTTAAATATTTTAAGGAAGTCCCATTTAAATTATTTGTTAACTTTGGCCAAGACATGGAAAAATTAGGTTTCAATGCCGTGGCCTTTGAAGACGAAATTAAACCTCTTGAGTATTTAAATGTTTTTGAAAAAGAAAAGATCACTCTGACTCTAAAGAATTTAAAAGTGAAAGGGGTCATCAGTGAGCACATGGGAAGATACACTTTCTTTTCTAATAACTGTGCCGGTGCTGCTATTAACTTCTTTAAAGAAGCCAACTTTCCCCATAAGAGAGGCATGGGAATGCAAGGGCGTATCCCCTCAAAACTTAATAAGTGGATGAGCCGCTCGTTTCTAGTGCCTTATCCTCCAATAAAAATTGATAGAGCTGAAATACTAAAAATTGAGCTCTCTAGAATTCTTGGAATGACTAGAAAGGACTTTGAAACTTATAAATTTCCTCTTAAGCAGTGGAAGATTATGTCTCCTCTACTCACGCTTGAAGAGAAATTTCTCTTCTTTGATATTTTCATCGATGTCATTACCGATGAATACGCCGCACTTGTTCGTTTAGAAATTGAAGGACAAGAGGCCCCTAATTACAACTCCATGCATGGACTAAAGAATCTCAATAGAGAGCTATATACACTATGTTCTAATAGAACCTGCGGGAAGAAAAGATTAGAGCTTGTTAAAAGTATCTGGACTAAGAAGAGCATCAAAGCGGTTAAAAAGTTAGTGAATCGTTCTGGAAATAATAGGATTATCTATTCAGGACTAAAGAAGAGACCTGAAGTGATTGAACATTTAAAATCTATAAAATATCTAAAGAAGAGTTTCTAAAAGAAATATTAAAGACCTGCCAATGAAAAGCAGGTCTCGTCTATTGAATTAACTTACAAATTCTAAAAGTGGTCTTACTCTAGCGTAGAGATTCATCAGCTTCTCTAGCAGTTGATCATAGAGATCTTTAATGGCACTGAACATGGCGTAGGACTTAACTTGCTCAGAGAGAAAGTTAAGCACACCCTCAAGCATAGCAATGACAGGATCAAGGCCTAACTTCTTAATGAGAAGTTCTAGAACACCATCAACAGATTCCACATCTTTTCCGTCGCTAGAGACATGATAGAGAGGATTTTTCTTCTTTGTATTATCTTTAGCATTCACTACGATGCTCCTTTGACCAATCAGTTATAATAGTCGCCATTTCTGAAAATTTTGACTGCAGCGGTAAGAACTCTTTTGATGAGTAATCAAAAACAGACTTCTTCTGCGCTTGAGATTTTACCAGTTGCGCCCTATTTAAGAAAGGATCAACAATCGTTGCCTCTTCTCCAAGAGTCGTGGATATTCTCTCGAGGTCTGTCCCCTCTTGTTTTCTACGACTGTCCACAAGGTTTGGCACATGGGCGAGAATTTCTGGAATCTCAACAATCCCCATGTCATCAATATCTTCTAGCACTTGGTAGAAGTGCTTAAGTCCTTTATGAGAGAATTCATCCGGTCTAAAGGGAACCATAGCTCCGTCAGAGGCGCAGAGAATATTTACAACGATGAGACCAAGCGTAGGTGGCCCATCGATGACGATGTAATCGTAGACTGTTTTAAGCGCGTTGATTTCAATGAATTTCTTTAGAAGTAGTGGTCTTGGTGCTGAAATAGCAGAAACTGTAAGTTCAAACCCTGAGAGCTCTTGCCCTGCTGGAATGATATCAATGTTTCCAACTTTGCATACAACATCTGTCCAAAGAGCTGGTCTGTGAAGAGCTTTCAGTTCACGTACTGAGTTGACTAGCAATTGAAAAATTGAAGGTGCTCCGGTCTCTGAAACATCGATGTCAAAGAGGTAACTTAAATTTGCCTGCGGATCCATATCAATGCAAAGAACCCTCGATCCATCTTGGGCCAATGCGTGAGCGGTATTAAAGGCCATAGTCGTTTTTCCAACACCACCTTTCTGGTTTAGAAAACTTACGACTTTACCTTTTCCAACAGGTCTTTTTTCTTTATTTTTATTAAAAAAGATCCCCATGTTACCCTCCAGTGGTATTTGGTATTTTATTTAGGGAAATCATACACGGATGCCGGGTTGAAAGGAAGAGGGAATCACTCTCTCAACCTTAAGAGCGGCGCGGCAATTAGATTTTTTCCAACCTCACATCCCGCTGATTGTGCGCTCGACACAGTAATCGCAAATTAGAGAGCTCACTCTTGCCTCCAAGGGCAATGGGTCTAATGTGATCGATCTCTAGGGCGTAGACACTGCCACAAGTTTTTCTCTGCACTTTGTCTCTATATTCGCAGCAGTGCTTGGCCCTTTTAAAAACATGTGCTCTCTCATTGGCCGAAACATAGCGCTGATTTTTAGAAGTTTTTCGTCGTAGCGGTTTCGCACTGCAAGCTTTCATGGCGTTTAGCTTTTCATCCAAGAGTTTTTCAAACAACTCCGCCTCATTCAGTCCAAAGTGCGCCATGCGCTTTTTAACTTCAGTCCACTTGTTTATGGTCTTCTCTTCTGTGATGAGAGTTAGGTGATACTTTCTCTTAGGCAGCGAGAGAGTTTCTCGTACTGTATTTTCAGAAATGACAGTGGTTGAATTTTCTATAGATTTTAAAATGACTTCTTTTTGCGAGACATTACGGCACCGCGCTCTTTCAAAGAGAGATTGTGCCACGGAGGCGTTAGTGAGATTGATGGCGCCAGTTTTAATTTTATCTTTAACACTGGGAACTTCTTTGCAGAGTTTTAAGGTTTTAATTCTTCTATAGGCGGCGGACTCAGAGTATTTAAGTTCTTGCGTACAATATTTTAAAAGAGAGGAGTATCCAAGTTTTAAGAAGATTTTTTCATCTTGAATAACTTGCAAGTGTGCTAACACTTCACAGAGAATTTCTCTTTCTTGCCTGACTAATTTTAAAAGTTTTCGGTGGGTCTCATTCATAGAAAGTTTATAGCATAGTGAGAAAAAAGATCAACTTGCACTCAGATGAAAGCTCACTAGAGCGCTCTAGCAAGGAGCTATTAAAGAAGTGTAGAACGAATTCAAAAAAAACTTTTGCGCGTCTCATAGCTGAACTGATAAAGGCAGGAGATTGATTTTAGTATGAGTTGAGAGATGAATGAAAAGATAAAAAATAAAAGTCTTACATGTAGGAGTGACTCTCCCTAGCGGTTTTGCATCAAGTCTTAAAGTTAAGAAACTTCCATCGCGCTTTTATTTTTTTTTGAAGACGTTTAAGAATTATTCAATAAAAACAGCATTCGCCGCAGGGGCCACACATCTAAATCCAATATCAACTCGCGTATTTTGAGTAGTATCAGAATTTGGAACTAATTCTAAGTGATAAGTTCCCGCACCGTTAGTGTGTAAGTAACTACCGCCTGTAGTAATTCCACCGAGTCCATCGGTATTGGCAGGATTTCCAACGACATCAATTTGTTCATTATTAACAATAATTGTATCGTTATGTAATTGCGTAGAAGTAATTCCCGCAGAAGACCCAATAGCCTCAAAAAAGTTATAAAGATAATTACCAACAGATATTGGAGCAGAAGATTCAACCGCAGGTAGCCCCATTGGAATAAAAAACTTTTTTGCATCGTCAGGCTTATTGGCGTATATCCAACTCGTCAAATAACCATCACAACCAGTTCCTTCTCCTAATGATTCTGAACATGGACCTGTATCACTATTAAACATGTATCTTAAAAATGTTCCATTCGCACTCGAAACAGGGGCAAAGTCATCGTCACCGTGTCCAATATAATCTAAACCAAAATTATCCACAGCCAATGTCCCACCACAACTAAAAGCACCACAGAACATACGATCACTCGTCCACTCCGTCACATTTCCAATTGAATCCTGAACTCCATACTTAGAAGAACAAAGAGCAGTCTCAGAAGACCCAGTCATCATGGAACGAATTCCACTTGAAGATGTCCCCGGTAAAGTATAAACATTACTCACGTTAGGAATCACACTATCAGTATAGAAAGCTTCAAGTCCATTCGCCGAAGCAGAGTTACATTTTGAATTTGAATTCATAGAAAGCCCACCCTCTCGAGTGTTGGCCGTAGAGTTTGTAATAGTTGTAAAGTCCCATTCTGAATAGGCCACTTGTTCTTTTCGAGAAGGCAATCTTCCAGAAAGACCTGAATAACCTTCAAGCCAGGCTACTCCATTACTTACAAAACACTTCTTACTAGTTGAGTTATAATAGAATGTTCCTGTTGCTCCAACTGCTGGTACTGCAGCATTTGTTGCTCCATCACAAAGCCCTAAAGTTGTAGCCGTAGAAGTTCCATCACAAAACACTTTAGAATCCGATTGACTTACATTTGTCACAGGAGGAAGTGCTGAATAAGAATAATTACTCGTAAGAGCTGCTAAACCTGCAACAGAAACACCTGCTGCGAGATTAGTTGCATCATTCCAAAGTAAGCTATTCATTTCAGTCCAAGCACCATTATATTGAAAACATTTTCCATTCGCTCTATTGTAATAAACTTGATTAGCAGCAGTTCCAATCGTAACGTTTGTTCCAGCAACTGGATCAATTGTACCAATACAACTTCCTGAAGTTGCCATATTTCCCGTATTATTAGAACAACCCTCAATTGGATCAGAAGCTTTTGTATAAGGACAACCCGCTTCATAACGATCAACAATTAGGTCTTTTCCAAAATCGTAAATCCCTGCACCTGCTACAGAACCCGTATCTCCTGGTCCCTCGTAGTTACAAGTATAAGTTCCAAGACCAGCATTAAAAGCATAATTAACACCACTGTTTTGAGCGGTGTTCGCCATCTTGTCACACATTGTAGTGTTTACAATATCACGTGAAACAAAAGTCTTATTCCTTCCAGGAACAATGACTCTAATCACTCTCTTTTCAAATTGATCCGTTCTAATTTGAATGTTTGCAACAGGAGAACCTGTGGCCACAACTGGAACCACTTCATAATAGTAAACAGTATTAGGAATTGGTCCAAATTTAGAATTATCAGAATTATCTATATAAGTCGTAGATATAGAAGTTAGTAAAATCTTATTGATTGGATCGGTGTAATCAAAATCTTCACCGGCCATTCTTCTAAAGATATTAAATCCACTTAAAGAACCACTTCCAGTAATTACCATTGGTGCCCAGCTCATAGTCACAGAACCTGTGGCATCGTATTCTTGCCAAGAGATACTATCTCTTCCAGACGATCTATAACATTTATAATTAGTATCACTAATGTAATCAAGAATTGAAGTATTTAAAACAGAGGCTACATTTCCGGGAGTAAGACCAGTAGCAGAAATACAACTAGCACCCGCTGGACAAGCGGCCGTATCATAGAAACTCGCCGTCACATTACAATAAGTATTAAATGCTTCCCAAACCGTAGTTCCCGCTCCAGCAGTAGTCGCTCTATAACACTTCTGATTGGTACTATCATAGAAAATAGCATTCAATTCATCAGCGTCAAAGACACCAGTTACAGGAGTGGCTGAACCGGTACAAGAGTCACCAGTATTACACTTGGTTTCACTATAGTTACAAACAAAGTTTTGATCCTGTACAATACCGTACTTATCAACTTTTGGTCCCTGGGCCATAATCTTGGTCCAACCATTATGGATAACTGCACTATCAGTCACTTCAATGGGGATAATGAGATCAATTTGTTTGCCCCCATCTCCAATAGTAACTGTCACCGTTCCAGAACCAATAATAAGATCAGACGGAGTAATTTTTATAGAAAAATTTTGTAAGTCTGCACTTGCTCCTGCATCAATAGCTCCAGGTGCTGTAACCATAGCAACACCCACTGCTGGAATTGCAGGAGTTAATGAGACCGCTGAACCATTATAGAAAAATTCAATATTTGCTGCCTTTCTAGGAAGGAGAATATCATCGGAGACTACCACATCAATGATCCTCATTTGCTGAGCATCTTCTGTAGCATCCGCACCACCTTCATCAAGTCTAATATTTTTGATTTCAACAGAACCATTTTGGCTCACTACTTTCTTAGTAATAATTGTTGAGAAGTTTGTAACAATAGTCCAATCAGCACTAGAAGAAATGCCAGAACTTGTATAACAAACCGCTGAATTTTGATCGTAGTAAATAATACCTACAGTCTTTGGAGTTATGTTTGCAGCCGTTGGAGTTACAGTTCCAATACAACCAGCGAGCCCACATTCTTTCGCTTCAGTAAATGGTGAATAAGGACAAGCTATTGGAGTATCATCTTCGATCTTAATACTAATATGAAAAACTCCATAACCTATCGCACCGTCGACATCAGTGACCTTATAGTTAATTCTATGTCCATTTGCTTCTGCCGTTGCTAGAGGTGCTGTACTTGTTGCACCAATTACTGCAGGAACTACTGCTGGAATAGTAATTAATTCCTTTGCATACGGATGAGTTAAAATTGCTGTTCTTACGTCATCAGTAGTGGTTGTAGTGAAATTTACCTCTACAGTTACAGTGGTCACAAAAGTAGATGTACTACTCACTTCTACAAGGGCCATATTGGCCGGAGCAACACCATTATCAACAATGTTAACAACAACGCTATTGTGTTCCTCTCCTAAATGTAGAGCGGTAAAAGTTATTGGATTGGCATAAGTACCGACTGTAAATGTCGCATTCGTCGTAGACTCTCCATTGATATTTCCATCTTGAGGAGTAAAGACACAAGTTGCTGCACTCGATGGAGTGATCACACCAAGACCATCAACACAACCAGTTAAAGTTCCAGTCCCCATTCCACCATTCAAGCCTTCAAGTTCATATTTTAGAACACTACCTTCAATATCTACACCAGGAGGTAATACACCGTCATGGAAAGCGAAAGAGAAAGGAGCAGCTGTTGCCGTTGCAGACTCAGTCATTGTTGCTGAGAGATGTTTTGCAAAAGGAGCATCATTAACCGACGCTACTGTATGAGTTTCCGTTGCAAGACTAGAAGTTAATCCTCCAGCAGTCACTGTCCAATAAAATGGAGTGACTCCTACAGTATCTTTAAAATCTTGTTTAGGCCTAATAGTCGCGGTACAAAGACCACCAACAGTACATGAACAAGCTGTCTTTACAATAAGATTAGTTATTGCTGGAAGGGTAATAGAACAAGCAGTCCCAAGATCACTTTCAGCATCTGTATAAACAAGAGTTATAAGTTCATCTTGATCTTCCGTAAAAGTAATCCCCACAAGAGTTCCCGCAACAGGCGGATCGTCTTGCAGCTCCACATCTAAGGTGATGCGACCTTCAGTGACACTCACTCCTGTTCCATCACTCACAGTATATGTGAATGAATCAAAGGGAGTATTACTTCCTGCAAAGTTTTGAGCAGAACCTAGTATTGTTTGAGTATTTGTATTTTCAGTTACAACATTTGTAGAAGTTGCCGTGATAATGGCCGAAGCGAAGAGATCAGTATTGATAGCATCAACAATCGCTTTAACAGTAGTAGTTCCACTTTCGATTCCAACTACAATATTTTTTCCGGTGACACTCACCTCTACATTATTAGCAGAATTTAATAAACTATGAACCGAGTAAATCACAGAAATTCCGTGTCCACTCACACCACCAGATCTAGCAGTATATAAAATACCATCAGCAGCGTTGTCTCCAAGAACTGATAGAGTCGCAAGCTTATTAACTAATGGACTCACAACTCCCGCATCACTTGAAGCTGGAAGATAGACACAACTTCTTCCTGTTGAATAATTTGGAAGTCCCGCATCTAGCGAACAACCAAGGATCAGACCATTAACAGGTCCTGTGGCAATTTTATAACTAAGAGCTAGAGGACTAGTTTCAATATCTTGTCCAAAAGGAATTGTGAAAGTCATTAAAGGAGAAAAAGCTGTTGTAGCTTCAAGACCTGCTGAGTGACTATCAACCGCCACTGGTAAATCATTAATAGCAAGAACTTGTACAGACACAGGCTTCGTTACACTCGTCCCATCCACACCTTCTGTAATATTATAAGAAACTCCAAAAGATCCAGTTACATTCTTGCCAGGAACTAATTCCGTATGACAAAAACCAGCCGCACAAGAACATCTCTTATTAATCCAAGAAGCTGTCATTCCGATATTTGTATTTAAAGCAGCTGTCACTCCACCGTAGTACTGGCCTAGGGGAACTCCCGTTAAACCACTACAGTAAGTAGCGAGGTTACTAATCGCTGAACTAAATCCACTTAAAGCTGATGTCATACCAACTGTTGTATCAGTCGATAGAATTCCTTCAAAAGCTAATTGCGCTATAGCTAAGAAATTTGCAGCATTTGTTCTCTCCGTAGGATGAGTCGCTGTACTTATACTCGTTACACACTGAGTTCCCTGAGTAATAATCGCCTGTGCTTCAGTTTGCGCAGTAGAATATAGAGGAGATCTCATTTCGATATTTAACTCAGTATCAAAAACCTGACAATCAATCGCTTGATCATTATTTACATCTGTATATTTTAAAAGAAAAGATGTAGCACCTGAATCCTCATACACTTCCATTGATTCGAGTGTTGAAGTTGGAGCTTGTTGTACGTTGAAACATTTTTGAGAAACTTTATTGAACTCTTCACCGACTCCACATTTTGGAGTCTTTCCCTTTTTCTCACCAACACAGGAAACTAAAACTAGTCCCGCAATAAGTGTGAATAGAATTTTTGTCAATTTTTTCGTCATAATTTCCCAATACTCTACCTAACTTATCGAAAACTTAGAGGACAACCTTTAAGTAAAAGATTAAGTTTCTCTAATTTTGAATGAATTTAATATCAAGAGAAATAAATGGTATATAAAGGCTTTAACAACAGTTACTTAGGTACTTTTGAAGGCCTTTTTAGAGAGGCATTTTTTTACTAAAGCGACTCAATTTCTGGGCATTTTATCAACTATCAAAACAAAAGTGTTTTGCTCAACTTAATTACACGACGGTACCTCTTACCTATTTGAGTAATTAGCAAGCAGCACTTAAAATGGATTTAATGAAAAAATTAATTATTCTCTTCTTCATCTTCACTCCTTTTTTTAAGCTCTTAGCTTCTGAAAATCTCGTCATCGTGCAATCGGTTTCAAATACTAAGAAGACATTTGTCATCAGAAAAGGTCGCGACGCTGGAGTGTCCAAAGGACAACTCTCCCTCTTCTCCACGACAGATATCTCCTTCACCGCTAGGGCCAAGGAAGTGACTCGTCACTACTCTCTATGGGTTGTTATTGATAAAGAGGCCAATGTTCCCTTTGTTAGAGATGAAGTGGTCTCATACACCTCTTCTTTAGAGAGAGTATGGAACGAAGTGATTCTCACAAAACTAAAAGAAGTAGAAGTGCAAAAAGAAGAAAACTTCTTAAGAGATATCACTAGAAGTTACCTAACAGCAAGGGCCGCATGGGGATTTGCCATTACTCAGTCAACTTCAGAAGTTCAAGCGGAATCTCTTGAATCAAGATCAGGGTTACATATTGAAGGAACTTACTCTACGCGAGTGAATCGTCACTTAGAGTTTGGCGGAGGAATTCGCTACGACAAAGATTCTGCCAGAGGTGTGAACCCAGAGAGAACGATTCCCTCTACGAGAACTTTTCTCATTGCTGATGTGACTTATCACTTCAATCAATTAAAAGACTCACGCAGCCATCTCTACGCCGCCATAGGTGGTGGAATTGGACAATCTTCAACCACTGTTGGAGAGAGTACAAAGACTGGTAACGCCACAATCTTACCCTACTTCCGCTTTGGTTATGAAACATCTCCTAGGGGCTCTTCTTTTGCTCTTCTCGTTGAGTTACAGATTGAAAGTGTGGTAGCTAAAGAAACCTTCACAGAAGGTGAAGAGCAGTCCACTAGTATGGTAAATTCAAAAGTTTCTATGGGGATTCGTTTCTAGATAATTTTCAGAATATTTTCTAAGCAGCTTCTTCATTTTTGACTACTGGTGTATCTGTTTTTGGAAGAATAATATCAAACTTGGTATTGGGCGACTTTATATCAATCGAAAATAAACCTTCATGCTTTTCAATAATATTCTTAGAAATACTAAGTCCTAAACCCGTCCCCTTACCAATTTCTTTGGTCGTAAAAAAGGGCTCTAGAATTTTATGTGCCAATTCCTCAGAGATACCAGGACCGCAATCAATAATGGAAATTTTCACCAAGTGATCTAAGTCTTCAATTTCAATCTTTAACCACTTATCTTCCATATCCAATTCTTCAACTGCATCAAAGGCGTTGTTTAAGAGATTTAAAATCACTTGCGAAATTTCAACAGGTCTAACTGAAATATAAATATCATGTGGTAGGTGGTTAATTTCAAAATTAATTCCATGATTTTTAAACTTTTCTTGGCAGAAACTCAAAGTGTCTTCAATCACATCTATAACTGTCACATCAGAAACATCCTCACCTTCGGAGTCTCTAGAAAATGTTTTAAGTCCCTTGATAATTGTCGCAATTCGCTTACAAGTAAAACTTAACTTGGTAGAGATATGAGTGAGTTTCTCACTATCTAACTTTCCTCTATCCACCATGCGACCTAGCTGTGAGGCATAACCATTGATGATAGTTAGAGGGTTATTGATTTCATGAGCGAGACCCGCCGCCATCTCTCCTAGCGAGGCCATCTTTGCATTGTGTGAAGACTTGGCCCTCTCAAGTTCTAGATCAGCTAAGGCCTTGCGTTTAACTTCAGTGTTCGTCTTATAGGCAAAGATGACTCGTAACCAAATAAAGGCCAAAAGAGTAAAGAACCCCATGGAAAGGATGACTCCAAAATTGAATAGATTAACTTTATTTTTTAAAAATGAATCTCTCTCTGTAGAGAGATGTTCTGCAATGGATTGGCTTGAGTAGAAGTAATTATTCTTTAAATTCTCATACTCTTTACTCTTAAATAATGACCTAGCTTCTTTGGTCTTACCAAGTTTTGCCAGTGCAATCACTCGCACTTCAAACTCACCCAATTTTTCACGACCAAAGTCATTTGTTAATAGGTAATCTTTCTTAGATTCTTTTAATAATTGCTTATAGCTAGAAATATTAAAGGAAAGAGAATCTCGCTCCAGTCTATACTCTAGAAAATCTTCTTCGTTATATTCAAAAACTAAATTCTTAGTGATACTTGAAAGAGATTGTCCAAGACGAATATTGATGGCATTCATCTCGTGAATGGGAAAGTGGTGTCTATAAACAATCTCAAATTGCTCTGAAAGCTTATAGAATAATGTCAAATTTCCCGCTAAGTAAAAGAGCGTCAGCGCAATTGCGAAAACCGATGTCTTCCTGGGAAATAAAGTGTCCTTCATAGAGAAACCCATCATAGTCTACTATATCGGAATAATAGAATAATAGTTGATGGGAATTATCAAAGAAGTCTAAAGAAATAGATAAGTCTATGGAACTAGAAGGCCATACTAATAGAGCCACCCCAAACCTTAACAGGTCTAGTTCCTGGGTCAACTTGGAAAGTTCCAACCCCGTCTGGCTTAATTCTCTGCCACTCTAGTTTTAACACGATGAAATCATTAACCGCATGATTAGCCCCAACGATGAGGCTTTCTTGAGTTCCAGTTAAGATTGTCTGAGTAGAATCACGCTTGGTGATTTCAGAATGAGTGAGATGCAGTAAATATTTTTTATCGAAGAAGTAGTAACCCGCTGTCAAATAGTAGGCATCGAGATCACGCAAGAGTTCACTATCGGAACTCTCACTAGCATACTCTCCCATTAGAAGTGTATTTCGCCATTCAGATTTAAAACCAAGAGAGATGAATTTAGCATTTCCTAGGTTAAAATCTGTGCGCACTTTTGTTTCCACTGTACCTACGTTAGGAATTTTTGTCCCAAGAGAATCAGTGGCGTCACTAGTAATAGTAGATGTGAAAGATCCTTGCGCGTAGGAACCACGCACAGTGAGAAACTTATATCTCCCACTTAAACTAACTCCCAGAATATTATTAATATCACCAATAACTTCGGTATTTCCCTTGGCCACAAACTTTGCTCCCCCACCGTAGACGTTTAAATCAAAGGCGGTGCTACCCATAGCAAAAGAATAACCAATATCTCCTCCGTAAATTGAGGTTCCTGGTTGCGTGTCATAAACTTCAGACGGAGGTCTCACCCACGGATAGAGCACTCCCACATCAAAGTAATCTGAAATCATCCAAATAGGCAGTCTCACTCTTCCTACTTTTACAGCAACTGAAGAGTTAGGGCGCCAAGTGGCCTGGGCCAAATCAACTTTTAATTTCATCTCACCCTCTTCAGGTTCCGAAAGAAATTGAAAGAGCACGTCCCACTGCTGGGTGAATTGTCTTTGAAAACTAATACCTACTTTTGAATTATCTACAAAATTATTTTGGCTCTTTATATTGTCTACAAACAATGTACTAGAATCACTTCTAGCATAGCCAAATTGAGCAAAGCCGTGGATTGAAATCTCATCCATACCTGAGTAAGAAAGACAGTTAAGAGAATAGAACAAGATAAAGGCAGCGCTTAAGAATTTCATTAGTTTATTTCCAATAATTTTATGTTGTATAATTTGATTTTACCTATAAAATTATATTATTCAATATCAACTTCCAAATTAAGATCAAATTATGAAAATAATGTTTCTCGTATTCTCTTTAGCTTTCTCTCTCTCCTCACTTGGGGCAGAGTTCTTTGTTTTAAGTTCAAAGAATTTAAATACTGAAAGTGTGAATAAAGAAGTTGTGAAGAGTATCTTTCTTGGAAATAAACTCTACTGGGAATCAGGAAAGAGAATTCTCCCCGTTCATCTACCTGTGAACAATAAGTCTTTTAGATTTTTCTTGGAAGAAGTTATCGACATGGACGCCAATCAATTTCTTTCTTACTGGAGAAGAAGATTATTTTCAGGTAGGGCCCATCCCCCGAAACAATTAGCGAAGGATGATTTGATAATAGAATATATTAAGAATCATCCAGAAGGAATTGGAGTCATTTCAAAAGCTCCAGCAGAAGAATCTGAAGATGTTATCGTTATAGAAATTTAAAAACGCCAAAAAAAACCTCCATTACGGAGGTTCTTTTTTTATAATAATTTAAAATTGAATTACTTAGTAAAGACCAATCTCTTTTAATCTCTGAGTTAGAAAATCACCTGCAGTAATATCTTCATGTAACTTCTTCTCCCCTACACAACTCTCTAAACAAGCAAGTGAAGCATTTGAATGAGGATGAACAAAGTAAGGCATGGAGAATCTTCTTGAACCATCATTCGTAGGATTAACAACTCTATGAGTAGTTGCCGGAAGAATTTCGTTAGTTAGACGACTCATCATATCTCCCGTATCAACAACGATTTCTCCAGGAGAAGAAACAACTGGTAACCAAGTTCCATCTTTATCTAGTAACTCTAAACCACTCTCAGTGGCCCCTACTAACATTGTAATAAGGTTAATATCTTCGTGAGCAGCAGCTCTTATAGAATTCATGGTATCTTCACCTTTAGTTGGTGGATAATGAATCGCTCTTAGAATTGAGTTTCCATCGTCAATCATTCCTTGGAAGAAGTCTTGTGGAACATCAAGGCCACGACCAATTGCTTCTAAAAGGATATTGGCAGAGGTATCCATTGAACTATAGAGCTCTTTAAAAGTTTGCTCAAACTCTGGGATTTCACTAGGCCAAACATTATCAGGGTAGATTCCCTTGTACTGAGAAGTGGCACTTAAATCTCTTCCCACATGCCAGAATTCTTTTAAATCTGGATTGTCGTTATTCTTGGCGTGTTCAACTTTAAAAGGCGTGTAACCTCGTTGCCCACCATTGTCACCGCTATATTTAACTTTAACATCAGTAGGAAGTGCATAGAACTCACTTAAGTACTCATAGGCCTTATCAACTTTACCTTGATCAACAGTGTGATCTTTTAAAATGATAAACCCGTATTCTTTTAAACCCTTCATCAACTCACT
Organism: Halobacteriovorax marinus; assembly: GCA_002163155.1. GTDB lineage: Bacteria > Bdellovibrionota > Bacteriovoracia > Bacteriovoracales > Bacteriovoracaceae > Halobacteriovorax > Halobacteriovorax marinus_A. The sequence goes on along the minus strand of MAAO01000006.1, from coordinate 1,282,472 downwards.
TACAAAAGTAGCTTGATCAGCACTAGAACCATTGATGTAACTTAGTAGGCTTAACCTTGGTACTTCTCTCTTAGTTTCTTGTGTCATCTCTCTACTCCTATATGTAGGTATGGGTAAATCGGTTTTCTTATTAGTTTTACAAGTATGATTTATCCAATTATGACGTTAGAAGTCAAACTTATAAATGTGATTAGATCATTATTATAGAGCAAAAAATCATTTAATTACAGTAACTTACTCAGTATTTTGTTAAAAATTAGATGGTGAGCATGGAGAAATTAGATTAATTGGATTTACTCTTCTGCGTAGAGAGAAGAGCCCACACGAATGAAATCTGTACTTTCATCGATGGCAATTTCAAAGTCACTACTCATTCCCATGGAAAGGGCGAGTTTATTAAGCCCAAAGTCATCAGACAAGTGTGAGCGATGTTCTTTTAATTTCTGAAAACAGTGGCGTGCATCTTTTTCAAAGTTATCAGTTCTTAATTTTCCCATAGTCATTAGACCCGCGAAATAGAACTTTGAATCAGTTGCTTCTAAGAAGAGATTAACAGCACCAGCTAGTTTATCGTAGGAGTCAAAACCTTGTTTCTCTGCTTCATCTGATGTGTTCACCTGTAAGAATAATCCCAACCTCTCGCCGCGAAATTGGTCCGACTTTTTTAAAATCGTTTCAAGCAGAGACAATGAATCAATGGAGTGAATAAAACCAAGACCAGGAATTTTGAGTAAGCGGTTCACTTTCTTAGATTGAAGATTCCCAATGAAATGCCAAGAGATATCATCAAACCCTAAATCCAGCATATGTTCTGCTTTTTCTTGCAGATCAAGCACGCGGTTCTCACCAAAGTGCCTATGACCTATGTCATAGGAAATTTCGATATCTTCAATGGGAGAATATTTAGTGACCGCAACGACAGTGAGGTCACTCTTCTTATGGGGAGAATTGATTTGAACAATCTTCTTCTTTAAGTTTTTAAAACGAAAATTTAAAAGATCTCTTCTATTCATTCTCTGATTTATTTTTCTTCTTAAAAGAAATTTTAGCACTCACTTCAATGTCATAATCTTCAATAACATCTTCTATGAGTCGCTTAGGATCTACCTTACTAAGGTGCTGCCTAATCTCTTCTCTTACAGAGTTTGAAAAGTCTTCCTTAGCTGACTTAGCATTATTAATGAGACCATTAACAATATCTTTTGGTAGCGGTAGATCGTGGAGTAAATTCTTAACTGTATCTTCAGTCATGAAAGCTGCACCAACACCAATTGAGACAACTTTCTTAATCACTTCACTTAAAGGAGAATCTTTATCTTTCTTTGAAGTCATATCTTCTCCTATAAGTTCTTAGCACGTTCACGGTACGACTTCATCATTGAAGGTAGAGACGTATCCGTTAACTTAGTAATAATTTTCTTTGGAACAAAACCTTTCACTTCAATATCAAGTGAGTAAGTCACTTCAGTTGTTCCATCACCAAGATCTTTTAATTGCCAAGAGCCAGTGTTCTTTTTAAAGAGATCACCTTTTTCAAACTCCCAGCTCACAGATGTTGGTTTATTGTGAGTCAGGGCCAGTATATACTTAAATTTCTTAATGAAGTTCAATCCGTATTCAACACGTGCACCATTATCGTCTTGTTCAAGAACATTAATAGAGCTCACACCTTCAACAAAATCAGGATAAGATTCATAGTTTTCAATAACACTATAAATTTTCTCAATCTCTACATCAAAAATTTCTGTTTTACTTACACTGGCCATTGATCATCCTTTATTAATAGCGTGGTTTTGTATCAAAGTGGTGTTCAGCAGTAATTTTTCTCACTGTTCCCGACTTACTTCTCATAACGATACTGTGAGTCTTTGCACCCCAAGGAGTAAATTGTACACCATCTAGGAAGTTTCCAGAAGTCACACCAGTTGCACAGAACATTACGTGCCCACTTGCCAGTTCTTCTATAGTAAATACTTTTGTAATGTCATCTACGCCCATGGCCTTAGCTCTTACAATTTCTTCTTCATTTCTTGGTTGAAGAATTCCTTGAAAGTCTCCACCCATACATCTTAGAGCTGCAGCAGCAATAACACCCTCAGGCGCTCCACCAGTTCCAAGTAACATATCAATTCCAGCGTCAGGCTCACAACAAGCAATCGCCGCTGAAACATCACCGTCACCGATGAGTTGAATTCTCGCACCAATAGATCTGATTTCTTCAATAAGATCGGTATGACGTTCTCTATCTAAAACCGCAACAGTTAAATCTTGCAGGCGACATTTCTTAGCTTCTGCTAATCTCTTAAGATTCTCAGTAGCACTTTCATTAATGTCGATAATTCCTTTTCCAATTCTACCTACAGCAATCTTCTTCATGTAAGTATCAGGAGCGTGAAGTAGTTTTCCTTTTTCAGCAATCGCCATAACGGAAATCGAGTTGTAACCACCGTGGGCACAAACTGTAGTTCCCTCAAGTGGATCAAGAGCGATTTCTAGTTCAGGTCCGTTTCCAGATCCAACTTTCTCACCGATGTAAAGCATAGGAGCTTCATCTCTCTCACCTTCACCAATAACAACTGTCGCTTTACATTCTACGGAATCAAGCATTGTTCTCATTGCGTCTACTGCTGCTTGGTCAGCTGCTTTTTCATCCCCACGTCCCATGAGACGAGCAGAAGCTATCGCTGCCATTTCAGTTACTCTTACAAATTCTAAGGCCAAATTTCTGTTCATGCCCATGCACTCCTGTAATATTTAATATTAGTTAAAATGATAGATATTATAAGAAATTATAGAAGTGAAAACACCAAGTGCAAAGCTTAACTAATCAAAATAAATCAGCTTTTAACAACTTAGTGCACAAAAAGCAGCGCTTTCTTCAATATTCGACAGGTATTGGGCGATAGAAGGTAGGCGTTGTGAAAAAATTGCGGAGAACACTGAGATTTTTCACACTTTAAGCGTAACTCAACAACTGATCTAAAATAGTAAACGGGAAATTTTTCGCGGTTAATGACCACTTTTCTCATGCCCCAGTGATCTTGATACTTCTCACTCGGGGCAAGAATTTTCTTAAAGAGAACCTGCACAAGAGTTTGCTCGCTTGAGAGTTTTCTCTTAATAGTGGCCTCTAAGACATTTGAACATTCAAAGCTTAGAGTTGTTAATGAACAGACGAAGAGAATTGAGCTGAAAATCATTTTCATAATTAACTCCATGTCCTACCCAGAATGAGTTTACATATTTGAGAAATGAAATCAATTTGAGTAAAAAGGGAAAATAGAGAGATGAGTTATTAGTGAATTAGCAGAGCTGTGCAAATATTTAGTGCCACCAACTTTGTAGCACTGCCAATGAAATCTTTAATTTAGTAGTGCGGAGGAACGTCGTCTTTAAGGCCAGACATGGAAGATCCATCTTGATTGCTCAACTGTCCAAGAGATCTCACTTCTTTAATAAGCTCCACTATGACTTCTTGTTGATTAGCTACAATTTTATTGAGTTCAAAGACAAGCTCATCTTGATGGGAAAACTTCTCTTCTAGGGATACGATTCTTACTTCTAAATCAGACATATTCACTCTTGGTTTAAATTATAGGCTGTTTTCCCAGATTTTTGACGCTTAATCAAGAGCTATTGAATTTAGTTCAGGAAAGACACTAACCCAGTCACATCCACGTAGTGAATCCAAGGTAGTACACCTTTTAACGAACTCTTCTTCTAGGTGAGATAAGTCGGCCACACCCAGAAAGGTTAAAAGCTCTTTTAATTTGGCGCTCAATTGTAGGGCGCCCCCCATTTCATAGTGCTGAAAGAGATGTTTGGATAGGGCCTTAAAGTTCTCGCTCACTTGCAGTTTCTGCGAACTAGAGAGGGTTTGAATATTATACATTCTAGGAGATTCTAAAACATTGAAGATAATGCAATTCTCTTTAATGAGTTTATTCTCTAACCAGTAGAGAATCGACTCTCCTAGTGTGAGAATATTAAACTTGGAAACCGTACAGTAGATTCTAGTTTGGATATTAGAATACTTGGAGAGCTCTCTTAGATTATTTTCTAAATCTTTAAACTTAGAGCCGTATCTAATGTAGTCGTTTCTCTCTCCATGGGAATCAATACTGGCATCGATTACAATCTGATCAAAGTGCTTCCAGCGCTCACACAGAGAAGCTCCAAAAGAAGTTATTTTAGTGAGATTAGTATTGTAGGTAATTTGGATATCACATCTATCTTCTTTAATCAGAAGGTCTAGAAAATCTAGGTGAGCTTTCTCTAGTAAAGGCTCCCCTCCTGCGATGTAAACACTTTCAAGTCCCGCAAGATTGCGCGTGATAAAATCAATGAGACCATCTTTGGTTTCAAAGGGTTGATGATGAACTAAGAGCTTGGGATCAATTCCTAACGCTCTTTGATCCTTAAACCAAGAAGTAGAAAAGTTATGATCACAGTAATTACATTTAATATTACAAGTATTAGAAAAGCGCAGACCAAGATGTTTTAGGGAGAAAACTTCTAGAGAGCCATCCTCAAAAGTTTCATCAACTAGCGCTAGCTCACTCTGATGAGATTTTAAATGTTGCTTCCTAGGACTCACACCGTTGCAGCTCTCAATACGGTAGCAATCAGAACAGTAGTCTGATTTCTTTCCCGCAAGCATTCCTAAGCGCAATTCCTTAAGGCCTTTGGAATTCCAAACATCTTCAGGTGTTTGGATTTTACTATTTCCAAGGGGTGTATTGAATTGACCACGGCCACAGGGAAAGATATTTCCGTCGTGTTGAATCTCCATGGATATCCACGGAATGATACAAAAGGTCTTAGATTCTTGGTAGTTTGTTTTCTTAATTTTCTTCACTAGGAGTATTATAAGGTAAGATTCGCTATTTCAGCAAATTTATTGAATAAGCTTAGAGGTTGCCCCCTAAGCAGTTGAAACTTATTTACAATCCATCACTTCTAACATGTTTAGAAGCTTTCCAATGACTCTTCCTTCTTTATCAAAGAAGACAGTCACTCCGCCCTGACCAAATTTAGAGGCCTCACCGATATTATATCTCACTGCACTAGCAATTTTCTCTTTATCAATGGAGAAAGTCCCCATTCCTTCACTTTCATAAACTTGCATCATTTGCACATCTAAGAAAACTCTCGTTTCAAGAACACCATTATCTGTGGCGTACTTATAAGCACACATCTCTTGCTCATATTCATCCAACTCACCACAGGCAAGAAGAGTTTTAATATTGCTCATATCTTCTTCAACAATGGCATTTATATATTCAGCCACAGGAGTCTCTCCACCGATTACAGTTAAGAGTAATTCATCACCCTTTGGAGTGATATTTACTGTCAGTTCTGAGCCTGACATAATGGACTGGGCCTTACAGTTGATTTCAACAGAAGCCTTAGAACTTAGACTTAGAAGTGCGATAAGCACAATGGCGAATTGTTTCATGGAATCTCCTTAAATGTTATTAGCTGATTTATAGCATAGATTAGGAAGAAGGATAACGCATTGCGTAACATTTACTCTTGAATTTAAGGGGTAACTATTAGAAATTAGGATGGCTTAAGTGAAAAAAGGCCACCAACAAGTGGCCTTAGTATTACTATTCAGATTCTACCATTTGGATTTCATTAATCTCACAAGTTATTCTGTCTACAATAACAACTTTGTGAAACCAACCACTGTGGATACTTCCTGTGGCATGAAAAGCTAATTTATCAGCTTCATAAGGACCAAAACTTACATTACGTCCAAATTCAACAACTTCGCCAGTAGCAATGAAATCATAATCAGACTTTAATTGTGTGTAACGAGCGTTACGCGCATTTTCGTAATAATCTTTTTCAACTTGATCAAAACAGCTGACAAAAGAAGCGTTAGAAGAGATGGATAGTGACACTAAAAGAAAAACGGTAAGTGATTTCATACTTTACTCCAGTAAGAATGGTTAATTTGGGTGGAAAATACGCTTGGCCCTTAGTTGTGTCAATCTGATCAAATGCCTTGTGAAAACCTTTATTCATAGATAAGATTTCGACTTGAAGACCCAAAACTTTTTGTGAATTTTACCTTTTAGGGAACCCTATAATCATGAATAATTTACAGCTTAAGAAAATCATTATCCTTTCTCTTTCCCTATTACTTTTTTCGTGTGGAGACGGAAGTGGCCGAAGAACTGGAAGTGGTGGCACTAATCCAAAAGGTTTTATTGATGGTTTAACAGCAGCTGATTTTAAAGTTCTAAAAACAAATTTACATGCAGAAGTGAAACTTGAAAATTTAAAACTACCCATGCTAGGTGAAGAGCTTAAAAGCAACCTCACTCTAAGAACGAGTAAAACAGTAACTTTTCTCCTATCGAAAAACGAAGGTGATATCTGTAAATTCTCTTATCAAAATATTGAAGTGACAGAGAAAATCATAGCTCAAGTAAATACCGACACTCTCTATTTAGAAGTCACAACTGTCCCCACAGATCCTATTTATACGGGAACAGGTCTAGGAGATCTTGCTAAAGATTGCGTAGCGGCCAGCTCTGAAGAACTCACCAGCATTCTCATTACTCCCATTGATGTGTTATTACAGGCAAAGAATTTTAGAGCAAAAATGCGTATGGAATTACTCAATCTATTTTCTCTTTGTGCAAACGGTGCAGATTTAGTTGTAGGAAAGTGCCAAAGACTAAGCGTTAAACTCCAAGAGATTATCCCCAATCAATCTAGACTCAAGAACGATGCTGTTTACAAGTTTGAATTAGAAATTGAAGCAGGTGGACAAGTCTATGAACAGAAGTTTGAATTTGCTCTTAACTGGACTTACTTTTCCAATGGTGGTCTCTTGAACTTAACAGGAGCTCCCCTAGTGAAAGTGATCAATCACCCAGGAGTACTTTCTCATATAGAGAATATTCACTACATTAAATAAATTATTCGAAATCACCTAGAGGATATTGTGACTCTTCAGCGTAAGAGTCATCTTCCCACTCTGAGTCTTTAGTTACATCATAGATATAAATTTTCACATGTTCCGCGCAAAGAGTGCGTACGAGATTCACAGTAGAATCACTGCGCTCCCTCACATCTGCATAGTCCTTAAGATTAGATTTCTTTTCCTTATTCATGGGGAAATTATAACTAAGAAATATGAGATAAATATTTCTTAAGAGTCTGTAAGTAAAATCTTCTAATTAGAAAACTTCCATGCAATATGAAGGAAATTGTGAAGATTTCAAAACCATTGCCTTTTAATAAAGAGTTATCATAGGAGAAATAATTTTTAATCTAGGAGTCATTATGAAATATGCACCACTTGTAGCACGACTGCTACTTGGAACTATTTTCTTTGTATTTGGTCTTAACGGATTCTTTAACTTTATTTCCATGCCTCCTCTGCCAGAAGAAGCGGGAAAATTCATGGGCGGTCTCGCAGGTTCTGGCTACTTCTTTCCGTTTTTAAAAGTTTGCGAAATTCTCTCAGGCCTATTGTTACTAGCGGGAGCATTTGTTCCCATGGCACTAGTTATACTAGCGCCCATCATCTTAAATATATTTCTCTTCCATATTTTCTTAGCACCCGGTGGAATGGTGCTAGCAATCGTTCTCGTATTGCTAGAGTGCTACCTAGCTTTCTTTGCCAGCCCGTATAAGGAAATTATTAGAAATATATTCAGGTGCCCAAAGTTAGAGTCCATGAAGAAAGGTTAGAACATATAACAGACATGGGAGTGTAAGATGAGCGGTTGGCAGAATAAACCTTTTAAGATGGAAGTTAAAGAGGGAGACAGATTAGTCTTATGCTCTTGTGGCCTCTCTAAGAAAGGTCCTTTCTGCGACGGCGCTCACTCCCGTGAGGGCACAGGAAAACAACCTTACTTCATCACTATTGAAGAGGATAAGACCATTTTTATATGTGGTTGTTGCCAATCTTCCAAGGCCCCTTTCTGTGATGGTGGCCACAAGTTGTTGAAAGAAAAATAACCGCTAAAACCAGAAAAATTATAATAAAATCAATACATTAGATGATAGCGGAGCATCTTGCCTCGCATCAAAACAAATAAAAAACGTCTACAATATTCCTAAATATTCAAATTAAAATAGGTGGTTATTCTAACCACTCATGGAGAAGTAGATGAAGAGTAAAAAGAATCTTTTATTATTACTATTTGCAGTGGCGGCCACGAGTTGTTCGACAACCAAGAACTACAAAGAAGAAAGCGCCTATCAACAGGCCTTACAAAACTCCTTCAAGGAAGACCATAAGTTTCACTCAAGAGAATTGGCCAGTGCGGGAACTCAACTTGCCTCCATAGGTTTTAATATTGAAAAGTTAAGATCTTTTCAAGTACTTTCTTTTCCAAAAATCACAGGTATTGAAAATAAAAATTTAGACAGTGTTTTTGATTTAAGTTCTGTTAAGGGAATGACCTTATCAGAAAAGACTCAATACCTAGATTCATTACAGAGTTTTGGAAAACCTGTGACCTATGAATTTCACGCAGTGGAACTTCAAAGCTGTTATAAGATGATTGTAAATCGCCCAAAGCACAGACCAGAAAAGTTCTTTGGAAGTGCTGATCTATACAAGTCTAATAAAACAAAGAAATGTCTCGTACTTGAAGTTAAGAAACGTCCCCTCACTAAGAGATCAAGACTAAGAAAAGATGATCTAATTGCTCTTAGACTTTACTTTGACGATGAACTTAGACCTTTTGGAAAGAGTGTCGACTACCATGACAAGAATGAGAGTAAGAACACAAGAACTGTAGATTATAGAATAGATCAAAGATCATCTATGTCTTCAGAGCTTTCAGAATTTCCTGTGGATTTTCCAAACTTTTCAGCGACGAGAGTTCTTAGAAGTTGGAAGAAGTCTAGTAGCGCGACTCTAAATATTCCTGATCAAAAATATGTTCAATCAAAAATTACTAAACTTGTGCGAGTCAAGAAATGTAACTCTGGATATCAAACAAATTATAAAGATATCTTTGGTAACAAAGTAAGAGTTGGATGGTGCAAAGGACATTCTTGGCCTACTACTATTCACACGAATAGATTCTTCTCTATTGTAAAAAGAATTAAGTAATAAGAACTAAAATAAATGACCTATAAGGAATATATGATGAATAATTTAAAGAAATTAATTGCTCCCATGGCGATTGCTCTTAGTCTCACTGTGCAAGGTGCAGGAACTGGAAGTTTTGCCATTCAAAATACAGATTTTAAAGAAATATTTAATAACTATAGATATGCGAGTCCGAAGAATATTCCTTGGGCCGGAAGCTACTGGGCCTATGGAAGAGATGGACTTTCCCATAAGAATATAAAAGGTCAAGAAGATAACCCGCCAGCAAAGAAGTACGATGCTTTTTGGGGAATCACTGAAAGAGAACAAAATACGACCTACTTTGAATTGAAGTCGCACTCGTGTTCCAAGTTTGAAGATGATCCAGAAACTAAGAAGAGTTGCGAAGGTTGGTGGGGTCATTGTAATGCCTGGTCAGCAGCGGCGATAAAAGAAGAAGAACCAAGAAAGAGCTTCACCGCTAAGAATCCAAAAGGTGTTGAATTTGAAATGACAGTGGCCGATCAAAAAGGGCTGATCACTGAGTTGTGGATGTCTTCAGGATCTCTCTTTGCGGGAAATACTCATAAAGGAGTGACGACAAATAATTTAAAAAATAACTACTTAGACGGAACAAAGAAGTGGGTATTTGATAAGACAGATAGTGAAGGTCAAGCACTCACTAGAAGTGGAGATACAGCTTATGACGCCTTTTGGGACGTCTCCCCTCGTACTTTCTTTCTTATTTTTACAAACTACGTAGGAGTACAACAAACAGGTGTGGTCATCGATCGTTTTACTGGTGATCAAGTTTGGAACCAACCTATTGTAGGTTATAGAATTCTTCCTATAAAGACTGATGATATTAAAGATGTAGAAGTTTCAAGTGATGGTCAAAAACGTTACCCAGTTCTAATGAGAATGAAAATGTTTTGGGCCGAAGATGGTGTTGCTGAAGGAGAGATTTCTGACAAGTTTAATATTGAAACTACAGATGATGAAATTCGCACTACTTATAGAGGAATCTTAGAAGAAGAGAAATTTGGGAAGCACTACTCAGGTAGACTTGTTGAATTCATGATGTTCTTTGATGCTCCAATGGTTATGTCTGAAGATGGCAAGAAAGTAGTCTCTGCAGGTAGAATTGTTGGAGAAGGGCTTTGGTATCATCAAACTGAAGCTGGTAGAAAGAGAATTGAAAATATGGATAACACTCATCCTGATTTCATTTGGTTACCAACTAAAATTTCAGGAAACGCTGGCAATAGAAATCCGCTAGTTCAAGATAAGTATGTACGCTATATTTTTGACAATAAAGTGTCTCAAACAAGTACAAGTACAGATTCTAGTGAACTAAGGTACGAGCAACGTTCAAGAGTCTATAAGCTAAAGAATTACCTAAGGGCCTTCAAACAACTCAAGCCCCTAGGGAACGGTAACGATTCTTTAAAGAAGAAGTACATCGCTTATATGATAACAAATGCCCTAACTCAAGAAGGCTACTCAGTGAAAATTGAAGAAGAAGATGTGACCTTAAATGGAAGAAAAGCGAAGGTAAAGTTAACATTCACAGAGAAAGTGAAATTTAAAACTATCTCTACCCTTTTAAACCAACTAGGAATCATTGGTAGATTTTAAGAAGTTAAATAAGTAAGCAAATGAAGGGAGATATTAATATCTCCCTTTTTTATCGACTATTTGGTAACTATGCGACAACTCGCCTCAAGTAAAATATCACGGCTCCAAAGCGAATATTGCAATTTATCAGAACTAGTACTTAAACTAGCTAAAGCATATGATCTAGAAGGGGCCTGTACATTCAAGACTTCCAATTCATAATCATCCCCCACTAAGTTTTTAAGAAAGAAGCTATACTGTTCTCCAGCGGCAATAGTAACCTTCTCTCCCGCTTCCACAGAGACTTTTGTCGTGAATACATTTGTTGTGTTTAAATTGATCTTACAAATCAGGTCAGTGGCCATAGTAGATGAACAGATGACGAAAGCGAAAAGTAGTGAGATTTTCTTCATTGAAGCTCCAAACGAAAGAATTATGAGATTCTTTAGTCTAGACCTTCTTAGAAGAATTTAAAAGGAATGCAGGTAAATGTTAGAACTTTTCTAACTAGCGAGCATTGGATAGAGAATACTAATTTCATGTTTCAATTTATCAAACTCAATGGGTTTAGTGAAATAACCCTTAATTCCTAAGTCCGTGGCTTCATTAATATGATTCTCATCGTTGTAGGCACTAATCATAAAGACATCAATATCAGGAAATTCACCTCTTACAATTTTTAATAATTCAATCCCATCCATCTCGGGCATATTAATATCTGTTAAAATGAGAATAATATCTTCATTACTATCCATTCGCAAAATACCAAGTGCATCTATTCCACTAGTAGCGAAAGAGATTTTGACTAAGTTGGCCTTAACCCATTTCTTGAAACTTAAACGAAAAAGAGTCTCCACATCAACTTCATCATCGACAATTAAAGTGTGTATTCTCATAATAAATTCCCTTTTAAAAGTTTCTACTATTCACGTTCAGTATAAGAAGAGAATATGAATTAAAATTCAATAGAATACGAAACTGTCTTATAACTCCTCGAAAACAAGTTCCTTTTAATCTAAATACTCTAAGTTCTTAGAAATATTAAGTAATCTAGAAGACCTCAACAGTATCCAATTTTAAGATAGAGACTAGGTCTTTAATCTATTTTACCTATGAGCTCACACACGCTAAAAAAAATCAATTCAAACTCAAGGAGCTTTCAATGAAATCATTATTTACACTACTTATTTTTACGCTTAGTTTTTCAACTCTTGCGACAAGTACCTATCTACTTAAATGTTCTGATTTAGACGCTTACACTGACCTAGGAAGCGCCAAAATTGAACTTGAAACTATCATTGCAGTTAATGGTGAGAACGACTATACGATAGATAATGGTTTCTTCAAGTTCTCTATAGAAGATGCTTGGACCGACCAAGATTTTTTACTTGAGGAAGTTCACAACTACTCAACTTATAGACCAAGGTCTTATAAAGGACATGCGAAATTCGCAAATTTTGCCCCCGCTTTCTTTGGAATGGCCGACTTAATTATTCCACACAGTGCTCTCTTAGAAGGTAAGAAGAATTTCACAGCACACTTTATCTTAAGTTGGGTTGAAGATCATTGGGGAGGAACAATCTCTACTGATTGTACAATGAGTTTAGTTAACTAATTTAGTTACTCTTGCGGTTGAAAAATCACCTTCAACCGCTAAATAATTTTCAAATCTTGTCACTTCCCCCATACTTTAGAATTACAATTTCTAAGAAATATAGAGATATCTTGTTTACTGGATGTAATAATGAACAAAGAAATGGTTTCCATTTTAGTTGTGGATGATGACGAAGATATTCTCATTTTAGTCAAAAAAATACTCGGTTCGAGTTACAATGTCATCGTGGCAAACTCTGCCCTAGTCGCCCTACAGGCCTTGGATGAAAATGAAATCCATGTGATTATAACTGATATTGAAATGCCCGAAATTGATGGAATCACCTTAGCTAAGAAATTACAAAGTTGTTACTCCTATATCCCTCTCATCTTCATAACAGGTTATGGAAGAAAATCCTCAGCGATTCAGGCGATTAAGGCCAATGCCTTTGACTTCATAGAAAAACCCTTTGAAGCAGAAGACCTACTTTTTTCAGTGGCGAGGGCGGAAGAAGTTTGTACTACCAGAATAGAGAGAAGCGCTTTTCATATTTCACTTAAAACAAATGCAGTAGATATTTTAAAACTCAATAATCAAATATCTAATTTAAGCACAGATCTTGTCTCTTCTAGTAATTTTTCAAACATAGGCCAAATGACCGCTGGAGTGACTCATGAAATTAAAGCTCCACTCATTGTGGCGCAAGTTTTATTAGAAAAAATAAATAATCTCTCTGTTAAAAGTGATCCCTCATTAGATCCTATTTTTGAACACTCAGAAGTTGCACTAAGTTACATCAATAGAATTTTTAAAATCATAAAAGGAATGGAAGCTTTTATAGGTGAATCAGAGAATGAGCCGTTCATAGAAAATAGTATTTTAGAAATTGTTAAAAACGCTGTTGAAATTGGTGAATATAAAATTAAAACTCATTCAACATTAAAAATGACCACTGAAAACATTGCAAATGACTTAACAGTACAAGCAAGATCCGTACAACTAGGCCAAGTCATTATAAATCTTCTAAACAATGCTATAACCGCCACTGAAGATTTAGATGAACAATGGATTGATATTTCCGCAACAACTGATGAAGAGACGGTCAAAATTTTTGTCACAAATAGTGGTCCACTAATCCCTCAGGATGCAAGAGACAGAATCTTTGACACTTCCTATACTAAGAAAGGAAAGGGAGGATGTGGTCTAGGTTTGAGTATTTGTTTAAGAATTTTAAAAGAGCACAATGGCTCTCTTAAACTCGATGAACATTCAGAACACACAAAGTTTATTGTCACGCTTCCAAAAATTCAAAACAATGTTATGTAATATTCTCTAGGTTATACAATCCGCGCAAAACCTAGTTTGAAATACATCTTGATAATCACTCACTTCCAGAAAGAATTCATCGTCCCAATTCCTCTGAACGTTTTGACTTGAGTGATAGATATCATTGGGATTAATAAATCCCATTCCTTGAACACAAGGAGAGATAATTCTGGGACTTCCTATAGCGATAGTCACTCTCTCTGCTCCATGTTGTTTTAATAGCTTCGTTAGATACGCAACGGTTGATCCACTCACCAGAGAGTCATCAACGAGAATAATCTCTCTTGGTACTTTTCCCACAACTTCGTACTTCGCTTTTATTTTCTCTGCTCTATTTGTGCGTTCAATGAAAGTTCTAAATTGGTTTTTCTTAATAATTGGTAAGACTGCTCTACCTATGACTTGCGCCAAACCATTAGCAAAATCAAAGGCCCCGTCAGGAATAGGAACAACCTCACCTGAAATTCCTCTAAGTTTTTGACCAAGCAATTCTCCTAAAAGCTCTCTTGAACTAGCGAGTTCTACTCCCAAGACTCTTGTCTCTTTGTTCATAAAGTAAGCATTCTCTAAGAAACAAGTTTTTACTTCACTTTCTATTCGCCCGCGTTTTGTGACCACACCCATTGAACTTAACTTTACCCACTCTCCGGGCCTAAGTTCAGAAACACGGCCCTCGCCAAAATGATTTACCATGAAGGGTTCACTAGTAATAAGAGAGTGCTCTTCTTTCTCTAAGAGATAGAGAGGTCTTCGCCCAAAGGGATCTCTCATAGCAAAAATTCCATCTTTAAATCTAACAATGAGGGAGAAGGTTCCAATGTTCTTAAAAGGCAGAGTTTCAATCTTAGCTAGCGTTGTCTCACAAAAAACTTCTGCTAAAGTATCGACTTCACCTGCTTGCCAGTTATTTAATTGCCCATTGAAACAAAAAGACATCTCACCCACTGACTTTGGCTGGAGTTGATCACTCATTCCATTGGTAGAAAACCTGGCGTGTAAGAGAGTGGATCCAAAACTCTCTAGATGATGAAAAGAAGATGTTCCTCTCGCCTTCATTTTCTCTTTTATGATATGAAAATCTTCGCCGTCACTAATAGAGAAAGGGAGCCATACTATGGCACACATAAGAGATCTATTTTCTTAAGCCAATTTCTTACTCTTAAGCCTGGGTTAGAGTTCTTGCTTATATCTTGAACAGCACAAATATATGCTGGTTTCTCTTTTAAAATTGGATCACTATTTTCAAGAGTGATACCTCCAATAGCCACCACAGGACATTGAAATATTTCAATCCATGTACGTAGTGAGATTTTACCCTGAGGTTTAAAGTTCATGGATTTCAAAGTCGTCTTAAAAATTGGACCGAGTGCTAAGTAACTGGGATTTAGCGCAGAGACATAAGCTCCCTCTAAATAGGAATGGCTACTCACACCCAAGAGGAGTCCTGATTTTTCAATGATTTTAAGATCCACAGTTTGTAGGTCTTCAAAGCCAAGATGAACACCATGGGCCTTTTCACTGATGGCGACTTGCCAAAAGTCATTTATATAGAGTTGAATATTTCGCTTTTGACAAAGCTCCACACACTTTCTCACTTCACTTCTTATATAGTCTTCGCTCTTATCTTTTATGCGCAGTTGAACAATCTTAACCCCTGCATAGAGTATTTCTTCCAATTCCTGCGAGTTCGAAATGATAGCGTAGAAAGTTGTCTCTTTCACTTCAAGCTTTGGAAATTGATAACTTTCAAATTCTCCATCAAAAGAGAGCTTAGGAAGTTCAGGGGTCAACGTCTTAAGCTCTAAGTAGTTATTTGAGAGCTTTAAATTACTAGCAAGTACACCCTTCGCCCAAACCACTGCATCACATAGGAATTGTCCTTCCGAGAGACCTCTAATAATCAGAGACGCTAGAGAACAACCGGTTCCTCTAAAGTTCTTTTTATAAAAGGGAGATTTCATAAAGAAAGAAGTTTCGTGACTTGCAAAGAAATCTAAGTGCGAATGATGATGTCCACCTTTAATTAATATGGATTTAGTAGAGATTTTATTTGCTGCTCTTTTAAAGTCTATGAGGTCTTTAATTTCAATTTTTGAAAACTTCTGAACTTCATCTAAGTTAGGCGTGAAGAGATCAACGATTTTTAAAAAGTGAGTTTTTATATAATCCAGAAGTTCAGGCTGCATGAAGACATGACCACTACTGGAGCTTATTACCGGATCGTAGACAAGCACACTACCGGTAGTTTTAGTTTTCAAGTAAATAAGTTCTTCAACTTGCCAAATTTCACTAAGGGCGCCCACTTTAATGAGTAATGGACGAATCTTTGAGAGCTCAAGAATATCTCTAAGACAGGCCTTAAAATACTCCTTCTCCACATTCACTAATTTTAGCTCATCACCTTGGAAGCTTAGAAATGTTGGAAGGACTCTTAGGTTTTCATCATTTCTTTGAAATTCAATATCTCTTGAAAGGCCAGCACCTCCACTAGAGTCCATGCCACCAATGAGAACAATTAAGAAATCTCTCTCCTGATTTAAATTTGGATGCATGACTACCCTCCAGGATTGGCGCCAATGATATCAACTTCATCTCGTTCACTTAAGACAATGGATTCAATTTCTTCTCTTGGAACAAATTCGCCATTGTAGGCCAGCGCCCAACCATCTATTCCTAATTGAAGATCACTAATCAAGTTTTTGATACAACTTGAAGAAATGATCCTCTCACTTCCATTTAAAAGTATTTTCATAAGTTCCTTATTAGTGGCACATAGGCCTTAACTTCTTCACTAATTTTCATAGAACAAAACTTAGGGCCACACATAGAACAAAAATGCGCATCTTTAGCTGCCACACTCGGTAAGGTTTGATCGTGATAACTTCTTGCCCGCTCAGGATCTAGCGAGAGATTAAATTGATCTTCCCAGCGAAATTCATAACGAGATTCACTTAAGAGATCATCCCTCCATCTCGCCATGGGATGACCTTTGGCAACATCCGCCGCGTGGGCCGCTAACTTATAAGTCATAAGACCATTTCTTACGTCTTCTTTATCTGGTAAACCTAAGTGCTCTTTGGGAGTCACATAACAGAGCATGGCACAACCAAACCAACCAATCATGGCGGCACCAATTCCAGAAGTGATGTGATCATAGCCAGGAGCGATATCAGTTGTGAGAGGTCCTAGAGTATAGAAGGGAGCTTCATGACAGTACTCAAGTTGTTTCTCCATATTTTCTTTCACAAGGTGCATAGGTACATGACCTGGTCCCTCTACAATCACTTGGATATCATGATTCCACGCCACTTGAGTTAAATGACCTAGAGTTTTTAATTCTGCAAATTGCGCCTCATCATTGGCATCAGCTAAACTGCCTGGCCTTAGTCCGTCGCCTAGAGAAATAGTGACATCATATTTTTTCATAATTTCACAAATTTCATTAAAGTGAGTGTAGATAAAACTTTCACTATTCTTGGCCATACACCACTTGGCCATAATGGCGCCCCCGCGCGAGACAATTCCCGTGAGTCGATTCACCGTTAAAGGAATATGATCTTTCAACACTCCA
Source organism: Halobacteriovorax marinus (assembly GCA_002163155.1). Lineage (GTDB taxonomy): Bacteria > Bdellovibrionota > Bacteriovoracia > Bacteriovoracales > Bacteriovoracaceae > Halobacteriovorax > Halobacteriovorax marinus_A. The sequence goes on along the minus strand of MAAO01000006.1, from coordinate 1,265,294 downwards.
GCGTGAATGGTGAAGTAGTCAACACCTTGCTCAGCTTGTTCAATGAGAACTTCTTTGAAAACTTCCCAAGTGAGATTTTCAACAATCCCTCCCACTCTTTCAAGAGCTTCGTAAATGGGAACAGTTCCAATGGGCACTGGTGAATTTCTTAGGATCCACTCTCTTGTTTTTTTAATTTCTTTTCCGGTAGAGAGATCCATCACAGTATCAGCTCCCCAGTAGACGGCACTCACAAGTTTTTCAACTTCTTTATCTATATTGGATTCAACAGCAGAGTTACCGATATTTGCATTCACCTTAACTAAGAAGTTGCGCCCAATAATCATAGGCTCACTTTCAGGATGATTGGTATTAACTGGAATCACTGCGCGACCCTTAGCGATTTCTGCGCGCACAAATTCAGCGGTGACAACTTCCGGCAGCGTTGCTCCAAAGTTCCTTCCCTTTAATCTCTTTTCACGTTCTGGATACTTACTAACTAGTAGTTCTCTTTCAAGATTTTCTCTAATCGCCACATACTCCATTTCAGCAGTGATCACACCTTTTCTGGCATAGTAGAGTTGAGTTTTCACTTCTCCGTCCTCTGCTGTACGACCTTCTATCCAAGATTTTCTGAGACTTGGTAGTCCGCGCTCTAGATCAATTTGAATCTGCTCATCCGTATAGAATCCTGAGCTGTCATAGACTATGATTGAGTCGTTTTCAAAAGAAGTATTTTTAAACTCTGGATTTGCATTCTTCTTAATAGAGATGCGCCTCATTCCAACTTGAATGTCTTGGTGAATCTTTCCTTGAATGTAGATCTTTTCTGAAGAGGGGAAATTTAGATTGAAATCTTGTGACATAGAAACTCCGGTGCAAGATAGGTTAAAGCACCAGATACTAAATCTGTATTTATGATGAAATGTATTCCATGAGAAATCATTTTCACTCTCCCTACGCTAGTACAAGCTAGATCAGGTTCTAAGGGTCTGTATTATTACATCTCAGCCAAATGGCTCCCCTGGTGCTTTCGAAATATCCTATTTTTAAAATACTCTGTCAAATTTATTTAAATTATAGTTTTTCACAAAGAGGCCATACCATTTTTTAAGCTATAAATATTTACATAACCCAAATCACTTAGATAAGAGCAAAGTTTTAAACTTCTCTGTCCGCTGACACAGACAAAGGTATAACTTTTCTTAGGATCAATTAAATCTGGACTCTCTTTAATTTTACTTAATGGAATTGAAATAAGTCCTAAGTCGTTCTTTAAAACTTCTTCCTTCTCTCTTATATCTACCACAATGGTAGACGTTGCTATAGTTGCAACAAGAAATTTAGTGGCACAAATGATGGGACTTTCTTCATACAATTCTTTAATACTGGGAGTCTTTCCACAGAGTGGACAATGATCATTTCTTGGAATTTTTATTTTCTTAACACTGGAATTTAGTAGGTCAATTTGAAGAGACTGAGAGACAAGTTCACTACCTATATTTAGTATGGATTTAATCGTCTCTAGCGCCTGCCACAACCCAACAATCCCCGGAGTCACACCCAGAACTCCTGCTTCAGAACAATTTTGAACTTCAATAGTTGGAGGCGCCGGAAAGAGACATCGATAACAAGACTCAAAACCAGGTTTAAACATGGCCACCATGCCAGTGAACTCCGAGACAGAACCATGAACAAGTTTGAGTTTAAAAAAGAAAGCTAAGTCATTACAGAGAAATCTCGTTTGAAAATTATCACTGCAGTCTATGAGATAATCACAACCTTCTACAATTATTTTTGCATTACTCTTGCTTAAATGTTCACTGAATACTTGAACATTAATATAAGGATTAAGTTTAAGTATTTTATCTTTCGCAATCAAGGCCTTGCTCTTATCAATATCTAAGGAATTAAAGAGAACTTGTCTTTGTAGATTTGTTTCATCAACCACATCACCATCAACGATAGTAATATGTCCAACTCCAGCGGCAGCTAGATATAAGAGTACCGGCGAACCAAGCCCACCAGCTCCAATAACCACAATTTTTGAGGCCTTGAGTTTTAACTGTCCCTGCTCTCCAATTTCTTTGAGATTGAGATGACGAAGATAACGATTGAGTTCAAGTTTATTTAACATAGATTTCAATTAGTAGAAAAAAACTTGAGCATTGTCTAGTTTTTGCTAATTGAAAATTTGATCAGCTATAAAAAAGGGTCCTATTAAGGACCCTGATTTTTTTTTTAAGAATGAAGTTTTCTTTGCAAAAATTCGTTGGCCTCAGTAGGCAAAAATTCTGGACCAATATTTCTTAGGATTTCTAGAGATAAGCTAATATTTTCAGCATTAACTCCTTCGTCCACTGCGAAAACTAATTCATCTTCGGTAATTAAGGGTGTATCCAGATCTCTCTTACTAAGAATTCTTCCTGTCTTAACACCAACTCCATCTTCCCATTCGACGTATTTTTCCATCATGAGAATTTGAAAACGAGAAAGTTCCCCGTCATTATGACGCCACACAAAAACTTCAAAGGGTCCATCTGCCCGTAACCAATATTTTAAATTGGCCGGCACTTCTAAACCAAGAGAAAAGTCATGAATAGGTCTTAGGCTTGAAACCATATTCTCAATCGATAAAAAGTCCTTAACCTCTTGGTCAAAACCATTTTCGGAAGAAAACTCCACGCCAATTCGACTACCATTCACCCATTTAACCTTTCCTATAGTATCTAGTGATGCTTTTTGCCAATGAACGGTGCCATTAATGTCAAGTCCAGGAGTGAACTCATGTCCTCCGTCCTTTAAACAAAGCTGCATACCAGTATAGGAAATATCTTTAATTTCAAAAACATGTTGATCAACGGACTTTCCGGAATTTTTAAACGTTAAGTAACTGAAGGGAAATCTTGGGAAGATTCTCTTCTCTGTTTGCTCAAAATCTGTCTTAATTAAATTTAAATGTCGGTCCATGAACTCTCCTTAATAAACTTCCCCTAGTTTAGCCTCTTGCGCTCAATTTTATTAGGTGGAAAACATCGCCGTATGTAAGAAACTGACTAAATGAATACATTTATTAATTAGGAGAATTCTGGTATAACTATTCAAATATCGGTTAAAAAATGAATTTAATTGACTAAGGAAGTCATTATGAGCTCACAAGAAAATTCTGAGCAGAATACTCTAGATCATGAGTGGGAAATTGATAACCTTCCCAACAGACTCACTATCTTTAGAGTTCTCCTCATTCCAGTAATTGTCTCCTCTATTCTACTCATCATTTATGATTGGGAATTCTTTAGACCCTACCACTTTCACTTAAGTTACTTGGCAGCATGGACCTTTGTAGCGGCATCAATAACAGACTTCTTTGATGGTTACATTGCAAGAAAACGCGGAATTGTTACTGTTTTTGGCTCTTTTCTAGATCCAATTGCTGATAAGTTCCTAGTAGTGAGTTCGCTCATTCTCCTGCAAAGTTTAAATAGAATCCCGCCACTGCTAGTGATTATCTTAGTACTACGAGAAATTTATATTACTGCCCTTAGACTACTCGCCATGGAAAAAGGCTTCACCGTTCCCGTTGATAGTTCAGGAAAGTGGAAAACAGCTCTACAGATGATGGCGATACCCATGTTGCTGTGTAATGACTCTCCTTATGGAATCCCATTTCCAGAAATGGGAACTGCGTTTATTTACATCGCTGCCTGTTTATCCCTCTATTCAGCCTTCTTCTATTCCTACGGAACTATAAAGAAATTTAAAGTTGCTAGAGTTGAGGCCAAGGCCAGTGCAAAAGCAAAGAAAGCAAACCCAGACAAACCAAGTAAAGAAGTTAAAAAGGAAGACTAATGCCGAAAAAGCTTAATGGAAGAGAAGTTCTCATAAAAGTGAGCGGACCCGATCATCCGGGGATCACTAAAGAACTCATGGGCATAATTAAGAAAACAAATAATCCCCTACTAGATATGGGTCAGTCTGTAACTCACGGGCTACTCTCTCTAAGTTTTGTAATTAGAGTCAGTGAAGAGAATAATGAAAATGATCACGTATTAAAAGATCTACTCTTTGCTGCTAATAATATGGACCTCAAACTTGATTATAAAATTGTTGAGGCGCAAGAAATTTGCAATGATAAAACTGAAAAGTTCATTCTAAACTGTGTCAGTGTTGAAGAGATTCAAGCAGACTTTGTCTGTGATATCGCTACGGTATTAGCTGAACACGGGATCAATATTAAGAGAATTGATAAAGTTTCTCCTAGGGCATTTCGCTCTTTAGAAATTTCTACTGAAGTTCCTGTGGGTCTAGATTGGCACAAGGTTAAGTCAGAGTTGATCACAACTTCTAACGGTCATAGAGTTGACGTGGCCTTCTTAAAAGACAACGTTTATAGAAGAAGTAAACGACTCATTGTTTTTGATATGGACTCTACACTTATTCAAACTGAAGTTATCGATGAGTTAGCTGACGCTTGCGGAGTTGGTGAAGAAGTTAAGGCGATCACAGAACAGGCCATGAATGGAGAGATTGATTTTGATGAAAGTCTCATTAAGAGAGTTTCTAAACTCAAAGGTCTAAAAGCTGAAAAGATGCAACACATTCTAGATAACCTTCCTCTCACTCCTGGTGTTGAGGACTTTATGAAAACGATAAAGTCATTAGGTTATAAAGTGGCCGTCATCTCCGGTGGATTTACTTTCTTTGCCAATGCCCTAAAAGAAAAACTAGGACTCGATTACTCCTTTGCTAACGAGTTAGAAATAATTGACGGAGAACTCACGGGTAAAGTTGTGGGAACGATCATCAATGCTGAGCAAAAAGCGATGCTTGTGAATTTGATTTCTCAGCAAGAGAATATTTCTCTAGAACAAGTTGTTGCCATTGGTGATGGGGCCAATGATCTTCCTATGCTGGCCATAGCAGGTCTTGGAATTGCCTTTCACGCAAAAGAAATTGTGAAAAAAGAAGCGCAGCAGCATATGAGTCATGGACCCATGACTAGTATCCTCTACTTCCTTGGAATTCCTGGCCACGAAGACGTGGTATAAATAAATACTCTTAACAAAATCAGGGTCTTGTTATCTAAGAGACCCTGAAATTTTCGACAAATTGATAAATAATTCTTGGAAGATTGTACCAAAAGTATTAAAAACACTCTTTGTACGGAGACAAAATTATGCGCGAACTATTACAATGTAAAATTCATAAGGCCATTATCACAGAAGCTGATGTTTCTTATGTTGGTAGCGTAACAATTGATTCAGACCTATTAGATCGTATTGATCTATGGCCTGGACAAAAAGTTCTCATTGTCTCAAACACTTCTGGTTCTCGTCTTGAAACTTATGTGATTAGAGGAGAGAGTGGAACTGGTGAAATCTGTATCAACGGAGCCGCCGCTCACCTCATCAAAGAAGGTGAAGAAGTGATCATCATTGGTTTTCAATTCAGTGACAAACCAATAGAGCCAAAGTGCATCTTAGTAGATAAGAATAATAAATTTGTTCGTGATCTTTAAGCACTAACGAATCGTCTTCGCCCCTGGTCCACCTTTTCCAGTAAATGCTTTGGTCATATTTTCAATTAGAGAACTACATTTAGGTGAGAATTGAGACTTCATTTTCTTAATACACTCAGATTGTCTAAGCATGGCCGTCTCAACTGATTTTTCTAACACTTTCATATTTACTGGGCAAAACTTCATAAGGTCTTGCATACAATTCGCAGTCACATCAGCTGCAACATTATTAAGAGTATTCAATTCACTCTGACAACTAAGAGGCAGTAAATGTTGCTTTTCTTTTAAACATTTACCAGATCCAGATTTCGCATTTTGACAGAGTTTGTGAATTTCCTCTTCACAATCAATAGCAGCGAAACTCGCAGTTGAAGTTAAAAAGAAAAGAGTAATGAGTAATTTGTAAAACATAAGTATCTCCAATAATTTAAAACTATCTCTATTTTATCCCTAAACCGTGAAAAACGAAAAGATTTAAAAAATATGGTCAAAAGTGAAGACTTCACTGCCTATATTTAGTGGCGCCCCATTTTTGGATATTTAAAAACTTTTGCCTTTAAAATGTCCACTAACCTCCTAAATATTAATGCGCTAGTCCTGTAACTACCCTATATCCCATTCTTTCCTATTGGATAAAAACTCTAATATCCGTAAAATAGAGCTTAGTAGTAAATTTTTTCTGGAAGTAAGTTATGAACTATCAAAAGCGTAAACCTAGTAGAATAAAAGATTGGTCCACACTCCTATTGTGTTGGTCTCTATTCTTTGTAGATATTAGTGTTATTTATGCTCAAGCAGAACAAGTGACTGTTGATCAGGTGCAAGAGCAGCAAGCTGAGTCTAATAAGGCCGCTCATGAAGCACAAGACCAGGAACATGGTGATGCCTTAACCACTAATACTACAAAGTGTGACAATCCCACCTCTGCGGATGAGAGCAACAGACAAGCTCAGAGAGATAATCTAACTAATTTAATGGACCAAGGCTTCAGTGAAATAGATCAAGTTTTTGTCGATGTTGAAGCGAAGCGAGCGCAACTAGATGGAAGAACAAATGTTCTAAATTCTGCCACGGATGGGGTAAATGGAGCAGATCCAGCACAGGCGACAAATGTTGCCAAACAGAATGCACTGAAAAAAGAAAAGAGTGAAATTGATGGAAAGATCAATGCACAAAAAGGAGTCGTCCAGGGTATTGAGCAACAGATATCACAAATAGAAAATAATTCTTCTAATCATTCAGGTTCTCTCTCTAGTGCAGATCAAGCTAAACTCAATCAACTAAGAGCTGAGCGTTTTAAAGAAAGAATCATTTTACAAAAATTAACCACAAGAAAATATAGAATAAGTGCTGAACTTAAGCAAAATGGAGTGACCGATGGAAATGCTGCTCTTGCAAATGCTGATCAAGCAGTAGGAGTTGCCAGAGTGGCCGGTGGTTCACAAGAGCAGAACTATAGAGATCTTTTAAACACTATAAAGGCGCAAGAAGATAAGGCGGATCAAAATTTAAAAATTGCTGAACAGAGAATAAGAGAAGTTCAGAGAGAATCTGAACATAATGCAGATTACCTAATTTTTGAAAGGGCAAAATCCGCTCCTGATGAACAAACAGAAAAAGGAAGACATACAATAGCAAATTTAGAAATGCTCTCAATGGCCTCAGCTGGTATGACTAATTTAACTTGCCGTGACTTCTCAAGAGTAAAGTCTAGGGCCTACCCGCTTTTTAAAGCAGCTACTGCAACCTATATTGCCAATCACTTAAATAACACAAGTGATTATACGAGAGTTGCTAAAGATTGTATTTTAAAGTGTGTCTCTCTTGAGGCCATAGAACTTGATCAAAAGCTCCCCAGCACAGAAAAGAAATACCCTCAATTTCAAAATTTAAATATGGAAGGCGTGACTTCAAACTGTCAAACAGATGATGGTAAAGAAGGAATGTTTGAAAATGATAATGTAGCTTCAGATGATGAAGATGAGCAATATGCTTCCATTGAGAGAATGGCAAACCTTTATAAAAAGCTTGCTGATTTTACTGAGAAGAAACTCTCTTCCCAGGAACAGGCCATTAGATTATTTTCAGCAGCGCATGCTGCAGCTTTAATGGAAGTGACTTCAAAGGCCTCATTAATTGCCGCAGCAGAGGCTCAATTAGCAAAAGCTGAAGCTGAAAAAAAGAAGGCCGGTAACTCTATCCTTATTATCGTTGCAATCTTGGCAATTTACTATGCTACAAACACAGTTTGTCCAGGTTGTTGCGGTTGTATGATAGCGGCCATTGTAGTCGCAGTAGCGGCCCTTGCCATGTACAGAAGTGATTTGGCTCAAGCTAATAGAGATATCGCTAAGTGGAAGAAAGAATTACAAGAAGCAAGAATTCACACTCATATGATGTGTAACTATCCTGGAGAGAACGCTAACTTTGAAATGTTAAAGAATCCAGGAAATATTCCTTTGATATATCCAAAATCAAGAATTATGCAACAAGTAACTGCGCAAGTTACTCACGAACAATTCAAAAACCCGCAAAAAGTGGCGAGTACAATTGAATGGATTAGATCTATGCAAGGAGCCGTGACTTCATTACCTTTTGATCAAAGAATTCCTTCAAAAATTGAAATGGAAGGACTACTACAAAAAGTTGGTCTCTTTTTAAGAAATGGTTCTGATAATATTGGAGACAGAATAAGTGATGTACTTTTTCCACGAGTACATGCGGTTGGTTTAGAGAGCGGAATTGGTCTACATGATCAAGCCGGTTCATTTGCTCAATACTTAAGTATGAAAGTTGGAGCGTGGAGATTACAAACTCACAATGCCTCACTAAAAGTAGACCTTAGAAAGAGTCCAGTAACTATAGAACACCTCTACCCTAATCAACCAATGATGTTAGGTTTTAGAGAATACATGCAAAAGAACTCACCAGAAGTTTACGGAAAAGTTATTGAACAATCAGGGTTCCCACTTCCAGAGACTAGACTTGCTTATTTAGCTTCTGTCTTAGCAATGCTTAAGGGGAATGTTGATAATATGAGCTTAGGTATGGCAAGTATTCAAGCTATTAATAATAAATATGCCGCCCTCTTAGATGCCGCGCGAACTGCCATGAACGTTGATAAAGGAGTCACCGATGCTGAAGTCGATGAAACTGGAAAACAAAATGTTTGTCTAGCTGGAAACGCCAGTGGTGAAATCAGTGTTGATGAAAACTGTTCTTGTAAAGGATCTGGGAACTGTGCCCGCTTTGAAATGCCAAAATTTGGCTCCTTTGCAGCTGGGGACTTAAAAACAGACTCCCAGTTTTTAGTAGATGGAGCTAATAGTTTTGCAAATGGTAATTCAAAAGCTGGTTCAAATTCATTTGGAAAAATGAGTGACTCTAGTAGCGCTACTAAAGAATTTAAAAGAAGATTTAGTAGTTTCAAATTGAAGCCTAAAAATGGTGGAGGAAACTCAGCTTTCAATAAGAATTCTGGCTCCAATTTCGCGAGAGTTTCAAATTCAAGGACATCTCGTTCCAAAGGTTCTAAGAGTGATCTTGACTTAAAATCCGCAAGCTCTTCTTCGGCCATAGGCGATGCTAAAGATAATCAAAAAGACTTGGACAAGCTTGCTAACGATAAAAAGAATTCTGCTAAAGGTGCTCAAGCAGGTTTAAAGAATGGAAAACTTGCCAAAAAAGGAGCAAGTAAGAAAAAAGATGCTTTCAATTTAAACTTGGATCTAGACGGTCTAGATTCAGACGATGTAAGTGCTGCAGATATAGATTTAACTCTCCTTAAGGGTGAGAATAAGTCCAACTCAGGAGAAGGTTCTCTACAGTTTAATCAAAACTCTGGTGGCGGAATGAGTGGTGGTTACTACACAGGAAAAGACGGAAAAGTTTATCGTAATATGAGAGGTATTTCCAAAAATTCCAATATTAGTATATTTAAACTACTCTCCAAACGTTATAGAAGATCGGCCATGCCCGTTTTTCTTAATAAGAAGAAAAAGAAAGAGGGCCTTTAATGAATTCAAAGCTCTTAAAGCTTAGAAAAAATCAGTCCTCTTTTCCTTTAGAAATATTACAAGAAACTTCCCTTGATTGTTTAGAGATCATGGGAGGTATGCTCGAGGAATTACCACAAGAGTTAGAAAGATTAAGTGGTTTAAAATCTCTATCTATCAATTGTCCAGAATTGAGAGTTTTCCCAAAATTCATTTTAGAACTTAAAAATTTAGAAGTTTTAAAAGTAAAAAATTCTCACATTTCAAACATTTCAGAAGGTGAGATCCTCTTTAAGAATTTAAAGTCGCTAGACTTAAGCTCCAATAAATTAGAAACTCTTCCTAATTGGTTCTATGAACTAACAAGTCTAGAAGTTTTAAATATTTCAAATAATAAGATAAGTGAATTAAGTGAATCTATAACACATTTAAAACAACTCAAACGTGTGAACTTTGACAGGAATCAGTTAACTTCTCTTCCTAAGGGATTAGAAACTCTAGTGAAGTTGAATCATCTTTCTGTAGATTTAAATAACTTTTCAGAAGAGGAGAAAAATCGCCTCTTTAAAGTCTATAAGATTTGGTTTAACTAAATTCGAACCCTAGAGTTGGCCTTTCTGAGTCTATCTAGCAAAGTATTAATCAAGGCCTTATACCAAGCAGGTTGATCATCGAAGTATTTTTCAAATTTCTCACTTGGAATAATGAGAACTTTTACATCACTGATGGCCCTAACTGAAGCACTCCTAGGTTGTTTATCGAGAAAAGACATCTCGCCTACAAGTTCTCCGGAATAAATGGTTCCAATCTGTTGTTCGGCACCGCCTTTAACTTTATATACCGCAAGAGATCCACTCTGTAAGTAGAACATCTGTGAGCTCTCTTCCGACTCTCTCATCAAATATTCACCGGCCTTAAGTTCTAAAACATCACTACTCACATTTACTCCATCTATTAGTTCATTCTATTCTAACAAATACTAAATTTAAGTAAAGACTCTGAAAGCCTGACTCTTTTGCTTTTTCCACATTAAATCTTTTTTTGTTTGCTTTTAGCTAGACACAATTTAAAATACTTAAGAACTCAATTAAAGGTCCAAACATGTTTAAGATTATCTCACTTGCCCTACTTCTTTTCAGCCTCAATACATATGGTGCTAATTATCCCTTTGCGAGCTTAGAATCTCCTCAGGATACAATGAGATATTTTCTAAAGACTATGAAGGGCTTTAAACAAGGCGACCCACTAGGGCTAGAGTTGGGGCTTAAGGCCTTAAATTTAACTGAGCTAGATGCCACTTCGAGAGACTCCTCAGGGAAGTTAGCTGCCAAGCGACTCATCAATACGCTAGATAGACTTGAATATATTAATATTGCAAAAATACCAAGTCGAATGGGTAGTGAAACTATTTGGGTTTACAAGCAAGAGAGAGTCGTCTCTAGTAAAGAAAACCTAGTGTTAGAAATTTCTATAGGACAAGATAATGATAAGAAGTGGAGATTCACACCAAAGACTATTGCCACTATACAAGACTTTGAAAAGTCTGTGCTCCATAAAGATGTCGTAAAAGGCGTAGTTGAATTAACGAATTGGAAGAAGAGTCTCACCGCTCTTTTGCCGGCCTGGACAGCTCACCGCTCATTTATTCTACTAAATGGACAGTGGATTGCTCTAATCTTAGTCGTGTTCCTTGGACATATATTTGAAAGACTTATAAGAACTCTTCTTTTAAAGCGAGTTAAGAAAGTTTTTGCAAAACAAAATATTGCCTTTAAACAAAAGACAGATAGACTCTTCTCTCCTCAAGGAATTTTCTTCTTCTCAGCCTTTTGGATTTTCTCACTACCCATACTAGATCTACCAGACAATATCCTAAGTCTTCTTCTACGCGTAGGTTATGTGGCCTTCACGGTTGCAGCTGTATTTACGACCTCGCAAATGGCCGATGTCATTTGCCAATTTCTTGAAAAGAAAGCACTTGAATCGGAAAATAAATTTGATGATGTACTCATTCCCCTAGTTCGAAAATCTGCAAAATTTATCATCTTCTGTATTGGATTGATTTTCATAGGAGACTCCCTAACCCTTGATATGAAAAATATCTTAGCTGGTCTTGGTATCGGTGGTATCGCTTTTGCTCTAGCAGCTAAAGACACTATTTCAAATATTTTTGGATCCCTTACAGTCTTACTAGATAGACCTTTTACTATCGGCGACTGGGTCGTGATCGATTCAAAAACGGAAGGAACTGTCGTAGAAGTTGGCCTTAGATCCACGCGTATTAAAACTTTCTATGACTCAATTATTTCTGTGCCAAATGGAACACTTATAAATGCCACTATAGATAACCTTGGTAAGAGAACTTACAGAAGATACTCCACAAAACTGGGAGTACAATACGACACTCCTGTAGAAAAAATTGAAGCTCTCTGTGAGGGTATTCGCCAATTAATTATTTCTCATAAGTGGACAAGGAAGGATTACTTCCACGTTTATTTCAATTCTATGAGTGATTCAAGTTTAGACATCATGGTTTATCTCTTTTGGAAAGTTCCTGACTGGTCAGCTGAATTACAAGAGAGACACAGACTACTTATTGATATTTTAAGACTTGCAAATGAGCTGGGTGTAGAATTTGCCTTTCCAACACAAACTCTTCACATGTACAACGAAGAACAAAAGAGCAGTGAGAGATGTGATTTTGAAAGTTTAGTTAAAGGAAAAGAGCTAGCTAAGAGAATTGTAGAAGCTCCGATTAGTACTAAAAATCATAGAAGTGGTATACAAGGGAAGAATTTTTCTGACGATGAGATATCTCTTTAATCTTTCTTCTTGGCCAAACTACTTTTTAAAATGGGTAGAACCTTTTCTTGAAATTGTCCTTCATCAAAAGGTTTTATCATAAAACTCTTCACACCACGTGAGAGAATTTTTTGTAATTTTGTTTTATCCAACTCTCCAGAGACAACAAGCACATCTTCAATATTGTTCTTGTGATCTCCTTCAAATTCCTTGAGCACATCAATTCCAGATTTCTTAGGCATATTTATATCAAGAAGAATGAGACCAAACTTTTGATTATGTAGCTTATTTGTTCCACTTACGCCATCTCTGGCGACGATGATATTTCTAAAAACTCCAAGGTTTTCACAATAGAGTTTTAAAACTTCACAAATATCTTTTTCATCATCGATGATTAAACAATCAATTAGAGTCGTGCCATTCATTTAATTATCTTCCTTGTTAAGAACATGATTAAGTATAAAACCGATCTTTTTTTTGAGCAATTAGGTAATGTCTATTGCCAAAAGATTGATTTTATCTTTAGTTCTAAAAGGATTAAATATCACACTTAGAAGCTCCGAATAAGCACTTCTTCTTAACTGTTTTAGCAACTAATTTAGGTACCATCTCTTCCCAACCGTCTACACCATCTTGAATCATGCGAATAACAGTTCTTGACCAAATAGTACTGTAACTTTCATTGTAATCTACAATATCAATTAGGTGACCATTTTCCATTAGGTACATGAGTAGAAAAGTGAGTCTTTCATCAACTCGCATTTTAGCAATATTAATTGTCACATCAGGATGTTTTTCGTCTTTCCCTGGATAGACAAAAATCTTAGTCTTCTTACCAACTAATGCGCCTATTCCCGCGAGTGGGCCAAATTCGTAATTTTCATATTTAGAGAAATCAAAGATCTCTTCTAAATTATAGACACCTAGAACAAAGGCCACATTCTTCTTAGAGTAGCGCTCTAAATAGGTATTGAGTTCGAAGAAATTTTCAAAACTAGAAATGAGAACTTTATGTCCCATCGCCGCAAGTATATCAACGCGAGCGAGGAAATCACTGGTATCCAACTCTCCCCTCTCTTTAAGTTTTGACATACTTATCTCAGGAAGAACGGTGATATTACCTTGTTCTTCTTTTGGTAAATTCTTTTTAAAATCTCTAAGTCCTGTCTCCAACATATCCATATTTACAAATGTTGGTGGTCTAAATGATCCACGACAAACAAGAATATTTTTCTTATAAAGTGAGTCAGTTGCCATAAGAGCAGATCCATCAGAGTCAAACATAATCGCCTGGCAGAAGTTTCTCTTAACAAGCTCTAAGGATAGAACTCTATTATCAACATTTTTAAAGGCCTCTCCCGAGACGCGAATCATGTCGATTTCCACTCGTTGAGTTGAAAGTCTTTCCTCTAGTGAATTAATAAAAGAAATTGAATCTTGATGATAAAAAAGAGAAGCATAGATTAGATTTACACCAGTAATACCGATGGCCTCTTGCTGTTGCAAATTTTCTTTATCCTTGAGACGAATATGTATTACACATTCACTAACAGAAGCTCCGGGCTTGTGTTGAAATTTTACACCAAGCCAACCGTGTCCATCTAGCTTACTTCCAAAACTCTTGGCAGCAACAGTATCAGCGAAAGCAAAGAACTGAGTCTCAGGACCTCTTTCCGCTCGCAATCGAGTTTCCAATTGGTCATACTCTCTATTGAGCATTCTATGCAAACGATCTTCACAAACATAACGTCCACTTTTCTCTTTTCCATAAATTGTATCTGAAACAACCATGTCATAAGCTGAAATAGTTTTAGCAATTGTTCCAGCGGCACCACCTGCTCTAAAAAAGAATCTTGCCACTTCTTGGCCTGCTCCAATTTCTGCGATAGTTCCATAAATTTTATTATTAATATTAATCTCGAGAGCTTTCTGCTCTGGATTTAACGTCGGATGAAATACCATTGTTGACCTTTGAAATTTGTTTTTTAATAATAGAATAATAACAAAAGTCCTAAAGCTCTCATAGTTTATTTTACAATTGAAAAGAGGTTTCCTTGAGTAATGATTTAAAATGCCATGTCTTTATTTGTACTAAATGCTCAAGTACTAAAGAGCGTGAACGAGGTGGAGAACTCTGTGAGGCCCAGGCCTTGAGAAACTCCACTAAGAAAAAGTCTAAGGAAATTTGGGGAAAGAGTGTACGCATCAATAAAAGTGGTTGTCTTGGAAAGTGTGATGAAGGCATCGCCTGCGTCCTCTACCCAAGTCAGGTCTGGCTCACGGGGCTCACAGATGAGGGAACAAATGAAGTCATTACAGCCATTGAGCAGGCCTTAAAAGCTTAAAGTTAAGTCTAAATGATGCCCAAATTATGGGTCTTAAGATACTTAACTTACTGAAATTTCATGTCAATCTAGAATAAAAGTCAATTTTTCGCTTTAAAATACGATAAGTAGGAATCTACGCTATAATAATTAGAGCGTAGAAAGAAGGGAGATAGTCCTATGGAAATCATAATTATCGCAGGAATCCTAATGGGCTCGATGATTGCTATCGAGATAAAGCGACGAGAAGAACTAGAAAAAAATCGTGTTCCTGTTAGAGTGAAATCAAAACAAACTAGAAAGTAGTTACTTAACGCAGCTAATTTCTTTCACCAACTTATCCATTACTGGATAAAACTTCTTACGATCTATATTTTTCACTATTGTTCTAATTTTAAGCGAATTCTTTAAACAAGTTTTATGAGTCTCTGTGAGATAAATTTTTGTATTACCTAATTTATAACTTACTTGAAATCTTAACATTTCATTTGAAACTTCAGTTTTTCCAAATTTAATTTTCTTTGCTTTTAATGACTTTAAATTCTGTCTTTGTTCTTTTTCAAATTCTTTGAAGTAAGATTTTGCACTCAACTTATTTGCAAAACCCTTTTGGATTCCTCTAACAGGATAGATTCCAACACTAGGACCATGATGCAAGAGAGTTTTATCCCAGATGATCATAGGAGTATTTAGAAAATTAGTTTTTATTTGAAAATCCTTAGGTGGAGAAAAACTGACTCTAACAACGAGCTTATTCTTTTTCACAGAATAGATTTTTGAAATAGCACTCTGTGAAAAGAGTACTAGCAAAATGAAGAATAGTTTTCTCATCACGCCTCTTCCCCACAACGCAAGTTCGCTGGTAGCGCCTGGTCTATTTTCTCCGGGTAAGGTAGATTTAAGTGATTCATGATTTCAGTAAACTCTTCGAGGCCCTTACTTTCTTGTAATCTAGGATTAAACTTCTTCTCTTCACCGATAGTGGAAAACATCTCACCATTGTAATCGTGCCCAGGAAGAACTCTAGTTTCATCATTTAAAATATAGAGCTTTCTATGAACACTTTCATAGAGATCTCTAGGAGAACCCATTTGAAAATCCGTTCTGCCACATCCTCTTACAAAGAGAGTGTCTCCAGTAAATAAGAAATCTTCTACATGAAAACAAACCGAACAAATAGTGTGGCCAGGAGTTGTGATAACTCTGATTTTAAGATCTTTTGTGACTTCTAAAAATTGATTATCAGAAAATTGGACAGCGTTTCGACACTCCACATCCGCTTTCTCACCGAGAGCAATTTTCACACCAAACTCTTTAACAAAGAGTGCGGCAGAAGTGATGTGATCCGCATGCACATGAGTCTCAAGACACCATGACAGCTTAAGCCCCATCTGATTAATAACTCTTAGGTCTCTGCTAAAAGTCTCCCTCACTGGGTCGATGATGACTGCATCTAGAGTCTCTCTATCATAAACAAGATATGTGTAAGTACAAGAAACTCTATCAAATAGAGGCCTGACACCAATATTATTTGAAAATACCATTTGCAAACTCCGTGAATGATTAAGTAAAAATCAAGACTTAGGCCTTCGTCAATAAAAGAGCCCGAAGAAAATGTTACACAACGCATTGAATACAGTCCTACTTGAGCCTAATATCGCGTTCTCGGAGGATTAATGAAGAAAATTGCGCTACTTATCATACTACTCAGTCTAACACCTACCAAGGCCTATGCAGACAACCACAAGGTCATCTATGGTGAGGACAATAGAGTCGAAGTTGATGAATTTGGACAAGAGAGATTTGTTCAAGCTTCAGAAGCCGTGGCCGCAATGGTTTGGAATAAGAAACTCCTCTCCGATTTTTTAAATCCCGATACTTATAATTTTAAAAAACTCTCGCTAAGACTCTCCTATAATATTTGCGAAGAGGAACGTTTTAGTGATCAAGTTCCCCTTTCAAATTGTACAGGTTTTCTTGTGGCGCCAGATATCGTTGTGACCGCCGGTCACTGTATAAAAAGTCAAACAGGCTGCAAAGAAAATACTTGGGTTTTCGGCTACACGCTTGGAACGCAAATTATTTCAAAAGCAAATAGCTATTCATGTAAGAAAGTCATTGAAAGAAAATTAATAGACTCTGGAACAAAAGTTCAAGACTACGCTGTCATTCAACTTGATCGTCCAGTTTTAAACAGAACTCCTCTACCTATTAGAACAAGAGGTCATCTAAAAACAAAAACACCAATTGTAGTTATTGGTCATCCCATGGGACTACCTATGAAGATCGCTGATCACGCTAAAGTCTCTGGTTTTAGTTTTGGTGAATTACTAAAGCCCTATACTAGTTACTTAAAGAGAAAGAACTACTTCATCACTAACACTGATACCTATATGGGTAATAGTGGATCACCTGTCTTTAATCAAAACACAGGAGAAGTTGAAGGTATTCTCATTCAAGGGGCCACTGATTTTCAAGATACAACTGAAGGTTGTATGATTTCAAAAAGGTACCTAGACAAGTCTAAGAACCGTAATGAGAAAGTTTTTAGAATTTTAAAAGTAGAGAACCTTAAACAAATTATCCAAGATTCCTATAAGAGACTTGCTAAATAGGGACTTCCCTATTTAGCCAATAATTTTGCCGCGTCTTTGGCAAAGTAAGTCAGAATCATATTGCAGCCGGCGCGCTTAAAGGCCATCAACATTTCCATCATGATTTTCTCACCATCAATCCAACCTTTCTCAGCAGCGGCCTTAACCATGGCGTACTCACCACTCACGTTATAAGCAGCAATGGGAAGTGTCGTTTGATTTCTCATTTCACTAATGACATCAAGATAACAAAGACCAGGTTTTACCATTAAGATATCGGCCCCTTCTTGCTCGTCTAAAATAGTTTCTCTAATGGCTTCACGCTTATTGGCGTAATCCATTTGATAAGAGAGTTTATCGCCACTCTTTGGTGCTGAATCTAGGGCGTCTCTAAAAGGACCGTAGAACGCAGAGGCGTACTTAGCTGTATAAGACATGATTGAAGTCTTGCTAAATCCCTCTTCGTCGAGAGCATCGCGAATATAACCAATTCTCCCATCCATCATATCTGAAGGACCGATAATATCACTTCCGGCCTTGGCCTGAGAAATGGCCATTTGAGCTAGTATTTCTAAAGTCTCATCATTTTTAATTTCACCAGTTGTGGCGTCCACTAGGCCGTCATGCCCATCACTTGAGTAAGGGTCCATTGCTACATCAGTCATGATCAGAACTTCGGGACAGGCCGCTTTAACCGCTCTAATCGCCCTTTGAAACAACCCATTGTCATTATAAGACTCTGTAGCTGTTGGGTTCTTAAGCGAATCATCTAGAGCTGGAAATAGCGAAACACAAGGAATTCCTAACCCTGCAAGTTCCTTAACTTCCTTAACTAATAGATCAATGGAAAATCTCGACTGACCAGGCATTGAGTCCACGGGAATACTTAAATTCTCCCCTTCAATGACAAAGAGAGGAGCAATTAAATCATTCACTGTTAAAGTATTCTCTCTAACTAGATTTCTTGTGGCCGCATTCTTGCGATTTCTGCGCGGTCTATAGGTCATCATTACGCCAATCCCATTTTGATTTTTGCTTGATAGGCCAAGGCATAAATAGATATTTGCTTAACCATTGAACTAAGACCGTTGGCACGGCTCATAGACAAATGCTGCCTAAGACCTATTTTCTCTAAGAATTCAGGTTTCGTAGAGAGGATTTCTTCTGGAGTAGAACCAGAATAAATATTTAAAAGTAAGGCAATGATTCCTTTAACAATAGAAGCATCACTATCCGCATCAAAGTGAACTCGCCCATCTTTAAGGTCGGCCACAATCCATACTTGGCTCTGACAGCCTTTGACTTTATTTTCTTCTAAGCGATGAACTTCAGGAAAAGCTGGTAGGTCCTTTCCCATGTCGATAATGCTCTTATATCTGTCTTCCCAGTCTGAAAACTGAGCGAATTCTTCAATCAGTGAATTGACTCTATGCTCTATATTATTCATATATGTCCTTAATTATACCTTATTTAACAAATTCTTTTAGCAAAGTGAGCCTAATATGTCTAAATGACATTGATTTTATTGGAAATTAATATATATTTAATTTAATAGGTCATTTGACCTATATTATAACAACACCCATAACAAGCGCTGCAAATGAAAATTGATGAACAAAGGCTCGCAAAGCTTATCTTTGCGTCCAGAAAAAGAAAAGGCTACACCCAATCTTTTATTTCAAAAGAAACGGGAATCACTCAAGGAACCCTCTCAAAAATTGAATCGGGTCAATGTTCGGTTTCGGCCAAACACTGGTTCCTCCTAAGTAAACTCTTAGACATTCCTAGTGAATCAGTCTGGAGTGGTCTCATTGACCGAGGAGTCAAACCCACTAGAGAGAACGAAAAGAATACTTTCAAATTACCCAAGCACTATTTTAATCATGCCCACTCTTCAGTTAAAGAGATTATTCCGATTCTTGAATTTGTGAGTAAAGAAAAAGGTGCTGAGCAAGTAAGGAGTTATCTTAATACTATTGGTATCGTAGATTTTTTCTTCTTTGATCTTAATAATAAAATCAACTTTAGTTTTGCCACTGATCTTTTAAAACACTTCTATCCTGATCAATTAGGAGATGAGCTTTATAGACGTATCGGTGGTTTTGCCAAGGTAGATGAACATCACGGTGTTCACGCAGAAGATTATAAGAAGAAGAATACAGGCATTAATCTCTTAAAGAGCTACATTGAAAATTCTCATTTCTATCAAAATGCTTATAAGTACAAGATAGTTGAAAAAGAATCTCACTTTATCAAGTTTACGATGGAAGCGTCTGATATTAGCAAAAATCACAGCAATGAAATTGAAGACATACTCATCCCTTTCAAGAAAGCTTACCTCGAAAGTTTTTCTAAAATGGATAATGAAAGTTCTTTAAAAATTTCAGTGGAGAAATCAGATGAGCTTATCACTTTTTTAGCGACTTTGAATCACTCAACGCTAGAGAGCTAGAGCATTTTCTAATAAATTCAGGAATGAGAAAAAGGCAAAGCGTGGTAATATCCCAAGTGATAATAAAAACCTTCTTTATGCTCGAAGCTTTCTCAAAGAGAGTTCGAGCACATTCCTGCTCTTCCATAACCCATAGGTTACCTTCAACAAGCCGACTTTTTTCAAATAAGGTTCGCGTTCTCACAACTCCTTTTGGGTAGCCAAAAAGAGGGGCAACTGAGGTCATATTTAGATTCCGAAGGCCCATGCACTTTCTCCTTGAATTTATAATAACCAAGAAATGTGCATAAATTGTTAAAGAAAACTAAAACTATCTTAGGCCAATCACATTTTGCAAAAGACTATCAATGGCGGTCATGGCCTGGGCATTTGCTGAGAAACTCTTTTGAGTGGTCATGAGATTCACAAAGTTATCAGTAATATCGACGTTTGATTCCTCTAAAGAACTATTTAAGATATCTCCACGTCCATCTAATCCACTTTGCCCTAGAGAGACTTGTCCAGAACTAGCATTTCCGACATAGAGGTTTTGTCCTACTTTTCTAAGACCTTGTTCACTAGGAAATTTTCCCACGGCAACTTTTCCAAGTTGAACAGATTTTCCATTCGTATATCTAAGAGTGAGTGAACCACCTTGATCAAAACCAAGTCCGGCAACACCACCTTCTTCATGACCATCTCTTGTGTTCTTATGAACTGCTGAATCGGTTCCATACTGAGTGGTTTTTTCATCATTATTTGTAAGTGATATATTAAAAGTTTGTGCGCCAGTTTCTTTAAAAACTCCGGTTGCCTCTAGGCCTGAATCATTGGCCATGACACCCAAAGCATCAAAAGTGACAACACCAGTACCAAGTAATTGCTTGCCCTCTATTTGAGGATCAAGATCTTTACCTGCGGCCATTGCATTATAATTCCAAACACCGGCAGCAGTTTTAGTAAAGTAAACATCAACGCTTTGTTGCTCACCCTTATTATTTAAAACTGTTACAGAACGGTGAAAACTACTTGTATCATCAGGCTCTAGTGGATTAAAAACTTTAACGTCAGCTCTCGCATCGAGATTCATATTCATATTAACGTTGGTCGTGGCCTTCGCCGGCATATCACCTTTTGAAATTTGCAAAGGAGCTACAGCATTAGATTCTTTACCTTCCTCTCCAAGAAAACCAAGAACCTTGTGTCCATCACTATTAACTAGAAAACCTTCTCTATCAAAATGAAAAGATCCGTCTCGGCTATAAGCACGTCCAAATGGTGCCTCTACTACAAAGTGTCCAGCTCCATCAATCGCCAAATCAGTGGCATTGTCAGAACTTCTAAGTGTCCCCTGAGCAAGGTCCCTTGTGGACTTATCATACATTGCACCAGCACCCATTTGATTGCCACCGTCGGCGCCCATACTTTGATTTGCAAGCACTTCGGAGAACTCGGCCCTATTACCTTTAAAACCAGTCGTTCCTGCATTATTTATATTGTCCCCAACGATTTCCATCTTCTTACTAAGATTATTAGTAGTATTCGTTGTCATATTTAGGGATTGGAATAAACTCATAGTGCCTCCTGGAGCAATGGGCCTCTACGTTTATTCTACAAAATTTAAAGTTAGGTAAGTAGTCAGAAAAAATGTCCGACAATACGCGTCAACAACATAGTTTCAAATAGATAGGTAGTTAAAGCTTAATTTTTATTAATTTAAAATTACCACAGACTGGGGTCATTGAGATCAAGTTCACTCTTTTTTTCAAAGTGCTTCTTCATTTTATAACCTTGGCACTCTGAACCTGTTTCTCGTTTAACAACCTGAGAAGGAAGGAATTTTGAAGTGAAACCATAGAGTTGGCAAGACCTAGGATTATTGGGGTCCCATGAAGCCTTGTAATGAACACATTTTAAGCAAGCTGGTTTTTCACTCATAACTCATCCTCACATCTTAAAAAAAATTTAAGATACTCCTAATCATCTAATGAGTGGTTAAAAATTTCTAGGAGGAAGAATTTTCTAATGAGCTATTCAAAGTGAATACCCCATTAGAAAAGATGGTTTTTATTGGTAGAACTTTGGAGAATGTTTGATTGTTTGGTTAAACTCTAGATCATGTTGAATCCAAAATTCAGCTCCGGTATTGTTCACAAAATTTTCGATGAGATCCATTGTGTGCAAAGTTTGTTTCTTGTTGTAATTAAAAGAAGGCACTCTCCTATTCTTTCTATTTTTAGTGAAGTGATAGAGATCCCCAGAGAGAACAATGGGTCCCTTCTTATAAAGATCAATAAAGAGGACTTGATGACCAATAGTGTGACCAGGGGCAGACTTTATAATGACCTGACCGTCACCAAAGACATCGTGATCACCATTTACTTTTATCGCCGTTGCTTGATTTAACTTATTATAAGACTTTGGTTTAAAGCCCATCTTTGCAGCATCTTTTCCAAAGGCCGCATTAAATTCTACTTCTTGAATAATGAGTTTTGAATTCTTAAACAGGTTAGCATTTCCTGTGTGATCAAAGTGAAAATGAGAGAAGGCCACATAATCAACAGAGCTGGGCTCAACTCCAATTTCTTTTAATTGAGAAGTGAGTGTTCTCATCTTCTTTAAGTGAAAGGCTCCTTTAGTGAGACCCTTTTTATTTTTCACTAGACCATCAGGTAGGCCTGTGTCCCAGACTAGAGTTCCCAAAGCGTGTTTAATTAAATAACAACTATTAGTTAACTTCTTTTCAACGCCCTTATCTACTCCTGGAGAGAAAAGAGAAATATCTTTTACCGTAATTTTTCCACATTCAAAGACGTAGAGTTTCGTTTGCTTTTTTGTTTCATTCATTCCTGCACAACTTGCGAGTAGTACGCAAATAATAGGTAGTAACTTCTTCATTATTCAACTCCATGGATTAAAATATAGAAGAATTCTATTCCATGTTTGTAGAATTAGTAAAGAATTTGAAATTAAGTCACTTAGACACAGAGTCTAACTAAAACTCTCGGAGACTAGGCGGTCATCAATTTCTTTACTCGAGCTTTTTCTCTTTCAATTGAAAAAGATTTAAAGATTTTATTAACAAGTACTGGAACTATGACAGGGTTAAAAGGTTTGGGTAAGAGCATAACATTTTTAAGATTTTTTAAGCGAATCTCAAAATTAGAGAGTTCACCAGTAATCATAAGAATAGGAATTTTAACCACTCCCATTAATTCGTTCACCAATTTAACTCCATCTTTCTTAGGCAGATTTAAATCCGTAATAAGAAAATCAAAGTTTTGGTTCTTTAACTTTAAGGATGCTTCCACACCATCATTCGCCACAACTACACTATGACCAGCATCTTCTAGTGATGCTTGAATCACATCGACTATTCCCATATCATCATCGACTAATAGTATCTTGAGACTTTGCTTCGCTAACGTGCCACCCATGAAGATCTCTTTGTTTAAGTTAATATTGAGATTCTATTTTCTCAAACTTAAACGAACCTAAAGATTAAGTTTCTATAAGGCCCTTAAGAAATTCATATTAACGAAGAGTTACAGAGAATTAATGAATAATACTAATATGGATTCTATTTCACTCAAGTCGCCAAATCGACCACTATACTTGCGACTTCAAAGAGTGAGAGAAAAGTGTCTAGATATTCATCACTTCCTTTTGTAATACTTTCATTCATCTTTAACCAAATTCCTATTACCTATACACTTATTAAAGAACAAGAGAGAGACTTACATAAATAAAATTGAATGTAAGTGATCAAAATTGTTACAGCTTAGAAAAGTAGACACTTGAGTAAGAAGTATCCTGATCTAAGTGACTGAAAGTATGAAACAAAAATGGCATAGAAATAGCAATATATTAATCGAATATTTAAATTGGAAAGCAAATGAAAGAAAGTTTACAGGAAAAAACCGACAACCTCGTACTTTTTCCCTCAGCAAAAAATTACTCAGTTGAATCAAGTGGAGCTTACGATCCTACCGATCCTCTTGAAGATCTGCTCAATGAGTTCTCTCATCTTCCAAATGAAGATGATATCAACTTAGGGTTTGAGGATGAGGAAGAGGAAGAGCTTGACTGCCAACCAGCGGTGAAGAAGCTTGGTCAAATAGACAGGATTCTACTCATTCATAGACAACTTAAAGACTTAGAAGATACCACTCTAAGAATAAAGTACCTCATCGATGAGATCGACGATTTTCTTCCCAAGAGAAAAAGAAATAAGTAAAAATTCAAATATATAAGGCCATCCTAGAGATGGCTTTTTTTATAGGTTCACTCATAAAAGCTTGTAGGCCATCACAAAATGAGTTAAATATACTCCAGTAAACGGAGACTTAAATGAAGAAATATCTTATTCCACTCATATTTTCAGCACTCTTTTCTAATGTTCAAGCATTAGATCTAGGTGATAATGACCTATTAAACTTACCACTTTGTAGTGATGCGCTAGTTCGCCTCTACCCTGCTAAACTTGCTTGTATAGAAGATCATAGACCCACTAGTTCATTTGATATTCCAGAACTCGGAATAGATTTTGGAGATCTCTATAGGATCGTTCTAGGTTCTGAAAGTTCTGGTGGTAGAATTGTGGTTATTGGTGGAGATGGAACTAGAACCATGACTAACAACTTCCCATCATCGATAGATTTAGAATGTTCAGCAAAGATTATTGTTGATGGTGCTAAGTCTCTCAGTTTTCTTTTAGAGCAAAACTTTACTTTAGATACGAATCACTTTGATAAGACACTAGCTGCTAGAGATTGGAAGAAATATGTTATCGAGGGAAATAGTTTCTACACTACTCAGAGATATGCAGTTCCAACGATTCCAAGGTTAGATTTAACTGATTATAAAGTTTCACTCGAGCACCTAAAAGCGACTAAGAACAGTGGCGCTAAGAACATTCTTAGCGTGTGTAAGAACAATGCCTGCGCATTAGTTGAACAACCTGCTAGCAAGCCTAACTTTACAGTGAGATTAAAAACAAAGAAGAATGTTTCTAGAAATTTTAGTTTCGATCAAACGATTCAAGTAAGCTGTCATGGAAGTGAATACTAGACTGAGTAGAGTCTAGTTCTACTTTATACCAAAGAAATCAAGAGATAAGACCTGGAGTCTCTCTTCGTTAGAGACTCTAATCACCTTGCGACACTCCTCAATACTCTTAATTAAAATTTCCTTAATTCTTGGAACATCTTCATCACTCATTGAGAGAACATTTGAGTAGTGCATATCTTCTTCCTTATTCTTATCAATTGAAGCAATCGCCTGGTTACGCCAATTGGTGTGATGTCTTCTAATTTGAATACTCTCCTTACTCAAATGAATTTGTGTCTTACCGATCTCATAGAAGCCTGCTCGCTCAATAGCGAGACCTGTTGTACAGAGAAACTCGATCACTTCTTGCACTTGTGTTAGAGGCAAACGTAAGTGCTCTGAGATGGCCTTTGCTTTTTGAAACTCTGGAATAGAGAGCATGATATGAATGGCCGCGTAGTACCAAACGCTATAGTAAATATGCTGGTTATCATCATCTAGTGAGTCTTTTATATTCAGTCGTTCTTTTAGATTAGATCTGCGCTCAATAATTTCTTCCATCTCAGAAATTAAGAAGTTTTCTAGCTCGCTAGTCCCCGCTCTTTCAAGTTGAACCAAGAGAACAAAGAACTTTCCCTCATCTTTAGAGTGATTAAAGAATTGATTCACCTTCACAGCTTGCTCTAGGGAGAAGTTAACGTGCTGATTGAGCACCTGACTAATGTAAGCAGTCTGACATCCAAGAAATTTGGCCATCTGAAGCCTAACTCCACGGCCTTTGGAGGGCAGTTGTGAAATTTTTTCATTCAAATAGTGCTTATAATCACTATATTCAAAGATGTTTTCATTCATAATTTCAATCACTTAACAGTAAACTTAAGTATTTACTTAATTATATATAACATAATTAATTAATATAATCTATTCCATTCTTATTTGATCAACTACTTTCACCTCAGAAAAGGGCATCGCCCAAACAACTAACTTAAAACCCAAGAGGTAAGAAATGAAATCAAGAACAATCGTAGCACTAATCACTCTACTGCTAACAACATCAAGTTTTGCTAAGAACATTGCAACTTACAGATTCTCTACAAAAGACGCTGACTCTAGAGTTCACGACAAGTTCAATGTTTTCCATGTGACATTAAACGATGAGCAACAAATGAATATCAAAGTTTCAACTACTGTTGCTGGTTTTCCTATTAGAAAAGATTTTTCTGCTCCAATGGATTTAGAAGTAACTAAAGAGCTTAACGATTATGTCTACAAACAATTAAAGAGAAAAATCATCTCTCTTTCAAATGCAAAAATTAAAAAAGAAATAGTGAGATACCTTTGTTACGTCATGGCGAATCCTACAACAATTAATAACCACCTATTTGTAGCGAGAAAGTTTGATACGGCTTCGGGAGACTTCTTAGAGAAAATGAGACTAGTACAAGGTCCAGGTGGATGTGCCACAAGTATTTTGATCTACCCTGCTGACAAGCACAACCAAGAAGTTGCGGCATCTCTTAAAACATTGATCAAAATTTTAGCAATTGACCTTGTAGGTAACAGATTTTAATAAAATTTTAAAAATAACTAATGAACCAATAACTAATAATAAAAAAGGAAAATGAAATGAAAACAATTTTAACTCTAGTATTTTTAATGGCATCAATGAATATCACAGCAGCACCAACTTTAAAGTATGAAAAATGTAGTGATAACGACATCCAACTTTTAAACTCTGCAACAGTAGATGGAAATAAGGCCCTAAGTTCAGTGATCACTGATGAAGTGACAACGAACTTTGATTCTTGTGTCGTAAGCAAGCCTCGTTTTATCTACCCAATGGTATGTGGAATCACAATTCAAAATGTAGATTACTTTAAAATTACAAACAAAGAGAACAACTCTACTTATGAGATTGCCGTTGATACAAGTCACAAAGCTTGTATGAGAATAAGAATTAGACCTCTTATTACTTCATTTAAATACAAACTCAAAGCAAGAAGATTTACAGATCCAATAGAGATGTAATCAAGATTTTAAGCACACCTCTTAGGTGTGCTTTTTCTATGATAAATCTGCTTACGATCAAAGAAGTATACGACAGAAATGGACCATTTCATCAAATGAAAAGCACATAGAAAGAAACAACCCATGAAGACGTAAGTGGAAAAGTTAACTATATCTTCAATTCTCTCTTTCATATTCTTTGTCCTCCTGACGACGAATGGTATGAGTTGGAGAAGCTTAAAGTATAAAGTCCATAATTCCTAATCAAGAAATACATAATTTTATCTTAAATAGTTCCTCATTATCAATTCAAAGTTATTTGTAGGATAGAATACCCCTATTGCCATTTTAATAGGGATCTCTAAATGAAGATGTTTGCTGAAAAATATTTTTTAAAGACGATTCTAGAGAGCTGCTTAGACTTCTTTAATCCTAATAGACATCTTGAAGACAGACATATTTATGACTATGAATTGTATGAAAGAAACCTTATCACCGCTTATACAAAGATTACTTCTGTATTAACATTTATGGTCATCCCCTCATTTCATCTATTAGTCGATAGAATGGCGCTCGGCAACTCTGGAGCAAAATGGATAGTTAGTAGAGGACTTGTCATGGCCTTAGCCGCCTTTGCCTTCTATTTCTCTAAGAGTGAGGTGATGAAGACAACGAGGTACTTTAGACTACCTCTCTTTTTCCTTCTAGCTTCAATTTGTGTCTCAGTTGCCCTCGCAAATTTGTGGGAACCAAATTATATATTTTCACATAATTACTTCTATCCTGTCATCGCAGCTTATCTTCTCCACTACTCAGCTCCAAAAACATTCTTAGCTTATGTACTCATCTGTCTCATTCAACTTCCAGTGCTCTCTATGATTCAGAAATTAGACGGAAGTTATTTTACAAATTTTGAGATTGCTATAGAGTACTTCATTCCAAGCTTGATACTTGTACTCATAAAGACTTCTCACATAAGAACTGTAAAGAAGTTCATAACGGAATTTGAACTTAGGTACTTACAAAGAAAAATAATTAAAAAGGAGAAAGAAGGCGCTCTTGGACAATTGGCCTGTTACTTAACTCATGAAATCAACAACCCCCTACTGGTAATATTAAATTCTACAAATAAAGTAAAACGAGAAACCTTTAAAGAGAAACAAGATTTAGAAGTACTGCATAAAAGTCTTGAACGAATAGAGAGAAATACCAAACGCATAACAGAAGTAATCTCTTCCATTGATAATCTAACTGACTTAGAAACAAAGTCTTACTGGGAAGATGCAAGTATTAATAATTTACTTCAAAAATCTCTAGACGAATGCGTAGAGGATATCGAAAAACACAGCACTCTTTGTACTATAAACAAGCTAGATCACGATATTAGTTTCGGATGTAATCCAAATCACATTACGTATGTCATCACTAAGATTATTCAACGCTTAACTTATGAATTAATTACTTATCCAAATAAAAGTGAAGGTAAATTTATTAAAATAGTATGTGCAAAGAGAGACTGTATTGTTGAATTTACTTTTGAATACAATAACCTTGTAGTTTCAGATCATTTAGAAGATGAGCTCAATCAAGAAGCATTTTCATTTAAGCAACGAATTATTGGAAAGGGATTAAACTTAGATATAGCGAAACTCATTATCAATGAGCATCAAGGAACGATTGCAGTGACGAGAGACAGATCAATTATCAGTATATGTCTTCCTATTCTCACAGAACATCAAAAGAAAGCGGCTTAGTAAGAAGCTACAATTTTTTGATAGACTCCATTTGCACGAATATTCCTCATGCCCTCATCAAATTTCTTGGCGTAGTAGCGACCCTTTTTATGTAGCCTTGAAAAAGCTAAGTAGACAGGCGTCACTTCATTGTCAAAAGCATACTTAATCTTCTGCACCAACTTTAATTTACTAATGAGTATTTCAGAAGTTTTCCTATAGAGAATTGTGCTATCAATTCTACCTAGGGCCAACTTCTTTAAGTTTGAGATTTCTGAACTTGTCACTTCCTTAGATATTCGACCTAATTTTACTAAGTTCGAAAAGTGATCTCCATAACCATAACCTCGAACAACCCCTATTCTCTTTGCATTTCTAAGTTCATCTCTGTTCTTAGCTTTCATAGGACTAGTGATATTTTCATAATAGGCCGAGACTGCATCAAACAATTTCTCCTTGCCAAGAATAAATTTCTTGCGACTACTCGCATCTGCTGGAACATTAAAACCTGCGACATACTCACCTGACTCTAAATAGTGAAGTACTCTCGAGTAGGGAAAAATTTTATATTTAGCTTCTACACCAACACTTTTAAAAGCGGCCTTCACGATGTCATTACTTAAGCCTGTACCATCTTCTCTAGCATAGGGAATCCAATCATCCTCCGCAGCTATAGTGACAACTTCAGCGCTTACAGAAATCTCTACAATAAATAATATTCCAAACAGAATTTTTCTAAATAATTTCAAGCACTTACCTTATACAATGTGGACGGTATATATAACATAGAGACCTCTCTATAATAAGAAATATCTCATTCTACTAGCTCAAGATTTCTTGCTAAACCGACTTCAAAAGTTTCACAGCGACCATATAACTTAAAGAATGATTTCACAAAGGTGAATCTCAATCTAAAAGTGGAATGAATAGATTTTACTTAGCTCATTTTTATGTTAAAAATGGCCATGCTTAAATTTATTCTTATAATCCTCATTAGTTTGTCTTTTTCTGTTCATAGTAGCGAAACAAAAATCTCCCTCGTCTTACCCCTCGTTGACGGCTGGGCACATAAGACCAATAAGAGTTATGCTCCTGAGGCCATAAATAGAATCACCAAAGGAGATCTCCGAAAGAAGATCTCTCTCAATTACAGACCTTTTAAACGAGCGCTACAGGCCTTTAAAAAGAAGAAATTTGACTGCTTTGTAGGTGGCGATGAGAATACTATGTTGGACTTTGCATCAGTGAAGACCATCTCAAGTAAAATGATTAGAAATACGAGTCTTAGAGTTTACACGCTTAAAAAGAACAAGAAAGTTATGAACCTTAAGCAACTTGAAGGTAAGAAAGTCATTTACGTGCGAGGCCTTGAACTAAAATCCCTCGAACATGATTTTTCAAAAGTCCAAACTTCAAGCGTCAACGATGTCATTCAAGCTGTAAAAATGATGAAGGCCGAGAGAATCGAAGCTCTACTACATTGGTTTCCTTCGACTAAAGAAATCATGAGCGATTTCCATAATCACCATTCCATAATTCTATACACGATTAAAGAGCGAGTGAATTGTCATATCAATGCAAGATCGAAGAAGTTTATCAAAGAGCTAAATGAAATGATCACTTCATTTGATGCTGTTGGTGGAATAAAGAAATTGCACACTGATTTCTATGGCGATTTACCATTTAAACACTAGAAAAATTTATTAGAGATTATACGTAGACTTATAAATGGTGCGGCCGAGAAGACTTGAACTTCCACACCTTTCGGCACATCGACCTCAACGATGCGTGTCTACCATTCCACCACGGCCGCACATTTTTCAAGTTTCAGTATGACTGAATTTGATGAGGTTTAATTAAGGTAATCGGTTTAAAACATTTTGGCAATAAGATTTTACCTATTTAACGCTTTGATGCCCTTGCTCATTTATCAAAACATCGACAAATTCTGTGTACTTAGACTTAGCCGTTTCCAACTTTGTAGCATCTAGTGGACAAGTCATTTCAAGACCAGTTTTTTCTTGGTAATTAGCTAAACGCTTCTTTACAGATTTTAGAAGTCTCTTAGTTCTAAACTTCGAACAATTAATTCCTTCATCCCAAGCGTGATCAACATAGTTAAGCCAATCAATAGGTTTGGCGACTTCCCACTTGTTATCTGAACAAACGACATAAGGGCCAAACTCCTCACCTAGTATATCTGGATTATTCGACAGAACGTGGTTCCAAAAACGCATACCATTGAAGTTCGCCACTTGGTCTGCATAAGATATTACTCCAGTAGTTAAAGCACCCATAAACCCAAACTCAGCCTTCACACCGATATTTAAGACTTTTTCAGTGCTCCAGTTCTTGCGATATTTCTTGTTAAAGTAATTGAATCCAGTTCCAAGAAAGTGCTCGAATTTATCTGTTCCAATATAGTAGTTACCAAAATTGATATTGTGCCCAGTGGAATCTGAAAAAGCTTTAGAAAGAAAACCTATAATAGGGGCTTCATACCATTTAAAATCACCGTAAATTGTATCTCTGACATGACCTTCATTTCTTTCAATTTCATTAGTTGCAATAATCCAAGGAGTCAGCTTTCCAAAGACATGGTTGCGAAAATTCTTTCGAAGCGACTTATAGAGATACTTCTCACTACAACCTTTGTCCTTAGAGTTTGCTCTTTCAATCGCCTCGGCGAAGAGTTGTCTAGTCTTATTATTAATCGCTTTGCGTGAGTCAGTAAGCGGAAATTCACGCTTTAGAAAACTATCAATCTCACTACCTGAGGCATTTAAAGTAAATATAAGAATGGATAGGGAAATAATAGATTTCATTTATAACTCTCTAAAATTAGGTTCTAAAGAGGTGTACCACAACACTGCGCATCAAAAAGCTGGTTTGTAATTAATACAGGTATTTATTGACTTATTTTGGAGATGAAAACAAAGAAAAAAAAAGGTCAGCTTAGCTGACCTCATATAATCAAAAAATATTAGTCTTTCTTTCTAAAACTCTTCCTTTCAGGATTGCTCTCTCTCTTATTTTCAGGTTGAACAAAGTCCGTATCAGTGGAAGTTTCTACATTTTTTGCAGTCGCTTCTTTAACTGCTGCGGCCTTAGTTTCAAGCTCTTGCTTGACCTGCTGCTCGTATCTCTCACGAGCGACTCTAGTCTTCATGGCCTCATCTTTCAATATGGCATCTCTTTCATGGTCAATATGATCAGTTCTGAATTCTTTAGGCCTCTTTCCGCCACCAAGTCTTTTTATCTTAGTATCGTCAGTTTTTTCCCAATGCTTATGCCATTCATCGTTCTTGAGTTGTTTCTCACTCCACTGCTCTTCTCTTTCTTTCTTTATCTCTTCAATTTCATCTTTCCTGCGAACTTTCACAGCATTTTTAGATTTTGATTTAGATTTAGAAAATGAAGCTGTTTTTGATTTTGTCTTCTCTTGATCTTTTTTCAAATCATGGTTTGAGATATCAATTGTCACGTCCCCTGTAAGGCGAGTTTGACAAGAAAGTCTCTCTTTTGTGATATGAAAAACATTTCCAATCAACTGAAGTTCATCAAATCCTGGAGCATTAACATTGTCTTCACCTGTTAGGATTTTTACAATGCAATCAGTACAAGATGCATGTCCACCACAAGATGATTTAACATAATAACCTGCTTCTTTTAATGCAGTTAATAAGGATTCATTCTCATCAATTGCTAAACTTGCCCCCGAGGGCATAACCGTAACTTTATACATACTTTCCTCTAAACGTGCTTTTGTAGTTTGTTTTCAATCTTACCTAAAATTTTTCCTTTCAGAGCTCTTAGCAGAAAAGATAATTTTAAACTGACTTCACACTTACTATCATCGAAATCCAAAGTAAGAGTAAACCCCTTTCCCTTAGCTTCCATAATTCCTTTTGCCTCATCGTATGAGATGTCGGCCTTTACATTAAACTTAGCAACATACTCAGGAGTGATCTCGCTCTTTGCAAGAGCAAATGCCTCATCTCTAGTTTTTGCTATATTATAATTTACAGATAAATCCATACTTTATTTCCTAAATTCTACTTAACGCCGGTAGATCCAAATCCACCAGCTCCTCTTTCAGTTTCTGAAAGATCTTCTGCTACTATTAGCACCGCTTGAGTCACAGGAGCTAGCACCATTTGTGCTACACGATCGCCGTGAAATATTTCAGCATCATCGTTTCCAAAGTTTCCAATGATTACTTTTAACTCTCCTCGGTAGTCCGAGTCAATCGTCCCTGGACTGTTTACAATCAACAAATTCGTTTTAAGGCTTAATCCCGATCTCGGGCGTACCTGAATTTCATAACCTACTGGAATTTCGTAACTCAGTCCCGTTGGAACCAAGACGCGTTCGCCGGCCTTGATGATCATGGACTCACCAGGACCAATTGAAACCCTCAAGTCAGCCCCTGCGGCTCCCTCAGTCTCATAATTAGGTAAGGGAAGCTCATTATCGAAATGGGCCAATTTCTTTACTTTGACGTTTACTTTATTTGTCATGGGGGACTTTCTCTCTAAATTTGTTCTTATACACAAAAAAGGGGGACATTGAGTCCCCCTTTATATCAACTTAAAATAGTAAATCTATCTGTCTGATTTTTTCACAAGTGACTTAACGGCCTTAACTGAAAGTTTAAGTCTTCCCATTCTATCAACTTCGATAACTTTAACGGAAATTTTATCACCTTCACTTACGTACTCATTAACATCCTTAACTCTATCATCAGCAAGTTCAGAAATATGAACTAGACCAGATAGACCTGGAACGATATCAACAAATGCACCGTATTCTTTAATTGTAACAACTGTCGCTTCATAAACAGTTCCAACAGCTGGACCATTAATTTGAAGATCAACTGCGCTTACACAATTAAGGAGAACTTCTTTATCTGCACCAAGAACTTTTACAAGACCTTCTTCAGTGATTTCAATTGTAACGTCGAAGTCTTCTTGAAGTTTCTTAATGTTCTTCCCACCAGGACCAATTAAAGCACCGATCTTATCAACAGGAATTTGAGTTGTTTCAATTCTTGGAACACCATCTTTGAATTCTGCACGTTGTGTAGAAATTGTTTTCGCCATTTCTTCAAGAATATGAAGTCTACCTTCTTTTGCTTGTTGAATTGATTTTTCAACGATTTCACGTGTAAGACCAGTGATCTTAATATCCATTTGAATTGCAGTAATACCTTCAGCAGTACCAGCAACTTTAAAGTCCATGTCTCCGAGGTGATCTTCATCTCCAAGAATATCAGTAAGGATTTTGTATCTATCACCGTCAGTGATTAGACCCATTGCAATCCCTGCAACTGGATTTGTAATAGGAACTCCTGCGTCCATTAATGCCATTGAGGCAGAACAAACAGATCCCATTGAAGAAGAACCATTTGATTCCATAACTTCACAAACAATTCTAGTTGTATAAGCAAAGTCATCGTAACTTGGCATAACAGCTTTTACAGCTCTTTCAGCAAGGTTACCGTGACCTAGTTCACGACGACCAACACCTCTAACACCTCTTGCCTCACCTACAGAATAAGGAGGAAAGTTGTAATGAAGGTAGAATTTATCAAAAGTCGTTCCTCTAATAGAGTCAGACATTTTCTCACCTGTTTTACCACCGATTGTAACAGCGGCTAAAACTTGAGTTTCACCTCTAGTAAAGAGTGAAGAACCATGAACACTAGTAAGAATATTTGCTTCAGTTTCAATCGCTCTAACTTTAGTCATTGAACGTCCACCAATTCTCTTTTCTTCGTCAAGAATATCAGCTCTCATCATTTCATAAAGAAGTTCATCAACACCTTTATAAGCTTCTCTTCCAAAGCTAGCACCGTCAACTAAACCAAAAGCTGCTGGATCTGCTGCCATGTCGGCCTTAACAGATTTTTCAAAAGCTTTGTTAGCATATTGTCTTTCCATCTTATCAACAATAGAAATATTTGTTCTAGCAGCAGAAGCGTAATCAGAACGCATCTTGCTCATCATTGTTTCGTTAGCAGCAGCAGAGATAAATTCTCTCTTAGGCTTACCAATTTCACTTCTCATTTGTTCCATAACTTTTACATAGTCTTTGATGTTGTCATGTCCAAAGTAGATTGCTCCAAGAACTTCATCTTCTGGAACGATGTCAGCTTCACCTTCAACCATAAGGATTGCGTCTGAAGAAGCAGCAACAGTAATTTCAAGGTCAGATTCTTCCCACTGATCTTGGCTTGGGTTAAGAATATACTCTCCACCAATTCTACCAACTTTACATGTTCCAATTGGACCATCAAATGGGATATCAGAAATAGTAAGAGCGGCAGAAGCTCCAAGTGCTGCTAGAACTTCAGCATCACCATCAGTTCCATATGAAAGAACTGTACAAGAAACTACAGTTTCAAACATATATCCTGTAGGAAATAGAGGTCTAAGTGGTCTATCAATAAGACGTGCATTTAGAGTTTCAGAAGTTGAAGGTCTTGCTTCTCTTTTTAAGAAACCACCAACAAATTTACCTGCGGCATAGAATTTCTCTGTGTACTCTACTAATAGAGGAAAGAAATCTTGTCCGTCTTTCATTTCGTGTGCAGAACAAACTGTCACAAGAACTTGTGTTCCATTACATGAAACAATAACTGAACCGTCAGCTTGCTTGGCCATACGACCAGTTTCGATAGTGACTTCTTTGCCACCGTAGTTTAACGAATAAACCTTTTTATCGTTTAACATTTTTTCTCCTTACCAATTAACGCCAGTTAATTAGCTATAAATGTGAAGGATGATGTCTAGGAGGGAGTTTAAAAGATATTTCAAATAGTGATTCTTATACAGGTGCGCCAATATTTCAAATATCCTTTAACTTCCTTGCGCTTTCAACCATCCAGGGTTTTTTAATATTGTAAGCTTAAATAAAGAAAAGGGGAACCTTAGCTCCCCTATTATTTTCTTATTACTTTCTAAGACCAAGCTTTTTAATAAGCGTACCGTACTTAGATGAGTCTTTTTTAAGAACATATCTAAGAAGAGACTTTCTTGTCCCAATCATCTTAAGAAGACCACGGTTTGAGTGGTAATCATGGATGTGCTTTTCAAAGTGAGTCTTAAGCGTGTTGATGTTGTGAGTAAGAAGTGCAACTTGTACAGCAGCATTTCCTGAATCTTTTTCACCTTTACCAAATTCTTTTCCGTATTCAGCAACGATTTCTTTCTTTTGTTCTATAGTAAGCATGTTAACTCCTAAACTCCAAAAACCAAGTAACAATGTTAGTATTGAGACCTAGTGAGAGGATATAATCTAAAAGCGCAATTTATCTGATAAACTCAGACATGTAAACCTTTAAATTCTTTAGGAGTCGCTCCTCAATTTGACGGATTCTCTCTCGTGACACACCGTATTCATCGGCGATAGATTGAAAGGAAGGTGGAACTTCACTAAGTAACCGTTTTTTAAAGATATCCCTATCTCTTTCCTTTAATCCGGCCACGAAGTCTTTGAGATTATCTTGGAGTATTTCAAGCCCTTGGGCATCTGCAATTTTTTCAGGAAAGTCCTCAGAGTTCTCATCTTGAAGAATATCCGCAAGAACTCCCGAAGATTGATCAAAACCTAGTGGAGCATCGAGACTAACCTCAGAACCATGAGTAGATAATCTCTGATCCATTATTGCTACAGATTTTTCAGAGACTCCCAGATTTTCAGATATTATTTTATGATCTGCAGTAATTCCAAGCTTGGCCAAACGATCTTTCTCTTTTAATAAATTGAAGAAGAGTTTCTTTTGATCGTTAGTTGTCCCAATTTTTACGAGTCTGAAATTATCTAAGATATATTTTAAAATATAAGAGCGAATCCACCAACTAGAATAATACGAGAGTTTAGCACCCTTATCTGGGTCATATTTTGATACGGCCTTCATGAGACCAACATTTCCTTCCTGAATAAGATCCATGACATTTTGAAAAGAGCTGCGATACTCCATAGCAATTTTCACTACAAGTCTCAAATTTGCGGCCACTAATTTCTTGGCCACATCGATATCGCCAGTTTCAACAAGACGCTTTGTAAGCTCTTTCTCTTCTTCAATGGTTAGAAGATCATATTTAGAAATTTCTTTTAAATATATTGTGAGGGGGTCTAGTGTTCTTGAGACTAGATCTTTGCCAGGAGTTAAAACCGGTAATAACTGGTTTACCTCTTTTATAATATCTTCTTTACTTGGCTTTTCTGTAGGAACATCTAGAAAGACTTCAACATCTTTTAGTTCAGGAACAGCCGACGTTGAATTATCATCGTTCCCTTCCAAGACTTCCGGTGAGATCACCTTTTCTTTTATTGTTAGAATTTTCTTGTCTTGACCCATAATTCAAAAAACCCAAAGTAAAATTAAAAGGATAGTATCACAACTGATCATTTTCTTCTATCTCTTTAAGCTTGAATAACTTATCTTGTCTACGAGATTTCTCTTCATTTTGTTTAACTTTATACTCATACCGTAAGTACTTGAGAGCATAGGGAGCAAAGTTAATTTTAATGGGAACCTTTACCATACCAGTAGTATTTTCTTTGAAGTACGGACCTTGATAGAGGGATAATTGGTCGAGAAGCTCATTGCGAATAATCGCATGTAAATTGCCATTCCACGGTGCTACTGGAAACTTCTTTCTAATGTTTTCAACTATAGGCTGGATTCTGATTTTCATTTTTGAAAAGAGTTCATCTTTTCTTTTCTTGTTTCTTGGATCTAATGCGATCCACTCACTTCTTGCCCATTTAAGAAATTTATTTGAAAAAGGTATCGTGAATTTAGTGGAAATTTTTCCTACCTTTTGATTGGCCCTATCTAGTTCTCCTAAATTCACATCAAAAATCACTTGAAATTTAGCGACATAATTCTTGTAGTACAAACTTCTCTCAACGAGTTCCATTGTTAGCGGCTCTTCGTAGTAAACTTCTCCTTGAAATCTATCTATTTGACTATCTGACCAATCGTTCCAAGTTTTATCTATATTGAATCTTAGAAAATTTATGGCACTTTTATAATTATTTGATCTGATAAAGAGATCAGGAATTCCTGTCTGCAAAGAAATGAATTGCGCAACTAACAAGTTCTCTTCATCAAAAGTCATCGACTTAATAATTTTTGCAATTTTTGGAGCTTGACCCTTAATTTTATAATCAACGTCTCTTATTTCTTGGCAATAAAGTCTACCTAGGTCATCATCGAAAGACTTGTGTCCTACTGAAGTAGGAAAGTATTTATAAAATTTCCCAGATTTAACTTTTCTACAAATCAATCCATCACACAAAACCTTTATGGTTTTTTGTTTCCGTACACTGATGACTGATCTTGAATTCTCTTTCCAGTCTAAGTTTCTCCCACTAATTTGTCTCATGAGTAATTTGTAAATAACAGGATGTTTAATAAAGGGAACAAGCAAGCGAAGGTTTTCAATATCTCCTCCCCAACTACAGAAACTTTGAAAGAGACGAATAGTCTTTAAGAACTCACGCTCCTTTGCATCATCTTTATTGGCTATACTGGAAAGTTTTTCAGGGAAAAGTGTATTCCCTTCAATACTTGGAAGTTTAAAAGTATTTTCTTCATCATATCGAACAAGGAAGTTCTTCCTCAGTTGTTTAAGACTAATAATACTCAAATTCTTTGAACAATAATTACCAACTAAATTATCTACCATATTCACGTACTCATCTCTTGAGAACTCAAAGTATTTAGCATATTGAGGAATGGCCCTAATCGAAATATCAAGACCTATATATTGCAGAGTGGCCAATAGACTTCTTCTCACTTGATCTTTTTGCCAAGGTGTAGCGTAACCAACTTTGTCACTCGATTTACAACTATTTTGGAGGTTCTTCCCCTCTTCATAGAAACCACGATAAATTGTAAGTTGCCGCTTATGGGCCTGCTTACCTTCTAGTTCGCCATTTCGCTTATATAAGTAATCAAAGGGATCTTCTGACTCTTTGGAGTATCTCTTAGAAAAATCTCCTAACAGGATACTCTCGAGTGGCACCAGTGCATTGGAGCTCACGCTAATCAACATAATAAGAAAAATGATCCATTCCCTGGTCATAAT
Organism: Halobacteriovorax marinus; assembly: GCA_002163155.1. Lineage (GTDB taxonomy): Bacteria > Bdellovibrionota > Bacteriovoracia > Bacteriovoracales > Bacteriovoracaceae > Halobacteriovorax > Halobacteriovorax marinus_A. The sequence goes on along the minus strand of MAAO01000006.1, from coordinate 1,226,759 downwards.
ACATCCATTTAAGATTTCTACTTAAGATATCGGTCGTTTAACCCGAAAATTTAAGTATATGAAAAGATTAGTTAACCTGACCTATTCACTCTGTTTATTATTGTGCATTTCTACAAATGCAAAACCACCGATAATCGACATCTCCAAGTTAAAAGAACTCGATGTTGAGTGGGAACTCCTTAGTGAACTAGAAATAAGAGAGTTCAATGAAAGAAAAAATATTCAAAAGAGAATGGAGAACCTCGACCTGCTAGTAAAAGCGAAGCAGTTAATTATTGCCGGTGACACTGAAGCTGCAGACTTTTATCTCAACAAAGTTGAGGCCACTAATAGAAGTATTAGATTTATAAAAGCAAGATATAAGGCACTCGTTGCATTTATTGACGAGGACTATGAAAAGTCATTAAAGCTTCTTGAAGGAGTGGCCTTTAATGAAAATAAATACTACGAAAAAATCTGCTTACTAAAGGTCATTAATGAGTTAGCAACAAATAATAATGCCAATCTCTACAATGAATTTGATGGTTGTTTAAAATTAACCTTTAAATACTCTATGAATGAACACTATTGGTTGACGACTATTTTTAAACTTAAATTTGACCGCGAAGAAACACTAAAAGGTGCGACCTTAGCAGACTCACACTACGTTCTGCAAAGTAAGGAATTTGTACGAATTTGGCTTAAGAGTGGTATTTACTTGAATAAAGAATACCTAGTCTTAAAACTCATAAAGTCACTTCCAGAGTCCTACTATAGATCTAAGAGAATTCGTGAGCTCATAGGACTTATATATTTTCGCACCGGTAACAAGAAGAAAGCAATGTCTTTCATTGAAGATATAGAAACACCCAATTCAGAAAATATGAAAGGAAACTTTCACCTACAACAGAAGAAGTATGAATTGGCCTTTGGTCACTACCAACTAGCACTTAAAAGAAAGAAGAATTCTATCAATGCGCTAGAGCGCTCCCTTCCCCTAGTTTGGATACTCAAGCAATGGGACCAAGGTCTTAAATTGCTAGAAAGACTTATTAAAAAGGATCTCCCAGAGAGAAAGAAACTAACTTTAAACACACTCTTTAAAATGAGACAAGATCGCTATAAAGAAACGCAGAGACAATTAAACGTTCTCGATATTATGTTTAAAGAACAACTCCCCTTTGAGCTCGATCAAATGATGACTTATGTTGGACTACGAAATCATGACACCTTTCAATACGTGAAATATGCCAATAAAATATGTAAGGCAATGGATGGAATCGGTTGCTGGATCCTCATGCAGTCTATTACATGGGAAAATATTGGGCAAACAATAGAGCGTGACGAAGAAGTTCACAGTGCTATTTCAGAAAGTATAGAGGACATGAAGAAAACACCAGTCATAAATTCGATTGATGAGTTACCTACAATTGATCAAAGAGATATAGAAGAACTTGATAGTGAGCTCATTAAAATTGACCCCACTGAAACTCTTTAAAGAACAATCCCAAACTCAAGACCAATAGAAGACCTTGTTATATCCTCAGTTGCTGAATAATTTGTCGATTTAACTTTGTAGGTATTAGCTTTTACATCAAAAGCTAGTTTTAGCCAAAGATCTTTCTTAAACCAATAGCGAAATCCAGTTCCTAACTTAAGTCCAAGTGATGGTTTAACTTTTAAATCTTTTGCTGTTTTTGAGTTATTAAAGAGGACTCCTCCCTCTAAATCTAAATCATATCTTCTTGATTTAGCATAGAACCATTGAGCACCAAGCTCCAAACTAGCAATTGTCACTCTTCTTAAATCAAAAGACATAAAGCCCGAAGTATCTGTCGAGGACCCCGGAATGAATATCTGATCAAGTGACAAGAGAGCTAAGAAATTTAATCTTTGGCTGAAATGTTTTCTCACTCCCACTCCCATTCCAAAGAGTGATTTACTAGATTGACTAAATTGAGCAAGTTCTTGCCCATCAAAACGAATTTCATCATAGCTAAGATAAGTCGTGGGTTGCCATTTCCCTCCAGAAGAGTGATCCCAATTGAGTTTAAACCCTTTACCGTCGGAATCCATTATTCCAGGTCCAGTTGTCGTACTATCTTTATGTTTTATTTCATAATTAAAACTGTGAAGTTCTATAGAAAGAGCATCCTTAGAGATAAGTTCTAATTGATTATAATAATGAACAGACTTCTTTCTCTTCTTCTTCTTTTTTAAAACGATATTCTTATCTATTACATTGTTTAAAGTCTTAGCTTTTTCTTTCTTATCTTTCACTTCTTCATTACTCATACGACTAGTCTTAGCAATAATGAATCCTTGTTTAGCACTTAGAGTTAACCCTTCAGGTGCAATATACTGCCCCGTTTGCACATCAAAATTTCCAACATTTTCTGCAAGGTAGATATTTTTATCTTGTGAAAAAACTGATGATTGCTCTGGTGGTATATAGAGACCTGTACCAATATCGATAAATCCACCTGATTTTTGTGCAAAATCACCTGTGACATTATCATTAACCCCTTCCGGTGGAGCCTCTTGTTTAATAGTTTTTAAGTCAGAGCCCTTTTCCTTAACATCCTTAAGATCACTTAGAGTCACCTTAGTTTTAGATTTTTGAACCAGTTCAGTATTTGCGTAAAGAGAGTTTAATTGAACTGGAGAAATATTAACTGGCAAAGTTGCTTTTTCAACACTATCGAGCGCCCCAGAGAACTGTCCACTCTTCACAACCACAGTCTCTTTTGACTTTAAAGCCGCTTCCATGCTTTCATTTAATTTTGCTTTTATTTGAATCTTCTTTGTTTTACTTAATTCATGTGAGCCCAGTTTAAGAGCACTCTTGTCGTATGAGGCAGAAGTAACAGGAGTCGTCTCGATTTTTGCCATCGCGACTTCACCTTTGTAAGTTAATAGGTTTGTAATATTATTTTCGGGATTAAAAATTGTTTGAAATTCAGTTCCCCTAACTCCAAGGGCGGCAGTTCTTGTTTTAACAAGAAACTTATGACCCTTTCTTTTCTTATCGGTGCCTATAATTTTTGAGCGCAATTGACCTTTTAAGAGGGTGAGGATTCCTTTTCCATTCTTATTCATTTTAGTCACAATAATTTTACTCTTAGGACCTAAAGAAACTGTCGAGCCATCGTCAAACATTATACGGATAAAACTTCTTCTATAAGTTACAAGAGAAGCATCCTCAGTTAGTTTGTCATTTAATTGAACTTTTATGGCACTTAGGCCACCAGGTTTTAAGAGAGTAACCTTCCCTCTAATCTTAACAACTCTTGCAATGTTTCCTCTAGAAAAAGAGAGAGACGTTGAAAATACAAATGTTAATAAACAAAGCAAGGTATTGAGTTTAAGACTCATGGGCAGTTCCAAGGAAAATATTTTAACTAAAATCTATTTTCCTCTAAACTACTTTTTTCGTCAATGAATGATTAAGCTTTTATTGGTTTAAAATCTTTTCCGTCATAGCAATAAACAAGCTCTTTCTCCTCAACCACAGTCGTAATATTTATAGGTCTTTTCCAAATGAGAAAGATATTTTTCATAGTGTCAGCCGCAAAGCTCATATCTAAATCAACTCCACGATGTACATGCTTTAAAAGAATCTCACCACGGTTGTTATAGTTACTTGACTCAATTTCTATGAGCGGTTGACCAAAATTTGCCAATTGTTGAAGAAGTTTGGCTTTAATCTCCTTAAATTCTCTAGAGTCAATCTCATTTCTACCAGTTCTAGGGTTGAATTTATAAGTGAAGATTTGCTGCCTTACGCAAAAATCTTCAGTAAAGTATTCATCTAGAAAAGTAATATCATTATGAGATTTACGCACTTCGAATATTTTTTCCCTACCAAGACCTAATTTTAAATCCCAATTGTGTTTCTTATTCATATCCGTACATTCAAGATATTCTTTCCCAAATTTACCAGTATCCCATCGATGTTCAATATCTCTAAAGAGCTCAATTCCAATCTTATACGGGTTAATATTCTTAGGACTCATGGCCATTACACCTGAGTGAACATCGGCAAAATCAATGATCTCACTTGATTTAAGTGCTTTATTTGTCATGATTTTTGAATGCCAATAACTGGCCCACCCCTCATTCATGATCTTAGTCATTCTTTGCGGTAGGAAGTAATAGGCCTCTTCGCGTAAACAACCTAGAATATCAGATTGCCATTCTTCTATAGGCGCATTATTCATAAGAAATTTCATGATGTCACGAGTTCCTGAAACATCCTGATCAATAGATTTATAATCAAAATCTCTTTCGGGCTCAACCACAGGAGTATTTTCTTTCTCTTTTCTCGCTTTTGATCTCATGAATGATTTTAGAGCTGTTGAGATTTTATCGTCCTCATCACCTCTTAGTTCTTCTTCTATTGCAGTTTTCTCTAATTCCTCTCGTTGCCTAACAACTTGAGGAGTTTCAAAAAGTAAATTTACATCTAAAAGATTTTCTAGAGAAAGAGCTGCATCAATGAAACTCTCAACTCTATCCTGTCCATAGCGATTCATATACTTTCTTATTTTAGTTCCATGATTGGCCATAACATCCATCATGGACTTATCAGTATTTCTAAACCATGCATTATTTTTAAAGAAATCAGCGTGGCCATAAACATGGGCCATAACAAGTTTTTGATCAACAATACGGTTAGAACTTAATAAGTATGCGTAACAAGGAGCAGTGTTTATAACTAGTTCATAGATTTTTTGAAAACCGTAGATATTTCCCTTTGAAAGCTGATCGTAATCCATACCAAATCGCCAGTGAGGATAACGAGAAGGGAAACCTCCAAGCGAAGCTAAAATACAAATAGTATCGTAGTTACAAACTTCAAAAACCACTGGATGATAAGTTAAGCCGTAATCAATAGCGTATTGCTCTATTTCTTCTTTTAAACGAAGTAGCTCACCTTGAATCGGTTTTGATCTATTCATTTATTTTCCTTTTCCTAGAAATTCTTTAATAGAATCGAGAATGGCATCCTTGTTTTTTATTTTACTTAAAATAACATCTTCATTCTCTGCACCATATTTAGTATTTAGATCTTTGTAAAACTGTCCCGATCCATAACGACTTTCAACTTGTCCGTAACAGAAAACATTAGAATTTGGGATGATATCGTTATCTAAAATATCTAAACATAACTTTGTATCGTCTGTTGACCAATTATCACCATCAGAGAAATGGAAGGGATAAATATTCCATTCGCTCGAATTGTAATCACTTTCTATAATATCTCGACATAATTTAAAGGCCGAAGAAATTAGGGTTCCCCCACTTTCTCTTGTTTTAAAGAAAACTTCTTCTTCAACTTCTTTCGCTGTGGCATCATGAATAATATAACGAATTTCAATATCTTTATATTGTGACTTAAGCCAAAGATTAATCCAAAAACTTTCAGTCCTAACGACTTCTTTTTGTTCATCACCCATTGAACCCGACACATCCATCATATAGATAACTACTGCAGAGTTTTCGTGAGTAATAACAGGACTAGCTGCTCTATAGCGCATATCGCTTTTTTGCGGAATAATTACAGGATTACTTGCATCATAAGTTCCCGAAGCCACTTGTCTTTTTAGGGCCTCTCTAAAAGATCGCTTATAATGTCTTAGCGAGTTTGGTCCAACAGTACCAATTGAAGTGTACTTATTAGTTATAGACTCAAGACTCTTCTTACCTTTTGGTTCGATTTTTGGAAGCTCTAGTTCATCACCTAATATTGCTGCAAGTTCATCAATACTAAGCTCTACTTCTAGTTCTTTATTTCCTTCACCTTCTCCAGCTTCACCTTCACCGGGTTGACCTTCACCTGGTTGACCATCAACTGGATCCCCTGGCTCACCCTCACCTTGTCCAGATCCACCTTGTTGCTTGTCTCCAAATTTAAAACGAGGTGTTTCAATTTGAGGCATGGGAACTTTAAAAGTTTTTCCACCTTTAGATATTGGCATCTCTCCACCTGAGACATACTTCTTCAGGTTGTCACGAATTCGGCCTTTAATAATTTTTCTAAATCTGGAGTGATCTTGTTTAACAGGATGATTCATAAACTCTCCATTTGGAGTAAGAAGTGGACACTTAAAGTAGTGCCCACTATTAAACTATGACTTAGCAGAGTCACCTTTTGCAAAAATACTAGCAACATAATTAAGAGCATCCGTTGCTGATATTTCACAGTAACCATAATTCTTAATCAGTCTTGATTTAATGACATCAATTTTCTCTTGAGTTTCTTTATCGACAACTTTTGAAACAATACTAGAGAGTTTGATTGAATCTTTTTGATCTTCAAAAAGTTTCAACTCTAGTGCTCTATGAAGTCTTTCATTCATTTTGTAATCAAAAGTCTTCCCTTCGATTGCAAGAGCTCCAATATAGTTCATAATTTCACGACGAAAATCATCTTTTCTTGATTCAGCAATATCAATTTTTTCTTCGATACTTCTCATGAATCTTTCATCAGAATCTTCTAATTTGTTTGTGTACTTGTTACGAACTTTTTCTTTTTGAGTATAGGCCTTAACATTATCAATATAATTAGAACAAAGAGTTTCAATAGCACTTTCATCAAGACAAATAGCTTTTTGAACATCATTTTTGACGATGTCTTCATACTCCTGACGAGTCACAGCTAACATCTCTTTATAATGATCTAGTTGTTCAGAACTGTTAATAAGTCCATGATGTTTCAAGCCAGACTCTAGTTCATTAAAGACCATAAAAGGGTTAAGTGAACCAGTGTGACCATACTTAACTAATGAATTAGAAAGTTTATCTTGAATATATCTTGGAGAAATCCCTTCTAGTCCTTCTCTCACTGCTTCTTTTCTAAGCTCTTTAACATTTTCTTCATTGTATCCTGGAAGTGTTTTTCCGTTATACAGTTTTAGTTTTTGAAGCTTAGTAAGATCAGCTTTCTTAGGCTCTTCAAGTCTAGTAAGAACTGCCCACATGGCCGCCATCTCTAGAGTATGAGGAGCAATATGAACATGTGGAATTTTATCAGAGCTAAAATCTCTTTCGTAAATTTTAACTTCGTTACTTAGACGAGTAATATAAGGAACATCAATTTTTACTGTTCTATCTCTAAGAGCTTCCATGAATTCATTATTCTGAAGTTTTCTGAACTCGGGCTCATTTGTATGCCCTAGAATAACTTCATCAATGTCAGTTTGTGCAAATTTCTTAGGCTTAATTGAGTGCTCTTGCGAAGCTCCTAGTAAGTCATAGAGAAAAGCCACATCAAGCTTTAACATTTCAATAAATTCAACAATACCTCTGTTGGCAATGTTAAATTCACCATCAAAGTTAAAGGCCCTTGGATCTGAATCAGAACCATATTGAGCAATTTTTCTATAGTTTATATCACCTGTAAGTTCAGTAGAATCTTGGTTCTTCTCATCTTTTGGTTGAAAAGTTCCAATTCCAATTCTATCTTTTTCAGAAAGAATTAATCTCTTGATACGGATGTGATTATTCACAACTTTCGACCAATCTCCATCATATTTTTGTAAATATTGATTAAGAATAAATCTATCTGCAGGGTTAACTTCCCCTTTAAAAGTAATTTTGACTTCTCCGTCTTTACGACCTTTGTTTAACTTCTCAAGAAATTGTTTACGAACGTCTAGAGGAATTAGCTTCAATGGCTCTTCGTGCATTGGAGAAGGGAAAAGTTTTTGACCACCGAGAATATCTGTTTCTTCATCGTCATACCATTCAAAGGTAAACATTCTACCGTCATCAGTTTTAGAGTAATACTCTAAACCTTGTTTCAAGTTTCTTGAAACAGATGATTTCGCTGACCCTACTGGACCATGAAGAAGGAGCACTCTTTTTTCAGTACCATAACCAGCTGCTGCTGCTTTAAAGAAATTCACTAATTTCATTAAGTGAACATCAATTCCAAATACAGCATCTTTTCCACCATTATTTGGGTCATCAAAAAAGTGATAACGAACAATGTCTTTCTTGTACTCTGTATAATTAGAAGTTCCAAACGACATAATCATGTCGTGCATACGTTGAAACGAATTCCTAGCGATCCTAGGGTCTTCAGTTACAGCATTTACATAATCTTGGAATGAACCAGACCAATTGAGATGAGTAAAATCTTCAATTTTGTAGTTCTCTTTCATGAATTCTGAAATATCAATTTGGGCCATAATATACTCCCATCCTTAGAAAATTTGGGGCCAATCTTATAAATATTATATCCTGAGACTAAGCTTAAGTGAAAGAAGAATATTGAGAAATTCTAAGAATTTACATGGTGTTAACCTGACACCATTACTCAACTACCTGATTGCATGTCCTTGATTTCCCATTAATGAATATTTGACAAAAAATCACTGTGTATTAAGATTATATAATCGTAAAAATAATTAAGGAGCGAAATTATGGGCCTCATTTCTTCAGGCTTAACAGACATTGGTAGAAAAAGAAAAACTAACCAAGACTCTATATATCTCAATCCAGAAAAGAACCTCTTTGTCGTTGCAGATGGAATGGGAGGTCACAATGGTGGAGATATCGCTTCTCAAATGGCCGTGGAGTTTATACCTGAATATATGTTAAAAAACCTTGATTCAGACCCAAAAAAATCATTTCCACAGTCTGTTCTTTACGCCAATAATAAAATTAAAGACAGAGGTCTTAGAGACCAGCTTCTGCAAGGGATGGGAACAACTGTTGTAGGTTTTTACTTCAAAGGTGATACTCTCTATATTTCTAACGTTGGAGATTCAAGGGCCTATTTAGTTAATAGAAACAAGCTTTATCAGCTTTCTAAAGACCACTCTCTTGTACAAGAAAAAATAAACTTAGGAATTTATAATAGAGATCAAGCAGCGCAAGATCCGCAAAAAAACGTTCTTGTAAGAACTGTTGGCTTCGAAGAAGATATTGAAGTGGATCTCTTCACTTACAAAGTGAGTAAGGGAGACGTCTTTCTAAGTTGTTCTGATGGACTTCACGGAAAGGTTTCTGATGCTGATATTCTCTACATCATTAATAAGTATATTCCAAACCCAGCTAAGGCCACACCAGAAACTGTTCAACAAACAGTAACAACCTTAGTCGCCCAGGCAAATGCTAATGGTGGTAACGATAATATTTCAGTGATTCTCGTCGTTGCTCAATAGAGTTCTTCTATTACATCATAAATACTAACAATTGGACCATATTCATCTTGAGCTCTTATAATAAAATAAGTAAAGGAGCTCAAGATGAAGAAACTAGTCAAATTCTCGAAACCAAATTGCCCACACTGTGTAATTTTCGACCCTATTTTCAAGCGCGAAGTTGAAAAACTCAATGATAAATTTGAAACTTTTGAAGTCGATATTTCAGAGGCTCCGCATCTCATTGAAGTATTCAATATAAAAGGAGTTCCAGCTCTATATAAATTTGAATCTGACGACTTTAAGAATTTCACAGAAATAGAACAAATCTTCATAGGCCACAGCCATGAAGGATATAAGGATCTATTAGATTCATTAAATACAATTTAATTATCAAGCAGAAAAAGCATTTTTATGTAAACGAGCGAATATATCTTTATAATAGTAATCTCTCAGACTTCATAAATTCTTATCAATAGAGTATAATTGATGAAATTGTTTTAATTACAAGGAAGTAATGTGAAAAAGCTCAAGTTAAACTTAGCGGTATGGGTCGCTCTATTTGGTGTATTTGGTTATTTAAGTGCCATGTTATTCGGTGATACTGCGTGGACCCAAACTACTGAAGTACCAGAATTCTATAAACTCATTCTCTTAATTAAAGATATTTTCATACAGAGTTTAAAAATGCTCGTGGCACCTCTTATTTTCTTCTCCTTAATAGGAGGACTAGCGGGAATAAAAGAGGCCTGGAAGTTAAAGAGCCTAGGAACAGTAGCTGTTTGTTACTATATAGGAACAACTCTGATCGCTATTATGCTTGGACTTAGTGTGGTGTTCTTTATTCATCCTTGGACTAGTTCTAACGTGAAAATTAAAGTTCAAACTACAGAGCAAATAACAAGTGACTACTCATATAAAAAACCCAATAAGATTATCAGCTCTAAAGATAACTCCATTATTACCGTGGTTCATAAAATTCTTAAGAGGTCATTTGTAAATCCAATTGCCTCACTAGCTTCTAACAATATTTTAGGTTTAGTCACTGCGGCACTCCTCATCGGACTTGCCATGATCACTTCACTTAGTGGAGATAGTCAGCTCTTTCTCATTGTCGAGGATATCAATAAAATACTCATGAAAATTTTGGGCTGGTTTATCATGCTGAGCCCTGTAGGGATTTTTGCCATAGTCTTTGATTTCAAACTCAAAGTCTCCGGCGATATCTTCTCCCAATTATTCTCATTTGCTCTCGTAGTTCTTGGGGCGACACTAATTCATGGGGCCATAGTTCTTCCCCTACTGGCCAAGATCTTCGCAGGAATTGGTCCAGTAAAACTCTTTAGAAAAATATCTAAACCACTTCTTATTGCCCTTGGAACAAGTTCCTCTTCGGCCACATTACCTGTGACCATGAAAACTTGTGAAGAAGAATTGGGTGTCTCAAAAGCTGTCAGTGGTTTTGTCTTCCCCCTTGGGGCCACGATGAATATGGATGGAACGGCACTGTTTGAGGGTGTGGCGGCAATCTTCTTGGCCCACCTCTACGGAATAGAGCTTACAAACTTTACTATATTTGCTGTCTTCTTTATGAGCATGATTTCAAGTATTGGAGCTCCTGGCATGCCTAGTGGATCCATGTCAGGGATGCAGATGGTTTTACTCGCTGCAGGAATTCCCCTTGAAGCGATTGGTATTTTACTGGTCATTGAAAAACCGCTAGACACCTTTCGTACCGCAGTAAATGTGGAGGGAGATATTATCGGCGCCCTAATTGTGCAAAGAACAATGGAAAAGAGAAATATTCAACTCACATAACTCATGGCCCTTCGGGGCCTTTTAGAATGCACCTAGTTAATCTCAAAGTTTCGCTGCCAAGCAGCACAACAAGAAAAAATATCAGATAATTCTTCTCTTATTTGCCATAAGCTATTGAGAGAATTAGAATTATCTAATATTTTTCGTTGAAACGAGAACATATCCCATCAATACATGCCAATTACACGGAGCCGTACTTGGACAGATATTTTACAGTCATGGTTGTCCCCGAAAGGGAAAAAGGCGTTAAGTCTTTTAGAATTCCAAGACTGGCCTTTCATGCCATTGTTTTCATCTGTGTCTTAGCAATTTTTGTCATGGGTATTCTTTCATATGACTACTGGAAAATCTTAAGGCAAGTTCACCAAAACAAACACCTCACTTTAGAGAACAGACAACTTAAAGAGCAGATCAAGCTCTTTCAAATGAAAATTAATACTCTTACAACTGATATTGAAAGAATTGAAACTTTTGAAAAGAAGTTAAGAGTTATTTCTGGATTCGAAAAAATTGATTTAACCACCCCAGTAATCGATCAAGAAGGTCATGAAACTGATCACGATCACAGTAAGAAAATCGATCCAGCAACGCTTAAGACTCAATCCTTCTTTAATGGTAACGACACCATCCGTGACAAGTTAAAAGACGAAAAGAAAAATCAAAACTTCATTGAGCTAAAGAATCTCTATGAACAGAAAATTGCAACTAACTTTGGACTACAAACAGGTTATGCTTTTACCAAAGAATGGTCAGATCTAACGAAACAAAGTTTTGCTCTGGCAGAAAACTTTGCAGACTTTGACTACAAATTTAATATTATTAAGAAACATGTGAAAGACCTTGAACTTAATATTCACGGGCTTGACCAATACCTACTAGATAGAGAGAGTTTTTTAAGATCAACTCCAACTCTCCTACCTGCAAAAGGTTGGGTCACTTCATATTATGGCCCAAGAATTTCCCCCTATTCAAAACGATTAAAAATGCATGAAGGATTAGATATTGGAGCTTCTATTGGAACTCCTATCCTTGCACCCGCTGATGGGACAGTGACTTTCTCAGGAAAGAAGCCTGGCTTTGGCTACTTTGTACAAATAAATCACGGCTACGGAATTGAATCAGTTTACGCTCACAATTCAAAGAATACTGTGAAGAAAGGCCAAGTCATTCAGAGAGGTCAACTCATAGCAAAAGTTGGAAATACCGGTTATTCGACAGGACCTCACTTACACTATGAAATAAGAGTGAACGGTACACCTGTTGACCCGTTTTATTATATTTTAGATTAAAGAAATAGATTCAATAAAGAGGAGAAATATACAAATGTTTAACCCTATCAAAGCGATCTTTGGAACAAAGAACTCTCGCGATTTAAAAGCCCTTCAACCTTTCGTTACTAAGGTCAACGACCTCGAAGAAAAAATGAAGTCTATGAGTGATGAAGAACTTCAAGCTCAAACTCCAAAATTCAAAGAAATGATTAAGAATGGAGCGACTAGAGAACAGCTTATTCCAGAAGTTTTTGCAACAGTAAGAGAAGCCTCAATTAGAGTTTTAGAAATGCGCCATTACGACGTACAAATGTTGGGTGGAGTTGTTCTTACTAGAAAAACAATTGCAGAGATGAAAACCGGAGAAGGGAAAACTCTTTGTTCGACACTTTCTTTATACCTCATAGGTCTTGAAGGAAAGGGTGCTCACATTGTTACAGTGAATGATTACCTTGCCTCAAGAGATGCTGAAGAAATGGGTGTTCTCTTTAATTGGTTAGGTCTAACAGTTGGCTGTATTATTTCTGATATGGACGATGAAGACAGAAAAACTGCTTACACTTCCGATATCACTTACGGAACAAATAATGAATTTGCCTTTGATTATCTAAGAGACAATATGAAGTTTGATCTTGAAGATTATGTTCAAAGAGGACATCACTACTGTATTGTGGATGAGGTGGATTCAATTCTTATCGATGAGGCGAGAACTCCTCTTCTCATTTCTGGTCCAAGTGAAGGTCGAACAGACCTCTATCACGTGGCCAATGAAATTATTCCAAAACTTAAAATTGAAAAACATTTTACGATTGAAGAAAAATCAAGAACAGCAATATTCACTGAAGGTGGTGTTATTGAAGTTCAAAAATTATTAAAGATTGAAAACCTTTATAATGTTGAACACTCTGAAACTCTTCATCATTTAAACCAGGCGCTAAAGGCCCACAACTTATTCAAAGTCGATGTGGATTATGTTGTAAAAGAAGGTCAAGTCATTATTGTTGATGAGTTTACTGGACGTTTAAAAGAAGGATCTCGCTGGTCTGATGGGCTACACCAATCGGTAGAAGCAAAAGAAGGCGTAGAGATTAAATCTGAAAATCAGACTCTGGCTTCAATTACATTTCAAAATTATTTCAGACTTTATGAAACGCTTTCAGGAATGACAGGTACAGCAGATACTGAAGCAGAAGAATTCGGAAAAATTTACAGCTTAGATGTTGTTGTGATTCCAACGAATGTTCCTTTGCAAAGAATTGATGCTGCTGATGTTATCTATAAATCTAAAGAAGCTAAATTAAGGGCCATCGTAAAACTAATTAAAGATTTACACGCTAAAGGTCAACCAATTCTCGTTGGGACAATCTCTATTGATAGTTCAATTGAAATTGGTGAAGAGCTAACGAAAGCTAAAATTCCACACAATGTACTAAACGCAAAACAGCACGGAAGAGAAGCAGAAATCATCACAAATGCTGGTACTAAAGGTGCGATTACTATCGCCACCAACATGGCCGGTCGTGGTACTGATATTAAGCTAACTCCAGAAACAGTAGCAGCTGGTGGACTATTTATTCTTGGTACAGAAAGGCATGAGTCTAGAAGAATTGATAACCAATTAAGAGGTCGTTCAGGTAGACAGGGTGATCCAGGAGAATCAAAATTCTTCCTATGTTTAGAAGATGATTTAATGAGAATTTTTGGTTCAGATAGAATCAAAGGTTTCATGAATACGCTTGGTATGGAAGAAGATGAGCCTATTGAGCACAAGATGATTTCAAATGCCATTGCTAAGGCACAAAAGAAAGTTGAAACTCACAACTTTGAAATTAGAAAACACTTACTTGAATATGATAACGTTATGAATGAACAAAGAAATGTTATCTATAGAGTAAGAAGAGATATTCTTTCTGACAATGATAACCCAGGCTTCATAAATGAGATGATTGAAGATGTGTCAGATACTCTAGTCTCTGAATACACTCCTGAAAGAAAAGTACAAATTGAAATGTGGCCTTGGGAAGAAATGAACAAGGGATTTAGCAATACTTTCAATTCTGATTACAACGTTACACCAGAAGAATGTAACCAAAAGTACGATGCTGATATTTCAATTTATTTTGCTTCAGTTGCTAAAGATTTATTGGCCCAGAACTTTAATCAATATGATGAAGAACAAATTACACTTGCCACAAGAGAGATTCTCCTAAGTATTTTTGATCAGTTTTGGAAAGATCATCTTCTTGCCATGGATCATGTTAAAGAAGGGATCAACCTTAGATCATATGCTCAGAAAAATCCTCTTACTGAATATAAGCGTGAATCATTCAACTTATTTCAAAATATGAGAATTGAAGTAAAGAAAGCGATTATTGACAATATTTTCAGAGTAAAACTTTATACTCCAGAAGAAATTGAAGAACTCAAAAAGCGCCAACAAGATATGCTTGAGCAACAGCTCCAAGCTGCTAAGAGAATGCAAGACGAAGCTAAGAAACTTGATGAGCCTAAGGCGGCCGCTCCTGTTTCTAGAAGAAATCAAAAAGTTGGACGAAATGATGCTTGTCCATGTGGTTCAGGAAAAAAATTCAAACACTGTCACGGTGCTTAACACTATAGCCAACTCCAATACCTAGGAGTTGGCTTTTTTCTCTCTCCCAAAACTCAAATTTCTGTTATAATTTATCTAAACTATTAAGTTATAGGTATACCTAAATGAGTGATGAAGATGAAATTGGAGAGAAGTCAGACCTTACTAGAATTGAGGATTTATCTGAGTTTCTCCATCAGGACAATGCTGATGTAGATGCCGCTTTAAAAGATAAAGAGGAAGAACTTCCATCTCCCCCGTCTCTAGACGAACTGCCTGCTATAGATGATCTTGAAAGTGATGAGCTTGATTCTGAAGAGTCGAGTTTTGAATCTGACGACGAATTTACATCAGAGGAAACAGACTTCTCTTCCGATGAAACGAGCTTTGACTCAGATGAATCTACTTTCGGATCAGATGATTCCACTTTCGATTCTGAGGAATCAAGTTTTGACTCAGATGACACGGAAACTGATACTGATGAGTTTTCCTCAGAAGAAACAGACTTCTCATCAGACGAGACCAACTTTGAATCTGATGATTCTGAATTTAAAGTTGAAGAGACAAGTTTTGATTCAGATGATGATGATGATACAAGTGATGAATTAAGTGAGAGCTCAGATGAATTTGAAACAGAGGAAACAGATTTCTCTTCAGATGAATCAAGTTTTGATACAGAAGATGAAGCAGATGACTCTGAGTTTTCTTCAGAAGAAACATCTTTTGACTCTGAAGAACTAAGTGAAGATGAAGAACCTGAAGAAGTTCAAGAATTCGAAGAGCAGCCAATGGCTGAAGAAACAACAACTACCGCTCCTATTGAAACAGCTGCACCACTTAGTACTCCAAGACATATTGATCGATCCGAAAAATTTGAAGATGTTAAGGCCTTTGCCAAAAATATTACCTACGGCCAAATAGCTACGGGAGGAAATCCTCCATTTAGTATTATTCTTAGAAATGTAAAATTTGAAGAAGATGCAGAAGATATTCTCATCATTTTAAGTGAACATGGTTTATTAGATCCAAGCTCTGAAACTGCTATGAGAGATTCCCTTGAGAGCGGAAGCTTATTAATTTCTCAAATCTCAGAATTCGCTGCCATTTACCTCACTCATAAATTTAGAAGATTTCAATTAGATATTCAAATGGGACTATCTGATGAGCTCCATCCTTCGAAATCTTATGAGTCAGATAGCGTAGGACTTGTCTCAAAATCACGAATGCATCAAAATAAAAATGAAACGACGAGAATTGAAAAATCAAAAGTTGAGCTCGAATCGATTCTACTTACCACCACACCTACTCTTGAGAATTTCAGAATTATCGAGTATCTCGGTATTGTCACTGAATTTATCGTTATTAACGAAGAAGAACTTCTTGAAGATGATAAATTGAATTCTATTCATGAGAGAGAGGCTAAAGGTCATCCAGATTCTGAAATTGAAATTGATCTCGAGGCAGAAGTCACTTTAGGACACTCTGCTATTTATCAGGACCTTAGTGAAAAACTAAGACCTAAATGTTTAAAAAAGAATGGAAATGCTGTAGTTGGCATTAATTATCAAATAACTCCTCTTTCGAGTGGAGAAAAGTATAAAATAAGTTGTTCAGGAAGTGCAGTATGGGTGATAGACAACAATTAATTCACCAAGTTTCACCTCTTGAAACAATGGTTGAGAGTCACATCAATACTCTTATTGTTGGTGGCGGAATTGTGGGAGCGGGAGTCCTCAGAGATCTCTCTTTGCACGGAGTTGACTGTTTATTAGTAGATAAGAAAGACTTCTCAAGTCAAACATCACAGAGTAGTTCAAAAATGCTACACGGTGGAATTCGTTACTTAGAAAACTTTGATTTTAACCTCGTATATGAGGCCCTACATGAAAAAAACTTGTGGTTAAAGTTGGCCCCTCACCTTGTAAAAGAAAATCGATTCTACTTACCCGTATTTAAAGATTCTTTAAGACCCATGTGGATGGTTAGAGTTGGTATCTTTCTCTACGATCTTCTTTCCAACTTTCAAAATGCAACAAGAGGTTCGGCCACAAAAACTGAGACTATTGCCTGTATTCCCCACATAAGAAAAGAAAATTTAAAGGGATCTGGAATCTATTCTGACGCTATAGTTGATGATGGAAAACTCACTCTTGAAGTCATCATGGATTCACTTGAAAATAAGAACGCTAAGGCGATAAGTTATGTCAGTGCAAATAGTATTGTAAAGTCTAAGTCAGGAAAGTACACCTGCACTCTCCTTGATGAGCTGACTGGAATAGAAAAAGTTGTCACCTGCGATAATCTTATTATTGCCACTGGTCCTTTTACTGATCAATTTATGAAAAACATCCCCGAAGTCAAATGGACTGATAAACTTCTCCCTTCTAAAGGCAGCCATTTGTGGATAGCTAAAGCTGATTTAAACTTACCAAATCCTGTCGTACTTACTCCAAAAGATGGAAGAGTCATCTTTGTTATTCCCCACGATGATAGAGTACTCATAGGAACAACTGAGGAAAAAGTCGAAGAGAACTTCTTTGATGTAACTCCCTCTAAAGATGAAATTAAATATCTCATACATAACCTAAATGAATTCTTTCCCACGGCCAATATAGATGAAAGTAAAATCCAATCAAGCTTTGCCGGAATTAGACCACTAGTAAAAGAAGACGATGGAGCTAATCTAGGAAAAACAGCTAGAGAACATAAAGTTTTTCAACCCATGAAAGGTCTCTATGTCATCGTAGGAGGAAAACTTACGACCTTTAGAACTATGTCACAAGAGATCACATCACTCATTGTAAGGTCTCATAATAGGGCCTACAACCCTGATAAAACTAAAAGACCTCTAAGAGTTAGGTGCCAATACAATTTCTTTCACAAACCAGATCTGAGTTCAGAGATTATAAATAAAATTATTCATAGAGAATTGCCAAGAACATATGACGATATTAGAAAGAGAAGAGCTTTGGCACAGAATACTGATCAAAAAATTGAAGAATACCTCTATAAACATACCATTTAATTTTTCTAAACTTATCATTCATTACTAAACTCAATCTTAAGACGAGAGATTAGATCAAGTGTAATAATCTTAATTAGTCACCATAGCAGACGATAAATAATTGGAGCTATTGTGAAATACTTAATCTTTTTACTCATTCTTCTTATGTCTTGTGGCAAAAAAGACAATTCTTCAACGACGAAGATTCTCTTTCATAGCGCCAATAGTTCATCCGCTTTTAGCAATGGGGTTGTGATCAATGCTAAGAAACTGGCCAGTGGTGAGTTCTTCACCTTCGCACTAAATAGCAGTTCGACATTTTTCGAAAAACAAATTTCAAAAGGTTTATGGGAATTTAAAATTATGGGTTGGATTCCAAATGGAACAAGTGAAAGTTTTGAAGGTACTCCTAAGTGTGGTGTAACAGTTAAGAACCTTACGCTAGATATAGAAACTGTAGACATTAACCTATCAAGTCCAAATTGCACAACTCCTGCCTTTAATAACAATGCCAGTAATCTAGACAGCTCATCTCTCGTAAAGAAAATAACCTTAGTAGGATGTAAAACGTTTTCTGACCCTCTCACAGTTTCAAATGGAAATTGTCATTTTAAGAAACAACTCCTAGGAGAATCTCTCTCCTACAAAGTGGTCTTTCTCGCTAGAGATGAATTTACGACAGGTCTAGGAATCCCGGTCCTATCCAGCAGATGTTTAACGGCTCCCTCCCTACTGGATTCAGTGATACAAACACAGATAAGAATTCCTCTTGGCGGCGCTGGAGATGCCTTTCCTGTCCTCATTCAAGGCTTTGAAAAGGACAACTGCACTATGCCAGATGCACAGTATTTCTTTTCAAGAGGTTTCGGAAATCCAGGTTTCATACACACTGTGGATACAATAATTGACTATGCCTATACAACTGATGACACTAAAGTTTACTTGGCCGATAACTTCTTTGGAGAAGGAACCAGTCCCTTTATCAATCAAATGATTGATTTTGATTGTGGCGGAACTCATTGTTTTAATACACCTACAGTGAGAGTCTTTAATACTAATGAGTCTCACACTCTCTCAACCTACGCTAGAGAGATATTTGGAACAAGTGACGCTATTCACGAACAAGATTTGGATTTAAATCCCAGAACAACTTTCTCAAATGGTACAGACGAGCTCATCTTTGAATTTAACACCTTTGATACCAATGGTAGTGCCTACACCGTAGACTTTGCAGTGGGAGCTCCAAGTGCGGCCTACGTAGCAGGAACCAAAACCCTAACTGTTACCATGACAGCGGCCAGTGAAACCTTAACCAATATAGCGGCACTTATGGCGGGCGTTACAGAATTTAGCGTAAAAATAGTGGGAACAGGTGGAACATCTTTTGTTATAGGAACAGAACTTCCCGCCTCTTCGACGCTTCAAAATGGAATTGCACAACAAGGAAATAAGCATCGAAACCTAGGTATTGTGGATGAAATAAACTTCTTTCTACTAGGTCCATTTGGTGGATTACTAGCAAGACATGGTTACACCAAGTGTGATTTGTCAGCTGATGCTGACAATGTTCTCAGTGCTATTGGAGCTTCATTTTCAGAAGGCTTTGATGGAGGTCACTCCATAAGAGTAGATGTGAGTGCAGGTACAAAAAATCTCACAGCAATTGGCGGAGCCACCTTAACAGATGTTAAATTGTCGTATTTTCACAATGGAGCTGCCATTGGCATTCATGAGGTTTCCTGTGATGGAACAAATGATAAAGCAGGCTTTGTGAGAATTAATCAAGAAAATGACTTTGTAGGAAACAACGACCAAGTTAATTATGAAATTTACTATAATGAAGGAACAGGTCTAGACTCAGAAATAGAAATCTACAGGATCTACACAGGTTGTAGCGGAAATTGTGAAGATCAAATAGTCACTCTCTTAAAAAAAGATACCGCCGATAGTTTCAGATTGTGGGTCTCTACCGGAAGAAAGTCTACTACATTTCCAGACTCCTACGAAAGATACTCTGGTGCGTGGGATTCTAGTTTAGATCAATTTGATATTAGAAGTTACTATGATTTATCAACAGTGAATATTGAACCGGACACATTAGTTGAATGGAATACTGCCGTTACACCAACGACAGACTGCAGAGATGTTTTGGGTGTCACAACAACCTGTTCCTATGTTGTAAGTGATCCTACAAGAAACCCACTACTCATGGCCGATTGGAGTACTTCACGAGTCGATTTAACTTCCACTTTCTTTGCCAATCTCTTTACTATCCTGCCTTAGAATTAAAAGCGATAAGATAGACCTGCTCGCATCCTAATTCCACTGAGAGATTGAGTGAGGTTTTCACCACCATCAAATTCAAAAGTTGAACCAGAACTAAAGTAATCAATTACGGCCCTGACACCAAAACCATTTTTTAAATAGTATTTTCCACCAACACCAATTAAGAAGAAATTACTTGAACCTTTTAATGGATCTGTTGATGCGGTCGACGATGTATTGACTGTGGTCTCACTAGTTGCCGTTCCAACACCTGCGGCCAGAGTCACAAAACCAATCGGTCTATTATAAGTGAGAGGTTTATTATAGAAGTGCCAATTCCCACCAATACCATACTCAAACCAGTCACTCTTAGTGGTTACAGTAGTACCAGAAGTAGAACTTCGTTTACTAATTAGAGCAAAGATTGAAATGTTTTCAAAAAATGAACCTACTGTAGCAAAATACTTTTCAAAACCTAAAGTAAAATCAACATGTCCTGCAGAAGAGTCACCGGATTCTGAGCCTTGCTCAAAACTTCCTGACATTGAATTAAGCGAGAGAACTCCAAAGACTTCTAACGTTTTCTTAGAAGTTCCACCCATTATGACAGGAGCTTGTTCTTCTAACATACTATCTAAATCTCTCTGCTCATCAGTTGAAACTTGTGGAACATTTTCACTTCTTCCTCTACTCATGACGGGAATCGTTGAACTCATATCGTCAGCTTTTAGGGCCCGGGAAGGATCTTCTGTTAACTTAACAGGTGAAGCAATTTTTATATTCATAACTCTATCGTTAAATATTTTTGCAGCATCGATGACACGATAAACAGACCAGATAGAGCGACTAGGAGACGCCTTAATAACCACTCCCCTAGCAACGACACCAGTAGAGAGAAAGAACTTTGCATGGTCTCCCACAACGAGTCCATCTTCCAAACCTCGATTCGTTAAAAGAGTTTTCTTAGAAGAAGAAAGTCCAAGAACACGAACGGTTAACTTTTCATCTAACTCTAGAGAATAAGAGTTTAGAGATAAGAAAACCAAAAAAATTGAGAGAATCTTCTTCATAAAATTCCTTAAAAATATACGCTTAACCCAACGGTCAGCTTGATATCATTAATGACTATATTTGTGTCAATATTATCGTTATTAGTTGAGACAGAAGTGAGGTTCATTCTTTCACCAGAAAGGCGAATATTAAATCCAGCCCCAACAGGAATATCGTCCTCAAACGAATCACCTGATCTAAACCTATACTTAGTTCCAATCGACCAAATAGGTAAACCTGTTACTTGAAATTCATATGGATTACTAAGTTCAATGGAAGTTACATCAGCACTTCCTCTTCTTAAACCAAGTCCACCATACCAGGCCCACTGACTAATGATGGCAGGATTATTGTAAAAGTAATATAAGAGTTGTGCTCCAAAAGAGCCTGAAGTAAAACGACCATTTATCCCACCGAGATCGATGTTCTCAACACTCTGCTGACCAAAAACTTCTAAGGATAAATTTGATAGGGCCATACTTGTTCTCATCAAATGGTACTCATAGGCAATTGCAATTGAGTATCCCTTATTTTGATGATTTGTATCTTCACCTGTAGAATGTCCCACCAAGGCGGAAGAAATACGAAAAGAAACTTCATTACCAGTTTTTTGCGTAAGACTCTTATACTGTCTCATTTCTTCTTCTTCGATTCCACTTTGAATCATATAATTTCTAAGACTTTCATCTGTAAAATCACTTGACCAAAGTTTACCATCACGATCAAACTTCTTTGAAGTGGAAACTCCTAAGATTCTCTTTCTCTTTTTTTCAGCTCGTGCTTCATCGTAAACATTTAAGATATCATTTCTAGCTTTAAGGGATCTAATATCAACATCTTTTCTTTGATCGTGATAAAGACCTCTTAGACCGTATTTTAAATTATTAACCTTAGCGATAAACCCGTCTAACTGAGCACGGTATATTGTATTTCTAATTTGTTCGACTTCTTTCTTACTGACAGCATCTTTCTCTTTGAAATTTTCATCTACAAACTTTCTTTCAAAAGATCTCATAAAATCGTCAACTTTAGTCAGACCATTTCTCTTAGACCAAGTATTGAATTCGTGAATTTCGATGTCATGATCTTTGGGTATTTTTGTAGAAATGATTTGTTTAGAATGTACATATTTGTCGTCTTCAACTACTAAATGAGAGGGAACACCAACTTCATTTTCAAAATCGATTTCTTGATTATTAGAGCCTCTTGTGTAAATTCTCTTTCTATTTAAAACCTTGAATTGCCTTTGACCCTTCAATTGTTTTGAACGCAACTGCATAGTCAATTTTTGTGCTTTTCTGATTCGACCAGGATTGTAGACTTTTCTAAGAAACCAATAAGATTGATTGTCGAGGGCCCTAACAACTTCACCTTCGGCAACTTTTTCAAGAGTTGGATAACCGATATCTCCACTTTGGACTAAGAAGCTGGCCCTATCGCCCTCTTTTAACCCATGGAGTCGACCTCGGCTCAAAACCACACTTTTGCCTGATGAACTCGATAAGATAATTTCAATTCCTTCAAAAGACTGTGAATACACACAACTATTGAATAAAAGAAACACTATGAGCTTTTTAATAAAAAGTTCATACTTCATCAGCGATATCCCAAATTCCTTTTTAAGATTAATTACTTATGAATTTTAACACGCCTTGGCTAAATTACTCAAACTTTGGCAAAATTAACCTATTTTACTACATTACACATGGCATAATCACTTGATAAAAAGGCTATATTGTCCTATAACAGTTTGAATATACAATTTAAGGAAGTGCAAAGTGGCCAGAAAGCAAAAGAAAGAAATTTTTCGTTATGACTGTTCTCTAACAGGTGAAACTTATAAAACAACTAAGAAAGCAAAAAACCCAGAAGATTTAATTTCTGTGACTGCTTACTATGAGTTACATCCAGAAAATGATGACAGACCAGAACACATTACAAAAGCTCTTGAGGAAGAAGAATAAATGGAAAAAAGAAAACTTATAATAGTTGGATCAGGTCCTGCTGGTTATACAGCTGCCCTTTATGCTTCTAGAGCTGACCTTGCTCCTTTAGTAATTGAAGGACACGAGCCTGGTGGTCAACTTACAACAACTACTGATGTAGATAATTTCCCAGGTTTTCCTGAGGGAATCATGGGCCCAGAGCTCATGGCAAATATGAAGAAACAAACTGTAAGGTTTGGAACTGAATACCTTCAAACACATGTTACTAGTGTTGACCTATCTAAGAGACCTTTCAAAGTTGTCTGTGAAAACGGAGATGAATTCGAAGCGGAAACTCTTATTATTTCAACTGGTGCCAGTGCAAAATACTTAGGTCTTAAAGATGAGAAAGAACTCATTGGAAAAGGTGTAAGTGCCTGTGCAACTTGTGACGGTTTCTTCTACAGAGATCAAATTGTTCACATTGTTGGTGGTGGAGACACGGCCATGGAAGAAGCCACTTTCCTTACTAAGTTTGCAAAGAAAGTTTATATTGTTCACAGACGTGACACTTTAAGAGCTTCTAAGCCAATGCAAGAAAGAGCTTTTAATAACGAAAAAATTGAAATGGTTTGGGATACAGCTGTAACTGAAATCATTCACGATCAAACTGGTGTAACGGCTATTAAAGTTGAAAACCTAAAGACTGGTGAAGTTACTGAAAGAGCAACTACTGGTCTGTTTATGGGAATTGGTCACACACCAAATACTGGATTCTTAAACGATCAAATTACAACTGATGAGCATGGTTTTATCATTACTCAAGGTCAACATCCTGATACAAATATTCCAGGTGTTTTTGCTTGTGGTGATGTTCAAGATAGTTACTACAGACAGGCCATTAGTGCTGCCGGTAGTGGGTGTCAAGCGGCCATGAGAGCTGAAAAGTTCTTAGAAGATTAAAACAAAAATTTAAATGTATAAAAAAAGAAAGCCTCGAAAGAGGCTTTTTTTATTTCCTAACTCTCTTTCCAAATCTCTTGGAAATTCTTAGAACATTATATCGATTACTAATCACCTGAAAAATTGATACTTCAGGCTTATTAACGATTTCAGGTTTATTAATCACATACTCTTCGTCAGCAGCAAGACCACCATTCATATCGCCACCAGTAAGAGAGCTATCACTTTCTAGATCTTCATCATCAAGATCTAGGTCCATTCCCTTTGGCATTTTAAATTTTGGTACTGCAACTGTTGAAAGACTGGCTAAACTATTTGTAAGTTTATTCTTATCTGCTTGTAACTCTTTTGGGGTATCTCCTTCATTCATTAATTTTCTAAACCTATCTTTATCTCCACCTAGCGCCATATTCGCACCAAAGTCAGAAGTAAATTGATAATTCTCATTACCGAAATTTTTCTTTAAGTATGCTTTAAATTGTTTATTCTCATCAAAGAGCTCTGCTTTGCCAGCAGGAAGCTTTCCTATAAGTTGATCAAGTACACGTTTTTTAAATGCTCTAGCACGTCTTAAATCCTTATCAATGGCAAGACTTACATTAGGATCAGAAACATTTAAACTACCTTGTAGTCTTGAATCTGCTCGTTCAAAGGCACCATTTAAATCGGCCTTATTAATAGCAGATGAAATTGCAGGAGGTGCCATAGAAATACTAAAACTAGGACAAGTTTTTCCTGAGTCATTACAACAGCCAACATTAGGAGAATTATTACACATCTTCTTCTCACCTTCAGTTAAGCTGGTATTTTTAAAAGATTGTGCATCTCCATCATTAGGACTTATACTTGTTACAGCTCCTGCTCCACGATTACTTGTCGCCATGGAAGTAAGAAAAGAAGTTCTATCGGTATGTCTTTTCTGGAAAAATGCCATATATTTATTTAAAACCTTACCAATCTTTTCTGCATTATCTCCATATTTACTTTCAGCTTTTGCAGCATGCTTCACTAAAACAGTAGTAAAACCAAGAGAAACAGCTGCAGCACCAGCTGTCCAATAGGTACATACAAGTCTTGGTTCTAATATTACTAAAGCAGCTGTACCTACAGGAGTTGTTGCTAAAGCAGCAGTGATTGCAGCTTGTGTAATCATCATTTCAATAAGGGCAGCAGCTAAGACAATTGAAAGCATCGTCATTTCTTGCTTATAACCATCTTTTCTCATTTTCGCCGCTTCTTCAGCACCCTCTAAAGACTTCTTATAGGCCTGCATGAGCTTAATTTGCATTTCATATTTTACGCCATCACCTTTTTTACTCTCGGCCACTAATCTCTTAAGGTCAGCGTTGGCAACTTTTAGTGTTTCCTTAACTTGTTTTTTTAAATTACTAGAATTTAATAAACTCATAACAAATATTGCGAGTGACAACATAGCAGAGTAACAAAAAACACTCTCTGTTGTTGCTGCAGCTTCAGCACCAATCATCCAGTTCCAACCCGCTTGCACAAGGCCTATACCAGCTTTGATACCGCCTGATGCATAGGCAATCACAACAGATGAGACAGCACTTGCAGCTTTTATACCTGTTTCAGAACCTGTAATTCCCTCTCCTGCTTCTCCTACTTGATCAGCAGCAAAAGACTTAACCATAGAAGTACATTCGTCTTTCTCAGGACCATCGGCCTTAGAGTCACACATTTTTTGTTTTTCATTAACTCGGGAATGATCACTTGGATTTAAACAGGCCTCGGCACTTTTATTCCATGTTCTTCCTTCGGGACAACTATGTGCAGCTGGCTCGACAGGTTCAGTATTGTCCTCTGCTAGAACAGGCATTTGCACCATGATCAGGCAGTAACTTACTAGGAATGTCACAAACTTTTTAATATTCATAATTCATCCGAATCTTGTGTTTCCATTACAGACCATTGTCTCAAACGATGGAAATAAAATTAAAACTATTGGCATATAAATAGTTATTTAATGTATTAACGGATAGTTAGCGATAAATGTTTAGGAAAATCTTTAAAATTGAGCGTCCACTTGTTGAGGCACTAGGACGCTTTCTTTACCTCTGAGTACTCTTTCTCATTTGATGGGTACAATCTATCAAATTCTTCCCTAGTGAGCTTATTAGCACTACAGAAGTTCACTATGAGCTCTTCAAGTAAAGTGGTCTGATTGATCACTTCTTCATTATCACTAAAGATATCATCATAGATTCCCGCTTGCCTTGGATACTCTCCAATAATCGGAAATTCTTTTTGCGGCAACTCATCCAAGAAACGAACATAGGGATAGTAATTCACTAACCTCTCAATCGTTGTTCTTAATTCTTGTATATTTCCAGGCCAATTGTAATTGGTAAATATATCCATCACATGGGATGAGATACGCTTAGAAGGCAATCCATAACTTAAACACAGTAAATCTAAAAAGTGATTCACCAAATAAGGAATATCTTCTTTTCTATCTATTAAATTAGGAACAAAGAAATAATTCTTAGATAGAACCTCGTAGAGTTCACTATTAAATGAACCTTCCTGACAGATCTCTTCTAATGAAAAAGTTGAAGTCGTTATGACACGAATATCTGTTCTATCTTTTAACGCTTTAAGAAGCGTTTCTTGATCTTCTTTTTTCAGAAGAGACGGCTCATGTAAAATGAGTGTTCCCCCCGAATACAGCTCTAGTTTTCCTACATGGTCACTGTCTCCATATATAGATAAAGTAAACTCACTACTCGACTCTATTTCATTGCAGTGAATAGTTCCAATCGCCATTTTATTAGTGGCGCTATTATCGTGAATATTTTTAGCAATATGAATTTTACCAACACCATGGCGTCCTTCAATTAGAACATTTTCTCCGTGATCACCTTGATCTTGGATGAACTCTTGTACCACATCAATGCTTTTACTTTTACCAATAAGTTCAGAGCTATTCCTATATTTGATACCATCATCTAAGTAATTTACGAATTCACTTTTATCAAGATTGCCATAGCACATAGTAAAAATATTACTAAAAAGCTCTATGGTAGAAAGATCTGCTTCTGTATAACTCTTATCCGCATCGAAGTTAATAAATTCAAAGAAACCAAAGGTCTTTCCCTGAGAGTCTTCTAGAGGAAAGAACAAAGCATGTCTAAACTCTTCACCTTTTTCATTTACTGAAACAGTAGGAAATGTTTCTAGGCTCAAATGCCCAATGGATTTAACAGTTTTAAATCTCTTAGTGGTAAGAAGTTCATTGATCATAGCTTGATCATTTAAGGTACATATTTTTTCTTTGGAAAGATCATCAAGGTTAAGTTTATAGAGAGAGTCTCTACTATCATTTAGAATAAAAACATTAGCAACATCTGATTTACAAGACCTACAACATTCCAGAAAGATCGTTTTTAAAAAACTTTCCATTCCTTTAAATTGTTTCATGTCAGTAAAAAGAGATAAGCTTAGAGATAATTTCTGCCCATCAGTAAATGTATTTATTCGACTTTCATTAATCAGAAGATTTATTAAGTGTTTTTTTAATCTCTTAGTACTAAAGCTAGAAATAAAATGAGAAATAAAATCTCTCCCACTCTCTTGGTCTCCAGTGAAAAATTCAATCCCATATTGATAACTTTCAACTTCACCGAAAACATTAAAAATGGGATGGGCCCTAGTCACCTTAGATGAAGCTTGAAAAACAAAACTCTTATAACTAAGCTCTAACTCTAAGATACTTCCATAGGTAATTTCAATACCACTTTCAAAAGCAATACCTGACAAACTAACATTAGTTATATCCCATTTTATTTCTTTATCATCTAATGCTTGACCATCAGACTTAAGAATAACCATAGAAATCTTATCAGTAGGCTCCACAGGGATTCTAAATGATCGGTATGATTTTAATTTTACAATATTATCCATAACTTATAAGTCCAAAGGTTCTCTCTCTACTTGTCGGAGCTTTAAAGATTTTCCTTAAACTCATCTCCAATTTAACCGATAGGAATATATGAAAAAAGGACTCACCAATTTTAAATTTTATAGATCGTTCAGAGTAAAAGTTGCAACGGATGATAAAATCTTTCTAAAACTAAAAATACTCGATGGAAAAAAGAAAGGAGTCATAGTAAATAAGGAACTTCAACTTATTGACTTCAACCTTTTTAGTCTTTCATTTAAATCCGAATTTCAAATCCCGGTAAATTCAAAAGTAAGAATAGAACTCTATACAAAGAAAATATTCAACAGGTGGGATCTTGAAGTAGAAGGTGTTGTCATAAGATCCTTCTCGGAGAAAGCAGAATCTCTACAGTTTAACTACGGTGTGGAACTCATAGACCAGAGTGAAGATTCAGAATTAAAGTACTTTATTACAGATTATATTTCAGGTTTTTCAGGGAAGTCCTTAAAAGATTTTCTTATTAAGTCTGCCCTCTCAGCGAGAAAAATTAACGTTAGAGATGGAATTGAACTCTTTAGTTTACTAAATGTCTTATATAAAGAATTTGAAGAGAATGAAATTCAAGACCTCATAAATGAGTGTGTGCACCTTCTCCAATGTGAAGAAGTTAGAATGTGGAAAATAAATATTGATAGCGATAGGCTTGAAAATATTTATACAAATTCAGGAAACTCACTTTTAAAAGAAAGTAGTTTTTCTAAAAATGATATTGGTAAGTGCTTTACAACCTCACAGAGTATTAATACTTTTTTTAAAGATGGTAAGAAAAGAGCAGAAGACGAATTTGAAACATACAATACTCTCTGTCTCCCCCTCTTTAATAAAGAAAAGAAATCAATTGGTGTTTTACAATTTAACAATAAAAAAGGCTCTGGCTTTAGTGTAACAGAAGAGTCCATGGCACATTTTCTCGCAATGGTTATCTCGAAAAACTTCATACACTTTGTTCCTAAATCAAAAGCGACAGCTATTGCTCACCTTAATCCTGAGCTAGAAGATAGTTTTATCTATTTTGGATGTAACCAAAAATCATCTGCCATTAGATCAACATTGAAGAAGTTGAAGTATGGGAGAACAAATATTCATATTATTGGTGAATATGGTCTAGGTAAGGCCTTCTTTGCAAAAAGTCTTGCAAACTATACAGATTTCGAAGTATTCGACTGCAAAGATGAAACAAAAATAGAAGAGTTATTAGATATCTCTACTCCTCTATCAAGAGACTATTCAATTATTTTAAAAAATATAAATCATTTAAACTCTGACCAACAAATAAAAATATACAATTGGTCTCAATTTCACCATTGCCAATTTATTACAACTTCACACGAAGATTTAAAACTACAAATCGATAGTGGAAAATTTCATAAAGAACTTTTTAGGAAGTTTACCAAATCAATTTTTCACTTAACACCCCTAAGAAATAGAAAGGAAGACATTCTCACAATTGCTAGGTATTTTGTAAAAATTGAATGTCAAAAAAGAAACCTCGCTCTTAAATCTTTCTCTGATGAAAGTATAGAGTTTATAAAAGCCTATTCTTGGCCAGAGAATATTACTCAATTAGAAAAACTTATTAAAAAATCTTTTATGATCAATTCTCCAGATTCACTTATAATCGAACTAGAGATTACGCAAGAAGAAAAAGCGAAAACCATCTCTGAAAAGATAATTCGCGCCACAGATAAGAGCATTCATCCATTTAAAATTATGAACCTTATAAATAATGCTCTAGATAGAGAGAAAGCGTCCTGAAAAAATTACTCTCAATTTTTCTATTCTTACTAGTTCTTACGACACAAGCAAAAATCACAGCGACGAGGATCAGTGGAAATGTTTTTAGATTTCATGGGAGTCAGAAACCTATAAAAATTCAAACACAGACTAGAGTTTTCACTAACTCCATCATTACAACAGACTCTAAAGGCATTGCAATAATTGACTTTAACGATGAGGTCATAGGAACTGTTTATCTTGCACCAAATACGCAAGTCGTTCTTAGAGTCACAAAGACAGATGGCATAAGACTCTTAAGTCTTATCAAGGGAAATATACAATTTAAAAAAGATATCATCTATAAGGGTAAGAAACCCGGACTTCTAATAAATATCAGAGATAACGATAAGGCCTACTATGGCGATCACTTTGAAATTCATTACACAGAAAATAGAAAAGTTCTCACAAGTTTTAAGCAAGGTTTTAGAACGTTTTCGCTAGCAAAGTCTAGGGCGAAAAAACGGATAAGAATCAAGAAGGCCACACTCAATTCCGAGCTAACTGATCAAGAATTACAAGAAGATCTAAAATTTCTCTTAGATTCCAATTAAATTAAGACTTCCAAGCAACTGAAATTACAAAATATATTTATTTACTTGGTCCTATTGCCACTTTTTTTTTGACAGAGTTTCGAGAAATTGAAAAAATTTAGAAGTGGAATCAAGGATCGATTCTTTAAAGTACCAAGGAAGGTAAAATGTCACTCTTCAACTACAACACACTTAGTGTCAGTTTAAGCAAAGAAACCCGCTCCATTGTCGTCGAGTTAAATCGTCCCGAGATTCAAAATGCAATTAATACAGAGATGATCTTTGAGTTAGAGACTCTTTTTACTTGGGTTTCTACCCATATAGAAATAAAAACCATTCTCTTTACAGGTCGTGGTGATTACTTTTGTAAAGGTCTTGATGACGAAGAATTTTCAACCTGGAGTGACGAGAAGAAACAAAAGAATTTCGAAAAACTTCAAAAACTTGTTTATAGCATGTTCTATCTTCCTCAAACCATTATTGTAGATTTAAAAAATGGCGCTAAAGGACTTGGACTTGAACTTGCTATGGGTGCAGATATTAGAATAGCCAACCATGAAGCTGAAATGCACTTCAATCACTTGCAAAAAGGTATTGTCCCAAGCTGTGGTGGAATTGGATTTACAAGTGCTTTATTTAGCAATGGAGCCGTTAGACAATGGCTACTTGCTTCAAAGAAACTTAATGCGACTGAGCTTTTAAATAACAATATTATCCTTGAGAGCTACAAAGAAGAATCCACTGCAAGCTCTTACCTGCAAACTATTTCCAACCAACCAGATATTCCTAGAATTCAGGCCAAGAGAAGTTTACTTGAGCCTATTATGGAAAAGCTAGATAAAACACTAGAGTGGGAGAAGACATTTAGCCTTGCCGGAATGTGTACTAATGATTGGAGAGAAATTGCAAAGTTTGGAAGTGAAGCTCAGTGTACTACAGCCAAAGAACTCTCCTCAAAACTAAAAGTAGAAAGAGAACAACAGTTGAGTAATTAAAATTTAAAAAGAGGTCTAATCTCGTAGGGACTTAAATCTACCATGGCCTCTTTTAAGTTCTTAGTCATTCCAAGCAGAAAACCACCACCACCAGCGCCACATAACTTCAGATAGAAATTCTCATACTTAAGTCCATTTTCCCAAAGTTCGTTGTAGAGTTTTGGTATCATTGGACCGAAATGTCTGAATTGAAAGTCAGAAAGTTCTCTAAAGAATTCAAATAAACTATCCTTATCACCTGATAAGAAAGCGTTGATACAATTATCAGTGATAGGAGCTAAGACATTGTCACATAGGTTGGAGAAATGTTCTGTCTTACATTTTTCTAAGAATAGATTAACCAAAGGTTCAGTTCTTCTAGACCTTCCTGTATTTAACAAAAATATTGCGCCCTCACCTTCACTCTTCGGAATCTCTACTTGCCGGTAGTCATTACTGCCGTTGATAAGCAGCGGACTATTTAAATAGCTTATAAGCGGATCCATTCCACTACTTGAACCGTGAAAGTGTGATTCAAGTTGTGCGAAAGTATTCTTTAAAAATGGAAGAGATTTTTCTATATCAAATTCTTTTGTTTGATAATTCTTAAAAACTGCAGCAACAACTGCTCCAGAACTCCCTACTCCATAACCTTGAGGAATAGAGGAATCAAAGAAGATTCCTTGCCCTATATCAAATTCAAAACTCGATAAGTCCATTTCACAAAGAAGCTCTTCTTTAGCATCAAGATTTTTTAAATATTGCGCGAAAGCTTTAAGTTCACTATCAATTCTAAAGTTCTTATCTCTAGGAAATGTTAATTTCCCTTCAAATAAAGAATAAGGAACCGCAAGCGCCATTGAATTTCTAATAATAGAATATTCTCCAAATAGGAGAACCTTAGAGTAAAAAGAATCCATTTTATAAATACCTTTCTGGCCCAGATCCAACAAAGTCATGAATGACGAGATCATTTTGAGTGAAAGGTAGAAGATCGCTCTTAATAAAAGACATCACTTCTTCTTTAATATTGTCAGGATAAAGTAGATGGACATTAGGCCCAGCGTCTAAAGTAAAACAAATGGGGAGTTTAGAACTATCTCTAAAGGATCTTATTCTCTCGATGATAGAAAGTGTCGCAGGTTTCATAAGAATAAAACTAGGATCTGAATTCATCATCAGGCCATGTAATTCAAGGGCCTCAGTCTCTACAATTTTACAGAAACTTTCTAAGTCTCCCTTAATCATAGAGTCCACAAGTTTCATCATTTGCTCTTTAGCATTTTTAAAACGAACATCCTTAAAAGGATGGTTATTCATAAGTGCATGTCCCGCTCTTGAGCTCACAGGCTTTACAGCAGAATCCACAATGAGAATAGAGTCTCTATAAGTAGAAAAGATTTCATCAAGTTCAAGGACTATACTTGAAGTCTCATTTGTTGAATTGATGAGCTCGTGTTCAGAGTGTCCCCAACTTACAACTTTTCCATATACTGAACGACAAGCGCTTCCTGAAGCAAGTCTGGCAACAAATGAAGCTTTATCGTTTATTTCACTTTCACTCATACCTAAGTCGTAAGCTTCATTTTCAACTGTACAAAGGCCCAGAGCTAGAGCACTCATGCTTGATGCACTTGAAGCAATTCCTGCTGAATGAGGAAAAGAGTTAGTAGATTCAATTTCTAAACTTAGAGTTTTAAAAAAAGGAAAGAGTTCAATATTTCTTTCAAGAAATGTGAGAATTTTTTGTGCAAATGGCTCGTTCTTCTTATTTTCAAAATAGAAATCTAAGACGATAGAATCGTCTACAGTAGATTTCTTCGACCATGAAAAATCCATGGTCGTTTTTGAATCATTAAGGGTAAAACTTATTGAAGGATTAGATGGCAGTTGATTGCCATGCTTACCCCAATATTTGATTAAGGCGATATTTGAGGGAGAAACCCAAGAAATACGACCCGATTCTTCAACAATATCTTTTAACTTATATTTCTTAATGTAAGAGTTCATTATTTAAATCTTGTGCCTTTGCGCCTAAAATAAGTTCATTATAAGGGATAAATACCTCGTATCCCTTCTTCTTAAAGTAATTTCTAGTGACTTCTTCTGATTCACAACTAGAAACGAGAACAAAGTCTCCGCCCCAGGCTCCAAGAGATTTAACTTCTCCCCAGAAATCACTGAAAGCTTCATCTTTTACTCTTCTTAGATCTAGTGCACCCGAAACTATTTTCTCGTGTGCTCCAATAAGAAATTCAAATTCTTTTAGTGTAGTGGCAGTAGATATATCTTGTGTAATATCAGAGATACTTAAAATTATCCCCGGATCAACAGGTCTAAGTGAATTATAATATTCTACCGCTGCTCTAGAGTTTTGTTTATTACCTCTATAAACGAAGTAGAGGTTTTCTTTGTAACTAGGATTAAATATTGTTGGTGACCAATTCGGTCCCTGTGCTCTTCTTGAATAGAAAATTGGACCTTCGGACTGTGCACAGGCCACGTCATAACCAGAACCACCATAGGTCTCAAATTGGAGCTCAAATGGGCTTACGTAGGCCCATTGTGCCATATTATGTACAAGAGTAGAACTTGAACCTAGTCCCCAATCCAGAGGGAAACCTAAGTTTGTCTCAACGTGTACATCCATCTCATCTCTTAAGAAATGAGGATTTTGTTTTCTAGCTTGTCTAAGAATTTTTTGCAGTACAAATTCTTCAGGTCTCGGTGCTTCACTTAAGATTTCAAAAGTCCAAAATTCAAAAGTAGTCTCAAACCAAAGTTTTCCTTGAACATCAAAACTCTTCCAATAAAGTTTTGGGGAAAATGATGGTGAGTACTTAACACTTAATGATTGTCCAACAGTTGTTGGTAGCGCGAGAGACTTGGCTCCGTCTAAAACAAAGTATTCACCTGTAAGTAGTAACTTTCCATGGCCATAGAAGAAATGATCATTCTTCTGAGCTTTCACTTCTATATTAGCTTGTAGGTTACTTATATATGTAGGGACTATATTTTCGTTGATCACTGATAATTCCTTAGACCTGAAACAAAGTCACGAACAGCATTGAAGGAGATAATTTGGTCAGTAAACTGAACTTTAGTCTTCTCTCTCTCTTCGTCATTAGCTTCAAGGTGGTTCAATATATTCATGAGGTGCATTTTCATATGCCCTTTTTGAATTCCTGTAGTCACAAGAGATCTTACGGCACCAAAATTTTGGGCCAAACCTAATGCGGCAGTAATCATCATAAGCTCATTGGCTTTTGGATGACCTAACATATCTAGAGAAATTTTTGCCATTGGGTGTAGAGAAGTTAATCCTCCAACAGTTCCAAGAGCAAGGGGAATTTCTAATTCAAATTTAAATTTTCCATTTTCAACTTGGCAAGTACTTAGACTTCTATACTGACCTGATCTTGCAGCATAAGCATGTCCGCAGGCCTCTATTGCTCTAAAGTCATTTCCAGTGGCCAAGACGACAGCGTCGATACCATTGAAAATGCCCTTGTTGTGAGTCACTGCTCTATTCACATCATTTTTTGCAATTCTCACTGCTCTAGAAAATTTCTCTGCAAATTCCTCTGCAGACATTCCTAGACCATTCTCTTCGAGATCAGCGACATCACACTCTACCCATGCCTTGACCAAACAGTCAGGTGTGTAGTTAGAAAGTATGCACATAACAATTTGTATTTCTCTTTCAACTTTTGAGAAAGTTTGCTCGGAAGAAACAACCTCTTCCCACTTCTTTCCAAAAGCTTCTAAAACACTATTGATGAAATTGGCACCCATGGCATCACAAGTTTCAAACTCACCGTGAAGTTGGTAATAACCTTCTTCAACATCCGTACAATCTTTAATTGAAAGTGACTTTACACCGCCACCTCTTTTTTCCATATTTTGCACAAGAGGAGTCACTTCACTTAATAAGTTCTCTCTTTGCGCTTCAAAAAATTCTATTATTTTGTCAGAACTTCCCTTCCAAATAAAATGAACTTGTCCGACTTTAGTTGTGGAGACAACTTCTGCCTTAAATCCACCGCGCTCTAACCAAAACTTTGCGGCCTTGGCACTAGCAGCAACGACAGAACTTTCTTCAATCACCATTGGCACGCAAAGAAGATTGTCATTTAAAAGAAAATTAGGAACAACACCGTAAGGTGAGAAGTAATTTGTGACTGTGTTTTCTGAAAAATCATCAAAGACTTTTTGTTCAGACTGATTGTCATGCCAAAAGCTTTGAATCTTCTCTTTTGAAAAAGAACTACCGTTTAAATAGTTCTCTACGAGATAATTTATTTTCTCTAATTTAGTAAGCTTTGAAAAACCGCTGATTATATTCAATTGTGGCCCCTTACTTAGCTTTTAAAAAGCTCTTTGCCATTTTTAAAGTCTCAATTTGTCCGGTTACAAATTTCCTTAAATCATCAATTGAGCTTGCATGATCTAAGTAGCCCTTAGCGCGGCCGACAACGTTTGTTAACTGGCACCTTTCGCTTAACCAATGGCCATATAACGAATCTTGGATACCACCAGAAATAATGATATTTTCACATAGGATATTTGAGCCTAATTCAGTCTTTAAAAGGTTGATTTGATTTACCATCTCTAGCGCACTATGTCCAACAAACATCAAATCAATTGGTTTAGAAAGATCTAGCTCTTTTTCACGTAATTTCTCTAACTTAGAGAAGTTTGTGCCCCCAAAACTCGCTAATTCTAGCCCTTTTAAAGGCATCTCTAAAAGCTTTTTTAGTGACCTAGGACCCATGCCCTGACCCACTTCTTTAACAATCACAGGAATCTCAGAAGCTAGGATAGTTTCAATAGTTTCCAGAGGACTTCGTTTGTAGCGATCCCCTTCTGGTTGATACCATTCTTGTAGCGGGTTGAGATGGATGATCAGTCCATCGGCCTGGAGTCTCGAAAGCATTTCTTTCACACTATCTAACTTGCCTTCATCAATTAATTCTTCCAATTGAGCTATGCCTAAATTGGCCCAAAATGGTAAATCATCTCCGATGATGGGACGTAGATCAAAGTCAGAAAAGTCCTTAGAACCGTCTAATAAAGGTCTACAAGAACCAAGCGCCATGCCCAGTCCAAACTCTTTAGTTACAAGGGCCAAATTTTGATTAATAATTTTCGCAGGACCCGTACCACCAGTCATGCTTGATACCCACAGAGGGGCCTGCATTTTCTTGCCGAGAAATGTAAGACTTAGATCAACTGAGTCTGGATGAGCACTAAAGAGTGGCTCATAATCAAAGAATTGATTCAGCTCACCCACGCCAGTTTGCGCAGCGGTGGCCAATTGAATATGTTCAAATTTACGATCAGATATATTTCCCATTTAGGGTAAATAGCATTAATGACTAGAAGTGTCTATTTTGTTGCAGAGAGGATCAGTATAAACTCACGCTTAAAATCCTTAATATTTTTGATAACTTGCCCTATTTTTCCGTAGAGAAGCTCTTCACTGGCACTATTTAAATCCATTGCTAGAAAGACATCGTTACCAAGATTGAGTCTACAAACTTCCTCTAGAAGTTTCTTCATTCTATAGGGAGTATCCATGAGAATAACAGTCTCTCTTCTTGTAAGAACTTTCTTTAATTCAAGATCACGTTCAGGAGACTTAATAGGCAAGAAACCAGCAAAACTAAATTTTGAGTGGTCAATTCCACTTAGCGCTAAGGCGAGAGAAATTGAATTGGCAAAAGGAGTTGCTGTGACTTTTATTTTTGCTCTATGACAGGCCTTTACAAGCTCAACACCAGGATCACAGAAGGCCGGCAGACCACCATCACTCATAATGAAAGCATTAACCCCAGATTGTAAAAGTTCAATAATGCGACTCAGCTCTTTAGCTCTAGTGTGTTCATTAAAGAGAATGAAGTCATCCACTAGATCACGAGTAAGTCCAAAGCGAATCCAACGTCTTCTTCCAGGTTTTAAGTCCTCAATGATGAAAACATTCTTCTTTGGATCCATTGTCGCTTCTTTTAAAAGAGCAAGCGCCGTTTGTTCAAGAGGACTTTCTTCATCAATAGGAGTTGGAATTAGTGTGAGTGTGCCTTTCATTTCTTTCTCCGATAAACCGGTACAGGGATAATAATTCTCGAGACCTTATAACAAAATAACACGAGAGGTATAGCGCAAATTAAATCTAATGTGTAGTGATATCGAAGAGAGACTGTTGCCAGCATTATACTGGTGGTCATAAAGAGCGAAACATAGAAGTGGCGCGTTTTCATTCTGTGAAACCAAAGAGTCACTAGCAGGGAGATTCCAAAGTGACCACTGGGAAAACAATCAATATAAGTAGGTTGACCGTTTCGCACAAGGGAGTTTAAAAATAGTCCCCAACTAGAAAATGGTAAATCAGTCGTAAAGCTCGAGGGGATATGAAATTGTGGTCCCGACACGGGCACAACTAAGTAGAGAAAGTAATTAAGACAGAAGAAAATTCCAATAGAGCTAAACATTCTTCCAATTTTATACTTCTTAGATTTCTCTAAACGAGCATAGTAAACAAAAACTCCATAGAAAGGAAAGAAGTAGAAGAACATATAGGAAGTTTGAATCCAGTCATAGTAGAGAGTCGCAAGAGTAGAGTCTCCCATGAAGTCTTGAATGAGATTGGCGATAGGAGCTCCAAGAATCATTTGATCAAACCTCGAAAAGACCTCATCGTATCTATAAAGACCCTGACCGAGTTCATCAATAACTCCAGTTAAGCCGTAATTAAACGGAATAATAAAAGCTAAAAAAGCAATATTTAGAATAAGTTTTACTTTATCAGAAAGAGAGATGATGGTGCCCTCAAAGAAAGAAAAGAGAAAGGTGAGAAGAATCGGAACCAAGAAGAGAAGTTTCATTTCTCCGTAGAAGAGTAGCGAATAGAGAAATATAAAGAGATTGAAGAAACTCACAAATAGAGAAATTCTTCCTAAACCAAAGTCTTCCTGGTATTTCTCCCAACTTCTTTGTAATTTGTACTCAAACATGATCTCTACTAGCTTTGTAAGGGACAAAAATATATGATATCACAATGTTGGAAACCTGTATGACAAAATTTAGCCTCACAATACTACCCGGACTAGAAGACCTAGCTCTTAGTGAACTCAAAGAGAAATGGTCACTCATTAATGAGAGTGACTTGCCAGAAGTGACTAGAAAGAAGGGAAAATTATATATTGATTGTGATACAGCAGATTTCTGTACACTAGTCCCCTATCTTAAAATTCCTTCTCAGGCCTATTTAACTGTAGATGAATTTCCTTGTAAGGATTTTCCAAAACTCTTTCAAAAGTTAAGTAAAATAGAATGGCATAGTTATATTAGAGGAGAATTTCCTGTACTTACAGTGAGCACGAGAAAATCAAAACTCATAAATTCGACTAGGATTAAACTTACCGCAACAGAGGCCTTAACTAAGTCTCTAAGAAATACCGGTACTAAGAAAGCACCAAAAGAATTTTTAGAAATTAGAAATAAGATTCACATTGATATCTATAATGACAACCTCACACTATCGCTCAGTCTCTCAGGAGAAAGATTAGATAAGAGAGGGTTTAAGCTAAGTAGTGATGTGGCCCCTCTCAGAGAAAGTATTGCAGCGGCACTTATTTACTCCGTAGCACTTGAGTCTAAGTCAAATACCTTACTAGACCCAATGGCCGGAACAGGAACCTTTACTAGTGAAGCGCTAGAATTTTATAAGTTTAATAATCACCGGTTATTCGATTATCAATTCGCACCGTTCTTTATTACGCTTCCGCTTAGAAAAAGAGTCGTCATTGAAAAGACACTCTTTTCTAGCCACGTAATTAATGACTCTTCAACTCACGCGACGATTGCCCTCAAAGACAATTTAAAGAAACTCTCTAAAGATAGTGAAGTTACTCATCTAGGTCCAATGGATTACTTTAAGATTGATCAGGAGTTTAAGAGCTCTTCAATAATAATGAATCCTCCCTACGGAAAGAGAATTAAAATTAGTGTTCCTCTTGAGGAATTAGTCATGTCTATTATTGAAAAGGCGCGAAAGCTAGAAGGAGTTGAGACCATAGGCCTCATATTTCCTAGGTGGGCAAAATCTAAATTAAAAAAGATAAAAGTATTACAAGAGACTTTTATAAAAAATGGCGGCATTGAAGTCGTCTATCTACTTATTGATCTTCGTTAGCACTACCTACTTTTAAAATCTTAATCAGCTCTTCGTGAGTCATTTTCTTATGTCTTCTCACAGGAGCTTCTTCTTTTTCCCCAACTATTGTCTCTTCTTTAAGATTTTCCTGCATGGCCTTAAGATCTTCAGTATTCTTAACTACGAGTTTTTCACCCTCTGGAGTTTCAATAACAATTGAATCTTCACCGCTTAAGAAGAGAGACTTAAATAATTCTTCTCGCTCATTTGCTGGTAGAGAATCGATTTCAAAATCAACTCTTACAATTCTAGAATCTCCAATGGATTCATTTCCTGATACTTTATCTACTTCGAAGCTTGAACTACCCTCACCTCTAGTAAGAGCTAAACCTCTAGAACCCACAGAACTTGAATCGCTAGATCTAGGATTAGAAGTTCCTGAGCTTGCCTGAGCACTTTGAGTATTACTAGTTACAGCACTTGGAGTCGCACTAGACGAGCTTACATTACTTCTTGAGTCAGAGCTCGTTGGAGCTTGAGCACTTGATCTAGATGAACTCGATCTTATAGGAGATCTCACGCCACTAAAAGTATTCACAGAACTAGGCCTTGAAAAATCTTTAGCAGCTGGTGCTTTAGTCGTAATTTGCGGCTTAACTGTTTCTACCTTATTAAGATCAGCAATCTCTCTAGCGATTTTATCTTTTTCAGCTAAGAGCTTTTGCATTTCGATATCAGCTTTAATAGTATCAATTTCTTTAGCGTCTTTTGCTGCTTGAGCGCTCTTTGCGCTAGTAGCATTACTTTGGTTAGAGATAATATCTTCAAGTCTTTTTAAGCTTTTTTCTAGTTCTAGTTCTCTATTTGATTTAATATTTACAACGGGATTATTTAGAGAATTAACTTTCATATTCTTATTACTTAAGGTTTGTTTTTGAGCAAAAGGGTTAGCATTAACGCTTTTAGTTGCAGACTTAAACACTGACTCAGAAGGCTTTGCTCCAG
Organism: Halobacteriovorax marinus; assembly: GCA_002163155.1. Taxonomy (GTDB): domain Bacteria; phylum Bdellovibrionota; class Bacteriovoracia; order Bacteriovoracales; family Bacteriovoracaceae; genus Halobacteriovorax; species Halobacteriovorax marinus_A. The sequence continues at coordinate 1,186,341 of MAAO01000006.1, read as the reverse complement.
TTGTAACTTTTTCCACCTTACCGTTGTTAAACGCTGAAATCGCCTTACTGGTAGAAACTTTAGAATCTATTTTATCTAAATACTTTTCCTTAGATTGACTATCACCTTTACTTGAAAAGAATTCTTTTAGACGTTCACGTCTAGAGCTTTTTGGTGAAAAATGTCTAGTCATCATGGATGATGCCCCAACTGTCCCCGTACTCTTATTTGTCCTTCTATCGAGATCACTCAACATCGCGTCTGCTCGATCTTTACCGGCAATGTTTTGAGCTCTTACCTCTAGAGCTGCTTGTTTATTTCCTAACTCTTTAACTGATATTCTAAGTTCCTCTATGGAGGAATATCTAGAGGAAAAAGAGCTCACTTTTTCATTAAGTGCTAATTCATCTTTTTTAATAACTTCTTTTAAGCCGCTAATCTTAGCAATCAAAGAGTCTTTCTGGCTTGCAGGCATTGGATGATATCGCTGCTTTTTTCCTTGAGCTACCATTGATTTATATGTTTTATTATCGTCATTTAAGCCAATGAAAAGGTTTAAAAAGCTAGGATCTTGGTAATCAATATCGTTTCCAAAAACTCCATCTTTTGCATAATCCCCACTCAAAAATGCCTCCATAATCGCGACCTGACTATTGAGTTGTCCAAGGACTATAGCTTTTTCTGTTAGTACTTTTTGGTCTTTGGCATTCTCAGCTTCTAATCGTGCAAGTCTCTTCGACTCATTCTTTCTAATAGTATCAATTTCTTCTATTTTTGCTAAAACTTCTTGCACTTTCTTTTCTTCATTTGGGTCTAAATCTCGAAAGTTAATTTTCTTTCTTTCTGAACAATACATGAGATCAATATTGAATAATTTCTCTTGAAGTTCACTCTTACTGATATTTTTATTATTCGATTGCATTTCTTTGAGCATTTTATCTTCAATCATAGCAATGAGATTGTGATCATCCTCAGTCTTTGGTCTAAAAACACTATTTTTAATATTTCGCACTTCTTTTTTAAAATCTATTTTTCCAATTTTCTTAATAGCTGCAGTTACTTCTCCACAAGCACTGTGAGTGACTCTCTCTAGGAGCCTATCATTTTCGGTATTTCTTATATGTTCTTGGTTAATTCCTCCAAGATATCCCGAAGCCATTAATCCAGCCATACCACCTGTATTAGCAAAAGGTTGAGCACCTTCACGAACAAATTCTCTTTCTATTAAATCATAGAGCATGTCATCCCTATCACTTAAATGCTTTAGAGAAGTCAATGGGGAATTCCCCTCAATCTTTGAGTAATCAAAATCTGCAACAACGCCTTTTAAGATATCTTCTTTATCTTTCTTACTGTCATAAAGACCTTTATACTTTTCTAGCTCAATTTCAATGCCTTCTCTAATTACCTGAAAAGTCCTACTCACTTGTTTTTTATTATTTAAATTTTCTACTATATTTTCGTTCTTAGGAACAAAGGATTCGAGTTTATTATAAACTCTTTTTTGGAGTTGTTCACTTAAGGTAAGTGGTTCACCAGACTTTTCTTTTTCTTTTAAAAGACCATATGTATTATAGCGACCTTCAAAACATATTTTAGCACTAGGAACTAGAGCAAATCCTATTTTCATATTTTGAAAATCATCAGTGCTAACAATACTATTTTCTGTTGCTGTAAAAAGATCTTCTAGCGTTTCTTCAAATAATAGTTTGCTCATTCGATCTCTTTCATCTTCTGAAAGAGTAATTCCGTCTGCTGAAATAGCATCTACACATTGACAAAATTCCTCAGGCTCTTTTATTGCGTTGCAATTAAATTTACCTAAAGCAGAGACTAAGTTATCTAATCCTTTATCATTGACTGCTAAGTTGCGACACTTGAGTGCAGAACTTGAAAATAATTTGTCGTTTAGAGAGTAATCAAAGACAATATCTGACATGCCAGGAAGAGCATAAGACTCAATACAAAATAGAAATAAAATAGATTGAACAATAACTCTCTTCACAATTTCTCCGATGCTTACCTTATTAAGTTCGTCAGATTTAATCATTCTCTTAAGTTATTTTATGAGTAAACTGTTCAATAATTGTAGTGAAAAAAGGTTAAGAAAAGTTAACTGAAGTAACTTTGGAAAACTTGAATAGAATTTTAGTGAGTTAGGCCTAATTTCAAACAAAACCCATTGTTTTATAAGACTTAGAGAGGCATGGAAAGAGTTTTTATTTACAGCTTAATTTATTGGCAATAAACCATAGTTTTAACGCTAATGCCACCCACATGGGAAACAAAACCTATTTCTCCGGGGAGTACTTCATCAACAACTTTACCCGATGAATTGAAGATTTCTTCAATATTTTGTGTCTTCTCTTTCCCGTCTGGTGTCTTATAAGTGAGATTCATTCCCACTTTTAAAGTGAGTTCCCTACTCTTAACAATGATAGCTAAGTGTTTCTTCTTTTTTACATCTAAGACGTCGCCTAGATAGGACTCATCTTTTCTCTGGGTTCTTTGATTCTTTAATTTCTTAAAGAGCACGTCAGATTTATTGACGTGATAAAAACCTCTAATTATGGAACCTGGGTAAGCTTCTTTTAAGGCCTCTGATTTCTCGGCACTTGGATCTTGTAATTGCGAACATAACTTAGGAAGAAGTGTCACATCAGCAAAATGTCTAATATCTATTCTCGCAAAGCTAAGTCCCATTTCTTTTAAGTCTGCTACTTGATCACACAAGAATTGATCTTTAGTATTGAACATAAAAGTTCCATGCAAGTTTTCAGTAATGGGAAAACCCTTATGGGGAGTCTCTTCGCTAGAGCCTTCAATCTCAATGATCTGTGAAAGCGATTTAGTTCCCTCGTCATCGTGATCTAATAAATAGGGAGAGACTAAATTTCTCGGCGTATAGAAAAGTACTATACGTCCCGCTACTAAGATCTCAATGGGAACTTTCAATTCACGAATATATTCTTCTAACTTGGCTTTTGGAAGTTCTATAGAGAGCACTAACCTCTCGAGGTTCTCACCTGCGTAGTTCTTCCAAGTTTTTAAACCAATCAGGTTATGATTGCCATCTTCCACTACATATTGAATGGGAAGAGTTGGATAGTGATCTTTAATCCACTTGAGAGCACCGGGATCTTGTACTCGAACACTGTCTACTAAACTCCAGTCAAACTTTTCTAGCTCACTAGTCTTTAAATCAAAATCCGTCTCGGTCATTAAGATGTCCCAATCAAAGACAACTCTTAAGCCAAGGTTTTTTACTTCTTCTATAAATTGTGAATATCTCTTTGGAGAAATTTTTCCAAATCTAGAATAGAGCATATTTCCAAGCAGGACCTCTTTAACTCCAGAGGCCTTAGCGATCGCTGCTTGCTCTAACGTATCTACAACGGAAATGAGATTCATTGCTTCACCTGTGCTCTGACTAAGTTCCATTGCTGGGCCTCTTTCACGTAAGGAATTTTTAACAGAATTCCAGGACGACTCTTTTCACATTTGGTTCCATCCGTCTCTTGCATTAAGCTAGCAGGAAATTGTACACAGTCTCCATCAAAGGGAACCAGCTCAAGAGTATCCCCTGGTAAGAAGGCACTTCTCACTTCAATGAGTAAGAATTCTTCTTTTACGACTTCAAGCACTACTCCGGCCACAACATAGTCAGGCGTTTCATGTTCTCTTTCCGTATAAATAGAATCCGCACCGGCAGGTTCTATTAAACTTCCCACCGTGTAATCTCTATGTGTGATTTTTCTAAGCTCTCTCTCCCACTCCATAACTTGAGTGGAAAGAATATTTCCATGTTCTCTATAGTATTTAAGCGCTTTAGAATAAACACTACTTATAGTTCCCGCATAGTGATGACTCTTCATACGTCCTTCAACTTTTAAAGAGTCTATATCTGCCTCAATAAATTCTGGCAGAACACTAATTCCCTCTAAGTCTTTTGAACTCATGAAATAAGTTTTTAATTCATCACTGCTGGCATTTTTAATATTTGAAAAGTCTAGCGAGTACTCAAAGCGACAACTATGAGCGCAACCACCTCGGTTACTATCTCGCCCTTGAGTGTAATTTGAAATGACACAATTTCCAGAGTAGGCCATACACATGGAACCATGGATGAACATCTCTATCTCTAATCCGGTTTTCTTCTTGATTTTAGAGGCGTCAGCGAGAGAGATTTCTCTTCCAAGCACTATTCTCTTAACACCCATCTCTTTCCATACAAGTGCCGCTTGTGTATTTAAACAACTTGCCTGAGTGGAGAGATGAATTTCTAAATTTGAGTGTTTCTTAATTGTTTCAATAACACCAAGGTCAGAAACTATTACTGCATTAACTTTTAAGTGATCAAGTAATTCTAGAAATTCAGGCAGATCTTCTAGATCACTATCGTGTAAGAAAGAATTGAGCACTACATAGACCTTGGCCCCACGTTCGTGAGCAAAGAGAACACCCTCTTCTAACTCTGCGGTGGTGAAATTATCCGCGGCAGTACGCAGACCAAATTTCTGGCCTCCGAGGTAAACAGCGTTGGCGCCATAGAGGATGGCCACTTTTAATTTTTCAAGACTTCCTGCCGGAGCTAGGAGTTCTGGGGTGCGGTGCATAATATACCTAATATCTTAATTACTTGTACTTGAGTGCTTTTATGTAGCAGAGTTTTTATATACAATAAAGGGGACTTATAAATATTTACTTATACAAGCGATTGAAAGTACGAAATGATCAAGAAAATAAGCATTTTATTTCTTCTCTTACTACTGGGCACAGGAACATTTGTTTACCTGAAGTTCAAAACTACGCCCACCACTATCTATCCCTATCCCTTCGTTGTGGCCGCTAGTAAAGTCGCAGACAGAGTAAAAATCCAAGAAAGTGACATCCTCATTATTGGAGATCGTCTGGGATCTTCTCTCAATAAATACCTACCCGGTATTAATGAAAGTATCTCTAAGAATTTACGAAACCCGCTAAAGATATATAATTGGTCAGCAGAGGGAGAAGGATTACACCGAACTTTAAAGAAATTAAAGTCTTTGAAGAAAATCCCCTCTATGGTGCTCTATTTTGGTGGCTCTGAAGAGTTTCTAGAAGAGAGATTTCTTACGCGAGACCGACAAATTTTTGAAGCTAATTTTAAAATTTTCAAGGACGATAGGTACTCTTCAATTCTTATGAGTTTTCCCTGGACCAGTAAATTTCTCTATAAGGCCCCAAGCAAGTACTTCTATTTGAAGAAAGAAATTAAGGCCTTTAAAAAGGCGAGCAGTTCAAAAGTTTCGCAACTTAGGGCAGAGTATATATACAAGTACTACCAATTGCAGCTAGAAGAATTGAGCTCTTTCATGCGCGAGAAAGGATCCACTTTGGTTTTCGTTACTGCTCCCATAAATCTAGAAGTAGCTCCAAGAATTGTCTGTGATAATTCCATTACCAACACCATTATGATCGAACAAAATGATATTGATAAACTTCTTAAAAAAGGTCAATCAAAAGAGGCTCTAGCCAGATTAAAAATGCTAGCAGGACAATCATTTGGAAATGCCACCACATACTTTCAATTAGGTAGGGCCTACTTACTGCAAGGTAATATTAAAGAAGCTAAGAAAAATCTTCTATTGGCCAGTGCTTTTGACTGTGGTAACTGGAGAGGTAATCCCATCTTTAATAAAATTCTAAAGAACCATGCTACTAAGAATGATATTTCACTTGTGGACTTTGCCATCATTGTTGAAAGTGGACTAGCGAGAAATATTACTTTTGTTGATGATATTTTTCCGCAAAGTATCTACTACGATAAACTTAAAGCTGAACTCATTTTAGTGATTAAACAAATTTTTAAAATCTAAGGAAAAAGTTATGACAGAAATTTCTGGACCTCTAACAATGAACTTGAAGAAGGGCGACATTATTTGTGCCGAAGGGCAAGATGATTGCGACCTCTTCATTATTCATTCAGGAAAGATTTTAATTTTTGTCTCCAAAGGAACTAAAGTCACTCCTCTCGCCCACTTAGGTGCCGGCGAATATCTAGGAGAGCTGAGCTTCTTTGATAAGAAGAAGAGAAGTGCCAGTGCAGTCTGTTTAGAAGACACCACCATTATTAAAATCCCTGTTGAAGAGATTGATAACCAATTCCCAGCATGGCTTGTGACCATTGCGCAAAGTATTACCAGCAGACTTAGAAGTGCCGATGAATTGTTGGCGCAAAAAGGGATTCGCAAGAAGAATGTCCAGACTATGAGCTCACTAGAGATTGAAGACCAGCGCGAATTCTTCCAGGCGCTAGAGAAGTTCAGGGCCAGCAACAACTTATCAGAAGAAGCCTAAGTTACTGATTCCAGTACATTTTAGATAATAAATTTAAGAGAAAGAGAAAATAAGCCGTATAATTGAGTAAGGAGCTCAACTATGAAGAAGTCCATTTTTCTACTTATCTTAGGAACGTTGTTTATATCGTCTTGCACGACAGGTTCACGAACAATTAGTTCGGTAAATGAACACCCTATTCATTCAGTGTACGAACAGGATGAAGACAGATCACATCTCACAAGAGATTATTAAAAATGGGACCAGAAGGTCCCATTTTTTTTTGAATTAAATTAAATTAAACCCATCTCTTTAACAGAAGCTTTTTCAGCTCTTAATTCTTCGAGAGTTGTTTGAAATTTTTCTTTACCAAAATCGTTATGCTCAACAGTCTCTACAACTTTAAGAGTTCCATTATCAACACGACATGGGTAAGAGAAGATAAGACCTTCGTCTACTCCGTACTCACCTTTTGAAGAAAGACACATTGAGAACGTCTCTCCTGCAGGAGTATCGTGAGTAAGGGCGTGAACACCTCTTACACAAGCATTGGCAGCAGATGCTGCTGAACTTGCTCCACGGGCCTTAATAATGGCTGCTCCACGCTTTTGAACAGTTGAGATAAACTCTCCATTTAACCATTCAGAATCAGTGATTACATCAGCTGCTGACTTTCCACCAATTTTAGCATTGTAGAAATCTGGATATTGAGTTGCTGAGTGATTTCCCCAAATAGTCATATTTGTCACTTCTGTAACATCGACCCCTGCTTTCGTAGCAAGTTGAGTTTTTGCTCTATTCTCATCAAGTGTTGTCATGGCAAAGAAACGATCTTTTGGTAGACCAGAATTTTCCATGGCAATAAGACAATTTGTATTACAAGGATTTCCAACAACAAATAATTTACAATCATCTGCTCCGTGAGCGGCCATGGCCTTACCTAGTGGACCAAAGATCCCACCATTAACTTTAAGAAGGTCAGCTCTTTCCATTCCATCTTTTCTAGGAACAGCTCCAATAGCTAAAATCCAGTTAGTTCCAGCAAAGGCCTCTTCCATTTTGTCAGTACAAACAATATTTTTCAAAAGTGGAAAAGCACAATCGTCTAACTCCATCTTTACACCTTCAAGGGCACCTAATGCATGAGGAAGCTCAAGTAAGCTTAGCTCTACTTCAGTATCTGTTCCAAACATTTGACCAGAAGCAATTCTAAATAGGATTGCATAACCAATTTGACCTGCTGCACCAGTAACGGCGACTCTAACGCGTTTAGTTGTCATCTATATCTCCTTATATTAACTATTAAGACATCTTATATTTAAAGGGTTTTAAACATTAATCAAAGTCTTTTCCTAAAATTCTTAAAAAAAACTTATCCGTGACATGATTCTTCTAACTCTAATTGACTAACACAATCATGATCTTTAAAATTACATCACTATTAGTAGAAATCCAGTTTATATGATCTAGATAATAGAATCTATGAGGAATCAATGTCCGAACAACAAGCAAAGCCCAACCAACCTAATAAGTCTAATCAATCACGCAATAGATATCGTGGAAAAAATAAGAATAAGCCCTTCAATAAGAAAGCTGGTTCATCTTCTAATACGAATAGACGAAAAAAGAATTTTAAGAAATCTCCCCGTCTTCCCATGGAAGATATGGTGACTTTAAAATATAATAATCTTCTGGAGCAACATCTTCTTGCGAGAAAGAAATACTTTGCTCTCTTTCATAGAGCGGATCCCAACCAAAAAGCTAAATTAGAAAGGATCTATGCAAATACTATTTCAAAGCTTAGAGAATTTGAGCGCAACCTATCTGGAGAAAAGAAAGACCTCTTTGAAAAACACTTTCACTCATTGAAAGTAGATTTAGAGTACTCTAGCAACCATGAAATAAGTCCTGTTGCGGAACATGTTAGTCATCAAGGTGACTTTAAAGACCCTCATTATCTCGAAGTTCAAATAGAATCAGACTATAAAGAAGATACTGAAGAAAGTATGGGAAGTATTGAAGACTATAAGGCCTACAAAGGTGCATAGTTAGAAAAGCAAATATAGAAATAAAAAAAGCCTCACGAATGAGGCCCAGAAAATCAAGGCCTTAAAATTTAAGGCCTTTCTTTTGTGTCACTTATATTTCTATAAATGAGCAGCTACCACTGGAGCTTTCTTAACAGAATTAGGCATCATCTCAGAAGCACCTTCAAGCTTTAGGTAATTTTCTAAAGTTTGATCGTGATCTTTAAGAATCGCTTCTTTCAGTTCGCTTGGATCAATGTCCAGCACTTCACTAACTTTCTTAAGCATCTTTAATGGGATGTTACAGAGAGCTCTTTCTACGTTAGAAATAAACTGTCCGTTTTTGTAACCCAGAAGATTCGAAAGTTCTGACTGTGAATAGCCTTTCGTGTGGTTAATTCTCTTCGTTCTAATCAATTTAGCAATGTGTTCAAAGCAGCGCATGATGTTCTCCTATCTTTTTTGTTGATCATCACATTTGTTAATAAATAAATTATCAAAATATCTTGTATAATTCCAAACAACTTTTGGTTATTTTATTGGTACTCCATCTTAACTAGTCTATAAAATCAACAACTTAAGTCATTTTTAAGACAAAAAATCACTCATAAATGGTATTTAATTAAAAATACAGGTGATAAATCTGCCGACAACCTTTAGGACCCCTTAAGGTTGGACTTATGCGATTTCGATGAGTTATGGGTCTTACCTAAAATTAAGCTTAAGGTACTTTACTACCATTATCAACTTAATTTTTTCACCAAATGAATTTTCCCTATAAAGATTTCACAAAAATGCTCTCACCTTTATAAAAAGTTTGTTCAACCATCTTGTCATAGAATTTACGACTGCTTTTATGTTTTGAAATGATCCTCTTCAGCACATCTTCCGTCTTTCCACTTAAGTCTTTTGGAGATTGAACTAGAATAAAATTGGCAAACTTACCAGTGTCCAATGACCCATGAGTCTTTTCAAGCTTTAGCGCTCTAGCACCTGCCACTGTGGCCCTATAGAGAGCTTTGGTATAAGTAGCACCTTTTACTTTTGCCTTTTCATTTTGAGCCACATAGGACTGCATAACATCAAACATAGAAACAAAAGGTCCACCACCAATGTCACTGGCCAATGACCAATCTATGCCTAGCTTCTCCGCTCTTTTAAAATCAAAGAGACCAGAACCAAGTCCTAGTTGTTTCACTGGGGCATTTGAAGTTGGACAGTGAGCGATAGATGTCCCTGTCTTACTGAGAGTTTGTAATTCTTCTTTTGATAGATAGATCCCATGACCCATAATTGTTTTAGCACCAAGAATTTTAGATTTGAGATAAATGTCCGTATAGGTTTTAACATTCTCAAAGCCTTTTATATTTTTATAAAGTCCAAGAACGTAATCTATTTCATTCTTTGTTTCACTAAGGTGAGTTTGAATAAAACTCTTAGATGCTCTGGCCATCTTTGCTGCTTCCTTCATGACATCAGGGTGAGTCGTGGGAGCAAACCTTGGTGTGACCGCATATCTTTCTTTATATTTCTTAGTTTGTTTTTCTACTAATTTGAGAGCTTGTTTCTTTGTTTGAGTTAAATACTTTGGAGACTCCATAGTCATTAAAACATTCCCCACCACAAAGTCACCGACAAAATTCTTGAGAGCATCATCAGCAGTATGGGCATGAATAGAAGCGTAACATGCGCCACCAAGAGTCCCTACACTCACGAGTTCTTCAGCAAATTTCATCGCCTTATTCTTTGAATAAGATCTATCTTTAAATTTAGCTTCATAGGGCCATGTGTAATTACTTAACCATTCCAGAAGATTCTTCTTAGGCATTAACCTCACATCATCTTGTACCCAATGAAAATGAGTATCAAAGAAGGCAGGTATACAAGTTTTACCAAGAGTATCCATAACCTCAATAGAACGTTTAGAAGCATAGGCCGGAAGAATTTTCTTTTCAGTACCTATTTCTACGATTTTATAACCAGATACGCTTCGTTTCAAAACTAAAGCTCCATTTTTGATAAATTGGCATGACTTATCAGATTTTGGATTTAAAATATTACATAGTATGATCTTATATAAAGGCTGCATTGATTCTCCAATTTGAGGGAATTAAGGATAAAAAACATGAGAACTTATCAGATACTTTTAGCGTTAACAATATTTGTCTTCAATTTTTTTTCTAGTGTAATTGCTTCAGAGTTACAGATTAATAAGATCCTGAATCTGGAAATTGAAGCCCCCATTGGTCCAGCCACCTACAATTACCTAAAAGTGGGTTTTGAAAAGGCAAATACGCTCCAATCTGACCTCATACTCATAGAATTAAATACCCCCGGAGGTCTCGTCTCCACCACCAAGAAAATCTTAACTCTCATAGGTGAAAGTAAAATTCCTGTGGCGATTTGGATAAGACCAGAAGGCGCTAGTGCTACCAGTGCCGGGGCGATTATTGCCAGTGCCGCTCATATTTTATTTATGTCAGAAGGAACAAATATTGGAGCCGCCACCCCTATTCAGATGTCTGGAGAACTAGAAAAGGGAGACCTTAGAAATAAGGCCATCAACGATCTTAAGGCGCTTATTCAAAGTTTGGCCATGTCCAGAAATAGAAATGCTCCACTCTTTGGAGAGATGATTGAGAAAGCGAGAAGTTTTGAGTCTCAAAATGCTCTCAAAGAAAATCTCATCGATGCCATTGTAAATACAGAGGAAGAGTTGCAACAAAATCTCAACAATAGAGAAATAAAGATTCTTGGCAAGAAAGTCACTTTAAAAGTAAAGAAAATTGAATTTGATAAATATGAAATGGATCTAGGTCAAAAACTTTTAAATATTTTGGCCAATCCAAATACCGCCTACATTCTCTTTCTCATAGGTGCCGCTCTTTTCTATCTCGAGTTTCAGACTCCAGGAGGATTTATTGCGGGCTCAATGGGTGCATTTTGCTTAGTTCTAGCGGCAATTGGCTTCCAAGTCTTGCCTCTGAATTTTGGGGCGCTGGCCCTCATAGGGTTGAGCTTTATACTCTTCATTCTAGAGATATATATAACGAGTTATGGTCTCATAACCCTAGCTGCTCTTGGAAGTTTTGTTTCGGGTTCTCTCTTCTTGTATAGAACTGAAGATGGTTATATTTCTATTAGTCAGAACGTTATTATCTCCGCCACTTCCTCACTCGTCTTATTTTTATTTTTTATTTTCTTCTTCATTCTTAGAGATCATAAGAATATTGGAAAAAAATATTTTAATTCTCAAATTGGTCATCACGCAAAAATAGTAAATTTCCTAGAACACGATGGAGAATTCTATATCTACCAAGTGAAAATTGGAGGAGAAATTTGGAGTTTCCAAAGTTCTCATGAATTAAAAATTGGTGATGAAGTAGAAATTAAAAACCAAGATGGTTTAATTTTAAAAGCTTAACTGATAACGTAAAAAGGCAGAGGACTCAGAGTCACTACCCGTTGCTAATTTCACACTAAATGATTGGGCATTACTTATCTGATATCTTCTCTCTAATGCCACAGACGACCCTGACCTTGAATTTTGAAATTCAAGAGTTGTCCTTCTATCTTGCTCTCCGGCTAAATTAAACCTCATTCTCTGTTCTTCATTTGTTGTGGCACTAAACTCGGCCTCAACCACAAGATCAGAAAGAAAGAGATCTATAGTTGTAGGAATGACTATTTCAGCTTCATCTGTTTTCACTCTTAAACTCACATAATCCTCACCTTTCTTATCAGCAAGTGAGACTTGAGCTCCTACTCTTTTAGAGCTTACTTCAGCTTTAGATTTAAAAGAAATATCGCTAGTGATAGGAGTGTTAGAGCTTCCTTTTAAAAGGGTTAGTTTTCTAGGAAGGTTATTCTTGTGCTCAAGTGAGAAGCCCATACCAAAGTCAGCATAGTCATCATCTGTCTCACCCGCTTCTCGAACACCATTTGAAAAAGCGCCCCAAGTTTCTGCTTGCTTCTTTGTCTTTTTTCTTTTTTCAGCATGAACCTTTTTAGACTTTTCGGAAACGATTTCTGCTTTTAAACTCTTAGTCATATCCATTTTATAATAAGTGATTTTTGCTTGATCATCGCCGTGAATATCCAAGCGAACCACGATGTCACGGTGAGGCGCTTTAGCGCGATAGTAGTAAGTTTTCTTCACTCCACTTCTAATATGTAGTGCTTCGACTTTTGATAAGTCGATATCTTTTGAAAAAACAATTTGTGATTGTATGTCTTCAAAATCTCCTAAAGTAGAATTATGAAAACCATCTCTCTGTTTATAACAATCTGCCTTTTCTCCGAAGACCGAAGGTTTCATAGTATAGTGAAACATGGCCTCAAGGCCCTCAACAGCTTCAAGAGATTGGTTTTTAGGATTTTTTTTCTCTTCTTGTTCAGATAAGACAAAGAGAATTTTATTCACTTCTTTTGTTAATGACTTAGTTTGAACACATCCAATACAAAGTTCAAATTCCTTCACTCCAGACATTGAATCTTCTTTATTCTTTCTTTCTGCCCTTTGCATCTTGTAAGCTTTCCTTACAGTTTTAAATATGTCTTTAAAGTCATCCCTTTCACTGGAAAAGCTTACGGACCCTAGTAAAAGACTTAAGGTAAACAAAGTAAATAGACTAAAAGATTTAATAACTCTCACACTCTATATATCGGATATTTAATGAGAGACTTTAGAGTCTGACCTCTCTAGTCAGAGAATCAATTACCTTGCCTAAAATACAAAATTCATTTAAAACTAGAGAAATATAAAATTGAGGATATTATGACGATTTCAAGGAAAACTCTTTCACAAGTTGTGACTCTACTACTTGCTATAAATTCTAAAGGAGTGACTAATCTTGAAGATATTTCGTGGCTCAGAAGAGAGCTAAAAGATTGGGCAGATGGAATATTGAACTGTTGTAAAATTAAATAAGTCTTTAATTGCAAATATAGCGGCCCGTGAAGGCCGCTAATGACTAATTCATTTTTTGTTTTTCTAGTATTTCTCTTTCTGTATTTAAGTCTCTATTTTCAGCTTTCTCTTCAGAGAATTTTTCTCCGTATCTAGCTTTTAATTTCGAGATATTTCTCTCCATCACATCTTCCATATTTACACCAAGCTCATCAGAGACAATGGCCAAGTACCAAAATAGATCTCCCATCTCTTCTGCCAAGTTCACTCTATCGAGTTCCTTACCGTAGAAAATGTGTTTTTTAAGTGCATCTAAAAACTCTCCTGATTCTGTAGAAAGTCCAATTCCTGCGTGTAGCAATCTCTTTAATCCATTGTCACTAAGTCTTTCGTCCATGGCCGCAAAGTTTGTAGATTCAGTTTTGATGGCCAGCTTTACATATTCAGATGGGTTCATTCTAGTCTCCTGTGTGGTTTTTTTCACTGTGACAGTTAGGAATTAACAAGTCAATCACCTCTCCCAGGACACTCAAAGAAAAAAGGTAGGATATTGGGGTAGGATATTGTGAATATTTATTGGAGAGATAGATTTAGACTCTCTGAGTGTCCTACGAGAATTATAATGACATGGGCCAATTAAAGAGATGTCACTAGATTGTTAACTTTTTGTAAACTCAGCCATTCTCCATGCGTCATTCCTGAATAAAACATTTAATTGCACCCATTGAGTTTTTCCTTCAAAATATAAACATCTTTTATTAATTGGAGAAGAAAATGAATATTGCAACAATCACCCCCTTTATAATTCTGCTTATAGTCTTACTCTTTAATACAATTAAAATATTGAACGAATACGAACGTGCCGTCGTATTTAGACTTGGTCGATTCACTGGAGTGCGTGGACCAGGGCTTATTGTCTTAATTCCTGGACTTGAAAAAATGAGTCGAGTCGATTTAAGGACAGTTACTATGGACATTCCTTCACAAGATATTATTTCAAAAGATAACGTAACTCTAAAAGTAAATGGTGTTGTCTATTTTCGTGTCAATGATCCAGAAAAATCCATCATAGCCGTGGAAGATTATTTACTAGCGACTGCGCAAATATCTCAAACAACACTGAGATCTGTTATTGGACAATTTGAATTAGATGAAATTCTCTCAACCAGAGAGAAAATCAATCACCGCTTACAAACGATACTCGATGAGCAAACTGAGCCCTGGGGAATAAAAGTCTCAGCAGTAGAAGTTAAGGCGATTGATCTTCCTGTAGAAATGCAAAGGGCCATGGCCAAACAAGCAGAAGCAGAAAGAGATAAGAGGGCCAAAGTGATCTCAGCAGAAGGGGAATTACAGGCCTCTGTTAAGCTAGCACAAGCGGCAGAAATACTAGGAAAACAAAAGAACGCTATCGTGCTTAGATATCTAGATACCATGAAAGAGATCTCAACTGGAGGCGGAAAGTCGACGACTTTCTTCCCTCTACCTGTAGATTTTTTAAGTAATATTATGAACAAGAACTCATGAAGAAGTATCATTTTAATTTAATCCCATTTAAGAAATCACTAAACTCCTTTGATATTCAAGCGAGTTTAGAGCTCGTTGGTTCAAACTTAGAGATAGAGTTTATTGTCAAAGGGAATATTAAGAACCTTCATCTCCCAAAATCTCTAGATGAAACGAAACGAGTCATAGGTCTTTGGGAGTCCAGTTGCTTTGAATGTTTTATTTTAAATAATGAGACACTTTCATATTATGAATTTAATTACTCCCCCGAAGGGCATTGGAATTGTTTTTACTTTCCAAAACCAAAAGCGCCCTTAAAGCAATCACCTAATTTCGAAGAAGCAACTTGTGTCATAAATTTAACAGACCAAACATTTTCCTTAAAGACCACAATTGATCTTTATAACTTCCTTCCCGGATTTTGGAAGAAAGAAGCTATGTCTTTTGGTCTTACTAGTGTCATTGAATGTGATGAAAAGTTAAGTTATTGGGCAATTTCTCATATTGATGAGAAGCCTAATTTTCATAATTTTGAATCTTTTGAAAGAGTTGTCTTAGAATAGAAATAAATTGATTATAAAATTGTAAAGTCAGGTAACAAGTTTGCACTTGTTACCTGACACCCACACACTACACATCTTGTGCTACTGACAGAAGTCAGAAGCAGAAGAGATATCAATTCTCATTAGATCTTTTAAATTTGGATTCGAACTTTTTTCAATCAAAACTTCAACTGTACGAAAGATTTCTTCTTCAGTCTCTGAATTGAAATCTCTGAATTCGAAAGTCACTACAATTTGCGTGTCAAAAGAAGACTTTGAATCTTCTGGAACTTCAATTGTAGACTGTATGGACTCTATCATTAAGATATCCATTTCATCAGTGATAAGAGCTTCATTACCTGCAAAGCATCTATTGATGATAGTTCGACTTAGAAGTTTTTCCATCTTGTTATCAAACTTTCCAGAAAGATCTGTATTTAAATACCGGTACACAACTTGAGTATCAGCAATTACAGAAACGATTGTAAGTAAGCAAAGAATAGATAAAAACTTCTTCATTAATTTCTCCAAATTTATTCATTTGTTGAGTCACTTCTAGAATGGAAATTTTACTTTCACAATAGTACTTTACTAAGCAAGTCAACTTTTCCTGCGCAAATTTTGTGAAGTATTCGCAAAAAATGTGAAATAAATTTAAGCATAGAAAATATGTGTCGATAAGTTAATGGAATCATGGATAAAGAGAAAGAAACAAACATATTCAATTACAGCGATTATCGTGAATTTCTACGTGACTTTAACGAAATGAAAAAGCGTGTAAATCCTTCATGGTCCTTTGGACTGTGGGCGAGAGAACTTGGATTAAATAGTATCTCTTCCATTACCATGATTATTAATGGTCAAAGACACGCGGGTAAAAAGATACAAAAGTCTCTCATCGATTTTTTTAAATTTAATACTAAAGAAGCTTATTACTTTGAAGAGCTAGTTAAAATTGCAAAAAGTAGTAAAGACAATCCCAGTCTCACAATCCTACTTCTTGATCAAAATAGTGAACTTAAAGAAATGCGAGAACAAAATACTGCGCAGGTTGATTTGTTTTTTAATTGGAAGGCCCATTGTGTGAAAGAGCTCACTCAATTAAAAGATTTCTTTCCCTCTGGGACATGGATTGAAACAAGAACGAATGGACTGATAAAGAAAGATGAGGGAAAGAAACTCTTAGACCTTTTAATTAGTGAAGGCTTCTTAGAAAAAACTTTTTTTGAAGGTAAAGAAGTTATTCAACCTTCTTCAACTATAGTTCCCACCAAAGAAGTGACTAAAGAAGCGGCCCATAGTTATCACAAGGCCCTGATGGAAAATTCAGCAAAGGCCATTGAAAAAGACAAAGACCTTCGCTCACTACACGCCACGACCCTTTCGCTCTTAACAAGTGATTTAGCTAAGGCCAAAGATATCATTAGAGAGTTTCAAATAAACTTCTCAGAACAGATTGAACAGTCCCCCGGAGATGAAGTATATCAATTGAATATTCAACTCTTTCCCCTTACAAAGAAAATATCTTAAATAAAATATATTAACTCAAGCCCACTACATTTCTGTAAATTCAAAAGCTTAGCTCTAAGTTAGAAAATAATATTCTATTTCTCTCGCCAAAAGAATACTCTTCTGCTCAAATATTGTGCACACACACAGAACACACATAATTAGGAGACACCCATATGGAAATGATGCCCATCGCCGACATCGTCGTGAACAATAAATACCTTCGTACAAATACCAACGTAGATACACTAGTTGATAGTATTGGAAATATTGGTCTTATAAATCCCCTTATCGTAAATGATAAAAACCAACTCATAGCAGGTGGTAGAAGATATTCAGCTTTAAAACAAATGGAGCGAGAAGAAGCTCCAGTTATTAAAGTCAGTGAAGGGGAACTCAAAGAAGAGCTCATCTCCATTGATGAAAATCTAGTAAGAAAGAACCTAACAGATCTAGAGTTTGAAAATTGCTTACGACGTGGAAAAGAAATCTTTGAAAAGATTAATCCTGATGCCTTCGAAGATATAAAAATTTCTGATTTAAAAGCTCCTTCGAAGAAGAAACAACTTGAAGAAGATTTAAATGCTGAAGTTGCCAGTGCTGTTCACGAGGAAGAAGTGAGAACCTTTGTCAAAGACACTTCTGAAAAAACGGGACTTTCTGAAAGGGCCATTAAAGCGGCGATCCTAAGAGATAGAGAGTCGTGTAATGGTGTAAAAAGAGCAAGACTTGATGGAGAAATTGGGGCCACTCAGGCGAACGAGCTGATTAAATTATCTCAAGAAGTACAAGAGGAAATACTCCCTTACATTAAGGAAAAAGCCTCTGATGTAGTAAAAGAATTAGTCAAAGAAGTACAAAATGTTGGGGCCTCTGAAGCCATCGAAAAGATCATGGCAAAAGATCCTATGATGAGTGAATTTAAGGCCATTAAAAATACATCTAAGCGACTAAATAGAAGTATTATCAAGATATTAGCTCAAGAGAGATTTGTTGATGGTAAAGAGAAAGATGATGCCATTAATGAACTCATCGTCTTAAAAAACAGTATTGACGAGCTAATTTCAGGTTACGAATCATAGTTAATTAATATTTAATTCACAATTAGCTGCTAAGTTTTTAGAGATATGAAAATAAGGCAGCTAAAATTCATTACACTACTTCTCCTGTGCAGCGGAGCTTTCGCACAAACATTTGATGTGGTGGTTGGTCAATCTCCCCCCTACATTGATGAGAGTATAAGTAATAGAGGGTTTCTCACTGAAGTTGTGGAGAAGTCCTTAGAGAACCAAGGGGTTGAATACAATCTACAATTTGCTTCTTGGCAAAGCGCCGAAGATTCTATTAATCATTTAAATGGTGTTTCTTTTGCCTTTATAAAAAATGATGTACGAGAAAAGAGTTGGTATTTTTCCAAACCCATAATCCTCGCCCCTAGTATCCTAATTTCCCATAGAGAAAGTGATTTTGAAATAAATGAATTAGAAGACATTAAAAAATTTCGAATAGGTGTTACTCGCAATATCAGTTACGGAAAGAATTTTGATAAATTACGGCCAATGTTGGAACTTGAAATGGTGGGAAGTGACCTCATGAATATGAAGAAAATTCTTCATAAGAGAATAGACCTATTTCCTATTCCACTTTATACGGCCATTCACTATATGCGTGAAAACTTCTCCCACGCAGAAAGAGAACAATTTGAATTTATCCTCTACCCCAACTTAACTAAAGGAGGACTTCACCTCGTTTGCCATAAGAAAAATCAAAATTGTTTAAAGCTCATTCAGACTTTTAATAGAGGATTACAAAGTATTACATCATCTGGGGTCAAAGATAGAATCGTCTCAGAGTACCTCTCGCAGTATTGAGGGCAATTCTGCATTTATTTTCAATAAAACCCATTAAAACGCCTTAAAATGACGCATACTTTCTAGTCACGTCCCTATCAAATTTATAAAATAACTCCTTTAATAAATAAGTCACATGGGCCCAATCGCAAATATGAGGTAGGGACAAATGAGTCTTAAAAGGAAAAATAATGAAACTATTAAATTACGCTCTAGGACAATGGGTTGAAGGCAGCGAAGATGGAGCCAAACTACTTGATGCTTCTACTGGACAGCTAGTTGCTATGGCCTCTTCAAAGGGCCTAGATTTTGGAGAGATGCTTGACTACGCTAGACGTATTGGAAATAAAGAACTTAGAAATTTAACTTTTCATGAAAGAGCTCGTCTACTTAAAGCACTTGCCCTGCATTTGTTAGAACATAAGAATAAATTCTACGAAGTCTCTTATCAAACAGGTGCAACCAAGATAGATAGTTGGATTGATATAGAAGGTGGAATTGGAAATCTCTTTGTTTATTCTTCCAAAGGAAGAAGAGAGCTTCCCAATGAAAAGTTTCTCGTTGATGGTGCTGCAGAATTCCTCAGTAAAGAAGGGTCTTTTCTAGGACATCATATCCTAACTCCTAAAAGAGGTTGTGCCATACATATTAACGCCTATAATTTCCCAGTCTGGGGAATGCTTGAAAAAGTTGCTGTAAATATTTTGGCAGGGGTTCCAGCCATCGTTAAACCTGCCACTTCTACAAGTTATGTTACTGAAGCCGTGTTTAAAGAAATCATCGCCTCCAATATTTTGCCTCCAGGAGCACTGCAATTAATCAGTGGAAGTGCCAACGGAATCTTAGACCATGTAACCAGTCAAGACGTTGTAACGTTTACGGGCTCGGCCACTACTGGTTTAATGCTTAAGTCTCACGAAAACATACTAAATAACAATATCCCCTTTAATCTAGAAGCCGATTCACTCAACTCATCAATCCTAGGTCCGGATGCCGTACCAGGAACACAAGAGTTTGATCTCTTTATTAAAGAAGTCTCAAAGGAAATGACAATTAAAGCGGGACAGAAATGTACGGCCATTAGAAGAATCATTGTTCCAGCAAACCTTGCTGGAGACGTAAGAGATGGTTTAATAAAGAGATTAGAGAAAGTCACTATCGGAGACCCAAGAACAAAAGATGTAAGAATGGGTCCTCTCGCTTCACTTTCTCAAAAAGAAGAAGTGCTTGCTAGAATTGAAGAGTTAAAGAAAGACAGTGAATTAGTTTTTGGAGGAGGAACTCCAAAAGAAATTCTAGGAGGAGACTTAGATAAAGGAGCCTTCATCTCTCCAACTCTGCTCTACTGTGACAAACCATTTAATAATTCCAATGTTCACAATGTTGAGGCCTTTGGACCAGTGAGTACAATCATCCCTTATAAGAATATAGAAGAAGCTGCAGAACTTTCTCACATGGGACTTGGATCTCTAGTAAGCTCAGTTGTTACCAATGATAATGACTTTGCGAGAGATATCGTCCTAGAGACTGCTTCCAGTCACGGAAGAATACTCGTACTCAATAGACATTGCGCCAAAGAATCAACTGGCCATGGCTCCCCTATGCCACAACTTGTTCACGGAGGACCTGGAAGAGCAGGTGGTGGAGAAGAGATGGGTGGTATTCGTGGAGTTCACCACTACATGCAAAGAACGGCCATTCAAGGACATCCAACGACACTAACTGCCATCACAAATGTTTATCAAGCAGGTAGTGAACAACTCAATCCTGGAGTTCATCCCTTTAAAAAACACTTTGAGGAGTTAAAAATTGGTGACACTCATGTGACTCACAAGAGAACCGTAACTGAGACTGATATAGTGAATTTTGCCAATGTAAGTTGGGACCACTTCTATGCCCACACAGATGAAACTTCACTTGAGGGAACAATTTTTGAAAAGAGAGTGGCCCATGGTTACTTTATCATTTCAGCCGCTGCAGGACTCTTTGTCGATCCAGGAAAGGGACCAGTTCTTGCCAACTATGGACTTGATGACCTGAGGTTTATTAAACCTGTCTATGTGGGAGCAACCATTGGTGTCAGATTAACTTGTAAAGAGAAAGTAGAACAAGAAGACCGCGAGGGAGAAACTCCTAAAGGAGTGGTAAAATGGCTTGTAGATGTCTACGATGAAACTGGTGAGAGTGTGGCCATAGCGACAATCCTCACCCTTGTGTCTAAACTTCCAAAAAAATAATATATCCTATAAGAGTCGCTCTTAAATAGAGCGACTTATTTTAATCGCATATTTTCATTAAAGCTCGCAAACTCCTTCTTCACAAGTAAGAGAGGAATAAGACTTTCAAGTTTTTCTATATTCACATGGGCGACAATTCTTTGTTCTTGATTAAATTTTGGTTCATCAAGGAGTTCCATTGCAATAGGTTTTTTAAAATCAGACATTGAGATATAGATATTGAAATTTTCTTTAAATTCATTAATGAGATCTGTAAAATCAATCAGAGGATTTTCTCCTATGAAAGGTTTTTCCTTGTGTTTTCTTAAGATTTCCGAGAAAAATTTTAAGGATCGTTCATCTAAGGACGTTTTCTTTTGATCAGGAAGCTGTCTTTGTTTATTAAAGAAAATAAAACTTCTCTTTATGAGATCTACATTTAAAACTAGAATATTATCTAATTCTCCCTCAATATCTTCAACGAGTTCAATGAGAAAAGAGTTCTCTAAAATCTCAAGAAATTCCGTTATTTTTGTTTCATTAAAATTGAAAATATCTGTGGCAAAGTAGCTAAAAATTTCTTTGTGAATGATAATATCATCATCATCTTCCACCCCTTCCTCTTCCTGTCCCTTAATAGCGAGATAGAAAATACTAAAGAGTCTTACAATATCAATATCTTTAAAAAATTTATAAAGATCATTTGCGCCTTTATTTGCATAATTGATAGAAACAGAATTTGATTCAAAATTAGTAACTTTCTTATTGGAATTTAATAGTCTCGCCACTAATGTATTGATAATAGTTTGAAACCAGGGATTAGTACTATTCATCATATGGGAGAAATCCGCAAACTTGATTTCTACGAGTTCAGTATCAACCAGAGTTTCCGCTGAACAGCTACGTTTCTTGTTACCTTCGTCAAAATAGGACATCTCTCCTATCAACTCTCCGGAGTGAATAGTGGCAAGTTCGATAAAACCTTTTCCCTTGGGTTTATAGAGACGAACAATTCCCCGCTTAACGATATACATCGCTTCAGCAATATCATTTTCTCTGAATATTTGATCATGGGCCTTTAAATGTAGTGAATGTTGTTTCATACCTCTCTATTCGCCATATTCTAGATGTATTTAACCCAGAGCTTAAACTTTATGAATAACTTATGATTGCATACTTCGGAAAAAGACATGTCGCAGCAAATCTTAATCCACTAATTCATTGACGAGTAAGACAGTGAGGATTAATCTGATATTTCTAATATTATATATTTGTAATAAACCAATTTTTTCAAGGATTTACGTTGTCAGATCAAATTGAAAATTTCGTAGAAGAAGAGTTACTCGCCGAACTTCCTGTGTTTGAAAACTTCCTCAACCAAATTGGTTTTAAGAGAATTGAAGGGTCCGTATACGGCCTCCTCGTTCTTTCTACTAGACCACTTACAAGTGAAGAAATAGAGAAAACATTAAAATTATCACAACCCGCAGTTTCAAACGCTCTAAAAGTCCTTACTCATTATGGAGCGATCATTTCTCGTGAATTAAAAAAAGAAGACAAGGAAAGACGGGTAAAGGTTCATACGGTTAAGGAAGATAGCCTCTCAATTGTCTCAAGTGTTTTTAGAAAGAGAGAGCAAGAAGTTATTCTCGAATTCAAACAAATGGCGCTCAGACTTGAAAAAATAGCTCTTGCAACATCTAAAGATGGTGATCCAAGAACTAAGAGACTTAAGTCAATTATTACAACTTGTGAAATCGCCGAGAGTGTCATGAGTTTTGTTGTTGAACTTACTCAAAGTAAGCTTCCAACGGAATATCCACATATTTTAAAACAATTACCAAAGACGTTACATCTCCTGACCAGTGGAGTGGCCCCCATGGCCAATATAACTGATCAGGTAAGAAAGACTTTAACAAATAAATTAAAAGGAAGCCTAGAAAGGCTTTCGGGAGAAATAACTAAATGAAACATCGTATCGTTATAACTGGAGTGGGACTTACTGCTCCAAATGGAAACAGTCTTGAAGAATTTAGAACTGCTCTTCTTGAAGGACGCTCAGGAATCACTCACACAGAAGTGAGGCACATGGGTATCAGAGCTGCTGGTCTTTGTGATTTTGATGAAACTAAACATCAGTCTAAGAAAACAAGAAAGAGAGGAACCAGAGTTGGTGCCATTTCAATTTACTGTGCTAACGAAGCGATTATAGATTCTAACCTTGACTGGGAAAATATAGATAAAGATAGAGTTGGTGTTTATCTTGGAATTACTGAACATGGAAATGTTGAGACGGAAAACGAAATTCACGAGCTCTATCAGAATGATAAGAATACTGAATTTTGGTCTCATCATCATAACCCAAGAACAGTTGCCAATAATCCAGCAGGAGAAGTCACTCTCAATTTAAAAATTACAGGACCTCACTACACTATCGGTGCAGCATGTGCCGCAGGTAACTTAGGACTCATTCAAGCTTGTCAGATGTTACAACTTGAAGAAGTTGATTACGCACTAGCAGGAGGAGTCAGTGAGTCTCCACAAACTTTTGGTATCTTTGCGGCCTTCGCAGCTCAAGGAGCACTAGGAGAACATGAGGACCCTACTCTTGCCACTCGTCCTCTTGATATTGATAGAAATGGAATTGTCATCTCTGAAGGTGGAGCCATTTATACACTAGAGAGACTCGAAGACGCACAGAAGAGAGGCGCGAAAATACACGGAGAAGTTATTGGATACCATTCAAATAGCGATGCCTCAGATTTCGTTTTACCTAATACAGAGAGGCAAATTCAATGTATGACTAGGGCCATTGAGAAGGCATCAATAAAAGTTGAAGATATCGACATTGTAAGCCTCCACGCCACTGGTACTAAGATGGGAGATATTCAAGAGTGTGAAGCTGTTAGCCAAGTCTTTGGATACAGTGAAAATACTTATATCAACTGCTCTAAGGGATTCATTGGTCACGCCATGGGTGCAGCAGGTGCGCTAGAGCTAGCAGGAAACCTTCCTAGCTTTACAGATGGCCTTATTCATCCTTGTAAGAAAATTGAAAATATTGATCCGAAATGCGATTTAAAAAATCTTGTGAACGGAGAGAAAATAGAAAAAGAAGTTAACATCATTTTAAATAATTCATTTGGAATGCTGGGAATAAATTCATCACTAATTATTAAGAAATATACCCATTAGGAGGGCAGAATGGACAATGTACAAGTAAGAAAACACGTTTTAGATATAATAGCTGACGTTGCTTTAGATGACGATGTAACAACAATTGATGATGCTGTAGCACTTAGAGATCAACTTGATTTAGATTCAATGGACTTCTTAGATATCGTTATGGAACTTAAGAAAAGACATAAGATCATCGTTCCACAAGAAGATTACCCACAACTAGCTAGCATGCAAAGCTGTGTGGATTATCTAGGTCCAAAGTTTACTGCACTTGCATAATTTTTAAGTTGTCACCTTAATTCGTTAAGGTGACATATAAGGTTCCAAATGAAATACGATGCCATTATAATTGGTGCAGGAATGAGTGGAATGGCCGCGGCCATAAGACTCGCCATGTTTGATAAGAAAGTGCTCTTGCTAGAAAAGCATGTCATTACTGGCGGGCTCAATAGTTATTATAAGAGGGCCAAGAGAGATTTTGATGTGGGTCTTCATGCCCTCACAAATTACATGGAAAAGGGAGAGAGAAGAAAGCCCCTGGCCACTCTCTTAAAACAATTAAGAATTCCCTATGACTCTCTGGAGTTATCTCCACAGAGACATTCAAAAATAATATTTCCAGAAAAGACCCTCACTTTTACGAATGATCTAAATGAACTCGTAGAAGATATAGCAATCCATTTTCCTAATCAAATTGATGGGCTTACAAAACTGATTGCACACATTAATGAATTCAATGAAACGGCCTTAGATAACGAACACGTTTTGGCCAAGGATGTTGTGAGAAGATATATCTCTAACGAAGAATTGTTAGAAATGATCTTCTGCCCTCTATTGATCTACGGATCAGCATGGGAAAATGACATGGATTTCTCCCAGTTTGTGATCATGTTTAAAAGTATTTATATGGAAGGTTTCTCAAGACCAAAAGGTGGAGTGAGAACTATTATTAATTTACTTTTAAATAAATTAGAAACTCTCGGCTGTGAAGTTAGATTTAGAAGTGAAGTTATTAAAATTGAAACCAAGAATGAAAAAATAAAAGGTGTTCACTTAAAGAATGGTGACTTCATCGAAGCGGACTTAGTTATTTCTTCAATGGGACTACCCGAAACATTGAGCGTTGTAGAAACAGAAAAAGAATTACCCACAGCTAGAACTGGAAAAATGACTTTCACAGAAAGCATTTTAATTTTAGACAAGTTTCCAAAAGATTTTGGAGTCGATACGACGATTGCTTTTTTTAATGACAGGCCTAAGTATCTTTATAGACAGCCTAGTGATTTCTATGATCCCGCTTCAGCGGTTATTTGCCTTCCAAATAATTTTGTTCACAATGACTTTGAAGATGGTTGGGTAAGAATAACAAATATGGCCAATTTTAATAAGTGGAATGAATTCACTAAAGATGAATACCGCGCCCATAAAGAACTAGTTTTCCAAAATGCCTGTAAACTCACAAAGAAAATACTTCCATCGTGGAATGAAGAAGTCGTCTATAAAGACATCTTCTCCCCTACCACAATAAAGAAATACACCTCTCACTTTGGAGGAACTGTCTACGGTTCCACTGATAAATCGAGAGATGGCTCAACTGCAATTAAAGGTTTGGTGATCTGTGGAACTGATCAGGGATTTCTAGGAATCGTTGGCTCCATGCTTTCAGGAATATCAATGGCAAACCTTTATGGATTAATGGATTAATGGATTAAATATGAAATTTGAAAATGTTAGAATTCACTCTTTTGATTATCTAGAACCGGACACGTTTAAAACTTCAGAAGAAATTGAAGCTGATTTAGGTGCTACCTACGAAAGACTTAAACTCCCCCATGGACGCTTAGAGCTCATGACAGGAATAAAATCCCGTGGAGTTTGGCCAAATGGAACGAGACCAAGTGATCTATCAACTAAGGTGGCCAATAAATTATTAGAAAAAAGCAATATTGAGAGATCAGATATCGGTCTGCTTATTCACGCAAGTGTTTGTAGGGATTTTCTAGAGCCTTCAACGGCGAGTGTTGTTCACCACAACTTAGAACTTAGCGAAGATGCTATGATCTTTGATCTCTCCAATGCTTGTTTGGGAGTAGTCAACGCCATGGTCATGGCCTCAAATATGATTGAACTAGGACAAATTAAATCAGCTCTTATTGTAAGCGGTGAAAATGGTGGACCTCTACTGACTCAAACTATTGAACATCTCTCAAGTGATTTAACTCTCACAAGAAAGTCTATTAAGAAATATATTGCCAATCTAACCATTGGTTCTGCAGCTGTTGCGTACTTACTCACTCACAAGGACTTAGCTCCAAACGGACATAAAATAGTTGGGGGCGCAGTTTGTACGGACTCAAGTGCAAATGTACTCTGCCAAGGAGATGGAGACACAACTTCTCTTATGATGGAGACAGATTCGGAAGAATTATTAAAACACGGTCTAGCGCTAGCGAAAAAGAATTGGAATAAAACAAAGACTGCCTTAAATTGGAATAATAGTGATGTCGATTGGGTTATTGGACATCAAGTGGGAACAGCTCATGAGAAGATGACCATGGAAGTGATGGAGCTTAGTGATCATAAGACTTTTACTACTTATGAAACTCTTGGGAATACTGGATCTGCGGCCCTTCCAATAACGTTAGCAAAATTAAGTGAATTAGATATAATACAAAAAGGTGAAAAGATCGCCCTTTTAGGCATAGGAAGTGGACTCACTTCAATCATGCTAGGAGTAGAATGGTGAAAGCTATAAAAATACCAACAAATTTAAAAGAAGAATATCCGTTTAATCCAAAGACAATAGAGTTAAAGAACGGTCATACAATGTCTTTTGTCGATGAAGGAACTGGACCTGTTGTCATTATGGTACATGGTAATCCTACTTGGTCATTCTACTATAGAAATGTGATCAAGACTCTTCAGTCTGATTTTAGAGTTATTGTGCCTGACCACCTAGGTTGTGGACTTTCAGATAAGCCGCAAGACTATGACTACACTTTAGAAAATCACATCGGTAATCTCTTAGAGTTACTAGAAGATTTAGGTATTAAAGAATACAACCTCATTGTACACGATTGGGGTGGAGCTATTGGAATGGGGCTTGCCACAAGAAACCCAGAGAATGTTTTAAAGACAGTCATACTCAACACTGCAGCTTTTACAGATGACACAATTCCTACAACTATAAATATTTGCAAGAATTCATTCTTCGGTGAATGGTTAGTTAGAAAGTTTAATGCCTTTGCATGGCCTGCAACTTTTATGGCCGTAAAAAAGCCACTCTCAAGTATTATCAAATCAGGTTACCTACTCCCTTATGATAGCTACGAGAATAGAATTGCAACAGCTAGGTTTGTAAAAGATATCCCCATGGATAAGAAACATCCAACGTGGGATGTTTTAAAAGATATTGAAGAAAAACTCCCCACTCTAAAATGCCCAAAACTTTTACTATGGGGCGAAAAAGATTTCTGCTTCAGTATGCACTTCTTTAAGAGATGGAAAAATATATATCCAGATGCCTTGAATATAACCTATCCAAAGGCCGGTCACTATATTCTTGAAGATGAAAGAGAAGAGGTTAACTTAGAAATTGGAAACTTCCTTAGAGGATAAAATGAATATAGCACAACTGCTAGTTGAAAGAGCAAAAGAATATCCAAATAAGTTAGCACTTAAGGCACCTCTTAAAGCTACGAAAAATGGCGAGTATACCTATGAGAGTTTAACTTTTTTAGAACTCTTAGAGAGATCTCAATCTTTTGCTCTAGGTTTAAGTCAAATGGGTTTAAAGAAAGGAGACAAAACTCTTGTCTTCGTTAGACCTGGCCTAGATTTTCCAGCTATAACTTTTGCGCTCTTTCACTTAGGGATAATTCCCGTATTCATCGATCCAGGCATGGGAAAGAAGAATCTCCTACACTCCATCAAACAGGTAAAACCAAAAGCTTTGATAGGAGTCCCCGAAGTTCACTTCCTAAGATTATTTTATAGAAAATCATTTTCTTCAATCACTCATTTTATTACAACAAGTAACTTCACTTGGGGAAAGATGAAATCCCTCAATGAATTTAAAAGTCTTACTCCAAAACATATAGAAACGAAGAACCATCCTGACGAATTAGCCGCGATACTTTTCACTTCAGGAGGTACAGGAATTCCAAAAGGTGTTGAATATTCTCATAAGATCTTCTCTACTCAAACACGTATGTTGAAAGAGATGTTCAACCTGACACATGATGATGTAGATCTTCCAGGATTTCCCCTCTTTGCTCTATTCACTATCGCCATGGGAATGACAAGTTGTATACCTGATATGAACCCCTCTAAACCAGGACTTGCTGACCCTAAGAAGTTAGTGCAAAACATTTTAGATAATAAAGCGACATTTGTAGCCGGATCCCCAGCTATTTGGGAACGAGTAGCAAAGTATTGTACAGAACAAAACATATCTCTACCGAGTGTAAAGTATCTAGTCATGTTTGGTGCTCCAGTGAGTACCGAGATACATTTACAATTTTCTAAAGTCTTAACAAATGGAACAACCTACACTCCTTACGGGGCGACAGAATCCTTGCCTGTAGCAAATATATCAGGAAGGTACTTACTTCAAAACACCGTCAATGATTCAAAGATTGGAAAAGGAACTTGCGTAGGAAAACCCGTCAAAGGTGTAGAAGTAAAAATCATTGAAATCACCGATGAAGTTATTGCAAATGTAACTGATCTTAAAGAAGTAGCAAATGGAACAATTGGAGAGATTATCATCAAGGGTGATATTGTAACCAAGAATTACTTTGAAATGTCTGAAAAAACAAAAGAAGCAAAAATCTATGGAGAAGGATACCTTTGGCATAGAATTGGGGATTTAGGATATATAGATGAGTCAGGATATCTATGGTTTTGCGGACGAAAAATTCATAGAGTTCAAACAGGTGAGCAAATGATGAGTTCAATTCCCTGTGAAGCTATTTTTAATGAACATCCTAGTGTAAAGAGATCGGCCCTAATCGGTATTAAAAAGACACAAAGTGGATATGAGAAGGCAGGTCTTGTTGTAGAGTTAAATAAAAAAGTTAAAAATAAGCAGGAGTTAAAAGATCAGCTCTTAGCTCTAGGTAAGGTCCATTCTCATACTCGTTGTATTGAACAAATTTGGTTTCATGATTCATTTCCTGTAGATGTAAGACATAATATTAAAATTGATCGTATAAAGCTTCGCGACTTAGCGAGCAATGGATCACTAAAATGAATATTCTAGTCACTGGTGCCGGCGGATTTCTTGGTCTATATATTGCGGAACAATTAATTGCAAAAGGTCATAAGGTTTTCAATTTTTCAAGAAGAGATTACCGTGAACTTGCTGAACTAGGTATAGAGACTCGCATTGGTGATTTAAATGATCCAAAATCTATAGAAAATGCCTTAAATGATATTGAAGTTGTTTTCCATGTGGCCGGAAAAGTAGCTATGTGGGGAAAGTGGGAAGATTTCTACCAGACAAATACAGTAGGAACAAAGAATCTTGTAGATGCTTGTAAGCGAAGTGGCATTTCTAAATTCATTTACACTTCTACACCAAGCGTAGTTTTTGGAATAGATGATATTATTGAAGGTAATGAAGAAATTCCCTACCCAAAAGAATCACTAAGTATGTATGCAAAGTCTAAAATGCTTGCGGAAAAATATGTCTTAGAAAACCATACCCAGAATTTTCTAACTTGCGCCCTAAGACCTCATCTCATCTTTGGTCCAAGGGATAAGAATATTATTCCAAGACTTATAGAGGCAAGAAGAAAAGGAAAATTGAAAGTCATTGGTGATGGAGACAACCTAGTAGATGTGATCTATGTGGAAAATGCTGCCAAAGCACATATTCAGGCCTTTGAAAAACTCTCTCTTGATTCGAATATGTCTGGAGAAGCCTATTTCATTGCTCAGGAAAAACCAGTCAACTTATGGGATTTTATAAATACTGTCTTAGAAAGAAATGGAGAAAGGAAAATTGAAAAATCTATCTCTGTAAAGAAGGCATACCTAATTGGAACAATAATTGAATTTATACTAAGAACTCTTAGAGTTTGGAATGTTCATCCGCCTATGAGCAGGTTTGTGGCGCTTCAACTTGGTAAGAGTCATTACTTTTCTCATAAGAAGGCAGAGAAAGACTTTGCCTATCATCCAGATATTTCTACGGAAGAAGCACTAGATAGAATTACTCCTAACTCTTAAGCTCAGGTAATTTTTTAATAATTTTAGAAAAGCCCGCTCCAGTGAATTTACCGCAGTTCGAACTTATATACTCATCGAGCTTCCATTTAGGATTTTCAATTATATAGTCCACTAGGTCGTGAGCTACAATAAAAAGACAAGAGAGCGGTAAGATTCTATTGGTTTGTAATTTGGAAGGGAATCCTTTTCCACTCGCCATTTCATGGTGTTGATAAATTATTTTTTCTGAATCTACAGGAGACTCATCACTCTCTAGTACCATTTTTTTAATTTCCTTGGGGTGATCTAGAAAGAGTTTCTGCTCTTCTTCTGACAAAGAATCTTCTAGAGTATCAAAATGAGCAAGGTCTCTAATTCGTGCAAGATGAGGATGATCAACTAGAGTGATATCGTGCATATAACTTACAAAGATAAGTTTCTCTAGTGTGGAGTCATTATTCCAGTCCATAACTTGCGCTATAGCACAGGTAATTTTACAAAGAAGGTTTACATGAATTTTAAAGTATTGATCAGGGTTACGATCAACCTTTAACTTTTCAAGACGTTTTTTGGCCTTCTTATTCTTAGACATAATTTTAAGTGCCTTAGAGACCTTAAGTTGTATATCACTATTTAAATCACTTGAGATACCTAGATTTTCATCAACACTTTGTTCTAGCTCCTTACTTCTCAGAGCTTCTTTCTCATTCTTTATTTCTGCTATGAGTTCACTAAAAGACTTTTCCGAATCAGGTTTTTCTTCATCTAAACAAGACTCTTGCTTCTTTGTTGTTTCTTCAACTTCATCAATACAACTACCATCTTGCTTGCGACTCTCTGTTGCTGCTGGTGAAATATTTGGGTTAATAACTTTAATTTGTTCTCCCCTATCTAGCGCATCAACAAAAGAGGAAAAGTTCATTTGAATTTGTTTCAATATCCAATGGGCAGTAGACTTGTGTAAGAATAGAGTATGCACTCCTTTCTTAGCATACTTATCAATATCATCTTGTTCAATAGCATCTTCTTCTTTGAATATTTTAAGAAAACGACCACTTTTCATTTTTATAAATACATCACACTGTAAATGATCAAAAACAGACAGCGTTTTAAAATCAACTTCGCAGTACTCCTCTACTTTTACAAGTGGATTTTGCATGAAGTAACTTTCAAGCTTAACCCTCGCCTCATCTAAGAACTTACTACGATGAAAGAGGTCTGGCCCCATGTCCTTAAACTTACTAATGTAATCATCACTTCCCACTATGAAGTAAGGAACATTCATTTTCTTTTCACAAAATTTGGAAAAGCACTCTTGAGCATTCCCAAGGGAAATAGACCCGTCACAAATAAATAAATAGAAGTCTTCAGTTTTATCGAGATATTCATAAACTTCTTCGTTCTCTGTAAAGGAAACTACGTCAAAGTTAAAATCACTTTGAAGTGTAAAAGTCACAAGGTTTGCAAAACCCGTTTCTTTTCTAAGATAAATTATCTTTGATTTTAGTGTCATTTTTTTTCCTTAAACACTCTTCGGAAAATATACAAAAGAAAATATATAAGAAATACTCAAATTTACTGAACTAAGCGGCTTTTATTTCAATTCTAAGTTACTTAATTTCTTAATAATTTTCGTAAATCCAGCACCAACGAAGTTATCTTTACAACGAACAATATACTCATCCATTACCCAGTCGGGATTATCAATAATGTAATCGACAAAGTCATGGGCAATTATAAATAAGCAAGAGAGTGGAAGAATCCGAATAGTTTGCAACTTACTTGGAAAACCCTTTGAATTAGGTAATTCATGATGCTGAAAAATTATTTTATCGGCTTCAATGGGAAAATCTTCTGAGTCATTTATCATATCTCGAATTAAAGCAGGATGATTGTGAAACATTTCAATCTCTGAAGGCCTAAGATCACCTTCAATCGCCTTAAACTCAACCAGATTAGCAATCCGCGCAACGTGAGGGTGTTCAACCATGGTTATATCGTGCATGTAACTTACGTAAACAAGTTTTTCAAGCGTGGATGCATGACTCCACTCCATAACCTGCGCAATAGCACAGGTCATTTTACAAAGTAAATTTACATGTATTTTAAAGTACTGATTAGGGTTTCGATCAACTTTCATTTTATCTAAGAATTTCTTAATATTTTTATTCTTAGAAAGAACTTTCACTGCTTTTGAAATCCTCTTATCTATATCATGTTTAAACTCTTCACTCAGATTAAAAGCTCCATCGATACTCTCTTGAATTTTCTTTTCCTTAACTGCTTCCTTTTCTTCTTTAATTTCTTTTAATAAATCAGTAAAAGACTGATCAGCTTCACCTTTCTTCTTCTTTTTCTCATTTACCGGTTCTGGTGCTATATGTATTTTTTCACCTTTATCAAGAGCATCAACAATGGCCTTAAAGTTAATGTGAATTTGTTTTAAGATCCAATGGGAAGTTTTCTTATTTAAATATAGAAGTTCTATCCCTTTCTTAGCATACTTATTCACGTCTTCTTGATGGATTTGATCTTCCTCCTTGTAAATCTTTAAATGCCTACCACTATTAAGCTTAATAAAGACATCACATTGCAATCCATCAAATGCAGTAAGGGTATTAAAAGATATGGGACAATAATCTGCAGGTTTAATTAAATGGTTCTTAATAAAGAATTTTTTGACTTTTCCTTCAACTTCTTCAATAAATCGATCACGATGAAAGAGCTCTGCTCCAACATTCCTAAATTTTGAAATATACTCATCATTACCTACAATAAAGAAAGGTATATTCATACGATGAGTTCGAAAATTATCAAAAAATTCACGAGTCTTTCCAACGGGAATTGAACCATCACAAAGAATGAGAAAGAAATCTTTCTTATCTTTTATGTATTCCTTTACTAATACGTCAGAATTAAACTGCAGAATATTAAAATTGAATTCACTTTGTAAGTAGAATCTTACTAAGTGTGAGAAATTAGTCTCTTCGCTAAAATAGATAATTTTTGATTGTGCTACCATCAATTTAAGTCCATAACCTCTCATCGGGTAGGACTTAAAAAGACGCAGTAAGGATTAGTTAATTTTCAACATCTATAGAAGCAGGACCTCTCATATTATTCTTTCTCTTATAATTGTCTACTACACCCAAACCAGAGAACTTTCCTTCATTAAAATAAGTTGAAAAATGAGATCCATTTTCTTGAAAGGCCTCAAATTTTCCGAAGTAGAAAACATTTGAAACTCCAAAGAAACTTAATATGTCGACTTTTGATTTATGTTGTAAATAGATTGTTTGAACAAGATCTTTAAAACGCCAAAGAGGAACAATGGAGAGATCCTTATTTAAGGACCTCTTAGCTGTCATCGCCATACACTTTCTGCGCATTCTTCTTCTTTTAAAGAATCTATACCGCGAAGACTTTTTAGAACAACTTGAGTAGGACTTTGCTGTAAAATCATCCAGGGCCCATTCTGTATAAAATCTCTTAGTAGACTTCTTCATTTTATGGAGGCAACCATTGAAGAGGTTTCTAAACCATTTAAACTTACCTGATGACTTACTCTGGCACATTTGTTTGTACTTAGACTTCAGTGTAGATTCTGTGTGAGAAAGTATGTAATCTATCCCATCTTTATTAATCTTATAGTCACCTTTTATTTTCACAGGTCCAACTAGGTAGTCTTGCTCAAATAGTTTTATGGCGAGAGGATCAACACCAGAATAATTGTAAAGATTATTCAAGGCAACTTTCTTATGTCTCTTTCTTAATTTTCCTGTGGTAGTAGCTGTAAAGAAATTGTGAGTAAAAGCAATGGACATCTTCTCATCTTCTTTCAAATTGATATCTTTCTTCTTGTCTACCAAGTTTACTTCAGAGCTATATTCAACTAGAACCTTTTTAGAATCACTACTATCTTTATTAACGATTGTGTCAAACTTTAAAAAAGACTTCATTAGGATGTACATGAAACGAGAGAAAACATTTTGTTTGAACTTTAATTTCTCATAGTAATGCCTAAAGAACCTCTTCACCACTCCATTTTTTACAATTTCTATTTGCTGAGTCTTGGCGTTCTTATGCCCTCCCCATAATAAGATATTGTACTTAGATGATTTTTGTTCTGTCTTTCTTTGCTCAAGCGAGACAATATTATTCTTAAGAGTATGTAAATCTGCCTTTCTTCCTTTTAATATTCTATCAACTTGAGCGGCATAGTAAGAATCGCTTTTCAATTTCTCATAATCGCTCTCATAAAAAGAAAGATATGTTTTCTTTGACTCTTCTAATTTATAAGTAAAATCATATTTAAAAAGTGTCACACGTAGAAGTTTTAAGAATTCAGCACTAATACTAGCAGAGACCCCCACAGAAGCTGATTTAGTTTTTTCAAAACTAATCCTTAGTCTCTCTTCATTAGTTGCGTCACTTTCTGATACTGATTCCACATCAACTTTCATTAACCTTTCATACTTTGCCAGCACTCCTACGCTTCCCACAATGGGTCCGTAAATTGGGGCTCCAGCGATGGCCCCCGCCTTAACAGAGAGGTAATCTTGTTTTTGAATAAATTCATACTCTCCAAGATTAAGATAATCCTTATTCATAAATTTCGTAAACCCTAGAAAAAGCCTATCGAAATGTAGAATTAAACCTTCGCTATAACTATTAGCAAAGTGTACAAAGCGGTAGGTCCTTTTAAAACTAATACCAGCAAAGGCCGCGTACTGAGCCTCACTAAAATCGATGGCCCCTTGATCTTTTAAATTAGATAGTAATTTTGAAGCAGAAATATTGATACTGAACTCATCAGTGACTATCCATTTGTCATCACTAAATAAATCAGGAGCAACAGTTCTTCCTGCAGTGATAGAGAAATCGATGAATTCTTTCGAATAACTTATACCGATATTATTGAGTCCACCAATGATATTAAAATCATTACCATTTATTACAGCATCGGCCTGTCTCTGCCCTATTTGCTCATAAGTATGTCCAAGTTCATTTAGAATTTCACGGTAGAGAGGATTTTCTTCAGCTAAATCAAGACCAGAACTCTTATTACGCATTCTTTGATTTCCGTAAAGCGAATCAAGCTTAGAAGAGTCAATAACAGAGAAGTTTTCAAAATGGTTTGCGGCGAAGACTTTCGTTGAAAGATATAATACAACACTTAAAAATATGAACTGCACTAATTTCATCTCATTATCCTAGACCTAGAATTCATTAAGACTGACTATTAGTGATCAAACGTGCAGGATAGTTTCAGCGGTAAATTGAATTCTAACATATACTTTTCGGTCAACTCAATTGCCGACTTAATAGATCAAACGCTTAAATTCAATATTTCAAAGTTTATAGAGGTTTACTCGATTATCACCAGAGATAGACAAGGTAAAATCAGTAGCTTACGTAATAGATAAATCCTATAGCGTCTTAGATGAAATTGATTTTATCTATACCGCCAAGAGAGGTAGTCTAGTTACAGATTAAGATTGCAAACCATAGGAGGCAATAAATGAGTTTTAAGAATATTGAAGGCGAACAAGTCCCAAGTGTAACTTTTAGAGTTCTAACTAAAGAGGGTATTACTCCTCTTGAGTCGAGTACGTTGTTTAAGAATAAGAAAGTTATCGTATTTTCTCTTCCTGGTGCGTTCACTCCCACATGCTCCTCAACTCATCTACCAAGGTATAATCAACTGGCAAAAACTTTTGCAAAAAATGGCGTAGATGACATTATTTGTCTCTCTGTAAATGATGCCTTTGTCATGAAGTCTTGGGGAGAAGATCAAGAAGCAGAGAATATTAAACTCATTCCTGATGGTAACGGTGAATTTACCAAAGGTATGGGACTACTTGTAGACAAGAGTGATATTGGATTTGGTCATAGATCTTGGCGATACTCTATGCTTGTTAATAATGGAGTTATTGAAAAAATGTTCATTGAGCCAGACAAGCCAGGTGACCCATTTGAAGTAAGTGATGCAGACACAATGCTTAGTTACATAAACCCAAAAGAAAGTGTTCCTAAGGCCACAACCATTATCACAAAGCCAGGTTGTCAATATTGTAAGAAGGCGAAAGAGCTACTCACTGAAAAGGGTTACTTCTTTGAAGAAATTGAACTGGGAACAGCAGCAACAAGTGTTTCTCTTCTTGCTCTCAGTGGAGCGACTAAAGTGCCACAAGTTTTTATCGATGGAAAATTGATTGGTGGAAGCGTTGAACTGGAAAAATTTCTAGCATAATTAATATCAAACAAATAAGCCCGAGTCCTCTCAATTCTAAGGGGACCGGAGCTTATTTTATAAAGATGCCCCCCGGCAACACTAAGATTTTAAAAGAAAATGGTCCTAATTTTAAGAAGTAGTATGAATTAATCTTCATAGTTACATATTATTAGCGACAGCATCCACCACATCACTATCAAAGTGATTGCAACTCATCCCCGCATCTACAATAATTTTAGAAGCGTTGATCCCACTAGATAAGGGACTCAAAAGAAAACAAATAGTATTGGCAACCTCAATAGTTTTCAAGGCCTCTTTTCTAAGTGTTAATTGTTCCGCAAAGAGGTAATTATTTATGTAACCAGGAATTCCTGCAGAGGCGGAAGTCTTTAAGGGTCCCGAGCAAACTGCATTACAACGAACCTTTGAAAATGAACTCAATGACTTTGCTAAGAAATCCACCGTGGCATTGAGGGTCGCCTTAATAGGACCCATGTAACCATAGCTGGTAGCTCTCGTATCGGAAATGGATACTGTCACAATGGAAGCATCAGTATTAAGAGAATCTTTTAGAGCATTGGTTATAGTGGCGAGAGAGAACGAAGAAATATTTGTCGCCTGTAAGTAATCTTTTAGCTTAGTTTCATGAAAAGGTTTAATTCCTTCTGAGTAATTGGCAAAAGCTATGGAGTGAAGAAAACCATCTAATTTGTGCCCGTCTCTCTTTATTGTTTCACCAAATGAGATCACAGCGTTTTCATCTTCAACATCAAGAATATAAATCTTTGACTCAGGAAAGAGTTTTTCAACCTTTAAAAGGTGATCAGCAGATTGAACAGTGAAAATCAATTTAGCTCCAGCTTCCTCTAAATTCTTTGCGCTAAAATAAGCGACACTCTTTCTATTGGCAACACCGGTGATCAAGAACAATTTATCTTCTAATCCAAAAGTTTTCATAATATTTCCTTAAACTATTTTTCTTCTTCAATTAGGGCACAAGTAAATTCAATGGCCATGACAACTTTTCCATTTACCCTGGACTTTGCTTTCATATAGTAGGCATTAGAAATCTGCTCCACTAATTCCACTTCCATCTCTAAAAGATCCAGAGGTTTTACAAAGTTTTTAAATTTCGCGTTAGAGACTTTAGAAACGACCCCAAGTCCATTCCCACTACCAGGTAACTTGGCCATAAGGAGAGCTCCTGATTGAAAACAGGCCTCTTGTAGAAGTACTCCCGGCATAATGGGATTACCTGGAAAATGGCCTTTAAAGAAATCTTCCTCACCAGTGAGCTGCAAGCTAGTTAAAATCTTATTAGGCATTCTCTCAACAACTTTGTCTACAAAGAGAAATGGTGGTTTTTGTGGAATCGACTCTAAGACTTCACTAGAGAACTTACTCATTAAAGACCACCAGAAACTTCAAGAGTAGTTCCTGTAATATATCCACTCTCTTCACTACTTAAGAAGAGAACTGCGTGGGCCACTTCATCAATTCTTCCAAATCTCTTTAGTGGAACTTGTTTCTTATATTCTTTAACTTGCTCAGCAGGTAGATCAGCAATCAGTTCAGTTTCAATGAAACCTGGACAGATATTATTAATAGTAATTCCCTTCTTCCCTACTTCTTTAGAAAGTGATTTTGAAAGAGCTACTTGACCAGCTTTAGAAGCAGCATAATTCGCCTGACCTGCAAGACCAAGCGCTCCACCAACAGAGCTCATATTTACAATACGACCGTAACGATTCTTCATCATTTGAGGAACCGCTAACTTTGACATTAAGAAAGTTCCCTTGAGATTAATATCCATCACTCTAGACCAATCATCAGTAGGCATTAAGGCCAAGACATTGTCTTTTCTAATTCCTGAATTATTCACAAGGATATCTAATTTGTCATAAGTCTCTTCAAGGTAGTTGTAAAAGGCAATAACCTCTTCTTCAACAGAGACGTCAAATTTTCTAAGATCTAAGTTCTCACCCAGCTCCCCTAGACTTACCTTAAAACTTTGGGCCGCTTCATCATTGGAAGCGTATGTGGCCACAACTCTGGCCCCATTTTTCAAGAAGTTTTCTGTCACTCCTCTACCTATGCCTCTAGTTCCACCTGTAACAACAACAATTCTATCTTTAAAATCAAACTTAATCATATTTTCACCTTAGTTAGATAAGTAATTTTCAACAGCGTGGGATTGGATAACACCATAATTAGCAGCTCCAAGCCAACCAGACATAATGATCCCCACAGAACCAGAATGAAATAAACCTGCAACTTGTTTATGCATTTCCATACTTATAGGAAGCCCCTCGAACTTTGTTCCAAAGCTAGCTCCCTTATTATGATTAGTGTACTTCTCTACAGTGAGAGGAGTCGAGCAATCAATATAATCTATCTTCTCTCTTACGCCAGGGATAATTTTTTCAAGAGTAGAGAGAGCTCTTTCAGTAACAAATTCTTTGCGTGCATTATATTCTTCTACACTTAAATTAGTCCAATCTTCGTAACGAGCATTACTAGAAGAAACTACAGCGTAGCGATCTCCCCTCTCAGGTCTGATTTCAGGATAGTAGACTGAAAATGTTTGACTACCTACTTTTGGCGAGAGTATCAGATCAGTATTAAAACCTTCATCATCTGAATAGAAAACGAGCTCACCGATATCTGGTATCGACTCTCCTTCTTTAATCCCCATAAAGACCTGACAGCTAGAAGTGTTAAGTCTCACTTCTTTTGCTTTCTCAATATAAGATTTTTCAAAATTCTCAGCACCGGCCAATTTAAAAACAGTGCTCATTAAATTTGAATTGGAAAGGACACTCTTGGCTTCCACAAAGTCCTCTTCTATTTTAATACCTTGAACTTTCTTATCAGTGATGACGATGTCGGAGACTTTTGAATGAAGTTTTATATCAACTCCATTTTTTATGAGCTCATCTTTCATCATGGAAATCATGAGATCAGTTCCACCCTGAAAAATGTAGACACCTTTACTCATGAAATTTGAAAAAACTATTCCATATGTGATAGCAGGATCTTCTAAAGTTGAACCGTTGGCATAAACGATTGGTTCCATGAGAAAACGATGGACATCATTTCTCTTTGGAAAAAATTTTTCAAAGAGTTCACCGTTAGTCATTCCACTATCATCGTAGAAATTCATTTCAGCTAACTCTTTAAAGAAAGCTAAGACTTGCTCTAATTCTAAATTAAACTTCGTGGTAAGAACTTCAATATAGTGCTCTTTTGTGAAATCAGTTTCAATTTCAAATTGTGGATTTATAAAACGAACACTTTTAACTTGAACAATTTTCTGTGCAATTTCTCTTGACCAGTATTTCTTACAAGTTTTAATCATTCCCACAGGAAAACCATGTAGAGAGACATCAAAGACATGATCTCCCTTTTGTCTTTTAAACCAAGTGGCAAATCCACCTAATTTATTATGAGATTCAAGAAGAAGGACACTTCTACCATTTCTAGCCAATTTATTGGCGGCAGTCATTCCAGCAAGTCCTGAACCTATGACAATGACATCATAATTTTTGGTGATTTTATCTTTCTTTTTTAAGAGCATAAACAAGGCCTATTTCATTACAAAATTGTTTAAAATATTTGTAGTGAGAGTAGCAAAACTACCCCATAAAAACCATTGTCAAAGGCCAGTTTTTTGTAAAAAAACCAAAAAACTCGCCGCATCAACCCCCTTTATTAGAGGGGTCATGCAGCTGATTAAAATTTAATTACTTTCGTGTAGGTCTCTTAAGATATGTAAGTCTCTTTGAGGAAAAGGAATGGTGATTTTATTGTCGCGAAACGACTGATCGATGGAAAATCTAACGTTAGAGAGAACTTCTCTGTAATCCCAAATATCATCTATCCACAGGGCAACAGTGAAATCGAGAGAAGAGTCTCCAAAGTTATCAAAGAAAACTTTTGGAGTAGGATTTGTGAGAACACCATTCATTCCATTTGCAATTTCGAGCAAGAGATCCTTAACTTTTTGTGTATCACTGCCATATGCAACTCCCACATCTACAGTCACTCGCATTCTCTCACCAGTGAAACTTTGGTTCACCACTTGCTCAGAAATAAATTGGCTGTTGGGAACAATGATCGCCACATCATCTCGCGTATGAATCAAAGTTGATCTAGCTCCAATTTCAATAATCTTGCCAGAGATCCCTTTTACGGTAACGAGATCCCCTATTTTAACTGGTCTTTCAAAGAGAATAATAATTCCTGAAATAAAATTCTGAGTAATATTTTGTAATCCAAACCCCACTCCAACCATGAGAACGGCACCAAGAGCAGCAAGTGAAGATAGAGAAATCCCTACGGTATCAAGAGTTATCAAGATCCCTATAAAGAGAACAATATAGCGAGTGATACGTACAATAGAGCCCTGAACACCCACATCAATATCTTTATCAGCGAGAACTCGATTGACGAAACGCTCAGACATTTTAGCTAGAGTCGTAGTTAAGAAAAAGACTGCTCCCGCTAGTAAAATAGAGATGAGAGAGATCTGATTTCCACTTATTTCAAAAAGTGGTGTTGAGAGGTATTTAAAGGTTGTGGCTAACCAATTCATGTTATTCCTTTAGACAGACAATTCTCATTCGATCGGGATCGGATGGATAACTATCACTTCGATTGGGGTTTGGTATAAATTTTAATGTTTCATCGACTCGTAAGTAAACTATTTTTAGGCCAGAATTTAAAATCATTTCTTCTATATTCCGCGCATCGAAAATAGATCTTATGGGAGTCTCTCCCCTATAGAGACAATTATCGAACTCGTTAAAAGAATAACCCTCGTCAAAAGCTGGCCGCTTGGCCCTAGTCATTAACTCAATTGAAAGTATTCCCCCACTACGCAGGAGATCTTGGGCAGTGCTAAGATATTGTTCAAAGCACTTTTGACCAATCAAGCAATGAATAAGGTGTGAATCAAAAATAAAGTCCCACTTTCTGTGATTTTCTAATTTTAAAAAGTCGCCACAAATAAACTCAGCTGAAGAATTAGCAGAAGCAAAATCAATTGCGCTTGAACTTAGATCTAATCCGGCACTCGCAAGTCTCGTTTCTATGTGATCAAAGATATGTCCTGCACCACAACCAATCTCCAAGACGTCCTTGTGCGAAGCATTTGTAAATTTATCAAGAGTGAATTTTGCGAAACTGAGTAGTGAAGAATTGGGTATATACCTGTAAGTATCTGATATTTCTTTTGAGAATGCTTTTTCATATAAATTCATTCTCTTATTCTAACAGGTAAAACCATATCTTAATTACACGATGCGTCAACATATGTTTTATTTACCACCCTATTATGGCATAGTCCTTGCTATCTATTAAATAAATACCTAATAAAAAGAAATGGATTACTTTTTTAGGGTCTAAACGAACCTAGACTGGTGTCCTGTTGGAACTGAATTAACTAAGTTAAGTCATTTTGACACTAGCGATAGTAGGAGTACTGTGAAATGAAAAGATTGAAGTTTAAATCAAAAACAAGGTTGGCAACGTCGTTGTCGCTGGCGTTATTGTTCTCAATTTCGCCAACCGTATTAGCAAACCCAGATTGGGCCAGAAGTTACGTTGGTAATTTAAGTTTTAGACTTACTGAGGATCCAGGTCTTCAGACAAAGGTTCAAAGTGTAACTATCGCGCAAAATGAATTCACTTCCATTACTGCTAAAGTAACGGCGCAAGACAATGCGACTAAGAAACTTAGAGATGAGCACAAGGCCATCAAAAAGAAGATTAGAAAATTAAGTGATGAGCTTACAAACTCAATTACAAAGAAAGGTAAACTACAGCAAGAAAAAACTGCAAAAGTAGCTACTCTTCCGGGACTTCAAACTGAAGTCGATATGGCAAAAGCAGCTGTTTCTCAAAAAGATTCAGTACTAAAGCAATCTCAAGCGAAATTAGTCAAACAAGAACAAAAGCTTGCAGGTCTTGAAACTTCTTGTGCAGCTACTCCAACAGCTCAGTGTCAAAAGAAAATCAAAAGAACTAAAACAGCTATTGCTGCCACTAAGGTTACTGTTAAAGCTAACCAAGATGCTCTTACAACAGCAAAGACATTTAAAGCGACAAAGGTTGCAAACCTAAAAGCAGCGAATAAAGTAGTTACAAAACTTACTAAGAAAATTGCAGATTTAGATACTGCAATTACTACTAAGAATGCGCAGGTACAAGTTTTAAAGACTCAGGAAACGCAAAAAGCGGCGCAAGTTAATATTGCGACAACGACTCTAAAAACACTTAAGAAAAAGCAGGATAGAAAGCAAGTCAAACTTACTGACGCTAAGAAATTAGTTAAGAAGTATAGAGATAGACTAATTTCAAGAGTCTTGGCCGTTAACAAAACGGGAGCGCAAGAAGGTGCACTCGACGGTGAAGGC
Source organism: Halobacteriovorax marinus (assembly GCA_002163155.1). Lineage (GTDB taxonomy): Bacteria > Bdellovibrionota > Bacteriovoracia > Bacteriovoracales > Bacteriovoracaceae > Halobacteriovorax > Halobacteriovorax marinus_A. Next base: position 1,143,441 of record MAAO01000006.1, on the reverse strand, counting down.
GATGGTCGTATTCTTTCTAATAGATTAGGTTCTTACCATGGTAGCCGTGATGGAGACTTTGACGGAGAAGTTGATGGTATCCGTGAAGGTAAACAAAGATCCCACGCAGCTGGTTACCGAACTGGACAAGTTGATGGTTCTACTAGAGCGGAAAGAGAAGGTCAAGAAGACGGTCAAATTGATGGAACTGAACAAGGTAATATCGATGCGGCAACAAGAATTGGAAAAGTAGACGGTAGAGAAAGAGCGCAAAACTCTAATGCTGCCACTCTAGGAAATAGCCAAGGTGAAACTGCAGGTCATCAAAGAGCTGAAGATACAGGTCGAAGAGATGGGACAAAAACTGGTGAAGCGCAAGCAATCCAACAGTTTGAGTCTAAGTCTTTAAAGCCAATCACACTTGACGGTCAATTTGCTGGATCTTTTGCAAGAATAATCCCAGCTTACCCTACGCAACACCGTGGAAGAAATTTTAATCCAAGTGCTAGTTACAATAGAAAGATTGTTAAACAAGCTTTCCGTGACGGTTACAAGAGAAGATATAAGAGACGTCAACAGGCCACTTATGAGGCGACAATCTCTAGAGTTTATAATGTAATTTACGATGACAATTATAATGATTCATATGATGAGTTCTACAACCGTCCCTACCCAGCACACAGACAAGCTGGTTACGATCAAGGTGAAAGAGCTGCTTATAACAGAGATTACCAAGGTCACTATGATAACTCATACAATGACTTTAGAACTCAGTTTAGTATGAGCCCAAATAGAAACTCAAATGAGTTTAAGGTGACATACTCAAGAGTTGAGAACTCGACTTATGAAAGTGTGTTTGAAAGCATTCGTTCTGCTCATTATAGAACTGCTGAAGTAAGAACTTTTGAAGCTAATATTGCGAGACAAACTGAACTTTTCAGAACAAGTCGTCACGCAGCTGTTTCAAAGATCTACAACGAAAAACCAGTTCTTAAATTTATCTCCTCTAGTATCACTGATGCTGGGATCAATGGAGTAGCAGGAAGAGATGGTATTTTCCAACCAGGTGAAACAACTGTTCACGACATAGTTGTTAAGAACTTTGGTAAAGTTGCTGCAAAAAATGTAAAAGTAGTGATGGAAAATGGAGCTAAGTTTGTTGTTCCTTCAATTGCCGCTGGATCTATTGTAAAAGTTAAAGGTGTTGCAAAGTCTCAGGTAGCTAGTGCTCCTGCAGGAAGAATAGACACTAAGATCCTTACAGCTTACGCGCCTCTAAGTGCTGAAGCAAAAATTCAAGGTAGACACTATGCTAATCCTTCACAAGGAAAGATTAACGTTGGTGACACTAAGAAGAATAAGATTCAATTCCCATTCAACCTTAGTCGTTTAAATACTGCTGGAACATTGATTATTGGTGAAGCGAACTCTTTAAATGTGGCCATGACAAATGGTTCATCAAGAGCTTACACAGGTGATATTAAAATCTCACTTGAAGTGAATGCTAATACAAATATCATTACTAAGAACTTCAACCCTGTAACAAAAATTGCTTCTAAAAAGACAATTTCTCTTACAGATGCAACTCTTCTTATCAATGATGAATCAGACATCTATACTCCGCTTACTTTTAGAGCAAGAGTTTCTAAAAAGGGTGTAACACTAGGTTACTTAAACTCTCCGCTTACAAGTATGGCAAAAGCGCCATTCATTGCTAAGAACGGAAAACCAATAGTAGTAGTAAACTCTGATGCTTCAGCGAGAGACTTAGTTGATCTTCTTGCAACAATGGGTGGATTAAAAGGAGCAAGCGTTCTTGATACTTCACTTCCAACGAGAAACAGAGCTCCTCTTGCAAATGGTGTAAAAGGTAAGACTTTACTAGTTCTTGAAAAAGCTGCCATTAAGTCAATTGATGGAATGCTGAACAAGTCTGAGAACACAGTAATGATCCTAATTGATGAACTTCAAAATGGTTACACTGGTCTTAAGTCGATTAAAACTTTTAGAGACGCTGAAGCCTTCAATTATGATGTTGCTGGTGTTTCTAAGAATACTAAGGTGATTTTTGCAAACCCAATGAGAGTTGGTGGACTTAAATCTGCGGTACCTGCTCTTATTGCAGATATCAACAGCTACAAGAAATACTTATCACTAGCTAATTTGATGAAACTTTCTAACGATCAAATTCTTGGAAAGATTGAAAGTGAAGTGACTAAGACTAACTTCTTTAGCGCTGATACAGCGAAGAGACAATTAATTCAAATGGCAAACATCAGAGCAATCGATGAAGTTATGCGAATTAACAAGCACTACAAGTTAAGCGGTGAAGGTCTTTCAAGAGATAAAGATATCGCTGATCTCGTAAAAGATGATAAGTCGTTACTTCACAATAGACTTGGTAAGTTAGTTGATGGAAAAACAAGAGATAAGAATGTTTCTCTCTTCCTTTTTGCCTATGACTTCTACTATACTATGAGAAATGCATTGAAGCACTATGATCCAATTGAAGACAGAATAAAGTTTGCTGTTCAAAATAGAATGTTTGGAACACTATTTAGCTCTGGAGCCCTTAAGAAAGTTAAGAAAAGTTACAAGGCGCTTAAGAAGTATGACAAGAAACTTTACAAGAAAGTAACTGGATTAAAAGGACTTCATGCACCATTTGAGATGGCTGATGAAGGTGATAACAATTCAAGACGTAGATAAGAAAAATATTAAGTGGGGAAGAATTTTATTCTTCCTCACTTTCTTTATTCAATCATCTTTTGCTGGGCCCTTAAAAATTGCCCTTCTCGACACTGGCTTTTGCCCAGAACTTCTAAAGACAAATAAGTTTATAAAAATACACGCCCCCATAGATTTAACCGATTCGGTGAAACTCAATTGCGCTAAATACTCTAAAGACAACAGAAGATTCCATGGGCAATGGGTGTTAGAACAATTTCTAAAAGAGCTAAAATCTAAAAGAGAAATTGAAATCACTCCCTTTATCATCTTTGATAAAAATGCCAATCAAGCCGAGAGCTACTGGAAGAAAGCGTTCTTAAAACAAGCAGACTTTCACCTCTTTATCACGGCCGCGGGTCTCCCCTATAAGGGAAAGGCCAATATTACTAAGAAGATCACTAGACCAATTTTTGTGGCCGGTGCCACTCTTGGCAAAGGAATCAGAAAGAGCTCTACCCTATGGCCTCAGGTTCATTTTAATCATCAACAGGTTTTCACTATTGGTAGTTTCTTAGAAAAGGACCAGGTCCTTGGCAGCCGCGAAGATTACACGCTCCTGCGCCCAAAAGAGATGAAGTTCTTTTTCAGCTCAGGCCCAACAAAAGATCACTTCAAAGGATCTAGCCGTGCCGTAGCCACCGCCAGTGCCAGGGCCATTAACCACTGCTATGAAGTCATCCTAAAGTCCAAACCACTCAGTAAGTGCCTAGAAAAAAAGAGAATCCTTCTTCCTCTTGAAGAAGGATCACTAAAACTTCCAACTTTTTAAAAGAGCTATTCCAAAAAGTCACTTTTCTTCTTATAATAGAGATATGAAATTAAATAAGCTTATCCTAGGTCTTGATCAATCCAGTTATCAGCCCGTGGGAGATTACCTCATTCATCCAGATGCCCTTGAGAGCTTTCTAAAGCTTAGAGAGCTCTGTGCTAACGAAGGCTTTGATCTGTGCCTCACCAGCTCCTTTAGAAGCTTTGAAGCGCAAAAGAGAATATGGAACGCTAAGGCGCAAGGAAAACGAGCGCTCCTAGATGATCAAGGCAACCCAATTGATTTTACCAAATTAAATAATCGAGAAATTGTCTACGCCATTTTAAGATGGAGTGCCCTACCTGGCATGAGTCGCCATCACTGGGGAACTGACTTAGATGTGTACGATAAGTTTTCTCTTCCAAGTCCTGACTACAATATTCAACTAACACCAGAAGAAGTAGCACCAGAGGGAATTTTTGGAAAACTTCATCTCTTCCTAGATAAAATTATTGAAGAGAACAAGTCCTTTGGATTCTATCGTCCCTACAAAGAAGACTTAGGAGGCGTAGCACCTGAGAAGTGGCACCTCTCTCATCACCCCACTTCGAGTTTACTCTTAGAAGAATTGAACTTTGATTTCTTTAGTGAGTTTATAAATTCACAAGATCCCAATGACTTTGAACTCATAGATATCGTCATTGAATACGCCAAAGAGATCTATGAGAACTATGTCATTAACGTGCACCGAGACTACTAGTCTTCAAAACCTATCGCCGCATTCCACTCTTTAGTGGGAAGCACTAACTTTCTCTTTTTAAGATCAAAGAGTCCAAATTGAATGATCATACTTGAGGCCTCTGTACCATCGGGTTTAATCATTTTTTGTTCCATCTGCATGACCAGAGGATTTTTCATGCCAAGAATTTTTGAAGTGATCGTTATGGGTTCTCTATTTTTTAATTCGGCAGTAAATTTAATCTCAAGGCCAAGTACAACCGGACCCATCTTTTTTTCTTGAATTTCAGTTAATCCAAAGCCACCTTTAGTGATAAAGTCCCATCTCGCCTCTTCGTAGAGAGAGAGGTAAGTAGCGTTATTTACGTGGCCAAAGGTATCTAGATGGCCTTCAATTATGGTGAGAGGATATTCAAATATTTTCACAGAGTTAGTCCTTTTTAAGAAATTGTGACCACTAAAATTGCCAGTAACCATGGTCTTTAAGCACTTCTAATAATGCCCTTTAAAACTAGTAATTCAAGTTATTTCAGGTGCTTGTTTAAGCTTTATCAATGAAATCTACTCAAAATTCAAGAATTTAGCCAGAATATCCGACAAGAATCGTATAATTATATCTGAATCGATATATTTCTACATTTACTTTGGGTAGCTTATGAGAAAGACAATTAAAATATCACTTCTTACCATCATGGCCTTTGGAATGAACTCTCTAAGCTTTGCTAGTGAAATAATTGAAGTGGAAAAAAATATTAAGAATGATGCCTTAAACTATAGAACTGTCTCCGACGAGAGTTCAAAAATACTTCTAGGTTCTACTGAATTTATCGAATGCCAAGAAAAGTCTAAAGAGTGGAACGACCTTGGTGCAGATGTAGCAGAAGAACAATGGAGAAAGTATCTTGCCAAAGAAGTTGCCGGAAAAATGAAAAATATTAATGAAAGTGTAGGCAAGAAAGTTGGTGAGTTTTACGGTGGAAATTTTAAGTCAGATACGATCAAAAGAGATTTTTACTGTGGAGATAGAAACCAATCTCAATATCAGGAAGGCGATTGTACAAATGTAAAAAAAGGAATGAGTGAAGGAGATGTTTACATCTATAAACACAATGCAAATATAAAAAACTGTGAGAAAGAACCGGCAGGAAATAGCTTTAAGTGTGATGGTGAAAAGATTGCAGATTGTACTCAATCACCTAATCATATGATCGTTGGAGAAGGACAGTGTATAAAGTACTCAAGTAAAATATCAGAAAGTCCAAAACACTTCTTAAAAGAAAAAGACCTAGAAGACTTAGTAGATAATATGGATAACTTCTATGCTCTTGTTAAATCAACAGGAGATAGTGCCATAGGATTCATCAAAAAATGTATTGCTTATCAAGCAGTCATGTCGAGTTCAAGACGTGATAGAAATATGAGTGTTAGTGATGACAATAAAACAGCAACGACATCTTCCTTTGATAAAAAGGTTAAATGTGAAGCTGTTGGTTATGAAACTCAAGATTATGTGGCCTGTAAAAAGGCAGTTACCGCCTATGATATTATTTTTATAGGTAGGAAAGCAGTAGAAACTGTACAGGGAATGGACTACATGGATGAAACCATGGACATCCAAACTGAAATGGCTAAGAATGCTCAAACAGATGCAGCGGCCGGTCTAAAAGCGCAGAAGAAAACAATTGAAAAGAAAGCTGAAATGGCCAGAGTGAGAGCAGCATCAGAGACAGCAGCGGCTGCCGTACTAGCAACAGCTCTTTACAATATGCCCAACATTGAAAAAATTAAAGAGAGTTGCGACGCTGCAGGAAAATCTGTGGATCAAAAAGGTGCTATTGAAAGAATAAGAAAAGATTTTGACATTCAAATGGAGAAAATAGCAGATACCTTTACCACTGGAGATTACCAGCTAGAAGAAAACTCTGATGAAAATGGAGAAGTTATAGCATTCTCTGCAGAATCAAATTGCCAAATACATATTGGAAACCTAGGTAATGGTGCATCTCACGCTATGGTCAATAATGAAGACGCCAAAGAAGGTATGCAACAGGCGCTCATAGACGCCGGAATGCAAGCAGTAACAATGCTTGGTACAGCAGAGATTTTAGACAAGCAAGCAGGTCGTGTCGGTGACGCCATTAAAGGTGTACAAGATCACGAACCAGAAAGTCTCGCCTACGACGGCGAAGATATATTAGCGACAGAGTGTCAGCTCAACCCTGGCGCAGATAATTGTGTTAACGCTCAATTTGAAAGAGGTGTTGATTACTACGATCAAGGAATTAATGTAGACGGAATGCAATTTGCGACTTCCGATGCCACTCAAAACCTTGATGATCCATCACAGAGATCAGTGAACAGTGCCAGTGATGCAACTAGTAGACAAGGTGCAGTTGGTGGACTCGGAGATACAATAAACGGTGTAGAAAAAGGTAGTGGTCTAGCAGACGCTCCTGCAGGTGCAGCTTCAATAAAAGCTTCAGGAACCAACGGTATTGGTTCAGGTGGCGGCGGTGGTGGCGCTGGTGGTGGTGGAGCTTCTGCTCCGTCCAACGGTTCTGCTAAGTCTGGAGGCGGCGGTGGAAGTAAGCCCTATGTCGGAAGCTCTAAGAAGTTAGGATACAGTGGTGGTGGAGGTTCTCTTAGTTACCGCGGAGGTTCTAAAAGAACTAGAAAAGCAAAATCTGCCAATCCTTTCGCTAACCTCTTTGGTAAGAAAGGAAAGAAGAAAGGTGGCGTTATGAACTTTAGAGGAATGGCCTCAAAGATTGGACCAAAGAATGGATCTATCTTTAATATGATCTCTAAGCGTTACTCTTCAATCTCTAAAGACGAAAGACTTGAAGAATATAAGAAAGTTAACGGTGACCTCAGATAAAGAGAAAGAAAGTTAAATAACGATTAGTGTGCCTATCTCAGGGCACACTTCAATATCCCTCTAGATACCTAAAACATTTACAAACAAGATCTAACTATCTAACATTTATGATATTGATTTATACGTAGTGATTTTCCACGAACTAGGATAGTTAATGAAGAAGTTTGCCCTCGCCTTCTTGGCCCTTTCAACATGTTTTGCCTCTGAAATTGATCCATTTAATGGACGAGATGTTGAACTCGCAAACGCACTCCCCGTCATCAATGCCAAGGCCAATTTCCTCATGCAGGACGCCCTAGATAAAGCGAATGAAAAAGATGAATGTTCCGAGAAAGCCCTCTACAAACAACTAAGAAAGAAATTTAGAAATCAATACACTTCAGAATTTTCAAAATGGGTGGTTGAAACAGAACAAATCGAAAAGGTCACCACTAATACTAGTGACTCTATATACCAAGACTTCAAATGGTTCCAGGCGATTGTACCAGGTCTCTTTGCTAAGATCAGCGATCCCGCTGGAAAAGTGATGCGAGTAAATGGTGTCTTGATTGGAACAGATAAGTTTGAACACTTCTTTGGCTCAGGCTTTAACTACTTTAAAAAATTCTACCTCAAAGAAAAAACCTTAGAGAAGGCGATGAATATTGGTTACCGTGCGGAAACAGGCTTTCTAGGTGCGATGATGACTGGGGTTATGAGTTACGCCGATATGGTGGCAAATTTCAACGGTATGAGATTTTGGAACACGATGCTGGGTAAACATGTTGATATCCTCACTCTCCAGCCCGTCTCACCCTACGTGAGCTGCAAAGAGGGTAAGTGGCAACAAGTGCGCGAACTCGAGCTTGGAGCCTATATAGACGACGCCTGGGACGAAGGGATCAATTGCTCTTGGTTTAGAACTGAAAAATTAGTAGATAAAGTGAAAGTCCAAATGGCGAAGTATGCCAGACGCGACAACATATCCATCACCTGTCCTATGAGTACTGAGAAACTAAATATTGCTGGTGAGAAGTATCAAAACCTCCCCATCGATATTGTTAACTATCAGGGACATCAGCCACTTAAGAAGCTCAAAAAATAAAACCCTCGGGCCTGATCTGGCCCCAATTTCTTTCACGGTGTCATAACGACTTTCTAATATCAGTAACTTACCTAAGTATTTCTTGGCATTAAACTTGTAATCTAATACCTACCAACCCTAAAGGAAGGAAGAGGTAATGAGACAAAATCAACAAGTTACAATTAAAGCTAAGGCACAAACCATAGAATGGCAGTGGCCGATAGCTCTTATGGCCTTAAAATTATTCACTTATTGGGCGTTTGTCATGAGTGATTGGATTATGAAATTTCGCTAGACAAATGGACGCGCAAACTTGCCAATGGCCTTAAATAACATATAGCATAGTCAAAGGAATGACACTTGAAAATTCTTAAAGGAAGACCTATTTCAATGGAAGAAAACATCAAAAACTTACTCACGAGCGAACTACTTAGTTCTTGGGCCTATTTTGAAAGACTAATTCATGCAGTGGATGACCTTTCAAAAATTGGACAGCTCCCTGAATCGAAAGAACTCACACAAAAGATGAACTTCGATCTTGTGGAACTTCTTGAAGTTAAAGTTTTCAAGAAAGAATACATCAGCGAAGACGTGAGAAACCTCTCTCTCAGTGAATTAAAATATAAGTGCAAAGATACAACTGAACTCTTTGAGAAAATGATTCGTCTTGAACTCAATGGTTCAGAAGTTCTAAGTACAACTGTTGAGTTTATAAACCTCGTGTACGAATATGCTCACGAGTGGCATCACCTATGTGCAGACTTTACAGACTTAAGTGTTGAGCTTCCAAGAATTAATCTTGTTGAAGCAAAAGTCACCTCTCCAAAACATATTATGGGTTGGGAAGAAGAACTCACGGAAACTCTTAGAGAGGAGTCAGATGAACTCCTTGACCCTACTCCGCGTCCCCATGTTAGTGGACTGTCTGTCATCGATGGTGGATTAAAAGACACACCTGATGAATTACAATTAGATGAAGATGAAGAATTTGAAGATGACATTACAGACATCTCAGAAGATAGCATTATTCCACTCTTCTTTCTTAGCAAAGAAAACCTCATTCGTTTTGAAGGGGAAGGACTTGGCTCTATAGGAAGTTTAGAATGGCAAAGAGATAAGAAGTACGATCAGCTTCTTCACCTTGGACACGAAGCTGTCTTTGATAAAGATTATGACCGCGCTCTTGATCAATTTTCAAAAGCTCTTAACTATAAAGAAACTGCTGAAATACTCACTCTTGTGGGTTGGGTTTACTCACTACTTGGAAAGCTTGATAAAGCTAAATCTTATTGCCTAAAGGCCATTCAAAGTGACGCAGACTATGGTCCTCCTTACAACGATCTTGGAACTTATCTTCTAAGTGAAGGTCAAACTGATGAGAGTTTAAAGTGGTTTGAAATGGCGAAGAAGGCCATCAATTATCAAAATCGTGAATACCCTTATATCAATTCGGGTAGAGCACATATGAATATGAAAAACCTACCAAAGGCCTTGGAAGAGTTTTCTAAAGCACTTACCCTAGCCCCCTACCATGAAGAACTTCACACAACTGTAGAAAGGCTTAAGAAGTCAATTCACAAGTCTTCTAAAGAACAATGGGATGATGATTGGACGAAAACTTCAGGGTTAGATAATTTAGAAGACCCAGATAACAACGACTCACCTTTTAACTAAAAAAAATGATATAATGACTGACATAATAACCCTTCAAGGTATTCAATTATGTCAGTCAAAAGAAAAGAACTCGAAAAATTCTTAAACTCCCTCCTAAATATTTACCAATTCACAGACTATGGACCCAATGGCCTACAGGTTGAGGGAAAGAGTGAAATTAAGAAAATAGCTTTTGCTGTTTCCGCCACTAAACACTCTATTGACGAGGCCGTAAGAAATGGAGCCGATGCGCTAGTTGTTCACCATGGACTCTTTTGGAAGTTCCACGGAACTAGACCTCTAAAAGGAGCTTTCTCTAAGCGAGTCTTTCCCTTAGTGAGATCTGAAATGAATCTCTTTGGATACCACCTTCCTCTAGACGCTCACCCAGAAGTAGGAAATGCCTTTGCTCTGGCCCACAAACTTGACCTTGAAGAGTTGAAACCTTTTGGTGACTACAAAGGCTCTCCCACGGGTATAAAGGGTAAATTTAAGTCTCCCATGGATAGAGCTGAACTCGCTAAAACTTTAGAAACAATTCTAGGTCACTCAGTAATTTTCTCTAAGCCAGAAGATGATCATAAAATAAAGTCCATGGGAATCATCACTGGAGGCGCCAATAGTGAGTGGTACCAAGCGATGAAAGATGGACTTGATTCTTACTTAACGGGAGAGATGAGTGAGCACGACTGGCACGAGAGTGCAGAAGCTGGCATCACTATGTTTGCCGGAGGACACAACGCCACGGAACAATTTGGTATTCAACTTTTAATGAAGAGAGTGCAAAGAGAATTCAATGCTGAGTGTTTCTTTATTACTAGTGAAAATCCTGCGTAAGAGAATTATTTCAAAGAGTTTGATAGATATTTAATACATTCCCTAGTCCCAGAACTCATAGTCTTTGATTCTAAGTAAGCGATGCTGAGAGAGTTGTACAAGGGCCCCGACTTGGCCCTAAAGATATGAATATCCTCCCCCCGCTTCTTCAACCTCTCCACCATGTGAACCGGAAGAATTCCCACTCCTAAATCTTGCACTATTAACTGAGCTACTCCCTGAACATTCATGAGTGTCGCCTTACTGTTGATAGATAAATTGGAAAAACCATAGTGGTGTTTAAACCAATTCTTTAAAATGGGTGCTCCTTCAATATAAGTAATGTATTCTAAAGTTTCAAAAAAGTTCTTATCTATTTTGGATGAAGATTTCTTTTTTGAAAAATAATTCTTTGAAGCACAGAGCACCAATTCTTCACTAGAAATGATCTCAGTTTTTATTTCCTTATCAAATCCAAAAGTATCAACCACAGAAAAGTCCAACTCTCCCTTCAAGATCAATTGGTTCATTTCTGCTGCATGGCCATAAACGATACGATAAGTAACCGACGTATTCTTCTTAGAAAATTCACTGAGCAGCGGAAGAATAATATTGTTTCCAAACTCAATGGGAAGTCCTATGGAAATAGTTCCGGAGAATTCCTGCTCAACCCCCATGAGTTTCCCTAGGGTCGCCTCAATATTGTAGAGATTACTGCGGCACATTTCATACATTAAATGTGCCTTCTCCGTAGGAATAGGTTTCTTCTTAATACGGTCAAAGAGAGTAAAGCCTAAGACTTCTTCAAGGTTTTTAATATTCTGACTGACCCCAGACTGAGTCATATGTAGCTCGTAGGAGGCCTTAGTCATGTTCTGATTGCGGTAAACGCATTCAAAGATACGGAGTAAGTTTAAATTAAACGAGTCAATGAACATAATTTCAACACCTTAAATAAGAACTAATGCTAATCATAAGACACAGCTTATCATAAGCCCTACTTATTATCTCACATAAAAAAATATTGTTTCTTTTTTTCAAGGTTTAGGCCTATAACCGCCTCAACTTAATTAATTCCGATGAGGAAAAATGAAAACACTAACAACACTTTTACTTCTTTTAATTTCTTTGTCAGCGACGGCCAATGTTGCCTTTACGGTTTCTGGAAAACTTGTTCCAAACCTTGGCGAGAATAGTGACCTAGTACACATGGTTCTCAAAACTAGTGCGGGAGATTTTCCCATAGTGAGTTTTGATCACAAAGTGCAAACTTGTGAAAATGGACTCTATGAAATTGTTAACAACTGGGCCCCTGCTGATACTTACTCTCTTCTAGAAGTTTATGCATGTTTAGATACTGAAGAAGACGAGCCTGCTTACTGTCCGGAAATATACATGCCTATTTGTGGACAGCCAAAAATGCCAAAATGTGAAAGTGATGTGTGCATTCAAGTTATGCCAGAGACCAAGACTTACGGAAACTTCTGTGAGCTCTTAAGTTCGGGTGCAAATTTTGTATATAACGGTGAGTGTGAAAACGAATAAATCCCCCAAGATTTATTCGATAGTGTGTGAAGGCTCCATTATTTATTTAATGGGGCCTTTTTTTTTTTGGCTTTATGAATTGAAGAAATCAATCGGAAGCGCACCCATGTGGTGAAGCTTTTCCATGTTCTTGGCACTTATACCTGTGGAAGAGAGTTTTCCATCTTCATGAGTAGCAAGAGTTTGCGAGAGAATATTAGTCCCCTCCATTCCTGTCACTTCTTGAATTGTTTTTAAAATTCTATTTCCATCTCTATCCCTAGAGAGTTGTAAAATGAGATCAATTGCCGTACTCATCTGTCTTCTCACCACTTGAAAGGGAACATCGAAACCTGACATTAGAAAGAGAGTCTCCATTCTATTAATACACTCAGCAGCTGAATTGGCATGAAGAGAAGTCATACTTCCATCGTGTCCCGTATTCATCGCTTGCAGTAAATCAAAGAACTCTCCTCCACGTATTTCGCCGAGAATAATTCTATCTGGTCGCATTCTCAAAGTATTCTTTACTAAATCGCGTATAGATATATCACTCGATTCAACTTTACTTCCCGCCTCTAGTCTCACTAAATTGGGAATGGATATATTTAATTCCAGTGTATCTTCAATAGTTACAATCCTCTCTGCGGGACTAATTTCTTTCAATAAAAGGTTCATAAAAGTAGTCTTACCTACTCCTGTTCCCCCTGAAATAATGATATTCAATCTCGCCGAAACAGCTGCTTTTAAAAACTCCACCCACTTAGGCTCAATACCAAAAATACCAGGAGAGCTATCAAAGTCAGTAATTGAGCGAATATACTTTCTTATGGAAATTGAAGGAAAACCGCTGGAAAATGGTTCTACAATGGCATTTATTCTCGAGCCATCAGGAAGATTTCCATCTAGAATAGGAGTATTTTTATTACAAACCTTTTTATTAAAGTCTGCCACCTCATCAATGAAAGAGTAAATATCTTGCTTAGTAAGGGCCACATTGAGTTGAATGAATTGTCCCCCACGTTCTACAAAGACATTCTTAGGACCATTAATAACAATTTCAGTTATTCCCTTTTTAGAATTTAAATCGTTAATTAATTTCCATACACTATTTTCAGCGTTCATAATTCACCTATATGAGATTAGAGACAAAGAGCTCTTTTTCGTTAATTGAAGACCCGTAAGAGAGAAAGTTATTCATAAGTAGTGACTTCTGAGTATCAGAGAGCAGCTCATAGAAGTCTTTATACTTCTTGCCACCAGTAATACCTTCCATGATTTCTTGTTTTCCTAGAAAGAAAATTAAATGCTTTATGAGCAGTGCCAGTAAATCAATTTTTACAGTTCGAGCATTTGAAAGAGCAAGAACATCGTAGACATCATCCATTTCCATTAATTGATTGGCGCTAGAATCACCCTTCAAACTCAACTCTAAGGATGCCATTTTTAAATAAAAACCTAGGAGAAAACCTCTGGAGAAGCCACCAATGGAATGAGCTTTGAGTTTATCTTCAAAGCCTAAGAGTCCATAGCAATTGCCAGAAACAACAGTTTCAGGAAATTCTCCATTTATAAGATTTTCTATGTAGAGGCAAGCAAAGCGATCTCTCACTCCATGCCAACCTAGGGACTTGACAACTTTATCGATATTTCCTGAGTTATCTATATCGCTGAAAAGTTTAAAGAATTGAAGCTTCAATGCCTTACGTTCACTAAAATAGACATCGAGGCCATTAAAGTTCTTACCAGAACTTTGCATATTCACGCAGAGAAGCGCAGTAAAATGATCAGGTAAATTAACGAATGGATATTCCAAAGTAACCTCAAATAGTGATTTATTCTTATATTCTAACCGTTTACAAATTTGGCAACAAGGGATGACTTTGTTTCCCTAATTTTTCTTAGTAGCTAGAGATGCTATAATTAATATGAGGAAAATTATGAGAATACCTATTTATGAAGAATTAACCATTGAAGACTTCTCTCTTGAAAACTTGAGACAGACGTTTAATGATTGTAAAGTTGGTTTAATTCCCATGTACTCGAGCTTTCATGGACTTTCTCCCAAGGAAAGACCCATTGCTGCCATGAATATTGAAGTTGCACTAAAAGAATTGGATATATACCCCTTCTATCCCTATCCTTTTTATATAATTAGCGAGACTGCTATTCGAGGAATAACAATCTCAGTATTTTCAAAAGTTGAAGATCTTCCAAGTCATTACTTTAAAAAGGCCAAGAGATTAAAAAATAAAGAACTACTCCTTTTAAATAAAACAACTCTACTGGCCGAAAAAGTTTTTAATAATGACCTCTATCAAAAAGAAGATATCTTAAAAGAAGGATATGCGAACCAGAAAGAACTCTACAGAAAATCAAAAGAGCTTAATTTCTATGAAAATATCCTCTGGGATTTAAACGAGCAGGACAAATAAGATGGCCAAGAAATACTTCTCTAAAGAAAAAATAAAAGAAATGAAAGGCTTTGAAGAGATTATGGATCTCGTTATTGATGAGGAAGATCAAGTAGAGGTCGAAAAGAAGAGAAAGGAAATTGAAAAATATAATGATACTTACCAATTATACAATTTTCTTGAAAATGAAAACGCGAGACTTGAGAAACTCGCACTCTTCTTTGGTAAGAAATTAAATAATTATCAGAAATTCAACCAGACTAATCTCATCTTAGAAAAACAGAGCACTAAGTGCTCTGATTCAAAAAGTGAACTCATTAAAAAGCTAGTGAGAGAAGATAGTCATATCAATAACTCTCTCTCGACTCTATTTAACACGCTTTTCTAAGTTAACCAGCTCTAAACTTGCACTTCCAGTTCTACCTAAACAGGCCAGAACAATCGTTGATTTTTTCTTAAATGTTACAGAGTCAATATACTTACAATTCTTAGGCACAACGTAACTAGCGTAAACAGGAGCCGAGAACTTCCCTTCATCGTAAACCATAGCATAGAGTCGATCTCCATAGATTAAGCTTGAATCAACCAGTAGCGCTGGTCTCAAAGAATCGTTATCACTCACTTGAACACTCTTAAAAGTTTCCGAGAAGTTAACCCCAGGAAAACTACTCTCTCTATTAATAGGGAGTTTAACTGAGTCTCCTAGTCCATTGACTGTATAGATATAGTAACGACTTTCAACAAAGAGTAATTTCTCATCATCAACATCTGTAAAGTTAAAGACGTCAAAGAGAAGATCTCCCCAAGTTGAAGTTTTAAAATTCATCACTTCTCTTTGGCCTTCATCGTTCCAAAAGATAGTTCTAAGATTCTGTCTATCGTTTAGGGCGAATGAGGCCCTAAAGCTACTCGCTTCATTCATACTAGTCATTGTCTTATTAGACTCAAGACCATAACCTGAAAAGTTTAACTCTTCTAATTCAAACTCTGTATTAGAATAAAAGTTAATTTTATAATACAATTTATTAAATTCACGACCGCTAATCATAACAGCAGAAAACTGACCTTTGCTAGCTTCAGCTGTAGTTTGCGTGATGATAGTATCGAAGAAAAGGGCATCTCTATCTTTGATGTCATATCTTTCTCTAAATTCACTCATAAAATCAAATGAAGCGAGAGTTCTGATAGTTAATGAAACTCTACCTTCACTAACAGTAGGTAGCAGATAATAAGGCTTCTTACTCGCCGCTAGTTCGTGAATACGATCGAGAGGATCAAGAGTATTATCGAGCTCTGGCATTTTCCAAGTTTTCATAAAGAGAGGAACTTTTACATCTCCCAACTCTTTAGAATGAACTTTTAAATATTCAAATTTTACTTCGCCATTAAAGAACGGTAATCCCTCAAAGTCAGAAATTTCTAAGAACCAATCAGATTTATCACCAAATAAAGCAGATCCATCTTTATTAAAGAAACTAAGAACGAGATTCAGTTTATCTTTTCCGAGAGAATAAATCATATAGTCTGCTTTTCCGTCGAAATTGAAATCATTCTTAACTACATTTATGACCTTTTCTACCTTAGTGAGCTTAATAACTGTCTCTAGTGTTTTATCACCAATAAGAGATACGATTTGAATCCTTGATTCATCTTCAGATTTTTCAAGTTCATAGAAGTAATCAAGAGAGTCTTGAGTAAACTTATTCGCGACAACTTTCCTAAGTTTTGATATCTTTCTACCTCTATTTAAAACTAGAATATGAGAGGCTTTAACTTTTGGTTTAAAGACTAATTTATTAGCGACTTTTTCAATTTGTCTAACAAAGGCAACTTCGTGATCCAATCTCTTTCCATTGTATTCAACAATAAGAGAGAGATGACTAGAGATAGAAAAATCAGAAATTTGTCCACTGATACCGAGAGTTCGCTCTTTTCTCTGAAGAATTTTTAAATCTTTAAAAACTTTTGTCGAAATAATTTTCTCACCATCAGTAAGAGAGACTTTTACATCTATTGCTGCAATGTCTTTCATAAGAGCTCTTACAGGAAGAGAGAGTCTGTACTTCCCCTCTTCAGAAACGACAACTTCAGTTAAGTTTTTAAAATTAAACTTTGGAAAGTCCCCTTCTAATGAGACATCTAACATTTTCTTAAAGTTAATTTTTCCAAACTTAGCCTGTTTCTTATCTCTAAGAGACGTGGCACTTTTGAAAATTCTATATTTTATTTCATCTATTGATATTTCTTGATTTTGACTCTTTAAAAGCGCGACTAATGCTGACACAAAAGGAGCAGCTTGTGATGACCCTTTTTTAATTTCATAACCTGGAATCCTTAGCAAGCGAGACTCCATATTTCTTGGATAGGTACTGATAATACCTTCACCAGGAGCTACGATATCTACTTTTCCACCAAAGTTAGAAAACTCAGGAATTCGTCCATTATTATCCATCGCGCCCACGCAGATCACTTCATTATACGAACAAGGATAAACGGGAACTTTCTTATTATTATTTCCAGAGGCCACAATAATAGGGATGTTCTTCTCTATCGCCTTATTTATGGCAAAGCGAACTTTCTTAGTGTGAATGAGTTTTGGCCATCCTAAACTTAAGTTAATAACCTGTGCACCATTACTAATAGCAAAGGCTATGGCATCAGCTATGATATTTGTAATCACTTTCTTTTCATAGACGAATGATTTCACTTTAGAGTTTAATATCTTTAAAGGCATGATTTTAACATTCTTAGAAGCAGCGCCTCTTATCCCTTTACCATTTCCTTCAACTGCCGCGATAATTCCGGCCACGTGAGTTCCGTGCCCCACATCATCAGTAATATCACTATTACCATCTAGAAAATTCCAACCATGACAGGCTTCTTTTGCTCTCTCTTCAGCATTTAAATCCTTACACTTTGGATTTTCCCAAATATTATCTTTTAAATCAGGGTGTTCAAAATCAACTCCTGAATCGATGACAGCTACAATGACTGTCTTATCTGTAGCTTGGTAGTCTTTTGGAATACCTAGGTCTTCGCCTTTAAGACCTGGAATAAAGTCTCTAGTGAGTTCACCAGTTGATCTAAATATAGGCTGACCATTGTTTTGTAAGGCCCACTGTAAAGAACTAAGCGGATCGTTAGCAAATACTGAAAGACAGATGAAAAAAGGAGCTATTAGTTTTCTCATTACATATTCTCCCTTAACCACGAGCCATTGAATTCATTTGCCTGCATTCCAATCTTCTCTCTAAGTTCCTCAACAGGCCCATTCCAGTACTTACTTGAAATAACTCCCATTGTGTTTCCTCTAATAGGTGTTGCTAAAATATCACTATCTTGTCTAAAGCCAGAAATAGTTCCATAGAGATAGATATGTTCTTTTCCAATAATTGAAACAAAGTCAGAAAACTTGAGATGCCGATTGTACATAATCGCTAGATCAACTATACAAGCGATAGCACTATCTTTATCTTTTCTAAGTTTCTTAGCACACTTTTCTCTCTGATCCATGAAAGGTTGAAATTGACCACAATGAATCTTCTTAGCAATAGGTGCTCCACTTAAACGACTTAAAGAACAGTGACGACGATTATAATTTCTTCTACGGTAAACTCTTCCAAGCCCTTTAATTTGGTCATCTGAATAATTCAATATATTCCAAACACCTTGTTTATAAATATTTAAATTTACAATTATAGAGTAGAGCTTTAATCCTGTAGCATCATCAATATCAGAATCTGAAAAGATCACTCTTCCATATTCCCCATTTACTTCTTTTATGACTTTCTTAAGTTTCTTCTCTTTAATTTTCCAGCCTTCTCTCTTGTTATCCATGGATAGAAATGCGCCAGGATACTTGTCCTTTCCAGACTTATCCTTAGCAAAGCGACTCTCAAAGCGTACACCTTTCGTCTTACTCACACCGTAGAAAGTTTGAGCTGGATTTTTCCAAGTCTCATTCTTAAGTGTTAAATATTCAGTTAATTGGTTTAAGTAGTAATTAGCAATATCACGAGCAAAGGCCCAATTATTAATCCCCATCATTTTTTGGTGCGTATACTTAAAGAAAGTCGCCTCATGATTCTTTGGAGTTAATACAGAGATATTCCCACGTTTCTTAAGTTTCTTCATACGCCAGTTTAAAAATGAAAATTTAGAACTGGTATCATGAAAATTATTTTCCAATTTATACGGTGATTTGTAAGTCTTTAATAATTCCTTAGTTCCATCTTTTAGAAGGGCCGAAAGTGCTGTCGCTCCTTGAAAGAGCTCAGGATTTCTTGAAAGATCAGAATTAATATTCACATCAAAGAGTTCTACTTTATACTTACCTTTTGATCTTTTGAATTGAATTTTTGTCACTGGAATATAGGCATCAAGGGCCAGAGAAACTCCCATAGAACCAAGCTTTCCATTATCAATATAAACTTGGATAGTATCAGCGTCTTTTCTAAAGATGTGAACTCTCTTCACCATCAGAGACTTAGCATCAACTGTCATACTTAATTTTGTATTGGCCCAAGAGTATCCGCCTTTCACAAGGAAGGATGGAGTAAGTCTATCTGTTATTACAAGAGACTCTCCAACACCTAGGTGTTTGTTTAAATTATCAACAATTTTCTTAGCTTTTTCATTTCTCTCTTCCACATCTTGAATCTGATCGATAGTTGAGAGTTCAGTGAGAGCACTTTGAATATCTTTTTTCACTAAAGTCACAATCATATTTCTATAGGGCTCTTTGAGTGAGGCCTTAAGAGATTGAACTGGTTTTAAGTGAGAATAAGTTTTTACATAGTGAACAGTTCCTCTAGCAAAAGCCGTGTAACCAACAGGTAAACCTTCGATTCCCACGTGGGCACCAAGATTTATTCCATAACCAAAAGTATCTGCTGTTTGCACAAGATTATCTGAGCCCTGGTAGTTACCAACGATAACATCACGAGAGAGAATGATACTCCCTCCAACTATTGGCGCTACCCAAGTTCCTACCTGCTGCTCTAGAAACTCTCCGGTGTTTACGAAGTGATCCAGACCATTTTGAAACTCCTCTTTATAGTAATCAAGTCTCGCATCATTTAAATCAAAGAGAGAGAGTTTAGAATTTACTTCTCCGATGAGGTTATCAATTAAATCTGATTGAATTTTACTTAAGAAAGAATACTTAAGTTCTCTAAAAGGTGAATCAGGATCGCCGTAGGCAAATCTCGATGCATATCCTTCGAAGTTTTCAGTTTGTAATCTTCCATCAACAAGGTTCTCACCAAGAGAGACCTTAGAGTTAAAGTTCATTTTCTCTGACTCTACATCGAAGACATCTAGGAGGTTATTTCTTCTTGAAATGAGTTTTTCCACAAGAAGAAGTTTTACTTCTTTAGGGAAATAAGATTTTTCTACAATATCTACGAAATCATCACGAGTTAATTTATGAATACGATTAAGTGACCATTTAGCATCATCTACCGAAGCATTCATATCGGCCAGGGTGAAGTGGCTTAATTCAACTGCATTCTCTTCAACTCTTGCACCCTTCCAACTTAGAACATTCACACTCTCCTTTAAATCCAATAATGAATAAGGAACAATTAAAGACCTTAGAGTACGACTTGTTTGTGTTTTTGGGGGTACTCCAAAAGCTAAATTATAGTGATCACCGTATGCTGGAAGCATAACGAGAGCATCTTGTAGATCAATAGTTAATTCTTCTTCAGCCACTAGCCATCTATTTGGAGAACCAAAAGTATTTTCAGGAATTGTTCGCTCTAAGAAATGTTTCTTTTCTTCAGCTGAATTGAAAGCAACCTTTAATTTATTTTGGAACTTCATTGCGGGAATGACATAACCCAATTTTCTAAGCATATTCTTTCTTAAAAGAAGTGTATGAAGATTCTTATCAAGTGCGACAGTTAGGATATTTCCCGTAGACCCATCAAGAACTGTGAAACGAAGAGTTCCAGATTGTGAACCAATCACACCAAGGAAAACGAGTTCCGTATCTGCACTGACTTGTATTTCATCAATACCATTATCTAAATGACTATCAGTTTGGTTTTTCCAAACTGCACTTTCCTCAGGATTTAAGAGAGAGAGATCAATTGGGTTCTCACCCATTTGTAATTGCCAAGCTAGCTCAGAAGTTAATTTTCCAAGCTCAGGGTGAATTAAATCGTTACTAGGAATTCTTGAAGAATCCAAAGGAATCAATTCAACCTTCGCACTTACATTAGTGCAAATCAGGGCCATCAATAGACATATTTTAAATGTTAAAAATGCTTTCACACTTTCCTCACTGTAGTTTGGATGAGATCAGGTTATAACACGTCGCAACATACCATAGTGAAGGTGTGTAAATAAAACATGTATTTATCGTTTTTAAGTAGCTGAAATTAAAAGAGGACCCGAAGGTCCTCTCTTATTATTTGATATTTATTTGAATTATAGTTCAATTCCAAATAGTTCTGGAAGAAGTCTGTTTTCAAGGTTGTCCGCAGTAGTTCCTAGTTTCGCAGCAATTGTAGCGACTAGATCTTCTTTTGCAGTAGCATCGCTTGTAGCTTCGTTAAAGTCAGAGAAGCTTGCTCCTGTTACTTTTTCGATATCTGTTACTAGAGCTAGTTGATCTTCTTCAGTAAGTTGATCACCGCTAGATCTATCAAGCATCTTCTCTACTTTACTACCAAGAGTTACTAGAGAAAGTGAAGTTTTCATATCAATCGAGTAAGCAATAGATACGTCAGCTGCTTTCTTAAAGAACGCTGATTTTTCTTTATCAGAGGCCATGAGAGAAACATCAGTTGTCGCATCAGCATCTTCGTAAAGGTAACCAAATCCACCATCAGAATCAAATCCACGATAGTGATCTTCACCAAATGTATCAGTATATTCGTAATCTACGATTTCGTAATCATCACCAAAACCATCTCCAATAAGACCATCAAAGAAATCATGATCATCTTGGATATCTCTAAACTCAGTCGCTAGATTAAAGTTTGAAGAATAGTAATCATAATAAGTAATAGTTCTGATGTATTGTAGTGATACAGCTACATACTCTTCGTACTCAGCATCGTAAATTACAAAGTAATCCTCAGCATCCCAATCAGATCTATCAGTGTCGTAGATATCTTTAACAAGTTCGTTATCGCTGAAACCATCAACATCGTTAAGTCCATTAACAAAACCTTGAGCTGTTGCAAATGAGCTATTATAAGCGCCGTAAGTCGAAGTAGAACCTCCACCTCCGCCACCACCACCGCCACCGCAGCTTGCAAGTGTTGCTAGTACTGTTAATGCCAGTAAAGACTTCTTAGTTGTTTCAATCAGTGTGTTTTTCATTTAAGACTCTCCCTCTTATATTACGTGTACAATTATTTATTCAAATTATTTAAACAAAATAACGCTATCTGTTAAATTATTTTTCAATCATTGAAAAAATTTTATATATTTTGACTATTGCATGGAGCGTGCCAAGAAAATAAAGGGAATTTGGGGATATTCTGACTATTTTGCTTTACTTATTGGACAAAGAGCACCTCGCAACGCGTTAAGACTGGTGCCCTTTGCTACTTCTTACACTTTATTAAGAATGAGTGGGCCACCTACGTGACGAAACTCTTCAGTTTCTAATTCTTCTAAATCGTATCCACTTAGGTGAAATTTTAGAACTTCCTGGATATAACTCTCTGTGCCAGTAACTTCGTTCAGTCCAAATTCTGAGATAAAAGTTTTAACCTTCTTATCTAAGCTAAGTTCATTACAAAGGATATCTTTTGAAAATGTACGCAGCTCAGCAACTGTGACACCAATCTTAGGCGATCCGTTCTTAGTCATTTCACCATTGGCGTGATTGATAAAGGTACTAAGGAGAAGGGCTTCAAAATCAATGTCAGCAGATCCAAAGTTTAGATAGTAATCATCCATCACTTGTCCTGCTGCTTTTAATTCATTGAAAGTCTTATAGAAACCTCTGACAAATGGCAGAATTTCAGAAAAGAGATTGATATCATTCTTCCACTTTTGATAATTTTCAAAAGTACTCACATAGACTTTTTCATTTTCCACTTTATTTAAAATCACTTGTACCGGTGAAGCGAAAGATTCTTCTAATATATGATAGAGAACTTCTCCCAGAAAAGAATCATTCTCACTTGTGAATTCATTTTGTGCTAAGGCCTTTTTAAGTCTCTTTTGCTCTAGTAAAATAAGAGAGTGCCCTATTCTATAGATCTCTACAAAATCAAAGAGATTAAAAATTCCCGTATCACTAAGGGCAGTGAGACCATTCTCTTTAGTGAAGTTTTGTATATAACTTAAGCCTAACTTTAAAGTATTAAGAGTGACTTTTCCAATTCTAGTCATGGCCATGGCACCGTCTTTAAGAGCGTCTTGTAGCGTAAGAGTGGAATTGACTAACTTTGTAAAATTAAACTGTAGAAACTCTAAACGCACCTTAGACTCAACTTTTGCAAGCTCGTCGTTAATACTTTCAAAGCCAGACTTAAAGGCGATGAGAGCATTCTTATCAAGGCATTGATTAAGGCTTTCAGCATCGATCTCAGGAGTTAGGACCTCTTTCTTATTAATGAAGAGATCAACGTGAGAGTTACTTGGAAAAGGATTATTTAATTCAAGAGCATCGTAGTAGTCCACAAAACCTAGATCATTTAGTCTATGTTTTTTGAAACGATACTCTTCTTCTTGCATATTTAAAAAACCATCAGAAACAATTTTAAACAGGTGTTGGTAAGCGTGATCAACCCCTTTTTGCGAGTAGAAGTCTTTTACAAATTGTTTAATTTCACCGACGTATTCGAAATCTTCATCAAATTCAAAAAGCAATTGATTGCATTCAGTAAGAAAGTAATTATCGTGATCAGGATACTCTGGATCTTCCAAATCAAAAGTCCAAAAGCTCATTTTTCCCTTTAAATAAAGAGTGAACTCATTACTATTGATGAACTCATATTTCATTTCATCATTATCTGTCGCAGAATAAACACTTAACCAAAAATGAAATGACTGTGGATCAATATCATCTTTAGTCCAAAGGTCTAGGTCTAGAAAAGTCTCTCTCTGTTCTGCACTAAATTTTTCAAGGGCCATGGCCACTTTAGCAGGTGGCAGGGATTTGATGGCCACATATAGAGGTTGGACAGGAAGATTGGAAAGGTCTTGTCCCTGTTCAATATAACTTTCAATAATATCTAAAGATGAATAAGACTCAGCTTCTTTTAAAATATTAGAAATTAACTCTTTTCCGTTTTGACTCATTTAGGCTCCTACACTCTTGATAAGGGGCACATATATAACAAAACCTAAGATATATGGCCAATTATCCGATGATTTGGGAGTCTTTGTCGAGGCCAGATAGCCCCTCAAACAGGGACCAAGTATTTGAAAATCCGAGAGCTCTAAAGTGGCGCGTAACAGCTAAGCTTTGAATTCCCTTATTGCAGACAAAGACTATATGAGTATTCTTCTCTTGGGAGCTTCTTACAACGTCTGAAAACTCAATCATAGAAGTAGAATTTCTCACATCAATAACCTTTTGCTGAGAAAGACTACTGGCAAGTATTTCAAATTCACCAAGTTTTGGCCTAGAAATTGTGGAAAGGCTCACCGAGGAATCAGCGCACAATGGACAATTGCCGTACTTCTTCCATTTAAATTTATTGAGCTGATAGCTGATCAGATCAAATGTTAGAGTGGTATTTGGTGTGAGAACTTCCATACCTACAATACTTTTAATCGCTTCCATCGCTTGCATGGTTCCAATATTACCAGCAACAGCACCAACCACTCCGGCCTGCTCGCAATTTCCCACACAAGATTCACTTGGAACTTCTGGCCACAGGCAGCGTAGACACCCATTCTCTCTCACCTCATCGTTACTGTAGAGAAAGTTTTGCAACTGTCCCTCAAATTGATAAATAGAGGCCTGAATAAGGTCTTTCTTTAAAAGAAAACAAGCGTCATGTAAGAGAAACTTTGTTTTAAAGTTATCCGTGCAATCAAGAACTAATTTGTAATCAGATAAGATCTCTTGGCAGTTTTCTAAAGAGACTCGAGTATCTAGCGAGTTTACTTGTATAAAAGGGTTTTGTTTTTGAATTCTCTCTCTTAGAACTTCACTCTTATTCTCGCCTATCTGCTCTGGGGTAAAGAGAAATTGGCGATTGAGGTTTCCCCCATCGATAGTATCATCATCAACGATGAGAATTCTTCCCACACCAGCGGCCGCTAGGAAACTTGCCACGGGGTGACCCAGGCCTCCTGCTCCAATAATGACAACAGGTGCCGCTTTAAGATGGGCCTGCCCCTTATCTCCAATTTGAGAGAGAATACTTTGTCTTTGGTAAAAGGCAGCTTCAATCATCATATTAAGCTCTGTGCTCATGAGTATGAGATTTTTCTTTCTTATTTCCGTATTCACCACATCTGTGACAGGCAATCCAATCAGACGGTCCATCCACATAGTGTTCTTTCTTCCAAATAGGGAGTCTAAATTTCACTTCATCAATAATGTACTGACAAGCTTCAAATGCCTCTTGTCTATGAACACAAGCAGCGTAAACCCACACCGCCATTTCTCCAATGGCGAGATGTCCCACGCGGTGAATACATTTCAAGTCATAGACTGCAAACTTTTCTTTGGCCTCATTCATAATGAGATTGGCCTCTTTGATCACCATCGCTTCATAACACTGGTATTCTAAACTAGTGACGCCTTTATCAAGGTTATGATTACGAACCAGTCCTTCAAAAACCACTACACCACCGGCGCGTTCATCAATGGACTTTTCTGTATTAATTTTTTCACTGGTAAGTTCAAACATCACTAACCTCCTGCCACTGGTGGGATAAAGACGATAGTGTCCATCTCTTTAAGTTCAGTTTGAAACTCACTATAGTCTTCATTGATCGCTACTTTTAAGTGAGACTTATCAAGAGAAAAGCCATGAGTCTCATTTAATTGATCAAAGAGCTCATCGGCGTTCACAGCAGTGGTTTCTACCCACTCCTCATTCATCTTTGCCTGCTCACGCATGGCCGCAAAGTAGATAACTTTTACTTTCATAACACACCTTCTAAAAGTCGTGACTGTGTTGCTTTAAACTCACTGGGAGTATTTATATTATCTAGCGCTCTTTCATCTGGTAAATTCAAAAGTTCTACCTCTGAATTAAAGAGTACTTTTCGGGGACAAGGTTTTCCTATGGAGAGATATTGTGCCAGCCTCTGCGCAGCTTTTGGTGTATAAATAGTGCAAAGAGGCTCAGGCCACTTCTTCTCAGGGTTTTCAAAACAAGTAGCGACTTTAAAAGGATTATGTCTCTTAATTAAGTCCGCTATTGTTTCACTGGTTAAAAAAGGAAGGTCACAGGCCACAACTAACCAAGAAGAATTGGGATCCATTGCAGAGGCAGATAAAATTCCACCGGTTGGTCCAAATTCAATGTAGCGGTCATGTATCTGTTTATGATTTTTTAAATGTTCAAGTTCACTTTGATCTTCACGACAAGAAACATACACTTCACTCACTTGCTCTTTTAAAAGAGAGTGGATGAAATCAATTTGATTAAGTCCATGGTAGTTAAGTGCACCTTTATCAGACATCATTCTAGAACTTCTACCACCGCCAAGTATAAGAGCATTAAGAGGAGTTTCTAAGTGCAAATTTGAGAAGTACTCCAAAATACATTTTGAAATAGAATCTATGTCATCTACTTGAAAGGCAGGTAGAGCAAGATCTTTTGGTGCTTGCTCTCTATAGAGATAAGCTAGGACATTTTTTATTTCTTCTTGTTCACCTTTTTCGTCAATAAAGACAAATTTCTTAGCTTGGGAGTTCTTACTCCCTTCGATAAGAACTATATCTTTATCAAGTAGGTTTGCTTCTATGAGGGGATCACTTCTCTTACTAAAATCTCTCACATAACCCACTTTAAAATCATTTGAAAAAATATCGTAGAGTTTTGTGACAAGAGTTGAATGATTGAGACCAGTAAAAGCTATCTCATAGCGGTGAAAGAGAAACTCTCTTCGCTTAACCTTTCGAGTAGTCACTCTTTCCTCCAGTTTTCTTTATCAATTTTAATTCACCAATTTCAATATCATGGCTGAGTGCTTTGGTCATATCGTAAATAGTAAGACCTGCCACGGAAGCTCCAGTTAAGGCCTCCATTTCCACTCCGGTTTTTCCAGAGACTTTAACCATACAATCAATGGAGATATGATCATCCACCATTTTTATATCAAACTTGCAGGAATCGAGATTGAGCTGATGACAAAAAGGAATGAGTTCACTCGTTTTCTTAACGGCCATTGTCCCTGCTATAATAGCCGTATGTAGCACTGGTCCTTTTTTAGATTGAATATCACCATCAACAAAGCACTCTCTAATGGCCTTTGGAAGAAAGACTTTACAATGAGCGTGAGCAAAGCGATTGGTCTCAGCTTTTGCTGCCACATCCACCATTGAAGGTTCACATTTATCATTCACATGAGTTAAGTCATTCATCCTAACCTCCAATCTGGTACATAGGTTGTTCAATATTTTCAATGCGGTCTGTGGGTTTCATATCCATCACTCTATGCAAGAGTTCTAAAACTTCCTCTTCTCCCACTCCCGCAATTTTATACCCTTCATTCATCATAAGACACGGTCTTAGAGTTCCCTTAGGACCAATGCGAAGACGAGAGCAGCCATTACAAAAAGGCATGGATTCAGAAGCGATGAAACCTATATTGGCGCCATTTTCTAGGACGTAATTAAAAGAAGTGTCATCAATCTTTCTCTTTACTGAATTGAGTTGCCAATTCTTTTGAACTTGATTGATGACTTCAGATGCACTTATGAATTGATCATTGTCCTTAGCATTGACTACGCCAATTTTCATAAGCTCTAAGAAACGTACTTCAATACCGTGGTTTCCAGAGAATTCTATGAAGTCTTCGACCTCATGATCATTAATTCCTCTCATTAAAACCACATTGATTTTAATTTGAAATCCCAATTCCTTTGCCTTAAAAATTGCGTGCAACACATCCTCAAGAACATCTTTTCCTGTAATTTTTTTAAACAGTGCTTGGTTTAAGCTATCAAGAGAGAAATTTATATATTTACAATTAGTGTCTTTAATTTCATCCAAAGTTTTACTGAGACTTCTACCATTAGTGGTAAAACCAAATTTCTTTGTCTCTAGTGTACTTAGATCTTTTACGATTTCCACAAAGTCAGACCTAAGCGTAGGTTCACCACCAGTTAGCCGCAACTCATCGATACCATTTTTGACAAGGATACTTGCTAACCTAAAGATCTCTTCTCTAGACATGAGCTCCTTCTTGGGCATAAATTGACGTTCTTCTGGCATGCAGTAAAGGCAATTAAAGTTGCAGGCATCCAAAAGAGAGATGCGCAGTTTGTGAATATGTCTTCCTTGTTTATCTATAAGTTTTTTCAAAGAAGTGCTCCCTTACCGCTCCATCTGTAGTAATCAAATAACTCTCCCGCTTTAAATTGTTTTACGTCACTAGGAAGTTCAATAAAACCAGAAGAAGAAGCTAGAGCTGAAAAATCTCCAGAACAATTACCGACTAAGGGCTCCCCCACAACTGCTCCCTCTTCAATGTCTAAAACAACAGGAAGAAAATAAGTCATACTAGGAGAGAATTCAAAGTCAGACTTAAGCCTAATTTGAAAAGGCTTGTTCTCTTTTTTAGTGAGTAGGTAATTTAAAACAGGTACAATATACCTTCTGGTGCTAACTAAACTAGATACAGGGTTCCCAGGCAGTGCGAAGATGATTTGATCTTCTTTACCGGTTCCAAACCACAGAGGTTTCCCCGGGCGCTGACTGACTTTGTGAAAGTGCTCTACAGCTCCAAGTTCTTTTAACGTCTCAGGAATAAAATCAAATTTCCCTTTAGAGACACCGCCAGAAATAATAATCAATTGGTAGTCTTTAAAAACCTCTCTAAGAATTTTCTTCATGGACTCTTGTTCATCATTTAAATGAAAAAGTTTCACAGGAACATTTGAAGAAAAGTTTTCAATTTCAGATTTAATGGCAAAGGGATTAGATCTTCTTATCTGATGATCTAAAATAACTTCTCCTGGATTTACTAACTCATCCCCAGTACTAATGATTGCGACCTTGGGAAGAAGTTTAACACTCACTTCTTTTAATCCTTGAGAAGCTAGGATTGCCATTATTGTAGAATCAATAAGTGATCCGGATTTTAGAATCACATCACCTTTTTGATAGTCACTACCAAGGGGATGAATATTTTTAAATGAGCTAAGCTCCACTGAATCCACGATCGTTTGAAAAGTCTCACTACCATTTATCTCTTCAATAAGGTCTTCATATCTAATGACACAATCACAACCTACAGGCAATGGCGCACCAGTCATAACTTCTATGGCGTTAGACTTATTAATTAGTGAGTGAGCAGGAGTTCCCGCACGTGCAATGGATTCAACTTTAAATTTTCTCTTACGAGACTTTTCAAATTCAGAAAAGTTAATGGCCATACCATCCATCATCACACGGTGAAAGGGAGGCTGGTTTCTCTCGCCGAAAATATCAGTATTTAAAATAAGACCACGAGATTTTTCAAGAGAGACTATTTCGGAGTTTTCAATTTGTAGTTTGGCAATAGCTTCAAAGACTATTCTTTGTGCAACGCTAACTGAAATCATCTCCCCTCCCTAATATAAGTTGGAGAATTCTACCTTAATAGTCTGTTGTTTCAAGTTGATAATTTGGTACGGGGGTACCTATCGTGAAATTAGATACTTACCACCTTAACTAGTCGAATAATCAGCTATATTCTGCTTAAAAAAGCTTCATTAGAAGAATATGACTTCACTTAGCAAAAATTGAATAGATATTGTTGGATATGTCTAAGAAGCTAGCGAAGAAAAGGATTAATCGGCAAGTCTCATCCTGTAAGCAATCGTAATATCGATAGGTACCGACGTACCGATCTTGGAAACATGATCTAAGTCATACTTTATCGCCCGTGCTATGTTAAATTAGGAATAAGTTTAAATATATGTTTATGATTTTTTTTCGTAAATAAGACTTTAAGGATTAATAAATGAATTCACCTACCAAATGTGAAAATTGTATTTCAAATTCTAGTGGAATATTTTGCGAACTAGAAGGTAGCCAACTGTCTCAAGTAGATGGTCATAAAGTTCTAAATAAGTATAAGAAAGGTCAGACTCTCTTTGTTCAAGGTAATCACCCATTTGGAATATTCTGTATTTCAAAAGGAAATATAAAAGTCACTAAAGTCGGGGCCGACGGAAAAGAATCAATTGTAAGAATTTGTCATGGAGGAGATGTTCTAGGGCATCGCTCACTTTTCTCAGATGAGAACTATACTGCTACTGCTACCGCCATGGAAGATAGCGAAGTTTGTTTTATTGATAAGAAATTCATTTTAAAAACAATTGAAGAAAAACCCTCCGTTGCTTTAAATATTATAAATAAACTCTCAAAAGAAATGGGCTCAGCTGAAACAAGGCTCAGCTCTTATCACCAAAAGAATGTCAGAGAAAGATTGGCCGAACTCTTAATAGTTCTAAGTAAAAGTCACGGTATAAATGATGGAGAAAGTAGAACTCGCATAGATATTCGTCTTACACGTGAAGAAATGGCCACAATGATTGGAACTGCAAACGAGACACTCATTAGATTCATGTCAGAATTCAAATCTGAAGGAATTATTGAACAAGACGGCAAAACTATTATTGTTACTGATTCTGAGAAATTATCACAATGGGCCAACCTTCCTTTTTAGTTAGTAGAAATATCTGAAAACATGATCTAGAACATATTTCGTTTAGTTATGAAGATATAGAATCTTATAATGAATACTGACAAAGACTATATTAAAATTTCTAAAGAGTTCATTTCTATCCTAAAAGAACTCAGTCACACTCATTCTTATTCATCCAAGACCAACCTCTTTTATGCTGGTCAAACACCAATCGTAGCCTATCTTCTTCTTGAAGGTTTTATACATTTAACAAAGAATAAAAAAACGATTTCAATACTAGATGCAGGGACTTTACTAGGGTTTAAAGAATTAATGAACAATGAACAAGTAGATGCAGATGCATATATTGTAAAAGACACAAAAGTTTGCTTTCTAGATAAGTCTACTATCTATGAAATTTTTGCCAAAGGTCCCAACGCTCCACTCTACTCTTACTTAAAAGATCTTCTTCAATTAAGAGAAAAGAGTACTACTTAAAATATCTTTTGATTTACATCAGCTCATAACATGATCTGAATCAGGTATATTTCTCTAATTTAAAGATAAAATAAATTTCTATAAAGAAGTTTTTTTTTATTAAAGAGGAAGGCCATGAACAAATCTATTCTTGAGAATAAAAAATCAAGAGTTCTTCTCCATTGTACTCACTGTGGAGATTCCACAATGAGTCCAATAAGAAGTGATAAACAGATCTTCTGTTGTCATGGTTGTCAGACAGTATTCCACGCACTTAAGGAAAAGAACCTTCTTCAATATTATAAACTTAGGGAAAGAGCAGGAATTAACACAGGTATTAAACCAACTGATATAAACCAAGATGACTTTTCTTATATGTCTCAGAGTAAGTTTCAAGCAGAGTATCTAAAACTAAATGAGAATGGGTTAAGTATAAAATATTACTTAGAAGGAATTCATTGCGTCGCCTGTGTGTGGTTATTAGAGAAAGTTCCTCATTTCATAACTGAGGTAAATTCTGCAAGAGTAGATTTAAGTAAATCAACTTTAGAAATTACAATAACTCCAGAAGCAGACCTAGAATATATCACTTCTGAAATATCTAAAATCGGTTACCGCCCCCATCCCATAAAGTCGAATGAAGAAGTTGAATATTATAAATTGAAAGAAGACCGTTTAAAGCTCATACAAATAGGAGTAGCTGGTGCTTGTAGTGCTAATATTATGCTCTACTCAATCTCAATTTATGCTGGTGCAGGAGAGATTTTTTCGAATGTATTTGGATGGGTAAGTTTTATTTTAACTCTCCCTATTATCTTCTTTAGTGCTCTTCCTTTTTACAAGAGTTCACTAAGTTCAATAAAGAAGAAAACAATAAATATAGACATTCCCATTTCCTTGGCCATCATACTCGCTTCAATAACAGGATTCTACAACTTAGTCATGGGTATTAATCATTTCTACTTTGACTCAATTGCGACTCTTGTTTTCCTCTTACTTACCTCTCGCTATTTAGTGCATAAATCTTTGCAAAATGGACTTGATTCAACAGGCCTTAAGAGTCTCTTTGAACAAAGTGGTATTCTTAGATTTAACAAAGAGCTGGATTATTTTGAATCTATTCATAGCGAACATCTACAAGTTGGAGACATGCTAAAGATCAGACAGGGCCAATCTTTTCCTAATGACGGCGAAGTGATTGAAGGAGAAGGTCATGTTAACAACTCACTTATCTCTGGAGAGAGTACTCCTATAAAAGTCACTATAAACGATCAAGTTTTTGCTGGTGCTCAAAATATAAGCGAAGATTTGATTGTTAGAGTTACCCATAGTTTTAATGAAAGTACTCTAGGAAAAATTATCTCGACAGTGGAGTCAACCAATAATTCCAAAACATACCTCCATTCACTCACTGATAAATTAAGTAAATGGTTTGTAAGTGTAGTATTCGCACTCTCCCTATTTTGTTTCTTCTACTTTTTAAACACATTGGGAATAGATATAGCAATTAAGCGAACTCTCTCTCTTATTATAATTTCTTGTCCTTGTGCCTTAGGTCTCGCCTCCCCGCTAGCACTTGCAAGGGCCATGAGTTTAGCAAGAAGAAGTGGCATTATTATTAAAAGTGAAAGATCTATTGAAGAATTGGCAAACTCAAAATCAATTTACTTTGATAAGACAGGAACTTTAACCAAAGGAAATTTTACAGTATCTTGGGTGGACTCAAATTTAGACCTCGATAAATATAAAGAAATTATTTACTCTCTTGAAAAAAAATCATCACATCCCATAGCGAAGGCCCTAAGGGAATGGTCACGAAATTCTGAAAATTTGAAATTAACAAACTATAAGGAATGTCCAGGTTCTGGAGTCAGCGCCACAATTGCGGGGAATCATTACTTTCTAGGTAAAGCAAGAAACTGTAGCGATCTCAAAGAAAATACAATTGTTGAATTTAATGAGAATGATCAACTCTTGGCGACATTCTTTCTCTCTGATGAATTGAGACCAGAGGCATTCTCTCTAATTCAATCACTTAAAGAATCTGACAAAAATATCTTCATTCTTTCGGGTGATCAAAGAGTAAATGTAGAATTTATTGGAGAGAAGCTATCTCTACTCACTAGTAACTGTTTCGGAGATCAGACACCTGAAAGTAAAGCACAGATAATCGCTAAGGATCATAATACTTTAATGGTTGGAGACGGTGCCAATGATGCAATTGCGATGAAGGAAGCCAATGTTTCTATCTCTGTACGTGGGGCCATGGGCATCAGTCTAAGAGCTAGTGATATCTATCTAACAAATTCACCCATGGAATCTCTCAAAGAGTTATTTATCTTGGCCAATAAAACTTACAAAGCTATAAAAATAAATTTAGCCCTTTCTATTTCCTACAATGTTTTTGGAATAACCTTGGCCTTTCTAGGTTACATAAGTCCACTAGTGGCCGCTGTTCTTATGCCTATAAGTTCAGCGACTGTCATTATTGCAACTCTTATAAATTTAAAAGGAAGAGAATCATGAACATACTCTATATGTTAATTCCCCTTGCACTATTACTTGGTTTTTTCTTCGTTATCTCATTTATATGGGCCACTAGAGGTGGTCAATTTGATGATTTAGATACTCCTGCAGCAAGAATAGTCATAGACGATGAAAATTTAATAATAAATATAAATTCAAATAATTTTAAAACAGTAAAAAAGGAAATAACATGAATGACGTAAAAATGGAGCGCTTCAAGTACGACGATGAGCTTACTAAGTTATTTATTTTCGCAACAGTAATTTGGGGTTTTGTAGCACTATTGCTCGGTGTAACAGTGGCCTTTCAACTTGCAAGTTGGAAAGTAAATATGGGACTTGAATGGTCTACTTTTGGTCGACTAAGACCTCTTCACACAAATGCAGCGATTTTCGCCTTTGTGGGAAATGCTATGTTTGCAGGAATTTACTACTCGACTCAAAGACTAACAAAGAGCAGGCTCTTTAGTGATGTGTTAGGTAGAATTCATTTCTGGGGATGGCAATTAATTATTGTAGCAGCGGCCATATCTCTACCTCTTGGATTTACAACTGGTAAAGAATATGCAGAATTAGAATGGCCTATTGATATAGCTATTGCCGTAATATGGGTTGTATTTGCTATTAACTTTTTTGGTACACTTGTAAAAAGACGTGAGAAACATCTCTATGTAGCCCTTTGGTTCTATATTGCTACCATAGTGACAGTAACTGTTTTACACGTAGTAAACTCAATTGCTTTTCCTGTAGATTTTATGAAATCTTATCCTGTATACGCGGGAATTCAAGATGCGTTAGTTCAATGGTGGTATGGTCATAATGCTGTGGCCTTCTTTTTAACTACACCTTTTCTTGGAATTATGTACTACTTCATTCCAAAAGCTGCTAATAGACCTGTCTACTCATATAGACTTTCAATTATTCATTTTTGGTCACTTGTATTCTTATACATCTGGGCCGGACCTCATCATCTTCTCTACACTTCAGTGCCGGACTGGGTACAGACAACTGCGATGGTTTTCTCTGTCATGTTATGGATGCCAAGTTGGGGTGGAATGATCAATGGTCTTCTAACACTTAGAGGAGCATGGGATAAAGTACGTACAGATCCAGTATTAAAGTTTATGGCCACTTCTGTAACATTCTACGGAATGGCAACTTTTGAGGGACCTCTCTTGGCCATAAAATCAATAAATGGTATGGCCCACTACACCGATTGGATTGTAGGTCATGTACACTCTGGGACTATTGGTTGGAATTACATGATCATTTCAGGGATGCTTTATTATCTCGTACCAAAGATGTGGAACACAACTCTCTATTCTGTAAAAATGGCCAATGCACAATTTTGGTTGGCAACCATTGGTCTACTTCTTTATATGATGTCGATGTGGACGGCCGGTATTACTCAAGCACTTATGTGGAGGGCCATTGATGAGACTGGAAAATTAGTTTATCCAAACTTCATAGAAACAGTTGTTAGAATTGTTCCTATGTACTGGGTAAGAGCATTTGGTGGAGTCCTCATTCTCGCTGGATTTATCCTAATGATGTACAACCTATGGCTGACTATTAAAAAATCAAAGGGATTAGAAGAACAAGAGTATATGGCGCCTGCAATGGAGAAAGTTACAAGCGAAGTAAATCAAACTGCTCATAGAAAACTTGAAGGATTACCGACATTATTTACTGTACTAACTACAATTGCCATTCTTGTAGGAGGAATCATTGAAATTACTCCTTCTCTTATTAGTGACACTTTTGTCGAAAGAGATTCTGAAATAAAACCATACTCACCTCTAGAAATTGCTGGTCGAGATATTTTTATTAAAGAAGGATGTTACGTTTGTCACTCACAACAAATTCGTCCCATGCCAGATGAAGCTCTAAGGTACGGACCACCATCTACAGCTGCAGAATCAGTCTATGATCGTCCTTTCCAGTGGGGATCAAGAAGAATTGGACCGGACCTCGCAAGAGTTGGTGGGAAGTACAATGACATGTGGCACTTTAGACATATGTATGACCCTAGAGAAGTGACTCCAAAATCAATCATGCCTGAATATACATGGCTTTTTAAAAAGAAGTTTGAAATTAAAACTCTACCTAAGAAGATCAAAGTCATGACCGCACTTGGAGTACCTTACACTGATCATCAAATAAAAAACACTGTCTTGCTAGCACAAAAACAGGCTTTCGAAATTACAAAAGGTTTAAATGTTGATGGTGTGGATATGAAGATGCAAAACAAAGAAATTATTGCTCTCATCGCATACTTGCAACGTCTAGGTGTTGATGGAGCGAGAAGTAGGGAATTAAAAAAACAAGTAAGGAGTGAGCAATGATTAGAGAATTTCTATTAAAAATAAATCAACCTTGGCTCCCAACCTTAGGCACAGCACTTTTTGTTGGGATCTTTGTAGGAATGCTTATTTGGATAAATAGAAGAGGATCAAACTCATATTACGAAGAAGCTTCGTTTCTTCCTCTCGATGAAGGAGTAAAAAGTGAGCGATAAGAACGATAAGAACGATAAGAACGATAAGAATGAAAAGCTACATGTTTTAGAAGATGAGAAGGCTTTACTGATTGATCATAGTTACGATGGAATACATGAGCTGAACCACCCACTCCCCTCTTGGTGGATGTGGACTTGGTCAGCAACAATTCTCTATAGTATTTTTTATTTCATATTTTATCATATGGTAGGAGGTCCAAACCTTACTCAAGAATTTGAGAAAGATATGATTAGACTTAACGAGATCAAGGCGATTGCAGCTGCTGATGTAAGTAATTTTGATATTGAACACTACAACACTTGGAAGAAGACAAATGACTCACTAAAGATAGGAAAAGAAGTCTATGAAGAAAATTGTATAAGTTGTCACGCAGAAGCTGGCGGTGGTGATATTGGACCTAATTTAACTGATGCTTATTGGATTAATGTGAAAGAAAGAACTGCAACAGCCCTCTTTCCAGTTATTCGTGATGGAGTAGAAGATAATGGTATGCCTGCCTGGGGTGAAATAATCAGTAAAGAAGAAATGTACGCGGCCATGGCCTATATAGTTTCTTTAAAAGGAACAACTCCACCAGAAGCTAAAGAAGCTCAAGGTGAAAAAGTTGAAGAATTTTAATTACAAGGAATAATCATGGGAAAAAACCCATCAGAATTACATGACGAGCGACTTGCCACCACAGACAGTGCAGGACATAGAGTTTATCTCTACCCTGAAGATGTAAAAGGTAAATGGCGAACTAGAAGAAATTACTTTTATAATTTCCTCATCGCCATCTACCTAATTCTTCCTTGGATAAATATAGGAGGAAAACAGTCTATCTTACTTGATATAGCAAAGAGAGAATTTACTATATTTGGAGCTACCTTTTACGGCCACGATGCTCCTCTACTCATTTTCTTTTTTCTAGGTTTTGTATTTCTCATAGGATTTATTACAAGTATTTGGGGAAGAATTTGGTGTGGTTGGGCCTGCCCACAGACGGTATTCATTGATGCGATCTATAGTAGAATAGAGAAACTCATTGAAGGACCTGCTAGAAAGAGAAAGAAGTTAGATCAGGCCCCCTGGAACTTTGAAAAAGTTTGGAAGAAGACTTTAAAATGGACTCTATTTATTTTAGCTTCCATGCATATCGCTCACTCTTTTATTGGATACTTTGTAGGAGCAAGAGAGCTTATAGATATAACCCTACACTCTCCCTCAGAAAATATGCCCCTCTTTGTAACCACTTGGATAACTGTACTCATTATACTCTTTGACTTCGCATGGTTTAAAGAACAATTCTGCCTTATTGCATGTCCATACGGTCGTTTTCAAGCTGTCATGATGGACGAAAACTCTGTAAATGTGATTTACGATTACACACGCGGAGAACCCAGAAGAGAGAAAGGTCAAAAAAAATCAGAGCACGCTGATTGTATAGACTGCTTTGCCTGCGTAAAAGCCTGCCCTACAGGTATTGATATTAGACGCGGAAGCCAGCTTGAGTGTATTGCCTGTACTAATTGTATTGATGCCTGTGACGATATTATGAATCATATTGGTAAGCCCGAGGGTCTTATTCGATACGACACGGAATTGGCCTTAGAAGGAAAAAAGGCGAAGAAGTTCTCTGTGAGAAATATAGTTTATCTCATCTCACTGGCCATTTTACTAATAGGCTTTATCTCTCAAGTTAGAAGTGTAAACGATTTAGATGTTGTACTACTAAGGGGAAGTAAGACTCCTTTTAAAATGGTCTATAAAGGAAACCAGAAACTTGTTGTGAATCACTTTAAATTAGACTTTGACTATCAAGGAAATGAGTTCTCTTCAGTCTATTTTAAAATTAAAAGTGCTAGAGACATTAAACTTGTTACACCTAGAAACCCCTATCCCATAAGAAAGGGAATGACGAAGGCCAATGTCTTTTTTAGATTTAGCCCCAATTCTCTTTCCAAGGGATCAAGAGTTATCTATTTACAAATTCTTAAACCAAATGGTGATAAGAGAATCATAAAAGAACTGGAGGTCAGACTTGTTGGACCAATTAAGTGAAATTCAATCTGCACTTCCTGTCTTTGCTCCTATGATAGCATTTATGATAGGCTTAACAGGAAGTGTTCATTGCATTGGAATGTGCGGAGGCTTAGTACTTACTGTCGGAAGGGATTTTAAAACAAATGCCTCTTATCAAGTAGGTAGATTATTTGCTTATCTTCTTATGGCCTGTGTAGCGATGCTCACATCGACTCTCATTCAAAAATCAGGAATAACAAGTTATATACCTCTACTTGGAGGAGTCTTCATTGGTGTGATCTTTATCTATTGGGGACTGCAATCCATACGAGGAAAGAAATTTGAAGTAAAACTCCCTTCTTTTATTACGAAGTACTATCAAATTTTATTTAAGAGATTTTCTAATATTGAACACTCTAAAATGGTAAAGAGTTTCTGTATTGGAACAATTTCAATTATGCTCCCTTGTGGATTTTTATATGGGGTACTCATTACGCTTATGACTTTTCAATCCCCACTTATAGGATTTCTAGGAGTCATTGGGTTTTGGTTAGGAACACTACCTGCGATGGTTTTTGCCCCTACACTGATTCACAATATTATTAAACCAATTCAAAATTTTGCACCAAAGGCCTCGGGATTACTTCTCGTTTGCTTAGGTTTATCCACTGTCTCTTACCGACTATGGAATTTTTACTACAAGAGTGGAATGTGCCACTAGGGATAACCATGAAAAAATTGAAGAAAGCTAAAGTGAGTTTTGAAGGACATATGTTTGACGTCGTCTTCTGGTCATTCTTGACTGTTTTACCTCTGGGTAGCGCTGGGGCCATTCTCTACTATTCGAACCTCTAGAAAATACTTAATTTATTCTAAAGGGAGCTCTAAGTCCTTAGAATAGGCTAACAGGTTATGAAAATTAAGTTCTTATTAATAATCTAGAATCCCTTTTTTGATAAAATGAATACTTGAATGAGGGATATTTTAAAAAGGAAATTGAATATGAAAAACGTCGTTATTTGTTGTTCTCTTGAGGACGAAAACATTGCACTTCTTAAATCCTTAAAAGGTAATCCCCTACTTGAGAACGCTAAGTTACATTTTCTTCATATCTTTGAAATCCATGTCTACACCTCAGACTTCTCCCCTTATATTTTTCCTTCCGAAGAGAAATACCCTGAAATTGAAGTGGCCTCTAAAGAAATTCTAAAAGGTATAGCTGAAAGTGTTTGCACAGAAGATGAACTCGCTCAATCAGAGCTCGAATGTTACTTCGCCTACAGTCCTAAACAAAAAATAACAGAGTACATCGATGAAGTTGATGCTGAATTAGTAGTCGTGGCCTCTAAACAAAAGCACGGAATAGAAGGTCTTTTTTCAAGTTCTTTTACTGAGCATTTAGTTAAATACTCCTCTTGTAATATTCATGTCATCAGACCAAAGGATTAATTCAAGATCATAAATCCCAAGGTGTATGATAGGACTAAGGAGGGTTTTACCATGAATCGAAAAATTCAAGGTGCAACTCTCACTGCGGGAGTTATAGCATCTCTCATTGCCTCCCTCTGTTGTATAGGTCCTGTGGCGCTTACAGTACTGGGGATTACTTCAGTTAGTTTCTTCGCCATTTTCGATGTCTATCGACCGGTACTCATGGCCTTAACGGCTATTTTCCTAACTCTCGCCTTTTATTTAACCTATAGAAAGAAAGATGAAGTCGAATGCAAGAAAGATAAGCGTAATAAAGTGGTTCTTTGGACAACAACTTTACTTATTATTGGATTTCTCACTTTTCCTCACTGGGGATTTTCTCTTTTGAGGATATTCTAAGATGCAACAAATGAGAAAAGTCTTTGTCCTATTTAAAGTGTTTTTTATATTTATTTTCATAGCGATTCTCGATTCATCTCCTATAATTGGTTCTGAGAATTTGTCTACTCCTAGCTTTATCAGTGAATGGGGAAGCAAAGGGAGTGCTCTAGGAAAGTTTATTCGTCCCATAGGTATAACTGTTGATAGATTTGATAAAATCTATGTGACTGATCCTGAAAATCAGCGAATACAGAAGTTCCATTCTGATGGAACTTTTATAAAAACGTGGGGAAAGAATGGCAAAAAAAAAGGTCAACTAAATCGCCCCATGCATTTATGCGTTGGCCACAACGATAAATTATATGTGGCAGAGTATTCAAACGATCGCATTCAAGTTTTTGATCTTGAGGGAAATTCTCTTTCTGTCTTTGGAACAAAGGGAGATGGTAGTACAGAGCTACATGCCCCGGGAGGAGTCGCCATAGATAAGACAGGTCGAGTTTTTGTTGCGGACTTCTACAACCATAGAGTTCAGAGATTTACAAAAGAGTATAAAGACTTACCTCCTATAGGAAAGAAAGGTCGTTTTTTTTCTGGCAGATTTGATTACCCAACGGATGTTGTCATCTCTAGAGATCAATTTCTCTATGTAGCAGATGCCTATAATAATCGTATCCAAAAATTCACCTTAGAAGGTAAATTTCTTAAAAAGTGGGGAGGTGTCTTTGGTAGTGGATTAAGTGGAAAGAGACAGGGGTCCTTTTCCATTGCTACAGCTGTGGAAGTTGATCACTACAATAGAGTGTATGTGGTGGACTTTGGAAACCATAGAATACAGGTTTTTGATGATGAAGGTCATTTCCTTTTAAGTTTTGGAAGTGAGGGCGATGGACCTCTTCAGTTTAAATACCCCAACGATATAACAATAGATAGTCACGGATATATCTATGTGTTGGATTCCGGAAATCACAGGATTCAAAAATTCTCTCCCCTTCCAGTAGTCACTTCAAGGAGAAGAAAATGAATCTTTTACTAATATTTATAAGTATTTTTTCTAACTTTGTTATGGCGTCTGAATACGATGAACCTTCACTTTTTTCAAATGAAGTGAAGATACGAGTAAGTGGAATTGTCTGTTCCTTCTGTGCTTACGGTGTTGAGAGGAATCTTTCAGAATTAGATTTTCTAGATAAAACTAAATTTGGAGACGACGGTGTCTTAATTGATATTGGAGAACAGTTAATCACTATTGCTACAGATTCATCCAAGAAGGTGAACTTCTCTAAGGTATGCCAGGCAATATTAAAAGGTGGATATGAACCACAAAAATTTTACCTCAATGTTTCCGGGAAGATTATAGAAAGAGACGGTAAAATCCTTCTAACAGATAATACTTCAACTCAAACTTTTCAATTGCATGAAAATGAGGCACAAAAATTAGTGGGCTCAACGGTAAATAATTTAAAAGTAATAGTTGGTCTTAGCGAAATAGACCCTTTAGAAGAAGGAAATATAGTAAGAGCGAGTCTGTCGAAATGAAATTAATCTTTCTCATATTTCTAATTCTCTTAGTCTTTATTCCCAATACTCTAGCCCACCAACCAGTGATGGACATGGCCCCAAGATGGGAAGAGGGTTATGGTTTTCAGGTACGAAGTGAATATTCAAAAGTACATAAACAAATTAACAAAGATAAGTCTGTTTCTACAGATCCTAAACAAGTTCAAAAGGTCCACAGAACTTGGCTTGAAGGAGTTTATACTTTTAAAAGATGGCTAAGAACCTCTTTTAAAATCCCCTACATTTCTAAAGAGAAAACGATTCTTGAAAATGGAGTTTACGCAAAGAAAACGGGAAAAGGTTTAGGCGATCTCACCCTTGGTCTACTTTTAAAAAATTATACAAATCTTGGAAGCAAAACTTGGAATTGGGCAATCACTCCTAGTTTTCGTCTTCCCACTGGAAATACATCTGGTAACTTTGCCGTCTCGGATGGAAGTTTTGATATGGGAGTGAGTTTTTCAACCAGTATAGAAACTGAATATATCTTTCAATTCTATGACCTCTTCTTCTGGAAAAATGGGCGAGGTAAAAAGGGAGCTAATGAAGGCGATGTAATTGGACTAGATATTAATGTAGGTATTCACCCCTATCATCAGAATTTAAATAATAGAGGAGTTTTTCTACTCTTGGATATGTCTTTAAGACATCAAAATCAAGGTCAACAGATTGGAAATGTTACGGGAGGAACAAAACTCTTCATTGGTCCCATCATCATGTTCTATCAAAGAAATTGGATGTACCGTCTAGAATATTCTCTCGCGGTCTATGAAAAGAGCTATGGCACTCAATTTTCACGGGGAAATAAACTCTCGCTAGGAGCAGGAGTGACTTTTTAGCGGCATAGCAGCAAATCTCCTTCTCAATTCTCTAAAAGCAGAGTATCTTTAGTTCCAACAAAAGGTTTTTTATGACAGATATGACATATCGCAAGCTTGGCAACTCAGGTTTGTTCTTAAGTAGTTTCTCCCTAGGTTCTTGGGTTACTTTCAAAAATCAAATTAACACCAAGAGTGCAATTGAAATGATGGCGCTTAGTTATGACCGAGGAATTAACTTCTTTGATAACGCTGAGGTTTACGCTGACGGTGAATCAGAAATAATAATGGGCGAATCCCTAAAGAAGCTCAATTGGAGTCGAGATAGCTATTGTATTTCCTCTAAAGTATTCTGGGGTGGAGATAAACCCACGCAGCGTGGACTCTCTAGGAAGCATGTCATTGAGGGATGTAATAATGCTCTCAAGAGATTGCAACTTGATTATCTAGATCTTTACTATTGTCACAGGCCTGACCTAGATACACCAATTATTGAAACTCTAAGGGCCATGCACACGCTTATTCTCTCAG
The DNA here is from genome assembly GCA_002163155.1 of Halobacteriovorax marinus. Taxonomy (GTDB): domain Bacteria; phylum Bdellovibrionota; class Bacteriovoracia; order Bacteriovoracales; family Bacteriovoracaceae; genus Halobacteriovorax; species Halobacteriovorax marinus_A. The sequence continues at coordinate 1,100,884 of MAAO01000006.1, read as the reverse complement.
GAAAAATTCTTTACTGGGGAACGAGTGAATGGTCAGCAGAACAAATAACTGAAGCTTATACACTAGCTGAAAAATACCACCTAACTCCTCCCACTGTAGAACAACCACAGTACAATATTTTACATAGAGAGAGAGTAGAAAAAGAATACTCGGCCCTCTACTCCAAATATGGACTAGGAACAACGACTTGGTCTCCTCTCAGTTCAGGAATTCTTACGGGAAAATATGCCAATGGAATACCAGAAGGCTCTAGACTCTCCCTTGAGAGCTTCTCGTGGTTGCGTGAGATGTATGAAACAGAAGAAGGAAAGTTAAAACTTGAAATTGCCTCTAAGTTGCAAGACTTGGCAGTAGAAATGGGAATTTCACTAACAAACCTCTCGCTTGCTTGGTGTTTGAAAAATCCCAACGTAAGTAGTGTTATTCTTGGTGCCAGTCGTTTAGAACAAATAGAAGACAATTTAGGGGCGCTCGATGTGGTAGCAATGCTCACAGATGAAGTGATGGAGAAGATTGAGCTCATCACTAACAATAGACCCGAGCCTCATGTGGACTGGAAGAAACATTAATGGAAAAACTTACAGACGATAATTTTGAAAGTGTTATCAATGCACAAAATGGTCCATTTTTTATAAAGTTTGGTTCCACAAGCTGTGGTCCCTGTAATACTATGGCACCTGTTTTAGAAAAACTTAGTTTTGAAAACCCGAGCTTTCCTATGTTTGAGGTTGATACAAATTTATCACCTGATATTGCGGCACATTTTGAAATCAAATCAGTTCCAACCATGCATTTTTGTGAAGATCGTGAAGTGTTTTTTACATCAGTGGGAATTACACCTTTTAGAGACTTACAATTTGTCATTAATAATATTGATGATGTGTATATGCGCGAACATGGTCATTTTAAAGTAGAGCAAAAGAAGAGCTACTTTGCTCCCATTTTAATTTCTTCCATCGTATTTTTTCTCTTACTCATGTTTTTATTGTAAAAATACACCTGCTAGAGCAAATATCTTAATAGATATACCAGGGAATATGCCCTAGCAGGAGTAACTCCAATCCATTGGAGTAAATTACATCGTGATTTCATTTTTGGCCTTAGAGGCCTTTAAACTATAAAAGAGGGCCACATTTGGCAGATCCATCTCTTCGTATATATTAAATAAAATTTTATAAATTTTTTCATCATTAAAATCTCTACCTATTCGAACTAATTCAACCAGCGCCGAGTTTATATCAGCTAAGGCCACATGTACGAGGGTCAAGTGTAATCTTGTGAGAGAACACTTACCATTGAGCTTTAAGGACTCTGCCATATAGTGTCTAGCGAGTCTCATCGTTTTTCTCTGTTTTGATCTCTGCTCTTGCTCTAGCGCTTTGCTAAAATAATAGATGCCCATAGCAAGGAGGATTAATTGTTGATCTTCAACATTAGACGCCTTTGAAGAAAGGGCGTACTCAAACATGTCGTGAATTCCATTGGAATTTCTTTTATGAGATGTGTGCCCTTCATGAAACATTTTAATTCCAAGTACTAGTGCTTCGCTACTTGTTAGATAACTCTGATGAACTGTTTGCCATTTACTATTAACAGCACCAACAAGAGTCGCATCAAAAGCAGTCACTCCACGGTTGTGTGAAAAACCAAAGAAACGATTAATATTTTCAGTATAGAACTTACTTATAGAAGAAGTGTGCATAATGAATCCCCCACCTGCGCCCAGTATATAAGCTCTTAAGGGGATATTAGCAAAATAGATAAATACTTAAAATTTGGAAGGGAGTCGACCACTTCTAGAGGCAGCTTACAGAATTAGCGTGCCTTCTACTTTTGACAGTTACGCGCCTCTTGCAATAGTGCAGAGTCGTATTGATTTATGAGTTGCTTTACTTTCTCCACAACAAATCGACTTTTTCGCATGATATTGACTAGGCGACAAAAGTTTACGCTTCCGGGAGTTTTTAGGAGTTTCCAGGAAGTGACATCATACTTTGTCTTATAGAATACTTTGTAGAGAAGCTCTCTATATTCTAAATTCACTTTTTGTCCTGTATGTTTTACTAACTCTTCACCTAATTCAGTATCATGGATTGAAAAATTCCAAGTAAGTTGATCACCTGATCCCTCGTCCAAAGTACCTTCATAAGTTTTTACTAGGGCACCTTTCTTAGAAAGTTTTACCAATCTTCCTGAACGAATACCGTTGGAGTAGTTGTAATTAAGTAATCCGTATGTTGCTCCGGCTAAAATGAACAGAATCAAGGTTAAGATTAGAATAATTTTCTTCTTCATTTAAGCTCCATAAAACTTAGAATTACAGGATACACCTTAATATTCTAGTCAATTAATGTCCCTTGTAAACTGTAGAATCATCAATTTAAACAGAAGTTAGCTAATTTAGAGCAAAAAACTAAAATTTGTCTAAAGAGATATTTCCTGAGTAAAAAAGGTCGCTAGAGAGACATTATGAGCGTAGGCACAGACTCCTAACTTGCTGTAAAAACGACTAACTTATATAATTGAGAGAACTATTAATCTTTCTTAGGATAAGTATTGCAAGCACAAGAAGTCACACTTGCCATTCTAGAAGAAAAAATTCCGGTCTTAGGTATCGCTATGATTGCGGCACTTATTTTTGGTCAATTCTCTAAGAAAGTAAAGATTCCAAAAGTTACAGCATATATCTTTACTGGAATTTTAATTGGACCTACTGGCCTTAATCTCATGTCTGTAGAAATTGCAGATAGCTTTCACTTTCTAGCTGACATTGCCATGGGGCTCATTCTCTTCAATATTGGAGGAGATTTTGATCGAGACCTCATAAAAATACTTGGTCCAAAGAAGTTTAAAGAAATTGCCGTCGTGATTCTTTTAACTTTCGTTATGGTTTTCACTTTAACTTTCTTTTCCTATGGTCTAGTCACTCAAGACTTAAGAATGACACTTATTATTTCAAGTTTTCTAAGCTTTGTAGCACTCATGACAGCTCCTCCCACTACTCTACTGGTCATGAAAGAATACAATGCCAAGGGACCCTTACAGACCTCTATACTCACATTTCTCGCCATGGGAACAGTCTTCGCTCTTGTAGGTACTCAAGTAGTAGAAGTGACTCTCAAAATACTTAAAATCTGGCCCTCGGCTGATGGTCAAACACCACTGGTGCAAATGGCATTGCTAGCTTGGTCACTTCTTGGCTCTGTCTTACTTGGCTTCATTCTTGGATTCTTTCTTTCCTATTGGGAACAAAAAGAAAAAAAGTCCTCAGAATTTCTTATGTTAGTGGGTTCTACTATTCTCTTTGGACAAACTCTTTCCTATTACCTAAATACTGATCCCCTTATAATATCCGCTGTCATTGGATTCACAGTTGTGAATTCTTCAAATACGGGTAAAGAAATTCATCAAGGTATAAATGATATGGGTCTATCCATTTATGCCATCTTTTTCATTCTCGCCGGGGCACATATTAATTTAAGAGAGTTTACTGTTACGACTTTCACCATGGCCTTCATCTATATAATTTGTCGCATAGTGGGATTCTATATGGCGTCAAGGCTTACTGGAAAACTTGTGAGCTCTTTTAATGACAAGGCCAACTACTTCGGTCTCTCCACTCTCTCTCATGCGGGGGTTGCACTAGCAGTGGTCAGTAAGATTATGCCCATAGATACCGAAAGCTCTAACCTTATTGTCACAATTATTTTAAGTTCTATATTTGTTTTTGAAATCATAGGTCCCTTACTTTTGAAATGGGGACTCACCCAGGCAAAGGAAATTAAGGAAGTACAGGCCGGAGACAAGAACCTCTCAAAAAAGACATCCGTAAGTATGGGACAGCTGATTGATAACTTGCAGGAAAACTTAAACATTAAAAAAGATCAGCCAAAAATTACGAACCAAGGTATAAAACATTTAATCAAAACTGATATGATTTCAGTTAAAGAAACGGCCAATATAACTTTTGTACAAAAATTTGTTTATCAACATAGCTCTCCTTTCTATCCAGTCATTGACGATGAACAAAAATTCCTAGGAATTATTAATTTGACCGAATTAATGGAAGTTTCTAAAGAAGAAGAAAATAGTTTCATTATTGCCAAATCTCTTCTTTGTGAATTCCCTACAATCAATCATGATAGCAATTTAGATGAAGTGATCGAAAAATTTAGTCAGTGCAAATACCAGACTCTTCCAGTCGTACATAGCACGAGTAAGAAACTCCTGGGGTGTATTAATCAGAAAGATATCATCAAAAAAGTTAGTGAAGGTGGTCCAAAAAAGATAATTGACTGATTTTTATTAAAATTTTTTCATGAATTTCCGATAAGTTAGCAAAGGATATATCGTGAATAAAATAGAAGAAGCCGCAGAGGCCCTAAAAGAAACTAAACACAAGACAACATCAACAAGAAATGACCTCCAATTTCCTAGAAGATTCTTTCATATGTCTATGGGAATATTCATAGGGATTATTTACTATAGCTTCTTAAGCCATCAATTAGCAGTCTCAATACTTGGAACCGCTGCTTGTCTGGTCTATATATTTGAGCAAGTTCGTATAAATTATCCAGAACACGCAGCAAGCTTCCAGATAGTTACTAAATACCTTTTAAGAGCTGAAGAGCAACTTAAAGAGTCTGCGGGAATGCCTTTTGTGATGGGGCTCTTACTAACACTATTGAGTTTTCCAAAAGTAGTAGCTGTATCTGCAATTTTTACTCTGGCCATTGCAGACCCCATGTCTGCCATTATTGGAATTAGATTTGGAAAAAATAAAATTGTAAAAGGAAAGAGCTTAGAGGGATCGGCAGCATTTTTTATATGTACCTTTTTAATCATAATATTAGTTTTTGGATTTATGTATCAAAACGACATGTCATTAGTGGTACTACTCGCCGTTTTAGTCGCACTCATTATGAGTGCCTTTGAAATGATTCCAGTTAGGATCGATGACAACTTAACCATTCCCATTATGACAGGTCTTATTTGTTGGTTTTGTGCAGGCTTTTTAGGTATTCAAACATTCTAGTAAGAAGACTTTTCTTAGGGTAAATTCGAATCCAAGATTGAATTTTCCCTTTTTTTATACTTTTTACTCTCTTACTCTTAACTAAGATCTTTAGACATTTAGTCAAATCTTCATTAGTGAGATGTCTATTTTCGACAAAGTAATCCTCCTCGAAGTCTAAATAAATTTGCTCCAAGGTCATTTCGTTAAAAAAGGATAATGTCTCAAGAACTTTATCAGATAAAATCAATTTTTTTCCTACTCAAAGATTTAATTATCTTCTAACATTGTTCCATGGAATTAATAAGAAAGAAAATAGAAATCGATTTCCCCCTAGACTATTACTATATTGACCGTGGAGGAAGTAAACTAGCTATTCTTCTCCATGGATTTGCTCAAAAGGGCGAAGATATGCTCGAACACTTCCAAAAGGTCATCCCTGAAGACTATGACATTTTAGCTCCAAATGGACCTTTTCCCCTGCCAAAAATCAGACGAGAGTATATTGATAAGAGATATGCTTGGTACTTCTATGATCGCCACACAAACACCTACGATATTGATTATAATTTTCCAGCGACACTACTATCAAAAATAGTAAATGAGACGAAACACTCAGCAAGCGAGAAGATGATTATTGGTTATTCACAGGGAGGATACCTGGCCCCCTTTGTCGCTGAACGTTTAGAGAATGTAAGTAAAGTCATAGGCCTAGCTTGTACTTTTAAATGGCAGTTTCTCAAAGAAAAATTAAACTTCTCCCTCTTTGCCATTCATGGAAGTAAAGACAATATGGTAGAGATGGAAAACTCTAAGAATCACTTTGATAAATTAAAAGAAAGAGTTCAAAACTCTCAGTATATAATCCTCGATGACCTAGGGCACACGCTTACTAATGAGTTTATTGAAAAAACAGTAGAATTATTTTGAATCAATACCTTATGTACCTACTAGCGAGAAAGGTTGGCACTATTTCAACTAATTTCAATTCAATGAAAATTGTTAAAATATCTTAAAAATCACCACCTAACCCACTAGAATAATGGGTTATGTTCCCTTAAAATCCTCCTTTTCATTTACTTCATTTTCCAATTTGTTAAGCTATGGGCACGTAAAGGGTTAAAGAAACTTCTCCGATTTTGTTGTTGTACGTCAGCGCTCAAAGTATGTAAGCCGTTCACAAAATCTAAGAAAAGCCAGAATATGTATGACCAAGAGTTCGCTCTATAGGAATTTGGTTATGCTGCTGTTATGGAGACGGTGATGGTTTTTTCAACGACATGGGTACGAAATTCAATTTGCTTAGTTTTTATTATGATGTCAGTGACATCTTGTAATGAACAAGAGTTTTACGAAAAGAAATTTTTAAATGGTGCAGGTGTGGCCGACAAGGACATTCCAAGCGAAGTAGAAATACCAACTGATTCAAATAATGGTGGTGGTACTACAACTCCAGCTCCAACTCCAACTCCTACTGATCCAATCGTTGATAACGGTGGAAATAATGGCGGCGGAACTACAACTCCTACTCCAACTGATCCAATCGTTGATAATGGTGGAAATAATGGTGGCGGAACTACGACTCCAACTCCTACTGATCCAATCGTTGATAATGGTGGAAATAATGGTGGCGGAACTACAACTCCTACTCCAACTGATCCAGTAATACCTACTGACCCAGTTGTGCCAACTGAACCTACTATTAATTACAAAACTATTGTTGAAAACTTCACACAGGCAACGGCCAAAAAAGGAAAAGTTGATATCCTTTGGGTTGTTGATGATTCAGGATCTATGGGTGATGAACAAAAGGCCTTAGCCTATAATTTTGATGTCTTTATTCATGAATTCTTAGAAAAGAAAATAGACTTCCAAATGGCCATCACAACTACCGATGCCACTTCTAGAAAAGATGGGAAATTAATTTGCAGTACGAAACTTTTAACGACTAGTGCAGCATTGGCCAATGAAAAGAAGTTTGTGTCGGATTTTGCGAAATGTATAAAAGTTGGAACTAGAGGTTCTGGTAGAGAAAGAGGATTACATACATCAAAATCTTTTATTGAAAAAAATAGTCAAAACTGGATGAGAGATGATGCTTACCTCGTTGTAGTTTATGTAAGTGATGAAGAAGATCAGTCTTACGAAAAGGTTTCACACTATGTGGACTACTTAAAAAGTAAGAAAGAAAAATCTGGTCTTATTAAGCTCTATAGCATTGTTTCAAAAGAAAAAACAAGTAACAGATGGGAAACCGTTGGAACACGTTACTTAGCTGCAAGTGAAAAAACAGGTGGAAATACTGCACACATTAAAAATGATTTCTATAAAACTTTAAGAGAAATGGGAGGAAAGATTGTCGACTTAATTGAAAGTTTTGCTCTTTCTCAAGTTCCTCATAAAGACAAAGTTGAAATTAAAGTCAATGGAACTGCAGTTAGCACAGGTTATTCTTATGACAATCAAGCACGAACAGTAAAATTCCTTCAAGGACATATTCCAAACGAAGGTTCTAATGTTGAAGTTACATATTCAATTGTATCTGGGGAGCTTAACTAATGAACTTTTCTAGGGGTAGAATTCTCACAACATTTATGATGACGCTCGCTTTTGCAGCGTCATCACATACTGTAAAAGCAAACGAAAAAGACCTTTATAAGTTTCTTTGGTTAGATCCTGATAAGAAAGTCTATGTACTACAAAACAAGCTGTATAAGAAAGAAAAAACATTCTATACACAACTTGGGTATATGGCTGGATTAAGTGGAGAATACCAAGATACGAAAGGTTTAAACTTTAGAGGCGGTTACTACTTAAATGAAGAGTGGGCCATTGAAGGTTTTTATAATAGTTATTCAAATAAAAATAACGATGCTTATGAAAATTTACAACGAATTAATCAAAGCGTTCCCTTCATTAGAAGACTTACCTCTTCTTACGGATTAATGGCTGTATGGTCACCGTTTTATGGAAAGATAAATACTTTTAACAAAATCATCTACTTTGATTGGAATTTTGGTTTGGGTCTAGCAAAAATAAATGCTGAGTCAAATAAGGATACAGTAGCTGTTCCTGCTGAATCTACCAACTTTGGTACTGAATCATACACAGGTGGAGTTGCTAAAACAGGTCTTAGAGTTCATGCCAATAAGAACTGGTTCATTGGAATTGATCTTCAAAGAACTTTTTATAAAGCACCTGGACCAACATTAAATGGTGCTGCCACTAGTAATAAGATGAGAGGAACATCGGACCTCGTAATTTCAGTTGGTTTTACCTTCTAAGGAAATGATGATGAGAGTCTTATTAACTATATTTCTTATGACGATTGCTATGAGCTCTAATGCCCATTTTAAATTGGCGCAGAAAGAGTTCAAGAAGAGTCAAAAGAAAAAAAGTATATACATTTTTAATGAATTATTTAAATCGAAATATTATTTCTCAGCTCTACCATTTGCTGCTGAACATATTATCGAATCAAAAAGTATTAGTAGAGATTTTGAAAATAAACTAGAAATTCTACTCTTAAAGACTGGTACAAATTCTCTAGCAGGAATGAAGAACAAAGATCTTTTAAAACATGGGTCTGCTACCCTTCACCTAGTCTATGCACTTAAAATGTTTAGACTTAATAAATTCAAAAGAGCAGTAAGGGTTGCAGAAAAAATACCTTTAAATAATAAATTTGCTCCGGAAGCGCTTTATATAGCAGGAACTGGAAGAGAATTGCTAAATGACCTTGCAAGATCTGAAGATAGATTTAATAAATGTATTAAAATATCTGGTCAATTTAAATCAAGAGCAAATAAAGAAAAATTAAAGAGATATTATTCTGTCATTAATGAATCTTGTATCATGCACGTGGCAAGACTCTACTACAAACAAAAACAATACAAAAAAGCGATAGATACATATAACTTAATACCTAAGACCTCATACCGATGGCCATATACTTTAATCGAAAAAGCATGGGCAAATTACTACATAGAAGATTTTAATAGAACGCTTGGATTAGTTGTTACTTACAGATCTCCGTTACTACAAAGTTATTTCTTTCCTGAAGCTGAAGTTTTAAATGCTTTAAGTTTCTATAGACTTTGCTTGTATGACGATACATTAACTACAATTGACCAGTACTATAAAGTTTATAAATCAAGAAGTACTCATTTAAAGAAAATTATTATAGCAAATAAAGATTCGCATACCTACTTTATCAACTTAGCATTTAGCTCTTTAAAAGATACTGAGACTATAAACCCTTATATAAGAAACCTTATTACACAAATAAGAAAAAAGATAAAGTTTAGTGTTGATCTCGTAAGTTATAAGAAAGCAAAAAATGAGCTTAAGCACTTAAAGCAAAAGAGGAAAACAAGGTTTACAAAATTTCTTATTAGAAATGTTGAACATTCTATAAAGTGGAGAACACAACATCTTAACCACTACGTAAAAAAGCAATTTTTTACTTTTATAAATGACATACACAGGTTCTCTTACGAAATGTTTAATATTAAGTTAGAAGTAATGTCAAAAAAGAGAAATTTACTATATAGAAATAAAGAATTAGTGGCCACTAGAAGTAGAGGTAGCCATGAAAATGTAAAAAGAACAATCTATCAACAATTTTGGAATTTTGAAGGTTCGTTTTGGGCCGATGAGTTGGGAGACTATTCCTACGGATTAAAATCAAATTGCCAAACAGTTAAAGTTTCAAAGAGGTAGAAAGTGAAATTAGCAATACTTTTTATTTTAACATTCTCAACAATGGCAGCCGAACCAAAAGTCATTATTGAATACAAGAAATATGAGAGTTTCGACTTAGGAAACTTGGAAGTTAAAGGTCAAATCTTAGCTCCTGGGGACCTCTCCGTAAGAGAGAGAGATAGGAAAGTATTTGAAAGACCACTATACGAGAGATACGAATTTAATAAAGAATCAAAACAAGACATAAGAAATTTAAGATAAGGGGTAATTCATGGAAAACCAAATAGTAGAAGCTGTAACCGAACAATCATTCATACAAACTTTAGCTATTTTCATGGATGAAGGTGGTATTTTCATGTGGATAATCTTCGCCACTTGGATATTTGGTATTGCTGTATCCCTTGAGAGAATAAAGTCTCTCTTTACTTACGATATTGATGGATCGTCATTAATGAATATGATTAAGAAACACGTTCTTAATAACGATGTTCAGAAGGCCATCCAATCCTGCTCAAATTCAAATGCCCTACTTCCTATGGTTTTAAAATCAGGATTAAAGAGAGCAAACCAAGATAAAGAACAAATACAAGATGCTATAGACTCTACAATTTTAGAAGTGGTTCCTAAGGTAGATAAGAGAATGAGTTACTTGGGACTAGTTGCCAATGTTTCGACATTAATTGGTCTACTTGGGACAATTTACGGACTGATCCAATCATTTGCAGCTGTTGCAAATGCAGACCCTTCGTCAAAAGCAAAACTATTGGCCCTTGGTATTTCAAAAGCGATGAATACAACTGCACTAGGTCTAATTTCAGCAATCAGTATAATGGTTGTTCATAATATTCTCTCAAATAAGAGTGATAAGATTTTAGCGGAAGTTGAAGAATATTCTTTAAAATTGGTTGATTTACTTGGTACCAAGAAGAGGAAAATGCCTCCTGTTCCAGAAACTTCTAAGGCCGCATAAATTAATTGTCCGGGGTAGATAAAATGAGACCAATAAGAAAGAAGAAACCCATTCCAAAACTTAACCTTATTCCAATACTGGATGCAGTATTTATTTTTATATTCTTTTTATTAATGAGTGCACAATTTCTAGAAATTTATGAAATTGGTAGTGATGCACCAGCTATATCAATTATAGACAGTGAAAAGAATGATGAAAAACCTCTAAACCTAACTTTGAAAATTACTTCTTCAACGATTGTCATCAAGACAGGTGTTGAAGGGCAGACAAGCTCAACAATTTCAAAAATAGGACAAGAGTACAATCTAGAGAAGTTAAAGAAAGCCCTTACTAAAATAAAATTAGAAAATATAGATGAGAGATCTATCATTTTAAGTCCTACAAAGAATGTTAAATATAAACAAATTGTTAAAATTATGGATGCAGTGACAAGAATAGAAAAGTCTCTTGCTCCCCTAGTGGCAAAAAGCAAAAAAGGAAAGACAGTCACGACAACAACACTATTTGATCAAATCATTTTTGAAACTATTATTTAGGGGTAAATAATGACGACAAGAAAAAAGAGAAGATCAGTCATTAATAAAGAAAAAGTAGAGCTTGATATCGATATCACATCTTTATTAGACATACTTGTAATACTACTCGTGTTCTTATTAAAGAGTTATAATCCATCTGATTTGAAATTAGATGTGACTGGAAACTTAGAAATTCCAGAGTCAGTCAGTAAGAAACTTGGAAATTCTGCTGTCACAATTCAAGTGACAAGAAATAAAGTAGTTTATATTGATAATAAAGAAATTGGTCGTATTACAAATAGCAAAAGTACGATTGTATTTTTAGAGAAGAAATTAAAAGATTTAATGAAAATAAATGAAAAAGAAACACAACAGTTAAAAGCTCGTAATGTAGCATCTGGAGATATTAAGACTCTTGAGAAGAGACTACAGACAAAGAGACAAGTAAATATTGTCATGGATCAAGAGCTATCCTATTCACTTATGCAACAAGTAATGCATACTTCAGCTGTTGCAGGTTTTTCAAAATTTAAATTCATAGTACAGGGTAATAAGTAAGATGAAATTAGTGATAGTTCTCCTACATTTATTTACCCTTAGTGCCTTTTCTGCTCCGAAAGAGAATTCAGAAAAAGTCAAAAGAATGAGACTTTTATCTATGATTGGTAAAGAAATAAAATCTATCAAGAAAGTAAAAAGAAGAGGACCCAATCTTGAATATAGACTCTTAGAACTTTATTCTGAAAATTTAAAAATTATAAAAGAAGTAGAAAATGGAATTTTCTTAAGAAATAGAAATAAATCTCTAAAGAAGAAACACTTCTTTATTAAATCAATGAAGTTAAATAAAAAAGTAGAGAAGTTGGGAAGATATATTACTAAGAAATGGAAAAATTATAGAAGTAATGCAGCTATTTATTATACACTGGCCCTTAACGAGAGGGATTTCAATGACAGTAAGAGAACCAAATACTATTTAAGAAAATCTCTCACTGTTGCACCTAACAATAGCCCTATTGTCCATAGTGTTAAAACATCACTTGCTGAATTGTACTACAACGACAAATTATACAAGAAAGCGATTAAATACTACGTCGATGTGATAAAAAACACTGGTGACGAATGGTATGCAAAACATCATTACAATTTTGGTTGGTGTCTTTTAAAAACAAGAAGACAAAAGGCTGCATTGAATCATTTACTGAAAGCTTATCAGGTAAGTAAAAATCCTAGATATGTTACCGTTGAATCACAAATCCTTGATGCCATTAGTATCTTCTTTATACAAAACAATAAATTAGAAGAAGGAACAAAATTCTATCTTAAAAATGTTGAAGAACCTGCAGAATATTTAACGAAATTTGCAACGAGAGCACAATCTTCAAAAAAATATCACGCAATTAATAAAATACTTTTAGCTGGAGTAAGCTCTGCCAAAGATAAAAAGCAATATGGAGAATTAGTTCTTTATTATAATTACCAATTGGAATTTTATAGGACTTTTAAGAAAGAAGAAATGCATTTGCGAGTTGCTAAGAAGCTAACCGCGCTTAATAAGCTTAAGAAGATTAACGATGAAGATAAAGAAATTTCCATAAGTAGAATTAAGTCTTTTGTAGGTTATCTTCAGGTTAGAATTTCTAAAAACCAAATGAATGTAGACGAAGAACAGCTAGCTAAGAAACTAGATAATGTTTTAATTTACTTCAAATTACTTAAGAACCTTGATCCTGAAAAAATTAAAAATTATACATTTTTTCAAGGTGAAACACTCTATTCTGTAAAAAAATTTAGAAGGGCCTACACTATGTATGCAAAGGCCTTAGAATATATAAAAAGCGATCAAGTTGCTTTTAACAAGTTAAGTAATGAAAAGAAACAAACAGTTAAAAGTCCATGGGATGATAAATTTTCAAAGAAAGTTATTAATTCTCTATTAGCAACTTTGTCAAAGTTAGAAGAAAATGAGTCTGTTAGCTATAAGTTAAAATCGTATGTATATAGCAATCACATAAACCTATGGCCAAAAGATCAAAAATCAAGACTCATCTACCCTAAATTATATTCTATTTATTTTAAACACAAAAAGATCAATCAAGCAGTAAAAGTCATCACTTCTTACAATAGTCACTTTAAGCAAGATTTAGAGTCACAGAAAGGAATGTTTGCAAAAGTCTTTGATCACTACGTATTGAAGAAAGATATTACTAAAATTACTTATTGGATTAATCAATTCAACAAGGGTTTTCTAAGTTATGAAAATCAATATGTTAAGAAAGCAACAATTATACTTGCAAATCTACTTTTCAATGAAATTGATAAAATAATAGCTAAAGGAGATTATAAAAAAGCAAAAGGGAAATATCTAGAAATTCTTAAAAATAAAAATTATCCACAAAAGATTAAAACTCAATCTTCTTATAGAATCGCTATTTTAGATTTAAAGAGCTTAAATATTAAAAGTTCATGGGCTTGGATGAGAAAATCATTCAAACAAGACAAGTCAAATGAACTATTTAAAGAAATAAAGAATATTAACAATATGGTTATTGAATATTCACAAGCTCAGGACTTTAGAAGAGCACTATCTTTAAGTTACAATACATTAAAAAAGTTTTGCCACAAGAAATATCCACAAAAAGTTAACTTTTTTAAAAATGCTATTATTTACTCAGTTATTGAAAACAATGACAGAGCAATTTTAAAATTAAAAAAGGTTTCATCAAAATGCAATATCGATTTGAAATACATTAAGAAAGATATTTCAAACTTTGCTTCTAACTTTGCACTTGAAGGAAATTTAAAGAGATTGTTTTGGTTTAAGTCTAACTTTCCAAAGTTCATTAATAATAAACTCATAACTGAAGTAGCAGAGAAAAGTTATTGGAGATTTATTGGTCAAGGAAATACTTCACAGGCAAGAACAATGTTAAACATTATGAATAAGTATCATTCTGGAAACACTTCAGTAATTACGAACTACAAGATTTTTGTAAAGAAGTACTCTAAAGCTAACTTCAACTTTAATACCACTAAATTTGATGGACAAATCTTTAACAAAGAAATTGAAAAAAATATTAATCATCTAAAAGAAATTGTAATCGCTGGTAAATCTATTCAAAATTCTAAGCATCCTATGATAACTCCCAAAGTGAGTGCTTTCGTAGCAAGCTTGTACGGAAGATTTCTTGCACAACTAGAGAATTACACTCCTTTTGGTTTTAATAAGAAAGAGGCTCGTATGTTTAAAGACCAATTAAGCCCTCTTATAAACAATATAGTTACCGAAAGAAATAATTATAATACACAGGCCATCAATACTATCAGAAGTAATTCTATTCTCTCTTTTGATAATCACAATATAAAAGAGTCGAACTCTACAAAGGCCAATGTTCTAATAAGATATCCTGCATCTTTATTAAGCTTATCTCTAGATGTACAAGGAGCAGAATAATGAGAGTGTTAATCTTGTCCTTTCTTTCTTTAGTTTTAATTTCTTGTGGTTCGAATAGAATCAATAACACTCAGCTTTCTACTGCAGACACTTTTTCAGACGAAACATTTATGAGGTTTGGTCACGCACGTTTAAGATCAATTAAGAATAGAAACATAATGATCAATTCACTTGTTCAATGTTACAGAGGAAATTATTCAAAGGGTTTAAAAGATCTTCAAAAATCATTAGTAAAATATAGAGATAATCCAAAATACTGGCTCTACATTGGAAATTGCTACCAACTATATGGAAATAGTTTAAAAGCTAATCATTTCTATGACTACGCTCTTTCGGGGCCAGCACATGTAAAGTCAGCTATTTTTAACAATAGAGCGTTAATGGCGATGAAGGCCCATAATTATGAGGAAGCACAGACTTTACTTAGTAAATCAATAAAACTAACTTCTAGTCATAAAGTTCCTAAGTTCAATCTTGCTCAACTTTATATTAAATTTAATGAAACTAAGAAAGCGCGGCAGTTACTAGCTGGCTACTTAACGCATTCAACAAGTGATGTGGATTTAATTTTCTCGATGATGTCTATTGAACTCGCCGAAGGAAACCTTCAGGCTGCATTAAAATGGTCAAAAAAGTTTAAACAAAACGATTTAAAGAGAGAAGATATCTCACTCTACAGATCACTTCTCTATGTAGAATTAGGACAATTTAAAAAAGCTAAAGATTCATTAGGTCTACAAAGACCTACAGTCATCAAAGAAATTATTCAAGCTTCCAATATTTTAAATTCAAAGATTGATCAAGAATTGAAAAGACTTCAAGAGATCGAAAAGAAAAATAAAGGGGTAAGAAGTGTTGTTGTCAAAAACTAAAGAAATAAACTATTTAAAGTTAGTCGGTCACGACCTAGACTTTACGCTTTCTAAGAAGAAGTTACTCCTAGGTTCTGGCCCTAAGTGTGACATTGTCATTGATGATAAAAAAATATCTTCTTATCATGCCATACTCATTTTAAATGATGATGGAGGCGCTAAGATTATTGATCTAGATAGCAATAATGGTACTTTTATTAATTCAGAAAGAATTGAAACTGGATGTTTCTACCCCGGAGACAATATTCAGTTTGCAGATCAAATATTTAGTGTTGATGAAATAATGCAAGAACTTCAACGGAATGAAGCGATCATTGAAGATGAGGATAAGGATATTCAACAATTCCAGGAACAGGAGCTACAAACACCTACCCCGGTTCTACCTCCTGTTCCTGGTCTTGTCATTATTGATGGAGAATATTGTGATATCACTTTTGATGAAGATCAATTTATACCTAGTGAACAAGATAATCTTCTTGCAGATGTAGATACTAAGTCATTTATAGATATAGAGGAACAAACTGACTTCATTCCCATTGCCAGAAAGAACGATAGTAAAGCTGTTCAAGTAACAGTGTTATCAATGGGTACAATCCTCTCTGTAGACTACTTTCCTCTTAAAAATGGTCAAATCAGAGCTTCCGCCCATCAGAGAAAGAAGAATACAGTTTTAATTCATAGCTTTGAGTCAGAGGATAACGTTCCCTTTATAAATATTTCTGATTCTTCCCTAGAATTAATGCCATTAAAAGGACATGAGTTTAAATCATTGGGAACTTCAAAGTTCTTAGAGAATGGACACAATCTATTAGAAAATGAAGTGGTCTCTTACAATATGAAAACTGTTGAAATCATTGTAAAAGTCACTGATGCTCCTCCTGCATTAAGAATGGCCCCTTTCTTTGGAAGAGATAGAGAATTCAAAAAACAAACTGCAAAAGTTTTCTCTGTGCTCATGAGCCTAATGCTTCTTTTACTCTTTGTAGATCTACCTGAAAATGAAGAAGAAAAGAAAGTTGCTATTATTTACAGACCAGCAGTAAAGGCAAAAACAAAGAACAATACTAAGACTGCTTCAAGTGTAAGTAAGGTAGATGTAGATACTGGAGTCAAAAAACAAAAACAAGATGATAAGAAACCCCAATTTGCTAAAAAGAGCGACGTAAAGAGTAAATCGAAGAAGTCTCCTGCTAAGAAAAAGGTAGCAAAACAAGCGACTCCCGCTGCAAAATCAAAGGCGACAAAAGCTAAACGCAAAATGAATTCTTATAAGTTTAAAATGAATAAATCTATGGCCTCTTTCTTTGGTAATTCGGGATCAAAATCGGCCCAGGCCATTAAAAAGAATAGTAGAAATTCAGCCATGACTGGTGCCACGGCCAAGAGTGCAACCGCTAACAATATCAAAGCTTCAGCGAATAATTCTGTCACAGGACTAGGACAGGACTTTAAAGGAAGTTTTGACACTTCCTCGGGTTCAAAGGGACTTGCTAGTAAATCTGGGATTGATACAACTTATACAGATCAAAAAGCAGTGGTTATGGGCTCTATGGATCCTGAGCTTCTAAGAAAAATCTTAAGAGAATACCTCCCTCAGTTCAAACACTGTTATCAGCAAGAGTTAGAGTATAGAAATGAGCATGCTAAAGGAGTTATGGATCTACTATTTAGAATTAATAAGTCTGGTGGAGCCTATAGAGTTAAAATTAAAACGAAGTCCAATAAGTTTTCTAAACAAGGTGTAGATTGTATGAGTGGCGTTTTAAGAATGATTCCATTTCCAAAACCAAAAGGTGGTGGAGTTGTTGATGTTAAACAACCACTTAACTTTCTCTCTGAGAAATCTAAAATTTAACAATTGAGATTTTGAACTCACAGGAGAGAAACTTCTGTGAGTTAATTAAACAAGCGCATGGATGATTTTCTTAATAGATTCATCTCTCTGAGTTTCAGCAAGGATTTTATTAACGCCATAGAGAACAGAGGTATGATCTCTATTAAAGAGTGTTGCAATCCTAGAAAGGCTGAAACCATTTCTCTCTTTTAAAATGTACATACAGACGTGCCTAGGAAAGGAAAATTCTTTCTTTCTGCTTCTAGAGAATAAATCTTCAATATCTATTTTATAGTAGCTACAAACTCTATTTATGATTTTTTTAGAATTGATATCTCTATCCAATACTGGGCCTAAAATTTTCAACTCTTTCAAGGCAACTTTTATGGTTATCTTCTTATCAAAAGCTTCACTGAAACTCTTAAGTTTTAAAAGAGCACTCTCCAAACCATAAACATGATAATGAAAGCAGTCAGCGAGTAGATCTTTGACTTCAAGAGATAGATCAAAATTATGTTCTTCAACTAGTTTATTGAGAATTTTAAAAGCTAAAGCACGATCAATTTTATGAACTTTCTCAACGAGTGCCCCAGAGATCCTTGTCGCAAAATTGGGACTGGCCATCTTCATATTCTTTGGAAGAATTGAACCGGCCATTATAATCTGAATTTTGTTTCTTTTTAATAAATCGAAGTTCCGACAAAACCTACTCTGAAGTCCAACATCCTGGGTGAGCTCATCTAGGTCATCAATGATAATTGTTGAAATCTTTTTAAGATCTTTATCATTTGATTCGAAATTATAGACAAAATCTTTTCCGTGAAAATAGAGAATTTTTTCATCGCTATTGAGAAATATTGAATTAGCACAAGCGTAGAGTAAGTGACTCTTTCCTAGTCCACTAAGAGAGTTTATATAAACGACAGGATATTTACTACCTGGGTTTGCTGCGACAATCTTAAGTGCTCTGTAGGCACTTATATTAGACTCTCCACAGATGAAATTCATAAAATTCTTAGATCTATCTATATTGATTGGTAAGAAATTTTTTCTAGCTCTAACCACCGCTCGCGGGGATTTAGCAGAACGAATATTCCTTACATTCGAACTTCTACTCAGAGATATTGTTTCAGATGATACAAAACTTAAGAGATCCAATTGCCGATCATCAATCTTTCTGCTCTTTACAGTCTCTTTGAATATCTTTGTGGCCCTAGGCCTTGAACTTTTCATCTATCCCTTAAAACAAGCTAACGAATTGAAATAAATCAAATGTTTACGACACTTGAGATCTTTCTATGCGAGAAGGTGTAGAGTTTAGTCAGTTAATTCTTTTCGTCAAATAAATAATTAGAAATTCATCACTCCAGAGGTGCGTTATGTACACAGTGTCATTTTGAGACAGCTTAAGTCATTAAAATCTCTTAAAAAAATTGGCCCAGTATTGGCATAGATAGTACTAAGGCAAGATGCCAAACAAGGAGAGATTCATGAAGAAGATTCTACTACTAACTACACTACTTTTAATTTGTTCGTGTACAACGAATAAATCCTTAAAAAATTTGAAAAGAGATCACTGGCGCCCAGTTAGTGTCGTCAGTATCAAGACTATAAATTTAAGAGGTATCTTATAAATGCTATCAAAAGTAGCAGTGTCGTAAACGAGAAGAGATAAACTCCTCTTCTATTCAAATGGAGCTTAAAGCTCTTAAGCAGAAAGGTTGTTATGGTCGCCATGATGACCGCTGCACTAGTTTTTAATATAAACTCAATTAAGGAGAGAGCTCCATTTTGAATATAGACCAGTACATTTAAATAAAGTAAGAAGAAGAAGAGGTTGAAAATCACATTAAAAGTCGTTCCGCTTCTATAGGCCATAAAGCGAGCAAATTTAATTTTCTTTATATTATTTGAATCTTCTTCCATTATCACTCGATTACTTTGTAATATTTTGCTAAATTATTTAAATGATTATACCAAAATCTATCAAAGAAATAGTTATTTTAACAGGTGCGGGAATTTCTGCTGAGTCAGGAATTAGAACTTTTCGCGATCAAAATGGTCTTTGGGAAAATCATGACATAATGGAAGTCGCCTCACCTGGAGGTTTTGAGAGAAATCCAGAGGTCGTCTACGAGTTTTATAATTTAAGAAGAAAACAATTACTAAGTGTTGAAGTCTCCCCTAACCTGGGCCACATATCTCTTTCTAGATTACAAGATCTCTTTAAAGGTCGAGTAAGCCTTGTTACTCAGAACGTTGATGATCTTCATGAACGAAGTGGTTTCAAAAATATTTTACATATGCATGGAGAACTTCTGCAAATGCGTTGTGTAAAATCAGGAAAAGTTTTTTCTACAAAAGAACCTTTTGATGAAAGAACGAATTGCCCCTGCTGTCTACAAGCAGGAAATCTGAGACCTAATATTGTCTGGTTTGGTGAAAGACCTTTCCACATGAAAGAAATTGAAGACCTCCTTTCGAGCTGCGATCTCTTCATATCTATTGGTACTTCTGGAGAAGTCTATCCAGCGGCCATGTTTGTAAACCTTGCAAAGGAAAATTCACATTGTGTGACAATAGAAGTGAATAAAGAAGTCACACAGGTGTCACATAATTTTGATTATTTAATTAGTGGGAAAGCTTCAGAAGAATTACCGAAACTCATCGATAAAATTTTAAACCTTTAAAAGTCTCCCCAAAAGTAACCTAGCCTAAAGGCAAACGTGTATTGCTCAAAACCACTCTTATAATATCTTGGACCCATGAGAATAAAAATTCTTTTGGTGAGAAAACCTAAGTAGGCAAATTCCAATTTACGAACTTCCCTCGTCTTAGTAGTATTTAGACCTTGTCCATCGTCTAATGTGTAGATAGCTCCACCGAATCCTCCTGTTATTAAGAATTGCCCAATGGGTGTAAAGGCAGTAAATCTTAAATTTGCCAGTCCTGCCAAACGTTCGTACTTTAAGTCAGGCAGCCTAAGATAGGTTCCAGAGGCGTCAGGCATGCTGTGACCCGTCTGAAAGACCAGACGGTCAAGATGGATACTTGGAGAGATTTTCATCCCCAAATCCCATTTTCCATGTTTCTTAGGATGATCAACTTGTCTAATTGAAGCTGAAACGTTTGCCAAGCGATCCTTTATTTCATATCGGTTTCCCTCAATTGTGGCCTCGGCACTTGTGTACTTCACGTGAACTGTTCCAGCGTTAAATATAGCGCAGGAACTGGTGAGAATCAGAATAGAGAATAAGAAGCTAAGTCTTAGGAGCCTAATCATACAAGAATATTATATACTTTTTTAATTATGATAAAAACACTCTTCTTATTTTTTTTGTTTTGCTCAAAGTCATAATGGATTTTCGAGAAGTAGAGCTTTTCACTCATGTAAATAAGTGAAATTACTTCTCCAATACATAAGTAATATTGTTCAGAGATTTCATAAGAGGTAATTTAGCGGAAAGAATGTCCACCTACTTAAGTCCTCTAGCTCCCGCCAGGTTAGATCGCATATAGACATTCTCTTTTCCAAGCAGAATATTTATACTATCAATACTTTGTTGTACGAATTGAGATTCATTAAAATCTATTTTCACAAGCCCCGAGGCCAGTGCTACACGAAAGACATCCTTCCACCTGGCTAATCCTAAGCTTAACCCTTGCCCAAAATAGGGAGAAGTTGAATACTCTCCATATGGAAAGTCATCCTCTCCTAGTAGAAATTTAAAAAGCTCATTCTTAGTAATTCTTTGTTCACAATTAGAAATGGCGGTTAAAAGTAAGACCATTTCATCGGTTATGTCGATCAACTCCTTACCTTCTAGTGCTCCTAAACATATATCACAGTGACCACAATACTCAGTTGATTCCACATCCAGGAATTTTAAAATAACTTCTCTTCGACAACGAGTTGTCTCACATAGGCCAAGCATGAGGTCCACGTGATGTTCTTCAATTTTTCTATGTTCGAGGTTCTTTGAACTTTTTCTTATGAGATGTTTAAATACCAACGCATCTTGCATATTATACATTAACCAAGAGTGAGATTCTTCTCCATCAATCCCAGCAAGAGCACTCTCATGATAATAAGAATCAATACTCTTAGGAAGATCCACATGAGCCACAAAACGAATATCTCTTTTACTAACACTTATTTCATGCCCAGATAAGAGAACAAGAATCATTCCTTCGGTAGATAAGAAAGATTCATGTGAATTCTCTCTATCTCTCGTCTCCTCTCCAGATAAGTAAGAGACAACATTAAATCCCAATCCTAATAACCACTTTGTGATTTCTTGTACCTTTTGCTCTGATTGGCAAAAGATGAGGCCTGAATCTGTAATATCAAATCTTTCTAAGAAATTTAGTAATTGTGTTTCTTGGTGGTCATTTTTTAATTCAATTTCATATGTAATATTTGTTCGATCGATTGAGTTTACGAAAACCCTCGCCTTATTTAAGGCCAGTTCTGATTTTATAAATTCTCTTGATTCTAAATTTCCAGTTGTGGCCATGGCAATTCTTGGAACATGAGGAAAAATATCAGCTAAGATGGAAAGCTTAGAATACTTTTTAAGATACCCAGCTTTCCACTTCGAGACACGGTGTGCTTCACTAATAGTAATTAAAGATAATTCAACTTTCTTTAATATATGTATTGTATCATTTTCAAATAAACTATCAGGATCAATAAAAAGGATATCATACTCAGCATTTAATATTTTCTTGTCTATATCTTCTCTTTCAGATTTAGAAAGTGATCTATTAATACTTATGGCCCTTAAACCTATTCTCAAAAGAGAATAGACTTTATCTCTCGTAAAAGAAGCTGAAGGAGAAATAACCACTCCCAGACCTTTTCTAACAAGGGATGGAATAAGATAACTGATCGCTCTTGTTTCCGAAGGAGGCATGATGACTAAACTATCCCTACCCTCTAGAGCTTCATTGATGATTTTCTCTTGATCTCCTAAAAATTTTTCATAATTAAATAATGACTTTAAAACTGATAAGGCCTCTAATCTATACTGACTAGAGTTTAAAAAAGAAAAACTAAGATTTTTTGATACTGGATCAATATTCATTACTAAAGTTTACCATGTATTCCAATTAAATGGGCTGAGTTAGGTTGGTTTTAAACTGATTTTCCGTTTATTATTCGCTCAAGAATCGAAAGGTAGATCTTTTTTTGAAGATGAAAATCAAACTTCACTCCAATCTTTCTAAAACTGAAACTAGATGTTTCATTTCTTTGCGTAATATCACTTGAGTGAAAGACCTCACACTCTAATGCCTCTTTCATCTCAAATTGGTCAAAGGAATATATCTTTAAAGACTCACCTACCGTGAAGAGCTTCTTTTCATTAGTTTTCACTACAAACGAAGCTCCACTTTGACTAATATCATAGAGCCTTAAGTTGAATCTCTTCTTTCCAAGTAGGTCTATTTCAAATTTTTCAATAGTTGAATAAATAATAGAATTGACACCAAAACTATTTCTTTTAAATTTTCTATTTTCTAAGACACGAACTTCAGAAGGTAAAGGTATGGATAATTCATTACTGCTCATTGTAAAAGTATCACTTTTAAATATTAAGGACCTTTCATTACATCTTCCGTACACAATTTGACTTGGATCGAATTTTTTTAAATGAGATGAGTTATTGAAACTAAAAACTACTCTATTATCTAGAGGCATGAATGTTGTCATTAAGCAGGGAATCAAAACTCGCTGACCAGCTATATTTTGCCATAGAAGAACATTATCAAAGTTTTCACAACCTCTAATAATGGTCTCTCTAATAGTAGATATATCTCTTTCCCATTCAAGTTGAATCATAACTGTATTTTCCTAAGTCTTACTCTACTTAGTATATTACTCAATTATAAGATGTCTTCAATAGGAAATATTTATAATGCCTTAAGCGGCAGACCTTAAACTGTTTTGATCAAGAATGATCTTTGAAACTTTTAGATGGAATAAGGAAGCTTCATCCTGCATAAGATTGGCATCCATTGTAAAGAATAGAGAGTTTTTTTCAAAAGAGAGTTTTTCACCTAAATGATACTCTCTCCAAATAGGAGATTCATTCCAAATTAGAATAAATTGATTATTTTCGATATTCATAAAGCCACTTCTAGTGAATTCTTCCCACTGAGAAAATTTCATCATTTTCTTAAACTCAAACTCGTCTAACTCGCTAAACCATTGATCCCAAATCTTGAGTTCGTACTCATCAAAATCAGATTTTTCGACCATTCCCCTCTTATTCCATAAAACCATATGAAGGAAGATAATTGCGACGGACCATAACTGCCATTGTATTTGGCTAGATGACTTCATAGAGAAATAACTTCCTAAACTAAACAGCACACCTATTTGGCACGCCCTAGCAAGCTTTGACATTCTCATGATAGAGCTAACAAGTAGAAAAGAAAAAGTTAAATGAAAGAAGATATCCAATATTTCCATACTAGTTTTTCGGCTCTCTATAGAAAATCTTTAGAAACTTAAATTTGAGAGGAAATGAATTTCAATATTTCTAAGATAGATACCACTGAAACAGGAAATCCTGCCTGATTGGCAACAATGACACTTCTATACTTGTATTTAGACATATTATTAACGGCGATGGCTATTAAATCTTGCTCTAGTAGTTTATGGGGATTTTCCGTCATATACTCCATACCAAGTGTAGTTGAAAAATCAACTTCTCCGTAGGCATTCTTTAAGATATCTCTCTCAGTTAGAATCCCTTTAAGCTCAGTCTCATAGGCTAAGAAAATGATATTTCCAGATTTATTTTTTTTCATTAAATCTACAACTTCATCTAATGTCTTATCCATGTCGCAGTAGAGGGCCTCTTTGAACATTATTTTTCGAAGAGGGGTGTCGAAAACTCTTGTACTTATTTTTCCCGTAACTGCAGTCTCATCTGAATAATGTGCATGATCTTGCAAGTAAACTCCATTCTTAGCCCAGTCGACTTTAGTTCCGTAAGCGAGAAGATCTTCTTTAAAATAATTCAAAGTATAAGATATTAAATCACTTACAGAGATCACCTTTATTTGCGAGTCACAGATGATGGGAATATGGCGAAATTCTCTTGAACTCATTAATTGAATAGCATCATAAATAGTGCTGGATTCTTTAAGTGTAAAAGGATTGGGCGTCATGATAGTTTCTACACTTTGATCTTTCATTTGCTCAAAGTTTGAAGAAACCTTAAACAGAAAATCTCTCTCCGTTACTATTCCTTCCACTTGAGTTTCCCCAATAATCAATGAGCCGTAGCCATTCTTTCTTAGAATACTTAAGACCTCAGCAATAGTTGTCGTCCTTGGAATAACCTTGGCAACAGGAAGATTTAAAGCTTCCAAAGGAGCATAGAAATCTTCCGTGTCAATTAATGTAAAGTCTTCTTGTGAATCATCTAACATATTATTTTTCGATAATTGCCGTCACACCCATTCCCCCGGCAGTACATATAGAAATGAGACCTCGCCCACTTCCCTTTTGATGTATCATCTTAGCCAGAGAAGTAATGATTCTAGATCCTGTTGCGGCAAACGGGTGACCAAGGGCCACGCTTCCACCTTTTATATTTAACTTACTTCTATCAATTGATCCAAGGCTCTTATCAAGCCCTAGTTTCTCTTTGCAAAATTTCTCATCTTCCCATGACTTCATAGTACAAAGAACTTGCGCAGCAAAAGCTTCATGAATTTCATAGAAATCAAAATCTTGTAAAGTAATTCCTGCTCTTTTAAGAAGTTTTGGAACTGCATATGCAGGGGCCATAAGGAGACCTTCATCATCAATGTAATTAACAGCAGCAGATTGAGAATAAGTCAGATAGGCCATAACTTCTAAATTATTCTCCTTGGCGTATTCTTCACTACATAGAAAAACACATGAGGCACCATCTGAAAGTGGAGAACTATTTCCAGCAGTCAGTGTTCCAGTATCGGACTTATCAAAAGCTGTTCTCAGCTTTCCCAATTTATCAAGAGTTGTTGAGGCCCTAACAATATTATCCTTCTTAACACCATTACATTCAGTCACGAGGTCATCGTAGAAACCCTCAGCATAAGCAGCTTCTGCATTTTGATGGGAATTAAATGATAATTGATCTTGCTCATGTCTTGAGATTTTCCATCTCTTTGCCATGTCTTCACAACTTTGTCCCATGGACTTTCCTGTTCTGGCTTCTTTAACGGCAGGTAATTTAGGAACTAATTCCTTTGGACTAAATCCTTTAAACGCCATTAGCTTTTGAGAAAAACTTCTCGCTCCATTAAGTCTTAGTAAACGATCAGAAAATGATTTTTGAAACTCAATAGGTACATCACTATTTGTATCTACCCCACCAGCTATGGCACAATCTATTTGATTCAAAGCAATTTTATTCCCCAGTAGGATTGCAGCTTCTAAGGAAGTTCCACAGGCTTTTTGCACATCAAAGGCTGGAGTATCAAATGAGAGTCCAGCTTCGATAACACACTCTCTCGCCAGAGAAAAGTCTGCAGCATGTTTAGAAACCGCACCGAGGGAGACTTCCCCTACTGATTTTCCTGTTAGTGATAACTTTTGAACTAAGGCCTTAAGAGCAGTGCTCATCAGTTGCTTATTGGATAAGCCCATATAACTTGAACCGCTTCTACAAAAAGGAATTCTTGCCCCATCGATAATACATACTTTTCTAATTTCAGACATTTGATACCTCTTATCTCAATATTTACAGTTTTATAATAATCTTTATAACTATATTTTCTTTACACACACACACACAGTGCTAAACCGAAACCCTTGTATGGAATCATTCTAGAAAACAGTACACCACAGATCTTATGGAGACCTAATTCATTGGTTTTTAACACTTATGATGATTGTATCATTTTTTTTGGCTTAATTTTTTTTGGACATTTTTTCTCTAAGATAATTTTAATTGTACTCTAATAGGCAAAATAACTTTCTAATATTAAGATAATTAAATCTAACTTGCAAAAAAACAGATTTATTTTGTTTGTTTTTTCAGTAATTACAACTTTGCTTTCTCTCATAAAACCTATCTTTTGCTATCTTAAGTCATTATTCACATTATTAAATGCTATTATTAAGGAACAACCATAGGAGGGTGATTATAATGAAATGTACAATCTCTTTTAGAAATATGGACCATACAGAGGCCCTAGATCTCAAAATTAATGAAAAGTCTAAGAAGTTGAAAAAACACCTAAGTCCCGAAGCAAAATTAACTTGGGTATGTTGGGTTGATAACAAAGATCAAGTTGCAGAATTAAAAATACAGGATGGAAAGAAAAATTATCTAGCCAAGGCCAATTCAGATAGCCTCTATAGCTCTCTTGACCTTGTTCTAGGGAAAATTACAAATCAATTTAGTCACAGGTAATCTATAACTACTAGGGTCCCTCATTGATACCCTAGCTTTCTTCGCTCATCTATTTGAGTTTAGTCCAATTGAACTTTTGATGGGAAATCTGTCCCTATATAATCAACTCCCATCTTGAGAAAATGAGCTAATTTTTCTTTTTCATTAACATTCCATACTGCTACTTTATAGTCATGATGATGACAGAGATTGACTAAAGCTTGATCAACAGTCGATACAGATATAGATAGTCCATCAGCTTTGGCACTTTCAATGATATCAACAGCATTAACGGGTAAACCATAAATGAGACAAGCAGTTTTCATTTTTCCATCAAGTTCTTTTACTTTTTTTACAATTCTATGATTAAAAGAAATAGTTACAACCTTTTGATAGAGTTCTCGGCCCTTGATTAATTCTACAAGCAGTTTTTCACATCCAAAAGATTTGATTTCAATAAATAGAGTAAAATTAAATTCCTCATATAAGTCTAAGACCTCTTCAAGAAAAGGAATGGTTTCGCCAAATCCTGCATCAAGACTTCTTAACTCATCACTATTTATTTCTTTTACAGATCCAGTGCCATTAGTCGTTCTATCTACAGTATCATCGTGAATGACCATCATACGACCATCTAGACTTAAGTGGATATCTAATTCAATCGCCTTCACTCCTAGCTCTAAAGCGTAACGAAAGCCCATGAGGGTATTTTCAGGTTTTTCACCACCTGCACCACGATGACCAAGAATAATAGTTTCACCTAACAAATTAAGCTCCTTTAATATTTTAGACATATTACAATTAAATTTATGAAATGAA
Source organism: Halobacteriovorax marinus (assembly GCA_002163155.1). Lineage (GTDB taxonomy): Bacteria > Bdellovibrionota > Bacteriovoracia > Bacteriovoracales > Bacteriovoracaceae > Halobacteriovorax > Halobacteriovorax marinus_A. The sequence goes on along the minus strand of MAAO01000006.1, from coordinate 1,073,307 downwards.
TAAGGAATGTTTTAAAGAAATTTTAATTTTTTGAAAATATCTACTATCTTTCTATAACTTGGTTGATGAAAGTCATCATAGAGTTGATTAAAAATAATCTCTTTTACATTTTCATTTTTTAATTTTTCGGGAGTCATTTCTAAAATATAATATGTATACTTTTCTATAACAATAAAGACTATGACCATGGGTGAAATACTAGCGGAATAAAAATCAGGAAACCCTACCCCTTTCACTGTCCCATGATGCTGCTTAATAAAAATATCGACATCAGAGGGAGAATGGGGAAATGATTGGATTAAAACAGCAGCTTTATTTGCATGATTAAGCACAAGCTCACTGGACTGAATATCCAAGTCCTTAGCTTCTTCATTAGAAAATATTTTGAGATGACTCTCTTCTCTTAAATATATATCGTGAAAAAAACTTAAAAAGGTCATCTTTTCATTCTGCGCCTCTAGTTGCTCTCCAGTTCCCCAATTTAAGTGTGGCGTCAACTCATGAACTAGGGCCGAAATAAGATAATTTCTCTTATAAGCGTAACTCGTTTTATTAGCTAACAATTGTTCTAATAGTTCAGAAATTTCCCCATGTCCTTCAATCGATTTTCTCATGACACCAATTGCGGCATTCGCCAATCGAATGGTATGTGGGGTAATACCAACAGCTTCAATAAGATTTTGACTTATACCATAGTTTTCAGAGTGAATTTCATGAATGGCAATAGCACTTTTTGAAATTTGTACAATTTTTTCTAAGGAGTGTTGAAGTAGATGATTTAATAAATTTGTATGCTCATTCTTTTTAACATAGAAAAAGTGAACATGATTATTTTTATATTTCAATATGACATCTCGATCAATTGAATCAAACTTATTAATTCTCTTTAAATATTTCTCACCCTCTTTGGAGTCAAGCTTTATATAAATGTCACAACAAGTATTCTCCATAAAGGTAAAATTCTCTATGGCCATCCCTACAAACTCAGGAAGTTTTAATTGTTTTAATTCAGCTTCAGAAATATTAAGAACTTTGATAATTAAACGATACAATTCTTCAATTCTAAAGCGGTCCGGAAGGACTTCGTAAGTTCCATATGGAAAATCAAACTCTCCAAGAACTATCACCGGAACTGACTTCCTTAGATCATAGAGAGTGTTCATAACTCCCTTGGCAGCTTCAATTGTGACGTCATCCTTTAAGAACTTATTGCGAACAATGATTAAATCAAATTCTACTGCGCTTAAAAGGTCTTTCACTTTTTCTAGGCCACTGACACAATGAACTGTTGAGTCAAATTCACTACTTAAGCCTTCTTTTAAAAGACTTAAAACCCGCTCATCTAACTCTACTAACAATATTTTCAACATATATTCATTATAATATAGATTTGGTCCCTAAAATAATCTATTTCAATTAATTTTTATATTATAATGTTAACTATGAAAATTATATCCTTGAGTAAAGAGCTACATAAGTCTCACCCAACATTATTAACAACCATCTTCTTTATATTGGGATTTATCTTTGATATTCTCACTCTAGGAAGGATAGATGAAACATCTAACTTCATTGGTCACTTCATTTATCTTATTCTTTTAATTTATACTTTTCTTACTCTAGAGAAAAAAATCTCACATACCAGACTTAAATTCTTAGATGAGTATAAACTTGATTTATTCCATTTCCTAGCAGGTGGACTGCTTAGCGCATTTGCCATTTTCTTTATAAAGAGTAGTTCTATATCTCAGTCATTTTTCTTTATCTCAATTGTACTGATCTTACTCATCATAAATGAGGCACCAAAATTTCAACAAATTGGTTACGTAGCTAAGCTGGCACTCATACAATTTTGTCTAACTTCGTTCTTTATTATTTACATTCCGGTGATCTTTGGAACTTACGGAAGTTTTACTTTTATTATCTCAACGATAGCTTCAAGTTTACTCTTGCCCATATTATTTAAAAAAATTGGTCATAAATTAGAAAAGCCCACAACAATTATCTCTACTATTTTGGCACTTTTTTTCTTTATCGGATATTTTTCAAACCTCATCCCCCCAGTTCCTCTGAGTGTTAAAAAGATTGGTATCTATCATAAGATAGAGAAGTCTGAGGGAAAATACCTTCTCTACTATGAAACTCCAAAATATAAATTTTGGTCACAAGGTGATCAAAACTTTCAGGCACAACCAGGAGATTCCATATACGTTTTTGCTAGGATTTTTGCCCCCGTAGGTCTTGAGAGTAATATATATATTCAATGGGAGAAGTGGGAACATTCCTGGAAAGTTAGCGACAAAATAAGAATGTCTATCCAAGGTGGAAACTCTTGGGGGTATAGGGCCTACGCTTACAAGAAAAACTACACAAGTGGTCTTTGGAGAGCAAAGATATTGACAGAAAATGATAAAGAACTTGGACGTATAGATTTTAATATAGAAAGTGTTCCTCCCACTTCTAGGCAGTGGAATATTGACATCGAAAAGAAGTAAAACTTGGTGTCAAATAGTCCGTGGAGTACTTATGCACCATAAACGCTACGCGTCTAGTGACTGTAATTATTAAATCTACTCATGGCATAAAACTTGCTTTAAACCTCTTGGAATTTATAAAGAGAGTATTGTGCCAAAGATTAATTATCTATATTTAATAGTTCTACTTGTGACGCTGTCGCAAAATAGCCAAGCTATGGTTCATAGGCCATACAAGCTTGAATCTATTTTTGAACAACCAAATGTTAATATCACCAGAAGCTTTTCTATTCGCGCCAAGAATATTAAGTCCCTTAAAATTGATACTGTAGGAAATGTTGAACTTATTGAGCTTTCTCTTGAGTTTTCAAATGGAAGATTCTTCAAATTAAACCATATTCCTAAAAGTAATTCTCCCCTCTTTTGGAAGTTAGAAAATAGACACATTAAGAAAGTGACCTTTACGGCAAAATCTTTAAATAGAAATAAGAAAAATAGAGTCTTAATTGTTTTAGATAATCAGTAGTATGCAAAGAGATTAAGTCCCGGCCATTTTAGACCGGGAATATAATTCTGATTAAATTTCTTTTCGAGAGAAGAATAGAGATAATAGTGAAAAGAGAATTATGTAAGTCACAAAATACTGACCAAAGAGAGCAATATTATCTAGGCCTACACTCTTTCCTTCTAGGAGCTCTTTTGTAAAGACCTCCATGGGTTGCATTCTTGGGAAGAAGAAATGAATCATCGCTCCAAAGAATTTTAAAACTGACATATCCTGAAAAATTTCTGAAAAACTATCCTTTGCAAAGTAAGCATTAGATGAACCTATTAAGATTCTTATTGCAAAAGTAAATATAAAAGCAAATAGTTTAGGTAGGTACAGAGACAATATGGCAGCAATAGTAATTGTCGTTAAAAGGTTTGCACTGGCCGTAAGAATCGCAAGAATAACAGGGCCTGAAATAAAACTTGCTTTGGTGCTTAAAGAAAAAAGAAATGCTGTATAACCAATAGAAATAATGAAGAACATTATTGATGTAATCCACGCTCCTATGATACGAGCTCCCAAGTATTCAACTCTCTGAATAGGAAAAGCAAGAATTTGACCAATAGAAGAAGATTCAAAATCAGATTTAATACAACTTGTTCCTAGGATTACTGAAATAAGTGTTGTTAAAAAAGTAATCACCATAAACATGACAAAGAAACTCTTATCTCCTAAGATCGCTGCCTGAGGATTATTAACTAAGAATGTCTCTGAAATAAAGTTTACAAGAGCATTTGCTAGAGTAATGACACCCAAAGAGAAAATAAGTAAGAAGAGCAACGCCTTATTTCTATATTCTTTAGTTATAGTATTGTGCAAGAGAGCTTTAGTTTTTAATAGATTCATGCATCCCCCTTAATTAGTTTATAGAAGTAATCTTCTAGACTAACTCCTTTTAGAAGAGACTGTATTTCACCCTTCACAACGATTTTTCCTTTATTTAAAATGGCCATAGTCTTACACATTTTTTCCATTTCAGAGAGGATATGTGAATTAATAAAGATTGTTTTATTTTCTTCTTTTGCAAGAGATTGAATCAAATCCTTTAATTCTTTTATTCCGAGTGGGTCCAGTCCAGAAAAAGGCTCATCTAAAATAAGTAGTTCACTATCACCTACGAGTAAAGTTGCAATTCCAGTTCTTTGGAGTTGTCCTTTGGAAATCGCATTTATCTTCTTATCTTTTAATTCTAGAACTCCAGTTTTAGCTAACGCTTCTTCCACTTTCTCATGTAAGTCAGCTCCTGAAATTCCATTCATCTTTCCAAAAAAGGCCACACATCCATAAACTGTATAATAAGGATAAAAGGAAAACTTCTCAGGCAGATAACCTACTCCTTCTCTGCTGGTAGCTTCTGTAACACTTGTACCATTAAGGGATAACTCTCCCTTATTAAGTCTCACCAAACCTAGTAGAGATTTCACGAAAGTCGTCTTTCCTGCTCCATTGGGACCAAGTAATGCGAAGACTGAGCCTTTTTCAATAGTAAGACTCACATCATCTAGCGCCATATGCCGTCCATACTTCTTAGTAATACCATTAGCTTCAATTATATTCACATTGTCCTCTCAGCTTTTAAAGGTTTAGGTCTTCCGTTATCATCTACTCGTACATAAGTGAACACACCTTCAGTAACTTTAGTTCTCTCTTGTTGAAATCTCTTCACTACGAAAACTTCAATCTTAATTGTCATAGAAGTGTTCCCCTCGCGAGTACACTCAGCGTAACAACAGACAATATCTCCCACATTCACTGGGGAGTGAAAAACCATGGAATTCACCGCCACAGTGACGACTTTGTCGCCGCACTGCTTCATAGCAAAGATACTTCCAGCTATATCCATTTGTGACATAAGCCAACCACCGAAAATGTCACCATTTGGATTGGTATCTCCAGGCATTGCAAGTGTTCTTAATGACAGCTCCCCGTCAGGTAATTTATTTGTCATACGTTCCTCAAACTAAAAGATAAGACTAATTAACTTTACTATGATACCAAATCTTGTGGATTTTTCTAATAAATGTGCACATTACTTTGATGAAGATCAAAAAAAACGCGGACAGTCCTTATTTGAAGGAAATGCTCTTAGGATTTTCCATTCTCATCAACAAAGTCTGAAGGCCTATACACTTAAGCCAAGAATACAAAATGTCACTCTCGACTGGGTCCAAGTAAAATCATTCTTGGCCATAAAGTCCTATTGTGATTGTAATGAGTACAAATTGACCGACCGTTGTGCTCACCTATGGGCAACAATTCTCGGGGCTAATGCGGAGCAATTTCCCACAGAGGCCCTAAGCCTATCCAAGATTGATTTTATTAGCACCATTGAAGAGAGAACAAACGAAGATATTTTTAAAAGAAATATTGATCACTTTGTTAATTTAGATAATGCCCTCAATAAACAAAAATTGCGGGATGAAGTTACTTCAAGTGTTGTGGAAGAGAAAGAAAAAAATCTAAGTTTTAAACTTAATAAGAACTTGGAAATGCAAAGTCATCTCTTGAGGATTGATTTTCTCATTAATGAAAAGTCTATTCAAATTACCGATAAAATTGTTGAAGACTTGAATATAGAAGATCGGGCAATTATTGAAATACTTAGGCGCTTATCCACTCTTCAAGGGCAAACATATTGGCAAAGAAAGAAAGTTCGCGGGAAGAACTCTTTTTGTGAAATACCACTGGAAAGTTTAGACTTACTTCTTCCCATGATTTGCAAATACCAACTTGTGGATGAATTCGCTAATAAATTAGAATATGTGATAAATGAAAAACTCATTTGCCATAATAGACTTGATGATAAAAAGAACTGGTCCTTTATCCCCTTTTTTAAATTAAATACAACGAATATTGAATTAAACGAAATGACTATCATTAGAAATATGCCGCTAGGTATTTATGATGGTAAAGTCTATAAGATTGACTACCGTGGACTTGCTCCGCTAGTAGAAGAATTTAAGTTAGGTAGAACAACCTTTAAAAAAGAGGAAGTTCATGTGCAAGATATTAAAGATTTTATTTTTAAATATCCCACACTTTCAAAAGTTGAAGTCCCCACTCACTTAAAGTTTAAAACACAAGATATCGTTCCTAAAATTAGAATGAATATTGATATTTCATCTGGCCCTGCAGGTTCAGTGATATGGTCACAATTTATTTCTACTTTTGAAGAAGAGTGGCACTCTCCCATGTCTCCAATGACTCTACAGCAAGAGGACGGTAGAGTGCTTCGTCAAAAACATGAGATCAAAGAAAAAATATTATATGAAGAAATTGCAAATCTTCTAAGTATTAATCTTGAAAAGAAAGACTTTAGCCGCAAGGTTAAGATAAAAGTTGCCAATTTTGGGAATACAATTCAAAACTTAGTAAATTTAGGAATTGAAGTCTTTGCAACAAATAAAAGAGTCACAATTCCAAAGTCGATGGGAATCACCCTACAAACTGAAGAGGATTGGTTTGAAATAAAATCAAACTTAGAATTTGAAGAAGAAAGTTTTCACACTCCGAAAATATTGGCCATGGCGAAAAATTCTCTAAGTCTTGTTCCCCTAAAAAATGGAACTCTTGGACTCTTGCCAGAAGAGTGGTTAAAGAAGCATCTTCACCTAGAACATCTTGCTGATCAAAAAGATGAGCGATTTTTAATTGCTAAAGACTACTCCCTCTATTTGGATATCTTGTTTGAAGAAAAAATGATTCAAGCAGATACAGAAAGCTATAGTACTCTACTAGAAAAACTTAAAAATGCTAAGAAGGCTCCAGAAGTCAAAATCCCTAAATCTTTTAATGGAGTCCTTAGAGATTACCAGACTCATGGAGTTCAGTGGTTACAACTCATGGATAATCTGGGGTTGGGCGGTTGCCTAGCAGATGAAATGGGCCTCGGTAAAACAGTGCAGATACTCTGCCATCTTGAAATACTTAGAATACAGAAGAGAAACAAGAACATCATCATTGTTCCTAAATCTCTCATCCATAATTGGAAAAATGAAGCCAAAAAGTTTTGTCCAAAGATGAAAGTCATTGTCTACGAGGGAACAAAAGCTGCGAGAAAACTTCTACTTGAAACAGATTTTGATCTCCTTATTTGTACCTATGGAATTGTTCGAAATGATATTGCAGAGATCAAAGATACTGTCTTTGATACCATTCTCCTTGATGAAGCTCAGCACATTAAGAATGCTCAATCTTTAACCGCAAAAAGTGTAAATCTACTGCAGTCAAACAACCGATTCATAATAACAGGTACTCCTGTTGAAAATAATTTAAGTGAACTCTTTAGCCTTTTTAAATTCCTTTCTCCAAGAGTATTTGGAACAGGGAAAATAACAAAGGAAAACTTAACGAGCGGTAATGAAAGCGTCATAAACAATATTTTAAAAGGTCTTAGACCACTAATCTTAAGACGTTTGAAAAAAGATGTCTTAAAAGATTTACCCGATAAGAATGAATCTATTCTCCCTGTGGTACTTTCCTCTGATCAGAAAAAGATTTACGAAGAAATTAAAGAGCACTACAGAACAAAACTCATGGATAAAGTGCAAAAAGTGGGAATTAAAAAGAGTAAGATTCATATTCTCGAAGCTCTTTTAAGACTTAGACAAGCCGCTTGTCACCCTGGGCTCATCAATCCTCAATACATGGACAGTGAATCCTCTAAACTAGAAGTTCTGGTTGAGAAACTCACCACAATAACTGCCAATGGAGAAAAAGCTCTAGTCTTTAGTCAATTTACTCAATTTTTAAAAATCGTAAAAAATAGACTGGATAAAGAAGGAGTTAAGTACTGCTATCTTGACGGACAAACAAACAATAGAGAACAAGTTGTAGAAGAGTTTAAGAATAGCTCAGAAAAGACGGTCTTTCTGATTTCTCTGAAGGCCGGAGGTTATGGACTCAATTTAACAGAGGCAAACTACTGCTTCCTACTAGACCCTTGGTGGAACCCTGCCGTTGAAGGTCAGGCCATTGATAGAATGCACAGAATTGGTCAAAACAAAGAAGTCTTTGCCTTTAAACTTCTCAGTGTCGGAACTGTGGAGGAAAAGATCATAAAAATGCAAGAAAAGAAGAAGAAACTCATCGATAACCTTCTCTTTTCAAATGAAACAGTCCTTAAAGATATTGATTCTTCCGACTTGGTATTCTTATTTTCCTAGTTTTTTCTCTTTAACCAATTCCATTACTCCATTACAATATAAGAAAATAGCTTTTGGAGTTTCATGAAAATTAACGATAATTTTGTTCACCTTACTAAATCGACTACGATTTCTCTGGGGATTGCTATTTCTATGTCTGTTGGCTTTCACAGTACTTCAGAAGGCATAGCAAATAGGTTATTTGTTCTACTTGGAGGAGACTTTACTGGCGGTGGCTATATTCAACTACTCACATTCTTTGCTTTTTTCTGGGCCCAATTTGAAATTCTAGACTACCTTAAAGATATGAAGCGCGAAAAGAAGGCCTTCACAAAGAAACTTCTTCCAACAGAAGATAAACACTTAATTCTACCTTCTGAAGTGAATAACATTCAGCTAAAAACTTCTGAAATTGAAAATGGTAAAAGTTACCTCTTAATCACTATGATTAAGAAAGCTTGTTTAAAGTTTCGAGCAACAAAGTCCGTTCCAGAGATGATGGAAATCATCAGTATTCAAACAGAAATTAATAAGGAACTAGCAGAGTCAGACCAATCAAATATTAGATATCTCACTTGGGTTATCCCTTCCATTGGTTTCGTGGGAACAGTTCTAGGAATTTCACAGGCACTAATGATAGCCAATAGTGGTGATATGAAATTAATTACAGCAACACTTGGTGTTGCCTTTGACACTACCTTAGTCAGTTTAGTCTTAAGTATTATTGTCATGTGGTACTACCACAGATTGCAAAAAGAAACTGATTACTTACACGCAAGTATAAAAGAATTCGTAATTGAAAACCTTGTTAACAGAATAGAAATCGATTAATGGCAAAAAGAAGAGAAATTAATATATTTAGTATTTCATTTCTTGATCTCCTCTCAGGAGCTCTAGGGGCTGTAATTATCTTATTTGTCGCCGTACCAAAGGCGAAAGATCATGAGAAACTACCAGAACCACCTTCTCAAAATATAAAAATCATAGCTAAGAATCAATCCCTAAAAGCAGAAGTAGATGACCTAAAACTGCGCATGAAAGACATGCAAGTGATTCTAGAAAAGGCAATTAAAGAAAGAGATGCAGTAAAAGAAGAAATTAAATCCAAAGTAAAAAAAGTTGTAAAGCAAAAGACACCCAGCAAAGGGACACTAGACGCGGATGTTGGTTTTAAATTCAAAGGTAAGAACATACTCTTTCTCATTGATGTCTCAGGCTCAATGCACTTAGAAGACAGAATGGGACAAGTGAAAGCAGGTCTAAAAATGCTTATCACCTCCATGCCTAAAGAATTTAAAATAGATGTCATTCAATTTCCCGGTAAAAATAAGTCCAATCACTACTCACTTTGGAGTTATCTACAGAACTTAGGAGCAAATCAAAAACTAGAAGTTTACAGATTCCTAAGTAAACTAAATCCGCGAGGTGCAACACCAACTAGAAGTGCTCTTAGATATGCTCTGTCTAGGTATCCTGGAGTTACAGACATTGTACTACTCTCTGATGGGGCCCCTACTATTGGCAACTCAAGAGGCCTTGATAATATTTATGAAATTATTGAGGAAGTAAAAACTAATAATGTTCGAAAAATTCAAATCAACACTATCGGAGTGGGCTCAAGCTTCTTCAGTGCCACTTCAAACCCTAGATATATTTTTCTAAAAACTTTATCTGAAAATCATAATGGTTTCTTTTACGGGTTCTAAGCTACGCCGGTATCCATTAACTGGCGTAGTAATTAATTAATTTCAGAAAAAACATCAGAAGGTTTCTTCAAAAGAATTTTTCTAGTTGCAATATAAGTCACCATCAAACTCAGAGTCGTCACCATAAGAACAGAAACCAGTACTGTAGAGAAGTTAAGTACAAACTCCGTAGCAAAGATAAACTTAGAAATCACCATCCCTAGAACCAAACTAAGCGTTGCACCTAAAAAGCTCGAAGAAAAAGAAATATAGAATGACTCTCTAAGGACTATTTTTTGCAACGATGAGTTTCCAAGACCTAGAACCTTTAGAAGGTTTATATCTTTGGTTCTTAAAATCATTTGATGACTCACAAGTGAATAGAGAACCAATAATCCAACGCAAAAAACAAGTAGAGTCATTATTCTTAAAATAATCACCATACTATTCATAATACCTTTTATCTTATTTACGACTCTAGTCACATCAACAATAGAAACGTTGGGAAAATGTTTAAATAACTCTCCTTGAACAAAGTCACTATCACGAGAAGGACTGGCACCAATAGCTGCTATAAAGGTCTTAGGAGCATCGTTTAAGACACCTTTTTGAAATTGAATAAAGAAATTAGGTCTAAAACTACTCCACTGAACTGATCTTAGTCCTACAATCTTTGTTAGAAGTTTTATTCCTAGAACATCAAACTCTAAGGTGTCACCAATCTTCACATGTAACCTATCCGCGTAGCGATGCTCCAGCGTCACTTCAGCATAAGTATCCTCTTCATAGTTATACACTCCCCTTGGAAGTCTTCCTTCTAAAAGTTTTTCTGATGAATCTAGGCCTTCTCTATAACTTAAATTAACACCTCTATTTCGCATGCGTACTTCACGTTCCTGTTCCCTAGTCATAGATTCAGAAACTTGCGTGGAAACCTCTTTAGAATTGATTTTAAGGAGTCTAGAACGAATGAGTGGCGCCATAGTGAGAATTTCATTTTCATTTTTCTCTAACAACAGACTAAGAGAAGCGACTTGTTCAGGTTGAATATCAAAAAGAAATAGACTGGGTCCACCCTTCATTAGCGGTCTTTCTACTTCATTTAAAAGTACATCCCGCAGTAGTGGAATAACCGTTATCATAGTGGTTGAAATCATTAAACTTGAAAAGATAAAGAGAGTTGAGACCTTAAATCTTGTTATAAATCCCCAAGAAAGCTTCTTCTCGAGACTTCCGACCTTTGACAAGTATTGCAGCTTTCCAAGAAGAATATTTCCAAAAAAGAAGAGCACAGCAAGGGAGAGAAAAAGAAAGAGTGAAAGCAGAGAACCAATAATTATTGAATGGCTTATGTAAATTGAAATGAAAAAGAAGAAAACAATCCAAGGAATGTATAAGAGAAAAGAGCTTGTTTTGCGATTAACTTGATCTTCATGAGAAAAGAGAAATTTAAAGTCTTGCTTCAGATATGGAGTAATGAGAGGAAGCCCTATGAAGAGACAACTCAGTACTCCGATGGCAAAAGGAACAACTGTAGCGCTAAGCCCATAACTAAGTTTCAATCGATAACCTAGATATTCATTAAAGAAATCTATTAAATGGGGAAGAACGATGGGACCAAAAGAAATGGCCACAAGCGAGCCTAGAATACTTAAGAAAAAAAGTTGTCCTATTAGAATAAGAAAAATCTTCTCCTTACTTAGTCCTAAAAATTGAAAGATAGCGATTTCCTTTCGGCGTTTAAAAAGAAAACTACGATAGAGATACATAAGCCCCATAGTGGCCAAGAATAAACCGGCCAGACTGACAAGACCTAGAAAATCGTTTAGGTAGTTTAGTATACGACTAATTTGACCCGAAGCAGACTTGGGCGTCTGAACTTTCAAACTACTATCACTTAATGAGTATTCAACTTTCTTTCTAACTTTCTCTTCCAGAGAGGAATTCAATTTGAAATAATTGGAGTACGTAATAGTACTTCCCTTTTGGATTAATTCAGCAAGGGCAAGTCCATCTTTAGATATGTAGATACGTGGAGCGATGCCACCCATTTGGAAATCTTGCTGTCCATCATCCTCTATCACTCCGAGAATTTTAAATTGTGCCTTACCTATTTTTACTGTGTCACCAACATTAACTTGTAACTGTTTTAAGATCTCCGGATAGACATAAGCATTTAGACCTGATGGAGTCTTTAGAGACTCACCATTTCTTAACTTAATCTTTCCATAGAAGGGATATTGTTCTCCAATGATTCGAATATAACAAAGTCTAGAAACCTTATTCCCAAACGCCATGGAGAAAAGTCCAATATTTTGAGTACGCTGGTACTGACCAATTAGAGGAGATAAGGCATCTACTTTCTTCTGCGCCAAAAGTGTTCGACCGTGGATAGCGAGATCTGCTCCAAGGATAGACTTTGAACGAGATTCTAATTCACCTGAAAAGGAGCTCTTAAAGGTTTCAATTGAAACTAAACCTAGAAGACCTATGGCCAGATTCAATGTAAAAATGAAAATAAACTTAGGCGAGCTCTTTAACTCTCGGTAAATCATTTTAAAAATCATAATTTATTTCTCAGAATGAAGTATTCCAGATTCAAGATGAAGAGTTCTTTGACAACGAGAAGCCAATTTCTTCTCATGAGTCACAAGAATAAGCGCCATTTTCTCTGTCTCTACTAAATCAAATAAGAGATCCATGACCTTTTGCCCCGTTTCCTCATCCAAACTACCGCTAGGCTCATCGGCCAATAAGAGTTTTGGGTTAATTGCTATGGCACGGGCGATGGCAACTCTTTGTCTCTCTCCACCACTTAACTGACTAGGGAAATGATTAAATCTTCCCTCAAGCCCAACCTTTGTTAAAAGACTTTTTGCGCGCTCTAGAGCATTTTTATCACCCAATATTTCGAGCGATAACATGACATTCTCTAGAGCATTTAAATGTTCAATTAAATGAAACTGTTGAAAAATTACACCTATGGAGGTTGAGCGTATTTTAGTTAACTGTTCTTGGGAATAATTTGTAATATCAGCATCAGAAAATAAGATACTTCCACGGTCAGGGCTTTCAATTCCAGAGAGAATAGAGAGCAGTGTTGATTTCCCACTACCTGATACTCCAAGAATGGCAACGGTCTCACCTTGATCCACACAGAGGTTAACCCCTTTTAGGACTTCAATTTTATTTTGTCCCTGCAAGAATTCTTTTTGAACTTTTTGACACTCTAGAATCATAATAGGGGCCTTAGGTATTTTAATATATTCTTGGCCATTAATTCATGTCCAAGTTCATTGGGGTGAATACCATCACTTTGGTTTAACTTCGAGTTCGCTGCCACCCCTTCCAATAGAAAAGGAATTAAAACCACATTGAACTTCTTATGTAGCTCTTGATACATCTTTTTAAATTTAAGTGTATAGTCCACTCCGTAATTTGGAGGAATATACATACCTGCGAGTACAACTTTTAGACCCTTCTTCTTGGCAAGGGTGATAGTTTTTGAGAGGTTCGCTTTAGAAGAATCTAGGTTAATTCCACGAAGCCCATCGTTGGCCCCCAATGCCAATACCAGAATAGAAGGATTCGCTCTTAGAAACCATTTCAATCTTGAAGTAGCACTAGCAGTGGTAGAGCCAGAGACACTTCCATTAATAATATCAATTTCTATATTTTCATTATCTTTTAAGTTTCTTTTAACAATTGAAGGATAGGCCTTTTCCTTGGCAATGCCATAGCCTTCTGTCAAAGAATCTCCCAAGAAGAGAATTTTCGTTTTAGAAAAACTGTTAAGAGAAAATAGAGAAATTGTAAGAATCAGAATTAATTTAATCATAGATTAAGATTCTAAGCCCCTTGAGAATGAATGACAACTTACGAGTGATTGACGCATTGCCACTATACTTAACATCCTGATAAAAGCTTAGAAGGAGTGAAAATTTCTTTGACGGATTCGTAAGTAGTAGATTTATTCCATCTATAGTGAGGTATCGGTAATCACTCCACTTAATTCTTTGTTTCTTAAAGATAATGAGAAAGAGAATAAACTCCATTAGGAAAGCCGTTTTAAAAAGACAAATTCCTATACAACTTAAGAATAGGAAAAGAGAAAGTATTTTTAAAGAATAGGACAAAGAGACTTGAGTAGTGCGCAATTTTGTAAATAACTTCTTTTGCAGCTCAAGGTCATAGTTAAAAAATAATGTCCCAGATTTATAATATAGTGTTTCTAGGTATTGTCTAAATTTACCAACCATGGAGGATCTAGCAATGAAGAAACTATCTGTTTTCAAGTTTTGAGATCTTAATCTTTCAAGCTCAAAGTAAGTCTCTCCTCCGAAATTTATTCTTTCTGGTGCTACATATTCAACAGCATCAAAACGTTTCCACACCCCATCATCTCCTAAGTACTCTACCCAGGAATGAGCATCTCTTTGAGTAATCACATAGAAATCTCCAACTTCATTGTAACTTCCTCCCTGATAGCCAACCACGACTCTAGCCGGAATTCCGAAAGTTCTAAAGAGCACCGCACTTGCAGCTGCGAAGTGACCGCAAAAACCAAGCTTTCTCTTAAATAAGAAATCATTGAGTGCCTCACTACCTGTATAACTACCAGGAGATAACGAGTAACGAAAATCCTTTTTAAAAAAGTTCACTAAAAAATCTTTCGTTTGCTCGCTTAGCTTATAAAGGTGTTTATTATTTCGAACTAGCTCTTGCAAAGGTTCTGATTTTTGTATGGATAATTGCAAATATGTGCTTTGATAATTCTCTTTTAAATTAGCTTTAGAAATCTCTTCAAAGTATCCTATAAACTTAGTTTTTTGATTCATCAACGGACTTGAAGAGAAAGTTCCTGCTTTATTTTTTCGAAGGGCCCCAGCAGAAGTAAGTTTAACTCTTCCTGTTTGCGAAAGAGTGAAGAGAGCTCCAAGAGTTAATTCGTGAAAATTAACATAGTAACCTGGCTTTTTACTTGTAGGAGAACTAGACCTTCTCTCAGGAATTATTCCTTTCTTCCAGGAAAATTCATCATTCTCGATGAGAACTAATCCTCGCCAATAAAGATCATTTGATTTCATTTTCTTATTAAAGCTAGCATCGAAAATGGAGCTACTATCTTTTACTAATTCTGAAATATTACCAGGTTCAAGATGCTCACTAAAACCTGTCTTTGCAACATTCTTTGAAAAGAAAAACCCACCAAAATGAAGTCTTGGGAAGAAAATCATTAAAAGCACAATAAGCGGAGCCGCTTGAAAAAAGAGTAAGAGAATCTTCTTTAAGCTAAACCCTATTTCATAGTCTTCTATTTCGAGTTGTTCAGCACTAAAGAGTAAGTAGAAACAGGAGAACATGGCCGCGAGGATTACACCTAAATAATAGAAGTCCTCAACTAAGAGACTTAAAGAAAGTAAATATAATATAAAAATACTAATGAGAGAGTATAAATCCCGTTTATTTTTGAGCTCAAATAACTTTAGAAGAACTAAGAGAGAAAAAAGAGTACTAGCTGGACCAATCCCCTTCCAAGTTCCGTATTCAATATATATGAGGTATGTACCTCCAAAAAGTAACGGCAACCTCAACCAAGACAAGTAGCGCAATTGAAATTTGAACTGAGCAACCAAAAGAGAGAAAATTGCACCAAAGAAAATTAGATGACTGGCGGAAAAGTAATTCGAAAAGCAAAGTGTCAAAATAAAGTAAAGAAGTAGTGAGACAATATATATATGATTAAACATCTCGTACCTCATAAGAGCAGAGGTTTCTTAAGCATCTTTGAAGGTGATCAAAGTCTTCCCCGCAAGATATAATTTGTTCTTCATACATAAGACAAGTTTGTTTATTTCTTTCAAATCCATCGAAGAGAAAAGCAGCCGCCATTTGTAAATCTTTCTCTGAATAAGATTTTAATAATTGAAAGGTTGTGCTTTCTTCGCTATTTCCAGTATAGGTTTTTGTAAGAAGTCCCCTACCTCTTGCAAAGGCTTTCCAATCAATTTGTTTCCATGAATCAGTTTCTCTAAATTTTCTATGCTCTAAGAATTCGTCAAGGTTCCTATTAAGTGTAGAGTTCTCCCCCATATTTGTATCTTGTTGGGAAAAGATAGTTTCAGACTCTTCCAAAATGACCTTCCTAGGATAGGTATTTAACGAGTTCTCAATATCTAGATATTTCCAAGATTTAAATATTCCTAAGGGATAAGTCGTTTGAACTTTCAACCTTGGAAAAGCTGAAACACCTCGCTTCAATTGCATGATAGAAACATCGATTGTACTTAATTCCTTTCCTATCACTTGGTTGGTTAGATATTTCTGACCTTCAAAATTGCAAATCAAAACTCTCTTTTCAAAACCATTTGGAAAATCAATATTTAAAGAAATGGAACTCACCGCATCTTGTTCAATCAAATTATTCTTAACAGACAGAAATTTTATTTTTTCAAGAGAGGTGTTAGTGTGAAATGCACTTATAACAATGACCCCTATACTTAAAAAACTAAGAGCATAAGCAAAAGGATGCCCAAAGGTAAGTGCTACAATAAACTCAATAAGAAGAACTAGTCCTAAAACTAGACCTGGTCCTGTTGGAAGAATATAGGTTCTCTGACTTCTTAGTTTCATTTACCTTAGTGGAACAGATGATAGAACTTCTTTAACCTTTTCATTGCACACATTTAAGCCCTCCCTAATATTCAATCTATGGGAAAGGACGTAAGGAGCAACAAAGGAAATATCATCAGGAGTAACAAAATCTCTATTTTCAAAGAATGCACAAGCTCTTGAAGCAAGTAACAAGTCTTTGGCGGCCCTGATTGAGAGTTTCTCTCCTCCAGGAAGAGTTCTTCTTGCTAGGGATAAGAAATTTAACAGGTATTCAGTCACACTATCTTCAATATGTAACTTTTGAATGGTTTTATGAATTTCTAAGAATTCATTCAAGTCTGTAAAAGGTCTAAGATTGGCTATGATATCTCTGATATTTTCACCCAAGATTATCTTCTTTTCATATTCTCTAGAAGGAAGTCCCAGACTGATACTCATAAAGAATCTATCCAATTGTGATTCTGGTAAAGGATTAGTCCCGATTTGATCTAATGAATTTTGAGTGGCCACAACTATAAAGGGTTCCTCTAATTGATATTCACTTCCATCAACTGAGACATATCTCTCATCCATCGCTTGAAGTAGAGCACTTTGAGTCTTAGGAGATGCACGGTTAAGCTCATCAGCAAGAACCATACGACTAAAAATAGGACCTCGGTTGAAAATAAAAGAAGACGTTTGTTTATCAAAGATGGAAGTTCCAATAATATCTGATGCTAGAAGGTCATTTGTAAATTGGATCCTTGATAGGTTTAAGCCAAAGACATGTGAAAGGAGATAAACAAGTGTGGTCTTTCCAACTCCTGGAACATCTTCAATGAGCAGATGACCCTTTGAGAGCATACTGATAAACGAGAGTTTTACTTGTTTCTCTTTACCTAGAAATATGGAATTGCTTTTTTCAAATGCAGAAATAACCTTAGTATGTAAATTAGTAATTGAACTCATAAATCTCCTATGTACATATATTCTATAGAAGAAAGGGATTTAACGGTAGGGAGAATTGACATATTTTACTGGCAAACAGGAAATATTCTAAAAAATAGTTGCCCATTCTTATAGGCGCTATATCGCTGCAACTATTTGAAATAACGAATCGTTAGAATTCGAGTAAAAGCTAAGTAAAGCATGGGTATAATATGAAAAATTCCTAACATATGCGGCACGTTTGATCAGAAATTATAAGGAGATTCCTTTGCGGATATTTTTGAGCTTATTGTCCTTTTCTCTCATGGGTTGTGCTGGCCCTTATCATCCCTTTGGATCTGAGTATTCATTCACTGCTATAAAGTCGAAACTACTCACAACTCAAACTAGCAGATCTATTGCGAGCGCTGACCCTTACCTTCTTAGCGAAGCTGAAATCTCTTTCTCACCAAAATATCAAGTTCTACATGAATCTAGATCTTTTGAAGTCACCATCTCTGACACAGAAATTAAACAGAGTGAGTCTTCAGTAGATTTTTACTATAATGGACTGAACATAACGTCGTTAATAGAAAGTATCTCAAGTAAGACCTTCAAAGATCATTCTATTACTTATAAAATTTCAAATTTAACACTGCCACCTTCCCAGACCCATAAATTATTTGTAGCCTACAAGAAGAAATCTATTTCAATCCCAGTGGTTAAAGAATATCCCTTCCCTAGTTGTAATATTAAAGAAAAATTAAACCTTACTAGTGGTCAGATGAAAATAAGTTCTCAAATAGAAGATGCAGTAAGAAAAATATCTTTATCAAATGATATAAATCCAGCTCTAATGGCAGGTCTAATAGCCCAAGAGTCGAGTTTCAATCCAAAAGCTGTAAGCTGGGCCAAGGCCGTGGGATTAACACAGATTACACCAATAGCTGAGAAGCAAATCCTAGAGACTAAGAATTTCAAGCCCTATCCCAACTGGGGAAGACTTCCTGCTTCCATACTGAAAACTTATATAAGAAGTGGAAAAATAAATTCACAAAATGATTGGAAGCTTAATCCAACGACCTCTATAGGAGGCGGTGTGGAATATTTAAAATATATTACAAGCTACTGGTTACGTCCTCAAAATAAAGAGGCCATTCCCTATGAAATGCGAAATAGTGAAGATGTAACTTCCATTATCCTCGCAAGCTATAACTCAGGTCCAAGTAGAGTTAAAAGAAGGCTCTTAACCAATGGAACAAACTGGCTTGAAGCGCGAGAGTTAAAAGAAGCAAAGAAATATGTATTTAAAGTAAAAAGTTATTGCCGAGAATTTTCAAATGACTAGGAGTCAGCAATGAAAAAACGTCCAATGATTTTCTCCCTCATCGCAGTTTTCTTGATTGGTATTATAGTTTCAATTCCAACTCAAATACTTCTCTTAAGTGAAGTCACTGCCATCAATTGGCATATACTACTCAATCAAATTTCAGTCTTTAATTGGTTGGTTATCTTCTTTTCTACTATTAGTGCTATTTATATTTTCTTTGGGAATAGGAATTTTCTCTTTGCCCTTCCTATTCTTCTCGCATCTATTTTTATAAATAATTACTTTGTTTATTTATATGCTAGAGATATTCATTGGCTCGCTCCAGTAATGGCCTCAATTACTGCTACCATAGCGTATCTCTTATTAATAAATAATAAGAATCTCAAATACATTACTCAAAACCAAGATAAGAGATGGTGGTTAATTCCTAAAAGACAAAAGCGAACTCTCCCCATTTGGATTATGATTGGTGATGACAAGTGTCTACTCGCTAGAACCCATGATCTTTCCACATCTGGTGCCTTTGTTTCTTCCATTGCTGGTGTACAAAGCTTCATTGAAAAGAAATTAAATATTGGAGAAAAAGTAAAAATTCTTATTGGAGATAGAGAACATGTAGAGTTTCAATGTCAGGCACAGATCATTAGAAAGACTGAGGCCTGTGGCGAGTATCCAAGTGGCATTGGTCTACATTTCAATAAAGTCAGCTTAAGAGAAAGATTTGCACTTAGTAAACTCCTCCAGCAAAAGGAGTGCTATTAGTCTTTATAACAAAATATAATTGCTGGAAGTAGAACTAAGTCACAAATGAGAGCAATAGAGAGGACAAGAGCACACAGGATACCAAAATTAATATTTGGCATGAGACTAGCGAACATAAAAAGACCAAAACAGGATACGAGAATAACTGTTGTCACAATCAGTGCGAGTCCTGTTGTAGTAAAGACTTTAACCATCGCTTCAAACCGGCTGACTCCGAGTTTCTTTAGCGTATTATAATGAGTTAAAAAATGAATAGTATCATCTACAGCAATTCCTAGAGTCACACTTGCAACAATGGCACACCCAATATCAATAGGTTTATCGAGGATCTTCAAAAGACCTGCTCCGAAAATGATAGGAACAAAATTAGGAATTATACTTAAGAGACCTAATTTAACATTTTTAAAAATAAGAATCATTATTATTGTAATAATAAAGAGGGCCAATGCAATTGAAGTAAAGAATGTGAAAACCACATAACTATTCATTCTGTGAAATAGTATAGGTTTTCCTGTCGTAGTAATATTAAGTCCTAGCTCTTTCGCTTTTTCTTCATAAGACTTCACAGCTAGTAGAGAATCCTTTGAACTTTGCAGTGACCACAGGATAGAGAGTCTTAACTTACTTTGCGCCAAGTCCATTCGATTATTTAAATCCATTCCAGCAGGAAGTGACATAGTATAGAGAAAGAGTTCTTGTGCTACTAACTCTTTATTCTTAGGAATGGAATAGAACTCTTTCTTTCCTTGATTCAAAGATTGATTCATTTCTTTTAATATATTGATGATACTTACAGAGTTATTTACATAGGATTGATCAGAAAGCCATTTTTGAAAAGCTTCTACTTTATATAAGAAATCAGGTGATTTAATTCCGCCCTCTTCTCCAGAGTCGATAATAACTTCAGGACCAAAGACTCCCCCATAATTTTCAATCAAATAGGTATTTCCTTTGGTGATAGGATCTTTTGCATCAAAGTACTTGTAGGGATTAGAATCAATCTCACAAAGTATGGCCAGATAGACAAATAAAGCTGTAGTAAAAAAAGAGGTAACAATAATAATAATTCTATTTCTTTCAATGAAGGAGAGATACTTTCTCACTGAAATCTCAGGCAACATCTTAGAATTAAGATTCTTATGAGACTTTTCATTATTAAATATCATGAGCAATGGAATCACAGTCAAGTAACTAAAGACTAGGGCCAACATAGTTCCAATACCGGCCAAAAGTCCAAGTTCAGCAACTGGTTTAATCTCACTTGTAGTCAGAGAGAAAAATCCAATCATGGTTGAAAAAGTGGTCAAAGCTATAGGCCATAGATTCTTAGAAAGAGCAAAGCGACAGGCATGAACTTTATCACCCGTTTTAGAAAATTCGTCATAGAAAGTAGCCATGATGTGAACAGAATCAGCAATTGAAATAGCGATCAACACAGAAGGAAGGACAAAGGTTAAACTATTAATTGTCAGACCAAATACACCTAATAAAGCTGCTGTTGTCACTAAAGAGAGAATGATAATCAAAGTGGGAATGGCCACACCAATAAATGTTCTAAAACAAAATATAAGATAAAGTATTACTAATAACATGAGAAGCGGAGACATAGTAAATAGATCATCAAAAGAAACTTTTTGAAAACGACTTGAAAGTGGTGGTTGCCCCATGAAATGAAATTTTATTCCAGGTTCCTCTTGATACTTCTTGGCTATTTCCTTCATACCACGAGTAATATTAGCGTAGTCAGGTTGTTTATCGGGATTGTGTGCAATGTAAGCGTATATAACAGCACTCTTAGTATTCTTACTCACGAGGTAATTGGGAATGACCCTGTGATTCAACGCATCGGTTCTCTTGTTATCTAGGTACTGCTGATTATCTAGCTCATCTTCAAGTAGGAATTCCTCTGTGAGAATTTCATCATCAATCGCCCTAGTCCAATAGAAATTAGTAATTGATTGAACTCTTATAACTTCAGGGGCCTGCCACAAGCTTTCAGTAAGGTCCTTAATAATTTTCATGGTGCGAGGATTAAAGACATCTTCATCAGCTTCGATCACTAAAGTCGCAACTTCATCACTACCGAAAGTTTTTTCAAATAGCTCCAGAGTCTGAATATTTGAATCTTCTGCCCTAAACCAAGTCTTGGCAGAGAAATCCTGATCTATTCCAGACAGAAATGGCAATGCACCAAGGAAGATTCCCGCCGCAATGAATAAACACATTATATAGTGAGACACCGCAAAATTAACTAGAGCTGTTTTTATTTTCTTATACACCTAACTACTCTAACTATTTGCTTATCCTAAATCAAATATGATGTATAATTTTCTTTAAATTCCCTTTGAATTGCCAATTATTCAAACACCTGTTAGACAATTATTATGAAACAAAAATACCTATCTACTATTAAAGAAATATTCCTCTTCTCAATTCCTCTTATTGCCGGTCAAATGGGCCAAATGCTTTTTGGAATTGGCGATATCGTTGTTGCGGGAAGATATTCAAATGATGTTGTGGCGGCACTTGGTGTTGCCAATGGACTCTTGGCACCGTTCTTCATGTTTGGTCTTGGGTTAACTTTTGCGATCGGACCAGTTGCGAGTCAGATGCGCGGAGAGAAGAAAGAAGAAACCCATCTCTTTGCCAATTCTCACTATCTCGTTCTTATGGCCTCCCTAGTACTGCTAATGCTTTTAGGAGTCCTAATTTTCACCATTGACCTATTTAATTTTAATCCTGTACTCACGCCACTTATTAAAGATTACTTATTGATCGGGGGAATAAGTATTGTCCCTGCTCTGCTCTTTCAGGTTTCTAAAGAATATTTACAGGCGTGGGATAAAACAATATTTGCCAACGCATTAGTCCTTATTTTTAATGTGATAAATATTGGAATGAACTTTGTTCTCATGTTCGGATACTTTGGCTTTCCGGAGCTTGGAATAAAGGGAGCGGCCATCGCGACTCTTATTACGCGTACGCTACTCTTTCTCATTCTGTTTCTCTACACTAAGAAGAAATTTAAATTTGAATGGGACTGGCACCCAGAGCTCTTCTCTAAAGTTTACAAATTAGGTATACCTATTGGACTAGGAACTCTTAGTGAAGTTTTAGTGTTCACTGTTGTAACTGTACTTATTGGAAAGATGTCAATTATAGCTTCTGCCTCACACAATATAGCCTTAAACCTAGCTTCACTTACCTTTATGATTCCTTTGGCGATTTCAAGTGCAGCCGCTGTAAAAGTTGGAAAGGAATATGGAGCTAAGGACAAAGAAGCCGTTCTTAGATACTCCATGTCGGCAATACTGATGGCAGCAGGAATTATGTCTATAACTTGTTTGATGTATCTCTTTATTCCACAAGTTCTTGTTAGGTTCGCAACGGATGATCCTGCTCTCATAACTTATAGTTCAGCCCTACTCTTATATGTTGGTTTATTTCAAATTCCTGATGGAGTACAAGTGACACTTTGGGGAGTACTAAGAGGGCTTGGAGAAACTAAACATCCCATGATTCTTTCACTAGCGTTTAATTGGTGCGTTGGGCTTCCTTTTGGATATTGGTTGGCCACAAGTCAGGGAATGGAAGCTGCTGGACTCTGGATAGGTCTTGCGGTGGGATTAACCATTATGTCGGTAGGACTTAGCCTGGTATTTTATTATAAATATCAGTCAGTTAAGAAGAAATTTACTGATTAAAAATTGTAGGTAACACTTACAAACTCCCTAGACGATGTGTATCAATTTGACATACTTTCTCCCTAAATTGATTACTTTAGGGGAAATTATGAAACCAATTGTTCTAATAAGTTTACTGGCAGTTCTGGCATCATGTGGCGATAAACACACATTCGATACTCCAGTTCCTAAAGATGGACGTTTTCAACAACAAAGAAATTCTAATTCAAATTCAAAAGATATTGTTTTAATCAACGCTCACACTGAAGCTTCTGATTACTACCACGAAAAATTCACAGTAACATACCTAGACAAATTAAATGATATTTCAACAATCAGTGACAAAGATAAACAATCCTTAAAGTCAGAATTAAATAAAGTTTTAAAGTGGGAACACACAAGAGTTCCAGGTAAGAAAGATTCAGCTAAGAGATGTGCCAGAAACTCTGCGCAATCAAACTCTTGTTACTCTCATGCCATTGACACTTATAAAGATTACAGCAGAGCCAGAACATACCTCTACGGAAAAATTGATTTAAAGACTAATGCCGATGGAGAATATTACTTAGATACTATTTACTGCCAAAAACAATTTACAACAAATGACCTCTCTAAGCCACAATACGCTATTGGACCTATGAGAAAGCCTGATTACAATACAATTAATGCTGAACATGTATGGCCTAGAAGTAAATTCGAAGAAATTAAAGATACCGACTACTACAA
This sequence comes from Halobacteriovorax marinus, assembly GCA_002163155.1. Classification (GTDB taxonomy): domain Bacteria; phylum Bdellovibrionota; class Bacteriovoracia; order Bacteriovoracales; family Bacteriovoracaceae; genus Halobacteriovorax; species Halobacteriovorax marinus_A. Next base: position 1,049,432 of record MAAO01000006.1, on the reverse strand, counting down.
TATTAAACTTTCAGATCTTCACAATCTCTTTCCTTCATTTGTTAAATCAAACGGTGAAAGATCAAACTACTCTTTTGGAAATTTAGATAGCACTTTTGAAGTTGTTAAAGACTTCTCTAGATACTGTCCAAGTTCAACAGGAAAAGTATTCAAGAAACTAGGGACAAGTAATAGCGCCGTAAAGTTCTTTGAAGCCCCAGATGAAGTTAAAGGTGATATCGCAAGGGCCATGTTCTACATGTCTACAAGATATTATAACTATAAGAAACCAACGACTATGAATATCGATAGTGAGCAAGAAGCAGTTTTAAGAAAATGGCACAAACTTGATCCAGTTTCAGCAGAAGAGAGACGTAGAAATAATGAAGTCTTTACTGTTCAACACAATAGAAACCCATTTGTGGATTATCCACAACTGGTTGAGCTAATCAACGATCTTTAAACAATACTATAAATAGATACGATAAGGGAGTGCTTTTGCGCTCCCTTTTTTTATTCAATGACTACCTAAGTTATTAAAATTAGGGTAAATTGTTAGTGCCTAAAGATCTGACACCCTCTGTAAGAGTTTCACCCCTCCCCTTTCAATGCCCTCAAACTGATAAATTAAGAGCATGACAGCTTTAAAATACCGATCAACAAATACCGCCTTTAGAAAGCGGCTTCATCAAGAAGTTGATCACTACTTTAATTCAACCAATGTGCCAAGAACTGGCGATTCAGCGCTTAAGCTGCAAGCTATACTCATTATGTCTTGGTGGTTAGGTTCTTACACATTATTAAATGCAAATATTAATTACGCTACAAATACCGTTTCATTCACATCCTTCATAATCGCCTCCCTCTCTTTAATTGCAGGTGTTGGCCATGGAGCACTTCATGGAACTTTTGGCTCGAATTCAGTAATTGGCGAAGTCTCAAAGTATATCGGAACTCTCTTAGGCTTCAGTTCACAGTGGTGGATATTTAAACATAATAAAGCTCATCATACTTATACTCAAGTCTATGGAAGTGATTCTGACATCACTCAAGGCAGCTTAGCTAGACTATCGAGCTACCAACCCATGCAAAAACACTTTAAGTATCAACATATCTATATTTGGTTTATTTATCCCCTGCTTCATCTTTATATGATTAGTGCAGCTGATTTAGAATTATTTTTTAATTCTTCTATTAATGGCGTGAAATCAAAGAGAAGTTCCCTTAAAGTAAAGTCTTGGTGGTTAGTACAAAAAGTCATGGCGCTTACTTTTCTTATTATTATTCCAAGTTTAACATTTGGAATTATTAATACACTAATTGGCTTTCTCATTGGATCTTTAATCTTCAGTTTAATTCTTTCTATTTCTTTGCAAACAAATCACTGTGTAGGCAAACCAGTAGAAGCAAAAGTGGATCATGAAAACAAACTTATTCTTGAAGACTGGGCCGTAAACCAATTAAAGAATGGTGTTGTGGTAAGTGAAAAGAATAAGGCCTTAACTTTTATCCTAGGTGGCCTAAATTTACACTCGGCTCACCACCTCTTTCCAAATATTAGTCAAACTCATTACGCAAACCTAACTAAAATAATTGATAAAATTGCCAATGAAATGCATATCCCACAAAAGAAATACCCAAGTATGCTTTCTGCAGTAAAAGGTCATGTGGAATTTTTAAAGTATTACGGTGAAGAAGTTGCTTAATCTAAAAAAGGTCATCATATCATTAATACTTCTGCTCTCCCTTTGTACTCAAGCTGATATTTTCTTAATTAATAAAGGAATGCATGTAGGTTTTGTAGTTCCTGTCGCACAGATACCAAAGAATCTATTCCCTGAAAAACATCTCTTTCCAAGGGCAACTTATCTTGAGTTCAGCTTAGGAGAAGAGAATTATTTTAGAAAGAAAAATCTTAGTCTCTCTGATACTCTTTCCGCTATTTTTCTACCCACCGGAAATATCATGCGAATCGATGCCATTGAAGATAACTTTGATGAGCATTACGCAGAAATGAGTATCTTAAAAATTAAAGGATCAAAGACTCAAAAGCTAAAGCTCTTAACTCATATTCATAACTCTTTTATTAGAAACAATGGAGAAGTTAGTATAATTGAAAAGAAGAGTGAATCTAGGATATTTTTTAAGGCCTTTAAGAAGTATCACTTCTTCTACACCTGCAATACCTGGATAGCTGATATCTATAACGATCTAGGATGGCCCATGTCTTGGTCTACCACTTACTTCTCAAAGAAAATCTTTAAGCAAGCTTCAAAATATGGAGATGTAATAAAAGCTCCGAACAAGAAGTTTGAAAATGAAAACTTTCTCTTAAAACGCCTAAAGAGTCTATTCTCTAAATAAACAGAAATTAAAATTCATATTAATCTCGACTTCTATTTACAAGTAATGCCGGTAAGAGAACGAGATCCGTAATAAGCGCCATTGTTAAGACAAATGCCGTGATAATTCCAAAATTGCGATTAGGTTCAAAATCACTAAAAATAAAGCACATGAAACTTAGAACGAGAATGATTGTCGTATTAATTAAACTGGTCCCAATACTATTTAAACTAATGATTAGAGACTCATTCTTACACTTAGTTTTTTTGTAGTGATTGTTAAAATTCGTTAAAAAGTAAATAGTATCATCCACGGCAATTCCCAAACAAATGGCGGTAATAAGAATGACACCCACATCTATATTACCTCCTATCAGAGTAAGGAAGGCCAATCCATACAGAGGAGGAAGAAGATTAGGAATCATAGACAGAAGACCCATCTTCACCGACCTAAACAGATACATCATGAGAAATGCTACGAGCACCAAAGCAGTTAGAATAGAAGTGGCAAAAGTACTTACTATATAAGAATCAAGTCCCATGATAATGGCGGCCTTTCCTGTAACGGAACCATTTAAACCACTCTTAGAGATCTCATCTTTTATTTTGTTAATTGTCTCTAATGCTTTTACAGAATCATCAATTTTCCAAATGATATCCATTCTAAGTGTTTCATAGTTTGTATTAAACCAATAACTTAAATTCTTCCCTTCAGGAATACTTAATTCATAGAGAAGAATCTCTTGTGCCACAAGATCTCTAGATTTAGGAATAGCAAAGTACTGCTGCTGGTCTCCATGTAGAGATTTGTTTGTTTTCTTTAAAATATCAACCAGTGAATTTACTTTTGAAATTTCATCCCAAGATTGAATTATGGAACTAAAGGATTCAACTTTTCTAAGAAATGCTGGATCTTTAATTCCTCCATCAATATTAGTTTTAAAAACAATTTGAACTCCACTGTATCCACCAATCTTCTCCCTTAGGAACTCATTGGCCACTCGCACAGGTACATCCTTTGCAAAATATTTCATCACATTAGAATTCACTTCATTCTTTAATGAGATAAAAACACTAAACACTGTAACAACTAGAAATAGTGAAAGAACTTTTAATTTATGATGTGACAGAAAAGAGACAAATTTCTCTCCATTAATTTTTTTAGAACTAGTTCCATCATATTTGAATGCCACAGGAAAGAGCTTACAAAGAGGAATGACAATATAAAGACTTGCCAGCCAAGAAAAGAGTACACCCAGAGCAGAAATCGCCCCAAGATCTTTTATAGGTTTTAGATCAGAACTCATTAAGCCTAGAAAGCCAATCATAGTAGAAATAGTTGTTAAAAAAGTTGGGTTAAAGTTTTTGAGTAGTGAAGATTTTAATGACTCTTCATTATTTAGAGCTAGCTTCTCCTCTCTATAAGTAGAGAGAATATGAACAGTATCAGCTAAGGTTATAGCGGCGATAATAATGGGGACCATGGAAATAATCATACTAAAATTAATTCCTAACCAGCCAGCGACTCCCATAGTAGAAATAATGGCAAAGGCCAGTTCAATGGCTAGAAAAATAATGATTTTAAAGGATTTAAAGACAAGAAATAAAATAACCACAATTGAGAGTAGAACAAGTGGGAGAATTTTATTTAGATCACTCATTGAAATATTTCTAAAGGCAACATTTAATGGTGCTGTTCCTCCTATTTTCACTTCAATCTTTTTAAAATCGAGCTCTTCTAATTTCTTATCAATATGTTTTAGAGATTGATTGTAATATACGAGAGCTTTTTCTATAGGTCTTAGTCGTCCGTATATAACTGTTGTCTTATTGTCTTTATCTATCAAGAAATTCTTTACATCAGGCAATGCTTGAATGACTTTTGATTTTTGATCTAATTCGGATTGGGTAAGAGAAGCTGCGTCCTCTATAAAGGCTTCAATATTTATATCATCGTTCTTTGAAGTCACTAGTGAGTAATTAGTCAGTGAATCAACACGGACAATATTAGGAGTTTGCCACAAGAGCTCAGTTAAGCTTTCTAATTCTTTAATTGCCTCTTTATTAAAGAGTCCATCTTTTGCATGAACGATGAGGAGAATATTCTCATCATTTCCAAAGCGTTTTTTAAATTCGTCAAATTCTTTTAAATAAGGATCGTTAGAACGAAACCAAATTCGATGGCTCGACTCTGAGCCCATCTTACTAATTCCTAGCCCTGATAGAATGAGGAATAACAATGCCACTAAGAGACACGTTTTTGGAAACTTTACCGAGTAATTTTTTATTTTCATGATAAGATTATAAGATAATTTAAAAATCTTTCAAATTAAAACTTTAGACATGCTACTAAGAATTTTTGTACCCTTATTATTTCTATCTCTCTGGTTCTATCTTAGAAACCGTATGAACTATCGCTTCTTTGTCCCATTTAAGACAAAAAAGCGATATATCTACTTATTTGATGCCCTCATGCTCTTTATTGCCTTCTTTCGATACACTTATAAGTGGCAAACACCAGAGTTACATAATTGGTACTGGTCTCTATTTTTCTATGGAGGGTTTCTACTACTTGGCTTATTAGCAAATCTCATCATCACCATGATTGTTTGGGACCTCATCTCGCTTAGGTGCAAGAAAGAAAACGTCCCAGCAAATGAACAGAGAAGGTCTTTCTTAAAATTAGGACTTTTTAGTGGTGTTGGTGTTGGTACAACTTTAGTGGGTTTAAAACAATCTGAAGATATTGAAATTCAAAGAGTAGAAATCAAACATCCAAAATTTAATAAGAAAAATGAAGAACTAACTATATGCCAATTATCAGATCTTCATATAGGTCCTACTCTTGGAGTTGAATACCTAAATAAATGTGTTGAACTCATTATGTCCACAAATCCTGATATTATCGCCATAACTGGAGATCTCATAGATGGCAGAGTAGACTTTCTAAGAGATCAATTAGCTCCTCTAAAGAAACTTAAGGCCAAGTATGGAGTATTCTTTGTCACTGGAAATCACGAGTTCTACTGGAAAGCGGATGAATGGATAAAGTTTATTCAAGAAGAATTGAATATTGAGGTTCTGCAAAATTCAGGAAAGTACTTAGATACTCCTAATGAAAAGATATGGATCTGTGGAGTTTCTGATTACGGAGCCAATAGATTTAATAAGTCTCACTATTCAGATCCCTTAAAGGCCTTAACTTGTCAGCAAGATGTTTTTAAAATCCTCTTGGCCCATCAACCTAGAAGTGCCTTTAAGGCACGAGAAAACGGATGTCATCTCCAACTCTCAGGTCACACTCATGGTGGACAATCCTTTCCCTTTAACCTTCTCATCGCTCTAACTCAGCCCTACTTCAAGGGCCTTTATAAGGAGCGGGATTTCTTTATCTATGTTTCGACCGGAGCTGGTTATTGGGGACCTCCCATAAGGCTGGGGATACCTCCTAGAGTTGATCTTCTCACCATAAAAAGTACATAAATACAACAAGTTACCCCACTGTTACCATACTAACACCCCGTGTATTCTTTTCTAAAAAAAGTAATCACTCACCTAAATAAGATAAAATTTAACAAATCTATTTTTATTGAGGTGAAGAAATGTCTTTCATAGAGAAACTCTACTACTACTTGCGAATTCTCCCAAACTGGGCGCTTATGACGCTTCATAATACTTGGGGAATTATCAATGTTTTCTTTATTGTTTGGCTAAGACCTATGAAAGGTGGCATGGCAGACGAGTCCCATCCCTTTGCAACAGGAATCAATCCAAAAACAGGGAAGACTATTTGGTCTGAAAATATTATTTTTAGTTCTACTAGAAAAGCTGAATATAATGAGAGCGATGAAGAAATTATTGAAGCTGTTGGAAAGTTCATGTCCACAATGTTCAAAAAAAGTATCTCAACTCAAGAAAATCCAATCGGAAGACCAGATAAAATGCCTCCAGCGATTAACTATATTCATGGAGGAGTTCACTACAATGGTGGATTTTTAATTTTTGATGACAGTGAAGATGCCATCGCTCATTTCTCAAATAGAGAGTTCAGAAATTCTTTTTGGAAGTTTGTACTCATCGAAAAAAGAGAACCTGTAACAATTTTTAGAAATAAAAATTACGATAGAGAAAAGTTATTAGAGTTTGCCTGCTTCATGAGAACAATGTTTCCTTTTTTCTCAAATAGCAATGGAAATAGAAAGAGAATCGGCTGGGGTAATCCTGCACCGTATGCTGCTATTAATACAATCACTGGGAACTGGAAAAGAGACACTTATAAATTCTATTCAAAAGAAAGTGCTTTAACTGCCCCAAGAGAACCAGTGAGTTCGAAATACTTTAGAGAAAGTTCACACTATAAGAGCAAGAGGTCAAGAGCACTAGCTCCAGAAATCATGATGGCAAAATTCACAAATGAAAGAGTTTTAGCTCGTGGAGAAAGAGGGAACTTATTCTTTGTAGACCTTAGAAAAGTTGCTAAAGGCTATAGATTTGATCCAAGTAACCTACCTAACTTCTTTGATCTTATCAAAGAAAAATTAGGTCTTACTGCTGGTGTATAAATGAATACAATAACTGCTACATTTTTCCCAATAGCTAAAGAAAGAGAAATCCACGCTCTTGAGATAATAAACATTTCAAAAAAAGTGACCAAAAGTGATGGTACTAATAACGGTATTTGGCATCACGGAGGAAGTGTAGATAATGACAAAGAAATTATCATGGCCTTCAGTCCAACAAATTACCATTCCTTCCTTATTTGTGGAGATCATGAATTCCATCCTCGCCTTGCATACAACAACTCAAAAGTTCTAAAAACTAAAAGAGAGTCAATTAGAGCGGCCGTATTTATAAGAATAAAAGGAATGAGCCGTAAAGATCTTATTAACTTTCAAAAATATCTAAGTAAAAGTACTGGCAAGAGATCTCCATCTTGCCATGTAGGAGCTCTAAGGGCCCTTAAGTACGGAGCTTCTGTAGAGATTACAAATGTAGGTATGAATATAGGGACTCCCCTACAAACGATGACTGATATCTTAAACAATGGTTTTTCCCATAATGGTAGACAACTTGATGTTGAATGTTTTACTACTCGCGATAAAGATTTTAAGGCGATTTTAAAAGATGTGATTCTCAATCAAAGACGTTATGGATTATTTTTTATACTAAGTAGTTTTTTCTATATATTCATTAAACTTTTTGCCAAGAATAAGGTTATAAAATGAGATTAGATTTAAAGAAAATCAAATTCATTTTAAGCTTCGTACTCCTTTTTGCAGTTTCTAGTTTTTATCTAGGAAACCAAGACTCTATTGATAAAATCTTGAATATAAATATTTTTGTTTTCATGGCACTTATTGCAGTACACTTTATAAACTACATTTTTCTAGGGCTTGTCTATAAATCTCCCCTAGAACAAATGGGAGTTAAGCTAGAATTTAGAGAATGGTTTGGAATGACATCATTTTCTAATTTATTTAATCTCATACTTCCTGCTAAGGCCGGTATGGCCTTGAGATGGTTCTACCTATTAAATATTTTTAAAATTGATACTAAAACTTTTCTTTTAAAAAATACGTTCACAACATTTGTTGGAATGATTGCCATGGGAGTTTATGGTCTGATTACTGTTTCTATTTTTAATATGGAAAAAGTTAGCCAAAGTCATTACTTCCTAGGAATCTTTATTCTCATGACTTTAGTTGGATTAGCATTCTTAACAAAATTAAATCCAATGCGACTTACTGAAAAGAAATTTTACAGCTTTAAAGTAGCAATGAAAGTTTTCATATTATTCTTTCTCATAGCGCTGCTCTACCCAATTAAAACATACCTTTGTTTTAAAGCACTAGGAGTAGAATTAAGTTTGATTAGTACTATGGAAATAAGTACTTGGATGTTAATATTAGGTTTAATTCCTATTATTCCAGGAAATATGGGACTAAAAGAAATTATCATGGCTCAACTTTCAACCAACTATGGAATCAGTTCTGAAGTTGCAGTTCTCGCCATTTTAATTGAAAGGGTAAGTCTTTGGAGCTTTGTTTTCCCTGTAGGATTTATTTCTTACTTGAGTGAGTTTCTCAAAGTAAAGAGTACAAACTCATTAGGAGAGATTATCTCAAAGCATATAAAAACAATCAGAACGATGAATTAAGATGAGCACTACTTTCAAAAAAACAATTATCATAGGTGCAGGCGCCGCAGGACTAGCCTCTGCAAGAGAACTTCAATATAGGAATGAAGATTTCATTATTATAGAGAAAGGCCTGCCAGGAGAATCATGGCGCAACATGCCTGAACATCTCTGTCTCATTAGTCCTTGGCAAGCAAATCACCTAGAAGATTCAAAAGATCACCGAATAGAGAGAAGTGTTAGACAAGAGTCTGCTGATTACGCAAACTACCTTTCGGAATTTACGAAATTAAGAAAATTTCCAATCTCAAACAATACTACAGTAATTAGAGTCACCAAGGATGATGAGCTCTTTTTAATAGAGACTTCTAAAGGTTTATTCACCTGTAATAATCTCATCTATGCTGGGGGACATTTTAACAATCCATCCTATCCAAGTTATTTTAATAAGATTAAAGATGAAATCAAGTGCATACATTTTAAAGACTTTAAAAGTGCTCGAGAATTAAAAGAACAAGGCATAAGAAGTGTTCTCATCGTGGGTAAGCGATTATCCGCTGGGCAGCTTATAGTCGAATTATCTAATGAGGGTATCGCTTGTGACATTTCTATAAGATCGAAACTTGAATTTGGTGCAAGACCTTTTATATTTAATTTCTTCTTAAAGTTTGTTGATGAAATAGAAAACTTACTATTTAAGTTTATGACACCTTCTAAGAACCCTGTAGATGTAAAAATGGAATCAGGACTTGAAAGGAAGTACATAGAGTCTCAAAAAGTTTTGGTGCAAAGAGATATAGATGGCGCAAAAGACGGTACTATTTACTTCCAAGGCGGCAAGAGTAAAAGTTATGATCTAGTGATATTCGCCACTGGGTTCAACCCTCATATAAAACCTCTAGAGAATTTAAATTTAAACGATTCATTTCCAAAGTTAAATAATAATTTTGAATCTACATCATGTCCATGCCTCTTTTATGTTGGGTTTCCAGGACAAACAAATTTTAGAAGTAGATTTTTAAGAGGGATTCGTAGTGATGTAAAACAATTGGTAAAACTAATAAAATAAAAAGAGGTGCACCAGAAGTGCACCTTTATTAACTATCTAAAATATACGCGTTTTAATTCTTCATATATTCGATCATTCATATCACCTGAACGTGAACACATAAGATCTGTAACATCTAATTGATAATTAACCATTAAATTCTCTTTCGAGTCATAGAACTCGAAATAACAATCAGGTAGCCTTAAAATATGACCATACTCGTGGCGAATCGTCCACATACTGTCCCACTCTCCTAGCGGCGTATTCGCATCCATAACAAGAGTATTCCCACCAGAAACATGGGGAGTGACATTAGGTTTAAACTCTAAATGTGCAAGTCCTGCCCCTCTTTCCACATAATTCATTTCAAGATTCCAGCCCAAGAGGTCTCTCTTAAATTCCTCTTCTACATTTGTCTTAAGCCAGTGAGCAACCTCAGTATTTCTTGGATCTTTGAAAATAACACTCATTAATTTAGGATTACTTCTTGTCCAAACAACATCAGTTCTTGGGTTTGAAATAACATAGTATGAGTTCCATACTTTACGGGCATTACTCATATACTTATTCTTAAAAGAAACTAATTTAGCTGATGAAAGATATTGCTTAAAAGTCGCTTCACACTTTTTGTCATTTTTAAGAGTGTTGTAGCAAATACCTAACAGATGACCTTTTAATTCCAATTGTTTTTCATTTGTTAGTTCACTATATGATCTAAGCTTTCCATCTAGTGATTCCATCTTATTAAGAAAGTAATATCCACGAACATCTCTCTCTCTTCTCTTAGCGTAGTAACTAAGCCACTTTCTCATTCCTGACCAGCGAACTGATGTTTGATAGAGGTGAGAAACTTTTCTAAACCACTTTACCAGCTCTTTCTCTTCTAGAGGCATTGTAGAAGTAATTCTTTTTGATCCATAAATGACTTCTAAGAGCACTTTTGGCATTTCTAAAGAGATAGATTCGTAACGTTTTTTTATAGTGCTTGGACCATATTTATTAGCACGATCAATGGGGATTCCTCCTCCTCGGCTAGTCGAAGAAGTAAGGCGCACTTGATTCTCAGAAGATCTCTTGGAGTTAATGAGCTTTAACCAACCACTCATTTTTTCACCACCATTGATGGCCATTTGAGTTTCAGGTTGTAAATCTACCAAACTCTCATCTTTTCTTTCTGACATTTCTTGATACCAAGCCTGGTATTCATCGAAATTTAAATCAAGAAGAACATGTCCTTTTTGAAAGTCTCTTACATTAGCGTTTACTGTAAAGACAGTAAGACAGAGAACGAGTGCTATTAGTTGCTTCATTTAATATCCTTATTAAGGTGTAATTTTTGAAGCGAAATTATTCCCTGACTATTGGAAGTTGTCACACGTAATGCGTCAAGAAGGTGTAACTTTATAAAAATAGGTTTGAAAAAGGGCCCAAAGGGCCCTTTTTAGTTTGAAATGTTTAGCCTTGGGCTAGATTTTGAGTTTTCCCCTGTTTTTCAATTCAGAAATGATTTCCTCGAATTTACTCGCAGGGTAAGCTCCTCTAATTGGCACTCCATTTAACAAAAACCCTGGAGTTCCTGACATTCCAAACTTTGCAGCTTCTTTCATATCTGCAGCAATTCGATCACTTACTGCTTTTGAATTAATATCCTTGGTAAGCTTTTTCATATCTGCACCAAGTTTCTTAGCGAGCGCTGAGAGAAACTTTTCCCCACTCTTTAGCTTTCTTTGATTTTTGAATATCTCGTCATGAAACTTAATCGCTAAATCATCATTCTGTATCCTTAAAGCTTCGTAGTATTTGGCAGCTATCATTGCACTAGGGTGAAAACTGAGAGGAAGGTGTTTGTACACAAACTGAACCTTCCCCTCATACTTTTTCAGGAGTGTCTTTACAGTAGAAAAACCTCTACTGCAAAATGGGCATTCAAAATCGCTATATTCTACAATTGTAATAGGTGCATTTCTTGTTCCTCTTATGAGTTCATCCTTTCTAAGAACAGGAATCAGAGGTTTATTAAAAGATGCTTCAAGTTTCTTTTGCTCTTCTAACTTCTTTCTTTGCGCAAGCTTTTGCTGCCCATTTCTTGCAGCATTTTGAAAGGCAATAATAAATTTGTCTGGATTATTTTCAATGAGTTTAGTGAGAATCTCGGGATTGCTTTCTAAGGTATCAGTTAGTCTCTTTTCAAACTTTTCCTGGGTTGTACAAGAAACTCCTAATATAAGAATTGAACTGATTGCTATTAATGATTTTTTCATCTTTACTCCTGTAAGGTTAAAGCTATTTAACCACAGGAGCATTTCATCTTGGTCATATAAGTGTTAACTTTAAGTTAACTTTCCAGAAACTTGAAGCGGTATCCGATTCCTCTTACTGTTTCTATAAGTTCATCACTTAATTTTTGTCTAATCTGTAAGACATGAGTATCTACTGTTCGAGTTGAAGGATAGTTTTCAAATCCCCAGACTTTGTTAAGAATTTCTTCCCTAGAAAAGGCCCTATTAGGAGTCTCAGCTAGCAGAGATAAGAAATCAAACTCCATTTTTGTAAATTCAACTTGATTACCAAACCACTTAACTATTCTTTGGTTATGATCAATTAATAACTCCCCTCTCACAAGGACTTCATCAATCATTTTATCGTCTTTAGAGTTATGATCTCTAAGTTGTACTCGAATTCTTGCAATTAATTCTCTGGGTTCAAAGGGCTTTGTCATATAATCATTAGCACCAGACTCGAGACCTATGACTTTATCAATTAAGTCATTTCTAGCTGTAAGCATAATAACAGGAATACTCTTTCCATCGTTTCTAATTTCTTTTAAGAAATCTATTCCCTGCCCATCAGGTAACATCCAATCAAGAATAACAATTTCTTCATCACTTTGAAGTTCACGTGCACTTGCAAGAGACTGTGCCCAAGTAACTGTGTGCCCTTCATCTGTTAAATATCCCTTTAAAGAAGTTCCTAAGCTATCATCATCTTCTACTAATAAAATTTTACTCATGCCTCTTCTCCCTTAATGGATTTTCTCTTCTTTAGTTTAAATGTAAAAACTGTAGGGTTAGTACTGTAGTGAATTTCACCACCCATTTCAGAAACGACTTGTTTAACAATATTTAACCCTAGTCCTGTACCAGAACTCTTATTTCCTTTTGCAAATTCTTCAGACATCTCTGACCAAGAACAAAACTGACAACTCCCCTGATCAATAATTTTAAACTCTACAGAGTCCTTAAAGTACTGCGCTCTGAATTCCACAGGAGGTTTCCCGTGGAAGAAAGCATTATTCAGCAGATTTTTTAAAACAATTTGTACCCAATAAGAATCTAGGCAAAACGCAGTATCTTCTTCAGGTAAATTGACAATAAATTTATCACCATGAGTGTCACTAAAGGGAACCATTATATCGTAGAGAAAATCGTTCATTGAGCTAATAGACTCGTGATTTAAATGAATCAGTTTCTTTCCTTTATTCGCCTTCAAGTAGTGCCTTGAAGTCTCAGTAAGTCTTTGCAGACGATAAACTTCCCCTGAGAGTCTTAGAAAGCTATCCTGCACGTCTTCTTCCATTGAATCATAGGACTTGTTTAACTTTTCAATAAGTAAGAGCATACTTGTAATGGGCGTTCTGAATTCATGTCCTAAAATTCGAAGCGCGAGTCTTCTCTTTTCATCTTCATGTTTCTGGCTGCGCAGTTTAGTTATAAGGAGTCTAACAACGAGCACGCAGATAAAAACAACGCCAAAGAGAAATATAATTGTTCCCTTATTGGCAATGGTGAGAATGTGTTTAACTCGATATTCCCAACAAAGTTGACCATCTCTATAAAAACAACTTCTTCCGAATCTGTAATTATGGAGAAAATAAGGAGAATCTTTCATGAATCCTTCAAGGTCATCACGAGAATAGAAACGGTATTCAAGAATTGAAAAAAATGAAGGATACTTTATTCTTGCCAGTAGAAAATCTTCTGTCAAAATTGTTCCTTGCCCTGTGGCTATCTTTCTTAAACTCTCCACATCCATATGGGCCAGTACTGAAAACTTTCCACCAAGATGACCAACCGTTTTTTCAAGCGAAGCAAGTTCAGTCACATGAAAAAATTGTAGATGCTCTAGAACCCAACTTCTTCTTTTATAATTATTCTTATTTAATAGAACAGCAAGGTAGGCATAACTCTTTCCACTTGGATGTACATAGGGTGCTTGTTTAAAGAAGTCACTAGTAAGAGAGTTTATTTTTCCACAACGGTATTCTTCCCAAATCCAAACTTTTTCAAAGTTCATTCTACTCAGAAGAGACTTCATGCCTTTAAAACAACCCTTACTTGAAAAGTACTGAACATTTTTATTAGAACCTGGTTCAGGCAAAGTATAAATGGGGTCAATGAGTTGAAATTGTTCTGGAGAATAGTAGAGAGAGTTAAAATTAATAATACTCTTAGGTGCCACAGATTTTTGAAACTTTATTTTAAGTTTTGTGATATTTTCTACGTCTTCTGGAGTTGAAGAGTAAGTTCCCTTCAATAATAAAGAGACGTAACCAGTGGCAAATGCCATGGAAATTGCTGTAAATATTAGTATTAAATATAATCTCATATCGCCTATTAAATTAGCTCAACATTTATTTAGAGTTGTCAGACATATGTCAATTTTTGGTCATATATGGACAAAAGTAACGTATTTTTACAAACTTATTGGAAAATGTACCATTTTTAGCCAGAATTTCCTCTTCTTTTTTAAAAGGCAATTGAAAAGAAGGCCCCTGGCCGCTATAAATTCAACTCATTGTTATTACTAAATTAAAGGAAGCTTAATGCTAATTCTTGGAATAGACCTAGAAGGAATGAATGAAAACCTCGTTGAAAACGGAGTCAACTTAGCCAAGGACAGAGTCACTGAAATTGGTGCCGTTCTATGGGACACTGAATTCAATCAACCTATCAGAATTTATTCAGAACTCATTGATGAGCAGGATAGAATTCCCATCTCTGAAGAGATCGAGGAATTGACAGGAATCACTGACAAGATGCTTGAAAAATATGGTCTTAGAGATGAAGAGATAAAGATGGCCCTCGAGAGACTGGCCATAATTATGAAGAAAGCTGACTTTATCATGGCCCATAACGGACCTAATTACGATATTCCAATGTTACGTGCTCTTTACGAAAGATTTAAAGTTCAATTTCCAGATATGACTTGGATTGATTCTAAGACTGACATTGAATTTCCTAGAAGAATAATTTCAAATTCACTTGCGGCACTAGAACATGCCCATGGTTTTATCAATCCATTTCCGCATAGAGCTGTAACTGATGTTCTTTCAATGCTTAAAGTTTCAGCACACTACGACTTCGATCGTATCGCTGCACTTGCATCTTCTCCAAAGGTTAGAATCATTGCAGAACTAACGGCACCGAATTGGAAGAGTCAAAAAGATGTTGATAGTTTTAATAAAATAAAAAGCAAAGTCTCAAGAGCGAGATTCTCTTGGAATCCAGGAAATAAAACCTGGAGTAAGATGGTACATAAGCTCTTAATTGACGAAGGAAATCTTACTTACGACTTTGAGTGGTACGAAGATTAATTCATAACTCACGAAAAATTTAGACTAAGGTATCTGCCTTAGTCTTTATTTCTCATATGTTCAGAAAAATCAGTAAAACTTTTCCATAGATATTGGTCAAATTCAGCAATTAATTTCATATCATCCATGGCCTTTCTCATACAGAGAAGCCACTCATCTTTTTCAATAATACCAATCTCAAAAGGAAAGTGCCTTCTGCGCATTTTAGGGTGACCGAATTTCTCTATATAGAGTGAAGGTCCACCTAGCCAACCTGAGAGGAACATGAATAATTTCTCTTTAATTGGTTCAATATCACCGATATGTAAGTCGCGACACCTCTTGGCCTCACTGAGAGTTCCCATATAGTGATAGAAACGATCCACCAACTTTCTTATGCCCTTTTCTTCACCGATTAATAAGTAAGGAGTAATATCCTCCTCTTTAAGCTTTTTCGGAAAAATAGAGAGAATTTTACTAAACATTTTTTCTAACATGCACTTCTTCTATCATAAGCTTAGGAGATTCGCTATAATTGTCCTATGCCAATTTATTTCATTTTATTACCCATTATATTACTCCTTCTACTGATCATATTTTTCTATGTAAGACACAGAAGGAAGAAACTCACTGCCACTTGTTTTCAACATTATGAAACACTCATACCTGCAGATGCGACCTATTGCTTAAAAGAATTTTCCCCCATAGAGCAGAGAGAACTAAATACACTGAGCCGAATGAACCAATTACAAATAAAAGGTATCTACTTAGTTCACGGTACCTTCGTTGGTGATGATCCCTTTGATTTGACTTCACTTATTGAAAAAGCTTTTCCAAATTTAAGAACCAGCGTCATTGCGACAATAAAGAAACAAACAAGAAAGGGACAAAACTTAGTCATTGGTGACTTTGGAAATTTTCATCCAAATTTAATAGACGAACTAAATGAAACTTTAAAAAATACTATACCTGTGAATAACTTCACATGGTCTTCATCAAATCATCACTACGCAAGACTTAAAGGAGCCTTTGAGCTCATGAGGGGGCTGCGCGCCAATCAAAGTCCAGGAGATCATCTATTACTCTTTGGTCACTCTCACGCAGGACAAGTATTTTCCCTCATAACTCAGCTCTGCCATCAAAAAACTATTTCTAGTCAATTGCAAATTGTCTTAGTTCAGGCCGGATATGAAAAGTCTGAAATAAATGATTTAATAAAGTTCTGCAAAAGCCTCGTTTTTAACTTTGTAACTCTTGGAACTCCCATTAGATATGAGTGGAAGCTAAGTGAAAAGATGACCCTCACCCACTTTATCAACCACCGAGGAAATATTCCACAAGGAGGTAGTGTCACCAGTTCATTTACTACAAAGAGTGGTGACTACATACAACAGTGGGCTGTAGCTGGAAGTGATATAAAGAGTCCTGTAAAAATGGAACAAGGGTTCAATGATGAGTTAGATTTAATTCTGGGAACAGGTAATGAACTTAGCCTACTCAGGAAAAATATTAAATTTAAAAAGAGATTACATAATGTGGGTCATCATTTTCTAACAGACTTCAAAGACAACTCTAAACTTCCAAATTCCCTACTGACTATTTTTGGTCATGCGGTATACACCAAGAGGGAATGTATTTATTGGATTTTGAATGAAACTTTAAGCCATCTTCACGAAGAGCAAGAGTCCGAGTAAAAGGCTCCGAGACAACTCTCGCTAGAAAATCATAAAGAAAAGTTAAGCTTTAGAAATCATTAAGAAAAAGCTTAATATACCGATAATTTATTTATGTTCTTTATTCCAATAGGCCTTGGTCAAAAACTATTTAAATTTCCCATCGTCACAATATTAATTTGTCTAAGTTGTATTATTAATTTCTCTCTGCAGGTTTTCGAAGTAGAGCTTAAAGCTACTCAATTTAGTAAAGTTGAATCTGATTTAAGTTTCCAAAGGGCCATAGGAGACTTGTACTTCGATTACTGTATTGAAGAGTTCGATAACTCTAAGAAGTGTAATAAAGAACGTACCGCCTACTTTACTAAAGAGAAGAATACTAAGAAGGATAAAAAAAGTAAGAAGGATATAAAATTAAAAGAAGCAAAGTTGTTAAATTCAATTAAACATAGAAAAGACATTAAGGGCAAAGAAAATAAAAAGAAAAAAAGAGAATTCTCATTTAGAAATATTGCTAAAGTTCTAAATTTTAAGAAGAGATTAAAAGATGATCATGAAAATTTTTCTCATCTTAAAAGCTATGATAATTTCTTAGTATTAAAAAACCAGCGCTTAAGTAAATTAACAAGTATTCATAAAACCTTTAATCATTTAACACTAAGTAATATTAACTTTAAATCAGTTCTAAACGCTATCTTCTCCCATGCGAACTTAAGTCATCTTTTTGCGAATTTACTAGGTTTAATTGTATTTGGAATTTATGCAGAAGCTAGAATGGGAAAAGCACACTACTTTCTTTCCTATTTAATTTCAGGAACTCTAGGGATTATTCTCTATGTTTTAACAAGTAAGAGCATGATTGAGGGGTTTATCCTTGGAGCTTCTGCTAATGTCTACGCAACAATGGGAGTTTTCTATGCTCTTTTCTTTCACCATAAAATGAAAATGCTTTTTATTTTCTTCTTTAAGAATATGAAAGTTCAACTTCCTGTTAAGTCTTATTTTATCTTGTTCTTTGTGATTAGTGAATTTACTCTCTTGGCCTCTAATAGCGATGGTGTCGCCCACGGTGCTCACGCCTATGGTTTCATCTTCGGAGGACTCTATGGACTTGTATGGTCAAGAAAGAATAAAATTCCAAGACATTTTCTTTACAATGAAGAATATAAGAATTGGACCCATATAAAGAAGAATGGACCTGATGATGATTTAGTTCAATGTGAACAGATACTAAAATACAACTCTGACAACTTTACAGTTAAGAACTATATCTTAAAAACTGTTATAGAAAGCTATCACAAGAATCAAAGTATATTATCAAGTGAGAGTGCTCTTTTTAAGAGAACATTTGTAGAAACAATTGATCAGCTTATGAAAAAAAGAGATGTCGATAAGGTGAATAAACTAATTTCCATATGCCCAAGACCAATTCTTCCCTACCCACTATTTCAGAACTTAACTCAAAAAGAGCTACTTATTATCGTAGATAAGTCTATTGATCAAAAATACTTCTTTATGACTTTACTTGCTATGAACTCATATATGACAAAGTACCCAAGGTCTAAGAACGTAAAGCCTATGCTAAAAACAATGAAGTCAGTTTTACATGTCTACAAAATTGAAGAAAATAATCTTAAAGACATGGTTTTTTTAGAAAGCTATTCTAAAACTTCCATTTTTAAATTAAATATAACAAATTTTATAAATGAATATTTTAACAAAGAAGGTCAACATGGCAAAGCTAAGTGAAATGAACTTAGAACAAGTCGAAGCGCTTATAACAAAATACCTGTCAAAAATTGAATTAGATTCGGAGAACGAAACTCTACTTAGAAAATACAATTCTCTACTTAAGAGAAAAAAACAACTTTCATCTAATACATCAGTAGAAGTAGAAAAATTCCACAGCTCAAATGAAGACACTTCACAGGAAAAGGATGCAACCTTTGTACAAAGAGCTGTAGCAATAGTTATAGACACAACTTTGATTGGAGTTTTTTCACAGATATTAACCACTGTACTATCCTTCGGTGCAACCATGCTTCTAGGAGCTGCCAGTGAAGCTGGATTAGTCGCGGGCATAGCAGTTATGATTATTACTTCTTTCTTCATCTGTCCCTATATTTACTATGTCATCCCTATTGAAAAGACAGGTCAGACAATCGGTAAACAAGTAATGAAAATAAAAATAGTCACAACTGAACCTGGAGAAGTTCTAGATAAGAAGAAAATCATATATAGAGAGTTCGTAGGAAAATTAGTTTCCTCAATAATCTTTATGGCCGGATATTTGGTAGTCTTATTTGGAAAGAAAGCTTGGCACGATAATATGGCAAGAACTAGAGTCATCGCCCTTTAAAAAACCTTGGTCCACCTAAGTGGACCAAGTACAGTATTAATTTCTTTGATCTTTTAACATTCTATAAGCATCTACTCTACCAGTGACAGTATAGTTACCAAGAGATCTATTTAGGACAGTTGAGTCCATCAGTCTCTCTTTTGCTTCATCAATTGAAATCCCCTCTTCATGAGAAAGGAGTAGACCTAAAACTCCAGAAACAAAAGGAGTGGCCATAGAAGTTCCTGACATTTTTTGATACTTACCATTTTTTACAGTTGATAAAATATTTGTTCCGGGAGCAAACACGTGAACACTTTTCTTTCCGTAGTTAGAAAAACTCGCTTTATTCCCTTTCCCATCCATTGCACCAACAGTAATAATACCATCTACTTTATAAGCAGCTGGGTATGTTGGTTTCGTATCATTGTTTCCTCTAGAATTTCCTGCAGCAGCAACAAACATAGTTCCAGCATCATAAGCTGCTTGGATTGCTTCTTTTAACGCTTCAGATTTTTCACCACCACCCCAAGAGTTTGAAGTAATATGAGCACCATTCTTAACCGCATATTCAATGGCCTTAATCGCACCAATAGTTTCGCCTGATCCACTATCAGTTAAGAACTTAATTCCCATCAATTTAACATTTGCCATTACTCCACGTACACCTTTGTAGTTATGAGCCGCGCCAATAACTCCAGAACAATGAGTTCCGTGACCATGACCATCTAGTGGATCTCCATCACTATTTGCAAAGTCATATCCATAAGTATCGTCAACATAACCATTACCATCATCGTCAATACCTGCTGTTCCATTTAGTTCAGCTTCATTAACCCAAAGGTTCTCTTTTAAGTCAGGATGTCGATAATCAATTCCTGTATCGATAACAGCAACAATTATATCTTTATTCCCTTTGGTTACTGTCCATGCTCTAGTGGCATTAACATCTTCACCTTTTTTACCTGGAGAAAACCATCCTCCAGAATTCTTTCCTGTATTTTGAAGTCCCCATTGCTGAGAGAAATTAGGATCAGTTATTGTAGCTGTTTCAACTTTTGCTTCGACCTTGATCACCCAGTTTGGTTCTACATATTCAACCTCAGGATGATTGGCTAAAGTTTTCATATTCTTATTTGAAAGATTCGCCCCACTCAATGCAGCAAAATTTCCAAAAGAAAAATTTAATGCTTTGAAATCACCAAATGTTTTGAGTGATTTTTGGTTTATTGCATTAGATCCATTCTTGAATTTAACAATGTAACCGTTGAAGTCTGTGGCAATTGAATTGAAAGAGAACGCGAGTGCGCACGATAATAATACTTTTTTCATAACATCATCCTTGATTGTTAGATAGAATTTATTTCTAAATTTATAGCAATTAAATTTTTTCAAAGAGGAAATCATCTGACAAGATAAATGAAAACATGTAAGATTTTGTTATCTTTACAAAAAGGAAGAACATGAACGAAGAAACAGCACCACAGAAAAAGCAGGAAAATGCTTTTTTAAATATAACACTCAACGTAGTTTTACCCTCCGTTATACTGACCAAATTAAGTTCGGATGAATACTTAGGACAACTCTACAGCTTAATTCTCGCTCTTAGTTTTCCAATTGGATATGGCCTTTGGGACTATATTAAAACTAAGAAGATCAATTTTTTCTCAGGTCTTGGACTCTTCTCAGTTATTATGACAGGGGGAATTGGCTTATTTAACCTAGATAAGAATTGGATGGTGGCCAAAGAGACCGGAATCCCTTTTCTGATGGGTATCGCGGTAATACTAAGCCAGTTTACCAAAACTCCCCTAGTCCGTACATTTCTAGGGCAAATGATAGATCTTGAGCTCATAGATAAGACTTTTACTGAACAAGGACATGATGGGCTATTTGAAAAAAACCTGAGGGTTGCTTCCTTTCTCCTTGCTGGTACTTTCTTCATATCTGCCCTATTGAATTATATTCTGGCGGTGGAAATCTTAGTAGGATCTCCTGGAACAGTTGAGTTCAACGAGAGTTTAGGAAAAATGACAGCTCTAAGCTTTCCTGTCATCTCAATCCCTATGGTTATAATGGTTGGAGTCATAATCGGATATCTCATTATGACTATTAAGAAAAATTCAAATCTCGAAATTGAGTCTATATTCAAGCAGTAAGCTTGGACTAAACCCAACCCAATTACTCAGCTACTATCATTTTTCTCCATGACCTTTCCTAGAAAGGTCTTTTTTTCCCAACCTCTTCAGTCGACTACTTAAAAACTATAATATTCCGATATGTTTTTAAGTGAGGAAATAATTTTCCGCAAAAACTTCCAAAAGCTGGTAAAATAAGTTTATTGGATGTGAAAACAAGGATCGTACTCATGTCAATGATTAATAGATTTTTTAAAGAACCTAAGATTAAAGAACAGGAAATCACTAAAGTTCCTCTCGCTAAATTTTTTCATGATTTAGAAGGTGGACCTGACTTTCCCTACAACTTAGCTATACAGGCCTACAATAACTTGAAAGAAACTGCTTCAACTGAAGAAGAGCTGTTTTACTTCTTGATGGAAGATTGTATTTTCACTTCCCTGTATGCAACATTCTATGAAGAACTCCTTCTTGCTATACGAATGAATTCACAAGTAAAAGTTCCTCTCATCAATCGCTTTGCGGATGACTCTTCTGAAAGAGAAAGAGTTATTGCTGAGCAGACTCAATACCACTTAAGTTTTATTGAAAATAAAGGACTATGTCCTGGTTGCCCTAGTTGCGACAACCATCAAGATGTAGCAGAACTTATTCAATTTTGGCAAAAAGGTGATATAGACTTCTTTACAAACCTCTATATTGGAATGCAAACCATTCAATTCTCTATGGAGCATCTTATTTACGATGTCATTCCAGGAGCAACTAATATTTCAGAAATTCTAACTCATAAAAATGTACTAGAATTCAGACAATATATATTTGATTATTCTGAAGAAAGAAATCTATAAAACGAACTCCCCTTCTGGGGAGTTTTAAATTAATATCGCCAAAGTGCAGATCCCCAAGTAAATCCACTTCCAAAAGCTGCACTTGCTACTAACATCCCAGGTTTTAACTTCCCTTCTTTAATAGCATCATGCATTCCAAGAGGAATTGTAGCAGCAGTAGTATTTCCATATTTTTGAATAGTATTGAAAATCTTTTCTTCTGGAATATTTAATACTTCAGCAACTTTCGAATTTATTCTAAGATTGGCTTGATGAAATAAAAAGAGATCCACGTCGTCTAATGAAACTCCCTGCTCTTTACAAGAAAGTAATATAGTTTCTGACATTCTTTTAATCGCATGTACAAAAACAGTTTTCCCATTCATATAAGGATATTGTAATCCTTCGTCCAACATATCTTTATTCACTCTGTCCTTTCCCAGACCATTGCCCGGTGCAGAAATCCATAACTCTTTAGCAAATTTACCATCAGCATGAAGATGAGTTGTCATAATATGTGGATCTTTAGTCGCATCTTTTACGGTTGTTCTTGAAAGAATAACAGCTCCCGCTCCATCTCCGAACAGTACAGATACACCTCTACCTCGTGGAGTTTTATCTAAGCCCTTTGAATGAACTTCGGCCCCTACTAATAAAACATTTTTATGACTTCCAGAAGCAATAAACTTGTCGGCTAAGCTTAGTCCATAAATGAAACCCGTACATTGTTGACGAATATCAAAAACAGCGATTTCAGGAATACCAAGTTTCTCTTGGAGAAAACAACCTGTTCCAGGAAATTCATGGTCTGGACTTAAGGTTGCAAATACAATCATATCTATATCACTAGGCGTTAGACCTGCATCAGCAATTGCCTGCTTACTCGCCTCTAGTGCGAGGTCAGAAGTTGATGTATGGTCATCAACCCAATGTCTCTCTTCTATTCCAGTTCTTTGAACTATCCATTCATTAGATGTATCTAACATTTCTTCAAGATCATAATTTGTATAGATTTTTGGTGGAACGAATGAGCCGACACCAGTGATTCTACTATTAAATACCATACATATTTCCTCTAACTATAAATAAATTATTCAATTTAATAATAACAGGTGTTAATGAATCCGCAATAGGAAGAAAATATGAAAAAACTCTAGTAAATTTCTTGGCCATAAAAGAAAGCTTTGCTATGATTATTGTAGTGTTAAATTCCAAGGATGGAAAAAATGAAACTAAAATTGCTTGCTCTATTATCATTTGCCCTATTAAGCTCACATTCCTGGTCTTCACTTGAAGATTTTAATTACTATCCAGAGTCTTTCATTGAAATCGTGAACGACACCCATTCAACAGATAAAACAATTAAATCCGAACTATTCAAAGTTCTAAGTCAATATCATAAGAAAACGAAAACAAGAGATCTTATTGTTGAGAAATGCAAAGAAAACTGCTTTGTTCAAAGAAAAGGTATTTCTTATAAAGCCGCAAGAATTGAACTTTTTGGAAACCTTCATATCAAAAAGTCATCTCGTGGAAAATATACGGTAAAAGATCTCTATTGTGAAAAAAACTACGGAGAAGCAAATGGCGTTGGACCTGGGAAGATTCCCTCAGGCTCAGTAATTAACTGTGAGCACTCCTGGCCACAAAGTAGATTCAATCCACTGATGAGTAAGTCACTTCAAAAAACTGACCTGCACCACTTGTATCCTGTAAATAACAGGGCCAATAGTTCTAGAAGTAATCATATTTTTGCTGAAGTAAACGGTTCACCTATTAATAGTAAGTGCAAGTCTTCCAGCAGAGGGATGGCCTATGGATCAAGCATCACTGCATTTGAACCACCTACAACCCATAAGGGAAATGTGGCAAGAGCACTCTTCTACTTTTCAGTTAGATTTAAAATAAATATTGATCCACTAGAAGAAAAATATTTAAGAATATGGCATGAAGAAGATCCAGTTGATCAAGAAGAGAGAACTAGAAATCAAAAAATATTTGAATTTCAAAAAAATCGTAATCCTTTTATTGATGCTCCAAATTTAGTGGATTCTATTCGTGACTTCTAAATGGTTATTACTAGTACTACTTATTTCTCTCACCTCATGCTCAGTCCCTTCAACAAAGAGAAGAAAAACTTATTCAAGAGAAACTTCTAAGAGCTTTGAGGAAATTGAACGAATCAACGCCATTGAACGCTATAAGAAGCTTCGTGAACGGCCAAGTCGCCTTAAGACTATTAAACCTAAGAAATACGCTAGAAAGAAACGTGCGCCCAAGAAACGCAAAATTTATTTTACTGATCCAGAGGATCAAAAAGTTGAAGTCGACCAAAATCTTAAATTCTTTTGTATGGAAAAAAGAAAAGACTCACGCTTTGTTAAAAATAAAAGCTGTGAGTCTTATACTAAAAGTGTTCTAGATAAATGTCATATTAGTTATGATTGGAATGATAGAGCACTAACTCAGTGTGTAAAATCTAAATTAAGATAGCTCTAGAGAATTTAATCGTGATCGACCTCTTCTTCATCAACCGATAATACTGATTCGCATTCACTTGTAGCGTCAGCTTCTCTTCTTTCTAACCAGTTTTGCCTAGCGAGTAGATTGTCTCCCTCAAGTCGCTCTAGCATTAATCTTTCCTTTAAGCTCATAATTCCTCCCTGTTATGCACTCGAATGTAATTCATACGAGAATTGAAAAGCTTGTGAGTTCTCAATCGAAACTTATTTCTGATTTAACTCAATCAAACTGATTTAGTTTATCAACTAGGCATATACTAGTCAATTTAAGTAATCATAAAGAACCTTACAATTGTAGCTTTTATAGAGACTTAAATTATTAATATTACTATAATTTGAAAGTTATTTAGTTTTGTAATTGCTTTAGACAAATACACTTTTAGCTATACAAGGAATCGAGGAAGTCACTCTGAAATCAAAAAGAGTTCTCTGTACCAATTGTCAAAGACCATTACGAGGATGTATTTGTTCTTTTACTACTCCTATTGATAATCTTATTCCCATCACTATTCTTAGACACCCTAGTGAAATAAAAAATGTAAAGGGAACCATTGATCTTGTCTCACTCTCCTTTTCTAATTGCCAAGTTTTTGATGGAGAAGAGTTTGAAAGCAGTAAAATATTAAAAGAAGGCCATGAAAATATCGTCGTCTTTCCAAACTCTTCGGCGATTGAACTTGAAGAAATGAAAATCACGGCTTCTAAGAAGTATCATTTTATTTTTATCGATGGCACTTGGAAGAAGGCCTATAAAATTTTTAAACTCAATTCATTCTTACAAACAATACCTTCAATAACAATAAGGTTGGAGCAGTTATCTCCCTATAGTGATATTAGAAAACAAAAGGAATTTGGACTCAGTTCACTTGAGGCCATATGCGAAACACTAGGCACACTAGAGAATAAGAAGAGCTTATATGAACCTCTTCTTTTGAACTTTAATGAATTTATTAAAAAGTTAAAATCATTTACGCATTAAAGGTCAATCCCTTTAAGCTTATCAGTTATACTTGCCTTAGAACGGCCGTCGGGACAGTTAATTCCATTGTAAACGAGAGTTTTTCGATCCTTAAAATAATTCTTTCTTTTAAGTCCTTGATATAACCACGAATGGTTATGCCAAATTGAAACTTTAAAGTTTTTACCTTGGTCAGAATCAATCTTATAAATAGGTCCCGATTGTTTTACGTAACTAGCGTAATTATTTTGTTTCTCAACAACACATTGCCCAGGACTAAACCTAGATTTATGGCCACTATTTTTACATCCATAAGACGTAACTAAGAGGACCGAAACGAATAACGATTTAACTTTCTTCATAAATAAGTTTCTTAGTTTAAAGTTTACTGGGTCACAGGGTGAGTAATATTTCGGAACAAACCGAGAGGGAGTTTAGGAAAAATATTAGAAACTATTAGAATGTGAAGTATCTCAAAGAGTTAGCGGTTTAGGCCCTTTTAGTAAATAAGGGCCTAAGAAAATTATACTTTTTTCTTATCCAATCTATATGACTTACACCATCCACAAGTAGTTACATATTTGTTCCCCATCATTGAACATGGAGCATGGCCACTAGCTTCTTTTTTAAGTTTATAGAACTTACAATTTCCACAAATTGCACCTTGTTTATATTTCTTATGCTTGCTCATAGTTGCATCTAAGACATATTTTAGTCTCTTGGCAGCTTTATCTGTTAGCTTTAAAACTTTCTTACCTACAGGTGCTGCTGCAGCGACACAGGCCTTAGCGAATGCCTCACCCATAAATGGGACTACGGCCATTGTTGCAAATGCTTTTTTGAAAAAACTTCTTCTACTACTACTAGTTGTATTCATTATTTCTCCTTTCTTATCAACCTTAGTCTACCAAAGTTGTCGGGTACAGTACATATTTTGATCACTTTTTAATGGAGATTTAGTTTGAGTCTTCAAACAAATATAGAAAAAGACAAAGCCTACTCGCTATTTATATACTGTCTTAAATGAAGTTATTAAGTGCCCCTAAATTATCCCCTCTTACTCCCTGTCCCTATCTCAGCAATAGAGACTCAGCTCAAGAATATTTCTTTGCCACAGAACTAAATATTGAGGAAATTGACCTATTCTTAAGTACTGGATGGAGAAAGTTCGGTGCTTATTACTTTAGGCCTAACTGTCCAACATGTGAAAGTTGTTTGCCCCTTAGAGTTCCAGTAACTGACTTTACTCTAAATAAAAAGCAAAGAAGAATACTTAGAAAGAATGAAGATATAGTCATTGAAAGACATGCCCTAGAGTTCAATCAAACCTATTATGATCTTTTCGAGAAACATTCCAAGAAAAGGTTTAATCAAAATGAAAGTGAAATTGGAAATGAAGAACAATTTATAGATACCTTCTTTATTTCTTCTTGCCCTAGTTTTATCTTAACTTACAAGCTTAACGAAAAAGTAATTGCTTGGGGAATATTGGATTACGGACAAAATTCATTAAGTAGTGTTTACTTCGTTTTTGATCCAGACTTTGAAAATCGAAGTCTAGGACATTTCAGTGTGCTTAAAGAAATAGAGTATGCAAGAGAACACAAATTAAAATATTACTATTTAGGATATTACGTTCCAGGAAATAAATCGATGGAGTACAAGAGTAAATATACACCTCATGAAATTTTTAGTTGGAAAAATAAAACGTGGAACTTAGAAGAATAACTCATGTGTTTTGAAGATAACGAAAAGTTAAGTTTATCCTAGCTCCAATGTCTTTAGATGACTTATTAAGCTGGTGCTCCCAAAACTTTTGCAATGGGCTTTTCATAACGATGAGACTACCTGAATCTAACTGGCATTTAACTACCTTCTTAGTTTCCCTATGCCTAAAAGATAAAGTCCTAGTCTCCCCAAAACTTACAGAAGCAATATCTGGAGCTTCTCCTAACTCAACTTCATCATCGCTATGCCAAGAGACGTAATCTCTCCCATCTCTATAGAGATTAATCAAACAGCCATTAAATTTAAATCCCGTTTCACTCTCTACCTTATTTTTTATTTCTAGAAGGATTTTCGTCCAATGATGGTGCTTAAGAATTATTCCAGAATAAGAGTAATTTAAGCGGTCATCAGCGTACCAGGCCTGCAGTCTAGGAATGGGGTGAGTTTTACCAAAGATTGTTATCTCATCCTCTTGCCATTCAATTTTATTATACAATTCGAAAAAATAGTCTTTTTCAAAGAAATTAGAAAAGTAAGACACTTCCCCATCGAAACTAATGAGTTCTTCTTCACCAAAATTGAGACTTTTTTGATTCATCTTTATTCTCTTTATATTTCTTTAAAGTTAGAAACTTAACCTAATCTTATACCTTATCTAAATCACTTGAAGCTAATAATTGTTAAGATATCTTCATAGATTTTTTATCGAATTATATAGAATTAACCATATCTTAATTCACAACAATAATTTTATATACCGTAAAGAGTTTGAGAGAGAAATAATAATGAATTTTTTAAAAGCAATTGTTCACAATTTCATGTCAAATCGAGACACTTATCATAAGAGTTTTGATAAAACTTGTATTGTTCTCATCATTTGTTTCACCGTTCTTCTACAGTCCGGAATAAGTCTTCTGTTAAGCGTAGGTGAAGATAAGTTAATGATGTTAAAGTTCTTCTACCTAACAAATATAGCAGTGTGCTTACTCTCTCCATTTTTATATAAATTCACACAGGGTTACAAACTAGTTGGGAATTTAATTCTATCCTACTCACTTGCCGCGATTACTTACTGTGTAATACATTCCAACGGAATAAATTCTCCCTTAATTTTCTGGCTAATGGCCCCTGTTGTTCTATCTGCAATACTTTTTAGATTCAAAATAGTCATCTTCTGGTCAACTTTGAGCTTAGTCATTTTCACCTATTTTCTATATCAAGAAATTTTTAGTAAGAGTTTGGATTCCATATCAGATCTAAATATACTTCAAGGACTACAAAGACATGCTTTTCTTCAATTATTTATTTTCATATTAGCGCTTGTCTTGATTCTCCTTACCAAGACACATAATAGAATAAAGTGGCTTAATGATGGTAACGAACAAGTAGGCTCACTTATTCAAATTCTCTCCCATGATATAATTAATCCTCTTAATCTCATTTTAGGCTTCGGAGAATTAATTAAAGAAGATACCCAGGAAAAGGAATTAGCAGATGGAATACTAAGAGCGGCTCACCAGATAAAAGAGATTATCAATCATGTCAAAGAGATGCAGGCGCTTGAAACAGGTAAGAAAAACTTCACTCTGATTCCCATTAATCTAACTTCGGCACTAGAAAATATTTCATTTGTGTTTAAAGATAAAATAGAACAAAAAAGTATAAACTTAATTGTAAAAAATGAAATATCCAAAGACACTAAAGTTCTGGCTGAACCCGTCAGTTTCTCACATCAAGTTCTTAACAACCTTGTTTCAAATGCCATAAAATTCACTCCAGAGAATGGAGAGATAATTATTCATGCGTATTTAAAAAGCAAACAAGTTCATATAAATATTCAAGATACGGGAATAGGGATTCCAGAGAATTTAATTTCGTCACTATTTAGGTTTGATACCGTGACATCGAGAAATGGGACAAATGGAGAAAGGGGAACTGGTTTTGGACTACCACTTGTAAAGAAATATATAGAACTTTACAAGGGAGAGATACATGTAGAAAGCATTGTCAGCGTAAATTCATCTGATGTTCATGGAACCAATTTTCATCTTGTTTTAAACTGTGCTTAACAACAACTTTCAGAATGCTTGGAAGCATCGTTAAAAATTCTTCTTCTAACATCGGCCTTAAATTTTGTCTCATGATAATTTACAGCAATGGCATGCAGTTTCTTTCGATCAAAGGTATGAAAGAGATTGTTCATATCTTTAATCGATTCTATTAGGGACTCAGTCGTGCTCTTTGTCCATAAAACCCCAAAATCACCTAGATAGCTCTTATACATCTCACTTTCAAAGCAAATTAGCGGTCTACCACAAGAGAGTCCTTTGAGAGCATTCTCAGGGAATGCTCTATTTGAAACATCTATGATAGCTCTAGAATTTGCAAGAAAAGGCGCAAGCTCACCGGAACATTTAACTCCAAAGAAGCGTTCATCATCTTTATGGTATTTCATATCTTCTAAGTGAGAGTCATCACCAAAAAATTTATATTCTAAACTGTACTTAGAGAAGAAATGACTAAGGTTCTTGGCCATATCAACACTCATATCTTCTACGTTGATAGCAAAGTATTCAAACTTCATTTCAGTAGGTGGCATTACCGGATAATCATCTATTCTAAAAGGAGGATTAACAACTGTAATGGGTCCCTTGTAAAATTCTTTTAAGAAATCCTTAGTCGCACCATTTGGTACCCAAACTTCGTCACTTTGTGCAAGTGTGTTCATAGACCACTTACTAATATATGAATTGAATATTTTTTCTCTAAGAGACTTCTTCTTTCTATTTAAATAATAATGATCATAGAAATATGTGATGAGTTTTGTCCCTTCACACTTAGTTATCCCCTGTGACATTCCATTTGTGACATTGATAATGACATCTACTGAACAAGGAATGAATAGGTTTTTTGCTGCACTTGGAATAAGAAAAGAATTTTTAGCCAATTGATTTCGATCTTTAATTTTATGAGATAGATAAGTTGAATGTATTTTTCTGAGTTCAATTGTACCTAACAAGGCCTTTTCTTTATGAACAAGAGTGTAGATCTCAGCATCTTCAAAAACTAGCCCCAATGTTTCGACTAGTTCTGTATAGTGATCTCTGACAAGTAAATCATCACAACTAATAGCTACTTTCACAGACACTCCTAAAGACTTTTAAAGAACTCTGTTGTTCTTCTAATGCCTTCCTCAAAAGTGATTTTTGGGCTGTAGTCACTCACGCTTTGAAGTTTTGTCATATCAGGTCTTCTTCTCTTTGGATCATCTTTTGGAAGAGGTAGAAAAACTATTTTGGAAGAACTTCCAAGGGCATCCACAATGAATTTTGCCGTGTCTAAAATTGTATATTCATCCGAATTTCCACAGTTAAAAGGAGTTGGATCATCAGAGAACATAACATTATGAATGGCATCAACAAGGTCTGTGACAAAACAAAATGATCTTGTTTGACTTCCATCACCGTAAACAGTGATATCTTCATTACGCATGGCCTGATTAATAAAGTTAGGAATAACTCTTCCATCATTGGGTCTCATTCTTGGACCATAAGTATTAAAAATTCTAATGATTCTAGTCTCAAGTCCATACTTCTTATGAAAGCTCATTGTCATGGCCTCAGCAAATCTCTTCGCTTCATCGTAACAAGATCTCGGTCCAATAGTACTAACGTGTCCGACGTAATCTTCAGTCTGAGGATGAACTTCAGGGTCTCCATAAACTTCACTTGTTGAAGCTTCAAGAAACCTAGCTCCTTTTTCTAGTGATAACTCTAATAAAAGCCTAGTTCCTTCACTATTAACTCTCATTATTTCCATAGGAATGAGTCCAAAATCAATAGGAGAAGCAGGAGAAGCGAGGGAGAATACGTAATCAATATCTATATCTGTAAAATCAGGAAGACCTTCATAAATATTACATTCATGAAACTCGAATTTTTTGTATTTTCTAAGGAGTTCAATATTTGACTTACTTCCAGTAATAAAATTATCGAGACCAATAACTTTAGCCCCAAGTTTTAAATAGAATTCACTAACTGTGGAAGGAACAAAACCAGCTGCACCAGCAATAAGAATAGTTTTTCCTTCAAGTGTTTCAGGTAATTGAATACGCTGAGTCATATAATCTCCATTTATAATCTAATAATGACGCAACTGTATCACAGTTGATCCAATAAGTAATAGTAATCCCCCCAACATTTGCTGAGGACTTATGGTTTGAGATAAGAAAATCCAATTAACCATAACTGCACAAAAAGGGAAGAACATCTCGGCCAGAGCACACACTCTAGCTGAAACTAATTTCAATCCGCGGTAATAGAAATACATACCAAGAATACCTGAAACGAGAACCATTAGAAAAAGTTTCGACCAGGTAATGACATTCATATCAAAATGAATCTCACCCGTAAGTAGAATAGGAATTAAACAAATAAAACCCATAGTAAATCGTCCAGCCATAATTTCTTTTTCGTCAAAGCCACTCATAGATAGCTTCTTTCCAAAGACTGTAGAACTTCCCCAGCTAAAAACTGCTAAGAAAGTTAGGCCGTAACCAATGAGAAATTTCTGTTCCAAGAGATTTGCTCCAAAGTCCAAAGTCTTAAGCCCTGAGTAGATATCTTCATAAGAGATTAAGACTCCTCCAACTAAGCAAACAACCGCCCACTTAAAGAAACCCTTCGTTATTTTTTCACCCAAAATAAAGTGAGCGAGTGTAATGGCTATGAGAGGTTGAAATTTTTGTAAGAGAATGACTAAAGATGGATTCACTAGAGAAAATGCCTTCGTAAATGCCAGAGTACCAATCGCTGAGCCTAGTCCTCCAATAATAAGGAAATAAAAAACATATGCGACCCGAGCTTGCCAAAATAATTTTACTTTTTTGAGAATTATAGGAAAGAAAATCACTGTCAGTATGAGATGTTCAGTGAAAACAATTCTCTCCGCTGAAATACCTCCACCTAGTAGAGGATAGCGAATGAGCGTATCAATGGCCCATAGAAGACAGGCAAATAAAATGAATAAGATTCCTTGCATATCGTCCTACAAACCTTCAGCGTCTTCAATAAACTTATCAAATGATTCTCTTGCTCGAAGAGAAGCCTTTTCTTTTTTTATTTTCTTTCTGCCTTTGCGAACTCTTCTTTCCTCTTTAGTCAATTCAACTGGAGGAAGTAAACCAAAGTTAATATTAGAAGGGCTGGGCTTAGATACTGTCATGATATAATTCACAAGGGCCCCTATTCCTGTAACCACTGGCCATTTGATTGCCTCTTTATCTTGTAATTTCCTAAGGATTTGCCAAGCAACATACAGTCCTATAGAGGCACTTTCAGTATAACCTTCTACTCCTGTAATTTGTCCCGCAAAGTGAATTGTAGGAAACTTTTTAGAACTCATATCAAAATTTAAAAGTTTGCGGGAGTTTAAGAAACTATTTCTGTGAACTGAACCTAAGTGAATAAATGTTGCTTCAGAAAAACCGGGAATTTTTCTAAAAACCCGAACTTGTTCTTTATAAGTAAGTCGCGTTTGAAATCCAACAAGGTTAAAAGCACTTCCTAACAAGTTTTCTTTTCTTAATTGAACGCAAGCGTAAGGAATAGAGCCATCGGCCATTTCTAGACCTATGGGCTTCATACAAGAGAACCTAGCAGTCTCTACGCCACGTTCAGCCATTATATCTACAGGTAAACAACTCTCAAAGAATTTATAGTCTTCAAATTTCTGAGCGGGAACTTTTTCTGCCTCAACCAACTCTTTAATGAACTCTTCGTATTCTTTTTTATTCATAGGAGCATTTAAATAATCTGCTTGCTCCCCTTCTTCCTCATTTGTTGGCTTATGCCTATCTTTGAAATAGAGCTTAGAATAATCTAGCGTATCGGCATCCACAACAGGAGCTATTGCATCGTAGAAGTAGAAGTCTTCTCCACTAAGATCATTTGTGAGCCAGTTCTCTAACTTCTCTGTTGTTAACGGACCAGATGCCACAATAGTGTAATCACATTTAAACTTCTCTTGAAGCTCCAATGGATTTTCAGCTTCAGCTTCTACAACTTCTATAAGTTCATGGGCCTTTAAATTTTCTGTAATTTTTTTAGAGAACTCATCTCTATCTACCGCTAGGGCATCTCCGGCTGGAACAGAATGAGCAAAGCCCATGTCTAAAATATGTGACCCAAGGCCTTTCATTTCATACTTTAATAAACCGTGTCCTGTTGACGGAACAACACTCTTTAAAGAATTTGTACAAACAAGCTCAGCAAAAGTTTTAATTTTCTGTGCAGGATTTAGAAAGAGAGTTTTACACTCCACAAGAACGACTTCAACACCATTGTTTGCCAATAACATAGCGGCATCACAACCGGCTAACCCAGCACCAATAACGAGAACTTTTTTACCTTTAAATTTCATTTACTACTCTACTGTTTTTTATAATAAACTATGCTAAATATATATGCGAGAATCTACCTTCTAGGATACATACATGCAAATAAACATCCATCAAACTCACCATACAATTTCTGATTTTGAAGCCATTTATTCATACCTAGAAGAGGTCTTATCAAATAAGTTAAATTGTGACACTTTACATATATTCCCTGAACTTTTTCTAACGGGATATCCTCTACAGGACTTATGCCTACAAAGAAGTTTTATTCAGAAGTATTGCGATCTTCTCGACAGGATTGTCACACTTAGTCAAAAAACTAAGAATAATATGACACTACTTGTCGGTGGCCTTCAATATGAGTTCGACGAAGAGAATCTTCCCATCACAATAAAAAATGTGATTTATGAAATTACACCAAAATCAGGACTCAGAGTACTCTATACCAAGAAACTGCTACCAAATTATGACATTTTTGATGAAGAGAAGTACTTCACAGCGGGTCAAGAAAATTGCATTTACGAGTACCAGGGAAAATCTCTTGGATTACTAGTATGTGAAGATATGTGGATCAGCAGCATGCACCACACAGATCCTGTTCGAGAGTTATTTCTGGAATGTGAGCAACAAAAGGTGGAACTTGATGCAATTATTAACCTTTCTGCCTCTCCCTTCTATCTTGGAAAAGATAATACAAGGCTCATAAGGGCCAGTGAAATATCAAAGTTGTTTGGTTGTCCTTTTCTCTACGTAAATCGAGTTGGTGGAGAAGACGAAATTCTTTTTGATGGATCAAGCTTTTGTATCAATGGTAGTAATGTGACTTTTAGAGGGAAACTCTACGAAAAAGACATTATTAAATATAAATTGGAGCAATTTTCAGGAGATAGAGACCTTATTAAGGCATTCGAAGACAAGCTTAATTCTTGGGAATCTCTTTTCAAATGCGATCTTATAAAAAACTCTGAAAATAATTTAAGACTTCCGGAACTAAGTGACGAGCATTGTGAACATATATTGCAATCTCTTCGTTTTGGAATTCAAGAATATGCCAAGAAGTCTGGCTTTAAGAATTTTGATGTCGCCTTATCAGGGGGAATAGACTCTGCTCTAGTTCTGGCCATCATGAAACTCTCACTACTTCCTGGTCAAAATCTAGAAGCTATTTATATGCCAGGTTTTTATTCAGCTTCTAAGAGTTATGATCTCTCTTTTGAAATGTGCCAGATTATCGACATTAAAATGTACACATTACCTATTAAGTTTATTCATAGCTCTATTAGAAACCAGTACAACGATGTCTTCCACTCCCCAATGGAAGGACTTTGTGATGAGAATATTCAAAGTAGACTACGTGGCGCTCTATTATATGCTAGGTCAAATCAGAGAAACTCAATGGTTTTAAACACTTCGAACAAATCAGAACTAGCAGTTGGTTACTCTACTCTATACGGTGACAGTGTTGGCGCAATAAGTATTCTAGGAGATCTCTATAAGACAGAGGTCTTTGCTCTGGCAAAATATATTAATAAGAACTACTCAAATATTATTCCTGCGGGGATTATAGATAGACCACCAACAGCAGAACTTAGGGAAGATCAAGAAGACTCTCATTCACTTCCAAGTTACGATAGACTTGACGCCATATTAGAAGGACTTCTTTCTTATCAGTTAAGTGAAAAAGATCTCATTGAAAAAGGATTTGATGCCGAAGAGGTTAGTAAAGTTTACAGGCTATATACAAGAAGTGAATATAAGAGAAGACAGTTCTGTCCAATCATAAAAATAAAAGCTAAAAGCTTTGGAACAGGATATAGAGTCCCAATTTGTAAAAGCGTTTAACAACCAGGAGTATACAATGGATTTTAAAGTACAAGATTTCATCAAGCAACTAAAGAACGTTGGAAAAGAAATCGAAGAAATCGTAAAAAATGATGAACTTAAGAAAGTTCAAAAGCAAGTAAAGAATTTCGTAAGCACTGCTGAAAAAGACTTTAAGAAACTCGTTGATAAGGACCTACATGGTCTAGTAAATAAGTTTGAAAAAGAAAAAAAACGAATCGAAAAGGTCGTTGATAAGACAGTTCAAAAAGAAGTTAAGAAAGCTAAGAAGTTTGTTGATGAGCAAATGAAAGAACTTAGTAAGCTTCAATCACAAGTTGAAAAATACGTTAAAGTATCTAAGAAAGCAGCGAAAAAGACTGCAAAAAAAGCAACTACTGTAAAAAAAGCAACGAAGAAAAAAGCGGCTAAGAAAGTAGCAAAAAAATCGACAAAGAAAAAAGTCACTAAAAAAACAACAAAGAAAGCTACGGCTGTTCCAAAAAAGACCCAACCAAAGAAGAGAGTTTTGGCAAATAAAACTCAAGCATCAAAAGCACCAGCAAAAAAGAAATAATTTTTTTATGGTACGAATTTCAATTCGTACCATAAGTTAATCCTATAACTCACCGATACGTTTATTATGAAACATATACTCATAGTAGATGACGAAGAATCAATTCAATTTCTCTTTAGTCGAATGTTTAAAAAAGAAACTAAAAATGAAAAGTTCAAACTCTATTATGCAAATAGTGGTAGAGAAGCAATCCAAGTAATCAAAACACAAGAAAAGCTAGACTTAGTTATAACTGATATAAATATGCCAGAAATGGATGGATTTGAATTATTAAAGTATATTATAGAAAATCATGAAACAATCCCTGTTTTCATGGCCTCTGCCTACACCGATAATGAAAGAAAAATCCTTGCAAAAGAAATGGGAGCTTCAAGATATATATCAAAGCCAATTGACTTCGCTAAACTAAAAGAGCTGCTAGATGGTTTTTTCAGCTAGCATCTTTTAGTGATAAATCTCCTATATACTTTAAAAACTGGTCCCTTAGAATTGGTTTTTGTAAGTAATCATTAAAACTAGAAGATCTAATTTTCTCTAATTCAGAATCAAAAGAAAATGCTGTTAAAGCGCATACAAATAATTCCTTTCCAAAATTTAAAAATCGAACTTTTTCTAAAACTTCAAAGCCACTCATGCCTGGCATTTGTATATCCATAAATAGTAAGTCGAATTGTTGATTTTCGATCAACTCTAAAGCTTCATCACCAGAGGAAGAGAAACTGAAATCATCATCCGACTTTTTAGTATAAAGCCTTATTAAATTTAAATTATCTTCACTATCATCTAAAACCAGAATTTTCATTTAAGCTCCCTTCTTATATTCAAAACCAAGCGTAAAAATTGTTCCAACACCTTCTTCGCTGTCAACGTCTATGATGGCATTGTGTTTATCCAAAATTTCTTTAACTATACTTAATCCAATTCCAGTACTCTTTTGTCCTTCTAGTCCATGTCTACCTGCTCCAGACATTCTACTAAACAAACTCTTTAGATCCTTCTTAGGGATTCCGATTCCCGTATCTTGAATAGTACAATACAGGTAATCACTATCAATCCATATATGAGATAAAATGGTTCCACCATGTGCAGTAAATTTATAAGCATTAGACAAAAGGTTTGTGAAAGTCCTTCTAAGCATAGAATCATTACCTAGAATTGTGGCGTGATCAGAATTATCGTTTAAAGTAAATGCAATATCTTTTGTCATAGACCCTTTCATTTGATCGAAGCAGTCATTAACCAGTGAAAAAATATCTATTTCTGATATAGTAAAGTCGCCTTTTAGCTGAACTTCACTTAACGTTAATAAGTCATTAACCATTCCAAGAAGAGACAATGCTGACTTGTTAATTACTTTAACCATATCCAACGAATCATGATCAATTTCATCATCTTGTATTAAGACATCGGAGAAGCCTATTATTGAATTCAGAGGCGCCCGTAAATCGTGAGAGCAGACTGCTAGAAACTGATCCTTCACTTCATTTAAGCTACTAAGCTCTTCAATGTATTTATTCATTGTTTTAGTTTTATTTCTATTATCAAGCAGGAGTTTAATCTTTGTATAAACCTCTTCTTTCAAAAAAGGTTTAGAAATAAAATCATTTGCTCCACTCCTATAAAACTCCAAAACTGATTCCTTCTCTTTAGTCGCAGAGGTAAAAACGACAGGAAGTTCTTTAAGACCAAGCTCCTTTCGAATTTTAACGACGAGTTCACAACCAGTCATATTAGGCATAAAATTATCAGTAACTACTAAATCAACAGAAGACTCTTTTAAAAAATCAAAACACTCAATAGCACTTTGAAACCAATAAACTTCAGCTCCTTTATTTTTTAAAAGGTAGGTTAGAAATTTTGCCGTTGTTCTATCATCTTCAACTATAGCTATGACCGTCCCCTTCCATAACAAATCGGGCTTCAAAATAGAATTAACTTTCAATATAACTTCAGCACGGTGATCTTTTGGTAAGAACTCATTTGCTCCGGCTTCAAAACTTTTTAATCGAATAGAGAATTCATCACAGACTGACATACAAATGATAGGAACTATGTCGTCTGCATTTTTACTTTTCTCTAAATCACGAATGGCCCTACATGTACTTAACCCTTCATTTTCTACAGCAATGATAACCAAATCATACTTCTTGGAACGAAAAGATTTCATCCCACCGTTTAAATCGGTTGCCTCAGTTACGTCATAACCAACATAAGAAAGTTCTTCTTTAATGGCTTTTCTAGACATGGTAATTTTATCAATTATTAAAATATTCATAGTACTTAAACTAAGTATCGACGTATTTTAAAAGAATTATAGTATCTATTTCTCCAACTCATCAGAAACACGTCTAACAAGTTTAATCTTTAGGAAAAATTTTAAATGTTTCTATAAGCACATGGCAAAATAATAAAGAGAAATAAATATGAAAGTACTATTCGTTGATGACGATCCAAACATTATTAATCTTTACTCTATTGTCTTAGAATCAATTTTTGAGGATGGTGGGGTTTTCTATTCTTATACGCCTGAGGATGCTAAGAGAGTCATTCAAGAACAAGGACTAGACCTTGTCATTAGTGATTTCGACATGGCTCCAAATGGGACAGGAGAAGAAGTCTACAGTCATTGGAGCATATCTAATAACAGAAACAATCAATTTGTATTCTTTACTTCAAGAGAGTCAACAGAGTTAGAATTCTACAAATTGGATGAGAATAGACATCATATAAGAAAACCGACTTCACTAAAAGAATTTAAAAATTTCTTACTTGAATTACTTAATCCTGAACGAAGTGAGTATACTCCAATTGCCATTTATCATTTCATAAGATGGAACGAAACTAAAATACCCATCTACATCTCTCTTAATTCAAATCATTATGTAAAAATATTTAATTCCAATGAAATTTACAGCTCAGAGCAATTAAATAAATACATAGCAAAAGGTATGAAATTTCTTTATATAAAAACAGCAGATGAAAATGATTTTTTAACTGAATACGATCAATCGTCACTATTTAATCAAAATAAAAGTAAGAAAGTTGATAGCTATGAAGCCATTAAGAAAAACCATCTCTTTTTAAACGCGCAAATTTCCTCCTTTGGCCTCACTAAACAATCATTAAAAACGGCACAAGCAACAACAGAAAACTTGATTAATGATATAAAGAAAGAAGACAAACTTTACAATCTCTTAGCAAAAGCTCTTAACGCAAAAGATTTTTCTTATGATCATAGTTATATGACTATTTGTATAGCATCTTTTTTGTGTGAGCAAATGAATATAGACAGTATAAATCTCTCGAAAGTTTCTACAGCAGCATTATTACACGACATTATGTTACTAAATAATAAGATCACTTATATTCATGATTTAGAACCGAAGAAAATAAATCAATTAAACATTGAAGAAAAAGAATCTATCAAACATCATCAAATACTGGATGATGAATTAGAAAAGCTAGATCAGTTCGGTAGTGATATTTCTGACATTATTAGTTTTCATCACTCAGGTGACGAGGACTACCCTTTTGCTGGAAAGAAAGATCTCAGTCAATTAAATAATCTTCAAGCAATTTTTCAGGCATCACATTTTGTATCATGTGAAATATATAGATGTGATTTTGACTTTGGAAAAGTCGGAGATATCTTAACATTATCTCAATATAAATATTCTGGAAAAAATTTCGATAAGATATGGCATACCATGCAATATGTTTTTAGTAACAAATTAAATTAAGGAGGATTTATGGAAAAATTCACTGTCACTATTGATGAAGACCTAAAGGACATCGTTCCAGGATTTCTATCTAATAGACAAAAAGATATTACCGCACTATCTGATTTCTTTGAGCAAAAAAATGTTTCAGAAATCGAAAAAATTGGTCATAAGGTTAGTGGAAGTTCTGGTGGTTATGGCTTTGAAGAACTTGGCAAAATTGCTAAGAACATTGAACAGCTAGCTATGAACAATGATGTGGAGGCCATTGGACCTTTGATACAGAAATTCAGAGAATATGTTGAAAATGTAAACATTGAATACGTAAACATGGATTAATATTGTTTAAAATTAAAAAAAATATCCTAGTTGTCGATGATGACTCTGAGATTCAAATTTTTATTCATAAAGTTCTAACAAACTTTGGTTACAATGTACTTCTCTCTAAAAGTACTGAGGAAGCACTTTCTCTTATTATAGAATATGTACCACACTTAGTCTTACTAGATATAAACCTTATAGACGAATTTGGATATACATTACTAGACAAAATGGTTGGACTAGACTTACTAGATAAAATTAACGTTTATATTATTAGTAGTGACAGTAGCAAACAAGCAATAATGTTATCCAAAGAATATGGTGTTCAAGGTTATCTCGTAAAGCCATTTAATAATCAAACCTTAGTTTCTACTGTTAAAGGTAATATTGGAGATCATGAGTTTGATGAAATAGTTTTTGAAGAAAATCAACAAAAGCTTTCGGTACAAATTCCTGCTGAAATTATTAAATTTAATGAACTTTCTGTTTCCATTAGATCAAAAGTAAAATTTTCAAGCAAGCAATACATAGAAATTCATAGTGATTTTTTTGAAAAGTTAAATATACCAAAAGGTCATTTGCAAGTCTATCAAGCCTCAAGAGATATTACTCCAGGGCTTTACGACACGACTGTTCAAATCATTGGAATCCCCGAAAAAACTCTACAATCCATTAGAAAGATTCAAAAGAAGAAAGTGTAATGATGAAATATAAAAGGGTATTAACCATTGATGATGACAATGATATTAATAAATTATTAGATGATATTCTTACTAAAGAAGGATATATCGTTACAACAAGCACAACATTTAACGAATTTTTCGAAAAATTTAAACATATAAAACCAGACCTGTGTCTTATTGACCTTAATCTACAAGATATTAAAGGTGCTGGATATAATATCTTAAAGACGCTAAGAAAAATTGTAGGGAAAGAAATCAAAATTATCATGATCTCCAGAAGAACAGCAGAGGAAGACATACAAGAGGCCTTAAAGCTTGGAGCAGACGACTTTATCACGAAACCCCTTGATAGAACCACCGTCTCAGCGAAGGTGAATTCAGCCTTCGACGATATGTTCAAAGACTCGACCTACCTGCCTTATTTTGCAGCTCCTGCAGCAACTAGTGAAGCAATGTTGGATTTGGAGATGAATGTAATTTCACTTAATGAAGAAGGAATTTTACTCTTCTCAAAAAATTTAATTGCCAAAGGAAATACAGTTCACTTAGCAGGAGATTTAATCAAAGATCTTTCTAAAGAAAAATTTATACGAGGGGTAGTTACAGATGTAGAACGAACTAATGAACCTTTAGGATATCAAATACACGTCTCATTTAATGTTGAAGACGAAGAAACTTTGAAATGTGTAAGACAAATGTTAGTAGGTCTCTAATATCAATTATCCGGTAAATGCTTCTTGACCTCCAGTCATCTTCGAAATAACACTTTCAAAAGTTCTCTTATCAAAAGGTTTATTCATAAAATAAGTATTTCTTTGATCTGCTTTGTAGAAATCCTTCAAATAAAGATCGTTCGAGGAAATGTATATAATTGGTATTTCTAACTTAAGCATCGCCCTAATCATACTTCCCAACTTGAAACCATTAATATGATTTAAATTTACATCAATGATTAATACATCAGCTTTATTTTCAGAGATATAATCCATGGCAGCAAATTCATTTTCAAA
The DNA here is from genome assembly GCA_002163155.1 of Halobacteriovorax marinus. GTDB lineage: Bacteria > Bdellovibrionota > Bacteriovoracia > Bacteriovoracales > Bacteriovoracaceae > Halobacteriovorax > Halobacteriovorax marinus_A. The sequence continues at coordinate 1,007,643 of MAAO01000006.1, read as the reverse complement.
TGAGTGACCATGTCCAAGTTTTCCGTTTTCAATAAAATTCTCAAGTAAATCAACCATTTCTAAAGAATCGTCTATAACTAAAAATTCTAAATTCATTACCTCTCCCTTAAGCTGCTTTAGTTAAAAAGTGTTCTATTTTCAGTTTCCTTAAATAGTAATTCACATTAAATCCATGATCATCACGGGCCTCAATTGGAATTCCTTTTGAAATAAAAAAGTTAAACATTTCTTCATTTTTCTTCAAAGTAGCTAAAACTAAATATGTTCTCCCCTTTATCCGTCTATTGGTAGGGGCGCCGTTATCAACTAAGAACTTAGTTAATTCAAAATCGTTTTTTTGAATAGCAAAATATAGCGGTTCCCTGTTTTCATTATCTTTTGCAGTTATTTTTGCACCTTTGGAAATTAAATACTCAGCAACGTCTAAATTACCTTTCATCACAGCGAGATGAAGAGATGTATACCCTCCTTTGCACTTATCCTCTAACCTTTCGCCTTCATCAAGGGCTAATTCTATTTCTACTTTCGTTCCAAGTAATACTGCAACCATAAGTCTAGTGTAGCCCGTGAGATTCCTAGCTCCTGCACCTTTCTTCTTAAGATAGGCTATTTCCTTTCTTTGTTTATGCTCTTGCTCAGTTACTTTCTTTGCATCTTTTTCGATGGAGAGGGCATCTTTATCAAATTCATTCTCATCTTCATCAGAGAAAATATTTACCTCAACTTCATGACTCTCTATTTTTTTTAATGATTTATCTCCGTTAACATTTTCTAACTCTTCTTTATTACCTGCTATAAGCTTATTTTTTTCTGCGAGGTCTTGTTTATCGCCTTTTATATGTTGGCCCTTTTCTGCGAGATCTTTCTTTTCACCTTTTATAAGTTGACCTTTTTCTGCGAGATCTTGTTTATCACCTTTTATATGTTGGCCTTTTTCTGCGAGATCTTGTTTATCACCTTTTATATGTTGGCCCTTTTCTGCGAGATCTTTCTTTTCACCTTTTATAAGTTGGCCTTTTTCTGCGAGATCTTGTTTATCGCCTTTTATATGTTGGCCCTTTTCTGCGAGATCTTTCTTTTCACCTTTTATAAGTTGGCCTTTTTCTGCGAGATCTTGTTTATCACCTTTTATATGTTGGCCCTTTTCTGCGAGATCTTTCTTTTCACCTTTTATAAGTTGACCTTTTTCTGCGAGATCTTGTTTATCACCTTTTATATGTTGGCCTTTTTCTGCGAGATCTTTCTTTTCACCTTTTATAAGTTGACCTTTTTCTGCGAGATCTTGTTTATCGCCTTTTATAAGGTGAACTTCTTCAGCTGAATCTTCACCAATTCCTTTGATTCGTTGAGCTTCTTCTGCTAAATCTTCTTTACTACCTTTTACAAGTTGACTCTCATCGGTAAGGTCCTCTTTAGAGCCCTTAATCCGTTGCCCCTCTCCCACTAAATCTTCTTTCGAGCCTGGAATAATTTGACTTTCATCAGTTAGTTTTCCTGAAAAGTCAGAAATTCTTTGCAATTCTTCTTTAAGCTCTTCAGCCTCTCCCTGTAAGACCTCTCTTTCCTCTTTACTCATATTTCCCTTCACCAACTGATTCTCTGTTTCAGTTTTAGAGGATTCTAAGTTTTTTTTCATATTTCCAAGTTCATCAGAAAGTTTCATCGTCTTTTTTAGTTCATCTATTCTATTTACTAAGTCCCCTTTAATAAAAGGCTTTTTAATGCAATCAACAATATTAGTTTCTTTGTGTAAAATATTATTTTTATACTTATCTGTAATATGAGCACTAATCAGAAATATGGGGGTTTCTTTTCCATGTTTAATTACAGATTCACTAGTTTCATTTTCGCCAAGAATAATATCTAAAAAGATACATATGAATTCTTCTTCGTTTAAGAGCTCAATGGCCTCTTCAACGCTTTTAGCGCAATATACTTGATAAGAAGACTTGATAAATTCAAGCTCTATAAGTGAATGAATGTCTTTGTCGTCATCTACGACTAGAATATTCTCCATACTATTATTTCGGTTTTTCAATATACTTTTTTAGAGCAAATTCAAATATTAAACATTTCTTTGGCCATAATTTAATCTCAATATATATTAAATCGGAGCATTAATTAGCCTACTCAACCGATAAATATCTATGAAATCTAATATTATTCAATCCATTCTTGTTGTGGATGATGACCCAGACTTTCTAGTTTTATTCGCTAAGCTTATTTCTAAAATAAGAGAGGTCAATGTCGTTGTAGCAAAGGATGGCATGGAAGGTATTTTAAAATCTAGAAATCAGAAATTTGAATATATTTTTACAGACTATAATATGCCTAAAGTGAATGGAGATGAATTCATCTCAACCATTAGAAGGAGTCATTACAATCAAGAAACTCCTATTATAATCGTGAGCTCCTCAACGAACTTACTTGAAAAAACAAAGCAGCACTTTGATCATATTTACTCGTTAGAGAAACCTGTTACTGTGAGTAGTCTGCGATTGGCCTTAAATAAATCCCCATTGGTTTGTTTAAAAACTAAGAAAATGATAGATACTACTTTTGTAAACAAAGTTATTATGAATTTTAAAGATATTCTTCAAACAATTGGGAACTTTAAAGACATAAAAAAAGAAACAACACAGAAGTTAAACCCAGAAGTTCATCAGGAGTATGACTATTATGGATGTATTATTATACATTCAGAATTATTTAATGGAATTATAACTGTTGCATTTCCGAGTAGTACTTTTGAAGAATATATTTTAGAAAACATAGATAATACTTCAATTCAAAGTACTGATGAAATCTTTGAAACTTTCATTCAAACTTTAGTAACTAAAACTAAGAAAATGCTCAATAGTTCTGGTGATAAAGTTCATGAGATTAATAGCATTTTTGGCGTTGGTCACACTGAATTATTAAGCTCTAGAGAGTCCATTTTAGAATTTTATACAACTTTTGATAGCAATAAAGGCAAATTCTTTGTCCAAGTAAGTATTTGGCAGTAATTTCGTAGACATCTTTTCTCAATCACATGACTTATTTTCTAAAGTATGACAAAATAATTACTAATAATTAAGTGAGGCTTTGTGAAAACTCTTGAGAGAAGATTAGGTTTAAGTTCAGTTGTAGCAATTAGTATAAGCGCAATGTTAGGAAGTGGAATTTTTGTTCTTCCAAGTTTAGCCATAGCACAAACAGGTCCTTCAGTATGGTTAGCCTACCTTCTTGCTGCTCTATGTGTTCTCCCAGCTTCAATGTCAAAATCAGAGCTAGCTACAGCAATGCCAACTTCAGGTGGTACGTATGTTTATCTTGAAAGAACATTCGGTCCACTTGTAGGTACAGTAGCTGGTCTAGGCCTTTGGTTATCTCTTCTTTTAAAGGCAGCTTTTGCACTTATTGGATTCGGGGCTTACCTATCCATCTTGGCCAATGTTCCACTTATTCCTACGGCAATTGTTTCTTTAATTCTTATTACGATATTAAATATATTTGGAGTTGGTAAAGTAAGTAGTGCCCTCATGTTTGTTGTAGCACTTGCTATAGGTTCACTCTTTGTACTTAGTGGAGCAGGAATAGCTCACTATGACGCAACACTCACAACCCCCTTTATGACAAACGGGTTTGGTGGACTCTTATCTTCTACCGCTCTTGTTTTTGTTTCTTATGCTGGTGTTACTAAAGTTGCGGCCATTGCTGAAGAAATTAAAGACCCAGAGAGGAATCTTCCCCGAGGTATCTTATTTTCATTGGCAATAGTTACCCTGATCTATGTTGTAACAACTTTTACACTGGTTGGTAGTGTTCCGAAGGAAGAACTCATCGGTAACTTCAAGCCTCTTTACACATTTGCTCAACTTGTTGGAGGAAGTGGTTTTGCTATTTTTATCTCTAGCGTTGGTGTTCTCACCATGATCTCAATGGCAAATGCAGGAATTTTGGCTTCTTCCAGATTTCCCTTTGCAATGGGACGAGATAACTTACTTCCTAGGGCCATTGGAAGACTTCACAAGAAGTACTTAACGCCAGTTTGGAGTATTTTACTATCGAGTATAATCGTTGCCCTAGCAATACTCTTTATGGATGTTTTTAAAATTGCAAAACTAGCTTCAGGGTTTATGTTATTTATCTTCGTTTTCGAAAATATAGCCGTCATTGTACTTAGAGAAACACAAGTTCAATGGTACAAGCCTCAGTTCAAAAGTCCTCTCTATCCATTTTTACAAATATTAGGAATCGTCAGTGGACTGACCCTACTCTTTGCCATGGGATTTATAATAGTAAGTGCAATTCTCTTTATTTCAATTCCTGGAATTCTACTTTATCTACTCTATTCGAGAAAGAGAACTACAAGAAGAGGTGTAATTGGAATGAGAGGTAAGCGAACAGATCTTATTGTAGAAAGTAATGACCTATCTCATTTTTATAAAAGTATAGATCTCTCTAAAGATGCAAAAGTTGTGGTCGCCTTATTTGGAAATGAAAGAAGTCCAGAAATGTTAGTTGAAATGGCAACGGCCATGAGTGAAGGAGAAAACCTTGAGGTTGCTCACTTTACCGAAGTTCCAGAGCAGACAGATCTTAAAGATATGAGTGATGAGCCCGTACATCTAAGATCCTTGAGAAGAAGAATTATAGCCATGTCTGTTGAACAAAATGTTCCCATTACTTTTGATCCCATTGTCTGCCATGACCTCTCAAGAAGTGTTTTTGAGATTAGTCAGAGACTGCACTGTAAATGGCTTTTCAAAGAATGGGGAGGAAAGAAAAGAGGAACATTCACTATTCACAATCCTGTAGGTTGGCTTAGAAATCATCTACAATCAAACCTCGCCATCTTCAGAGATGCTGGAGTTAGATACGTTAGAAAGGTTCTAGTCGTCATAAATAATGAGTCTGATCGACATATTGTTATAGATACTGCTGATCACTTTGCCACAACAAATAAAGCAGAACTTACACTTGTAAAAGTTTTAGATAAATCACTTTCAAGTGAAGATGTTTCAAATGAAGAAAAAATACTAAAGAAACTTAGTGAAGATACGAAATCTAATTCAAAGTATAAAGTTTTTCAATCCAGTGAGATTGTCGAATCAATTGTACAACTAAGTGGAGATTTTGATCTCTTAGTTTTTGGAGCATCTGAGCATTCATGGTTTAGAGATATTCTAGGAACTGATGACGATTACTTAATTTCTTCCGCATTATGTTCAGTAATTTCAGTACAATCAGCACAAAATAGTAATTAATTGGTGGATGTCTCTGATTTAAATGGTCTCCAGCGACCTTGCCATACATTTAAGGAGCCTTCACGTAAGCTTGAAGTCTCCTTATGAATATCTAGTAAGCAATAAGTTAAACAAGTTGAGTCTTGATGAAGTCCTGCATCTATTGAGGGAATTGGATTCCAAGTTCCCGTATTGAAATAATACTTCCCCTCAGGAAATCTTCTCCATTCTTGTAAATGAGTATGACCCATAACAACAGTGTGGAGTGTGATATCTTTTTTCAATATACTCTTCGCTTTTTTTTCGTATCTTGGATAAATAGTAATTTGTTTTAAAATTTTTAAAGTTGTTTTAAAATTTCTATTTTCTCTTACATAAATATCAAAATTCGATTCTATTAAATATTTACTGACTATAACTGACATCTTTAGGAAAAATGCTAAGTCGTGAAATAAGCACCACTTTATGTATGAACTCATTGGCCTGACTTTATCTAAATAAGGTCTCTCTTTTTTTAGTCTTGGTAAAACAGAAATACAGAATAAGCTTCCCCAAGGTAGATTTAAAATTTTCTTCCCATTTGGTCCTTCAGCATAGAACTTATTCTTAGGAACAGAGTTGATAGCTTCAAATCGATGACCATGCTCTATATGAACCCCATATGTTTGTAGGTCATGACAATATTCTACTTCTCCCTCGACACGTTTATTTAAAACGACTTGAGCTAAGTTAAAATCCATTGCTGCATCGTGATTTCCAATGACATAGGAGATTTTTTTGTTTGGTGCTTGTAAGAATTTTTTCAATGCATCGAAAAATACGGGGTGCCCTTTTATAATACTTTCAATAGCAGATTGCGCATTAATCTCATCGATAATATGAGTAAAAACACCTTCATAATCAATTTGAATTAGGTTTAAAATATCACCATTAAGGACAAGGTGAACTTCTTTTGAATAATTATCTTTAGTTGAATAATATTCACAAAATTCGAAGAAACGCTGATCTTCAAAAAAGTCTTCTAAGATATTCAGTTGACCATTTTTTAAGAATTTCCCTTTACCGATATGAAGATCACTAATTGAAAGAATTAACACTTATTCATCCTCAGTAAACATTTCTCCTGCACAGCAGACCTTTCCTCGTCCAGACTGTTTTGCTTTGTACATCATTTTATCAGCAAAACTAATAATCTCAATCTGAGTTTTAGCATCAACTGGATAAGTCGCGACTCCTACCGAGACAGAGAGACTGAAGGTATGAGAACCATTAAGTCCTTTTTCTTCTGAGACATAGAAGCTTTCTTTTGTAATTCCTCTAAGAATTCGAAGACCTACTTCTTTTGCATTCTTGCTATCACAAGTGGGAACAACAATAACAAATTCATCTCCCCCATATCGATAACAAAGATCCGTTTCCCTTATGACTCTTTTAAGAACCTTTGCAACGTCTGATAACAACTGCGTTCCAACAAGGTGACCATGACCATCATTTACACTTTTAAAATGATCTATATCGATAAAAACAACAGAAAAAACTTCTCCTGTTTCTGAGAATTTAAGAATTTGATCGTCAATATCTTTTAAAAATTTTCGTTGATTATAGAGACCTGTTACATCATCTATATGTACAAGCGACTTTAGCTTATCTGCTTCACTAAACTTCTTGTACTTCTGCGAAGCATTGGAAAGATATGTAACGAGATAATCAAATATTTGAGTCTGTACCACATCATCAGTTCTAAGTCCAGCATAGAAAGCCTGATCAAAAGATTCACCACAGGCAAAAACATAGAGGTTACCTACATCAGCATCTACATGGGCCCAAGATTGAATAATTTTTTCATTGCCTCTTAAACATTCTCTTATGCTATTTAATTCTTTCTGCAGTAGAGGTTTAGTTTCATTTTTCGATTGCCATACTTGACGACAGTTTCGACTTTTAGAAGCTTCCTTAAAAACACTATAAATAATAATAGAAGAAGAGTTAAACTCTTTCATCCAAAATTCATTTAAAAGTTCATAGACTTTTTTAAGGCTATCCAACTGATCACATTTAAAAATGAAATCGAGAAGATTTTTGTAATGTTTTCCTAGTAGTTCATCGCTCAATTTTAATCCAAATTTTTAGTCTTATCATTTTCAATAACATCTAAGTCGTCTTCAATTAATTGAATAGACCCTCTGAGTGTCTTCATAATTTTGTTCAATCTTTCTTCAAGCTTAAATTTATCGTCTCTATGCTTATGTTCGCGTATTGAAGTATTTTCCATATTAAATTCAAGAGAATCAATCTTTCTCTTCAATTCTAATATTTTCATATCACGAGTTTGAACCTGTGATTCAGAATCCATAACAGCAAGTTCAAGTTTACTTTCGAGATCTTTTTCTTTTTGTTTAACTTGGTTAAAGTCAATGCGTACCCTTTGATTCAAACGATCAAAATCTTTTTGCATTGTTTTGACTTTAGTTTCGTAAACATCTCTCTTATCTTCACTTAGATTAAGTTGATACTTTAATTCATTTACTTCATCGTGGCTTCTTTTCTTAATAATTCCCAATTCGATTTTAATCTCATCAAGTTCAGCTTTTAAACCAAGATTGTCTTGCTCTAGAAGTTGTTTCTCACTTTTGACATGATTCATTTGATTCATTAATTCTTCACGTTCTTCTCGTAATTGCCTGATAGTTCCTTGAAGTCTTAACATTTCATCTTCGTCATAACTTCTTACAGCGAGGTTATCTGAAACATTTGCTGATTGCACTGAAACTTTCTCTACCGCATGGGTCTTAGTTTCTGCCGAGGAGAAATTTAGACCAGTAGCGACAACTGTCTCTCCAGTACTTTCCCCTACTTCAGACATATCAATTTCATCCGACTCTAAAGTTCCCGTTGAAGTTACTTCTTCAACATGGGCAATTGTCTCGGTCGCTTCTAATTTCCCAGTAAAGATATCACCTTCATGCAGAGTCTTTGTTTGAGCAATTATTGTTGGGTTTGTATCTTCTCCAACTTCAGCCTCTGAGCTAGTATCAGTTCTGAACTCTTCAGGAGGAGTAAATCCTGTTTCCGTTTTATAATCAAACTCCTGCATTGCATTTTCATCTTCATCACTAGCTACAACAGGCTCAGGGGCGGGATCATTCTCCACCTCAGACATATCAAACTCACCTGTTGAATCCTCAGGAGAGGAAACAATTGAATTAATAGTTTCTCCTACATCCCCAGATTCATCAAAACTCATTGAATCTTCAGCTTGCGAGCCTTCTGGCTCACTTTCTGTAGCGCTAAAATCTAAATCAGATGAACTATCTGCTCCGGCTTCTAAATTATCTATTTCATCGTCTTTACCAGAGAGGTCTAAGCTCCCACTATCGGAACTATCAAACTCAAGGCCACCTTCATCATTTGTTTCTTCAACAGGAGTTGATTCAACAACGTCATCTTCACCAGAAAGATCTAGTTCAGCACCATCGGTACTATCAAATTCAAGCCCACCTTCATCATTTGTTTCTTCAACAGGCGTTGATTCAACAGCGTCATCTTCACCAGAAAGATCTAGTTCAGCACCATCGGTACTATCAAATTCAAGTCCACCTTCATCATTTGTTTCTTCAATAGGAGTTGATTCAGCGACGTCACCTTCACCAGAAAGATCCAGACCAACACCATCGGTGCTATCAAACTCAAGACCACCCTCTTCATTTGTTTCTTCAGTTGGTGTTGATTCAACCTCGTCACCTTCACCAGAAAGGTCTAATTCAGGGCCCTCGTCTTCTCCAAACTCAAGTCCGCCTTCATCTTCACTATTTGCAGACAAATCAATACCTGAATCTGTTTGCTCAAAATTAGTTGCTTCGTCGCTCTCTATCCCATCTTCTTCATCAGATCCTAGATTGAACTCAAGGCCACCCTCTTCTTTTGGTTGCTCATCTTCTTCAGACTCTTTAATTGGTTCAGATTCTTCAGTCTCATTGACTTCAAAAGATAAATCACTTTCATCTTCAGTTGAATCTTCCTCAGGTAGGTTAAACTCTAAACCACCTTCATCATTATTGTCTTCAGACATAACTACCTCAGTCGAAGTTTCTTCTTCGAGTATACTTTTATTTTCTTCTTTAATTTCTTCTTTGATTTCTTCTTTGATTTCTTCTTTAGTTTCTTCAGGCTCAGAGTTCATATCAAAACTAATTCCTTCAGACTCTGCCTCTACAGGTTTTTCAAAACCTTGTGGAGTTATATTAAATGAAGCTTCATCAACTTGTTCCTCTATTTGAACTTTTCCAAAAACTACATCAAACTTTCTTTGAATTTCTTTATTAACGTCATTATCAAAATCACCATCTCCCTGATTATGCTGATCAATAACATCACGAACTTCATTAGCAACTTTCATTACTCCCGCATCAAAGTTGACTTGGGTAGATTCCTGCTCTTCTTCAACTTCTATTTGATCTAGTTTCTCTTGGAGTACACTTTTCTTTATTCCTACAAAAGTTAGATCAACATTTTCCGCAGGGCTTTCCGTAGAAGTACCATTATCATTCACTGAGGAGAGAGCTAGTTCGAAATCATTTATCACGCCAGTTAGAATATCGACTGTTAATGGCTTGGTGATGTATGCATCACAAGAATTCTGCGTATTTTGAAGCTCAATGATTTCTTTAACTTCCATCGAACCTGTTAAAAGAACAGTATGGACAGACTCTAACTCTTTGATTTTTTGAACAAAGTTTAGGCAATCGAGCTCTGGACAGTCAAAGTCCAAAAAGACCACACATTGATCATCTTGCTCCAAAAGAGCTATAATTTCAGAGGGATTTGAACAAACTTCAATCCCTTTCAACTCTAGAGTTGAACAAAATTTCTGGATAATGGGGTCAGTCGTATAAAAGACTGTTTTCATGTTAGGTGTCATTTAACTCTTTATCGGCACTTTTATTTATAATTTTAATAACTTATTGAATAAAAAATCTCCAACTATATGAAATCATGTTCTAGATAAGTTGTAAAACAGGGTAAAAATAGACTAAAATATTAAAGTTCACTAAAATTGAAACTTAACAGACCATTTTGATAGGAATTTCATGAAAAAATTTAACTTAACTCTTTTAATTCTGATTTTGACTACATGTAATGTTTTTTCAAATGAATACTATCCATCAGCACTTTTGATGCTTGATAAGAACTTTTCACATCACGTAATCATAGCCGAAAAGTCTACCCACTCTCTCTACCTCTATAAAAGTGAAAATGGACTTCCAGTTCTTATGAAGAAATTTCCTATGGCAACTGGTAAGAAACAAGGTGACAAAATATTTCAAGGAGACCATAGAACTCCAGAAGGCGTATATTTCTTTACCGACTTTCTCACGCATCAAGATCTTCTTGATAGACATGGAAAACGTGGGAAAATCTATGGAGTTGGTGCATTTGTCTTAAACTACCCAAACCCCATTGACAGAAGAAATGGAAAAACAGGTGGCGGGATCTGGCTACACTCTACAAATGATGAAACTCGAATCGACAAAGGTCTTGATTCTAGAGGTTGTGTTGTTGCCACAAATTCTAATTTAATTGAAGTTTCAAAATTTTTAGAACTCAATAGATCACCAATGATTGTTGTGCAAAACCTTCGTTTCTTAGAAAAAGAAACTTGGTTAAAAGAAAGATCATCACTTAATGATACTCTTGAGCAGTGGTTAACGGGCTGGCAAAATGAAAATACAGAACTCTACTTTGAGAGTTACCACAAAACAGAATTCTTCGATAAATTCAGAGGTAATCACACTCAATTTAAGGCCTACAAAAGAGCAGTCTTTGCAAATCCAGGAAAACCTAATGTTGATATAGAAGACGTTTCAATTTTAAAATCCAAAGATTATGCTGTTATAAGCTTCAAGCAAATTTACAAATCTAATACAATTAGTGATATTGGACGTAAGTTTCTCTATTTAAAGAAAGATACTTACTATAATTGGAAAATCGTTAATGAAACTTGGACTAAGAGTGGAATTAAGAAAGAAGATGAAGACAAAATAGCTTTTCAACCTTCAATGAGATTTTTTAAGAATAACGATCCTGCTTCTATCTTAGGTGCAGACTTTGTAAAAAGAGAAAACAACTAATATATGTCTACTAAATCATCAAAGAAACTCTCTTTTCTTCTCTACGATGAAAAGAAAGGTCCTATTTTTATTAGAACAGATAAGAGGAAGCTAAAGTTTATTCTTTATTTCCTTCCAATCGTTACTATTGTTTCGATGCTTATCATCTTAGCGGGTAGTGTCTACTTCAAACAGATCCGTGAAATGGCACGAAGAAAAGAGCCAGCGACAATTAAAACGCTCAAACTTAAAAATATTGAGTTAACAGCAAAGGTCTCTGATCTAGAAAGTTTAAATGCGAAATTTGAAAAGAAGCTATCTGCCGGTACTACTGGAGGGTCTAAATTTGCCATCCTCTCGCTCTTTAGACCTACCTCAGGACAAACAGACCTAAGTTCTACACCAGTCCTCTCTATAGATGAGCCAAAGCTTTTTAAAACAGACTCTACTCTTACAATGAAGTTTGATATTCTCAATCAGACAAAGGATGCCAGAAAACTTGCTGGCTACATACACGTCATCATGAGTACTCCAAACAAGATGAACTTCTACCCGCAAAATGAAATAGGTTCCGAGGATATGTTACTTTCCTATAACCAGGGAGAATCGTTTGCCTTCTCAAGGCTACGCCATGTAATTGCTTCTTTTAATACAAAAGACCTCAACGCACCAAAAGCACTATTTAAAATATTAATCTTTTCCAGAACAGGCGACTTACTCTTTAAAAAGTTAGTGGCCAAAGATCTTAAATAAGTTATGGATAATATAATTTCAATTGAAGAACAAGATTTCACGCTCATCGGTAAGAACTGTCGACTCGAAGGGGTCTTTAAGTTTACTGGGGCAACTCATCTAGCGGGATACTTAGAAGGAGAGGTTCATCTAAAAGACAACTCCCCTCTCACTATTGAGTCCACTGCCAAAATAAACGGTAAAGTATTTTGCGAAAATATAAAAGTCTTTGGTAAAATTGAAGGCGAAATTTTTGCGACAGGCCTAGTTGAAATCTTCCCTACGGGAAATATCAAAGGTCTAATCAATTCTAAGAACTTTATTGTACACCCAGGTGCCATTATTAATATTGATGGTCACTCTACTGGTCTATAAAAGAAAACCCCATAAAATGGGGTTTTAGTCATATGTAATTTCTTTCTTTCTTTCTAAAAGAACTGCTTGTAACTCTTAACTTTCACTTTGCCATACTTTTTTAATCTCTTTGCTAGGGATTTAGGACCAACGATAACAATCGTTTGATTATTCCAATTAAAGAGAGAAGAAATATTTGCTTGTACATCTTTATTGCTAAATGCGTTTACTATTTTTGGAAATTTATAAAGAGTATCATAGCTCTTATTAATATCATCTAAGTGCATGAGCTGTTGGAGATAAGCTGATCCTTTTTCAAACCTAAAGGGAAAACTTCCAGAAAGAGCTCCTTTTGCTCTTTTAATTTCACTTTCATCTACTCCTTTATCTTTCACTTCATTTAAGACATTTTTAACCACATCTAGTAGTTCCTCAACAGTCTTCATCTTTGTGAAAGTCGAAATAACAGAGCGCCCATACTGTCTCTGGCCACCAGCGTATGCACTAACAGTATAAGAAAGACCTCTTTTCACTCTGATTTCTCTCATGAGTTTTGAAGTGAAACCACCTCCAAGAAATTCAGAACTAAGAGAATTTAGCTCTTGATTCTCATACTCTCCTTGATTTAAAAAGCGACCAAATCTAATTTGAGCTTGATTTGCCTTAGGTACAGTGACAATAAAGATTTCGGGCTTCTTTAGAACCTTCTTTGGTTTGTATGTGAGAATTCTCGCGTAGTTGTCGCTACTTCCCTTCCACAGACAATCCTTAGTAATAATATTCTTAAGACTCAGAATTGAACTAGGTCCAGTTAAATATATCTTCTTCTTAACATTTTCATTAAAGTAACGAAGTTTTCTCTTTAAATCTTTAGTATGAATTTTCTTTATATCCTTCACTTTCCCTGCAACTGGATAACTGTATGGAGTGTTTCCTAGTGAAATTTCTCTAAAGGCCTTAGAGGCAACAAGAGAGTGATTATTTACAGCACTTCTAGCTGAGTTTCTAAATAATCTCTTGTATTTATTCATTTCCTTCTTAGTAAAGGTTGCATCCTTAAAGAGATGACAAATCTTCTTCATAGTAGGAGTCAAGTCTTTAGCTAAACCACTTACTTCAAAAACAGTCGACTCATGAGTGACATAAGCTCCCCAACTCGTTCCAAAAAATTCGAGGTTATCTGAAATGTCTTTTTGTGAATATCTTCTCGTTCCACTATCAATAAGATCAAACATCATAGATGTTTCACCACGTCTTTTAGGATGATCCGAAAGAGAACCATCGGAAAAATGAATCATTGCCTGATAAATAGGAAATCTATTGTCCTCTAAATAAGTAACTTCAATTCCATTCCAATCAAACTTCTTGATCCTGTCTTTTCCAAAACCAAAGACATTTGTTTGTAGGCCAATGATAAGGGCAAGTGAAAATAATTTTACTGATTTAAAATTCATTATTTCTTTCCTTTAGGATGTTTTCCCCATACAGAGAGAAAAATGTAATCATTTTTAGCAAATAATTTCTTACATGCAGTCTTTACTTGATCAGTTGTAATAGATTTATAAATTTCTAATTCTTTTTTGTAGTAAGCATAATCATTAAAGAAGTTTTCTCTAAGACCTAGGAAGCTGGCCACTCCACTATTTGACTGCAATTCATGAAAGTACTGAATCATATACTGATTCTTAGTTTTCTGAACACTTCTATCGGTAATTCCGATATCACAAGATTTCTTAATATCTCTTAGAATTTTCCTCTTAAATCTCTTTAAGTTAGTTCTCTTTAAAAGGTCTCCTGAGAAAAAGAAAACTCCATTATTTTTGAGAGTGTAATTTGCGACAGAAATTCCACTAAGCAGAGGTTTCTTATTTTTCACATAGAGTTGATTAAAGTAAGAGCTGTCTCCATCTCCAAGAACTGAACTTAAAATATCTAAAACAAAAGACTCTTCCTCACCGATTTTAATACCTTTATAACCGATTGTGAAAATAGGACTAGGACTCTGTCCCTTAATTTTAATTTCTCTCTTAAACTTTCCCTTAAAAGCATAACGCTCTTTTGAGTCCATTTTTTCTTTAAAGGCCTTAAGTCCTTTTGAAGAAGGTATATTTCCATATTTTTCTTTAACCATAGAATAAACTTCTGAAGCCTTAACATCACCGACAACTACCACGATGGCATTGTCAGGTGTGTAGAAGCGATCAAAGAATTTCCTCATTCTGGCCCTATCAAGATTTTTAACATCCTTTTCGTCACCAATAACTGATCCTCCGTAGGGAGTCTTATCAAAAACTGATTGCATCATGGCCAAGAAGAGTTGACCCTTTGGACTATTTTCATAGCGATACTTTCTCTCTTCTAAAACCACCGCTCTTTCTTTTTCAAAAGCTTTAGGATCTAAGAGAATATGTTGTAATCGATCTGCTTCCATATCGATAATTGTTGCAAGGGTATGACTTGGCATATTTTGGTAGTAAACAGTTGAATCAAAAGTTGTATAAGCATTTGTTGATCCACCATTGCTTTCAATGAACGTATCAAACTTATGAGGTCCATACTTCTTGGCCCCTTTAAACATCATATGTTCTAAGAAGTGAGTAGCACCAGTAGTTCCCGCCTCTTCGTATCTTCCGCCTACATCAAAGAAAGTGTTGTAGGTATAAATAGGCAGTTGTGGGTTTTCGACAACGAGTAGTCTTAATCCATTGGAGAGAGTGTACTTTTTTACATCGAGCTTAAGTGTTCCATTCTTAGAAATACCATGATTCTGTGAATCACTTGTTGAACTTGAGGAGCACGAAAGCATGGTTCCTGTAGCTAAAATAAGCATGAGCGCTAATAGTTTTGTCATTGAATTTTCTTCCTATTTTATTGTCTGAAATATTGATATAATTGTATCAAAGATATAGCTTAAACACTTGAAACTGCAATGACAACAGTAGAAATATGGCAAATCTGAAGAATGAAATAACTATTTTAGGATCGGGTACAAGCACTGGAATTCCCATGCTTGGATGCCAGTGCTCTGTGTGTCAATCCCAAGAAGTTAAAAACCGACGATTAAGAACCAGCATCTTAATTAAGACTAAGAAAGATATGCATATTCTCATCGACACTTCAGTTGATCTGAGAACTCAGTTCTTAAACAATAATATTACTCGAGTAGATATGGCCTTTATCACCCATGACCATGCTGACCACTGCCATGGTATTGATGACTTGCGACCACTATGTTTTGGACCTCCCGCCACCTCTATTCCGATCTTCACCCATCAGCAATGTGCCAAGAGCTTAGCACTTAAATTTCCTTATATTTTCAAGGCCCATGAGCTCTTCAATAAGGAGAGACCTCCTCTCGGGGGAGGAATTCCCAAACTCACCCTCCACACTGTGGATATATCCTCAAAAATCAAGTATCTAGGGGAAGAGTTTGAATTTCTACTTCTAGAGCATGGATATACTAAGACACTAGGGATTATTCACGAGAACTTCGCATACATCATTGATTGTCACGAAATCTCAGATGCTCAAATTGATAGACTGAGGGAAAAAGAATTAGATTTATTGATTATAGACTGTGTCACCGATCAGGAACACAAAACTCACCTATCTAGAGACAAAGCATTTGGATATATTGAGAGAATTTCCCCTAAAAAGGCAGGTCTTATTCATATGAATCACAATCTTGAGCATGAAAAACTTCTTCAGGATGCTCAAGATCACTTCTCCTTTCCTGTTTTTCCTGTTTTTGACACGCAGCACATAACATATTAAGTTTTCACTCTACGTTTTTTTTAGTTCCAATAATGTAACGATTTGATTATATTTTCTGAGAATTTACAAATATTTTACATGTAGGAGTTAAGGATGAAAATCGGAGTCCCTAAAGAAATCAAAAATAACGAAAATCGCGTGGGTCTAGTTCCTGGTGGAGTAAGACAATTAGTTCATGATGGTCATGAAGTTTTTGTTGAAACTAATGCCGGTGTTGGAATTGGAATCGAAGACGAAGAGTATATAAAAGTTGGAGCAACTATGCTTCCAACACTTGAAGAAGTTTTTGAAAAATCAGAAATGATTATTAAAGTTAAAGAACCTCAAGCAAGAGAAATTGCTTGTTTGAGACCTAAGCATATTCTTTACACTTACCTTCACCTTGCTGCAGATCCTGAACAAACAAAAGGTCTAATGGCCTCTGGTTCAACTTGTATCGCTTATGAAACAATTCAACCCGAAGATAACTCACTACCTCTTTTAACTCCTATGTCAGAAGTTGCAGGAAGGATGGCCACTCAAATTGGTGCCGCTTATCTTCAAAAAGATCACGGTGGAAAAGGGATTCTTCTTGGTGGTGTACCAGGAACAAGAAGAGCAAAAGTAACAGTTATCGGTTGTGGGATTGCTGGAACTAACGCTATCAAGATGGCCATGGGTATGGGAGCAGATGTAACTGCAATTGATCTTTCAACTAGAAGACTAGCTGAGCTTGATGACCTTTTTGATAATAGAATAACTACACTCTTTTCAAATATGGATAATATTGAAAAAACAGTCATCGCTTCTGACCTTGTCATTGGAGCGGTTTTAATTCCTGGAGCGAAAGCACCAAAGCTTGTGACAAGAGATATGATTTCAAAAATGGAAAAAGGTTCT
The DNA here is from genome assembly GCA_002163155.1 of Halobacteriovorax marinus. GTDB lineage: Bacteria > Bdellovibrionota > Bacteriovoracia > Bacteriovoracales > Bacteriovoracaceae > Halobacteriovorax > Halobacteriovorax marinus_A. Next base: position 990,566 of record MAAO01000006.1, on the reverse strand, counting down.
GTTGTTGTTGATATCGCTGTTGATCAAGGTGGATGTATTGAAACTTGTAGACCAACGACTCACAAAGATCCAACTTTCGAAGTAGATGGAGTTGTTCATTACTGTGTAGCTAATATGCCAGGAGCAGTTGCTAGAACTTCTACTTACGCTCTCACTAACGTTACAATGAAGTACGCGAGAATGATTGCGAATATTGGTGTTGATGAAGCTGCAAAGAGAGATGAGGCCTTCAAAAAAGGAATCAATGTTTACCACGGAGACCTGGTTTACAAACAAGTTGCTGAAGATTTAGATCTTACTTACACAGAATTAAAATTATAATTAACATATTGAAAATATAATAAGGCCTCGAAAGAGGCCTTTTTTATTGACACAGTTTTAAGAGAATATCATAAGAAAGTTTCGCCCCGTCGGGAAGATCACTTCGTTTAAAATTATCAGATCGTACACCGTAAGCACTAAAGTGTTCAATCTTGGCCCTATAACATTCGTCCACATTAAATTTCTTTAAACGAAGAACAATATCTAGGGACTTATCAAAGTCATAAAGAAAGTAAAACTCACGGTCACCCTTACTCTTACTCTTCAAGGCCCGTGCTTCTCTTTGTAATTCAGAAACAAAATTCATATAAGTAGTCTTATTAGAAGTGTCTCTAATGCTATCTACTTTAGTACTCAGCGAAGTGATCAACTCACTGGCTTCGATTTGAAATGAGAATAAATAAACTAGTAAGAAATACCGCATGAACTCTCCTCATTCTTTTCAATTTGCTTTAAATCACCATCAATACCACCAGTTCCTCTAAAACCAGTAACGTACCTAGCGACTTCATTTCTTCTCTTTGCACTTTTAGATTTATAGCGATGCTTAATTATGTAACTCATATAGTTTTTGAACTGATTTGAAGAGAAACCAGAAAGACCTGCGACTTTCATTTGTTTTAAAGAACCATCTTTATTCTTTATGGGGTTTCCAGAAGAATCTAGTTTCTCAATTGATCCATTTTTTAATTTCTCTAACAATCTTTCAAAGGGACCAGAGATTCCAGAAAGACCTGCATTATAAGACCATCTAGTGAGTATTATCGAGAAATCATTAATTTGTTTTTTAGATAAACCAAGACTTTTTAATTTATTTAGTTTATCTAATTTATATTTAAAGAATTTCTTATTATACATGTAATATACTGCTGCCATATAGAAGCCTTCATCAGGATTTTTGGGAGCACATAATCTTTGATTTTCTCGTTCTCTAAGGTAACTTTTTAATTTCTTAGTACTGGCCTTAGCACTCTTCGGAACAACGAGCGCATCGTCTGCAATGGACTTTAACCCCTGACATTCCTTTTTGTTTGAATTCATTTTATCTTTTAAATCCGACAAAAAGAATGCCGTTAAACGATCGACTTTCTTACTCTTACTTGGACTATTTTCATATTTTGCATAACCTGATTCAGTATGAAAATCTTTGGCATAGTTCATAACACTAGACTTCTTCTTAATAAGTCTCTTTGCCATATTTAATTTATTGTAAAAATCGAGATAATTCACTGTAACTATTTGCCCCACTCCCATGGCATATGAAGGACTAATAGTTTTTGGTTGAAAGTGAGACTCATGGTTTATTATGGGAAATAATTCTTTAGGATCAATTCCTAGACATCTAGACATATCAACGTAACGATCTGAGAGATAAGTAGAAAGCTTCTTAGAGGCACAAGCTCGTGGTTTTCTATTTAATAGACGCCAACCTTTAAACTTCTTCTTTCCACCACTAGTCACGTACTTAGCCTGCCTAATCCTCGCAGGAATAACTTTACCCTTACTATCTTTCTTACAACTTGGACTAGAATTACGATTGGTACCATGTCTTAAACTTTTAGAGATACAGTTGGCAAATCTCTTCTTGTCTGGATCAACGAGAACTTTATTCACTTCTTTTGAAGATAAAGGAATTTCTTTTTCCATATAGTCATTTGCAAGAACTGTCTTACCTTTACTATTCTTATAACTTTTATTCTTACATTTTTGAAAACTAATCTGGGTATAAGGACTACTTGTCGCCGTGACCACATCTCTACAATCAGGCTTTGGTGCAACAATCTTTACCGCTTCATTTATAAGATCTTCTTTTAATACATTCTGTGCAGATTCACTTACGTTAATAACAAGTCCACCCTCTGAATTTAGCTCTTCTAAATCATCTGCCGGAATGCGATACTCATACCTTTGATCATTTCTTTTAATAATGTAGTCACCATTTTTATGAATACCTACGATTTTAACTTTATCTTTACTGTCAAAAGAGTATCTCTTCCCAGTCCTTCTACCATAGGCGTGAACAGAGGCACCATCCTCGAGTTTGAAAGAAACGCCTTTACTTAAATTTATAGTTTTTGTGGGATCATTTACTTCATTCAAATTATCAATAGTTAAATTTGAAGGATAAGTTAAGACTACTTTTGGGAAGTGACTTCTTCTTAAGGTAGAACCCTTAGGGAATTTTAATATTTCTAATCCACAAGCTTTATCACTTTTAACAATTTTGACAATACTCTCTCTTGGTATCCCTATATGTGGACCTATTAAACTGCTATCACCAACGACACCAATATATCGCTCTAGTTTATAGACCTTCCCCACTTCAGGACAAGTTTCTTCAATCTTTTCCACTTCTTTACCGCTTTCAACTTCACTAACTTCAGCGGCATTCATATCATAATCAACCATGAGTTTTTTAATGAGTGAGTCTAAAGACGGATCGTTAGTTCCAAAAGGTTCAAGCGGATCATCTTTGTTAGTATTTTTGGCAAGTACACCCGATCTTTCATATTCGAGAAAAGTCACATCTCCTAAATAGGCAGGACCAATCTTCCCATCTTTTGAAGAAATAATTTCAACTTCTCTCTTCCACCCAACTCTATTATTCACTTGAATTTTATCGCCAGGATAAAGTGTAACTTTTTGTCCTCCAGCAACTATAACGTCAATTTGTTTTTTCACGACCCTATTGCTACTAAGGACTTTTTGAAGTCTTCCTAAGGCCGTATGTTCCTTGAAAGTGACTTCTCCTATATGAGCTTTACCTGATTTTAATTTTGGATTGATGGTAGTGATAATTTCTATATTTCTCTTCCATGATTCCTGTGTCTTAACTTGAATAAGATCACCCTCTTTTAAGAAGTGTTCTTCGCCATCTTGAATGACTCGTACAGTATCGGACTCTTTAATTGAAACAAATCCACTACTAGTAAAAGCTTCAACTCGAAAAATCGAGAAAATTAAGAATAGAAATATATGTAAATAGACTCTCACGTTTAACTTATCGGAATTATTCGTCAAATACTGTACTAGTTTTTGCTAGTATAACGAACTATTTCACTCTCAATAACTTCTCTCGAACAGCTAATTAGCAGACAAAAAGAGTTAAGATTTTCGACTTTAATTCCGATAACTTAACTATGAGAATAATCTCTTTTATCTATTTTTTAATCCTTTTCATTAGTTTCTCCACCATTTTGCCAGATGGTTCTAAGAACAAACGTGAAATTTCCTCAATTTTAGGAATGAGTTGTTTTGATCACGCCAATATTTTGGTGATGGGAGATCGTTGGTATACGAGAAATCTAGATAAACTCATTAGAGAAAGATTAGAGTTAAAAGAGTATTATACAGATTTTAAAAGCTCCATTGATGATTTTAAAAGAATTAAAAATGAAGCGATTCACGCCAAGGTAAAACTCTTAAAAGATGGCGATGTCTCTCTTGCTGCGAAGATTCATCTCATCAGAAATGCAAAGAAAACGTTAGATATCTCCTACTACATTTTTGAAGATGATGAAGTTGGAAATATAATTTTAAACGAACTTAGACTCGCAGTTAAGCGAGGAGTACATGTGCGAGTGTTAGTTGATTCGACCACCGCTCTAAAAGCACGATTCTTTTCTGATCAATTCAAATCCCTCATGGCACTTAAGAGTTATACTCCTGGAATAGTTTCCCATAGAAAGATAAAAATAAAGGGAAGGGCCGAAGTTGTAATTTTTAATAATATTTTTAATCCAAGAAAAATCGTACAAACATTTATTAATAAAGTCAGAAATCTCTTTAGGCCAGATGGTTATAAGATTCCTATAAGTGCCTCAAATATTAATCGTCGTCTTCATGATAAAATCATTCTCATGGATGCTGAAAGCTCTACAAATTCCATGGCGATAATTGGCGGTAGAAATATTGCCAATGAATATCACACACTAGATTCTTTCAAAGGAAACAGTTTTGAATTTGAAGATATGGATGTGCTCATAAGAGATACAAAAGATATTAAACGTCGTTCCTCAGAAATTTCCTTGGCCACAAATATTCAATCTTATTACGATAAGATTTTCTATCACATTGGCAATAATCATCTGGCCAATGCCATTGTGAGATTAAAGAGGAAAATTTATAGAAAAGAAATGGCTCGAATGAGTCGTGTGAGTCGCACGACTTTTAAGAAAAATCCTAACTTTGTCATAAAATTAAAAGACATGGAAAGGAATAATTTCTTCACTGAAGGTTTTGACAACGGTCTAGTTAGAATCGTAAACGAAATCCAGAATATCAACTCTCCTTGGGGTCGCATAAAGTACAATAAGTTAAGTGAACTCAATCCCAATTCAATTTCTAAAGAAGTACTGGATATGATCAATTCAGCAGAGGACACTATTGATATAGTCACTCCCTATGCGCACTTTAGTAATAAAGAGATAGAAATGATTCACAAATGGCTTGCTGCTGACCCTAAGAGAAGATTTAGACTAGTGACCAGCTCTATGGCGACAAATGATACTGTCGCCTCTCAGTCACTCATAGACCACAGTCTACTTCCAAGACTGACTAACTTAACAGACAAAGGTATTCTCCCAGATCAAGTGCAAGTTTACCTCTATGGCAAGGCCGATGATGTAGTGCTAGGTGGGGATAAAGAATACGGAAAATTACATGCAAAGTTTGCTGTCATTGATCGAAAGAGAAGTTTAGTCATGACTTCTAATCTAGATCCACGCTCTAGGTCTCTTAATTCGGAAATTGGTGTCTCCATAGAAGCGACTGAAGAAGTCTCTAAAACAGCAGATGAGTTAATAGAAAGAGTCGACTATTTAAAGTACTTAAGTCACCGCTACGGATCTGAGGAGTGGAAAGAAATTGTTGATCATCCAGATTTAAAGTGGAAGAAACTTTTTTCTGATATAATCTTTCTGATTGTAGATACATTTAACCTAGAAAGAAATATTTAATGAGACTCTTTCCATTTATATTCATTTTCCTTTTTCTAAGTGCTTGTTCACATAAGCAACCAGAATTGATAGCTAAGAAGTTAGAGCACCACCCTGTGGGTTATCTATCTTATTGGTCTTGGGTTAAGAAGTTTAATCTTGAAACAAAAATACACACGAAACTCACCGATGAAGTGACAGAATATTTAAATCTATGGAAAGAGTCTTATGACTTAACTCCTGCAACTAATCTCTACCCTAGCCAAATTTCAAATGAGAATTTTGAACATGTCTTTCGCTACGCCATTTTAAGTTATCCTAGAATGCATAAAATACGATTGAATAAACGACTTAAAGCAATCTTTCTTGTGAAAGGCTTAGGTGTCTCCACTATCATGGTGGAATTAAAGTCATCGCAAACAAAACACACTGGGCAATTCATTGCCTTCCTAGATCAAGAAGTACTCAATCAGAAAATTAACGACTGGTATAGATGGCGCGAATTAACTGCGTTTAAAATTGATGCTGACTACAGCTTCAATCCCTACCTCTCCCATGAAAATAATGTCGTTGATACCATTCACTACACCATGGCCCATCTCTTTGCGATTACCCTAAACTGGGACCCTAAGTACTACCCAGAAACTGGTGGAGAACTCATTACAAAGTTTGATTCATTTGAGCTTATAAAAGAATCTTGGAAACTTGATAATGAGATTATTTCCCCAAAGTTTGCAAGTTTTCCTGAGGATTTAAATTATATTAGATATTACACACTCGATGATAAATTATTTACCACTAAGGATATGCCAGAGTTCTACTCTTCTCTTCTTGGAACAAACTTCCCCAACCTCTTTGCCCTATCTAGTAGTTCGAAAGACTTCATAGAAAGTATTGCTAACTATATGCACACGGTGGTTTTAGATAAACCATTTTCTGTAGACATTAAAAATCAGGGAAAAATTGTAGAAACCTTCAACTCTTGCTGGCAACAGAGTCGTTGCCAATCTAAGCGGAAGGTTATTGAAAAAATATTAGAGTTTGAAAAGTAATTTTATAATAAGTGTTTTATCTTCTTATAAACAAAAGGCATTCTCGTTATGTCTTCCGCCTTTTGATTATCCATAAAGCTTTGACAATTATTTCCATTCTCATCACAAGTGTTAACTCTAGCGCAATAGTAGTCTTGATCTTGGTAAGAATCTGCTTTTCCTCTTACAAGAATTCCTTCAACTAGTCCTGTTCTCTCATTAAAAACTGCAGATCCAGAATTTCCTTGAAAAGTATCAACGCTAGCACTGAAGAAGACTCCATTTCTATTATGAAGAACTCTACCACCAGTAGTCACCTTAGTAGGAATTCCCCAAGGAACTCCAATCACTACAAGTTTCTCACCTTTTTTAATCGCTCCAGAAGTTCTAAGTGCTAAAGGTGATCTCTTAATTTTCTTTGTAAGTTTTAGAGCTGCATAGTCAGTGACATCGTCCAAATCGGCCTTAAGAACTCTGTCACAACCTGTAACATTCTTAGCAGGAAATTCCATATTCATTGGGTTACTACCACCACTAGTTTTGTAATCAAAAACCCAAACGTATTTCTTTGAAGAGCACACATTGGCCATAGAATCTTTTGCACAGTGACCGGCAGTGATGAGGACATTATTCTTAGTAAGAAATCCTGAACAGATAGCGGCGTTTGGTTGCTCAGAGAATTTTTCCCCAGAGCAAAGGTTCATACTCTCACCTAGTGACTTTTGTCCCTTGGCCGAGAGTTTATAAACTCTTCTAGCTGAATCATATTCTAGGTTTTCAATTGGAATGAGAGCTGCTGTAGATTTTGCGAGACTTTGCCATTTTCTATTTGCTGTTTGAACTTCCTGTCTTCCGTCAGTACCGTAAACAACTTTTACTTGGGCATTTATTAGGGAGGAGTAAACAACACATAACAACATTAACAACTTCATCTTTTCTCCAGCTTGTACTTGTATTTTTTATATGGTGTATCGCACTAGACGCGAAGGTTCAAAGTGTCAGTTCTAACAACTTCTTACTTTTAACAATGATATTCAAGGCTTACATAGACACTGCGCAACATAGGGAAGACTTTGAGGGCTTTTAGCTTTGCCTTAGACCTGCTAAACTATTGATAAGGGGAACTTGACGGTGACTGGAAATAAATCAATAGACAATATTATCCTAATTCTTACTTTTGTAATGACTGCTGCTTGCGTAGGAGTATTTGTCTTCACAGAGATGCTCTACCAAAGACCACTTCCGAACGAAGAGATTGAAAAGGCCAGCCTACTTACAGACAGTAAAGAGAAAGTCTTCCCTGCTCCCTTTAAACTAGACAAGCTAATCATCAATTTGAAGTCACGCAAGACTCGTTTACGCTTTCTCAATCTACAAGTCTACATTGTCCCCTTTCATAATAAGTATGATGATCTCTTTGAAAAATCTAGGGCCATCATCAACGATTCTATTATTGATATCACCAGTCGTATGGCGGCAGATGAACTCAATAGTATTTCGGGCAAAATTCTCTTAGAGGATCGCCTAAAAAAGGCCATCAATCGCATCACTAAAAAGCAAACAGTCAAAGGCCTTCTGTTCACAAAGTTTGTTGTACAATAATTACAATTGAAATGAAACGCCTTCATATACTCAATGCTTTCTGATAGAAATATTTATGGAAATTGATTTAGTTGAAAACAAGAGAAAATTTAAGACTCTAATTTTTGGTAACGCCCTTACTATCTTCATTCAGATATTCTACATGCTGCGCTTTAATTATACGCACCACTCAAGTGAAACAAATGTTGTTCTCTTTACCTTGATTACTCTAGGCGCACTCTCGTTCGTCTTTTCCTTTAAAGGTAAATACTTAGTGGCCACACTACTTATACTTATCCCTGGCTCCATAAATTTAGTACTCATCATTTACCAAGCAGGTGGAATTAATGCTCCAGCTCCTTTTTGGCTCTTTCTCCTACCACTCTTCTACGGGGTCTTCTTTGACATGAAAGGCTCGATTGTAGGAACTTTTGTTTCCTTCATCGCTCTTTTCTTCTTTCTGGTTGTGGACAAATATGGCCTGTACTACTACCAAGTGGAAATCGCAGATTATAAGTTTGATAAGATAATGAATCTCTACTTGTTCGGAACCCTTCTAAGCGGTTACCTCATCACCTACACAAAAACATATGGCCAAGCCTCAGTAAGTTTAAGAGAGGCTAATCTACGGGTAGACACTCTCTTAAGAGTTGTCTTACACGATCTTGCCAATCAACTGACCGCTATTAACCATCGATTAAAAAAGTTAAAGAGAGATGATCCCTACTTTGTGAAACTTAAGAAATCTTCTGAGAGATCAATTGAAATCATTCAAAGCGTGCGGCTTCTGCAGAAATTAGATAAACCTTCCTTTTCAAAATCAGTGGAAGTCTTTCCCCTCAAGGATCTTGTAGCTTCCCTACATGATGAGCATGAATTGAGCCTAGAAGAGAAATCTATTACCTTAAATATTGAAAACGAACTGGATGAACATAAAACTATTAAAACAAATTTTACAGTTCTAAAGACTCAGATACTTGGAAATGTTATCTCCAACGCTATTAAGTTTTCTTACCCAGATGGTGTCATCAACTTTAGTATTAGAATGATAGAGTCTGATATTCAATTCTCTATTCGTGATTTTGGAATTGGTATTCCACAAGAAATTCAGAATAATCTTTTCAGATTAGATGCTACAACCTCTAGAAAAGGGACTGATGGTGAATTTGGAACTGGATATGGAATGCCTATCATGAAGCACTTTGTAAACCTGCTAGAAGGACATGTGCTAGTAGAGAGCTCGGAAGAAGAAAATCTAAATGGGACTCTCTTCACTATCAATCTTCCACACAAGATTTAAACCTAAAAAAAAAGGCCTTCAAAAGAAGGCCTCTTATCTTATTTAGTTTTTAATTAGTGCTTATTCAACAGTAACAGACTGAGATGCACGAAGTTTTTCATCAACTTCATCAGTTGTCGTCATGTTTGCTGCATCGTCAGGAAGATCATTAAGAAACTTCTCTACGTCAGCTTTAGGAAGTTTACCTTCAGAAACAAGCTTATCTCTTAATCTCTTATCTAATAATTTATCGTTTAAGGCCTTGTTAAGTCTCATTTTTACCTCATAAAGTAGTTAATTAATGCAAATCATAAGGAATCTAACACTTTTTGAAACAATTCGTAAAGCCTATTGCCAGTATTTAGGCGGCTTTTCATCATCGTCGTGGTCATCATCATTTTTCACAATCTTAAGCTTAGCTTTGCTGCGGGGCTTCTTTTTAGTAAAACTCTGCTTAGACAGTCTCTTTTTCCAAGTATCTGAAGAGATGACAAACATCCAACCATAACCAAAGGCCATGGCACCCAGATGACCCCAGGCCAGAACTTTCGCCGGAGTGAAGAAACCATTAAAGAGCAGCATACCGATCATAATCATACAGAAGTACTTGGCCTTCATGGGAAAAATGAGCATGAAAGTGAAAATACGATGAGGGTTTAAAATCGCGTAAGCTAGACAAAGAGCTGCTCCAGCTCCATGCATTCCATAAAGAGGATAACTAAATAGTCCATTGCCAGACAAAAAGAGACTGGAAAAGAGTAAGTAGATTAATCCAGAACCAATAGTTGAAGTCAGAAGAAAAGAAATATATCTCTTAACTCCCCATTGGTTTTCAAGTTCACTTCCAATAAACCATAAGAGTAGGCCATTGAAGAGAATATCAAATATACCATTAGCTATTAGTGGATAAGTCACAATCTCATAAATATGTCCCGAAAAGAACATCATTGGAGAGAGACCAAGGTGGCCAACTAAACCTACTCCAACAGATGCTTTTAAAACATTAGAAAGGAGAAAGAGAACACCCATGATAATCAGAATGTACTTATTAACCTTTGTTAATGTGGGGACCTGAATTTGAGATTGATTCATGATTAACCTTTTTTCTGGGAGACCTCTATTAGAACTCCGCCAGTTGATTTTGGATGGATAAAGTTGACCAAACAATTATTGGCACCTGCAATAGGAGCCTCGTTCAATAGGACATATCCCTTCTCTTTTAGCTCATTACATTTTGCCTCAATATCTAAAACTTTGAAACAGAGGTGATGTATTCCCTCTCCTTTCTTTTCTAGATATTTATGTATAGGTCCTGACTCTCCGTGGGGACAGAGAAGTTCAAGATGAGCATTCTCATCCATTTGGGCAAAAGAAGTTACAACTCCCTGAGACTCGACGACTTCTCTTTCACTAGAAAATTTGAGTCCCATATCTTCCCAAATTTTTTGAGACTTATCTAAATCTCTTACAGCAATGGCCACATGATCTAATACACAATCTTTACCTATCATCTTCTACTCCCTCATATTTATAGAGATCATTAAATATTAATTCGAACATTATTTTCTTTCTTAATTTTCCATCAGACTTTTTGTCAAAGTTAGTCCAGAACTTCTTATGATATTTTGTGGACAAAGTTTTCATTTCCCACTTACTCATATTCTTTAACAGGAAGTCCATACTCTTCTTCGCACCTAACTTTAATTCATGCCTTCTCTGTTGCCTAAGATACTCAGGGCTTCTCAGATATTCAATAAATTGCAGTTCTTTTTCACTAAATAGAGGTTCGCTAGCACAAACTGAGCTTGCTAAATCTAGAACGAAAAAAGACCAAATCACCACAATGATAAACTTCATTGTGGTATTTTAGCTAATTTAGTTGGATTTTCCTAATTAAATGTCGGAGGATCGATAGCATCTGAACAGTCAGGATTGGCTGGATCAAATGCGGGAACAGCTGGAATCGCCGGAGGCGTACAAGTTCCACTGGTACAGTTTCCAAAAGTTGGGACATTATAACAACGTAGCGCACAGGTTGGTTGTCCCATATTATCAGAACCTGTTTTCACTTTAAAACAATTTGGAATATTCTCTTGTCTACACCACTCTTTGGCGACACAAGCTTGTCCTGGAGATTTAGAGCAGAAAACCTGATCAGTGGCCGTATTTATGTGAACAGCACAAGTTCCCGTAGTTTGATTACAACAAAGACTTGAACATTCATAATCTGTTGCACAACTAATTCCAATTCCCTTGTTTCCCACAACTGGAACGTCTTCTAAACATTGACTCACAAGTTCTTTTGACCAACATCTATTGTTAAAACAACATTCACTCACACCACAAGTTTGGCTTGAAGAACAAGTTTTCATAGAAGTGTAGAGAACCTCTTCACCTTTATAATCAGTAAGGCTTGATCTAATAAGTTGTAGGACAATATTATTTGAAGCTGTAATAATTGTTTCATTACCATTTATATCTTTATAAAATAATTCAACTCTTGCAGTTACATTACAAGAGCTAATTCCTTCCTGCGTATTGCTATCGTAATTAGTTGCACGAATATTACATCCGTTCATGTATTCAGTGTTTCCAGCGCTTGCAAGAAACGTCTTAGCAAAAGAAGTTCCAGTAAAAGGAGTTGATGAACCAATGTATTCAATATTTGAATTTATATCCATTTTTCCAAACCGAGGAAACATGAGCGATTCATAACCAGTAGTTCCAAATGACTTTTTAAAAATTCCCGTAGGAGCAGTTGTTACATTAACATCTGAATAAACAGCTGCACTAGTGATTTGCCAAGCGCCCTTATCGATATCTCTGTAAGGACCAAAATAGCTGTAGCAGTCTTCACCAACAAGACAAGAGTCTCCGTTAACACTATCCACTTGAGTACCAGCAACTAAACTCGTACCTGAAGTGTTAAAAGCTGTTGTATCGAGATTTAAAACCGTTTGGGCTAAGGCCTTATTAAGTGAGTCAGGTAGACACCTTTTAACTGCTGTTGCAATGGGATCCCCTGTATAACTATTACTGGCCAAGGCCACATGTGGTTCAGAAGGAAAAAATGGCAGGAGTGAAACTCCTGATAAGAATGAAAGACCAACATCTTCAATTCTAGCATAAGTATACTTACAGACTTCTCCTGCATCATCACAGAGAGGATTCCCCACTCCACTTACAAAAGTCTTATCATCTTTAGAGTGCAGTCCACGACAGTAAAGTCCTGGATCACGGGGATTAGAAACGATGTCACTGAGTCCACCAACTCTTCCCTCGTCTACATAATCATTGTAGTCAAAGAGATTATAACTAAGTTTTAAATTTTCAAAAGGATGTGAGGCCATATCTAGAATAAGTACTTCCACATCTGTTTGTGGAGTGATTCCTGGAGCTCTAGCAATTGTTCCCTGAATGGTGACAGGCTCATACTCTTTCCCAAATACAAAGCGTGCGTAGACGATTTTATCTGAAAGAGATGAAATATTTAAACCGGATAGGTAGAGTAATCCGGTGAAGTTCTTTGGAATAGTTAATTTCTTCTTATAAGTTCCGTCGAAAGGATCAACAAAGTGCATGAGTTCAACTTGCGAGCCAATGGATGATCCCCCACTCCCGCCAATTGTTCCACCAGTACTAGGAGTTGCACCAGAACCATTACCTCCAGCAGAACCACCTGTGGATCCACCCTGTGCTGTTGAGCTACTGTTTTCAGAGAACCTGGACTTCTTGCCAGCTCCGCCTTCGCCCACACATGAAGTAAGAAGCAAGACACTTGTTACTAGTAATGCTGTAAATTTCTTTGCCTCACCCATGAAACAATCCATAATTTTATCCCTAAGATCTTCGAGTTCTCTAGGACTTATCGACTATTTATGGATAAATCTTAAAGTGGTTCACTCTATTTTAGCCCTAGGCAAAAGAGACCTTATAAAGAATTTAGGTCAACTTTAGATAATTCATATTTTCAATAACTTAGAGGGATTTAAAAAAGGAAGTGCCCTACTTTTTCCTTAGGGAAAAGGCACACATTATGGGCACTTAATATATTTTGAAAACTATTCTTGAGTGAACTCTAAGAGTCTGACTCCAGCGAGTAACAGAAAAATATCTAGAGCAACAACCACACTAGTGGAGAAGAATAGTCCAAGAAATTCAAAACCACTCTCCTTAATTAAAGGCATAATGGCAAAGTCTAAACTCATGACAATCATACTGAAAAGAGAAATAGTGAAAACTGACCAAGGAGCTTTTTTCACTAGCTTAATACTCTCTCTAAAATAACTCTTTTGATAAAGGTCTTTTTGAATCACAAGAATGGGTGCAAAATAAAAGAATGTGAGCGCCAGTAAACCGGGAACTACAAGCAGCATTGATCCTATAAAGAAAACGATCGTGTAAACAATATTCACTCGTAGATAAATAAAGAACTTAATGCCAATTTGTCTAAGGGCATTCTGCTCAGTAACTCCACTTTGAAAAATAAAAATCGCCTTAATTAAAACGGCGTAAACAAAGTAGGTAAATACCACTTCTATGAGAGTCAGAACAAGGGAGGCATTTTGATTCGCTTCACCAAGAATAATTCTCACATAGTCAGCAAGAAAGGAAACTGCAAAGAGCGAAATTATATACAAGTATGAGTTTTTAGAAAAAGCTAGTATATTTTCCTTTGAAAATTTTAAAGACTTCCCTAACATTTATAGGCCTCAAAAGTTCTCTTCTCTCTATTCTTTCTGACACCAGGAACAGTAAATATTTTATTATGAAAAGAAATATAGACACCAGGTTTTAAAAGTTTTGAAGCAAGAATCGCCTCAGTAACATTCTGAGTGGCATCACTATCATCGAATCCCATGGGTTTCATAGCACCTGTGAAAACCACCGGTTGAGCTAAATCTTTCAAGGTATTAGCACAGTGTTCAGCAGTCTTGGCCATAGTATCTGTCCCGTGTAGAACAATAATAGGCCAATTCTTATCTAGCTGAACTTCAATATTCTTAGAAACGAACGCTCTATCATAATCAGTAAAATTAAGTGAATCTTTGGCGAGTAGTGAGAAAACATGAAGCTTGGTGTAAGGCATTCTCAATCGTTTTAGAATGATGTGTTTAATAATACTATCTTTATTCTCTAGCGATCCATCATACTCATCGTAGGATTTCTCAATTGTACCGCCAGTCGTCAAAACAATTACATCTTGAGGAGTATTTAAAACATCGTTTACCATGTCATTAGTCATGTTTACCCATTTAAATTACAGACACTTAACGCGTCGAAAACTTTTACATTTTTTTATTCTTCTATATCTCCTAAAAAGTGACATTTTGTAAAGGCGTCACCCTTGACGCTGGAGATTTTACACCCATATTAAGGCTAGATTTATTGAACCTAAACCAACACATATAAAGGAGTCGATATGACTGAAAAAACAGGAAATATCAAAGTAAACACATCTGATATCTTCCCTATTATCAAAAAATGGCTTTACTCAGAGCACGACATTTTCATCAGAGAATTAGTCGCCAACGCAACAGATGCCATCACAAAGAGAAACACTCTTTCAAGAAGTTTGAATGTTGAGATTCCTTCTGGAAGTATTTCAATCACTGTGAATAAAGATGAAAAAGTTGTGACTATTTCTGATAACGGAATTGGAATGACTGAAGAAGAAGTTGAAAAATATCTTGCTCAACTTGCATTCTCAGGAGCAGAAGAATTTGTAAAAAACCTAAAAGACGAAGGTGCTGATGATGGAAAAGATATCATCGGAAAATTTGGTCTTGGATTCTACTCAGCCTTTATGGTCGCCAATAAAGTTGTAGTTGAATCTCTCTCTATGAATGAAGGAGCTGTTGCTACAAAATGGTCTTGTGAAGGTGAAACTGATTATACTTTTTCAGATTCTGATAAGAAGACAGTTGGTACAACAATCTATCTTCACATAAATGAAGAGAGTGAAGATTTTTTAAATGAGTGGAAACTTTCTGAAACTTTAAGAAATCATTGTGACTTCATGCCTTATTCAATTGGTATCCTAGATGAATTAAAGCCTGCTCAAAAACCTTTAAAAGAAGACGGTTCAGTTGATGAGGATGCTCCAGCAATTGCTGTGACTCCGACAATTATCAATGAGACTACTCCTATTTGGAAGAGAGACCCTAAAGAATTAAAAGACGAAGACTACAAAGAGTTCTACCGTAAACAATTCCCAATGGACGGTGACCCACTATTTTGGATTCACTTAAAAGTAGATCATCCATTCACACTTGAAGGGATTTTATTCTTTCCAAAAATTAATCCAATGAAACCTCAAAATGAGAACAATATAAGACTCTACTGTAAACAAGTTTTTGTTTCTGATAATGTGAAAAATATCATTCCAGATTTCTTATCTCTATTAAAAGGAAGCATCGATTCAGTAGATATTCCATTAAACGTTTCAAGATCTTCTCTTCAAGGAGATCCAAATGTAGGAAAGATTTCGAACTATATTGTTAAGAAAGTTGCAGAGTCTCTTAAAATTCTCTTTAAAAAAGATAGAACTAAGTACGAAGAAATTTGGCAAGATATTCAACTCTTCATTAAATATGGTTGCGTAAGTGATGCTAAGTTTGATGAGCTAATGAGAGAGAGAGTACTCTTTACAAATTCAGAAAAGAAATTTGTAACACTTTCTGAGTACGTGGCATCTTATCCAGAGAAGTACAAAGAGAAATTAAAAGGTAAGGTTATTTACTTTGAAAAAGATAAGTCTGATGTCTCTCTTAGAAGACAACTTCTTGCTGAAGGAATTCAAACAATTGAAACTGATGATCACATAGATCCTCATTTCTTCCAACATGTAGAAACGAAGAAAGTTGGTGATGAAACACTTCAATTTGTTTCTGTTGATTCTGAAATTGGAAATATTCTTGAGTCGGAGAATACAACAGAAGAAGATATGAAGATCAAAGATCTATTTAATACTATTCTTTCTCCTAAGAAAGAAGGCGAAGAAACTTCTCCTGAAGGTGAAGTGGAGATTTCAAAGTTAGCAAATGCAACGACTCCAGCTTACTTCAAAGTTGATGAGCAGATGAAACGTTTTGCTAAGATGGCACAGGGTATGGGACAAAACTCAATGTTCCCAACAAAGAAAACTCTCGTCATTAATCCTTCTAACCCGCTGATTCAGAATGCTTTAAAAATTCATGAGAAAGGTGGAAATGATGCTCTTGTAAAGAAGCTTTGTCATCACGTTGAAGACCTAGCTCTTATTTCAAGTGAAGGTTTAAAAGCAGATGAAAAAGAAATTTTCATCCAAAGAACTCAAGACTTAATGCAAGAATTAACTACGTTTGCTTTATAAGAAAAGCCCCCTCTCTTAAGCCCAAGAAAGAGGGGGGGCTTTGTTTTAACCAATCAGCTTAAGTGCTGCTTGTCCTTGTGAGTTTGCTTGCGCTAATACTGATGTACCTGCATTTTTTAAAATATTTAATTTGGTATTTTTAGCGGTTGATGCCGCAAAATCCGTGTCTCTAATTCTAGAATTAGCAGCTGATAAATTCTCTGATGTAACCTGAAGGTTATTCACAGTAGAAGTTAGTCTGTTCTGGGTCGCTCCTAAAAAGGCCCTTTGTCCCGAAACATTTTCAATGGCATCGTCTAATGTCATTAAAGCATTTTGGGAGCTATCCTTTGACGAAACATCTAACGATGCGACCCCTAGCCCTGCCATTGTCGAGACTGTAAAGTCTGAGGCATAACTAATTCGATCTTCAAAGTCGTTATTATTAATACCAATTTGAAAATCTAGTTTATCTCCCTCGCCATTTAATAACTTCTTACCGTTAAACTCTGTCACTTGTGAAATACGCTCTATTTCTTGTTTTAAGTTTTGGTATTCAAGGTTAGTAAATTTTCTTTCAGAGTCTCCAACTGTATCTGAAGCAGACTGAACCGATAGCTCTCGCATCCTTATTAAAATATTACCAATTTCTGACAAACCACCTTCAGCAGTTTGAATTAGAGAAATCCCATCATTTGCATTTCTTTCCGCTTGATTAGTAGACCTGATATTAGCTTTCATTTTTTCAGAGATAGCTAAACCGGCAGCATCATCTGCTGCACGAACAATTCTTGTACCAGAAGAAAGTTGATTTAAAACTTTCGCTTGCTCTTGATTTGAAACTCCAAGAGTTCGCTGAGCAGAAAGTGACGTTACATTAGTGTTAATCCGTAAGCCCATATATAATCCTCCTTAAAATTCCGTACTGGAAATATAGGGCATCCTGCCATTGCTTTCGCTATCTACTCTTACGACATTTCAGCAAATGAATTTAGGGGAAGAGGCTTTATTGAGGTTTTATTAATTTTGGTATAGAGATTTTTATTTAGTGATATATATTATTTCAAAGAGATAAGGCCTCTTCACTCACAAAGCTGTGAAGTAAAGAGGCCTCTATTAATGTATTTAATTTTATCCAAACGTTTGGCTTAGCCCGTTTCCATTAAGGCCATTGGTTTTTTTAAGCGAAACCACATTGTCATCCCCTGCATTTATCGCCACTAGACTTGGGTTTACATTACCATTTAAAATTTCTTTACCATGAGTATGACTCTTCTTTTCATAGAGAAGGTGTCCCTCTCCTCTTTCTTGATCTTCTTTACAACAGATACAAAGAGTTGCCGTAGGTCTTGCCATGAGTCTACTCTCTGAGATGTCTGCACCACAGTCGATACATTCACCAAAAGTTCCCTTGGCTATTTTTTCTAGAGCATGATCAACTTTCTTTAAATAAAAGCTTTGTCTGCCCTGAAGTTTTCTAATTAGTTGATTCTCTCTATCACGAGTGGAAAGATCAATTTCATCTCCCGCTGCCAGTGAGAGAGTTTCATCCATTTCTCTTCCTAGAGTTTCGAGTGCACTGTTTCTTTTAATTTCGATAAATAGGTTTTTAAACTGATCTAGAGTTTTGCTGTCCATGATTTTCTCCTATCGTATTTATTAGTTCCATCCTAGTAGTGCTTCTTGAGCTATCATCCTGATTGGCCCTTCAAGATAATCTCCATCCTGGTGATCTCTTGTTGTCATGGCTTATTCCAAGTTTCATGCCAAGATTTTAGGCTAAAATGGAGTGACACCCGGGGTCAAAAAGGGAATTTAAGACATTTTGATACTGGAAAAGGAGCAAAATAGCTCCAACTAGATTTGTTTTATTTGAATTATTAGTGAGTTAGAGAGAATAAAGTAAACTTACTTACAACTCTTCTTACCAAGAATATAGCTACCACTTTCACAGAGAGTGATCTCCTGATGACCTTTAAACTTTAGCTTTCTAAGATTATAAACTCTTTTTAGGGGAATTTGTCTCTTTGCCAAGATAGGCCATGTCACTTGAATGGATTGTAAGACATTCTTTATATCCAACCCCACGTGAATACCAAATTCACTCTGTGAACCTTGCGGACCACCTAAGTAGTCGACCCATCTCTTTTGATTAAAGTTTGATGTTCTAACTTCAACCATAGCTCCCCATCCATGAATATTGGAGCGTTTCCCCTCTAGATAAATTCGAAGAGATTTTCTTCCTTCGCGGGGAATGATATTTCTATACACGTAGAGACGTCTTTTAATATTTGATTTTCTAATATTACTCTGTCCAGTGATAAAGTCTAAATTACCATCCCTATCAATATCCAAAGTAACCACACCAGAGGGATTCAAAATATCTATTTTTGCCTCTTTAGCTACGCCTTCAAAACCGTGATCAGGATCTTGTTCAAAGTAAACCAAACGAGTGTAAGGAGGGTGACCTGAGTTCTCCACTAAGATATCTATGAGTCCATCATTATTAAAATCAGCGAAGACTGCTCTTCGATCATTTCTTGACCAAAGTTCAAGTCCATCATCTTCAACATATTCGGAACGAAGAAACTTTGGAGGAAAGCCCCTAGTACTTCCAGTAAGAAAGGAAGACTTATCTTTCATTTCAGAATCATAGGAATGTGAAGCTTCACCAACGAGCACATCCATAATTCCATCGTTATTGTAGTCAGTACAAATTGAGAAAAGTGTATTTCCACCACCTCTAGACTCTAGTAATCCAAAACCATCTCTGTGAAAATTTGCCTCAAGTGCGTAGTTTTTAAAATTACGATCCTTATTTTTTGAATCGTAGAGATTAAGCCACAATTTATTGTCATGACCTCCAGAGGAAGAAGTTAAAATATCTGGAAAACCATTTTGGTCTATGTCACAAGTACTTGAAGAAAAAGTAGGCATGGCATTTACATAAGCATTGTTAGCGCGGCTAAAGCGTCCTTCCTTTTCTAAGAGATAACTAACTTCCCTATATTCAAATCCCTTTCCCATATAGAGTCTATCAGGAATGGCCCTAGGTGAAGACTTAGAGTTATCCAACCAATTCGCTTCAAACAGATCAATATATCCATCTAAGTTATAATCTAGAAATGAAATGGAAGATGTTGGTTTAGGGGTCATTTTCTTTTTAGAAAATTTTTCTCCATAATAAATACGCCCTTCTTTCTTATAACCTTCAAAAACTCTAAGGGTATCTTTTGAAAGTGAAGTTTTTTGATTTAAAGTTCCGGTAATGACATCAAGAATTCCATCTTTATTGAGATCAAAGAAAGCGAGATAACTTGCTCGCAGAACTTTATTAAATGGATTGTAGCCAAGTAACTTATACTTTCTTGTTTCGGGGACATATATAAAGAAAGCAGGCTGTGAATAGAACGAAGGAAGAGTCACAATATCAGTGTAACCATCAAGATCAAAATCAATAGCGTAAATATGAGTTGCAGAAACTCCGCCCAAGCCTACTTGCTCAGTAATATCTTCAAAGTAGGAGCTTGAACCAGAAACAGTAGGACCTGATGGGATCTCTACAACTTTCCTCTTAGGTGCTACTTTAGTTTTCTTAAACAGTCGTGGAATCTTTTCAAGAGTTCCACAACTTGTCATAAGTAATAAAAAAATAAAAATCGATTTTCTTAGCATAATTTAATAATCAATAATATCTAACCCGTAACCATCAAACTTACAGACGGCATCAGAAACCTCTTTAGTTAGTTTATCATAATTCTTAGTCATACCTTTTAAATTAGCTATAAAATCTTGTCTAGATTCCTTAATCACTAATTTAGTAAGACCTAGAACATAATCTTTCTTATCCTGAGGTATCTTATCATTGTTTAGAATTGATGTTGTTCTTGAAATCACACAAAGCATTACGTAAAGATTTGTGGCCATATTAGACAATCTATCTTGCGGGTACTCATTTCCGATAATTTTCTTACCGTGTTTGATCAGAGTATTCTCAACTTGAATACCAAATGAGGCCATCATTGAAGAAAAATGACTGGCATACTCTTCAAGCTCAGGGTGGGCCTTAGTTAATGCCTTAGAGGCAATCATTTTTGAAATTCTATTCTTAGCAAAATCAGAAAGTACACCAAGAGATTTAATTGGATCTTTTAATGCTGAAGAAATATCTGAGACTTTACCAAGATCTTTTAGGTTTTCTGAAGGACCTTTTATTCCAGAAAGGGCCAAGAAGCATCTAAGAATTTCATTTGTCCCTTCAAAAATAAGATTTATTCTTGAATCTCGCATAATCCTCTCATAAGGATACTCTTTCATATAACCATTTCCGGCGGCGATTTGAAGAGCTGTATCAACGACAGACCATAGAGATTCAGAACCATAGATTTTACAAATGGCAGTCTCGAGATAGTAATCGTCCATTCCCTTAATCATATTTCCAGTAGTCATATAGACGATACTCTCTGTGGCATAACAGCGAGACGCCATATAGGCTAACTTTTCTTGAATCATTCCAAAATCACTAATGGGTACACCAAACTGCTTTCTTCCTTTTGCATGTTCTGTGGCCATTTTTAAGATCGTTCTCATTCCTCCGACACAACCAGCACCAAGAGAGAGACGTCCTGAATTTAAAACATTCATGGCGATTTTAAAGCCTTTACCCAACTCTCCTAAAATGTTTTCAGCTGGTACTTGAACTTTATCGAAATAGACGGCACGAGTTTCAGAAGCTCTGATTCCCATTTTATTTTCTTTTTCACCAAAGCTGACACCTTCCATGCTTTTTTCAATAATGAAACAAGAAATTTTCTCGACAGTCTTTCCATCTTTCTCATGATCAGTTTTACAAAATACTGAATAGAACTCTGCTGTTCCAGCATTTGTTATCCAAAGCTTTTGACCAGTAATTGTATAAGAGCCATCAGTATTCTTTGTAGCTTTTGTTTTAATAGAATAAGCATCTGAACCGGATCCTGGTTCTGTTAAACAAAAAGAAGCTAATTGTTCACCAGAGGCTAAGGCCGGCAGCCATTTAGCTTTTTGTGCATCCGTTCCTTCATTTAGAAGGGCGCGATAACCAATTGATTGATGCGCTCCTAGCATTGTAGCAGTAGACCCATCAATTGAAGCAATCTCAGCAAATACTCTTGAGTATAAAGAGTAATCCAACTCCATTCCCCCGTATTCTTCGGGAACAGCGAGTCCACAAAGGCCTAATTCAGCCAGTCCTTGGATCACTTCTTTTGGAAGTTCTGCATCTTCATCAAATTTTTCACCATCTATGTTGTCTTCACCAAACTTTGAGACTGCAGAGCACATCTCTTTGGCCATTTCAACTTGCTCTTCGCTAAAATGTGGAAAAGGAAAAATAGCATCCTCGTTAACCTCACCGAAAAAGAGGCTACCTACAACCGAGTCAAACGCTCCACTATCTTTATCCACATTATACTTAGCATTAGTGCTATCACTCATTTCGAAAATCCTTTCATAAAATCGGTTAAAAATTTTTCAACAAAATTTTAACTCCTAAATCTTGAATGTGACAACAAAGAAATGTATCCGACAAAAACACTCAATCATAGGCAAAAATAACCGAAAGAAGTTACTTGAAGCATGTAGTCTAACACCTTAAAATAATACTAATACTTTATGAAATATGTATTACGGGTATAATGATATTTATTACCTTACAAAAAAGCTGGATCTTTAATGACTAAAAAGAAAAACGGAATTTTCTCAAAGATCAAAAGTAAATTCTCCAAAAAAGTGGAGGATGATTTTGATGATCAAGAATATGAGGAATATGAAGAAGAAACTTCTGAAGATTTTGACGATGAAGAATTTGAAGAAAGTGAATTCGAAGAATCCACAGGAGAAGTCAATGTTGATCCTAACCTACTAAGTACTTCTGAAGATGAAGAAAATTTTGAAGAGCCTGCTCTTCCAAAGGCCAGTGAAGGAACCAATCACAATATTACTTTTGACTCATTAGAAAGTGAAGAAGATGAAGTAGAAGACCTCTTAAATAATAGAGAAGACTCCTCTGAAGATATGCCTTCCGCAATTGAAGAAGAAGATGAGGAAGAAGAGTTTGTTGCACAAGAATTTAAAGTTTCTGATTCGGCAAAAGAAGAACTTGAACAATTAGATATTCCTCCCGTTCAATTTGACACTCTACCAGAAGACCATGAAGAAGATGAATTTGAAGATGAGGAAGGTTATGAAGACGATTTCTATGAGGTCCCAAAACCAAGTGTCGGGCAACGATTTCAAAATATTCTTTCAAACTTAAAAGAAAAAGTCTCTTCTAGAAAAGAAATTTCTTTTGATGATGTTGACTCTCCTACTCAGTCTGAAACATCTCTTAAAGAAAAGTTAAACCTCTCAGTCGGAAGTTTGAGCCAAATGAATTGGCAAGGATTTGTAGAAAAAACTTTTTCACCAGATTCAAGGCAGGCCATACACAAATCTTTTATAGCATGCTTAATTTTAGGATCTTCTTACTATGGAGGAAAACTCGTTGCAACTGGTCTCTCTTCCAGTGTTGCCCCTAAGAAAGTTTCTAAACGTGGAAAAGTAGCTCCTTATATAAAAAGTAACTACAGATCTCAAATGAAGTTCATCTCCAAGTCCAACCTCTTTAATACAAAAGACCCGCAAGAAGTTGGAATTGTAAAACCAATTGATAAACCTAAACTAGATGAAAGTTTGGTCTGCTTAACAGCTAAGAAGAAATCAAATTTAGGAATAAAACTCATCAATACAATTGTTTTACAAGATTCCATAAAGTCCATTGCTTCAGTTCAGGTTCGAGGTAGTAAGAAAGTTCTCAATATTAGAGAAGGTGAAAAGATTAATAATTCAGCTGAAGTGGGAAGAATTGATCGCTTAAGACTGGTTGTTAAGAATTTAAAGACTGGTGACTGTGAATATGTTGAAACTAAGACTAAGCAACCAAGAAGAAGTCCTATAAAGGTGATTAGTGCCAAGAAAGGAAAAGTCCTACTTAATAAGTATAAAGATTCTAGAATTAAAAATGTTGGAAACAGCTTTAAAATTAAAAAGAAAGTTAGAGATGAAATGTTGGGTAATATCAGTGAAGTCTTAACTCAAGCTAAGGCCATTCAGATAAAGAATCCTGATGGATCTCTCGCCTTTAAAATGACTGAAATTGTTCCTGGATCAATCTACAGCAAGTTGAATATCCAAGATGGCGATATCATCACGGGAATTAATGGTAAGAAATTTAATAATTTAAATGACATAATGAACCTATTTGGAAAAATCAAAGAAATAGATAACTTTGAAATTTCACTAAAACGCGATGGTTCAACGCAATCACTAGAATATAACTTTGAATAAAACTCCAGGGATCGGAATTTATGAAAATCAAAAAAGTCGCAGTCACTACCCTTTTAGCCGCACTAGTTCTAACTCTTAGTCCAAGTGATGCCTTAGCACAATTCAAAGGTAGTAAGTACAAATCTAAAACGAAGTACAACACTTCAGGCAAATCTGCAGCGAATCTCTTGAAAAAGAAAAAAGGTTCATCAGATTTCTTTGGAAGATCTAGTAGTACAAATGCAGCGATTAGTGCTTCTAAAGACAAGAAATATGTAAATTTAAACCCTGAAACAGCTTTTGGTCCGGAAGTTATAACTAGTTTTGACTTTCCTAGTACTTCCCTAACTGATCTCACAAAACATATGCAGAAATTAACTGGGATCAATTTAATTTTAGATAAGGATCTAAAAGGTAAAGTCTCAATCATGGCACCAACCGCAATTACAGTTGGTGACGCTTGGAGAGCTTACTTAACAGCTCTAAATTTAAACGGATACACTCTAGTTAAGTCTGGTTCATTTTATAAAATTGTAAACGCTAGAGATATTAGATATACGCCAACAAAAATCTATACCGGTAACTACACTCCAAATACTGACAACTATGTCATGAAGATTTTACCTTTAAAGAATATCAACTCTACTGAAGTTACTCGTTCTTTTAGACCTTTTATGTCTAGGTACGGAAGAATTATCGATATTAAACAAACAAATACAATTATAGTTCAAGATACTGGGTCGAATATTAATAGACTTACAAGACTGATTAAATTTATCGATGTACCTGGTCACGAAGAGTCACTTCAAATTATGCCTGTAAAAAACTCTTCAGCTCAAGAAATTGCGAAGCTTCTAGATAAGATTTTTAAAGGAACAAAATCTTCAAAGGTTAGATCTAAGAGTAAGAGTTCAAGTTTAATTTCAAATATTAAACTCATCGCAGAACCTAGAACAAACTCTATTATTGCCATGACTAATGCTGAAGGTGCAAAACAGTTAAGTGCCTTAATTAGAAAATTAGATGTAAAACTTGTAAACTCTAGTTCTGGTCAAATCCACGTTTATTATTTAAATCATGGTACGAGTGAAACTCTGGCCAAGACTTTATCTACTTTAGTTTCTTCTTCAAAACCAGCTTCTAAATCAAAGTCTAGATTCTCTAAGTCTCTGTCTTCAAATGATAGTGGCTCCCTATTTAATGCTGCAGTAAAGATCACTTCAGACAAAGAAAATAATGCCATTGTAGTGACAGCATCTCCTACTGATTATTTAACTATTAAAGAAGTTATTAGAAAGTTAGACAGACCAAGATCTCAAGTCTTCGTAGAAGGGATGATCATGGAAACTTCAGTTACTAAAGATAGAGGTTTTGGAATTAATATTATTGGAGCCTATGGAAATGGTGCTACTGATAAGGCCGGGTTCATTGGAAACGGCGGAGATTTAGTTAATGTTATGACAAATAATATTACCTCTCTGGGAGGACTCTTCGTAGGAGGAGGAGCTGGAAAATCTGTCACACAAACAATTGGTGGAACAGAAGTTCAAATTAAATCAATTTCAGCACTCATTACTGCAGTTGCTGCAAATGCTTCAACGAATGTTTTAGCAACACCACAAATCATGTGTCTAGATAACGAAGAAGCCATTTTTGAAGTTGGGGAAAGTGTCCCTACTCCAGAAAAAACAGATGCCGCTAACGGCTCATCTTCAACTTCAGTTAAACAACAAAAAGTTGCTCTGACTCTAAAAATAACACCACAAATTAATAAAGTGACAAGATTCATAAAACTTAAGATTGATCAGAAAATCGATGATTTCTCAAGTCGTTCTCTTCCTTCTGGTGTTGAGAGTGTTGGTGTTGCCACAACGACTAGAAGTGCTATCACTTCAGTTGTTGTAAGAGACAGAGACACAGTGGCCATGGGAGGGCTGATGCGAGATAAGCAAACGGATGTAGTGAGTAAAGTTCCACTACTTGGAGATATTCCAGTACTTGGTTGGTTATTTAAAAATACGATCACTAGTGTTGAAAAAATAAATCTTCTATTCTTCTTAACACCAAAGATTATTGATGTTCAAAGTACAGCTAACGCTAAAAACCTACAAGATCAGCTAAATAGAAGAAGTACTCACCTTAAAGATGCTCTTGGAGAAGATGATCCATTTGCAACTACGGCTAAAGGACTTTATGACAAAGCGAAAAGACAAGAGAAAGGACCTCTCTACAATGAAGAAGAGGCCAGTAAGTATAGAAAAGAAAATGAAGCTCCAGGTATTGGAGATGAAAAAGAAGAGGATCTGAATGACCCTCTTCTAGGCTTTAAAAACATGGAAAAACAAAAAGTTTTTGTTCAAAAAATTAAATCTAAAGCTTCGGCGACAAAGAAATAAGGGGCCGTTTTGAAAATTTCAGAACATATGTTAGAAAAAGTTGAAGGACAAAAGGAGATGATTGGTCAGCTCCTTTTGCAACACACCACTTTAACCGATGAACAATTAACAGAAGCTCTTCACATTCAAGAAGAATCTGGGATGTTAATTGGTGAAATTCTTCTAAAGAAGAATTATATTCACCCTCATGACATCATTAAAGTGATTTGCCATCAAGTGAATATCCCTTATATTACAGATATTAATATTGAAGAGATCGATGCTAATATCACAATGAATATTCCCATCAATTACGCAAAGACACATGAGATTATTCCTATTTTAGAAACTGACTTCACTGTGACAGTTGCTATCACTGACCCTTTTAACTTTGATGCCATTAATGATCTAAGAGAATTATTTAAAAAAGAAATAAAGCTCGTAGTTGCCCATCCTATGAAAGTTTCAGAGGCAATTAACAGAGTCTATGAAAAAGCTAATACAAATATTGTTGACTCTCTTGAAGACGAGTTTGAAGAGAACCTTGATTTAGACGGACCCATCGATATTCTCGATGCAGGTGCCGATGAAGCACCGGTTATCAGATTTGTGAACTCAATTATTTTTCGTGCAGTAAAAGAAGGGGCCTCCGATATACATATTGAGCCCTACGAAAAAGAGACCATTTATAGATTTAGAATTAATAGAGTGATGAAAGAAATTCTTAGGCAACCAATCAAGACTCACTCTGCTGTAAGTTCACGTATTAAAGTTATGGCAAAACTTGATATTGCCGAAAAAAGACTCCCCCAAGATGGACGTATCCCCATAAAAATGGCCGGAAAGGACATTGATATTCGTCTCTCGACTGTTCCTATTCAGTGTGGAGAAAGAATAGTTATGAGGATTCTAGAAAAGAATTCGACTATTTTAAAGTTAGAGAATCTTGGCTTTCATGGGAAAGTTTTAAAACAACTAAAAGAACTTGGAAGTAGAAAACATGGGGTTGTCTATGTTTCAGGTCCAACAGGACATGGGAAAACGACTACCCTATTTGCTATGTTGGATGAGATTAATACTCCAGACAAGATGATTATCACCGTTGAAGATCCAGTGGAATATGAAATTCAAGGGATTTCTCAAATTCAAGTGAATAGTAAGATTGATCTTTCATTTGCTATTGCCCTTCGATCAATTCTAAGACAAAACCCCGATGTGATTATGGTTGGGGAAACAAGAGATAAAGAAACTGCGGAGATGGCCATTCAAGCTTCACTCACAGGTCACTTTGTTCTCTCAACGATTCACACCAATGATTCTTTCTCAGCTCCTGGTCGATTGATCGACATGGGAGTTCAACCATTTTTAATCGCTTCTTCACTTGCAGCTATTTTGGCACAAAGACTTTTAAGAACTCTCTGTTCCCACTGTAAAGCTCCTCATGTAATAACTCCATACGATATGGAAATGATGGGTGTACATTCAGTGCCGCAAGATGCCACTATTTTCATTCCTAAAGGGTGTCCAAAGTGTAGTTACGATGGTTTTAGTGGAATGACAGTAGTTTCAGAGTTATTAGTGATTGATGATGTGATAAAACCACTTATCTTAAAAAAGTCAGACTCTGGGGCCATAAAAAAAGCAGCTGTTAGAGGTGGAATGACTACACTTAGGGGTGATGCTCTTGAGAAAGTATTTAAAGGAATCACTTCTATTGATGAAATGGTTAGAGCTATTAACGACGAAGATAATGAAGAATAAGGTTTTATTGAATGGCAATATTTAGCTATAAAGGTCTGGATAAAGCAGGCAAAGAAATTAAAAAATCTATTGATTCGGAAAGCTTAATCGCTGCGAAGACTAAGATACGTGCAATGGGTATAATGCTCATCGAAATCACAGAACAAAAAGCTCACAAGAAAGCGAAGGGAGGTAGTGGTTTTACTTTCGGTCAAGCTGTGAGCATTCAAGATCTCTCACTTATGACGAGACAATTAGCAACTCTGATTAAAGCGAAAATACAAATTGTAGAGGCCTTCAGCGCTCTGGTTGATCAAACTGAAAATGAGAAACTTAAAACAATTTTAGCTGAAGTAAAACAAAAAATTAATGAAGGGTCTTCCCTCGCCAAAGCTCTAAGTGATTATCCAAAAGTATTTGATAATGTCTTTGTGAATATGGTCGAAGCAGGAGAATCCTCAGGAACACTAGAAGTTGTTTTACTTAGACTAGCAGATTTCACAGAAGCCCACGTAAAGCTTAAAAATAAAGTCAAAGGCGCTATGACCTACCCTCTTATTATGATGATAGTTGGATCGCTTATGATGGGAATAATTTTCATTTTCGTAATTCCAAAAATCACTAAGATTTTTGAAACGATGAAAAAAGAGTTGCCTCTACAAACTCAAGTTTGTATCTGGATTTCAGAGTTTCTAAAAAGTTATTGGTGGGCAGTTATTCTAGCCGGCTTTGGATCTGTAATCTTCTTTAACAAATATATTACGACAAAGAAGGGAAAAAGTAGATGGGACTCTTTTCTCTTGAAGCTCCCTGTGATTGGAAACCTCGTCACTATGATTAATGTCAGTCGTTTTTGCTCTACCTTGGCCACTCTCCTAAATTCAGGAGTGCCCATTCTAGCAGCTCTAAAAATTGTAAAAAATCTCATTAGCAATGTTCATATGCAAAAAGCTGTAGATGCCGCCAGAATCAATGTTTCAGAAGGTGCTTCTCTGGCAGCCCCCCTCGTTCGTTCAGGACTTTTTCCCACCATGGTGACACACATGATGACACTAGGAGAAAAGTCTGGGGAACTTGAAGAAATGCTAAAGATTATTGCAGAAAATTACGAAGACCAAGTAGATTCAAAACTTAATGGACTAACCTCTATCTTAGAGCCTATAATGTTAGTTGGAATGGGAATGGCCGTGGCCTTTATCATATTTTCGGTAGTAGTACCAATGATGGAGCTCAACAGCATCCACTAAAAGAGAATTAATTAAGGAGATATAATGAAGAAGAAAAGCATGCTCCACTTGCTTAGACAGTCTGGTGGTTTTTCACTAATTGAAATTTTAATCGCACTTACTCTACTTGGAATCGCCGGTACTTTCGTTGCTGGTCAAATCTTCAAGCAACTCACAGAAGGTCAAATTAAGGCCACTAATATTCAGATGGGTAATTATAAGAGTATTCTACAAGACTTTAGAAGAAAGTGTGGAAGATATCCTACAACTGATCAAGGCCTAGAAGCACTTATTGCAAAGCCTACAGCTGGAAAAGAATGTAAGAACTATCCACCAGATGCATTTATGGAAGCTGATGAAGTGCCAAGAGATCCATGGGATGAAGAATATTTCTATGAGTCAGATGGTAAGAAATTCAATATTTGGAGTTATGGACCTGACCGCGAAGAAGGTGGAGAAGGATCTGACGCAGATATTTACCTAAAAAAGAAGAAAAACTAGTTTTAAATGAATAAGATAGAAACAAGTAATCAAAAGGGTTTTACTCTAATAGAAATGTTAGTGGCCCTTTTACTTGTGACTATAGTCCTCACTCTCGTTGCCGGAACAAGCTTCTCCTCCAGAAGAAGTCTAGACGAGGCCCTCAATAATTTTGAACGCGGAATTAGGTTCTCTACCGATGAAGCGGCCCTTAGAAATACTATGATTCGTCTAAAAATGAATTTTGACGATGAGCCGCAAACTTGGTCCGTAGAGTTTGGACCAGATGGCAACTTTGTGTTGCCCGCAACTCAAGTCTCGGCCTCAAAGAGTAAGTCTGATGAGGATAAAGAGAAGAATAAGCAAAAGAAAATTGATAAAAAGTTCTCTCGTGTTAAGGAATTTCAAGAAGAAGACAAGTCTCTTCCTGGAGGTGTAAGAATTATTGCTCTTGCCACCTCTCTCACACAAGTAATGGTTCTCGATGGAAAAAATGCCATATACATTTATCCCACTGGAGAAAAAGATAGTGCTATAATAGTTTTAGCAACTGATGATGAAATCGCCTCATTAGAAGTCTCTCCTTTTACTTTGGAAATGAAGAGAGCTTACTATTCGATCGACGAAGATTCCGATGGTGACATAAGCGAAAAACAAATAGAATTAGCAGAAGAAATTTATCAAAAATGGTTAAAAAACTAAGAACTCTTATTCAAAATAAAAATGGTTTTACACTAGTCGAAGTGATGATTTCACTCGCCATTTTTGCTGTATTTGTTTCAGCCTACTTAACTGCACAAGGTTATAATATTAGAGACAGCTCTATAATGAGAGATGAGCTCATTTTAAAGAGATATGCTGAAAAGAAAATTAATGAAATTATAGTCTCTCCTCCTGAGTTAAAACTCTCGATAACATTGAAAGCTGATTCAGGAAAATTTAAACAGGATGATAATTTTACTTACTCAGTGATTTATCAGAAGTTTGTAATGCCAGACTTAAATGCCATTTCAGGTGGTGATGAAGAAGGTGGGCAAAATCCCCAAGAGAAAAAGATATTAGAAAATGTGAAGAAGAATCTAGAAAAAATTATTTGGCAGGTAGAAGTCACTGTAAAAAATGAAACGAGCGAGAGAACTTACTCTGTAAGCACCTGGATCTACAACCAACAAGCGCAAGTGGTGTTTGAACAACTGTGATAAATTTAAAAAGAAAGCCACATATTCTGACTACAAATTCCGGTTTTACTTTAATCGAAGTTTTAGTCGCCATCACAATCCTTTCTATGCTCATGGCAACCATGTACTCGATAGTTAGTGATAGTACAGAGACGAAAGATAGAGTCATTTCAGAAGATAGAGAAGCTCTACAAATAGTAACCGCCCTTGAGAGATTAGAGTTAGATATTTCTCAAATTTACTCCCCCCTCTATTTTAGCGCTCCATTTTCAAAAGATAAGCAGTCCGACTCAGATTTTGAAAATAATTCGGCAGATAGCTTAGATAATCAAGATGACAGTGACGGTGAGCAAATTCAAGATCCTCGAATGGTCTTTGTCCCAAGCGAAAGGTTCCCCTTTATTAGTGTAAGTGGCGATATTACTCCGGCCATACTTAATGAAAATAAGAATGAGTTAATCTTCTTATCTACTTCTAATAGAAGAATTTTAGAAGACTCTAAGCAATCAAGATTCTCTTGGATAAAGTACAATATTCGATCTTCTAGAGGAGAAAAAACCGAACGAGATGGTGGTTATGAGCTTACAAGGGCCACGCAAAGCAAGAATATTTATAGAAAAGATTTTAATTGGGATAAAGTAAAAGAACATATTCTTTTAACCCATATCAAGAGCTTTCAATTTCAATTTTGGAATGCTGAAACTAAGAAATTTGTCGACACTCTTACTGAGATTGGTAATGATCAATTCACTCCGAGATTAATCAAAGTTAAAATGGTTTGGATTAATACAGATAATAATGAAATAGAAATAGAAAGAACTTATAGACCACTCTTCCCCTTCTTTGACACTGTAAAAGATGAGAAAGAAAAGAAATTAAAATCTAAAACCGATGGAGATTCTGGAGCTAGTGGTGAAAAATAACAGTATCTTAAAAAATGATTCCGGAATGGCAATAATGATGGTGATGTCAGTTATTGCAATCCTGGCCTTTCTCTTAGCTGACTTCACATTTGAATCTAAAATAAATAAAATTAAGGTTTATAACCAGCAAGATAAGTTACAAGCGAGACTCAATGCAGAAGCAGGTCTTAACTTGGCGCTAGCAAAACTAAAACTCTATCAAGAGGGTCGAAATCTCATTGAGAAAAATAAACAACTCAAAGAATTTATTCAACCTTCAATGATTGAGTCCGTAATTACTATGGACAATATGTTCCCTATTATTCTTCCTCCAGGGGCCAATATTCTTCAAAAAACGGCTATAAATGAATTTGAAAAAAACAGCCTTATCCGAGGACGACTCAATCTATCTATTTCAACTGTTTCAGGTTTTTTAAATCCAAACAATCTAAGAGTTTCTCAGGAAAAATCCAAGAAGAGTAACGATCCAGATAATTCAGAAGATGAGGAGTCTACGAGTCCTCATGACTATATAGAAAAGAAATTGCTAGAAACCTTAAACCAAGCGCTCGAAAAAGAAAAAGAGAAAAATGAAGAGTTTGATGAAATTTATGGCAATGTTAATGCGGAATTGCTGATTAAAGAGCTAAAATTCTTTGTCAACGATCCTAAGAATTTCAATGATTCTGAAAGAGCTGAAATTGAGGCAACCTACCTCGCTGCAGATATAATTCCAAAACATGCACCACTAAACTCTATTGACGAGCTTCATCTATTACTTGGTTGGAACGACTCAATTGTAAAACTTTTTAAAGATAAACTCACTGTTCATGAGGTGAGTATTATCGCTGTAAATGAACTCACAGAAGAACAGTTAAAACTCTTATTCCCCTCTATCACTCCTGTGCAAATTGAAGAATTTTTCAAACATAGAGATGGCGATGAAGAACTTAAAATTAAGGCGCAAGAATTTAAAAGCGAAAAAGACTTTAAAGAATTGGTGGTTAATAAACTGGCCATTGTCGATAATCAAACCTACGACGACAGGAAGAAAGAATATGAGCAAGCAGGACTTAGAATAGCTGTTGCTGGAAAACTCTATAAAATCTCTTCTAAGGGGTTCTTTGGGAGAGCAGAATATAGTATTACAGCATTTGCAGATCTTCCCATTAAGCCTGAACCAGAACCTGAAGAAGAAGAAAAAAATAAAAATGATCCAAATACAGACCCGAATAATATAGACAAGACAGACACTACGAATACTAATACAGATCCAGACGATGATAAGGAAGATAAAGAGGAAGAGAAACCAATTGAGTTGCTCTCTCCAAGAATTATTGAAGTTCGTATCGAGTAACTGACCCCATTGGTCGGGCTTTCTAAAAAAGATCGTATTTGCCCTTAAATTTTCAACACATTATCCTAATGATTCTGGTAATATATTACATATGAATATACTCGCAATTGATTTAGGTAGTTATTCGGTAAAGTTCTATGAATGCCGATTAGAAAGAAAGCAGCTCAAGTATTTGGGCCACAGAGAAATCATTATCTCAAAGATACGTTCACAGTTTGAACCAGACACTACTATAAATGAAATTCACAACGAAATTATAAGAAGTTATTTGAAAAAAACGGAGTTTGAAGGAAAAATAATCTATCAAATCCAAGATAATTTTACCACCTCCAGATACCTAGAACTTCCAGTGAATTCAAGAAAGAAAGCGGAACTGATGATCCCTTTCTTAATGGAAGAGAATATTCCCTACTCTTTAAAAGATATTCACTATACTTCCACCTTAGTGAAGAATGGTGAAAATTATTCAGCCCTTGTAAGTATTGCTCAGCTTGAATACTTTGATAATTACTATTCCTATCTTGAGGAAACAGGAACACTTCCTGCAATTCTGACAACAGAGATGGGAGTTGTTCAAAGCTTTATTGATCAAAAACATTTCTCGGGCTCTTTTTGCTTTGTAGATATTGGACATGATTCAACTAAGGCCTACTTTATCCATAATCGTGAAGTCATATCATCTCACCTAACTCATCTGGGTGGAAAGGTTTTGGATGATATCATTTCTCAAACTTATCAAATTCCCTTAGATGAAGCTGTTATTTATAAACATGATAATTGCTTCTTTCTCACAGACGACCAATTAGATGATGTCACAAAAGAGCAAAGAGATTTTGCTAAACTTATGCATCAAGCCTTCATGCCTCTAGTTTCAGATTTAAAGAGATGGGAATTGGGTTATAGAGTAAAATTTGGAAATCCTATTACCAAAATTATTATTAGTGGTGGTTGCTCCAACATAAGTAATATAGAAAACTTCATTGGTGCTCAATTAAAGATAAAAGTTGAAAAATTTGATGGTTCAAAAATATCAGGTGTTCCAGAAGAATCAAAACAAAATTTTCTTCTTTCGCATATGATGGCAGCTTCACAAAGATCATCCACTCAAATGCCAAATTTCTTAACAGGAAATTATACCAGTGGCTTCTCTGACACTATATCATTGCATTCTGTTTCATTTATTTTCTCAAGATCCTTAGCTGTTTTCGTTGTGCTAATGTCTTTTATGCTCTTTGATCGTTTCTATTTTCTTAATTCAATGGATAGAAGATTAGATTCAAAAATTAAAAAAGTTATTAAGAAAGACTCTCTAGAGATCTCAAGAAAAGATCAAAGAAAGTACAAGAGAAATCCTGAAAGTATTTTAAAACTGCTTAAAAAGAAAAATAGAGTAGTAAAACAAGAAGTGAGAACTATTCAATCGGCCACTGAAATTAACGCTTCAGCTCCACTGATTGAACTTAGTAAATATATTTCTAGAAATGAGCTTGTAAATATGGAGCTTTTTGAAAATATTGATGGAAACGTACGTGTTCACTTTTCTTCAAAAGAACCAAAAGAGCTTGAGGCCTTAAAAACTCATGTAACTTCTGGACCATTTGATAATTTAAAAATCGACTATAAAAGTAAATCAAAAATCATGACAATGACTTTTTCGGAATAAGAGATGAGAAAGATACTAATTAAACAATTTGATGACTTCATTTTTAGACAACTAGATGCTGCTAAAGAGAGTCAACTTAGATTAAAGATAAATGAGACACTTAATTCTTTAAGTGAACATCAATTAAAAATCCTTAGTCAAACATCATCCTATGTATTTATTGCGCTTCCCCTATTCGCTCTCATGATCATGAGTATTTCAAACTCAATACTAAGATCTAAAATAGAACTTAAGGAACAAATTTTAACAGAAGTAGAGTATTACACTTCAAAGAAGAGTGAAGTTGAAACTGTTGGAAGAAGAATCATTTCTCCCCATCAAATTAACAATAAGGGAGCACTCATAACTAGACTTAAAAGGCTCGCACAAAGAAAGAGCATTGATACTAATTCTATTAATGTTCTCAGTTTTGAAGCACTTGAAAAATCTGGAAATATATCAAAATCAGAAGCTACCATTAAAATTTCAAAGTTTACTTCGAAGAATTTGTCAGATTATATTTTAGGACTACTTCAGTCAGAGAAAGTAAAAATTTTTGAAATTAGTTTAAAGCGTGACAATAAGAAAGAACTTATCAGTGGAGTAGTAAAATTCACTCATTATGGAAAGGCCGGTAAATAATGGTGAAGTTAAAAGTTCAACCCAACGAACTTCCTGATGAAATCTATTCTCAAAAAAAAATGTTCTTTTCGAAGGTCATTATTGGAGCGTTAGCTTTATTTTTTCTAGCCTTTTGTTTTAACTTTCCACTAGACAATATTATTAAATCTCATGTGGCAAAAGCTCTTTCTTCGAATAGGGCCTGTCCCATTACCTATGATGAATTAAAGTTTGAATGGTTTTTTCCAAAAATAATTATTAAGAAACCAGTTGTTAGTGGAATTTGCTTTAATAATCCTGCTGCGTCATTAAAACTTAAAGATCTTATTGTAAAAGTTCAGTCTCCTAGTTTTTGGCCCCTTGGAGTTAAACTTCATGCAAAAATTAAACACAAGTTTAGTGTTTTAAATATATACCCTACAATTGGTCTAACAAGTCATGCCGTAAAAATAGAAAAGTCTTCTATCTCACACGATACTCTAGTAAAAGTTCTTGGTTCTAAATCATTAAAGTTCACTGGAGATATAGAAATAGAATCTGTCTTAAAATTTAAAGGAAATAATATTATTTCTGGAGACCTATTCGTAAATTCACAAAATTTAAACATTCCACCGCAAAACCTTGGTGGGTTTGATCTACCAAATCTTCCAATATCAGTGATACAAATTAAGGCCTCTATAAATGCTAAAAACTTGCTTGATATTCAAGACATTAGAATTGGTAATGCTGATGCACCTATTCTAGCTGAAATCGATGGAAAAATTAAACTCAACCCACACAATATAAGAAATTCTGCTCTCGATCTGAATGGAGATATCAAATTCTCTCCTGAGTTTCTAGAAAATTTTGGAATACTAAACATGCTGCTGGGTGGCAAAAAGCCTTCTGACAAAGGATTTTATAAGTTTAACCTAAAAGGTAAACTCTCTGCTCCAAGACCTAGTTTCCAATAACTCACCTTTTCATTAAGTGGTCCTTTTGCTAGGTTGTTAAAATAACAAGGGCCAAGAATGAACATCGAAACAATAGTAAATAATATCGAAATTCACTTAAATAGCGTTCTACCAAAACAACAGTTTAAGGAAGTTTACCTCTATGGAGTTCTTCCCCCAGGTAAAGCCTTTAGGCCACAGCTTGTTAGCTCAATCTTTGCTGATTATAATAACTCACATGACCTAGATTTTTTAAACAATCCAAAAAATGAAGTCAACTACCTAAGCTCAGCAGTTGAGCTTCATCACGCCTACACACTACTTCACGACGATCTCCCCTGCATGGATGATGATGACATAAGACGAGGAAAACCCGCAACACATAAAGCATTTTCAGAATGGAAGGCGCTACTAGCAGGAGATGGACTACAAACTGCTTCTTTTGCACTTCTCTCTAAGTACTCGGGAAAGAACCTATCCATAATGTTAAAATTTTTCAGCTGGGCACTCGGTCCAAAAGGACTAATCCAAGGACAGTTTCTCGACCTAAGTGAAGAAATGACAAAGTCTTTTGAAAGCCTGATTCTCACACATCAACTAAAAACAGCAAGACTCATACAAACATCTCTGCTACTTGGCTACTGGTCCAGCTCTCATGCAGAGAATCGTGAAAATATTTATGAAACTTCTAAGACATTATTCAAATTAGGACACGCAATTGGAATAGTCTTTCAACTACTCGACGATCTAACTGAACTAGTTGATGATGAACTCTCGAGTCACGAAAGCGCAGTAAACCCATGGTTAGGAAAATTCGGAAAAAATTGTTTTGAGTCTCTTGTTACAAACCTATCTATTATAGATACGACTTTAAACAAAGAAGAGCTTACAACAACTAAATCGGTCCTAAAGAATTACTTCAAAAAGATAGAAACAATGGTGGTTTCAGGAAAAACAAACATAGAAAGGCATTCAAATAATAATTTAATGCCAATCGTTTCTTTGCTTGAGAGAATCAACACTTGAAATCAAAGAACTTAGTTTAGCTTTTGCCATAACTAATTTTTGAATATCAGAATCAGATAAATTTCTAACAAATCGTTCACTTGAAACTTGAGCTTCAACTATCTCTTCAGTAGAAAAATCATTTCCAGCTTCTGAAAACATATGTAAATCTAATTCCATTTTTGCTTTTTCAATAGTCAACTTATCATCAAATAATAATTTCTTAATGTAAGCAATGGCTTCGATATCTTTATGTTCAAAAAGCTTTTGACCAGAAGAAGATAAAATTGGAGAGATATGATCAAATTCAGATTCCCAAAATCTAAGAACATAGGGTTTTACGCCAGTCAAAGAACACACCTCATTTAATTTAAAATGCGATTTATTTGGAATCTCTATCTGAGCACCCATAATCTCTCCTAAAAGATCACAAGCTCCCTGAGGAGCTAGTATCTAATCAAAGTCGAGGTCATCGCCATTGATGTCCTCAGTATTATTCATAAATGAACTGAGAGCTCGTGAAGTTCCTTCCTTTGCAGGAAGAGATGTATCTTCATTTCCTTTGTCGTCTAGCCTATGAGAAAATCTAGCTGTCACGTCCTCTTTCAAAACCTGTGAAGGTTTAAAAGTTAAAACTCGTCTAGCTGAGATCTCCATAGCGCTACCCGTTTGGGGGTTACGACCTACTCTCGTTGCCTTGTCTCTGATTGAAAAATTTCCGAAACCCGAAATCTTCACTTTTTCGCCTCTTGCTAACGTATCTTTAATAACCTTGAATACAAGATCAACAAGATCGGCTGCTTCCTTCTTGGAAAATCCAGCTTCCTTATATACACGCTCAACAATGTCGGCTTTAGTAAGACTCATACTTCCTCCGTGAATTAAAGTCTGGTACTTAAAAATCCTAATATATTAATAGGTTAACAAAGAAGCAAATGGATTACTATATAAATATTAATAAGATACGTTTTTTCCCATTTTGTTTAGTAAATCGTCATTACCCTACCAGAATACTCCGGCATATTTTTCCAAAAACCTAATATTCATATGTTAGAATCTGACTTAATGAATACAAAAGAAGATGTTTATCACAAAATTTGTCATGCAGTTTTAAAGATGGAAATCTCCAAAGGCCATTTGAAATGGACACTATCGGATATTTCTAGAGAAGCAGATGTGACGAGATCTCTTATTTATTATTACTTTGGTAAAGAGAAGAAAACTATTCTTGAAGAAGCTTTCCGTTATGTGACTGAAGTTTTATTTAACACTGGAAATTCTGAAAGACTTGGTCTTGTTAACAGAATGAAATTTGTTTTAGAAAGAATAAACTCTATGCCCTTTATCTTCGTTCTCTTCTTCTTGAAAAAAAGAGAGGACAGTGAGCTAGGTAGAATCGTTAGGAAGGCCGAGGAAGAGCTCTTTGTCATTCTCAAAAGGGATTTCCCTGAGCTCACAGAGAAAGAGGTCAAACAACTCTACATTTTGGAATTAGGCTCTATTGCATTTAATCTTGACCAAAATGATGTTTCAGATGTTTTTAACTATTATGAGTCCAAACAAAAAACTATTTCAGACTCGTAGCAATTTTTTTAGATACCATATCAAATAAAGAAATTTCAGAATCCCTTTTATGATCCCCCATTCGCCACCAATTTTTTAAATATGGAACCTTTGAGTGAATCTTTAGATCTGTGGCTTCCCCGTAATTAAAGATAGCTGAGATATCTTTCTTATTTAGATCTTTTGACCAAAGACTGACTTCATCCAACTCTCCTTGAAAGAAGTAACCTCTTCCATCATAAGATCCAAAAACTGCAGGATAACTTCCAAGGCCAGAGAAACTACCTGAATATTCAAGGCGTCTTTCTCCATCAAGATATAAAGTAATTTTATTATTTGATTTCACCACAGCAAAGTGATGCCATAAATCATCGTCGTAACTAAAGTTTAATTCATTTGAAACATACCTTGTTCCATCATGAACTCCCATAACTACTCTATCGGTCTTTAACGACAAGTTCAGGGCACTTCCTGGCTGACTTCCTCGGTGCAAATTAAACAATCTCTTATCCCCTTGGTTTAGGTCAGTCTTAAACCAAAGAGAAATTGAAAATCTAGCATTACCAATAAGTTCGTTTGAAGCTATAGTCTTATGGGCAGAACTTCCATCATATATATATGAACTTCTATTTCTAGAAATAAATCTGTCTTTTCTCTCATACATTTCATCCACTTTAGAAATCCATTTCAATTCTTTTAAATGTCTAGACGATTTCTTACGGGCAATTTTATGGTTTAATTTCATCAAG
Source organism: Halobacteriovorax marinus (assembly GCA_002163155.1). Classification (GTDB taxonomy): domain Bacteria; phylum Bdellovibrionota; class Bacteriovoracia; order Bacteriovoracales; family Bacteriovoracaceae; genus Halobacteriovorax; species Halobacteriovorax marinus_A. The sequence goes on along the minus strand of MAAO01000006.1, from coordinate 950,970 downwards.
CGAATAGATTTATTTACCTGTTCAATTATAAGTGTAATTTTCAGTCTTGATTTATCATTCTTAGCTTTTTTAAATTGCTTCTTTAGTCTCTTCTTTTTAAGAAAGGCTTTTGACAATTTTTTTGTAAATGAATTACTCGATTTTTTCTGTTGAAAGAATATCTTCTTATGATTTTGAAACATTTTATAAAAGGGTGATTTGTCATCTTTTAAAAGTGTTTGCTGATCCATCTTCACTTCAGCAAAAAGCATGTCATAAAGAGAAACATCAACATTATCTAAATTTGCACTCCTAGCATCAGCTCCAAAAAAATCGTACTTTGAAAAATTATGGTTTTCACTATCTACAGTATCCGGAACATTACACTCAAGAGAATTAGAAATTCCCCTAGTCGACTCTCCGTACTTATTAAAACATTTACCTGAAATTACATCAAAGAAATATTCTTTTCCATTTGAAAAGTGCTCAAACCTGGTTTCAAAATTTTCTAAGTAAAGTGGATCTTTGACTTTAAACTTTTTTAAAAATAATTTTCTATCTACAATGTGAGTAACGTCTTCTGGATTTACCACAGAAATATCTACTGAGTCAGAGTTTTCAGTTACAGTTATAATTAATTCATCTCCCTCTTCACAGCTGGAGATTAAAAGAAGAAGTAAAAATAGAAGTATAGTTTTAGTAAATTTCATAACTTACCAATCGGAAGAATAGTAAAATAACATAAATTATGTTCAGTAAACTTAGTTTAAAGCCGATAAACCATTGAACTGATGAACAATGGATTACGAATGAAAATACCTGAACGAATATATTTAAAAGAAAGTGGACATCAAAACGTCAGTGACTGGTTTCACTGGGGAATAGAAAACTTCGCTCTCTTTAGATTTATGTTTTTTAAAAACAGACCAAGAAATAGTTTTCTTTTGGTTAGGGCCACATTAACTACTGCTGCAATTTTTTCAATTTACTATAGTATTTTTTCAAGTTTTAACCTAATTCTCTTTGGAATTGATGTTGAACCTTTTCTTATATTTACAACATTTTCAATCGTTGGTTATTGGAATATGTATTCTAACTTTACTTCTAAATGCCAATACGCCTCAAGCTTATATAATGAGGTAATTAAGGAGTACACTACAGGCAATTCTCTGAGTGCAGACTTAATGGCCATTAATTTTACGAATCAATTAATTGCCATGGATCTATGGGGTCACAGAATGTATGGACCTATGTTCCTCTCAAGTCTTGAGAAGGCCATTGATTATCACTACACTACTGAACAAAGAGATGAAACTAAGGAAGAACTTTTTAAGAGAATAGAAAATAAGATGTTCCGAGTAAATGAAGCGAGAAACTTATGCTTCAACTATCAAGCATACCTCTATAATAAATGCTTGCTAGAAAATGGAACTAAAAATAATCATCTAAAAGCAATATAAAAAAAGGAGCTCTAAGGCTCCTTTCTTTATTATCTTTTCTTTTTTACTGCTTTCTTCTTAGTTTTCTTACCAGCTGCTTTTGCTGTTTTCTTATCTATCTTCTTTCTAAGCTCAATTTGCTCTCTATCTTTTGCTCTTAGCCAGCTTGATAATTGTTCACCAACGTCTTTGAGCTCTTCGATCAATTTCTTCTTAATAATTTTTGGAGATTTAGCAACCTTAGAATATTCAGCAAAGAGTTTCTTATCGTCCTTAACCATAAGGACACGTTTTGCCACTTCTTCTTTAGTCATTCTATAAATTGGCATATCTGCAAGGTAGTCAGAAAAAACATATTTCTTCTTTCCTAGATACTCTACAAAAGTTTTTCTGTTCTTTGATTTGGTGGCAACTTCGTATTCTTTCTTTTTAATGAACTTTATAATTTCATTGTTTTGAATAATTTTCTGTTCTAAATCACTACATCTTAATTCGTAGCGCTTTCTTACAACAACTAGTCTTTGACCTGAGAAAATTTCAATGATCTCTTCTGGTTTTTCAAAAATCCTAACTCCACGCTCAGAAATAAGAGTGTAGTTTGGAACTTGTGACGCCATAGTACCCATTGTACTGATAACTTCTTTAAGGGTTCTTTCGACTCCCCTTTTAAAGATCAGTTCAATATTTACAGTGTTATCAACAGACGAATCGATATAATCTTTAATAAAATCTGCTTCAATATGCTTAGCTAAGAATTTATACGTTTTAGCGGCGTCGTAACCTCTAGGTAATTCAGTAATAAAAATTTTATCACCTTTTTTCTCGAATCCCATTCTAAAAAGAAGACGTCCTCTTTCATCACGTTCAATTGGAAGAGTGTAACCATTATTAAAAGGCTTTAATTTCTTAGTTTTACCAGTCTCCAGAAAATTGATCATCGAAGCGATAATTTCTTTATGACCAAAACTAGGAATTACAGAAGAAAATCCAGTTCCAATTCCTTCAGCACCGTTCATTAGCATGATTGGAAGTTTTGGAAGAAGATTCACTGGCTCCATAACTTTTTCATCGTAGTTAGGGACCATTTCGACTTGGTTCATATCATCGAAGAGTAAAATTTGAGAAATCTTTCCAAGCTTACACTCAATATACCTTGAAGCCGCAGGAGAAGTTTCCATTCTCTCTCCAAAGTATCCCTTCTTATCAATCAGGGGATAGTTATTTGAAAAGGTATAATCTTGCGCCATATTAACAATGGCAGACTCAACAGAGGCTGGACCATGTGGATGAAGAGTTAAAACCAAACCTGTGGCAGAGGAAACTTTCATAAGCCCTTTGGATTGATTTTTCCAAAGTGTAAAAAGAATTCTTCTTTGCCCTGGCTTTAGACCATCCTTTAAATAAGGAATAGCACGATCCATAAGCGTATAAATTTGATAGATTCTGTATTCCTCTTTAACTATATCTTCAAGAGGAATGCTGGCCATTGCGTGCAGGTAACTTTCTTCCATAACTTATTTGATCCTTACTTCTTTGTTTTTTTCTTAGTTGTTTTTTTCTTTGCTGTTTTCTTTTTAGCCACTTTCTTCTTAACTACTTTCTTTTTAGTCGCAGCTTTTTTTGTAGCTTTCTTCGCCTTACCTGAAATAGAAACTGAAACACTTTCTCCAGCGGAGTCTTCATCCATAAGAAGATTTTTTCTTAGACTGGTGTCTTTACCAAAACAAACATTGAGCATTTCTTTGGCTTTAGCTATATCGTCTGCTGAAATAATAGTGAATGAGTCTCTAGAGAGAACATGTTTCCAGGCTTCAGGTGACATTTCCCCTAGTCCTTTGTTTCTTTGAATCTCTTTTATTTTTAGTTTGGTTGTTTCACGGAATGTTTCTAACTCCGGTGGAGTTTCAATATACTTAGTTCCCTTATCAGTAATAACCTCAAAAAGTGGAGCTTTTGCAATACAGATAACTTCCTGTTCGAACAACTCTGGCCAAAACTGGTAGAAAAAGTTCGCTAGCAGTGTATTGATATGACCACCATCAACATCAGAATCCGCTAAGAAAATAACTTTTGAATAACGTAAATTCTGAACTTCTGCTGGGACACCAATAACAAGACCAATAGAGGCCATAATATCTGCAAATTCCTGATTATTTAAAATATCTTTTATGGCAGCTTGGGCAACGTTCATAGGTTTACCTTTTAGGGCAATTCCACCTTGATACAGTTTATCCCTAGCAGAACGAAGTCCACCAATCGCCGAGTCCCCTTCACAAATAAAAAGTGAACAAAGCTCTCTTTTCTTTCTTTCGTTAGCATCAAGAAGTTTTTCAACTCTTTGTCTTTTCTGCTTACGACCAACTTTTGAAGCGTCTTTTAATTCTTGGAAACGACTACGAGCTTTCGCTCTCTCCATAATATTTTCTAAGTACTCTTTATTTTTTCTAAAGAACTTATCAATATTCTTACTCATGATATCTTCAATACCCTTATCTAAAAAGGCATCGCGAACAAGCTTTCTCTTAGTTTGTGATTCAAACCTTGGATTTGGCATAGTAATACCAATTGTGAAAGTCATTCCTGTCAAAATATCGTTATCAATCAAAGTAACTTTTTCTTTTTTAGCAGTTCTTGCAAGCTTTTCTTTTAAAGAATTTACGAAGATACGCTTCACTCTATCGTGGTGAAAACCACCGTCAAAAGTGGGAGTAGAATTAACAAAAGAAATGAATTTTTCTCGTTCTTCAGAAGCTCTATTTATATTAAGGGCAATCGACATATCGATTTTCCCCTTAACTTTCTTGCCTCTAGCAGTAGTTGATTCAAATATATAAGCACTAGTTCCAAACTCTTGTGCCGTACTCGAGTCTACTCTTTGTGCTAGTTCAAATAGACCTTTTTTAAAGTGGTATTTTTCTTTGTTAAAATAGAAGGTCAAACCAGGATTATTATAAGCTAAATCAATGACTCTCTTTCTAAGTAGATGAGAATCAATTTTATTATTCTTATATACTTCCTTAGAAAGAACTAACTCTATTCTTACTCCGGAGTGACCTTTAAAAGGCTTCGGTTTGGTCTTCTTTATTTTAAGAGCACCATCAATAAATGTATAAGTTTGTTCTTTCTTTGTATTATAGTGGCGAACCCTTACTTTAAATTCATCACTAGTAAGACAAGTTGCAGCAGCACCAAGACCATTTTGTCCAAGAGTTCTGTGTAAGAAGCCCTTCTTATCAGTCTCTTCGTCTTTGAATTTAGAACCTGTTCTAAACTCACTATAAACTTGGGGAACTTTTCCAACAGGAAAGCCTATTCCATTATCTTCAACAATAACTGTCTTTCCATCAGAGGATAGTTCACAGTGAATTTCTGTCACATGACCACGGTAGTACTCATCAATACAGTTATCTAAAATTTCCTCAATGGCCTTACTCTTGGCCTGGTGAAATTTAACTGTTTGAAAGTTCAACTTATCGTTATCGTACGTATATGTGTCTAATTCCTCGACATCGTTTGAACCAAATACCAGGGTAATTCTATTGCGACAATGCCACCTTTGATCCTTACTCTCGATCGCAGCTTCTTTTGCCTTTCCCTTTCTTTTTACAGCTTCAATGCTCTTGCCCATGCGTCATTTTTCCTATGCTTTAGGTTATGGTATATTTTGGTATATTAAAGAGATTAATAGGCCATATTATCCAAGAAAAGGTACAATGCGTCACATAAAACAATATATTTTCACTATATTAGCCTTCTCGGCTCCAATTCAGGCCAAAACTTTGGTGCTGGAGAACAACATTTTTGATCAAGTAAGTATTGAAAAATCTATTGGAATCTCCGCATGGAGAAAAGTTTTACGAAATGATGTCTACGTAAAATCGCAAGTTTCAGACTACGAAATAAAAAAAATAAAAAATCAAAAATTATTTTTTTATATTGCGGGGCTGCATCCCAAAGATTGTCGCTTCGCGTTGCGAAAATTGGCCCATTATGAAAGTTATTCTAAACATTTAGGGTTTATAAAGAACAGTTCATATGACGAAAAATCGCAAAGAGTAAACTTCCTCCTATCTTCCCTCTTACTTCCTTATGACATGAGCTTAAACTTTAAAATTCCAAGGATAAAATCACCCGGCATATACCCCTTTAAATTTGATCAAGGGTTTCTTAGTGGTCTGCATGGAAATATCGTCACTATAAATTACAAAAACCGCTGTCTCTTCTACACCACAGCTTCCTGGGAAGGTCCCCATAGCGATATACCAAATACTGTCTTCGAGTTTTTCTCTAAAGCATTGGCCCAGCTAGCAATGGAGAACCTATTCAGAATTTCAAGCACTTACTAGTTGAATTATTATTTTAGTGACTTTTACCCCTGCTAATCCTATAAAGACTCACACACTTTTATCACCCACAAACACCTGCACTACTATATGAATGTATTAAGAATCAATGCCTCTGACACATATCAGATCAGAAATTTAATCCTAAGGTCAGGAAGACCCCTGGAAGATTGCCACTTCTCTCACGATGAAGATGAGCAAACTTTTCACCTTGGGGCCTTCATAGATAAGCAATTAGTAAGTGTTGCCTCTTTTTATTTCGAAAAGAGCAATTCACTCACAGAAGAATATCAATACCGTTTAAGAGGAATGGCCACACTTCAAGAGCACCAAGGTAAAGGACTTAGCTCCGCTCTGCTGAAGACAGCTTTTCCAATTATTAAACAGAATTTTTGTCAATTGCTATGGTGTAATGCCAGAACTACGGCACAGGGCTTTTATCAAAAAGTCGGATTCGAAAAAGTTGAAAGCGAATTCCAAATAGAAGGAATTGGTCCCCACGTCTTAATGTACAAGAAAATCGACTAGAAAATTCTATTCACACAAAAAGCTTTGTTGGTCACTCTATGAATAAGTTTATAGTTGGCGTCAAAGCACTCTTTTTGCGTCTTAAACAGCTTCAAAGGTGCACAGCTTAGTAAGACTTCCTTATTTTCAATTTCTTTTACCCGGGTCTCTCTGCAGTTATAAAAACTGGGAAGGTTTACACAGACATAGTGGCGATCTATACAATCATAAACGAGATAGCGACCACGGTAGTACTTATTACTCAAGCGAGGTTCTAATCTTCGTCTAAGTGTCGAGTTCTTCTCTTCACGATTGAGTAGATTATCTTTGTCGAGTACTTGAGCTTTTACTGAAACATTCAAGAGAGTGAATAAAATGATTAGACATATATTGCTCATTAAAACCTTTGCATTCCTATATGGATAGAATAAGTATATCATAGTTATTTTAAGATATTACGTGAGCTAACTATGACAATTTTACACAATTCAATTAAGAAACACTTGGCCTTAGAAATTCAATCAGCGATTAAAGCGACTTTTAGCGACGTTGAAATGTCTTTAGAGGAAATATATAAACTTCTATCTATGGCACCTAATTTTAAAATGGGTCATATTGCCTTTCCTTGTTTTCCACTAGCAAAAACAGCGAAGTCGGCACCAAACTTAATTGCCACTAAATTAAGTGAGGCGATTGAAGCTAAAGGATTGATTTCTAGTGCAAAAGGAGTTGGCCCTTATTTAAACTTCTTTGTAGATACTAATGACTTGGCTACAAACCTCACTAAAGAAATTACATCTAAACAGTTTTTTACTAAAGAAATTTACTCACATAGACCAAAGACCATGATTGAGTATTCTCAACCTAATACACACAAAGAATTACACGTAGGACATATGCGTAATCTTTGTTTAGGAAACTCCCTAGTACGGATTAAGAGATATTCAGATCAAGAAGTTGTGGCAGTAACCTACCCTGGGGACAGTGGAACTCACGTTGCGAAATGCCTATGGTTTTTGAAATATCATAACGAAGAAGAAATCCCAAAGGAAAACCAAGGACCTTGGCTTGGTAAAATCTATACTAAGGCCAACTTAAAACTTGAAGATGAACTTGGAACAGATAAAGAAGACGAAAATAGAACTCTCCTAACTAAAATTCTCAAAGAACTTGAGAGTGGAAAAGGAGAATTCTTTGATCTTTGGAGAGAAACTCGTCAGTGGTCACTTGATATGATGAAAGAAACATATAAGTGGGCAGACGTTGAATTTGACCGTTGGTTCTTCGAATCAGAAGTTGATACTCCGTCTCTAGAGTTAGCAAAGAAGCTCTATGCCGAAGGAAAACTCGTAAAGTCTGAAGGCGCTATTGGGATGAACTTAGAAGAAGAAAAACTTGGTTTTTGTCTTCTTATTAAGTCTGATGGAACAGGCCTCTACGCCACAAAAGACGTTGCCTTAGCCGTTAAAAAGTTTGAAGAATTTGGAATTGAAAATAATATCTACATTGTAGATACAAGACAGTCTTATCACTTTAACCAAGTATTCAAAGTATTAGAAAAAATTGGTTTTGAACAAGCGAAAAATTGTCACCATTTACAATATAACTTTGTAGAATTACCAGATGGTGCCATGAGTTCTAGAAAGGGAAATATCGTCCCTCTCAGTGACCTCATTAATCAAATGGAATCCCACATAGAAACTGAATACTTACAAAAGTACAATGACGAATGGACAAAAGAAGAAATTAAAAAAACTTCTTCTATTATTGCTAAAGGTGCTATCAATTACGGAATGACTCGATTTGATAATAATCGAAAGATTGTTTTTGATATGAAAGAGTGGCTCAAGCTTGATGGTGAAACAGGGCCATACTTACAGTATGTTTTTGCTAGAATAAATTCTATTTGTAACAAGCTTGATTATAACGACAGTATAACTTGTGACTTCAGTACTCTTGTAAAAGATAGTGAAATGGCGCTACTCCTTAAATGCTCAAGCTTCAATGATATAGTTATTCTATGTCATGAGAAGAATTCCCCTACAGCTCTTTGTTCTTACTTATTTGAATTAGGGAAATTATTTAATAGCTTCTATGCTGATTGCCCTATTGCAAAAGCTGAAAGTGAAGATCTAAAAAAATCTCGTTTGATTCTTTCTAAGTGTGTAAGTCTTGTGATGAAACAAGGACTTGAATTACTTGGAATTGAAGCTCCAGAGAGAATGTAGAATATGTGTCTATATGGATAAATATCCATATAGACTATTTTCTATCTAGCTCCATTAATTCTTCAACCTTTTCTGCAAATTTTTCTTTTCTCTCTTCCATAATATCAATTTTCTTGTTAGAGAAAAATCCATACTTAGTGTAAGTTCCCAGCTTTTGATTTAAGAGAATAGGTCTTAGAACACTACTCCCAAAATAATCGATTGCTTTTTGCACTGGTTGATTTTTCTTACTGACGCCAGACTGAGTTCTTCTTCTTAAATTCTTCCAATCAAAGTCGCGATGATTGTAGCCCATAAGTCCTGCAACACCTTTCGAGGCAATATTACCAGGCCTCTTATCATCTAGCTTATTCTGTACGATAGAGCCTGCAATTGTTTCAACAAACCCACCCACTTTGGTGTCATTGGAGAGAACAATCTTCACTTCTTTAATCAGATTCTTTGGAATACCTTTTAGCTTCTTGCCATCTAATAGAGGTCGTACAAAACCTTTTTTAATATCTTCCAGCGCCTTCTTACCTCTTGGGTTAGATGTAGAGAAGATAGGCCCTAGGATTTTCTTAGAAGAGAGTATATTAATTACACTTAAAGGAACTCCTTCTTTAGTCAAAGGGGCCTTAGCTTCTTTTTTAATAAATGAAGCAATTTCAGACATAATTACCACATCAATAAGATCTGATTGCATGAGAATATCTTTTAAATCATCTAGCGTTAACTTTTCTTTCTTCTTAAGTGCTTTTTGAATATCTGCAATTAAGCTATTCATTGCAATTTTAGCACCTGTTGGATCGTAAGCATGAATCTTCTTAAGATAATCTCCTACCATGGGTAGAAATTTATTTAAGTAGGAATCAATTGATTCTTCTTCAACCTCTTTTACAGCTGTAGAACCCGAAGACACTTTTTCAGAGGGTTTAGCACTAGCAGAAGTTGCACTTGCCTTTGCTGTAAGATCAATCCACAATCCTGTTTTAAAAGACTCTGAAGAGAAGGATTTTAATTTACCAATGAGATCATTAGCAAAATTGATCTCAGACCTATTTAAGCTCATTTTAGTAGAGAGAGTATTTTGTGTTAAGAGGCTATCTATCGCTAAGGGAACTACTTTCGTTAGAGCACAGATCTCAACTACTTTGATCGCCTTTTGAACATGGACACTACTGCTGCTTGCGTGCTTCCCACTAAAGAGCTGGTTCCAAAATTCAACACCCTTATCTATTTTTGAATAGAGAGCTGTTCTCTGAATACTGGCTACACCTTGATTTTTTAGATCTTTTACAAGCTCACGTTTAGAGTCTTCAATACAACGATCATAGGCCACCAGGTCAATATTTTTAATATCATCAATATTAGAACTATTAGCAGTTACATGCTCAACACTATTTCTTACATAATCAAATATGGATTCGATTAAACAAGAATTTAAGTCATCAGCGAATTTTGCGCCTTTGATATTCAAACCATTTACTTGTGCGCATTTTTTAAGAGCATTTGACTGCTCTTTAACTAAGAGCGCTTTCTTCTTGTTACTAAATTCAAAGTAACCAGTAAAATTCCCTAAGATATCTTCAAAGACTAACTCAGTCGCTTTTAGTCTTGATTTATTAATACATGTATTTGTGTCGATAGCTTTCTTACTATCTTTCAAAGCAATTTTTTGAATAACTAGACACTCATCTAAGGAACTTATGGCCGCAGTTGAAATATCTTTAACAAGCTGTAGTTTCTCTTGATACTTAGGATGATCAGCTCCTTTTCCTTTTAATACTATATCTGAGATTGAACCTCCGATAACTTTAGAAGCAATGGCGCTAGTAGCATCTAAGACAAAGTTGTCTTTTAGGTTTGCAAGAGAACCAATCTCATAGGCTTTTGCAATATTGTCTTTAAAGTCTTTATTTAAAAACTTCTTTAATAGTGACTTCTTCTCTTCTTCTGAAATTAGGTGTGCGTATTCACTTTCAAAGAGAATAGTGTGTAATTGATTGTCAAAGACATCATAAGTCACTTCAGTCTTTGTAGTTAAGACACACTTTTGTACATGATCAGTAAAGGTCCCAATATCACTAAAGGCATCAAGACAATTCTTCATGAAATTTCTAGCATCTTTAGCTATTTCATCTACTCTTTCTTGGCTTTTTACAATTCCTTCTTCTTTTAACTTTGTAATCTCTTCTCTTGTTACTGCTTCGGTAAGATCAACTGCCGCATCTTTTGTTAAGTTATTAATAACAACTTTTAGCTCTGCAGGTCCCTTCGCTTTTAGTAATTGATTTCTATAACCCCTGTCCCCATCAAATAATTTTTTACGAAGAGATAGAGAAAGAACTTTAGATTTAGCTTCATCTTTCACCATATCTCTTACATATTTATCTACTGTAGCATCTGCAACAAAGTAACTAGCAGTTCCTTGAACTTTTTTAAATTCATCTACCACTTGATCTAAACTAAGAGATTCACTCTTTAGTCTATCTGTAACCCTAGCTTTCATGGCAGAAATGATTCCACCTTTTGTTTTAGCAATGATTTCTTCACTTACATTCTGGTCTTCTAGCATTCCCTCTACCACAGGACCTAAGATATCAACTTGTGCTTCTTTTCCCATGATCAGAGCTACAGTACATTTGTCCTGCACCTTTGCCAGAGAGTCTGTCACTTGTGCAACAGACTTGAAGTCTTTCATTTCTTCTTTGAAACAACTCTGAAGTTTCTTAGCAAAGAGATCTTTCTTTTCTTTCGAAAGGTTTATCTTTCGATAGAGTTTGTCGCTTTGAAATGTTTTTTCTAACTCTTGTACTCCTAGATAGTAAGATGCCCAAACGATTCCCTGCTTTAGGCATTTTGTAGACTCTCCCTCAAGATCTAGTTTACTTGGTTTCTCTTTTAATGAATTTTTAAGACTTAGGTTCTCTAGTTCTTTAAAACAGCCATGATGGGGAGACTTATCACTCACGAGTAATTTATCCCACTGCTCACTACCAAGTTTATCTTTAAGCATTTCATCAATAACTTTTGAAGTGGCGACTACTGTGACAAAGTTTGCGCATTTTTGAACGTCAATTTTTTGCCAAATTCCAGATTTCTCCAAGATAGCAATTTTCTTTTTCTGAGCATTCACACATTTGTCATAGCCACTAACGAGTACACTTTGTTTAATTTGTTTTTTAACATCAGTATCTATCGCCATCTCTTTTAATTCATTAGAGACTAAGGTGGCCGAAACATCTCTTCCCACTACTGCTTCTATTTCAGAAACACAGCTAAAAATTTCCTGTTTAAATTTCTCAGTTTCAAGAGGATTTAATTTCTCTAATTGATACTTATCAGAAAAAACTGTGGGTTTTATAAATCCTTTTTTCTTATAACAACCTCTAAGAGACTTCCTCGCTAAGTCTATGGAAGCTGTTGAGAGCTTGAATGAGACATCCTTACCTTGCGTTTCGTACTCTTTTTCCATCGCTTTAAGCGTGAGTCCAACTACGTCTTCTAATTTATTATCAATAGACTGTAGAGTTGCTCTGTAGAGACATCCTTTTACAAAGTCTAATTCTTTCGACTTATCATAGAACTCTTTAATACACTTATTATATTCTAAGACGGCATTCCCAGTTAGGATACTTTGATTATTTGACTCAAGTTGAAACTTTAATAGCTCTTCTCCAATTAGTACTGGAGCTTCCACCATATAAGTATCAACACACTTTGTAGAGGCCTCAGTGTTGGATTTCTTAGAGGCCCTAAGCAAACAGTCATTTAAACCATTCATAGATTTCTTTGCTATGTCCTTATAAAATTGATCAGCTTCACCAGGCATTAAATCATTAATCATTCTAGGAACAATTATTGAGATAAACCTCTTATAGGAATGTTCATAAGTTTTAGCTGTTAATTTAGATACATTAGCATCAAGTTTTGGGTACTCAGCCTCAACATCGCTTACAATTTGTAATACAGTAGAGTGAATTTCATTATCTTTTAAAAGTATTTTTCCATCTTTATTAATGGTACTTTTCTGCTGCTTAATAGCTGCTTTAATTTCTTTTGATATTTTATTTCTCTTACTGCTTAAACTAAAGAAGTTACTAAAAACAAATGACGTAAAGCCCGAACTATCCCCTTTTTTAATATCAGATACATAAGGACTTTCTCTCTCTGAGGACAATTGTATTCGACTTCCAACACTATTAAATTTTTCACCGGAAAACTCTAATTGAAAAACATTCTTATCAAACATATTTCTAGAGACTTTAGACATCCCTTTCTTACCCTTCACATACACAGCTAAGTTCGCAGTATTTGGTTTCGTAATAACGCTTTTATTTTCCATATCAAAGAAGAAGAGGTCTTCATTTGTTTCAGATGAAATAATTTTGAAAAGTGCTTTACCATTCTCGATAACTTTCACTATTTCTACACCACCACTAGTTGCAGAGTCCTCATTTAGAAATTTTAGATTTTTTATATTACCTAAAGCATCTAACTCAATTTGCACATTATGATCTCTACCAAGAGCATTAATTCCAAGCACCATGGATCCATCATTTAGAACAACTGGTTTCTTAGCTAAAGAATTTCTTAGATATTGATCCCAAATAGCGTCATTGACCTTTAAAATGTCCTCAATCTTTCCATCAATATTAGGTAGAAGATCATCCAATGAGGAGCTGCCGGCACAGTGCCTAATAAAAGTTTCTTGAAATGTATCGTTAAATTCACCTTCATCATAGAGATCTGCACGTCGAAGTTTCTCTTTTAAATCACCTAAGTTCTTATCATTATTAATATCAAAAAATTGATCATCTTGAACTTTTCCATCTTCGATTCTTCTATAGTAGAACTCACCTGTTTCAAAGTTAAACAACAACTCTGTTGTTTCATCGCCATCTTTAATAGACCGAATAACTTTCATTTTTTCTATTTTCTTTTGTTGTTCTCTTCTTAGATCGTGTATTTGATTGAGAGCAATATTCACTTCTCGTAAATCTAGACCTGATTTCTTTAAAGAACTTTTTATACGAGAGAGGTTATTTTTGATTTTAGAAGGGCTAGATAAGTCATACTTATCTGAATCACTCTGATACAACCTTCTATCTAGATCTTTTGGAAAAGCAATACTAGACCCTAAGTTTAAATCTGTTTTACGACCCGACTTCATATAGAATTCGCCAGTCACAGAATTGAGTAGGAAGATATTGTGGTTAAACCCTTTCTTTCTATGAGCAATCACTTTATAGGGAGAAGTTTTTAGAATTTGCTTGGCAATAAGATCCACTGTACTACTTGAAGAAAACTTCGAAGACTTGTCATCAACTGTTCTTGAGAGCTCTTTTTTAAGATCTTTAGATCTCTGATTTAAATTAATAAATTTTTGTGAACTTCTCAGTCCCGCATAGTCTTCACTTAATGAGCTATACATGCTAGAAAAAGATTTTACATTCTGTGGAAACTTTATTTGAACTTTTGAAGTTCTACTTCTTTCAAAGTCAGCATCCCATGAGTATTTTTTTACAACAATTTGACCAGACTCTTCGTCAAGGTAAACAGCTGTAGCAACCCGTGATTTAGAATTACTATTTTCATAGAGGAGTTTGTGCGCAAATGTTCGACTGCTTAAAAATATAAGCATCAAACTTAAAAAGAATGTTGTAACTAGGCGATTATCTCTCAATTTTTCTCTCTAGATTGAACTTGAATCAATCTATTCCTCAGTCACTTATCGGTTACCTGAGTGTTTTACTTGAGAGAGAATCAAGAGAGCTAAGTCTTTGTTTTTAATATAACTTTAAAAATCTCAACACCATAAGTGAGTACAGGTAACGAAAGAGATAAAAAGACATAGAGCAGAGATTTCTTTAATGAATAGGAACCACTCGCATCCTTAAGGCCATAGAAGATACCTCCGAGCATTCCGAGAGTTAAACCCATAGCATGGGCCATATTTGCAATGGAAAACGAGAAGACGCCTATAAGACACAGAAAGAACCAACCTATCATCAACATGACGTCACTTTTTGGTAGAGAGAACTGGGCGTTAGAATTAAACTTCTTATACATCCATAAGTAACCAAGTAGTCCATATACGACCCCACTCATTCCTCCAAAGTTAGGTCCTGAAATTAAGAACTGAGAAAAGTTTGAACCGATCCCCACTATAACAATGAAGAGCATGAGAAAGTTTGACTTCTTTTCATGTTCTATAATTTTTCCCAAGTCTTTCATCCACATCATATTAAAGAGAATATGCATGAAGTTAAAGTGAAGGAAGGCAGGAGTTAAGAGTCGCCAAAACTGTCCCTGGCTCACAATCTCTGGTAGACCATTAGATGAGCTTGAAATTTTCATAACAGAATAGAGTTCAGGCAATATTTTGAATGCATTTAAGACATAAACTAAGATACAGAAACCTATAGTAACCTTAGTCACAATCCCCATAGGAATTGATTGGATTTCCTCCCATTCTTTAGAAGGTTCAAACTTCTTTGGAAGGCCCATCATTACTCTGAATATATCCTGTGCCTGCTCAAAATTCGCTTGATCTTCAACAACTAAAGTGTAAATTGAAGCGGCTTCATCATAGCTGTAACTAGATTGTATACCTTGTTTGTTTAGTTCTTGAGTGATCCGTTCGGCCATTTTGGGGTCTGCGAGTTGTGCAAAGGGTATCATATTTACCTATCTAATAATGTTATTCTAAGTATTTATAAATTATACGTGATTTAAATTCATTTTTCTCTATAATACACAATGTAAATGATTCAAGTAACGTCACCAGTTGATTTTCTTTTTTATCATCCGATAAGTAGGCAGGAGCCAAAAACAAAATGTGCAAGAAGCATAGGAGAATACATGTCACCAATCAAGACTCAAATTTTAAATCAAATAGATAAGCACATCCATTCAGAAAGTATAAGTAATGATTATTCTTTTCTTATTCAACTTCAAAGAGAACAGGCCCCTTGGTTGTCAAAGGACTTAGTAGAAGTATCTGTTATTCAAGGTATAGCAAAACTCTACCAGGACGATGACTTAGACTTTATGCTCTGTGAATATATGGAAACAATGCGTGAAGAAGGTCTAGAAAAAACGGCCGCTTAAAAAAATAAAATACGTGCCATTCGGCACGAGAATTCCTTTAGGTCGAAAAAAGTTTTATAGATACGTCTAATCTAACACTAATAGAGATAAAACACAAAAAAATTGATGAAAGTCTGCATGAAAACTTACTATTTAAAAGGAAGCATTAAGATTTTGATGAGATTAAAGCTCTCTTTCTTTGAATGAGAGTCCAGACCAACTTCGAAATCACTTTGTAGGTATTTTTCTGAAGAAGTAAAACTGTCAAATAACTTATCCCATATACTCAGATTAAACCCGTAATTGGTATTATGTAACTGACTCTTTTTTGAGTGGTGAATAACATGAAAATTAGGCGTTACAACCAATAGCTGTAGTGCCCGATCAAAACCACTTTTAATTGCAAGGTTTGAGTGATTAAAAATGGCCATTCCATTTAAGATCACTTCAAAAATAAGAACTCCAATAGGATTCGCTCCTAAGATAAATATGAAGAAAAATTTTATGAACATTGAAAGTAAGATTTCAAAAGGGTGAAACCTCAAACCACTTGTTGTGTCCAAGAAAATGTCTACATGGTGAACACGATGAATTCTCCATAAAAAAGGAACAATATGAAAGAGTCGATGTTGCCAGTAGATAATGAAGTCCAATGTAATCACTGAAAAAATCATATTCACATTATCTGAAATTGTAAGAATATTTAAAATGCCGTAGGAGTTTTCATGACAAAAAATAGCAAAGCCTACTCCACCCATGGGAAGAACGATACGAACTAAAATATTTCCAAGAGCAATCAGAGTAAGATTTGTGGCCTTACGAAACCTTGAATCCACTCCACTCAAAGGTTCTTTATAACGAGGAAAAACTCGTTCTAGAATAAAGAAGAGAATGAAAACAATGATAAAAACTAAGGCCCTATTTTCCATAATTACAATTTACTATATATTTCATGAGTTGTCCGTTTGGCACCCTGTCCCAAAAACGTTCTACAAATACCATCTCATCTAAACAAAAGGCATTGCTAAAAAACCAATAAAATCGGCAAGATCCCTGCTTCAAGCTATGCTTTAGTTAAATAAGACAAATTTTACCCTATATAATGTTATATAATGGAGAAAATAGGTTTCTTTTTAGCCTATTTAGGAGTATTTAAATATAATTATTTGAAATTATAAGAATTTAACATCTATTACCGGTGGAAGACCATGTTGAAGGTTAACAAGAAAGTTGAATATGCTCTCATGGCGCTTAAATTTATGGCGCAGAAAGAGAGTGATGATTTAACGAGTGCTAGAGAAATTTGTGATCATTTTAAAACACCTTTTGATACTACTGCAAAAGTGATGCAGATCATGAACTCTGGCAATATTTTAAATTCTGTAAAAGGGATTAAAGGTGGATATTCCATCTCAATAGACCTTTCAAAAGTGAGCTACCTTGCTCTCACAAAAATGATTGAAGGAAAAGAGCTTGGATCAATCTGCCAAACAAGTAAGGGAATTTGTGATCTTGTACACCAATGTAATATTGCTAACCCAATGTTTAACTTAGGTGAAAAGCTCAACAACTTCCTAGACTCACTCTCCATTCAAGAACTTCTCTTTGGGGAAGAGTTTTGCATAAGTAAAGAAACAACAACTGAAAAATATAGACAAATAAACGGATAAGATATGAGCAAAGAAATTATAAACGATGAATATAAGTATGGATTCTATACCGATATCGAAACAGAAGAGTTTCCAAAAGGTCTAGATGAAAATATTGTAAGACTCATTTCTGCTAAGAAAGATGAACCTGAATGGCTCCTTGAAAGTAGACTTAAGGCGTTTAGGCTTTGGAAAACGATGAAAGCACCTAATTGGGCTAAGCTTGACGTCCCCCCTATCGATTTCGAGGATTTATATTATTACTCAGCTCCTAAGCAAAAGAAAAGTG
This sequence comes from Halobacteriovorax marinus, assembly GCA_002163155.1. Classification (GTDB taxonomy): domain Bacteria; phylum Bdellovibrionota; class Bacteriovoracia; order Bacteriovoracales; family Bacteriovoracaceae; genus Halobacteriovorax; species Halobacteriovorax marinus_A. The sequence continues at coordinate 933,462 of MAAO01000006.1, read as the reverse complement.
TCGATAGTTTAGATGAAATCGATCCAGAAATTTTAGCTACTTTTGAAAAACTTGGGATTCCTCTATCAGAACAAAAGAGAATATCTGGAGTCGCAGTTGATGCAGTATTTGATAGTGTCTCTGTAGGAACGACTTACAAAGAAGAGCTTGAGAAAGTAGGAGTTATTTTCTGTTCTATTTCTGAAGCTGTGAAAGATTATCCAGACCTTGTAAAAAGATACCTAGGAACAGTTGTTCCTCCTTCTGATAACTACTATGCCGCTCTCAACTCGGCAGTATTCTCTGATGGATCATTTGTCTACATTCCAAAGAATGTAACTTGTCCAATGGATCTATCGACTTACTTTAGAATCAATGCAAAGGAAACAGGACAATTTGAGAGAACACTCATCATTGCAGAAGAAGGAAGTTATGTGAACTACCTTGAAGGTTGTACAGCTCCTCAAAGAGATGAAAATCAACTTCACGCAGCGATTGTAGAACTTGTGGCCTTTGACAACGCAGAGATTAAATACTCAACAGTTCAAAACTGGTACGCCGGAGATAAGAATGGTGTTGGAGGAATTTATAACTTTGTAACTAAGAGAGGAAATTGTCTTGGAGTGAATTCAAAGATCTCTTGGACGCAAGTTGAAGCTGGATCTTCAATCACTTGGAAGTATCCTAGTTGCAATTTAATTGGTGACAATTCACAAGGTGCCTTCTACTCAGTGGCACTTACAAATAATAAAATGCAAGCTGATACCGGAACTAAAATGGTTCACATCGGTAAGAACACCAAGAGTACAATTATCTCTAAAGGTATTTCAGCTGAGCAATCAATAAATAATTATAGAGGTCTTGTAAAAGTTATGCCTTCAGCTAGAGGCGCTAGGAATTATTCACAATGTGATTCGATGCTAGTTGGCGACAGAAGTGCTGCCAATACATTCCCCTACATTGACGTTAAAAATAATTCAGCAACTGTTGAGCACGAGGCTTCGACTTCAAAAATAAGTGAAGATCAACTCTTCTATCTCCAACAACGTGGAATGGATATGGAGAAGTGTATCTCAATGATTGTTAATGGATTTTGCGCTGATGTTTTTAAGGAACTTCCCCTTGAATTCGCTGTAGAAGCAGTAAAGCTCATTGAAATGAAATTAGAAAATTCTATTGGTTAATATAAGGAATAATGATGATTGAAATAAAGAATTTACATGCAAAAGTAGAAGGTAAAGATATTTTAAAGGGAATTGATCTCACGGTCAAGGCCGGAGAAGTACACGCCATCATGGGACCGAACGGTTCTGGTAAGAGTACACTCTCTAAAGTCATTGCAGGACATCCTGCTTTTGAAGTGACTCAAGGTTCTATTGAGTATTCTATCAATGGTAAGGATACTGATTTATTTACGCTAGAGCCAGACGAGAGAGCAAAGAATGGAATTTTTCTTGGCTTTCAGTACCCTATTGAAATTCCTGGAGTTACAAATTTTAACTTTCTTCACGAAGCATTTAATGAAGTGAGCAAGTCTCAAGGTGCTGGAGAAATGAGTGATAAAGACTTTAGATCTTTTCTAATACCAAAACTTGAACTTCTTGAAATGAGAGAAGAGTTTCTAGACAGACCTGTGAACACTGGATTTTCTGGTGGAGAAAAGAAGAAAAATGAAATTTTACAAATGGCCGTATTAAACCCAAGACTTGCTCTACTTGATGAGACAGATTCAGGACTTGATATTGATGCCTTAAAAATTGTAGCGAAGGGTGTGAACACTCTAAAAAGTAGATTTAATGCCATAATTCTTGTGACTCATTATCAAAGGCTTCTAGATTACATAGTACCTGATCATGTTCACGTTCTCTATGAAGGGAAAATTATTAAATCTGGTGGAAAAGAGTTGGCCCTAGAGTTAGAAGCGAAAGGTTACGACTGGTTAATTAAGTAGAGACAAATATGAAAATAGAACAATTATCAGAAAATTACATTAATGATCTTGAGAAATTTGCGACAACTAAAGCAAAGAGAATGAGTCTCGCTCATTTTAAGAAAGTAGGTCTTCCTCATACTAAAATGGAAGATTGGTTATATACAAAACTAACTGATGTACTACCTTCAAACTTTGCAAAAGTAGAGTCAAGTGCGACTCTAACTAACGTAAAAGTTCCTGGAAAGTTTCAAATAGTTTTACTCAACGGTCAGTATTCAAAAGTTGATTCATTCATACCAGATGAAATCTCTGTGGAGATTGTTAATTCAGATCTACTTGATGAGACTGATTTCAGAGAAGATCAAAAAGACATTTTTGCTCATGTGAATGCTATTACTTGTCATGAAGTGATTAAAATTCATGTTCCAAAAAACCTAAAGTTAGAAGATTCTATTAGTATTGTTCATGTAAGTGACTTTAAAGATTCCTTCTCTTCTCCAAGAGTTATTATAGAAGCAGAAATGTTCAGTGAGATCGACTTTGTTGAGATTTTCACAGGTGTTGAAAACTCAAGTTACAATACAAATGCAGTGACATCTTTTCTCGTAAAAGAGAATGCCAAAGTAAGTCATACTAAAGTTCAGATAGAAGGAATGGAATCATTTCATGTGGCCAGTGTTTATGCTGATGTTGAAAAGAATGCAACTTTTTCAAGTTTCTCTTTTTCTACAGGAGCTAAGAAGTCACGAAATAATATTGAAGTCGCACTCAAAGGTGTAGGTTCAAAAGGAAATGTTCATGGATTGTACGCCCTAACAGATGTTCAACACTGCGATAACTTTTCTATAATAAACCACCTCGTTGAACATACAGAAAGTGATCAACTCTTTAAAGGTGTACTAGATGGTGAATCTAGAGCTGTCTTCACTGGAAAAATAAAAATATTCCAAGATGCCCAAAAAGTTTATTCAGAACAATTGAATAAGAACCTTCTTCTTAGTAAGAAGGCTCATATTGACACTAGACCACAGCTAGAAGTTAACGCTGATGATGTTAAGTGTTCTCACGGAGCAACTATTGGTCAAATGAGTGAAGAAGAAGAGTTCTATTTACGCTCACGAGGTCTCTCAGTGATAAGAGCACAAAAGTTACTTATTCACGCTTTTTGTAGTGACGCTATTTATAAAGTTGAAAATGAAAGCATTCAAAAATACCTTTCAGAGGTTTTATTTGAATCATTTGAAAAGAAAACTTTTCAGCAATTAGAACAAGGCAAGTAATTACTATGAGCTACGATATAGAGAAAATTAGAAAAGACTTTCCAGAGCTAGATAGAACAGTTCATGGAAAGCCTCTTATTTACTTAGATAATGCTGCCAGCACATTAAAGTGCCAACCCGTTATCGATGCACTCAACCTTCACTATTCGCTAGAAGCTGCAAATATTCATAGAGGTGTTCATTACCTAAGTGAAGCAGGAACAATGAAGTATGAAGAGACAAGAAAGTCTATCCAGAACTTCATAAACGCCAAGAATGATTTTGAAATTATCTTCACTAAAGGGACTACTGAGTCGATTAATCTCGTGGCACAGAGTTATGGCCGCGAGTTTTTAAACGAGGGAGATATTATTCTTCTAACAACTCTAGAGCACCATAGCAATATTGTTCCTTGGCAAATGATTGCCGAAGAAAAGGGCGCGAAAGTTATTGAAGTTCCTATAAACGATCTTGGAGAAATTGACCTTGATGCTTATGAGAAGCTTCTAAGTGATAAAGTTAAAATTGTGGCCACAAACCATATTTCAAACTCTCTTGGGACAATTAATCCTATTAAGAAAATGATCAGTATGGCACATGATGTAGGAGCTGTTTTCCTTGTAGATGCTGCTCAATCAATAGCTCATGAAGTTGTTGATGTTCTAGATCTAGATTGTGACTTCCTAGCATTTAGCTCACATAAAATGTTTGGACCAACCGGCGTTGGAATTCTCTACGGTAAAGAAGAACTCTTAAATAAAATGCCTCCCTACCAAGGTGGTGGAGATATGATCGATGTTGTGACTTTTGAGAAAACAACTTATAACGATCTTCCTCATAAGTTTGAGGCCGGAACTCCGCACATTGCTGGTGTTATTGCGCTTAAAGCGGCCATTGACTATATTCAAGAGATTGGACTTACAGCAATTAAAGAGTATGAAGAAAAACTCTTAAACTACGCAACTGAACAGATTCAAACTATTGAAGGATTGAAAATTATAGGGACATCAAAACATAAGGCCTCTGTAATTTCTTTTGTGATTGAAGGTGCTCATCCCCACGATATAGGGACTTTACTTGATCGCCAGGGGATAGCCGTAAGAACTGGTCACCATTGTACTCAACCATTAATGAAAAGGTTTAATATACCAGCGACTGCAAGAGCTTCCTTCTCAATTTATAACACTGTAGAAGAAATTGATGCTCTCATAGCAGGTATTCATAAAACGAAAGAATTCTTATAAGAGAGAAAGGACTACAATATGGAAAATATAGAAGTAAATATTCAACCAACACCCAATCCAAACGCTTTAAAGTTTATTTTAAATAAGCCAGTAAAAGTAGAAGGGAACTCTAGTTATAAATCCCCTATGGAATGCGGAGAGAACAACTTAGCTCTAACTCTTTTCACAGTTAGAGGTGTTGATCAACTTCACTTCTTTGACAATGTGATTACGATAACAAAATTTGGATATGAAGATTGGGAGTCTATGGAGCCAACGGTTATAGACTATATTAACAAAGAGCTTCCTAATCATAACCCAGATTACTTTGATCCAGATCCAGAAGCAGAGAGAAGAAGAAAGCTCTCTCCAGAGTTGGCTAAAATTGAGGCCATTCTCGATAAGACAATTAGACCTGGCCTTCAAGGTGACGGTGGAGATATTCAAACCATCTCTTTAGAAGATAATATTCTTCTCGTTCAGTATCAAGGTGCCTGTGGAACTTGTCCATCATCAACAACTGGAACTCTTGAGGCGATCAAAGGAATTCTTAGAGATGAGTATCATCCTGATATCGACGTTTATATCGCTCCTAGTTACTAAAGTCTAATATTTACAATAAGTTACCAAGCACTAAGATTTTTTTCTCTTAGTGCTTTTTTTTATGCTTGACACATGTTCCCTATGTGATACATTTGTTCTGCAGACCAAACACTTCTTTGTGGAGGTAAACATGATTATTCGCAATTGTCTTGAACTTCTAACTGAGCTAGCAGAACTAGAAAAGTTAGTAAGCGAGAAAAAAGACCTACTTGAAGAACTAGGATTAGAAATAGATTGCGATGATCTTCTCTTAAAACACATTTCTCTCAAAAGAGCGTCTTAATAGTTAGACTCTCTTTCCTTTCTTATCAGTTTTGAGCGGAGATACTTTTAGTGTCTCCGCTCTTTTTCATTTACTTCCAAAGACTTAATGCAATTACCCAACGAAAAAACTACGCCATAAACAAATATTCTCCATTTTTTCCTAATATCTAGGAATTTTTTGCCGATGATATTTCAAACACAATATTTAAAATTATATCCATTGGAGGATAAAAATGAATGCTATTTCTCTACTAAAGAAACGCTCACTAGTTTTTCTATCACTACTAGGCTTACTAACTTTCACTTCATGCGGAGGAGATAGCTCTAACGTAAAACTTGAAGGTATTGATGGACCACATATTTCTCTTCTTGAAGATAATATGATGATTTCTATGGTTATTGAAAACATGGAAATTCAAGGTGGACTTAGATACAATATTCCAAAATATCCAAACTCTTATATTGAGATCTCACCAGATCTTCAAAGTAACGGAACTCTAATGTCTATTTCGGTTTCATTAGATGATTTACTTGATGCTGACTTACAAGGACTAGATCCACAAAGTCTTCCAGGTGGGAGAGCTCTTCCAGGAGTTATCAATGGAAAAATTCCTGCTGTTGCTTTTTCAATTGAAAACTTTCATAACATGAGTGTTTATCTAGGACCTGAAATTTTTGGAGTTTTTGTTCCAGCTGATCTTGGTATTGACGGAGCAATCGCTTCATTTAAATACTATATTTCAGATACTAGAGCGGGAACTGTTTCTCTTGTAGGAAACGATGCTGATGGTGAAAATGCAGGTATCCTTTTACTTTTAGATATTAAAGGTAAGTGGAAGAAAAGAATGAAGAAAATTGCTAAGAAATACTAAATAATATGGGCCTCACTATGAGGCCCTTTTTTTTTACAGTCTCGCCCAATCTCTTGGGTAGTAGTATTCCAACATTTTCTCATGAGGACTATTCTTTTTAGGAGCATACTTGTAAGAGAATTTGACTCTCCCCGGCAGGGAAATTAAAATTGAATCCGTTCTGCCGTTACTTTGAAGTCCAAACATTGTTCCTCGGTCATGGAGTAAATTAAATTCCACATAGCGACCACGTCGGTGCAGCTGAAAATCCTCATCTTCTTCATTAAAAGTCTCATCCATTCTCTTGTCCATTAGAGGAAAGAAAGAATCTATGAAGTGGTTTGAAAGGTCCTTTACCATATTGAGATCAACTTCAGTGTTTCCGGAATTGAGATGATCAAAGAAAATACCTCCAATCCCTCTCATTTCATTATCTCGATGCTTATTAACAAAGTATTCATCACACTTCACTTTGAAAGCGTCATAATTCCCATAGGGTTCACAGGCCTTTGCCCAAACATTGTGGAAGTATTCAAAATCTTCTTCGTATGGATAGTAAGGCGTTAGATCAGCGCCACCACCAAACCAAAACTTGTCCCCTGCTTGAATCATTCTAAAGTTTGCATGAGTGGTTGGGACTTTGGGGTTCTTAGGATGAATAATCAGCGAAATCCCACTGGCCCACATAGTGGCATCATCACTCCCAATTTTCTTAGCGAATTCAGGCGATATGGCCCCGTACACGACAGAAGTATTCACTCCTGCATTCTCTATTATGTCGCCAGTAAAGGCCCTTGTGATACCGCCTCCGCCTTTCTCGCCTGCAAAGTCTAGTCTATCCCAATTGTCTTCCACCAATTCGATGCTAGGGTCTATTCTTTTAATTTCACGGGTAATTTCATTCTGCAAATTGCGCACGTGGTCAACGAAATTTTGTTTAAGCTTATCGAGCATATATACACCATTATAGTTTTTAAAATGTGACCAGCATGGTATCAAGAGGTACGAACCAAATAAAGAAACATTTTTATGAAAATTATCATATTATTTTTTATCCTCTCTATACAATCGGCCTTTGGACAAGAGCAAGACTTATCCAATCTAGGTGTAGATAAATCGAGAAGAACTCAAAAGCATTACTATACTTATATAGACCGCGAACACACGACTCAAGAAAATATGAAACATATTGCAGGGGTATATGCCGTAACTTGGGCCATTTATCCCCTCACACAACTTGAAACCTTTAAAGACGATGGTAGTTTCAAGAAATATGGTGATAATTTCGGGAAAATTGTCTTTGACCAAGATGAACCCTTTTGGAATTGGATTGTTCATCCCCTTTCCGGTTCACAGCTGTTTCTCTACTATAGGGCAAATGGGTATAACCGAATTGACTCACTAACCATGTCTTTTATATCAAGTACTCTCTTTGAATTTACAGTTGAAATTTATACTGAACCCGCGAGTATTCAAGACCTCTATCAAACTCCTATTCTAGGCGCAGTGTTGGGAGTCGGAATTGAAAACCTTTCACTATGGCTTCTAAACTCTGGAAATAGTTTTGGAAAAGTCTTGGGTCATATAATAAATCCTTCTACATTATTCTGGTACTACGAAGGAAAGATTAGTTTAACTCCGGACTTTGACGGTAAGGGAAAAGTTGGTCTCAACTTTTCAATGGATTTTTAAGTGAAGTTTTTAACACTATTAACATTCATATTTCTAATCTCAAAAAGCTCACTGGCTTTTAATAATGAAATGTTTTTAAAAGCTGGAACAAACTTCTCTCTCAATCGTCTAGGTGTTTTTGAAAAAGAAGAACCCGGTTCAGATGACAGAGGAATTGCAGAGCACAGTTACTTTGGAGGCTTTGGATTTAATACTCACTTTGGTTATAGATGGGAGCGCTATGAGTTCACAATCTCTTCAACTATCGTCCTTGGAAAAGTTGAAGATCTCTCCTTTGTCATTAATGAGAATTCTTTCAAAGGTAGTGGTAACTATCAAAACCTAATGGTCAGTCCAACGCTTAGATATTTTGTTCCCTGGAAACCTCTAAAAGAATGGAGAATCAATCTAGGAACAGGACCTATTTGGTCACAGCAAACCGTTCGTTTAAAGGAATTTGTTTCCACTGGTCCATTTTCAGGAAGAAACTTCAAACTAACTTATGACTCTGTTGGTTGGGGAATTTCCATTGGACTAGAAGAAAATTTAAAATATAAAGAAATGCATCCAGTCTACGTGGAATTATCCTACGTGAGACTCTACTCTCTGCGTGCTTACTTAGTTGATACTTCTGACTCTACTAAGAGCAACGTTCTCAGTAAGTCGGAAGCAAAGAAAGACGTTCGCGCTGAGGCCTTAATTCTAAGTATCGGAATCGTTTTATTTTAGGAGAAGTTATGCTTTATTACCACAATCCAAGATGTAGTAAATCAAGACAAGGGCTAGCGCTCTTAAAAGAAAAAGGTGTTGAACCCACAATAAAAGAATACTTAAAAGAAGGTTTAACGACTAAAGAAGTAAAGGAGCTAGCGACTTCATTAAATATTGAACCACTCGATGGATTAATCAGAGTCAAAGAAGCGACTTTTAAAGAGCTGGGTCTTTCCAAGAAAGATTCAAAAACTCTCGCTCAGTGGTCTAAAATCATTGCCGAAAATCCAGTTCTACTAGAGAGACCCATTCTAAAAAATGGTAAGCGTGTGGCCATTGGGAGACCTCCTGAGAACCTCATCGAAATAGTCTAGTATTACCGTATAGGTGGCACAAAAAATCATCGCCTCTTTTTTTGTGCTTTCCTACAAACAACCAGTTACCTCGCCTACTTTCCCCTAAATAACTCCTCTCAAGTTTGCCCATATAATAGACGAAAAGCTATTAAGGCAAAAGCTATGCCTTTTTAATCAATCCTAGGGAAGGCAGATGAAGTTCATTAAGAGTTTAATTCTTACAATTATTTTGGGTCTATGCCTTCAATCAACGGCGCTTGCGAACACAAAAGGTGTGGCCAAGGCGATTATTTTAAAAGGTAACGTTCAGGCTTATAACCCTAAAACTAAAGAAAAAATAACATTAAAAAGAGGTTCTTGGGTTCAAGAGGGATATCTTGTAAAAACTGCGAAGAAGTCATTTGTTAAATTTCTCTTCATTGATAAATCACAAATGAATCTTGGTCCAAAATCTCAAATGGCGATTAATAAATTTCCTAGAAAGAAGGCCGGTATCATTACTCTGCTAAAAGGTTCACTACGCGCCAAAGTGACGAAGAATTATCTTGATATGAAAGACAAAAATAAATCAAAACTCTTCATAAAAACTAAAACTGCTGCCATGGGTGTGCGTGGGACGGACTTCGTCGTCACTTACAACCCTATTAATAGAAACACTGCGCTCATTACATTCTCTGGTGCTGTAGCGATGGCGCAGCTGAAGGCCACTGTTAAAAACTTTAAAACGAATCAAAGAGTACTAGAGAGAATTGTTTCAAGTGATAAGGCCGTTATCGTGAGAAAAGGTCAGTTCTCTGGGGTTAATCCAGGGAAAACATTGAGAGCAACAACTCCTGTAAAAATCAATCCTGGTCAGTTAGAAACAATGAAGGGACACGATGCTTCTAAATCAGCTGATGATCAAACAAGTAGTAAGAAAAAAGGTTCAAAGAAGAAATATAGAAATATTATACCTCCAGGTGCCAACTCTAAAGATTTTGCCAACGACGCAAATGTTGAGTCACAAGTTCAAAAAGTTATTGGGGCCACGGCTACAAAAATAATATCTGATAAATTTGCTAAAGGTCCAAAAGAAATTGGCGGACCACCGCCAGAAGGCTATGTGAATAAAGCAACTGGGGAAATTGCTCCCCCAGCAGGAGGATATGTAGATTTACATACTGCTCTCTACATTGCTCCTCCACCAGGCTCAACTTTTGATGCTGCCACTGAAACCTTTATACCTCCTGCCGATATGGGTGGATTTAACGCTGCAACCGGAAACTATCAACACGATACTCACGTACTACAACCGGATGGATCATTTGATAAAATACCCAATAGATCCCCTGCTAGTACAGGTGATGGACCTGAGGTAAAACCACCTGAACTTGCACCAATAGATGAACCATTACCCGAGGGAGCTGCTCCTTTAAATCCATCAAGTGGTGGACCAGATGGAGAGCCAACTCTACAACCAATTCCAATCCCAAGACCACCTCTGCCGGAACCACTTCCGCCAAAGATAAACAAAAACACTAAGGTAAAATTTAATATTAATTAAGAGAAATTTAGTTATAATATAAGTCATTGTTATTAAATGTTTTGGTTAAATGGATTTGGCCTCATGAAATTGTATAGTGTACTTATATTCTCTCTTTTATTCTCCCTAAATATATCTGCAAATGACTCCGGTATTATTAAGTCTTCGTTTGAAAATTATAAACGTGGCTCCTATGGAAAGGTCATTTCAAGTTTAGAAAACCTAAAAGTAAATTCAAAAACAAGAGCAACTAAGCACTACTTAATTGCTCTCTCTTATAATCGCTTGCAACAATACGATAGAGCTATTAGACATTTTAGAAAGGCATTAAAGTCAGGCTCTAAGGCACAAGATATTTACTATGAGTATGGTCAGGCACTCTACGCAGATAGTGAACTCACAAAAGCGAGAGCATCATTTAAGAAGTCATTTAGGGGAAAGTATAAACCTGACTCCTCTCTCTACTATGTGGCGCATATTTCTCAAATTCTTGAACAGAATAAAAAGGCCAAGAGATATTATGTCAAAATGTTGAAATCTAAAACTGCTGATAAAGACCTATTACAAGTAGCGAGATTTCAACTTGGAGAAGTCCTACTTACAATGGCGAGAAAGGCCACAGATCCAGAAAGATTAGTAGATAAGTTTGTGTTACCACAAATTGATAAGGCGATTGCCATTAAGAAAGAATCTAGCTTAGCTGATGAAATTAGAAGCAGGAAGAAAGAAATAGAAAGAGAGTTTGGACTTGATCCAAATATGCTTAGAAACGGTAGAGTCATCTCCTCTAAGAGATGGAATATCTCAATCGATGAGAAAGTTTCCTATGACAATAATATCTCTCTTACTAGTGACCTGGCTTCTTCCACTGCTTCAAGAGAAGATTCCTATATTTTTGAGACAACTTTTAATTCAAGTTACAATTTAATATTTAAAAAGAGATTTGTAATTACTCCTTCTCTTGGTTTAAGTACCAAGTCACATACTAATAAGGATTCAGAAGCTGTTAGAGCAGAGGACAATTACAATATTGATCCAAGTTTAAATAGCACATATGAGCACAAGCTCTTTTTAAACCCCGCCTCTCTTCTTTTTAATATTGAATACAATTACAAAGGAAGATTCAGAAAAGAGTTATCTAGAAGAACTTTCTATTCAAGATATTTAAATGTTGCCCTTGGAGAGAAGTTTCAATTCTTCATCAAAGGTGAAACGACTATTAAGTTTGAGTACAAAGACCTTAAATCTTATATCGTTGATCTTCACAGTAAGACAAAAAGTTTTTCAGTTGACCAAGTCTATTACACTACTAGTGGACACCTATTCATTTTTCTCCTCAAGTATGACGCCCTTGATTCCTACAATTCAACAGCAAGCTCAACCAATGCAACACTTTTAAGAGTAGACTTTATACACCCGACGTTCCTCCCTAAGATCACTCTTCATGTTGGGGCCTCAATGAGCTTCACTGATTATACAGATTCGAATGAGAGTCTATCTAGAGGTGTAGAAAAAACTTTTGCACCTATATTTAAGTTAACAAAGAAGATTTCGGAAAAGTTACAATTCGCAGTTTCTTATGAGTATACAAATAACACTTCACTAGAAGCTGATTCGAAATACTCAAAACACATAACATCAACTCAACTTTCCTACTCTTTTTAATATAAGGGAGATCATTCTATGTGGTCAAAAATCATCAAGTACCTGGGATTTATTTTTATAATATCCTTCTCTGCTCTAAGTGTTTTCTTCTCTCTAACGGAAAGGGATATAGAAGATCCAAATATTAAATCAAAGATTGCCTACACATCATTTTTTGAAGATCGTTTCTTTGATATCAGAATGAGACAGACCATTAAGAGTGATAAGTTTGAAAAGCGACTAGTCATGGCGGATATTGATGACTACTCCCTTAAAGAATTAGGTCAGTGGCCAGTGAATAGAAAAACCTGGGCAACCTTAATAGACAAACTTGGCACGTACGGGGCAAAAGTGATTGCCTTTGATGTGTTCTTTGCGGAAGAAACAAAGGTCTGTAACGATGTTTCAGTTGATGATCTCATGGCAAATTCAATTACTCGCTTTCAATCGATTCCAGGTAATAAAGTCATCATCCCCTACTCGCTAAATACACAAGGAGCCGATATTTTTGAAGAGCTTCCAGAACAACTCTACAACTTCATTGTTGATACAAAGAATAGTGAAGGAATTGAGCTCAAACCAAAAGCTGTTTCAAAAGCGGTTTGGCCTATTCAAAAGATATTAGATACAGAAGCTAGTCTTGGACACATTCAAGTTGAGGCGGACAGTGATGGGATTATGAGACATTATCAAATTGTTGGTAATATCGACACGCTCTACATGCCTTCCTACTCTCTCTTGGCCTATCTCCATTACACTGGAGACTCTCCAATTTTAGAAATGTTAAATATCGGTGATTACAAATTTAAACTCGCCACTGGTAATTTAGAATTAAATTATAAAGGTGAAGCCAAAGTGAGATGGCTAGGAGACGCTTCTCACTTTCCAAGAGTGAGTATTGCAGACATAGTAAGAGCAGGCGACAACGACGAGAAGATGAAGGAAATCTTTGATAATACTATAGTCTTTGTGGGTGCTAGTGCTTACGGTGCTTACGACCTTAGACACACTCCCGTAGATCCAATTCTGCCAGGAGTTTTCTTTCACATGAATCTTACCCATATGTTACTTGAAGGGAATTACTTCAAGCCACAACAGGATTCAACCTTTCTCTCCTGGGCCATTCTTCTTGGAGGATCGCTCATCATTCTTATTATTCAATTCTTTGGAAATGCTATTGTTGATTTGGTTTCAACTATTGTTCTCATTGGTGGAATTTACTATTACGATACCTACCACCTCATTCCAGAGGGCTATGAAATAAAACTCTTCTTTTGTTTCTTCGCCATTGTCAGTAGTTATTCATGGAACACATTTCTCCACTTTTACTTAGCCAATAAAGATAAGGCCTTCTTAAAAGGTGCCTTTAGTTCATATATTTCTCCAGAACTCATTGATGAAATGTATGACCGAGGTGAACATCCTGAGTTAGGTGGAGATTGTGGAATTAGAACCGCTTACTTTACAGATATTCAAGGTTTCTCTTCTTTCTCTGAAAACTTATCGGCGACTCAACTGGTTGAGCTTTTAAATGAATATCTAACCGCAATGACGGATATTCTCCTAGAAGAAAAAGGAACGCTTGATAAGTACGAGGGTGATGCCATAATCGCTTTCTTTGGCGCACCAATGCCACTAGAGGATCATGCCACAAGGGCATTACACGTAGCTGCTAGAATGCAAGACTCTCTGCTTGAGCTAAGAAAGAAATGGGTAAAAGAAGGTGATAAGTGGCCAAAAATTGTTCACGAAATGAGAATGAGAATTGGCGTTAATACTGGTGAAATTGTAACCGGAAATATGGGTTCTGCTTCTCGAATGAATTACACAATGATGGGAGATTCTGTGAATCTTGCAGCAAGACTAGAGGAAGCAGCAAAGCAATATGGAATTTTCAATCATATTTCTGAGTACACTCTTGCTGAGTGCAATGAAAAAGAATTTCTCTTTAGAGAGCTCGATACTATAAAAGTGGTTGGAAAATCTAAACCTGTAACAACTTATGAACTCTTGGACCTAAAGAAAAATGCCAGTGACTTACTCTTTAAGTTGCAGGAGAACTTTCAAAAAGGTTTAGTGAATTATAAGAATCAACAATGGGATATGGCGATTGAGTGTTTTGAACAATCTCTAGTATTAGAACTTGAAAGATTTCCACTCTTACACGAGAAACCTAATCCTTCGAGTATTTACATCGAGCGCTGTAATCAATTTAAAGAACTTCCACCACCACCAAATTGGGATGGTGTCTTCACCCTAACATCTAAGTAAATGAGGGTAGATAACTTTTAAGACGCTTTGGCTCCATGAACCATGCCCTTAACCTTATCTACCACTTCGATGAGCTCGTGAGCTTCACTTTGAAGCTCTCTAGATGAACTCGCTGTATTTATAACAATGTTATTATTTACATTACTGACTTGATCAAGCAACTCCATCGCCTTAGAGATTTCTTCCACCCCTGTTGCTTGTTCATGAGATGCATTTGAAATTTCGCCTACTTTAGTATTAACATTATCAACATTACTAATAATTTCATCTAGAACAATTTTGCACTCTTGAGCTCTTTCTTTACCACTATTAACTGCAAGATTACCTTCTTCAATCATTTTATTCATAACAGAAGTCGTTGTACTCACAATGGTCTCAACCTTAGAGATACTATTTTCAATGAGACTTCGAATCTCATCACTCGCCTTTCCAGACATATTGGCCAGTGCCCCAATCTCTTCAGCTACTACAGTAAAGCCCTTTCCAGCTTCTCCAGCCCTTGCCGCTTCAACAGAAGCATTAAATGATAGAAGTTTTGTTTGAAAAACAATATCGTTAATCACTTTTGTTTTTTCATTAATATCTCTAACTATATTTAATATTTCACTTACTTCTTCGTTAGTATTTTTCATGCTATCAATTACATTCTCATTATTATTCGAAATTTCATCAATAGTTAAGAGCATCTCATCAACTCTCTTTTTACCAATATTAGCTGATTTTTGACTCTCTAGAGAAGTTATCTTTGAAGCTTCAGCGGATTTTGCATTTCTTGAAATCATGGCACTTATTTCTTCTACTGCACTAACTGTTTGTTGTAGACTGGCTGCTTGCTCTTGACTAGATTCAGCGAGAAGATCACAATTTTCTAGACTAGCTGATGCACCACTCGTTACAGATTCAGAAGTATTGTACAACTGGCTTGCAATTTCTAATAAGGGTTCCCTAATATTTTTCTTAATTACAAAACCAACTGCAAATATTAAGATAGTCATTATAATAGCGATCTTAATAAAGTTACCAATCAAAAGTTTTGTGATCGTAGTATTAACATCATTAATATAAATACCTGTTCCTAGTATCCATTCCCACCTCTCGTTGTAGAGAACGTAAGATAACTTTGGAACAAATTTATCTTTATCTACCTTATCGCTCCAAACATATTCGATAAAACCTTTTCCGTCTTTTTTAGCAATATTTATCATATTCATAAATATTTTTTGTCCGGCCTTATCCTTAAAGTTACTTAAATCTTTTCCTATTAATGATTTTTTTGGATGAGCAACCATTCTAGGATGAAGACTATTCACCCACAGGTAATCACTCATATCCCTTCCGTAACGAATATTCCCGATTGCAATGGAAGCTAACTTTTTAGCTTTTTCTTCAGAAAGCTCTCCACTATCAACTCTCTTTTGATGATTTGTCACAACAGTCATTGCTGTTTGAATGACATACTCTAGAGATAATTTCTTTTCACGCATTAAATTTTCAGAAGTTTCTGTATAAGAAGAATAGAGAAAAACCACAGAAAACAACACAAAGGGAATAACAACGATGTATAAAATCTTTTGACCAATATTTAATTTCATTTGTACCTCGATCAACTTATCGTCGAGGTATAGGAATACTAAAGTTAACTTTAGTTAAGTTAGTTTAATTTAACTTTAATATAAGAAAATAAAAAAGCCCTCTTATTAAAGAGGGCCTTTCAATTAAAATAAATTTATTTACTTTTCTAGTAAGCAGCAAGATCCTTAAGTGCAGTGATAACTTTATCACTATTTGGAAGAACCGCTCTTTCAAGAATTCGGTTAAACCCAACAGGAGTAAATTCAGAACCTACTCTTCTAACAGGTGCGTCTAGATCTTCAAAACATTTCTCAGTGATAAGTGCTACAAGCTCTCCACCGAAGCCACCAAAGACTTTATCTTCGTGAACAACAAGACATCTATTGGTTTTACCTACAGACTTCATGATCGTATCTTCATCAAGTGGACTAATTGATCTTAAGTCTACAACTTCAACACTGACACCATCTTTTTCTAAAGCTTCAGCAGCTTCTAGGCAATGGTGAGTTGTATTACCGTAAGTTAAAATTGTAATATCACTTCCTTCTCTTCTAATTCTGGCCTTACCAAAAGGAACTTCAAAATTTTCAGGAATAGGAGTCATAGCTTGTTTAGCGTTATAAAGAGCTTTTGGCTCAAGGAATAAAGTCATCCCTTCACTTCTCATGGCAGTTCTAATAAGTCCTGCAGCATCATCAGCAAACGAAGGACAAACAATTCTCACACCAGGAAGAGTAGCAAGTGCTCCTTCAAGATTTTGAGAGTGATAAATACCACCACCGATATAACCACCACTAGCAAGTCTTACTAGGATATTTGGAGAGAAAGCTCCATTTGATCTCCAGTAATCGTGAGTTGTTTCAACAAATTGCTCCATTGCAGGCCAAAAGTAATCTGCAAATTCAGCACCTTCAACTACAACTCTAATCTTTTTATCGAAACGAGAAAAACCATTGGCCGTTCCCATAATATAATCTTCAGCGATTGGTGCATTGAAAACTCTCTCTTCACCAAACTCTTGTTGCATTCCTTTAGAGACATTAAAAATTCCACCCTTTTCTTTGTTGGCCATATCTTGCCCCCAAATAAAAGTATCAGGATTGTGACGAAATTCTTCTTTTAAAGTTCCATTAAGAGCGTCAATGAATTTAACTTCTTCACCGTCGTGAGAGTGAGTTCCTTCAGGGAAGATTTCACACTCGTGAGCTGGAGGAAGAACAAAGTCATGGATACTTGCTGGATCTGGGTTTGGAGCTTTCATACAAGCTGTATGGGCCTCAATAACCGTCTTCTTAGCATCTTCATCAATGGCAATAAGTTCTTTCTCTGTGAATATTTTTTCTTTTAAGAGTAACTTTCTAAAAGCAGCATATGGATCCTGTGCAACAGCATCAGAGATTTCTTTTTCATCTCTATATAACTCGTGCTTATCAGAGTTTGAATGGGCTCCCATTCTTACACATCTTGCGTGAACGATAACTGGTTCAGAATTTTCAAGTGCGTGTCTACGAGCAGCAGTCATAGCATTCATTGAATCAAAAACATCTTTACCATCACAGTGAATGATTCTTAAGTTTTTAAGTCCTGTGAAGTTATCAGCAACAAATTCGTTGGCACATTGGACATCTTTTGGAACAGATATTCCGTAACCGTTATCTTGGAAAACAAAAATAACAGGAAGTTTTTCTCTAGAGGCACCATTAATAGCTTCATAGCAATAACCTTCAGAAACGGAAGATTCACCTTGAGAAGAAATGGCCACACCTTTGTGTCCATATCTCTTCATCGCCCTAGCAACACCAACAGCGTGAAGCGTGTGGTTACCAGTACAAGAAGAAACGTTATGAATATTCCACTCAGGTTTAGCAAAATGATTAGACATATGACGTCCACCAGAAGCTAAATCAGTGGCCTTAGATATACCATTTAAAATAATCTCTTCAGCAGTACACCCAGCAGACATGGCAGTTAGCATATCTCTATAGTAAGGAAATAAGTGATCTTCATTAAGTGTGAACACTTGTCCAATTGCCAATTGAATAGCATCGTGACCAGCAAATGGTGCGTGATATGACCAACCAATGGCCTGCTTTAAATAATTTGGAGCACGAAGATCAACCATACGACCAATAGTCATCAGTGTATACCACTGCTCCATAGTCGCTTTATCAGTTTTCTTTAGAGAATAATTTTCATCAGTTTTTGTAAGCATAAGTATTTCCTATAGAATTTGTGTTCTTATCAATATTTACGAAAGGAGACTAAATCATATTTTGAAGGGTTTGAAAACTTTTTAAGAAAGTGTGCACAGCGCAAAGGTGGTGTATTTATACACTCCGCATAGTGAGTTATCGTATTTTTTATTGTTTAATGCGTTTTTGAATACAACACACTAAGCAACTCATAAGGGAGATCATATGCCAGTAGCTAATTTTGAACAATATTGCACTATGTTAGATAGAGCTAAAAAGGGTGGATTCGCCTATCCTGCAATCAACGTCACTTCAACATCTACTGCCAATGCTGCCCTACAGGCATTTGCTAATATGAAGTCTGATGGAATTATTCAAGTTTCTTCTGGTGGTGGGCAATTTGCTTCCGGACAAAATGTTAAAGATATGGCCTTAGGTGCAATTTCTTTAGCGCAACATGTTCACTTAATGGCCGAGAAGTACAATGTTCTCATCGCGCTTCACACTGACCATTGTCATCCAGATAAAGTTGAATCTTTCATGATTCCACTTATTGAAGAAACTGAAAAAAGAAGAGAAATGGGTCTACCTAACCTCTTCAACTCTCACATGTTTGACGGATCTGAACTACCTCTTGAAGAAAATATTAAAATTTCTAAAGAGCTTTTAATAAGATGTGCAAAAAGCGATATCATTTTAGAAATTGAAACAGGTGTTGTTGGTGGTGAAGAAGACGGAGTAAATAATGAAAATACTCCTGCTGATAAACTCTACACAACAAAAGAAGAGATGGTACAAATTGCAAAAGAATTAAGACCTCTTGGAAAATTCATGTACGCCGCAACTTTTGGAAACGTTCATGGTGTTTATAAACCAGGAAACGTTAAGCTTCGTCCTGAAATTTTAAAGAATGGACAAGATGCTGTAGAAAAAGAATTAGGAAATGAGGCCACTCATTGGTTAGTTTTCCACGGTGGATCAGGATCTGAATTAAGTGAAATTCATGAAACTCTTGGTTACGGTGTCATCAAAATGAATATTGATACAGATACTCAATACGCTTACACTAGAGCTATTGTTGATCATATGTTTAAGAACTATGATGCAATGTTAAAAATCGAAGGTGAAGTAGGAAATAAGAAATTCTACGATCCAAGAGCTTGGATGAAAGCTGGTGAAAACCAAATGTGTGATAGAATTTCTAAGGCCTGTACAGACCTTAGATCTGAAGGTAAATCAGTTTTTCACTCATAAATTTAATATGTTATTTTAGAAAATGAGGTCACCTTTTGGTGGCCTTTTTTTTATAAAGAATTTAAAAATGAGAATAATTCTTTTCGCTCCATTGAAGATAAACCAAGAAAAGCATTTTTAGATCCACTCGCTTCACCGCCATGCCAAAGAATTGCTTCAGTAAGATTACGAGCTCTTCCATCGTGTAAGAAGTTGGTATGTCCATTAACAGAACTCTGCTTTCCTACACCCCAAAGAGGTGGTGTCTTCCATTCAGATCCAGATGCTAGATAGTCAGATCTCTTATCAGCTAATCTCTCTCCTAAATCGTGTAGAAGTAAATCACTATAGGGTCTAATTTCTCGCTCACCTATCTTAAAGCTTTCCACGTGACACTTTTGGCATTGCATTTTTCTAAAGACTTTTAAACCCTTAGTGTAGAATTCATTTTTTATAACTCTTGGAGCATCTATTGAAGAGATCAGTAAATTTACATAACCTAGTAATTTCTTATTAATCTCTGGTGCACCACCAGTAAGTGAACTCGCACAGTCAAATTGAAGACTGGAACAACTCTCATTTGGAAGTTGCATAGAAGTGATCCCCAGATCCCCACTGAAGGCTCCCGCATTTTGATCCGCAACAGTAGCTTGATTCGCCTTCCAACCAAAACGTCCTATCATATGCTTCTTGTGAGTCGGGCTCCAAACGGTATTCACTCGTCCGCTAATTCCATCTCCATCAACATCTGCAACATCTACGTTTGCTAAGAGTGACTCTCTAGAGATTTTTTCAAGTAAACCAAGTCCAGCTACATGGGGAGCAATACGAGGAGAAATGAGTACATCACTTTGAAAAGCTCCGTAGGCTAAGTTTGAAAAAGAGTACACAGGTCGTCTAAGAGAGTATTTCTCTCCATCTAAGAATTGCCCAACTTCTTCAATATATTCGACCTTGACCTGTCCTTCACTTTTAACAGAGATGATTGATCGTGGTTGAAATTGTCCACCGTAAGTAGGTTCAGATAAAGGTCCGCCATGGGGGCTCTTCCCTGTAACTGATAAACGAAATAGGAGTGAATGATCTATAGACAAATCTGATTTCTGTGGTTTTCCACGTCCCATTCCCTGATGACAACTCATACAGGAAACAGCATTAAAGAGTGGTCCCAGACCATCTCTTACTCTAGTTGAAGAAGGCGCCGTTACCCAGCCCTTGGCAAAGAGAGAGAATCCGGCCTTCACTTTTGCAAGATCACTTGAGCTAAGATTTTCTAAAAGATGGGAAAAGTCTTTCGCTCCAGTGACATTTAAAGTTCTAGCTAAAGTCGTTCTGGTCAGAACAAAAGTCAAAACCAGAACTAATGTAAAGAATAGGTTTTTTGAAAAACTATTCAATCTCTAAACCTAACTCAGTTGCAGCTTCTCTTAAGAGCTCATCAATAACTGAAAGCTCATCAATGATCGCTTGAATTTCAACTTTGTTCTCAGTAAGAGCACGATCAAATGCTGTTGAGATATTTCCAATTTGAACTTGTCCTCTAGAGTTTCTCTTGTAGAAGAAGTTTATGTTGTTAAATAGTTTTTTGAAAGAAGCTTTAATTGTTTGATCTAACTCAGGATTAACTAACGCCACGAGAGCACTAATTCCATTACCTTTAATAACAGCATTTGAGTTAAATGCAGTGTACTCACCAAGGTAAACATTTTTTACACCAAGAGCATTAGTGTAAATGTCGTTAATCGTTTGATCAGAAAAACAAGAGTGCTCTTCTTCTTGATCTTCAAGTAAGAATGCATTTTCAATTCTCTCACTCTTAAGTTCGTCACCGGCCATAGAAATCATTGAAGTAAAGATGTCTGTTAGAACACTATTAGAATCTCTATTTAAAAATTCTACACGGTAATTTTCTTCATTCTTATTCCACTGATTTTTTACAGAAGTTAAGTGATCAACAAGTAGTTCATTTAAAAGACTTAAGTACTGTCCTCTTCTTGCTTGATTCTTAGCCGTTCCACCAATTACATAATCAGTATATGGTCTTGTTCCTGCAGTCTCTAGTGAACGATCTTGTCCCCAAAGTAAGAATTCAATGGCATGGTAACCAGTTGAAATATTTTTTTCACCATCTCTCTCATTCATAGAAATGATGAGTTCTTTAGTTAGTTTAATTGAACGGTTATTGATAAGACCTGAATTAGCATCTTCTTTAACATAGTCAATGTAGAGTTCATCTAAAGGCCATGCATTCATTAGACCTTCAACACCTACAAAGTTAATTGTCTCTAAGTAAGTTGTAACTCCATCATCAATAGGTTCAAAATCAATAGGTCCATTGTAAAATCTAAAAATTTCAGTTTGTCCGTATGGCATTCTCGCCGTAAGGGCCCAAGTCTTCTTAACTTTCACAAATTGAGACTCAGCACTTGAGTTATTCTTTCTTGCCATCTTTAGGAATTTTGCCACTTCAGTCTTTAAAGTCGTAGCTCCTACTAATGCATCTTGATAATTTAAAAGCGCCATATTACTATAATTCTTAATGACAGCAGTATTTAGTAACTCATTGTTTTTATATGGAACTTTAACTGCTTGTGCGAAAAATGGGGCCAGTAATAGACCTGTAGTTATAATGATTCTTTTCATGTATCCTCCGTCATAGAAAAGTTTGATATATTAAACAATTGTATGTATAAGAAACATCTAATAAAAAATCAACAAAAAAAGGTTCTCAATGAAGAAATTATTTTTCACAAATTTACTCTTTATTTTATCTTTAGTTACAAGCGCACAAATCGATACTGAACTCGCAGTCCTTATAAAGACGCATAATTTACAAGCGCTACAAGCTCCCATGAAGAGCCGTGTAGAAGTCGTCAGACTTGGATCGAGACTGTTTAGAGAAGTTGAATTAAGCGGTAATAGAAATATCAACTGTATGGTTTGTCATCATCCAAGACTTGGAACTAGTGACGCACTTCCTTTTTCTATTGGCGAAGGCGGACAAGGAATAGGCCCTGGTAGAGCACAAAAGAGTGGTCTAGTTATAAAGAGAAACTCTCCTTCTTTAATAAACTTAGGTTATAAGAAAGAAGTTACGCAAATGTTTCATGATGGAAGAGTTTCCTATGATCCTTCGAGCGATACATACGCAACTCCAGAAGCCGCTTTTAATGGAAAGTCTCCCCTAGCACAAAGTATTGTGAAGAATTTCACAGGAGCTCTCGCAGCTCAATCAATTTTCCCCATTACCAGTCCTGAAGAAATGCGTGGTTTTAAAAAGAACTCTCGCTCTGACAATGAACTGGCCGCACTCACAACTAACCTTGAAATTTGGCAAGGAGTTATGGACCGTTTACTAAAAGGAAGAAAGAAAGATCTCTATAATGAACTCTTTAAGAAAGCTTTTCCGAATGAGACAAAATACAATATTGGTCATGTGGCAAATGCCTTGGCCGCATTTATGAAAGACAATTTTTCCCTAGTTGATACACCTTACGACAGATATCTCCAGGGTAATAAAGATGCCATGACACTCTCCCAGAAGAAGGGACTGAAAGTTTTTCTTGGACGTGGAAAGTGTGTCAAATGCCATTCAGGAAAACACCTTTCAAACTTTGAATTTAAATCAGCGGGTACTCCTCAAATTGGAGTGATGGGAACAGCACAATTAGAAGACGAAGGTCGTTTTGCAGTGACTGGTGTTAAGAGAGATCTCTATAAATTTAAAACACCGGCACTAAGAAATGTCTCACTGACAGCTCCTTATATGCACTCTGGTGTATTTAGCACGCTAAGTGAGGTTATCAACCATTACGACAAAGTGCGAGTCTCTCTAGATGAATTTGAAGTGACTGACCTTATCCAAAGCTTCTACTCTTCAGAGTTGACTACAGATATTGACCCTCTAAGAAATAAACTTCGTTTTCAATTAATCAGCATTGGGGAACTTAGAAAAGGTTTAAAATTAACAGAGCGCGAGAAAACAAATCTACTTAATTTTATAAGAGATGCACTCACAGATGTGAGAATGCAACAGAGATCTACAGAAGAAATAGATTCTTTATGGGGCGAATTACTTGAGAATTAAAAGTATGGTGAGTCTCTAACTCATCTACTCCAAAACTAGTCATTTCAATCTTCTTAGAAATGACTAAACTTCCAAAGATAAAATCCCAAAGAGCGATGGCGACACCAAAATTCTTATCATAGAACTTACTCGCTCTAGCATGATGAATTTGATGTTGAGCTGGACTAATAAAGAAGTACTCCAAAGGCCCATAGCCTAAGAAAATATGTGAATGCCTTAAATTACTTCCTATGAAATTAAAAGCAAATCCAAAAATATTAACTCCAAGAATATCAACTCCTCCCACCTGTTTATTAAAGAGAAATAAGAAAATGGTAGAAATTAAACTATAACTGATAAGATTTCTAAACTGTGAAAGTAGAACCTCCACCGGATGATTTCTAAATAATGTAAAAGGAGTGAGAACTGTCGCTGTATGATGAGTTCTATGAAAATTCCATAAGACTGGTATCTTATGCATAAGAAAATGCATGAAAAATCTAGCAAAGTCATTGAGGACAAATGAAGTGATGGTAAATATCCAAACTAAGTTTTGATCTGACACTACAAGCGCTTTCACGTTGCCAAAAACTTGATAGAGAAAGCTCAGCATAAGACTAGAGACTTGAAAGACCGAAAACATAAGAGGAATAATGACTAAGATTTTTAAGAATTGATTAAAGAGGAAAATCTTGTAATCAAATACTGCAGACTGATGTAACCAATATTTTTTTGAAAAGATCTTTCTCCCTTCTTTAGAAAAGAGAAAGACTATAATTAATGAAGATATAAGATAAAGAAAATAGAGTCGATTGGCCGGTTTATTAAAAATAAAAACCGAATCTACTAGCTTTGAAAAGAAATCAATCACTATCACCGGCTTCAAAGAAAGTTCTATACCCGATTGAGTTGTAACATTCTAGGGATGCTGTTGGAACGTCACCAAAACAAACTTCATCAGAAGAATTTTTCATAACAAACTTTCCAGTCGTTCCAAAAACTTCTAGCTCAATAGTTTTCTCAGGTAATTTTCCAAAGGAAGCGAGAAAATCATAAATCTCTTTTTTCTGAGTAGTATGCACTGTCGACTTTCTTCTCTTAAACTCTTCAACTAAAGGTGAAGCAGCATAAGCTATGGCCGAGAATAGAATTGTACATATTGCTAAGATCTTGATTTTTTTCATGATTTCTCCTGTGCGGACATGTATACAAACATTAGTTTCACATGTCAAACTAACAAAAAAAGAGAGATACAATTACTTCTTAGACTTCTTACTGTGGAAAATTCGATCGTAGGTTCCATCCATAATCAAATCTTTTAAGGCCTTATCAAATTTATTACTCAATTCTTTGCCACGCTTAGATTTACTAAAAGCAAAGTAAACTTTCTGTGAAGAGACAGGAGAGAATTTATTATAGGTAATTAATTTGTGAAGATTTAAACTTTCTATTACAGCTACACTAGTCACCTCTTCACCAATAAAGAGGTCCGCACGTTTACGAAGCAATAATTTAAAACAAGTCTCATCAGATGGAGCGTAGAGAGTTTCCCATTTAGGATTTTTTATTAAATCCTTACTATAGGAATAACCTGAAGTTAAACAAAGCTTGGGTTTTTTCTGTAGCTTGTAGCTGTCATTCACTCTTTCGAAGATAAAATCTTCTTTCACATAGAAATTAGAAGTTCTCTCAATTTCGCCATGCTTAAAAGTATCAAGGGCAGGAAAATAACCATCAAGCTTTTGAAAGACAAATTCTCTCACAGTCCTTTTAGGAGGATAAATAATAAGTTCCACTTCTACTTTGGTCTTAAGAGAGAGAGCGCGTACGAGTTCAATGAACTCTCCACGCTTTGTAGATTGAACATAGCGAGGGATGAGAAAAGTTCCTAGGATGACCTTTTCTTTAGCCTCGAGCTCTTGCCCAAAAAGTAGAATTAAAAGGATAAATACTCGCATAGGAATATATTAACTAAACTAATAACTTAGTAAACATATTTCCCATGCTGCAGAAACCTACATAACCAATGAATCTTCACTTTCTAATACAAGGGCAATAAATAGGTTCTCTACTTTTGCTCTCTCCGTAAGAGTGAGTTCACTTGATTTTAGTTGGGCAAGAAGCGTTGAGATCAATTCTAGATTCTTCATAACATTACTCCAAACTAATGGCCTTCATTAGCCATACGCTATTATTATGGAGGTATTTATAGGATAAGCAAGGTAATTTTAGAGCAAGGAAAGTTATCTAAGATTTTCCACGAGTTAGAAAAATCAAGGGGCCCTAAATAAGACCCCATAGATTAATAGATTAGTCAGCGAGTGTTTTAGAAACAATCTCAAAGACATTGCTTGAAAGATCTTTCACTTCCATTATTCTTTGTAAGTTTTCTTTCACTAGAGCTTTGAGATCACTTGGTAATCTCTTGTAGTCTTTAAAACTACCAGCTAAACGAGAACCCATTTGTGGGTTGAGTTTATCAATAGCAATGATTTGATCAGCAATAAATTGGTAACCACGTCCTGATTTATGATTGAACTCAGTCGTATTGGCAGCAAAAGTTGAGATTAGTGAGCGCACTAAGTTTGGAACGGTTTCATCGTAAACCTTGTCCTTTTGTAGTTCTTTAATTCTACTTAGGGCATTATCACCTTTGGCCTTAGCCTGAGCAGTTAGCCACTTTTGCATTACAAGAGTTTCGTGTTGCCATTTTTTATAGAACATTGAAACAGCTTGATCTTTAAATTTTGAATCAGCTCCGATTAATAATTGAAGTGAAGCAAACTCATCAGTCATATTTGTTGATGATTTAAATTGATTAAAGCAAAGCTCTTCAAATTTTGTATCATCACTGGCCAATAAGAATTCAAGGGCCATATTCTTTAGCGCTCTCTCACCCATATCACTTGGACTAAGTGAGTATTCTTTTTCAACATTTAATTTATTATAGATTTTTTCTAATAAGTCTCTATGCTCATAGGCCAGTGTTTTTAAAACAAAGTTTCTCGCCTTTTGAGTATTCTCATAATCAATCACATCTTGCATTTGGTGGAGGATTCCTTCACTAGGAATTGCCATGGCAAGAGATTTAAAAGCGTCATCAATTGAATCATCGCCCAAGAGTTTCCCGTAAGCTTCAATATACGGTCTATCCAATACCAGCTCAGTTCCATGACTTAAGTCTGTTATTAAACAATTGAGGAGCTCTTTTCCTAACGCTTGAGCAGAATCATATCTATTAAATTCATCTGAGTCATGGGCCATTAAGAAAACATAGTCACTTAAACTGCGATCAGACTTTAGATTAACTGGAGCACTAAAACCTCTATTGAAAGAAGGGATAGGTTCTGCTGCAATATTTGTGAATGTAAAAGTCTCACTCTCTTTAGTTAAGTGAAGGATACTTTCTTCAATTTGCGGCTGCGAAGTTGCACAATCTAGTAAATTTAATTTTAAATCATTTCCTGCCTTATCAACTAGTCCTAATTTAAATGGCATATGATAAGACTCTACACTTGTAGCTCCTTGAGTTGCAGGACAACTTTGCGTAAGAGTGATTGAATACTCCTTAGCACTTTCATTGTAAGCAGTTTTCACTTCTACAAGCGGAGTTCCAGATTGATGATACCAGTGAGCAAATTGCGTAAAGTCGTAGTTCTCATTTGCAACACTCATGGCATGTAGAAAATCTTCTGTTGTAACAGCTTGACCATCAAAGAGTTCAAAGTATTTATCAGTTCCCTTTCTAAAACCTTCTGCCCCAAGAAGAGTGTGAATCATTCTGATAATTTCAGAACCTTTCTCATAAATAGTCATGGTGTAGAAATTATTAATTTCGATATAACTACTAGGCTTAATAGGGTGAGCAGTTGGTCCCGCGTCTTCTACAAATTGTCTAGATTTCAAAGTTTTTACGTTGGCAATTCTATTCACTACTCTAGAGTTCATGTCGGAGGAAAACTCTTGATCTCTAAAAACTGTAAGTCCTTCTTTTAGAGTTAACTGAAACCAATCACGACAAGTGATTCTATTTCCCGTCCAATTGTGAAAGTACTCATGACCAATAACTCCCTCTACTCCAAAGAAGTTATCATCAGTTGCAGTTTTAGGATCTGCTAGTACGTAAGCTGAATTAAAGATATTTAAACCTTTATTTTCCATGGCCCCCATATTGAACGAGTCCACCGCTACAATCATATAAATATCTAAATCATATTCACGACCATAAACTTCTTCATCCCACTTCATAGAGTTGATTAAACTCTTCATAGCGTGGTCACACTTAGATTCGTTTCCTTTATCAACAAAAATTTCGAGGGCAATTTTTCTTCCCGTCATTGTGATAAATTCATCTTTGACTACACCTAAGTCTCCAGCTACTAAAGCGTAAAGGTAAGAAGGTTTTGGAAATGGATCGAGCCATTCTACAAAGTGCTTACCATCTTCTAGATCCCCAGAGTCGATAGGGTTTCCATTGGAGAGAAGAATTGGAAAATTCTTCTTATTAGCTATGACCTTAGTTGTATAAACGGCCATAATATCTGGACGATCAATGAAGTATGTAATTCTTCTAAACCCTTCAGGCTCATTTTGAGTACAGTAAATAGAACCAGATTTATAAAGACCATCCAGTGCCTTATTTTCTATGGGATTAATTGTATTATGAATTTCAAGAATAAATTCGGCTTCAACTTTTCTAAGAATTAATCCATTCTCTACAAGATCGTAATCTCCGGCCTCTAGTTCTTGTCCATTTACAAAAATCGACTTGAGCAAGATTTCTTCACCATTTAAAAAGAGTTCCCTCTTTCCTGTCTTGAAATCGTAATTTGCTTTAATATCCATCTTGGAAATTACTTGAGTTTTTGTATCATCTAAATCAAATGTTAAATGGATTTTAGAGATCAAGTAATCCGAAGTCTTATAGTCTTTTAAGTAAATTGTTTGGGGAGTTGCGTCCTTCATTAAGCTTTTTCCTTTTTCAAATAATCAATTCCCTACAAATACACTCATTTATGGGCATTTGTCATTAATCTAAGGAGGAATATTCACCCATAAGTACCTGAAAATTATTCCGATTTAGATTAAGGCTTTAAAAAAACGTACAATTTGAGTAATATATAGAAAAGAACTTTGTTTTTACCACTACTTATAGATGAAAAAAAAAGACGCGAACAAAAAACATTACTTTTCAATTGTAGAGACTGATAAGGTCCATAGTGTACTTACGTGTTGTGCCAAAGATGGACTTACCGCCTACCTGTGGGATCAAGGTCACAAGGAAAGTGAATTAGAAGAGTATGAGATTGCAGGGTTTGAGAACTCGAAGAAACTCATTTTAAAGTCGAAAGGTGGCTTCTTATCCAAACTTTCAAAATCAAAACTCACTGACAAACAAATTTATATAAAATTCAACTACGATAAATTTCAATATTTCACTTATGGTGTCTTGAATTACAATAAAGAAGAAAAGAGCTACTTTATAAATATCATTAGAGAAGTCTATAGTTCTCAACAGAGAACCAATTATAGATTAAATGCCAATAACTTTGTCAAAATTCAGTTTAAACTTGAAGATGAAGTCTACGATGCTCATGATATTTCTGCCGGTGGAACTTCCTTCTCTCTTCCAGAAGCTGAGAAAGATAAATATCCTGAGGGACAAATTTTTAAGAGTTGTATGCTAAGGCTCAATAAAGATAAGTTTGAAATTCCCGAAGTAAAAGTCGCCAAAATTTGGCCAGATAAAGATGCTGGTGGAAATCTTAATGGTATTTTCAAAGTAGGAATTGCTTTTATTGATGTTCCAAAAAGAGTTGAAGAAGATCTCTTTATTTCAATTAATGGTGCAGCCAGAGCTGAAGAAGTTCGTAAGACTATGAAACAAAAAAAACTTGCTAATCAATAGCAAACTCTAGTTCCTTTTGAAAAATCATATTCATTCTTTAAAAGTTTCTTTTGAGTTTTTTCTAATGAGTGAAAGAGAACTTTTGATTTGCTAGCATTTAATGAAAGGGCCATTCTCATAACAAAATCCCCCTCAGAATACTCTTTTGCATAGAATTCAAAAACTTTAAATAAACCCTTTGGACAAGTGGCTCCCGCCCTTAAAATAAAGCTCTTTATTTTCATTTTATTCTTAGTCTGAATGATCTTCTTAGATTGAAGTCTTAACCAATTCTTTTCATAAACAGAGAGATGAATGATCGCTCTATTAACAATCACTTCGTCATTAGATTTATAAAGAAGATCTTTTAATAACTCATGATACCTTTCAAAGTTTGGCACATTTTGAGCGAGTCCAGTAATCACATCTTGGAGTAACTTTCCATCACTTTGCTCTTTGGCAAAATCAACTAACCAAATGAGATTCTTCTTTTTATCTGTGAAATACATTTTGCTTTTAAAGAGACTAAAGTGAAATTGAACTCTTTGTTCCACTGACCATTTCTGAGTCTTGAAACTTTTTAAAATCTCAGTACGTTCTTCATTCTCAACTGTTCCAAGCGCCCTAAGGGCCACCAGTTTGTATGAACCCTCATCTTCTAAAACAATCTCACTTAAAATCTTATTCACTGTAGAGTCGGGAAAGTAGCCTAATCCTTCAATCATTGATTTCTTAAGCAGCTCATTCTCAATGGAGAGATTTTCCAATATCCAAGTTCTCACTAACCTATTCTTCTTTATACAAAGACGTCGAATGGCAGCTACTCGATTAAAATCAGTAGCGCTCTTATCAAGAAAGATCGCATCATCAGTTTTAAGTAAGGGGTCAAAGGAATCTTCGAAGTTACTAGTGGGCCTATCTTGATTTAGCCAAATCAATCCACCAATGCCTATGCACACTAAAGTTAGGGATATGAAATGAAGGATTTTTTTTTTCATATATGTTAGATAGTGTTTTCTAACACCAAAGGCAAGTTAATAGGAAATTTCTTGTATATACAGATACTTAAAGATATATAGAGATAAATTTATTGATCTATAGATCTTTCACTGCATTAAAGAAAGCGTTGACTAAAAATCAACAAAAAGTTAAATATTTTCCACCTTAAAGGTTAATTACTCACACTGTGGATCTTGAATTCACAAAAGCAAACTTGGACGACACATGGCCAGAGAATTTGTTGGAAGCAATTCCAAAGTTTTAGAAAAAGCACAAATGTTGAAAGACAATCAACTCTACCCTTACTTCAGAGCTATTGAAGCGACAGATGGTACAGTGATTACTCATAACCAAAAAGAACAAATCATGATTGGTTCTAATAACTACTTAGGATTAACTCATCATCCACATGTTATTGAAGCTTCAATAAAGGCCATTGAAAAGTTTGGTACCGGTTGTACTGGTTCAAGATTTTTAAACGGTAACCTCACAATTCACGAGGAACTTGAAGAGAAGTTAGCCAAATACTTAGGTCACGAGTCGGCCATTATCTTCTCAACAGGAATGCAAACAAACCTTGGGGCACTACCAGCTATATGTGGTCCAAGAGATTGTCTAATCTTTGATTCAGAAAACCATGCCTCTTTAATTGATGCCGCTAGATTAGCTCTTGGAGCTACTTTTAAATATAAGCACAACGATATGGACTCGCTAGAAGAGCAACTCGCATCTAACGTAAACCGTTTTAAAAACGTAGTGATCGTTGCTGATGGAGTTTTCTCCATGACAGGTAGTGTTTTAAAACTTGATAAAGTTATTGAACTTGCTGAGAAATATGGCGCCTTTGTTTATGTAGACGATGCCCATGGTATTGGAGTTATGGGAGATAGAGGAAGAGGGACAATGAATCACTTTGGAGTGACTGATAAAGTCGACTTCAATATGGGAACATTCTCAAAGTCTTTCGCTTCAATTGGTGGAGTACTTTCTGGAAAGAAAGACGCTATTGATTTTGTTAAACACACAGCTAGATCTTTTATGTTCTCTGCTTCTATGCCTCCTTCGGCGGTTGCGACAGTGAGTGCTTGTATTGATGTAATCTTAAATGATGAAACAATTCACGAAAACCTTTGGAGAAATGTAAATTTCATTCAAAAAGGTTTTAAAGAAATTGGTTTTTACACATATGGTTCTACAACTCCTATTGTTCCCATTTTTATTGGGGACGATCTTAAGGCCATGCAAGTAACTAACTATTTAAGTGACAATGGAGTTTTTGCAACTCCAGTTGTTGCTCCTGCTGTTCCAAAAGGTGAAGCACTTATTAGAACAAGTTATATGGCGACTCATTCTATTGAAGAGTTAACGAGAGTTTTAGAGATTTTCGCTAAGGCCAAGAAAGAGTTTGATATACCAGGAATTCACCACTAGGAAAGACATATGAGCATAAAGATTCAAGAAGTTGATATTCTTAAAAATAAGAAAGATCAAAAACGCTTTATCAATCTTCAATGGGATCTCTATGCTGATGACACTTTTTGGGTTCCGCAGCTTAAACTCTCTTTAAAAGATCAGTTTAATCCAAAACATCCTTTCTATAAGACTGCGACGACTAAAGCTTGGATTGCCACTAAAGACGGAAAAGACGTTGGAAGAATCCAGGCCATTATAAATAATAAACACAATGAAATTCACAATGAGAATATTGGCTTCTACGGTTTCTTTGAAGCTATTGATGATGTTGAAGTTTTCAACATTCTCTTAAAAGCAGCTGAAGACTATGTTAAAGCTGAAGGTAAATCTGAAATCAGAGGACCTGTTAATCCATCTGTAAACTACTCACTAGGTACTCTGATTAAAGGTTTTGATGACCAACCTCAGATCATGATGACTTACAATAAGCCTTACCACTTACCTAACACAGAGTCTTGTGGTTACGGTAAAGCAAAAGATCTTCTTGCTTACCAATTTGATTTAAACTTTGAACTTCCAGAAGTGATTCAAAAAATATCTGCCCGTGCAGAAAAATCAAACCGTATCACATATAGACATGTGGATATGAAGAACTGGAAAGAAGAAACTGAGCTCATGTGGGAAATCTACAATGATGCTTGGGAAGATAATTGGGGATTTATTCCCATGCTTAAAGAAGAATGGGATCACACTTGTAAAGACTTAAAGTCTGTCGTAGATCCTAACCTAATCATTATTAGTGAAGTTGCCGGTAAAGCTGCTGGTTTCATCGTAGCTCTTCCCGACTTTAATCAAGCACTCTATCAAGTTCCTAATGGAAAACTTCTTCCTTTTGGAATTTTTAAACTTCTTAACTCTAAGAAATACGTCAAAAGAATGCGTGTTCTTACTATGGGAGTTAAAAAAGAATATAGAAAGATTGGACTTGAGTCTCTTCTCTATACGAAAACTCAATCCATGGCACTTGAAGCAGGTTACAACGAAACTGAAATGAGTTGGATTCTTGAAGATAATATCAACATGAATAAGCCACTTGTAAGAATGGGCGCAACTCCTTACAAGACTTATAGAATTTTTTCTAAATCTCTCTAAGTATGAAAGTTCTCGTCACTGGTGCCACAGGTTTTGTAGGATCTCACTTATGTGATTTACTAGAGGCCTCTGGTCATGAAGTCTTTTGTCTTATTCGTTCAATTGATAAGGCCAAACAATTCAATGTTCCTGGAACTTACCTTCTGGGATCTCTTTCTCACAATAAGAAAAATTCTTGGGTAGATCTTCTGCCAAGTGATCTAGATGCAGTCGTTCATACGGCTGGAATCGTGCATTCCATGGAGACAGAGAACTTCTATAAAGTGAATACAGATTGTTCTGTACAACTCTTAAGTGATCTCAAAGAGAAGTATAATTCGTTAAACTTTGTTTTCATTTCCTCACTAGCTGCAGCTGGCCCTGTAAATAAAGGTGAATCTCGTAGTGAAACCAGTGGAGACTCTCCTGTAAGTATTTACGGAAAATCTAAGAAGCTAGCAGAAGATAAAATTAAAGAGCAAACTCCAGCAAACTGGAATTTAAATATCATCCGCCCACCAATGGTTATTGGTCCCAGAGATCCTGCTGTATTAGACGTGTTTAAGATGATCTCTAATGGACTTGTGGTAACCGCTGGCATGAATGGTCACAAAAATGAATACAGCTTTGTATGCGTCTATGATTTGATTGAAACAATTAAAAATAGCCTCACTAATTCGACAGAAAGTAGTGAAACCTACTTCTCTTCATTTCCAAAGGTCATCACTTTAGATGAGCTCTACGAAAACATTAAGTCTTCCATGAATAGAAAGTCGCTAATCAATATAAAAATCCCTGCTCTCTTCATTAAGATGATAGCTAAGCTTTTAGGAGTTCTCTCTAAATTTATCAAGTTGGATATTAGACTAACTCCCGATAAAGTACATGAGCTTCTTCCCAGTGCTTGGGTGTGTGATTCAAGTAAGTCACAGAGAGACTTAAGTATGACTTACAATTGGGATTTAGATCGCACAGTTAAAGCGACGCTTACTGACTATAGAAATAGAGACTGGCTCTAAGTCTAAAAATTCCAAACAATCGCTGGCCCATAAACATTATCGTGACGAATAACCGAAAGACTGGCCTGGTGTTCAAAAACCCACTTATAGAAAGAATGATTGTCCTGGTAATTGGCCGCTTGTCTAACTCCTTCGGAGGCCATGGCCATAAAGAAGAAAGAACTTACAACATCTGAAGTATAGTGTTTACCTGAGCGAACTCTCTGCATCGCCGAGATTACGGAAATGATTGCAGGAGGTATTGCCCAATAAGGTCCATAGAATTGTAATGTTTTAAAGAATAATCCATAAAATGGAATCACATGTCCTGAGGGAAAAGATGAATCTCCCCTAAAACCAGTTTCCCATGAATTTAAACTTCCTGAATCTGGTCTTTCATGCACCTGAATAAAACTTATTATTCCAGATTCGGCCAGAGCAAGGTACATGGAAGAGAAGTACTCCATGGCAAATTGCATATGGTGTTGGTTCTTTGTTTTCCTACCATAAGCGTAGAATGCCCCATGTATGATAGGAAAATTTAAGATGACACCTAGGTCACCCGTTAAGTCCATAAACTTATGAGTGCTCTTCTTAGTGGCGCTAGCGGAGAATTCCTTATCCCTCTCAAATGAATACCAAGTGGTGGAAACTCCTGCCGCTAAGTAATAGAGATTATTTTTGACTTTAAATTGTTCAACAGAGCCTTGTAATAACAAACCAGCAGTCGTCTTAAGATCACTCCAATATGAGAGACCTAATTCCGAATCCTGTGCTTTGGCCTGAGAGTTGATGAGAATGAAGTTACAAAACAGTGCGAGAAGAGCGGTTTTCACGAATTAATATCCTTCGTCTTTTGGTCCTGTCATTGTCCCTAGAATAATATCCCAAAGAGGAGAACTTACCCCGTACTTGGCTTTCTCATGTCTATAGTGGTGTTGCAGGTGAAACTTCTTTAGGTATTTTCCCACTCTATTTGTCATCTTAAAATGATGAGTAGCGTAGTGAATATAATCATAGAGTAAATACCCTATAATAAATGAAGACATGAAGACTTCAATAAATTGAGCAGGAACCATTAGTGCAAACATCTTGTATAAGAGCAGCATAATCAAAATCGCCGGAACTGGTGGCATCACTAGTCTTGTTGGATCATCTGGATCGTCATGATGTAGACCGTGAAAGAGAAAGACAAATTTCTTCGCTAAATAACTCTTTCCAGGAAAGTGAAAAACAACTCTATGCAGAATATATTCGGTGAAAGTCCAAACCAAAAGTCCAATAGCATACCATGTGATCATTTGAACAAGAGATAGACCGTGCGTGGCCTGACCAGCAAAACCTAAGTAAATAGAAACTGGTGCCCAAAGTACTAATGGAATAATTGGATGTACGTGAGTACATGCTTCAAGGATAGGATTTTTAAATATTCTTAACGATTCATATTTCTTCATAGAAAACCTGTAATAAATTAGCTATTAATCTATGTAATTGCCAGAAAAAGCACATATTGTAAAATATCTTAAAAGTGATATTTATTTTTCTGAACATAAGGCCATAAATGATGAATATTTTTCTAACAGCATGCGTAATACTTCTCACAATCAACGCGACACACAGTAAGATGAGTGAAGAATTATTACCTCAACTGGAAAAAGGCGAAACAATTCTCCAAAAAGAAAAAGTGGAAACGTCTGCTTGGCCGAAAATACACATTTATCAAATTGTAGATGCTAGCCCGCTTGAGTCTCTGGCCATTTTCTTAGCGCTAGATCATCAAAAGAACTACCTACCTGCCGTTATCGTGTCAAGGCCTATAAAACATATAAGCGCTACAGAAGTTCTCACAGAATACGAATTAGAGCTTCCTTGGCCGCTTACAAATACAACCTATACCCATGGCAGTAATTTTAAGAAAGAGAACGACAAGCACTACCAAGCAAACTGGTACATGGTGGAATCAGAGAGTACAGAGAAAGTCGAAGGTTATGCCATTTTTAAAGAGTACAAGGGTAAGACTTTAATGGAATATCACAATGCTGTTAAACCAAAGTCCATTTTTGCGGGCATTGTAAGAGACATGATGATTAAAGATACGAAGGCCTCACTACTTGCTATAAAAATTGAAATAGAAAGGGCCAAAAAGAAAGATCCAACACTCTTAAAAAAGTACATTGGCTTCATTGAAAAATCTCTCCTGGGTGAAAAGGTTTACTCTCCAATATTTAAAAAGAAATAAATTTAAATAGATATAATAGAAGCTTTAGTATTACAGTGACTTACCTAGTAGCTGATTAAAAGTGTACAGTGAAAAGTTATAAATGAGGCAAGATTTTCCTTTTAAAAAATTACTGCCTCGATTAGACTATTTGTAGGCAGAGACAAATAAAAATTTTGAGCACTATTGATCGGCGATAGCTACAGGAAGTATGCAATCGTCGATTTTTTTTACCCTGAAAGTTCCTTAGAAAATTCCTTTAATTCACCTTCAAGTATTTGCAGAGCGGCCTCCAGCTTCTGGTAGTGTTCACTCGCAAGGTTTAGATCAAAAACTCCACTCTTTCCTATTTTCTCTAACTCATAAGAATGTTCAACACAGTCCGGGGGAAAGAAATTACTTACAGCACCCTTTAATGTGTGTGCAGATATTTGTAATCCGCCCATGTCAGCCTTCTCAATTGAATCTTTTATAGGGGCCAGCATGCTTGGAAGTTCACTAAAGAAATCGTCAATTAATTCACAAAGAATTTCGGTTTCATCAGAAAAATATCCATTTAATTTCTCTTTATCAAATGACAACATTTTGGCCCTCATTAAAATTGTTTTCTAGTGCCACTACTTATCGGAAGCCTAGATAAATACTTGTACCTATTTTTGAAATTCACAGCAAATTAGCGAGTTAGAAAAGAAAAAAAAAGACCACATAAAGTGGTCCTCAAGAAAATGGTAATGGTAATGATAATGGAAAATCTATTAACTAAATTTCACTACGCAGTAATTCTTCTTACCCTTTCTAAGTACAAGTGCTGTTTCACTTGCAAGATCGGATTTTGAAAGAGTTTGCTCACTACCTGTGATCGCCACATTATTAATATAGATACCTTTTTGATCAACCGCTCTTCTAATCTCCTTCTTACTTTTAAAAAGTGGAGTTTCAGAAAGCATTTCAATAATATTTCCATCATTGAGATAATCACTTGATAAGTTTACAGAAGGAATATCTTCAAAAATTGAAGCTACATCAGCATCAGAAACATTTTCAATTTTTTCTCCAAAGAAAAATTTCGTTGCTCTTACAGCAGAAGCTAATCCCTCTTCTCCATGAACAAGTTTAGTCACTTCTTCAGCAATGACTTTTTGTCCAATTCTTAGATGAGGTGTTTCTTTAGAGTCAGCAATTATTTTTTCCATATCGACATGAGAGAGAAATGTAAAATAGTGAAGATATTTTTCAACACATGAATCATCTGTGTTCACTAGGTATTGATACATTTTATAAGGAGTCGTCATTGAAGGATCTAGATAAATAGTTTGTCCACCTTCTGATTTTCCAAATTTCTTTCCCTGAGAATCTGTCACTAGAGGAATAGTTAATCCAAAAACTTGATTAGAATGAAGCTTTCTCGTTAAATCAATTCCAGCAGTAATATTTCCCCATTGATCCCCTCCTCCAAGTTGAAGAGAGACTCCGTAGGTTTTGTTCAAATGCGCAAAGTCATAGGCCTGTAACATTTGGTAAGCAAACTCTGTAAAAGAAATTCCCGCTTCAGAATTAAGACGAGACTTTACAGAGTCTTTAGCCAGCATGTCTGACAGACGAAATCTCTTTCCTACATCTCTTAAGAAATTTAAGAAAGAAAATCCACTCATCCAGTCATAGTTATTCACCATGACTGCACTATTATCACCGCAATTAAAGTCTAGCAGCTTTTCTAATTGTACTCGTTGACCATTAATATTTTCATTAAGAATTTCTTCATTTAAAAGATTACGTTCCGCATTCTTTCCAGAAGGATCCCCAATCATTCCCGTGGCACCACCAACTAGAACATAAGGCTTATGTCCATAACGTTGTAATCTCATCATAGTAATGACACAGAATAAGTTTCCAATTTGAAGGGACTTAGCTGTTGGATCATATCCTACGTAGAAGCTAAGAGACTTATTATCTAAGGCCTCTTTAATTTCCTCATGAGATTCTGTTTCAATGAGTCCACGTTTTTGAAAGTCTTCGTAACAATTCATAATACTTCCTAGCTTAATCTTTTTTCAATTGTTGAAATTGGCGTTAAAGGAATGGCCTTTGATAAATCAGGACCATGAGTTTTTCCCGTAAGAACAACTCTTAAGCCCATAAATAATGGCTTACCTTTTATTTTTAATTCTTTCTTTAAATGATTCATTATTTCTTTGAATTCTTCAGAAGTAATATTCTCACTTCCAGAAGCTTTGATTTCAGAAACTCTAGTTTTTACATAATCTCTAATAGTAGGAGTTGTTTCCCAAGAGTTTACATCAACAACATCTTCCGTTTGCTCAATTGTCTCATCAAAAATTAAACCAAGTTGAGGAACAATATCACTGAAGAGTTGAACTTTTTCTCTAAAGAGTTCAGCAAAGTCCAATTTCCAACTTGTCTCTTTTGCATGATAAGCATGCTCACTAGGTATCGCTTTTTCAAAACCAGTTGCAAGATCCTCTACAGAGAGAGCTCTAAGGTACTGCTCATTAAAGAACTTAAGCTTAGTAATGTCATAGAAAGCAGGTGATTTATTAAATCTATTTAAATCAAAAATACTATCCATTTGGTTGATATCAAAAATATCTGTCTCATCAGGGTGAGACCAACCAAGTAAGCACAAGTAATTCATAAGAGCGGCAGGAAGGTAATCCTGTTCTCTATATTGTTTTACAGAAGTGGCCCCATGTCTCTTAGATAGTTTTTGTCTATCTTCACCAACAAGTAATGAGCAATGAACAAAACGTGGTGGCTCTGCTCCAAGTGCTTCATAAATCATAAGTTGTCTTACAGTATTATTTAAATGTTCCTCAGCGCGGATAACGTGAGTCATCTTCATAAGATGATCATCAATCACACAACAGAAGTTATAAACAGGCATTCCATTAGATCTGATAATGGCAAAGTCACCAACCATATCCACAGGAAATTTAACATCCCCTCTTACCATATCTGTGAAAGACCATTCCTTTCTTGGATTTTTAAAACGAATAATATGCGCTTCACCAGCTTCAACTCTCTTCTTGGCCTCTGCAGGATCTAGGTCTCTATATTTTCCGTGATAAGCATGTGGTGATTTCTTTTCACTTTCAGCTTTCGCAGTTAACTCTTCTAGTTCAGAAGTTGTGAGGAAACATGGGTAAGCAAATCCTTTTTCTACAAAGTCTTTTGCAATATCTAAATAAGTTTGAGTTCTTTCAGATTGTCTGTACGGACCAAACTCTCCGCCCTTATCTGGACCTTCGTCATAATCAATTCCACACCATTTAAGGTCATCAATCATGGCAAGTTCGTATTCCCTCTTACTACGCTCTAAATCGGTATCTTCAATCCTAAGAATGAAACTACCCTTTTGCGCCTTTGCAATTAAGTAACAATATAAAGCTGTACGCGCTCCACCGATATGTAAGTACCCTGTTGGAGACGGGGCAAATCTAACTCTAACACTCATTTTTCTTTCACCTTTTTACTCAAATTTTTAAATGTCAGTATAACGAAGAAAAGGTTTGGTGTCAGTTTA
Organism: Halobacteriovorax marinus; assembly: GCA_002163155.1. Taxonomy (GTDB): domain Bacteria; phylum Bdellovibrionota; class Bacteriovoracia; order Bacteriovoracales; family Bacteriovoracaceae; genus Halobacteriovorax; species Halobacteriovorax marinus_A. The sequence continues at coordinate 893,925 of MAAO01000006.1, read as the reverse complement.
CTTTTAGATGTTTTGAAGTGAAAAAACGAAGGTTTGGTTGTTTTGAGACTTAATGGCAACTTCCCCACTACGAGCGGGAGTGAATCTCCAATCTAACGCACCCCTAAGAGCTGCGTCATCTAAGACTTTATGCCCAGAAGTTTTTAAGAGTTTTGAATTATAAGGAACACCTTGCTCATCAATGAAAATCTGCACTAATACTGCTCCCTGTAGGCCTTTTCTTAGGGCCCTTCTTGGGTAGCGAGGTTTTGGCGTATATCTAGAAAGAGCATTGAAGTCAGTCTTCATAATCGCAGACTGTGCTTTCTTCACAACTTGCGTTGTTTGTTCTTTGATTACAGGAACAACTTTACGCGCCAACTTTGAGCGTTTCTTCTTTATAGGTTTCTTAACTACTGGTTTGATGGACTTTCTAAGGGACAAGCGTAACTTTTGCACCTTCTGGCCAATAGCAAGAGTCGCTCTTTTGACAACAACTGAGTCTGGACTCGAATAGAAAACACAGCAATGAACCAGCAGGGCCAGAACCAAACTATAAATAAATGTCTTATCTCTCGATAATTCAGTCACTTAGACTCCAAAGTTAATGCAGTGAGTATGTTATACAGAATTATATATTGAGTAGCAATGTAAAAATTTTACTTGCCTTTAGAAAGTTTGGCTTGCCAAACTTTTATTTAAGTGACATAAATCGATCCAAGAATTAACAATCAAACAAGGAAGAAAACATGATCGTAAAAACAGCGTTGTTGTCACTCCTAGTGACATTAAATACTAATGCTACACCACTTGAAGGGGCCCTAAATACTCTTTCAAAAGCACCACAGAATATTAAAGAAATTATGCAAACAGCACCAAAGACTTACTCTTATGAAAGTCAATTTACTAGGTCTGAAAGCGTGAGTTATACAGGACAAGCTTTTAGACAAATCCTTGTTCACGATATTAAGAAATTCATGAACACTCTTAAAAGAGGTGGTCATGATGAAATCGATACACTTGCTGCGCTAAATAGTTACTTCTCTTATAATGAATCTGCTGAAAATGATATTGAAGGATTTATTAACGGAGACAGCTTCTTTAAAGTTACAGCAAAAGATCTCTCAGGTGATCGCATGCTAATTTTTGAAGGAGATGTTTTCTCTGATGTTCAATCTCCAGGAAAAAACCTAATTAAGAAAATTGCCGGAAATGACAATGCTCTAAGAAGAGAAGAATTAAAAGGTTGGGCCACAATGAAAGTTGGTGCCATTGACCTTAAAACTGTTAATGCAGACGCTAAAGGTGATTCTTTTGCTGAACCAGAAGATCTCGTTCAAGCTCTTTATATGACTGCGGCTAACAATGCAGAAAACGCAGAAGTCTTCACTGTAAAAAATGGTAACGTTGGCGTGCAAAGAATTAGTGGTGCTTACATTACTGAAGACGGACTTGATCTTGCGCAACTTACACAGAAACTATTCCACGGAGCCGTTTCTTTTTCTCAAGCTGCAAGAGATTACCTCTCTACAGACTTAGGTGCGAACAAAGGTCTTAACGCTGACAACACTAAACCTGATAAACCAGGAAAAGCTTACACAAAAATGGAACACCACTTTGACGAAGCTTTTGGTTACTTTGGTGCAGCTAGAGATTACCTACTCTATTCAGATCTAGAAATTGCTAAGAAACTTTCAAAAGACACAAACGGTGACGGTGAAATCTCTCTTCTAAGTGAAAAGAATCAAGGTCTTTCAGCCAACTTCGCAAGAATGGACCTAATCGCTAAGGCGAATGGTTACACAATGGATTTAAGTGCTAGCACAATGAAAGCATTTACAGCTGGTAGAAATTTAATTACAAAGAAGCCTGCAAATTATAAGAAATACGTAGTGGCACAAGCACAGGTTGCTCTTTCTAATTGGGAAAGAACTCTTGGCGCTCTAACTGTGCACTATATCAACTCTACACTTATTCAAATGAATGACTTTGGAACTTCAAAGTACCTCTTTAAGAATCATGTAAAGTTTTGGTCTGAAATGAAAGGTTTTGCCCTCTCTTTTCAATTCTCACCAGTAGCAACTATGACAGATGCTGACTTTGATAAATTACACCTTTTAGTTGGAGACAAACCAGCTCTTCACTCTCAAGGTGCAGCTAAGTTTACAGCTTACAAAGCAAGTCTTGTAAAAGCTCGTAAGCTTCTTCAAAGTACTTACTCTTTCCCAGAAAGTTCTTCTAACTGGTAAGAAATATAAATGACTAGGAAGTCCCATAGGGCTTCCTTTTTTTAGTTTAAAATATTACTTTATTTAAAGGTAAAAAAGTATGAAGACTCTTAATATAATTCTCCTATTACTTCTAACTACTTCTTGTGGTGACTATAATTCTTCACTTCCCAGTGAGAAAAATCAAGCTCCAAAAATTGTGACTGGAACTGATCCTTTCACAGCTGATGAGTTATCGAACATGAACTCGGGACCATTTGAGAAGCAAAAGTTATTAATGAATTTAGGACTAAATGTTTTATATCCAGCGAGTCTTCGCTTCTATGAAGATGCTTTGCACCTACATACAACAGTGAGGAATCTTTGTTTCTCATATAGACAATCGACAGATATAGCGGCAATTGAAGCTAAGTTGAAAGCAAAGTGGAAAAATGCCATGGAGAGCTATCACTATCTTGAAGGGATGATGGTTGGACCCATAGCTGACTTAGATTATGAAGTTCGCTATAAATTATATTCCTTTGCACTTACTAAAACTAATACGTGCTCAATAGATAAAGAAATCGTCAAACTGCATGGTAATCCAGCAGCAGCTTTTAGAAAGAGCTTTAATAGAACAGGTCTTGATGCCCTAGAATATCTGATTCACTCTCCTGCGACATTTACTTGTAGAAGACCAAGAGGAGATATGAATGCTTGGGGAAATCTGCCAGAGACTGAACGAAAAATTTCAAGATGTGGTTATTTAACTAGAACAAGTGCCTACCTGCTACAAACGGCAAAAGAACTTAAGGCCACGTGGGATCCAAGTGCACAAAACTTAACCAAGGCAATTGTTGAAAGAAGTCTATTTGGAAATTTAGATGAATCGATCAACACCTTCTCCGATGCCCTCTTTTACTTAGATGGAGCTTTTAAAGACCATAAACTGGCCATTCCTCTAGGATTAAATAGTGACTGCGGTGCAGAGAAATGCCCCAAGAGAGTTGAACATAAAGAGACAAACTTCTCCTTTAATTCCATGTACTATAATCTACTAGGATTCAAGGCACTCTTTAACGGAAATGATATTTTAAATTCAAGATCTCTCAATGGTTTTGGCTTTGATGACTTTTTGAAATCCTCAAATGCAGCTCACCTAGAACTAAGGATTAATCAAAATCTCGATAGAGCAATTACTAATGTATCGAAATTACAAAATAGAAATTTCTCAAAACTCATAAAAGAAATGGATAAGACAACTTGCTTGCAAACAACGAGTGAAAATAGACTGGTTGAAATTTGTGCAATTCATAAAGATATAAAGAAAATTACAGATGATTTAAAGAATGACTTTCTTGTCTACTTAGCTCTTAAAGCGCCAAGACAGGCCCAGGGAGATAATGACTAATGAAATTCTTATTAGCTCTACTCTACATCTCAAGTTCTTTTGCTCAACAGGTAGAAACGAACCTTAATCAGCTAGCACCTGCTCCTAGTAGTGAGCAAAGCTCTGATGGTACTGTTTATATTTTTGGTGCAAAAGAGCAAACTTTTACTGAAACGGGTTCCGCCCACATAGTGACAGAAGAAGAATTAAAAAAGTTTAATTACGAAGATATTGGAAAGATTTTAAAGAAAGTTCCCGGGGTCAATTTACAAGAAGAAGATGGCTATGGATTGAGACCAAACATTGGAATGAGGGGAACTCATCCGCACAGATCCAAGAAAGTCACTATTATGGAAGACGGGATCTTAATAGGACCTGCTCCCTATAGTGCTCCGGCCGCTTACTACTTTCCACTAACGCTAAAAACGAAATCTGTTGAAGTTTTTAAAGGTCCTGCAACTATAAAGTACGGACCAAACTCAATTGGTGGTGCCGTAAATATGGTCACTCATTCTATTCCTAAGAAGCTAACTTCTGAGCTAGTTTTCACAGGTGGCTCACTCCAAAGAATTGGACTTTTTACAGGTTCAACAAATAGAAATAGCGCTTGGATGATTGAATACAATAATCTCTCTAGTGATGGTTTTAAAACTCTCCCATCGGGAAAGAACACTGGATTTAAAAAGAATGATTTTCTTCTTAAGGGAAATATCTTTTCAGGAACAACTGGTGCTAAGAAACAAAACCTATTAGTGAAACTCGGCTATAGTGATGAAGACTCCAATGCAACTTACCTAGGTCTCGCTAGAGATGATTTTAAAAATGATCCCTATCAAAGATACACGGCCAGTGAAAATGACAAAATGTTAAATGATCACTACCTAGTTCAACTTCTCTACGATATTGACTTAAATAGTGACCTCTCCTTAAATATTAAAACCTACAGACATCAATTTCATAGAAATTGGTCCAAACTTAATGGTTTTAATAACGGAATTAAAATTTCTGAAGTCATCGATGACCCTAGTTCTGGTGTAAACCAATACTACTATGACATCTTAAGAGGTGTTGAAGATACTAGTGCAAATAATGGCAGTGATCTCTTAGTCATTGGCGATAATGATCGTCGCTACCTCTCAACGGGGATTCAAACAGAATTGAATTACTTCATTGATGATGGACTAAATAACGAACACGAAATTTCACTCGGACTTAGATATCATAAAGACCAAGTGAAGAGACATCACACAGAGAATCTCTTTAATATGAAAGATTCTGCTCTCGTAAGTTCAGATGTGGCCACTCGTTCAACCACAAAGAATAAAGACTCCTCTACTGCTATTACACTTTTCTTACAGGATGAAATTCAAATTGGTGATTTGAAAGTTCAAATCGGAGGAAGAGTAGAAAAAGTTAAAGTAAATAGAGAAGATTTTATCTCTGGTTTATCTCACTCTAGAGATGATGAATACTTTGTGCCAGGAGCGGGAGTATTCTACGAATTTACGAGAGAATTTGGAGTACTAGCTGGAATCAACAAAGGCTTAACCATAGTGGGTCCAGGACAAAGCGACAAGGTTCATCCAGGCGAGAGTTTAAATCTTGAAACTGGTGCTCGCTACAATGGTATTTTCTATGCTGAGACCATTGGTTTCTATAGTGACTATTCGAATATAAAAGGAACTTGTAGTTTTTCTGCAGGTTGTGATAATTCTCAATTAACACAAGAATTTAATGGTGGTAAAGCACGTATCTACGGACTTGAAGCTGTCATATCTAAAGACTTTAACTTTGGAAAATGGCGCTTTCCTATGAGCTTAAACTACACTTTCACTAGGGCCGAATTTAGTGAAAGCAGAAAATCTGAGAATGAAGAATGGGGCATTGGACAAATTAACGTTGGTGACCCTCTTCCTTATATTCCCATGCAAAGATACTCTGCTTCTTTTGGTGTTCAAAATAGTGACTTAACAACCGAACTCTCATTTAACTGGCAAGATAAAATGTATGATCAAGCTGTTGATGTAGGTAGAAAAGAAATTTCGGGCTATGGAACAGTTGATCTCGCCCTTCATTATCAAGTAATGAAAACGGCAAAAGTCTTTGCAAAAGTAGAAAATTTAACAGGTAACGAATACCTTGTATCTTATAGACCATATGGAGCGAGACCAGGCAAACCACGCATGATCTCTGGGGGACTAAAATACAAGTTCTAGCTCTCTTACAAGATATTATTAGAATGCCCTACGAAATGTTCTTCTCGCCAGAGAGGAGATTATTTCTACCGGCCTTGATCATGAGCTTTATCTTGGCCTTTCTCTTAAAAAATAAGTTGGGTTTAAAAAATGGAGTAAATAAACTTTTTTCAAAAGATATTTGGCTACATCCTTCAAGCCGCTTAGACATCAAATTATTGCTCTTTAATGGTCTCTTAAAAATTGTGATAGTTTCCCTGTGGGTTAATCTCATACCTGAAACAACTATTTTATTTCTTAAAGGAATTCGTTTCATACTGCCTGAAATAACACCTTTTAAAACAGGTGCTGCAATTTATTTTTATACGATTATGAGTTTTACAATAGATGATGCTTCTCGTTTTCTAACTCACTACTTCTTGCATAGGTTTAAATTTCTGTGGCGCTTTCATAGAGTACACCACTCTGCACTTGTCATGACTCCCTTAACTCTCCACCGCTCTCATCCAATTGAGTCTCTAATTATGTTTTTTAGAAATATAGTGACTCACGCAGCTACTACCGCCCTATTTATCTATTGTTACAGAAGTCATATTAGTGCTTTTGAAATTCTTGGAGTCAATGCACTAGGCATGGCCTTTAATTTTGCTCTCTCTAATTTAAGACATAGTCATGTGCCCATATCATTTGGAAAGTTAGAGGGATTTTTCTTATCTCCCCTACAACATCAAATTCATCACAGTATATTACCGCGTGAACATCATAAGAATTTTGGTATTTGTTTTGCTTTTTGGGACAAGCTCTTTAAAACTTGGAAACCTTCCGAAGGAGAGATTCTCGAATTTGGACTTAAAGAAGAGAGTTCAATGTCTTTTAAGAAAACACTGATCTCTCCATTTAGAAATTAATCTGCAATATCTGGTTCAAAGAATAACCACATCACTTGTGGAAATTTCTCCTTAAACTTCTGCTCACAAGCATTGATAGAATGAATCATCTCTTTAGCACTTTGTCCGTCTACCATTTTCGCTTTTAAGGCCACCATAACATCTGATCCCATCTGTAGAGTCACCATATTTAACACTGCTTCGATATTCTCATCAGCTTCTATAAACTGTTTAAACTCATCTTTTAAAGTCTTTTCAACTCCCTGACCAATCAGTAGATTTTTGACTTCAATTCCTATGAAAACCGCAATAACCACTAAGAGACAACCAATGATGATACTTCCAATGGCATCATAAATAACATTACCCGTAACATGACTAAGAACTATCGCCATGAGGGCCACAAATAATCCAATTAACGCAGCAAAGTCTTCTCCGAAGACAACCACTAGTTCACTTTGACGGCTATCTTTAAACCACTGCCAGTAGCTTCTTCCTGCTCTAACTTTTTCAATAGATTTAAGGCAACTTCTAAAGGCCATACCTTCTACAATGATAGAGAAGATGAGGATCCCTATGGCAATCATGGGACTCTTGAGAGGACCTGTGGCATGTAACTTATGGATTCCTTCGTAGATGGAAAAGACACCACCAAGACAAAAGAGCACAATCGCAACAATGAATGACCAGAAGTATATTTCCTTACCGTGTCCAAGAGGAAAGTCCGAACTCGGAGGTCTTTTGGAATTCTTCACTCCTAATAAGAGTAGACCTTGATTGGAGCAATCGGCAAAAGAGTGAATAGACTCTGCCATCATTGAACCTGAGCCGGTAAAAATGGCGGCAAATAATTTAGCACAGGCCACGGCAAAGTTGGCGACAAGGGCGTAGAGAATACTTTTAACATTTTGATTAGTGCTCATTAAAGCAGCGTCCTTTTTAGAAAGATAAGTTTTCCAATATTTTAGCTGATTTTTGTTTGTGAAGCGACAGTTTAGTCAAATTATTAATACGTTGAAAAACGCCTGAAAATAACAGGCGCTGAGAAACTTAGAATTGTTTTTTGGGAATTTTAAAGTTCTAGATTTTTAAGAGAAATGCTTGTAGTCCTCTGGTAATCAATATTAAAAGTAGAGCCTACTTTTCTAATATTGAAGGCAAAAGTATTTAAGAATAAACTATTCTGGGCAACTAAAGAATATCTTGTATAAGAGTTACCAGATTTTGAACGAATACGAATCTCTGTATAAGTCGCAGCAATCCCCTCATAAGTTGTATTACTCTTTTCTAAGAGTTTTGCACTTTTACACCACTTTATGCTCTTACACAGAAGGTTAGCATCAAGGGATTCATCACGTCTTTTCTGATAAGCATTGATAAGTTTAGAAAGACTATAAGTTTTCACTTTGAGTGGATTTACTCCGTAGCGACTAGGACAAGCTCTAACATTACCACGAGCATCCTTTTCAGATTTTTCGATACGAAGCTCAATCGAGTTCGCTTCTTTATTTAAGTTACTAATTTCAAGTCTTGTTGTAACAGTATAGAAACACTGCACTCCACCTGAGAGCTTTAGACGTTTTGGCTTTTTGAAGGTGACATAGTTTCCAACTTCAATACTGTCATCCACTTGCATTAAGTGATTTATATTACCGTTGTTAGGTGCTGAAATCGGAGCCACTTCATTATTTGATCCGCAAGAAACAAGTAGTAATGTGGTCGCAAGAGCTATGAGTAATTTCATCTTCATTCCCTTTGATGTGCATGGCACGTGGTGTGTGGTACGTGATTCTTTGCGCATCCTATCAATGATTAATGCAGATTGTAAAATTTGTTTATGAGACAAGGAGAAGTGAATAAATTCGGCAAGTTACGATATGGAGAAATTACAGCATCTTAAACTAGATAGCCTAAGATGCTGAAAGTTAATTATTTTACAGCAATAAGTTCTACATCAAAAATAAGTGTAGAGTTTGGTCCAATTACTGGAGGAGATCCTGCTTCACCATAAGCTAGTGCCGCTGGAATGAAGAGTTGCCACTTGGCCCCTTCTCCCATTAATTGAAGAGCTTCTGTCCAACCTGGAATAACTCCATTAACTGGAAAAGAAACTGTTTCACCTCTTTGGTATGAAGAATCAAAAACGTCACCGTTAATTAATTTTCCTTCGTAGTGAGTTTCAACAGTATCTGAAGCTGCTGGTTTTTTACCATTTCCTTCAGTAAGAACACGGTACTGAAGACCACTTTCTAAAGTCGTGATTCCTTCTTCAGAGGCATTCTTAGCAAGAAAGTCAGTTCCTATAGTAAGATTAACTTCTGCTTCTTTACCCATACGTTCAGTATGTTGCGCTTGCATGTGAACTTGAAATGTTTGCATGATTTCTTGCATTTCAGCTCCAGCAAGCTTTGATGGCTCACCATTGAAAGCCGCTTTGAAAGATTCAAAGAATGGCTCTAATTCTATTTTCATACCTTGGTTAGTGAAGTCACTACCAATTTGTTGTCCTAATACATAACTGATCTTATTCCAGTCAACGCTCATATAAACTCCCTTAGATTTTAAAAAAAATTATCATAGGTGAATTTAAAGGGCTTGTCTACGAAGGAGATGTAACTAATATCAATAACTTAGCATGAAGATAAAGAAGGATAAGGTGGAAGTTCGCTGCTATTACAAAAATCCACCAATATATTGCATTTAATTTATAGTTCTATCAAAGAATTCACGTACCATTTTCTGGTCTTCTTTCCAGGAAACTTCCGTCTCCCTAATTTCTCTCGCCCAAACAAGTTCGTCTTCACTGGCATTAGAGTCTTGCAAAATTGCTCTCGCCTGCTCTTCCATCTTAATACGCTTGCTTCTAGCTTTTGAATAATCGACCACTTTCTTCCCCTCACCAATGGGCTCATCGTAGGACATTCCTCCCACTTGCCTCAGCGAAGGAACTTGAGGAATAAAAATATAATCAACTTTCTTAATTCCCATTTTCTTATTCATTTTACTCGAAGAGAAATTCTCAACGTATGAATTAAAGGCCGCTCTCGGAACATAATTTTCAGGATCTTCACTAAGGGCGTAACTCACAGTTCTAATGGTTCCCATTGTACCCTGACCATCTGTGTGTCTCGCACCGTATGAGAAAGGATTGAGATAAGAGAAGTTTTGAATATCAAAAATAGAGCTTAGGGCATTTCTATGATTTCCGTAAACTCCTACCTTATTTAAAGCTTTCGTTGAAGTTGTTGCGCAATTATATCCCGGAGTAATATTTAGTTCAGGATCAGTTCTCACTTTATGATTCTCTCTTTCTAAGTCGTCTCTCACTTCACGTAATTTCTTTTTATCTACACCGTAAGCAAAGAGCGTATAAGTAGGTCTATAGTTAACCTGCCCTTGAATTAGATGACCAAAGTAACTCACTAAATCTGTATTTCCAGCAAGCACTTCTTTAGGACCTTTAAAGTAGAAATTTGAAACCTCTCCTTTAATCGTCATATCTTCCATCACTTCACCCATTCCCACAGTAAAGTGTCCACCTGCTGAACCTGGAGAATCACCTTGTCTCCCACTGAGAGTAATAATGAGTACAGACTCACCTACTTCTACTTGGTAATTCTTCTTTTGAAAAAGAACTCCTTTAAATGAGTTCTTGAGTTGCGAGAATTTATTCTTGGCCATTTCATTAATAATGAAATCTCTTGGATTTTTTGAAAATTCTTTTGGTGCTGGATATGAGTGATCAATTGTTGCTGAAATTAATTTGTCATCTAAAATGGCATTAATATAGAAGACACCATCTTTATAGGAACCTTGTGCTGTAACATCTCTGTCTAAGTAAGAACTCTTTGAAATATTATCAAAGCTATTCTTGTAGATCACTTTTGTTCTTCCAAACTTTATCAGTTGCTCATCTATTCTTAACTCTCCATCATTATCGATGTGAAGATATCCGCTTAAGCTACTTGTTCCTGCAAAAATTGTTGGAACTTTATGAGTTATAATTTGTGAATCACTTACCTCTCCTTCAATTTCAAAAATATATTCAGGACTATTCACAACGACTTTATCTAGCGTGAATAAGAATTTCTTATCCATGACGATTTCTCTTACACCATCACTAGATTTAAAGAATATAGAGTCATTCTCTTTATGAATTTGACCGCGCAAAGTTTTAAATTCTGCCATTGTATTTGTACTTATAAGTAGTAGGCACAAAAGCGAAAAGACGTAATTCATATGAACTCCAATGGTTTAGATCTCTTCTATAAAGCAAGTTGGGTGCCATTAGGAAGCCCGTAAACTACTGATTTAACGAAGAAAATCTGACTAAAGTCTATACAAAGTAATATAATTGACAGTTAGAGGTATCGCGCTGAAATGAATACTATTCTTTTCAGATTAAAAACATGACCTCCATTAGAGAATCTTCTATCATTTAGACTAGTATTGTTTGTAAGCTCATTTAATTTGGAGAGGACATGGCATTTCTTAGTGCTCCCTTTAGAACATTTTTCTTTATCACCGCCCTAACGGCCATCTTAATCCCCATGTACTTCGTTTGCATTATGATTAATGACTATCCCTATCCAGGCGAACTTCTCACTTCATTTGCTTGGCATGGACATGAAATGTTCTTTGGATACACTAGTGCACTACTGACAGGTTTTCTCTTAACCGCCTCTGCCCATTGGACAGGAAAGAAGGTCATTGCCAGATCGGGAATACTCTTCTTTCTTTTAACCTGGATTGTGGCCAGGGTGATTATGTTCATCCAACCAGATCCAATAGTTTTATACTTAATAGCTCCGTTACCTCTGCTCATTCTTCTTTTAAAAATCATTCACGTTCTAAGAGGAAATCGTAACGTCTTTCCCATAGGTGCCACTATACTCTCTTTATACTTAGCTGATTTATTTCATCTGCATAGTTCTGTGAATGCAAATGTAGACTTGGTTGATTCTGCTTACACTCTCGCCAGCACCTCTATCTTCTTTATTCTCTTTCTCTTCTCAGGAAGACTGATTCCGTTTTTTACAAAATCGAAATTAAATATTCAAATCGAAGGACTTCATTTAAAAAGAGATATTTTCTTAGCCGCTCTCTGTGTGCTTTCCTTTATCTTCAAGGCAGCTAATTTTGAATTGGCAGAGTTAGTGGTAGTTCCTCTCTGCGCAACTTTAATGATACGTAGAGGTTTTCTACTTATTAATAAAGAAGTGATGAAAGTTCCTATGTTACTTATTCTTCATGTGGCCCACAGTTGGCTGATTATCTACTTTCTACTGAGAACTTTTTCCCTCTCGCTGCCAGATTTGGAATATGGTAGATCTGCTTTTCATGCACTCATGGCGGGAGCTCTCTCAACTTTTGCTATTGGGATAATGTCACGTGCAAGTTTAGGTCATACTGGAAGAGAGGTTAAAGCGGACTTTCTCATTAAGGCCTCATTTATCTCTCTTACTTTTGGTGCACTACTTAGAGTTTTCTATCCAATCTTCGTGGGAGATACGATGGTGATCTGGTTGCATATTTCAATGGGATTTTGGACTTTGGGCTTCATTCTCTTTTTGATTAAATTTACGCCTATCTATTTAAGACCTAGACTATAAGAGAGAAATTTCTCTTAAACTAAAAGATTCACTCTCAAGCTCACATTCGGCCCTTAAGGCCTTCGGCAAGAAGCGTTTCTTACTATGAAAAGAACCTACGAGAACTAGGGTTTTAATATCTTTTTGAACACAGAGAATTTTGGCCATATGCGCTTCCCTGGCTGCCCTAACTTTTGAAATATCAGGTAATACTGGAAAAATCGTAGTTTCGGCCGGCCATAAATTCTTAGAGAGATCGATGGCGAGAAGTTTTAATTTTAATGTACGTGCCTGCTCGATGAGATACATGTAGCTACTGGTATTATATCCCCATCTAATATCTAGGTACTCAATAAGATCAGCTGTAGAGCCAGCGAGCTCTTTGGAGAAGTTATCCAATAAATATTGATGATTTGATTCAATCATCTCTAGAGCTAAATTGACTCCCCCATTCACCTTGTAAATAACAAGGGTGTCAGCGAGAGTTTCCCTAGATTCATCATCCATGTGACTTTCACCTAAAAGGCTCAAGCTAGAGCTGGATGTCTCTAGAAAACGCTCCAAGTTATTTGCATAACTTATACAGGAGTAACCGATGAGAAATAGGCTGATTAGGATCTTTTTCATAGGTGCCGAGTATATCAGAATCTAAATAATTTTCATCATCCCTGTAAATTAAACATCCTACTTCTCGATCAATTATCGGTATGTTAGAAGATTTCATGGCAAAGAAAAAATTAAAATCAGGTTTTGAACTAGACGGGATAGCTCCCAATATTCTCTTAAAGCACGTGGAAAATACGGCGCCCTTTCTCTTTCAAGGTGAACTTAATAGCACCGGAGAACAAAGGGCCTACCTAGAGAAACTTAGATTCTATAAGAAGAACCTAAAGGCACTCTCTAATATTAATCTCAGCGAATACTTTCATATCTGCATGGCCGCTCATTGGTCTACTGCGGGAACTTTTGTTCCTACAGATGTGGACAATCAAATTCGTGAAGGTCTGTGGAAGAATAAAGCGATAAAAAAACATATTGAAAAGATGGCCCGCATAACTATTGATTCTTGGAAATGGGACTTTCAACAAGTCACCAATAGAAAATCATATAATAGAAAGAATAATGAAGTGCTTAGTACTCATGAAGGAACTTGGCTAAGTGTGGCGATTGGAGCTTATTGCGCTCTGGTAAAACATAAGGAAGCCACTCTGGCACAAGAAGTTGCTGATGTGATCCTCGCTGAAATTGAAAAAGAACAAAGTCTTCTTATTCAACTAAGAGAAGATCGAGATCATATTAACTTCTTAAGAACTGCACCTCTCATGGCCCACAACTTTGGGGACCTTGACCGTGTGATGGTTCAGTGGAATATGAATGAAGAGGATCCATTTTGTAAGAAGATTTTTAAACTAGGTCTAGAAATCAGTGAGTTCTACGATCCTATTCTTGTTTATACGGGAAGTGTAAATAAGGAATTTGCTTCTAAAGAGAATCATCGTCATATGTCCATGCGACAACCGAGGTGTTTAAGAAAATCCTCACAGTTTCTCATTCCCGTTGGTCCCTTCATGGACTCTTGGGGAGAAGTCTTAGGAAGTACGGAACTACTAACGATAGAAGAGAAAGCAGAGATTGTGGCGGCTTTTTTTGAAGGGTATAAGAGACAAGATGAGGCCTTTGGTTATTGTCGTGCCTTTGGTGCGCTTAAACGAGCTCTTCCAGAAGGAATGAGTGCCTTAACTCAGTATCTACCTTTTGATATAATTGATGAAATTAAGAAATCTAAATTTACAGAAATTGCAGATCGCCCTCTCGAAGAATTTGAGGGCGAATATATAAAAGCTCTTGAAGAGTTTACTTGTCCAAAAACGGGAATAAAGTTTTAAGAGAGCTCTAAGAAACTTCTGCAGGAGCTTCTTGCAACTGCTTCTTACTCTCAGCTAAAATACTGAAGGCCGATTTCAAAAAGAGCCATGTCACAACTAGTCCCACAACTAAATCAGGAATGGGGCTATGAAGAATGTGCACTAAGTAAGCGGCCACTAATACAAGTGTATTGGCAATAATATCATTTCTTGAACAAATCCAAACTGAACTAAAGTTAATATCATCATCTTTATGTCTTGTTAGAAGAAAGAGACAACAGAGGTTTGCCACTAGAGCAATAACTCCAATGACAGTCATTGTACTTACTACTGGTGGAAGATTATAAATAAATCTATACCCTACTCTTAAAAAGACTGAAACTCCTAAAATCACCATAAGAAGCGCTTTAAACTGAGAGGCCTTAACTTTAGAGCGAAGAGTACCACCAATCACAAATAGACTTGTGGCATAAGCAAATGAGTCTCCTAGCATATCTAGAGAATCGGCCATGAGGGCCTGTGAATTGGAAAGAAAACCTGAAATATATTCAACAAAGAACATGGCCGCATTAATGATCAACACTGCCCACAGAACTTTCTTTTGTTTTTGTGCCAATAGTTTTAAATCTTCGCCCTTAGCTTGGCAGCAACTCTTACTCATATTCTCTTCCTAGGATAAATTCGCCCTCAAGATAACAAACTTTCACAAGTATTTCTTTAAAATAAGGGCTATATTGAGGCTTATTATAAAGCTTTTAGCAATTAAGTTGGAAAAATGGATCTAAACTACATCACTTCTAAGCAATTAAAGACTGGCGGCGTCATAAAAATGGAAGCAAGTGACTTCCAAGTGGAAGAAGTTCCCCTCTACCTTCCAACCAACACCGGACAACATGTCTACTTGCTCATTAAAAGAGCAAACTTAAATACTAAAGATGTCGTAAAATCCTTAAGACAATGTTTTAAAATAACAGAGAAAGACATTGGACATGCCGGACTTAAAGATAGAAATGCCATCACCACTCAGTGGTTCTCACTTTCTCTGGGTGCGACTAAAAGTCTAGAAGAAGTGCAAAGTGAATTAAGTGAGGCCTGTCCTGAATTAGAAATTCTAGAAGTTTCAAAACATTCTAATAAATTAAAGCTCGGTCACCTCATAGGGAATCGTTTTCATATTCGTCTAAGACAAGTCAATGATAATGCCTTTGAAAATGCAGAGAAAATTTACCAGGAATTAAAAGAGAAAGGTTTTCCCAATTACTACGGGCCCCAGAGATTTGGATCTAAGGGAGATAATGGAGAGAATGGAAAGTTGATGATTCTTGGAGAGAAAAAAGTCAAAAGCCACTTCATGAAGAAACTTCTCATTTCGGCTTATCAGTCACAGCTCTTTAATAGATGGTTAAACTCTAGAATTGAAGATGGAATATTTACTGAACTCATTGAGGGTGATTTGTTACAAACAAATGAAGGGCAGAGACCTTTTCCCTTTGATCCAACTAAAGAACATGTAAACGAATTTACCCAAAGAGAAATCTCTTACACAGGACCTATGTTTGGTTACAAAGTTTCAACTCCAGAGCTTATAGCACTTGAGAGAGAACAATCCATATTAAATGATGAAGGTATTGAGATGGAGATCTTAAAGCAAAAGGGAATTGTCGGCGCTAGAAGAATCGCGCGAATCTTTCCTGGAGAATTTAAGATGACTAAAGGTGATAACTTTATCGACTTTAGTTTTATTCTACCAACAGGATGTTACGCCACGACTATTTTGCGCGAATTTATGAAATCGAATGAGCTCTAATTAGACAATTCACCACATGGAAGGCCATAGAGAAACAACCTTGCAAGAGGTATCCTCCCGTGGGTGCTTCCCAGTCCAACATTTCTCCCATTAAGTAAATCGAAGATTCACAATCTTTAAGTAAGAGATCCTGGTCGAGGTTAGAAAATTTAACGCCACCAGAAGTTGAGATCGCTTCATCAATGGGTCTAGCACTAGATAGTGTAATAGAAAGTTTTTTAATTTTCCCTGCAAGCACTTCAACATTTTCAAATTCACTCTTTGAAGTCTGCTCTTTTAGTAATTTATAACTCACACCTTTAATTCCAAGAACTTTTCTTAGGTGATTAGACATGGAATTCTTATTTCTAGGTTTCTTTAATTTTGCTTTTATATTTTCTAAGCTAAGATCTGGTTTTAAATCAAGAAAGATTTTAGACTCTCCCCTAGATGAAATTTGCTTATTTATAGCTGCACTCAGAGCATAGACTGCTCCTCCCTCAATTCCGTAGTTTGTGAGCATCACCTCACCATGAACTTTATTCTTCCCCTGAGAGAGAGAGATATTTTTAATGTAGTCGGTTTCAAAACCTTCTTTGAAACCATCTGACCATGAAATATTATAGCCACAATTCATTGATGAAAAATCTGTCAATGTCATGTCTAAATTTGCTAGTGATTTAGTCCATAAACCATCAGAGCCAGTTTTAGACCAGCTTGCACCACCGAGGCAGAGAATAATATTATCAACTTGTAGGTTAATCTCTCTTTCTTCTTGGTCTTTATTAATATGAGAAAAAGTCATATTTCCATTCTTCTCAATGGAAACTAATTTATGTTTTAAATGGAGCGAGAAGTTTTTATTTTCTTTTAAGATATTTAGCCACGAGCGAAGCATTTGCGCCGCCTTTAGCTCCTTTGGGAAAACTCTTCCACTAGAACCTACAAAAGTTTCAACTCCCAAGAGTTGACACCATTTACGCAAATCAGTTGGAGAGAATTCTGTAAGTAATGATCTAAAAAAGTCTTTATTATTTCCGTACTTTTCACTAAAAGTATCTAACTCTTCACTGTGTGTTAAATTAAGGCCACCATTACCGGCCACTAGAAACTTCTTTCCCACTCCTGACATTTGATCATAGAGAGCAACAGAGAAACCTGCTTGCAAGAGAAGAAAAGAACTAAAGAGTCCGGAAGGACCTGCTCCGATAATCGTTACAGATTTAGTAGAGTCTATGATGGAAGCTCCCCTTCAATAATGGAGAGAATTTGTTCTGCATTCCAATTTGGCATATCTTGTGCCAGTGAATGTAGCAATAAACTAAAGTCTTCCACAGATTTCTGAGTATCCATTTTATTATTTAGACCATCAACACTTGCACGCCACTGCGTTGATTGAATTAACCTTCCTCTAATAGCAGCGCTTAGCATGTCAATCCAAGCAGGAACGCTATAAGTGAAGTTTAGGGCAAGACTATCTTCATTTGCATGAGTTTTATGCCACGCTCCTCTAGGAACAAATAGTAACGAACCAGGTGTAAGCGTAAACTCCTCTGCATCACTTGGCATAGAGTCAGGAAAAGCTTCCATGGCATAACTTTCTAATTCAGGATCACACTCAAGGCCTGCTGTATGTCTTGTAAGAGGATTTTCAATACTTTTATTGGGCGCTATCCACCACTTCTTTTCACCGTGTACTTGTAGAACAATATTCACATTCTGATCAAAGTGAGCAGCAGTTCCCCCATCTTTAGGAGTTGAATAAATTAAACAACGAGAATGAGTCATGGAAGAAAATCCCATTTCTATTCGAAGCGTTTCTAACCATTCCGTAAGAATAGATGACTGCAGATTGGCATCATTAAAAAGCAGAGCCATTTTGTTATTATGAAATTGCTTAGCTTCAGTTGAAGTCGTTTTAATTGAGCTTATTTCATCTTGAGCGTCAGGGAGATGAACATCAATTTCCCTAGGCCATATATTTAAAAGCTCATCTAATGACTTAAGCAGTGGAAGAGAAGTTAATTCACTAACCCCCGCAGCTAATTGATTTGTAAAATATGGAGTGTTCTCTTTGTAAGAATGAAATAAATCACTGATTTGTTCTTTGCATAATAAATTCTTTAATTTACCTTCTATCATGGTCAATTCTCACTTAGAAATCTCTTATGAGCCCTACGAGCTGAGGATATTCTATAAAGGGATTAGAATTTCCCTGTAGGTCTAATATTTGTGAATTTCTAATTTTATTGGCACTCGTTACTGGAAATTTCTTGTGCCATTGTTTGAGCACGACTTCCACATCACTTTCAATTTCATAATCATAACGAACAGAAAAATAGAATAGCGCCCTTGCAACATCACCTTTACTTTTATCTACTGGTTCAAAACAATCCTGACTGTACATATCAATCCCTTGAAGACTGCCTCCATGGGACCAGAATTCAGATTCAACTTTACAAAAAGGAAGGTTAGCTCTCTTACTATTTGTTAACTTTGAAGTGACAAACAGGTGGTGTAGATCACTATTAGCTGGTAGCTCTTTTGCTCCCTGAGACTGAGGCCAAGTATGCTCAGTATTGAGATTAAAACCTTCCCCTTGTCTCTTTTCGCTATAGGGTTTGCAGTCGGCAGGAGAATAGAATGAACAGACCATACCATTTACATTATCTAGCCTGTGAAAGAGCCAAATCCTCGCCATTTTATAAGTTAGAGCAACGTGACCTTTCTGAGTAATGATATTGAGTTTGTGTTTTAATTCATCATGACAGATATTCTTGACTCTTAAATATCTTTGTAACGAATGACTCATAGAACCTAAGTTGCGCCATTTAGTTGCACAACTTGATTCTGCAAAGACATTCGCTTGCATGAGAAATAATATGAATATGATTTTTATGAAAACTTTCAACTACTGCCCTAGCTTTGTATATTAGTTAGATGCTGCAGGTTTCTTAGTCATAGTTTTTCTTCTGCGTGGTCCTCTAAAAGGTTTCTTTTGAGAGTTACCAGGCTTCTTAGTATCTCTAGTTTGAGGCCTAGCATCTAGATGTTTTTCCTTAGGGCTTGGTGCTACACCATGAAAAGCATGCTCTTTATCAACAGGAACTCTTATCTTGATGAATTTTTCAATACTTCTAAGAAGTTTTAATTCACTATCATCGCAAAAAGAAATCGCTACACCTTCACGTCCTGCTCTTGCAGTTCGTCCAATTCTATGGACATAGCTTTCAGCGTCTACTGGAAGATCAAAATTTATAACATGAGTTACATGATCAACGTCAATTCCTCTAGAAGCAATATCAGTTGCTACAAGTACTCGAAGGTTTCCTGATCTAAAGCTACCAAGGGCACGCTCTCTTGCGCTTTGAGACTTATTACCATGAATGGCAGCTGCTGTAATGGACGCCTTATCGAGGTGTTTTACGACTCTATTGGCACCATGTTTAGTACGAGTAAAAACGAGAACACTTTTTATGCTCTCATCTTCCAAGATACTTTTTAAAAGATGATTCTTATTTGATTTATCAACGAGGTTAACTCGCTGATCGATTTTCTCTACAGTTGTCGCCTGTGGAGTCACTTCAACTCTCTTTGGATTATTTAAAAGAGAAGTGGCTAAACTTGCAATACTATCAGGCATAGTTGCTGAGAAAAGTAATGTTTGTCTGCGCTTTGGAAGTTTAGAAATAATTTTCTTAATATCTCTAATGAATCCCATATCTAACATTCTATCAGCTTCATCTAAAACAAAGACTTCTAGTTGATCGTATCTTACATGACCTTCATTCATAAGGTCTAATAGACGACCAGGAGTCGCCACCATGATATCAATTCCTTTAGCAATCGCTTGGACTTGTGGACGTTTTCCAACTCCACCAAATATCACAGAACTCTTAATATTTAGACCTACACTATAAGACCTAATATTCTCGTCGATTTGAGATGCAAGCTCTCTAGTAGGCGTAAGAATTAAGACTCTCACTCTACCTGGTTTTGTTTTAATTTTAATAGAACCTATTCTATGGATGATAGGTAATGAGAATGCCGCAGTTTTTCCCGTTCCCGTTTGCGCAATCCCTAAGAGATCACTTCCCTCTAATAAGTGAGGAATGGCCTGGGCCTGAATGGGAGTTGGTGTTGTATAACCTTTACTTGATACGGCTTTAAAAATTGAAGGCAATAAATTCAGTGACTTGAAATCAGACATACTAATCCTATAAATAAATTATCTCTACCAAATCCAAGCACTAGTAGCGATAATAATTTATAAAGAAGTTGTGCTCGAATTAGCTGCATATTTCCAAAGTTTTGACACAAAGTCAATACTCAGGAAAAAAGGAAACGATAGAAAACAGTTATTATTTCAACATTTTGGTGAGAATTTTATTGAAAGAGTTAGCAAACCTCTCTTTATCTTTTAATCCAAAGGGAGCTGGTCCACCAGTATTAACACCAGAATCGCGCAAATCTTGCATGAAGTCTCTCATGGAAAGTCTCTCTTTCACGTTTTCCTCTGTATAGAGCTCTCCGCGAGGATTAATTGCTGTAGCATTCTTTTCTACCACGAGAGCGGCGAGAGGAATATCAGCCGTGATCACAAGGTCATTAATCCCTACATGTTCCACAATATAGAAATCTGCCACATCAGCACCTTTATCCACTTGAATAGAAGTTATGAGAGATTCTGGGGGAACAGACATATAACTGTTGGCCACTAGGCATACCGGTAATTGTAAACGAAAGGATGCTTTGAAAATAACTTCTTTCACCATTTTTGGACAGGCATCTGCATCTATCCAAATTTTAATGTTCTTCGCATCACTCATTATCTAATCCTACTAGTTGGTCCTACTAACTTTAGTATAACTAATTAATAAGGAATAGTTAATCTCAATTTTGTAATTGTGCTTTCATTTTTTCTAGAATATTTACACTTACGAGTCCAGAAGCACCAAAGAGTTTTTGAACGATCACTAATGCATCATTATTCTTACCAGTATTTAATAATTCCCTCACTTGCATCATCTCCATGAGTGAATTGGGATTATCATTGTAGTTTTCAAAGACTTTACCAGTTAATTCAGAAGCTTCATCATAGCCTACCTCTAAGAGATCTCTCAGCATTCGAGTTGCTTTCTCCACCTCACTCTTCATCACAAGTTGAGCGAAGACTTTAAAGTTCAGTTCAGCTTCTTTATTAAATTTTAAAGAAAATACGTTACTTTCCATATCATTCACCATGAGAATATTTTGATTGAAGAGTGTGAATATAGTATGAAGAAGGATTAATTAGAGAGAGAAATTATTTTTTTATTCCCAACCAATGACTTCATAACCTTTTCTTCTAAGACAGCGATTGACAAAAGATTCTCTTAATTGGTCTCTACTTACACCGGCACTGGCGCCTCCTGCAGCAGCACCTATGGCCGCACCATGGGTGGCACCTCGAACTATATTTCCAGATAGTGCTCCAGTAACTACCCCCACAACCCCACCAATAATAGATCCCTTTCCTGCGCCTTTTAGGATCTTCTTCCCTTTCTTTGAGGCTAGAAATTTATCGGCCTTGCCCATACATTTATCTATATCACCATCGGCAATAGCTTTACCAACTTTCTCATATCGCTTATTTGGATAGAGAACTGGAGACGAAGAACAGCTTGTGAGTACGAGCAAGAGAACTAATAAAAAGGATTTAATCATGGGGTTCCTGATAATAAAGAAGAAAATAAGTACTTATTCAATAGTATACAGAAACTTACAAAAGTTTCCATAATTCAAGTTCAATTTGATGGTCATTTTATTAAGGTTAAATTGTAGAATGATAAATACTTGCTTAGTTGGACATTGGTATACTGATTTCAATACCAAATGGAGAAAGAAGTTGTATGGCAAAGAAAATTCTCATTGTTGATGATGACAAAATTAGTCGTTCAACACTAGCAAAGAAGCTTAAAAAGAAAGGATTTAAAACCGTCGAACTTGAAGACGGAGAGGCTTGTATTTCCTATCTCTTAGGAGATACTGCTGATCTCATACTCTTAGATATAATCATGCCAGGGATTTCTGGAATAGGAGTTTTAAAGAGTATTCGCCAAAGATATAGCCCCTTTGAACTTCCTATAATTATGGTCACATCTGTAACTGAAGAAGAAAATACCATAGAAGCTCTTGACCTCGGCGCTAATGACTATATAACAAAGCCTGCTAATATTAATATTGCCCTCTCAAGAATACGCTCCCAACTAAAACTTACAGATCTCTATAAGAAATCTCTTAGCCTAAGAGAAGTAGAGAGCATAAATGCTATGATTGTGACTTATAATCACGAAATCAATACTCCTCTATGCCTAGTAATGGCCATTATTTCAGAACAGTCAGAAGATAATAAAGAGCTTCAAAAGGCGAAGAATTCTATTGACAAAATTTCCTCTATACTTAGAAAAATTCATGAGATAACTGAAGATAAAATCAATTATACCCAATATGGTAATCACAATAAAATGGTAAAACTCAAAGATGAAGATGGCTAGAGTTCAGCAAATAGATCAATTTGATTTCCATCTGGATCAAGCACTGATGAATAACGTTGCCCCCAAAAGGCGTCCCAAGGTTCTTTGGAACTTTTAAAACCACTCTCTACTATTTTTGCATAGAGCTCATTGACGGTGTTTGCACTCTCTTGTTTGAAACAGAGAACAATTCCCACGCCTATAGGCTTTATCCATTGCGGATTAATTTTTTTCATCAGTTCGACAGAGTCGATCATAATACGAAGACCAGTCTCTGTCTTTCCCTCTAAGTGTTCAGCGCCTCCAGCTTCTTTTAATTCAATTCCCAGTAGTTTGTAGAATTCAACTGACTTCTGTAGATCTGCACTTATAATTCCAATAGCATCTAAACTCATCATTTATCCTTTAATACTTATTTTAGTTCTAACTTAATTATTCTTCTGTGCATATCCCAAGTACCCTAGTTGAAAAGACTTCTTAAGTTCAAACTTGAAGTTCTTAGAAACTCTCCGCCTAAAAAGTGAACTCCAAAACGCAATATTGAGAAAGTTTGGACCTAGTCCAGAAGTTTCAATATTTTTTAAATCAAGTTCACCTAAGTATTCGAATAACTCACTTGGTTTAATAAAGTGATCATAGCTGTGAATATTCTTAGGGGCATTGGGTAAAATAACTTCGAGAGCTTTTACCGCCAAGAGATAGGCTAAAAAGGTTCTATTAAAAGTATGATAGAAGATGAAACCATTTTTCTTGGTGACTCGAGCTGCTTCTTTTAAAGCAATTTTTGGATCATCTAGGTGTTCCAAAACATCCATGAGAAAGACCACATCAAATGACTCATTTTCAAAAGGTAATTTCTCAATACTTGATTCTATATATTGTACCTTCTTGGATTCATCATATTTCTTAGCAATTGCGAGAGAGTTGGGAGAAATATCCACCGCACTTACTTGGTAATGCTCACTTGAGAGGTGGTTGGAAAGAAAACCTCCACCGCAGGCCAAGTCTAGAACTTTTACTTGAGAGTTTTCAATATGCGAAAATAATTGCACTAAAATATCACTCACCCAGACATTTTTGAGTATCGATTCTTGCCTTAAAAGTGAGATTGGATGACTATCACCCTGATACCATAATTCATTTAATGTATCGTAGAAATCGTTGTTAATTTTACCCATAAATGATTATAGCAAAGAGCTTTAATTTATAAATTAATTTATACTATTTATTCGACAATAATTCCAAGACCTTTAAATAAACCCATCGCCTCGGGCATACTAAAGCGAGCATTCTTAATGACCGTAAACTCTGGCTCTAAGTAATAATTCAGTGCCCCTCTTAAATCGGCTTTTGCCAGATTTGAGTTATTAAAAATTGTATTTAAGAGATCAGTTTCAGCAAAGCTCGCTTTCATTAGTTTACTATCTGAGAAGTCCACTTCTTTTAAACTGCTTTCTATGAATTTGGCCGCAACTAAATCTAGTCCTTGAAAAACACATAGATCTAGAATAGATCTAAGAAAAGATAGCTGAAAAGTTGTTTGGGCCACACTCCAATTTATTCCGAGTAACTTGCTATCTATAAATTGAACATCACGCAGACTAGTATTTGCCATGTTAGCATTGCTAAGATTGCACTTTGTAAAATGACATTCAATTAATTTTGAAAATTTAAAAGAAAAGCCAGTTAAATCCAGAGAAGTAAATTGGCATTCAATAAATTCCATATTTTCAAAATCAGATACGACAGAGAGATCAATAAGTTCCCCTTCAAAATAAGTTTTATCAAATGACATTCTCTAACCTCTCGTCCTCTTTAACCCCTGAGTTCCAAGCTCAAAGATTGTTTCAACTAACGAGAGCCAGACATTTCGATTAGGTCTTGGACTCTTTTTCTTACCTAAGCGGTGAATTTGCTGCGTATACCAAGTAATCTCTAATGGAATGGCCGCATCTAAAATCTTTATCCCTGTTTTCTTGGGGGCTATTTCTAAAACGAAACCCTCATCTTTAATAAAGCGATTCGCGAGGTCAGGATAAACTGTATAAGGTCTACCCATACCCACAATATCAACATGTCCACTTCCTAGAGCTTCCTTGATAGTTTCACTGGTTCTAAATCCACCGGTAACCATGAGCGGTGTTTCAATGAATTCATTAATTTTTCTGGCGTAGTTAATAAAGTAAGCTTCTCTTTTTTGAGTGCTTTCTTTTTTTGATTTATCTTTCTTGATTTCTTTACCCATCATGGCACTTACTTCGTAAGTTCCTCCAGAGATTTCTATAAAGTCCATTCCTAATTTATCAAGGGTTTTCACGACTTCCATAGACTCTTCTTCTGTAAAGCCACCTTTTTGAAAATCAGCGGAATTTAATTTAACTCCTACAATGAATTTCACACCTACAGCTTTTCTAATTTCCTTATAAATCTCCATTAGAAATCTCATTCTATTTTCTAAACTTCCGCCCCAACGATCACTTCTTTGATTATGTTTACCTGAGAGAAATTGACTAACAAGATATCCATGGGCTCCGTGAATTTGCACACCATCAAAGCCAGCTTCTTTTGCCAATATGGAGGCGGTAGCAAACTTCTTAACGATATCAACAATTTCATCCTCAGTTAATTCTCTTGGAGTATTAAACATTGAAGACATAGGAGGTGGAAAACTAATCGCTGATGGAGCCACAGGAACATTTGTGAGAAACTTGGGAGTTTGCTTACCTGGGTGATTAAGCTGCATAACAAGAGTGGTGTCATTGGCTTTTCCGGCCTGTGCCCACTTTGAGAAAAGAGTGAGGTCTTTAACTTGATCATCTAAAACAACATTATTGAATTCACCTAAGTGATCTCGGTCAATCATGACATTGCCGGTAATACAGAGTCCTACTCCACCATTTGCCCATGCCGAATAAGCATTCACGAAATTTTCTTTAGGTAGAAAGTTCGTGGCCATATTTTCACTCATGGCCGACTTACCAAAACGGTTTTTAATTGTATGACCTGATCTTAGGACAAGGTTTGAATTTTTATCTACCACAAGGACCTCATTTAAAAATAATACTTAAGCTATTATATAGGACTTAGACTGAATTTATAAGGGTAATTGAGTGAAATAGACCATAATACTTTGCTATAAATTAAGGATTCTTTAAGTACTAATAAGTCTAGAGCTAAAATATGATGATGAGTGTCGACTTTTTCATTGGAGGAAAAATGAAGCCACTTTTTATTTTCTTTTCTTTTCTATTCATTTTCAATACTTCTGCAAAAGATGGCAGTTCAGGCTGTGGCCCAGGCTGGTACATTTTAAAGAAGAATTCTATACTATCCTCTGCCTTAAGGGTTACAACCAATGGTATTTTCTTTCCCACTACCACCATTGGAATGACACTTGGAACCTCAAATTGCTCTAGACATCAGATTGTTAAAAATGAAATGAAAAGTCTGCACTTTGTTACACATAATTACTATGAATTAAAGGCAGAAGCTGCCAAGGGAAGTGGTGAATACCTAATGGCCCTCAACGAAGTGCTTGGTTGTAATCCTAAGAGTGCACTGCAATTTACAAGAAAGATGAAGAGCACATTTAAAGAGGTATTTGAGTCCAAAAATCCAGAGAGTGTTTTATTAAATATATATAAGGCCATACTTCGAGATAAATCCCTTGTTCAGTCTTGTACTCTTAGCTAATTTATTATTCTCTCAAGTCTTAAGCGCTAGTTCATCGGATATAAGTTCCAATGAATTAAAAACTTTTGCCTACTCAAGAGAATGGCTGAGTTTATACCATTACCAATATTCCTTTGGAAAATGGAAAAGTTCAGCAAGTGAAGAGAACTTCTTCTTCTCCAAATTAGGCAGCGAGTCCCCGCTGCAAGAACTTAAGAGTGCTCTAGCTGCATTTAAGACAGATGAGTCCTTTGGACATATTAAACTAAAAGCGCAATGTGCCTTTCCTGCCAGATTTTTAAGAATACAAAACCGCTGGCCAAAACTCTTTGCCAAACAAAGAAAATGTCCAGAGCTAGCAGCTTGGAAAGAGCAAATTAACCTTCATTCTCTCTCTCTACTCTACGCTGGCCCCTATCCCAATAATCCAGCATCAATGTTTGGACACACACTACTTCGCCTCAAGAGAAAGAAAGGAAACTGGCTACTTGACTACACCATTAGCTTTCTTGCCAATGTGAATCCTGCAGATGGCCCCATCTCCTATACCTTCAACGGGATCTTTGGAGGCTACACTGGCTTCTATCACATTGATCCCTACTATATAAATGCAGCTCAATATAATAATGCTGAAAGTAGAGAGATCTGGGAATATGATTTAAATCTCACCCCTGAAGAAATTAAATTCTTTATCAACCACCTATGGGAAGTTTCCCTAAATACGGGTTACCCCTACTACTTTCTTAATAAGAACTGTTCTTATTATCTCCTCACTCTACTAGAAGCTGTAGATAAGCGCTTCTCAGTTTTAGAGGGAAGTCTATTGCTACATCCTATCGAGACCATTAAAGCCCTTAAAACAAAAAAGAAAATAAGTTATAGAAGCTCACTTGAAAAACAATTACGGTTTAAAATTAATAAAATGGAAGCAGTTGAGAGAGAACATTTCAAGAGATCTCTCGGAGGGAATTCAAAAATAAAGAATATAACAGACCCCTTAGTTCTAGACGCACTCATAGATCATATGAAAGGTCTTAACTATTCAAAAAAGGCTCAATTAAGTAGGAAAGATCAGGTATTCTTTGATGAAGTTCATGAAAGAAGGGCGAGTGTTAAAAGTTCAACAAATTATCCACAACTAACTTCAAAAGTTAATCCCAAAGCAATACATGCTCCTTCAAAATTAGAATTACACAAACAACTGGGTTCACGGGATCACTCCGTCCTTTCCTATACTTGGGGTTATCACAGTCTTAACGATAATGAAGAGGGTCTCACCAGATGGTCCTATATTGATTACTTGAAATTTAGTATTGACTACTCTAAGAAGAACTTACGTTTATATGAAGTGAAAGTACTAGATATCATGTCACTCTCGTCTTTCTCATTCGTTCTACCTAAACTTAGTTGGCGAATCAAAGCTTCTTTGAACCGTAATTGTTTAAATTGTCATGACTCTCTGTCCCTGCAAACAGTGGGAGGAGCTGGAATTTCACAGCACTACGATAGGTTTGTTCTCTGGCAGTTTTTAAATTTTGAAATGAATAGAAGTAGTGATCACACAAAATTGTTTGCGAGCATAGAACTCGGTTCAAAGGTATCAATTAAGAAGCATCAATTATCCATTTTTGCTCAGTACTACCCTAGTGATAAAAGAGGAAATATTGTTATACCACTTCAGTATAACTATTACTTAGCTAAGAATTTTTCGTTGTTGCTTGATCAGCGATATCAATCAAGAGAAAATGAAATGCGGTCATCAATTGGAATAAAGAAACACTTCTAGAAAAGAAGGGGTGAATCGAGTCTATGCTCGTAATAAAGATAATAAGTATTTTCTATGATCATTAGCTCTAATACTTTCATGTATGGCAAACATCTTAAAATACGCTATGAGTTTGTCTCATTCCTGTTTCATAAATTTGATAGGCCATCTCTTTTGTACTTCCGAATTTTGCGAAGAAATTACTACTTGAATTGGCCAGAGCATTTAGAGGAACATAATCATCTTCAATATGACTTTGTGGCCTTTGATTATCATTAGATTTCTTATTGGCTTCATTAATAATCTCCATGAGCTTCTGCTCATAAGTCTCTTTGTAAGTATTCATGTCATTCTCCAAAAAAATCAATATGAAATCATTTCCATATTCTTCAATGACTCATTATCGAATGCAGCGTGGCATATCTCAACTTACAAATATGTAATGATTTTAACCTAAAGTTTTAAGCTGATTAAAAGGAAGAGAAATTTTAGATTATTATTTTTTGGGAAATTAATCATATTCATGACTAATTAGAGAAGTGAGTTGAGGTGGGATGATGATCCCTTTCAATCAGCTTACTCCTATATAAGCACATCTCGTGCCAACTTTGGACCCCGGTAACGTACTGAATTCACGTCAAAAATGCCCGAGCAAAAAGATTCTGGTTCAAAATGACATCATTTCTGAAACAAGAAGTGGTTCGAAAAGGAACTTTCTGATTAGGCAGACTTCTTCTGATTAACAACTTCAACAGAAAGAATGTCATTGATGTAATCAATGAGATATTGCTTTCTAAGGGGTTTGGTGAGGTGATCATTACAACCGGCCTCTAAACTCCTTTGTCTATCCCTATCAAAAGCATTAGCACTAAGCGCAACTATGGGAACAGGGTATTTAACTCCCTTCTCCTTCTCCTTTTGCCTAATAATTTCTGTGGCCTTATAGCCATCAAGAACAGGCATTTGAATATCCATCAATATGAGGTCAAAGACTTCCTTCTCAAAGAGATCAATCGCCTCTCTTCCATTTTCACATTCTACAAGAGTTACATATTCATTCTTTAGAAAATTAGTGGTGATAATTCTATTATCTAAACAATCTTCAACAATTAAGATTTTAGCTTTTCTTTTCTTAGTCTTTTTGATCTCCCTACCTCTAATAGCATTTTTGATTTTGAAGAACAAATCTCTCTCACTGAAAGGTTTTTTAATGAATCCATCTATATTTAAACTCTCATCTGCCATGATCTCTTTCGTTAAGTAACCTGATAACAATAAGAATGATGCTGTTGAAAATTTTACTGCGGCTTTAATAAGGTCGACACCGCTCTTAGTGGGCATTTGATAATCGGTTATGACAACATCAAAGGAACTCTTTTTTAATTCAACTAAAGCATCTGCAACACTATTAACAGAATGAGATTTAATATCCCAGCGAGTTAACATTTGTGCGATCATCTCACAAATATGAGGTTCATCATCGACAATTAAAATCAGGCTGTCTTTGACTTCTTTTAGGAGTAGTATTTCATCAATAGCACGTAGAATATCTTCCTCTTTAACAGGCTTAGCACTGTAAGAGATATATTTAGATTCTTTATTAAGAGATTCCTTGGAATCGACTATCCCCGAAGTAAAAACGGCGATGGGACAATTTTTAAATTGTAAATCTTCCTCAATTTGAAAAGCTAGCTCTTGTCCTGTCCCATCAGGCAAATGGTAATCTAGAAATATAAATGCGGGTTCAATTCCTTGTGCATTTAATTCGTTGAGAAGCTCAATAGTCGTTTCACAACTACCGGCCTCAAGAACTGTTCCAAATTCCTTTGACAGGGTTTCTTTCAAAGTTGATCTCTCAGTTTGGTTTTCATCAACAATAAGGACTACGCTTTCGAATTTCTTATTCTTAGTAACAAGCTCTTTGCCCATACTGCTCATGAGTTGAAAAGGCATCTTAAAATAGAAGTTTGACCCTTCTCCTTCTACACTAGTAAGCTCTAATTTCCCTCCCATTAACTCCACAAGTTCTTTAGAAATACTAAGACCCAGTCCAGTCCCCCCATACTCCCTTGTGGTGCTTTCATCAGCTTGAGTGAAGCGATCAAAGACTGCTTCTTGTCTTTCGACGGGAATACCAATTCCTGAATCAATGATTTCAAAGAGTATTGTGCAATTATAACGATCTACGGAAACAGTCTTCAGACTAAAAGTTACATCCCCATTGGAGGTAAACTTAATAGCATTCCCAAGTAGATTTACAAGGATTTGTTTAATTCTATTTTGATCCCCAAGTATTATTTGGGGAATATCTTTATCTACATCAATATGTAATTTAACGACCTGCTCACTTGCTCGCTTTTTCATCATAAACTCGAGATCGTTAATCAGTGCAAGAATATCAAAGGGCAACTTCTCTATATTAAAAAGTCCATGATTAACTTTTGAAATATCCAAGATATCATTAATGATAGTCAGCAGTGAATCTCCTGAGCGTTGGAACATGTGAACAAATTGCCTTTGTTCTCCCGTTAATTGAGAATCAAGTAAGAGATCGGCCATTCCTAGAATCGAATTCATAGGAGTTCTAATTTCATGACTCATATTAGCGAGAAATCGAGATTTTGCGTTGGCGAGTTCCTTAATTTCGAGATTAGCTTTCTTTAAATTTTCTTGCGCCACTCTCCAACCAAGAAGAGAGTTTACTCTCGCAAGTGCTATATCTAAATCGACAGGTTTTCCAATGAAATCATTAGCACCAGATTCAAGCGTCTTAACAATAGTTTCAGTATCATCCTTTGCCGTGACCATGATGACGGGATAATCTGCCATAGGATAATCTTTTCTATAAATTTTTAAAAATTCAAGTCCATCCATCTCTGGCATCATATAATCAAGAAGAATCAAATCAAATGTTTCAGTTTTAATTAATTCTAACCCTTTTTTACCACTTAAACATTCAGTACAAACAAAACCTTCGCTAGTAAAGAAACGTGCGAGAAAATGAATATTCTTTTGATTATCATCAATAATAAGAATTTTAACTTTAGTATTTTCCATTACGCTGCTCGCTTGCTTAGCCAAAAGTTAATTTTAGTTATCAATTCATCAAAGTCGAAAGGCTTGGTTTGGTAGTCATCACAACCCGCTTCAAGTGCTTTATTCATGTGTTCAGATAGAACATGAGCAGAGAGGGCAATAATGGGAATATGTAAAGTTCTCTTCTCACGTTTAAGAATCCTTGTAGCATCCCAGCCATTCATGATCGGCATACTTAAGTCCATTAAGATGAGATCTGGAATTTCACTTAAAGCAATCTCAACACCTTGTTGACCGTTCTCTGCAACCAAGACAAAGTAATCGTCCTGTAAGAAACGAATAGCAAGTTTACGATTTGTTTCATTATCCTCTATAAGTAAAATTCTAGGCTGCATTTTTATTAATCCTGCAAAAGTTAGCAACTCTTATTAACTCTTCTTCTAATTCATCAATGGAATACTCTCCTTTTTGTAAATAAGTTCGTACCCCGTGGTCAAGTTTATGTTTCTCTTCTTTAGATAACTCTTTTGCGGTGACGACAATTATAGGGATATTTGCCCATTCAGCATGTTTCTTAATTTCATCCAGAAAAGAAAACCCATCCATCTCAGGCATCATCAAGTCCAAAAAAATAATCTCCGGAGTTTTTTTCTTCATCATTTCAAGGGCAACTAATCCATTATCTGCGACATCCACTGCCCATCCTTCTTTCTTCAAAATACGACACATGAGATCTTGATTTATTTTTTCATCCTCTACAACAAGTGCAAGACAGGGAGGGGTTTCACAACCATACTTGGCCAAAACTTTCGCTAAGACTTCATGCTCAATGGGTTTTTGTAAAAATCCAGATGCCCCGAGTGAGAAGGCGGTATTCTTATCACCTGAGACAGTGGCCATAATGACTGGAATATCTGCTAGTTGTTCATCATTTTTGAGAATATTTAAAATGTCCCATCCACTGATACCTGGAAATTCAATATCAAGTAAAATAATATCAGGATGCTGCTCCCTCGCCATTGCAATACCAGTCTCCCCATCATAAGCACTTAAAAACCGGTATTCAAAATCTTGAAAGGACTTTCTTGTAATATCATGCATTCTTTCCTGATCATCAATAATGAGAATAGTAAGTTCATTCCCTAATATTTTTGTAAAGGGAACTTTTGTGCGTTCCGGTTGTCTTTCTTCCCAATTTAAAATAGCACTTTCCAAATTTAGAGGTACAGTCATACTGAAAGTTGAACCTACCCCTTCTACACTTTTTGCCTCGATAACTCCCCCAAGCATTTCCACAAATTTCTTACTAATACTTAGACCCAATCCAGTGCCCCCATATTTGCGAGTCATTGAAGAGTCTGCCTGAGTAAAGGAATCAAAGATCTTATCTAAATGATCTTTAGACATACCAATACCAGTATCTATAACTTCTACAAAGAGAGCCTGTCCTTCTTGAAAATTTACTTTTTTAGCATTGAGAATTATTTTCCCATCCTTTGTAAATTTAAAAGCATTACTTAAAAAATTCAGGATAATTTGTTTAAGTTTTGTAACATCGGAATTCATATGATCTAGTTCACTATCAATAAAGTATTCGAATTTATTATGTCCTTTAGTCGCCAAAGGTTGAACAATGTTAGCAATGGATTCAAGTTCACTCACAACTTCAAATTCTTCAATATTAGTTTCCATTTTACCGGCTTCTATTTTTGAAATATCCAAGACATCATTAATGAGTGAGAGTAAATGCTTTCCTGAATACTCAATCTCGTCCAAATCGACTATATACTCGCTTAATTCTTCTTTTTTCTTAAAAGTTTTTTTAAGTAATTGAGTATAACCTAGGACTGCATTCATAGGAGTCCTAAGTTCGTGGCTCATATTGGCCAGAAATTCACTCTTAGATTTATTTGCCTTATTAGCTTCGTCAATCGCCCTTCTGATATTTTCATCTGCTAATTTCTTCTCCGTAACATCGTTACTAATGGCCACGAACTGAGTAATCTCGCCACTTAAATCTTTATAACCTACTATGGTAGAGTCTACCCAAAAAGTATCTCCATACTTACCTCTATTACAAATTTCATCCTGCCATACATTTCCTTGTATAATAGTATCCCATAGATTCTTTATAAAACTCTTTGGATGAAAACTAGAATTTAATATACGATGATCTTTTCCTAACAATTCTTCTTCAGTATATTTTGAAATTTCACAAAACTTCTCATTCACATAGGTAATTTTCCCATTAACATCGGTAATACTAACTAATGCATGTACATTAAGAGCATGATCTTGAGATTTTAAAAGTTGAGATTTCTGTTGTGTTTCTAACAACAAGTTATTTGTATATTCTCTATTTTTGGCAGCATTAGTATGAACTGCAATCATATCGACCAATTGTAATAAGCAATCAAGATCAACCTCAGAATATATTTCGAGAGCACCCAATTCAAAGATGCCTAACAGATCATTATTTAAAACAAGAGGAACTATAACCACACTACTAGGATTGTGCTTTCCTGTAGCAGATATAATTGTTAAGTAATCAACAGGAAGATTGGTAAATATTTTAGTTTTTCTCTCTTTCGCAGCTTGTCCTAAGAGGCCTTCTCCAAGTGAGAGTTCGCAAAGTTGATGTTCCTTATCGCTAATTCCTATGCTAGCTATACTAGAGAGTTTTTCACCATTTGGTACATAGAAGACCCCAATGACTGCATTCATTTTTTCTGCGAGAAATTCTAGCAGAATACTAGAATAGTCGGTAAGAGAGAGATTTCCCTGTGTCGCTATAGAATAACTTTCCCGCCATCTTGCTAATGTGAAGGCCTTAGTATTTTCACGAGAAGCATCGTTTAATGTTTTAGTCATTTTATTAAAAGATTTAGCGAGAATATCCTCTTCACTTTGTTCAATTAGTAAGACCGAGGTGTCCCCTTTAGAAACTTTATCCGCTGCTAAAGAAACTTTACGTAAACTCTTAATCATTTTCTGCAGAGACAATCCAAGAGTATCGGCCTCAGATTTTGGTATAACTTTACCTCTATAATCTCCTTGAGAAATTTTATCTGCTTGCAGCGTCACATAATTAAGCGTATCTAAGAGAGTATTTAGAGTTTTAGATAAGTCTCCAATTTCATCATTACCTTTATCGTTCGATCGTTTTGTGTAGTCTCCTAGTAAGGTTACATCCATTACATCTCGAATCTCCAAAAGTCGATCAAGAATACTTTTCTGAACAGTGAAAATAAATAACACTATAAAAAATAAGAGAAATGCCGTTGTAAGATAAGTAAGTAAAGAGTTTAATTCACTCGAGTGTGATGCATCTAAATTTAAGTCCTGTAGATTTTTTAAGATGAAAGGTTGTAATTTATTATCTATAATTCCATCTATTTCTTCTTGATCATGTTTTAAAATTGTTAACAAAGCTATTTTCTTGTCTTCTAAAAGAATCATCTTATCGACTAACTTTACCGCATCTAAAAAATTGGAATTTATTTTATCAACGAAAAGACTTATATCTTCAGGGTGCTTTGAAGAGTTTATACTTACACTCAACTTATTGTACCAAAAGCTAAACTCACTTTCAGTTCTTGTAACTTCTTTCTTTAACTTTGCATCATGCTCTATTAAATACAGTTCTGCATTTGTAAATAATTTATCTATTCTGATTTCCATCTCTAAGGCCATAATCAATTCTTTGGAATTTATTTTGGAAAGAATAGGTTTTAAATCATTATTAAGAATATTATCGATTTCAGTGACATCTGCTTTTAGTATAGCTATATTTGAGATTTGATTATCTTCGAGTTTTATTAAATCATCACCTATTGTTTTAAACTCTAAATATTTTGTGAATACTGTTTCTACTAATAAACTAACACGATCAGAATGTAACCCCTTAGATTTTTCTAAGAGTAATTCATAGTTCCTTTCAAAATTTTCTTCTTCCTTATTAAATCTTGCCACAAAATTTTGATCTTGAGTCCTAAGATAACCTAAGACAGCTCTAGAGGAATCACCTAGATTAATTTCCATTTCGAGGATATCTTGCTCCAAAGGGATTCCAATATTAGTCACACTAGCAATATCACTTTGAACTCTGTAATTGTTTTTTTGTGAAAAAATAAAATTTAAGGCAATAATAACTATTATTAGCCCTGAGAGGATTCGTACTTTCTTTATTAATGATAAGTTCATCTCGCTCTCACCTTTTTATTTAAAAATAATTTAACACTAGTACTGTGATCTATTATCGTTAGATAAAGTTGAATAATTGACTTAATTTAGATTAAATTTTTAGTCTTCTTATAATTGTGTAATGGAATGCCTAAGGATTGATTTGTAAGATAGAGAATTTACAAATTTTAAGTGAACTGTAAACATTTCAACATAATTTCTTAACAATTCAACTGTACTCTATAGCGTGAAATAGAGAGGTATTGATGAATTCACCAAAAACCTTTATCTCAACTGTTATCATTCTTCTCTTTTCACAATCTATTTTGGCCACAATGGAACAAAGAGGAGATCTTTCTCGCTACACAACGTATGCAGCTGTAAAATATTCAGAGAAAAAAGTCTCATCTGAAAAGTTGGGAGGACATATTCATAATGCCGTCATTAACTCTGTCATTCAGGGCAGAGTGGACAACTTAAAATTACTCTTAACTAAGGGAGGAGATCTACATTTCATTTCCAAAGACCCTAGATTCCTAGGCTGGACCCTATTACACTATGCTGTAAGTCGTGGACAATTTGAAATGACAAGATTTCTCATTGAAAGTGGAGTTGATGTCAATTCGAGAAACGCCAGTGGTACCTCCGCATTTTTCAATGCAGCTATATCTTTTGGAAATGAATACCTAGATGATATCTATCCCAATCAAAAGTATGGCATTGCCATGAGCTTATCCTATCTTGTGCAAAAAGGTGCCACAAAAAATGAAGTGGCCAGAGTATTTGATCTCTCACCTCTGATGGTACAGGCCCTTTCGGGAAGTCTTGTTGGAGTCAAATACCTCGTATCCCTTGGTGTTAATCCTGCGTATAAAAACCACCAAGGCGCTACCGCCTACGATATTCTCTCAAACTTAAGAATATTACATAGCTCAGGAACCAGAAGGTTTATGGCCTACTCTCGATTAAAGAAATTAGGTGTAGAAATAAAAGATGCCACTTTACTATCAAAGAAATTCAAATGGCTTTTTACCAAGACTGAAGTAGAAGAGTTCTTACGACCCATAAGATCTTATTTACACTCCTTAGATCCACAGAGAAAAGCGATGAAGGTACAGATTAATAAGAACCAACAACAATTAGAATCATCACTTAGAAAAGAACAAAGAAATATTAAGAATATTCTATTAAGGAAAATCAATGTTCATTATGGAACCTATGGCCCACTCATTGCGAATTTTATTGAAAGTAAGAAGGGACTGACCAGGGAGTCGAAGCAAATGATGAATTCAATTGGGAATTGTGTAAAAATCAAGCGTACACATAGTGACTGTAGAAGACTCTCACTCTCTCTTTCAAAAGGCTGTCATCTGTTAAATAATGCTCTTCATGATGGTGCCAAGTGCGATTAAGTTCTCCTACTTTAGCGCCAATTGTTTTATAAGATCACCTTCTAACCTACAGTTAACCCACTCACCATCTAAGTCTGCTTGGAGCGATTGGTAAAATTTAATTGAAGGTTCATTCCAATCTAGGACTTGCCATTCAAAACGATGACAATTTGTTTCAACGGCAATATTCGCTAAGTACTTCATAGTCATCATTCCCAGGCCATGCCCCCTAAAGTCTGGAATGATATAGAGATCTTCAAGATAAAGAGATTTTCCCTTCCACGTAGAATATCTATTGTAGAAGAGTGCCATTCCCACGGGAGTCTCATCCAGTTCGAGGATAATCGACTCAAAGAGAGGTTCGTCGCCAAAGCCATCGAGCTTAAGTTGCTCTAGAGTCAATTTAACTTGTTCAGGAGCTCTCTCATATTCAGCAAGGTCATTAATTAATTTATAAATAAAAGAGGCATCTTCAAGGGTAGATTTTCTGATCGTTCTTTGCATTGGAAATTCACTGTCAATTGAGTTTATAGTTGAGCAGTATTATATTAATTTTTCAAAATTTCCGCAATGCTTATTGTGCCCGCTCAGCACTAAAGGAGGTAATCTCACCCTCGGTACAGGTATAGCGAATATCAATGGGTCGACAACATACTTCACAGTCCTCAATATAAGTCTGATTACCACCGTAAACCTCAAACAACATAGAAATCTGCTCACAGCAATAGGGACATTGAAAGAAGTACTCAGTTTCACCATGCATTAATCAAACCTTTGTAAAAAACCATATATTTCCCATAGAACTGAACGATAATAGATAAATAAGCTCAACACTATGAATTGACTCTTTCTGGGAATTCGTTTGCCTAGAGATATATTGGACTTCATTAAATGGAATTTAAAAGCAAGAATTCCTGGGACCCGTTAGGTTAAAGATCAACAGCACCATATCACTCTTCTCGCATTTGAAGTCAAAAAAATAACCCTCTATGAAAGTCGCCTATCTACAGAGGGTTCAAATTATTTAATTCTTGATGAGTTCGATCTAAAATAAATTAACCGCAGTTAATACTATCCCATAGAATATAAGGTCCACCACATCCAGCAGGTACCCCTTCTTTATGGTACTTTCCACAACCACCAAATTTATTTTCAGGAACATCACTCGCGTGAACTGATTTAGACTTTGCAATGATACTATCTAATAATGTGAAAACTGGATCAGATAGTTCCACGTGACCGCCACTTGGTCCTAGGAAAATAGCACCAGTTAGTTTTCCATCTTTAATTTCTTCTAAGTAAGAAGTACCAGCAGTTAAACTCCCGCCCTTAGGATCTTCCATTCCCCCGCTGGCCCATTTGGCAAGATAACCCTCACTAACCATACCAATTAATTCCTTCAGAGTTTTATCTCCAGGAGTGAAGTATGTATTTGTCTGTCTCGTCATGAGAGGTCTTCTCCAACTCTCGCGCTTACCATTGGCAGTTCTTGGAACATTTAGTCTTAGAGAAGCCGTCAAATCAGTCATCGGATTCGAGAGTATTCCCTTGTCTAGAATTTTCTGAGGTCTTCCAAGCTCTCCTTCATGATCGAAGAAGTACGATCCATTTGTTCCGTGAGAGAGATCTTCCATAGAGAACATATTTGGGTAATTCATAATACTAGCTTGATCATTACCCACTTTCGTTTTTGATGTGTGTAAGTCTTGAGCAATACTTCTTCCCTTCATCCAAGTATCACCTTCTTGTGTGTGACCGAAGGCCTCATGGGCAATCACACCAGTGACATCTGGTCCGGAAATAACCTGGTAACGTCCAGGAACAAGTTTCTTTGCGATCGAAAGTTGTAATGGACGTAGAGTAACTTCTTCTTTATCGCTCTCAGTATGTACTGCCACTTCAAGACCTCCAAGGCCTCCAGAAATACATCTTCCCACCTGACCAGTCTTAGTCATTCCCATAGAATAAAGAAGAGTGATAGGAAGTGTTTGAGACATATTCTTTTCACGGTCAATAAAGACATGAGTAATAATTTCTTGTCTCCCCATAGATCTGACTTCTGCCAATTCCTCATACTTGTCATTATCTTTAGCAAGTTTTTGAGATTTCTCTAAGAGTTCAGTTCTCATACTAGAACATAGTTTTTTGAGTGTTAGAATTTCAGTATCAAAAGGATTTTCTTCACACAGAGGAGAGAAGTGGACCTCAGTCTTAGGATCTAGATTTTCCGGTAACTGAGTAGTAATATCTTTTCCAAGAGTTGATAAGTCTTCTTTCGTCCAAGGCACAGGTTGATAACTTGCAGCTTTAACTGCAGGATAGGAATCATCCATTTCTGCTCTAAACTTTGTAGCTATTTCGATTAGACTAGCTCTATCCAATTTATTGGTAGATTTCTCAAAGTTTTGCCCATCGACTAAGATTCTAAAAACCAATCCTCTGTCGAGAGATTCAGATGTATTTTCATTAACAGCAGCAACTGAACCTAAGGACTTCTTCTCCTCAAGCCATACAAATGAATACCAATCATCTGTTCTTCCGCCTTCTAGAATTTCAAGTAATTCAGACATAAGAGTACGAGTCTCTTGTAAATGTGCTGGAAATTTTGTTCTTGTACCTTTCATCTTATTCACCTACTACCTTTACACCAGATTTGATTAACATGTGATTGGGACCTACATAGCCACAAGCTGCGTGAAATCCTCCGGCAACTTCATTTACTTTGATAACTTCATTACTAAATTTAAAATTAGCAAGGTTCTCTTTGATAGAACCTGAGACAACTCCACCCTTAAGCATTGTTGCAAACTTCCCCTTACGGTAAAGTTTTCCAAGTTTAATTTCACTACTCCAAGTGAGAGTGTTTGCATTAATTAAAAGAGAAGAGAAAGCGATGATTTCAATACACTCATCTACTGAGTCTAGAAGTTCTTCTTTTGTCTTCGTCCCAATATTAACTAACATATTTCCTGATATATAATTTGGTTCAACACCTAGATATTGACCAATTCTGTTACCTACCATTTGTGTGAGGACAACATCATCTTTTATAATTTCAGCTTTAATTGGCTTCATACCCTCTGCTGTAAAAGGAGTCGTAAGCGCCATCACTGGAACTGTTGGATCAAGAGTAATATTAATGTAATCAGAATCAGAAGATTTCTCTTGGCTTAAAATAGAATCACCCTTAGTAAAGAATGGACTCTTGTCATACTCTCTGCTCGCATTTAATTGCAGGACAATGTCATTTAAGAGATTTGAGATTACTTCTCCATCAACCATGATAGTACTATCATCACAAGTTTTAGGAACAATAGTCTCAGAGATACTTAAAGTTTCCTCAACCACCTCATCAATAAATCTCGCAAGATCCGCATCTTCAATACTAATCGCTTTCTTATACTTTAAAACTTCTTGCGTATTAGGCGTTGGTAATTTTTCTACCGCCATTTCAAAATAAATATCTGAATTTTGTTTTTGGCCGCTTAGCCCCATTGAAGTTTCAAAGAAGGTTGATTTCAAGTTAGTGAAAAGTTCAGCACTATTTGCTTTAACTTCAGTTACAGTCTTAATCTTCTCATTAATATCTCTAAGCAATTTACCGTGGGCCTTAGTAATATTCTCACCAATAACGGGATCAGTTGTGAGAACTTGGTCAAACTCTCCATTGAGTTTTTCAGGTAGATCCCAAGGCTTGTTTGAAACAAGTAGAGAGTTATTATAAGTCTTCTTAACTTGCTGGGCTAAATTAGCTAATGGATCAATAGTGAAAGAAGAGTTTCCCATCACGATAGGATCACTATGCCTAGTATAAATATCTATTTGATAACTATGATCTAGCACATCGCGATTTTGGTATTGTTCAAATTCACTGCCAACATCACCAACCATTAAAGTCTGTAGGGATTGATAGTGTTGTATCGTGATTTTCCAAGCATAGAACTTTTCTTCATTCTGGGCCTTTATTTCTTCAAGCGCCCACTTCAACTTTGGCAGCATTGGATCATTAGATAAATTCATAAACTCTCTTCTTGTTTGTCGTTTAAAATAAGCAACTAGGCTAAGCCACTTCGCACTATTCATCAATGTGAGATGGGTCAAACAAGCAAAATTTAGCAACAAAAAGACACGCCGCAACATTCACCCTAAATAAGATGATTTCTTACATTAGATTTTTAAACCCTCACTATTGAGAAACCTTAAGATCGCCTACTTTAATTGTACAATTCTGACACTAATAGAATTTACATGATTCAAGAGCTAACCAGTTATTCAGCATTTCTCATCACAACCTTTAGCCACTAAATGAGCCTCATTGAAAATGATTAAGATTCTAGGACCAACCTTAGTTTCACTATAAGATCAGTTCAAGCCAATTTTTAATCAAACATGTTGAGGGGAATGATAATGGAAGCGAGAAAGAATGTAACAAGACAAGAAGTTGAACATATGGATTTAACAAAATTAGAAGCAGGCGAAAAAGAATTACAAGAAATTGGAGTTAATATAAATCTCAATGAAAAGAGAAAAATGTTGCTCGAAGCATTCGCAGAGAAAGCAAACCACGATCTATCAAAAGTGAATGCTATTAAATCTTTAAATGCATCTATAGAAAAAATAAAAATCATGAGAGCAAGGTTAGCTGAATTTGATAAGCTCAATTCCATTCATCAACAAACTTCTGAAACTATTCATTAATAGGTACGTCCGTACCTAAAATCATGTTACGCTTTTCACATGAGAAAACTACAGGGTCATACCCAAAAAACAATTCAAGAACATTTTCAAGAGCTTGCGAATTACTGCGAAACTAATGATGTTAGTTACGATCAATATGGAAATGGAAAATTTCTAAACCAATTTGAAGAAGAAGTGGCCGAGCTCACCGGTATGGAAGCGGCTATTTTCATGCCCAGTGGAGTAATGGCACAATTAATTGCACTACGTATTTATAGTGATGAATTAGTGAATATGAAAGTTGCCTGTCATCCCACTTGTCATATATTGCTACATGAAGAAGATGCCTATGAGTTATTACATGGACTAGAAGCTCTACAATGTGGAGAGAAAGACCAAGTGATCACATTAAAAGATATACAAGAACTCAACTCAAGAGTTGCTAGTTTAATCCTAGAGCTACCTCTACGTCACTTGGGCGGAGACCTTCCAACTTGGGATGAACTTACAGCTCAGAAAACTTATTGCAAAGAACAAGGGATAAAGTTACACCTCGATGGTGCTCGTCTATTTGAGTGTGAGAATTACTATCAGAAATCAGTTAAGGAAATAGTAAGTGGATTCGACTCCCTATTCCTTTCTTTTTACAAAGGATTTGGTTCCACCTCCGGTTCTATGTTACTTGGCTCAGAAGATTTTATTTCAAAAGCGAAACTATGGTTAAGACGTCATGGAGGGAATCTCTTTCAGCTCTATCCTTTAGCCATTCCAGCAAAGATGAATTTTGAAAAACGTATGAAAGAATTTGATCAATATGTTTTAAAGGCCAAAGAAATTGCAGAAGTACTCGCCACTCTTCCTGGAGTGAAAGTGATTCCAGAGAAAGTTATAACAAATATGATGCATTTAGAATTACCTCAGTCGAAAGAGACACTCTATGAGCGTATGAGTGATTCAAAAGAAAATGGTTTTGATTTAGGTATGGGAGTTTGGCGCGAAGAGCCAGTTGGATTTTCACGCGTAGAACTCTCCATTGGCGACGCTGCCCTCAAACTCTCCTTAGATGAAATTGTTGAAGGTTTTACATATCTTTTAAAAAAATAATCCTCCCAGCGGTATTTCGTCTACACAATTCATAGATTTCCAAGTTTCACCGCACTAAATATGTAATTCTTACCTTCTTTTAGAAAATTAAGTATAAACTCTTAAATTTCGAGCATATAAGTCATTATGAAAATTAATGTACGATTCTTAGATAACCTTAGGCTTGAAGCTAATTTCGATGACTTTAGCATCATTACAGATCAACCTGTTCGTTATAAAGGTGATGGCACAGCGCCAAGTCCTTTTGACTATTTCCTGGCCTCTTCAGCTCTATGCGCCGCCTACTTTGTAAAAGTTTATTGTAAAGCACGTGGCATTCCCACTGAAGACATTAAGCTTTCTCAAAATAATATTATTGATCCAGAAAATAGATACAATCAAACTTTTCATATAGAAGTTGAATTACCAGAAAGCATTTCTGAGAAAGACCGCGAGGGAATTCTTAGATCAATTGATAGATGTACAGTTAAGAAAACAATTCAAGAGTCCCCTGCCTTTAAAATTGAAACTCTCAATGTACTAGGTAAAGATGCTGGACTCATCTATGAGAACTCAAGTGAAGAAGGTTCTAAGACGATGATCCTTGGAAAGGACTTCTCGCTTGAAGATACAATTGAAAATATGACAGCCATGCTTTCAAAGCTTGGAATCAATATCGAAATTGCTTCTTGGAGAAATATAGTTCCTCACATTTGGTCAGTACATATTCGCGACGCTGACTCTCCTATGTGTTTCACTAACGGTAAAGGGGCCACAAAAGACGCCGCTCTTTGCTCTGCGCTTGGTGAATATTTAGAACGAATTAGTAATAACTACTTCTATAACGATTTCTATCTAGGTGAAGAAATTTCAAATGGTGATTTCGTTCACTATCAAGATGAAAAATGGTTTAAAGCAGATTCAGATGATTCTCTTCCAAAAGGTTTGATGGATGAGAGAATGCTAGAAATTTATAATGAAAATAGCGACCTTAGAGCGTCACACTTAATAGATACTAACTCAGGAAATATTGATCGTGGTATTTGCGCTCTTCCTTACGAACGCCAATCAGATAAAGAAACAGTATATATTCCAGCAAACCTCATCGGAAACTTATTTGTAAGTAACGG
The DNA here is from genome assembly GCA_002163155.1 of Halobacteriovorax marinus. Lineage (GTDB taxonomy): Bacteria > Bdellovibrionota > Bacteriovoracia > Bacteriovoracales > Bacteriovoracaceae > Halobacteriovorax > Halobacteriovorax marinus_A. The sequence goes on along the minus strand of MAAO01000006.1, from coordinate 850,574 downwards.
AATGAGTGCGGGAAATACAATCTATGAAGCACGCGTACAATGTCTCTCTGAAATCTTTGAACGTGCAGTTAAGAATCAAATCATACTTGAAGAGATGACTCTCCCGGAAGTTCCAAAAAGTGTTTTAGAAAAATACCCTACAATTTTAGAAGGTATCGAAAAACTAGAAGCACAAGGTTTTCCAATTCTTGTTAAAGACGCTTCACTTGGTGGTAAATTTCCAGTCATGTGTGTAACACTAATGAACCCTAAAACGGGTGGTGTCTTTGCTTCATTTGGAGCTCATCCTAAATTTGAAGTCGCCCTTGAGAGAAGTTTAACTGAGTTGATGCAAGGAAGAAGTTTTGAAGGTCTAAGCGACGTTCCACCTCCTACATTTAATCAATTCCAAGTTCGTGAGCCCAATAACATTGTGGATCACTTCGTTGATTCAACAGGAATCATCTCGTGGAAGTTCTTCAGCGATAAATCTGACTACGAATTCTCTGAATGGGATTTCGCCGGAACAACTGAAGAAGAGTACAACTACCTAATGCAAATTTTAAAAGAGCTAGAAAAAGAAGTTTATATTGCTGACTATGAAGAGTTAGGCGCTAAAGCTTGTAGAATACTTGTTCCAGGTTATTCTGAGATTTATCCTACTGAAGATATCATCTGGGATAATCATAATAAGGCGAATACTTATAGAGCAGATATTTTAAACCTTCATTCTTTAGATGATGAAGCGCTAGCAAATCTAGTAGAAACATTAGAAGAAACTGAGCTTGATTACTACACTCCTATCTCTGAATTAATTGGTGTGGCCTTTGACGAAAATACTAACTGGGGACAACTCAATGTTGGTGAATTAAAAGGTCTTATTTATCTAGCACTTAAAGAGTATGAACCTGCTAAAGAATCTATCGAAATGTTTTTAAACTTTAACGATAATTCAACAGAGAGAATCAAGTTCTATCACGCTCTAAATACTGTTCTTGATATTACCCTAGATGAAGAGCTTGAACTTAGTGACTACACTGTAAACCTGACTAGAATGTTTGGATCCGAGAGATTAAACAATGCTATCGGTAGTGTTACAGGTGAAGTGAAATTCTTTGGACTAACAAAAACGAGTGTTAACTTTGAAGGTCTTGAGAAACATCAGAAGCTAATTGATAGTTATCAAAAACTTCAAGTGGCCAAGAGATCATATGCAGCTTCAAAGTAATCTTTGAAGCTGTTGTCGTCCTTAGTTTTCTTTCAAAAATCAACTAGAGCGAATGATTCCCAACACTTACATCAAATCGTAGTCATTCTTCTTTATGTCAAAATCTTTGACATCCCTTGTAAACACTACAGTTGCCTATAACGAAACTTAAATATTCTATATTGTTTTAATAACAAATTTAATTTAAGGATATCAATGAAAGTTTCAATGTTTATACTATCTATTCAACTCTTATTTTCTTTTCAGACCCTGGCGGTCATTAATGGAAAGGACAATAGAACATTAGTAGAAAACTACCCTAATCAAAAAATTAGAAGACTCGCAAAATCCGTTGCAGCAAGGGTTGATAATGAAACAATTGAAACTCTTAGATCTGAGGATGGAAAAAATATCGAACTCTATCTCTATTCTCATCAAGAATATAATGAAGTCTGTGAAGAAGAGAAATTCTCGAAGGAAAATATTCTATCAGACTGTACAGGTTTTTTAATTGCACCAGATATCCTCATGACAGCTGGCCATTGTATAGAATCTGAAGCGGACTGTAAGGATTTTAGTTGGGTATTTAATTTTGAAAGTAAAACAGAAGTGATTAAAGACAAAGAAATATATAAATGCGTAAAGATCTATAAACATAAACTTAGAAATGCAACCAATACAAGAACTCAGGACTACGCGATAATTAAATTACATAAGAGAGTACAAGGAGTTGAACCTCTTAAATTCAGTAACAAGAAAGACTTATCCAATGGAACAAGAGTACTTACAATTGGTCATCCGTCTGGACTTCCAAAAATAGTAACAGACAATGGTATTGCGACATTGAATAGGGCCTATACATTTACAACAACTTTAGACACATATGGTGGGAACTCAGGTTCACCAGTATTCAATGCCAAAACGTTGCTTGTAGAAGGTATTCTAGTACAAGGTGCCAATGATTATAATCTAATAGAGAGTAGATCCTGCTCTAAATCAGATAGGTCCACAGGCTTTACTGAGGTTGTTCATAGTATTCATAATATAAAAGAGCTTAGAAATATAATAAAAAAGTAAACAACAGATCTAATTAGTTAAACCGAGAAATTAAATAATGCTATCGAAATTGATACAGGTGACGTAAAATTATTTTTACTAACTAGAAAAGTGTTAACTTTGAAGGTCTTGATAAACTTCAAGTAACCAAGGCATCATACTCAGCTTCAAAGTAATCCTCGGGGTTTACTAAAATGAAAAGACTAAAGATCAAATTGAAAGGAGTTCAAAAAGGACTCTTTCATGATACTTTCTATTGGGTTATTAAATCCTCATGGTTCAAGTTCTTATTTGTGGCCATGATTGCATATCTCTTAATTAATAGCTTCTTTGCCTCTCTCTACTATTTCATTGGTGCAGAAATTGTAAATGCTCGCCCAGACTCTTACTGGGATGCTTTTGTCTTCTCCTTTCAAACCAGTTCCACGCTTGGTTTTGGGCATTACTTACCTAAATCTGATCTGGCCCATGTTATTGTGATTCTTGACACCTTCTCAGGTATTTTCTATGTGGCGATAGTGACTGGTTTAGCCTTTGCTAAGTTTGCTAAGGCAAGTGCACGCATTAGCTTTACCGACAATATAATCGTCTCAGTCTTTGATGGTGTTCCCACTCTCATGTTTAGAATGGTAAATTCTAGGGAAACTCACATCGTAGATGTGAACCTAAATGTCTCAGCTCTTATTCCCTACGTATCCAAAGAAGGAATGCATATGAGGCGTTTCCATAAGCTGCCTCTTGTAACCTCTCACAATCCAACGTTCTCACTCTCGTGGACGGTCATGCATCAAATCACTGAAGAAAGTCCACTCTATGGTATGGCGTTAAAAGAAATTCAAGAGAATGCCATTCTCGTCTTTGTATCACTTACAGGAATTGAAGATGTTCTTTCTCAATCTATTCATGCTAGCCATCAATACCCTACAGAGAGTTTTGTTAAGGCCACCAAGTTTGTTGATATTCTTGATACAACTAAGAAAGACAACTACACTTTGGATTATGCAAGATTTCATGATTATGAATAGTATTTCAATCTGAATATCTGAAATAGATTACTTTTATACTTGAGAAAATGTCAGTTCCATATGAGGCAAGAATAGGTCTTTCTTAAGGCGAGATTGAACTTTACCAATTACAACAGCTCCCATTTTTTCATAAAATGCAACAGCGCCAGGTTCAGCTGCCAATCTAAAAGATTCCCAACCTAGAGCTTTAGCTTCGACAATCCCTTGCTCAAACAACCTTCTACCGTAACCACAATTGATGAACTTTGGTTCAATCCAAAGATTATCCAATCTATTTTCAGAGTCTACTGTTTTCAATGAAAGAAAACCGATAATATTTTTATCATGCTCAGCTACAATTACTGGCCAATTACTAATGTAATCATCATCTATGAATAGATAAGCTCTACAAGCTTCTATAAACTCTTTAGAGTATCCCCAATAGGATTTTGACCTTAATTCTAGTTCAGATAAAAACTTTGCTTCACTTAGTTTTGCAGGTCTTAGATCGAACTCATCAAAGAAGATGTAATCTTCTTTTCTATTCTCCCTATAATAATCCAGCCTATCGTTTATAGTTCCCACATGAATTTCAAGTTTATGTCCATCGGGGTCAAGAAAGTATAATGAATTCCCTTCTGAACTATTTTCTTTAAAGAGCTCTATATTGGATGATTTTATTTTAGTTGAAATTGAATCAAATGAGTTAGTAGTCACATCAAATGCTATATGAGTATATTCAGCAAGAGATTCTTTTCGTGTATCAGAATCTAAGCTTAAGGCCAGCCACAAACCATTCCCTTCAAAGTAGATAGTGCTAGAAGATTTAAATTTTGGCTTCATACCTAAGATATCTTTATAGAATACGAAACTTTTTTCAATATCAGAAACTGAAAGAGTTATATGGTTTAGTCCATTAATCATCAAAAAACATCCCTGTTTAAAGGCCCACTATTCCCAGAACTATATTCTATATTAATGTCATATAAGTATGTAAATATAAAAATTGCAATTAATAATAATTAACCTTAACTTTTTAAATTTCATACTATTACAGACAACAATCTACCACTAAGATAAAGACCTAATCCATATGAAGTGTGGGCCATGATACTTTTTAACCTAGCAATATTAGGTTTTGGTGTATTCTTTGCAAATACTCCCGCACCTAGTGCTGGTTGAAGAATTAAAAATGGCGCTAGTACCGTACTAATTCCTATTATAAGAGCAGGAATAAGAGAGGGTGAAGAAATCCACTCTACTCCCCATAATGAAATAAGAAGAGCAGAAAAAATAATTCCAATTATATAATGAGAACTCCATCCAATAAATTTTTCACCTATAACTTTATTTGCCTGATCAATTCGTTGGTGCCTAAACTTACCTTTTGGAAGATGTCCGATCCATCTTCCAACCATTTCGTAATTAAGACCCTTAATGTTAAATATCTTTCTTAAAACTAATGACCATAAGTCCATAAAAAGTGTTGCTCCAACACCGATAAAGATAACTTCAATAATAATTTCGATTGTGCCAATACTCATATATTTCCCCCTATACGCTTTTTGAAAACCAACTATGAATAAATAGTGCCTGATAAAAAAGAGTAGGTTCTTCAAATCCAGCCTCTCTAAGCATATCTTCCACTTCAATTGGTTTAATCATTCCGACATCTACACCAAAAGAAGCGCACATTTTATTTACTTCACTCTCTTCCATACCAGTGAAAAGTAAACACTTTCTCCAAACTTTAAGAATACTTTGAAAATGTGTGCTATTAATATCTCCTGTTAAATCAGCGTTAACCAATAGCCCACCTGATCGTAAATTTGCTTTAATACTCTTGAAAAAATTCACTCGTTGCTTTAAATCAGTGATGAAGTGAGAAACAAGAAAGGATGTGGCAACATCATATTTCCTATTTCCAACAAATGAATCTAAATCACCTAGATGAAAGTTACAACGCGAGTCTATTCCTGCTCTCTTACAATTTTCTATACAGACTTTGAGCATAGGTTCTGATGGTTCAATAATATCAAATTTCCAAGATCCAAAATGCTCAGCCATGTATAGAAGTTCCGGCCCAGTTCCTACTCCAACGCATAACATGTGAGTATCATCAGGAAGATCACTAAGGACAAACGTAGAAAGTAAATGAAGAGTATCTTTCATGAGAGAAATCTTAGAAAACTTTGCATCATACGATTTAGCTTTTTCCTGATCAAAGTAATTCTGTTCGTCTTTTTTCATGGTATAAACTCTCCTATTCAAGTGAAAATGATAGAATAAAGGAGATGTCAGGATTGCTGAATTACTATTAATGAACTAATATTAATACATAAAAGGTATCAATATGGAATTGAAAGAAATACGTGCATTTCTAATACTCGCTCAAGAGCTGAACTTCAGAAAAGCTGCTGAAAGACTTAATATTACGCAACCTCCCCTTACGAGACAGATATCAAACTTAGAACATCATCTAGGGATAAAGCTCTTTACCAGAACAACTAGAAAAGTAGAATTGACGGGAGCTGGCGTACACTTAGTGGCAGAGGGAGAGAAGCTCATCAAGGCCTCTGAATTACTTGAAAGTGAGTTGAGAAAACTGAGTAAACATAAGTCTGCTACTCTTAAAATTGGACTTAATAGAATTGCCTTTCATTCATCTATGCCTCATATGCTCAGTTCCTTCAAAGAGCAATTCCCCAATACTAAAATTGAAATAAGTGAAGAGTCAGACTCTAAAATTTTATCCCAACTGAACAAGGGAATAATTAATATCGCATTTTCTCAAACTCATTTTAAGAAATCAGATATAGAACAATTAGTTGTAGAAAGCCAACAACTGGGCTTTATCGTTAATAAACAACATCCACTTTCAACAAAGAAATCATTACAGCTAAAAGATCTAGTCGGGCACTCCTTAGTTTTCCATGGGAAAGCAGATAAGCTTGGGTTTCAATCAGAATTTCTATCTTTACTTAATCAAAGTAATATAAAGGTCAAAATCTATTATAAGAAAATTCATGAATCTTGTGAGAACTTAGCAATAATTAATAAAGGAATTATCCTCTCCACTAAGAGAATGGCTTCATTGTCCACAAACCTAGCTTTTATACCCTTAAGAGACTACTCTCCTAAACTTAAAATTTATGCTTCGTGGAAAACTGAAGACCAAAGTGAAGAACTCAAAGTTTTCATTAATTTCTTTAAGACTGATATTTCGCTTCCTTCATCAGGAGTCGGTGATCACTTTTAGTTTTTAGAATAAGGTTAATAATTTTCATAAATCAAACTAAAAGAGACTTTAATTTCCGACGCGGAGAATGTTCAATCGGATCAGCTTTACCCAAGCGAAAGAACATTTGAACTGTCTTCCCCTTTGGAATATCAAGCTCCCTTAAGAACTTTTCTTGCAAATGACTCATGTCTTTATACTCTTGAAGTACCTGACTCATAGGATGCATAGCAAGGCCTAGTTTTGTCGCAATTAAATTTATACGGTTATAGACCTGTCCTACTAAGACTTGATCGATCCTTTCATTATGATCAGTAAGAAGCCAGCAATAGGCACTAGCAGAATTTGCTTGATCTGTTGTGAGAGTAACAGCTTGTTTTCCAAAAGATGAGGGATCTTTCTCAGTAGATGACCGATCTAAGAAAAGTGTTTCTACTATTTTTTTTACTAGTCCTGACTTTCCAGTCTGAGCAATACCAAATCCATCTCTATACTTATTGACTTCTTGATCATTAAAACGAAACATTTTGATGGTTTCCATATCCCTTTTATGGTTTCCTGTTTCTATTGTCATGCCTTCACTCATAATTTTATGAAGAACTTCTAATTGTTTGTCATCCTTAGAATATGAGAAAGTAATTCCCATCTCATTAATACAGTTGCTAAATTTATCAAAAACATCCTGCTTAATATTAATCTTTTTATAGACACTTTTATTAGACTGCCTTTTTAAGATTGATTCAAATAAAGAAGAATCCATTGTTTGAGACGACTTCAAAAGACTAACTTCTACCACAGGAAGATGACTAATTGCTTGGTTTGAATAATTTCCTTTTGGAAAGTAAGTGATCTTAGCATGGTACCCAAAGTGAGCAGCAGCAATTTGAATATTTTCTAAGAAAGTTCCTTGTCCTATATGTATTTGTCTATAGAAGGGATCTGTCTCAGGCAAGAGTCGACCTCGGTCAACAAATAGGTCAAACTTATTCCCCTCTTTGAGCTGTATTTTCCAAGGTTGTTTATTATGGGGATTAGGGGCCAATATACCGTAAGAAATGATCTTGAGCCTTAATTCCATATCATTACGAGGACCATGCCAAGGAGAAAGTCCTAAAAGCTCGCGGTCACTACAACCACTAAGAGCAGAAGGCAATAAAACCGCTGTTCCCCCCACTCCCAAAACCTTTATAAAATCTCTTCTTCTAACATTAGTCTTTTTCATTTGAACCTCAAGCGCTATTCACTTATGTATAGATATATTATACAATTATACATACAGTCCTTTCTAGCCACCAATTCCGAATATGAGGTATGCAATTATGAATAACACTGACTGGAATCTCTTAAAATCATTTCTAAAAGTGGTTGAGACAGGAAGCCTCTCTAAGGCGGCAGTTTCGCTAAAGAGCTCACAACCTACAATAGGTAGACATATAGATCAGCTTGAAATGGACTTAGGAGTGCTCTTATTCGATCGCACTGCGAGAGGTTACAATATCACTGAACTTGGAATGGACTTAGTAAATGAAGTCAAAAAAATGCAAGAGAATGCCTTCAATATTTCAAAGATAATTGATGATAAATCGAATATTCTTACAGGGACAGTACGAATATCTGCTAGTGATACCGTGGCCTTCAAAGTACTGCCTCCCATTATATTTAAACTCAGGGAGAAGTATCCACAAATGCATTTTGAGATAAGTTCCACTGATGAAGTAGAAAACCTCCTAGAAAGAAAGGCCGACATAGCCCTAAGAATGGTAAGACCCAATCAAAAAGATCTCACCACAAAGAAGGTTTGCTCTCTCGAAATTGGAATGTTTGTTTCTAAAAAATATCCCAGGTTTAAAGAAGTTAAGAAGATGATCAACGGTGATTTAAAACAGGTTTTAGAGTTTGATATAGTTGGACAAGACAATGTAGGAGAAATCATCGATGGATTATCAAAAAAAGGTCTTTACTGTACAAGAGAGAATTTTCCAATAAGGACTGACAAACACCTCATAAACTACTCTCTCATTGAAGAAGGATTAGGCCTAGGCTTTTGTCTTAATATCCTAGCAAAAGATAATAAGAATCTCGTAAGGCTTCTTCCCCATGAAGAAATTATGTCAATACCTATTTGGTTAACGGCTCACCGGGAATTAAAGACTAATAAACGTATGAGATTAATTTATAATGAGCTTGCTCAAATATTATCTGAACAATACGCTTAGGTTTAAAAAAAGGGAAGCAACCGCTTCCCTTTTTTGTTTTATTTAATATTACAAGTTGTCTCATCTAAATCAGCATCAATCGTTTGAAAGCATTGTACTAAAGAAGCGTAGCCTCCTACATTAGCATTTCTCTTAACACCTACAGTAACCTTAGAAACACTTCTATTTTTAAGATCAATAGAGAGTTTTGAGACAACATTCTTGCTACAAAGAGCACTTGTTTCTAAATCTTGATTAAAGTTAAAATCATGAAGTCTAAACTTATCTTCTGAGTTTACAAAATCAGTAACATCTCGAGTTAATCTCTTTTTTGCCACTCCTCTAACACTCAAAATAGTTTTTATCTTGTCTTGTTTTACAACAATATTTACAGAACATTTTTTATAACCATCAAGAATTGGCGTTCTTCCTTTATAGAACCCTGAAAGATCAGAAATATCTGTGACGCCAAATGCTTGGTACAATTTAATGTGCATATTTATTGATTTTTTATATTGTTTACTTGCTGCTTTAAATTCAGTTTCTACTTTATCAAAATTAACAATATTTTTAGCAACCTTTGCTTTCATTCTTGTATTAATCGAACATTCAACTCGAGCATTTGAAAGTGAATAATGAACTGAGTTTGTTAACTTCTTTAATGATTTATTTACAGTATTATACGATTTTCTATGAGCACCAGTCATTTCTCTTTTTAACTTTCTAGCATCATTATCAATCGTTGAAGTAATGGCATCGATAGCAAATAAGTTATCACAAAACTTTTCAAATTCTCTTTTCTTAAAATACGTAACTCTTTTTGATTGATTTTCTAGCTTTGAAATCGCTCTTGGTAGGTTACCAATTGATTTTTTAATATCTTCATTGAGAAGTAGACTAGAGTTAAATTCGGCCATTGCTGGCATAGAAGATAATACGAGAATAAATGCTGATAAAGTTAATGATTTTTTCATTATTAAGGCCTCTGTTAAATTAATTTGAGGTATTAATAACAAGAAAATGCGCAACGCGCAACAAGTCATGTAATGACTACAGTTCTCTTAAATCTTTCTAATTCTATAGGCTTATGAGAACACTAAACAATTGAAATTAAAGACAAAGACCTCACACTAGCCCTTTTAAATATCTCTGCCTCTTAACTTCAGGAAACTTTTCGATAGCATAACGAAGCATAGTTCTTGGCATATCTTTATAGTGCTTTTTTAAGAATTTTTCAGTTTTTACCATATTTTTCTTTGCTGCTTCCCTAAGCATCCAGCCAACGGCCTTATGTATTAGGTCGTGCTCATCATTTAAGAGTATCTCCGAAATTTTATACACTTCATTCAGGTCTCCTTTTCTAACAAGCCACCAGTTCGTTATCATGGCAATTCTCTTAGTCCACAGGTGATTTGACTTGGCCCAAGTATAGAGAATTGACCTGTCTTTATCCATCAAATGCTTACCAACGATATGAGGACAAGTCACATCAACTAAATCCCAACAGTTAATATATTTAAAGTGTTTTATGTAAATTTGATAAAGTCTCTCCTTCTCATCTTCACTTTTAGTTTTTCCGTACTTATTCGTTAAAATCACTAAACCCAGCAACCTCTCTTCATGGTACTTAGATTTTATTAGCTTCTTCACGTCAGTAAGATTTAATCCAATATTATCTTTTGCCATTTTACGAACGACAGGAGTCCTCACTCCTAGAAAGATATCTCCATAACCATACTCTCCCTTTCCTGTTTTAGAAAAACGAGCGCTTTTTTTGGCAATTTCTTTATTTGCTAATTTTCTTATTTCATTTTGAATCTTCATTATTTCTCTTTTAAAGGTATTTGCACTTCAGTTAAGTAGTTTTGAGGATTTCCTTTAAGGATCATTCCTGGTCCCTTTATATAGATTTCATAGAGAGGAAGCTCTAATTCTTCTCCATTGGCCTTAAGGTGATCTAATAGACGTCTATAGGTGCGCCCTATTTCATGATATGGTCCCTTATGAATTAATGAGACACATTGCTTACCACCCATTTTTTCTATTCTGATTCCATCTGCCTTGAAGAGTTTTTTTACAGGAACACATGTTGAAATCTCACAGTCATCTTCTTCATATTGTTCGTGATGATAGAGATTAAAGGCTTTGCCACAACTGTACCTTCCAGCCGAGCGAAAAAGCTTCTTAAAGGCCTTTCCTGTTTCTTCATATCTACCTTTCCAATCATAAATTGCAACAAGCTGCTCTTGCGTTTCTTTCATTTCAATTTCAAACTGACCTTTTTCTATCATTTTAACTACCTCCTGTTCTCGTGCGATAATCGCATCGAGGGAGATCTTCACGTTTTGCATTTGTTTAATTTTCTTTTCAATCACAGATTTCTTTGTACTCAAGAAATCAACTAAATCAATTTCATCCTCAAAATCAGAAAGAATTTCTAAAATCTCAGATAAAGAAAAAGTCATATCCTTGAGATAGGTAATGACTCTAGCGCGCTCAACTTCATTACTTCCAAAGAATCGGTACCCAGAACCTTCATCGATGCGACTAGGTAACAATAGACCTTTTTCTTGATAATGATGAATCGCCTTTATAGATAAGCTTGTGATCTTAGAAAATTCGCCAATACTATACATTTAAATCTCTCCAGAGAACAGGATATGGTCTCCCCTAGGGGAAGAGTCAAATAATTCTTTTACTACAAACCTAAACAGTTTCCAACTCAGCATTACACTCTTTAATTTTTTCTTCATGCATATCTACTTCTTGCTGCTTAGACCACATTGAAGCGTACTCACCATTTAATTTCAACAGCTCCAAGTGGTTTCCACTTTCACTTATCTCACCGTTCTTTAGAACAATAATTTGATCTGCTCTAACTATTGTAGATAATCTATGAGCAATGATAATAGTCGTTTTATCTTTTGAAACTTTCTCAAAGGACTTTTGAATCTCTCTCTCAGTATGAGAATCTAGAGCGGATGTTGCTTCATCAAAAAGTAATATCTCAGGGGCCTTGAGAATTGTTCTAGCAATGGCCATTCTTTGTTTTTCACCACCAGAGAGCTTAAGTCCACGCTCTCCTACTTGGGTATCATACCCATCTGGTAGTGAATCAATAAATGTATCAACCTGAGCAGCTTTTGCAGCGGCCTTCATCTCTGCTTCAGTGGCCCCTGGTTTTCCGTAAAGAATATTATATCCAATCGTATCATTAAAAAGAACTGTGTCTTGAGGCACAACCCCAATAGCAGAACGCAGAGACTCTTGAGAGACATCTCTTATATCAATTCCATCAACTAAAACGGATCCCGCATTCACATCATAGAATCTAAATAACAATCTAAGTATTGTAGATTTTCCTGACCCACTACCACCAACAACTGCAAGCGTCTCACCTGGATTAATTTTAAAGTTTACATTTTTAAGAATTGTACGGTCTTTATTGTAACCAAAGTTAACATTCTTAAACTCTATGACTCCGCCTTTAAGCTCCAAATCAGTGGAAGTATGATCATCCTTAATACTTGGGTTCACATCAATCAACTCAAACATTTTATCCATATCAACAAGGCTTTGTTTGATTTCTCTATAAACAAACCCTAAGAAATCAAGAGGTAGATAGAGTTGAATTAAAAATGAGTTAACCAAAACGAATTCACCAATAGTCATTGAACCATTCTCAACTGACCTACCTGCAAGAAGTAAAATCGAAATAAGTCCAGAACCTATAATAGTCTTTTGTGCAAGATTCAAAATAGAGAGACTCTTCTGACTAGCAACAGCTGCAGTCTCATATCTTAAGAGATTTTTATTAAAACGAGTATATTCATGTTCTTCATTTCCAAAGTACTTTACTGTTTCAAAATTTAGTAAACTATCAATCGCCTTAGAGTTTGCACGACTCTCCTCAGTGTTCATTTTTCTTCTAAACTTTAGACGCCACTCAGTTACGGCCAATGTGACAAATATATAGAGAGCTATAGTGCTAAAGATTATCGTCCCATACACCCATTCAAACTTGTATAACATAATAGCCGTTACTAAGAGTATTTCTAACAAAATAGGAACAATATTAAAGGTCATAAAGTTTAAAACAAATTGAATCCCTCTCGTTCCTCTTTCAATAACTCTAGAGAGATCACCTGTTTTTCTAGACAGATGAAAATCAAGGGACAGATTATGTAGATGCTTAAACGTTTCAAGACTAATCGTTTTTTGGGCATGCTGAGCAACCTTAATAAAGGCCAAGTCTCTAACTTCGCCAAAGACTTGAACTAGTATACGTGCAAGCCCATAAGCTATAATGACAGCGATAGGTAAAATGATGACCTTATCTGTAGTTGATAGGGCATCAATTGCATCCTTAAGTAGAAATGGGATATATATATTTACAAGCTTTCCCACAGCAAGAGCTAGAACAGCGATCACAACGCGAATCCTTAGTCCTTTAATTTGCTTTGGCCACAAGTACGTACCAAGGGTTGCAAGTGTTTTAGTATTTTGATTCATCGCTATTGTTCCTTCTTATTATTTATTTTTTATTTGTAATGCTTCTTCTGTGTAAAGTATGAAATCGTTAATAACACAAGAGCTACGAGCGCCCCTACTTCCTGCCCGTCACCAATTGATACGTGAGCATAAAATGCTAATAAAAAAGTATAAAAGAAACCTGCATAGGAAAACTCAACAAGTGTCTTAGACTTGCGACTCCAGATGGCAATGATTCCTAAAATTTTTGCTACAGCTAATGGATAAACCATATTAGCGGGGTACCCTAATTTTACAAATACTGCTGAAATTTCAGAATGCTTTATAAAGTACATTCCAACAGACATTGATAACATTAAAGATAGTAAACCTGTTGATGCGAAATAACCTACTTTTACTTTATTCATGATGGCTCCTTAAGCTTTATGATTTAACTACCTAAGTATCGTCCAGAACATGTTTTAAATATATTACATAGTCTTAATGATCACGTTAAGATATACTGAACAAGATATGAACTTAGATCAACTACAAATTATTGAGATTATTAATGAAACTGGTAGTTTAACCAGTGCCGCTAAGAAATTACTTAGGTCTCCTTCGGCCATCAGCCTCAACCTCAAAAATCTAGAGGAAGAATGGCAGGTAAAGATATTTGATCGCTCTCAATATAGATTAAAGCTCACTCGCGAAGGTGAAGAAGTTCTAAACCGAGTAAAGTCCATTCTCTCTGAAACGAGATCACTTGAAGAATACATTAAAACTCTAGGCAATGGACCTGAAGCGGCCATAAGAATTAGTATTGATAAGATTTTTCCCTTCCAAAGAATAGAGTCTCTTATTAAAGATCTCAAATTTAAGTTTCCAGAAACTCACTTATATATAACTGTGGAAAGCAAACTCACACCCTTTGAAAAGTTACACTCAAAAGAAATTGATTTGGCGATAACGTTTGAGCGAGATGTTAAAGATCCTACTTTAGAAACCATTCCAGTCTATACAGTAAACATGCTTCCAGTCGCTTCCCCTACTTTAATAAAGTCTTCAAATATAAAGGCCAAAGAGCTTGAAACTAAGACTCAAATCATTGTTGGTGAGTATAAGAAAGAAGACATCGGAAAGGCCGGAATCCAAGCAGGAGAAAGCAAGTGGTCAGTAACTGACTTGGCCACTAAGAAAAGACTCCTTACTCAAGGTCTAGGTTATGGTTATATGCCACTCTATCTCATTGAAGAAGAGCTAGAATCAGGTGAGCTTATAGAGATCAAAATCATGCGAAAAGGAAAGGCACCGTTTTGCTTGGCCAAAAATAAAAATACCCCTATGGGTCCAGTAAAAAGTTTTATTTGGGATTCAATCAAGTCCATAAAACAATAAATTACACTTAAATATCCAGCTAAAACATCATTACCTCCTTTCTTAGAAGTAATTATTTCAATCCTTTATGAAATAATTCAAAACTCCGGTATAAGTAGAAAAAATTAAATTTACCTGCAGGAGAAGTCATATGGAAAAGTTCCTTAAAATGTCATTATATCCATTTCTATTTATAACGTTAATTTCAAATACGTCGGCAGTATCTTGCCCAGATTTAAGTGGTGACTATCAAGTAGAGAGCATCGCAAAGAATTGTAAAATTAAAAAAAATAGCTTCGAGAACTTTTTCTACTTAAACGAAATCCCTCTTCCTCTATCTTTAAATAATAAACAAAGACTTGGAGAGAACTCTAGATTTAGTATAGTTCAAAAAGGTTGTAATTTTCTAACGGTATCAAAGAAGTATGATGCAACAGAAATTAAAGAGATGAATTTACCTCTAGATAAATTTACTCCACTATGGGATGTGAATGTTGTTGATCTTTTTAAAGAAAAACAAGTGAAGTCACAAAATAAAGAAATGTATGTTTGGGATGAAAATAAGATTTACTACACAAGTACATCTAAAAAGTTTTCCATGGGACACCCATTTGGACTTCCAAGAAGAATAAAGAAAACTATCAAATTCTCATATGAAATCAAGATTGATGATTCTCAAAGAAAAACTTTAATACTAAGAAATCGTTATAAATTTCGTGGTGATAAAGTTGAGTATGTTTGTGTATTTCCAGAAGTTGAATAATATAAAATGGCACATGTTCAATGTGCCTTATATTTGTCCATTACAATCATAGAATAAACTTTTCTTTTCTAAATTTTCTATACATAGTAAATTATGAACAACTTAATAAAGACTGTAAAAGAATCCTCAAAACAAACAACACCCTTACCCTTCTCTGTGTATTCCTCAGTCAAAGAACAACATATTTTCAATGTTCCTATAATAAGACCACTACTTGTTTTTGTCCTTAGTGGAGTAAAAAGGCTTGGTAAACAAAGTGAAGTCATAGCTCCAGCTGGAAGCTTTGTTTTTTTATCTAATAGCTCATCTTTAGATATGAGAAATATTCCAAATGACGAAGAGTATTTGGCACTGCTGATTGAATTTGATTACAGTGATTTTAATAATATTCAAAATAAATCCGTTAAGCCAAGAAATACGCTACAAGGAGATATTACCTTAGATTTAGAAAAGACTATTACACAATTCATAGAATGGTCCTATTTTGCTCCCCCTGAAATGTGGTCTCTGCGCAAGCAAGAGATTCTACAATTTATGTATTACTCTGGAGTTGAGAACATAAACTCAGTAGCAGAAGCACCAAGCTTTGGTCATGAGATAAATTCAATAATTAGTAATGATCTCTCTAAAGATATAGGTCTCGATGTTCTTTGCTCAAACCTAGGTGTTAGTGAATCTACTCTACGAAGGAAATTAAAGTCCGAAGGGACAAGTTTACAAGAAATTAAAGATCAAGCAAGATTAGGCCTAGGGCTCCATCTCATACAAACAACACTTGAACCAATTGGAATAATTGCAGGTCTTTGTGGTTATCAGTCTCAATCACGCTTTACAGACAAGTTTAAACAACTATTCAATATTACTCCATCAGAGCTTAGAAAAACGAGAATGACTGATTAGGGCGAAACAATGACCGTATCTGATCTAGAGTAGCATTAAAGAAGTGTTTAATATGATCCTAATGATTACAACTCAGGAGGATTATATGAAGGTAAATCAAAAAGTATTAGTTTTATTAACAACATTTCTTATTACGGCAACATCTTTTGCCGGCAACTTCAAGCTTACAAGTACAGAGATTTCACAATACAAATTCATGTCGAAGGCACAAGAGTTTACAGGTTTCGGTTGCAGTGGTGGAAATACATCTCCAGAGCTTTCTTGGGCAGGTGCCCCCAAAGGCACAGTCGCTTACGCTGTATTTGTATATGACCCGGACGCTCCTACAGGAAGTGGTTGGTGGCACTGGCAATTAGTAAATATTCCCAAAAACGTCACAAGCCTTCAAACAGGAGCAGGAGACCTAACTAAGAACCTTGCACCAAAGGATAGCTTGCAAATTGAAAATGATTACGGATTTAAAGGATTTGGAGGAGCATGTCCACCACAAGGTCACGGTGTTCATCACTACCAGTTTACTGTATATGCACTATCAAAAAAATTAGACCTTCCAAAGAATGCTTCAGGAGCATTAACAGGCTACATGGTAAAAGCAAACTCACTTGCTTCTGCTACAATCGTTGCTCTTTATAAGCGTAATTAAATTGAACTTAGCCAGAGCACTATTACAGTGCTTTGGTTCTTTAAGTCATTACATGGATGCCCATAAAGTTCTAAAGGCCTTAGAAAACTCTTTTTCAAAGTCATAGAGAATGTCTTCAAGATTATTATTATTTAAAACTTTTACAACCTGCTCTGGTGGATTGCAGTGCTGCCAGCATCCTAAGAAGAGATTATAAGAAACTAAAAATAACGAAGATAATTTTTCCATATCATTAATTTTTATAATGTCCTCTACTTCTACAAGCATATTCACTGTAATTTCACGAATACGTTTCTTAAATAAAATTATACTTTCATCTGTTAGATTATTTTCTAATATTAGAGAGGCGATGCTGGCTAGATAAACCCCTTTAGGATTTTCTCTAGCAAAGTTTATATATGATAGAATCAAGCTATCTACATAATTACTTTTATTAGATTTTTTCAAACTATCAATTACGTCTTTTTCAAAATTGTCTAAGTAAGTACCGAGTAAGCTTAGGTATATTTCTTCCTTACTTTTAAAATAAAGATACACAGTCCCTTTGGAGACTCCTGCTTCACTAATGATTTGATTTACAGATGGCAGTGGAAAACTTCCTTTAACTAAAAGTTTTTCTGCTGCCAAAATAATCGATTCCCGTTTAAGATCTTTATCTTCTTGGGTATAGGCTCTAGCGATGGTTGATCCTTAGTTAAGCTGATTATGTTGAACCTATTTTAGAGCATCAATAATGTCTCTTTAATAGGTCCCGCATTTCACTTTATATTATTTTTGTTTTTACTTCTATCAAAAATTTAATTTAAAGAGCTCAGCACTTCATTAGTTCGTTTAATTAAAAGGTCATTGTAGATTTCATTTCCAACGATCTTATTAAAAGACTTTGTTTTCTTATCCTTGAAGTAATGCCCTGTTACGTTCTTAATTTCACTTGATGTCGAGAGATAAACCCCTGTCTCAGCACCTTTTGCAGGTGTTCTTATAAGTTTTCCTAGTAATGGATAAAGAAAACGTAAAACTGCATATCCGTCCATGACATTTTTCGTCATACTTGTATTTACCATTCCTGGATCATAGCAATTAACAGTAATCAATTTATCTGAATACTCATTTGCCAGTTGTTTCGTTAACATTGTTATAAATAGTTTTGACTCTCTATATACCTCCAGCGCATTAAAATTATTGACCGTTGCAGGTGTAAACTGACTCTTTTTTACATTTAAATGTTGAAAGGATGAGGTATTTACAACTCTTGCGCCACCAGATGCAACAAGTAAGGGCGAGAGACCTTTTGTTAAAAGAAGTGGAGCTAGATAATTTACAAAATACATAAGCTCAATACCATCTGTATTTTGAGTATACTCTTGTAGAAAAAGTCCTGCGTTATTAACAAGAAGGTCAATCCTATCTACCTTCTCTTTTAATAACTCGATAGTGTTATCGATACTCACCTTTGAGTCGAGGTTACATTTTATGAATTCAATATTCTTAAGAGATGAATTCTCTAAGAGCTCATCCATCTTCTTTTGACTGCGGGCCAGAACATAGATTTTATAATTTTCAATATCTGAAATCTGCTCTATCCAATTTATTCCAAATCCTGATGTTACACCTGTGAGTACTGCTATTTTTTTCATTTTGTTTCTCCTATTTAATTACGCGACCAATTGACCGCCGGTCAGTTCCTAACTCACTCTACTGACCAGCGGTCACTTAATCAAGAGATATTACAACTATTATTCATATTTATAAGAAATATAAATAAATTCAAACACTTATGATGTAAAAATAGTTACAGCGTTCTGATTAAATAAAATTAGATGAATATTACAAAGGGAGTTTTAACAAACTTAGTGATGACTATTTTATGTGAGAATATTGAATAGTTTGTGGCCTTAAGAATTTACAAGAACTTCTTTCTTAATCAAATGTAGAAGATAAGTCTCACGCTCAATCGACATACCTTTCTTTTCACTACTAGTTATCGTTTCTTCATTATGTTCGATTGCATCGTGAATATTAATCCAAACTGGTTTCATCCCATTACTTAATTCATAATGTTCAAAATCTGTGTCCCCTAGTTCTTCATCTACAGTACATGTAAAACAGTAAGAAACCATATGTTGGATATCGAAATCTGGTTTATACCAAGGTCTGTATTCTTCGTAGATACCAAATTCTCTTACGTCTTGAATATTTTTAGCGCCTGTCTCTTCTTGTAACTCACGAATCATTCCAGAGATAAGGTCTTCACCTTCATCTAAACCACCGCCAGGTAAACTATAGTCGTGGTATCTCTCAGTATATAACATGAGAATCATCTCGCCTCTTAGAGCTATTGCTCTAGTGGCTTTCCTTTGAAAGATAGATTTGTTTTGAGTAGTTTCAATATCTGAATGTGTTGCGGTGTGAATATGTCTCATGGGTAATACCCTAACAAAATGGTAAGCATACTTAAAGCAGAACAAGACTAACAATTAGAACCATGCCAAAACTAGCCGTACTTTAAAAGCAATCTTATGACTTTCTTATCTCATCACCAAAAGTAAAAGTGATAACATTTAAACAAATAACCTTTATAGCGAGTCATTATGAAAAAAATTACTCTTACCCTTTTGGCGTCTACCATTTCACTCAGTGCTTACGGTATCGATATTAAAAATTTTTCTCTTTATGGGAAAGTTGCTCTGGTATCAACTATTGACCTTGAAAAAGGATCTCAAGGCCTTGGAGATAACTCTTCTCGCTTTGGAATTAAATATAAACGCGACGATATATTTAAGGACTGGGTAGTAGGTCTGAGAGGAGAATGGTCAATTAGTACCAATCGAAATAATAGTGGTTTTGGTACTTCCAATTTTAATGGGAAGCAATTTGATGTTATAGCCAATGATGGTCCTTTCGGGAATAGACTTGGCTACCTTTGGATTAAAAATGGTGATTTCACAATGGCGGCTGGAAAGGTCTGGTCTGTTTTTTACGATATTCCTAGTTACACAGACATTTTTCAAACAGATGGTGCCAGAGCCTCTTCAGCCTATACAGCAACTGGTGAAATTGATGGTACTTACAGAGCATCAGAAGTCATTCAAGCTCGTTATAAGTATGAAAATTATCATTTTGGACTACAAACAAAACTCACAGGAAAGGAAACTGTCGAATACGATTTTGACTCAGATGGCACCGCTGATTCAACTCTTGTTTATAAACAAGTTCAAGCTGGATCTATTCAATATATCACAAAGGCACTTACTCTAGGAGTTTCTGCTATCAACCTCATGTTTGATAACAATGGACAAAGTGAATCTCAGCTCTCTCTTTCATATGGATTTAAATTCAACTATAAGAATTACTTCCTTAATAGTATTTATACGAGAGCTAAGGATCTAGAGCTAAATTCCTCTAATAATAAATTTGTTCATTCTGATGGAATCGAATCTGTTGTTGGTCATAACTTTCAGAATAACTCCACTTTTATGCTTGGGTTCAACCGTCAATCGAGATCTGAATCAGGAGATTTTAAACTTCTCTACTATTACGCATCCCTATCTAGAAAAATAAAAGACTTGGTTGTAGCTGCAGAATATATACATGGTGATAGTACTGAATCTGATGGATCTGAAGCCAAGGAAAAGAAAGTAAAACTCACAGCAATGCTCTATTTTTAGCTATAAGAGGTAGAGTATCCCAGAACTTCCCAATTACTAACTTAAACAATAGCTAAGTTCTTTAAATCTATTGATTATGACTATTGTTTAGACACAAAATTCGAGCCTTATAACATTTACAAAACTCTACAATAAGAACTAGTCACCCTATATAATTTCATAAATTCAACTCAAAAGGATATTTATGAAGTTTACTCTATGTATTTTCACAACACTATTTTTACAAAGCCTGGCCTTTGCTGGAACTTGCCCTGAACTTGAATCAGGAAGATATGTCTGCTCTCCGATAGAAGAAGATAGAACTTATGTGATTGAATTAACAACGAGTGGGAACTACTTTAATTTTAAATTTGATAATAGTGATAAGGACTATATTGCAGATAATGAGCAACACGTAGAAACTAGTAGAAATAGGGCTTATAAAGCAAGATGTGAAGATAAGACCTTATTTATTTCAAGAAGGCGTTTAGATGACAAAAGAAATGTCTACCTTACAACAAGATCAGAAATTGAAAATGGTTATAAAATTGTTTTTCAAAGACAGTTCAATGGTGAGTTAAAGGAAAAAAGCGAAACTCATTGTATTAGAAAAGATGCTTATAGTTTAAATGATTTAATGAATGAAGAAGCTGTAGAAATAAACTTTGATGAAAAAAGAGTTCTGGGTCCAAAAGATGGTGCGATCGAAATGGTTTCTTATAGAGATATAGGAGACAGTAGAGATTCTTCAACTAATTATTTAATAAATACTATTTTAAAAAGGTATGGAAATAACTTGAAGTTTATCCAAAAGCATATTAACCCTACTCGCAATAGGTCAGCAGAAATTCGAGCGAACTATTATGAAGTTGTATTAAGGATTTTTCCAAATCTAGCCGTCGATTTTTTAAATTATGCTACTTACTTTAATTCTGGATCTCCAGAAGAAGTTGCAAAATCAATGAAATCTCACTTAGAAAGAAATGGTGCAAGAATAGGAATGAGTTTCATAATGCAAACAAAGAGAGAAGCTCAAGGTCCAACTTTAAGGAATGATTCAATGGAAGCAAGACAGCTTGGTATCACAAGATCTGGTCTAGTCATTAATGGAAGGATTCTACCAAAAGAAGTTTCGAGAGAAGAAGTCATGGCACTTCTAGATGAAATTTTAGCTGAAAGTATATAAACCAGTTTCAAAGATATTTATGGTCAAAGCTTATAATTTTAAAGCTTTGACCTTTTATAACTTAATTAATACTTTCAAGATTATCCCAAAATGACTGAACTAGTTTAGGATTATTTTTATAAAACCTATGGGATACAGGTATATGCCAATCATCTATTAAAATAGGTATTTTAAGTTTCTTTATCTGACTTTCTAATTTTTGATTTTTAATTAAATGATAAGCTACTCTATCTGTAGAAACAAAACCATCCAGTCTTTTTCTTGCCACCACTTTAACGATTAAAGTAGGATCAGAAGTAAAGCGCTGCAAGACACCTAGATCACTTAAGATTTTTGTAACAACATAACCTTTTGGTGAAAAGAGTCCACTAGTTAAATTAAGTACTTTTTTCCCATCCCAGCTCACTTTGGAGTCTCGGTGGGTAAAGATAGAGTAACGGGCAGTAAGAATTTTCTTGCTAGAATCTAGTTTACCATTTTCATCTCTAGGAAATACTCCCCAACCCTGCCGTTCTTTACTCCAGATTGCTGCAAGCAAAGCATCGACACTTCCACTTTTAAACATTTCAGCACAACGTTTCCATGGAAGCTTTATATAATTGATTTTTAAATTCAATCCCTTAGCGGCTTCATTTAATTTAGTTTTGACTATGCCTAGCTTTCCAGTTTTCTTTACTTGGGCTTCACTAAAATGAAAAGGAGGGAAGGTTTTCTGGTCCTGACAAACATTAATCTCAACTACACTTGCTCTTGCAAAGGTCATCAGAAATATTGAATACAGAATTAATAATATTTTCAATAAATGCTTCTTGTTAAAGTATTAGACTAAGTTCGCTTTTCTAGTAAATATCCTCAAATGCACGAGCTACCAGAAATCAGCCCCCCTTATTCTATATCTTATATGATTTTTTCTAAAGCATATTATTATTAAGAGGCCCTTGATATTTAAAAAACCGACATTCCTGATTTTGTAGTAAACATCTCCATCACCTTCATTCCAATAAGAGAGTTTCCACTTTCATTTAATTCAGGACTCCAAACGGAAATTGAGAATTGCCCAGGAAGTACACCTACGATACCTCCACCAACACCTGACTTTGCCGGAAGCCCTACTTCAAAAGCAAACTTACCAGCGTTATTATAAAGGCCAGAAGTCATCATTAACGAATTAACTCTTTTTACATCTCTAGGTATAAGTACTGTCTTCCCGTCAATGTCCTTACCTTGGTTGATAAGGAAGTAACTTGCCCGTGCTAGATCTTCACAGTTTAATTCTAAAGAGCAATGCCTACAGTAGAGGTTTAAAACTTCTTCCACTTCTTTATGTATATTTCCATAGTCTTTCATTAAATATGAGAGAGCTGCATTACGGTGACCATGTTTTCTTTCTGATACTGCAACAGTATCATTAAATTTTATATTCTTATTTTGAGTAATTTCTCGCATAAATTTAAGGATAGAATCCGAAGGATGCTTACTTTTCCCTAGAATAATATCAGTTATGACTATGGCCCCAGCGTTGATAAATGGGTTTCTAGGAATACCATTCTCCTCTTCAAGAAGAACAAGGGAATTAAAGGCAGTGCCCGAGGGCTCCATTCCAACTCTATTCCACAGCTCATTATCTTCAAGCTTCATAGCAAGACAAAGAGTGAAGAGTTTTGAAATACTTTGTATAGAGAAAAGTGTTTTACAATCTCCAGTAGAATAAACATTTCCATCAATATCACAAATTGAGATCCCTATTTTACGAGGGTCAATCTTTGCTAATTCTGGTATATAGTTGGCGACCTTACCAAGTCCTAGCAAAGGTAAGACTTCACGACTAATTTCTTCAATAATTTTTTGAAAGTTAGGCTTCATAGTAATGCTCCCCATGACCACATGGTTCTATTTCATTAAACACTATTATATTAGCAGTGAGATATAGAAAGTTTAGTTTCTTTATATTTTCCTGTGCTCGAACTATCCAATTATAAAATTACATAATCTTTTAAAAAATGAAGGATTCTTCTCAACATTTGTAACTGTCTCTACTGCTATCTTATCTGAGTTGTTTTGAGTCTTAGACTTCTTCTTGCGTTTAGTTTTTTCCTTTCTAGGATGAAGAAGAGCTTTTGAGGTCATCTCCAAGATTGGAGCTAACTTATTTTTCTTTTTATTAAATGTATCAGGAAGGAGAAACCAATTCTCCATGACTTTATCATTTAATATCCACTGCGAGACTTGAGGAATCTTGAGCAACGTCTTTTTAACTTCAAAATCATCTACTTTAACAATAATCTGCTCATTAGATGAGATTACAATGAAGGGAATATCGCTCAGATAGAAAGCATCAAGCCCATAGATTTTACGACAGGAAATTCCTGAAAAATCACTCGTTCGTTTTTTTACAAATTCTTGTAGTTCACTCATGGAGTCATTGTATATAAAATGAAAGAGAAGGGCAATTTAAGAGCTTCAATAAGACAACATCATTATCCTTCTAAATTAATGAGAAAAAGATAATCTTGTTACTCACTCCTCAAAGCTCCAAATAAGAGCCATTTACATAATGTTCACAAATGCGTCCAAAAAGAGAATGGCTCTTTAGTTCTAATCGTTACCAACCTTTAGATAGACACGAGTACCCAAAAAGTATGAGGTTTTCTATAGGTCACCTACAGCCCTGAAACGTCTGCATAAACCAGGTAGTTCGAAATTTTTTGCCCATTAAATTTTAAGATAGTTACAAATGTAATTGAATGCCCACTTCCATCTAAGCGTATATAGTCAACACTCCCATTACAGATGACTTCACTCCCTTGAACCCAAAATTTATCAAAAGTATGCCTCATTCCCTTTATGCTTCCAAAAAAGCTCTTATTGGCAACAAGTACATCATTAACCCCATTTACCGAATCAAAGTTACCTAAACGAAAATGTACATCTTCCGCCATCAAAGTCTCGAGACCATTAAGATCAAGGTTATCAACATGCTGGTATAATTCTTTGACTAATTTTACATAATCCATTTTATTTCTCCGTTGTTATTTTGTACTTATACGTGTGACATTACTTAACTCACCACCGTACATATTTTTCTCACTTGGTATTTCACTTAAATACTCTATAAATTCAAACTCGAACCCCTCGGGATCTATAAAGTATATTGTTTTCCTATGAGGATGATCAGCTCCAATGGTCGCGATCTCATAACCATTCTCCTCTAACCTATCCCTAATTTCATCCAGGTTATCCACAACTAGTCCAATATGTGCTAATCCAGGAAGACTCCCTCTTAAATCTCTATTTGGGCCTTCTCCGTGGTCATTCAAAGTAATGTAATAATCATCATCACCAAAATGCAGCCAATTCCTCTTTTTTCCGTACCATTCATTTTGACCACTACCTCTCTCCCTCCAGTGAGGCATTGCTATCTCTAAAAACTTCTTTGTTCTGCTGATACTTGTTACAACTAAATTAATATGCTCAAGTCTAATCATGAGTAACTCCTTGTTATGTACTCATAATAGGTCCTGTCCTTTGTTTCAACAATCCTGTATAATTGAAACTTACTGTTTCCATAACTATAACAATCGAAGGCTCATGATTAATTTAAACGATATTCCAATATTTATAGAAGTTGTTAAAACTAAGAGCTTCTCAAAAGCCGCCATTTCTCTAGGCCTCACAAAATCAAAAGTAAGCAAGAGCATCTCTAGCATAGAGCTAGAATTAGGAATTAAACTTCTTCATAGAACAACTAGAAAAATAAGCCTCACTGAATCAGGCACCATTTATTTTGAGCAAGTCATACGCGGTATTGGACAATTGAAAAATGCTGAACAAGCGGCCGGTGAGTTACAAGAGACGGCGAAGGGAAATCTCAAGATTTTAATTCCCATGTCTCTAGGCCGTTTGCATCTCTGCTCTATTATTTCAAAATTCATAAAGAAGTACGAAGATATATCAATAGAGATGGTTCTTAGTGATGAAAAACATGATCTCTTAGAAAAAGGTTTTGATTTAGCTATTCAAGCCGGTGAGATGAAAGACTCTTCTTTTATTGGTCGCAAGCTATGTCCACTAAGATCAGTTATTTGCGTATCCAAGACTTACCTACAAAAACATCCAAAGCCCTCAAACTTCAAACAACTAATGAATCATAACTGTCTCTTATATTCTCATTCGACACCTATGAACGAATGGATATTTACAAAGGGCAAAGCAGAAGAGCGAATCATTGTTAATGGAACAGTAAAAATTAATAATTCCGAAGCACTTAAAGAATTAGTTCTACAAGGAGTTGGAGTTTCAAGACTCCCTACTTTTATTGCTGGTGAAGATCTTAAAAAAGGTAAATTACTACAACTATTTAAAACCTATGAAATGCCATCTAAAAACCTCTATGCAATTTTCCCAGATAGAGAATTCCTTCCCCTAAAAGTCAGAGTCTTTTTGGATTTCCTAGTAGCAAATGTAGGAGGCAATAAGCCCTATTGGGATGAGTTTTGAATAAAATCAACGCCCTTACACTAGTAACTATTTATTTCCACAAGAAATTGGCAAGATTTCAACAAAACTAAATCAGTAACTACCTGAATGATGGTTAATTCATATTATGGGCTATAGTAGTTTCTAACAGAAAGGATTAGAACCTTTTTCAATTCTCACGTTTGCTATACGTGGAAGGGGTAATGCCAAATGTTATTAATTTTAAATGATACTTCAACTAGGTCGTTTGCTGAGGAGCTTATTTCATCGAGCAGCCCGCCTGGGAAATCTTAGTTTATTCTATTAAAATTTTGAAATAGTATATGGCCCTTAACGGGCCTTTTTTTTTGCAAAGATATTCCAGTTCCAAAACTACCCTATTTCCCAAACTACCCGATCTATCTTAGGTAACAATATTAACATTACTAGTTATTATTTATTTCTGGAAAAAGAAATCCCCTTTATACACAATCTAGAAGAGAGCAAGACAAAGTCTGATAATTTTTGAATGATTGTATTTAATTAAGATGGTGTTAAGAACAGAATGATCTAGGATAAGCTTAGAGTTCTTATATAAAAGGTCAGAGAAAGATGTTAATATAGGTTTTGCATTTTATAACAGGAGCATTTTAAGATGAAAGAATTTGGCTTATCAGGAAGAGAGTTTATTCCTCTATGTGATCTTTTAAAGGCCGCTGGTCTATGCGCCACTCTAGAACGTTCCAAAGTCGTCATCTCACAAGGTGAGGTGAAAGTTGATGATGAAGTTGAGATTAGGAAGCGCTGTAAAATCAGGCCTTCACAAATTGCAGAGTTTGAAGGGCAGCAAGTAAAAGTCGTTAAATAGAGTAACTAGAAGTTGTTGCCAGTGCCCGAACTACCCTAAGTAGAATTAATAAGCAATGCACTAGACCCCAACCAAATATGAATCTATTTCTTCTGCATTGTTTTTAACATTTGAAGTTGAGACGCATCAAGGGCACATTCCACAGCTGCCTTAAAAGAAAGATTGTATTTATTTCTAATAGCTTTTACTTTGCTAATACCATCAGTGTAATTTTTAAACTTCAAGGAGAGGTTCATATAAATATCCTCTGCCTCAGACTTACTATCCAAATTACCTAGTTTAATTAGCGCTTTTATATCCATAACTTTACTACTCATATAACCCTCTTGTTAATTAAAAGAGTAACAGAAGAAATAAGCTAAAAAGATAATGTTACTTTAATTTCTAAAAACGAAATCATACATATACTAGATATTTCCCAAGGGAGTAATACTGACTGAATCACCATGTTAAATAATGATGAGGAATAGAAAGAGTCAACTAATAGCAAAGATATTTAATCAAAATATTCAGGCCAATCCCTTTGTTCATTTCTCTTTTAAATATATCTTCTTGATTTTCTTCAGAAATAGTCACGAACTATTACCAAATTTACATAATTCCTAAAGACTCTTTAGTTAAAATATAAGAATTAAATTACATGCTATAAAAATGGAAGGAGTCGAATATGACAATCTGTCCAATCGCGATTGCAATGGGATGTAAAAAATGTCCTCTATTTAAAGTCTGCCCCGCAAAGGGAGTTATAGGAGACTATAAACCTGATAAGAATAAAAAAACGAAGAAATAAAGATGAATAAAGTAAATAAATATAAATCATTAGCTTAAAGATATAATCGACTTCTCACGTTTCCGTTTGGTTAACTCAACCTCCTTTGAGTTCCCATTAATTCACAACTTTACTGACTACGACTGATTACAACTTTTTAATGACACTCACCATTTTCGAGACGTTGAATACAATCATTAATTAACTGTTTATATTTTTTTAAATCTTCTACAACTGCAAACTTCTCATCACCAATAAAAAGACTAGGTAAAATCATTGTAACTTCTAATTCAAGAAGTTTCCTAAGACTAGAAATCATCTCTTCTTGGTCACCATCTTTAATTGCAACACACCACTTACCATTACTTGGATAAAAGGTGTCACCTGTGAATAATATTTTCTCATCATCAATACTCCATAAGAAGCAAGTACTTCCGGGGCAATGTCCAGGAGTATGAACTGCTTCTATGTCAGAGAAAATCATTCCTTCTTCAATCACCTTTCCGACTTTACATTTCTTTAGAATTGCCTCTTCCTCTTTAACGTGACAGTACAGGGGAGCCTTAAACTCGTTAAGAACCAAATCACAATAGCTTGTTGCCTCATCTCTGTGATTAACAATTTGAACACCAATGCCACCGAGACTATGAATTTGAGAAAAGTCATTCTCGATAAACTTGGAGCTATAAAATAGTATATTTCCAATTTTTCTTTTAAGTAAATATGCACAGGTCGAAACAGAGTTTCCAAATGGGAAGTCTATCTCGCTTTGAAGTATGTAATCATTAATTATTTTCATATCTCTAACTCTCAAGTTTTAATATTTTACTTAATGATAGTATATTATGTTTACATTTTTTTTAATGAAATTTTGATTTCGTACTTTTTAGGATATTATATTACACAAGTGGAGCTTACATGGGCTTACTGCCGAAACACCCTAAACACTTTTAACAATATTAACAAGTTAGGTATAAAATGCCAGAACTACCCGAAGTAAACACCATAAAAAACCAACTAAACGAAGTCACTCCCTTCGTCATAACTTCCTGCACGCTTTCCAAAGTAGCAGACTCAATCGTCCACACAAAAATGGACAAACTACGCGGAAAAACCATTCTTGAAGTGAGCAGAAGAGGAAAGATGTTAGACTTCATTCTATCGGATGGACGTCACCTACTCTCCCACTTAGGAATGAGTGGCGGCTACCGAATTTCAGAAACAAAAGTCACCGAGAAACACACTCACATACAATTCAAGGGAACTCACGAAGGTCAGGAAGTTTTCATAGCCTACGTAGACCCTCGCCGCTTCGGCCACATGTATCTCTACAACCAAGAAGATGCACAGAAGAAATTAAACGAACTAGGGATCGATTTAAAATCTCCCGACTTCACATACGACTACTTTAAAAAGTCCCTCTTAAAATATCCACACCGCCTCTTAAAAGTCACATTGATGGACCAGTCCCTCTTCGCCGGAACTGGTAACTATATCTGCAGTGAAATTTGCGCCCGTGGATTCGTTCTACCAGGTCGTTTAGTCAGCTCACTAAAAGAGCGCGAAATCAAAAAACTCTACACCGCCATCTTCACCGTAATAGACGGCGCCACAGAAACCGGAGGCACAACCTTCGCTGGCGGTTACGCAGACACCACAGGTAGCAAAGGCGGTGGTGTACAGCATCTTGTGGTCTTCTATCAAAAGATCTGTCAGCAATGTAATAAAACAGAAGTGGTTAAAACGACTCTCGCCCAGCGTGGAACTTATCACTGCCCCAAGTGCCAAAAGTAAAGTAGCAGACCCCTCCTCAGAGAGATCTGCTACATTAGTGACTTCTATAAAACTTTTGGTTGAAGCGGGATCATAAAGTCTGCGAGAAAGTCTGTCTGACTTTTCTCACAACGATTCAAATCTAAGTTGAACACAGAGAACGAAATACGTTTACAGCTCGATGGTCCCATACCTTGATCAAGGCAAGTTTCTATGGAGGGAATATCATTGGACTCCAAACAGGTGAAGTCATTCCCTGCTTGAATAAAAGGTTGTTTTACTTGTTTTTCACCGGGGGCCTTTCCAAAGGCCAGAGCGTAACAATCAGCGTACACAAGAGAAGTTGAATCACAGTACTTATGAATATTTTCTGTGGACTGCATATTAATCTGTAGCAGCTTTAAAATCTCCGCCAACTTCTTCTTGCGTTTAAATTTTAAAGTAGTGGTATTTTGCACTTTCTTAGCTTTTGCGAGCAGCATCGAAATTTTATCTTTTCGGTCTGCAAGTTTTTCAAAGGCCGACACAAAGAAGTGAAAGTCTTGATTTGATTGTAAGAACTTTTGCAACTTATCAGCTTCAAGTTCAAATAACTCCTCACCCATAAAGCTTGTCGCGAGTAGATTGACATAAGTTGCACTCTCCCCGGCCACAACAGGTAGGTTTTGAAGGTTATTTTTAAACTCACCCAATGCAAACTGAGGAAAACTCTTTGTGAGCGTTAATAGTAATTGAGTGAGGTTATTTCCCGTCTCACTAATTTGATTTGAAATTCCCGTCGCAATGGGTGCTTCACTGGGCATTACCAGTCGCCCTAAACTGGCCGAGTCACTGGCACTGGTCATGGCTATCGTGTACTCCAATTGTATTTTCTGATTAAGCGACTCCATTTTCTTCATTAAGCTAGCTGTTAGCTCTAGTTTACCAAGCACTTGTTCTACAGTTTCAGTTCCAGATAATTTTGAAATCAGCTCATTGAGTTTTAACTTTAAAACCGCTTCAAATTCTTTCTTTGATTGCTCTTTAGTAGAACTTACAATCATGAAAATATGTAATTTGTGTCCCTTAGCAATAGAAGCTAAGTAGTTGGTGCCACAGGCATGAGCAAACTCAACGAAGAGACCATTACGGGCCAGGAATTCAAAATTAGGTTTGAGCTTCACAGAACTCTTTCCTTGTTGTTTTTGCAAGAAAGACAGACTCATCTTAATCACTTTATCTTTAGTAGTACTACTTAGACTCTTCTCCAACTTACCCTTAAAGAGTTCCGAGATTTGCAAACCACCCTTAGTAAGGCTTTTAATTTCTTCTAGGGTTTCAATTTCTAAGTAGTCTGACTTAACCAGAAAATTTGATCCGGCTTCAACCATACTCTCATCTACTTCCACACAGGAAAAAGGTGTGAGAGAGTGAGCAGGTAGCTGTACTCCTTGCCCTAGATTCACTCCACTAAAATTTTGCGACAGATCAATGGATCCCGCGTTTGCTAATTTATTTAATAAGAAAATTGCTAAAACTATCTGTAATAAGGTCTTCATAATGCACTCCAAACGCAACAACTCACTTTGAGGTCACGAATTAAAAAATATAAATAAAATTTGTAAAAAAAATGAAACTTATAGACGCGTGTACGGCCTACAATAACTGGAGCAACACCAACAATAGGTATTAAGAGTGATGAATGAATGTGAAAAAACTTTTCCTAAATTCATAGAAAGCTTTGTAGCAAACACTTATATGGGAAGAAAATAGAAAAAGTTTGTCATTTTCTTACATTTTTAAGCCAAATCCACCTGAAATAACTACTCAGAAGCTAGTTTTCCCCGAACTTTAGTGTTAGATTGCCCAAAATTTAACAAGGAATTGCATTATGAGAAACGAAGAAAAGAGCTTCGACAGAAGTGACAGAAACGAAAGAAGTGAAAGAAAACCGTCAACATTCAACAAAGACGGAGCCAGACCAGCAAAGTTCGACAGAAATTCTAAGAGACCAGCGTCTTTTGATAAGTCGAGCGTTAAGCCTGCTGTAAGAAGAACAAAACACATTCACCACGATATCAAAAATCCTATCGTCTATATTGGTAACCTTAGTTACAAGAGAGATTCTTTTGGAATCATGAAACTCTTTAAGCCATTTGGTTACGTAGTTAAAGTTAATCTTATCCAAGATGATAAAGAAGAAAGAAGTAAAGGTATCGCCTTTGTTGAAATGCAAACTATTAAGGCCGCTAAAGATGCTGTTATTGCATTAGACGGAAGAGTTCTCGATGGAAGAACTGCTAAAGTTAGTATTGCCTCAGAAAGATTTCACCCAGAGCACCAAAACCTCAAAGATGAGGAAGAGCCATTATCAAAAGGTGAAAAGAAAGCTAAGGCGAATAAAGAGAAGAATAGTAAAGTTGGACTTCAAGCGCTTTTTTCAAACAAAAAATCTAAGTAAACCATACTTGTTAACTCCGAATTGCTCCTCTATAGTCTAGAGATAAATTCGGAGTTTAAATGATCTCAAAATTAATATATCTACTAGCTAGTCTCTTCAGTGCCTCTTATCGCTACCGCTTCTTGGGTATTGATAATATTAAAAAAGCACAAGAGTTAAGTGAACACGCCAATTACCTTTTGGCCGTCTTTCATCAAAACCTATTACATGGAATTTTGGCCCAGAGGGGAAATCCGCACGTGGTGATCATTTCTAAATCTAAGGATGCTGATCCTGTTGTCTACACTTGTGAGAAAATTGGAACTATCGTTGTTAGAGGAAGCTCTAGAAACGCTTCTGGGGTAAATAAAGGCGGACAGCTAGCGAAGAATCAAATGATTGGTAAGCTCAATGAGGGATGGCCTGGAGCCGTAACAGTCGATGGTCCTAAAGGTCCTGCCAGTAAAGTGAAAGCGGGTATTATTGATATGTCGCTAAAGTCTAATACGACACTCATCCCCTATCTCGCTTATCCACAGAGATCTTGGGTCTTTTCTAAGAGTTGGGATAAATTTAAACTTCCAAAACCTTTTTCTAAAATTGTTGTGGCCTACGGTGATCCGATAGATACCAGTAGCGGTGAAGAGTTCTCCGTCTATCAACAACGTCTTGAAGATGCTCTTCTTAAATTAGAAGAGACTGCGCTGGAAGCTCTAGGTAATTGGAAAGCACTATCTAAGAAGAATTGGCATCAGAATAAGTAATTAAGTGAAGAGTAGACCGTATCGTTCGCTCTATAGGCACTCCAATAGGATTCTTTTCTTGGAGACTTGATAAGTTCTGCACCTAATCTAATACTCACGTCATTTGTGAAAATATAATCAATTTCCATTTTTAACAATTGATCAGCTCTTGCAAAGTCATAACGGAAGTCAGCGAGAGTAAAAAGGTGCTCTGTCCACATGACCTTTCCCATGATTCCAGCCGTTCTCTTCCACTTTACAGTTTCAGAGAAGAAGTCATCACTCCCTCTTAGGTTTTCACTAGTAAGATGAATATAATTAGCGGAGATACTATAGAAAGGTCTATCTAACGTGGCCGACAAAGTAAGATAACTTTCCTTATCGTAGTTGGGTTTAATTGAGAAATACTCACTCTCAAAACTCTTATCATTTTCTTGTAAGTCTAGTGGATTTAGAACTTCAAAATCATCTCCCAATTTAGCATTGGGATCTGTCACATCAAAACCTATCACTGTTAAGATGTCTCCAAACTTGTGCTTGGCCTGCATTCCGTACATGAGGTGATGATTGACTATGGGATTGGCCACGGCGATGACATGAGTGCCATCACTGGCAAGAGAGGCATCAGCGTTAATTCGTAAATTATTTTCTGGTTTATAAATGGCGTAACTTGAAACGGCTCCGCCTTTCCACTTGTAAGCTGTATTTATACCTAGGGTCTTTTTTAGGAGAATGTCACTAGTTTTTGGTCTATTCATCTCATATCTAATAGGAACCACTTTACCTAAGACCACTGTTTTTTCCGGGGGTCTTCTCACCCACTCAGAGTTACTGACGACCTTTCCGTCTTTAATATCAATACTTGGATTTAGAGTTGGTATATAGAGATAGGAAAAAACTATGCCCACATCAATATTTTTAGTTACTCGTTTAGTATAGTGAAGAGCTGTTAATCCCTCTTGTTTTTCAGAGAGTAGATTAAAACCTTGTCTTGGATTTAAATTTCCTAGCTGCCAATACTTTTCATTATGAGACCAATCAACAATTTTTCTACCGTAAGTATAGTTAGAATCATCTGTATCAATAGAGTGGTAAAGCTCTGGAAAAGAGTAATTTAGGGCCTCAGGGCCATTGAAGTAGTAGCGAACATTACCTTCTGCGAAGACCTCTTGCTTTCTAGTTTTGTTCTTATATGACAGAGAAAGGCCTGTCCAATCAACAGCTTTAGACTTTTTAGACGGTGTGTTGAGACGCATGAACTTCTCGTAAGAGAAACCACCTTCAAAGCCAGCAAGAATACTTGGGCCCATGAGGCAAAACATCAACAAAGTACTGATTTTACTGGTTTTCATATCGCGCATAACTCCTTAATTTAAACAAGTATGCCAAATTACAGGACAAACTTCCAGACAAAATGACACACCGTGTAAATGATACCGAATGGGTATTCACTTCTTTCAATTCATTCTAAAATCAACTAAATTCTCATAGCTTATACACTAGAAAAGAAAGGTTAAATGGAAAAATTTAAAGTTTATCTATTCATTCTCATTCTTGCACTGGTCTCCTCTTGTGGATTCACCGATGACGAACCTGTAAAGGATCAAGACACCTTCATATCCAATGAACTTGGTTCTACCTGTGAATTGGATCCCGAACAATTTGGTAATATCTTAGACACAAATATTGAAGCTCACATCAAATGCCTAGAAGAAAACTTCATTCAATTTAGTCGCTATGTGAGAACAAATACCAGAACTACAATTTCAGAAGGTGAATTATCAAATTTCATTAGAGTCTTCTTTAACGAAAATACAGACACAATTATTCAAGGCCTTAAATTAATTTTTGAAGTGAACATGCTTCTTTTACGAGATGAAGCCAACTCTATAAATAGAAATAATATTACTCCATTTTTTAGACTACTAGTGACTGTGAATAAAGAGGCCATCATTATCACTAGAACGCTTAGAGAAATGCAGGAAGAGGAAGAGTCTGAAAAGCTCTTTAAGTTAAGAAAGATTTTAAAGGATTCTCTTGAAAGATTTTCAAAGACATCATTAACAATCATTCAAAAGCCAGGAACTCTTTCAAAGGTTATAAACTTAAAGAAGTTTCTTCTTAGTTTAAATGACAGAATTGATATGGGTGATGCGAATATAGACGAAAAGCTAGTGAATGCACTGCTCTTTATTAAGAAATTATTTCTAGGTGGAGAGAAAGATCAGCTGACTTCTGCAGAAATAGAACTCGCTATTCACAAGATTCCAAACCTCTTACTTATGGCGACTGATTTTACTGTAGTTAAAGAGACTCACTTCAAAAACAAAAACTCATACTATGTTTTTCAACAAAATATTATTAAACGTTTTAGAAAAATGTTATTTCCAATCAAAGAAACAGATTCACTCTTTGAGATGGAAGACCTCTACGTAATTACAGATAGAATGAATAGCCAAGACGATAGCTTCGATCTTAGAAAATATGAGAAGATCTTTAGCAGCGTTAAGAAAGATCTTATTGGTGGAGACCCAGAAGTCTTTACTTTTAAAGAGTTTAAACACCTACTCTCATATATTGAAGTCTTTATTGAAGGACTTAAGATGCATGAGAGTCACCTTCAATTAACAGAGGGAATAAATTCAAAAACTATAGAAGAAAAAGAGCTTATTAAGGTTGAGTACTTAAATTTTGTAAGAAAACATGCCAAGAATACTAAGAGAATTGTCAGAAAGAATGGTGGTTTTCCTCAAAGAGTAGATATCTTAACTTTTGTAAAAACCTTATCCACTGAAATTGATGAGTTTGATTTTAAGGTTGATTTCATCGACGCTATCTTTGGATTAAAGGTGATGATCTCAGGTGGAGAGAAGAACCTACTAAGCTTAGCGGAGCTCTGTGATGCTCTAGATAAGTCAAGTGCCTTAGCTTCCATGCTCTTTGATTTTAAATATCTCAATAATTCTTACGAAGAAGATAGCTCTAAGAAGTGGAACTTTCTAGCAGAGGCACTTGCGCCCATCTTTCCTATTTTAAATACTGAAGATTCATTAGTGGCCATGAGTTTAGCTGATATTAAAGTCATTCTTACAGAGTTATTCTTGGAAGAGACTGAGTCTAAGGAATTAGGAGGAGTTCAACTCTCCCTAGAAGAAATTGATTCTTTTGTACTCGCTCTTAAGGAACATATTTTCACAACATCACCAGATGTTATCTCAGTTGGTGAAATCTCATCTCTTTTAAAATTATCTCAAATAGGTATGAAGGCCTTAGAGTTTATTCAACTCTATGATGAATTAAAAGAACTCTCTAAAGATCACCAAACAGAACTTCCCAAGTTCCTTGAGATGATCGAAGCTAAAGCAAAGTCTTTAGAAGTCATGGTTCAAAGAGAGCTGCCAACGCTTAAGTATATTAATAAGAGTATTGATTACTTTGAATTAGTTAAAACTATTGCTCCTCTGCTTGTTGAAGAAGATGAGGACAAGATAGCCAAGAGTGAAAAGAAAAAAAAGAAAATGTCTATCAAGGACATTGTAGACAATATAAGACCTTTTAAAACTCTCCTCTTTGGAGGCGAGAGAACATTTTTAACTTTTAGTGAAATAAAGGCCTTCTCTTATAAGATTAGCTCTTACGCTAAAGCACTCTTTGAGATTCAAAATACAGATTTAGAAGAAGAACAAACG
The DNA here is from genome assembly GCA_002163155.1 of Halobacteriovorax marinus. GTDB lineage: Bacteria > Bdellovibrionota > Bacteriovoracia > Bacteriovoracales > Bacteriovoracaceae > Halobacteriovorax > Halobacteriovorax marinus_A. Next base: position 814,193 of record MAAO01000006.1, on the reverse strand, counting down.
AATGAAAGACGATGGTCAGTATTTTTAAAGAACTTTATTCCTATTAAGAAGAATCTCGTTTTTGATCAGAGTATAGATTACTTTGAAGCAAATGAGATGATGAGTTCTATCAATTGGTTTTTAAACTTTGATGTAGCCGTTGAAGATAGAATTGATTACACCAAATTCGCCTCCACTGTGATTAACTTCAAAGGAAGAGTACTTCATCAAAGAAGAAGTCCTCAGTTTGATCCTAGTACAGATCCAGACATCGCAAACTTTGAATCAAATCAAATTCAAAGTTTTGTAGAATATGCCCACGAAGCTTTGGAAGTTTTAAGCTTTAACGAGAAAACTTATATTCAATTTGAAAGGGAGTTAGCGGTTAGAAGTAAAATTACACATTTGAATCTCTATCGTTATAGCAATTACCCTCTTATTCGCGGAAACTCTATCTATTCACTTAGAAAAGACTTCTTACATATGGCAAAGACTTATCGCCACTATACAGAAGAAGTCGAAAGAAAAGACGACGAGGGCAACCCTCTAACCAGATATGTTCAATACTTTGGTAGAGACATAAAGAGAACTAAGTTTGGTTTCGTACAATCATCTATTATCAGATTTGCTCTTAAGAAGGTGCTCTTAGGATACTCTAAGAAACTAAATCATCAGGATGTTGTAGATTTAGAAATGATGAACATGCTGCTCATGGATTTTAAACCGGTGCTACAGGAATTAAACCTGTGGTCACACGACTTTAAAACATTTTCAGAAAATACAATTCTACTTGGTGACTTATTTCAAAACACTTCAGATGGTGACAATGCCATAAATCTTGATGAGGGTGTTGAATACGCTAATATGGTTATGGTTGCAGTTTCGCTTGGTGATGAAATCATGTTAGAGCTTAAGGAAGACTGTACTAATTTAGGTGATCCTGATGAACTCGCTTTTAGTCCTGGTTGTTATAGGCCACACTTCTTAGATTCTTGGATCAACCGACTAGGTTACCAAGGAACATTTCCAAAACTGAGTAGATATTTAAAAGAAACTCCTACCCATGAAGTCATCGACTTTGTACGTAAAACAGAAGGTTTTGCCAGAGATTACGATGATCCTAATCTCCCGATGAACATAAGAGATTACACGTTACTCATTGGGGCCATGCTTAATATTGAATCGACCTTTGTAAGGTTTGATGTGAATAATGATAATATTATAGGCAATAGAGAATTAGAAGATGCGTTTAAAATTTATGAATCTTCAATTGTTCAACTTGCAGAATTAGGTGGTTGGAAGAAGATGTTTTCAAAGACGGTTTTCTTCTTCATGGTTAAGTTTAAGAAAATACCAACCAATACAGAAGTTATGACTCATCACTTCAATTTGAACGCAAATCCCTTCTATGACGATACAATTGAAGCAAAAAGACTAAATATTGGTGCATTACTCTACAATTTGATACAGTACAGATCTAACACACCTTAATAAAAGGAATAGATATGAGTGTAGAAGTAGTAATTAGCCAGTCTGTTGCAGTACTGGTTGATGGAAATAATATAGAAAGAAGTATTCACTCTGAATCTTCTAAACAATCAACAATGTTAAATTTTGATACCTTGATCCCAAAACTCTTGGGGAATCGTGGCCTAAATAGGTTCATCTATTTTAGAGAAGGTAAGAATATCTCCTCAAAGCTTGCAGAGAGATTACATTCGAACTATCACGGTTCAGTGAGAGCTTGTCACAAAAGTGCAGATATCCCCCTCTCAATTAAAGCGACGCAATTGGCACAGAAAGTAGATACAATTATTATCATGTCCGGTGATTCTGATTATATTGAACTGGTAAGACATTTAAAGTCTGAAGGTGTGAGAGTTGAAATTGCATCGATTGAGTCCACAACATCTAAACTTCTTGTAGAAGAAGCGGATTACTTTCATCCTATCACTAGTGATGATTGGTTCACGCTTAAAACTTCTCCACAAAAGAGATCAACTAAGAAGAAAGTGTCTAAGAAAGTTGTAAAAAAAGATTAAGAAATGCGCATTTGATAAAGGCCCATGGCCGCAACAAAGAGAGAGTGGTGAATTTCGCCACTTCTCATCTTTTCATAAACACTATCTAAACTCTCATATATAATTTCAATTTCTTCTAGCGCATCAAGTTTTTGCTCACTCACTTTCTTGCAATCTTGTGCAAGATAGATGTGGCAGAAGTTATTTAAAAATGCTGGATTAGCACTCACGACACCTAAATGACTCCACTTACTACTAGTGTGTCCGGTTTCTTCTTCTAACTCACGAATTGCAGCAGTAAGAGGTTCTTCTCCCCTATCCACTACTCCGGCGGGAGACTCAATCGTCACATCATCAACACCATGCCTATACTGAGAAACAAGGATCAGCTGATTTCTTTCGTTAAACGCCACAACATTCACCCAACTTGGACATTCTAAGACATCAAAGTTTCCAACTTGTTCTCCAGAAGAGCTTTCTCTCTTGGCCTTGAAGTGCTTAAAAACAAATGACTTTAGGACTAATTCGTAACTTAATGTTTTCCATTTTTTTATCATATTAAAACTCTATGAGAAGAAAGCTATCACTGCCATCTTTACTATTTTTTGCAGTGTCTTCTAACTTTCTATTGAAGTTATCTTTGACTTGCATATACTTGCGCATTTTTTCAACACCTATAATTTTTGAAAGACTTAATTCATAGGCCTTAACAAGTTTTTCGTTATACATCTCTTCATCTACACTTGGTGAGTAGGAATAATTCGGGCCATGTTTCTCTTCCATCATACGATGAAACTTCTCATATCTTCTTTCTCTTTCCGCTTCATAACCATTTTTTAATTTCTTATACTCTGCTATGAAGTGCTGAGCTGTTTCGGCTTCTTCTAGAAATAAGTCATCAATATTCTTGTTCCAATCTTCTTCGACAGCATCAATATATTTCTCAAAGCTTTTAGCGTCAACAGAGTTATCGCTCACCACAGCTTTACTAGGCACAGGAATTGTCTTAACTGTTTCAGTTTTTGCGCTAGGAACACTTTTCTCAATAGGCGATTTAACATCTTCTTCTATCATGTCCTCATGATCTGCATTCAAATAATAGAATGCCATTAATGAGAGAGAAATAAGAGAGAGAACAAGTAGGATTTTCTTCATTTCGTTAACACCATTTTTTCATAAATTATTCCATGCCCGGCTTTTAAAATCTTCTTCCCTAAAGAGTCGTCTTTTATAGTCCAAAAGATGAGAGCATCACTTGGGTAGAGCTTAACCATCAATTGCTGATACCAGGGATAGAATTCATATTCCAAGGAAAAGAAATTGGGTTTTATTACTGAAGCAAAGAGTAAGGACTTAAGTGCTACCTTACCAAAGAAATGTAACTTTGAGTATTTAAATGAGCCCGACAACATACCAAGCGTGTAATCTTCTTTTAGCGCTCTTAAGTGTTTTAAGCTCCAGGGATTAAATGATTGAATGGCAAATTGTCCATGGTACTTATCCATGACTTTTATTAATTCCTTTTCGAGCACACCATCAGGACCATCATCTTTGATTTCAATTAAGAGCGGAACCTTGCCATTAACAAGACTTAGTACTTCTTCAAGTAGAGGAATCCCTTCATTGGTTTTAAGTAGTTTTAAATCTCTTAGCTCAGAATAATTTGATTGTGAAATTTCTTTTGAAACCGTACACATTCTTTGAGTATTTTTATCATGGAAGACAACAAGCTTCTTGTCCTTAGTTAAGTGAATATCAAATTCAAGGGCATGCCCCAGAGCCATTCCTTTTTTAAAAGAAGCCAACGAGTTCTCAGGCGACTCATGGTCGTGTAAACCTCTGTGGGCAATGGGGGTTTGAGTTAGCCAGTTAATTTTTGACATTTGTACTTTCGAAGATTTTATCTGCTGAGTTTGTGACGAATCCTTGGTAGAACTCCCCTGAAGGCAACTTGTAGCGAAAAGCAAATTCATAGTAACAAGAAGGAACTTCTTTCTTTCCATCAAGTAATTCAACTTCGATTTTATCTGCCATAGTACTTGTTTGTTCCAAATAAACACTAGGTGCTCCTTTAATCTCGCCACCAAAAGTATTTAAGGCAACCCCATTTTGCTTCAAAAGATTATTCAGATCAAGTAGTGAGCTAAAATTTTCAAGTTTATTTACATCAATGGTGAAGTGATTGGGTCTAAAGCCGATGGCACACATCCAAGCTGCATATTCAGACTCACCCGCTAAACTCTCATACTCTTTAATGGAGACATTAAACACACTTGATTTAGTAAAGAGTTCCATCACTGAAAGCTCACTTAGAGAGTCGAGTTCTCTTTGAATAACCTCACTATTTTCCGGGTTTAATTCCAGATAACGAAGTTCGCTAATGAAAATTTTTGGAAGATTAGCATCTCTAGTATTTTCTAGATGAATGGCATTTAACTTCTTTTCCTCAAAGTCGTAATCACCTCTTATTTCATAGCCAAAATCTAAAAAGAACTTGGCGATTTTTTCTTTAGAAGTTTTTGCATGAGCGAAAGTTCTAAGAGCAATATGATCATTAACAATAGTTTTACCATTCTTTAGTAAGAGGTCATTTACTTGTTTGGCGACAGGAGTGATGGCCAAATAATCATTCCAAAATGTCTTTAATAGTTCTTCAATATTCATTAAAACCTCTTAGCGGAAATAAAAGAAGGTATCTCTCTATCAAAGAGTACATCAACAAGACATTTGGCACTGTGAAAAGCAAGACCTAGGCCATGGGCAGTAAATCCTCCCAAAAAGTAAATCTGCTGATCAGTAGGAATCGCTCCTACCATTGGTTGTCCATCAACTGAAAAGCCCATGATGCCAGACCAGCGGTGAGTGATCTTAGCGTCTTTAACTTTTGGAACATGTTTAACTAGGAAAGCTTCAAGTGCTTCTTGGATGACATCCGAAGTTTCATCGCTGTAGCCAATCTCCGCATCCTTTTGTAGTTGGCGAAAACCACCTATCACTAACTCTCCACTAGGAAGCTGTCTAAAGTAGTCTAAGACAAAATTAGCGTAACAAGGACCTTCCATAAATCTTTCAACCGGTTCAGTCGCCAGAATCTGTCCACGGGTTGGATAAATTTTATCTTTAAAGAAGTCATGTAACAGAGGTGAATAACCATTCGTCGCCATAATCACAATGGGCGTTTCTAAGGCGCCTTTCTTAGTTCTAACGATTTTGTTTTCACCTGCTTGTTCGATATCAAACACTTCACTATTTTCAAGAAGTGTGAAGTTATCATCTTTTAAATTGAGAGCATTAATTTTTTCAATGAGTTTCATCGGATGAATAGACGCATCTCCCACGTACTTTATTCCTCCAAGAAAACCCTTGGCCTGTAAGCGAGTTTCAATGTCTTCAAGCTCTAGAACTTCAACATCAATTCCAAGTTCGGTCATGAGTTTATAGGAGTTCTTTAATTCGTTAAATTCAACTTCAGTAGAGGCCAGGGAGAAGCTGCCTTTTTTTTCAAATTGTAAATTAGCGTGGTCATCACCTATAATATGTTCTTCTAGTAGGCTTAGATTCTTTTCAGAAAATCTCCAAATCTCTAAGGCCTCTTTCTCTCCATGTTTTTCAAGTAGACGGTTAAAATGCTCCACGGATCCGCAGGTGATAAAACCAGCATTTCTTCCGGTGGCACCATCTCCAATTTCTCCTTTTTCCACAAGGGCAATTTTCAAACCGGCATCTTCTCTTAAAAGCCAATAAGCGGTTGAGATACCAGCGATACCTGCTCCAATCACCACCACATCAAAAGACTGGGCACTTGAATTGGTTCTTTTTTGACTATCTTGCCACAAAGAAATACTCATTAAAATTCTCCTAAATAGAATACAATTAAAGACTATCACAAGGTATTTGCGCAATGAAGATATTGTTAGAAAATGCCAGATTTATTCTTTTAAAAGGGTATCTCTGAGGAATTCTACATCCACTGGGTCAATGGGAACACTTGCGTCTTTTACTTCCAGTTCTTTGAGATACTTCTCTTCCATATATTTGATCAACTCACTGCGAACATCATCTTCTAGGAGAAAGAAAACCTTCCCTACTCCCTTTACTATCATTTCTTTATATTCGGTTTTCATTTTTTTAAAATATTCTGGATCATCACTATAGGCTTGGTAATTTGAAGCGGCGACTCCGGTGATTCCCGCAGCAATCATATAAGGCCTAAGCTCATTATATGTCACCTCAATACCTGATCTTAATTTATACTGTGAGATTAATTCTTCTTTAACACTAAGCAGACCATTCTTATAAATCTTATCTATAATTTCATCACTGGGAGAAAATAATTTCAACTCATAGAAGCTATAGAACGCTCCTACTTTTCTAAGCATCATTATATTAAACACTAAACTAATAGATAATTTTATACGCGCCCTTATTTTAGAGACAATAGGACCTCTTTTTACAAAGTGATCCATGAGAATTTGTTGTTCCGCTCTTCTTAAAATGAAGCGCTGAACTTCTTCACTAAAGTTTGTAAATAGACGTGGACGCTCTTTGGCGTCTCTGGTTAAAGCGTAGTATTTAAAAATAAATTTTCGATACTTCCTCTTAGTCCACTTTTGATCAAAGTCTGCACCATTTAAAAGTTTAGCTAGTTTCTTACGGTTTTTTGAGGTCAATTTCTTATGGATGTCCGCCATACTGATAGTGAGCGGATACTTACTGTGGAACTCTACATAAGCTTCCATATATGCAATTTTCTCTAGTGGTGTAATAAAGATATTATTATTCTTTCCCTCTTTAAGGTCATTTAAAATATCTAATTTCATATTTTCAAATAAAGTTTCATTTATATTTTTTAAAGAAAGTAACTCATCAAGAACATCGACTACAGGAGTTCGCCTATTCATAAAACTTAACATGAGAGAATGACAGGTATCATTAAAAGACATAGAAGAAGGAGCTCTACTTTTTGAAGAAGAGATATTCGCGCAACCAATATGAGTAAATCCCAGAATAAGGACTATTAAAACTTTAAAAATCACAATATAGGTATCGGATTTTTAAGGAAATTCTATAAGTATTTGACCATTTCAATGGCCGTACAAGAACATTTACTAGGTCCACATTTAGTGCACACGTAGTCTATAACTGACCAAAAGAGTTTATGTTCTTTAACTGGCTGGAATCCGAAACTTAAGAGGTATTTCTGTGAACTATTACCCGGAGACTCAAGCCAAGAATGACAGAGAACTCCCTTGGCCCCCATTTCACCTAAGACCCGAATAGACTCAGATGAAAGCGCTCTACCAATTCCTATTTTTTGAAAATCCCCTGAAACAAAGAGACTTTTAAAATAGGCCATAGAATCACTCTCCACATTCCAAAGGTCTTTAGTCAGCCCCCTAGAAGTAGGCTTAATCCAATTGCCTGGAGCTAGAGAAATACGAATTCCGGCCAGCTGTCCTGAGACCACAGCTTTTAGTGAAGCATTCAAGCCATCTCGTATTCCCATATGTAGAATATCTAAGAGTTCTTGTTTGTCGTAGTAGTTCTTACCAATCCACTTATCAGTGAAAGCTAATACTTCATCAACGTCATCAATTTCTATGGGTAGAATTTCAAAACTCATAATTATAACACCAGTAGTTTTTCTTCGGTCATATCAGAAATGGCGTAGATCAATCCCTCTTTTCCAAGACCAGAATCTTTCACTCCCCCGTAAGGCATGTGATCAATTCTAAAACCAGGGATTGAATTTACCAGTACGGCGCCAACTTCCAGTTCATTAAAGGCCTGCTTAATTCTATCTAAGCGATTAGAGAAAACTCCCGCTTGCAAACCAAATTTAGAATCATTCACCAAAGTAATAGCTTCATTAAAATCCTTAAATGAAGAAATAGTGGCCACTGGTCCGAAGACTTCTTCACAGAAAACCAGATCAGTATTAGAGTGGTTTTCTATAAGTGTAGGTTCATACAGGTTTTGATCTTCATTTAACACACGTCCACCGCAGAGAATTGTAGCGCCAGAGTTCTTAGATTCTTCCACCCAAGATTCCACTCTTCTTAGATGTTCTTTATCAATGAGAGGTCCAACGATTGTTTGTTCATCTAGGGGATCTCCAATGGCAATATTCTGTATAGCGCCTATGAGTAACTCTTTGAATTCAGCGTATATAGATTGTTCAACAATAATTCTCTGAGTAGAGATACAAATTTGTCCCGCATAAAGGTAAGCTCCAACAGCAATATCATCAGCGATTTTCTTTATATCAACACTGTCATCAACAATCACAGCAGCATTTCCACCCAGCTCAAGGGTGACTTTCTTTTTTCCTGCGATATTTTTTAACATCCAACCAATCTTTGGACTCCCCGTAAAAGAGAGCATTTTGAAAGTCTCATGTTTAACTAAGTACTCGCTTTGCTCATTACTACAAAGAACAACATTTAATACCCCTTTAGGAAATCCTGCTTGTTCAACCAACTCAGCAAAGAGAAGAGATGATAAGGGAGTATAAGGAGATGGCTTTAATACTATGGAACAACCACAGGCCAAGGCCGGTGCAATTTTATGAAGTGCTAAATTTAGAGGAAAGTTAAAAGGCGCAATGGCAATTATAGGGCCGATGGGAAATTTCTGAGTAAATGAATTTCGATTTTCACCATGGGAAAAATCCATCGGAACAACTGTTCCTCCCACTCTGCGGCTTTCCTCGAGAGCAAACTTCAAAGTACTCACACACCGAAGAACTTCTGCTCTAGCATAACTTATAGGCTTACCAGCTTCCTGTGCAATGAGTGTCGCAAAGTCTTCCTTCTTAACTTCAAGTAGAGCGACTAACTTTGCAATCAGATCATATCTCTTGCCGGCGCTAAAATTCTTATATTCTTCAAAGGCCAATTTAGAAGTTGAAATCGCCTCTTCAATATCTTCTTCAGTGCAGTAAGTAACTTTACTAACCACACGTCCATCAAACTTATTGATAACATTTATTTTCTTTGAATTTGGAGTTGAGTAACGTCCATTAATGAACGAAGAATGAATCTGCATATGTGCTCCCTATAACTCTATTATAGGGCCAGTGGAGCCAATCAGGCTAGAATGAACTTGTGACAAAATTTCTGCGATTATGATTGAGATGTTTAAGAAAACCTAGATTTTCTAAGAGAAACCTCTGCTCTCCTAGCATAAAGAGTTGTATGTCATGAATTGAACACAACTTAATTGTGGCAGTTTGACCTTTAAAAACACGGAACAGCTTAGAAGGAGAAATTCTACTCTTACTTCCATTCATAAATTGTGAATCTAAACCTTCGGCCTTACATACGTCACACATAGTTTTCCTCTAAACTAAAAGGGTTCTTATTCTTTCCTATTTTACTATTATATCGGACAAATATAGTTTTTCTTAAGCAGAATTTATATTATTTATTTAGAACTCTTTAATCCTGGGGCTTTAGAAGGCACCCTAAAAAATCAAATCTTCAGAGAAATTGACTCAAGTGCCAACTACTTAATAATTACTCATAGTTAGACGTCTGTATCTCAAGAGAACTTTCCCGTGTAACCCTTTGGAATTAAATAAAAATTAAGACATGAAAACTTTGCTCTTTTTTCGCATCAAGTCCAAATGAATACCTTAACACTCTCTTAAAAAAGGATTAGCCTATTGGCATTAAAAACCAACATTCCACTTTGGAGTTATCTAATGAGCACTCTTTCTACGTTAAAACCCCTTTCTATTGAGAACAAACTGGCCGCTACGCCGCAACAAGGTCCTAAGTATTCAGTTACAGTCAACTCCCTTAATGGAGAAGAGATCACTCTCGCCTGCCCTAAGGTGACAAGAGGATTAGTCGCTCTTATGAATCAGCATGCCGTCATTGGAGGCGCAGCTTGCCACTGGGGTGGTCCTGCCGCATTCGCAGAAATGTCCTCTTCCATCCACGGAATTATGTTTCAAAATAAATCAACTCCTTGGTACGAGCAATTTAACTTTGTTAATGATGCTGGTCACGCCGAGAATGGAATCTATGCTCTTAGAGCAAATTATGGATTTGATAATTTAACTTTTGAAGATCTAAGAAAATTTAGATCTGTTGAGAGTAAGCTTACTGGTCACGGTGAAGCCCACTTAAACCCTGAAGGAGTTTATCTTTCAAATGGTCCTCTAGGATCGGGTACTCCACAAGCACAAGGTCTTGCTCTTGCTGATAAAATTATTGGTAATGATAGAACAACAGTCTGCCTACTTAGTGATGGTGGAAGTATGGAAGGTGAAACAAAAGAAAGTTTCGCGGCAATTCCAGGTCTTGCAGCAAAAGGTCATTTAAACCCATTTGTTCTCATTATCTCAGACAATAATACTAAACTCTCAGGAAGAATCGAAGAAGACTCTTTCTCTATGACACCAACTTTTGACTCTCTTGCTACTCTTGGTTGGGAAGTGATTAAAGAAGAAGAAGGTCATAACTTACAAAAAGTTCATAACACTATTGAAACAGCAATTGAGAAAGCGAAAGCAAACTCTAAGAAGCCTGTAGTGATTATTTTCAAAACTATTAAAGGTTTTGGAAATAAATCAACTGAAGAAAGTGCTTCTGGTGGACATGGTTACCCACTAAAAGCTTATGATGAAAAACTTCCAGCTTTCTTAGATGAAATCTTTGAAGATAATACACCTGACGAGTTAGCTACTTGGGCCACAGACATTTTAAATTCAAAACCAGCTGCTAGTGAAAAAGCTGCCAGTGCAGTTAAGAATGAAAAAGTTCAACCAGGATTTGCTAGAGCGGCCATAGCTGCTGCCAAGAAAGGACTTCCAGTATTTTCTGTATCGGCTGACCTACAAGGATCAACTGGTATAAAGGCCTTTCAACAAGAGTTCCCAGGACACTTCGTTGATATTGGAATCGCTGAATCAAATATGATTAACACAGCGGTTGGTCTCTCTAAACAAGGACTGATTCCTATCGTTGATACTTTTGCTCAATTTGCCATAACAAAAGGAAATCTTCCTTTAATTATGAGTGCTCTATCTCAAGCGCCAGTGATTGGTCTCTTAAGTCACGCAGGTTTTCAAGATGCTGCAGATGGTGCTTCTCACCAAGCGACAACTTACCTAGCGGCCACAGCATCAATTCCTCACACAACAACAGTAGTGTGTTCATGTTCAAGTGAAGCAGAAGCTTATATGACTGGGGCGATTGAAAATATAAAAAGAGAAAGAGAAGCTGGAAATGTAGCTGACTCTGTACTTTTCTACTTCGGAAGAGAGAGTCATCCTGAATACTATAAGAAAGATCTAAACTACCAATGGGGAAAAGCTCAAGTTCTTGAAACTGGAAGTGACGTGACAATCGTCGCCAACGGTCCTCTTGTACAAAAAGCACTAAAGGCTGCCAAGATCTTAAAAGAGAAAGGTGTAAAAGCTACAGTTGTAAATAATCCGTTTACAAATATTGTAGATATTGAAACTTTCAAAGAAGTTCTTTCTAACACTGGTGGAAAACTAGTAACAGTTGAAGATCATCAGTTAATCGGCGGAATGGGTGCCACACTTGTTCATGAATTAGCGATGAATGACATTACTTTTAAAGTTAAGTCATTAGCTAATAAAGGTAAGTTTGGTCAGTCTGCTTACAAAGCCGATGAGCTCTATGCTCTTCATGGTATGGGTGAAAACGATATCGTTGAAGCCTGCCTTTCATTTTAATTCAAAAAAAAAGGCCCACAACTTGTGGGCCTATCTTTTATCTTCTTAAAATTTTAAATTATTTTCTATGATTAACTGTCACATAATCTTTAGAAGGACGAATCGTCTCCTGAGTTTTCGTGAAGTCGTATCCACCTTTTTGGAACCCTAGTGGCCAATAAATGACAGCTGCCGGTGTCCAGAAAACAGAAACAACTCTAAAAGATGACTTTAATCTTCCTTCATCAATTGTTTTCCCATCTCTCTCTAGTCTATAAGGAATACCTTTCGCCACATTCCAAAAGAAAGGATTTCTCTTGTACTCTACAACTTGTTCAGAAGATAACTCCTGTCCTTCGATAAAGAGAGTCGTGTCTTTAGGGATAGTGAATTTTGTAGTTGTTGAACATCCAACAAAAACCGTAAGTGTTAAGAGCGCTAATAGTAATTTCTTCATTTTTCCTCCATTGAAAAAAATTATTATATTAATTCAAAAATATTTTAAGTTCTAAATTCATTTTTTAATTTAAGTAGCGGTATGAGAAATAAGACAAAAACCACACACAGAAGAACAGCGAAAAAATTAAAGCCCGCTTCATATCCTTTATTATCAATAAACCACCCAAGGATAGGTCCAAAAATAATAAAAACAATTCGCATCCCAAGCCCTACAATCGAATTCGCAGTGGCACGCATTTCACCGCCAACTCTTTTATTGAGAGCATCTTTTAAAATAACTTGAGAAAGACCACGACAAAATTGAAAAGCAAAACAAAAGAAGACTCCTACAACTCCCCCAAAGAATCCCATTCCAAAGAAGCCAATTATAGGGAGAAGACCAATGGTGACAAGAGCTACTGTACTTCCAAAACGAATTTCAAAACGGTGAGCAAATTTAGCAACTATTGCTACGACAATATTAGTAGAAAACCAAAGGTAGCCAAAGTACTTATATTCAATCCCCTGTAATCTCCAATAGTCTTGAAAAGCCCAAACCGCCACAAGCGTAACGGCGCTATAAAAGATAGTATTGAGTATGATGAGATTTAAAAATGCACCTTGCTTGAAGAGACTCTTAATAATATGAATCCAATTCTCTTTATGCTTCTTACTAGATAGTAATTCTCTTGGTGGCTCTTTAATGGTCCAGGCAACAAAGAATGGTAACCAACAAAATACCGCTTGAAAGTAGGCAGGGGTATTTAAGCTATAAACCACAAGAAATCCACCAACGATGGCGGCAACGGCCTCAGAAGTTTGTGAATAGAAAATCTTTTTTCCAATGAGAGTCGCCTCATTATCTTTGTACACTTCATTTTTCATAGCATGAAGAGAGTCGTAGATAATTGAAATATCAGTTCCAGAAAATAAGGAAACTCCTATTCCCAAAAGAATTTGCACAAAGATTAATGAATAGAAATCATTAGTCAAAGGCAACAGAGAGAAACCAATGGCGTGAATAAAGCTAGCACTAATGAGAGTATTTCTTCTTCCTATGAGATCGGCCAAGTATCCCGAAGGTAATTCAAAAATAAGTACGAAAAAAGAGAAGATCGCTTGCAGCTCAAACACTTCCTGCATCGATAATCCCTTTGATCTATAATAAGGGACAATAACAGGAAGTAGAATGAGAAACATCCAACTGCTATCGAATATAAATACTCTTGATATGTTCTTTTTTAATGACTCATTCACACTTTAATTATGACTGTGAATAGAGTTACTGCCAACTACAATTTAGCCAATTCTCTAATATCTTCTAGAGGCGTATGCTCTTCTCCATCATAGAGAGGATCAATAGGTGGAAGAATTATTTTCTCAACGAGTCCACTCTCACGATTGAGAAATATTTGAATTTGATTGTCTCGATTAACTCCTTCAAAAACTGCATAGAGGTGCTCTTTTAAGACATGGCAGGCAACATTTTGTTTGAACTTAAAGTCTGCCACATGAGAGCCAAAGAAATTTTCATACTCGAGATAGGAGGACTTATTACCGTAGAAAGGATTGCCAGAACAGACAAGAGTGAATTGCTTATTAAATCTATTTGTTAAGACAAATGTATCAAAATCAAAAGGCTCTGCATGCACGATATTCACCGTGAGCACTTTCTTTTTAAATTCAGGGATAATAAGTTCTGTGGCATAGAGTTTTGTAGACATAAGGAATGTGAAAATTAAATATTTCATACTTGGTACCTCCGAATTTCTTTATCCCCTGCGTGAGTAACCTTTGCAATAGGGCCCACGTAGAATTGACAAGAGTTAACAGAGTTCTCACCTCGGTGACAATTTGCGTACATTTTGGTGACTTATTGACCACGAATACAGGCCAAACCTATGAAATATCAGGCCTAGATCTTGCAATAATAGAAAGTAAGTATGAGTTTCAACCAAGGATGGTTAATGAAGCAAAGCTGGAAGATAAAGTTTATAGAGATTTTGCCCTACCTAATATTAACAACCACGTTGTTAATTACTGTCATGGCAAATTTACACCACGACAGTTTTAAGACAGAGACTATTTCAGAAACTGACGATTACTCTTCGCTTTCCCATTCGAACACTGAGTTACTTGAATTCTATCGAAAACCATACCGGTCTTTGAGCCGAAAACAGAAGAGAGCACAGAGAAGGATTCGATAAATGTTGGGATATAGAGACCATCAACATTTTGTGCAAACTTGGCAACTTCTAAGATGTAATTATCAGCTTTTAAAAAGCGGTATTGATACTTAAGAGCTCCCACTGTTCTGGTGTTGGAAACATTAGTTCCACTTAGCACATCAGTACAGATAGAGAGAATAGAAGGGTGAACATCAGTCAGAACATCATCAGCGAAAATCTGTCCTCTAGGTCCTTCGATTTCTAAATCACCAGAAATTGAAACCCTTAGAGTGGCTACATAATCACCGGGAACTGAGCTCACTCCACTACAATTGGTATTTGTTAAATTATAGGTAAATTCTAATTCTCTATCACCACGCGCCTCAAAGTATATTCTCTTTGTTTGCAAGTCTGTACAAAGAGACTTCACCACAGCAAATTCACTATCAGTTAGAGTTCTTTCTGGAGATATTTCTTTATTAAAATTGAATCGTTCGTCAGAATTTTCGTCTTTCTTATCTTTTTCACCCTTACATGAAGTGAGTACTAGAGAAAGAAAGAGAATTGGGATTAATAATTTCATTTGACCATCCTTGGTGCTTTAAAATTAATGATGAATTGTATTTATTGTAACTTAAGTTCTGTCTTATTTCCTGCTTTATCTTCAAAATAGAAAGAGTAATTATCATCCACCGCTTGCGGGTAAGACTCCATCCAATTTAAGAAGTACTCCTTGGCTTCAGAGAGTGGCATCCCCTCTTCATGGAAATCTCCCACTAGAGTTAGAGTGTTTTCTTCTTTGATGATTTGCATCCTAGGACTCATGGTCTTTCCTTCTTAAAAATCACCCCAGTCACACTGGAGACAAGTTAAATCAATACTTCTCCACATTTTTACTACACTTCTTCTATCTTCTACAACAAACAAAGTTTTAAACTTTGGAGAGATTTGAGTAGTGTAGATCTCCTTTTTTACGACACAGTCTGTACGCGAATCTTTTGCTGCGCGCATAAAGAGTTCTAAGTACTCTATTCCATGTTGTTCTAGCCAAGATTCAGTCTCACGACGAAACTCTTCACCGCGACCAGTCAAGAGGATAGTGTCTGTTCCAGTGGACTTCATAGAAGAAATTAACTTGCTGCACCAAACATTGAGTTCATCATTAACCATGCCCTCGTTGAAAGATTTCCAATCCTTGGGATCAGATTCAACGTGGTGAACTCGGTGCTCACAATTAGAGAGAGTTCCATCTAAATCAACAATGATGATTTCTTTCATCTATAACTCACAAAGACTAAGGCCTATTTCTTCATTGGGTCTTCGCTCGATACTCATTGAGTTTGTTTGCAAAAAGACTTCACAAGTGACAGCGACGACGGCACTAAAGAGATGTCCACCACAAGTTGAATAGTCTTCATTTCCAAGAACAGTATGCAGATGAAAGAAGGGTTTACCTTCGTTAAAGGTAAAGTTTCCAGAGAGTGAGAGAAGTTCTTTTTCTGCTTCAATAACACTTCTGTCGTAGTTCTTTTCATCACAGTGATAGAAACCAATTTCAGTATTTTTTAGGGCCCCAATTCCAGAGACTTGAGCACCAGTGAAACCGACTTTTTTTTGAATTTCATAGAGACTTGCAAAGAGATCTTCACCCTTATCAATAACTGCAAAAATAGTATTTCCTTCTTGTTTGAATTTCATGCATGCTCCTCATGGACAATGGCCTCTAATTTTTTAAAATCAAATTCGTCGTGACCAATTGCTGGTAATATTTTTAAAATAACTCTTCTTCTTTTAAATGAAATGCCCCTAAGAACTCCCTTTCCCTCAAAAGAAAAGAATGAGCCCCATAGTCCTTTAATCACTAACGGGACAACGACTACAGCAGGATCCATACGAACAATCTTTCTTATACCTGGTTGAAATTTTCTCACTTGTCCATCGCGAGTAATCCAGCCTTCAGGAAATAAACCAAGAACATCGCCATTTAGCAGTCCTTCTTTCATTAAGGTAAAAGCATTTTCTAAAACTTCTGGACTCTCTTTTGTGGTGGCAATGGGAATGAGGTGTGCTTGTTTAAACCAAAAGTTAAGGGGTTTAGAAAAGTAGAAAGCTTGATCAATAACAAATCTCACAGGTCTGGGACTGGCGGCACTGATTAAAATCCAATCAATAAAGCTCACGTGATTAGCAGCAATAATGACCGAGCCACTCTCAGGAATATTCTCTCTACCTTCAATACTTATGCGGTAGAAAATCTTTGCAATAAACCATGAAATGAAACGAATAGTAACGGCAGAGTTTACGTAGTAATTATAGAATGAAAATAAGAAATTTAATCCTGCCAAGATGATAAATATTTTCGGAATATTCAATCCACTAGAAGCCAGAACCATAATAAGTATGGCGGCACTCACCATGAACAGAGAATTTAAAATATTATTTCCTGCAATAATTCGAGATAAGATATTTCTAGGAGTGTAGTCCTGTAAGAATGTAAATTGAGGGATGATATACATTCCTCCAAAAATGGAAACAAAGAGTAGATCAATTAACGCCCGCAGGGAATAGTCGTAAGTAAAGAACTGAGATAGGTTTAAAAGTTCACTTGAAACTGGTTTTGAAAAGTTCAAACCACAATAGGCCAAGTCAAACATAAAGAAACTCATTCCCAATAGTGCCAAAGGCGCCATTCCAACTTCAGGTCTTCTCTGCGAGAGTCGCTCTGCAAAGAAAGATCCGATACCCATGCCAATAGTGAAACTGGCAAGGAACATAGTCCCTACTTTTTCTGAGCTGTAGAAGATGTCTTTACATAGCGCCGGCAACAGAGAAAGTATCGCGGCACCCAGAAACCAAAACCAAGAAATACCAATACAGGTATGAAAAATTTTAGAATCACTCATGGTTAATTTTAAAATATCCATAGTGGGCCTAACAAAAGTAAAATCAGGTTTGACCTCTGGATCCATGGGTTCAACATCTTCAATAAAGAATGAGAAAATTATTCCAAGCACTGAAACTACCATCACTCCCAGAGAGACCACTAAGATAGGATCCTTTGCAGAAATAGAAAGTCCACCCAGAATGGTTCCAATCAAGATAGCGAGGAATGTTCCTCCTCCAATGAAGGCATTTCCCGTCACAAGTTCAGAGCGTCCTAACAGTTGCGGAATAATTCCATATTTAAGCGGACCAAAGAAAGTAGATTGAGTTCCCATTAAGAAAAGTGTCACTAGTAAGAGAAGGTAATTTCCGGTGTAAAAACCTAGCGTCGCCACTAGCATGACAAAGAGCTCAGTAATCTTGGTAACTCTTATGAGAGTTGTCTTTGATAATTTATCTGCCAGTTGCCCTGCGGTTGCAGAAAAGAGAAAGAAAGGAAGAATAAAAATCCCTCCCGCCATGGCCACTAGCGCCGAAGATGGTAGATCCATTAGGGAAATACCACGATAGGTAATGAGAATAATTAAAGCATTTTTAAAGAAATTATCATTTAGGGCACCGAGAAACATTGTCCAAAATAGTGGAAAGAACCTTTTATCTGAGCTGATTAACTTTAATGACACAAAATCTCCTAGTGCCTTTATTTTAGAGATAATAAATCACTCTGTTAAGGAATTGTTCTCTTTTTTCTCTACTGTTAAGTTGCCGGCGGGATGCATTTCACCTAAAGTAGTGAGATGAAGTTATATCACTATGTTCACTGCCCTTTTTGCGTCAGAGTAAGAATGGCCTTTAATTATTTAAATCTCCCATTTGAGTCTATCGTTCTCCCCTACGACGATGAAGCTACGCCCATTAAATTAATGGGAAAAAAAATGCTTCCCATTGTGGAATTTGCTGATGGATCTCTTAGTAATGAGAGTCTTGATATCATTAAGAAAATGGATAGTGCTAATACCTTAAGCTTTAATCTCTTAACAGAAGAGAGATTAACTCAAGTGAATGAACTTCTCTCAAAAATTGGAAAAGATGTTCACTGTCTTTGTATGCCTTATTGGATGTGGACTCCAGAGTTCAATGAAAAATCAAGAAAGTATTTTCAAACGAAGAAAGAAGTTAAACGTGGTCCATTTAATAAGTTGATCTTAGATAAAGAAACTTACTTAAAGGGATTAGAAGTCACCCTCAGTGCACTAGAGAGTAAAATTACAACCTTCTATGAATCTGAAGAGATCTCCATTATTGATATTATGATTGCCTCTCATCTGTGGGGAATGTTTATCTTTCCAGAGTTTCAATTTTCTAACAAGATCTTTGACTACTTACAAAGAATCAAAAAAGAATGTAATTTTGAATACCATATAGACTTTTGGAAAGATTAAAAGACTATAAAATCAAAAACTTCATACCACAAAGAAAGAAGACAAAGGCCATCAAGAGGTAGCGACTAGGCCACTTCTTTTCGATTATAGATTCAAAGAGGCTCGAGAAGATAGTTCCTGTAATAGCAATTCCAGAGAGCGTGGCCAGATGAGCCGTTTGCATTGCCTTCAAATAAAGAGCAAGACTCAGAAAAGTTCCCAGCAAACTTCCAAAGATCAACATTTTCTTATCAAAGCTCTTTTGAGTTTTCCACTTAGCTATAAAATCAAATGGTTTAAAAATTGAAAGAAGAATAAACACGCTCAACGCTCCAATGCAGCGATGAAAGTTTCCCTCCATAGCAGAGAGCGTAGGATTGTGATCAAAACTATATCTAGTAATAATCACACCTATGGCGTCCAGTGACATTCCAATAAAGGCAATTGATATAGAGGAAATATCCCAGTGTCCTTTCTTCTTAAAAGATTCAAGAGAGAAGGTTCCTAGGCAGAGAATGAAAAATAGAATCGCCCAAAACTTCATGGAGTCAATGACTTGTCCAAAAATGAAGTAGCTTAGAATTCCTATAATCAGTGGTTGAAAACCAAAGAGCATCAGCGTTCTTCCGGGACCCATTTTACTAAAGGCCTTTAAGAGAAAAATATCCCCCACACCAAGTCCTATAAAGCCTGAGGTGAAAAATAAAAGAAAGAACTTTAAGTCTATGGAGTGCCAAGTAGAAAAGAGCGAAACAAACAATCCAAAGCCCATCAGCCCAATAAGCGCTTTAAAACAATTCATCCAAGCAGATGAAATCTTTCTCGCGTAAATAGTGAATACTTGTGAACCTAGGGCAAATGCCAAATTTGCACCCAGTCCGTAAAGGTAGACATTCTCCATATTGAATTTATAGCACGACTTTATTTCTAACCCTATTACAATTATGTTAGGTTTAACCCATGAGAAAATTTAATCAACAATTTATTCCAAATCCTAAGGAAAAGTCATTTACTCTGCCCAATCTCCCCCTTGATATTGAGATTGGTTGTGGAGTAGGACTGCACCCTGTTCAATACGCCCTAAAGAACTCTGAGCGTTACTTGGTGGCGATTGAACACACAAGAGAGAAATTTGATAAGTTCCTTAGAAGATATGTGAATCACAACTCTCCTACTAACTTAAAACCAGTGCATGAAAATGGTATCTCTTGGGTCACTCATCTCTTACCTGATGAGTCAGTGGATCGTTTCTACTTTCTCTACCCTAATCCAAACCCTAAACCCTCACAGCAGAATAAGCGCTTTCACGCCATGCCCTTTATGGAAAAAGTGATTAGTTGCTTAAAACCTAACGGAACCATTCACATGGCAACAAATGAAGAATTTTACGCTCTAGAGTGTGTTGAGTTTATGACTAAGGTTTGGAAGCTTAAGTGTATAAAAAATGAAATCTACACCCAAGCAGATGGTTTCATTGGACGCACCCACTTTGAGAGAAAGTATCTAGAAAGAGGTGGTAAGGCCTTTGACTTAATCTTTAAGAAGTGACTTCATAATCCACAAAGGTCCGATTAAAAGAAAAGCGAGATCTTTTAAAAATGAAGGTTTCACTCCTTCGATCTTGTGCCCTATAAATTGCCCTATCCATGCAAGAGTGAAAATTAAAAAGTAAGCATAGATTACAATCCCACCGAAGCGAGCTTGCAGATAGTTAATCAAACAAAGCATCGGTAACATGACAAGAGTCGAAGCCACTAGATAGCGCAAGTTTTTTAAAGAGATATAAAATAAAAGAGCAAAGAAGCAGAAAATAGTACTCCAATTTAAAAAGGGCACTTCCCAAAAGATCTCTGGAGTTGGTAAGACCCAAAGAATTCCAAGCAGGGAAAATTCGATGAGAGGCACACAGACTTTATGGATTTTTTGATTGGTAGGGTTTTTATGACTTACACCATACTCTTCTAACCACTGCTCAAGACTTCTCATTAGATAATCCTCGTACTCTCTTGTCTACAACATCAACGACTTCACTTAAATCAAAAGGTTTAAAAATGATCGCTTCAGCGCCAATTGCTATTATATCTTTTTCTGTATACTCACTAAAAGCTGTAACTAAATAAATAGGAACTTCAGAGTCTGTTTCTCGAATCTTACTTGAAAACTCTAGGCCATTCATCTCTGGCATTTTGATGTCGGTGATGACTACATCGAAAGAACCTTTTAAGAATTTCTTCAAAGCTGTGACACCGTTATCTGCCTCAGTCACCTTATAACCAAACTCTTCAAAGTGATCTTTTAAAATCAAACGAATATCAGGTTCATCATCAACAATTAAAATTTTCTTCATAGACATATTTCTTCTCTCTCATAAAAACTATTCACCTATTATAGCAATAAAAACTGATCAAAAAGAAGACAACTTTACAAAATGTCACTTTTTTCTACAATAAATGCCCAGTAACCACCTAATTTTACTTAAATTAAAACGGTATGAGACTTGCTTTAATAAATGTGCGTGCACCAAGGGGAATATATGCACAAATTAGTGACTATTCTATTTATGACTTTAATTTTTGCCAGCTGTGGGCTGAAAAAACAAAAGCATATTCAACAAAAAGATGGCTCTCGGCAATTTGCCATTAGTGACCCTACTTTTAAATCTTATGCGCAAAGTTTTACTAGCTACGCCAAAACCTACCTAAATCAACCAGGATTTGTTATTGGTGATGTCCCTATTAATTTTGGTGATACAGAGAACACTAGCTTTGATGGTGTCTGCAATACTTATAGTGATGGTACAAAAGAAGTTATTATCAAACAGAGTTGGTGGAATTCAGCGAGTGTACACCAGAGAGAAGTAATGATTTTTCATGAACTAGGACACTGTAGCTTAAATAGAGATCATGATTCTGAAATAATATCGAAAGAGAGTTACGTGGTGAAGGGATCAATTATGAATCCAGTAATCCCAGGATCTTCTCACTATCTACAATATAAGACAGCTTATTTAACAGAACTCTTTACCTACAATAAGGCTCCACTGCAACAAGCAATTGGAATCTAATTACTTAAGAGGAACTGTCATGAGTTTCTCTTTACATTTTCTTGTACCAATCAACCTATTGTATTTTTCACCACCTGTCTTAACGTCAACAATATAGCAATTTCCACTCAATGCCTTAGGCGCTCTATAGAAGATAGTCTTTAAATTTTTCGGTTTACATTTTCTCATTTCAATAATCACTGCATATTGTTCACTTCCATATTTCCCATGCACTTCATAACACTGACCATTTAATTTACTTAAATTATGCCACATGATAAAGACATCATCAGGTCGACACTTTGATTTAGAAACTGATTTCTCAACAATCTTCTCGGCAACTCTAATTTTCGCCATACACTTTCCATCCCAACCCGTTTCATCACTTACCCATCTGGGCTTTGAGAGTTTTTCCATGCAATCGGAACTAGGAGCTTTATCTATAAAGAGATTGCCCTCTGTCTTAGTATCTACTTGAAAACAATCATACTTTCCATTTTTCTTTTGTAGCAGGGTATTCTCAGTTACTCCCGCTTGCTTTAGACAATTCCTCTTGGAAACGACCCTTGAAAAGACTTCTCCAAGACTTACTTTATCAATAATTAAACAAAGTCCTGATAAGCGATCTACTCTTTTAAAAGTAAACGTTGTTTCAAAATCAATACACTTCTTATAGGTCACTTCCTTTAGCGCAGCAAGGCCCTGTGTTGACTCTTTAACTTCTAAACATTTTCCACTGAGGCCGGACTGGTCTTTTCTCCAAGAATAACGAGCTTCCTTCTTAGCTAAACATTTATCTCTTTTAACACTTTTGGAATAACTTCCTCTTCCACTATCAGCATCAACTTCAAAACATTCACCCTGTAAGTTACCTCGAGCTTGATTTAAAATAAACGTCGTATTCTCAGGTTTACATTTTTCTATTTTGACACTTTCTATATAAGCCGCTGGACCACCATCTTCAGCGATAGCGTAACATCGACCACCCCAACCACTCTTCCTTGGTAAGAAGTGATGGAGAATACCTCCAAAGGCACACTTACTTTTTTCAACTTTTACTTTATAACTCTCACCACTGTGTTCATAACACTCTCCTTGAATCTCACCTGTTTGTTTCCAAATGTAGCTAGCTTTTTTTGAAGAACAGTTACGAGCAGAAGTTATTCTTGAGTAGTTAGAACCACCGGTATCTCTATCAACTTCATAACACTTGCCACCCACTCCAGAAGAGCTAGGGATCCAAATATTCTTAACAAGTTTAGGACGGCATTTACTCTTTGAAACTTTTTTTTGAAATTTTTGACCACCAGTTTCTAAATCATATTCATAACAACTTCCGTAATGCTCCCTACTAGGATCAGGAACCCAACTAAAGCCCGTTTGAGACTTACTGGCAGCGAAAATAAATTGATTACAAAGGGTGAATAAAAAAAGCCCAAGAAAGAAATTCTTGGGCCATTTATTTAAAAAATTAATTGAATTATGCAGCTTCTTTATCTTCAGCTACTACTTCTTCAGTAACAGCTTCTACAACTTCAGCAACTTCTTCTACTTCAACTTCTACTTTAGGAGGATGACAAGAAACTACGTTTGCTTCTACATCATGCGCCCACTCAAGACCTTTTGGTGCTTGAATATCTTTTAGAGCAAAGTGACCGTGAATATCTAGTTCAGAGATATCAACTGTAATGAATTCTGGCATATCACCAGGCATTCCTTTTACTTCTACTTCATTAAGAACGTGTTGAACGATTCCACCGGCTTTTGAACCAGCACAAGTTCCTTCAAAGTGAATTGGAAGTGTAACAGTTGTTTTCTCGTTAGCAGAAATTTTATGAAATGAGATATGTAGCATATGATCTCCCATGCTATCCCATTGAACATTATCTAGAGAAACAAGGTGCTTCCCTTTTCCTGCAACATCAATTTCAAAAACTTTTCCTGAATGGCTAAGGAACTTATCTACTGAGTTAGATTGAACTTTAAAGTTCACAGACTCCATACCTTTTCCATATACCACACCTGGAACGTACCCTTCTTTTCTAAGAGCTTTAACAGGTTCTTCTCTAAATTGAGTTTTTAATAGTTCATACATATAAGTACCTCCGTGACTTTTTTGATCCTAATATTGGATACAAAATTATTATAACTAATTTCTGTTTTTAACGCTATGAGGCAATTGCTCTCACTGGCAAGCTTTACGCTAAACCTTACTTGTATCTTTTCGCCCATCCTGATAGAAAAGTGAGATGATTTCTTCAAAACACTTCGATAGTACTTTTTTGCCTGCCAAACTTAATGGACCTAAAAGCTCCACTAAAATCATGATCGTTATGCATGGACTTGGAGACCATAAATCCTCTTTTGTGGGATTTGCGCAGGAGATAAATATTACTGGCCTGGATTACCTCTTAATCAATGCGCCTAAGCCCTACTACTTCGGTTTCTCTTGGTACGATATTCCACCAGGTAATCCCATCACTGGGATTAGAAACTCCATCCAATCCCTCTCCAAGCTCATCAGTGAGCTCAACGATCAGGGTTATCAAGATCAAGATATCTTTATTGCTGGTTTTTCTCAGGGAGGTTGTATTGCACTTCACAGCTTTCTAAGCTGGGAGCGAAATTTTGCGGGAATTATTTGTTTGAGTCCAAGAATCTATTTAGAAGACATGGATGCACAGGCAAAAGCTCATCACCAATCGACACCCCTCTTTATAGCTCACGGTCATCAAGACCAAGCGATCGAATTTGAAGATGTAGATTCTCAGGTCAAACTTCTAAAATCTCAAGGTCTTGAGATAAGTTGGCACGAGTACACCATGGACCATGAAATCTGTATCGACGAAATAATGGCATTAAGACTATGGTTAAATGATCGCCTCTAGAGATTAAATTCATTTATAAATAGCGGTAATTTAAAGAGTATTAATAGATCCCCACATTCTTAAGTATTTATTCTTGTACTTATCACCGATTATAATAGAACTATGTTTTGAGATGGAGATGAAATGCTCACTGTAAAACAGAGCGAACAGGATTATATTCTCATCGTGGATGATAACCAAGAGATCAGAGATATTCTCGCTCATAGCTTAGAGCACGGTGGTTATAACGTGGTCATGGCTAAAGACGGTATAGAGGCAACTTTAAAAATGAAGAATCAAGACTTCGCGCTCATAATTACTGATCTAAATTTACCTAAGAAAGATGGAGTGAAGTTAACAAATGAAATTATCTCCATGGATACAACACCGGTTCTCTTAATAACAGGAGAATTAGAAAATTTCGAAATAAGACTTAAGAATTTAAAGAATGTAATGCTGCTGCCAAAACCTTTTAAACCAGAAATTATACCTTTATTGGTCAGTAAACTCATTTCAGAATATAAGAAATCAAAAAATATAAGTGCTTAACAAACTATGAGGCGATAATGAGTAAGAATTCCTGGGAAAAAGAAAAGAAAATGATTCTGCTAGTTGAAGATAACGAAGAGTATAGAGAACTCTTGGCCGATTATCTGCGCGATCAAGGTTATGGAGTTGTCACAGCGATAGATGGTATGGAAGCTTCGCAAAAGGCCAGAAGACAGAACTTCTCAGCTATTATTTCAGATTTAATGATGCCAAGAAAAGATGGAATTAGACTCTCCCAAGAAATAATAAAATTTTCTGAAACACCCATTCTTCTCATGACAGGAGAAATGGATAAATACAAATATGGACTAGATACTCTGCCCAATGTGACACTCATTCAAAAGCCTTTTAAACGTGAGCTTCTAAAAATTCTCATCGAGAAAATGACGAGCGTTGATGTCAAGAAAGCATCTAAGAAAGTAACAAAGAAAATGACAAAGAAAGCCAGTTAGAAATAAAAAAGCCCACTAAAAGAGTGGGCCTACAATATAGAATATCGAAAAAATGTTTATTTAATGTTCTTCATCATCGTGGTGTCCACCACCGATAATATCATCGTCAAAAGTCTTAGTGGCAATAATAAGAGAGATTGGAAACATTGCCCAAATACTAACTATTAAAATTCCTACAAATACCTCAAAACTCATGAGTGCTCCATTTTTTTTTGTTATAAGTATTTTGTCAGTATAGCTGAAAAAACAAGGTCAGACTAGTCTTAGGAGTCTAAATATTCGTTATTATCAATATCTACTGCCATTATCTTCTGGAATCTGCCACTTATTTTATTCGAAGTGATGTGAATCTTATCCACATCTTTGGATACTGTATTCAAGTGTTTAGCTAGATCATCCCATCTGTCCTGATAGCGCTCAAATTCGTCCCCTAACTTGTTAATCTCTTCGTGCATCACTGACATGTACTTATTTCTCTCTAAGTTTAAGATAACACTTTGCACAGTCGTCAGGGTGGCCATGAATGTGGTGGGTGAAGTTAGCCACACTCTTCTACTGTTGGCGTAATCCACCAGCTCTGGATGATAGGCGTGAATCTCAGCAAATATGGCCTCTGCAGGTAGAAATAAAATTGCTTGATCTGCCGTTTCATTGGAGATGATATATTTGTCTGCAATATCATCAATATGTTTTTTGACATTCTTTACAAATTCTTTAGAAAATAGTGCTCTTTGTGTTTCGTCATTTTCTTTTGAGATCATTCGTTTAAAGTTCTCAAGTGGAAATTTTGAATCCACACAGATAGTTCCAATAGGCTCAGGTAGAAAGAGAACAGCGTCACAAATCTTTCCATTACTTAAAAGGTGTTGAGTCTTGTAAACCTTATCACTCTTATCACCAAAGACTGAGCTCAGTAAATTAGAGAGTTGAACTTCTCCAAATATTCCACGACTCTTCTTATCTGTAAGTACTTCTTGAAGTGAAACCACATTTGAAGAAAGCGATTCAATTTTCTTTTGCGCCTCATCTATTTTTGCAAGTCTCTCGATGATTCCTTGAAAAGTCTGATTCGTTTTTTCAAAACCACGATCAAGATTTTCTTGAACTTTAGATGAAATTTTATCTAATCTTGATTCGATAATTTTATGGAGCCCCAGCATACTCTCTTGCTGATGAGAGAAGAGATCTGTTTTAAAAGAATGGAGTTCAGTTGTCTGGTCCTTGGCATCTCGATTCATTTTCTCAACTATCTGTTCTTTAAACTGATATAAACTGTCTTTTATTTCGAAAGAAGATTGATTGAAATAGATTTTTTTAATAATGAGTGAAATGGCGATGAGATTTAAAACTAATAAAATAATTGTTAATGACATTCGATCTCCATGAAGTCTTTAGCTTTATTTTCTCATAAGTTTTGCCAGTTGCAAGGGCCAATCGTTTCAAATTTTTTAAATTAATGACATAATTAACAAAAAGGATACGTTATGCAATATTTAATCTATATAGCCATGGGAATCGGGGCAGGCCTTATGGTTCCTTTTCAGGCCATCATCAACTCCAAGCTCTCCTCAGAAATTGGGCACCCTATAGTAGCGGGCTTTATTTCATTTACTGGTGGCTTTCTGGTCTTTTTAACTCTAATGATTGTAGGACCAGTTCAATTTCCAAATATAAAACAATTGGCAGATATTAATCCTCTCCTCTTATGCGGGGGCTTTATTGGAAGTTGTTTTGTTTACGGAGCTATTATTGCTGTGCCGAAGATTGGTTCTACCGCTTGGGTCTCGCTAATCATTGCAGGGCAACTAGCGATTAGTTTAATTTTAGATCACTATGGAATCTTAGGACTACCCATTAAACCAATTAATCTCTATAGAGTAATTGGCGGTTTGCTTTTATTTTCTGGAACTTTTCTAATCGTTAAATTCTAAAAGTTCTAAATACCTTCTTTTAAGAGAGAGAAGCCATCAACCCAGTTTCCATTGACTCTCACTCCCCAGTGAAGATGAGGAGCGCTTGAGCGACCCGTATTGCCTGATATTCCGATGATCTCACCGAGAGGAACAATATCCCCCTCAGAAACTTTCAACGAGCTCAAGTGGCAATACATAGTCATGATTCCTAAACCATGATCTATGATAATAGTTTTACCTGTAAAAAAGTGATGTCTTGCAAGAACAACTTTACCTCTATTAGAAGCCGGTATTTTAGTTTTCTTTCTCGCCCTGAAATCAATTCCCGAGTGCCAAGAATGCTTCATATCATTAAAGACCCTCTTAGATCCATAGATGGCAGTAATCTTAGAAGCTAATGGTTTTTTAAACTTACTTTGAAATAATTTTCTATCAACAATGGCATTCTTATAAACTTCATCTAAAGTTTTAGTTTCGCGCTTCCATCTGGCGATAGCTTTATCACTAAGTTTGGCATACTTCTTTGGTACTCTCACTTTTCTTAAAGGGTACTTAGAGTTTTCAATTTTAAGTTTTGCCACAACCAGAGACTTATCAACTTCATCCACTTTGAAGCGGTATTCACAAATAACGTCTCCAGTTTCAATGTGCCTATCACTTGAGACGAAAACTTGGCGAAGACCGTTCTTAAGCGCCCCTAAGGCCATCTCTCTATCCGCGCAAAAGAGTTTTGCAGCAATAGTCTGAAAAGGATAAATCAGGTTGAGTTTTTTGATTTTCCCATTAAAAATTTTGGCCTGTAGAATAGTGACTTTCTGTAAGCTATCGAACTCTTTTTTCTCTTTAGACAAGAATGCGCACGAAGAACTTAAGATAAGAATGAATAGTATATTTGAAATCCGTTTCAAGTGTAACTCCTATGTATTGCACATATTATAAGGAGTCCCTAAAAAACAGTCAATTAAAGTTATCAGCTAAGATGATTTGAAGTGAAAAATAATTTAGGGGCCAAGAATTAGCCCCTAAATGAAATTAAGCTAAGATATCGTAAGGTCTGATAGTCTTTCTACCATTCGCAGTACATTTCTTTTGAGCTTGGTCTACTAACCAGTAAACATATTCATTCATCGCCTCTAGAGCATCAGAAGATACATTGTATCCCTTACCTTTTAAAGCTTCTTTTGTTTTAGAACTTACAAGTAGCATGTCCTTTTTCTTTGCAGATGATTTTTTCTTAGTTGCTGCTTTTTTAGTAGCTTTCTTCTTTGCCATTTTTAACCTCAGTGTAAATTAATATAGTTCTAGTATTCTATTTTTGAAGTTGAGTTTTCGTCAATAAGCTAATGGCAACTTTTTTTAACTTCGTCTTACATTCATAGAAAAAATGGTTTGTTAAGAAGCTTTTAATCCCAGAAGTTCACGCTCTTCTAAAATTTTTGAAAGCTCATCCTTTAACAGATCAAAATCATCAGACTTAACAACATGATAGCGTACCCCAACAGAGAGTAATTCCTCTTCCAAGAGGTCTACATAATTTGAAAAACAGAGAAAGGATAAATTGGGAAAACGGTCCCTAATCGATTTGATATATTCTATTCCGTTTTCATTATTTAATTTAATATCAAAACAGAGAATATCTGTACTCTTAAGAGCGTCGACACTTTCAAGGGATTGGATTGAATTAAAGACAGCGACATCTACTCCAAAATTAGAAAAGCTCTTCTCTAATAAGATTGTAAAATCGGCATCATCATCTAAGAAAACTATCATATCTCCCCTTTCAATTACATTTCGGTGAAGTGACTAGGAGAATTCATTTAAGTTTAACTAAATTTACCTTGTTAAATATGCTTAAGCTTTAGACATCTGCTGAAAATCAGACAGCTTCACCCAGCTAAGTGGCTGAATTCAAGGAGGAGGTTCTGGCATAGGGATTGCTTTAATTAAGAGAAAAAACCTAAGGAAGAATTATGAAAATCATCGTGTTATTGCTCACTCTAGTTACAAGTCTTAGTAGTGTCTCAGCCAATTCATCAGAATTGAAGAGTTTTGACTACTATAGTAATTTATCTTGTAGTGAAATGTTGAATTCACAATCAGATGATTTATTCATTCAGTTTTCTGCCAGAGAAATTAAAGAAGATCTAGGTGAAGACTTTTGTTCTAAAGTGAGAACCACTGAAGATCAAGATGATATCGAAGTGAGTCTTAATAGAGAAATTGAAGAAGGTGAATCAGAATCTGTAAGCCCTGTTCAATACGGAAGGTTAATTGACAGTCTCTATGAATACTACTTATCAATTCAATAAATTAAGCAGTTTTCTTCATCATTTCTAATATTGAGTTATAGAGCCTTTTGGGAACAAAGGGCTTTAAGATAACTCCAATCGCACCAGAATTATAAATCTTTTGCAATTCCTCTTCTTTGGAAGCTGCAGTTAAGAAAATAACATCCTTCTTATAATTATGTTTTTGTCTTAGCTCTTGTAAAATCTCAACACCTGTATGTTCTTCCAGATAATAGTCCAATAAAACGAGATTGGGATTAAAGGATTTTAAAAGTTTCTCACCTTCATCTATGGAACTTGCACACGCAACTTCTACTCCTTCAATTTTGGAGAAAGATAATTTCAATAATTTTAAAACAGATTCATCATCATCAATACAAAGAATCTTCTCCACAGAATGAACGTTAGAATCTGGTTCTAACTCTTCTTTACCTTCAAGGATATCTTGAATTTTCTCCATCATACCTAACTTCTTCTCCACTAAGAAATCAGGCCTCTGCTCAGGCACAAGATTTAGTTCGTCTATGGAAGTCGTAAGAATAGTCTTAACTCCCCTAGATTCACCATTAAAAACTTTAGAAATAGCAATTAAACTAGGACCATCCACAATGCCAGTAGCATGTCCCGTTATAAGGTAATCATATTTTTCAATGAGTAAACGTTCAAAACCTTCACGACCACTAATCGCCGTGGCGTAACTCATATTTAAAGAAGTTATTAAAAGCTTATAGGCCTTGAGTAAAGTAGAAGCAGATTCAATGATAAGAACTTTCTTTTTCTCTACAGATCCAACTTCAACTTCTTTGTTAGTCAATTTGGCTAAATTCTTAACGTAAGATTCTTCATCTATGGATTGCTTTAAAAAATCTGCGACATAACATCTAAAGAGGTCAATATAGTTCAGTAATTCTTGCACATTGTTTTGAGGAATTTCATTAAATTCCTCTAGAGTGTCATCAATATGATCTTCAAATTGGTGACATAGAGAGGAGACCCAACCCAGTTCATAAGATCCGGCAGTCCCTTTAATACTGTGAACGATTCTCTTTAAATCCTTCATAGAAGATTCAGCTTCACTTTGCTCTTCGATCTTCATTAAGAATTTTTCAATAGAATCGATCAACTCAGGAAGCTCCAGAGCGTACTCATTTTGTAATTTTTTAAATTCATCATCTAATATAGGTATATTCATAGTTTTCCTGCTTAGTACATTTTAGATTGTTCAGCAGCAGTGTCAGCTCAATAAAATCATAATTTAATAGAGACACATTTCCCTGTAATTACCCGTTATTAATGTTCCCTTTATCCTGACCGAAGAGTTCTCTACAGGAGTTTATTGTGAAGAAGTACTTGATTATTTTATTGTCATTACTATGCTATGGCATTAGCGCCAAGAACCTTGGTCACCGTGCCGGTGGTGGAAAGAAAGAGTACTACAGTCACTTACCTGAGAATTCATTAACAGCACTAGAGCACTCTATTGAAGGAATACAATATCGCAAAGACTTTCTCTATTTAGAATTTGATATTCAAGAAACAAAAGATGGTGAAATTGTAATATTTCACGATAAGTATATTAAAAGAATGATCTCTTATAAGCAGAACAAGTTAGAGCTAGATCGTATTTACGATGAACTTGGACTCTCTAGTTCAAGTAGAAAACGTCATAAAGTAAAAATACAACAGTTAACATTTTCTCAATTGAGAAGGCTTCATTTAACAGATCATCCTGATCAATTAGTCCCTACTCTTAGTGAATTTATTAGGGTGTCAAAACAACAAGGCTTAATAAAGCCTATGACAGTGGAATTAAAATATATTAGAACAGACGCTGCCAAAGTAAAGGTTATCGAAATGTTAAAAGAGTTTAACGAGTCGTATATGAAGAATGCAGATATTATTTTTGAAAAGAAATATAATATGCCTTTTAGAGTTGGGTTCCTTTCCTTTTCCTCTAAATTTAAAAAGATATTTGGCCTTAACAAGAAATGGTGTAAATTAATTAAGGCCTCAGGACTTCATGGAGTCTTTAAAGCAAGAAGTCATGTCAATCTATGTAATTAAAGAGTCTTCAATTTATTCGCTTTATTAAACTCATTAATCTGATCGTTTAGTGTCCAAAAATCATAGATCACACCTATGAAAAAGAAGCCACCAGTTAGAAAGTAGAGAACTCCAAAAAGATACTTTTCCATATAAATTTTATGAATTCCAAAGACACCTAGAAAGACAAGCAATATCCATGCGATTGGGTACTGAACAGGCCCATCCCAATACTTCATATCTGCATCTTGATCCATACTTGGTAGAAGAAATAAATCTACTAACCAACCTACGCCAAAGAGTCCTCCTGTAAAAAACCATAACATACCAGTTTTTGGTTTACCGTAGTAGAACCGATGGCATCCCATGAATCCAAAAATCCAAAGGATATAACCAATGAGAAGACTATGGGTATCGACAATTCTTTCTTCATTTCTAATAATTACAGTTGTCATAAGTTCTACTTTCTTTGAATGAGATAAATTCCATCTCTAATGGGTAATAAAGTTTTGATTAAATCATCTCGCTTTGAAATATAATCATTAAATTCAACGAGAAAAGTGGTGCTCTTATCTTCTTCTTCAGAAGAATAACCCTCTACAACTCTCCCCGACCAAAGGACATTGTCCACAACAATGGCGCCGCCAATATTTAAAAGAGATAAACACTTTTCAAAGTAACTCTTATAATTTCTCTTATCTGCATCGATAAAGACTAAATCAAAAGTCTCCTCTAACTCGTCTAGAACGAGATTTGCATCGCCATACATGGGTCTAATTTTACGACCATGCTCAGACTTCTCCCAAAAAGGAATCGATATGGCCGAAATTTTCTTATTCTTATCAATAGTCACCACTTCACCATCCGCTGGCAAGGCTTCTGCCATGGCGAGTGCTGAGTAACCCGTAAAAGTTCCAAGCTCTAAAACTTTCTTGGCCTTTGAAAGTCTAATCAAAAAGGCCAGAAGAGAACCCTCAAGTCTTCCACACAACATGCGATGAAGTGGATGATTCTCCACAGTATACTTCTCAATGTCATCACAGGCAGAACTTGGAGTTGTTGATTTATCAATTGAATAATCTAAAATCCTGGGGTCAATAAAGTTCATGACAGCTATATCCTCTTAAGATTGGCACAATATAAAGCTAAATTACCTTCTAAACTGCTGAAATGTCACTTTAAAAGGAGAACTTTATCCTATCGAGTATAATCAAGAGCTAGGAGACAATATATGTGTAAAATTCTGGTATTATTTCTAATGGTTTCAAGTACTTTTGCCTTCAATATAGAAAAGAATGATGTTCAATCAATGATTAAACAAATGAAGGCGCAAGGACTCCTAAGTGAGAAGCAGATGAAAGATGCTCAGAAAAAGCTTTCGAATATGGATACAAAGGACTGGAAGAATCTTAAAGATAAAGGTCGAGAAATAGCCTCAGAGCACCAGTCAAATAACCCAAGTGTTTCTAATAGCGTAGATAGTGCAGCTAACAATATTGATTTTGACTCCGCGCAATTTAAGGATATCCAATCTAAAGTAAAAGAGGCCATGGGTAACTAGTGACCAATTCGCACAAATAACTCTATGTTCTAACTAATAAGTTCACAACCACACTTAAGTTTAAACTCATACAAATTTAAGAAATCCATAAGATGTATGCTTATAAACAGTAATTAGCGATATTAAGTACTTGTCCTTAATTTTCTTTGATATAGTTTCTCTCCATGAAAAAAGTTATTCTTGGACTCTGTTCCATCTATTTCCTCTTATCTTCAAGTGTCCTTGCGAGGCAGATTGTAGTCGTTGGTGGCTATATTTTTCCTCCCTTTATTTCACAGGAGAAGGGAAATACTTCAGGTATAACGATAGATTTAATTCGTCTTTTAAATCAATCCCAGGAAAAATACCAATTCGTTTTTAAACTCACCTCTCCAAAGAGAAGATATAAAGATTTTAAAGGTAAAGATTACGATATGATTTTCTTTGAGAATCGTGTGTGGGGCTGGAATAAATATCCTATACTTGCTTCAAAAGTGATTCTAAAAGGCGGCGAAGTTTTCATTGCCAAGTCCGCAACAGGTAGAGGGCAAGAATATTTTAAAAATCTAAAGAATAAAAAGATTTTAGGAATTTTGGGTTACCACTATCAATTTGCAAAATTTAAAAGTGATAGAAAATTTCTCAAAAAGTATTTCAATATGGAACTTGGAACAAATCACGAGTCCAACTTAAATTACATCATTTCAAGAGATCAAACAGCGATTGCCATTGTCACAAAATCATTCTTCAATCAATTTATTAAAAAGAGGCCTGAGCTAAAAGATCAATACTTGGTCTCAGAAAAGTATGATCAAATTTACAATCACACTATTCTTGTGAGAAAGGATTTCTCTCCCTCTGTTAGAGAAATGAATAATTTCATAAGAACTTTAAGTCAATCCCATAAGCTTTCTGGCCTTTGGAAGAAATATGGTATTGAATAACTAGGGTCCAGCAACTCCCATCAGAAGTCCTTTTTCGGACCAAACTTTAACCTGGGCCCCATCGATATTACTCTCTGTAAATTCTGTTTTGAATTCACTTCGTCCTCTCGATTGATAGAAAGTATAAACCTGTCCCGAATCAAGTTTCATTAGTTTTATCTGAGCAGCTATTTGTCCCTGTATACTGCAGTAGCGGCCACCCATAACTTTCCATTTATCACTTGGAAACTTAGAGCTTTGAACTATAGTAAAGTCTAGTCTTGGCAGCGCCTTTTGAATTTCAGACAACTCACTAGTATTAATTTCTACAGATAAGTTTTTAAAGTGATTATAGGTAATTTCCTTCATCACTAAATTGTCAAAATTAGGTGTAGAGAATAGGACAAAGAGAAGACTACAGGCCACTAGAGAGCTACCGATAGCACCCCAAAGGAAAAAGGGTTGCCTAGCTCCTTGCAGTCGTTCAATTTGATCACTAGACAGTTTCTTGGACTGATAATGATCCTTTATCTGTCCTTTTAAACTACTCATGACTTAACTCCCCTTTTAAATTCTTTAACCTCTTTTTTATTCTAAAAATTTGCGAATTCACAGTGCCCTTGGGCATTCCTTTAAGTTTGGAAATTTCAACAATTGTATAATCCTCAACCGCCCATAGGTATAAGAGTTCTCTCTCATCAGGATTTAGTTTAGAAAGTAAATTGGCCACTAGATCTTTATTAATGTGGGTCTCTTCTAAGTAAGCGAGTCCAGTGTCATCAATGTATTCAACCATCTCTTTCTGTCTCTTATACTCATCAAAGAATTTATTTCTCATACAAGTCTTGGCATAGGCCTTCTTATTTAAAACAAAGGGGCGCGCTAAGACTTTCTCCACTCCATGAGAGACCAGATCATAAGCGCTCTCATCGTTATGAGTTAAACTCAGAGCATACCTAAAGAATGAATTTAAATCTTTCTCACTAAAACTCACAATATAATCATCCTTAAAAAATAACTTTTCTTAATTAGAGATTCTACACTATGACTGTTCTAGCGGGGATTTGAATTCAAGAATTTGAGAACTTTATTAAAACAGAATAAATTCAAATAGTTAAAGAATGAAACTCCCCTTCAAGGGTGAGTAATTTAATTGAGTTTCAGGAGTAGAATTAGACTCGCTCCTAACACTGATAGCTTTAAAAAAACTTGGAATACTCCAAAATCGTTTAGCCGATTCATCCCACCAAAACATAGTCATATGCACATGGGGCTCTAAGGTGACACCACTATTTCCAAGTAGGCCTAGAAAATCGCCTGATTTTATTTTGCTGCCCACACTAATATTTTTGCCAATTGAATCTTTTTTAAAATGAAGAATATAGAAGTGAAAATTACCTTTCATCTTTATTCCCACAAAGTTATTAATGGCTCCGTTGGGATAATCACCTGGAATATTGTCCACTCCCAAAGCTTCTACCTCGACAACTCTTCCACTCACTGGGGAATAGACTTTCTTTCCAAAAGAATAATAGTCAGAGTTTACTAGCCCCTGGTTTTTAAAAGTTTTAAGAAATTTATCCACATGAACAATATCCCATGCAAAGTTTCCAAATCCATCTTCAAAGTCATGGTAATCACCATTACCAGTTATGATATATTGCCACTCCCTTGTAGGGGCCTTCTCAATAAGTAATTTATTCTCTATAAGAAAATCTCTATATGATTTCTTAAAATTTACCTGCTCTATAATTTTGAGAGAATTAATTTGAGAATCATTGATAAAAGTAAAACAATCAGTAGCTGATTTTGAACTCTCAAATACAGCATAGGTTTTCGAATCACTTGAATTCCACCACCACTTACTGTGATCATAAATGGCCACCAACTCACCAGAGAGCTGTTTTCCACCTTTAGTTTCAAGAGAAATAAACCGCCCAGCACTCGCTAAAGCGAGCTGACAAGTCATAAGAGAAATGAGGATAAGTAGACGAAGTCGTAATCTCATAATGATCAATCTTAGAACAAAGAAGGCTTATTTATAAGCAAAGTGAAGGATTTATAGGGGCGTACAGAGTCTAGACAAGAGCTAACTGTCTGTAATTATAGATACATTCCCCTCAAAATCAGAATTTTAAACTAAACTATTTTTGTAAGATTACGATAAGTTAGAGTGAAAAAAATATTAAGCCTACTCTTATTTTCCACAATTCTAGTCTCCTGTTCTAGTTTTAGCGGCCATCGAACTTTGAGCTCTACCAATGCGGCTAAAGCTCTTAGTTGTAATTGGACAGTCAATTCGCTCATTCTCAAATCACTCTCGCCAAAGCTAAGGGCAGAAAAACTCTATGCCTTAAAAAAGAAAGCAGGAGTCCCACTCCATTTAGATCTTGGAGGAGAAGGAAGATATAGTGATGCTATAAATATAAACCCCCAACCTCACACCAGTACCACGGGAGAATGGGGACGCGAAATTCCTTTTTGGGTTAAAGGCAGATCAGACGATATTCCTTTTGCTGATAACACCATTGACAAAATTACCGTAGAGAATGCTCCCATATCTCTAAAGTCTATTCAAGAGATGTTAAGGGTTCTGAGACCTAGAGGTCATATCTACCTCTCACACCCGGAAGATTACGCACAAGTAATTCATCAAATGGTGATAGATGCATTTCCAAATGCAGAAGTATCCAGTCAAGTCATAGAAACTAATTTAGTAACCAATATAAAATTTCTAGCAAGGTAGATATAAGTGAGATATTTCTTCATCATAGCAATGAGTTTATTCATTCCACTCACTACCTTTGCAGTGAAGAGCAATCAATGCGCAAAACATTCGACTAAGAACTTTACTAAACTCTGGCCCAAGAAATCCATTGGTAATCAATGTGGTGTGAACTCCTGTCATAGTTTTCAAATCGTCGGATTAATGGAAGCGACACATAGCTTACTCTTTGATCGCAATATTGATCTTTCTGAGAATGACCTATTTAGACAGCACTATCAGGGTCCTAATAAGGGAAAGAATATCTCCACTAGGATGTATGACTTCACCAATGCCAAATTGCAAGACAAAGAGACAAGAGAATTCTTTAAAGAAGTAGGCTTCTCAGATGATGATTTTAAAATCGTAAAAGGTCAGGGAATATGTTTTGAAAATACGAGACCCTACAGTGAGTTTGCATTTGCTGGAAATTCATTTAAAGCGCTTAAGTGTGTGCGAGCTAATAAATTAAAACTAGAAAAGCTTATTGGGCAATGTAAGAGTGATGGCCTAGTTGATAATAATGAAATCAAACAAATTACAAGACTATGTAGCACGGTTAAGAGTTCACTAATCAGAGAAGGTGTTGACCGAGAGTTTAGTAAAGTTCCCACAAATCAATGTTTAAAAGAAAGAGCGCAGGTTAAGAAATTCGCTAACTCACTAAAGAATAAAACTGAGTACCTCTCCAATAAATCCACGGCAACTAAGAAAGATCTCATTTTAAAATATCTCCAATGTCAGCCTATTGGAGTTTCGGTTAAAGGATATTCTAAAATATTAAAAGATGAATCCCACTCCTCTCATGATGGTGGCCACGCCCTCATCATTGCTGGATATAATTGCCAAACTAATCAATTCATCATGAGAAACTCCTGGGGAGGAGGATATGAGAACGTTGATGCTGATCTCCTATCTGCTGGTAGTTATAGATTAAACATCCTCTCAAGCGCCGGTAACGTTCCTGACGCAAACGGAGTATGTCCCGATGTAAAAAGGAGAGAGAGTTATATTAAAACCAATAAGGTCAAAGAAAAATTGAAAGTGGTTAATGGCAACACCTATAAAGTATTACACTCAAGACCTTTTATAGGTGACAAGCAAATAGGTATCTACAAGAATTACTATTACAAAAATGGTAAGCCTACCTACTCTTTCATAGATGGGAAATTTAAAAAATATGTACCTGGTGAAAAAAAGAAAAATGTAAAAAGAAGAGAGAGAAAATAAAGCGCCTAAAGATATAGGCGCCTAACTTTAATTATGATTCGATGTTTGCACCAACAACAGCTGCCATTTGCATCATGTTGATAGTATCACCTTCTTTCATACTAGTTAAATCAGTTAACTTTCCTGACTTACTAGTTGATTTTGTGTTTTTGAAGATTGCAAGAAGAGTAGTATCAGCAACGATATACTTTCCAGCATTTTCTGGCTTACCATTTTCAGTTTTAGTTTGAAGCTCATTAGTCTTGATGTATTCCCAAAGCTTCTTAGTAATTTCTGTTCTTGGAAGTTCTTTCTCACCTAGCATAGTTGCTAGTTCAGATTTTAATGTAACGGGTTTCTTTAAACCTTTTGCTTCAGCCATTTTATAATCCTTTTAAAAATGTATGTGTTGAAATGATTTTGAAATATTCTCCCATAAGATTTTTACTTTTGCTACGCCTTAAGGGAAATTCACTTAAGAAACATTTTACGAGGTGCAAAATACTCCTATAAAATCAAGCACTTAGCGTGACACTTTTTTGTTAAAATTTTGCGAAAAAGCCCTATTGAAACACGGAGTCAATTGGATAAATACTCAAAATAGTCAACAAAAAGGCTTCATTCACAAATGAATTTAATCTTAAGTTAATAAAGAGCAGAGCTTAGTCGAAAAGTTAAGACGAGGAATAATGTTAAGATTTAAGAGTAAGAAAATTCTAATTGTGGATGATGATGAGGATATTAGAGCTCTAGTAAAGAGACATCTCTCTGAAACAAATTGTATGACCATTGAGGCGAGCGATGGAGTGGAAGCTATTGATGTGATTGATACACATAAAGTAGACTTGGTGCTGTGTGATTTAAAAATGCCTAAGATGAGTGGCTTTGAAGTTCTCAATACTATAAAAGAAAATCATAAAACTCCCATCCTCCTAATGACTTCGTTTGATAATCTCATGGAGACTAAGCAGGCCCACGATCAAGGGCTTAAATACTTCCTACATAAACCAATTGATAAAGATGAACTCATAAAGAAAATCCAACAAATATTTGAACGTGGAGATGTTGAAGATGTTCACCATGTAATTAGTGATGATTATAGACAATTGAATATGGACCATTTCTACTCGGGAGTAGAGATTGGTTTTCCCATTTTTATAAAACTCTCTGAGAGTAAATTCATCAAAATTTCACACGATGGCCGGCAAGTAGATTTAGAACAATTAAAGTCCTTAGAAAGAAAAGGTTTAAAATCTCTCTACCTAACTAAGGATGACTACGAGTCATTCCATAGAAGTATAGAAAAACAAGTTGCTAATATTCAAAACCTTGATTCTGTCACTCCTGATAAAAAAGAAATGATACTCATCGATGCTGGCGATATCATTCTTGGAAAAATCTATCATTCGCAAATAGATCAAGAAACTTTCAATGAAGCAAAAGTTTTTGTGGACTCCATTATAACAAATCTTGCAGAAAGTAAGAATGCTCTAAATTTATTAAAAGAATTGGCGTTGCATGGTGATTACTACTACGCTCACATTCTAGCAGTGAGTATATACTCAGTTCAGCTCGCTATTAAAATGGATTGGAATACACCCACTACACTCAATCTCTTAGGACTTGCAGGAATTTTCCATGATGTGGGCCTTAAAGACTTTCCAAAGGAATTACAACATAAGTCCCCTTCAGAATATACCGAGGAACAATTAAAAACATATAGAGATCATCCCATTCATGGAACAGAGCTCATGAATAACTATCATGAATTCCCACCGAATCTCATTCAAATAATTCTACAACATCATGAGAGTTGTGATGGAACAGGTTTTCCCTTTAAGTTGGGTAAAATGCAGATAAGCCCTAGTGCAAAGATCATTTATCTCATTGATTTATTTTGTCACTATATACTCAATAAGAACCCAGAAGATAATTTATCTCCCATGGATGCCCTAGTAGAAATTGAAACAAAACATCTAAATGAAGTGGATCCAAAATATCTCCCCTTTCTAAAAAAGCTCATTAATTCACAGTAAATTTTATTCTTTAATTGCGTAGGGATCAAACTCATCCGCTAGATTATTTGGCCAGGCATCTTCTTGGCAGTATCTGGGAGCGTAGACATATTCAAGTTTCAAGCGATCTGGTCCCTCAAAAAAGACAGCATAGTAATCATCATCACCAAAGGCGTTTTCCTCATACAAGGCCTTAATGCCATTCTGCTTAAGAGTTTTTTCATAGTAGTCATCAACCTCTTCTCTAGAGTTTGCATAAAATGCAAGATGATTGAGACCTGCTCTTTTACGGTGATAACCTTCCTTCTTGAATTCAGCATCTGTTGGACAAATAATGAACTTACTCTGTCCGTCGCTATAGGCTGTCCACTCCATCATACAATTGAGTCTTTTAAAACCCATGGGAATGAGTACCAGGTCATAAAAACGAATGGCGGCTGGATAGTCTAGAACATTGATTTCAATATGGGATATTATGGATTTCATACACAACCTTAAACTTATTTTTATTTCGTAGTAATTCATTATACTATAGCTAAGAAAAAATATTCTACAAAAAGGTTCAAATGAAGAAAATCATTCTACTCAGTTTCTTGCTCTCTTCTTGCGCGAGTGTAAATTTTGATAAAACACCTATTAAAGAAATAAGTTCAACTAATAAAGATGTTCTACTCTATAAGTCCACCAGAATTGAAAGCAGAGGAGAGAATTTTCTTGAAAAGGCACTCTACATATTTCCCTATATAAGTGAAACGAAGAATAAGAAGTCTTGGAGAATGAAAATAGAAACCCATGTAGATGCGCTCTATTACAATAAAATCACTTACCAATGTGATCAGCAAGATTCTGTAAGTTTTACCAGTGATATAGAGAAGTGGAATAAGACTTACCAAGAAGATTGCACAAACGGCGATTGTTTCACTGTAGAGACGGCAGACATTGCGATTACGAAAGATTTTATAAAGGGAATATTAGACTGTAAGGACAAATTAAAATTCACTGCAACAGGAACCGTTCGCTCTACTTCAAGAAGTTTAAAAGTTAAATTCAATAAGAATTTCTATCAGGGATTAATCGATTTAAAGAAGGTGATGAATTAGTTTAAATCATCCAAATCACGAAAAGTAACCGCGTACCTTTTAGTAGAGGTCATCCAGGCAATTTTCTTCATTTTCACGGCAGATGACACATTCTAGACTTGAGATAGGCGCCACCATAACTTGTTCTTCTTCAATTTCACTATCAATTCTAAGCTCACTTTCATGAGCTTTTGACTCGTCAACATGATGAGGAGTTAGGTCGCCACAATCATTGCAGAAGCGATCAACGACACTAAAGGCAGAAAGGTTTTCAGAAGTTACCAATTCACCTAAAGCTTCATTGAAATCATTTTCATTCATAGAAATTAACTCTCGAAAGGAAATTTGGTATTGAACGCTGGCTCTAAATCCCCTAACCACTCAGCTTTGTCGTCAAACTTTGCAAAGAAGGGGGCCTTAACTAATTCAGGATCTCTGGATTGAAGCATATTGAGAATAAAGGCTTTTTCGCCATTGATCTCACAAATTCCTTCAATACAAACCTTACCAGGATGAGCAGACATAGAAGGTCCACGTACAGTTCTAGCAAGTCCTGAAACATTTCTAATTGCCGTTTGATAAATATCAAGGGCACGCTCAAGAGAGAGTCCAAAGTAGTGACTAGGACCTGTGTCTCTTTCTACAAACATATAATATGGAATCATTCCAAGACGAACTTGCTCTTTCCACATCTTTGACCAAACTTCTGCGTCGTCATTGATGTGTTTGATAATGGGAGATTGAGTTCTAATCACCGCACCAGTAGATCTAATATTTGCGATCGCTTGGTGGGCCGTATCAGTTGTGATTTCTTTCCAGTGATTAAGATGCGCCATAAAGGCCAAGTGCTTACCGCTATCAACAACTTTCTTAAAGAGAGCTAAGATATTCTCAGCATCAGCATCATTAACAAATTTTGAAGGCCAGTAAGATAGAGACTTAGATCCAATACGAATATTTTGGATATGCTCCATTCCCTCTGCTAAAAGAGGCTCTATATAGAGACCAAGTGTTCTTGAATTCATCATCATGGGATCACCACCCGTGATAAGAACGTCAGTAATTTCTTTGTGCTCTCTTAGGTATTTAACGAAAGTCTTCGCTTGATCAGTGGCGAACTTTAAAGTCGCGTCACCGATAAATTGCGGCCATCTAAAACAGAATGTGCAATAGCTATGACACTGCTGTCCCTGTGAAGGAAAAATCAGCGCCGTCTCTCTATACTTATGTTGCAAACCAGGTACTGGTTCATTATCCATTGTAGGAACATTCGCAGAGAGTTGTCCTGCAGGATGTGGATTAAGTTCAGCTCTAATCTCGTTTGCGATTGTTTTAATATCAGCAGGACTAGAGTGCTCGTGATTAAGAGCTGCGTTCATTTTATTATACTGCTCACTAGAGAGCATTAACTTATCCATGAAAGTCAGTCTAAAAATAGGATCAGTTTCAACATTGTCCCAATCAATTAACTCTTCAGTCACATAGTTATTTACTCTAAATGGAAGAATATTACCCACAACACGTAGGCCTTCCTTCATCTCATCTGTTAAGATATTGTACTGAGGAAGTTTCTCGATATTGCCCAATGTATATAATTTTAACTTTTGATCAAAAGTCATAAATAAAATGCTCCTAAACTACTAATTTTCTTAATCTTTTAAAAATGAGATGTAACATCACTAGCATGAGATTTAAAGTGCATAGTGAAATTTACTCACTCTTTATCCACCCATTT
The DNA here is from genome assembly GCA_002163155.1 of Halobacteriovorax marinus. GTDB lineage: Bacteria > Bdellovibrionota > Bacteriovoracia > Bacteriovoracales > Bacteriovoracaceae > Halobacteriovorax > Halobacteriovorax marinus_A. The sequence continues at coordinate 771,172 of MAAO01000006.1, read as the reverse complement.
TCCCTTAAAATGTCCCTATAGCTCTCATTCTCAAGGTTTAGGGGTGGTAACCACTCTCCTTTATACCTTCTCTTCCACCAGCCTTCCTTTCCTGGGTCTTGAAAATGGTATTGATAGAAGTCGACTTTTATCCATTTAGGCCGCTCTCCCTTAAAGGGATCGCTGCCAATTAGGCCCAAAACTTCTTTATCGGCCACTAGGAGTTTGGCGATAAAGTTCAATATCCACGGACTGTAGCGGTAATCACCAAAAGCGGCGAACCACATCTGCCAGTCAATACGCCAGTGATAGGGACTCATCCAAGCGGGTCTTTTCATGGGATCAGTGGGTTTTCCTTTAAATTCATACACTTTCCACTCTGCACTTTCAGGATTTGCGTCCATGGTTCCAAGCATCACCAGTTCATTGCGATCTTTGGTGACACTGCCAAATGCGCCGTAGGTATTTACCAAGTGAAGGGGGTCGAAACTTCTATTCATAATTTGTCGGTCGGAGAAGAGATTAAACACCGGTCCAATACTTCTATAACAAACAAAAGCTGCTAAGAGATAACTGGCCCATAGATGAGGAACTGGTGTTGGGAGAATTCCATTTGGAATTGAAAAGTGAAGCTTGCTTAGAAATTGATCATTAAAACAGGGAATCACAAGAATGATTGAAATGTAATTTAGCCAAGCGAGATTTCCACTAATCACAATCATGCCCTGAAAACCAATAACAATTAATCCACAAATGGCACTGACTGCACCTATGGGAATGAGAAGACCTAGTGGTGCAACGATTTCAGCAAAGTACGTCACCAGAACTGAGCCTCTGTGAATAATCTTTGGAAGTCGATGAAAGTAGAGACTCAAAGGATTGGGCACTGGTTGAGTTTCATAGAAGTAGTACATGCACGAGAGATCCTTCCAACAAGAATCTCCCCGCAACTTTATCATCCCCGCCCCAAACATATTTCTAAAACACACCCAGCGCAAAAGCCAAATCACCAGCACTGGAGGAGCGACATTGGCGGGCCCTAGAAAGATGGCGAGAAAACCAGTTTCTAATAACATGGACTCCCAACCATAGCCGTACCAAGTCTGTCCGATATTTACAAAACTTAGATAGACCACCCAAAGAAGAAACCAACTTACGATACTGACCGTAAAACCAAAACGTTCAGTAATGCCAAAGAGTGCTAACAGCGACAGCACCACACCAAAAAAGCTCATAAGCATGAGTGCAGTATCGGATCCGTTTAGAAAAAAGAGACTTGGTGATTGGGCAAACTTAATCTTGGCCAAGAAAATCTTAGCGGGAAGAATTCCATTTTCACCTAGCAAAGCTTTTCCCTGATTAAAGAGAATGAGAAAACCTATTAAATAGATGAAGGCGAGACTTCTTTGAAATATCATTTTCGTTATCACAAAGTCTTGGCCAGAGAAAATTTCTAAGAACTTAAGCATAGATAAATTTTTTAACTTTTTTGATGTAATAACAACTTAAAAAATCTAAAATAAAATAATGGATAGTGAATTAAAAGAAAAGACTATAGTATTTTTTGATGGTGAGTGCTTAGTATGCAATCGATTTGTTATTCTACTCTTAAACCATAGTGATAAACTCGATTACTACTATGCTCCTCTTTTTGGAGAGACCTTTAATAAACTTGAAATTGCAAAACACTACTTAGACTCAGATTCCATAGCACTCTATAAAAATGAAACCATATTCATTCACGCACAGGCGATTGAAATTATCACGAAAAGTTTAGGGGGAATTTATAAATTTGTGAGTTGGGGAATAAAACTTTGTCCTCACTTTATTTCAGACTTTCTTTATAAGTTATTTGCAAGGTTGAGATTCGTCATTTTTAGTAGAATTGAAACTTGTGCTCTCATACCAGCAGATCAAAAGTCTCGACTACTTCCTTAAGTATAACTTAATCAAATTTCTTTCAAAAGATTCCGAAACGTAAGTACTTATGAAAAAAATCGTCTTTACGCTACTAGCATCATTCGTACTTATTCCTCTCGCCTACTTCATGTGGAGTTTTATCCTAAGTTTTGTCACTACAGAAGAAATTGTAAAGGAAGAAAAAGACATCACCATCTATGTTGCCTCAAATCCTATTCACACAGAGTTTCTCTTACCAGTGAAGAATGAATTCATTGATTGGAGTGAATTGATTAGACCAAGAGATTATAAAATAGATTTTAAAGATTTCTCTTACGTGGCCATTGGCTGGGGAGATAAGCGTTTTTATTTTGAGATGCCTCGTTGGGAAAATTTCACTCTTGATTTGGGCTTCACTGCCCTGCTTCTTCCAACTGAGTCCGTTATGCACTTTGATTTCTACCATACTCCTAATCAATTCGAAAAAAGTCCAAGAGAGTTAAAAATATCAAAGCGCCAATACAAAATTTTAATCTCTTATATAAGAGAGAGTTTAAAATTAGAAAATGATAAGTTAATACTTCACTCTGGAAAAAACTACACCAGCTCTGATAATTTCTATCAAGCACGAGGAAAGTTTCATCTCTTCAACACCTGTAATATGTGGACTAATAAAGGGCTTAAGAGAATGGGAGTAAAGACCAGCATTTGGTCCCCTTTTAAATATGGTGTCTTAAAGCATTTATAAAAAATCAGATTCCACTCCCCCCCTAAACATTCATTAATACTTTTTAAATCAACTCCTCTCAATTTGGACTCAATATTTTTCATTAAATAAGCCGAGAAAAAGTGAATTTTTTAAATAAGAGCTTAGAAAAACAGGGATTGTCCTATCTTTATCTTTAAATATTTACCTTAAGTGCTTGGAAAAGTGGGCAGTTTAATTTTGAGACTGCCTTGAGTTTATATGTAGAAATCATCAATAAAGTGCAAGAAAAAGGACTAACTATTCAATATAACTAAGCTATTAAAGTGTGAGCAAATTTACCTAAAAATAAGTTGGTTTATACTTATTTTAGGAAAGCCACTTTAACTTATGGAATATATGAAAAAGTTAAGCCTCTTCACATTATCTTTACTTCTTATGACAGCCATGTCTGGTTGTATTAATGATAATCAAAATAGTGAAGAAGTAGGAGCGACCTCAAGTCCACCTCAAGTTGTCATTAAATCAATTGCAATTACTCTCCCTATCAACAACCAAATATTTATGAGCACTGACGCTGCCACATTTACCTTCTCAGGAACTTGTTCTTCAAATGGTGAATCACTAGACATAAAAGTAGCGGGGAGCTCAGTTGTCTCTACAAACTGTAGTGGCGGTTCTTTTTCAGAAACTTTTCAAAAGTCTTGGTTAAGTGAAGGACCCAACACAACTTCAATTGAATATAGCTCAGGTGAAACACACTCTATCAATTTAGACTTAGACACTATTGCTCCTAGTGTGAGTATTACAAGTGTCACAAATGCAAATCTCGTTTCAGAATCAATCTATACAATTGCTGGTACCTGTAATGAAGATGGTGTCATTAATGGAACGATTGGAACAACCGCTATAACGGGAACTTGTACAGCAGGAGTATTTACTACTAATGCCACAAATATTTCATTAGAGCCTCAAGGTGTTCTCGCCATTTCAATAACTGGAACTGATAGTGCTGGTAATGTAGGAACTCCTGATACAACAAATATGAATAAAGATTCTATCGCCCCTACTCTCACCCTTAATGCCCTAACAAGTATTAACTTAGCAAACGTGAACTCTTACAATGTAAGCGGTACATGTAGTGAAAATGGTGAAAATGTAGATTTAACAATTGGTGTTTTTACGGCCAGTGTCGCCTGTAGCGCAGGAGCATTTAGTTTTACAACTCAAAATGTCTCTGCTGTGACTGACTCGTTAACAAGATCAGTAAGTGTCACACATGCAGATACTTTTTCTAATTCAACGACAACTGCAACCAATGTCATAAAAGATGTCTTGGCACCAACACTAACGATTACTAGTCCCGCCATGATCACACAAATCAATGAAACTTTTTATACAGTTAACGGAACTTGTAGCGAGAGCGGAAAAACAGTTTCAGGAACAGTCGATGTTGTTCCTTTTTCAACAACATGTTCTGGTGGAAATTGGCTCTACTCAGGAATTAATATCTTCTTCCTCGCAGATGGAGCCTATACTGTCTCTGTTGCCACAACTGATGATGCGAGTAATCCTTCTGGAACTATTTCAAGTCCTGTAACTAAAGATACAACAACCGCCCTTCCTTCTATTACCTTTACAAATCCTACAAGTGGACAAGGAAGTGGCAATAGCGTCACCATTCAAATTGGATCCATTGCCAACGGTGACTCCATTGAGGCCTTTACTGATTCTATTTGTAGCTCTTCAATTAGAACTGAAGTTTCAGGAGCTACGACTCACGATATGACTTTTACTAATGCTGCAGAAGGGACTTACTCCTACTACTTCATCATTACTGACACTTCCCTAAATGCAACCGGATGCCTCGGACCAAAAGTTTATAAAGAAGATCAAACCGCTCCTAATAATCCAACAGGTGTCACTATGAGCTCACCTGGAGACGCAACAACTTCAAATGATTCCACTCCTATCTTTGCAGGAACTATTGATTCCACAGAAGAAGGTTCTACAGTAACTATTTATAGAGATGCAGCTTGTAGCGATACTATTGGTAACGATACGATAAGCAGCGGAGCTTTTAGTGTACTCACAACTCTAGCGGTTGATGGTTCGCAGAATGGGTTGAATCAATTCTATTTAAAAACAACTGACCTTGCAGGAAATATTTCATCTTGTTACAACACGGGACTAAGCTTCACTCTAAGTGGTGGTGGTCTCGCTACGCTCCCTAAACTTGCCATGGTGGGAGTAGACTCTCCTACTAGTCTTGTTTCCCTTGAAGACGGAAATCAAATCACTTGGATAAAGGCGGCAGACCCTAGTAACCCGGTTGACCTTGGAATTGTGAATGCCGGAGAAGTGATTTCAATTGAAGATCCAGGCAATGTAGCTGATAAAGTCGATCAAGGAGATAGGATTGAATCAACTAAAGCTTGTTACGCTGTCACACAAGGTTACGGTACCGCTCCATGGGCCAGTGAAGCTTACGCTGGAAAGAAATTTACAACCTATCAATACCGTTATGGTGGAAATAATCCAAAAGTCTATGTCGCGGCCATATCACAAACTTCATTTGTACAAATCTTACAAGACCTAGATGGTGATGGAACACTTGATGTTGTGGATTATAAGAATATTCCAGGTGGAACAGTTCACGAATTTACCGTAACACTAGTAGACGGAAGACCTTGGCAAGTAGTGAGTGATCAGAAAATTAATGTCTATTATTTAGCAACTTCAGGAGGAGCTTACGATAAAGATGCTAGAGTGCTAACTCCCGCTGCAACTGATCTCATTGGTTTCTCTTGGTTTGTTACGGCGATCGAAGATACGACAACAGTTAATGCTTGGAGAAATGAAAGTGGGAAGAATTACTCAGGAGTTCTCAATATAAACGGAAAAATGGATGTGGGTAGAACTTATAAAGATAATCTCACAAGATATGCGACTAGAGTGACTGCAGACAAACCTGTATCTCTTCTACAAATTGCGGATCAAGATGGAATTAATGCGACTCCTCATCTACCCGTGAGTATGCTCGCCACAAGTTATGGAATTCCTCGTGATGCTGATTACATAGGAATCATTAGTTTAGTTGCTAGTACAGTACAAGTTATTAATCCTGACGGATCTATTAAAGGAACTTTTAACACCACTCAAAATGCTGGTGCCGATGCCAATGCACCCTTTGCTCTGAAGTACACAGATGGCGCCACGGTAGCAGCAGGAACAAGACTCATCTGTTCTAATCCCTGTTTTATGATTTATGATGATGAAGGCCCGGGGGCCGATAGAGATGAAACGATCCTTATGGGATTCACTCCATAATTATTTCAGAGTAGACTTAATAGCGAATTCAAAAGCAGTATTATTTTCTTGATAAGCAGCTTCATTTACAAAGAGTGGATAAATAGTCTCCCCTTCGTAACTTAAAACTTCTCCATCTATATTGATAAACATAGGATCTCCATTCTTAAGTTCCATGAAGTCGTGTCCATCAATATTTGGATGCACCATCCACTCTCCCCCTTCGGGGAGACTCTTGATGCCAATTGTTTTAAAACAATCTGTCGTTTGATAATCAAATTTTTCAGAAAAGTCATAATCAAGTAATAGATCGACCATTTTTCTAGTCGCAATAACGAGTTCTGCTTTAATCACGTTATTGGCCACTGGACCTACTTCCACCGTTAAACCTGAAGAGACCATACTAATAGTATAGGGACATTCCTTTCCTGCGCGAACAGAGACGATAATTTTTAAATCAGGAATCATCTTTTTCAAGTAGCAAGCACTCTTGAGAGAAATTTCATCTAAGTGTGTGAGAATAACTGTAAGACCCATACTAGAAGTTGTCGTATGTAGATCTAGGAGAAAGTCATATTTTCCCACAATGTCACTTTGCAGTTCGCTAGCGCGAGACTTTTCATTTCCAAGACTAGATTCATCATTCCCAAAAGCACGATTGAGATCACTATTCACATATCTCTTACCTAATTCGTAGGCTTTTGGATTTCCAAGAAATGTCTTAAAGGAATTTCTAAATGAATGATCACTATTATTTTTAAGAGATTCAATAACTTTAATTCCGACAGGTTCGTTACCGTGAGTTCCACCAATAATAGCAAATTTCATTTTATCCTCGTTTCTTACTAGTTCTAAAGAATACGCTAATCTACATAGATGGCTTTGGCATTACCTAAATACACATTAATTTGACTAAGTACGTTACTCAGAGGTATTTCTACCTCATGAGTAATTTTGATCACCACCTCATTCTTGCCCCCATTAGAGGCGTTACCAACTATATTTATAGAAACGCTCTAAATGCCACCTTTGCGGGAGCTGACAGTGCTCTAGCACCCTATATTGTGCCCGTGGCCTCAGGTGAATTGAATCAGAGGCAATTAGCTGATGTGGAGTTTTCTAAGAATGCCTTAGAGACCACAGGTCAAGTGCTCACTAAAGAAGTGGATCAATTTATGCAAGTGGCCCATATCTTCAAAGATCTAGGGGTCAAGAAAGTGAATCTTAATATGGGTTGTCCCTATCCTATGGTGGCCAATAGAACTAAAGGTTCAGGCCTCTTACTTCACCCAGAAAGAGTAGAGAAACTGCTCACTACAATTAAAAATAAATGTCCTTTAGAGTTCTCAGTTAAAATAAGACTCGGAAGAGAAGATAGTTCAGAAATAAAGAAAATTATCCCCATTATCAACGACTTGGAAATAAATGACTTCACCATTCACGCTCGCCTTGGAAAACAAATCTATAAAGGCGAAGTTGATGTGGATTCTTTTGCAGATTGTCTTCCCCTTTTAAATACCATTCCCTGCTATAATGGAGATATAAAAACTGTCGCCGATTATAAGAGAATGAGAGAGACGCTACCAAGTATAAGCAGGTGGATGATTGGACGAGGAGTACTCTCCAACCCCGCACTCTTAGCTCAAATAAAAGGTCAAACTTTTACAAAAGAAACTTATAAATCTAAACTCTTCGAAATGCATAAACTCATCACAGAGGGCTACCTCGAACTTGATAATGCTAAGAGTGATTTTCTCGCTAAGATGCGAGGACATTGGATTTATCTAAGAGATGTTTTTGAAGATGATCATAAAGTGTATAAGAAAATTAAGAAGGCCAGATCTATTGAGCACTATAACGACGCCGTAGAATGGATCTTTGAACAAGACATAGCAGATAGGGTTATATGAAAATTATAAGAAAGATATTAGGAATCATCATTCTCTTACTAGATAAATTAACTAGCCCCAGACCAGAGAAAATTTCTGATGTGCAAAGACAACGAATTATTGAGAAAACTCAAAATTTAGAGCTCTTCGAATTTAACGCTTGTCCTTTCTGTGTCAAAGTCAGACGCCATATGAAGAAACATAATATATCTATTCCTCTTAGAGACGCTAAGAATGATCAACAATTCCGAGAAGAACTGGCCAATGGTGGTGGAAAAATAAAAGTACCTTGCCTAAAAATAAGTGTTAATGGTGAAGAACGCTGGCTCTATGAATCAGATGAAATCATTAATTACTTTGAACAGAATGTTCTCTTAGGCTAGTTTCTCTGCAGCTGATTTATCTCCCATACCAATAGGGAGAAATTCGCCATTCTTCCATTCATATAAATTTGATGTACGGTGATTTCCACTAGTAGGTTTTATCCAAGCAAATGGTTTTCTCCCATAAGGTTTCTCGCATTCCACATCGTGAAAGAGTTGAGTCCACGCTCCAGTATTTATATACTCCACACTGTCGATAAACCGATGACCTAATCTATGGGTGTGTCCTTGAATTATCCTTGAAACTCCAAATGCTCGTCCCACAGGAGAAATTTTACTTTCAGCGGCCTTTGCATGGGCCCTAACGTCAGAGTTCACTCCTTGCGAGTACCAAGCAAAGAAGGGCAAACAGATGAATAGAGGAACTAAGAACCACCAGTAAGAAACTTCAACAACGACATTGGTGGTTGAAAAGATTTGAAAACATCCCCACACAATCACCATAAGTAGAATGGCACGATCTAGCCACAATTCTCTAAGCACCATAAAGGGATTATAGGAAGCAGGATGAGCGTGAAAAGCACGCAGCATCAGTAATTGATTAGCCGTTGCTTGCGAACGTTTAGCAATCTCTTCGATTCTCTTCGTTAGAGTTAGAGGGTCTTTCAAGGGAGGAAGCCAAGCTTCCTTAGTGTAAACAATGAGTGTTCTAAGCGCTCCTAGTAGCCACGTAACCAGAAGAAAAGGCTGTATACGCAACTCGTACTTAAAGAAGTAAATCATAAAACCTAATCCACTCATAATGAAGGAACTGTCGTGATGAGGGTTTTTGAGTCCCATGCCATTGACCATATACCTATTGGCGAGATTTCCAAATGGAAGTCTTACTATATCTTTACGTCCTTTTCTCACTAAGGGATTAATGGGATTAGCACATAAGCAATAAGGATCGTATTGATTCCCGTGTTCAATCAGGGTGTCTCCCCCACTTAGATAGAACCATTCACAAATGACCACTTGTTCTTTATGCACATTATTTGGAACAATGGCATTTATTAGCGCCTGTTGCACCTTTGGCCAATGAAGTTCTAGATCATGATTACCGATAGTGAAGATAATCTTATGACCTTTTTGGAGAAAATTTTGGAATGCCATACAGAGATGACTATGGTCGCGTAGGATACACATCATCTTAAATTCGGACTTATGTTCTTCCGAATTTAGACCACGATGTTTTTCATTTGAGGAGAAGGAAAACTCTCCATGTTTTGGTACCGACATAACGGAATCAAAATCAAAGATATCTCCATTTAAAACCAACTCAATTGGGGCCTCTAATTCAGCATCAAGTTTTTCAAGAAAAGCCGCCACGTCTTTATCTATAAAGTATTCTTTTCGGCGAAATTTCTTCCACAGTGGGTTATTTTCATGAATAGGCTCTGCATCTGATAGATGCAGGTCACTAATTACAATAGTATGGTGTTGTGGGCGATTCACTCTATTACATCCTTTTCTCTAAAGATATTTTACGCTAATTCTATGAAAAATTTGTGTAAAATAAGTGTATTAGGTGAAATCGCCGAAAATAAAATATATGTCTTTGAAATTAGATTAAATTTTGTTGATTATAGGCACTGAGCGCGCCATACATCGTATATTTTACCATTAGTGAACCAGCCCCCTTCACTAACAACGGTGCATTTTAGCCCATTATCACAGGGGTATTCAAAGAAACCGGCCGATAAGCGTTTTCCATTCTTATCTACTACAGCGCAGGCATTACCTTTTCTTCCTCTAACTTTACAAATATTGATCGGGTTGCCATTAACTATTGTCGTATCACATCTAGGAACTGAGGCCATTCGAATAATACCCAACAGAGATCTATGCCAATCGTAACATTGATAATCAGTAGCACATTCATTTTGTGAATTTCTATAGACTAACTCTGACGCCGCCAGTTTTAACTCTTTACTCATGGAAGCTTTAACCCTCTTATAGAAAGAGTTCTTACATTCATTTTCAATATCAGCTAAATTGTAACGTCTACCATTAGCGTGAGCGAATGGTACTTCCTTTAATTCACTTGTTTGTTGCACAGATAATGATTCCCAGCGCCCTCTCTCAATTGAAGCTCCTGTACCAAATACAGTCAGTCCCGCCGTCCCTGTTAGTTTATGTACCGCCTGAGCCGTTACTGTACAGAGATAGACAATTCTTCGATCCGTACTGTGATTAAGTACTCCAACTCCTAAGCTAGCACTTTGTACTACGATGGGTTCATGACCAGGAGCGAGTAGTTTTGCATTGATGACAAAACGTCTCTCAAAAGATAGTTTTGGTCCTGCAGATATTTCAACTCCAAAAATTGAGGCCTTCACTGAAGCACTGAAACTTTCAGATTTACTAATAGTGATATCTCTTTGCAGAATTCTTCTAGGGTGAGATGGGTACTTTAATTTATTAAGACTTTTAGCTTTATCGTTTATAACTTCTAACCATTCATTCTTTGACTGCTCTCTCATTTTTTCTAATTGACCAAATAGAGACTCGTAGAATAAGTTTGGAGAGGTGTCATCTAAGAGAAGTTTATTTCTTTGTTTTTTTCTATTTAAAATATCACTAACGAAGTTTAATAGGTTCTCTCTTATATCTTTTGGAAGAATTATTGTTTGTTCCTCAGCATAGTTTTCAATATCTCTAATCGCTTCTGCTGTACTTAAGCCTGCTGTAATCAAGTTATTAAACTCTTTATCAATCGCCTTCTCTATGGCGATAAGTTGAAGAGTACTTTCACTTGAATTTGTTAATTTCTCTAGGATGGTTTCACTGTTGATGGTGTTAAATTGGGTGGCAACTTGATTGATGAGATTGTGAGTTTGTGGAGTAAGTAGTTGGTCAGTTTGAGCGAAGGAAGAGGTTGAGAGTAAGGCAGAAAGTAAGATGATACTAGGCCTTGAAAAAACCAATATAAACTTAATAAAACTAATTCTGAACAACATATATTCCCCTTAGTTTGAGTTTCTAAAACTAAAGAAACCATGCCACTTAAGAGTTTGTCCATTGAGCTTGTAATGATTACAGATGAGCTTGGTATAACTATTTGATATTGGGGTCAAAAAGAGCTTTGACCCCGTGAGAGATAGAGATTATCTATAGACTTAGTTTATTTTTTTAATTTATTGGCGAAGTTAAAGGCCCTATCCATATCTGGGAGATGATAGACATTTGTGACGATTTGAATATATTTGATAATACCTTTAGCGTCAGTCACGATAACTCCCCTGGCCAACAATTCACTTCCCTTCATCATAAGACCAGTGCTCTTTCCAAAATCTCCCGTCTTATAATCTGAGAGGTAAGTAATATTCTCTAATTTAGCTTCTCTAGCAAAACGACTTTGCGCCATAGGCAAGTCGCGACTAATAGTGATTTTAGCAATTGAGCTTTTAAGCTTCTTTGATTCGCCTAAGAGATGAGTCTGCGCTTCACAAACTTTAGTATCAATAGAAGGCACAATATTAACTACGGTAATTTCTTTAATGGGCCTTTGACCCATTTTCTGTTCTAAGAGATCATTCAGATTGTCTCCAATTGCCACTGAGCCTTTATAGAGCTCAACTCTCTTATCTCCGGCAAAGAGATGCGTTCCAGGAGTTGTACTTTCCTTATTAATAGTTATCTCAGGGGCAGAGTTACAAGACGCTATTGCTCCTAATAGAAATAATATGACTAACATTCTCGGCATGCTCCACTCCTCTTTACCATTATCCTTATGATTTTTAATTAACTAACATCTTTCAATGCTTTCGCCATCGCCTTAGTCGCTACATCTTCAAACCAAGAGAGATCCATTTCACGGTGGGCCTCACAAATAAACCAAGGCTCGCGAGAATCAGGTTCTAACATCACTCCACCAGCAATTAAGTTCCAAGCAAAAGCTTCATAAAGAGAATTATTGGCCACTCTCCAATCTCGGTAATTTGTTGGCTCTATACTTGTAAAGTGAATTCCAAACATAGATGCAGGTCCCGCAAATGTATGATCTATCCCAGCAGCAGAAAAAACACTTCCCAGAACTTTTTGAATTTCTAATCCCACTTCATCCACAGTTTTTAAAGCATTGGTGTTTTGTAAAATATCTAGAGTGGCACTAGCTGCAGCGAGACCAACTAAGTTTGCTGTATAAGTTCCGCCGTGGACAACTCCACCTTCTTGAGAACCAATCACATCCATCACGTCTCTTCGTCCACCAAAAGCAGCTACAGGATAACCATTCCCCATCGCCTTAGCGTAAGTCGTAAGGTCAGCATGAATACCGTAGAGCTCTTGCGCTCCACCTTTTGCCACGCGAAATCCTGTTTTCACTTCATCCATTATTAAGAGCGCACCATTTTGATGACACAGCTCTTTTAAGCGCGCTAACCACTTCTTAGTAGAAGAGATACTGCCACAATTTCCAATGATGGGCTCAAGTACTACACAGGCAAGCTGCTCACCTTTCGCCTTAAAAAGACTTTCTAATTCTTCAAAGTTATTAAGAGGAAGTAGATCCACTAAGTCGCGACTACTCATTGGAATCCCTCCACCAAAGGGAATAATATCCGGAGCTGCAGATCCTTTAGGGTCCCAGTTCTCCATATTAGATTTCCACATCATCTCGTCATATAAACCGTGGAAACCGCCTTCAACAATGACCATGCGATCACGTTTAGTGAATCCTCTAGCCGTTCTCACTGCTCCCATGACCGCTTCAGTTCCAGAATTAGCGAAACGCATCTTTTCAATATTTGGACACATGGATTTAATTTGTTTAACCACTTGAGTATCAAGACCTGTAGCAAAGCCAGAGAGAGTTCCCCCGCTTCTAATTTGCGCGATAACAGCATTATCTACTCTCTCATCAGCGTAACCTAGAATAATTGGTCCATAACCGAGTCGAAAATCAATGAAAGTCTTGCCATTACTATCAGTGAGTTTACATCCCTTAGTATTCTTTACAAAGATCGTTTTATCATCACCCCAGTAACGATAATTCTCAGCCACCCCTTGAGGCATATGTAGATGTGCCTCACTCATGAGTTCACTTTGTTTGAGCTCTACTGGCTCACTTTCTTTTTCTATAGCTTTACTAGGACGCAGAAGCAGTCCCATTTGTTCTTCCAAAACTTTTACAACAGAAAGCTCTGGTGCAGAACCTCCATATTTTTCTTTCGCCTGTTCAAAAACTTTTTGTGCCATTGAACCCATGGTTAAATCAAATCCTTGCTCCTTAGCAATATCATTAACTAAACCTAAGTCCTTACAACAGAGATCAAGCGAGAAGCTTGGATCATAGTGACCAGCAAAAATTGAAGGCACATCGTGCTCCACTACCCAACTATTTCCAGCACTAGATTTTAGCGCTTCCCAAATTGTTTCAAGAGGAATCTCTGCCTTGGCGCCAATCATTAAACCTTCGCCAATCGACGCGGCTCCAATGAACCATAGAAGATTAGTGATGAGTTTTGTGATATTTCCATTTCCATGTTTTCCCACATAGAAGAGATCAGTTCCTAGAACTTCAAAAATATCTCGGTGATTCTCAAAACACTCTTCACTTCCCCCAATAAAGAAAGCCAGCTCACCTAGAATCGCTCCATCCACAGCATTTGTAATTGGTGCTTCTAGATAATTAAAATCACGATCTTTCGCTTCACTTGCAATCTGCTTCGCTAGTTCTACAGAACTAGTTGAAGTGTCTATGAGTGTTGCAGAGGTCTTAATTCTCTTAAGTATGCCACTCTCCCCAAACATCACCTCTTGCACTTGAGGTGGCCCTGGAAGAGAAGTAATCACAACCTCAGCACTTTCAACCGCCAGGCCTAAGTCGTTTGCCCAACTTGCTCCAAGGACAAGTAAGTTCTCTGCTTTTTCTTTATTGAGATCAAAGACAGTAACAGGATAACCTGCTTTTATGAGATTTGCGGCCATGGGGTTTCCCATATTGCCAATTCCTACAAAACATATACTTAATTTAGAACTCATGAATTACCTTTTCTTATAAACGAAGAACTTCTTAGACGGATTAAGCCCAACTGCATCACAACCTAACTCACTAAAGAGGTCGTGAACTTCTTGTCCTGATACCACAAGGTAGCGATAGAATTGTTCCGCCACTAAGCCTTCTTTATTTTCAAAAAAGTAATGTTTAGTAAAACCATTATCTTCTTTAAAAATTTCTTGTGTGTATGTTAATTCATCCGTAAGTTTCTTTGAGTAATTACTATGAACATCTTGTAGTGCCAAAGCGAGAACTCCACCTGGCTCCAAATGTTCAACAACTTTTCTTAAACTTTCTTTGCAAGTTTCAAGATCGTCTATGTGACTAATCAACTCAAGTTCACTACCATTATCAATAAAGTACCAGCACCCTCCGACAGAGAAGGCCGCTTCAAACTTTGTATCAATTTTTAATTTAGTAACATCCTGCAATTCATAATTGATCTTATCCCCCAACCTTTCCTGGGCCTGGGTAATCATAGATTCAGTGTTATCAATGCCTGTGATTTTATAATTAGGATTTGCTTTAAGTAATTGTTCAGCGACTAGACCAGTTCCTACTCCTAACTCCAATAACTTTGTACGCTCACCTACGATCCCATTTAGATCCCTAGTGATTTCGTCATAGTCGTAATAACCTTGCAGCATGAGAGTGTCGTAAAATTCTGCAATTCCTTCATAGGTATTGAGATCTTTTTCTGATTTTGAATTATTGTCATCTGAGTTACTCAAGCAACGCTCCTTGAAAGCTAAAAAATAGGTTATGTGCCTATATTATCGGTGAGTTAGTGATGGAACTCAATGAAAAGCTTGCTTAGAATGAACTAAATTTGAGAAAATCATGAGGTTTAACCAAGAAGAAACGTCGGTTAATTAATACAATATGTTTATCTCTTTTAGTTGATAGGGCCATTTTAGATTGTCCCCGTGTGAGGCCTTATCTCCATCAGAGAAATTTGACCAAACTAGATAGTAAGGAGCAGGGTCAACAAGCTTTGCTCCTTTTTTAACGGGAGTAAAGCCGCTCTTTCCTTTTTCTTTAAAGGCCAAAAGTCCCACCTTTCCCTTGGCAGCTTTTAACATCTTCTTTATACGAACAACCATTGTGTAACCGTCAATGGCCTTAAAACTTATGGTTCTAGCGCTCTTCCAACTTT
The DNA here is from genome assembly GCA_002163155.1 of Halobacteriovorax marinus. Lineage (GTDB taxonomy): Bacteria > Bdellovibrionota > Bacteriovoracia > Bacteriovoracales > Bacteriovoracaceae > Halobacteriovorax > Halobacteriovorax marinus_A. The sequence goes on along the minus strand of MAAO01000006.1, from coordinate 755,868 downwards.
CTCCGTAGACATTATCTAATAGATTATAGAGTGCATAACCCACATAAGTACGACTATAACCTCTCCAAGCATTATATAGATTAATTTCTTTTGCCTTGATTCCTAAAATTTTTCCACTATGAGTAGTTGAGAGAGAAACTATTTTTAGCAACTCTCCATTTTTCTTTAAACCTAGTTCCGCAGAAAATACATTTAAAGAAAGAAATAGAAACAAAAAAGCTAAGGATTTAATAACTGACTCCCAAAAGATAGAGAAATATAAAATAAATCTTTTTAAATAATTAAGTGTATCACAGCTGAAAAGATCATATAATATCAATTCAATCAAACGACAGAAGTTGCAAATGAAATATCTCTTTTTAATTTTTATTCTATGTTTTCAAAATATATTCGCTAAAGAGTTAATCTTAGCTTCGACTAAGTCCATGCCACCCTATCTCTATCACAACGAAGAGACAGGAATTGAATATGAAATAGTAAATGAAGCCTTGAAAGCGGCAGGTTTTAAAAAAATACGCCGTATTGATGTCCACTTCAGAAGAGGGATCATTTTACTGAATATGAAAGAGATCGATGCTATCACATCAAATATGGCCAATAACTTATATGATCAAGTTAAACATCCCATTTACAGCTCAAACCTAACTTTAAATTATATCGACTGCGCTATTTCACTTAAAGAGAACAACTTTCAATTAAACAATATTAAAAACTTCTATAATAAGAGAATTTGGGCCTTTAAATCTGCAAGTAAAATTTTTGGACCTAAATTTGAAGAAATGACCAAAGAAAATAAGGGCTACACAGAAAGCTTTGATCAAAAGAGACAAGTCAAAGTTCTACTTAGAAAGAGAATTGATATTGCTATTTCAGATAAAAACATTTTCCTTAGTCGCTTAAAATTAGAATCCAGCAAAAAAGATGGAAAGAAATTATTCAACTTTCACTCTATAGGAAAACCTACAAAGAGATCAGTAAGGTTCTTAGATAAGAAAATTCGCGACGATTTTAATAAAGGTCTAAAGACTATTAAAAATAATGGAAAGTATAAAGAGATATTAAAAAAATACAAAGATCTCTACTCGCAGGAATGTTAAATAAGTAGCTAAGTAATATGTTTAAAAATTTCAGCATGATCAATTTGATCTAATTCGTCATTATTTGGAAAACAATCAACATTTGCATATTTAAGAATAGAAGGATCTTCTTTACAAAATAAGAGATCAAAAGAGAGCCGCTCTTTTCCATAATGACCACGATGAATTATATTAGCGTCAAAAACGAGAACATCTCCTCTTTTTAAAGCTATACATCTTCCAGTGCTTATATCATCACTAGGCTTTTTCCCTGCTTTCTCCAAACGTGTATCTAGCTCTTCTAAAGAGTCCCACTTAGAATGACTACTCGGAATAAGTTCTACTCCCAACTCGTCTCTTAGCGCCAACCTGAAGTGGACTACGTCATGCCCACTGGCCTCAATGATATTACGTTGCTCACTTTCATCCATTCCAGAGTATTGAATATCTCTATGCCAATAATTTGCTTGGTTTTCATTATAGGGATCAAAAAAGAGTTGAGAATTTAAAAAGCAGGCATTAGTCCCCAGAACGTTGAAAACTTCCTTAACAACATTTTTAGAAGCAATAAACTTCAATAAGCACAGACGTTCAGACGGTTGTAAGAACTCTCCACTGGTAATATAAGCACTATTAATAGCATTTCGCTCAAAGAACTCTTTATTCTTCTCACACCAAGATTTATGAAATTTTTCGAGAATATGTTCTAACTCTACTAAATTTTCTTCATTCACAAAATTTTCTAAAACGTAATAACCATTATCCACGAAGAATATCCCTTTAACCGGTAAGATAGGTTCTATGATTATAGTTTATTCAAATGAACATAGGCAAATACTATGAAGAAAGGTTATTTTGCTCAAGAATGTTTTTGAGAAGTAAAAAAGACTTTCAAAGATCTTTCGGAAACATTAAAGTTTACTCTATGAATAAATATATTAAAGTTACTATTTTACTACTCATGTCATCCACAACTAATGCTAAGTTTGCCATCGGAGTATTTGATACTCCCTGTGAAGAATTGAAGCTTAAGATAACAAGCTGTAAAGAGCATATCATCTCTAATAAGAATGCTCTTTCCACAAGCTTACAAAAAAGAAAAGATATTGTCTTTTCGAAAAGAGGAGCTCTGGTCACTGCAACTATAATGGATAGAAAAGCGACAAAGTGCTACGAAAAACATAAGATGAAACCTGAGTTATATAGACCAGGAAAATTCAAGTCTAAATTCTTTATAGACAAGCTATCTTGCAAGAATAACTTGTTAAATGTGAAGGTAGTCAAACCAAATTTCTATTGTGATACTCCAGGTACAGCAACTATTTTCTCTTGTTATATTAGTTCTCTTGGAAGACAGAAAGGTTTCGAATATACAGTCCTTAAGATTAAGTAAACCTCAATAACCTTTAGTTTTCCTAAATTCTAAACACAAGATCTTCAAATTCCTCTCAGAGATTTTACGGTGCACCTTGAAATAAGTGTATAATTACATACAGACCTCTTTTACAGGACAGGGAGGGTGTCTTTGCACCTACTTATTCTCTATATATTGTTAGCTATCGGCTTCTCCTTTATATGCTCTATACTTGAAGCAGTTATTATAAGTGTGACTCCTAATTACCTAGAGTCCTTAAAAGAAACTAATCCCAAACTGTGTAAAAGCCTAACACCTTTAAAAGAAAATATTGAAAGATCATTAGCTTCTATTTTAACAATAAATACCTTTGCTCATACAATTGGAGCAGCGGGTGCAGGGGCCCAAGCACAGAAACTGTTTTCAAATCATTGGGTAACTGCTTTCTCCATTTTCCTAACTCTGGCCATTTTATTTTTAAGCGAAATTATTCCTAAATCCATCGGCGTTCACTACTGGAAGTTCATCTCGCCTTTTGCGGCAAAAGTTTTGCCCCCGATGATTATTATGACTTATCCATTAGTCTATATAAGCGAAATAATCTCTAGGGCCATAAGCGGCAAAGGATATGAGAAGATTTCGCGGGCGGAGGTTCAGGCCATCGTCGAGATAGGACTAAGAGATGGAGTTTTGGAGAAATCTGAATATAAACTTATAAAAAAATTAATGGAATTTAAACACATTACCGCAGTTGAAATTATGACAGAGATTAAAGATGTCATTGGACTCAAATATGATATGCCCTCTAAAGAATCTTCAACAAAAGTAATCAATATCATCTACTCACGCCTTCCCATCTTTGGACAAGATCAGGACGATATAAGAGGTTACGTCTTAAAGAATGAACTCTTAAAAGTCGTAGCAAAAGATCAAGAGATCATTCTTGAAAGTCATATAAAACGCATGTTAATAGTTCCTAAGTACGTGAGAATAAAAACCTTATTCTTTCGTTTGCTTGAGAGGAAGGAACATATATGTGCTGTAGTCGATGATTACGGAAACTTTGTGGGAATAGTAACACTAGAAGACATTATAGAGGCCCTCCTTGGACTTGAGATCATCGATGAATTTGATATCGAATAAAGTTAGTAAACTACATGGCCATCTGGGCCGGTCTCTTATCCAAGTAAGCAGAAAGAGATCCTTCATCAATAGGCTTGTGGATAAATGCATCAGCTCCGCACTCCAAACTCTTAATAGTCGCATCTGTTTCTAAACTTGAAACAAGTACTAGAATAGAAGTTCTAGGACTTTTCTTAGCAGTATCTGATATGAGAGAGAGAGCTAGTTTTTCATTCTCCTCTAAATCAATAATAAGAAGATCGGGGTGACTCTCTTTTATATAATCAAGCCCTTCTGCACTAGAGCCTACTCTCTTCACATTGTATTCATAATTGCAAAGAACACTTGAAATGCGGTTAATTTCAGACTTTTCATTTTCAACTAGAAGTAACTTCTTCATAATTCCTCCTACGCTAATTCTAATTGAAAAACGTTAATGGAATAAGAAGATATACTTCCCAAAGCTCCTAGTCCTTAAGTCCTATCCTCTGTCTATCTTTACCATGCGACGGTAACTTTTCCTCTAGATTATCTAACTTCTCAAATACAACTTTAAAAACTTTATTCGACCCTGCTTCGATTCCATCCATGCGTTCTGTTAGTTCTTTTTCAAGCATCAGAAAACTTCTAAGTTTCGTGAAGATCCTCATTATTGCAATATTCAATAAAGCTACTTGATCAGATTTTAAGACGCTAGATAGTATTGCAACTCCATTTTCAGTAAAATAAGAGGTTCGTATCTTCTTTCACCATAATCTGAACTTGCCTGCTTAACGCCTTCGTCTTAATGCAATAGGAGTTCTAATTATAGACAAGTAAGTACAGAGAATATGTAGGGCATGATTGAAGATTTTAAGAATTGGTTATTAAAATTATGTTATATTTTCTTTTTCCCATTGCTCTAATTTTTCCAAAGTTTTTTGAACAAAGACTTCTGGGCCAAGCTTTAAAAACTCTTCTTTTTCATTAGGTATATCAAGAAATTCGTACAAGTGTTTCTGAGACCAAAATACAATACTTGTCATAATATGAACTAAGTCTTTTCCCTTCTGGGTTAAGTAATAGAGTTTTCTACGTTGGCTTTCTTTGTGAGGAGTTGAACTAATAAGCCCCTCACCTTCAAGCAACTTAAGCCGTGCCGTAAGAATATTCGTCGAAATTTTCTCTTCAGATTTAAGCATGTCCTTATATTCATGTAGGTCAGTAAACATTAGATTTCTAATGACCAGTAGAGACCAGTGATCTCCAAAAATATCTAAGGCGCATGCAACGGGACATCCTGATCGATCCCTATGTTCAGTTCTAGTTACCATGGAATTAATACTTGCATAATAAAAGTATAAATGCAAACATACTTGCATGACACAAGTATTATTTCAAGAGAGACAGATGGTGAACATTAAACAAATTAAATTCCTTATTTCATATTTCATGATCACTATGGGCTGGGCCTACCCGTGGCACGTCATTTGGTTTCACGACAAGTACAAAGAATGGGGAGCCATAACACGTGAACACCCCGTCATGTGGATGGGAATATCGGCCATAATTATTCAAGGACTTGTCATTGGCTATCTCTACCCTTTCATATTAAAGCAAAAAGATAACACTATCTTTCAGGCGATCAAGTTTAATCTCATCATAGGTTTGATGACCTATACAGCGATGGGTTTTGCAACGGCGGCCAAGATACAAATAGAGCCAGCCTCTGACTTTCTTATCTTCCATACGATTTTTCAATTTATACAATTCACTTTAACCGGAACAGCTTTAGGTTTTATCTATCGTTCTCAAACTAAATAACCAGGAGACCACTATGACAGAATTTGTTTTTACTTACCACGGCGGACAGAAGCCAAGCACTCCAGAAGAAGCTTCTGAAAGTATGAAGAAATGGCAGCTTTGGGCAGCCAGACTAGGAGATGCATTAATTAATCCAGGGCACATGGCAATGGATACAATTGTACTTGGGGAAAATGATTCAAAGAACCAACCAAGTTCAAATCCAATTTCAGGTTTTTCAATAATAAAAGCAGAGAATAAAGAGGCCGCTCTAGAGCTTTTAAAGTCTTGCCCGCACCTAGTACATGGCGGAACGCTTGAAGTTTCAGAATTAATTAAAATGGATTAAGTTCACTTTGCTAGTACGTACTACTATTAGAGAGTTTGCTAAGCTTTCTATGAGTATGCGTACTTGTTTATCTTTGTTCACAAAAAGATTTAAGCCCTTCATTTTCTTTTTCAAGAGAATTTCTAATTTTACCTTTCAAAATAGGCCATAGAATAAAAGACAAAAGCCCCTTCACTTCAAGAATTAAAATGTTGGTTGTTTCATTCGGGTTCACTTCTACCAAGCGATGACTAGCAATCATTTTTAGTCCTGGTACTGAAGTTTCCCATGTGAAGCTTTCTTTATCTTCAAACTGTGTGATGGTCCAAATTGATTCTGCCATATCTGGTTGTTTAATAGTAGCCGAGCTACCTAAGGAAAAAGATTCGTCATTTAGAGAAGAGGTTTCAATAGTTGGAGTCCATTTGTTCCAATTGTTCACATCAACAGTTGTACTCCATACAGAAGCTAGTGGTGAGTTAATTGTAATACTATGCTTTAGTTTCATTTCAAAATCCTTGCAGTTTAAGCAAATATAAAATAACTCTAATCTGCTTTAAGTTTATTCTAATGCTTGATGGAGACATAAATTGATTTATAACCTACCAGAGTTCCAATTGTTCCTAGTACAAACATTCCTATTTTTTGTGCGAACTTTGGAGCGGCTTCGAGGAATTGAACACCTGCTCTTACTTTAAAAAAGTTTCATTAACTGTAAAATATTTGGAGCTCAATTATCACCTGGTTGATTTTCAAACTCAAGCTTCACAGACTCCCTAGAAGTATCTTTTGAAGACACAAGAATGCGAATTTTACTTTTTCCAGCTGGACCTATCCTATTTTTTTTCCCATTTAAATATTATAGGATATTAGATTTAAAGAGTAAAAGAAACAGAAGAACTTAGTTTAGACAAATAGATTTTTTTTATCCTACAAAAAAGTGCGCCTCCATGAACGCTCGTAAGATTAGTTACTCCTTCTCATCCCCTTACACTCAACTTTCGAAGATTCACCAAACGCCACTTTACTTCTTAGTACAATATCAATGGTTCCATCATTATTTTCAGTTATTGTGGCCCTATCTTTAACTGGTCTGAGTAATGAAAGATGTGATCCTACACATATGACTTTGTGATTTTTGTCCAAAGTCACAATCCCACTCACAAGAAGTCCATCACTCATGTACGTGTCTTCATCTTGAGGGTCGATAAATCTTTTGAAGCCACTAAAAGTACAGGTATATTCACCTTTTTCATTTTCTCCAAATGCAATATCCATTCTACAAATATCAATCCCATTACTATCAGTTTTGGAAAATATTCCTCCATTACCTAAATCATAAGAAGCAAAACTAGAAGTAGTTGCTAATAAAGTGAGTCCTAGTAGTAGTTGTTTCATAACCTTTCTCCATCTTTTAAATTCGCTTAAATATTTCACAGCGAAATGCCTTTCTTGAAAAGAACAGTAATACACCTCTGTGCACCTATCGATTACATCTAGGTACTAAACAAAAAACTCTGTAATAAATTCAGGATTAAGCTTAAATGAGAATATAAGGTGATTGTCTTGCTTTGAAATAGTGGAGCTAAGTTTGAGCATATCAAGCTTTCTTATACTTCTTTAATCTAAGAATCTTAGAATACGCTCTTTCCATCTTGTCGAAAGTGCCGGGCAAGCAGAAACTTCTTTTAGATAAATTAAATCCTTATCCTTATTTTGAAAAAGCTCGTGGATGACTTTTTCTAGATTTAAGTTTGGATATGGTCTCTCTATAAATTCAAGACTGTCTTCTATATTTACATGCCCTACTTGTAGAACTTTATAAAACCAGCCATATCGACCAGAGTTAACGATCTCTTTTAATACGCCTTTGAATCCATACTTTAAGTCTATTGTTCCACATGGCTTACGACCTTCAGTAATTTGAATCTTTGCAGTTCCAAGCTTAAATATGTCTCCAATACAGAGATCTTTCTCTGTTAGCTTTTCAGTGGTTATATTTTCACCATAACTACCAGGTCTAAAAAGCTCTCTATACTTAGGAAAGGCTGATTTTAAGTACTCATATTGTTCAAGACTATAGTGGTGAATAACCCTATCAGGGCCTCCATGATATTTGAGGTTAGCAACTTGATCGCCTTCAATGGATTCATTTTTGATAACTAATGAAGTAGTGACCGCTAGCTTGTCTATTGATGTGATATATTTTTTAGGTCCCAATTCTTTTGGTGTCCCTACAAAGAGACCTATGATTTTATATTTCTTCAAAGATGACTCCTTAAAAGTAACTAACTAAATTGAATGAGTTCAAGAAAACGATTAGGCTTAATGGTAATATATTGATCCTAAAGAGTAAAAGAAATGGTGAGGTGTAATTTGAACATACCGAATTTTCTTTAAATAAAATTAAGTACTTAACCTTCCTTGGACAAGGGTTAATCAATATTATATAAATCTTATCATGAAAAAAGTTATTGAATTAAATTTAAAATTAGATGAAATGTATGAAGAGTTCTATCCAAAACTAAAAGAACAAGTTTTTCATTACACATCAGGATCAAACCTAGATTCAATTCTAAATGAAGGATTCATTCACCCCATAAAAGAGAACGTGCGAAGAACATCTGCTCACTCTCATGAGTCAATGGGAAGATTTTTAAATGCTGTTTGTCTTTTTGATTTAAGGTTTGAGTCGTTTGATAACATTGAAAAAATAAGAGACTGGTACAACTTCTTATCTCGTCGCTTTGAAGATAAGACTTTAGTTTATTTGGTGGTATCTCCTCTTCATTATAAAGACATAACAACTCTTTCAATGGTTAAAGATGAGGCTAAAGAAAAAGCTATGTACTTACCACATATTGAAAGCTGGCACGTTAAGCCATTACCTCTAAGTAAATTACAAACGATCTACAAAGTTAACATCATAGAATAACTAAAACATGCTCATCAATAAGATGACTTTGAAATTGCTAAGACATACCAAGAAAGATTCACAAAAGAGTCTCTATAGACACTAGTACTATTGCACCTTTACATCCCACTGGGACCAAACTAAAATTCATTCATGTTTATAGGACACTTCGCTGTCGGTCTCGCAGCTAAAAAAGCGGCCCCAAAGTTAAACTTAGCATTACTCTTCATCTCATGCCAGCTCTTGGACTTGATTTGGCCCGTGCTCGTATTAATGGGAATTGAATCTGTCTCAGTTGACCATAGCGCGACAGTGGTAACGCCTTTTAATTTTTCACACTATCCCTATTCGCACAGCCTACTAATGACTCTTCTTTACGCACTTATCTTTGGTGTAATAGTTTTTAAAGTTTTTAAATCCAAAACTGCCGCCATTACTTCTGGTGTAGTTGTAGCATCACACTGGGGATTAGACTTCTTAACTCATAGACCAGATCTTCCTCTACTTCTTTCTGGACAGAAAGTCGGTCTAGGAATGTGGAACTCTCTGACAGCAACAGTTGTCGTTGAGCTGGGTATCTTTGCGATAGGAGTTTTTCTTTATCTTAAAGCAAGTCCTCTAATGACAAGAAAGAGAAAGCAAATTTTTTGGAGTATGATCTCCTTCTTACTAGTCGCCTACATTGGAAATATCTGGGGACCAAAAGCTCCCATAGATACACCTCCTCAGGCCATAGCTGGACCAGCGCTATCAATGTGGCTAATTGTTTTATGGGCCTACTTCTCAGATAAAAGAGTAAAGTAGCTAGTCATTTAAATTTATATGCATCTAAAATACTTAAAAAGTTAATTGATTAATTTAAAAATTGATTATTAGTAATAAGAAAATGATGAAGCCTAGTTAGAACATATCGATCTATATAACAATATTATGACCAAACCTTATTAAGACATTTAGAGTAGTTTTTTAATACTTCTCCATAACCTTTTATTCCATCGTCATCTGTTGTGTCGACTAATAGGTTTAACAGATCTGAATAAGACTCTTCATGTCTTCCTAAATTAAAAAGCGTTAACGTTCTAAATACGACCAGCTCTTTATCATCTGGAAAAGACTCTAATGCTTGATCTAGCTTTTCGAGAGATTTGTCATATTCACCCAAACATCTATATGTACTTCCAAGTCCTAGTAATGCGTCCCTAAGATCATTTCCAATTAAACCATTCTTTATTGCTGCTTCATAGTAAGGAGCCGCTTCACTTTCATTTCCAAGGCAGTCACAGGCCCAAGCTGCATGATAGTTTAACTCAGGGTCATGACTTGATACTTTAAGCTCTTCTTTCAATAGGTCTAGAGATGATTCGTAATCACCACTCTTCCTCAGTTCAATGGCTTTGTTTAAAATACTCTTCATAAATAACTCTATTGTTCGATATCGTAAGAATGGTCTAATTGTAATCTATTGATTTTAAAGAGTAAAAGGAATGGTGGAGCGTAGTTTAGATTTATTGACAACTAAATCATCTTTTTTTCCGGTCATCTTTGCATTCGATCATTAATGAACTATTAATGATCATCAAACAATTGAAAATAGGTAATTTATGACTGAACAGATAGAAAAAAAAATAGAGGCGCAAAACATCAAGTTTACAACTCTACCAGCTGAAGATGGCATGCTTATTGTTGACCTCATAGAGAAGCTATCACCCCTATCAAAATCGGTAATAAAAAAACTCATGGTTTTTGGGGCCGTCTATCAGACAATTAATACTAAGAGAAAGAGAGTTAGAAAAGCAAAGTCTATTCAAAAGGCTGGAAATATTATTGAGTGCTACTATGATCCAAAGATTGATCTAAATGAAGCATTCGAATTTAAAAACCTATATGAAACTCGTAATTATGGTGTCTACTTAAAGCCGGCCGGAGCTTTAACAGAAGGGACAACTTTTGGAGATCAGACAAGTCTATTTCGCCACGTTGAAAAGCATAAGAAATTTGCCAATATAGTCAATCGACTAGATAGAGAAACTGAAGGTCTTGTTGTAATCGCGTATAATCCAAAGACACAGAACCTTTTTCAAGAGATGTGGAGAGATAAAGTTACTAAGAAGTATCAGGCCATCGTTCTTGGAGAAATGGATGGAAGTGGTGAATTTACAAACGAGATTAATAAGAAATTCACAAAGACTGAGTACCAATGTTTAGAATTTAACGGCAATAAAACAATGGTCGATATCTCACTAAAAACTGAGAGAAAGAACCAAATAAGAATTCACTTTGCAGACGCGGGACACCCAGTGATAGGTGATCCAATTTATGGTGAGAAGAATAAGAATAAAGAGGGTTTAAAGTTAGTATCTTACTCTTTAGAGTTTATCGATCCATACTCTAATAAAGAAGTGAAAGTTCTATTACCTGAAGATAGGTTGCTCTTTGAAAATGAGTCTAATTAGTAGGCTCATTGTGACTACTCCAGACTTTACGATTAAGGCGATATTTAATGCCAACCAGTAACCAGCACTTCAAAATATTTAAGCCATATGGCTTTTTAAGTCAGTTTTTACCTGAAACACGAAAGAAGAAACATCTACTAGGCGAGCTATTTAACTTCCCCGAAAAAACCATGGCCATTGGGCGATTAGATCACGACTCTGAAGGATTATTGTTACTTACAACCGACGGTATGATGAGCCACAAAATCAGAAGCAAAGGCATAGAAAAAGAATACTATGTGCAAGTTGATGGTGCGATCACTGCAGAAGCTTTGTCACTACTACAAAATGGTATCGAGATTGGAATTAATGGTACTAAGTACCTAACCCTCCCGTGTAAAGCGTTCAAGCTAGACAGTGAGCCACAGCTCCCTACTCGTGGCCAAAAGATCCGTGATCAAAGGCATGGACCTACTAGTTGGGTCTCTATCACTCTCTGCGAAGGGAAGAAACGTCAGATAAGAAAAATGACGGCGGCCGTGGGATTTCCCACCTTAAGGCTTGTAAGAGTTAGGATTGGTAAAATCCATATCGATAACATGATGACAGGTGACGTTGTAGCGCTAACTAATTTTGACGCTGCACTTACTTGCTAAGTTGTGAAAAAGTTATTACTGGATTGCGACTAGTGAACTGCAATCAAGATGACCTAAGAGAAATGAATTTTCAATACTTTGTATTTTACAGAGCTTTTTAGAAAGACGTACTGGAATTTCATCCATGGAGAGAATCTGTTTCTCTAGATTTGGAATAAGGTCGTACTTTTTTAGCTTAATAATATTCCTAATTTTCGCATTTAATAAAATACTAGGAAGCTTATTTTTTATTATTCGATCCTGCTCATTATCAAAGCTTAATGATTCACTAAACTCTTCTTTTGTAAGATTATTTTTATCATAATAGTCATAACCAACGGCACTTCCTACAGTTGCTCCAACTGCGAGAAGAGAACCTTCTACAAAGCGAACTATTTTTATTCCTGTTTTTGGAAAAGCTAAAAGTAGACCTTTTCTAATCAGGGCATAAGGTAGTATTGAACTTATCGTTCCAGTAACACGACCTAAGAAATCTGAACCAAAAACTTTATAAAGAAAGTACTTTCTTTTAGTGGAGTCATCGCCGTAGCATTCAGTGAGCGCATTATGAAACCCTGTGCTTGTTACTAATTCGGCAACAAATGGATTTATTTGAAAGATATCTTTTAACGACTGAAGGTATCCATCTCCTTCGCTGACTTCTTGATTATCACTTTCTAATAAAAAGGCTGAAGAAAACGACTTTTCAATTATTGAAGGATTTAATCCAGCTAATAGAGAGTCATCCTGACATAATTCATAAGTAAACTCATAGGCCTGAGCTCTTACCCTGTCTTGATACTCTCCCGCAAAGGCGCTACTAGCGATAAGATTGATAACAGTTATCACTAGTACTAAAGCAAACTTATGCATAGTGCTTACTCTTTTCCACTAAGGATTTGAAATTCCTCTTGAGAAAGAACTATTGAACCATCTTCACTTCTAAGTATTTGTCTGATCTCATATAAAGTATCTTCTTGTGCTTCCATTTCTAAGATTAATTTATCGAAATCATTAATGCTGAACTTCATGACTTGGCGAGCTTCACCAAGTGTATCTATTAGAGCGTATCCTAATGGAATTCCTACGAGAACATTTCTACATCCAGCTGTCTTAAGACATCTTGGGAAAAAGTCCTTAATCGCTGCGGCAGTAGTAACGTGTGAGACTTTTGTTAATACTATCGCTGATGATACAGCAACTGCTAGTGATGCCTCAATTTTTGCAAACGTGGCAACTCCCTCTAACAACAAATCACTTACCTCAACTTCATAATAAGCAGATTTTTTCACCTTTGCTTTATTTACTTCTATTCTGATTTGCTCAAGCGAAGCGGACTTTTTCTCGTACAGATCATTTAACTGTTCAATCGTTATTCCACCATCTCCTGCATAAGAAAGGGCCGACAATAAAAACATAGTAAGTAAAAAGATCTTCTTCATTTGATTCTCCAATTATTAATAGTAATTTAAAATTTATATGTGCTGACATTCTCTCAGTTTTAATAAATATATTCAGCTTTGTTGGATAGATTACAGAGGGTGTAAAAAGATTCGACACATTTTCGTGGTTCGTGCAGTACCGGGCTTACTTAGATTAAGAATCTCTAAAGAGGTTTTATTCACTAAACAGTTTTCAGTCGACTGATTAGATAATATATTCTATTTAGAAGAAATGGTGGAGCGTACTTTGGACATATCGAACTTTCTTCATTAATTTATCTATTCTTTAAGGCCTATCTTGTTTCGATCCTTATCATGAGAGGGCAACCTCTCTTCGAGATTATCCAATCTCTCAAATACGACTTTGAATACTTTATTAGCTCCTGTCTCGATACCATCCATTCGTTCAGTAAGCTCTTTTTCAAGCAACAAGAAACTTCTAAGTTTTGTGAAGATTCTCATTATTGCGATATTTACTAAAGCGGCTTGATCAGATTTTAAGACACTTGAAAGCATTGCAACGCCATTTTCAGTAAAAACAAGAGGTTGCTTCTGCTTTCCTCCCCTTCCTAGTTTTGAAGTACCATTTTGGCACTTCAAAGATTCAAATTCCTCTTTAGTTAGCTGAAACATAAAGTCCTCTGGAAACCGAATCATATTCCTTCTAACTTGTCGGTTTAAGGCCTTCGTTTCAACCGCATAGAGTTTAGCCAAATCACTATCTAACATAACTTTTTGTCCACGAATCAAATAAATCATTTCTTCTATATTTTGAATTTTAAACATACTTACTCCCAGATCTTAACTAGAGTCTTTATGCAGCAGCAAATAGTTTTTGAGATTTATAAGCATCTAAAATACTTAAAAAAGTTTATTGATGAATTTTAAAATTGGTTATTACGAATAAAAAATGGTGGAGCATCGTTTGGACATATCGAACTTTTTATAAAAATTGAAGATCTAACAGAGTTTGAATAGTTATATAAAAAAATTTTCTATCTTAGAACTTAATAAAATTACTTTTTTTACACATTCATCTATTGATAGAGAGTGACTATCAAGCTCCAAGTTATATGATACATTTCTATGCACTTTGTTAATTTGTCGCTCAGCCGTACCGATAGTTCGGTCACCTCGATTTGTCTCTCTTTTTTCTAAAATATCAATTGGACAATGGAGTCCAATGAAAAATACTTCATGATCTTTCAATTTTTTAGATATATCAAAATATATGTCTTCATCTTGAAAAACATGATCAACGATACAATTTACTCCAGAATCTGCAAATGCACGAATCGTGCTGTGAAAACCACTTAGGACTCCTGGAACCATTTCTAAAAAGTCCTCACGACTTTCAATATGGTCCTGAGGTAGCATATTTATAAAAGTATCCCACTCTAAGTAAACCCAAGCTGGCTTCAAAAGTTTCTTATGAAGTTCTCTCGCAATCGATGATTTACCAGAACTTGAAGTACCATTTAAAATGATAATTTTACTCATAACTAACCTTCTTACCTTAAAAAGCTTTATAGCTTATTGATAAAGACTAGAGTGAGAGTACAAAATGATTCCACCTTAGAAGTTCCATAGCTAATTTTTCAAGATTATAATGTATTGAAATTAAAAAGGAAATAAATGGTGGAGCGTAGTTTGGACATATCGAACTTTATTTTCATTAAGAATTTTACTTTCAAAGCTTAACTTGTCAGATAAAATTCCTCTAAAAACTTAAAAAGGTAAATATGATGAATAAGATAAACTTAAAAGAGAAGTTTACACTCTTCACTGAGACTTGGACTCCGAAGGTGATCGCAGAATCTAATGGTCAACTCATTAAGATTGCCAAAGGTAGCGGTGAACTTATATGGCACAAACATGATAATGAAGATGAATTATTTATAGTATTTAAAGGACAACTAACACTGAAGTTAAGAAGTGAAGACATAGTATTAAATGAAGGCGAAATGTATGTTGTACCTAAAGGTGTAGAGCATTGCCCTTTGGCGCAAGAAGATACACACTTTATGATGATTGAGCCATCTTCTACAGCTCATACTGGTGATCTAAAAACAGAGATTACGATTTCGTCAGAAAAACAAGAATGGATTTAAATTGAGTTTAAAAAGAAGGCTTACAAAAAAAGTGGTGGACCGTAGTTTGGACATATCGAACTTTCTTACTTAATAATCTCTTCAAATAAATAATCAAAAGCATTTTTCCAACACTGGCTAAAACGATTGAGACACCTGACATTGATACTGATAAAGTAGAAATTGCACCTGTACCTATTCAAGTAATTCGGACTAAAGAATTAACTTCTCTGCTCATTTTTTACTTTGTTAAAATCAGTCTTAACCAACCAAAGGGCCAATTACTGGCCCCTTCATTTTTTATAAATTCATTGTCTTTTCATACTGGCATTGATTAAAAACCTAGAGTTTATTATATCCATAACCCGACATCGGTTTTGCTAATAAACTAGAAATCGCTTCAAGGCTTCCATCATTGGTTATATTTTCAATATGTTCTTGATGTTCCTTTGGTGACTTCCACTTCTCCACAATTGTGAAACTAACTGTATTCGACTTGTCTTGGTAAATTGATACCTCTTCACAACCATTCACTTTGGGTAATTGAGCTTTTAGCTCATTCATCTTTTCTACAAAACTACTTATTTTATTTTGTTTTACTGTGAAATTTACAATGACATAATGATGCATACTGTTTCCCTTGCTTACATTTGCGAAAATGGTACTTGAAAATAAAACTGTTGTAATAAAAAATGTTAGTACTTTTTTCATATATTCTCCTTGAATAAGGTTTCTTTTATTGATTAATAATATACTTTAATCTATTATGCGTATATGACTCATATTCGAACAGATTGTTTCCAATTAACTAATAATATAAAATTAGACCAGATAAAAGTCTTTGTAACCGTTGCCGAA
Source organism: Halobacteriovorax marinus (assembly GCA_002163155.1). Classification (GTDB taxonomy): domain Bacteria; phylum Bdellovibrionota; class Bacteriovoracia; order Bacteriovoracales; family Bacteriovoracaceae; genus Halobacteriovorax; species Halobacteriovorax marinus_A. Next base: position 739,835 of record MAAO01000006.1, on the reverse strand, counting down.
AGTAAAAGTTTTTCAGAGGCTGCTATACGGCTACAGGTGTCCAAAAGCCATCTCTCTAAGCAAATTAAAGATTTAGAATTAAGCCTGTCAGTTCAATTAATTCAAAGAACTACAAGGTCGATGAAATTAACACAAGAAGGGCAGGTACTGCTTTTAAAATGGAAAGAATCACTTTTAAATATAGAGGATTCTCTCAAAGACCTATTTGATAATTCAGATGAGATCAAAGGAAATATTTCAATTAATTGTGTCGGAGGAGTTATCGGAGAGGATATTATTGGTAGGATTATTAGTGAATTTACTCTGAAATATCCAAAAGTTAACATCGAGTTAGACTTTAGTAGCAATAAGATAGATATAGCTAAAAACCGCTTTGATTTTGTAATTAGAATGGGACAATTAGAGGATTCAGAGCTAATCGTAAGAAGACTTGGTGATATTGAGATTTGTACGGTCGCCACGTCAAAATACTTATCAAAATCGAAAAAATTATCAAACCCAGAAGATCTAAAAAACCATAATTGCATTACTGGAAGTATAAAAAAATGGACCTTTGTTAAAAATAGAAAGAGTTCTAATGAAAAAGAAATTTTTGTATCAGGTAACATAAACTGTAAAAGTGGAAGATTAATAAAGCATGCAACCCTAAAAAGTATTGGTATAGGTCGTTTACCAAAATTATACTGCAGAGAAGAATTGAAAAAGAAAAAATTGATTCCTGTTTTTAGTGAATGGAACGCTAAAGCCATTCCTATAAGTCTTCTCTATTTGAAATCAGAATTTAAACCTGCTCGAATTGAGTCATTTATTCAGTTTATTGTTAAAAAATTTCCAGAATATTCTTGTTAAAAATAGAAAAATAAAGCAACTTTAGCCTAGTCAGAAAAAGGGAGACCTGTCTCTGCACAGTTTTTGTATAATAGGAATGAGATGTAAAAATGGTGGAGCGTAGTTTGGACATATCGAACTTTCTTGCTAGAGAGCTAGCTCCATAGGAATACATTCCAACATGATACCTCTTGTTGGTTCTTGAAACTCAGGGCCAGTTACTATAAAACCTGCTTTTTCATAAAAGGACTTTGCAGTTCGAGTTGCAATCAACTTTACTTTGCTTATGTTATTCAAGTCTTTAAAATACTTAAGTGTCGAAGACAGCATTTCCATACCTACTCCTTTTCCAACAACAAGTGGAGAAAGATAAAATCCATATATCTCAGCTGTTGAATCATCGATGATACCAGAGTGACAAAAGCCGTGAACTTTATCATTTTTTTCGTAAACAAGGACGTGGTCTTTTTTCATTGTTTTTACCCAATGCTCATGGCTATAAGAAAATGAAGACCACCCAGCAATTTGTTCGTTAGAGTAATCCTCAGAACAAACTTCTCTTATTGAAGCTATATGAGCCTCCCAAATGTCCTTAGTATCTTTTTCCTTAGCTAATCGAATCATCATCTTATCCTAGATAATACACAAACTTAAAAGTTCGATGACCACTGTACGCTATGATTGTAATATATTGAAATTAAAGAGTAAAAGAAATGGTGGACCGTAGTTTGGACATATCGAACTTTTCTTAGAAAAATCGACCTAACTGTTATTATTTAAATACTCTAGCAATAATTCAGACTTCTTTGAGTCTTTTTTTAATTCTCTATTTATTCTTTCATAAAAAGACTGCCATTCGGCAGGGTCAGCCAAAGGAACTTTTCCTTTCCACATATAAGGAGAAGATGTCATCGAAACTAAATCCCCTTCAATTTCATATTTAAAATCACCCATAACATCAAATTCAAATCCATTTAGATCAACTTGATATAAGAAGTTAGAGTAGAAAGGATGCTTTACGCTAACTTTTGTATACTTTAACCCTTCTAGACATTTTTCAATTTGACTACATTTAGCATTTGTTAAAATATCCCAGTCCCCAACTTTATCATATAACCCTAAAAAATAGAGTAGCCCAGTTCCACCAATAGAGAACTCTATTTGGTTTTTATTTAAAATATCAATCATGATAAATAGGGATTTTTCAGCGTCTTCCATAAAATAAGAATAACATATAGAGGTGTTAAAAAGAAATGTGGTGGAGGATACAGGGATCGAACCTGCGACCTCTTCACTGCCAGCGAAGCGCTCTCCCAACTGAGCTAATCCCCCACATTTATTGAACTAAAAAGATAGTTCTAAAACTAAGCTCTGGCAAGATAAAAGAGAAGTCTTCTAAAGCCAGAGCTAAATATTTTATATTGTACTTAGAAGAAACGTGAAAGGTTTAAGTAGCCGTAACTATCACCCTTTAGCACCTGCAGCCCCAGAAAACCGTGCTCCTTAGCGCTATAAGATCTAGCTCCAAACTTATACTTCCACTGATCAGAAAGCCGTCTTGTGAATGAGATATTTAGTATTCTCTCATCCGTGTACTCCAGATCTTGAATGTAACTCATGAATAATTCTGAGCCCATTGTGTCATTGAAGTTGTATCTCATACCTATGAGTGCATCTCTTTGAAAAGTACTCAGTCTTCTTCTCGCCACCTTATTGGGACCAAGAATGGAAGTGAATTCAAAAATCAAAGTGACCTCATGCTCAATTTCATCAAAGGTTATAGTGTCCTCTAGACCAATCGCCACTTCAGAGTGATCTTCAGGACGTGCTCTCACAAATGTTGTTGATGTTACAGGCACTAGTGTTTGAAATTCGTTTTCAAATTTTCTTAAACTTGTTTCTAGTTTAAAGAGATAACTCTCCACCGCTAGCGACATAGTTCCTCCGAGTTCTCTTACTCGGTAGAAGTGCGGCCTTAAGTCAGCTGAGTTCGTTGGGAACTCGCTTCCAAGAATTGAAGTTCCAAAGGTATAACCTACTAGCGGATGTGAGCGATCAAAGTGATCGAGAAATTGTACAGCAAAATCTAAGTCACCAATGGTTTGATTAAATCTCACACCGTATTGTGGTTGCCACTTAGAACTTGTTCCTGCGTCCTTTCCATTCACCCAAACAGCGTCTTTAAGCGGAATACCGAAGTTTATCCCTGTCCTTGCTCTAGAGCTTGGATAGACTGGATTTTCAACTCTAGGCCAGTAGTAGAAATTAATTGTTCCCTCAGCTAGCACATACTCTGCTTCTATAGTGAGCTCACCTTTCTTTTCTAAGTTTTCAATTTCACCATCATAGTTTTTTGAATTCACTACATCGGCCGGATGAAAAGCTTCCATCTCAGACCAATTAAAAAGTTTCCAACCTGCGAGGATTTTAAAATCTTCTTCTTCACCAAAAGTATAAGAACCGTAGGCATCTTCAATTACGTATTGATTTCTCTCACGGTCTTTTGAATCTGCGCGGCCATAAGCACTAAGAACTCCAATGAATCCTTTCTCTTCAAAGCGAACTTTCGCTCTAGCGAAGATGGCATAGTTTTCATCGTAAGAAAGATTGTCATTATCACTTTCAAAAACTCGGTTTTCAAAAGTGATTTCACCTTGATCTGTCACCATTGAAAATGTCAGAGGACTTATTAAAAATAAAGAAAGTAGTAGAGGACGAATCATTTCTTAAGCGCCCTTTTAGTGAAGAGTCTCTCTTTAAGTTTGATTCCAATTTTTCTATCGTGCCACTTAAAGATTGATTCTTTCTTTGTTTGGAGATTCTTCATATGAATTTGATTCGGTCTATGAATTGTTTTTCCTTTAATTGTGTAGGACTTAAATCCGCTCATGACAGCTTTCTTTAAGATCTCACCCTTTCTATCAAAGTACTCAACGTAAACTGTATTCATATGATCTTTAGAAATATAGATCACTTGTTTAGAGTAACCACTCTTAGCTTTTGGTTTTCTCTCTAAAATATAAACATCTTTACCTTCACTACTCTTTCCATCTTTAATAAAATTGTAAGTGTATTTTTCTGTTTCCTGAGAACCTAGATCTTCGTAAGAGAATTCACTTCCCATGAAAGATGAAGACTTATTCTTGGAAGAAATTTTCTTTACTCTTCTAAGTGAAGGAAGATAGAGCCACTGCTTATCGTCTTTATCTTTATGTGACCAAGTTAACATCTTGGTTCCCTTAACATCTTTTGGGTTCATAAAAATATTAAGTGATTTATCTCCATCACCTATAACTTCAAAAACCTTACCTTTCATTTTTCTGATGATTCTTGAACCATAAGCATCAATGAGAACCATTTCTAAGTTTGATTCTTCACCAATGAATCCATTATTTCTACTTTCAGATTCCTTAGCGATTCTTAGACCTTTTTCTTCCATAGTTTCAGCTTGACTAGAACAAACGCCCAGAGTCAAAACCAAAAGCAAACACAACTTAAACAGAGATCTCATCTTTACACCTTCTTAATGAATATTAATTAAATTACTATAATTATTTTAAAAGCTTACGGCTTTCAGGTCCAGTTAAACTAAAATTTTCTATCCTTTGACAGGAAAATTGACTGAGTTTCAACTAAACTGATAAAGTCGGAGGTTCCCTAAGGGGAGAAAAACCATTTTTGACTAAAGGAGTCAGATTACATGAGTGTTTTTGTCAACAGAATACTAAATATGAAGAAGATCAAGGCCATTGGTTTTGATATGGACTACACACTAGTTCGCTATAAAACAGAAAACTTTGAAAGACTAACTTACGGTGAAGTTTTAAAGAAACTCGTCTCTGTTTTAAATTACCCAGAAGAAATTTTGAAATTGAAATTTGATTTTAATCTAGTTCAACAAGGTCTTGTTCTTGATAAAGTGAGAGGGAATCTCTTGCACGTTTCTCGTTTTGGGAAAGTAAAAAAAGCGCAACACGGACTTGATCCTCTTGAGTTCAACGATCAAAATAAAACCTACGCCAATAGAAATATTGATTTAAGTGATGATAACTTTCAATCTTTGGATACAGCTTTTTCTGTTTCCAATGGTGTGCTCTTTGCTCAATTAGTTGATCTAAAAGAGAAGGGATTAAACCTTCCCCACTACGATGAGCTTGCTGATCATATAAAAGAAGCGATTGATATTTGTCACTCTGATGGATCTTTAAAAAACTATGTCGCCGAGCACTTGTCAGACTTCATTATTCCAGATGAGAAATTGGTCAACTTACTTGAAACATATAAGAAGTGTGGAAAGAAATTGATCATCATCACAAACTCTGAATTCTACTACTGTAAGCTTCTGCTTGAGTATGCCATTGATCCTTTCTTAAAAGATCATAAGAGCTGGAAGGATCTCTTTGAGATCACCATTACTCTCTCAAGTAAGCCAAGGTTTTTTAACATTAGAAGTCATTATCTAAGGATTGATCCAGATACAGGACTTATGACTAATCACGAAGGAGCGATTACTCCAGGTGTTTATCAGGGTGGTTATGCTGGAAAATTACAGAAAGATCTAGGCCTTAAAGGATCTGAGATTTTATATCTTGGAGATCATATCTACGGAGACGTGCTGGCCTTAAAGAAAACTTTTGGCTGGAGAACAGCGCTTGTTGTTGAGCCGCTTGAAGATGAGATCAATGCCATTAAAAAGAGTGATCCCATTCAACTTAAGATTGATGAGTACATGGCGCAAAAAGAAGATCAAGAAGATATTCTAGATAAACTTGAAATGGATAAGTATCTTGGTAAGAAATTTGATAAAGATGATACCGGTCGCGTTTACGCAAAGATCGATAAAATCAATAGTCTAATTTCAGAAGAGCTTAAAGAGTATGGAAAGTGTTTCAACCCTTATTGGGGAGAACTTATGAGAGCGGGACAGGAAGAAAGTCGTTTCGCTGATCAAATTGAAAAATACGCTTGTATCTATATGACTAAAGTTTCTGATCTACTTGAGCATTCACCGAGAACTTACTTTAGACCTATTAAGCGAGTTCTTCCTCACGAATTGATTTAAGAAATTGATAGTAAATCTCCCAAGTCGCTGGTCCATAGCCTCCGGCCATGACCCAAACTTGGGGGATTTTTTTCTTCTTAAAGAACTCATAAACCAAACGATCTCTTTTTAACATTTCTTCTTTTGAAAGCTGTAGCCCTTTAGCACTCTCCAATACATCTTCAATGTAGGGATCAGCTCCGGCCACCACAATGGCAAAATCTGAATTGTTTAAACTTGTGAGACCCTCTTGTAATTTCTCTAAGTAGAGATCTTGCTCTGACTTCGCGATGGGAATATCTATGTTTGAAGGAATATGCCATGGACCTTCACCACTTTCAGGATCTAGTGGCCAGCCCTCTTTCATATGAATACTTAGAGTTTCAATAGAGTCATCATTTCTGGTGATCTCTGCTGTACCACAACCTTTGTGAGCATCAATATCCACTACGCAGAATTTAGTATTTGAGTTAGAGACTTGGTACTTCCTGGCCGCAATGACTATGTCATTAATGAGACAGAACCCTCTAGGAGTTGAACTCATCGCGTGATGCATTCCTCCAGAAAGAGCAAAACAAAAACCAGACTTATCTGCTTTTAATAGAGCTGCGTATGTGGCTCCTGCTTGTAGCAGAATTGTTTGAAATAAATTCTCAAGTGGTTTTGAATTGCTGCTTGGATTAAAACGCTGGTTCTCTCCTCGCTCATCTTTAAGCTCATAACAATCGATAATTTCTTCGCTGCAATCTTTTGAGAATAAGCGCTCAACAAACTCTTCATCATGAGCAAGTAAGAGATCTTCCTTGCATATTATTGGAATTTCTTTTAAAGGTGTTTCTCTAAGAGACTTATTTACTTTTACAAGTTCACTGAAACACCTGACAGATCTGTCATCGAGCAGAGGAACTTCTATTCCATAACTTTCTAAATTTAAATCGAGATCTTTGTTGTAAATGATCATTTTATACTGCAATTTTTTAGTTCAGTGTTTATAATAAGCCTATGAAAAAAATTATCATAGTATTACTTATTTTGGCCAACAATGTTCACGCTGCGGGAGTTAGAAATAATCTCAAACGTTACACCTACTTGCGAGATAAAACGATAGTCAATAAGAGGCTTCATTCTAAACTCTACGAGAATTACTTTGATATTGATTTAAATCTAAGTTCAGGGACAAAGAGTATTGTTGGAGATATCAAGAATAGCTCCAATAGTTCTTCTTCCACTGCAGATAAAGAAGCGGCGATACTCTCCATATTAAATAAAAATATGAATTCTGAGCGCTACATTGATCTCGAAATCTCCACGGCAGTTCCCTTACCAACCTTTAGCCTCTTCAAATATAGACTGACGCCTTCACTCTTCTACAGCATTAATATGGGAGCTCTTGTTACAATTTCAAATCAAGCAAGTGTCATAGATCCAAGTGCTGGAGTCTATGTAAAGAAAGATACTAAAATGGGAGTGAGTACAATTATCACCAAACACCCAGACAAAGAAACCCAGGTAAAAGTAAATCTCTATCAACTCAAAAGAGCAGATGTAGACAACACACTAAATAAGACGCAAATTGTAACCGATACCAAACTCTTTGATTTTGGAGCACTAGATAAGGGAGAGACATCAATTGCTCTTGATTTCATCTGGAAAAGAAGTAATAGCAAAAGGTCTTGGTCTCTAGAAATGCTTGAAGCAAAAATTATTCCTATGAGTACTATTACAGATGTTAAATATGATCACTTCCCGCTCTTTCACGCTTATCACCAATGGCATAAGAAACCAGAAACTTTCTGGTTGGAACCTTTTGTGGGGGTGCATATGAGAAAGAGATACTCGCTCTTTGATGGACTTTATGTGGGAACTTGGTTGCAGTTAAAAGAACTCCCTTTTAGAAGCTCCCTTAATATTAGTACGCAATTTATCACTTTCATTCCCGAATTTAAGGGAGAGAGTTTCTATTTCAACTACAAACTCAGACTGGCCTACATTAATCCCCAAGAAGATATCTGGGTGCCTGCGATCCATTCTTTCAATCTAGGTTTTACATTTTAAGTAAATTCAGTCAGTTATAGTGCGATTTTCTATGTAAATAGCACCCAATCTCTATACTTCAACCTCGAAATATGTTTTATTGCGAGGTACCTACACATTATTAGAAGTAAAATGAAGAGGAATGCATGAAGAGATTGATTTGGTTAAGGCACGAAACAAAGCCTTTTGAGCAGAGATGTTGTTTAACACCAAAGGCCTGTAAAGAATTATTGGACTTAGGACATGACGTTATTGTTGAAAAATCTCCCGCCCGCATCTTTGAAGACGCTGAATACGAGGCTGCTGGTTGTACACTTGCCGAAACCAGTTCTTGGACCGGTGCACCTCTTAACGCTATTATTACAGGTTTAAAAGAGCTAGACGATCAAGACTTTGCTCTTAGTCACCGACATATTCACTTCGCTCACGTATTTAAAAATCAAACAGGTTATGAAAAAACTCTTTCACGCTTTATAAAAGGTGAAGGAAAGTTATTTGACCTAGAGTATCTCGTTGATGAAAATAGCAATCGTATTGCTGCTTTTGGTGTATGGGCCGGTTTTGCTGGTGCTGCACTAGGAATTGATCTCTGGACACATACGCAACTCTCTATGGATTATAATAAGAGAGCACCTCTACTTCCCTACTCAGATCAATTAAAAATGATTGAAGATGTTGAATCAAGACTTAAGAAGATTATGAGTCGTCCACGTGTCTTAGTTATTGGCGCCAATGGTAGATCTGGACAAGGTGCCGTTAAGTTTCTTAAAGCAATCGGAATTGAACCAACGAAATGGGGTTCAAAAGATACAAGAGATATTGGTCCTATTAAAGAAATTCTAGATTATGACATACTCATTAATTGTGCTCTTATAAAAGAGCCAAGAGCACCATTTCTAGATCACGAAACATTAAAGTTAGATAAAAACCTCACAGTTATTAGTGATGTAGGTTGTGATCCAAACGGTCCTTGTAATCCGCTACCTATTTATAAAGAGGGTACAACTATGGACGCTCCATCGATAGAAATTAAAGACGGTCTGCACCTTACGGCGATTGATCACCTCCCTTCACTCTTACCAAGAGAAAGTAGTGAAGATTTCTGTTCACAACTTCTTCCTCATTTTAAGAATTTTCTAAATAATGAAATAGAAGATTCTCCCTGGGAGCGAGCGCTTGAAGTCTTCTTTGAAAAGTCTCTACAAGTTAATCCTGAGATTGTTGATTTCGTGGGAAATACTCCTATTGAACCGACGTTAATGTAATGAAAAAACTTCTCATACCCCTCTCATTCTTCTTTATTGGTATTGGCGCTAGTTACTTCTACGCCAATCATCTTATTGGAGTGAATAAAACTCTTTTTAAAGAAGAAGTTACGGATCTAGTCGCAAGCTACAAAGCGGGCTCACTCTCTTATAGTGAATTACAAAGACAAAATGATGAACTCAATGGAAAGATCTTTCAACTGCTCTTTGCTTACTTTGGCATAGATCTAAGAGATCTTGAGATGGCAAAAATTAATAACGCCAAAGTGATAAAGAATCAATTAGTAGTGGAAAAAGTTGTAGAAAAAATTGTCTATGTTGAGAAGAAAAGTGCAAGAACTAAAGTAAAGAAACAAAAAGGCGTTCTTAAAAAGTCCCATAAGCGTTTCTCTAAAATCGAACTCACAGATCTCTTGCGTGACGCTTCCCCTATTCTAGAAAAAGACCAGGCCTTTGATCGCTTAAATAAAACAAGTAAGTATCACTCCTATAAATTCAATGGCCCAAAGTATGACCTAGTCATTGAAAATGATTTCAAACTCTCTAAGAAGAGCTACCAAGGCGTCTCAAAAGTTAATTACAGTGTTCTCGGAAAGGTTGTAGACAGTATAAAAGTGGATGGGATTCCTCTAAATTTCTTAAAGAGTCCCCGTTATAAAGATCTAGTGATTGTACAAATGACAGCGAAGAGTTATGCAGTCATCAATACCAATCCTTTTGAATACGATAGAGAACCGGATGGTTTAATCTTCAAAAAGAAACATTCTAAGTTTGTAGTGGATGCTATTTTATCAACGAAAAGAAATCAATAACTGCTCTATTTCATCATAGTTTTTTAAATTATTGTGCTTCTTATAACCCTTTAATAAAATCTCTGACTTCTTTAAGATATTTTCAATGACTTGTTCTCTTTGCGTGAGACTGAGTTCTCTTATTTCCAAAATATTAGCGAGTGACTTTACGCGAAAGTAATCCATAGCAAAGTACTTAGTACTAAGCTGATCCGCATGGCCTCCAAACTTAGTCATAATAGGTGTTTCAATAAAACCAACTTCATAGAGAGAAGATATTTTTAACCACAAATCATAATCCTCACAGACTACAAATTCTTCATCAAATCCATTAATCTCTTCGAAGACACTTCTTGAAATAATAACTGTTGAAGGAGAAATAAAACAAAGAGGTAAACATTCTTTAAAGATATCGCCACCAAACTTCTGATGAACTTTCTTCTTATTAACCCGTTTGCCATTTCTAACCCAAATCTCCTCTCCGTGAACACACTCAATATGAGTATTCTCTTTAAGAAAGTTCATTTGTAATTCTAATTTATCAGCATGCCAGAGATCATCTGAATCAAGAAAGGAAACATAGTCACCAGAGCTTAAACTGACACCCATATTTCTCGCAGCACTGACTCCTCTATTATCAGTTCTCACATAACGGACATGATCAAGTTCAAGATACTTTTTAACCACTTGGTAAGTATTATCAGTTGAGCCATCATCAACAATAGTTAAATCAAAGTTCTTATAGGTTTGCGAAAGAATTGACTCTATGGCACGAGGAAGAATTTCTGCTCTATTAAATGTTGGGACAATAATATTAACTTTCATGAATAATCTTCTCAATGGTACTTAATTGCTCAACACTCGGAAGATTTTTCAATCCTTCAATTAATCCATCCCACTGCTTTATAGATCTTCCACCACAAAGCAGAGAGTCCACGTGAGAATGACTGAGATTAAAGCCAAGCGCCAAACTTATGGGAGACAATTCCCACTGCTCTAAGAGAGGATTTATTTTATCCATGAGTTCATAGCGTTTATCTTTATTAAAACTCTTCCACCATGGGGCCCAAGAGCGACAATCACTCTTATCAAAGCTTCTCTCTTTATGAACTCTTCCTGTAAGAATTCCTTTATCCAAGGTTCCCCAACTCATGAAACTTAAATCTTCTTTAACAGCAAGAGGAATAGTTTCTTCGAGAGAGTTCCTTTCAAAAACATTGAGTTCAGATTGAAAAACTTCAACACTCTCAACCTCAGAAGCCAACTTAAATTCTTCAGAATTTGAATTACAAAGTCCTATATGTTTAATTTTTCCCTGAGCTTTCGCACGTGCCAAGACTTCCATAGTTTGTCTAATATCTACTCGTTTATCCGGCCAGTGAATCATATAGAGATCAATGTAATCCGTATCAAATCTCTTAAGAGATTCATGTAACATTTTTTCTGTCTCTTTGGGATCATTGGTCATGTTCACCCGCTTAGATGAATGCCAAGAGACTCCACTTTTAGAAATAAGAAAAACTTTTTCCCTGATTTTTTTAAAGGCCATACCGAGTCGAATTTCAGATTCTCCGAAACCATAAATAGGAGCCGAATCAAAGATACGAAGCCCTCTATCATAAACATAATTTAGGAGATCGATAGAGTCACTCTGAGAAATATCGCCAAAACCATAGCCCGCACCTTCACCACTAATGGAAGCGCCACCAAATCCCAGAGGATACTCACCTAAACCCTTTAAAATACGTCCCAATGAACCCTCTCCATTTTTCTCTACACTAGACATTATACTGGGCCCACTATAGAGTCGCACCATATTAAAATCAAGGATAATTATGCAATTGCTAGTCTTTGCTCATAGAGCAGAAGCGCAAACATTCTTAAAATTAGGCAACTTTAAAAGCGTCGAAACCACTGGTAACGATCTCTTTTTTAATAGTGAATCCTATCTGCTTATCTGCGGAGAAGGAACTATGGCCGCCCTTGAAATGGTAAGCGCCTCCTTAGGGCTACTTAAAGGTAAAGTCACAAGTGTCTTAAACTTTGGAGTCGCAGGAAGTCTTTCAAAGAAAGTTATAGTTGATGAAATCTATGAAGTGAGAACGGCCTACGCTGAAATTGGAAGTCAGATTGAATTTAAATCTTATTCCACAAAATCGACTTCCTTACTTGATTGTATCTCTGCTTCTAATCGAGTGGTGAATAGTGAATATGCACAACACTTAAGTTGTTTCGCACAAATTGTTGACCGCGAATACTGGGCCATTGCAAGAGCTGCATCAAACTTCACTATTACTTTCAAGGCCTATAAATTAATTTCAGACAATGCTTTAGAGAACAATTCAGATGAGCCCATTTGTGAATTAGTAAAGACCAATTCCGAATACTATAGTGATCGCCTTTATAAACATTATAAGAGTTTGAACTCAGAAGTTACTAATGTAGAAGAAAAGAGACTCATAGACTCTTACAAAGACCTCTACTTTACAGTTTCTCAGTATAGACAATATAGAACAGTGCTTAAGAGTCTACTCTCTAAATATGAATCAGAAGATGAGATTCTAAAACGGGTCGGAATGAGTATCATTTTAGAGATGGAAGTCCTTCCGAAGCAAAAAAGCCAGATGGTTCTTGAAAAGATGCGAGAGCTACTTACTCCCTTTAATACTATTTTAAATGGTAAAATAAATACTGTGCTCTCACCTCTTAAGAGAGCAAACATACAGGTCAAGCTCTCAAAGAATTTAGAGAGTAGTATGTTTAATATAAACGCTTCTATTCGTAGTGAATCTGATTTACTACAGATTTCTACAGCTCTTTCTAAGTTCGACTTTGAACAATACCAAAAACTTCTAAAGGGTGACTTCAATGTTTGAGACTATTTTTGTCGAGAAACACCTAGCAAGTACTAAACGAGCAAGATCAATCCTCAATAAATTCCCCAAAGCAAATGTCACAGTCATTGAGAGTGTCGATGATGTCTTTGGAAAAGTGAAGAAGCCCTATCTTCAAAAAAGAGAAACGCTAAATTTATTTCTAGGTGAAAAGAAAGGAACGCTAGTTAAGGCCGCCCCCGATGCTTACGGCCTCTCCGGCGAACCACACTACTACTTCATTCACGCCTATAATTGTATCTATGAGTGCAACTACTGCTATTTACAAGGTTACTTTCACTCTCCAGATATAGTCATCTTTTTAAACCACGAAGAGATTTGCCAAGAAATTGAAAGAGTCGCGCTGCTAGAACAAGAAAAAGGAAATACTCCCTGGTTTCATGCGGGAGAATTTTCCGACTCGCTAGCACTCTCTCATATTACTGGAGAGCTCTCTCTTTACCATGATCTCTTCTCCAGAATTCCTTACGCTAAATTGGAGCTGAGAACCAAATCGGCCAATATAAAACCCTTAAAAGATTTACCTCCAAGAGAAAATATAATCACCACTTTCTCTCTCTCTCCTGCGGATAAAATTAAAAAGAATGATTTAAAAACTCCTTCACTAAAGGCGAGACTTAGAGCGATCAAAGAGTTGGCAAAACTAGACCATCCCATTGGTATTCACTTTGATCCAGTTGTCTATGACGATGGTTTTGAAGAAAAGTATAGAGAGCTGATAGCAGAGATGTTGGAGGTTCTGCCCCATGAGAAACTCGAATACATCTCTGTAGGAGTAGTCAGATTTACTAAGAATGTTTTTGAACAAGTGAAGAAGAATTATCCAAAGAGTGAACTTCTCTCAACTGAACTTATAAAATCCTTTGATGGAAAAGTCAGATACAACCGTCCCATGCGTCTATGGATTCTCTCTACGATTAAAGAGTTACTCTTAAAAGCTTCAATTGCAAAAGAGAAAATTTACTTATGTATGGAAGATGAGGATTAGTTAGATTCCACTGTCGCTTCGATGTCAGACAGAGACTGTGAAAGCTCATTAGAGAGTTCTTCACTGCGCCTTAGATAGTCACTTAAGTTCGTCATATTTGATTCCCGCGTTTGTCTGGGACCAAACTTTTCTTTAAAGAAATTATGATTCTCATTTATTCTTCTTCCCAAATCTTCTAACTCATCTGAGAAATGATTGGGAAGGGCACCGTTATCAATGATGATGAGAAGAAGATTATTGAAATAGAGTAGATTTTCAACGGAGTGATTCTTAGAGACAGTCTCTTTCATAGCAGAGAACACTTCACCAAGTAATGATTTCTTAATATTCTCTGGCCACTTCTTCGCTCTATAAGCTTCAAAGACTGTGTCTATAAAGTTTAAAGCCTTTGGGTCACGGCAAATATCTAATCTTTCAATTCTATTAAACATAATCAAAGGATCTACAGGGTAATTGCTTTCAATAATTTCATACATCACCTGATAAGCTCCATCCGCTTCAGGTCTCAACATCGAATCATCAAGTACACCTGAGACCATATCAACCACCATGAGTGCTTCCTGATAGATCTGATCATTAACGTCAATATATCTATCGTCTGGTAAAACTTCATTGAGATTTTTTAAACAATACTTATCTCTACCTTTCAAGGCGCGCTCAAGAGTACTCAGCTTACTAGTGAGTCTTTGAAAATCGTCCTTATCGTAGTTAGCAGTCTCTTGATTACTTAAAGTGTTGATCGCAGATTTTTTAACAAGCTCTTTAGGGGCATTATCCACAAAGAAAGTTCTACTCCTATTCATTTCATTTTGATTCTTATGGTACTCACGCACATGACCTGGCTTTAAAACATTTTGATAATAGTTTATCAGTAGTCCCACTCCAACAATCGTGCAAATCAATATGAACCAATTACGAAAACTCTTCATTGAACTCGTAAACCTCTTAACTTATTTAGTATCGAAATATTTTTCTCTATTATACTTCCTAAGGCCATAATATCGAACAGAAATATGAAGAAAACTCATTTAATGGAGGCCTTTTATTGACTAAATCCCATGATTGGGCGAAAAGAAACCCTATGGAAATCAAAAATGTCCAAAAATTCCCTCTGCTCAGCGAAATCAAGAAGAAAGGTTTTTTGCAGATGAAACTCGCCTTTCCCAAAGAGTTAGCAGATGCTTTAAAGCTGTGCAATTGGCAAAGAGTCGATCAACTCCTCTTTGAATACTTAGAAGTTGGCGCATTTCTAAGGACTGTTCTTGATCAATTTCATCCCTATAATACAACTGAACATATGATTGCCATCAGAGATGCTCGCACAGATGAAGATGGTATTTGGCACGATGACGGATCGCGACATTTCGCCTTTACTTGGTCTTTTAATGATGATCCAGAACTAGAGGGTGGGGAGCTCCTTTTTAAAGTAAAGAACTCAACTGAGTGCACCACCATCACTCCCCCCGCTTACGAAACTCTTACGGTTTTCTTAACCGGTGAGTACAATTACGAACACAAAGTCAATAAAGTCTCAAGAGGCGTGAGAAAGAACCTTGTGGGATGGTGTAGTACCGAAGCTTAATTCAAACTCAACTCCTTCTTCAATATCAACAATTCTTAAGTCCAAATTCTCTCCAAAGTGCCGATAAATAGTTACATGTTTAAATTAGAAAGAGTGAAAAAACTCTACTTAGTTTTTTATAATTGGTGCCTTTCTCCATCTGAAAAAATGGACAGGGTTCACTGTTTCAGAACTCATCTGCTCATCATGATTACGCTCATTACTGGCGCTCTCATGTGGAGTTATGCCTTCATTGCATACTTCTACATAGATCATACAAGTATAAAGTACATGGGTTTTATCTATGCCTTAATTCACTTGTTCACTCCAATTTATTATAAAATCACAGAGTCTTTAGAAAAGTCTATCTATGTCATGCTGCTACCTGGGGGGATGTTTCAGGTACATTTTTCAGTACTCACAGGAGGATTCTTTACTCCAGTTCTCATGTGGGTGGCGATACTTCCTGTTATTGCGGGAGTAGTAACAAATAAGTTACATACCTTTATTTGGTTCGTTATTATATTCATCACAAGTATCATTATTGCTTACCTAGATATTTCACAGGGCATGTTTGAGATTAATTATCTCCATGAAAATGGAAAGTTTTTGACTCAATTTCTCACGGGCTTTGGCATTATGCTACTTCACTCCGGCTTCATAATTTTCTTACTCAATCTAAGAGATTTAAGTGAAGAACAACTAAGAAAGAAAGTTCTTTCAAAACAAAATCTCTTAAGAGTTTTAGCTCACGATGTGTCCAATCCCCTAACCATCATTAGAAACAATATGAGCTTTCTAAACAAACAAGCTCTTGTTAGTGACTTAGATCAAATACATCCAAAGTTTAAAAGAAAACTGAGCTTAACCTTAAAGAGTAGTAATACCATTTCAGATCTTATTCACGCTGTAAGGGAAATTGAAGCCTTTGACTCTGGTAAGAAAGATTTGCAACTTTTTGAAATTTCCCTAAAAGATTGCATTGAAGAGAGTTTAGAGATTCTTTCCTCCATGATAAGTGTGAAGAGAATACATATGAGAGTAGTTATAGAAGATGAAGAAGTTTGGGGAATAAAGAGTGTTATTATTCATCAGGTTATTTGTAATATACTTTCTAATTGTATTAAATTTTCTGCTGAAAAAAGTGACATCCTGGTTCACACAAAAGTCGTGGAGAACCAAGTTCATCTTATTATCAAAGATCATGGGATTGGAATTCCCACAGCTCTTTTAAAGAAAATCTTTGATCCTCTGGCCACAACTACACGAGAAGGAACTGAGGGAGAAAAAGGTACAGGTTTTGGAATGCCCATCGCGAAGAGAAGTATTGAAATGATTGGGGGAAATATTCATGTCACTAGTAGAACATTAAAAGAGCATAAAGAAGATCATGGAACAATTTTCAAAATCACTTTTCAAAAAGTAGCTGAGGAAATTAAATCAATCGTTTAGTGCGTAGAATTCATCATCAAATTCGAGAGACACCGAGTTTACAATTTCATCAATTTCTAATGTCGACTCTATCATCAGCTCTACATCTTGCTCTGTAAGTAATTGCACTTGCCCACTACTCTCTGCTCCAAAACGGCTATAGAGATTGAAGGTTAGAAGTACTAGTACAGAGGCCATCATCACCGGTCTTAAATAACTTTGCCAATTGAATTGATTCTTTTCTACTTCACTCTCATGTGAGAATTTATCATCAAATTTATTCCAAAATTTTTCATCAAACTTCTTATCTAGTTTACGAGTAATAGCACGATCAATTTTCTTTTTCATGCTGATCTCCTTTTTTCAACTTTTCTAATCATATCTTTCTTTATTCTATGAAGTCTTGTTTTCACAGCTCCCTCACTAGATTCAACAATATTGGAAATGCTACGAATACTCTCACCTTTTGCCCAGAGAAGAAAAATCTCACGGTCTACGTCTTTGAGTTCACAAAATAACCGATCAATAAGTTCAAGCCTGGCCTTAGTGACTACTCTTTCAAAAGTCTCATCCACTTGATTGCTAAAGTCTTCGTCTTCACCGAGGAGCACTTCACCTTTCTTTTTTAAAGAATCAAAACACTTATTTCGAATCATGCGGTAGAGATAAGCACTTAACTTTCCCATCTCTTTATACTCACACCGTAACTCATAGAGTTTTAGAAAAATCTCTTGCACCACCTCTTCTGACTTTGCTCTATCTTTTAAGATACTCAGAGCGTAGTTGAATAAGGACTCTTTGTGGCGATCAAATAAAATAGCAAAGGCCACTTTTTCATCCTTTGCCACGAGTTCCATCAACTTAGCGTCAGCTAGACTCTTCCAAAGTGATTTATTTATCCAATCGTTTAATTTCATAGACTCCTATACTCTCATAGCTTTAACGAATGGGAGTAGAAAAGGTTACAAGAATTTCTATAATAATTTCATTATGTTATAATTGTTTAAAAATAATTGAAACCTTTTACCACCTCACTCGTTAGCTAGGTATGAGACCACAATAATCCTGGAGGATTTATGAAAGCTATAATCGTCAGTCTACTCTTAATAACTTCACTTCAAACAATGGCCCAGAAGGAAATGAGTGCAGAGCAAAGTGCAGCTATCACTAAGGAAATGAAGGCATTTCAGGCGCAGAATTTGAGTCAGCGAAAAGAGAATGCTAAGAAGATCTATGATCTAAAAGCAGAGATGCTCAAAGAGAGTTACGAAAATCAACTTAAAATGTTTAGTGATATTGAGACTTTAGCCAATCAAATAGTCCCCGGTAAGCGCCAAGAGAATAAGGCCATCCGCGAAAAAATGAAAAAGATTAGGAAAGAATTTAAAGAGAACTCGAAGAACAAGAGAAAGGCCTTTCGCGAAGATAAAATTAAACCATTGAAATTACAGGCGAAAGAAGATAGAAAGAAAAGAAGACAAGAATTTAAAGCGAAAATGAAACAGTATAGAAAGAAGAAATAGTCCTGATCTGACAAAAAGTAACAAAGGGCCCCAATTGGCCCTTGAAATATGGCATTTTGATGTATATATTATCGAACTTGTAAGTGATCATAATTAATAATCTGAACGCTGAGGCGTACAGAAGAGGATATAGATATGGCAAATGTATGTGATTTAACTGGTAAAAGAAGACTTGTAGGGAATAAAGTTTCTCACGCAAAAAACAGAACTAAAATGACTCAAAAACCAAATCTTCAAACGAAGAGAATTTTTGATCCTGTTTCTGGACAAACAATTAAATTAAAACTTTCTACAAGAGCGATTAGAACTCTTGATAAAGTTGGTTCACTTTCTAAGTTTCTTAAGAAGTATAACCACCTTTTCTAGAAAGAATTCAAAATTTATATTTTAAGTAAAAAACCTTCAAGAAATTGAAGGTTTTTTTTTGCACAGAAACCAGAAGAAATAGTGGAATAAAGAAGTGTGGAAGTCTTATGATAAATTCGTGTCCGAGCGAGACGAGAGTATGAGTAATTCCAAACACATTCCCCTCACTGATTCTCGCCATTGTGGTGAGAGCTCCCCAAGTACAACAAAAGCCTAAGGCCCATTTATCTGCGTAAGGGATGAAGAGTAAAATGGCCGCGACAAAATCTAAACTTCCCATGATTTTTAAAAAGACTATTGCTGTAGGCTCATCGCAATTCATAATAGCAATAACCATATCAATGAATGGTCCTGGCGTGGGATAGATTCCAAGTGCATATGAACCATGCCCTATGAAAGTGAGCGCCACGGCAACTCTCATCCAAAAAACCAGTCTCTGTTTCTCACCAAACTTCCAAAACAATACGAGAAAAAATGGTGTGAACATTTGGGTGGAGTACTCAATAAACTGGGCAGGTATAAAGAATTTGTCGGCGGTATATAAGATGCTGATAAAAACCAGGTAACTACTAGAGAGAACTAACGCTAACTTTGCTTTTTTATAGTTAAAGGCAGCAACTAGCGAAGTGAGTATGAGAAAAATTCCCACCACTGCACCGGTAGTAACGATGGCCTTGTCTACAGTGGGACTGGTGACAAATGAGCTCCAATTCCAGTCCATTGTTTGAAATAATCCCTGCCATAGAGATTCATCCCAAACAAGTACTCTATAGGGAACATCATATATTATATGCTGCAATCCACGTCCAAAGAGGACAGAGAAAGCAGCAATTCTTAAAAGGTATTCTAGAGTTTTAGAGTGGGACGGCATTCGTTCGGGGACTCAGAGAAATAACATTTCCAGACTTAGGATTCCAAACTTGTAAGTTGTCAGGCTTTTCAAAACGAGTACTGTCAGTCAAAGCACTTACCTCGTTAGCATTGTCCACCATAATAGTTCTAAGATCTATTCCACTCTTATCGATGAACATCCACTTAAACTGATTGAAACTTCCTGAGGCCCTAGTCCAGACCTTGTCGTCGTTATTTCTTCTAAGAGGAGCTCCCCAACATCCCTCACCTACATAGACAGTTCCATTTACGTCGTCTCTTATAAATCCTTCATCGTTACCATTCTTCACAGTAGGTCTAACGGGATATGTCGACTTAACAGTATGGGAATCAGACTCGGCCACAAGATCCACACCATACTTATAGAAAAGTGGTGCCCAAGCTCGGTAGATCCTATCGTTCTCACTCTTATTCTTTGTGTGTGGTCGCATAGGTTTGTGATACTGAGCAATTTTCCAAGTCACCCCAAAGTTCTTCGCTAAATCTTCTTTTAACCAAGTGAGCTGATTTCCTGTAACAGAAGATTCAGAATTTAGAGTGTAAGTTCTAAGCAGGTTTGTTCCAAAAGTAAGTGCGTAATAAACACCATGACTAGTTCCAAAGAGTCTAGAAATACTCTCATTACTTCTTTCGTGATTTCCTCTAGCAGGAATTATAGGAGTGATCCTCCCGTCCTTAGAGATAGTGTGTTGCCAATCTGAAAACCACTCTTCCCACTGTCCCGAGGAATCTCTACTGGTCATATCACCACCAAAGAGCACAAAGTGAGGTCTTAATTTACTCACAAGTTTATTGGCAGCAATTCTTGGTGTTCTATTATTTCTAGAATCTCCACCAGCGACAACTGAGAGTCTAGCATTTTCACTTTGACTCATAGTTTGAAACCAATATCTCTTTGAAAGGTCACCCTTAGAAGTACGAATAACAAAGTAGTATTTTGTATCAGGATTTAGATTAGTAAGATGAACAAAGGCATTGTTCATTCCTTTATAGTTAATGAAGGAATCTAGGCGTCTCTTATTAGTATACTCACGGTAATTTCTCCCGTGATCTACAACACCGTAGTGAAGAGTTTGTTTTTTTCCTGAAGCGGATTTGGTGTCCCAGATAATCTTCATAGAAGTTGCCGGGTCTTGAGACCAAGTGATTCTAATTTTTGAGACGGTATCTCTTGTCCAAGGCCAACCATTTACGGCCACAATTCCTGAACAACTTGTGAGAACTAACAATAAAAATATCGCTAACTTCCTTATCAGCATAAAAACTCCCTTTTTTCGATGGCTAAATCGTACCAAACGAAATCGAGTTATGTCATCAATTAATTCTCACATGTTCTTCATAATTTCAGTAAGGTACGTCATTCTCTGATGATTCATCTCTGCGTCAATAAAGAGGAATGCCGTACCAGTTGATTAGAGCTCTATTCTCGTAGGTTTTCTATCATCATCAATGGCAACAAAAGAGAAACATCCCTCGAGAGCGAGTTCTCTAGAATCAGACAGCATAGATTCTAAGAAGACTTGTACTTGAACCTTAATACTAGTTTTTCCTACATTGATAACATTTCCAACCAGCTCAACTATATTTCCTTCAGGGATGGGCTTTTTGAAATCTATACGATCACTTGAAACAGTCACCACTTTCATACGTGTGAGCCTTGTGGCGGTGATGAAGGCCACTTCATCCATCCACTGCATTGCGGTCCCTCCAAAGAGAGTGTCGTAGTGATTAGTTGTGTTTGGGAATACGGCCTTAGTAACTCTTGTTTCGGCCATGCGAATGCGTTTTTCATAATTTGAAGTCATAGTTCCTCCTCGGGAAATAAATGTTGAATAGAGATCGGACTTTACCGTTGCGGGACAGCGTGGACTTTCACCAACTTCATCTATTAATGTGGGCTTAAGTTACCATAGAAAGACTTGTTTGCACCAAAAAAAAGGCCCCTCATTAGAGGGGCCTTTGGGCGTATTTGGAGTTGTTTTCTTTATATGGTTCTTAGTATTGAACGTCTACCGAATCAATAACGAATCCCCATTTAGAAACTGATCTATCTGATTTGAAAGTTACAGTCATAAGATCACCTTCAACATATTCAGAAATATAATCAACTGAAGCACCAGAAACTTTTTCTGCGATACCTCTGTTTTTATCTGAAATTTGTAGGAAGTCATAACCTTTTTCAAGATCTAATTTTCTAACTCTAAGTCTAATATATTTAGCACCTGGGTAAGAAAAAGTTTTAACAACATTTAAGTTATGTGCGTAAGGATGAGCTGATTCCCAAACTTCATCGAGCATTTTAGTTTCCCAGTTACCTGGCTTAGGCTCGTTTCTAGTTGGTCTTGTATCAGTTAAAAGATTGTAAGCGTTCAATCTACCAGAGTTGATTGTCTTACCTCTAAGAGCTGAAAGTGGCTCAGAAGTGGCCATTAGTCTCTCTCTTAACTCACCTAAATCCATTCTACCTTCTTGCGCGATAAGAAGACCGATAGCTCCTGAAACATGAGGAGTTGCCATTGAAGTTCCAGAGTAAGTTGCGTATCCACCATTTTTAACAGTAGAAAGAATGTTGTGTCCTGGAGCTGCGATATGAACTGTTCTTCTACCGTAACAAGAAAAGCTTGCTAGTGAATCAGAAGAAGTAGTCGCTGCAACAGAGATTACGTTCTTCACATCATAGTTAGAAGGATAGTGTGGTCTTTGATCATTGTTTGTTGAAGAGTTACCAGCTGCTGCTGTGAAAACAATTCCTTTATCAGCTGCTCTTTGAATAGCATCTTGTAGAGCTTGTGAGCGTCCGCCCCCACCCCAAGAGTTTGACATTAAATCAACATTCAATTTAGTTGCGTAATCAATTGACTTGATCGCACCTTCAGTTGAACCAGAACCTGAATCAGTTAAAAACTTAACTGCAACAAATTCAACGTCTGCCATAATACCAGCAACACCTAGGTCATTGTGAGAAGCACCGATTGTACCTGCACAGTGAGTTCCGTGAGAGTGACCATCAATTGGATCACCGTCATTGTTTGCAAAATCGTATCCGTGGATATCATCTACATAACCGTTACCATCATCATCAACACCAGGTGTTCCGTTAAGCTCAGCAGTGTTTGTCCACATTTGATCTTTTAGGTCTGGGTGATTGTAATCAATTCCCGTATCAATAACGGCAATTCTTACGCTTCTATCACCTTTAGTGATGGCCCAAGCTTTTAGAGCATCAATATCTGCACCAGCTAAACCAGTTCCACCTTTTGGATCATTTGAACCTGTGTTCTGTAATCCCCAAAGGTTTCTAAATTTTGGATCAACTGGAGTATAAGCTTCAGTATCTACACCTGTTACACCAGCAACATATGAATCAATTGAAAAACTTTTAATAGGCTTAACAATTTCATAAATGAAGTTAGGCTCTGCGTATTCAATATTTGGGTTGTTACTTAAAAGAGTTGTCATGCTCTTCATAGACTTGTTTGAATCAAACTTTACAACATAGAGAGTTTCAGCTGATAAGATAATTGATCTATCTAGCTCTACGCCCATAGACTTAAATGATGTAAGAGCACTCTTATTTACGCCCTCTTTCAACTTTACAATCATTTCACCTGGAACATGCTTGGCTGCAAAACCTGAGAAACTCATGGCCGCTAAAGTGGCGCCAATCATTACATTAGTTTTTTTCATTCTCCCTCCTTGGAGCTAAAAATTGGTCATTCCTAAACCTGACTAATTCTTTGTAATTACTTAAAATAATTTCTTACTATTGAGCTTAAACTCTAAGTTAAATTTCACTATAGGTAATTATTACCAGTATAGCGTAAGCTCCCATTTCATCGTGAAATGTGAGAAAATGTTAGACATGATTTACAACAATTCTACCGATCCTGTTTACATAAAAAAAATATCCCTTAAAATTTGGGCCCTTCGTGACGAACTCAAAGCGGTTATCCGCGAGAGAATGAAGACTTCCAAAGATGAAAATCTCTCTATTGATGACCTTATTTTAGAGTATCGCTCTAAAACAGATGTTGCTGATGGTGGTGGTGAAGTTCAGGCCATTGGTGATCTCAACACAGGTGAAGATGAAATGGCCGCGGCTATTGCAGGAGATGCTCCAGAAGAAGCTGCTGCAGAAGGTGATACTGAGGGAAGTGCAGATGATATGGCCGCTGCAATGTTAGAAGGTCAAACAGGTGATGATGATGATAATACAATTAGCATTACTCAAAGATATCCAACTCTAGTAGAAGAAGAGGTTTCTAACGGAACAACCATTCTTGCTGAAATTGGAATGGATAGACTTTTCTTTTTTAGTAATAAGCCATTTCTCACTGGTGAATCAATAGTTATTGAATTTGTTATTCCTAAGAGATTCGTCTTAAATGCAAATATTTTATTCTGTCGTGAATACAATATGAAAAGTAGAATTATTTCTAAGAATAGACTCCCCTACAGAATAGGAGCTGATTTTTCATTTTTAAAAGAAGGTGAAAGAACACTACTTAGACAATTTATCAATTCAATCGAGCCAGACATTCCTGAAGCGCCAGTGAAAACTGATAGCAAGCCTCAAGATGATGATGAAGATTTTGATGAATTAGATGATCTAGATCTCTAGATCTTTAGTGACCTACTGATTCTGCCGCTATCGCAAATTTTTCTGCGCCTGCGGCTTTAGCCACATCCATCACTTCAACAGCACTACCTAACATTGAGCTCTTGTCTCCTTCGAAAATCACGAGACCAGTCTTCTCTCTTTCTAGCGCCCCTGAAATTTCTTCTTGCAAAGAATTCCAAGGAACTAATTTACCCTGAACAGAAACATCCCCTGCTTTATTTAGAGAAACTAAAACAGATCTCCCCTCTTGCTCTTTGGTATTTGAAATCGTTTTTGGAATATCGATATCTAAACCTGACTCTAAGGAAACAGAAGAAGTTACCATGAAAATAATGAGGAGAACTAACATGATATCGATTAACGGTGTCATGTTAATATCGGCCATTATCTGGTCATTATCTTCTTCGTCCATTTTAATTGACATAGTTTTTTCCTAAAGAAGATCCATTAAATCTTGCATGCGATTTTTAATATCTGTATTCACATTTGAGAGTCTATTTTGAAAATAGTTAAAAAGAACCACTGCCATGACGGCCACTACAATTCCTGCAGCTGTGGCCACAAGAGCTTCAGACAGACCACCGGCAACAACAGCAAATCCGCTCTTTCCAGAAGTAGCAATTGATTGAAAAGATTTTATAATCCCAACAACCGTTCCAAAGAGACCAATGAATGGAGCAGAAGCTCCCACTGTTCCAATGATCCAGATAGATTTTTTCAATCCTTGTCGCGTGTCTACTAAACGCCTTCCCATTCTGGAGTTCCATTGATCTTTATCTAACGTCTCTCCTTCAAAAAGAGTGAGATAAGGAACACCGATTAATGGGTGAACACTATAAGAGAGACCCTTCGCTTCATGAATTTTCTTTTCAGATAAAAGGTGTTGTCCCTTATCAAAGAGAATAACCAACTCTTTATTTAACTGATGCAAAAACCACATTTTTTCAAAAGTTACAAACCAAACTAAGAGAGAACAAATAAGTAGTGGATACATAATAAATCCACCAGCAACAAATAATTCAAACATCGAAATATATCTCCATTTCTATACTTTTACGGTCCCAATCATCCCTATACTTACCTGATTAATCAAGTTAGAATAGCTTTAAATTACTTTATAGAAGGAGTCTCTGTGCTGGTTAAGATCTCGACAGATCGCACAAAAGCTGCCAACGTCCTCACATTTATGTTCTTAATCGCCATAGTTCTCGGAGGATTAGCGAGTTGGCTATTTCAAGCGCCATTAACCAAGAATACCGCACTTAGTCGTTATCAACTACTTATAAAACCTGAGCAGATTGAACAAGTTAAATCAATTCAACTCACCAATAGATTAGGTGTTTTCACAATCTCTAAAGACAACTCAAAAGTTTGGTCACTAACAGAACCAAGAAATCTTCCAAGTAATCAGACTACTGTTCAAAATATTCTCACCAATTTATCACAAATAAAAATTAGAAAAATACTCTCAAAAGATGCCATCAATATTTCAAACTTCTCACTAGACACCCCTTTAATGAAACTCAAACTTTCCTACTATGGTGGAAAGGTGCACACATTAAATTTAGGCCTCTTAAATCCTTTCGATAATTCAACCTATGTAACTTTCTCTGAACAAGAAGCCATCTACCATGTGGATGCCCTGAAGGGTAACCTTGAGTCTTTAAATTTATCAAACTTTATTGAATCAAAAATCTTTACTCAAAAAATATCTGATATAACTCACCTGAAAATTTATAAAGGGAAATTACCAGCAACAAAAGCCAGACTAAATATTCTAAGGGATAAGGATGACTGGGTCGATGCTAACAAGAAAACGTTGGCCCCTAAAGCGGTAGAAAGCTACCTGAGAAATCTCTTGAGTTTAAAGTCTTCCCTGATCATTGATAAACGCTCTAAGAAGCTTGATAAGGCCCTATCTAAGTACTTCACGAATCCAAGTTACACTATGGAAGTCGCTCATAAGAATGGAAATAAGACCTTCTACGAAGTGACTTATCTCATCAACACGATTCCTGATTTAAAAATGGAAAAGAAGCAGACTTTTATTATTAAGTCTTCCAATAGCCCGCACCCTTATATAATTGAAAAAGATAAAATGACACTCTTTCACAAGAGCCAAAGATCCTTTAAGAAATTATCAATTAAGAAACTTTTTTATTAACAACTCTAGAATTAGAAGGAAGAGAGCTTTCTTTGACAATTTTCTCAGGGTCAACAAAAACCTTAATAAAATTCTCAACAATCATAGAATTATATCTTGAAACCTGCTCTTGATTCATGAGCATTTTTCTAAGTGCTGCAGGTGGGTCTAATTTGTCGTCAACCATGATATGAACAAAATCATCAGCGAGGCAGACAATATTAGCGAGGGTAAGAATTTTTGAACCTCTTTTACCGTAGGGAAAACCCGTTCCGTCAAAAGCTTCATGATGCTGTAGAATAATTTGTTTAACAGAATTATTGATGAGTCTATTACCTTCAATAATCTCAACTCCAAGTTCGGGATGAGTCTTATAAAGCTCTAGCTCTTCATCGTTCATATCTTTAACTTGTTTGTTTAAGAGTTCCTTAGGAAGTTTCACCTTACCTATATCGTGAAAGAGACAGGCCATAGCAGTGGCTTCAATTGTCGTTCTAGATTGCCAGTCGAATTGTTTAATAATAGCAGTCGAGAATAAACTGACTAAGAAGGCATGAGTAAATGCAGAAGGATCTAACTCTTCGTAACTTTTTAAAACTTTGTAGAGATCCTTTTCCTTTTCCACAAGATTAAAGATATTGGCGCAAACTTCTTTACCTTGTTCCACAACTTGTGGCTTCATCCCCTGATGAAAGGCCTCTTGAATATATTTATCGGCCACATTCTTTACCATCTTAACTTTCACGGATGCAGGAATTTGCTTACTGGCGATAAGCTTAGCTGCCAATTGATTATGGTATTGTACAAACTTCCTACGATCAGAATTATGAAAGTATAAGTTTTCTACATTTTTTTCGTTCTTGTATTTATCAATTCTCTCTTTAGAGAAAGTGTCTCCACTGTGAAGAATTTTAATATATCGATTTGATCTCAATTGGATATAGACATCAAAGAGAACGGCCTTAGCAGAGTAAAAATCATCAATTCTTACTTTAGTAAATTCCTCATCAGGAGTATCTACTTCAACTTCGTCAGACTGCCCCTCTCTTCTCTTAATATTACTCATTACATCGCCAAGAGATTGGTGACCCTCTAATAAGTCTTTAAGATGTTCGATTTCAAAAGGTTTAACAGCAATTTCAGTGGCACCCATTTTTTTTAATTTTTCTTCTGAAGTTCTTCCCTTGTCTAGGATCTCTTGACCCTCAAGAACCATGACTACGCGTTGACTTGGATGATTAGTTCTGATGAATTTTAAAACTTGCATTCCACTGTGGTTCTTCGTATCGAAGTTTAGAATGACGGCGAAGAATTTATCGTTATACAAAGCAAGCTGAGCATCTTTCCCATTATTTACTTTCTTGATCTCATAGAATTGCTCAATCAAAAACTTTGATGCAGACTGAAGCCATTCCTCATTGGGATCTACTAATAGTACTTTTAGTGCCAAATTGATTACGCCTTGTTTTGAAATACATAATCTTATCGGTGAAATAGGAATTTTCTGAAGGAAAAATACGGCAATTTGTTGAGATAAATGACTGAAATTATAATAAAAAAGCCTACTTTAAAAGTAGGCTTTTTTATTAAGAATATTTAAATAAAAGTCTTATTTAATTTCTTTGTGGATCGTGTGTTTCTTAAGGTACGGGTTGTACTTCTTAATTTCAAGACGATCTGGTGTTGTCTTCTTGTTCTTAGTTGTTGTGTAACGAGAAGGTGATTTTCCTAGTTTTCTCGCTTCAGTACACTCAAGCGTAATCACTACTCTAGGTCCTTTTGCCACGTTTTCCTCCGGGTATATATCTATATATTTGTTAAAATCTATATAATAAATCTTGTATGGAAAGCCAAATTACTAGATTTTCATTGGCATGACAACCTATAATTGTTAAAAAAGTAAAAACCATAGGAAATAACTAGAATGAATCGAGCCACTGAAATTACTTTTGAAAATTGGACCTTTGTTCACTATAAGACTAAGACTTACAAGGCCTTTATCTCCCTTGGAGCCAGTCCTAAAAATGAAGAAATTCAATACTTTATAACTGTTACCGACCAAGACAACCAGGAAATCTTTCAAACTAGCTTTAACACTATTGAAGAAACTCTGGCCCTTATCAATAAAAGGTATGGACACTGGGAAGTCTTCGACTTTGAAAACCCGCCCGAAACTGATGGTTGCTCTAGTTGCAGCGCCCATTAACTCTTGACAAGTAGAGCAAAATTAGCGAAATTACAGCTTCAAAATCTTATAAAAAATGGGCTTTGTATCAAGCAAGGCAAACAAAAGGATAATTATGAGAAAAGATATTCACCCAGAATATAGAGATGTATTATTTTTTGACGTTTCTTGTTCAAAGAAATTTGTTATTAAATCAACTATTAAAACTGATGCGACAGAAACTTACGAAGGTGTTGAGTACCCAATGGTAAAACTTGATATCTCTTCTGAATCTCACCCATTCTATACAGGAACACAAAAAATTGTGGATTCTGAAGGTAGAATTGAGAAATTCAAGAAGAAATTTGGTGGTTCTTACGCTGCAAGACTTAAAAAATAATTATAATTTTTTAAATATTCTTCTCGAAAGAGAAATTAAAGGCTCCGAAAGGAGCCTTTTTTTTTTGTAGAATGTAGTTAAACATTACAAGTTAGATAATCAGTACAAATCTTTTGCATAGCTTCTCTAGAGGAATTAAATGCAGAAATAATTGATCCGCCTCTTCTTCCAGCGCCCAAATCTCCAATGAGAAATAATCCAGCAATAGAAGTTTCAAAACCCTCTTTGATCACAGGTTCATTTCCATTAAATTCAATCCCCAGTAAACTTAGGAAATTCTTAGGAGTTGTTCCCCCAAGCGCCAGCACCACATGATCAAACTCACGTTCAGAAGTTTTCCCCGTAAGTTCTGCCACAACTCTGTCTCCACGCTTAGAAAGACTTAGAACATCAGTTTCGAGCTGTATATCGACTCTTCCTTGCTGACCAAGGGCCAATAGAGAGTCCCTATTAATTTGATTCATTCTAGAAAAATCTTTCTTTCTATAACAGAAAGTCACTTTATTCCCTTCTTGCAAAAGGTATTGGGCATATTCACTTGCAGAGTCTCCCCCGCCCACAACCATGACTTCACAGTTTTCAATTTTCTTTGAAGTAATTTCAAAAGTTACTTGAGCTTTAATATCACTTGGAATGGGGTAACTAGGTTTATTTGGTTTTCCCATCATGCCCATAGCTATGGCACAAATTTTTCCTTGATAGTCACCTTTATCAGTGGCCACGATAAAACTTTCATCTACTTGTTTTTCTATCTTCCAAACGGTTTCACTGTAGTGAACGTTAATTTTAAAGTCTTCTATGCACTTATCGAGGTAACTTAATGTTGCAGATTTTGATGTGTCACTTATGCACATAACTCCATTACACAGAGCTTCCTTGCCTTTATAGTTTGCTGTTACTAATTTTTGCTCAGGATAGAATCTTCTAATGGAGAAGGAATGTTCTTGGGATTTTTCGAGGATGATGATTTTCTCTGGAGAGACTCCAGACTGAACGGCTTCAGCGGCCAAACTAATTCCAGCAGGTCCTGCGCCCATAATAATGAGTTCAAATTGTTTCATGATAACTCCTTATAAATGAATTTTATGAAGGTATTAAAACGCAATATTACTCTCATGGCCATGAAAGTTTTAAAACGTCATGAGTCAAAGTGAACTATTTCTTCAATTTTTTAATTCTTGCAATGATCTCTTCAGAGGCCTTAGTTTTGACCCTATCAGCGCGATAAATAAGACAGATAGTATCTTTAAAAAAGGGGGAAGAAGGAACTTTATTCAAACGTCTTTTACTAGCGCTAACAACTTTACCGGGAAGAATTCCAATTCCTGCACCATTTTGAACTAGGTCAGTTAAAACTTCTAAATTTTGAGAGTGAATAATGCGAGAGAATTTAAATTTTTGCTTCTTAAGTTTTTGCATCAGTGAGGAAGTTTGATTTAAATCTGGGTCACAGAGAAGAACATCTGAGTTCTTATTCTCAGGACTCTCCCATAGAGAAACTTCATCTGTGATCAATTTAATGATCACTAAGTCAGGATGGGAAACAGGATTCACAACAATTCCCAAATCAAGTTTATTAGAAATAACTTGTTCCGTAATGATACGACTAGAATCATGTACAAGTTTGATTTCAAGTTTGTCATAATTCAAATAGAGCTCTGGGATAAAATCAGAAAGAGTATAGAGCGCGACAGAAGGGTGAACTCCAATTGAGTAAAGTCCCCTAACCTCTTCTTTCTCCTGAACAATTTTTGACTTTAACTGATACCAATCTTCTAAGAACTTTTTTGACTCACGTCTAAAACTCTCTCCATGACGAGTGAGAGCTACTCCTGTTTTTGAGCGAACAAGTAAATTCACTCCAAGGGATTCTTCTAAGCGCTTAATAGCAAAGGTCAAAGTCGGTTGAGTCACCCCCAACCTCTCAGCAGAACGTGATAAGTTTAAAGTTTTTGAGACTTCGATAAAGTATTGAATATCATTTGAACTTGGTAACATTTTTATACTATAACATATATTTATAAGTTTTATTTATTATATTAGTTTTACTCTAAGATGGTTCTCGCCCAACTCTTTAAGCACTTCATACTCTAAACTAATTCCCACAGAAGTTTTCTGTAGTGCCTTAATCTCTTTCTTCTTCAAACCCTTTTTAACAATTTCAAAAGTATAATGCTTTAAAGTGCCCTCAACTTCTAGGCAAACTTCCCAATCGAAAGAATACTTAGTCTCCCTTAAGAAACGAACTTTTCGAGCACTGCTAGCTTTATAGTCCTGATCTTTTGTGTAAACGTGGGCGATGAGTGGCATCGCCTTACGATCGAGTTTTATAATTTGTGAAAGTCGCTCAACTTCGTCATCGTGGGACATTCTTAGAACTTGGTGACACCAATCCTCAATTCCTTCATCCCGTTTGAGCTTTGCAGGACAAGGGGAAGTTATATTGGCACAAGGAAAGGCACAATTGAAGCCTAGCTCTCTCATACGATCACGAAGCTTTACCACTTGAATAAAGACTTCACTCGTTCCCGGCTCAATGATAATGAGGTTTCTAGGCTGAGTTTTCTCAACCAGTGAAATCAATTTATCAACACCCATTTCATTCATGGAGTGACCTAAAAAAAGAGTTTCATTTTTAAATGAACTAGGAATTTCAGGAAGAAACTTGATCCGCTCATTCTTATAAATTTGCTCGTTGATATTATTGGCCTGCTCAAGCATTAAACCACTTGTATCAACTCCAGTAACATCGACTTCTCCTTCGAAGAATTCATCGAAAGCAAAAGCAAAAGTTCCAGGACCAGTTCCCAAGTCTAATATTTTTGAATTTTGTATATCACTAAGTAGTGAAGGAGAAAGCTGATCCAAGACGAACTTTAATTTTGGAATATTGGTTGGAAGATAAAAGAGTGTATAGGCAGAAACCTGTTCTCTATCACTTACATACTCAGTGATTTTACTTCTTTCACTAGTAAACCCCTTAGAAATTTTACTGAGGATTTTAGCAATTTTAGTCTCAGGTAAATCGGGCTCTAATAGAGTTTTCTTTAATTCGCTTAATTGAAATTTCATATCACCATATTACTTGAATTTCCCCAAGAACAAAAGCAAGCTCTCTTATGAGGCTTTTTTAGAGTTTTGATGTTTGGCCTCCAATTGAATTTGTTTTCCAATAATTTCGTCCAAGCGATTGAGAATATCAAATTTGTCATAAACTATCTGATTATGGAGTGCCTCTCTAGTTTCAGAGGTCAGAACACTCTTACTCGTCATAACAACGATGGGAATATGTACTCTCTTAAGCTTAGAAATAAGCTCTAATCCTCCCATCTCGGGCATACATAAATCGGTGATAATCAAATCCACGTGCTGACGTTTAATGATCTTTAGTGCTTCTTTTCCATTTGCTGCCATAAGAAAGTCGCAGCTTCTTAATTTCTCATGGCTACTCTCCACCACATCTAAAATACCTTGTTCATCATCAACAAAGAGAACGCAGAATTTCTTCTTAGACGCAAAATCTCTAAATTTATCTAACTTAACAAGAATAGCTTCTAAGAAAAAGAACGTTGATATGAGTCCAAATACGATGGAGCAGGTAGCAAAGAAATAATTAAGGGCACTGATAAAGCCCACCCTCTTTGAAACCTCATTTTGATTTTGGCGAAGAGCTTCGGCATACAAAGAAAAAGCCCCCATAACTAGGGAGTATTTCTTCTTTAAGACAGTGGCACTATCTTTACGTGCAATTCGATTAGGTAATGTCTCTATGGGATTAACATAGAAGAACTGAGAAATATCCTTAAACCTGTTTAATTCTTCATTTTTAATTGACCATAAACCCATATATTGCTTAATGGATTTGTGATTCTCTTTTAGCTCTGCTATTTCCAGCTTAAGGCTTTGTTTATCTATTTTTAAATTGACCTCTTCACCTGAATCTAGAAATTGATCAATACCAACCATCCAGTGAGTGACTTTAGCATCTAACTTAATAATCAAACTAAGCTGGTTAGAAACCGTTGGACTTCCAGAGGAAAAGAAATTGTCTAGTCTCTCGGAGTAAGTACTGAAGAAGTAAACACTAACGGCACAAGCGACTAAGAAAGATAATCCCCAGGGAATATAGGAGAAGCGAGCACCAAGAAAGCGTCGATATTTTCTTAGCGTAAAGCCTATGAACTTCATTCTCTCCCTCAGGTTTTTAGGATGAAATAACAATATTTCTTAATATTTAAGCAAAAAAAAAGGCTCCCTCTGGAGCCTCTTTCTATCTTTCATCTAATTTTTTATAATTTCTTTCGGTTGCACCTGTGTAGATTTGTCTCGGACGACAGATCTTAGCAGAGGTATCTTCTCTAAGTTCTTTCCATTGTGATAACCATCCAGGAAGTCTTCCTAATACAAACATTGCTGTGAACATATTTGTTGGAATCCCAAGAGCCTTATATATAATTCCAGAATAGAAATCTACGTTTGGATAGAGTTTTCTTTTAACGAAGTACTCATCTTTAAGCGCCTGCTCTTCGAGACCTTTGGCAATATTAAGAAGAGGATCGTTTACTTTTAGTTTTTCAAGAACTGTATCACAAGCAACTTTGATAATTTTCGCTCTTGGATCAAAGTTCTTATAAACTCTATGTCCAAATCCCATAAGTTTGAATGGGTCTTCTTTATCTTTTGCTTTTTCAAGTGCTTTAGCAGCGTCTCCACCCTCTGTAGTGATTTCATCTAACATTTCAAGAACTGCTTGGTTGGCACCACCGTGAAGTTGTCCCCATAAAGCATCAATTCCACCAGAAATTGTTGAGAAAATATTTGCATGAGATGATCCGACAACTCTAACAGTAGAAGCTGAACAATTTTGCTCATGATCTGCGTGAAGTATGAGTAGAACGTCTAGTGCTTTTGCTACATCAGCATCGGCTTCACCAAACATCATCATTAAAAAGTCTGAACAGTAATCTAATTCAGGGTTTGAAGCAATTAAGTCTAACCCTTGCGACTTTCTATAAAATCTAGAAACAATCACTTTTAATTGTCCAAGCAATTGAGCAAAGAGTACGTCTTTATCTTCTTTAGTTGGCTGAGGCCCTAAGAAATCTTCATAGTAAGCAGACAGAGCTGCAGTTGCACAAGAGAGCACTCCCATTGGATGGGCAGTCTTTGGGAAAGTATCAACTAATTTTTCAATTCCTTCCGGAAGTTTTGAAAAACTCGAAACTTTCTTCTTAAAATTAACCATCTCTGTAGATGATGGAAGTTCACCGTAATAGAGCAGCCAAGAAACCTCTAAGAAGTTTGAACTTTCAGCTAATTGCTCAATTGGGTAACCCCTATATCTTAATATTCCTTTTTCTCCATTCAAAAAAGTAACACCAGACATACAAGAACCAGTGTTCACAAAACCATTATCTAGTGTAATGAATCCTGTCTCTGCTCTAAGTCTAGATATATCGATGGCCTTTTCGCCCTCGCTTCCCTCTACTATTGGAAGCTCAATAACCTTGTCACCTAAATCCAGCTTCGCCTTGTCCGCCATATAAACTCCTTTAACGTATTATATAAAATAAAATGTGAAACAATATTAATTGCTTTAGAAAACTTCATGAAAATGAGTGTTTCAAACTGGAATCTTAATACCACGGTCGTCAATATAATGTCGACCGCTTAGCGTCCAAAGGTTAAGAGAACTTAATCAAACCTTTGAAGACCACGATACGGGATCTGCCTGCCATGAAATTAACATATCTTTCTCTTCGGCAGATATGTTCTTTTGCTCAAGGGCCAAATCCACAATAGTTGAAAAATTTGTCAATGATATTAAGGGTATCTTGAATTTGTTTAACACTTCCTGCGCTCTCGCCATCTCATAAGTCACGATAGTTAAGCATCCAACAGGCACCAATCCAGCCGCTAGTGTCGCCTCTATAGCTTCACCTAAGCTCTTTCCTTGATTGACGAGATCTTCAATGAGGATGACCTTCTGACCCGGTTCATACTTACCTTCAACTTGGTTTTGCTTACCGTGGCCCTTGGCCTTTGATCTAATATAGATCATGGGAAGATCTAATTCGTGAGCTACGAAAGCGCAGTGAGGAATCCCCGCAGTTGCTAGCCCCGCCAATTGGTCAAATTGCCAACCAGATTCTTTTAAGGCCTCGACAAATCCATCAATAATGACCTTGCGCGCAACAGGAAGGCTTAAAAGCTGCCTATTGTCACAATAAATAGGTCCTCTAAGGCCTGAGGCATAGGTAAATGGCTCACTAGGTGAAAGCTGCAAACATAAACTGTCTAATAATACTTTCGCTACTTCTCTGTCGATACTCATATGAAACCTCGCCTATTAAATGTAAGTCTTTGTAAGAACCAATAAAATTGACTGCTATTTGCCTGAGAGTATACAGTCCCCTTGCTCAAAGGGCCATCAATCAGAACAAAAAGGAATTTTATGAAAAATTTAGTTTTTCTTGGAGTACTTCTTCTCGCCACTGCATGTGGAAATAAAGAAGTTAATCACACAGATACTACTCCTCTATTAAAGCCAAGCAAAATTGTTAAGTCTCTTTCAACAGAGGACAATTATAATATTACAATTGAAAAGAGTGCTCTTGGTCACCTCTTCTTAATGCAATCATCAATAATAGATAACCCTCCATCGGCAACAGGAAATCCTCTAGCTTCTAAAGTTATTTATTTCAGAAAGAACGGACCATTCATTGGAATGTTTGAATCTACTAGTGGAAAGCTTGTGACTGATTCTGTTACGACAGAAACTCTTCTAGCGAAGTTTCCAGTTGTTTTTGAAAACAATAGTGAAGTGACTTTCAACTTTGAAGAAGGAATGAAAATTCTTTTTCAAAAAGGTTCTTATTATATAGCTGATCCTAAAAGTGATACATCATCTGAAAGTACTTATAGAATTTTAGAGAGTTTCATTAATGAAGTAGAACTAAGAGATGGAAATATCTTTATAGACCAGTACCTACGTGTAGAAGTTCCAGCGACAAGCCGTGCTGCTGCTTCTGTAAGTCCAGTTCAAATTAAGTATATCTTTTCAAGCTACAAGAAGAATGAAAACTTTAAGTCTGTGACTAGTCCTGGTTTTGATTACGTAGGATACTTTGAGAATCATCCTGTATATGCCAACAACGAAGATGGAAGCATTAATGAAACTCAAGTTGTTCATATAAAGAAATTTGATATTACAAAACCAATTGTTTTTCATGTGACTAATAATGTCCCTAAGAAATATTACCAAGCGGTTGTTGACGGTGTTAAATACTGGAACAAAGCATTCTCTAAAGAAGTTATTTCAGTAGAAACTCTTCCAAGTGATGTGAAAATTTTCGAGCCAGGTTATAACATTGTACAATGGTTAGATTGGGATACAGCAGGATTTGCTTATGCAGCTTCTAGCTCTGATCCTCTAACTGGAGAAATTAAACAAGCTCACGTCTTCATGACAAGTTCATTTGCTAAAGGTTCATACCGCTCAGCTAAAACTTACTTAGAGAGATTTGATAAAGAAGACAAGGCCAACATTCACCACCTATCTCTACAGGGATTCACAAGCACTCTTACATGTAGAAATAAAGAAGAAAGAATGCAGGCCGAATCATTTAAGCTTAAAGAACTTATAGAAGTTGTTGAAGCTGGAACTTACACTGATGAAGAAAAAGAAGTGATGTATGTAAGATACGTTTCTGACTATATCCGTGAAGTTGTGGCCCACGAAGTTGGTCACACGCTAGGTTTTAGACATAACTTTGCAGCGAGTTTAGATTCAAATGTTGACTCTAGCAACTATGAAGCTCTTGCTAAGAATTATTTAAAGACAGGCCTCTTAGAGACAGAAGTAAATGTTGGAAGTTCTGTTATGGATTATACTCCAGGATTTTTCTCTAACTTCATTGGAGCTAAGATAAGACTAGAGAACGATGCTCTTGCTTATGATCAACACGCCATTAATGTTGCCTATAAAGGTGCTAGTAAGATTTCAGAACTTCAGTACTGTACAGATGGTGACGCAGGAAAATTCTTTGACTGTTTTAGATTTGATGCTTTCACTAACATTATGGAAAGTAAGCAATTCTTCATGAAGAGTTCAATGAAGAACCTTGTTCACATCATGTTAAAGAAGCAATTTTCACTTCTTGCAAATAACGAGCTTTCTGAAGATCAGAAAGTGACTGCAATCAACATGATACAAGTCCCTGGTGAAGAGGATGGATCATGGTTAGCAGAAAAACGTTTTAAGCCTCTTATTGAAAAAGCAAAGTTAGGTAAAAAGAGTACTATGCTTGAGAGAACTTACTCGCTAGCAGCAACTAGAGAAGAATTGGCAGAATACCAAGCTAAGACAGCTGAGAAAGTGACTAAAGACTTTTTAAAAATTGGTGGAATGAATCAAGTTCTCTTTAAGAATATTACTCCAATTAGAAATGGTGATCTCCTAGCGACTCCTGTTGCCCATGAGATGATTGCTCTTACTAAGAAATTAGCTCCTGCTTACTACGAAGAGTTCTTAACAGAGAAAATAAAAAAAGCGATTGATGCTAAGATGAAAGTCTATGCTTTAGATTTTGATAGAATGTTCCTACTCTATTCTCTTCAATATCTTGATCAAAAATTTGCTGTAAAAGAAGCAGGTTTTGCAAAAGATGTTACGACACTTACAGCGACAGTAATCAACACTCTTGACTCTAAAGTTGAAGTAATCAGTGAGTCTGGACTTTTAAAACCTACTTTTGATTTTAAAATCAATAGAAAGAGTCTTAGAAAAGAAGCTGTTGATTTAGCTAAATCTGATTTCTTTCCAGGATCTCATAGTTTTAAAAGAGAGATGAAGAAGTTAAATGCTGTGACTTTTAAATCGTTTAAGACGCTTAAGGAAACTATTCTAGGAACGTTCTCAACAATTGAGTCAACTCCAGATGATATCTATGATTACTTCATGGATGAGAAGAAGCTTTACTCTCCTTTAAAGTAATTAAATAAATCGAATAAAAAAAAGACTCCGAATGGAGCCTTTTTTTTATTCGTATTCTAATTTTGGTAGCTCAATTACAAATCGCACGTTCTCACAATCATGATCTAAGAAGAAATTCCCTCCGTGCTTAGAGACAATCTCTTTTGAAATACTCAGACCAAGACCTGTACCCTTACCAGCTTCTTTGGTAGTAAAGAAAGGCTGCATAATCTTACTGGCAATTTCTTTGGGGATCTTATTTCCGGAATCCGTCACACTGAAGTGTAAACGGTCCCCTAAGTCCTTCAAAGAGAGCTCTATCCACTTTGTGTCATCTCTCTCAGAAATAGAGTCATAGGCGTTATTAAATAGGTTTACTAAGACCTGAGACAGTTGCTCGGGATGACATTCAATGGGAAAGTCATCCCCTTCAGGATAATTAATCTTAAGTTCAATATCGGCCAATCGAATTCTCTCTTTAGAGATATCAATAGTTCCATTAATTACATCTTTAAAACTCTTTACTTCAAGGTCATCCAATCTCGTTTTTCTAGAGATCATGCGAAGGCCTGAAATAATACTTGTTACACGTTTACAACTTTTCTGAATCATATCTGAGATATTTCTAAGTTGTTCTTTATCTAACTGCTCTCTCTCTATGAGAGTATTTATTTTTGTAGCATAACCATTAATGATAAATAAGGGGTTGTTAATTTCGTGAACAATTCCTGCTGCCATCTCCCCAAGGGTGGCCATCTTCTTTCCATGATCAGAGACCAGTTCTTCGTTCATGTTATCTCGGAATTCTTTATTCTTTATGAAAGCTCCTAACATACCTGCAACGATCATAAGACCTTCGCTCACTTCGGCCCAGTCTCTCTCTTTTGTGAAATCAATGAGAACCAAATTTCCCCAATGAAAAGAATCATAGAAAACAGGAAGAATGATAAAACTCTTCAGTCCTTTTTTAAGGAAATAGGGAGCTATTTCTTTCGATTGAAAATCAAAGTTTGAAGAGTTCCCATAAAGAGGTAGACCTTGCGCTAAAGTCATAGAGAAACTCTGATAAACTTCTTCGTAAGTGAAGTTCTTTAAGAGGTTACTATCTAAGATAGATGTAAACACTTCCTCTCTCGACTCCTTCCATTCAAAGTATGGCTCGAGTTGAATTTCACTTGTTTTTTCATTTAGGATATTTTTTAAGACGAGAATGCCATCGACTTCGAGAGACTCACCGATCAAGCGCATACTTCTCTCTAGTCCCACTTCAGAGTCGGGCCCATTGAAAAGCATTTTAGAAATTTTGTTAATTTTAGCTAACAAATCCATTCAGTCTCACACACAAATTAAAGTGATTTCTTCTCTTATAGTACTATTCTACTTTAAGACATTTGGATTATCTTAAATAAGCTATTATAAAGTGCTGAAACTTAGATGATTTAGCTAATTTTGTCCATAGATATAATTTAATTTACCTTTGACAGAACTCTCAAATATGCCAACTTTAAAGGTCATTGATTCTTTTAAACACTGTAATTTTAAGACCTTGCTCACAGTCGGCCTCTTGAAAATCAGCACTAGAATACATCACTTCAAGAAGTCTCCACTGCCCCTCATCCTCAGAGAAGAGAGTTTTCAAGAATTCTATACTTTCAAAGGGGGTATTCAAACAAGCGACAAAGAGACCATTCTCTTTTAAGAGACGTCCTCCCTTTCTAATCAACTTCTTATAATCTCGCTTATAGAAGAAACTCTTTCCCTGATTACTAGGGGGATCACAGAAGATTAAATCAAATGGTCCATAGCGACCGATTTGATTCATAGACTTGAGGGCATCCCAGTTTCTATAAGTGATAGATTCATCAAGATCATTTAAGCGGTGGTTTTCACGCCCAATACTTAAGAAGGATTTCTTTTGATCAATATTTACGACTTTATTCGCTCCTCCGGCCTTGGCCGCAACGGAGAGAGAGCAAGTGTAACTGAAGAGGTTTAATATATCTTTCTCTTTCGCAATTGCTCTAAGCCAAGATCTCCCTTCTTTCATATCTAAAAAGAGTCCAGTATTTTGATTAGATGAGAGATCTACTAAGTACTTGAGCCCATTTTCACAAACAACATGGGGATGAGGGAGTTCATCTCCATAGAATTCTCTAGAGATTTTTCCATCGACTCTACTTTGCACAACTAGTGGAGTGTTCTTACCAATAATATCTATTACTTCCTTAAGAATTCCTTCAAAGGGAGTCGTTTTAAAGAGCGAGATGAAGACTACCGGATGGTAGAGATCAATATTAAAGAAATCTAAACCAGAAAAGAGCTGTCCTCTCCCATGGAATATACGTCGACACTCTCCATTATCGTTAGCTTCATCGTATTGTTTTTGGAAGAATTCTAAGAAATCGTTCATGTTGCCCAATTGTCGTTGCAGAAAAACTTAAAAAAAAATCAAGTAGGAGGGCTTTTTATACCTAAAATCAATGTTTTATCAAGTGATAATTTCGCGTTATCATTATATGATAGTCTCTGATTTACGCTTATAGAGTAAATAAGTAAAAGGTGGGCATGAAAGCATTATTCATTTGTGACAATAAAGAAGAATGGACCAAGTTGAGTCAGCTATTTATGGGAAACTTTCCCAAGGTTGAACTTATTTGTGCTCTCAATGGACACGATGCCCTTGAGCATCTCTCTTATGAAGGTCCATTTGCCATCGTCATGATTGAAGCTTCAATTAAAGATGATGATCCCTCACTCCTTGGTAAAGAAGTTTTAGATACCGTTGGAGAGAGACCTATAATTTTCATTGGAACTAAGGCCTTCATCAAAGATCGTGTCGATGATGATCTCTATAATAATCATCCTATTAATGGGATTATTTATAATCCCTACGATGCAGAAAATTTTAAAGATGTCATTGGTCAATCCTTAGATTGGGCCAAGCAAGAAGAGTTTGAAGAATCTATTGAAGAGATGGACAGAGATGATCTTCTCCCCATGCGAATTAGAAACTTCTACATGTTTAAAATTGTTCCCTATGATGTTTATCTAGAGCTGACGCAAACGAAGTTTATTAAAATTATTAAGAGAAATCGTCCTTATACCCACTCTAAAATTCAAACTTACGCTAAGAAGAATATTAAGAACCTCTATCTTGGAAAGAATGATTTTATTCTCATGTTGGAAGAAGGGATAAAGAAAGTCACAGAGAACTTACTTCAAAAAAATCAATCTAATGTTAAATACCTTGGTAATCAAATTAGAGGTGCTTTAATTATTCAGCAATATATTAGGGCGATTGGAGTCAGTGATGATATTCAAGCTCTCTGTTCTTTAATTATAGAAACGACAGATCGCATTTTTAGAAAACAGGGTAACTATAAAAATTTATTTGATGATATCCCGTTTAAAAATGGTGATTTTGCAGAACAGGCCATTATGACTTCATACTATTGTGAGGCCATTCTACATAATCTGGGCTGGAAATCAGATCTTTCTAGAAAGAAATTAGGACTGGCGTCTCTACTACAAGATTCGACCCTTTCAAATGAAGACCTCATGAAAGTGGACGGTCCACAAGATCCAAATTTACAAATGTTTACTAAAGATGAACAAGATGAGTTTCTCACCCACCCTATAAAGGCCGCAGAGATTGCAAGACATTTTCAGGGATATTCTGAAGTTGATTTTGTCATTGCTCAACAACATGAAAGACCGGATGGAACAGGATTTCCCTTTGGAGTGACAGTCAATAAACTATCAGCTCACTCATGTGCTTTTATTCTAGCGAGTACTTTTGTTTGTCGTTTTGCTATTAGTAAGAGAACGCCTGAAGATAAGATAAGAATTCTTGATCAACTTAGATTTGAATATAATGTAGGAAATTTTAAAGAAACACTTCAGGCATTAGAAAAATCTATTAGAGTTTAATTTCTGTCAAAGTCTCAATAATCTTTTTATAGGTATGTCTTGGAAATCGATTATGCATGGACTTGATCATTTCCTTCTTAGTCACCACCTCAGAAGAGTCTTCAAGAGTTTTAAGTAGCTCTTCAGTGAATGCTTCAGCAATGATCATAACTTTTGCGAGTGGTGATATATCATCCTTAAAATTCATAGCAAAACCCTGACCATTGGTCATTCCATGATGTTGTAGGATAATCTGATCGGCCCCTAGAGGTAGTCTAGGATATTTAGCGAGAGCATCAGCAGCGAGTTTTGCGTGATCAAGAATCGTCTCTTTTTCTGCATCATTTAATTGATTACTAAAGAGAGCTTCTTCTTCATATCTTAAATCAGGATGTTTAGCATAAATAGGCGCTAAGAACATATCGTGAAAGAAGAACACAAAGTTAATCTTATCAATATGACTCTCTCCTCCCCAGGAAATTGTTTTTACAATATGAGTGGCCACAAAAGTTGCAATTATAGAATGAGAATATAAGTAGCTTGCTCTATTAGACGTAAGTAGCTTCAAAATATTCTTTAATTTTGGAGCATTTTCCACGACATCTTTTACGGACTTCATGCAAGTTTTAGAAATTTCTATAATCTCTGCGTTGACTTCTTTTTCATGGAATAATCGATCTGAAACAATCTCTATTCCCTGCTCGACGATTTCGATCTTCTTCTCATCAGACACGCCTTCAGCTTCTAGGCCCTTCAATTCACTTAAGATACATTGACTAGCAAGATTAATCATCTCTAGTCTCATAGTAGAATCAACATAGAGAGTGTGCACTCCTTCATCAATGTACTTCTTTATTCCTGGAGAAGGAGCATCACTTTTAGTAAAAATTTTTAAATACTCACTATCTGTCATGGACTTCTTTACGCGATAGTAAATATCACAGGGAACAGAATTCACATTATAAAAGAGTTTAATCGGAACAGGATAATATTCAGGTACAGATCTATCCACCATATCCTTGGCCGAGATCTGCAAGACACTTGCAACATTTCGCACGAGACTTTTTACATCGTAACTGCCGGCCACTTGAGGGACCTCTTTTGGGACATCACTTTTCTTACCAATAACAATGAGAGGGTTTTCAAGATCATTTTCAATGAGATATTGATAAATGATGGCACCACTGTCTATGTCATCTAACATACAAAGAGAGATGATCACGTCAAAATCAGGATTAAGCTCTAGTAGTTTGATGGCCTCATCACAACTTCTCTTAATAGTTACATTTGTTCCCGTGTAAACTTCGAGATTCACTATATAGAGATCGCTTAAAACTTCGTTATTTGAGATTATTAGTGCTTGGCTCATAAACCTTATATCTTGTTAATATCAAAGGATATTTTAACATTAAAATGAATTCTCGACAGCAAAAAACCCTCAGAAAATTAAGACAATCTTTTCAAGATGAAATTTAAAAGATATATTTTATACGACAATTTCACTCGGACAAATTATGAAATATGAAATCCCTTTATTTAAAGGAAAAATTCTCAAGCGCTACAAACGTTTTCTGGCAGATATTGAATTGCTCGAAGACACACCTCTAAATAAAAAAGGTGAAATCATCATTGCCCACACTGCTAATACAGGCGCCATGACAACTTGCTGGGAAAAAGATTGGGATGTCATTATTAGCTATCACGATAATCCTAAGCGGAAACTAAAATACTCTTTGGAGATGACTCATAACGGAGAAACTTGGATTGGAGTGAATACCTCTATTCCCAATAGAATTTCCATAGAGGCGATTGAAAATGGTGTCATAAAAGAATTACAAGGTTATGAAACACTTAAGCCCGAAGCTAAAATTGGCAACAGTAGAATTGATATATGGCTCTATAATGGAGAAAAGTCCTCTCCCACTGACCAATGCTATGTTGAAGTCAAAAACGTCACACTACTAGGAGACAACCAAGTTGTTCTCTTTCCTGATGGCGTCACTGAACGAGGTCAGAAACACCTCTTAGAATTGACCTCTCTAAAAAAGCAGGGAATCCG
Organism: Halobacteriovorax marinus; assembly: GCA_002163155.1. Lineage (GTDB taxonomy): Bacteria > Bdellovibrionota > Bacteriovoracia > Bacteriovoracales > Bacteriovoracaceae > Halobacteriovorax > Halobacteriovorax marinus_A. The sequence goes on along the minus strand of MAAO01000006.1, from coordinate 695,952 downwards.
CGCTTGCATGTTGTATATAGTACAACGTGAAGATGTTACTTCCTTTTCACCGGCTTCCCATATTGATCCCGAGTATGCTCGCCTACTGACTCTCGCCCATGAAGTGGGTGTGGAAATCCTAGTTTATCAATGTAAGTTGGATGGCCTAGGGGTTGAAGTTTATAAGAAGCTCCCATTCAAGCTTTAAAATAGAGAATCTTTACACACTGTGTCGACAATGTTAGTTCACTGGGTTACAAAGCTTGAGGATTAATGGGAGACACAGATGAAAATTATTGCGATGAGTGCATTAGCACTTTTTACTTCACTAAGTATATCAGCTGAAATGAAGCAATTTCCAGTAGACTCACTACTTTATAGACCTAGAGTCGATGTTGGTTTTGATCAATATAGATCAGCTTCTCTTAAAAAGTCGAATAAAGTTGCTCTCACTTTTGATGATGGTCCTCATATTACGAGAACTCCTAAACTCTTAGATATTTTAAAAAAAGAAAATGTTAAGGCCACTTTCTTTGTTCTTACAAGAAAGATTAATGAAAGCACACTTCCAATTATTCAAAGAATTTTAGACGAAGGTCACATTCTTGCGAGTCATGATCACGATCATGAAAATAATAACAATGAAACTGAAGACGAGTTTCAAGGTGAACTTTTAAAGTCGATATCTATCTTAGAAGGCCTAAAAGAAAAGTTTGGTTCAAATCAAATTTCAAGTTATTACCGTTTTCCTTACGGAGCTTACGGAAAGAATAAACTCTACCACCACTTCAATGTAATGAAGAAAGTCAGTGACATCATTTATGGTGAGAACTGTATTAACTTTGCTTTTTGGGACATTGATACTTCTGATTGGGTTCCAACCATTACTAAAGAGCAGATCGCTAGTAATATTATGGCCCACGTCGTAGGTGGTACTGCCTATAGACACGTAGTAAAGAGAACGATTTTTGGTAACACTAAATATAAAATGAAGAAGTATAAAATCAAATATCCTTTTGGTGGAGGAGTAGCTCTACTTCACGATATTCACGAAAGAAGTATTGAAGCGACTGAAATTTTTATTAAAGCAGCTAAGAGAAAAGGAATTGAAATTGTTCCTCTAAGTGAAGTCAAAGAATACTCTTACAAAGATAAGAGCTGCCAATCAATATTTTAATTTAAAAGGTATTTTACTTAGATAATGCTGCTTCAATATATCTTTTGACTTTACTGTCATTGGTTGTCGCAGCAAATTCCTTATACATAGCTCTATTATCATTCGTGAGAAATTGAGAAATCTTCTTAGCAAGAAGTTGTCTCACCACCAGACTACCTGAATTTAAATTCTTCATAAAACTCTCATCTATTCGTCTGTTCCAAACTGGCGTTTTATACTTTGTGAGCTCTAAGAGTCCAAGCTCAACTAAAGGTGCTGAATGAAAGGAAATCACTTCAGATAGAACCACTTCCAGATTTTTATCGCTAGGTGCTTGAGTGCTCAGGAGCATTAAGGCCGCTTCCTTTATATGTCCGTCTTCGAACTGGATGTATCTTCTGCCTAATTCACTCACCCATTCATCTTCAATTTCTTCATCACTAATATATTCGTAGAGTTTTTCTAGTTCAACTTTAATCGCCCTTCCAACTTCAAGGTCATACTCTCTAGAGTCAGAATTAGAAAAACCACATTTTCTACTATCTAAGCAGTTCTCTAAATCATCTAATTGTTTTAATTTTTGACCAAGCTCAACTGAGGCCACAGAGCGAAGAGTTTTCGTTTGAGTCTTGTCACTAGTAATTGAGCTCACAGATAAGTCCTCGCTCTTAGAACTTGATTCAAAGAATTGAGAACTCAAAAAGAGGGCGGTCAATCCAACAATAGTAAAAACAAATAGCTTCTTCATCTAAGTCCTATTGGTAGACTACGTACTTACTTCTTAACCAACCCTTCTTACTTCCTTGTTCAATAAGTAGCCAATCACCTTGATGACTTGTCACATGAAAAGTTTTCTTAGAAAGTCTAGGACCCTTTAATGATCCGCTCTTCTTACACTTCTTAGAGGGACATAATCTTAATTTCTTCCACCAAGTCTTCTTCCTAAGACTTGCGACTCTATAGACTGGTGTTCTTGTTTTCTTAATTACACTGAACACTTCTTCTAGATTGTATAAGTCTCCAGAGAAACCAGCTTTTACAAATTCATCATTTCCTATGGCGTAGCGAATTTCATTTAAAGAACCTAATACTGAAGAGTCCATCACTTCAATAACTTCGTCCAATACTAACTCTCTTAAGAGAGTTCCATCAGCACTATAAACTGAAACTCCACTCTCTTCTACAACTCTAACTTTATCAGAGTTAGCGGCTATAGTTCGGTCTTCTGCTTTCTCGGAAACTTCAAGGGACCAACTCTTAGAGTCTTCCTTATTTCCAGCGTAGATAAAACCAATGTGATTCTTATATTTCACTTTATAGTAGCGCTCTTCTTTAAAAGAGCTTTTTAAATTAAAGTCTAAAACCTGAACAACTCTGTTAGCAGGAATTGTCACAAGCCAAGCTCCTGCGGGAGACTTTCTAAGATTAATATTTTTTAGAACCTTTATGGATTTTGAGACTCTAGTTAAATCATTTGAAAAATTGTGACAAACTTCATGGCGATCAATTTCAGAAAAATTGTACTCGTCCTCAAAGTCCTTGGGCATTCTTCTAAATCTTCCTCTATAATTTGCAAAGTCATCTCCACCCTTTAGTGCTAAACAACTCGCGTCTTGTAAGAGAGAAACACACTCAAACTCTCCATTTGTAAATGAACAGAACTTTCCCGCTTCGCTCTTATAAATTCTTCCCACTTGTGGTTCATCGTCATCATCAGAATCTCTCAGACAACCTTCATTTCCTTGAACGATACAATCCACATCAACAGAGGAAACTTTATCAAAATCTTGGATGTAGTTTTCCCATCCTCTATTTTGATACTTACTCCACCAGCCCTTATCATTTCGGGCCCACCTGTCGTTTGGATTCGTCCAACGACAAATACGACTTGGTCCCCCGTTAAAAGCACTATAGGCTGATCTTCCGCGAGCTTCGTAATCGTCCTCAGCCGCGCATCCTGCAGCTGGAGCTCGTTCCCAGGCATCGAAATACTCCTCAAGGGAGTAAATCATGTTCATGACAATATTGGCCGCTGTTCCATCTTTAATCGCAGGAAAATGCCAACGATCATCCACCTGAAACATTCCATGTCCGTGACCATAGTCTCCACCACTTCGCATGAACTGAACTTTTCCGTGAGTTGGAGTTCTATAATGACTCCAAAAACTCTCTTGATGACCAATTGATAGGGCCGATCTTAGAAAGACTTGTAGCTCGGCCTCGGAGACTTCACTTCTTCTCTTTTTATAGTAGTAGTTCGCCACTTCATTTATAAGAGCGTGAACCTCAGTCATATACCTTTCTCTTTCACTGTCTCTATCTTCAGAGTCATAGAAAACGAAATCACTAAATTCATTATTCACATAATTTAAATCGATGAAACTATCCATGTCACACACATCAGGAGCACGACCGAACTTCCACTCACCACTTGTGCGGTTGTTACAATTCCACCAATCGGGAGTATCGTCAGGAGCCGCAGTAACGTTTGGGGCCAGTGTGATTAAAAACAAGAGTATTAAAGTCATAATTCTTTTCATTGAGTTCCTTCCTAGAACGCTAAGTACTTAATTATAGGTCTTAATTATAAGGGATTTGTGAAAATAATACAGTGCGCAAACATTTCCCTAGGATTTACTTGCGCAACACGTTATAAATTCTTAAATTTCAGATATTTAGAATAATATTAGGAGATAAAATGAGTCTTTTAAAGAAAACGATCAGTACTTTGGTCATCCTTAATTCACTGGCGGGCTTTGCGGCCACAGAGCAAAGTGAAATTGCGAGAGTTAAAGTACTCGATAAAATGATGACGACAATAGACCCCGGGGCAGTTCTTGATGGTCCTATTTTTAAGAATACTGATGCGGCCAAACTCGCCTACGGTTCAGAATTTGTAAAAACTATTATTCAAGAGGCGCATAAGAGAGCAAAGTTTCTCTTAGATGAAGGGAATGAAAAGGCCTACTATGCTTTTTTAACTCTCGCTCTGACAGTTCCTCTTCACGAAGGACTATACCTTCACTTTAGAGAGACAAATGATTCGAAAGGTCTTTGTAATCAACACGCCAGTAGTGGGGATATTCTCTATGCCTATACTAAAGAGAAGCTGGATGCCAAATATACGCCTTCAGTACTTGCAGCAAAGAAGTTAAAGTCTACTACTTATAAGAATTTTACGAAATACTTTAAGAATGGAGACAGTCCTTTCTTTCCAGACTGTGACAAAGTTGCTGATGACCAAGTCATTAGACAAATTATCCGTGGTGGTGATGGGTCTGATATCGGAGCAATGCAATTAAGTATTCGTTGGCACTATGAAACTTTCCTCGCTAAAGAGCAGTATAAATCATTTCGTAAAACTGTTCGTTATGGTGTGAACTTTTTAATGCAAGGTTATAAGCCAGTTCTATATAACTGGAACAGTCGTTCGAAGAAGAAAATGTGGTTCAGAGGAAGTGTTAAGAAGAAGAGATGGAGTTCTTGGATGAAATGCTTAAAGCATCCAACAACTAAGAAACTTGATTACGCTAAACTCATCAGAGGAACTTGGGCCGGAAAGTATAATTCAGGCTCTATAGCTGAAACTTGTCGCTTTGCAGACACAAGAGGCTCTTACGCAAATCACGATAAAGGCTTTAAAAAGAATTTAGACAGAATCCACGATTTTCAAGATCAAGAAAAAATTGGAATCTTTAAGCAAGTATCTTTTAAGTTAAATGATGAGGTTAAGTCTGCTTATAACCAAATCCTTAGTAACTATGAGAAAAATAAGAATGTAAGAACTGAAATAGAAAAAGTTTTAAAATAAATATGGGCGCCCTTTCAAACTTCGAGTTGTCTGGGCGCTAATTTTATTTATAATAGATCTATGAAAAAAACTTCTCTTAAAATTCTCGTATCCTCTCTCATTGTCCTCTTAGCTATCTGGTCGATTTTCCTAAAAGACAAAGAACCAAAAAATTCCGTAATGCTCCCAGAAGATATAGAAACTCTAAGAGTTGTAAAGAATAAGCAACAGGTCAAACCTCTCGGCGAAGAGGTGCTACAAGCTAATCTCATAACCTTGGCCAAAAACCTGGAAATCACCATCTCTAAAGACCAGGCCTTTAGAAAATTAAATGACTATAGAATTGATGTGAAAGATCTTAAGTTCATTCTTTCCAAGGAATTGCTCAAGACTTATAGCTTGAAACTCTCAAACAAACTTTCCATGTGCATTATTGATAATTTCTGTGGAACCAAACCAGACTCAGCAGGTTACTTTGATGAAAATGGCACTCCTGCCCACTCACTCTTAGCGAGGACTCTTGCACTACTAGATTTAAATTTAGAATATAAAGATCTACAGCTTGATGATATTCCCTTTCAAGATCTATTAAAGCTAGAAAATACTAAGATTTTAGAAAGTACCGCCTCTTTACTTTTAAAAGCTAATCCAACAGAAAGTGAACTAGAAAATTACTTAGATATTGCGCAAGACCTAGAGGGAGCAAATAAACAAATCTTTTTCTCTACTCTCATAAGAAGTTCTAACTCTTACCAGAGAAGTCATGTTATTGAAGCACTTGCTACGCAGTTTAAAGATTCAGACCCCTACTCTATTGTGGCGTTCTTTCAAAAGTTATCTTCTCTGACGCTCTCAAGCGAAGAGTTGGCTAAACTGGCCTCTTCAGGATGCCATTTGAAACTAGAAAATCAAATTTCTTGGAATTCATTTCGTTTTCATTTAAAGAAATATATTGAGAAAAATAAAATGGACATAGATCTTAATCAACTATGCCCATAAGTAACTTTAGAAGAGGTCTTGATCTTTTAGTGAAGTATCAAAATCTTTAAAGTCTTTGATGAGATTTACAGAGTGATCCTTTAGCGAGAACTCGTAAGATGCACCACCATTGCAGGCAAATGCTAAGTTCGTCCCCTCTTTTGAATTCTCACAAAGTTCTTTAAAATATTCTGAAAGCTCTACAGATTTCTTCTCACTCCAAAGACAAGATGCCCAAATAAGAATATTCTTTGCTCCAGTGGCCTCAGATGTATCAAGAATTGAGCGAGCTTCTACATTCGCCCCTAAGTAAATCACTTCTTTTCCGTAGTGACTCATAAGTAGAGAAGCGATCAGAACTTGTAGTTCATAGCTGTCGCCTGCAGGAGCTGCAATAATGACACTCTGTGAAGAAATACCAGTATTACCTTGATAAATACTTCTTCTTAGATAGAACTTAATTAAAGTAATCAGTGATTGCTTCTCTGAAAGAGTTAACTCTTTTGTATTAAGTTTCTTTCTCATAACTCCTAAGAATGGAATAAGTAATTCAAAAACAACTCTTCTTAAATCGTATTTTGAAATGGCCTTATTTAATTCGTGAGTCACGATATCAAATTTTTTAAAGTTTAAGGCCATAGTCATGGCGTTGAAACTTAAGTGAATTTCTTCTTCTTCATTAGGCTTTTGATCAAAATTTAAATCACTTTCAAGTCCTTTCTCTTCAACTAGAGAAAGAAGTTCAGTACGGCTTTTTTCAGCAATATGCCTTATGGCCGTTCCTTCCTTAACAAGTTGATTAAGTAAGAAAAGTTTTTGAATATGATCTTTTGAGTAAAGTCTTCTTCCGACAGAATCTCTATCTGGAGTTACAGCACTGTATCTTCTTTCCCAGGCCCGTAGGTTGTGAACGTTGATACCGCTTAATGAGGAAGCTAATTGAATATTGTACATAACATACTCCTTAGTCTTGTAACTTATTAGCTAAAATAGGTTAAATTTTGTCTTATATCAATAGTCATCGACAAAATTGATCTTAGGATAGAGCTTCTCTATCACCAACCACTTAAGGTTCTGTAATTACTTAATACATGTAATTTACACTACGATAAGAACTAGTCATCTTCCCTCAAAAAGTCTAAGTTACGCCCTTCTTAACACAATCATAATAAAGGCCCCCTCATGAGCAAGCGAGTATTTAACCTAGAAATGTTACAAGAATATGCTGAGTTAAAAGGCGGAAGACTGCTCTCCCTAGAGTTTGAGAACTCGACTAAGTACTTATTGTGGGAATGTAAATTGGGTCATAAGTGGAAAGCCTCTGCACTTGCAGTCATGGGAAAGAAGAGCGACGCCGGTTCTTGGTGTCCAAAATGTCCCAAGAAAACGAACTCCCTTAAAATATCCCTTGATGATATTGAAATGGATGACTAGGTAAATTTCTCTTATTTAAATTTCTGGGAAAAACCCTCTTATCAAATTTTCTAAATGTCCGAAAAGAATAGAGAAATCACTATTTTTTTAGGAGCATGACTTGAAATTTACTAAGAGTCTCACGAACTATCTTATCAACAATCCTTGGAAGAATATCTTTATTGGTATTTTAGTTACGCTGGCCCTAGCGCCAGGTTTAACAAAACTAAAGTCTGATTTTACTTATAGAATTTGGTTTAGAGATTCGGAACCTTTAATTAAAACCTATGACAATTTTCAAGCAAAGTTTGGGAATGATGATCTCGTTAATATTATTATTCACTCTCCAGACGGTGTCTTTGATCAAGAAAGTATAGCTCTTATTCGAGAATTCACAGAGAATATGTGGCTGATTCCAGATGTGATTAGTGTCGACTCAATCACCAACTACCAATGGACCTACGCTGAAGAAGATGACATCACCATCGAAGATTTTATTCCTGAAGACTCTACTAATGAGTTTCTCTTAAAGAGAAGGGAGCAGGCCTTAAATGATAAAATCCTTCCCGACTACCTCATTAATAGAAAGGCCACTGTCACAAATATTTACGCAAAGATCAGGCCTCACTTCACGGGAGCACCTGATGATAAACTCATTGTTCTAAAAACAAGAGAGCTCATCAAAAAACTAAAGGCTAAACTTCCAAAGGGAGATAAGCACGAAGTCTATATGAATGGTTCATTAGACATAAATAATTCTTTTAGAGAAGTTTCTGAACATGATGTAAAAACAATTTTCCCCATAGTCTTTGCCATTATCTTTCTCTTTCTCATCTACACTTTTAAGAGATTTGTTGGAATCTTTCTTCCTGTTGTAGTTATCCTCACAACCATCGTCGGAACTTTTGGCTTTGCAGGCTATATAGGAATTAAATTTAATAACCTTATCGCCATGGTGCCTATTATTCTCACCGCTATTGCCATTGCCGATAGCGTGCATGTTCTCGTAAGTTACTTTCAATACCGATCCCTTGGACACGATGATTTAGAAGGTACTAAGTTCGCTTTTCAAAAAAATATAAAACCTACTTTTCTCACTAGTATATCAACGACGATTGGATTCTTAAGTTGTGCCACTTCTGACTTAATCCCTCTAAGAGACATGGGATTGCTAGCAGCTTTTGGAACAATGCTGGCCTGGTTTTTCACCATGGTCTTCATCGCCCCCACGCTAACGCTAGTCAAAGTAAAATGGGAAAAGGACGCTGGTCTCCCCGATAGTCAGACAGAAGTGAAGGTGGCCAATAAAGTTATCGATTTTGTTGCAAAGTATCGCCATCCAGTTTTCTGGGGAACAATTATTCTCTCCGCACTCTTTGTATGGATTGGTTCTCTCAATGAGGTGAACTCAAATCCCTATGGCTACTTCACCAAAGACGTGCCCATTAGTATTTCAAATGACTTCACCCTAGAAAACCTTGGAGGTTTCTATGGGCCACAGATTGTCATTAATACGGGAGTTACAGATGGGATTAAAGACCCTGATTTCTTAAAGCGAGTCGATCGTTATCAAGCGTGGTTACAAGAAAAGGAATACGTCTCCAGAGTGACTTCCATTGTAGAGATTGTAAAGTCTATGAATAAGTCCATGCATGGAGATAGAGAGGAGTACTACCGTATTCCGGATAATAGGAAAACAATTGCTGAACTTCTCTTTCTCTATACGATCAGCTTGCCGCAGGGAAAAGATTTAAATGACAGAATGACTATTAATATGGACTCCATGAGAATGGCGATTCTATGGACGACTCAGGCATCTAAGTTATCTCTTAAGAGAATGAAAATGTTTGAAGAGAAATCAAAAGACTTTGGACTAGATGCCCACGTGACAGGGAAAATTCCCATTTACCAAAACATGACGACTTTTGTCGTTCACTCATTCTTCTCATCTATCTCCTTGGCACTCGTTGGGATTGCCATACTCTTAATCATTATTTTTAAATCATTCAAATTGGGAATTCTCTCTATGCTTCCAAATATCATTCCCCTAGGGTTTGGTGCAGGAATTATGACTTTACTAGATAAACCCATTGATGTGGGAACTGCTCTTGTGGGTTCTGTATGTCTAGGGATTGTTGTCGATGATACCATTCACTTTCTTTCAAACTTCAATCATTGTCAGAAAAAAGGCATGGGCACTAAAGAGTCGTTAAAGTTTGTTTTGGGTTCCACGGGACCTGCACTCTTTTGGACCACAGCAATTTTGGCACTTGGATTTGGTGCGCTGATGTTTGCGAATTTTGTTCCTAATACTAATTTTGGAATTTTAACGGCACTGGTTTTAACCATCGCGCTTATCATTGATTTGATTTTCTTACCAGCATTGCTGTTGATCATTGCTAAGGATGAATAACAAATTCATCCTTACTTTTTCTGAGAAAATTAAAACTATAGATAAGAATGAGTACTGTTGAAAAAATCATTCCAATCATAAGTCCTAACCACAGGCCATTTATGCCCCACTGCTCTTTGATGCTTAAGAAGTAACAAAGAGGAAGGGCAATGACGTAGAGAGAGATAATATTTAGAAGAGAGGGAAAGAGTGTAATACCTGCCCCTCTTAACAGTCCAGCTCCCACCAGTTGTATTCCGTAGAAGAATAAGAAACAAGCACAGAAGAAAATTCCCTGATTAGCACTTAAGAGAATCTCTTCGCTCACTCCATAACTTCTTATAAGAAATTCTCCAAAAATCCAGAGTACCGCACTTGAAAAAAGAAAACCTAGCAGGGAAATGAGTGAAATCGATTGATAAACATGGATCAACTCTTCTCTACTTTTCTTAAAGACATGTCCAACTCTCATGGCAGCACTTAGAGAAAAGGCCATGGGTAGGACAAAGAAGAGATAAGCCAGATTAATAAGAATTGAATGAGAAGCGAGTTCAGACTCCCCCATCATGCCAGAGAAGAAAATAGTTAATTGCAGACCAAAGGCTTCAAGCATTAAGTGAATTCCGATGGGAATGCCCATAAAGAGAACACTCTTAAATATCTTCTTATCAAAAGCTTTAAATGAGAAGGGCTCCCAGAGAGATTTATAGCGTTTACTATAGTAGACAATTAAGCAGAGGATTAAATACTGACAAGCACGCATGAGGCAAGTTGAAAGTCCTGCACCAAAAAGACCCATGGGAGAGAAAATTCCCCCACCATAAATGAAGAGCCAATTTAAAAAGATATTCACAACATTGGTTAAAATAAGAACTACCGCAACAGGCACCGCTTTCTCGTGACCAATCATATATTGTCTAAAGATCATGTACATGAAAAATGGGATGAGACTAGGAATTTGCACCAAAGCGTAATCGTGGGCCAGATTGGCATAGATTTCATTTTGTCCAAATAACATTAGAATCGGGCCAGTAAATAACCAGAGAATTGCCGTCACAACAGAAACCCCAATCGCCATGATTTTTCCGTTAACCAGTGCCGATCTCGCTCTTAGGTCATTCTTTTGTCCCAGCGCTTGAGAAATAATGGGATCAACTCCTAAACAACACCCAATGCCAAACATGAGGGTTCCAATCACCCATACATTGGCAAGTCCCGCCGCTTTTAAGGCGGTTTCACTGTAGTTGCCAAGCATTACCATATCCACAACGCCAAGGAGCACAACTCCAATTTGAGCAAATATAATGGGGGTACTAAGCTTTAGTATTTTGGTTATTTCAGATTTCATTATTCCCTTTATTATAAGTCTTATAAACCACTTGTAAATCTTAATAATCCTCATTGAATCAATTCATAAACACCTGAATTTAAATGCTTTTTTCACTAAATATTATTTCGCATCAGACCGATAATTAGAGGAATATTAATAATTTATAACTTTGGTTAAATATGCTTAGAGTTCTCTTTGTAACTTCACAGGTAACTTATGTTCCCAGGAACTATGAGGACCTCTTTAAAGAATTTTTTAAGCATATTCAAGATGTAGAAGTGGCAGGATTAATTCTTCTGAATAATCTTGATCTGAATCTAGTGAAGTCCGTTGCAGGTTTAAAATATCTTGGTGCCGATAAAGTTCAACGAACTCTTTGTAAAAATATTTTTGCTCTTCCCCTAAAGAAGAGAGAGAGAATCTTTAAAAAGAGAAAGATAGAAGTGAAATCATTTAAAACGATGAATGATCAAGGTGCCATTGATTGGGTTCACGCTAAAAATATCGATATTATAATAAATGTACGAACCAGATGTATTTATAAGAATGAAATTCTACAAGCTCCAAAACTAGGGTGCATAAATATTCACCACGGTATCCTACCTAAGTACAGAGGAACGATGTGTGATCTCTACGCCTTGTCTGAAAATAGAGGGGCCGGCTTTACCATTCATCAAATGAATAAGAAAATTGATGACGGGGTGATCTTTAGAGCAGTTGAAGTGAGTGGCGGCGAACATCAAGATTACATAGACTACTTACAAATTGGGGCCTCCATAGAGGGTGAAGAGTTAGCAAAACTAATGAATGACGTCGCTAAATCAGGTAGATTTCCTAAGGGAATTAAGAATTCATCTAAAGAAAAAGTCTACACGAAAAATCCCACGCGAGATCAAGTAAAACAATTTAAGAAAAACGGAATGATACTATGAAAATTATGACCTTTCACGGATCCCCTGGTGGACCAGATGATTTTAAAGAACTAGCTGAGTATTTACAAGAACACCTAGAGGCTAAGTTCTTTCACACAAATAGATATGTTAGAAAGACTAACGACTCTGCTGAAGATGAGTTAGTTTTACTTGGCTACTCTTGGGGTTGTAGAGAACTACTAAAATTCTATAGTGAAAATAAAAGTAGAGTGAGTAAGATTATTTTCATCTCACCCTATATACTTCATGCCAATGTCTCAACTGCAAAGAATGCTCTTCTTCGCACTCCTTTTCTAGGTAAAGCCCTTTTAAAGCGTGTGGGAGAAAAGGCGATTGATAAATTTATGAAAGAGAGCTCAAGTCCCCTCTCGCCGGGGATTAGTTACCTTAAGCAAAGAGAATACCTTGCGCGTCCAGATATTTTAAGAAAGGCCACTACAGAAAAAGATTTCGTAACTGAAGCAGATATAAAAGTCTTAAATGTAGCTGTTCCCGTACTCATTCTCTACGGAGAGAGTGATGCGACTTCTTTGAAAGATGTACAAATAGAACCTCTCATTCGAAGTATAGAAAAGACAAAATTAGAAGTGATAAAAGGTTGTGGTCACGCACTTCCTTGGACAAGTTCAAAAGAGATTGAAGGCAGAATTAGTGATTTTTTAAGTTCGGAGAAAGTAATGAGTAAGAAGTTAGGTTACTTTGAAGGTGCCCACCCGGGGAATAATGTTTATTCTTTTATAGAGGAACATCTTAAGAATTTTCCTAATAGACCTATTTTAAAATGGGTTGATAGAGAAACGATCACCAAGTGGTCTTTCAATACTAATGATCCACTAGAGCATAAATCAGTCTCAGTGGCCGAGCTCTATCACTTCTCTAATAAGATCGCTAAAGGCTTTACTGATTTAGGAATTGAAAAAGGCGACAGAGTCATCCTCTTTGTTCCCATGTCTCTCTATCTCTACGCTTCTATGTTTGCTCTACAAAAAATTGGCGCCATACCAACGTTCCTAGATTCATGGGCACGTCGTGATCAATTAGGAGTCTCAGCAGAAGTGGCCTCTCCAAAATGTATGATTAGTTTTCAACAGGCCTTTGACTTATGTAGCGGGGCTGAAGTTTTTGATAATATGCCTCTGAAGATCGTCGCAGGTGAACATACTGGAAAATTTGACGCCACTATTGAAGAACTTATGCAATCTGAGGGAGAAGTTGATATTTGTCCCATGGAAAAAGAAGATACAGCGCTAATTACTTTTACAACAGGAAGTTCAGGAACACCGAAAGGAGCCGATAGAACTCATCGCTTTCTCGCCGCTCAACATTATGCTCTCCATAGAGGTCTTCCCTACGAAGAGTCTGATGTAGACCTACCGGTTTTTCCTATATTCTCATTAAATAATTTAGCTGAAGGTGTTGCAACAGTGATTCCTTCATTTGATGTGGGAGCTCCAACTGAAACAGTACCTGTGACACTACTAGGACAATTTAAGGCCTGTAATGTGACTTGCACTACCCTTTCGCCCTCAATTTTTAATTCACTTTCTAAGTACTGTTTAGAGAACAATATTACTATGCCAGAACTTAAAAGAGTTGTGACCGGAGGAGCTCCAGTGTCACGCGATAATGTTGTGGATTTTACAAAAGTCGCCCCTAATGCGGAAATTCTCGTTCTCTACGGATCAACTGAAGTTGAACCAATCGCTCATATCTCAGCAAAAGAGATGATCGCTCTAAAGTCAGTGACTGAAGATGATGCTGAAATGGTTGATGAAGGAGTGAACGTAGGACACCTCGATGAAGGTCTGGGTTATAAATTTATAAAAATTTCCAAAGGGACTATTTCTATATCTAACGATCAAGAGTTTTCAGAAATCACACTAGCTGATGGTGAAGTTGGTGAGCTAATAGTATCGGGAGAACATGTTTGTCGCGACTACTATAATAATGAGGAAGCTTTTTCTAGGGCCAAGATTTTAGATCACAATGAAATTGTTTGGCATAGAACGGGAGATCTTGGAAGAATAGATAAAGATGGTAACGTTTGGTTGGTGGGACGAGTTCACAATGCCATTGATAGAAAAGGGACCTATTGCTTTCCTGTGAGAGCAGAAATTGTCATGAAGAAGCTACCTTTCACCAAGTACTGTGCATACCTTGGTGCCCCTGATAGTGAGCTGGGAGAAAAAACAGTTTGTGTCGTGGCCCCAACTGATGACAACAAACTCACTAAAGAAGAAATGATTTCTGAAATTTCAAGAATAACCAAGAAGAATGGCATCGTAGTTGATGCCATAATCATTCATGACAACATTCCTATGGATGCGAGACATCACTCAAAAGTTGAGTACGCAGCTTTAAGGGAAGACTTAAAGAATAAAGGGTTAATTTAATGAGTAGTAAGTTTTCTAAGTGGATAACCTTCACCATGGAGAGATTTCCTCTGCTAGATCATACGTTGATGATTGTACTATTTGTGGGCGGTCACCTGGTACTGGTTCATTCCATTACGGGGCAAATAGATGTTTTAAAGTCAGCTTTAGTATTCATGGCGATCTTCTTATTCTTTTTTAAGATGAGACTCTATGATGAGATAAAGGACTACGATTTAGATTGTGAAATTAATCCCACGAGGCCTCTACCACGAGGGTTATTAAATCTCACTGACATGAAAAAAGGGATCTTTGCTTGCATCGCTCTAGAGTTGATTCTATTCTCAACTTTGGGAGTCAATGCTATTTTCTCACTTGTATTTGCCATACTCTACTCACTACTTATGTATAAGGAATTCTTTATTCCAAAATTAATAAGACCACACCTCACAACTTACGCAGTTGTGCACACTGTGGTTACAGTTCCTATGGGTTTATCCATTTTTTCGGCGATGACGGGAAAACTCCCTTGGCTTATGGAAAACTCTTATTATCAATTTGTTCTTTGCAGTTGGTTTGTCTTTAATATCTTTGAATTCGGAAGAAAAACTTTTACTACTGCAGAAGAGAGAAATGCCGTTGAGTCCTATTCAAAGATTTTCACACGCTACGGTGCCGTAGCACTAGTCATTTCCATGTCGCTACTTTCTTTATATATGTTATTTAAGATTCAAAATGGACTCTCCTACGCACAGCTCATACTTTCAGTTATTTTAGCAATGATTGGAATTGTCTTCTCAATCAAAAATAAAGAAAAACTAGGAAAAATCTATCGAGGTTTTTCTTCAGGTTACATCATACTCTTTTATATTTTATTCATTATAGAAATAAACTTAGGTCTCTTATTATGATTATTACAAAGAACACGACACTCTTTTATGCCAATAGATTCGCTGGAGGAAAGGGAATTAATCTCTATCACCTAAGCCGCGCAGGTTTCAATGTGCCGAAGTTTCAAATTCTCTCAAGTACAATTTTCAGAAAATTTGTTGAAGAAAATCAGATTCAACAACAAATTGACGAAGTTGTTGATGAGAATAAAACTCCCGCAGAAATTCACCTTGTGATCTCAGAGCTCATTCTTAAGGGAAAGATGTCTGAAGAAACTTTAGATTTTGCAAAGAAGGCCTATAAGGATCTTGATGCGAAGTTAATGGCCGTTAGGTCCTCGGCCATTGGTGAAGATAGCTCAGAACATTCCTTCGCGGGACAGCTCTCCAGTTATCTCTACATTGAGACAGAGGAAAAAGCGATTAAATCACTTAAAGAGTGTTGGGCCAGTGCTTATAGTGAGCGAGGAATTAGTTATAGAATACAAAATAAATTAGATATTAAAGTCATCGATGTAGCGGTCATTTTTCAAGAGATGATTGATCCCGATATCTCTGGAGTAACTTTCACTTGTGATCCTATTAAGGGATCAGCTGATATCTCCATGGTGAATTCAGTATATGGTGTGGGCGAAGGTCTTGTTTCAGGACTACTTGAAGCAGATACTTACACTGTAGTGAAAAGAACATTAGAGATTACTGAAAAAGAAGTGGCCGAGAAAGAAAGTAAAATGGTTCAAGATGCTGAGAATCAAAGCTGTAAAGTTGTTCCTCTCAGCGAAGAACAAAAGACAGAGTCAAGTCTGAGTGATGAAGAATTAAGAAATGTTATAAAGGTCACCAGTGATATTGAAAGATCCTATCACTTTCCACAAGATATAGAATGGGCCATTAAAGATGGTGTGCTCTATATTCTCCAGGCAAGGCCGGTGACAACTCCCGTACTTAACGGGGAAGGTACACTTTATATTTGGGACAATTCAAATATTGTAGAAAGTTACGGTGGTCTTACGGCTCCCCTCACTTTTGATTTTGCTAGGCATGTGTATCATCACGTCTATGTTCAATTTTGTGAAATCCTCATGGTTCCTCCAAAGCAAATTAAAGAAATGGATTATTTTCTAAGAAATATGTTAGGTAATTTCTATGGAAGAGTTTTCTATAATATTTTAAATTGGTACAAACTCACCAGCATTCTTCCCGGATTCAAATACAATCGCTCCTTCATGGAAACAATGATGGGAACTAGTGATGCTCTAGCAGATGAAATCGCTGATAGAATAAAACCTCCTGCCTTTGAAGAGAAATTTATCTCAAAAGTGAGACGTTTTGTAACTGGTCTTAAATTCTTCTACTTTCATATAACGGCACAGAAATTAGTTGATGATTTCATGAGCTACTTCTATGTGGAATATGAGAAATTTAGACATATAGATTTTTCTAAGAAAACTCCCAATGAGATCCTTGAAACTTACTATGAACTTGAGAAAAGGTTTCTCGCAAATTGGAAAGCTCCTATTATAAATGATTACCTTTGTATGGTTCACTTTGGTGTTTTAAAGAAATTAGTTGGCAAGTGGATGCCTCAACATGGAGAAGGATTTCAAAATGATCTACTCTGCGGCGATGGAAATTTAGAATCAGCTGAGCCCACAAGAGAAGTCATTCGCATGGCAAGAAAAATAGACAAGGAACCAGAACTTAGAAAATTAATTATAGAAACACCTAGTTCTGAATGTCATGAGAAACTTAGACAATCAAGATTTACAAGCTTTTTCGATGATATCGAAGCCTACATAGACAAATTTGGTTTTCGTTGTATGAGTGAGATGAAACTAGAACAAAGAGATTTAACTCACAATCCACACTCCCTCTTTACATTTTTAAAGAACCATTTAAATAATGAAATCCCTTCAATTGAGTCTTTAGAAAAGAGAGAGAAAGAAGTTAGAGAAGAAGCTGAAAAGAAGGCCCACTCTTCTGTAAGTGGTATAAAGAGAATCATTTTCATGTGGTCTCTAAAGCATGCTAGAAAAGCGGTAAGAAATAGAGAGAATACAAGATTTTGTAGAACTAGAGTTTACGGAATAGTAAGAAGAATGTTCTACGCCATAGGTGCTGATTACGCCAACCGTGGAATTATAAATAAAGATGAAGACATCTTCTATTTAACACTTCCAGAACTCATAGGTTCCCTCGAAGGCTTTTGTACTGTGCTCGACTTTAAAGCGCTAGTGGCCCTAAGAAGAAGTGAATATGAAAGGTTCGAAGAAATAGATCCAGCACCAAGATTTCATACTAGAGGTCCTGTGTACTGGCAAAATAATCACATGCCACCGGAAGAAGAGATTGATCTCACCGATGTACCAGAAGGTTGCCTAAAAGGTATTCCTTGTTGTGCAGGAGTTATAGAAGGAGTGGCTAAACTCATTATGTCTCCTGATGATGATCTCTCACTAAATGGAGAAATCTTAGTCACCATGAGAACAGACCCAGGTTGGGTGCCACTCTTCCCTTCAGCTAAGGCACTACTGGTGGAACGTGGAGGTTTACTCTCTCACTCAGCAATTGTGGCAAGAGAGATGGGAATCCCTACCATTGTGAGCATTAAGGGCCTTACTGAGAAAATAAAAACCGGTGATAAGATTCGTATGAATGGAGAAACTGGCTTAATAGAATTCTTAGATGATTAAGCTTATATAAACGTTTAAAATCACAAACAACAATAAACTAATCACCACAGAAGATGGGCACAATCACTTGGCCCATCTTTTCTTACCTCTTAAATTATTTTAAGAAATCCCTAAATTTCGAAGACTTACATCTTTTTAAATTATGACACCTTATTCAAACTCAATCGTTGCTATAGTAAGGCTAGTAAAAGTCAAAAAACTAATGTGGAGAATTTATGAAGAAGTTAATCACCTTTACTCTCTTAGCATCCTTATTTTCTCCCCTATCTCTCGCCAATGAAAGGCAAGGTAGACGCGATGAAATGCGCCAAGAGAAGAGAGAGCAAAGAAAGGATATGAGACAAGAGCGTAGAGAGAATAAGAAAGAATATAGAGAAGATAAAAGAGAAGCCAGAAGTGAATTTAAACAAGAAAAGAAAGATGATCGTAAAGAGTTACGCTCTGGAGACTTAAGCCGAGAAGAATATAAGTTGGCAAGACAAGCAGAGAAGAAAGAGTACAGACAAGATAAAAGAGAAGATAGAAAAGAATATAGACAGGAAAAAAGAGAAGATAGAAAAGAATATCGCCAAACGAAGAGAAATTCTCGTAGAACAAGTAGTAATGATTAATTTATATTAGAAATTCAAGATAACCCAGAGGGCACATTGGAAGTGCCCTTTTTTTATTCTAAGATGCCTCATCCTTTATTTCTTCAACATCCTCATATTCATGTTCATTAAACTCATCAGAGAGTTCAAGATCTTGTACCGTTTCAACAGAATAAGAACTCTCTACACCCGAGAGAAGACCTTTTAGGTTTTCAAATGTTTCTCGAAGTCTATTAGATTCCCCACCAAGCTCATTTGAGAGATCCAACGTAGAGGTCGATATCTCATTAGTGCTTCTAATTACACCTTCAAGTTCGTCCATACTATTATTTACAGTACTAATCCCTTGGCTTTGCTCATTAGAAGCGTCATGAATTCTATGAACGACATCTCGCATGTGTGTAACCTTATGAATAATTTCATCGAGAACAACTCCACATTCCTTTGTTCTCTCCAAACCTTCTTTTACCTTCTTTTCACTTTCACTAGTCACAGCACTCATCTTTAAATTTGAATCTTCAACTATCTGTTTCACCTTAACAGTACTTTGATCTAGCAGAGCTGCAATTTCAGCAGCTGCATTCCCACTCTCAAGGGCCAGTTTTCCGACCTCCTCAGCAACTACAGAGAATCCTTTTCCATACTCTCCTGCGCGAGCAGCTTCAACGGAAGCATTAAAAGAAAGTAGTTTCGTTTGGAATACGATACTATTTATAACATTAGTCTTAAGACCAATTTCTGCAATAACAGTAATAATCTCTTCTAAGCTCGATCCGACTTCGCCGGTTACACTCATCATTTTCTGATTATTATGATCTATTTCATTCACTGATTCTGACATATTTTGAACAGCTGAAATACCATTACGAGCTGAGACCTCTAACTCTTCAGAGTTCTTGGTAGCAACGTTAATTTCTTCAATATTCTTTTTAAGCATCATTAACAATTCATTTAAAGTAGAAGAAGTCGCATCTAGGTTCGAAGATAATTTAACGGAGCCTTGCTCTAAGAGCGAAGAATTATCCTCTAACTTATCCGAATTAGTTTGAACATTTCCTGAGACGTGATTGAGTGTCTTTTGAATATGCTCCAATGGTTTAACTATCAATTTTAAAAAGAAGAGAACAAGAGCACCAAAGACAACAAATAGGACAGCTGAAGTTATGATTAAGAACGTATTAAATTGATTAATAGACTCATTGGTATTTACATTTGCGTTTTCAATTGATTTAAATTCTTTTTCTAGGTCGTCATTTAATTTAATTTGAAAATTTGAATAAGAAACAGGAAGTTTAGTTAAGATTTGTTCTGCCGCTTCAAGAGAGCTGTCTTCTTTAAGTAATGTAAGTGTACTTAAGTAATCACTCTTGTATGCATTATACTTCTCTTGGATCGATGAGTTCGTCTTAATGAATTCAATTTTGTCTAATTCTGTCCAGCTCTTCTCTACTTCTAGAACAGTTTTCTTAGATTTATCAGATTCCATGCCATCACCAGAACTAGAGTTTAGAACTAGGAATTGCAGATTTTCTTGAACCTTACTTAGAGTTAAAGAAAGCTTTTGAATCTTATCAACATCAGACTCTGTATTAAGCAGCGAGGCTATTGTACGAATTTTAATAATACTCGCTACATTTAATAGGATAAAAGAGGTAATGATCACAAAGAACAAAGTTAAAATTTTACTTTTCAACGATAACTTTTTAAATAAATTCATTGTGCCCTTACCTCAATTTTTACATCTTCTTAACTAATTATCGGTACTAAAGACCATTTACATAAGTAAAAGAACCATCAGTATTGATCCTCGTTAAGTAAGTTTTATCTAGAGCACGGTGATCATTTGGCCCAAAAGTCGCTTTAATTCCACCTAAATCTGTATTTATAGTCTCAAAAGCAGTTTTAAGCGCGTCTGAACTGGTAGCTTTAGCTCCAGCTTTCTTTACACCAATTTCAAATATTTTTGCCGTAATATATCCTTCCAAACTAATGAATCCGTAATTACCGCCAATTTTACTTTGGTATTCTTTAACAATTGGAATTGAAGCATCCCATGGATTAGGAACTACTTGTGAAACAAAGACATTGTCAGCTTTGCCTTTAACTATTTTAGCTAGTGCCTTACTCCCTACAAAAGAGATATTAATAATGGGACCATTGAATCCTTTCTTTCTCAAATATTTAATGGCCGTTCCACACGGCTTATAGGCACCAACGGTGATAACTCCACCAGCTCCAGAAGCGATAATTTTATCTGCACCACCTTTAACAGCAATAGTGTTTCTCTTATAACGACCTTCTCCCGCCAGAGAGAGTCCGTGTTTCTTCAAAGCTTTAAGCACTCCTGATTTCCCAACAGCACCAAAACCATCATCTTGAATAAAGATGGCAATTTTCTTAATTCCTTTTTTAACAAGAGCATCCACCATCATTTCAGTTTCAGCATCATAACTAGCTCTTACACTGAAGCTATAAGGATTCTTCTTAGCATCAGCTAGAAATCCTGCTCCAGTAAAAGGACCAAAGTAGATCTTCTTCGCGGCCATGGCCAAAGGAGCACAAGCTTTTGAAGTTGGAGTTCCTACATATCCAAATAGTGCATCAACATTCTTAGCTAAAAATGCCTTCGTGTTCTTTACACATAACTTTGGCTCATACTTATCATCCATAGTTTCAAGTTTAATACTAGTACCTTTAAAGTAAGCGGCTGCTCCCCTTTGCATTTCTTTTCCTAGTGCACTTGCTGGCCCCTTTAAGGCACAAGATTGACCAATATTTAATGCATTGGCATTGAACATTAGGCCCATAGTAAAAGCGGTGGTCGTAAGAATTTTTAACATCGTAGTTCTCCCTATTTAGACTTCTATTAATTTTAAGAAAAATTATTTCTTTCTTATCGATATATTTTTAAAATATGTGAGAAGAAATTAATTTTTAAGATAGGCTTGAATTTGTTCATCTTGGAATCCTGCAAAAATGTATTTGATGCAGGATAAGATAGTTTAAATTGGATTGTTTTAATTTTTTTTATAGAAAGTAATAAAGTGGAATGATAGGTTTCTTTACCTTCTCAATATACCGGAGAACAGATTGACGAGATCTGCATGTTTAACAATATCGTACTTCATTCTTTGAATCTTCTCTTTTTCTTTCTTATGAGCAATCAAGACTTCTTCTTTTGAAAGGACTTTCACTTTTTCAAACCTAACAACTTTTCCATTTTTGAAGATTGGATTATAGATGATACGACCAGATGAATTATCCACAGAGATATACTCACCTTCTTTA
Source organism: Halobacteriovorax marinus (assembly GCA_002163155.1). Lineage (GTDB taxonomy): Bacteria > Bdellovibrionota > Bacteriovoracia > Bacteriovoracales > Bacteriovoracaceae > Halobacteriovorax > Halobacteriovorax marinus_A. The sequence continues at coordinate 674,149 of MAAO01000006.1, read as the reverse complement.
ATAGAGTATTTATCTAAGAGTTGTGGATCAAGAGATCCAGAAAGTTCACTAAAATCATTTTCACTAAGAACGGTGTCATTAAATACATTGGAATCATCTAGAGAAAAGTTCTCTTTAGAGGGACTAGCCAGTCCTTCTAGCCTTGTCGTGTTATTTCCACTGATAAGAGTAGTAGATTTTCCAATATCTTGATTACCGGCCACAACAGGAGCAAGTGACTTAAAATCTGCAAGCACATTATCCGCAACCTTATTTGCTACACTTGTCCCTTTCGCACTTGGTTTCCTAAAGTCACCAGACTTAATTATTCCTAATGCATCACGAGATGAATCTTCGTCCTTAGGAGACTTTTCAACAACTGTGGTTGAAGTCTTATTAGTGCTCTTGTTCTGTATCGCTTTAATTTTTCTAGAAAATTCCTCTCTATCTCTTTTTACATTTTTAATCTCTTCTTTTAAAGAAGTGATACTTTCATCTTGTTTAGAAATTTTAGGGCTACTCTTTACTGTAGAATTTACCTTTTGAAAGTTCTGAACTTTTGCATCTATTCTCTTTTCATAAGCATCAAGGGCACTTAGTTTTTTCTGAATATTTTTCTCTTGAGAAGATAATTTATCACTTGGCGTATCTTGTATTTTTTTTGATACCTTACTCACTTTATTAATATTAAATGGATTGGAACTTATTTTAAATTTTGGTGTAGAAACTTTAGGAGCTGCTTTAAAGAAATTAGATAAGGTATTCTTTCCAGTTTTAGCTAGTTTCTCTTCTGCTGCCTTATATCCTTTAATATCGTCTAAGGCCGCAAACGGGTTCTCATTAAACTTCTTATGCTCTTTCGCAAAGTTACTATTTGCTGTATAACGTTTCGTATTTAAATCATAAGTGACTATTTTTGGCTTTCCAAAAATTGCTTGCCTAGATTTTTGAACCATTAGATTGGTAGCATTACTATCTCCATCTAAAATATCTGTCATAGACTTTCCTACTGCAACCCTTCCTGCAACAAGACCACCTAGATCTGTTCTTAATGTTTTAGCATTATTCTTATTTCTTGTGATCGAAGAAGTATCAATTCGGATTTGACGAATATTTTCTCTAATTTTTCCTTTATTTTCTCCAAATCTCTTATTTGCAGAACTCAACTGCTCATGAGTCAAAGTTCCTGAATCAACTTTATCTTTGATGTCTTTATTTTCAGCCCTTAAACTTAGAATTTCTTCTTGAAGTTGCTCTCTACTCTCTTCTTCGCCTCTTATTCTAACTTCAACTCTATCAAGCTCTGATTCCATATCAAAAATATCGTTCGTTAGTTCAGTATCCCGTTTTAATAACTCTTGTAGTTTTGCAAATTTTTCTTCGTTCTTAATTTTATCGGCAATGATTCTTTCTGATAGATCATCTAGATTATTCTTATGACAGAAATAGATATCGGCTTCAAACCTTTGGTTTGCAAAATCAATGAGATCGTTAGATACAATGAATTCTTTTACAAAATTATTAAAACTATAAATGCCATCCCCTTTATAAGCATCAATCATTACAGTAGAATGAACGTAATCATCAAATGACTTAGAAGAGGCTTCATTAGATGACGCTTTAGAGTCTTGAAAACGTAGAAACTTCTTATTTAACTCACTACAGTCTAAGTTAATATTATTCTGTAATTCATTTTTTATATGCTCCCCAATTGATCTTACTTCTGAGGGATATGCAATACTTCCTAAAAGGTTACTATTACGTGCATCAGAAAACTCCTCCACTGCACCTTTTTCAATGATTGCTCCTATTATCGTATGCCTGTAAATCGCTGTATGATATGAGTCAGTGCATATGAGATCACCACCATGAAGAGAAAATTCTTCTTTGATAATATAATCAACCGTATCTAAGTCCATCTGATCCATAGTTGGATACTTACTTATAATAGATTTTAAAAATAGAGAGACCTCTTCAAAATTGTCTATTCCACTATTGCTTTCAGCTTTTTTGTAAATTTTCATGTCCGGACTATGAGCAACTGGACCCATTCCGTCTACATCAAACCACCCAACTTGGTTGGCCAAAGAAGTCCCGTTTACGAAATGATTCGGAACTTTAGGAGAACCTGCCTGTTGTTGAGAATAAATCTCGCGCATTTCATCAAATTTTTCTGCCAATTCTGGGGCACAACTACTCTTATCTTCCATTAAACTTGTGAGCTGAACATACTCTTCAAAAAGCTTCTCTTCTAAAAAGTCCTTTTTTACTTGTTCATGATTTTTTAAGTAATCAAAGTATTGCTTTTCTAGCTTCTTTTTAATTCCCTTTCTATCTACCTTCCCGCCAGCAACTAAATTTACACAACGACAAAAAGGTTTAATCTGAGTGTGATTATTACAGTCTAATTGAGTAGTATTATCGACTAAGTCTGAGAGTGTCCCCGAAGTATTTCCACCAGCACATTTAGAAAATCTCATCACTGAACTATCAATTAGTCCTCCACCCAATTTAAAAATATTAAATTGAATATCGCGATCCTCATCTTTTCCGGAAAAGTTTGGAAGTGAAAACGCTTGCGGCATGACAAGGAGACTTAAAAGAATGAAATGAAAGAGGTACTTAAAATTCATATATTCCTTATCGGAGCTAAATAGTATTTCTATAATTTAACTCAAGTATGGAAAACTCCATAAATTTAAATAGCTATGAGACTTGGTGACTGTAATATTAGGCTGTTAGATTAAGTGAAAGAGATATTTGATTGGCAATTAATTGTGGGCAAAAAATAAAAAACCCTTCAAGATTGAAGGGCCCTTTATGATCTGAAAGCCTAAGCTTTTAGCTTCTTTCTTTTTTACGAAGACGTAAGTTCTTTCTGTATTTAGAACCTCTTTTACGTCTACCCTTATTGTGTTTTCTTCTATGACGAGAACCACTGGCCACGACTTGAACCCCTGTTAAATGTTTACAATATCAACCTAATGAAATTAATCGTTTTTGTACGTTTTTTCAAGTCTTCAATTGACTTTATTATCCTTCTAACTATCTGATTATTCGAAATACGCGCCAACTGTAACTAAAGCTGATTTAGTTCTGCTCGCAATTGTGACTCTGCCCTTCAAATTCAATGACCGAGTCCGTTATATTCATATCAAATAATAGCGCCTTAATAGTGATCTTTGTGGCGTCTAATTCCTTAACCGTCATGGCATCTGGGACGCAAACATGAAAAGTTAAAGAGTGTGACTCCTCATCCATAGACCATCCTTGAATATAGTGAACATCCAACACGTCTTTGACCTTTAAGAGCTCAGTCTTCACTTTCTCCATACTAAGTCCCGTAGGAAATGCCTGCATGAGAATCGTCACAACTCTCTTCAATCCGTGATAAACACCCTTTAAAACCATGAGAGAAACAAGAATAGAGAGAATTGAGTCGAGAATAAACCATGGCTTAAAATAGAGAATAACACTGACAATTAACACAGCAACCCAACCAAGAATATCTTCCATCAAATGTAACATGACCATTCTCTGGTTAATCCCGTCTTCCTTAGACATGCGGTAAGCTGCAAAACCGTTTACTGCGACCCCTAGGATCGCAAGAGCAAACATACCCTCAACCATTACTGGCTCGGGATTAGAGAGTCGCTCTATAGACTCTTTAATAACAAAGACAGAACCCAAGAGTAGAATAACCGCATTGATTAAGGCGCTCAATAAAGAGAATCTTCTATAACCGTAGGTATATTTCTTATCCGGATTTTTCTTTGAAAACTTTTCAAAGAAGTAAGACATGAGAAGAGCTGTACTATCTCCTAAGTCGTGGAGAGCATCTGAATAGATGGCCATACTATTTGTGTAGTAACCGCCAATAAATTCGATTATAGCAAATCCAAAGTTAAGGAAGAAAGCTATTAGTATATTTTTACTACCACTGGGGTGGTGATGATGATGGCCGTGGCCATGTGAGTTACAATTTGACATGGGATAAGTGTAAATCAGTCTCTACAAAAAATCTAAAGAAAAGCTACTTTTGCCTGTTAACTGCAAAATAGAGAGAGTTGTTCTTTTTCTGTTTCTAGAAAATGCAATGGACGCTCTTGACGGATAAACCATTCCTTTAAAATAAGCAGAATAAAGAAAATATCTTTTTCTTTGAGTTCAATATCTTTTGGAATACCGTGCCACTTAGAAAGGCTCCTGCGACAACAAGCTCCAGTACCGTGGAGAGCGACAAAAATTGGATGATGACGGAGAGGTTCATTCTTACAAGAGTGAGACTTATCAACTTGCGAAAATCTCTTTATGAGAAGAGTTCTCCCCTCTAGTAGAATTGCATCAAGCCCACGATTCGCCAAGTAATCCCATTCATGATCTTTTAAAACAAACTTAGAGCAAACACTAGAGCGCTTAAGCCTCTTAAAAGTATCTGATAAATAAATTTTTTGAGTAGGGACATTTTTCAATGAATTCATTCTCTTAAGTTGGATTTTTTTGATGCTATAATAGATTCTAGAGGATCACAGTGAAAGTCAAGAAAATGTTAATAGTAATATTATTTTTGCTCATGAATTTGGGCCACGCACAACAGATGCTGGGTAAAGTTGCGCCTGAGTTTGAGACCTTCAAATGGTATGACAGCTCTCATCAAATCATGTCTCCCATTTACCTAAAAGATTTTAAAGGAAAAGTTATTTACCTCCACTTCTTTCAATCTTGGTGTCCCGGTTGTTTAACTGAAGGACTGCCTATGATTAAGAAACTTTCAGAACAATATAAATTAGATAATAAGGTCAAGCTCCTTGCAGTACAAACAGTCTTTGAAGGTTTTAGTATTAATAATGAAAGTAAACTTAGAAAAATTAGAAGACAGTTTGATTTAGAAATTCCCATGGCCCACGACGATGGAGGGTCAGGCAACACTCGAGGTTCACTCCTTATGAAGAAGTATCACACAAGGGGAACTCCCTGGGTTGTGATCATTTCTCCAAAAGGAAAAATTATTTATACCAACTTTCATATTAAGTTTAAGCAGGCCACTGAGCTTATTAATTTTTACAAGAGAAGAGCTAAGTGAGTTTAGTTATAATTTCTCTATGAGCTGGAAATTCTGCGATAAGCTCATCCCGCTTGGCCATTTCGAAGTCTGCGAAATCAAATCCAAAAGAGACGGTGCATCCAACAAAGGAAAATTTAGAATTTTTGGCGGGATAAGATCCAAACCAACGATTGGCCTTAACCACATATTGTGGAACTTCCCCATTCTCTAAGTTCCTGCCAAGAATTGTCGAAATAAGTTTTCCCGCTTCATCAATTTCAACAATGACTAGAGGATCTCCATCATAGAAGTGCCACATTTCATCAGACTTAATTCTATGTAAATGTGAAACGTCTAAGGCCTCTAAGAGAAAGTAGATTCCCGTGCAAAGAGAACGTTCTCCAAACTCAGTTGTTGTCACATCAACGCTTCTATAAGTCTCAGCGTAGTATCCTCCCTCAGGGTGAGAGAGCATTTTAAATTTTTCAATAATTTTCTTACTCATAACTCATCTTAGCCCGAGCATGTCAGTTGTATCAACCTTAAATTCATGCCATATTAAACTATGTTTGAAATCATAGAAGAAAGAGAAAATTGGATGATCATTAATAAGCCTCCTGGTGTGAGTGTTCATAATGAAGAAGGCAGTGTCATTGATCACTTCAAAAAGAGTGGAATTGATATTTCGGCTGCCCATCGCATTGATAAAGAGACTAGTGGTCTGCTCCTCCTATCTAAGAAGAACTCTTTCACTTCTACTTTGCAAACGGCACTGCAGGATGCTCAGAAAACTTATACAGCAGTCTGCAGAGCACAGATGAATGAAGAGCAAGGTCAATGGAGAAATTCCCTTTCAGAAAAAGCGCAAGGAAGAAAGAACCCTGCAGGAATTAAGTCTCTTTTGAAAAAAGCCATCACCCATTGGAGTTGCTTGAAAAAGAATAACTACTTTTCTCTTTTAGAATTAAGAATTGAAACCGGACGAACGCATCAAATAAGAAGACACGCAGTTCTAAATAAACATGCCGTTATTGGAGACTCTCGCTATGGAGAGAAGAAGTATAATGATAAAATTGCTAGTAGCTATGACTTTAAGCGAATGGCGCTACATGCCTCTAACTTAAAAATATCTATAGAAGGCGAAGACTTTAATTTTGACTGCGCTATTCCCGCAACATTTCTAAATCTTGTGGCAGAGTAACTCTTGTCTAACAAATGCGTCATTTATAAATTGTTTTTTGTTAATTAAAACGATATTAAAAGAAGATACTTAAGTAAAATCCAAATTGGAGGAAAATATGAAACCAAATATATTAATTGTTGCTGCAAGTGACGGAAATAACTTTAAGCTAGCTGAATCTATATTAGAAATCTCTAAGGAATTTGAAGCCAACTTTGAAGTGATCAAACTCTCTGATTTTGATCTACCTCTCTATTCTTCAAAAGAAGAAAAAAATGGAACACCAAAAGATGCCGTTACGATTTCAGATAAATTCATTGCTAACCAAGGTTTTATCTTCTTAGCTCCCGAGTATAATGGTTCCGTGCCACCGGCACTTAATAATGCCATCGCTTGGATAAGTCGCTCTGGAAATGAAAATTGGCGAGATGCCTTTAATGCTAAACCTATTGCTCTTGGAACTCACAGTGGTGGCGGTGGACAATATGTTTTAAGCGCTATGGAGGCACAATTCTCTTTCATCGGTTGTAATATCATTGGAAGAAAACTGCTCACTAATTACTCTAAGGAATTGAATGCAGATTCGGCAAAGAGTGTTCTCTCTATGCTCGTAAAAATGGCTTCTCTTTAAATCTTAGAACATACTTATAACACACTGATTTAACTAGCTTAAATCAGTGTCTAAGTATTGTTCGCCCCTAGAAATTATTTCAAAGCTCACAACTAAAATTTCTTGAAGTGTTAATCTGTAAAAAATATTTATAGGAGATTACCATGAAGAAAACCGTCGCAGCATTGGCGCTACTCGCCTGTGCAAATTCATTTGCCGTAACTGTTGATATTGAAGTTAAAGCTTTTCAAAAAGTTCTATTTGAAAAAGTCTCATCAAATACACTTAAGAAAATTCACGCAAGCATGGAATTGGAAGTCACTGGAGTTGTCAAACAAGATGGAAAAACAGTGACTATTAATGAATCCCAACCTGCTCAATATGATCGAAATACAGATATGAAAATTATCATAGTTGATAAACATTCTGTGCGCTTAATTGACGAGGCGGATGGTATTGATGAAGTAGTGACTGCTAAAATTAAGAAGTCATTTACTGGAAAGATTAAAGACCTAGTTATTGATAAAGATATTTACCAGAGTTTATACAATAAGCAATTAGAACAATTCGGTGGAGGTATTTTTGGTCAATTTGGTGTGGCCAGTGATAACGAAGCTTTTTCAGTAGAATTAGCTTTAAGTGATTTTGATTGTATTAAAGAATATGATGGAATGGTTGAGTGTCATCAAACGCTTACTTTTAAAATGAGTGGAAGTGATGAAGTTGCGGGTTCAACTAACTCTACAGCTTCAAGTACAAAAGCAGAAAAAGAAATTGATGCTGCAATTGCCGTAGCAGATAGTTATATTCCAAATTTAATTTCAAGTACTAAGTACGGAATCAGCAGCTACATTACAGTGATTACAGAAGTGAGTAATGAACTTATTTACACTTCTTCAAATATTTCAGGCCCTGATGCTAGAAGAGCAATTGAAAGTATTAGAAATGATATTCAAGCGGAGATCATGGATTCTTATAGTTACACAACTGCTTCTGGTCAGTATATAAGTGATTATTTAAAAGGAATTAAAACAAGATTAGAAAGTACAAAGAAGTTACTTTAAAATATTTAAGTGAGCTCGAATCTGAGCTCACTATTTAATTTTCCCTAAACCAACAAGCTGGTCTTCCAAGAGAATATAATCCTGCAACATAAGTATCCAAACGACACTGAGGTTCAGGGTGAGTTCTTAACATCTGCTCTACTTGCGTAGTGTCTGGAGTGTCAAAACTTGGATGATTTATCCTTCTATTATTAGCGAGAAATTTTCCAACATTTAACATGGCCTGATCAATTCTCTTTTCAAGATTTTCATTTTTATAACTCAACAGAGCGTGAGGCAGACAAGTCTGCGTTGCAAAGTAGTCGGCCTGTCCTTCTAAGGATAATTTATTGGCAAGGTTAGAATAAGGAGTCCCTCCATAGAGGTGACCAATTTCATGGCAGATAATTAATATCAAAGCATCCCTATCAAGTTCTCTTCTGTGGGCCATGCCTCTAAAGATGAGTACTTGAGCTGTGTCCCATCTTCTGGCGAAGGCCATATCAGCAGATCTATCCGACCAACCACCTAAGATATTTAATACTTCACCCTGCTCTTTTGCTAAGTACTGAAATTCATTTTCTAAATGAGTGAGTATTTTAAAAAATTCTCGCTTAGGGATCACTGGCTGATTAGTAGTGAGACTAGAGGACTTATTGAATGATGCATTAACTTGAATTGAAAGAAGAAATAGTAATAGAATTTTCATAGAGAAATTGTATAATTATTTGAAACGGTTCAACAAGTTTTCCGTAAAAACAAAAGAGTCTCTAATGCTAAAATGGATTTTTCTATTATTGATCTTCTCCTCCTGCGCCAATGTGAAACAGATTGACCGAGGAAGATTGTCATCTAAAATAATGCAGCTTGATCCCAAACCGGAAGAACAAGCTTTTCTTGAAGAAATTAATAGTTATAGAGAAGGTGCAGCAGGAGGAAGTTCTTCTGTAGGTGGTGGTTGTGGTTGTAACTAAGAAAATTTTCTTTATCCTAGGAACAACTTTCATTCTCTTATCCAATACCATGGCAGAAATGCTCGCACCAAAAACTTGGACGGCAAAACTTCTCTTTAATCTCTACTCGCAAACTTCCAAAAATGGAGCACAAGTTTTTGACGGTCTCGGTAATGAAGACGCTTTGGTGTTTGAACCTATGCTTTTTCTAAGTCATCAGATTGATGAAACTACAAACCTCACTCTCAATGCAGCAATTGATATTTGGACCGCAGAGTCTGATACAGTTCTCGATGGAAATACAGGACAATCTGGCGAAGGGATTGGAAGTCAAACTAGAACTTCCGCCAGCCTAGCTTACTCAAAACAGGTGGGTAATTCTATTTACACACCAAGAATAGCTTTTAGTTCTGAGTACGATTATAAGAGCTTTAATGCGGGCTTAACTTGGACAGGATCATTTGCAGAAGATAACTTCACCCTCACCATGAGCGGGCAGGCCTTCATAGATTCTGTAAAAAAGTTCGATTATGTTAGTGAGCTCACGACAGATTTTAAAGACAAGAGAGTTTACTCTTTTGACACAAATGCTTCTCAGCTCCTGACAAGAAACGATATCGTCTCCGCTGGTGCTACAGTGATTTTTCAAGAAGGAACTCTTGAGAGCATTAGAAACTCCACCCTCATTAATGGTGTTAGAGTTGCAGAAAGTTTACCAAAGACTAGAAAGCGTTTCGCCTACTACGGACAATGGGTACACGCTTTTAATGATGAATTAGCGGCTTCATTAAAGTATCGCTACTACCATGACACTTGGAAATTAAAGGCCAATAGTATTGAAAGCTCTCTAAGACTTTCTATCTTTGAAGAGGATGGTTTCTTGGATTTGACCTACAGGTTCCATGATCAGAGCTCCGTTGAATACTTCGCTAGAACACTTACAACAATTCCTACTCATCACACCAGTGATAGTGACCTAGAAGATTTCTCCTCCCACCGAGTGGGCGTTCACTACGGTTATGAACTAGGACCTATGAAAACCATGTTCATGCCAATTGATAATGTTTATCTCACTGCTGGAGCTTACTATTATAATAGATCTAATAAACTCTCCTACCTCACATCACAATTTGGTTTAGGAGCAGTGTACTAATGACTTCGTTAATACAAGTTCAAAAGAAAATTATGAATTGTATGTGGGATATCAAGTGTTACCCCCAGACTCATCTCTCAAAAGAAAGAAGCCTTGAATTAATAGAAGAAGCTTTTCTAAAAGCTATCGAAATAGAAAATTACTTCAGCGTTTTTAAAGACAGTCCTTTTAATAAAATTAATGACCAAGCTGGTACTGACAAAGTAAAAGTATCTAGAGAGTGCATTGATATACTTTTAAAAGCAAAGAAGTACTACCGAGAGACTGATGGTAATTTCAATATTGCCTTTCTTGGACTTGAAGGTTTTAGAGATGCGAGTTTAATTGAAGTTGATGAAGACAATCTTGAAGTCTATCTCCCCTACAGTGAAATGAAAATCTCGCTGGGAGGAATGGGAAAGGGATACGCTGTAGATGTAGTTCACAATTTTTTAGTGAGTCATGGACTTATTAATTTTCTCATCAACGGTTCAGGTGATCTAAAATCTCATTCTCATCCAAATGCTCCTAGAGCTTGGCGCGTGGGTATAACAAATCCCTTTAATCTGAAAAACACCATAGGACAAATTGAAATTAAGAACTCCGCCGTGGCCACTAGTGGGCAATATAAGAAGAGAGATCATATTCAATCCACTCACTTGAACCTCCCTCTTTCTGTAACAATTCTTGGGGCCACTACAATGGAGTGTGATATATGGGGAACTTACATAAGTACTCTCTCTATCCCAGAAGGTCTTCGTGCTTTAAATCGATCCAAACAATTTGGTTTTATCGTAGATCAATCTGGTAAATGTCATCAATCTAGAAGATCATATAGATCTTTCCAACAAGTCGTTCAAAGAGGCGTACATGGGTAAATATCTCTTAGTTTTTCTTATTCCTCTAATGCTTTCTAATAAGTTCTACTCTCCCAAAGAGTTTTCTTTAAAAGTTTTCGCTGAAGATAGAGAGGTCACTCTCGCAAGTCTTAAAGGAAAGAAGACAATTATAAACTTTTGGGCCACATGGTGTACTAGTTGTATAAAAGAGTTACCTATTCTTAACAGACTCAAACTTGACCCCAAGGCTTCAGAGTATCGTTTCTTGGCGATTAGTGCCGGGGATTCAAAGAAGAAGATAAGAAGATTTCTCAAAAGAAATAAATTCAACTACACAGTACTCATGGATAAATCACGAAAAGTATCTAAATCCTGGGGCGTAGAACTCTTACCGGTAACTATCGTTTTAGATGAAACAGGAAAAGTTATTTATTCAGAAAATATTCCTCCCTTGGCCCTTCCCTAAGGGCACTTTTTACCTTGTAGGCAGAACCTTTCAAGGTAAGCGATATTCGCCTTAATTGACTTTTATGCTTATACTCTATGGCATGAATAAAATACTAATACTTGGTAGCTCAGGTTGGATCGCACATTACTTGATAACTTCTCTTAGAAAGCACTTTGATGATTGCCAGTTTCTAGGAAGTTGTGTGTCCCATAGACCTGAACACGACATCGATATTTTTGAAGCTGATAGTTCACAAATTGATATTATCGAAAAAAAGATTACGAGCTTCTCACCCACTATTGTTATCAATATGACTAGAGGTCCCTTTGCTGATGGAATAACATTAAATAAGTACCTTATAGATTCTTCAAATAAGTTAGGTTTTCACTATAACTTCTTCTCTTCATTCAATGCGCTAGACGCCAATGTAGAAACTGAACACTACGAAGATGAACTTGCCAATGCCTCTTCAGAGTACGGGCAATACAAGGCCTCTTGTGAAAAAGAATTAATTAAGTCTGCGCAAAATTTTTCAATATTTCGTTTTGGCGCCACCCATGGTTGGGCACCTAATAGTAAATCTAGAACCGAACTCTTTCTAGAAAAGATGTTAAGTGGTGAAAGCATGACTGTTGATACAGGAGTGTTGCAAAATCGCTTGGCCACAAACCACATGACCGATATGATGGCAGCAGTTCTTCTAAAGAAAGGCGATGGAGTCTTTCACTTTGGAGCACAGGACGGATCAGAAGAAATTGATTTTCTAAGAAATCTAGCAGAAAGTTTTGGTCACCCCAGAGAGCAAATTATTGAAGGAGTGAACAGGCCTTGCAATGCGCTTATGATTCCTGATCGAACCATAGAACTCATTGGTAGTCAGTATGAGAAGAGCGAGGAAGAAACTATCTTTGCCGTTAGACATATGATTCGCCTCGCTCAGTATATTTTATAAAACCCCTTCTTTAATTTTATCTACAATACTTGGATCTAAGAGAGTCGAAGTATCTCCAAAATTTGAGAATTCATGGGCCGCTATCTTTCTTAAAATTCTTCGCATGATTTTTCCAGACCTAGTCTTAGGAAGTCCTGGCACTAATTGAATTTTATCAGGCTTAGCAATCGCTCCAATATGTTTTGTCACTGCCGCTAAGATCTCAGCTTTAATAGATTCATCACCTAATCTATTAGTAATCACATAGGCGTAAATTCCCTGTCCTTTAATATCGTGATCGAAACCTACGATGGCCGCTTCAATAACATCTCGGTGTTGCCCAATAGCATCTTCAACTTCCGCCGTGCCAATTCTGTGACCAGAAACATTGAGCACATCATCAACTCGTCCAGTGATTCTATAGAATGAATCCTCATCCCTCTTACAACCGTCTCCTGTAAAATAGTATCCTGGGTAGGCTGAGAAATAAGTTTGTTTAAACCTATCCATATCTCCCCAAATTCCTCTCGTCATTCCGGGCCAGGGAGTTTTAATACACAGATTCCCCTCACCTTTTCCAAAAGGCACTTCATTGCCTTCAGTGTCCATCAAAACTGGAAAGACTCCCGGCAATGGCAGCGTGGCATAACAAGGTTTGGTTTCAGTGATTCCGGCCAGAGGAGAAATAAGAATTCCTCCCGTTTCAGTTTGCCACCAAGAATCAACAATAGGGCAATTCTTCTTACCCACAACTTCGTTGTACCAATTCCAAGCTTCTTCATTTATGGGTTCACCAACAGAACCTAAAACTTTTAAACTCTTAAGGTTTTTACTTTCTACTATTTCTTTTCCATGGGCCATGAGTGCTCTAATTGCCGTTGGAGCAGTATAGAGATGAGAGATGGAATGCTTCTCGACTATCTCCCAAAATCTTCCCGCATCAGGATAAGTAGGCACCCCTTCAAACATTGTCGTGGTGGCACCATTTAAGAGTGGTCCATAAGTTATATAAGTATGACCAGTGATCCAACCAATATCGGCGGTACACCAGTAAGTGTCGTTTTCTTCAACTTGAAAAACATTTGCAAAAGTATAAGCGGCCCAAACCATATAGCCGGCTGTAGAGTGCAAAATGCCCTTAGGTTTTCCGGTAGAGCCTGAAGTGTAGAGAATAAATAATGGGTCTTCTGCTTGCATGACTTCTGCAACACAATCAGAGCTAGCAGCGTCGTAAACATCATGCCACCAAATATCTCTTCCCTCTTTCATGGAAACATTCTCACCCACGCGTTTGTGTACGAGAACTTTTTCAATACACTTTGAACCTGGTTTTTCCAAAGCTTCATCACTGATATTTTTAAGAGGAATAGTTTTTGCTCCTCTAAATCCAGCATCATTAGTTATGAGTAATTTACACTCACAGTCTTCAATTCTTCCGGCCAGCGCCTCTGCTGAGAAACCTCCAAAGACTACGGAGTGAACGGCGCCAATTCTGGCACAGGCGAGCACTGAAATGAGGAGTTCAGGAACCATGGACATGTAGAGACAAACTCTATCACCCTTTTTAATTCCCAAATCCTTAATCATATTGGCAGTCTTACAAACGGTCTCATGTAATTCTTTATAAGTATAAGTGCGGGCCGCTTCATTTGGATCATTGGCCTCAAAGAGTAGCGCTACTTTATCGCCTCTTTCTTTTAAGTGGCGGTCTAGACAATTTTCAGTGATATTTAATTCAGCACCATCGAACCATTTCACATCAGTATTTTCAATGGAGCCTGAGAGAACAGAATCCCACTCTCTCTTCCAAGTGAAAGTTTTAGCGATATCTGCCCAAAAGTCATTTGGGTTTTTCTTCGATTTTTGATACGCCACCGCGTAGTCTTCCATGCTTTGAATTTTCCAGCTCACGATATTTTCCTCATTAGTTTTAACAATATATTTTACTTAAAGAGGGAGGAGAAATAAAGAGATTATTTCTCCTGGGCGATGACTTCTTCTAGGCTTAGGTGGTGAAATTTGATGGCAACTTCACCTAACTTAATGCGAAGTTCTGGATTGTGGGCCTTCTTGCTCCCCTTCCAGTCAAATTCGATATGGGGATACTTGGCAGCGAAGTCAGTAAAGGACTCTTTAATCACCGCTTCAGCGTGTTCAAAACCTTCCTCGTAACTAGAACCTGGCTTGGGGGCCGGAAGTTCTAAGAGAGGAATTTCACTGCCTGCAAAGAGAATGGGTTCTTTTAATTTATAAGCTGCAATGGGTCTATTTGAAACCATCGCCTCATGTAAGAGGGTATGTTCTTGGGACAATTCTTTTTTTAATTCTTCGTAGCGCTCCATTGATCCCACTCTGTAACAGATGTGATCAATGAAGTAGTCAGAAAGAGTGATGCCCTGCTCTTTTAGAGCGTTCGAAATTGTAGTTAAAAAGTCCTGAGACTTAGAAAAATCAATCACGAACTTACGCCGTTCTCATAATAAGATGAAAACCAAATTGTGTTTTCACGGGAGCGGAAACTTCTCCAACTTTTAGAGCAAAGGCCGCTTTTTCAAAAGCAGGAACCATCATGCCTTTTCCAAAAGATCCTAGATCTCCACCGGCGTCTTTAGAAGAACAATTAGAGAAGTCTTTTGCCAGCTCTTCAAAGGTTTTTCCCTCGTCTAGCTTCTTTAAAAGGTCACTTGCTTCGTGCTCGTGATCTACCAGAATATGCTTTGCAGATATTGATGCCATTTTATAATCCTTATTTAGTTTTTTTCTAAAATTAGCGAAGGACATCTCTTTTGTAAATACTTATAAAGATCCCTATCACTTTCGTATACCCAATAAGTCTCGTCACCTTTTTTATGGAAGATCTCACGGTTTACCACTGTGCATTGATTGTTGAATTGATCTCTGAAAGTAGACTTTCTCGAGAGGTAGTAACTGGGAGACATGCCCATTTTAAACCCGGAATCTAAAACTAATCCACGGTAATTGGGCAGCTCTATTCCACCATTATTTGTACGAGAAAGCATGGGATCTAATTCAACAATTCCCCTACCAAGACTTAATGGTTCCCCGCTTTCCTTATCAAATAAAAGCTGATCCCCATTGGAGAGATTGACCACAATTTCATTTTCTAAAACCTGATAGCTAATTCTCTTCTCTCTACCAAAGAAGTTAAATTCACGGGCCCCAGTGAATTGACTTGAAGGCCCTTCACCAAAGGAGTTAAACACTAGAAACTTTCCGCGAGAAGTCATGAGATAACTTCGGTACTCCATATGGAGCGTCTTTCTAGTAGCGACACTAATATAACAAGTATCCGTTTGTTTGAAGTGTCCCTGCTGGATGCGCACACTGTCTAAATGTTCAACCTTGAACTCACATTCATAAGCGAAAGTAGACGCAGAGAGTAATAATAAAATAGGAATTAAAAATATCAGTTTTTTCATTCCTCTATTCAAGTTGATTTCCCTTTTAAAAGCTACTAACAAATACTCTCACAGAAGCTGAGTATAACACTCCAATGATCTAATATTAAATGACATCATTTGTTCAAAATTCAAAGAGGGTTGATAATAGTTTTAATTCTAAGTTCAGGAGGAACATTATGACAAAATCATGGCAATCGCTCGCCATAGTACTAGGACTGACTCTAAGTTCAAGTATGGTAAGCGCCAACTCACAACATAAATTTCAGGAAACAAAGAGAAGTCGCTACGCAACTGTAAAGTTTACGGACTACAAGTCGGGAATGTTAAAACTCCAAGAACTTGAAGTTGATGTTGCTGGTGTTGATATAAAGAACAAATTGGCAGATATCTTTGTCACAACAGAACAATTAAATAAGTTACAAGATTTAAAATTCAATATTGTTTCTGAAAAGTCAGAGAAAGATTTTAAAGCAGTAGACGAAGAATATAAATCACCAAGTGAAATTGAAACAATCCTAAAGAGCTGGGAAAAGTCTCATCCAGAAATTGCCAAGCTTCATGTGATTGGACAATCTTCTGAAGGAAGAAATATTTACGCTCTTAAAATTTCAGATAACGTAAGTGTCAGAGAAACAGAAGAGTCAGCGCTGCTGTTCAACAGTATGCACCACGCGAGAGAAGTCATGTCTCCCGAAGTCAGTTTAGACATTATTGAAACTCTTCTTTCGAAGTATTCAAGTGATTTAAAAATTCAAAACTACGTAGACTCAAATGAGATTTGGGTTGTTCCTATGTTAAATGTAGATGGGAATGCGAAGGTTTGGAATGGTGACAATATGTGGAGAAAGAACACAAACTACGGTCACGGAGTTGATATCAATAGAAACTACCCTTACCTTTGGTCATCATGTAAAGGATCTTCCGGTTGGACGTGGTCAAGTACTTATAGAGGACCAGAGGCCGGATCAGAACCAGAAACAAAAGCACTTATGAATCTTGTAAAAAATATCAGACCAGTATTTGATATTAGTTACCACGCTTACAGTGAAATTGTAATTTATCCAATGGGATGTAAAGGTAAGAGAACTCACACGAAAGAAGTCGTTGAAGGGATCGGAAAAGAAATCGGATCGCTTGTTAATTACGGGCCAGGAACTGCATGGGAATTACTCTACTCAGTTGATGGATCTGATATTGATTGGATGTACAACGCTTACCAAGTGATTCCTTATGTACTAGAAGTGAACAGCAGATCACAAGGTTTCCAACCTAGCTACTCTCAGTGGAGAGATAAGACCGTTAAGAGAAATAGACCAGCTTGGATGCACCTCTTAGATAAAATGGGTGGATCAGGAGTGAGAGGAATCTTAGATGAAACTTTCCCAACTCCAGAAAATTATCAAATTGCCGTAAAGAAAGCAGATGGAACTACACTACAAAACTATAAAGTAAATCCAGATGGAACTTATCATATTATTTTAAATGAAGGTTCTTATGAATTTATTCTGCAAAAAGGAAGAGATCAAATTTCAACAAAGTCTCTTATTCTTGAGGGTGTGAGAAAGAACTTACAGTTCTAATAGAATCTAAAATTTCTAAATAACTAAGTGTCGCTTTATGCGGCACTTTTTTTATATAATTGCTTCCATCACTTTTAAATAATCATCTTGGTTGAGTTTTGGTTCAAACTCTATTCCCACCTTATGTTTCACACTATTTTTAATCGCGGAAGATTTCTTTATGTGACAAACCTTGCAGCTAGTTTTATTTGTAAGCCTGACTCCTTGAATAGAGCTCATAAAGAGTTCACTTCCCACCTTAAAATATTCCTTCTCTTCATCGGTAACCAAGAGACAAATTCCACTGGGCGAGAGATCAAAAATCTTATACCCATTATTCATTAAAGAAGTTTCTGAAAACGAGATATCACAATGAAAAGAAGAGAAAGAACCAAAAGTACTTCTCTCCTTACCTCTACTCTCTTCTAAAATAATTTCTTTGGGTAGCGAAAAGGAAACGAGATCGTTTGATTTTCTTAATACATCAGATTTAAAAAGCAGACCTCGACTTGAGAAACGACAGTAAATCACAACATCCCGCGAGAAGCGGAAAAGTTCTTCACCCTCTAGTGGAGATACACACATCATATTAAGCTCTTGATCAATAATTTCTATCAAACAATTGTACAAGACGCGCTTGCCATCAATAGTCTGCCAAACCTGACAAGGCTCATTCTTTTTTTGAACACTCTTAAGACTTTTTAGAATGGTAGAGCTTTCAGACTCACAAATTAATTCATTCATTTACGTTCCACTTTTTAAATTTGCTTATTCATTATAATAAATTCATTTTAGTGATTTCTTAAGCTCAATTAAAGAAGTGAGTAATTACTAGAACTTAGAGAGAAGTAGTGCGCGTCTACAAATAAGATCACAGAGTGAACCTGCCAATAATTAAAGGATTCAAACTTGGCCCACCTTTAGCACTTACAATAGGGGTAGGTTCTTATTAGGAGGTTTTTATGGAGCTGCACTTTGAGAGAACATTCAATGTTTCGGCTGCGGACTTATTCAGTGACTTCAAGTCCCCAGAAAAAATGCAACACTGGTTTATCAATAACGACTACTGGACCGCTGAAGTTGAGAGCAACTTCATCAAAGGTGGAAAGTATCACCTAGAAATCAACACGGATTTAGGAAATAGTTTTAACTACTTTGGAGAATACACTGATATAAGAGAGAACTCCCATATCGATATGGTGTGGAGTGATCAAGAAGTGGAAGATACCCTAGTAAGTTTTGACTTCTCACCTGGTCCCAGAGGAACAACTAAACTCACCCTCACTCACGCTAATATTCCCAGTCAAAAGTTCTATAACGACCATAAAACCTTCTGGGAAGGATGTTTAAAACATCTCACTGAGTATACTGAAAATCCTGATCCCTATGCGACGTATCAAGATCCGGATTTCAAAGAATATAGGAAAGCGGGCTAATTTAGAGCTAAACCTCTAATATCTCTATTCATATTGTGTTAAGTTGCACTGGAAAAGTTGTGTTTTGACAGCTAAAATACGGCACAACTTAGAGGATAGATATGAATAGAGAAGAATTTCAAAAGGCGATTTTAACCGGTATTCCAACAGAATTACCTGCAAAGAAAGTCTATGAGACTGAAATAAATCACGCCCCAAAGAGAAAGCAAATCTTAGACGAAGAAGAGAAGAAACTCGCCCTAAGAAATGCCCTTAGATACTTTGATAAGAAATTCCATCCTGAGCTCATAGTTGAATTTAAAGAAGAGCTAGAAACTTACGGACGTATTTACATGTACCGCTTTCGTCCGGACTATAAAATTCATGCCAGATCAATTGAAGACTACCCTTATAAGTCAGTACAAGCTGCAGCGATTATGCTCATGCTTTCAAATAATCTAGACTATGCCATCGCTCAACATCCCCACGAACTTATCACCTATGGTGGTAACGGTGCGGTTTTTCAAAACTGGGCGCAGTATTTACTTACCATGCAATACCTCGCCAATATGACAGACGAGCAAACACTTTCACTCTACTCTGGTCATCCGGCGGGACTCTTTCCCTCACACTCGGACGCCCCAAGAGTTGTAGTGACAAACGGAATGATGATTCCAAATTATTCAAAACCTGATGACTGGGAAAAATTCAACGCCCTAGGTGTTACTCAATACGGACAAATGACTGCAGGATCTTTCATGTACATTGGTCCTCAAGGAATTGTTCACGGAACAACTATCACATTGCTAAACGCTGGCAGAAAAATTTCTAAAGGCGAAACTGATATGGCGGGAAAACTCTTCGTTACCGCAGGACTTGGTGGAATGAGTGGCGCGCAACCAAAGGCCGCAGTCATTGCAGGTTGCATTGGTCTCGTTGCAGAGATTAATGAAAAAGCAGTGCAAACAAGACATGAGCAAGGCTGGGTGGATGAGAAGTTCGATAACCTAGACGAGCTTATGCCGAGAATAAAGAAGGCCAAAAAAGATAAAGAAGTAGTCTCTATCGCCTACCAGGGAAATATTGTTGACCTGTGGGAGCGCTTAGAAAAAGAAGAGATCTTTGTAGAGCTTGGAAGTGATCAAACATCACTACATAATCCTTGGGCCGGTGGTTACTACCCAACAGGTTTAACTCTAGAAGAATCAAATACACTCATGGCAGAAAAACCAGAAGAGTTTAAAACTCTAGTACAAGTAACGCTAAAGAGACATGTTGTTGCCATTAATAAATTAACAGCAAAAGGTATGTACTTCTTTGATTATGGAAATGCCTTCCTACTAGAAGCTTCTAGGGCCGGTGCTGATATTTTAAAAGAAGATGGTGACTTCAAGTACCCAAGTTACGTGCAAGACATCATGGGCCCCATGTGTTTTGATTATGGCTTTGGACCTTTTAGATGGGTGTGTACAAGTTCTCTCTCCATTGATCTAGATAAGACAGACAAAATAGCCTGTGACGTTTTAAAAGGTCTCATGCAAGAGTCTCCTGATGAAATTAAACAACAGATGCAAGACAATATAACTTGGATTGAAGGTGCTAGAGAAAATAAATTAGTTGTTGGTTCGCAAGCACGAATTCTCTACGCCGACAGTGAAGGAAGAATAGAAATCGCTCTAGCGTTTAATGAAGCGATTAGAAAGGGAGTGATTAAAGCTCCTATCGTTCTTGGTCGTGATCACCACGATGTTTCTGGAACAGATTCTCCTTACCGAGAAACTTCAAATATCTACGACGGTTCACGTTTCACTGCAGACATGGCGGTACAAAACTTCGTAGGAGATTCTTTCAGAGGGGCCACTTGGATCTCTCTCCATAACGGCGGTGGTGTCGGATGGGGAGAAGTTGTAAACGGTGGTTTTGGAATGGTTCTCGATGGTAGTGAAGACTGCGATAGAAGAATTAAGTCCATGCTCTTTTGGGATGTGAATAACGGAATTAACAGAAGAAGTTGGGCAAGAAATAAAGGTGCAACTTTCGCCATTAAACGAGCGATGGAAATAGAGCCACTCTTAAGTGTGACTATCCCCAACCTCGTTGACGACGACCTCCTCTAAAAGGTACGCGGTTACTTTTCGTTATTCTAATTGCTTAGAGTCCTTAGAATTTGAATTAAGTTGATTTGAACAATTTTTCCATGCTAAAATTCATAAGGTGGACCAAGTGCTGGTAACACTTGGCCCTAAAGATTACTTTAAAAATTCAATGATCGCAGTTACCAACTGCAAACAAAGAATGATTATCGTAATCACCCTTATGAAGTCCTCCATGACCTCTCCTTTTGGTAAAGGGCCTCTTCATTGAGGCTATAGAGATAACCGAGGACTTCATTTTTCTACTTGAATTTTCTTCTTAGAGATAAATTTATTGGACAATTAAATTTGATTTATTTCAGATTTGATTTGATATTGATTTGAACAAATTTTTTAGACTAATTTTTGAATTAGAGACCAAGTGCTAGATACACTTGGCCCAAAAATTTTTATTTCTTTGTAATTTCTAAAATTCCAATCTGACAAAAGTTATTCAAGAATGATAATTTTTTAAGACCATATGATAGGCCTGGGATCTTTTGTATGATTCCTAATTTAGTTCCTACAATTGGAAAAGCGTTAGGTAAAATAGGATAGAAACCGTATGTTTTTATTGTACAATCTTTATCTAAGAATGGTTTTTTAGCTGTACTCATTGAACGTAAGTAAATTGGAACTCTGTTATCAAACTTCTTACTACGAAATTTCAAATCAATCACTTGATATAGTTTTTCTAATAAAGAAGTTATGTGCCATTTGTTAGTGAATTCAACGATAATTCGCCCACCAGGCTTTGTTATTCTATAGAACTCTTCACAAACATGTTCAAATTTATCTATATGAACCATAGTTCCAAGAGTGGCTGAAATATCAAAAACATTGTCGTCAAAATCTAGTCTTTCGCGAAGATCTTGCTTTTTAACTGTAATTTTCAACCCTTTTCCACTTATTTTTTTAGAAAGTCTTTCAATAATAAAGTCACTATTATCAACTCCTTGAACATCAGCCCCTTGCGCGGCCATAGGGATTGCATAACGTCCTTCACCAATTGCGCAGTCCAAGACCTTGTCACCTTCTTTTACATTTATAATTTTTAAAATTTCTTCTGAGTGACGTGAATATGGTAGGTCCCAATGCTTCCAAATTAAGTGATCTTTTAATTCGTTTTTAGCTACACTTGTCATTATTTTTCCCTTGTTGAAAATAGTACTCTCAAGATAAACTAAATTCATTTCGGGATAAAGCCGGCAAATACAACATCATATATATTTTATATCTGCCTAAACATTGCGGGTATTGCTTTTGATAGGCTTTCACTACCTCTAGAGCTTCATTGACGTACTTCTAGTTGAGTAAAGTTAACGAAAAAAAAGACTTTCGTCAGATATTATTTATCAAGAAATCTCTATAAATAAATCTATGGATAAAAGAAAACTGCATCTATTATGCAAGTGCCAGTCAATACTCCACCCCACAACTTTGTCTCAAATGATAGCTCTAGGACAAAGACTTAGAAAAACAAAAATACCCGACCACTTTCTTTGATGCAAAAGAACATTTATTTAAAGTTCGCATCATATTCTTTAACAAAATCCTTCTTCACCTGAGTTCTAAGTCCCCTAAGAGTTTTTAGAGGCCAAGACTTTTGAATAAGGTTTACAAGCCAGGCCGGTAAGAGACCTTTAGGATCCGAGAGGATTTCTACGGTAACTTCTGTTTTATTAGCAGAGAGAGGTTTTACTAAGTAACTGGAGTTTACGAGTTCAGCTCTCACGCCAATTGTCTCAGGGGCCTTAGCATGCTCGACAGAGAACAGATGAAACTTGTATACGCCAGTTTCTTTATTTCTTGATAATACGCTCCTGTAAACCATATCTCTATTGCTAATGAATAGAGGCATTTTAAAACTTTGATAAATAACTCTTTCGACTTTAGATATAATTTCAAGTTCATCATTTATATCTAAACGATCAACCCAATCCCTTCGATGCTTCCTGTCGGCCAAAACCCATAAAATTTTCTTTGCTGGTGCTTCAATGATGACCTTTCCTTTAAAAGCAACAAGTGGATTATCAGGAACCTCTGCACTGTAGACTGTGATTCCTTCCTCTTGATTTATCTCATCCCAAACCAGACCAGCTTGAGCTGTAGATAAAAAAGTAAGTGAGAGAAAGAGTCTAAAAAATAATTTCATAAAATACTCCTGAATGTGTAGTGACATATAAGTAAATATGCTCTTAATTATACCCAATAATGAAAATGATACTTTGAATATTTGAAATATTTTGGATATTTTTAGACTTTTAGAAGTTTCACCATAAAAAGTTAACCTCTTTATCCGTGTATACTCCTAGGTTTTAAGAGAAATAAGGATATTCATAAAGAACTAAAGAAACAGAAGCTCTATAGTTATCAAAAATGAACTTATTAGTTTTATGCAAAAAGTTACTCTATTAAAGAATGCCAAATCTTTTACAGAGGAAAGTTGGTAAAGAATTGGTGTTATTTAATAGAGCTGAACTTACAAACTATTTAATAACACTTTATGCAGACTTAAGATCTTCTGAGGCTTTATTGAGTTTCTTATATCCTTTCATCTTATCAATTCCACAAGGAAAAAGAATAAACTGAATAGGTAGTTTATATAGCACTGAGAATCTAGCTGCTACGTCGGCTCCAATTTTTCTCTTATCATTTTCAATCGCTGACAAATTAGGAACAGAGATCTCAACTAACTTCGCAACATCTGCCTGAGTTAGTTCAAGTTTTAGTCTAAAAGATTTAAGAACTCGTCCAGTAGATAGTTTTCTTGATTTTAAAATACTCATATTAACTCCTATTAAGAATAATCATGATCAGGTGTTACTTTAATTACCTTAACCACTAACTTAGTCTTTCTTATCTCGTATATTATTCGGGCCTGTTTATTAATTGATGCAGACCTTTGTCCTTGCCTGTCACCTTTTAGTTCGTGATCATTAAATGCTTCATCAAATCCTGACTCAAAATATCCATCCAAACCGTACTGCTCGTAAGCATTTATCCAGATATTAATCATATCGATATCATTTAAAGAAAGGCTCCCTTCTTTATGAAGCTGACTTATTCGTTTTTCAATTTGTTTGGATATTTCTACTGTAACCATACAATCAATGTTATCAAAAATGATAACACTGGTCAATAGTTATCATTTTTGATAACTACATGAAGAAAGGTCAAGGGTTAGCTTATTCTTCAGGAATCTCCATGAAAGAACTTAAAAAAGGAAGCAAAGCGCTTCTATGTAAGAAGTGCTAACCTATCATATACCTTACTGAAATTACGTAATACCTTGACGAAAGTGTTACACTAGTGTAACATAAGAAGAAGGAGTTATATTATGCCTACAGCAAAGAAAAGAATAAATTTATCTGTTGATGATTCACTATATGAAGAACTCGAAGAACTGCAAAACCTTAGAGGCGCACCTTCTTTATCATCTATCGTAATTGAATTAACTAAAGAGGCCTTAGAGCTTCAAGAAGATTTATATTTTGTGAAAATAGCTGAAGAGCGTGATGGTGAAAAAGAAGTTTCTCACAAGGAAATTTGGAAGTGAGTTGGAAGGTAACTTACAAAGAGTCAGTTCAAAAAGATTTAAAGAAAATTTCAAAAGATATAAAATACATTATCAGAAGGGCCATTGAAGAGAAGCTCATGGTTGATCCATTAAAATATGGTCTTCCTTTAAGAAGAACCTTAAAAGGTTACATGAAGCTCAGAGTAGGAAATTATAGAATTATTTATTCTATTTCAAAAAATACAGTAACAGTTCATGTTGTTAAGATTGGTCATAGAAAAGATGTCTACGAAAAATAAATTTATTAAATAACACTTACTAAAAAGCAAAATACTTCTAAGCTAGAAGTGCTAATATATCGAGACTACTTAGGCTGCTTCAACTTTGATTTTTAACTTCAAGTTTGCATCTTTGATTTGTTCTTCTATTAGTTTGGAAACAAAAAGAGCTTCAGAATGACCTAAGACCTTAGCAAGCTTAGAACCGAGCTCCAAAGATGGGTTCCTTCTTCCTTTTTCGAAGTCACAGATTTTTGATTTAGTTGTACCCACTTTTTTTGCAAGTTCTACCTGACTAAATGCTTCTGTTATCCTTACAGAGTGAAGAAGATCTTTGAATGCCAATGGTCCTTTGCGGATTGATTCAAGCTCTTTAATAGCTTTGCTTTTCTTTTTAGTATTCATGCTTATTTACCTCTTCTACAAGTACAAATTCGATCTTATCTTTTCCGGTTGTATAAATGGCCCTATAGGCTCAATTTAATCGAATAGAACGTTGCCCTTTTCTCTTACCTTTTAAGGGTTCATCGTGGAAACCTGACAATTTCCGAACTTCTCTAAGTCCTTCGAGTTCGATAGCTTCAATCCAAGACTGTAGTTTATCAAGAATAGGTCTTGGAACTTTTCTCAAGTCTTTTGAAGCGTCTTTAGAAATTATTACATCATATATATCCACAAGGACACAGCACCCAAAAAAGGGTACCGTGTCAATAAGCCAGCTTAGTATCTGAAATTGTTAGAAAAAATTAAGACTAAATATTGGGTTATTTCTAAAATTTCTTTTACGTTTATCGTATCTTTGTGTCGTTCTCACATCTGCATGATTTACTAACTGTGATACATAGTAAATGTCTTCACCATTACCTATTAATGAACTAATAAAAGTTGCTCTCGCACTATGTGGAGTTATTCTTTTATGTTTATTAATCCTTCTCGACCATTTTTTTACAATATATGAAATAGCAGTATGGCTTAGCTTCTTATTTACACCACCATTATGAGAATTCCTTGTTGGCTGAAGGAGGTAGTCATATTGCTCGACGTTCCGTCCAATACTACGCATCCAGTTCAAATACTCATTTATATAATATGCAGCAGTTGGATGAATGGGTATCTCATTTACCTTTTGTCCTTTTCCAACATAAGTTAAAAAATTAATCCCCTCAATTGATTTGAAGTTACATAGTTTAATATTTCGAAGTTCGGCTTGTCTCATTCCAGTTGTAAATAATATTAAGATTACTGCTTGATGGAGAACTGGAGCTTCGTCAATCACTAACTCAAAAAGATTTTTCATTTCTCTATCTGTAAATGCTTGAGTTTCTTCTACTACCATTCTCTTGGGTCTTACACAAAGTTCAGCAGGATTCCTGTTGATGATTTCTCTCTGAACTAGAAATTGAAAGAAGCTTGATACAGAAGAGATTTTCCTATTAATAGTATTAGGAGCAAAGGGTCTACCTCTTAAAGAGTTCGTAGTTTCAAGATATTTTTTATATTTAACTATATGTACTCTTTTAACTTCTTCAAACCTCATCTTTTTATTTAAGAATCGAGGTAAACTAAACCTATCTGCAGTAAATGAGAAAAAGCTCTTTAAATCACGTCTGTATGCTTTTTCTGTAAGAGGAGTTCTCTCCCTTAAAAACTCGTAAAGTAAATCTTCAACAGACTCATGCTCAATGCAAAGGCTAACCTCATTGGTGGTGGCAAAAGCCTTAATTTCTGTGGTCATATGATCCCTCCTAGATCGATAGTTTAGGAACAAAAAAGTTCCTTAACTATCATCTCACAGGATCTGTACCTGAATATTAAGCTTAGAATAGACATTCCAGATATCCTCTGGAATTAATTCATACAATATAAAAAAAGGAGTATTGTATGTTAAAAAAAAAGACATATTAGACTATGAGTTTGGAATTATATTTCTTAATTTTTTTGAATTAAAGAAATCTCTATGAAAGAACAAACAGATAAAAGAAATTAACATCTATAAAATAAGTGCCATTCAATAAAACAAGCCATCCTATATCTTGCAGAAGATTAGCAACTCGCAAAAGAGTAAAACATACGATTGGGAATGCTTAACTAACAATTATTCTTTAATAATATTATCAAGAAGAAATGAAAGAGCATCAGAACCCGCAGGTACGGAGATATCAGGAGAATAACCTGTTTTCTCATAAAAACCATCATCAAAGAGTTCAAAGTACTGAGTCGCTAGCTTTAAATAAATACCAGAACTAGGCAAACGAATGACACCCATTTGTCCGTAGTGAATAGCCCCAGAGGTATTTTGTCCGATTGATTTTGTATTTGGATGAAACTTCAAAGCTTCTAAAGTATGTTCACAAGATGAGCCACACTTTCTATCTATGATGACATAGATATTTCCATTGAAGTTGAGTTTGGTTAGCGAAGGTTTTTTATGTTCATAAATTAAAAACTTCTCACTTGAACTTAATGAGATTTCCCTATCTTCGTCAATTGACTTTATATAATCATCTAAATGTTGCACGGGGAGTTTTTGAGATTGTTTCCAAATCCTACTACGAAGAACACCATTTCTAAAAATAGTCCAAGACTCTGGGGTATTTTTCCTAATAATTTTCTTTCTATTATGTTCAATAGTTGAGTTAACCAATGATCTAGCAAGTTCTAAACCTCTTCGTGAGTCTCCTCCACCATTTCCTCGAAGATCAATTATGATGTTATTACTTTTCTTTAAATTACTGAGAGACTCAGTAAAACCATTCCATTTTTTATCTTCATGATGAGGAAACCTCTTAATAGATAGAAGGGCTGCTTTTTTTGAAGAAAATTCTTTAAACACAAAGATTTCTTTTTTTAGCTTATAACCGTAATTGCTTCCAACATTTGGTTTGCTTTTATTAGGGAGATAACACGAATGCCCAGGAAACCATATATCAAAGTGTCCATCAGGTAACTCTAAAAACTGCCTTCCAAGATATTTGCAAAATTCAACGTTATCCTCAAATTTCATATTTTTAGCTAGATCAATCTTTTCGCTAAAAGTACTCCAAGTTTCATTATTTATAAAATCAGAACCTACATAGGCCTTATCTAAAGCATATTTAAGTAATGCGATATCTGCCTTGATGTCCATTTTCTGCCATGGAACTATCCTCGCGCTTGAGGAACCATCCCATTGAAGATTTTTATATGTTAATGAAGTAGTAGTAGAGCAAGAAGTAATGATAAAAATTACAAAGAGAAAATAAAACTTAAGCAAGCCTGCTCCTATGAAGAATTTTAAATGCATGATCAATCTTTTCATTAATCCCTAGTATTGTCGAGAATTCGATATAATTGAAGCTTATTCTGAAATTAATTCCAAAGAAATAGAGAAAGGGCTCTATTCTTTAAGTACCAATCTACAATAGAAAACTTTAAACAGACTTAGGGATCATAAAAAAAGAGCGTCCCGAGACGCTCAATTTATATTTATATATATGAATATTGAGAACCTAAGCTGTTAATCGTTTCTAGTTTCCTCATACAGTGATACTCCTATATTGATGTACCCAGTATCTAAAGTTTCAACACAAGTAAGTTCTGCTTCTTCACAATTACTCTTTGCCAATCTTAAGTCGGTAAAACTCTTAACATACCAGCCTTCATTTTCAGTTCCAACATGTAAACAAACCATTTCTTCACATCCTCCCATCATCATAAAGATTGGGTTTGTCTCAGCTGTAGCAAAGCATGACACTGATGTTAAAAGAGTTAATCCTAATAATAGTTTTTTCATTTCATTCCCTTCGAGCTATTGCTCATAAATCTAATAGTTATATTCTTTTTTATAATTTTTTTTTAAAAAGCAAAATAAGTTTTCATTCCTAAAGTATTAAGCTCAACACCTACAGGTAAGCCTGTTTCATCATTGCTACTCTTTGATACACAAAGTATTGCTTTTCTTGACACGATAGCTGCTTGTGCCAGAGTAACAATTTCTTTGTATCTCTCTTGTGCTTCAAGATCATTTTTATTAGTAGGCCTTTTAATAGAGCGAATACTCTTAGTTTCTTTTATAGCAATCTGAATAAAACTTTGCGCTCTTGATGAACTGTTTACTCTGACAACCTTGCCACAATCACCATATCCAGCTGCAAAAGAGTGAGTAGAAATTAATGTTAAAAGTAAAATTGATAAGTTTTTCATAAGTTAATCCTTAGTTAGTAATGGTTAGTTGCGCTTGCCGCGCTATGCGTTATTTCGATGTGCTCAATATAGACGCGGCAGAGATTTTTAAATAGGTTAAACTTATGAATTTATGATATATTTACTTAGTAATTACTTAACTTATGTGTTAAGTGACTAATAATACAGGATAATTATGAATATTTTCGAGCACCTTTCTTATAAGTCATATATGAAAAAACTACTCGGTACATCAGGAGAGAGAAGAGGAGCAAGGTCTCGCCTAGCGAAGTATTTAACATGTCAGACAGGCTATATTTCACAAGTCCTAAGTGGAGAGACACACTTCAGTTTAGAGCACTCTATAAAGATAAACTCGTTCTTAGAGCACGATGAAGAAGAGAATCACTTCTTCATGTTACTAGTTCACTACGGAAGAGCTGGTTCAAGTGACTTAAAAAAATACTATAAACAACAAATTAATAAGATCCTAAAAGAACGATCTGAAATAAAATCTAGAATTAACGAAGACGCTACTTTATCTAATGAAGATCATATGGAGTACTACAGTCAATGGTACTACTCCGCTATACATGTTCTTGTTTCAATAAAGGGATTTCAAACTAAGGCAAAGATCAAAGAAAGGTTGAAGATAGATAATCAATCGCTAAATAAAGTATTATCTTTTTTAGAAAAGAAGAATTTAATTATAAATAAGAAGGGAGCCTATCTAATAGGCCCTTCTCGCATTCATCTTAGTAAAGACTCTCCTATTATATCAAAACATCATACAAACTGGAGAATTGAGGCCCTGAAGTCCCTAGAAAAGGACTCTATAGAGAGTAATCTTCACTACTCCTGCGTAATGACACTATCAAAAGAAGATGCGCTTAAAGTTAAAAGTATTCTCTTGAATTCAATTGAGACTGTAGAACCAGTGTTAATAGCTTCACCAGAAGAAGAGATTTATTCAATGTGTTTAGATTTTTTCGAAGTGTAGTGTTTTCTAGTCAACAGCTTGGCAATCTCTTTGCTCAATGAGCTCACCTGTCGTTGTTGACCAAAGCATATCTGCAGGTGCAACTCTATCTATCGTTGTAGGATAGCCTGGAGCAAATTTAGAAGTTGCCTTAGTCACATAATCAAACATTTCAGGATACCTTGTTAACTTTAAACCTATCATCATGCTTTTAACGCCAAAGAAGGAAAATTCAGAATCAGTTATGCCTGTAAAATACATAACTTTTTCAGATCTAAACTTCTTAGCAAATTCTGAGTTATTGAAATTTTCAATCTCTCCGTGAAAGATAAAATAAGTTGCCTTTTCTAAGGCACTATTGTCAAGGCCCAGTTCTTCATGAAAATTAGTATTACGTAATGCCTCTTTAATAAAAACTGCTCGGGCCTTATTTTTCAAACTAAGTAATGCTTGTTTTTGAAAATATGTAATTCCATAATTGTAAATCGCAAGTTGAATTTGAGTATCTGCAGCAACTTGAGTGGCATCATAGATTTGAGATAATTTAAATGCAGTAACTCTAAAAGTACTGGTGATAAAGTAATGAGTAAGAGGTACCATATGAAGAACATCTCCCTCTGGAAAGTATTTAGGATTTTCAGGAATCAAAATTTTTCCAGCAGCTACTAGCAACTTTCTTGCCTCATCCATTTCATATTTAAATTGTGACCTTTCAGAAGGCGTGTACATTTCATTAGTACATTTAACATCTGAAATGATATCTACATCTTTAGCAGATTGAATTTTTAGATTATTAATCTCAACTGGGCTTAGAATATCAACAAAGTGAAGTTTACCAGATGTATCGACAATACCTTGACCACCGCCACTGCTGCCAGCACCAAGTTTCATAGTACTCTTTTTGGACAAAAAATCATGTTTCTTAATTAACCCATTCACCTTATCAGGAGACAAAGATAATTGTTTGCGTTTAGAAAATTTAAAGTCTTTTTTACCATAACTAGTAGGTACTTTGAGAGGAACTCTAGTCAATGACTTAATTGCTAAAGACAAGTTCTCAGAGTATTGAGCATCTTCAACAATTGAGACTTTCGTCTCTGCAAAGACTGAGTTTGAAAATATAAAACTTAAGGCCAGGATAAAAAACACCTTCATACCAATTCCTCGTATTTAAAATAATTATAAAGTTTATAATTCACTCATATTTTGCCAGAGATAAAGACCAGACAGTGTCCTATTGAAAGAGTTACATAGAGTGCTCAAAAGATGTACAACGTGACGAAATGACGTTCTGCTCGTGCGAACAGAATAGTAGTTTTTATGTGCCACTTAACAATTCACGTAGTAACTTCCAGATGAATAAATTACAGTAAATTCAGTTTACAGCTGACTTAAGTGCCTGTTATTGATATGAAGTACGTGGATATTCTCAAATTCAAAGGTTTTTAATGAATAAAATCATCTTTCTACTTCTGTTGGCTTGTTCTTTCCTTGTTCAGGGTCAGGACTTAATCATTACTGAAAGTAACTATCAGAAGGAAATTGACCTAGGTGAATTTATATATGAATCCAGAACAGATGGTGAGTTTCCTAACTCATATAAGAAATTAGAATCTAAAGAACTCGATCATGATTATGTAACCAATTCTCTTTGGTTTAAATTTACAATTGATAATCAAACCAATCACGAGTTAAAGAGAATAATATATTTCACTTCTGGCCTCATGGGTGAATTGGAATTTTATAGAATTACACCATTGGAAACAAAGCTTCTTGAAGTTTACAATCTAAAAGGGGCGAAGAAAAAAACAGGAATATTTCCAAAGTTATCAATTAACATAAATCCTAATGAGAGAAACATTTACCTTATTAAAAGAAATTCAATACATCGTCTTACAAGTAAAGTTCTTTTAACTCAGGATAGCTTATTAAGAGTTAAAGAAAGTAAGTACCAATCCTTCTATTCTTTTTACTTCGGTATCGTTTCCATCATTTTCATCTACTCACTTTGTATTTTTCTTATTTATAGAAAGAATGATTTCCTATTTTATAGTGGATTTGTCTTCATGGTCGGAATGACTATGCTCACGATCTCAGGATATGTAGAAGGTGTTCTTTTTTCTTCAAGTGCAAATAGATTCCTTGGTCTTTTCTCTTCCGGATCTATTATGACAATGATGTTATTCTGTTATTCATTTCTAAATTTAGAGAAATACATTCCACGCGCTAAATATATGATGAGAATGACTGTATCTATAAGTTTATTCGCTATGTTGACCTGCCTTACTCCAATCTATAAATTATACTCGCCCTTATTAGGACACTTAATCGATTTTAATATCTTAGTCTCAGTCATAAGTATTATAATATTTTCAACTAGAATGGTTTTCATTTCTAATGAAATCTTCCCAAAGATTTACATGTCTTCTTGGATAATTATGTTTGGGGCCACATTCATCTGGTATGGTGTACTTTTTAATTTTATTCCTATCAATTTCTTTACGACGAATTTTATCATTATAGGTAACATTTTTGAAATTTTAATTTTATCTACCGCATTGGCCTTAAAATTAAAAGTTATAAGAAATGAAGGGATCATTGATAAAGAGAAAGCGCAAGAGAGAGAAAAATATATGAAACTTGTTCGTGTTCTTTCTCATGACATTGCGAATTCATTATTTATAATTAGAGGCTACCTGAGAAAGTTCAAAAGAACTGAAGACTCTGAATTAAAAAATAAGTCTATAGAGAAAATTGATAAAGCTTCCTTACATATAAAAGATATTCTCGATAACGTAAAAGCTGAACAGGCCTTAAACAAAACAAAATCTGGAGTTAAAATTTCTAGTATATGTTTAATTAAATCCATTAGAGATACATTAGAATTCTATGAAGACAGGGCCTTTGATAAAGAAATCAACTTCAAAATTAAGTATGAATTTGAAGAACTCTTTGTACAAGGTAATCACGCCATTATAACTAATCATATCTTTGGAAATATCATTTCTAATGCTATTAAATTTTCTCATTCTAAATCAAATATTGATATTTCAATTAAGCAGATCGACGGGCATATTGTCACAAGTTTTAGAGACTATGGACAAGGAATATCAAAGCCAGAGCTTGGAAAGATTCAAAAACAAGAAGATATCTCCTCTACTGTAGGAACAAATGGAGAGGGAGGAACTGGTTTTGGACTCTTTCTCATTCGTTCATACACTCTCTTTCTTAAAGGCCTCTTTAATATTCAATCTTTTAAAAATTGTGAGTTAGGTAATCCGGATGGTACCTTGGTTGAAATTTCTTTTAAAAATTAAGAATCACTTCCAAATAATAAAGTTCTTAATCAAGCCAGGAATATACCAAAAACGACTAGATTTCGCATTTTTCAAACCATTAAATTGCATCCAAGCTTCATCACTAAAGTAGTTTAGAAAGCTATGCTCAACTTTCTTCTTTGCAGATCTGATTGGCCAAAATAAACTTACGGCATGTGGCTCTAGGATAGTTCCAATACTTGGAACTATGAGAACAAATTTCTTTGAGACTCTATTGATTTCAGATAAAACTGTGCAAAGATTTTCTATGGGTTGCACGTGTTCTAAAACTCCAATGGAAACAGTTAAATCAAAGAAGTCATCTTCAAAAGGAATTAATGTTCCATCAGTTTTTATAAATTTCACATTGCGACCTTCATAGTCTTGATCATCAATATCTATTCCATAAAGTTCAATATTTTTTTTGTCTTCGAAATGAATAAGAAAATCCATTCCATTATTACAACCTAGATCGAGAATTTTCATAGGAGACTGACTACTGAAAGTATCACCAGCATGTTCGATTATCTTTCTAATTCTTCTTTGCTTTATAGGAGTGGCAAATTTAGTTTTCCAGATAGGATAAATGCTTTGATAAATTTTAGTCACAATACTTGTCATACAATCTTCTCTTAAATATAGGTTTAGAAGATTTTATCATAGAGTGACTAGTTGAGAAGAAAGGTTGAATAAGGAAGATTTATCCACTCTAAGCAGCGTCCTTAACTTCTCGTTCATACTTTGAGGCCACATAGAAAGTCATCTGTTTCATGGTGGTATTGTTATAGGGTTTATTCATATAGAGAATGCGATCGGTAGGTCCAAAAATATCAAGTAGGTCTTCCCAGTTGTATTGTCTAAACGCCGTACACACAATGAATTCAGTTTCAGGAAATTCTTTTCGAATATGTTTAATCGTTTCAATTCCGTCCATCCCCGGAGGCATGCGAATATCCATAATCACAAGTGAGTAAGGACATTTTTCTTTGTGGGCTTCGCGAACTTTTAGAACGGCCACTTCCCCCTGAAAACAGTGATCCAAGACAAAGCTCATACCCACTTCTTTCGAATTCATTTTTTCAACAGTCTTCTTGTAGAGCTCATGAATTTCTTCTGAATCATCAACTATCAGTATCCTATGTTTCATGATTTTTTATCGGTTTCTTACGCAGATCTATATCCTCAATTTATTTTCAAGAAACAAATTAAGTTTACCAATATAAAGTATTGTAATGACGAGAGCTCGAATTGCAAAGCAATCCCCCCATGTGTTTTCAACCAGTTAGAGTGCCACGAATTCAATACGGCTTTTCTTTAAACAGTTAAATTTTTGAAGATATTAATTCCAAGTATATCCCCTACTCCATCTTAACTTTAGTTTATTTACAATGACTTACACCAGCATAATGGGCAAATATGCCTATCTCAATAAAAAAACCATAGTAAACTCAATAGAAGCTAAAGAAAAGTCGATAAGTTTAATAGTGTAAGAGAAGGAATTATTTGAATAAATTAAAAGTCCCCCTATTTCTAATAGTGCTAACTATTTTGCTTTCCATGCAATCGGGCTTAGCTGCGTGTGGTGGAACGGTGAGAACTTGGGCCGGATCAACTAATGTCTGGAATACCGCTTCTAACTGGAGTGGATCAAATGTTCCAAACACAACCTCTGAAGACGTAGTTATAATTTCTACTGGATCAAGCGCTCGCGTGAGTACTGACATCACGGTGGGTTGTATGGATGTTCAATCAGGAATTTTTGAGGGAACAACAAATGATAAGCTCACTGTTACTGGTGATTACTTTAGGGCCCCCTTCACCAATACTTTAAATCTCACAAGTAATAAATTTCGAATTGAAATGGCCGGAACTTCTGCTCAAACTTTTGAAGCGGTTGATGATATTCGTGATCTAGATCTCTCAAATGACACTTCGGTAACTTTAAAGAATAATTTTCGTATTCGTTCTGATCTCAGGATAACGAGTACCGGGATCACCTACGTTGAAGGTGATATTACTTTAAATAATACAGGAGTTAATCAACTCATCCCCGCAGGTCATACTGTTATTATAAAAAATGGTGGTTCAATTTTTGCTAAGGGTGGACTCACCATCTCTGGAGTTTTAAAAGTTGAGGCCGGAGGAGAGCTTAGAATCAGAAGAGATGAAACTCTTACAGTAAGCTCAGGAGGAGTGTTACAACTTCTTGGAGCTTCAGGAAATCCAGCGAAACTTGTATCCGAAGCCTCCAATAGAACTTTTATTTTTATCATGAATGGAATTCTCACCGCTAACTACTTCACTGTACAAAGAACAAATGCCTCTGGAATGAGTATCGGCTCCACAGGAACTGTGACTCAACTTGATAATGGAGAATTTAGAGGAATTCGCGCCAACGGTTTTGCTATTTCTCTTGCGAATGGATCCTCTCTTCCAAGTACCATGGACACCATTGGTTTCTTTAACGATGATGCTCAATTGAATCCAAATAATTTCAATGCGACTTCTTATAGTGGCGCATCCACTTTATTAGATAATTATTCAGGAGATGTTTCAGGAACAAGTTTTGAAGTTGATCCGAGCTCTAAAATAAATTGGAATGTTTCCGCTTCCACGGAACTCTCTCTTGTAGATGATGCAGAGACTGGAGAGCCACAACTCTTTATTGATCCAAGTGAAGAGTTTACCTTTGCGGAATTTGCTTTCTCTCTCACTCAAAATGACACCATAACAGATATCACTCAGGTGGCGATTACCATGACAGGTTCTGCTTCTATTTCAGATCTTGAATATGTACGTGCCTATATAGATTCCAATGCGAATTGTAATTACAATTCATCAAATGACACTTTAATTGGAGATTTATCTTTTAGTGGATCTCCCGCTAAGGCGATTGTTAATATTCCTACAGGACAGATTCAAAGTAATGGACCTAGTGATCAGGGTTGTCTCATTATACGTGCAAAAACTACCGCTAACCCTTCTGATGCAAAAACTGTTAAGTTTGGAGTTATGGCCACTAGTGATGTGACTAATTCTGGCGCCTACTCTTTCTCAGTAACAAGTTCTCCTCCCGTTGAATCAAAAATGTCGACCATTAGAAACTCAAATTATTCTAAGTGGGAAGGTTCTGTTGATGATCAGTGGAGTAATCTTAATAACTGGAGTGGCGCTACCCTACCTAGCTCATCAAGAGATTGTCAGGTCGGAGTGGGGTCAAATACCACGAGAGTGAACACCAGTCCCATCGCTTGTGCCAATGCTACTTTGCAAACGAACGGGACCATGAATTGGAATAATTCAACTTTTCATTTTGAGGTTTCCAACACTTTAAATATTCAATCTTCTTTTAATTTCACTAATGCCACACTTGGATCAATCACCATGAAGGGAGTGACAAATCAATCATTCACCTCTTCTACAACTTTTCCTGGAAACTTAATCATTAATAATTCAGGATCCTCCGCGTCCAATACTGTTGCAGTTCTAAGTAATGCTACTTTCTCTGGAAACTTAACTTGTAGTGACGGACAACTAGCAATCCCCAATGGGGTGACTCTGACAATATTAGGAGATGTGACTGTTCAATCTGGTTGTTCTCTTGTCATTCAATCCGGAGGGACACTCGCCCTTGGAAATGGTCGCACCCTAACTGTTAATACAGGTGGAACACTAAATATTGTAGGAAATTCTTCTAATAAGGCGATGGTGACAACTTCTAATTCGGCTTTTGCCATGGCAGTTGTCGTAAATGGTACTATTAATGCGAGATATTATACCTTTGATCACTTGGCCACTAGTGGTGTAACCATTAATGCAGGCGCCACTATAAACGCCACCAATCACTTACAAGATGGATCATTCACTTATCCTGTGAACGGTGGAACAACTCTGTTAAATCTACATAGACAAATTCCAACCAACGCTCTTAGTGATATGACTTTTGATAGCAATGGATCAGCGGCAGCGAGTGTAACAAATATCAACACTAATGCCACAGGCGCAGGGACTTTAAGCATTACAAATCACTCGGGAGATCTCTCAGGATCTACTCTAGACAATGCTACTAGTTATCTCATTTCCTGGTCGGGAGAAACAAATACAATTCTACTCACACAAGAAACCAGCTCTCCTGGAACAGTAACAGTAGGTGGAACCTACTCTATGGTTCGTTATGGATTTAAACAATCTTCTGCGGGAGCATTTTCTGATACGGACGTGACGAGTTTAAAAATTACTCTAACAGGAACAGGAACTTCAGCAGATATCACCAGCGCTTCAATTTACTATGATAGTGATTGTAATGG
The DNA here is from genome assembly GCA_002163155.1 of Halobacteriovorax marinus. Lineage (GTDB taxonomy): Bacteria > Bdellovibrionota > Bacteriovoracia > Bacteriovoracales > Bacteriovoracaceae > Halobacteriovorax > Halobacteriovorax marinus_A. Next base: position 636,900 of record MAAO01000006.1, on the reverse strand, counting down.
AACTGGTGGATCGCTTATTGGTAGTGGAACTTTTTCAGGAAATCCGGCAACTAGAACTTTCTCTTTTGCAGGGGGACAATTCACCGTTGAAGCAGATGCGGTCACACCACCTAAGAGATGTATTTATGTTGATTATAATATCACCTCTAGTGCCACAGGAAATAATACACTGGGAGTGAGTATCGCTGCCGCTAATGATATGGTGAACTCACAAGGTTACGCCTTTTCGGCCACGACACCAACTCCCGTGACCTCTGGAACACCTTCAACTATCTATGCCCCTTCAACTACTATATGGACGGGAACAACGAATACAGATTGGTTTACAGCTTCTAACTGGACCGCGGGAGTTCCAAGTTTAACTAAGACTTGTCAGATTCCAAATGTAACAAATGATCCAACTGTCGGTAGTGGAACTGCTACTTGTAAGAATGTAGACATTACAAATGGAGTGCTCACCATTAGTGGCGGGGCAACTCTTGAAACTTACGGAAACTTCACGAATACTGGAACACTCAATCAGACAGGAAATTTAGATCTTGCTGATGGTGGATCGAGTTTAAATCACAATATAACTTCTACCTCCACTATCAATACACTTAGAATTAATAAGTCTGGTGGTGGAACCATTTCAGTGACTGATAGCTCACTGCAAATTAATACCGTCTCAGTACTGAGCTCAAACTTTCTCTTTAAAGTATTAAACGGAAAGAAGCTCGTTCTTCCTAACGGAATTAATATGTCTTCAGGGACCTATCAACTTGATGGCGGGGGAACTATTGAAATCGGTAGTGGTCAATCACTACAAGTCTCAGGCAGCGGTCTCTTTGTCATTAATGGAGTGAACGACACTTTCCCTCAATCCTCTAGTAATAAAGGACTGATTCAACCAGTTGGAGGATCTGGAACTTTTGGAATCACTACCACTGGTGGTCGAATTAGTTTCTCAGGGTTCTACTTCAATAAGTTAAACACTAGTGGATTAAATATTGGCGGCTCTACCATTATTACCAAACTTGAAGGTGGACAACTTACTAACCTCTCCGCCAGTCACTCAAGTGTGAGAGCGATTCAAATTAATACTTCAGGATCTATTCCTAGCTCCGCTTCAAATATTGCTTGGACTTGGGGAAATTTTAACTCCTTTGATCCAGCAACTGGAAATACTCCTGCAAGTTCTGCTGGTTACACCCTGATTTATTCCAGTGGTTGTTCTGGTCAGTCCATTGATTTTAGTGGTTGGACGGGAGATTGGTATGAGAGTCAAACCACCTTTGATGTGAGTACTAAAGTCAACACATCAAGCTGTAACGTCTCACTCTCCAACTCACAATCAGCTGTGAGTTTAGAAAATTTTAAGGCCACACCTTACGATCAAGCGATCGATATAAGCTGGACGACGATCTTAGAAGTGAATCACATAGGGTTTAATCTCTATAGATCAAACTCACCAGACGGTGGTGAATTTAAACAAGTTAATACTGAACTGATTAGAAATCTCAACAATGCCGGACAGGCCAGAGGAGATTATCGCTTCATAGATAATGGCGTCACTAATAATGAATTCTACTACTACTTCTTAGAAGATTTAGAAGTGGGTGGAAAGAGAACTCTTCATGGACCTGTGTATGCCACGGCGAGAAGTGGTCTAGGTAACCCTCCCGCAGCAGGCGCTTCAGATAACGTAGGAACTAATCCGGATGACGATATCTTTAATCCAAATCCAGGAACGATCACTAACCCATCTTATAAAGATCTTGGGCATGGAGTGAAAATTCTATTGCAAACAAGTTCGACTTTAAAGTTAAAAATTAATCCTAGTACCGCTGTTTATACAACAAGTCTCTGGAATGGAGCTTATGAAACAGTAGCGATAACTGGTTATTCTAAATCAGTAACACCTACCCTACCAGAACTACCAGAGAGAGAACTTCTCATTGAAGTACATGAATACACAACAGCTGCGAATGTTGATAACCTAACTCTTACAACTTCTGTGACAGCAGGAAAACTCATCGCACCGGCACCTACTTTCACTATTGAAGCAGATAATTCCATGAGTACTAGCTACTCTATTAATGCCACTACTTATGCTACTTCTGCTAACTTTCCAAATTCACATCTCACTCTTGACTCTGACCTCATCACTATTGGTAAGAGAAAGTATATTCGAGTGAAACTTACTCCACTCAATTTCAATCCAGTCACGCAGGATATTACTGCTAGTGATGAAATCATTGTTGATATAAATCTTGTGGGCGGCGGAATTAATCCTCTTCCTATTAATGATGGCACCAGTGCAACATCTTATTTAAGTATGAATTCTCTAAAGATTGATATTGAAGAGACAGGAATGCATGAACTCCTCTTCACAGATCTACTTAATACTTATACAGACTTTCCTTTTGATGAAGTGAATCTAAGTGAACTTAGACTCTACGCAGGTGAGAACGAAGTTCCCCTTGAAATTACGAGTATCGATGGTCAGTTTAATAGTGGGGACTCATTAAAATTCTTTGCCAGAGCGAAGGATTCAATTGAGAGTAAGACCACTTCTCTAATTTTAACAATTGGAAATCCCCTAGATGAAGGAAACTCTCCCCTTAGAATTCTTGATTTTGATGGAACTCCAGGTGATTTTGAAGAGGCCTCGGAACAAGTGACTCTTATTAAGAGAGTTTACGAGGAAAATAAGAAGTACTTAGATGGAATTAGTCTTGGCCACTCAGGAGATCACTTCTTCTGGACCCAGATTTTCAGTTTAGCCGGTTGGGACACTTTTACTGTCTCGCCAAATTTACCAGAACTCGATTTGAGCTCTAATGAAAATGTCATTGTGAATTTCACTCTCAAAGGAAACCTTGGTCAGTACTATGGTAATCAAATAGAACACCATATGGAACTCTATATAAATTCTAATCTAGAAGACGAAGCGACTTTCTGGAGTAATGAGCAACAGGTGCTCAGCTTTGAAATTCCGGCCGATAGATTCCTACGAGGAATAAATGGTGTCTCTTTAAAACTTCTAGGCACTAATGTACCTAATTCGGATTTAGATATTGCCTACATTGATAAGGTAGAAGTTATCTACGTGGCAGACTTAAGCGCCAGTTCTAATAAGTTGAATGTGCACTTAAATGAATCTCTCGTTCAATACTCTATGACAGATTTTACGAATGGGAATATTAATATCTATGACACCTCTGATTCTGAGATCGTAAAGATTAGTAATGCTGTGATTACTTCAAATGCTGGCAACACTATTTACACCGCAACTTTTGGTGTCGACGACATGCTAAATACAAATGATGAAAAAGAACTCTTCGCCACTACTGACGATGCCTTTCTTATTCCTTACTCCCTATCTCTTATTAGTGACTACGAGTCTCCTTTAAGAGAAAGTGACAATAGAGGAAAACTTCTCATCATTGGTCATGAGAACCTTCTCTACGCTGCAGAAGAGTTGGCAGAATATAGAAGATCACAGGGAATGGAAGTTCTCAGTGTATCTCTTGAGCAGATTTATCTAGAATTCTCTTACGGCTCTAAGAGCTCTAAGGCGATAAAAGACTTTATCAACTATGCTATTTCAAACTGGGATGTAAAACCTGAATACGTCTTCATCCTAGGTGATGGAACAACCGATCCACTGGATCACAATATTGATGTCTACACCAACTTGGAGCGCTCATCCCATGAAGTGGAAACACTACCCATGCCGCTCTCTACTGGACGCTTCCAAGATTTTGGAAATGATAACTACTTCGTCTCAAGTGACTCTAGTCATATCCCGAAAATTGCTATTGGGAGATTACCAACTAATGATCCTGATCTAGTGCGTGCCTATATACAAAAAGTTATTGATTTTGAAAATGGTGACACGACTCCAAATTTACTTGAAACGATTAGCTTTCTTGCCGGTAAAGACGATGGAGATTTTGACAAGTTCCTTGAGAAATCAAAAGAAATTGCTCTAAAAGCAAAAGCTAGTAATCAGAACTTACAAACCACAATGACGGATGCCACACCGCTGGCCACTGACCAAAATATTCGAGATGAAATAATTTCTCTCTTTAATAATACTCCCCTCTTTATTTCTATGATGGGACACGGTTCTGCCATATCTTGGGGAAAAAATAGCTCTTTCACCTCTACTAATGCAAAAGCTCTCACAAACCCATTACATCCCATCTCCATTATGTGGAGTTGTGAAGGTGCCCAATACTTCTATCCAGAAAAGGCCTACTCATCTATTGGAGAAGAGTTGGTACTCAATGAAACAGGTGGATCTATTATCTATATGGGCTCTACGACTTTCACTACGCCTAGTGCACAGTTAAAGTTAGCTCAGAATTTCTTTGAGCAGTATTCAAGTGAAACGAGTAGCGTTTTTAAAAATAACAGAATTGGTGATATTTTTATTCAATCTAAACTCTCTTTGGGAACTCATGAATATGAAAGAGATATCGTCTCTAGTTTCTCATTGATTGGTGATCCTACCTTAAGATTGCCATCTAGTATTTTTGCTCCACCGCCTAGAGCGCTTAGTACTCCCGCTCCAGCATCAGGTGGAGGTGGTGGTTGTTCTGCATCTGCCGCAGACGGTCGCACTCAAATTCCTTGGTACTTTGGACTCATGGAATGGTTATTCTATTTGAGTTTAATTTTTGCTTTTACACTTGGTAGAAAGATACGTTTGAAGCTATAATCTATTTAGAGGTAGAAAATGACTAAAGAAAGAGAAGATTCTAAAACAAAAGCTGAAAGTACTAAGAAGAAGTATGTAAAACCAGAAATTCTTACGGAAGATCTCAATGTCTTTGGTGCTGCCTGTAATGGAACAACTTCTGGAGGAAGAAAGAGTGCAACCGCCGCTCCAAACTTCTGTAACGCTTCAAAATTAAATTCGTAAATGATCCCAGAAGATCTCTTTAAAAATTTAAGTCTCTATCAAAAAAAGAAAGATCTCCTAGATCACGTAGAGAAAGACTTGCCTGCAATTAAAGCGCAAGACTCTATAGCAATTCCTTGCCTCTATCACGGCGAAGAATTAGTTTTCTATTCACAGGACGGCGCTCTCTTAAGTGACTTCACAAGAATTCTTCCCTCTGATTGGCTAAGAACAGAGGTTGATCCTAAACATGCGATTCACCTGGTTAATCCCATAGACTACGGCTTCACTCACTTAGAGTGGGAAGATGAAGAGTCGCAAGATTGTTTTACAAATGATGCTAACACTGTGGCGATCCAAAGAGATTTTGCAGCAATTCAAATAAATGATTTAGAAACTATACTTATTTGTAGAAACTCTATGGATGATGGATTTAATAATTTTCTAAGATGGTTTCTTCCACGCAGACTTCTTAAAAGAGATATTCTAGTACTTCACTCATCTTGTGTTATTGATCACGATGGACAAGCGAATATATTTCTAGGCCACTCCGGTGCAGGAAAGAGTACTGTGGTAACTCTTCGCGATGGTAGAGATCACTTAAGTGATGATATGAATCTCATCATAAAAGAAGACGGAAAGTACTTTGTACAAGCGGGCGCCATTGGTGGCCTATTCTTTGAGAAAGTAGATTATGCTAAGAAAATCCCCGTAAAATCTCTTAACTGGCTCATTCAAGATAGTGAATTTAAGAGAAGTAAACTCTCAACCACTAAGGCATATATGAAGGCGATGGCCTCTGTTTCAAATATCTTTTGGCACTCACTGCCTAGTCATGAAACAGATAAAATTATGCAAATGGCGCTAGATATTTCTGAGAGCTTACCCATCTATTCAATGCAATTTAAAAAAGAAAAGGAGATTTGGAATTATGTGGACTGAAAGTAATTCATTTAAAATTTCAAGAGAACTCCCCTTTCAACAAATCCATGAAGACTATATTCTTCTCGATTCAAAAAATGCCAAGGCCCACGAGCTCAATGTTGTCGCCTTCTCTATATGGCAACAACTCCACGTAGAAAAACCCTACCAAGAGCTCTTAGCAGAGCTTATGAATGAATTTGAAATAGACCTTGATTCCCTTAAGAGAGATTTATCCCTCTTCATTAATGATCTCCTCACTAAAGACTTAATCACTATCACTAATGGATGAATTCTCGCTCACCATTCACGGAGATAGCATGTCCCCACTTATTCGTTCAGGGGACGAACTGTTTCTAAGCACCTCTTTTACACTAAAGCGCTCAAACATCATTCTCTTTAAAGACCAATGTGGTGAGTACTTAGCCCACCGAGTAGTCGACTTAGACAAATCTCTATCTAAAGGAGATTTTTCAACTTGCCTAGAATATTTTAATGAAAGTGAAGTACTGGGTATTCTAAAATACATCAAGAGAGATGGGGTAAGAATTGAAGTGAACTCTAAAGTTATAAGTGCTCTTTTTTTATTTCTTTCAAAACTGAGACTGAGGAACAGAGTAATTAGCCGTCTCTCACTATGGATTATGATCGCCCTTGCTAAATTTTCTGAGATAATTTATTTATAAGCCAAAAGAAATCGTATTTAAAGGCCAAAATCCAGCTGTCCTTACTAAGATGTTTCACTAGAAAATACCTAAGACCACTTTGTTTCACTTGCCACAGAAAATCTACTTTAAAGAGATATTCATAAGTGAGAGATGTAAAAGAAAGGGAGCGCTTAGGCATAAAGAATTTATCTATACAGAAGAAGCACATCTTAAGTGAGTTTAAAACTCTAAGCTCTTTTGCTCTTAATGTTAATTGATCATAGTCGAATTCCATTTTCTGACTTAGAAAGTAAATATCAAAGAGCCAAAATAACTTTAAAAAACTATGAGAAGAAGCAAGATGAGCACACATATAGATAATATGATCTTTCTCCTCTAGTGTGTCGAAGTCTTCTGTTAGCGCAGTAATATTCCAAGTCTCATAATCGTGATGAAAGAGAAGTTTTGAATGCACTTCAAAATTAACTTCTCTACCATTAATCACTTTTGAAAGTTCACACTTAAAATCATTGGCAAACCACTTGCTGGTTTTCATGACTTTGTAACCTTGCAAAATAAGAAGCTCTCTCGTCTGTGTAAATTCTTTTGGCGATACCAGAATGTCGCAATCGGACATGTTTCTTGAGCCCATGTCCTCATAGAGATCATAGAGAAGAGCGACGCCCTTCACGACGATGGGACGAATGGATTGCGCTTTAAAGAGCGGACCTAGAGACTCTAATTCACTTTTTAAGATGTCATTGTGAAACCATTGTCTCTTCCAAATGGGCTTATACTCTTCCTCTTTATAGAAGTTATAGAGCACTCCACCTAGGTGATTCTCAATAACTTGTTCATAGGAATATTTATATTTGAGTATTTCTAAGCCCTTATCCATGGCGTTCATTGTATCACCGACTTGTCACATTAGTTAAAGTATTTCATAATTTAGAAATGGAAAAGTTCACCAAAGCAAAATTTCTAGCATGGAAAACAATGGGAGAGAAAACTCTCATCATCGATTCACGTGTAGGAAAGTGTGTGCATAAACTCAATGAGGTGGGCTCTCTTCTATGGAATCATCTTGAGAAAAATTCTGAGGTTGATCTTTGTAAAATACTAATGAATGAATATGAAGTTGATGAACTTCAGGCCTCACAAGATGTGAGTGAATTTATTCAAACCTTAAGAAAGTTGTCGCTACTCCATGAGTAAAAAAGATTTAAAACCACAAACAAGCCTCATCACAGAGTCCTATAAATTGGCCTTTGAAGATTATATTCCTTTGAATACGACAATTGAAATTACCCAAAATTGTAATTTCAGATGTGATCACTGTTATAACTTTGATCGCTCTAAGGAAATGCCCAAAGAGATCAAAGAGAATGCCCTCAGTGATGCTGAAATATTGCAAACGATTAAACAACTCTCAGATCTTGGATGTCTCTATTTAAATCTCTCAGGTGGCGAAGCGCTAACTCATCCAGCTCTTTTAAAGTTCGTAGAGTTTGCAAAATCAGAACACCTCCATGTACGTCTAAAAACTAATGGCTCTCTACTTACAACCAATATGGTGGAGAAACTCTACCACGCAGGACTAGATGGACTAGACTTAAGTTTATACGGAGACAATGAAAAGACTTATCAAGAGTTCACGGGTTCTAAACTGTTTAAGAAATCTATTGAAGGTTTAGAGCGCGCCAAAGAGATCGGCCTTGATACTCACATGAGTATTATTCTTCACCGTGAAAATATAGATCAATTGGATTCTATGATTCAATTAGCAGAAAACTTGGAAATTCCCTATCAAGCCTCTTATGAAGTGACCAAACGTTATGACGACTCAACAGGCTCTAGAGAAAATGAGCTCACCATAGAACAATTTGAGACGCTCTTAAAAGGTCCTCACTCTCATCTGTTTAATACTGATAATTCAGATAGAGCTCTACAGTGCTCATGTGCCAGATCCATTTGTGGTATTAGCTCCACCGGAATAGTTTATCCCTGCATTGGCGCCCCCATCAATTCAGGAGATTTACGAAAGCAATCTCTTAAAGATATATGGGAAAATTCTTCAGAGTTTAAAAAAATTAGAAAGCTAGAAGAGAAAGATTTTATGTCTTGCATGGAGTGTGACGTGATTGAATACTGTTCTAGAAGTAGTGGTAGTATCTATATCAATACGGGAGATTATACTGGCTGCGATCAATCTATTTATGAACAGGCAAAGAGTAGAAAGAAATTTTCTCTCGCTAGTAGTGACTAATAATTAGAGGTCTACCCGATTTTCTATAGAAATTAATTCCAAGTGAAATACAAAGTCTTCCAATTGGTAAAAACATTCCCCACAATAACAATTTCACAATGACTATGAGAAACAATTCATGACTAAGAGTATGCGCGTACAGTGAACGAGCAGATTCTAGGAATAGTGTAAATGGTGAAACATTTAAGCAAAACTCTGAAAACCACGAAGGCATAACCGCCAGAGGAAAGAAACTTCCAGAAGAAATGGCGACAAAGGTATTCACATAACCAATGAGACTTCCCCCACGTCCATAAACAAAGAGAAAGTAACAAAGCGAGAGACCAATCCCCAAGAAAATGGGAGTACTCACAATAACTATGATCAAGAGTTTTAAAAGAGTGAGCATTTCAAATTGCATTCCAAAAAAGAGAACTGCAATGAGAAAAGTAAGACCTACTCTTTTCAAACTTTGCGCAAAATTCCAAAAAGACAGAACAAGAATAAAGCGATTAAGAGAAATCGGCAAAGAGAGATAAGTTTCTAAGGATCCATCTAAGGCAAGAGACTTTAATTTAAAGAAAGGTCCCACTAAGAAAAACAGTGGCAATGAAATAAAAATCTCTCCAAAAACCACGTAAGAAAAGTAATCCACTTTGTACTTTAAAAGCTCTCCTTCAACCGGAGCTCCGAAGGCCTTAGAGACATAGAAGTATATAAATAAACTTATGAAAACACTAATAACTTCCACTAAGTGCGAGAGTTTGTGATCATATTGATTTTTAAAACTTAATTTTAAGATTCTAAAGATCAGACTAGCTAACATGGGCCTCTCCCACTAACTTTAGAACTTTAGCATCAAAGTGTGCATTGAGTGATTCATCATGGGTGCTATAAATAATCACACCCTCTTGAAATAGATCACTCATTAATTTGATAATTTTTAACTTATTTTCCTGATCAAAACTCTTAAAAGGTTCGTCCATAATGACAATTTGTGGAACATGCATGGTTAAGCAGAAAATCAAAAGAATCTTCTTCATACCAATGGAGCAGAGAGAGAATTTTTCATTAAGCGCCTTATTAAAAAGTCCAATATCTTGCCACGGTTTCATTTTTTCGTTTAATTCACTATTTGAAATTTTTAGGAGTTTAGCGAAGTATTGAATATTATCAAGACCTGTGAGTTTTGGATAAAGCCCATGATCTTCTGAATTCACCCAGGCGATACTTTTCTTTATTTCATGAAATTTTAAATTGGAATAGTCGAGGCCATTCAAATGAAGCGATCCAGAGTCACTTAAAAGTTGCGAAGCCAATACTTTTAAAAGAGTTGTCTTCCCCACTCCGTTCTCACCCATAATAGATAAACGCTCACCGGGACGAATCTCAAAACTTATATTTGAAAATAAGTTTTTCTCTGAAAAAGATTTGGAAAGACTATGGCACTTTAAGATAGGCATGCATTATTTTAACTTACTATCAGAAAAACTGATACAAAGAACATCTGTCACCTTATTCTTAGCTCTCTCGCTAGACCAAATATAACCAGTTATGCACTTCTTAGCATCAACTAGTAATGTAAGTACGCCACTCCCCACTCCACCATCTACCCTAGAGTCCATGTCGTGTAAAATTTTAGAGCAATCACTCACTAGTAACTTGTATCTACCTTCAGCAATTTCTTCAGGAACACTCAGCACAATCGCCATGTGCCCGCTATCTCCGGATTTAGGAATATTGGTCTTCTTCCAAACGAGAATCTCTCCCACAACGACTTTATCAATGCTCTGATGATAAGCGATACTAGAATTCTTGTTCTTTGCCAGATCGAAATAATCGCAGGCCCTGAGACGTTCACGTTCATTCAATAGCTCTGTGTATAGCAAAGGATCAATCAGTTTTATGAGTGAATTAATATAACTTGAGCAGTCACAGAAGTACTTTCCAGAGAGTTCACTAAACTCTCCGCCACGGAAAAAACCTGTGTGTGAAAGGCCCATAAGTAGCTTTTGAGCTTGATTGTGTATTTTCTGAGTTAACTTCATTTTATTGACCTAACTAGCTAATATTATATGTGTAATTATTTCTCACCCTGCAAGGCGAGCACTTATTCTCTTTTCTTTAAGATCTATATTTATTAGATTAGCTCATGAAAAAGATTATCTTAGCTCTTCTCATTACCCTATCGTCATTTAACGTTGTGGCGGCAGACAAGTTCATTTGTTCTTACTTTGTTATAAAGAAGTATAGCTCACTTGTGCCAGATTCTGAATACGATAAGGTTAAACATTGCGCTTACTCTTGTATCTTAAGAAAGAAGTGTGGCTATATTGAGAGTTGGGCAGTGGGTATAGGAAAAGAAATTGCTGATCTCATTGGAGATGGCAATGCTGAAATGGATGACCTTAGGGCCGATGCCATTGGAATCAAACTTGGAAAGAGAGTTAGACATATAAAACAATGTCTTCCAGCTTGCCAAAAAATATATTAGAAGTAATAAATATGAAATGGAATTTAATTCTCTTAGCTTACTTAAGCTTATTTGCCCTATCTCTAATCGATAACGGGCGCGCTCCAACTTACTACTCAATTCTAAGCGACTTGGAAATAGGACCAGCAAAAGGTTCTTATATTTTCACCATTGCCAGTTTTATTAGTTTAATCGTTTGTCTTACTGCCCCAAAGTGGCTTCCAAGAATTGGACCAGTCAAGGGAACAAGACTTTCACTACTCTTCCTAGCAGCGAGTGGAATATGCTTGTATTTCACAGGTCGTTTTCTAAGTTATCCTCTCTTACTAGTGAGCTCAGCTCTTCTGGGTCTGGGTATTGCCATATGTTCTCTCACAATGAATATTTTAATTATGAAGGGATCAACGAGTGAGCTTAGAAGAAAAGTGTTCTCTGGTCTGCACGCAATCTATGGTTTCTCATCACTACTCGCACCTTTTGTATTAGCAGGAATTTTAAAGATTGGAGGGGATTGGAAGATTTACTTCCTCGCTGTTTCAACACTGCCAGTACTCGTACTTCTCATGACCAGTAAGACAGATAATCTATTGGAGAAAGAGGAACAAGGGAAAGCTCTAGAAAAAGGCGTTCCTTTAAAGGTAAGAATTCTCTTTGGAGTTCTCTTTGGTTGTTACGTGGGAAGTGAATTAGTTATCTCCTCTAGGCTTCCCTATTACCTAAATACCCATTTGAAACTTGATGAAGTTACTTCCGGTTATTACCTAAGCCTCTTCTTTCTATTTCTCACAATGGGAAGAATCATATTTTCACTCAAACACTTTAATATAAAAAGTGAAATCCTCTTATTGGTTTCATTTATTACAACCTTGATCAGTTTTACTTTGGGTCATCAAGTTCATCCTTTCTTTCTCTCGCTCATGGGACTTTTCATGTCCTACGCCTTTCCAACAGCGCTAGATTATTTAGTACAGGTCTTTGATTTAAAAAGTGATTACATGCTCACTTCTGTCATGACTTGGATTGGAGTGGTTTTAGGATTTGTCCATTTCTTCTTTGGAATGATTAATGAAAGTTATGGAGCAAATATAGCTCTGCTAATATCTCCGTTTCTCTCGCTGTGTTCTCTTAGTGCACTGATGATATTTTTGAAAATGAAGAAGGTCTAGTTCTAGACTATTTCAGGAACTGTTTTTGAATTATTTTTTGCAACGAAAATTGACTCATAGGCGGGAACTAAGACTAAAATCATGGCAAAGAGATAAATAACTTTTGGCATGAAGTACACATTCCCCCCCTTATAGTTTAAAACTAAAAAGAGCAGGATCAACACAACCATTTCTCTACAATCCTCTAGAAAGGCCCTAATGAAGGCCAGCGAGTAACCTAAGTAGAGGATTAGACCATAGATTCCATAACGGTAAATTTCCTGTACATAGAAACTATCTGAATAGTCTTTAGAGGTCAGAACATTGAGTTTAAAATCATGCATGGGCTTAATAAGTAGCGTAGGGTCTCTTTCTAGTTTATTGAAGAATCCTTGGTTCCACTCTAGTAACGTTGTAAAAGAAGATGAACTCTCCGCACTCCCATCATTTTCAAACATACTAAACACTGCCATGATCCAAGTCTTATTAATCATCCCACTTTCAAGCAGCATATTCACTCCAAAGAAAGCAACTGGCCCCAAAATAAAAATAAAGAATAGGATTCCTTTAAATTTTGCTGCCAACTTCTTACCTTTCGCTAAAAAGAACATCATACAAATGATCACAGGAATAAATAAGAGAGACGTTCTCGCTACCATCGTCTGCATACCGTAGGAAAAGATAAGAATGATTAAAACATGCAAACGCATCTTCTTAGAACACTCTACTTTATTGATAAAATAGAAACAGACAAAACTAAACAACATAAAATAAATTCCAGCTGTGTAGAAGTCTTTAAAGATAGAGGTATATCTAAATGAGCTGAACACATCCCCTACAGTGAAGAAGAATTTTGGATTATAGAGCCTTGTACTAATTGATCTAAAGTTAGCAAAATTTAATTTTTGCAAGAGAATGATAACAGAAGGAATAGCTCCTACTAGAATCATGCGATAGAAAACCAAAGTAAATTCACCTGGACTATTCTTTAAAATATTTTGTATTCTATAATTTAAAATGGCAATGGTAAAAGACAACTGTACCATCAGGCGAAGCATATAAATATCGTGCCCATTGATGACACTTCCCACTAATAAAGCAGTGAACAGGCAAACTCCAAGAAACCCTACGGAAGCTGCTGACATGATAAGAAAGTACTTATTCTTAACCATATCTTTGGCATTGAAAATAAAACTTAGATAGATATAGAATTCAGCGAAGTTGATGCGAGAACCCCCAGGTTCTAAAACTGGGGATAGCAGTATAAAAGCAAATAATAAGACAATTGATCTGGCGTCCTTACTGAGCATTTTATTCCTCAAATGTTGGCGCCGTTCCTAGAACATTTACTTTGGGAAAGATTCTCTTTAAGTCTTCTTCGTCATAAACATTATCATCAAATAAGAACCTAGTGCACAGAACACCTAGGAGTGAAAAGACTATAAAGAATACTGTATAGACAAATAACATTAATCTCGTAATTTTCTTAGTCTTCACAGGAAAAGTAGCAAAGTTATCAAATTTCAAATCACTTGTAGAAGTAATTTCTAAGAGTTTAAGTTGAATAACTTTCGCCTCAAGTGCCTTTAAGAAATTTACTGAAGGCCTCATATGCTCTAATTTTGTTTTAGTAGAGAGAAGAGAGTCAACAAGACCAGTACTTTTCTCTTTTAAAAGCACTGCTTTCTTTGAGGCCTTTAGTGCATAACCTTTAAAAACTCTATAGTTAAACTCATTTTCTTCTACTTTAATTTTAGATTTCTGAACAAACTCATTCAATGAAGCTACAGATCTAGTATTACCGAGCTTTTTAAGTTTGCGTTCTGATTTTCTAAGTTCTTTCTTAAGAGAGTTTAAAATATCAATTTCTCTAGTAGAATGGCTAATTCTTATAAGTTCTAGCGCATTGATATCCTTACTTAAGTTATCAATCTTCTCTCTTAGAAAATTTCTCTTCTTATCTGTGTTTAAACCTTTGTTATCAACTCCAAGTTTAATAATACTATTCGCTTTTTGCACTTTCGCTTCCGCGATAGTTAGTTGAGATTGATTTTCCATTAATAACTTATTATGTATTTGAATTTCATATTGTAAGTTTGTCACTTCATCTTTTAAGAGTTCTTTCTTTTTCACAAGTCCTAGGTAGTTCTTCTCTTTTAGAGAAACTCTCTCTTTAGCCACAAGTTTTTCAGCAGACTTCGTTTGTTCTATATAACCCATTCTAATGGTATCTAGTCTACTAGCACTAATGGCCTTGGCCACAACATCAAGCAGGATCTCTGTCGTTCTCTTATCAGCAGTTCCTACTTCTAAAACAAAGTTCAGCCCCGTTCTTTCAGGATCTTCTATTGAATAGAATCCTGGAACTAAACGAACCATGGCTTCAATAAAACAATCTTCTTTACCTTCACATGTATTTTTTAATTCAGATACTATAAACTTGTCAGATTTCTTATTGGTTGGATTGAAATCCATTTTATCAAAATATTCTTTCTCCATTAGTTTATTAACGAGATTTCTTGTAAAATCCATTGATAATCTAAGAGCTCTAACCTCTTCTGCCAAAGAGTTATTAAAACCACCATCTTTGGCATCAGTTCCAAGAGCTACACTAATGGCATCCATAGGAGAGCTAGACTTTTCTTGCATATTTGAAAAACGAATTGAACTCCAATAGATTTCAACTTGTCTTGTATAGAGATAAGAACAAACGGAAAGACAGAAAACGATTGTGGCCATTACAACAAACTTGTAACGAAATAAGAGCTTAAACATTAAAGGAATGTTTAATAAAGTACTCTCATCAATTAATCGTTCGATTTTCTCTTTTAAGATCATTTTAAAATAATCCCTTCTATTTTGATGTTACTTTTTTCAAAGTAATTCATATGTTTTTTTAATACTTTTTCTTTTGTTTTCTTAAGTTCAGTTGATATAGCTACTGAATCTATGTGTTGCAAAATTGGATAGTAGAACTCAAGGTTATCCTCTATTGTCTTTAAATCAGGAAGCGCCACAAAGTATGCTTGGTTATCCTTTGAGAAAAGATCACAGAGAATATTTTCAAAACTAATTAAATCAACACTCTTAAAGATATTTTCAAGGCCAGTTATAGAATATTGAGTTAATGAATAAGTCTTGTGATAATCAAGTGAACAGTTGTCCCACTTCTTAACTTTTTCTTCAACATCTTCTTTAACGAGTTTAGTGAATTCGGAATTTCTAAATTCTGGAGTAATGAGGTCACAAGTTATACCGTGATCAAAATTAAAATAAGCTCCAAGACCTAGTATTGTTTGTTCAACATCAACACTTGTAGCAAAGCCTGTTAGAGCGAATACTCTATTGCCTTCTTTAAATGAGTTATGAAAATTTCTTCCTAAACTTAAGAGTTCAATGTGATTCTTGACTTTAAAATAACAACTAAGAGGAAGTCTCGTTTGATCAACTTCTTTCTTCTCTTGTAAATTGAATTTTAAAACAGAACCATAGAAAGAACCCTCACCTGTAGAGATTCCCTGACTTTCTGTGTTTTTAATTTCTAATTTCTTTGCTGTCATAATTTTACTTTAAGCTAAAAATTTATACTCACAGTAATTTTCGACATTTCTTTAAGGTTTCTTTAAGATTCTTCAGACAAACTAAATAATATCTCTAAAGAGGCAGAATTTTCCCAAGGATATTGGTCAGACATTTTTCAAATTTCTCCCTACTTAACTCACTATTGTAGAAAGCAAAGGCATTTTGCTGTAACTTCCCTCTATAGGAGACATCAGTACTCAGCTTTTTAATTGCAGAGAGAAGAGAATCTTCGCACTCAGGTTCAAAGAGAACTCCTCTTTCATTCTCTCCTAGTAGAAAATTCATTCCCGTACCAAGCGAAGGGGCCACGACAGTTTTCCCCTGAGAAAAAGCTTCAACAATGGATAGTCCATAACTCTCCGCTCTTGAAGTTGAACTCATGAGAACAAACTCGCACTCTTGAATGAGCTGCCATTTCTCACTGTCACTCACCTTGCCGAGAAATTCAAAGTTCTCCTCATTTCTTCTCTCTGATCCCAATACTTTTATTTTCATAGCAGACTTCTTTAAGCTTTTAAGAGCAAAATCAATACCCTTATAATGAGATTCTCTAGCTAAGAGGAGAATATACCCAGAAGCTTCTCTTTTGACTTTTACACTTTCAAAACATGTAAAGGCGACAACACTAGTCTTGTGCTTAAAAAAGCGAAGAGTAAAACTGCTCTCTATGAGCTCTTGTGATGAGCAAATAATATGGTCCACACTCTTCATTAAATAAGTAGTGAGTGCTTGATAGAATTTACCAATGAATCCGTGTTTATAAATATCACTATGATAAATTACAACGACTCTTGGTCTTTTAAAAAAGAGTCTTAAGATATTAATGGGAATGAGTAGGAAGAGATTGGGAAGATGTAGATAGACGAGATCAAAAGTTTTAAAATTTCTAAATAACCAAAAGGTTCTTTTCAATTTAGAAAATGAAATGAATTCACCAAGTTCAGCGTCGTGAACTTTTGTGCTCTTAAAATCTTCGACAAGAGTCGTTATCTTATGAGATCGACTTTGATGATAGAGAGAAAAAGTCTTAACTACGGTTTCAACCCCTCCGTAGTGATAGAGAGGGTTAAATTTTCCAACCTGTAAGACCTGCATGATTTTATTTTTTAAGCTGGCTTAAAATGGCAAAAGAAGAAAGCAGCGTTGCTAGCACTCCAATTAAACTGGTGTAGTAAGAACGATTCTCATAGAATCTAGATCTCTTAATAAAGACCGTGTCCCCTGGTTTTAAAACGTGAGAGTAGGCCGCTTCTGTTCCACCATCAGTTAAATCATACTGAGTGTGGTTAACCCTATTCTTTTCTCTTTGACTCACTTTTACGCTCTCTAAATCGGCGTTAGAAGTTAATCCTCCAGCGAGAGAAATTCCACTAATAAGAGTAGTATCAACTGGAATATAGTGAAGACCTGATCTTTTAACCTCGCCCCAGAAATGAACGGGAACTAGAGGTTTACCTTTAGATGTTGGAGAATAGTAAATGGATCCTGCACTTTTTTTCAAGTCCTTCACTTCAGAAGGTAGTGCCAAGTCATTTAAAGAGATGGCACTCTCAGCGAATGAGGCCTGAGAAAGAGAGAAGATAATTAAGCAGCTAATTAGTTTTCTAAATGTTTTCATACCAAAATGCTAACACTTACGATCTGCTCTCTCAAGAAAAATTAAAGACAACCTTTTTGCTCAAGTTTAATTTCCATATCGTAGAAGAGACCTCTTCTCACAGATGAGAAGTACAACTTTCCAATTAGGAACTTACCTTTTCGCTCTAAGTCTAAATTGATAAGAAAATCGACTTTATATCTTTCGTAGTTAGAACTTTGGTAGCCAATATCCTCATCCATATTAAATCGCACTCTTCCCTCTGAATAGTCCCAATGACCCTTTGTCACAGGAACTACAATATTTGAAAAGCCGTACCATGGTTTATGGTAACCATTGAAGACGGAGATAATAAGCGTATCGAGTTCTTTATAAGTTTCTAATTCTCTATAATATTGGTTCTTAGTGAGATAAATTTCGGTCTGAGACATTTCTTCAAAAGGACCCTGCGGAGTGTCCTGCCCGTCAATCTGTACTGTTTTATAACAATTTACCAGTGTTTCATAACCCAGAGACTGGAAAGAAAGAAGTAGCGCCGCTACTAATAAGATAGATTTCATTAAAACTCCTTTCTTAAAAAGGTACGGCAATATTTTTGTTATAGCAATGTGATGTAAGTTAAAAAGGGAAAATCGAAAATTCTTCTGAATCAGAAACTTGCAAAAAGTCTCCTCCTCCCACAGAATCTTCATGGCGAGAAAGCCTTCTAGAAAATTTAATTCGGTCCATCTTAGCGGATCTCTTATTATATGGAGTGGAAGAAATTATCTCATCGTAATCAAAGACATCTCCCGTATTTAAATCTAGCGTAATATTCTTTGAAGAGTCAGAAGTTTCATTTCTAGCCACTTTAGAAACTTCTACGCCGTGAACTTTAAGTTCACTCACAATTTTCTTCTCTAAATTAAAAGGAGCTTGTCCCCCATAGAGTTCTACTCTAAAGGAGTGATTAAACTCTCTGAGAATTTCTTTGATTCCTTTTCTGATATCAGTTCCACTATCAAAGTGGGCCATGACTGCTTGAGCATTCTCACCGTAGATAACGACTGCGACACAAGTGTAGACACCGTAGGTTTGTACGTAATCGTGTTTTAAAACATTAGTTGAGATGTATTCTCTTTGAAAGACTTCTGGAATATCTGCTGAATCAGTGAAGGCAAAAGTTGAATTTATGAAAAGAAGAATTAAGAGAATAAACTTTTTCATAACTTCTACCTTACTTACGTAAACTTAAAATAAAAAAGGCCTCACTAATGAGGCCCAATCTTTTCTTTAAAGTTGAAAGATCACTTCGATATTTCTACCGCGAGTTTTCTTCAGCCTTAAAGTCTTACCCCTAACGCTAACTTTTACCTTAGCGCTTGTTTTCTTCTTGAAGTACCTCTTTACGAAGGACTGCAATTTAGAATTGTCAGACTCTAGAGTTTCATTCGAAACCACAAGCTTCCAATCCTTTTTATCAACCGCCACCAATTGGAATTCAGCCAAAACTCCTGATGATAATTGTATTCTAACTGCTGGAGAAGTTTCTCTCTCAACTTTCTTTCCAGTAACAAATATATTCTTTATGTCAGAGGTATAAGCACGATCTTCTTTTTTATTTAAGTAAGCACGTCCCTCAGTTTCAACTCTAGTCGTTGTGACTGTGTCACCGTAATCTTTATCTTCGTCATTATCATCTGAAGTCGTATAAACGGCCTGAGACTTATCTAACTTATCTGACATCAACATATAAGCAGGAGCCAGCTCTCTTCTAAATCCACCCTTAGCAATCTTTTCCGATTTAGGATGAGAATAACCTTCAATCAAACCAGCATCTACATAGAAGACACCTTTCATTTTCTTAGCGTCAACTCTATAAATGTTTCCAGTTGTTCTTGTCTTCGCTCGTCTAGAACTTAAGTCCTCTCCATCAGTGAAGTTATACATTGTTGGATAAGAATCCATTCTAAATGTACCTTGTTCAATCCACTTACTCATTGGAACTTCACGCTCGACAATACCATCTTTACCCGCAGAGAAATTCGTCGTTGAGTAAGCGTTATTAGTCGTTAAGATATAACTCCAATCATTAGTTTTCTCTGTGTAATTCGCTCTATCTTTTTGTAAGAGAGCTTCTTTAGCGTAGATCTTAACAATGGGAGTTCCCACCGGTAAAATCTCTCTTAAGTAAGCAACTGCTTCGTTATTAAGTCTTGAACAACCTGAACTTCTAGGATCTGCAAAGAGATTTGTAAAAGTCTTCTTTGTGGCCTTAATAAGTTTGTCCTTATCTTGTCCCCAACCTACTGTTCCGTGAGTCCACTGTGAAAGATGATTTGGCCCAACCCAAGCTGTATACCAACCAAAGGCCCCTCTCATATCACCCTTTCTCTTACCGTTAATTTTCGGCATGTATTTATTCTTAAACCACTTTAAAAATGATGAACCTGGTTTTGGTGGAGCTGGGTAGCTGTCACGGTACCAAGAAGGATAGTGACCAGCGTGATCTTGATAGAACTTCCACCAATCAGTGATTCTAAAAGAACCCACAATTGATCTTGTCTCTTTAGTGTCTTCACCAACCGCCATCTCTGTTTCCATAATCATCTTATTGAGACAAACATTAGCTTCGTTACAATTCTTTTCATAAACACGAAGTCTTTCCGTGGCCAAGTTTTGAATTACAAAGTACTTACCGTCGAAGTCTTTATAGTCTTCAATTCTTTCTGAAAGGTATTTAAAAGAGACGTAGTATTTTTCAGATTGATTTATCCGGTGATAAGCTCTTTTCCTAAAAGTTACTTGAACATAATTCTCTCGACTAGAAATTCCAGCAAGTGAAACTACAGTGACTTTATCGTGACGTGAAAGAAGACCTAGTCTCTTACCACTTGCATCTCTAACTGAGAGAGCAACAGTTGTGAAATAGTTCTTATCGACAATAACTTCATCAACAGAAGTCATGGCCCCAACCATTTTCTCGTAAGCTTCAGAACCTGTGTTTGGATAGAGTTCTTTCTTGGCACCGCAACCTGAGGCCAAGGCTCCAGTCATAGCGAGCACTAAAAGTGACTTGTTCATATTAATCTCCTAACGAATGCGTTTTAGGCAAAATTGTAATTCGAAGAGAAATTACAACAAAAAACGCAATGCGTCAAAAGATTGATCAGCTTAGTGTAAACATTATAGGTACAGCGAGTTTGTCACCTAAGTCACTGTTATTAAGGCTTAAGTTAGATTCTTAAGCAGCTTGTACTCCTCTAGAAGCAACTCCCAAGATGGGACATTCTTCTTATGAGTGAATAATTTAAAGTGATTTTTTGCTTTTTTTACGCGAGTGGTAAGTTTCTTCTTGTGACAACCGTCAACTCCTCTTTTTCCCATAGTATGAACCTCCAGAATCGTTTGACTATACCTAAGTATAGCATCTACCAGGTTCCCAATTGTCCTTACAATGGTAAGGAAACCATAAATTACAGTCATTTATAGTCACAAAGTCCTAACATTTGTCACTTATCATCAGAAGAGGACTAAAATCTTGTAACAAAGGATCAGTGATGAGAACGAAAGATTTGCTAGTGGGGGCTGCCCTCCTAGGACTTAGTGCTATTCTTCCAAATGCCACTAGTGCCATGTCCAGCAGTTCAGACAAGGGCGAGGAAGAGATGACAGGAAAGTGCCAAGGCATCAACTCCTGCAAAGGTACTGGAGCCTGTTCCGGGAAAACAAATAGTTGTGCTGGCCATAATTCCTGTAAAGGAAAGGGCTGGGTAAAAGTGACTAAGAAACAGTGTATGGATAAAGGTGGAACATTTGACAATTAATTCAAGTGCAGAAGTTGGCGTGGGCCTTCGGGCCCAGCACTTTAAGGATGTGAAGAACTTATCCATTGAAGACACCTCCCCAGTAGCTTGGTTTGAAGTGACGACAGAGAATATTCTCTGTTCTAAAGGTCGAGGCAGAAAAGTTGTGGAAGATTTGCGCCAGAACTTTCCCATCTCTCTCCACGGGGTCTCACTCTCCATCGCTACAGTAGAAAATTTAAACTATGACTATCTCGAAAAATTAAAACGCCTCATTCATGAAGTCGATCCCTTTATGGTTTCAGATCACTTGTGCTGGACGGGTACCTCTAAGAATAATCTGCATAACCTTCTGCCCTTCCCCTATACCTTTGAGAACCTAGAATATTTAGCCAACAAGGTTTCAGAAGTTCAAGATTTTCTAGGAAGAGAAATTGCTCTTGAAAATCTCTCGGCGTATTTGCACTTTAATGAAAATGAAATTGATGAGAGTGAATTTTTAAAACTCCTCGCAAAGAAATCTGGATGTAAAATTCTCCTAGATGTGAATAATATCTACGTGAATTCTAAGAATCAAAACTTTAATCCAAAAGCCTATGTCGACAATATCCCTAAAGAGGCCATCGCAGAAATTCATCTAGCAGGTTTCACTGATATGGGAGACTACCTCTTTGATACCCACAGCTGCCCAGTTCATAGTGATGTTTGGCAACTCTACAAGTACACCTTGGAGCAAAAAGGAAAAATCAAAACTCTCATTGAGTGGGACGAAGATATTCCTAAGTTTTTTGACTTAGTAGAAGAAGCGAGCAAGGCCTACTCCATTATGGAGAAGTTATGAAACTCAAAGAACTGCAAACTATGTTCTTAGCGAGTGCTTATAAGAATTCTTCTATTGATGAACTAGAAAAAAAATTTACGCCCGCAGGAACCTTAAGTGCTAGTGAGGCCATGGAGGTTTACGCTGAAGACTACGAAGTGAGAATGCTAGAGGCCTTAAAGGAAAATTACGCGAAAGTGTATGAATACATTGGAGCGGAGAAATTTTATCTGCTCTATAATGATTTTAAAGAAACTCACAGCAGTTCTTCCTATGACTTAGAGAGATATGGTGACGATTTTCCACACTTTATTAAAGACCACCTCATCAGTGCTAAGGCGCCCAACCTACATACCCTAGCAGAGATGGATAAAACTTTTAGAGCGGTTTTTCATGCCCCTTTTATAGAGGGACTCGCAAGCCAACAGCTCGCTGATGCAAATGAAAATTCAATTTTTAATTTTCTAGATACACTCAAGGCCTTTGATGCCCCCGTCCCCCTATGGAAGGGTGACTATACTGAAGAGACCAGCTTCTTCTTCTTTCGCACTTCTGTTGGAGTGAATTACTTCCCTATCTCGAAAACTCAATATACTCTCTTTAGTCACTTACTAAGTGGACGCGCCCTAGGTGAGGCCATCGAACTCACTCCAGAGATCTCAGCTGAAGAAGTTCAACAGCTCTTCCTCTTCTTCTCCAGCAATCGACTCATTAAGTCACTGAAATGACATTACATGGCCCAAACTAATAGTTTTTATAAGAATAATTAAAACTTTCCTTGAAAAACCATATATTTAGCTCTAAATTTACTTCGCACACTACTGAGGAAATTATCTTGAAATATTTAATTCTTACGCTCGCTTGCTCTCTCTTCACTCTCTCATCTATTCATGCCTCTACTCCTAACTGCGAAAAGCTATGGGATAAGTTCAATGAAACAAAAACATTGAGTGCAAAGTATAAGAGAGTCATGGGTAATTGTGACCGCGAAGCAATTATGATCATTGGTTCCATCGCTAAAAAAGCTAGCTCAGTAAGTTACAAAGACGCCAAGAAGAGAATGTTTAAAACTCTTGATAATAGAAATGGAAGAGTTTGTTCTGTTTATTCTGATCATTGTTTACAGACAAGGAAAGTTCCCAATCACCGTGAAATGAATGCTGAGCACACATGGCCAAAAAGTAGAGGCGCCGATAGAAAACCGGCCATAAGTGATCTTCACCACCTCTTCCCTTGTAATTCAGAAGTGAATTCAATTCGCTCGTCTCATCCTTTCTGTGAAGTAAGAGATGTTGAATGGACAAACGGAATGTCATCAATGGGTACTGGCGGTGGACGTGGAAAATGTTTTGAGCCACCACACGAGCACAAAGGAAATGTTGCTAGATCAATGATGTACTTTTCTATTCGTTACAATAAGAAGATAGATTCTAGACAAGAAAATTTCTTTAGAAAATGGCACAAAGAAGATCCAGTAGATCAAATGGAAATTGATAGAAATAATGCCATTTCAAGATTTCAAAGAAATACTAACCCATTTATTGATCATCCAGAATTAGTCGATTTCATCGCAGACTTCTAGACCACTGCCGCAAGGCAGTATCGGCAATTTTTCTTAGCCTTTAGTTGTCAATTTTACTCCCACAAAGATAGTATGACTCCTCAATTTCAACATTAATGAGAGGAGTTTATTCCCATGAAAAAGATGGCCATTCTATTTGCCCTTTTCGCCCTAACTACTGGTTGCGTAAAAGAAGGAACTAAGAAGACTACATTTATTTATTGTTCAGAAGGAAGCCCTACAGCTTTCAATCCACAAGTAACAACAGATGGAACTTCTAACAACGCCTCTGCTCACACTATTTATAATAGACTTGTTGAATTTGAATATGGTTCAACTAAAATTGTTCCGGCCTTAGCTGAGAGCTGGTCAATTTCTTCAGATAAACTTGAATACACTTTCAACTTAAGAAAGGGTGTTAAGTTTCATACAACTAAGTACTTTACTCCTACTAGAGAATTGAATGCTGATGACGTGATCTTTTCTTTTGATAGAATGCGTTTGAAATCAAATCCATATAATAAAGTTGGAGGAGGAACTTACGAATACTTCAACGGTATGGATATGGGTAACCTCATAAAAGATATTGTTAAAGTTAATGATCACTCTGTGAAGATTGTTCTTAACAAACAAGAAGCTCCTTTTCTCGCCAATATGGCCATGAGTTTCATGAGTATTCTTTCTAAGGAATATTCAGAGAAACTCATTAAAGAAGATAACAAAGATAAAATTGATAATCTTCCTGTGGGAACTGGTCCCTTTGCCTTTAAATCTTACCTAAAAGACAACATCATTAAGTACACTGCTTTTAAAGACCACTTCGCAGGTATGCCTAAAGTAGATAGACTGGCTTTTGCCATCACTCCTGATGCTTCTGTAAGATATCAAAAACTTAAAACTGGTGAGTGTCATTTAATCATTGAACCTTCTCCAGCTGATCTAGACGCTATGAGAGCGAATAAAGACATCACACTACTTAATGGTGCAGGACTAAATGTTGGTTACCTCGCCATGAATATGCAAAAGAAGCCTTTTGATAATATTAAAGTGAGACAGGCGATTAATCATGCCCTTAACAAGAGCGCTTACATAGACGCTATTTACCTAGGTCACGCAAAAGCGGCTAAGAACCCTCTACCTCCAACAATTTGGTCATATAATGATTCTGTGACTGATTATGATTACAATATTGCAAAAGCAAAATCACTTTTAAAAGAAGCTGGTTTTCCTAATGGTTTTGAAACTGAAATCTGGACTCTTCCAGTAACTCGTCCTTACAACCCAAATGGGAAAAAGATGGGAGAGATGATGCAAGCAGATCTTGCAAAAGTTGGAATCAAAGTAAAACTTATTTCTTATGAGTGGCCTACGTATCTTAAAAAATCTTCAGCTGGTGAACACGCTATGGTGCAACTTGGTTGGACAGGAGATAACGGAGACCCAGATAACTTCCTCTATACTCTTCTAGGTTGTACTGCTGTAAAGGCCGGCTCAAACTATGCTAGATGGTGTAATAAAGATTTTGAAGAGCTCATTGTAAAAGCGAAGAGAGTGACTGATTTAGCAGAGAGAACTTCTCTCTACGAGAAAGCACAAATGATCTTCAAAAAACAAGCTCCATGGGTTCCTATTGCTCACTCTGTTATCTTCAGGGCCATGAGAAATAATGTTTCTGGTTATAAAATTGATCCTCTAGGTGGAGATATTTTCAAAACGGTGGAACTTAAATAATGCTCAAATTTATTTTAAAAAAGTTTTTAGATTTAATCCCTACTCTCGTAGGGATTTCTATTTTATCCTTCGTTCTCATTAGACTTATTCCTGGTGACCCCATCATGTTAAAGCTTGGTGAAAGAGGTGCTGATCCAGCGGTCTACGCAGAAATGAAAAGACAAATGGGACTCGACCTTCCTATCTATGAGCAATACTTTATTTTTGTAAAGAATGCTCTTCAAGGAGATCTAGGAAGATCAATTGTTTCAAATATTTCAGTGACAGAAGAATTCTTTTCTAGATTTCCTGCAACTATAGAGCTGGGAATGACTGCTTTATTCATTGCCATTCTCATTGGTGTTCCACTGGGTATCTTAGCAGCGGTTAAGAGAAATTCCTTCTATGACTACTTTCTCATGGGTGGATCACTTGTGGGTTATTCCATGCCTATTTTTTGGTGGGGACTGATTCTCATTCTCTTCTTCTCTGTAACACTAGGAATTACTCCTGTTTCAGGTCGTATTGGAATTATGTTCGATGTAGAAGTGGTCACAGGCTTCATGCTCATAGATACACTCTTACCTGTGAATTTAAGAAACGAAGGAATTGGACCATTTCTTTCTGTTCTAAGTCATCTCATTCTACCTTCAATTGCTATGGGAACTATCCCATTAGCGGTTATGGCACGAATGACCAGATCAAGTATGCTGGAAGTTCTCGGGGAAGATTACATCAGAACTGCTAAGGCGAAAGGTCTTCCTATTAGAAAGATTATTGGTGTTCACGCTTTAAGAAATGCTCTTATACCCATCGTCACAGTGATTGGTCTTATGTTTGGATCAATTATTACAGGGGCGATTCTCACAGAAACTATTTTCTCATGGCCTGGAATTGGTAAGTGGCTAGTCACGAGTATCAATGCCAGAGATTACAATGTCATTCAAGGTGGAATTCTCTTTATTGCCACAATGATCGTCCTTATAAACCTAGTCGTGGATTTAATATACGCGATTGTTAATCCAAAGATGAGATAGGTCACCATGGAAAATGTAATAGAAGAAAAAATGGAACACCCACTCGTTGAGTTCTGGGGACAATTCTCTCAGAATAAAGGAGCCGTGTTTGGTTTAGCTATAATAGTACTCTTTAGTTTTCTAGCACTATTCGCTCCCCTCATTGCCCCTTTTGATCCGACAAATATAGACCCAACCAATCTTAGGGTACCACCGATATTTTCTAGCGGTGGAGCTCCTCAGTATTTCTTTGGAACAGATGATGTGGGTAGAGATATCTTAAGTCGTCTTATTTATGGTGCACAAATCTCCATGTTAATTGGATTCTTTGTAGTCGTTATCTCGGCCAGTATTGGTACATTCCTAGGCCTTGTATCTGGATACTACGGAGGCAAAGTAGACAGACTCGTCATGCGTTTCATTGATATTCTCATGGCCTTTCCCTCTATCCTCTTAGCTATCGTTGTCGTATCAGTTATGGGTCCTGGTATCTCAAATGCTGTCATCGCTGTTGCAATAGTGGCCATACCTGGTTTCACTAGAATCGTAAGAGCTTCAGTTATGGCGGAAAAGAAGAAACAATATGTCATGGCCTCAAAAACTTTTGGAGCAGGATCATTTAGAATTATGTTCTCAGAAATCCTTCCAAATTGTATGGCCCCTCTCATTGTTCAAGGAACATTGGGATTTAGTGATGGGATTTTAAATGCAGCGGCGCTAGGTTTCCTAGGTCTTGGTGCTCAAGCGCCAACTCCTGAGTGGGGAATCATGCTAGCAGATGCTCGTCCCTTTATTGAAAGTTCTCCTTGGATGGTGACTCTTCCAGGACTTTGTATTCTCTTGGTGGTTCTTGGTTTTAATCTCTTTGGAGATGGCCTAAGAGATGCACTTGATCCAAGGCTTAAGAGGTAATTATGTTATTAGAAATTGATAAATTAAATCTAAAATTTAAAACGTCCAAAGGTATCATTCACGCTATAAGAGATTTAAGTTTTAATATCTCCCCAGGTGAAACGCTAGGAATCGTAGGTGAATCAGGTTGTGGGAAATCCATAACTAACCTTGCCATTATGGGACTACTGCCAGATACGGCGATCCTTGAGGCCGAGACACTGAAGTTTGAGGGAAGAGACCTCCTCTCATTAAAAGAAAAAGAATGGCAGAAATTGCGCGGTGGTGACATTGCTATGATCTTTCAAGATCCCATGACTGCACTCAATCCTTGCTTTACAGTGGGTTATCAAATTGAAGAAACCTTAGCACTGCATAGAAAAGATCTAACTAAGAGTCAGCGAACTGAATTTGCCATTGATCTCTTAGATCAAGTAGGAATCCCTGCTCCTAAAGAGAGATCACTCTCCTACGCCCACGAACTCTCCGGAGGAATGAGCCAGCGAGTGATGATTGCCCAGGCCATTGCCTGTAATCCAAAACTCTTAATAGCCGATGAACCTACAACTGCACTTGATGTGACAATTCAGGATCAAATTTTAAAACTACTTAAGACGATTCAAGAAAAAAATAAAATGGCCATGATCTTAGTGACACACGATTTAGGAGTTGTTGCTGAAAATGCTGACAGAATCCAAGTGATGTACGCTGGAGAAGTGATTGAAACTGGCCCTTCAAAAGAAATTATAAACCACGCTCATCATCCTTATACTCAAGGACTACTGAATTCCCTACCAGGAAAAAGTAACGCTGGATTTAGAACTCCACTGCCTTCAATTGCAGGAATGGTTCCAGACTTAAGAGCAAGACCACATGGTTGCCAATTTAACCCTCGCTGTCTCTATGTAGAAGATGACTGTAAAGAAAGAATGCCACACCTGAGTAACGGTAAGCATGGGGTTAGTTGTTATCATCCAATTAATATAGGTTAATTATGATTTTAGAAGTTAAAGATTTAAAAAAACATTATCCAGTAAAGAAGTCTTATAAAGAAACTAAAATGGTTAAGGCCCTTGATGGCGTTAGCTTTTCTGTAGCGAAGCAGAAAACTTTGGGAATCGTAGGAGAATCAGGCTGTGGAAAGTCCACGCTGGCTAAATCTCTTATGGCGCTTGAAGAGAGATCTGGTGGACAAATAAATTATGAAGGTAGTGATATGCATTCACTAAATTCTAAAGAATTTAAAAGTGCCATTCAAATGATTTTTCAAGACCCTTACTCTTCCTTAAATCCTAGAAAGAAAGCTTGGCAACTTATTAGTGAACCTCTACTGATTAATACAGACCTCTCTAAAAAAGAATGTTTTGATCGCTCAGTAGAACTCATGACAAAAGTAGGTCTTCGTCCAGAAATGGCCGAGAGATATCCACATATGTTCAGTGGTGGACAAAGACAACGATTAGGTATTGCTAGAGCATTAGCGCTTCATCCAAAAATTCTTATTTGTGATGAACCTGTTTCAGCACTAGATGTTTCAATACAAGCGCAAGTTTTAAACCTACTCATGGAATTACAAGATGAACTCGGTTTAACTTATCTCTTCATTTCCCACGACCTACATGTAGTGAATCACATTAGTGATGAAATTCTTGTGATGTATCTTGGAAAAATTGTTGAATATGGAACGAGAGAAAAAGTCTTCGATCAATCTCTTCACCCCTACACAAAAGCACTTATTGCAAGTTCACCAAGTGTTGACTCTAAGGGCGATAAAGGTCCTCCAATTAGCGGAGAACTTCCCTCTCCTCTCAACCCTCCAACAGGTTGTGCTTTTCATAAGAGATGCCCAATCGCAACTCAGAGGTGTTCAGAAGTAGAGCCTCTACTTGAAGAAAAAAATGGCCGTATGGTGGCTTGCCTAGAGGTGTAATAACCTCTTTGACAAGCTGTGTGTGAACAAATTACACGGCAGTGTCACAAGGCTCCGGCCTCTTCCAGTGTCATCCTGACCCCAATATTCACTGGGGTCACAATACTCTTTTAACTTCTCTCTAATTTTATAAAGTTGTCTCTTTTTTGGTTTGGCATACATATGGCAATACCAAATTCACAAACAAAAAAAGGTTTTTTAACCGGAGAGAGAAAATGAAATCACAATTGATTAAGTCCTTAGCTTCAAATAAGGAATCATTAGTTATCGCTTTGTTACTTTTTACCTTAACTTCTATTAATGCACTCGCTGCAGAAAGTTCACTTGTCTCAATTACTAACGATGAAAACGCCACAACGTTTAAAATGGTCATTGATATAGATGGAAATAAAGATATTAAAAACTTCTACAAAGATGTTTTCAATAAAAAGATGAAAAGAATTGAGAGGAAGAAATTGGCCATCGAAAGAATCTACAATGGGATTAACATTGAGAAAATGGATAAGTATGAGGTGGTAAACCTAAAGAGTGATAACTTTTCAAGACACAACGGTGGAAACCTTGAACTAGATACTCTTTATAATGGTGCAAAAGGTAAGAGAAAATCTTACGACCTAGAGCTCAATAGAATTGGTGACCAGTGGGAAATTCTCTTCAAAGGTAAGAAAGTCAATGTGCTACATTTAAAATCAAATAAAGTTTTTATTCTCGGCGTGGTGGGAATTAAAGATATTCAGGTTAAGAAATGAATTTTTCAAACCTCTTAAATGATAGAGTGGTCCTAAAGACCACTCTTATCTATTTTCAAGCGGCCCTGCGCTTATTTTTCTCATATTCTAAACTTGTACTATTAATTGCGTCTTCAAAGTTCATTTCAATCGACTTTACAAAATTTCCAAATATTTGAATTGCAGATTTTTCATAACCTATGACT
Source organism: Halobacteriovorax marinus (assembly GCA_002163155.1). Lineage (GTDB taxonomy): Bacteria > Bdellovibrionota > Bacteriovoracia > Bacteriovoracales > Bacteriovoracaceae > Halobacteriovorax > Halobacteriovorax marinus_A. Next base: position 606,752 of record MAAO01000006.1, on the reverse strand, counting down.
TCAATTTCTGAGTAAGGAATAAAGAAGTAATACTCAATACTATTACTAAAAGCAGCATTATATAAATTACCATGCTCTCTAAAAGAGTGCCCTTTAATGCTTAAGGTCTCATCATCTGCTCCACTCTTATATTTAAACTTACCAATATTTTGTAGATTTAAAAATTCTCTTAGATTTATTTTAAATTCAATATTTTGGCAATTTTTCACTTTGTCAAAAGAGTGCCCATTAACAGCGATGATCATGCCCTTGCTAGAGAATTGAGTTATTTTGATTTTTGCATTATCCAAAGGAGAGGAATTTAGCTCTCCAGTGAATTCAATATCTGAACTTATGCGAAACTCTCGCATAGGATAATATCCTGTGAGTAGTTTTTTTAAGATAAATAAATTATAAGTTTCCTTATTCATCCATCTCATAGATGTGAGAGGAACAAAGGGACCTGATTGATGGTGAAGAGAAACAAGCGTTTCGTTTTGATGCTCTTGCCAAGTGAGTTTAAGTCTAGGATCCATATAAGATTGATAGAGATCATAGAGAGAAGATTTAACTGTTTTTAATTTTCTCTGGTACCAAATAGGATAGTTTTTTAAGAGGTCAATGTTCTCATCAATAGAGAAAAGTTTAGCATCATTGCCAAGAATCATTTGCTTTTGAATAAGACAAGTCTTACTCCAATTCGCCCAGTGAAATTTTAGTTGACCATTCTCACTAATATTCATTTCAGCATTTAATGAGCTCAGCTCAAAGTAGCTACGAACATCTGTCGTCGACAATAACTCTTTCATTTTTTTTCTCACCATGAAGTCACTATAGAGAACCTGGTAATAAAAAGTAGAAGATTGTTAAGATTTTCTAAAAGTCCTTATATTTCGAATATATAAAGGCTTTTAAATAGGTTTTATAGAGCCGCTAAAATCTCGTGAATTCGCCCACTAATCGTGTTTTAAGATTAAATTGAGTCATGACCCACATCCTTTGCTCGATAAGTTCTAAAACAAATAGTTTGGAGGAATAATGGGACTAAAAGTAAAACTTCTAAGATCATCGTTTGATAAGGTCAAACCGATGGCAAATGAGTTCGTAGATAACTTCTATGAAAATTTATGGTCAGACTACCCTGGCTCAAAACCACTCTTTGAAAAAGTGGATATGAAGAAACAAAAAGCAGCACTCATCGGCTCCCTTGTTCATATTGTCGATAACCTTGAGTCTCCAAAATTAGAAGGATATTTAAAAGGTATGGGAGCCAGACATAACAACTATGGCACTGAAGAAGAACATTATGGCTGGGTTGGAGCCAGTCTTTTAAAATCCTTTGCCTATTTCTTTGATGACGAGTGGGACAAGGAACTCAATCAAGCTTGGACCGAAGCTTATGGGGTGATCAGTAGCTTAATGATCGCAGGGGCCAGTGAAGCTCTTGAAAAGGAGGAAACCACAGTGAACGAAACAGATATTAGGGCCTATACTATTAAACTTTGTGAGAGCTTGGTCTCAGAAGTTTTAGATGAAGAACTGGAAGCTTTAGTCAAAGATAAAGCCCGACCAAAAATTAAGAAGATGATTCTTAAAACTCTAGAAGAAGAATCTAAGAAATTACTAAAAAAACCTTTAACTGCGTGATCTCAATCCCGAGATCATTCTAGTTCCACAAGGGCCCACGTAAATGTGGGCCCTTTTTTCATTCATCGACACAGAAGTCTTTTGGGGCTAAAATAAGTTTATGAGTGCATTTGACGCCTTAAAACAAAATTCATTAAGTTTTTCTCTTCTACCGATTTCGATTAGAGAGCTTTTCTTTCTTACTGAAACTCCCTGCGATATTTTCGGAATGGTAGATGGCCTCTATAAACTCATCTTAAGAGAACACTCTTTTATAAATTCACAAGTTCTAAGAGATCTCATCTCAAGGAACCATTCCACAGTTTTTGTTCAACAAGATAGACGCAATGACATAATTACACTTCAACAAAATAACTTAAGAACAGTCACTCGTTCTCTTTCGATTGGAGATGCTGTTGAAAAAGGACGTAAACAATTAGGGTTATTAACTTTGAATATGAGTTATCTCTATGACGACCCTACTGATGATGAAACTTTAAGTTTACAATACCAATCGGTAAAAAATCTCTGTTCATTTCTCTATGAGAGACCTGAAATTCACGAGAAGCTCTATCATGACTATATAAAACAAAAGCATCATTTTATTTTTGCTCAACCACTACTCTCTTCGCTATTTCTGGTAGGAATCCTGAAAATGAGTCACCTCTATAGCTTTAAAGAAGTAGAGTCTCTTTTCATTACCAGTTACTTTAAAGACATAGGAATGTCTGTCATTCCTACTGAAAAGTACGACCAGAGAACTTTATCTGATGAAGAAAGAGTTCTTCTGAATTCTCATCCAAAGACTAGTGCGCAAATTCTTCAGGGAAGAATCCAACTCTCCCCGGCCCATTTTGCCATCATGGAGAATCATCATCTCTTCTCACTACTTACTAAAGACCTGCATGTTCCTGACACTAGTAAGCTCGATCACAAAGAAGCTAAGATGATAAGTGGATTTGAAACTATGGTCATCTCTATCACAGATGTCATAGCCGCTATGATTACACCTAGGCCCTACAGAGACGCTACATCCCTATTCGACTCCTTAGAGCTAGCAAAAGTACTCATGAGTGATGATTACCCCGGAGAATTCAAGCTCATGGTTAATTATTTCAAGAGTGTTTTCTTTAAATAAGATCAAAAGTAACCGAGTAAAACGGTCTAACTGTATGAAATTATTTATTTTTTTTCTTTTACAATTCGTTTTCACTATTCCATCATTAGATAAGAGATAATTTTTGCATGGAATGCGAATCTATTCTCTGCTCAGAAGTTTTTATTTACGTTTTCGTTCTAAGGAGGGAACATGGCGTCGAATCACTTACCGGTTAGTCCTGTCACAGGAATTATTGAAGAATGCCAAGTCGTTATCGATTTTGGTGAACACGAAGGAAAATCAGTACTTGAAGTTGCTGATACTGTTCCAGATTTCTATGATTTCCTTAGAGAAAGTAGAGAGAAAGGATCATGTATGATTCGTCGTTCAAAAGATAAGTGTTTTAGGTTGTATATTCCTTCTACGCTTCAGTAATTTAACTAACACTAAATTGACTGTTAAAAATAAACCTCGCTTCTAGTGAGGTTTATTTTTATCGGTCACTTTAGTTTTAAGAAATTTAGTGACCACTCACTAAACCTCTTCCTCTTGGATCAGAGACTCCATGTAATTTTCCATTCTCAAAAGCAATCGCCTGTATTCGACAACCAAACTTTTTAAACCTAAGCTCATGTCCCATTCTCTTTAAGTGCTCAATTGTATTCTTAGGTAATTTACTGTCTTCTATATAGAGAATATTTGGTTTCCACTGGTGATGAATTCGAGTAGCTGTAATAGCTTCATACAGAGGCATATCATGATCTAAGTAATTCATGATGGTTTGCACGACACACGTTAATATTTTAGTACCAGCAGGAGTTCCTAGGGCAAGAACCGGCTTACCATCCTTTAGAACAATAGTCGGAGACATTGAACTCAGTGGTCTCTTTTCCGGTTGAACTAAATTCTTCTTACCACCAACGGCTCCAAACAAATTATTGGCCCCAGGCTTAGTGGCGAAATCATCCATTTCATTATTGAGTAGTATTCCAGTGCCAGGAACTACAATTCCTGAACCTAGATAACCGTTAAGAGTTTGCGTAGAAACAAAGACATTTCCTTTGCCATCAGCAATAGTAAAATGAGTTGTCTCTGGAGACTCATATTTTTTAATTAACTCACTGTCATTCTTAGCATCATATTTAAAAGGGTCATTTGAAAAGTTTGACCATAGTCCATTTAAGGCCTGGTTCTCAGGAATAGAATGACGGACTTCATCGGCATACTTCTGCGAAGTTAAACCAACTACAGGCACATATGTATAATCAGAATCTCCTAAGTAATTAGCACGGTCAGAAAAAGCTGCTTGCATGGCAGAAGCTCGAAGGTGAACTGTCCTTGCATGTTGAACTCCATACGTTTTAAGGTCATCATTTTTTAAAATATTTAATATCTCTACAATGTGAACTCCACCAGAACTCGGAGGACTCATAGAGAATACTTCGTAACCATGGTAGTTCGCTCTAATGGGATCTCTATACTTCACGTTGTACTTATTAAGATCATTGTAAGTCATCAGACCGCCCAGTCTTCTATGCTCACCTACTAACGCCTTAGCAACCCAACCTTTGTAAAAACCTCTTCTTCCTTTTCTTGCAATCGTTCTAAGAGTTTTCGCCAAATCTCTTTGCACAAGTAGATCACCCTCTTTTAAGATTTCTCCCTTCTTATTACAGAAGATTTTACAAGTGGCCTTGAATCTCTTAATGATATTTTCTCGCCTAGAGAGCGCGTATGCTAACTCTGGATAAACCTTGAAACCCTTCGCTGCAAGATCAATAGCATCTCTCATGACAACTTTTAAAGGAAGCGAGCCATGTGACTTATGAAGTTCTGTCATACCGGCCACCATGCCAGGAACACCGGAGCTAAAGATTCCATCTAGAGACATACGTGAAATCACATTGCCTTGGTCATCTAGAAACATTTTCTCATGGGCCTTAATCGGCGCCTTCTCTCTAAAATCTACTGTCAGAGGAAAGTCCTTATCTCTTTTCACATCGTGAAAGAGAGCAAAACCTCCACCACCTAATCCCGTAGACTGCGGTCTCTCCACTGCAAGAACAAATGAAGCGGCCATGGCAGCATCAATAATATTTCCACCTTTTTTAAACATGGCGTGAGCAGCACGAGAGGCGAAAACTCCTTGAGTCGTTATGGACACATCACTAGTAATTAACTCATGGTCTTTCTTGAGTTGGCCCTTGGCGATAGTTACATGATGAATTTTTGTTTCATAGGGACCAGAAGACATTCCTGAGCAAGAGACAAGGGCAATTAAAGAGAGAAGATATATAGGTTTCACTAGGGCTCCAATTATTGAATTAAAGGAATATTCTAGCGATTAGAAAAGAAGGTGACCAATACGCTCAACGTCATAGTTGGCTGAATTCAGGTCAATAAATAACCCTGAAAAGCTAGAAATCCTCGTCTACGACTGCCTTTAGACCAGTTGCGTTAATACTTTATACACGGTAAGAATTATATAAAGCCTATCCAATTTGCCAAGATTTAAGGCACTAAATATCCTATTTCCAAGACCTTAAATAAATTTTAATGTCTCCAGAGCATCATAAGCTCTACTTATGATCTTTTGCTGCAATAATTAATTAGATTAATGTGGCCAGCACTGTTATAACTCACCTCGTAAACACAATTCTTTTCAATTTTAAGTTTAGGGGAAACAAATGAAATCAACTCTTTTAGCAATCACTGTTCTAATGGCAATGAATTCTAATGCGTCTGTTATCAAAGAAGCTTGGAATAATTCAAATAACCCAGACAGAATGCAAGTGACTCGCAACAGTAGAAACTTCAGAATCGGTCAGTACAACTACACGAAGACATTTTCTGATCTACCTCTTGAAGGTCAATTAACAACTAGACCTTGGTCTGGAGATTACTGGCCAACTCACAAGGGTGGAATCACTTATAGATGGAATGAAGGTTCTTGGGGATCTGATGCTTACGGTTACCCTCTTCTAGAAGATAAAGAAGTTTCAAATATTGAATCAACTGCAAACCTATCTCCTGCAGAAAAGTTTGATCTATATCTTGGAAGATATGAGTTTCCATTAACTAAGTATGAAAGAGAAAGAACTAATATCATGAAGACTATTGAAGATTCTGAAGAATACGATAGTAGTTTTGAGATTCCTTCTTGGGAAGGTTTATGTCACGCATGGGCGCCAGCAACTATGGCCTTCGTTAATCCAAAAGCTGTGACTGTTACAAATAAAAATGGAATGGAAATTGAATTTGGAGCTTCAGATATTAAAGCTCTTCTTACTTACTTCCTTCACTATGACAAATCTTCAACAAGCTTCTTCTTAGGTGGAAGATGTAATGTTGACTTTAGTAAACTTGATGAACAACTATCTAACGATGAAATCACTCAAGAACAATATGACAGAAAGAAAGAATCAATGAAGTGTAGAGACACAAACGCAGGTGCTTTTCACTTAGTTCTTACTAACCAGATTGCTCTTTTAGATGAAGGATTTGTTGCTGACGTAACTAGAGACTTAGAAGTATGGAACCAACCTATTCACGGATATGAATCAGAAATCATCAGTGAAATCAGTGGAAAGTCTGAAGGTGCTGCTAGAGGAACTGTAAGAGAAGTTGAAATTAAAACAACTATGAATTACACAACTGAAATCGGTCACAGCTTTAGCCAAGTGATTCCTAGTTATAACTCAAACGCTAATAAGTACTACCACTACAAAATTGAGTTAAATGAAAAAGACGAAATCATTGGTGGTGAATGGATTAGTGACAACAGACCAGATTTTCTTTGGAAACAAACAATTCCAGAATTCACTGGATTCTTTGCTCCACTTAAAGAAGTATACGAAAAATCAATTCTATAAAAGTTTAAGGCCCTCTTCGGAGGGCTTTTTTTTTGTCCAAAATTTCAAATTTCTATTCTAATAATTTTAAAACTTTCGAAGGACTAGCGTTCACCGTTTGCATCATCATTACAGTGGCTTCTTTTTGAATTTTAGACTTAACACTTATGGCAGACTCTTTAGCTATATCCGCATCTCTTATTAAAGACTTCGCGGAGCTTAGGTTTTCATGAGTGACATCTAAATTTGAAACCATCGACTCAAGTCTATTTTGAGAAGATCCAATTTTAGCTCTTGAGAGACCGACCTGACTCATCATTTTATCAACAGTATCAATAGATTTTTGAGATGAGAGTTTCGTTGTTAAATCAATTGCATCAAGACCAAAGTTTGATTTTGCATCCAATATTTTTGAGAGGTCATAATTAACTCGATCTTGAAAGGCATCATTATTAATTCCAACTTGTAGATCGTACTGACTCTCCCCGCTTAAAATAGGATTGCCATTAAAAGAACTCGATGCAGTTAATCTTTTAACTTCTTCCTTCAGACTTCTAAATTCCTTGTCGACCAATTGTCTAGAATTATCATCGACAGTGTCAGTTGATGCTTGGATAGCAAGTTGTCTAAGTCTGATCCCTAGGTTAGATAAGTCACTGAGAGAGCCCTCTGCAATCTGCAAGAGAGAGACACCATCATTTATATTTCTTTTTGCCTGGGACTGAGAGCGAAGCTTAGCGCTCATGGTTTCAGAAATTGCGAGACCAGCAGGATCAACTGCTGCAGATAAAATACGATCACCACTGGCCATCTTACTCTGGGCAGTTTTTTGCTCATTACTTACCTTCTGGAAGTTCCTTTGGGCGAGCATTGAATTTGTGTTCGTACTTATTCTCATAAAGCTCCAAGGAGAAAGTTCTCCTTAGATACCGAATCGGTTAATTTGCGGGTGTGAAAGAATTTGCCGAAGGGAAATAGCTTCCGAAGGCAAAAATGTCCTCTAGTTTGGCAATAGTATAGTTTCCGACTATTTTACTTCCCTATCGTAATCATTCCAATTATTGAAAAGGCTTCTGGCCATTTCATCATGGATAATTTCTTTGTCACTAGAGAGGCAGATTGAATGAAAGGTATGAGACATGAAATAGTCTGCCTTATCTTCTTTAATTTTCAAATCCGCAACGAGAGGAATAAGCGACCATAATCCTTTTAAATTTATTTGACCTTCAAATTTATCAAAGTTTAAAGCAGCAGTGATACTCACCTTTTCTCTATCAGTGGGGGCAATATCATCAGCAAATATACTAGTCGGCGCAAAATAGAGATCACATTGATTCTCTTTATCGTGGGTTTTATAAATTTCACCAAATGATTTCACACACATACATAAGAATACAATTAGTATTAATGACCTCATAAGAACTCCTCTTTGGCGTTAACATACCAAATTTAGAGACTCATAGAGATGCTTGTGAAAAAATTATGAGGGGTGTAAAAAACTTAGACAAAAAGACCTGCCTTGGAAAAGGAAGACATTCCAAGGCAGGAGGCAGAGTATGTAAAACCTAGAAATTTAGGACTCTTCTAAATATGAGAGAGTCTTTCTAGTGTGAAGTCGTTGTTTAAATTTAATTCTCTTTGAAAAAGAATTTTTTACTTTTCTATGCACCTTAAGGACTGAGGCATAAACGTTTCCTGCTTTCCCTTCTATATTAAAAAACTTTCCGTAGGCCTGAAACTGAATAACAGATTTATAGGCTCCTCTTTCTTTAGTGATCATCCATTTTACGTTAGTGACTCTTTCTTTAAATGCTGCGAGGTGATTCATTTTATCTTCTACAAAAGAATTTAGTGATTCAGAACGATCTACGTTATGGTATGCAACTATCATGTAATCCTCCAAATAAGTTAAGAGAGATCTTGTTGACCTTTCTTATGTACCCATTATGGACTCTAGGATTCCAATGGCCATAGAGCTCAGGTCAGTTGTTTGTAAGGTTTATGTCAAATCGATTTATCTATTATTTGGGAATACTAAAGTTGAGAAAAATGCTTTTTAATTTTCACTTGCTGCACAAATATCATACCTTTTAGGTAAATAAGTTTGCAAAAAATCCCTAAATTTAAGACAATAGCACTAATGTATTTCAATTAAAGGAGACTTAATGAGAGTTATTGATTATATACAACAAGGTGGAATTATAATGTACATTCTACTGGCCTTAAATATTATTGGTTTTGCAATAATGCTTTCAAAATTTGTAATTTTAACCAAAGAGAAATCACGCACGAGTGAAGTTGCCGATCATCTAAGCACTCAGGTCAAAGCGACAACTGATAGTAAAGACACTAATGCTATTATCGAATTATCAAAACAAGAACTCTCAGTGCATATCTCTTCATTAGAAAAAGGGATTAACACTGTAAAGATCATTGCTTCAATCTCTCCCCTGCTAGGTCTACTAGGAACAGTGATTGGTGTACTTCTTGCTTTTAGAGTTATGTCTCAAACTGGGCTTAATAATCCCGCTGCATTTGCTCAAGGAATTTCCATGGCACTTATAACAACTGTTGGTGGAATGATCGTTGCGATCCCTCACTACGTTGGCCACAACTACCTTTTAGGATTATTAGACGGTTTTGAAGCAAAGCTAGAAAAAGAATTACTTTCTAAAGTTCTTTAAGGAGTCATTTGTGAAAAAAAGAACTAGAGACACGGCACTTCCTGACCTAACACCAATGATTGATGTGGTCTTTCTTCTGCTCATATTTTTTATGGTTTCAACAGTCTTTAAAAAAGATGAGTTAGCACTGTTACTTAATCTTCCTAAGACAGAAAAAGGTGAAACTATTCAAAAGAAAGAGAAGAATATTTTCATAGAACTTTCAAAGTCTGAAATTGCCCTTAACGGTAAAAAGCAGAGTCTAAGTACTATTGAAGATGCACTTAAAGTGATCACTAAGAAAACGATTCCAATTGATCTTAGAATTGATAAAGATGTTAAGTATGACCGAGTGATAATGTTGATTGGTAAGTTAAAGAAATATGAATTAACCAATGTTTCTCTAATTACAGATGAGTAAAGTAAAGATCCATTAAATCCTTGGAAGTATTCTTCCAATGAAATTTTTGAACAAATTCATGGCCCTCTTGGGCCATTTGTTTTTTCAGACTCTCACTTAATAGTATCTCTTTCATTGCATCAGCAAGTTCATCTAAATTGTGTGGATCAATATATCTAGAACCTGGTCCTCCCGATTCAGGGAAGCAGCTCCCCTTAGAAGTGATCACTGGCGTACGCGAAAACAAAGCTTCAATGATGGGAATTCCAAATCCTTCATAAAATGAAGGAAACACAAAGAGTTCAGCCAATTGATAAAGAGCAGGCAACTCACTTGTGAGAATATTATCTAAGATTTTAACTCTCTCTTCTAGCCCATTTTCTTTAATGTAATTTATGACTTTATCTTTATAATCTTTTCCTCTACCAACTAAAACTAAGTTCACATCAATTTCTTTGGAAATTTTCTTAAAGGCCTTTACAATTCCCAAGGTATTTTTATTGGGCTCCATTGAGGCCACATGGAATACAAAAGGATTTTCTAAAGAGTATTTTTCCTTAACAAGATCTAAGTTTTGCTCATCGATCAGTTCATAGAAATTTTCTGAACAACTTTGATAAACTACATGAATTTTTTCTTCAGGAACTTTTAAATATTCAATGATATCTCTTTTAGTTTGCTCACAAATGGCCACAACAATATCAGCGGACTTAACGCTATAGCTAAATTTCTTAAAGTAAGTTTGCCTATCTATCCAGGAAAAGTTTTCAGGGAACTGTAAGAATAAGAGGTCATGAATAGTCACAACTTTTAAGAAATTTTCTGAAGCAATACCTGGGGGAAGTTCATGACTAAGACCATGGTAGACATCTAATTCATTTTTCTTAAGTTCATTATTTAACAGCAAACTTCGCCAAACTGAAGGAAATTTCTTGGAAAGATAATCTTGTGGTGAAATTGTTTTACAACTTGGACTTAAAGACTCTGACCATTTAATAAATTCTTCGTCTTTTACTTTGGGGGAATAGAGCTGGTACTGGTGTTCAGGAAAAAACTTATCCAAACTCTTTATGAGAGTTCTACTGTAATTTCCTAAACCTCGGTGATTATGAAGTGCTCTTTTGGCATCAAACCCTATTTTCATGAGTTTATTCTAACTCATGAAAAACTTATTGCCTAGCATTCGCTAAGATGATGAGGTTTTGACCCTTATAGATCTTGTGATTTCTAATGTTATTAGCACTTACAATTGATTGTATTGATGTCTTAAATTTTCTAGCAATATGAGTCAGGTTATCACCTTTTTTAACAGTATACTTACTACCAATGCTTGGAATTTTTAACTTCTGACCGATTTTAATACGGCTTGTTTTTAATCTATTCGCTCTCTTAATTTTCTTAATAGGTAGACCAAATTTTCTAGAGATTCTATAAAGACTGTCTCCTGACTTTACTCTGTAAACAGAACTTACCGATCGAGAAACACTCTGTCTTATAGTTGAACTACTTTTGGCTATTCTTGATATCTTCGATGACTTTGCAATTTTTAAAGTTGCAAACCTTTTCGCTTTACCTTTTGGGAGAAGTAAATGCATAGGTTTTCTTTTTGTCACCCCTACCCAAGACTTTTTAACTTCAGGATTTAGCTTACGAAGAACCGATCTCTTGATTCTCATCTTCTTAGCAACGTCATCTAAAGAGAAAGAACTCTTGGCCACAACCTTATCTACATTTAAGTAAAATGCAGAATCAGCCTTCTTGGGTTTTAATCCATATTTTCTTCTATTTTTAAAAAGGTGTCTCGCTGCTGCTACCTTAGGGATATAGAAAATTGTCTCTTTAGGAATAAGTTTCTTCTTCACTAATTGACGATAATCTCGTGTGTTTCCTCTTCTTATGGCATTGATAATCCTGTATTCACCGGCATTATAAGCACATAAGGCAAGCTCCCAACTTCCAAAGATATTATAAAGATCTTTGAAATAATTGGCAGCAGCATGAGACGATTTATAAATATTTCTTCTTTCATCTAAGTATCTATCTATCTTTAAACCATATCTCTTTCCAGTCCCTTTTATGAACTGCCAAGGACCAACGGCGGAAGCGTGTGACCTAATATGAGTATTAAATCCAGACTCTATAAGACCGACAAAGAATAAATCAGAAGGAAGGCCATGTTCTTTAAATACTTCATGTACAATTTTTTCAAATTTAAGACCATTACTCATGTGCCTTTCAAATCTGGCTTTTTCTTTCTTAGAAAAATACTTGAGCCAAAAGTCATAGTGTCTCTGCTCAAAACGAAGGGGCAAGTTTGAAGCTGTAGCAGTCTGCCTTTTTTCAACCCTAACCTCTTTTCTAACAGGGGCGCTCATTTTGGCCACTATTTTTTCAGATGCTAAAAGGTCTAGGTGTTTTTTAGAAATTTCTTTATGAGTGGTCTTAGAGGTTAGAGATCTTATACTCTTAGGACGTGATTTCTTAGCTTTAGTAAGCGAAGTCACGTGGGAACAACTTGAAAGTAATAATAATACGACTAAAATACTAGGCTTCTTCACAAATTTTTTCCCTTTTCTCAATTAAGACTAGCTTAAGTTTAATCAGAAAATGGACTAAATAATATACGGAAAGTTTTGGGATTAAAATCCAGGGTTGATTCTTAGAGCAAAATCAAACTTACTTTTCAATCTTAAGTTTGACCTAGGAACGGCATCAACTTTAAGTCTAATATCTACAGAGAAGGTTCTATTATTCTTTAGGATATCTCTCACTTGACCATTCTCAATAACTAGAGAGAAGCACTTCTTTTCACAATCGTCTTCAAACTTATTAGCATCGTCCGACTTCTTGTAACTAAAGAGTAGTGTTGATTTCTTTCCCTGATAGATAGGGTTAGGTGTTTCATCTTCATCATAGACAGGCATTACATTTGGTACGGCCGTTGGTAAATTATCGACAATCAAAAATATTTCTAAACTTTTTACAAAACTTAAATCAAGGGTTTCTTCCGACTCATCTGTCACTGTAGAGTCTTCAGCATTAGCATCAGCATTGGTATCTGCACTAGCGTCAGCAGGAATAGGTCCTTCTACTAATTGAACATGAACACCAGTGAGAGCAACACCAGTTATAACTTCAAAATCAATATCATCTAACTCTGGAAACTCATAGGTCTGTGTTTCTAAATCCACGTAACCTACATTACCTTCCCTTAATTCAATGTCAGCAAAACTAGCGGCGAGTCTCTGTAGTATGGTTCCCACATCTCCACCAACATCACGTAACTCTCCCCCAAATGCATCCACATTGATATCATCAACATCGTAAGTGAGTTCAATGGCACGTCCCTCTAGTTGCTCATCTAGAGTTTCAACTCCAAAAGCAGGAGTGATCTTCTCCTTAGAACAAGAGATCATTAAAAGGGCAATGAATGTCAGTAAAGCAATTTGTTTCATATTTCCTCGTCATTAACGTATTGCGTTATAGCCCAGGTAATTTTAAAGTTCAACTTCGCTTGTATTAATTTCCACTTTTTATTTAGTGTAATAATTTCGACTAGTTAACATGTCTGTACTTTTTTCACAAACCCTTTAAATTTTTCTCATTTACTCTAAAATAACATCATGCAACACAAAGTAAGTAGAACCCTATTCTCTATGGCCCTCGCCCTCTGTTCACTACAGGCATCCGGAGCCATCTATGAAACCCTACCAAAGGGTGTGCGAATTGGTGGTTACCGCCATGTTTTCACAGGAGAGATCAACTCCTCTTATGGAGCAAATTCTAGTGAGAGTACTTATGCTCTTAAAGAAAATCTCAATGCCAGAAATCTAGAGACTATAAATGATGCGACTAAGGAATACTTTAATCAGCTTAAGGAAATTAACCCACAGGCCTACGAAGACTTTAGCTTTGGGGAATACTCTGCGGAAGGTAAAGGAGAAGTCTCCGTCAATGGTTTTGGTCTCGGATGGGGATTAACTAATAGATTGACCGCTTACTTTTCAGTGAGGGTATACAGCGCCAATGTAGAGTTAAGTATCGAAAGAACAAAAGGTAACAATCACCAAAACACTGTGAACCAATTAAATCAAAATACCAATTTAACAAGTGAACAAAGACTTATTAAAGATATTACCGCGCAACTTCCGGACGCTAAGAAGGAATTGTTGCAATCTATAATCGTAAATTACTATAACTACAAACCTATTGGAAATTGGGAAGCACAAGGTCTGGGAGATCTCGAAGTTGGTGCCATATATCGTCTAACAGATGCATCCAATTGGGGTGCTGCCATAGCAGGCGGCCTCGTTCTTCCAACCGGTCGCATAGATGATCCAGATATTTTACAAGATATTAGTTTCGGCGATGGTCAGACAGATGTCTTTGCAGAGTTATTAATAGGAAGAAGACTTTTCTACAAATCCATAGATCTAGATTTAGGAATAAGATACACCTACCAAACGGCCAGTACTAAGAATTTAAGGGTTCCTGAAAGTTATGAGTTTCCTTTGTCTAAATACAAGTCAGATTTTAAAGAGAAGCTTGGGAATAAACTGGAATTAACAGTGGGTCCTACTTTTGAAATTAATAAGCAGTACTCTATTGCCGCGGCTTATGGATATCAAAATCAAGGTAAAGCAAAGTATGAATCAGAACATACATTAGCGAATGAAATCTTAGCTCGAAATTCTGACAGTGAGTCACATAACGTGAAACTTTCAGCTCAATTTAACACAGTAAATCTCTATAAAGCTCACCAATTTGTCATGCCTCTAGCGGTTACGCTCACAGGACAAAAGAAAATTGCTGGAAAGAACACTCCTAACAATTCTCAATACGAAATTGATTTTAAATTCTTCTTCTAATGAAGATGAGAGAGAAAAACCGTTCCATTTTCTTCGAAGACATAATTGTAAGGATCTTTTTCAAGAATGAGAAAACCATCAAGGTCTAAATAGTCCACCCCATAAGCTATATTCATTGCAGAATTAATCCCAAGAGATGTCTCTACCATACAACCTACCATAGTCTTCATTCCCAACTCCTTAGCGCAGCGGAGTTGATTTAGCGCCTTGAAATAACTTCCCGACTTCATAAGTTTGACATTGATACCATGAAATTGCTTGGCCAAATCTCTATTCACTTCTCCGTCTAGCACAGACTCATCGGCAATGATCTCCACAGGGCTAATGGGTTTTAGAGCTAGGTATTTATCATGATCACTGCTTTTAAAAGGTTGTTCAATGAATTGAATAGGAATCTTGCCAAGAGGGCCTTCAAGCCACCTCATAAGTGAATCTGGGTCATCCCATCCTTCATTAGCATCAAACCTAAGAGGACCATCATAATTCTTATGAACTTCTTTTATAAAATCTAAATCCCCTTCACTACCGAGCTTTAACTTTAAGGCGCAAAAGCGAGATAGGTTGTGATCTTTAATGAAGCTGGCCACTTCTCCTGGCTCCATAATTGGAAGAGAGAAAGATGTTTTAGCTTTAGCTAAGGAGTTTGCCCCAATGATTTTTGTCACGGGCATTTCAGCGATATGTGCCAAGTTGTGAATAAATGCTGATTCAATTCCAAAACGCAGAGAATTACAAATCTCTATTTTTTTAAATACAGGTTCAAGGTCACCAAGATTGGATAGACTATTGGGACAGAGATTCAAAAACTTTTCAAATTGCGTATGAATAAGTTCTAAACTTTCTCCGTAGCGCACATTAAAAGCAACTTCCCCCAGACCTAAAACATTGTTACTCTTATATTCAATTATGACATTGGTTTTTTTCGAGGACGAATTCCTTGAAATGGCCCAAGTAAATTTTAGAGGTAATTCGATTTCTTTAATATTCCAAACGCTCATAATGACAACTTTTCCTTAGCATCTTAAAATAGATGTAATATTAACATTATCCACTGTTTTACTATGAATTTAAAGCTTGAAGATTTAACACATTACTTAATCATCATTATATTTTTACTTATTATCATAAAAGTTCTTGGTGCAGGACTATATGCGACATTTATTGAATTTATGACCGGTCACAAACAAGAGGATAATTTCGAACTAGATGACCTCATTAGCAGCAAGAAAAGCCAAATGAACTTTCAAAATCCACAAACCAACTTAGATGAGTCTAAGAGTTCTCTAAAATTAAAAGTAGAAAACTCTAGTCATCCAGCGAAGCTAGAGCTTTTAGAGATTTTAAAGACCATTCAATGGGGTGATTATGATCAATGTTACGCTAAGAAAAGTGCAATATTTCTAGAAAATACTAGTAGTACAAGTGGTTTAGTATTGATTCTTGATCACTTCTTTAAGGAAAGCTTTAAAGAAGATAGAGAAGATATGATATCAAATTGGACGCGTATATTTGAGAACTCCATACTTTGGACAAATTTGCTTAATCAAACAAAGACCAATCAATTCATATCAACTTTCTCAAAAATGAATTCCCTCCAGTCTGTGGCACTCATATTTCATAATGATATTGAAAAAGTTCAAACCTTAAATGAAGAAGAATTACGGCGAGTACTTGAGACTTTCTATCAACCAATAAATATAGAGAATTTAGTTTTTAACAATTGTAAATTTCCAGACGTTAAGACAGAGGAAATTTATGAGCTTTGGCAGAAAAATGCTCATATTTTCAAAAGCTTGCAGCCTATTGTGCCGACAAGAGTAAAAAAGACAAAGAGCTGGGCCAAGGAAATTTTGAATTTACCAGATGATGAATACACAAGTGCTGAAGTGAGAGAAAAATATCTATTTCTTTCAACAACACTTCATCCTGATAAATTCGCTTACCTATCACTCAGTGAAAAAAATATTAAAACTCTAGGCGATAATTTTGCACTCATAAATGCGGCCTACGATGTTTTAAAAACATAGGTGAAAAGATGAAAAAAAGAGAACAGCTCATTGAACAATTAAAAGTCGAACTTGTAAAAATTATAAGTGAAACAAATGGGATTTCATTAAGTAATACTCTTGAACTACTCCTACAGTCTTTAAAGGTTAAAGAAAATAATTTAGTAGAAAAATCTCTGCTAGAATTTAGCCATCTCCTTACTGGTTTTCAAATTGATGAAGTGGATATAGACACTCTATTAACCCACCCAGTATCAGAGGCCCTCTTTGGTTTCTTTAAAAGCTTTCCTATTCCCTTTAACGAAGAACATATCCATTTAACGGGTTCATTAAATGCGGAGTTTATTTATCCAAGACTTAAAGTCCTATTAGAGGGACCAAATAAAGAAATTTATGAAAAGAAAATTATAGATGTTTACGGTGAAGATTCTATTCCCATCAACTCAATTGAGGACGTTGATGATTTAATACGTTTAAAAGATGGCGAAGAGTTTGGAAGATACCTGCAAATTCTCTATTTAGCGAAACTCGTTCTTACAGATAGACAAGCTCACGAGGACGCAGCCTACCATATGGCAGAGGAGCTCTACACCAACTTTAATGTGGGACAGATTCGTCTAAAGTTTACCCTATCAAGATCTACATCCATAGAGTCAGAGAAAATTCCTGGAGTGGAAAATATAACAGAAGAAGATGTTGTCCTTGGCCTCTATGATGGCTTTAAGAAGTTTCAAAAAGATAATAAATTCTTTAAATTTGTGCTCTCCCCTAGTTTTAGAAAAGAAAATAACTTCTATGACTCTGAAAACTATGCGAGTAAACAAGACCATTTTGAAGCACAAGTCACTAGTCTTCTCTCCATATTAGATCAGTATGAATTTCTAAGACCCTATGTCTCAGAAGTAGATACCGTAGGAGATGAAAAAGAACTCTATAGAAAAGTTCACTTCGATCAAATGAAATCAGGACTTAGAAGATTACAGTACAATGGCTTTCAAATTCGTTCTCACCACGGTGAAACGTGGAAGACTTTGAAAAAAGGTGTTCAATCTGTAGATAACGCTATGAATATTTGGCATATTGATACTCTTGAACATGGGCTTTCACTAGGAATCAATCCAAACTTCTATTACCACTCTCTCTTGCAAAGAGTTTTAGAGAAGAATGGCAAAGGAGAAGCTCTCTGTGAAGGTTCGCAGGAGTATGCGGAAATCGTTGATATGGAATGGTATGACAACTCTATAAAAGAAAAAGTTCTAAAAGGTGTTCCTCTATCTGAAGATGAAATCATTAGTTTCACCAAAACAAAATTTCATACAGCAAGAGAAGTTGAGCACTACCAACACGATGTTTTAAATAGAATGATAAATAAACAAGTTTCGCTGGTGGCCCTACCATCTTCCAACTTAAAACTCACGGGATGCTTTCCTGATTATAAAGATCATCCCTTTTCGTGGTGGGAGAAAAAAGGTGTCCGCCTTGGAGTGGGAACAGATAACTACATAACTCTATCTACCAACTTCATTCAAGAAATGCTCATCCTACTCTTTTCTGATCCTATCAATCTAAAAATAACTAAGTTATTGATGGTTTCGACTAAAGAAACGAGAAGACCTTTTATTAGTCATCTTCTATGGGAGCTTAGAAAAAAAGTTACAGGGAAAGTTAGTTCTTAGGGATTTGATTAGAAATCATGAAAGGAGTGATATCAACGAGACACTTTTGCCATACTTCTTGAGAACACTTACCTCTTCCATCCTTTGTGCAAGGTCTACAAGGTAAATCAACTTCCATGGTTTTTATATGTTTACCAGTCGCAAAACCGAATGCAGTGGGACCAATAATAGATAACCCTTTAACTCCAAGAATATCTGCCACATGGATAAGACCTGTATCTGCAGAAATCACAAATCTTGAAAGAGAGATTATTTTACAACTCTCTATTAGAGAAAGTTTCCCCGCAAGATTTTTAACTCTCAAAGGATCAATATCTTCTAGCTCTTGGCAAAAGGTATCACTTGGTCCACCAAGAATAGAAAAGTTTAATGAAGGATTTATTCTAATTAACTCTTTCCAGTGATTCAAAGGCCATCTCTTCATATCCCAAGCTGCCGCCGGGACTAAAACAATTGAATCTTTATTAAACTCAATTGGTAATTGAACAGCTTCGAAATTCCACTTCTGAATTTCAACAGAGCCTAGCTTTTCCAACCCCCAAGACTTTAATGGAGCCAGATAACTAAGCATTCCCTTGAATGGCCAATCAAAGAGGTTCTTCCTAAAAGAAAAAAGCATAATCCTCTTCAGCCGATCTTTACCTCTTCTAACAAAATATTGACCATTTAAGAATAAACACAAGATACGTGAGCGCAAATTTGAATGTGCATCATATATATGAGTAAAGTTCTCTTTTCTAAGTGTGAAAGCTAAACGAATCAGTCCACTAAAACCGGCCTTCTTTTCGAAACTCCAAATTTTATCCACATTAGGACTTAAACTGAGAATAGATGACATGTCGCTTCTGGCCACCCAGTGAATATCACCACCAAGTTGAGACTTTATAACACCAAGCGTACTCATACACTGGACAATATCGCCAAAACTGGAAAATCTAATAATTAAGACCTTATTCTTCTTCATAAATTTATAGTACCTGATTTTTTTAAATTTGACTAAATCACTAATAGGCAGCGAAAGTTTTTTTACAAAATCAAAGAAATCTATTTAAAATAGATCTATGAAAAAACTAATCCTACCCCTATTTCTCATCTTATCTTCCAACTCTCTTGCTAGTAATTATGACGATATTATTATTAGCAATCTTTGGAAAAATATTGGCCATCAATCAAAAGTAAAACTTGCTCCCACCCCCACTCCAAAACCAGAGATAAGGCCAGAAGTGAAACCTACTCCTGAAAAAAATCCATCTCCTTTAATTGCTAAAAAAGAAGAAAAGAAAGCTCCCAAGCTCTCGCCTGGTCAATTGAAAATTGCAGAGATGAAGAGAAAGAACCGTGAAAGACTCAAACAGATAAAAAACAAAAAAAAGAGCACTGCTAAAAATGAGGCAAGAGCAAAAGAAAATCCTTCAATCTATGATCTTGCAAGAAATGCCAATGAGTCTAGAAGAAGACAAGTGCAAAATACTTTAACTTCTTGGAAGAAGCAGGAGCGCGCAACTCTCAAAAAGTGGAGTGAAGCCAGGGATAAATTTCTTTCTAATATAAAACATTATAGGGCCGCAACTTTTGAATTAGAGAGCTCTTTTGGAAAATATAGCAGCAAGAAGTGGGAGAAGAATCTGCAACTCCCCCCTAGCTCAAATTACCATATTATTCCAAGTGCTTTATCTTTTCCCATAAGAGATCAGGGTAAGAGACCAACTTGTAGTGCGTTTGCAGGAACCAGAGCAATAGAAATAGCTCTTGCGCAAAAAGGAAAACAAATAGATCTCTCAGAACAATATGTCTACTGGTCATCAAAGCCCTATTGCCAACAAAGCCCATGCTCTAAGCGCGGGAGTTGGATAACTTATGCTCTAGACCACAGCAAGAGCGCAAGCAGTGCAGACATCCCCTCTGAAAGCTCATGCCCCTACACTTCTCTATCGCGACCTGGAAATGAAACTCAAATTCCCATGAGCTCTTCTTGCCAAAGAGGTATTGTAAAAATTGAGAGGTACGACAAATTAAATTCAAATAGAGAACTCATCAGGGCCTTAGATAATAATCAATCTATAGTTGGTGGTTTTAAACTCTCCCCAAATTTTTATAAAACGAGAGGAATCATTTCCTACCAAGATTCTCTGGTTAATGGTAAAATGGACCAGCATGCAAGTGGACACGCTCTATTAATTGTAGGTTATATGAAATTGCCTAAGAAATTAACAAGAAGTCATGAAGGTTCGCTCTGCTATATCGTCGCCAATAGCTGGACTGAGGGCTGGGGAACCGGTGGATATGGATGCATTACAGAAAAATGGTTAAGAAAGTATAGAGTAAATAACCCATTCATTGCTATTACAGGAATTAGGAGTCAATAAAAATGACCTTTACCCCCGAAAATTTTGGCAGCTTATTAAAAGTTGCTGTTCAACATAACGCCAGTGATGTCCATTTAAGAACCAATGAATCACCTAGTTTAAGAATTAATAATGACCTCGTCCCTGTTCAGTCAAAACCATTTTCAGCGTCAGATATAGAAGACATCATTAAAATATTAGTGCCAGAACAAGCTCGACTTGGAGAACTACACGACCTAACTGAATTTGACGGTGGGATGGAAGTTAAAAACCTTGGGAGACTTCGCTATAATATTTTTCGCTACAATGGCCAGCTTGGCATTGTCATGAGAATTATAAAGTTAAATATCCCCACTATTGATGAGCTAAATTTACCAACAGTAATAAAATCAATTTCAGAAAATCATAGAGGTCTAGTCTTAGTCACAGGGGCCACCGGTTCAGGTAAGTCGACAACTTTAGCTGCAATGATAGATCACATTAATACAATTCGACCCTGTCACATCATTACAATTGAAGATCCTATTGAATATATTCATCAATCAAAGAAATCACGTATATCGCAAAGAGAAATTGGTACAGACACGCAGGACTTCTCCACTGCCCTAAGAGCGGCACTGAGACAAGATCCGGATATCATACTCATTGGTGAAATGCGAGACGCTGAGACCATCTCAATTGCACTAAAAGCAGCAGAAACTGGTCACCTTGTCCTCTCAACAATTCATACAACGAATGCCACGACGACTATTGGAAGAATTATTTCCATGTTCCCACCTGAAGAACAAGAGGAAATTAGAAAGAGGCTTGCTGAAAACTTAAAGGCCACTATCTCTCAAAGAATGTTAAAGGCGAGTTCTGGTGCAGGAGTGGCGATTGCTCAAGAAATCATGGTCACTAGTCCAGGTATTAGAGAGTGTATTCGAGGAGAGGAAACTCTAAGTCGAATTCTTACTATAATTAAAGAAGGTAAAGGTAAGAGTGGTTCAGGTTCGCAAGGATTTGATCAACATATTATGGACCTCTACAGTGATGGACTCATTACTAAAGAACAGGCCTTAGCTGCTGCGGAGTCAGAATCTGACTTTCTACAAATGCTTGATTTTGAATAAAGAGATAAAGAGTAAGGCAAAGAGAATTTTTGCCTTACATATCTAGAACCATAGTTCCTGAAATATAATCGTGTAATCCCCTTCTATTCTTATTTAAAAGAATCATCATTAAGCCAATCACAGAAATAATCGCCAAAGGTTTAGCTATATATTCACGAATGATAATGACTCCAAGAGGAGCTTTTGGTTTCATTGTTCCAAGAATCTTTAATTTAAATAGTTTCTTACCAATTGATCTCTGTGTGGATGCAACTGGTACTACCATAATTAAAAAGTGAAGAACTAGAGCAACTGCTACACCACCCACATTTAGCGGAATTGATCCGATTATTTCTGGACCAAGAAATTCCTCTATAGAGGATCCTATTTCAGGAATTAATCCACCTATGACCTGAGAAACTCCAAAGATGCCTCCAATTACAACGCCATCAACTAAAGAGGCCAAGAGCCTCTTCCAGTGAGCAGCGGGCTCAACAATATCTCTTGCCTTTATGGTAGCTTCACCTACTTCTCTGGCCATTTGACGTCTGGACTTTTTTTCAATTCGCGAAGAATCATCTAAATTTAGAATCTTCTCCGCTTTTTGAGTATTCAGTAAAGGCGTCACCTTCTTCTTTGTTTTTTTCTTTTTCTTCTTAGCGGGAGCTGTTTCTTCTGATAATTCAAATTCCCAATTATCATCGTCTTTTGAATCACTCATTCTAGCTTCCTCAAATTTATAAAGATTTTATTTCGTTCACGATACGATCAACAGATTTCTTAGCGATATCACACTGCTTCTTCCATTGATCATTATCTAAATCTTTATTTAAATTCATTAATAGTTCGCCAAGAACTTTTGTTGCATCATTAAACTCTCGAAGTTTTACAACAGCAAGTTGCTCATCTTCTAGATTTTCGAGCTTATCCATGATTTCATCAAGTTCAGTATTTTCAATACTCATTATTTTACCGCCGTAAGTTTTTTACCTTTTTGAACTCTAACCATATCGTTCATAATAAAAAGTGCTTCTTCAAGACCTACATCTTGTCTAAGAAGTTTAGTCCATTCTTCATTTCTTTCTTTGAAATCTTCTTTCCATTTCTTTACATCAGCACTTTTAATCACTTCATGCATTCTTACACTGTCTTCATAGAAAGAGACTTTTAAGTTCTTATTTTCTTCATCAAGCTTTAATTTTTCAGCCATGTCTTTATTTTTCTTATCTCTTGCAATCACTTCTTTTAAGTTTAAAGAAATTCTCGTGTCTTCTCTTCTCTTAGTTAAGTAATCAACAGATTCTTGAATTTTAGCAAATCTCTTATTCTTAGAAACTCTCTTTGTACTTCTTTTAATAAGCACATTTAAATCATACTTATTCTTAGTCCATGGAGAAAACTTTTGCGGTTTAACCATATCCCAAGGAAGTGAGTATTCTAAATCCTGCTCTCTATTCTTTGTGTAAGAAAATGGATCCGGGATTATAACATCTGGAGTAACACCTTTATATTGTGTCGAACCACCAGTAATTCTATAAAACTTTTGAATCGTTACTTTTAAAGCTCCCATTTGAGGCCCAAACATAGAAAGTAGTGGACCATGACTTAGATTGAGAACCGCTTGAACTGTCCCTTTACCATGTGAGTGTTCTCCACCAACAATAACCGCTCTCCCATAATCTTGCAGGGCCGCAGCTAAGATTTCTGAAGCTGAAGCTGAGAACCTATTTGTCATTACGATTAAAGGACCACCAAAAGTCACAGTACTATTAGTATCTTGTAAGATGTCGATTTTTCCATCATGGTTTTTAATTTGTACAATTGGACCATCTTTAATGAAGAGTCCTGACATTTGTTTAGCATCTTCTAAAGCCCCTCCACCATTACTTCTAAGGTCTAGAATAACTCCATCAACACCTTTAGATTTAAGTCTTTCAAGTTCAGCTCTAACATCAGCAGTACAATTTACTGTAGAGTTTTCAAAATCTCTATAGAATTTAGGAACGTGGATATAACCAATTTTTAAGCCAATTCCTTTCAACTCTAGTACAGAAGACTTCGCAAAAGACTCTCCAATTTGTACGACATCTCTTTCAATATTAATTTGTTTTCTAGAACCATCTGCTTTCTTTACCTTAAGTCTTACAATTGTTCCCTTCTTACCTCTAATATATCTAACGGCATCATCTACTCTCATTCCTACGAGATCAACAAAGTCACCTTTCTCTTGTCCAACAGACAGAATAAGGTCATCTACTTCTAAACCTTTTTGTCTCCACGCTGCCCCACCTGGAACAATTTTTACAACCTTAATATACGGGTCTTCTTCTGACAGTACAGCTCCAATACCTTCTAAACTTCCAGAAATATCAATATCAAAATCTTCCTTTCTCTTAGGCGGAAGGTATTGAGTATGTGGATCATAAATAATAGCAATAGAGTTGAAGAATTTTTCTAAGTAATCAATTCTGTCATCTTTCATTAAACGACTAAAGAAGCTCTTATATTTCTTTGCAATTCCTTCGTGTGATTTTTTTCTAATTTGTTTATCAGAAAGAAGTTCTACTTTTTCTTTCTTCTTATTTTTCTTTTTCTTTTTCTTCTTATCTTTATCTTTCTTAGGATTTCTTAAATCATCCTGCTCTTCTTTAAGCGCCAAGTATCTATTTAAAGTTGCTTGTTTAAAGACTTTTCTCCAATGATCTTTAAGCTCATTGCTATTTTTTGGAAAATGTCTCTTCTCAGGATCTAGCTCAATTGATTCTTTCTTTTTCCAATTAAAGTGCTTTTTGAAAATTTCTTTTCTCATCATATCGACTTCAACAATACGGTCTCTAAAGATTTGAATAGATTCGTTAACTAGCTTATGGTCACCAGTCATCATCTCTTCATGCATCTTATCTTGATATTTTTCCAAGTGTTTAATGTCACTCTTTAAGAAAAATTGCTTTCCGTAGTCCATCTTTTTAAAGAATTCATCAAAAGCTTTTAGTGAGAGATCCTTCGTTATTTTCTGATCTCTATAATGATAAGTCTCAAGAGCATTTCTAATGATATTACCAATAAGCTTTTCTCTTTTGAGATCTGGTACCGTATTAGCGGTAATAAGATCTACATCTCTTGTCTCTTCCTTCTTGACCATTACTTTCGTAACTTTCTTAGAATCTTTTGCGTTAACTTGAAAACTAAAAGCTAATGCTAAGACAATTAAGAGGCTTATTTTTCTTCTCATTTTTTCTCCAACTCGAATAATACTAAAAGGTATATTCCTGTAATTTTACACCTTTATATAATAAGTGCAAAACGCGGCACTACATAGAGAGAAAAATATCACATCTAGAAAAATTTATTGTTAGGGGAATGTCAAAAGATTACCCGCCTATATTAGGCGGATATTTTATCGCTCTTCTACTTCACCGAGAACATCGATGGAGTAAACTTCAGAATCATCAAGTGCCTGGTTGAGCATATCCGTGAGGTTATTTTCAATAGAATACTCATCCATATACTTGGGATCTGCTTTTATGACAGGGTGTTTGGGAGAAAAGAGAGCACAGGCATCATCATGAGGAATGACTGAAACATCGTGGGTTCCAATTTTCTCAGAGAGTCTGATAATCTCTAATTTATTAAATCCAACAAGAGGTCTCAACATGATTCTCTTAGAAAAATTGTCAACTACCTGTAGATTTCTCATCGTTTGACTAGACACTTGTCCCAGTGCATCACCAGTTAAAATAGCATCGGCCTTCACACGATCAGCAAGAAGGTTTGCCGTCTCAACCATGAACTTTCTAAAAAGAATTGTTCTGTATTCTTCATGACAAGTTTTTGCAATTTTATTTTGAACTTCTCCAAAAGGAACAACATAGAGTCTACACCCTCGTTGATACTCTCCAAGAATGCTACAAATTTTTAGAATCTTGTCTTTTACTTCATCCCCTACATAAGGATAAGCATAGAAGAAGATAAAGTCCTGACTACATCCCCTCTTAGACATCATAAAACTCGCCACAGGTGAGTCAAACCCTCCAGAGATCATTGTCACAACACGTCCACTTGTACGAACAGGTAATCCTCCTGTCGCAGTTAATTTCTCAGTGGAAATGAAGATATTTTCTGGCATGACTTTAATATCAATCATGATGTCAGGTTTTCTCACATCAACTTTTAGTTGATCAAATTCTTTTAAAAGAAGGTGTCCGTATTCACGGCACATATCCATTGAATTATGCGGGAAACTCTTATCGATCCTCTTACATTTAACTTTGAAAGTGACATGCTTTTTGTCGCCAATTTCTTCTGTTAGCTTTTTAATAATTGCCGGAAGAATGGCTTCTTTGTCTTTTTCAACACTAATGGCCGGTTGAACGGTAGAAATTCCAGGAACCTTTACTAGAGAAGCAATAGCTTCTTTAGTAAAGCCAACTTCAGACTCAGCAACTAGTCGTTGCTGTTCATTTCTTAATTTTATATATTCGTCTTTTGCATGTGCTTTTAACACTATCTTGACGTGGTCTTTTAAAGTTTTGAAATAGTATTTTCTATTCTTTCCTTTTAACCAAAGTTCATCAATATTTATAATTAAGTTCTTATACATATTTATTCCTATAAAATTCTTTTTATATCAGTGATTGTTTCTTTAAATTCTTTGATAAATTCACAAAGGTCATTCTTAGTCGTTGAATCATTAAATGAAACCCTCAGAACGAACTTATGAAGAGAGTCATCAATATTCATGGCAGCAAATCCAGCATTAAAGCCTTTTGCCTTAGATGAACAAGCAGATGAACTGGCCACAAAGATTTGCTTCATTTCCAGGTGTCTTAAAATGATATCGCTTGAGACCCCTTTAAAAATAAAACTTAAAATATAAGGACTGGTCTTTTCAAGGGGAAAAGGAAAGGAAATATCAAATCCACTCTCTAGCAGTTCACTGCGAACAAAAGAGTTTAATTCCTTTAATCTTACAAGCTCTTCTACTCTCTTAGTCATAGCAACTTCTACAGCGCATAAAAGAGATAAAATGAGAGGAGTATTCACAGTCGATGAACGAAGTCCAAATTCATGACCGCCACCTAACAGTTGAGGCTCAACTAAGACGCCCTGTTTTAAATAGAGTGCACCGATTCCCTTTGGAGCTCCTAGCTTGTGCCCAGAGATCGTATATGTATCTATGGATCCATCAAGAGATATGGCAACTTTCGTAAAACCTTGCACTCCATCCACATGAATATGTATTTTTGGAAAAAGTACTTTAATTTTCTTAGCGAGAGTTTCTACCTGGTAGATATTTCCACTTTGATTGTTTACATGTGAGAGGACAATGAGTTTAGAGTTTTCATCAAGAGAAGCTAGTAGTTTTTCTTCATCTATATCGCCATCACTTAAGAGTTCAATAGCAACTAACCTAGAGTTTAGAGATGCGACTGGATTAACCGTGGAAGGATGATCTCCTAGAGAATAATGAACTCTATCCTCTGCTGCTAGCTCCAGACCTCGAATAACTAAATTATTGGCCTCTGTGGCCGAGGAGAGAAATAGCAACTGATCTTTCTTAGAGGCACCTAACATTTTTAAAAGCTTAACCCTAGCTTTCTCAACTTTCTTCATGGCCATCTTTCCAAGCTTATGAGCAGAAGAAGGATTTGCAAAATCCTCAACTAGACTCTCCAAGAGTACTTCTCTCGCCTGCTCCTTAACTGGAGTAGATGCTGCATGATCCAAGTAAATCATTTTTAAACCTCATTTTTGAAGCGCCATCTTGCCTTAGATAACACCCTCTGTCAAAGCACAAGTTGATGACTTTACACACAATTTCCTAGTGGCCAATAATTTCATACCGGCCTATCATTTTAAGTAAATTTATTTAAATCAAAGGATTTTCCATGACTCAAATTGGCCATTACGGTTCACCAGAACTCCACAAGAATCATCTCTACTTCTTCAGTGATGATGACCTGTGGCTTCAAGATCTCAACAACTTGCAGTCCCCTGCCACTCGTCTTACTTCGGGAAATGCTGTAAATGGTAGCCCCAAGGTCTCAATGGATGGAAAAAACTTAGCCTACCTTTCCAATCACACAGGCTCTGCTGATGTATATATTATGAATAGTACTGGTGGCCTGGCGAGAAGAGTCACTCACTTCCAATTCACTCGCTTAATTGGTTGGAAAGATAATAATACAATCTACGTGGGTTCAAGCCATGAAAACTTCACCAATAGAGAACGTTTACTCTACGAAGTGAATATTCATACAGGTCTAAAGTCTTTAGTAAAACTAGGTCCAGTCTCAGAATTTTCTAATGGCGAGAATGGACTCTGTGTTATCGGAAAAAATACTGGAGATCCTGCACGCTGGAAGAGATACAGAGGCGGAACAGCAGGAACTCTTTGGGTGAAAGAAAACAAGAAATCTTTATTCAAACAAATATTAAAGAAGCTTCCTACGAATCTTGCTTGTCCAAAAGTAATTAATGAGAGAATTTATTTCATCTCAGACCATGAAGGCGTAGGAAATATCTATTCTGTAAATAAGAAAGGCGGAAACTTAAAAAGACACACCCATGAGGAAGATTACTACGTAAGGAGTTTTTCTTATAATGACGGACGTATTGTATTTTCTAGTGGAGCTAAAATTTCCTTACTTGATTTAGAAAATAGAAATATTGAACAATTAAATATTCATATTAATTCTCAATTCCTACAAAGTGTAGAACGCTACGTTGATGCTACAGATTATTTACAAGATTTTGACATGACCCAGGATGCACAAGAAGTCCTTATCAATGCCAGAGGAAAGCTCTACTACATGGCCCCATGGTCTGGAGCACCAATCAGACTAGGTGATGAAAAAGCGAGATATAAGTTACCAAAGATTTGTTGGCACAAAGATAGTGAAGCGGCATGCGCTTTTAAACTTGATGAAGAAAACGAAGAACATCTCGTATGGTTTGATCTTGAGCAATTCAAAGAGAAGGTCATTGCCAAACATCAAAAGTGGGGAAAAGTTTTTACCACAGTATCTAATCCTGATGATTCCCTAATTGCCGTCGCAAATAATAGAAATGAACTCTTTATTGTGAATGTTGAAACTGAAGATGTTAAGAGAATTGATAGAAGTAAAACTGACCATATAGCAGATCTCTCCTGGTCAAAGGATGGACGCTACCTCACCTACTTTAAGAGTGAATCTAAGACTGAGTCTATTGTAAAAATTTATGACACAAAATCTGAAAAGACTCATAAAACGGTTAAAAATATTCTTGCTGATGTTGCTCCTTGTTTTAACGATGAAGGTGACACTTTATTTTTCTTAAGTGCTAGAGAGTTTAATCCATGTGGTTCTGAACATCTCTTTCAATTCGGTTTTCCTTTTCTGACTAAGGCCTATGCCCTTCCATTAACGGAAAAGACTATTTCTCCCATGAAGAAATATCTAGAGTTTGATGTGGAAAATGATGAGAACGATGAAGAAAGTGATAAGAAAAATATTGAAGAAGTTATCGATTGGAAAACTCTTGAAAATAGAATTGAAGCTCTCCCCCTAGGTCAAGGTGGACTTATAAAACTCTTTTCCCATAAGTGTAAGCTATACGCTTTAAAGGAAAAGGTAGGTCCCACTGATCCAAAAAATCACCGTTGGGGAGAGAGTAAGTACAATCTTATTTCTTATTGTTTTAAAAGTGGCAAAGTTAAAACAGTTCTTAAGAGCGTAAATCCTACAACTATAAAACATAAAGGAAAGTATGTTATAGCGGAAACTGAGGAAGAACTTAGAATTATTTCCTTAGAATCGAAACCAACAGATGGTGAAGACTATAAGAAGAAAGATGGTTGGATTGATTTAGAGAGAATTAAAATTCGTCATAATCCCATCGCTGAGTGGAAACAAATGTACAGAGAAGCATGGATTCTCCAAAGAGAACACTTTTGGACAGCAAGTATGTCCCAAATTGATTGGCAACATGTCTACAAGAAGTATCTTCCTATTCTTGATCTTGTAAAAACAAGAAGAGAATTTAGTGATCTCATCTGGGAAATGCAAGGTGAACTAGGAACGAGTCATGCCTATGAAATGGGAGGAGATTTTCCAGTAGCGACAGAGAGTCACCCAGTAGGAAGACTTGGAGCGAAATTTGAATTCCACACAAAGACGAAGTCATTTGAAATCAAAGAAATTTTCAAAGGTGATAGCTGGATTCCAGGATACGACTCTCCCTTAACAAAGGCCTGTGTCTCTCTTAAAGCTGGTGATCATATTTATGGAATTGATGGAGAATCATTTCTGCATGAAAACTCTTTGGATATTCTTCTTGAGAACAAAGCTTCTATCAATGTAGATCTTTTAATCAGAAGAAGTGAATCTAAGAAGAAAGAACATGTCACCGTAAAGTCTGTCCCCTTCTCTACTGGAATTCTCTATAGACAATGGGTCAATAAGAATCGCGAATACGTAAAGAAGAAGTCAGGAGGAAAACTTGGCTATATTCATATACCAGATATGTCTCTAGAGGGATTATCTGAATTTTGGAAAAGCTATAGTACTGAACATGAGTGTGATGGCCTAGTTGTTGATGTGAGATACAACGGAGGGGGTTCCGTTTCTCAACTCCTACTAAAAGAGCTGCAACAAAAGGTTTTAGCTTTTAACAATAGTAGATGGTTTGGTGACAGCCACTACCCTGTTCATTCTGTAAATGGTCCTTTGGTTTGCTTAACAAACGAACACGCCGGAAGTGATGGGGACATCTTCTCACACTGCTTTAAACTACTAGGGCTTGGGAAACTTGTTGGAAAGAGAACATGGGGAGGAGTTATTGGGATATGGCCTAGACACCTTTTAAATGACTTCACCATGACAAGTCAGCCCGAATTTTCTTTTTGGTTTAAGGACGTGGGCTTCAAAGTTGAAAACTATGGAACAGATCCCGACATAGAAGTGAATATTACTCCTGAAGACTGGGCGAAATCTAAGGATCCCCAACTTGATAAAGCTATTGAAGTGGTCCTAAAAGACCTCAAAAAAAGCCCGCCACTCGTCCCAGACTTTTCCAAGAAGCCAAGCTTAAAGCTTCCTAAGTTACCGAAATTATAATGCCATGGCCCCTGTAATCTGCAGGGGCTAAATATATCCCTAAATATTTTTCACTGTTAATGCAATGCGTCCACGGCGATGCTATAAAGCCTTATTCAACAGAGGAAAATATGAAAGGAAATGCGATTTCCCTAATTTTATTTATGCTTTCTTTAAGTGTTCAAGCGGCCAGTACGCAGGAAATATTTATAGAAAGTGCGAAGAACCTTCTCCCTAAGAAGGTTTTAACTGCGCTTAACAATAGTTCTGTGAGTGTGCAGTTTAGTCGACTCAATGATGTTGAACTCACAACTCCCTGCGATGGGCAGGGTTATATTTACGGCAAACACAACTCTGGTGAAATCACACTCAGTGAACAATTACTTACTCACCTAACACCAAATAACGAAGAGCAATTTTCTTGTAAACACAAGAACCTTTATAAGACAGCACTCTCAACTTTGTTACATGAGTACTTTCACGCATACGAAGAAACATTAGATAAGAAAAATAAAATCCATGCTAATAACTCTTTTATAAGTTTAGGATTTTGGAAGCTAAACAAAAAGAAATCAAAGAACTTTAACACATACGCTGAACGCTCCCTAAATTACTACGAATATTCTAGTAAGAAGGAATTTGTAGCTGTTAATTTTGAGTACTTTCTCTTGGATCCTGCTTTTAAATGTAGACGTCCAAACCTTTACAGCGCTTATCAGAAAGAATTTAACCACACTCCTTTTAATGAATTCGAGTGTAGCTCATTACGAGAAATTTCTTATTCCGATACCAATGTAGTTAAAACTCTAACACTTGAGTCTAGTTACGTAAGAGAAATACATTTCCTCTTCGCTTCAGAAGGTCAGGCCATGATGAGTCGCTGGGGACACAGCATGTATAAACTCGTGCTATGTGATCCTTCTTGGGAATTAAAGAAATGTAGAACAAGAGGAAAGTCTGTAGTCATAGGTTTTCTAGCACAAGTATCAGATGTCAGTATAAATGCCGTAAGAGGTGTATTTGGAGATTATCCTAGTGACCTTGTTATAACAGATCTTAACTCTATGAAGAGACAATACAATAGAGCGGAACTTAGAGATCTAGAAAGCTTTCCTCTAAAAATGACTGTAAATCAAAAAGAAAGATTTCTAAACCACCTCATGCGAGTTTACTGGGAATACTCTGGACAGTACTACTTCTTTACGAATAACTGTGCAGACGAGGCCTTTAAATTTTTACAAGTGACTTATGATAGAGATGATTTTTATAAGACTAATATTGTCACTCCTCTTGGAATAAAGTCATTTGTTAAGAAACAAGGTTTGATTTTTGATTACGATTTCAAAGATAAAGTAGCAAATAGAAAAAATGGTCTCTTCTATGAGGGATTCCAGTCAAAACTAATGAAGAGTTTTAATTTTATAAAAGGCCATTATAAAGATCTCTTTAAAGTGAAAATAAAAAAACAAAAGACCTTAAAAAGACAAAGAAAGTTTTCGAAACCTTATCGTTACGTAAAAGACATAGCTGAATATGCGACTCTTTCAACAGAGAAGAGAAAATCAATTATTGAAAATATTCTTAAAACAAAAGAAAAGAAAACAATTTTACATCTCTTTGCCATCGAGTCACAGGCTCACTACGTGGGAAGCAATATTCTCTTACAAAAGATGCAGGAGAAATCTGCAAATCTTGTGAGTAATGAAGGTTCAAGAAGTATTTTTGGAGAGATCGTCGATCTTAAAAATATTATACTCTTTGGTACTAATTCTGAAAACTCAGGTTATGGAATTCCACAAGCCGGAGACTTAGAAAGTGTCATATCTGATGATGTAATGGATGCACAGCTTGCTCTAAGAGAAGTCAAAAAAGATTTACAAGAAAAGTATAAAGAAATATTTGAAGAAGAATTCACCAAAATTAATGAATCAAATGAAAATAAAGTATTAATTAAAAAGGCCTTAAGAAGCGTCTTATAAACACACAGGAGTTTAGGAATGAAAAAATTATTAGTATCAGCAATCATTTTAGTAACAGCAACATCTGCGTTAGCACACAGAAACACTAATTGTAGAACAAGAACAAACAGATACGGAGAAAGAATTGAGACTTGTAGAACTGTAAGTCACTCTCACCGTCACGACAATGATTATGGAGATGGATTCTTTGACGGAATGCTAGCATCTTCTCTAATTTTACTTACAACTTCAGATGCAGCGGATGATGATTACAACAGAGATTTCTTAGAGTCAGAAATCACTTTTGCTCTTGCCATTGCTGAAGAAGGAAATATTGAGCTTACTTCTGAACTTCAAAAACTAGTTGATGAAACTAGAGAAGCTAACGAAGGGAAAGAGATTTCTGATGAAGAAATTCTTGAAGCTTACATTATTGAATTCTCTAAATAATAGTCAATGACTAATATTTGATCAATGAACGGGGGCTTAAGTCCCCGTTTTTATTTGTTCGACTTGGCCCCTTCTTTGCTTTAATAAAGCTATGAAAACAATTATTATAGTCCTAATTCTATCTATTTTTAACTTCAAAAGCTTTGCCGTTGATGGAGAATATATTTGTCACGTCAATCAGCTAGTCAGCTATAAGAGTCTTGCCAATCGCATACTCAATGTCAGTCATCAGCTAGATAAAATTACAGAATTAAAAAATAAGGGTGAAAGAGTCTTGGCACTCAAACAGATTCAATATGCCAATAGAGATATTGCAAGGTTCAGAAAGGTTCTAGCAAAGTCTAATTTTTGCTACTCTCTCAAAGACAAAGTCGATTATTTAAAAGTGCAGTCGTTAAAGTTTGAATTAACTCTCTCCTTAGATCAAAGAGAATTAAAAAAGACAGATACCTGTGGGTACTTCATTGAAAAAATTAAGGTGAGTATAGAGAATTCAAGATCCATTGCTAATAAACCTCATGAACAATATGTTGAAATATCAAGAAGCTTAAGAAAGACCAATCATATCTTAGCAAAAAAGAGTTGTTCAAAAGTCCAGAAAAAGGAGTTGGGTATGATCTTTGATAAGCAAACTGTGTATCTAGACAAACTCTACTTGAAAGTTAAATCTTAATGAGTAGATACTGTTGAATCGGGAAAACTTAGAACAAAAGTGGTCTTATTACTGCTTCGGTCAATAGAGATATCACCGTGATGATGGGCCATAATATTATTCGAAATACTTAGACCTAAACCCGTTCCCTTACCAACTTTCTTAGTTGTAAAAAAAGGATCCATGATTTTATCAAATAAGTCTTGATCAAGTATTTGTCCACTGTCTCTAATCATCAATTTAACTTGATCACCCTCTGATTCAATTTCAAGTCTCACCCACTTTTCATCTAAATCGACAATAGCATCGTAAGCGTTATTTAAAAGATTTAAGACTACTAATGCTATCTGTACCTTATTACCTCTAATAAAAGTTTGAGTGTCACTTAGATTATGTGAGATTTGAATTCCTGCAAGTTTAAAACGACTTTCAGATAGATGAATGGCTTCATTAGTAACTTCTTCTAAACTTAAAAATTCAAAATTTGCATCGTCTTTTCGAGAAATGGCTTTCAAGCTAGTAATGATTTTAGCAATTCTATCAACAGTTTCATCCATCTTTACAAGAGAAGGCCTCTCTTTATGATCACCTAGAGTCTTTAGGACCTTCTTATTAAGTAATTTAATAATGGCTAAGGGATTGTTTATTTCATGTGCAATAGAACTTGCCATCTCACCCACAGAAGCTAGTTTAGCCGTAGTTACTAACTTCTCTTGCTGTTCTATGAGCTGTTGAGTTCTATTTTCAACTCTTACTTCAAGGGTCTTATTTAAATCTATAATCTTTCTTTCAAAGGATATTTTATTCCTCAGAATAATTGTCATAAGAGTCATGGCAAGAATGAGGAAAATTACAGCAGAAATAGTTGTCCAAAAAAGCCTTGTAAATTTCTTATAAAAATCATCAACTCCAAATGGCTTATTTATTATCTGTACGCCTTCTGGGAGATCTTCTGCAGTCATGTTAAATTTCTTTAAAACTGAAAAGTCGTAATAAGTCGTAAAGGGAGGGTTTTCTTCAATGGGAACACTATTAATATTATGTCCACGCAATAGATCAAGAGTCTTGCTAGCTGCGATTTCACCATGATCGTGACCACTGATCAGCACTCCCCCAACAGTTCCACTGTTTAAAAAGAATTCAAATAACGAGTACACAGGTTGACTGGAGAATTTAGAAAGGTTTTGCATATTCTCAGTAAAATGAAAGTAATCACCTTTACTATCGCGAGAATAAGCTCCAAAGAGAGCAATAGAATTCTCTTCAAAACTTTCAGCTTTCTTATAAATTTCAGACATTTTCAAGTTTTCTAAGTAAACCACTTCAAAGGGAAAGCTATTATTCTCGACAACTTTCTTAAACATTTTTTTTACATATTTTCCACTTGGAGAATGAATAGTATTAATGAAGTATACTTTTCGTGTCTCTGGATGAACTTTGGCAATGAGATCTAGATTTTCTTTCATGGGTAGCGCCTCAACTACTCCCGTTATATTTGTTTCACTTTTTAAAATTGTATCTTTATAATTTGCGTAACCATTTACACCAGAAAATATAATTGGAATGTTTAATTTCAATTGAGCTCTGAGTTTAATAGCAAAGAGAAAAGCATTATCGTCAGAAGTGATAATCGCCTTAATTGACTTTCCTTTAAATTTTTCAATATAAGTCTTTTGTAAACTCTCTAAATAAGAATTTTCCACATAACGTTTGCTATCCATATACTCAGAAGAAATTTGATAAACTTCTAACTTATTTAATAATGTTGAACGTACACCACTTTCGATGGAGTCAGTCCACACACTACCCTTACTGTAAGAGTGAATGACAACAACGATTTCTCCATCTTTTAAGATAGAAGAACCCCATGAATTGGGAACGAAGGTAAATAGGAAAGTTATTAATAGCAGCAGCAATCTCATAAGATGAACATCTTAAGATTAAATAGATAAAATACCAAAACAATTATTAATATTGAGGTTAGCTTAAGTTTAAGCAAAAAGATTTCAGCTACATAGAATATAGGAAATAGATTATGTTTACGCTCTGGGACAAAACTTTAGTGATTTTCGACTCTGTCTGATAAAAGGGCCCATCGGCCTCCACCTTCAGAACGGATCATAAAGCCAATTGAGTGAAGCTTTCTTCTTAAATTATAGAGATGAACATCTACCGTTTTTGGATGAACACTTGTTCTTCCCCAAACCTTTTCCAAGATATCATTACGAGTGACACACCTATCATCTGATTCTAAAAATAGAGAGAGAAGCTGTTTCTGCTTAACTGTTAAGTTTTCAACTTCGTGTCCATCAATAGAGACCGTTTTAAGTCCCGGCTCTGAAGAAGGTCTAGATTTAGTGCTACCTGAAAGGACATTTTCTATTTTTACCAGAAGTTCATTTTTCTTAAAAGGCTTTGTTAAATAATCTAGGGCCCCTTCTTTGAAACAAAATCTTAGTGCATCTATATCATCTATTGAAGAAACGATGATAAAAGGAATATTAAGAATATTAGAGTCTTTTGAATTTGTTAGAAAATTTAGGAAGTTTCCATCCCCTAACATTAAATCTGCAACAATCATTTGAGGAAGTTCATCCTTAGGAGTATTTGCGAGGGCCTCAACAAAGGAATCAAGTCTTTCGAAATATCTAGTGCTATATCTATGATCTAAAGTTTGCTCGTAGACAAATTGGCAACCTTTATCGTCTTCTAGAATCCAAATTGATTTGTTCGTGTCCATTATAAGTTACCCATTTAAAATTTTCATTGTCATTGAGAGAAGAAAATCTTCACCTTTTATTTCACTATCAACTTCATATCTACCAGAGTTTAGAATGATAAAATGACCCAAATTCTTACGATAGATCTTTGCTCCAGGAGAAGAGGAATCGTCAACTTTCTCAAAGATTTTCTTATCCACTGAATACTTACTTTCTAGTGTAAACTTACAGTATTCAGAGTCAAGAACTTTCAAGCCTAAACGCATTGTACACGGCTCTATCTGACCTTTCTTAAGTTCCTCTAGATAAATTGTAAGAAGAGAAAAGAGCACACTTTGCAGTTCCTCTCTTGAGATATTTAAGTTTAGGTTTTCAGAAAGATCTGACAGATCAAAGTTAATTTTCTTAAATTCGTTAAAGAAGTGAACTTGAACAGATGAAAGAATTTTTTCCACGAGCTCAGCTGCACCATCAGTTTTCTTACTTAAAGAAGAGTTTCTAATATCTACGCGGTAGAGAGTAATTAGCTCCGTTAATTCATCCAAGCTACTCTGTAGCTTAGTGATGTACTTAACACCACTGTCCTTTAAATGAGTTTCCAATTCATCGACACAGAACTGCATGACATGAATTTGACCAGAAATATCATGGGCTGCAATGCTAGAGGTTTCGAGCAGCGCGTCAACATAGTTTTCAATTTTTATCTTACTCATAAAGTCACCTATCTACCTGTAATCTTAATTATAATCGAAAATTAACTTCGCAGCTAGACAAAGTTTTTTTTTAACCCTAAAAGACAAATAGAAGGGCCTGTGATATCAAATTTGACATGAACAAAGACAAATTTTTTGCACAAGAAATGAAATCAATCAAGAGTTTCGAATTTAACCACGATGTGGCCGAAGTTTTTGATGATATGGTTAGTAGATCAGTCCCTTTCTACGATGAGATTCACAGAATCATTCTGGATCTTGTTGATAGAAATTATAATGGAGGGGTGATTTACGATCTGGGTTGCTCAACAGGGACAACCATATCAATTTTAGATAAACATTTTAAAAAAAGAAATTTAAAGACTCCCGACTATATCGGAATTGATGATTCAGGTCCCATGCTTGAAAAGTTTAATCAAAAAATTAAAAAGGGAAAAATTCAAACGGCTCAAGCACTTTGTCAGGATATTAATGATGTTAAATTCCGAAAATCGGGCATGGTCATCATGAATTATACTCTACAATTTATTAAACCAAATAAGAGACTTGATCTCTTAAAGAAGGTTTATAAATCCTTAGATAAAGGTGGAATGTTTATTCTTTCTGAAAAGATAAAGTGTTCTGGCCACACTGTGAATGATCTTTTAATTGAACTCTATTACGATTTCAAAAGAAGAAATGGCTACTCAGAACTTGAAATATCTCAAAAACGAGAAGCTCTTGAGAATGTTCTCATACCCATTACCCCTGAGAAACAAATTGCCCTTTTAAAAGAAGCAGGATTTAAGAAAGTTGAAATGATTTTCAGATGGTACAACTTCGCTTGTTACCTAGGTGTTAAATAATGAGCATTGACTACTTACTACCCTATAAAGACTTAATTGATTTCGAATTCTTAAATGAATTGAAGACAGACAGAGATACATGGATTGATAGAAAGTCTAATCTTGAATTAAAAAGTATTCTTGAGAAAATGCCAAAAGTTGAATCTACACATATTGATTTAAGCCAAGACGAAGTCATCATTGGTAACCCTAGTGATATAGATGAAAAAACGAAAGAAACAATTCTCAATTTAGCTAAAGACTTAATTCCTTGGAGAAAAGGTCCCTTCAAGCTCTACGGTGAAACTATTGATGCTGAGTGGAGAAGTGATTATAAGTGGAATCGCCTAAAGGAACATGTAGATTCTCTTACGGATAAGAAAGTCTTAGATATAGGATGTAACAACGGTTACTTTCTCTTTAAGATGGCCGAACAAAATCCAGAACTTCTCCTTGGAATTGATCCTGTCGTACCCTGTGAAACACAGTTTAAATTCCTACAACACTTCGCAAATATTCCCAACATGCACTTTGAGATGTTTGGCGTAGAACATCTGAATGTCTTTAAGAAGATGTTTGATGTGATTTTCTCAATGGGTATTATATATCACCACAGACACCCACTAGAGCAGCTTATTAACATAAGAGAAGCACTGGTACCTGGTGGACAAGCAATCATCGAAACAATCGGAATTCCTGGAGATGAGAGTTATGCTCTTTTTCCAGAAGACCGCTACGCTAAGATGAGAAATGTGTTCTTTGTACCTACTCTTAGTTGTTTTATAAATTGGTTAAAGAAAGCAAAATTTATCGATATTGAAGTTGTGGCTGCAACTCCATTGACAACCGATGAACAGAGACTAACAAAGTGGTGTCCACCACCGAATCAGTCTCTTGAAAACTTTCTGGACCCGACGGATCCAACCAAGACTTTTGAAGGCCATCCAGCACCTATGCGCTTTTGTTTAAAAGCCAGAAAGAAACTAGATCAAAATGTTAAGAAAAACGTATAAGTTTATATTCATTGTTCTAGGTCTTTGCTCACTTTTCTTGGGAGTGATTGGTATCTTTTTACCTATTTTACCTACAACCCCACTACTTCTCTTAAGTGCTTTCTTTTTTTCAAAGGGAAGTTCGAGACTTCATCACTGGCTCTTAAATCAACCAAAGATTGGACCAATGATTCAAGCATGGGAAGAGCACAAGGTCATTTCACCAAGAGCAAAAGCTCTTGCCACGCTTATGATTGTACTTCTATTTAGCTTTAGCATTGTCTACGTATCTGTGGCCATTTGGATAAAAGTAGTCATGGCCATAACCGGTATCTCTGTTATTGCATTCATTTTGTCTAGAAAGAGTTCCCCTAGCTTAGAATAGTACTTTTAAGGAAATTCAAAGTGGTTTCAATCTCTTTTATTTCTTGAGATTTATCGTTTGTATGATGTCCTTGCCCTTCGCTAATTAGAAGAACATGTTCTTTTTCAGAGTTCTTTAATTTTTCAATAAACCCTTCCATCGACGAAGCGTGTACACGTCTATCATTTGTTCCATGAATGACAAGAAGTGGAGTCTCTAGATTTTCAAAGTAGTTTAGAGGAGACCTCTCACCGTACTTTTTTTCACAGAATGGTCCCAGCATTTGAACGAGCCAATCTGGAATATTACTAGTTTTATAAAAGTCTACTAAGTCTGCAAATCCTGCTTCGCAAACTCCTGCCCCAAAATTGAAGCGAGTCTCTACACCCTCGTATGGATGAGGTAGAGTTAATGTCCTAAGAGTGGCATAACCACCATGGCTTCCACCTACGACTCCAATTTGTTTAGGAGCAAGACCATAGTGAGATTCTAAGTATTTTGCTCCCCAAATAACATCAATAATTTCTTTTCCACCTAGATCTCCAATAATATGATCTCGCCATTTTTTTGAAAATCCATGACTTCCTCTCACGGCCGGTGAAAGAACAGCAATTCCTAATTCAGCAAAGAGATTACTCCTTATTGAGTAGAAGTTATCTCCACCATAGAAAGAAATAATTATCGCTCCCTTTATTTCACCCTTTGGAAGAGTGATAAAGGCCGGAACAATTTCCCCGTCAAATGATTCGTATTCCAGGAATTCATAAGTACATTGACTCAAGGTGCTTTTATCTCCTACATAGAGTTGTATTTCTGGTCCTAACTCATTTAGTCTCTCATCGAAGTTCTTAAAAACTGAAGGACAATCTAAATTATTCTTTATTAGCCAAATTCCAGCATTGACACATTTTTCTTCATAATTCCCACTGAAGTTCTTTTCTGTAATAACATCATGGCCTTTAGTGTTTACTTTTATTATTTTTGCAATAGTTTGATCATTTGGAAGGTCTTTAAATAGCGCAAGAAAGGTTCTCTCATCTTTTCCATTTTTAATAAGACTTATACTCTTAGAAGGTATGGTAAAATCGGTCACCTGAGTGAGCGAAAGATCAAAAACATTCAAATTATATAAATTATCAACTCCGCTAATATCACTAACAATCGTAATATTTTCCTCAAAGTAATCTTCGTATGGAGCATAAACACCAGAACATTCATCTTCAGTTTTTAAAAGAAGCTCTGAAGATCCGTCTATGAGGTTAATTTTTAAAAGGTTATTTCTCTTTCTTTCAGAGTGGTAATCGACAGAAACGATGACAAACCTTTCATCATGAGACACCTTGGCGCTCGACCAAGAGAGCTTATAGTCTCCAGTGGTCTTATAGATTTCTCTTCTCTCTCCCGTTTTCAGGTTAAGCATATAAGCTTTAGAGTCATAACCTGTTTCAGAATGATTTAAGCGATCAGAATAGAATAAGATTTTTCTCTTAGAACAAATATCGTACATTTGTGTGTATTTATTATAAGTCAGCTGCTCTACAAGATTTCCATATACATTTAGAGAGAAGACATTAAAGTCTTCAAGGTTATCTGTATCTGAAATAAAATAGAGTGTATTAGTACTTTCATCAAATTCTATTAACCAATAACTTTGCTCGGCAAAATCAATATCACAAATCTGACTACTCTTTGTTAAGTCATCTTTAATATTTCCCATAAAGAGAAACTTACTAGACTCAACAGTTTTCAAGAAAATAATCCGACCATCACTTGTAATATGAGAATTTGTATAAGGAAACGCGTCCAAATATTTTTCAATATCAATTTTCATTTTTTATCCTTTTATGATTTTTAAGAAATTTGTTTTAAAAGTTTTCATCGAGTGATGTGCTTCGACATAATCTCTCGCCTTCTTTGAGAGTTCATCGTAATTGGAAATAATAAGTTCAATTCTCTCATCATAGGTCTTAGCATCCAAGAGGTCCTCTATGGGGAGAACAAATTCAGGAATAATTTTCTCAATTTCTAGAGCATAACCTACTCTATTCATCACAATTGGAACGCCACATGCCATGGCCTCGAGGGCCACAAGGGAAGCAGATTCATATCTACTGGGAATTATGACTACTTTATGTTCATTATAAATGGGAGCTAATTCCATTCCGCCTACTGATTCAATCCACCGACAATTAAAATCAGGTCTTTTATTAGTGACACAGGTAATATCGTCTCTTAAACAAGAGAGTTTTTTTAGAAGGTCAAAACCTTTGCCAAAGTATTTGTAGGTCGAAACATTTAAGATTCCAGCTCGCTTGCAATCCTTTGGCGTATACTTTTCTAAATCGACTGGATTTAATAAAATATCTTTCACTTTGATACCCTGTTTTTCCAATTGGGTAGCGTTGAATTTAGAAACTGTCACAACTTTCTTATTAGTACTTCCACTAGCTTGTAGAACAGATTGCCAAGTCAGACTTAGAAAGTGTTTTAAACTTAATTCATTTTTTAAAAAATCTCTAAATCCTAAGAAAGAGCCATGGAAAATATTTAAGACGTTAGGGTGTTTAATTCCTAATGAGAACTCTCCGTTACAAATAATTAAATCATACTTAGAGGAATCAATATTTTTAAACCTCTTGGCAGTGATCGCCGCCATACCAAAGACTTTCTTTTTAAATTTTAAGATTGGAGATAAGGGATAATCATCAGTGGTTAAATACTCAACACTGGATCCATCAGAAACTAAGATCTCTTCGATTAGGGAGTTGTATTTTTCAACTCCGCCGGGAAAATTTCTATAGGGAGTAACTATGAGAACTTTCAAAAAAGGATATCCTATAATTTAAGTATTATTAATTTATAGTATCACAATTTACTATTGTCCCTACTTCATTTTCAAAGGATGAATACTTCTTCAGAGGTAATCTTGAATTAATAATCATCTTCTTCCCCTTAAAGAAACCATAACAAGGTCCATGAAACTTAACAGAGTGATCCTCTATAATAATACCACTTCCATCAGGTAGACCATATAGAGGATGATCTAACGTAAGAGAATGGGCCCTTAAGTCTCGGTCATATCTCTTTGAGTTTTTATAATGAGGAAAGAATTCAAAACGTACAAGATTCATACCTTTTAAGTTATGAAGCCTCACATCATTGTCATCTCTATCAAATTCCGGAAAACCTGCAGTAGAAATTTGAGGAGTCATTATAATCCCACCAGCACTAAGGCCTGTAAGAATTCCACCTTTCGCTACAAATTCTTTGAGAAGAGGCATCATGCCACTACTTCTTAAATATTTTAAAAAGTAAAAAGTATTTCCCCCATCCAGATGAATGACGTCACTTTTGAATGCTTCCTTTAAAAGAGTTGTATCAAAAGGAATATCAATGGGAAAATGTAGAAATTGAGAGACACCATGTCTACTGAACTGATCTACAAAATGCTTGAAATCATATTCAGATTCATAAGAACACGAAGGGATAAAAGTCATTTTAGGAGTGTTGGTATCGCACAGAGAAAGAGTGAGTTTATCTAACTCATAATTTTCTTCAAAATCTCCACCGGAGTAAAAGACTAACTTCACAGCCCCTCTCTATAATCTCTAACGATTTGTAACATGTTCTTCATGAATTTTGACTGTACTTTGGTAGGCCTGTCAACATTAATACACTTGGCCGGGTCAAAATTTTGATAGTCACAAAACTCTTGTAAGAGAGAATAAAGCTGAATAGGTTTGACGCGAGGTCTATGTTTGAGAACTTTATCTACGATAGTAGAAATAGAATCCCCAGTAACTCTGTCATATTTATTGATAACACTCGTACGCATAGTAAGCTCTAGTAGTACTTTGTTTACTTCCACTTTCTTATGAGCTGCTATTAGTTTTGTCATTTTCCAATAGATAGACTGGAATTCATTGATCATCTTCTTTCTATGAGAGCCTAGCTCAAGGTCCTCTTTAGTTGCGTAGGATGATTTGATGACATTAATAAACTCATCATAAGATAAATTCTCACCTCTCACGAGAAACAATTGTGGAAGCTCTCTTAGAATATCTCTCATACAGAAAATAGCTGACCAATTAATTCCATCGGCAACTTCATGAAGACCTTCT
This sequence comes from Halobacteriovorax marinus, assembly GCA_002163155.1. Lineage (GTDB taxonomy): Bacteria > Bdellovibrionota > Bacteriovoracia > Bacteriovoracales > Bacteriovoracaceae > Halobacteriovorax > Halobacteriovorax marinus_A. The sequence continues at coordinate 563,277 of MAAO01000006.1, read as the reverse complement.
TTTGATTTTGTTCTTTCAAAATAAGAAAAGACTTTTTGATACTCAACAACGAGCTTTGCATGCTTCTTAGATAAAAACTCAATGTGCTCTTCAGTAAAACCTGTCTTCTCTAATAAATTTGTGAATTTACTTTCCATAAAACAAGAATCAAATTGCTTAACAGCTTTAGACTTAGAGAAGTCTTTAAGAGATTTCCTCTCGCCCGTCTTTATATAATCAACAAGCTGAGCAAAGGTCTGAACCGTATATCTGGCCTTATTTTTTTGTTCTATTATATTGGTTGAATAACGGTCTACATCATCATAGCGGTACTCACTATGAAAAAGACCAAATTGACGAATGGATCCATAATCAATGATTCCACCATTCATGAGGATATTATCCCCGTCCCAGTCGAGCCAACAGAAAATATATTCGTCCTCAAGTTTGGCAGACATCTTGGCAAAAATTTCAGTTTGTTTTTCTAAGAAGTAATCTAATCTCTTCTTTTTTGATTTTGGTGCATCTTGAAAATTTCCATTTTCAATTTCTCTGTCTATATAATACTCAACCATTAAATCAAGGTTTTCTAAATCACCTTGTTTTAAATAGTTAAACATATGAGAAGGTCTAATAAGATTTTGCTGTGCTCTAATATTAATGGCGATACCATTTGAGAACTCGATAATCCCTAAGACTCTTTCAGTTTCTAAGTGATTTCTATTAAAGATTTCACTAAAGAATAGTGTCCCCATTCCTTCATCAATTTCAGAATAACCACAACCATAAGAAATGGTAGGATCCCCTGTTTTCCAATGTTTTCCATGTAGATGAGTAGCGGGACTTAAACATGTGGCACCTGTTCCAGAGCTTGAGATATCCCATCTCTTACCTCTGTGGGAAATACTACCATTCCAGATACTTCTTCCATCACCAGAGGTTTTTCCCTGTTTGTTTGGGTGCTGTAACTGGAGATATCTTGTCGCCATATACTGGTGTTTTCTAATTTCCTTCTTAGGAAACTTTATTTCATTTTCAATGTCATATTCATTGATGATAACAATAGAGAATGTATTTAATATTTCTTGTTCAAGCTCAGGAGTTAATTCATTGGGATGATTCTTTTGAATAAGACCCATCTCTTTAGCTAAATCAAAATTAAAGAAAGCAACTTTACCACCTTTCCTAGTTCGTACAGAATAATTAACCGCTGAGTCAGGAACTGCTTTTTGTAAAGGGTGTCGACCATCCACCGAACTAAATCTCTTATAGTTCTGTTGGGGTGTTACTTGTTTTTTTGTCTTTCTAAGTTTTGTCATAATCCACTCATTTTTGTTGACTAAATTATATCAAATAGCTGGTAGCATCCTTATTTATCGGAGTTTTTTTCCGATTCTCTGACCATAACAGCAGACAATTACCCGAAATTAGTGTATAACTGACCTTAAGCATCAACTATGGAGCGCGCTTATTTCTACTCAACTATGGGGTGATAAAGAAACTCAATTTTTTTACGAGCTTAGTCCTGAGAAGATTCTCTCTTGTGTGGATAGGCTTGGATTTAAAACAACTGGCCGCTCTCTTGTTATGAACTCTATGGAAAATAGAGTTTATGAAGTTGAAATTTATAGTGATTCATCTAACCCATCTGAGCACTCTCTTATTACAAAATTCTACAGACCAGGACGCTGGACTAAGAATCAAATTCAAGACGAGCACGATTTCCTCATAGAACTTTTAGAAAATGAAATTCCTGTTATTGCTCCCATGGTGATTGATGGAGAGACCATCTTCACCGATGAGCTTTCAGGACTCTTTTACTGTATCTTTCCTAAAAAAGGCGGAAGAGCACCTGATGAAATGCAGATAGAAGATCTAGAAATTTTCGGAAGAACATTAGCTAGACTTCATATGGTAGGAGCAAGTAAGAAGGCCGAACATCGCCTCCACCTCACTCCTGATATTTACGGAAAACAAAATCTACAATATCTCCTAGATAGTAAAGTGATCCCCGGTCATCTTGAAGGGAGTTACAAATCTCTTGTGGAAGAAATTTGTGAAATCGGAACTCCTCTATTTAAGGAAGAGTCCTTTATTAGAATTCACGGAGACTGTCACTTAGGAAATATCATTCGCAGAGACAGCGCTTCTTTTCACTTAATTGATTTTGATGACATGCTGATGGGTCCAGAGGTGCAAGATATCTGGCTTGCAGTTCCTGGAATTGATCAACACTCATTACAAGATCGTGCCATTGTTATAGAAGCTTACGATTCTATGCGACCATTTCCTATGGAGCAGATTAAAATAATAGAAATTCTTAGGACTTTGAGATTTATCCACTTTAGTACATGGATTTCTAAGAGATGGGATGATCCGGCCTTTAAGCTACACTTCCCTCACTTTGCAGAACATCACTACTGGGAAATTCAAGTTCAAGATTTAAGAAATCAACTTCTCTTAATTCAAACAAACTTAAATCAACAACAGTACTTTTAATCTAAGTTTTCAATGTCTGCTAATTGAACTTCACGCTTTTCGTCGTTGAGTTCAATGATACATAAATGCCCATTAATCTCCTCTTCGTTAAGAAAAGTTTCCTCTAACTGCATAGACTTCATTAATTGATTAAGCAGAAGTCTTTGATCATTAAACTTAGAAGTTTCTCTCATTGAGACACAACCAGAAGTTGTTACAAAGGGATGGTACTTTTTATAGAATTTTTTATTTTTAAGCCCTGTACCGTGAATTCGTAAAAGAGAGCGCCCCAGATCACTAGCAATCACTGCACTTTTCCAAAAAGGGTGCTCGAGTAAAGAGTCACTAAGAATCTCTTCGATATTTTCCCTAGATTTAAAATCTAATTTCAAACGCCTATACTCACCAAAGAGTTCTGTATTGTCCGCCTTAGGCATAACTGAGTTAATAGAATATAAACCTGTCGGTGTTTGTCCATTAGGCATGAAGAAAGCTTTATTCTCTCTTCCTTTGCACAGAGCGGGAAGTGACCAAGGTCCTACTGCATCTGAAATAATTTTTCCCTTCTGATCAATAAGGACCATACGTCCCTTATAAGAACGATCTTTTCTAAGAAAAAGTATGAGTTTAACGCCAGAAAGCTTTTGCAAACTCAACTTTAGAGAATCAAAGTGCTTTTTAGAGAATTCACTAAAGTTTGAACCGTGTTCTGCAAAGTTCCAAGACTCTAAAAGTTCTGGACTCATTGACTCATCTAACATTTCTAAGAATGTGACTGAGAAGAAATTTTTAAAGAAGAAAACTATATAGAGCTCATTCTTGTTAAACTCTCCACTTTTAAAACAATCTAAGAGAGTGATTTCAATTTTTAATAATTCAGAAGTATTTAGATTATAAATATGTGCCAGAATGAAATACTTTAATAAGCATTTAGGATTCTCAAGATTAGGAAAAATTTCTTTTAACTGATAGCGCTTTTGTACCGCCTCTAAAGTAGAACTCTTCCAATGATCTTCCCATAAGGTATTTAATTCTCTATTCATGGTGCTCATTTCCTCTCTTAGGGCTAAACTTAAAGTAATTTAACTGAAGGGCCTAGTTTTTTCAAGTATACTCACTAAAACAACTTACTCGTAAGGACAATTCATCATGCTCAAAGTCAAAGCTGCAAATAAAAATGAACACTTAGACTCTATCGTTAATTTTCAAATGGAAATGGCCCAGGAAACAGAGAAACTCAGCCTAAATAAAGAAGTAGTAGAGCGTGGCGTGAGTACCGTATTTGATAATCCTTCTAAAGGTCGCTACTACGTTGTTCAAAGCGAAGACAATGAATGTGTAGCCTCTCTCTTAACAATGACAGAATGGAGTGACTGGCGCTGTAAAGACATTATTTGGATCCACTCTGTCTATGTCATCCCTAAGTACAGAAAGAAAGGTGTCTTTAAGAAGATGTATTCTCACTTAAAAGAGATGGTGGAAAGTGACTCTGATAATGGCGGATTGAGACTCTACGTGGACAAGACAAATTACCCAGCCCAGAAGGTGTATGAAAGCATTGGAATGAGTAATGAGCACTATGATCTATATGAATGGCTAAAATAAAAAAAGACCCGTTAGGGTCCTTTTTAATAAATTCTATTTCTTTTCAATTTTCTTTCTATAGGCCTTAGTAATGATGATATTTTCAATTGGCATATCTCCGTGAGATCCATTTCTTCTCTTGGGCGCTTTTTTAATCATATTAACTACGCTCATCCCTTTTAGGACTTGACCAAATACTGCGTAACCATACTCACTTGAGCCAGTTCCTTTGTGATCAAGAAAATTATTGTCGTTAACATTTATAAAGAATTGTCCGGTAGCAGAATCAACAACAGAAGTTCTCGCCATGGCAAGAGTTCCTTTTGTATTACTAATTCTATTTGATGCCTCATTCTTAATTGGAGCATTCGTTTTCTTTTCTTTTAAGTTTGTATCAAAACCTCCACCTTGAATCATGAAGTTATCAATAACTCTATGAAAGATTGTTCCATCGTAGAATTTAGAATCAACATACTTTAAAAAGTTCTTTACACTGATAGGAGCTTTTTTATCAAAGAGTTGAATCTCAATAGTTCCCTTTGTCGTTTCCATGATAACAGTAGTTCTCTCAGCAGACTTTGCACCAATAGAAAGTGAAGTCATAGCAATTAATAGTGCGATTAAAATTTTCATAAAGTTCCTTCTTAGTTAAACGGGTAATTCGTTATAAAATTATTATATTTATTAATATCTAGGGGATCTTTTCCAGCAATGAAAAGTTCTAAGTACTTTGTTGAATCATTGCCCCAAAAAAGTTCGTCCTTAAAAATGAAACAAGGAAGACCAAAGACACCATTTTCTATCGCCTTACTCGTATTTACTTTAAGTGCCCTTCTTATTTCTTTTGAAGTCGTTTGTTCCATTAAACTGGCATCTATTCCACTTCTTTTTAAAACTTCTAACAAGTTCTCCTCTTCTCCAATCTCCTCTCCTCTTCCCCAGCCGGCGGCAAAGATTTCGTCGATGAGTTTAAACTTTTCTTCACCGCTTGCAGCAATGGAAAGTCTTAATGAATAGAGAGAATTGAAAGGAAGTGATTTGGGAGGTGTAAAAGCAATACCATTCAGATTGGAATATCTCAAACAATCTTTAAAGAGGTAGTTCCTCTTACTTTCTATCTCAGCAGGTCCCTTTGTTTCATAGCTATGAATAAGTTTTCCAAGCATGACCGGAATGTATTCAACTGAAATGCTCAGTCCCTCTAATAGGACTTTATTCTTTTTAATCCACTGGAAAGCTAAGTAAGAATATGGGGATAAGAAATCAAAATAAAAGCGCAAGAAATTCTCCGAATTAATATCAAAGGTAAAACATTTTTGTCAGTTATAGTAGTGTATCTAAAAAACCTATAATGTACACTGACTCAACGAGTAAAAAAACAATTAATTGAAGTGTAAAAACAATAAAAAAAGGTGAATAAGCTTAAGGAAATCATAAATAAATAATCTATTTAAACAAAACATGATTTTTTCCGATAAATATCTACAATAGAAACTGCACAAATTTAGACAACAGGATAATCATGGCCTACACACCTCTTCGCATAAATACAGTAAAGCCCAATAGAGAGCTCACATTTGATTTATTTATCTTCTTTAAAGAGCAATACATTATCTATGCGAATAAGGGCGGAGAAATAGAGCAAGAGAAATTTTCAAAATTGAAGAAACAGAAAATTGCCAAATTCTATATTGATGAAGAAGATGAAATGAATTATCAGCAATTCCTAGATGCCCTACTCATGGAAACAATGAACTCAGAAACGGCAACTACCGAGGAGAAAGTGAATCTCGTAGAAGGTGCCTGTGGTACAGCTGTTGAGCGAATGCAAACTGATCCTGGTAGTGAAACTTCTTATAAAATGACTGAAAATGCCGCCAAGAGTTTAAGACAATGTATTTTACAAAATCCTGATGCCTTAAAAGAAATTTTTGGAAAAGAAGTTCAAGAGGGAGATCACATAATTAAACACTCTTTAAATGTTAGCGCCCTTGCGACAAAACTTGCAGATAAAATGGGACAAAAAGAAGAACAACTAGATCAGATGGCCATAGCAGGACTCTTACATGACATTGGAGTTATGCAAATGGACGAACAAGTTAGAGAGTTGTTCAAGAAAGATAAGAAAGATCTCACTCCTGAGAATAGACTCGCCTATGGAGCCCACGTTAAGGACTGCATCTCAGTACTAAATGATAAGCCCTATGTTGATAAGGCAACAATGGACCTCATTACAAATCACGAGGAAGTAAAATCAGGACAGGGTCCAAATAAGAAAACGAAACTCTCAGAGAGTGAATGTATACTCTCCTTAGTTAATATCTATGATAAGATGTGTATAACAACAGACTTGACACCAAAAGAAGTTATCAAAGAAATACTTATTGAAGAGCTTGGGAATTTTGAGCTCGATTTATTAAATAAGTTTAAAGTTGTTCTTAAAGAGGAAGGCCTACTTGATATTTAAAGTTCTCACTTTTAGTTTTTTACTTATTGCTACCATAGCTTGCAATAAGACAGAATTTACGAAGAAAGAGTGTGAAGAATTATCTATGAAGAAGTACAAAGGTTATCAAAGAGAATCACATCAATTTGATAATTATTGTAAGATGTATCAAATCCACTACACAAGTTCCAGATGTCAAAAGGCCCTTAAAAAACTCATTCTAGGGACCCCTCTCACTAAATTAAAGCAACTTCATGGTGAAGATATTGATCAATGCTTTACTAAAAATGATATTAAACATTTTACCAATTAGTTTCTATATTCTTAAAGTATCACTCTAAAACTATCTAATCGCAGCTCACATTGAGATAGAATTTCTAAGAGCTCAGTTCTCTTCATCTTAATCCAATTAATCTCTTCATCTTTAACAGATGGATTAATTTCCTTTAGATAATTAAGTCTCTCTTCTTCCTTGGCAAGGCTAGCTAACAAATTGCTCTTAAATTCTTCTTTAATAGTAGTCGCATTGGTTTTTGCTAGATCAGAAGCTTTTGCTAGAACTTTCACTACTCCTGCTTTTGGAAAATTTGAAACTTTGTGACACATTTCTTTTGATGCCGCTTCAACTTTTGAGTCTAGGAGATTCTTATCCCACTTAGCTGAAAAGTCCTCACCCTTATTGTCTAAGAGAACTCTAACAATAGTAGGAGGAAAGTATTTCATAGATTCAAGTTCTTGATTGTGAACGGCTTCTAAGACGTAGAAGCACTCAAAGAAGACCTTAGTACTCTTTGATTCTTTTCTCTTGGCCACGGTCACAGAACCCAGTCCCTCACTTATAATAAGATCACTAATTCCTTGAACTAGTGGATGATCCCAAGTTAAGAAGCCAAACTCTTCTCTTTCTAGCGCCATCAATCGATTAAAAGTAAATGTCTTACCTTCTCTAGTTAGACCTGGAAAGTGAGGCAGTAGCATATTATCAGTGGGAATTAGAAAGAGTGTATCGTGATTAATATCATCAGAGTCTACTCCCAGATGATGAAAAACCATATCTAAGTAATTTCTAAGTTCTCTAGATTCATCAATTTTTCTAATTTCTGAACGAATCGAAAGGGCCATCTCTTCTTTATATGAATTTTTCTCAATGAGGACGTCTCTTCCCTCTTCAAGTTCTTTAGACACGAGGTCATATTCTTTTTTAGTTTCTTCAATAAGCTCATCAATTGAATTCTCATCAATCGCCTCAACTCTATCTTTAAATTTTCTAAAAAGAATTCCTCCACACTTTGCTGATTCAGAAAAGGCCTTAAAGCCTTCATGATACCAACGAAAGAGAAAATGTTCTGGAGATTTATCAACAAGAGGAAGGTGAATACAAATATCTCTTTTTTGACCTATTCTATCAAGTCGACCAATTCTCTGCTCCAAATAATCGGGATTACTTGGTAGATCAAAAAGAATTAGATTAGAAGCAAATTCAAAGTTTCTTCCCTCTGATCCAATTTCAGTACAAAGAAGAATTTGAGCTCCACTTTCTTCAGCAAAGAAAGCAGCCTGTCTATCTCTTGCCATCAGAGTTAGGTCAGAGTGAAAAACTGCTGTAGAAACATTTACAGCATTTTCTCTAATAAATTTTTCAAGCGCCAAGACTTTTGCTTTAGATTTACAAATAAGAAGAACTTTATCACCATTTAATTTTTGTAATTTTTCTAATAACCAAAATGCCTTACTTCTAAAAATATTAATGTTGTAATCATCGGTCTTGGCATCAAGTTCAATAATGTCTTCAAAGAGAATTCTCTTTGGAAAGAAATCAAAGACTTCCTTCATTCGCTCTCTTGTATTTCTTATATAGATACGACCCGTACCGTGGCGATCTAAGAGATCAGAAATAATTTCCTCACCATTTTGGCTAGGGTCAATTTTAATCATTTCAAGCATTTCTCTATCATCAACATCAAGATCTTTCTTGGCCTCAATCTTTTTTACGATAGCTGCAAAATGCTCGAAGCTCTCATGTTCTTTAATAAATGATTCATAAGAGTAGAAACGGTCTGGATCCAGTATTTTCAAACGACTAAAATGACCTTCTAGTCCCAATTGCTCGGGAGTAGCGGTGAGTAGAAGAACTCCCCTAGTCTTAGCAGCAATTTTCTCAACGATACTATATTCAGTAGAGACTTCAGTTTGAGACCATTTTAAATGGTGGGCCTCATCTACGACTAACATATCAAAATCAGCAAGGTCTAATAACTCTCTGGCCTTTTCAGCACCTTTTAATAGACCAATTGAAACTAAAATATTTTCATTTTCTAGAAATGGATTGCTGCCTTCTTCTAGTCTCGTTTCTTGATTAATAACTTTAAATGAAAGGGCAAATTTTCTATGTAGCTCAATGAACCATTGAAAGATCAAAGAGTCAGGAACCATAATGATGACTCTATTCGCTCTTTTTGTCACAAGTAGTTGATGAATAATCATCCCTGCTTCAATAGTTTTACCAAGCCCAACTTCATCAGCAAGAAGAACTCTAGGCATAGGTCTATTGAAAACTTCCTTGGCCACATAGAGTTGATGAGGTATTAAACTCACTCTTGGTCCCAATAGTCCCTTCACATTCAAACAACTATAGTCATTTCTATGAACTAAAGTTTCGTGCCTTAGTTGAAAGTGATCATGAGGATCAAATAAACCATTAAATAATTTATCCTCCGGCTTATTAAATGTCATAAGATCACTGAGGTCTATCTCCGAAACAATTCTCTCTCCACACAGATAGAAAACAAGATCTTCTTCTTCAGCAACTTTATCAACAATTAAACGCTCACCACCCTCGATGATAATTTCATCACCTTCACTAAAGAGAACTCTTTTCAGGGGACATGTTTTAACACCGTAGTTTCTCTCGATACCACTGGCAGAAAATACTATCGAAATGATTTTATCTGATAAATTATTAAGGACGCCTAGACCAAGCTCAGGCTCGGCCTCACTGATCCATCTTTGACCAATTTTAAATTTTCGCATTTAATTAGAACTCCGGAATTAGATTCCCAGACCATAGAACAAGAAACCACATGCGGCAATAATCATCGCAATAAGTATATAAAGATTCGACTTCCCTCTCTTTAATTCTTCCCTAGTTACGGGCTTCTTAAGAGGGACGGACTTTTTTTTATTCTTTCTGACTTTATTCTTTCCCAAAATATATCCCTAAAACTTATTGGGCCTTAAACATTTCCTTAAAAAATGATATTACGCCGGGTTTAGTATTGATCTTCTTCAAAGTTGAAGACAAATCTTTTATGTCACTATCTAACTTAATTTGTTTATCATTCACTTCATCATCCCAATTACGGGCTTTTTCCATTTCAACAAAACCATCTCTAAGACGATCTACTAACTCATTATTAGACTTTACTTTTTCTCTAGCACTTTTGACCGCCTCTCTGGCGCCTATAGTTCGAGTCTGAGCTCCTAATTTTTCAAAAGTCTCCCATGGTCTTAGGACTCTTTCTTTATCTATGAGTTGAGCCTGCTCTTTTCTTTCTTTAGTTTTACTAGTGATATCATTAAGTCTTATCGCCACGAATTATTCTCCTGATGTTGTGCAGAAGCTTGCGGCTTTTGTTGCCATTCACCATGAGGGCCAGCAGTTTCATTGTCTATAAGAGTTTCCACTCTCCTATGAATTTCACTTAGGACACCCATCAATTCGATCGCCGGAGCTTTACCTGGACAATGTTCCATGAGCGACTTATTTAAAGCTGTTGCCTCTTCACCAGAAACACTCTCTCTCACAGCACCACTAATACATCCTGGAACACTACTTCGATACCATTCAAGAATGTCTAAGCTTAGCTTTCTATTTAAACTGTATCTCGTAGGTACAAAAATTGATTCAAAGTCAATTTTCATTTCATTCTTAAACTCTAATAAGAATTTAGAGAAGACTTTAAAATTTCTAAAATTATTAATTTTACATTCTAAAGGAGAAACAAGTGCATCACAGGCCACAAGCGCATTCGTTGTGAGCTTATTCCAATTTGGAGAACAGTCCATGATCACGAGATCAAAGTATTCCTTTAAAGGATCAACGACTTTTTCCTTTAACCAAAATTCACGTCTATTAATATTACTAAGGGAGTCATTTAAGGCCACAAGCTCTGGAGTCTCAGGTATGAGAAAGAGATTTTCATTGTCGGTTGGAACAATTGCGTCATTAAGTCTTACAGTATTATTAAAAATGTCTGAAAGACCTTTAGTTCTATTTAACTTTTCAAGGATGTAATTTAAATCCTCAGAATCTTCAATCCCATCATCGAAGCCAAGGGCAGTCGTGACGTCCCCTTGAATATCAAGTCCCACTACACAAGTTTTTAAGCCGTGTAATGCTGCGACTCTAGCCAAATTCAAAGCAAGAGTACTCTTTAGAACGCCACCCTTAGTGGTAAAAACACAGAGGCTTACTGGTCGATCAAATTTTTTAAAATATCCTACTTTTGAACCGATTTTAGATAGATCACTACCCTTGAAGCCTTTACGATAAAGAGCTCCTGAGCGATATTTTTCTTGAGAAGCGATATCACCAGACTCTTCAAGTCCAGTGATCTCTTCCTTGAGTTCTGGACCGCCAAACATAGAGGCCACTTTTTTAAGCGAGTAATAATTCTCGTCCACTCTTATCTTCCTGTTTTGAGTACTTTAAAATTATAGGAAAAAAAGAAGTGGAGTGTCAAAAAATGCAGCGCTTAATTAATAAAAAGTTTAGATTAGAGTTCTAACCGTTGGACGATCTGCTAACTGTCTTACCAAAAAAGTTAACTCATCGAGTCGAAAAGGCTTCTCTAATAGATAAACATTCTTGTAATTCCCTAAGAGATTTCTAATATTTTCATCAGCAAAGCCTGTCGTCAAAATAATAGGAAAACTGGGAGACACTTCAAATATTTGTAAACAGAGCTCAACACCATTATATCCTGGTATCTGATAATCTATCACTGCACAAGAAAACTCCTCCGCATGCCCATAGAATTTTCTTATGGTATGGGAAGGGTCAGTAAAACAATTTGTAGAATAGCCAAGCTTACAAAGTGATGCACTCATAATGTCTAATAAATCAATTTCATCTTCAACTAATAGTATTTTCTTATTCATAAAGAGATCTCCTCTTAAAGTTCTAGCCCATAGTTTATAATGATTTCTTTTTTTCAAATACGCAGGGACAAATCTTCGCTAGATTTAAAAATAGCTCATAAAGACCCTCCCCTATTGGTACATAGCTTGCTAGACTTAGCAGAAAATCTTTAAGGAAACCTAAATTATGAACACGAGTATAACCATCGGACTTATTCTTTGCGCACTACTTTTATTTACAGTGATAAAACTCGTATTGGGACTTTTTTCTGAATCAAGACTCTTAAGATACGACTTCCCCACAGGCTGGGGCAGTAAGATTTTATCTCGCTATAAACTCTGTAAAAATTTAAGTGAAAAACAAATGCCTAGCCTACAAAAGAAGATTCAAATACTTGTGGGTAAGAATAAAATAGATGGTCTAGAAGAGTTAACGGTAAACATCGACATTAGACTAGCCGTAGCCTTTGAAATGTCTTTATTAAACATGAAAAAGAAGACTGCAAAACTCTATCGAAATGTTTCCCCTATTTCAATATTACCCATTTCCGCTTACGCACAATTTAAAAATAGAAGTTCACACACCCTCTACTGGAATGATGAAGAGAACTCACTCTACCTTGAAACTCCTACCAATGAGTTCGTAAAACATTCCTACTACCTATGGTTAAGAGTAGATAAGAGATTTTCAAAATTTTCTGACCAAGAATTACTAGATCTACACATTGTCTTAGCACAAGACTGCTGGCCTAGTGAAAAACACTTTACACAATACCTAGGACTACTCGGAGAACAAGAGAAAATAGAAAAGTAGGTCACATCCTGTGACCAAAGTGACACAAGATAGGGCCACTCTTAACTTTCAACAAATACTGAGTCTATAGGGCCGTTGTAAAAGCCAATCCTCTTCCATGAACAACTATATTTAATAGTCCAAAGGGAAGGGCAAAAGTAAACGTAATAGGAATAATTATTCCCATACCAACACCCATAGCAATCGCCATCCATAGCATCTTCAAAGCTTGAAGAATTGATCTCATTAACGACTCCATTCATTAATTAATTTGTTTTTATAATTTTAGTGGGTTTTTACGAGGTTTGTCATTAATGCCTTTCTAAAATAGTATGACATCTATTAAGACAATTTTTATTGATACGATTAGGAATAGTTTATTTTAATTTAATCATTTGTGAGTCTTTAGTATAAGAATCTTTTTGTACTGTAGTTTGTTCAGAAATTTTATCAATCTTTTTTACAATATCTGCAATACGATTTAGAGCAACATCAACTTTTTCGAGTCCATCCATCTCCCCTTTCATCATGCATCTTCTAAGCATCCCCATAGCAATTGTTAAGGGGTTATTGATTTCATGGTTATAAGTAACAATCATGGCATTAGCAGTTTCTAACTCTTTCTTAATAATGCTTTCAGCATTTAATTTCTTCATAGATAAATGGGTCTTAATTCTAGCTTCCGCAATATCCATATTTACTGGTTTTTGAATATAATCATTGGCACCTTTCTTCATGGCATCAACCACATCGGAAGCTTCGCCTTTTGCTGTAACCATAATAATAGGAAGATCCATCGTTGAGAAATCTTTTCGAATTTCATCAAGAACTTCGAGCCCAGAGAGATCGGGCATCATGATATCTAGTAAAATGAGATCTAACTTTGTAGGATTTTCTTCTACAAATTGAATACAATCCTTTCCGCAAAAAACAGTGTCTACTTCAAAGCCTCTTTTAAGAAGTCTCTTAGTGAGCATTTTTGCATTAATATGATCGTCATCAACAACGAGGATGTTCATTAAAACTCCAAATCTAATTTTGAACTTAAAAACCTATCGAACAAAGCGACTAATAATATTAGTCCAAAGGCCCATTATTGAGGATAAAATTGAAAGCGCTTGAAATTATGATGATCCCTTAAGATGAGAGACCATCAACTTATAAATTACTTACCTAGGAACTCAACTCCACCTAAATATGGTCTTAATTTCTCAGGGACTCTTACTGTTCCATCTTTCTGCTGATGACACTCTAAGAACGGTACAAGAGCTCTTGGAGTGGCAATGGCAGTGTTATTTAAAGTATGCACAAACTGCACCTTACCATCAGCATCTCTGTATCTTGTATTTGTTCTTCTTGATTGCCAGTCATGAAGTTGAGAGCAACTATGAGTTTCTCTATATTTTTCTTCACTAGGAACCCAGCACTCTATATCAAACATACGAACTTTTCCTGTTCCCATGTCACCTGTACAACATTCAACAATTCTATATGGCATTTCAAAATCTTGAACAATTTCTTCAGAAGTTTCAAGAAGTGCCTTATGCCACTTGTCAGATTCTTCCTTAGAATTTTTACAAAGAATATATTGCTCAACTTTCATAAATTGGTGAACACGAATAAGCCCTCTAACATCTCTTCCGTAACTTCCAGCTTCTCTTCTAAAACAAGAACCATAGCCAGCGTAGAGAATTGGTAGGTCTTCTTCTTTTAAAATATCTTTCGCGTGTAGAGAGTTAAGTTGTACTTCAGCAGTACCAGAAAGATAGAGATCATCTTCAGGAAGAAAGTAAACTTGATCCTTACCAGTAGGAAAATGTCCTGTACCAATAAGAGCTTCTTCTCTAGCAAAAGCAGGTGTTGAAACAAGAGTGAATCCCTTTGCTCTTAATTTCTCAAGAGCATATCTATGCATCGCCATTTCTAAAAGAACCATATCATTTCTAAGAGAGTAACTTCTAGAGCCACAAACAGCTGCTATTTTTTCAAACTCTGCCCAATCATTTTTTTCAAGAATTTCAACATGGTCGAGAGGCTTGAAATCAAACTGTGGAAGTTCTCCAAATTTCTTAACTTCAACATTGTCACTTTCATCATTCCCAATAGGTGCATCAGGCGAAGGAATCATAGGAGCACGCAGAAGTTGATTTCTAAGAGTTGTTTCCTTCTCAACTAGAGATGGTTTTAGTTCATCAAGTTCAGAACCAATTGCTCTTCCCTGCTCAATGAGAGCTGGTCTTTCTTCAGCCGTGGCCTTAGGAATCTTCTTAGAATGAGAATTTCTCTTCTCTTGAAGTTCCTGAACTTTAACCTTTAGTTCAGTTATCTCTTTATCAAGGGTTAAAAGCGCATCAAAATCAAATTTTATATTTTTGACTTTAGTTGCATTTTTTACGTCATCTAAATTTTCACGAATAAACTTTATATCCAGCATTAATCTTCCTCTAATTAAAATATATAGATTGAGTCAATTTAATACAAAAGCTCCCATTTATCAAAGGTTGGCAACGTACGCAGGGAGTCATTTAAGAGGAATATTGAGTTGCAATTAAATACGAGCGTGCAATAATTAGTCCATGAAAAATATTCTTGTAGTGGATGATGAAGAACTATTAGCAGAATGCCTCAAAGACGAATTTGAGTTCCTAGGACATAGAGTTACGACAGTTAACGACCCGGAAATGGCTCCACCACTCGTTGTAAAAGAAAAATTTGACATAATTCTGCTCGACATCAAAATGCCAAAAATGAATGGAATAGAATTATTCGAAAAAATTCGCCCCCTAACAAACGCCAAAATAGTCTTCCTTTCAGCCATATCCGACATGATGAGTCATGAGCCGGCCCTTGAAAAAGCTGATATGATTCTTGAAAAACCATTCTCTTTAGAGGATATTAAAAAAATAGTAGATCTATCAAATTAGGAAAAGTTATGTCGAAGTGTAAATTTTGTGGAAAAGAGATCACATGGTTAAAAGAAAAGAGAAAGTTCACTCCCATTGAAGGAGACGGAACAACTCACAAATGTGATCAAATGATGAACTCCATGAAGAGTATTAGAAGCATGGAACCTACTTCTTTATCTCCAGAAGAAATTCGTAAATACGAAGAAGCCATTAATAAGAAGAAATAATTTTTCTAACTATTAAAGTCTAAGTTGATTTTGAAGTTCTAAATACCTGTTTTTTGGAAAACCTAAAAGTTATTGCCCTCTAGAAGCCTTTATCCATGGTAGGATATACTATACAAGAACCTGGAGGCGCCTATTAATCGGTATGTACAAGGATTCTTCATTCTCATTTTTTCGATATCTCTGCAAGGCAAAGAACTTGTTCAAACATCAACATTTAATACATTAGAGTTTCAGTGTATTCAAAAAATTATCACTCACACCTACACTAAGAAACATTATCCAAACCTTTTAAAGAATCAATCAGAGCCCATGTATTTTGAATTTCTAGGTGAAGTCGATAAATTCTGCTCTTGCCAGGCTAAACATTTAAAGAAAGATGAAATTGAAAAGAGAAGAGATTACTTTAAGTGGAGTTTTAAGGATAAGAAAATTCAATTCGCCAAGGAAGACCAGTGTATTATTGAAAATTTCTCTCCCCATGCCATACATACTTTTTATACGATCTCTCTAGACACTCGCCTCAGAAAACATTTAAACCTACGCATTCACCATAGATTTCCTAACTCCACCCACTTCTTAGCAAGTGAACAATCAGTTGTTGTAAAACTCAATTGTCTTGAAGAAAAAATCTTAAAGAAATGCTCAAAAGTTAAGAGTTTAAGATCCACCTATAATTGCATTCAATCGATGACCGACAGACAAATCCAATTTGATAAAATTGAACGGCAATGTCCAAGTTTTCAAAATGACATGGAATACATTCCCACTGAACAGCTTATTTAAGAAAGCTCTCCGCCGAGTAAAGCTGCTAATCTCTTAGTCGTCTCAATTTTAGAAAATACTATTTTCATGACAGCTGTCATAGGTACCGCTAGGAACATTCCAGGAACTCCCCATACAAGCCCCCAAAATAATAAAAATAAGAGAATCACTATTGGGTGTAACCCCAAATGCTCACCCATAACTTTTGGCTCAATAACATTTCCAATAAGAAATTGAATAAGACCTGAAATAATGAGAATAGTTGGAAACTGCCATCCAAATCCAAATTGAAGAAAGAGAACAGGAACTGGTAATAAGATGGCGATGATAGAACCGACACTTGGTATAAAATTTAAAAGAAAAGTTAGAACAGCAAACATAAAGGCTAAATCAACACGTAAGCTAAAGAATAAAACTCCTATAATTAAAGCTGTAATGAATGACATGGTAAATTTTGTGGCCACATATTTAGTAATCTTATGAAAAATTTCTTTTAACATGGTACTTTTAATTTCACTGACTCCCTCTCCTGCTAGAAGAAAGAGAACCATAATTACAACTAAGACAATATTGGAGGCGAAAGAAACAATTCCTCCCGTAAACTTCTTAAAGATTGTGAAGACAGGTAAATTTTTTAATTTGTCTTTAATAAGTGAGCCATCTAAATCAATTCCATACGACTTGATTAATTCAATTGAGCTTTCTATGGAAGTTGTGAATCTCTCTTGATAAACGTCAATTCCCGCAATAAAAGTA
This sequence comes from Halobacteriovorax marinus, assembly GCA_002163155.1. GTDB lineage: Bacteria > Bdellovibrionota > Bacteriovoracia > Bacteriovoracales > Bacteriovoracaceae > Halobacteriovorax > Halobacteriovorax marinus_A. The sequence continues at coordinate 546,207 of MAAO01000006.1, read as the reverse complement.
CTCAAACTCTTAACAATGAATAAACTCACAATACCTGAAGCAAATATGAATAGTCCCATGGTCACAATAACTGCGAGTATGCGTGGAAGCTTACACTTCTTCTCAAACCATTCAATGCCAGGTCCTGAGACAGCAAAAACAAAGAGTGAAATAACAAAGGGAATGAGAATGGACTTTGTATAAATAAGAGCAAAAGTGACGGCAATAAAAGTTAATATAACAATGCAGATATTATTAATACGATCATATGTATCTTTCACGAACTTGCCTCCTAAATGAACAATGCTTATATTCTAGAGGTGTTTAAGTTTCTCGACAATCAAAAACTTCAAAATTTCAATAACTTACAAAGAGAGAGTAAAGCTTTTTGTGATTATCCCGATAAGCTAAGCTATGGAAAAGACTCTACTTATAATATGTTTATCCCTTTTATTCTCTTGCTCAACTAATAGGGTAAGTAAGATTTATCCCCACACTGTGCAGTCTAGAATACCTGCCAGCGTTGCTACTGAAAAAAGTGGTTGTGGTGGCATTATCAAAAACTTTATCACAGATGATTATAATAAAAACTTCCTACAAGCATTAGAGAAGAAAAAACTCATCAAGCGCTCAAGTACAAAAATGCAAGTCAAACTTCCCCGCGATGGATGGTGGACTAGATTGAAAGATTCTTGGACGCACACTTTTAAAAACTGGAATGATAATAAATATGTTTCTCTTTATATGTTTGATGAAGAAGAAACCGTTGCTAGTGCAGCAGTCTTTGGAAAAATCTTCAAAAAATCAAAAGAAGGTCTTGAACTCAGCGAAGATGAGGTGATTCTCTTAAAGAATGTAGATGGCTGGGTATCCAAGTTTAAAAATTATAAACAAGATATGGAAGACCTAATTAACGAGCGTGTTTCACTTGCTTACAATGTAGATATTCTAAAAAAATATAAGTTTTCGGGAGACCGAGCAGAAGTGGATCTTGTATTTGTTAAGAATGGTAAAGAAGTCAGCGAAAAGATGGTTTTCTACAAAGATGACAAGAACCTTCAATACTATACCAATCAATTAGAAAAACGTATCACACAACTTGATGGAGGTATGTTTGACTGGTGGTTTGATGAAGGGATTATTAAACAAAGAATTATCCAACAAGCGATGCTCAAAGATAAAGTGACAATTGTGCATAGAGAACTTGAGTACTTCATTAACAATACAGAAGGTATTTCTGATAAAATTATGGATCAACTAAAAAGTAAGTTTAAAGAGTTAGATGAATTTCTTGCCAACTTTGAATTTAAGCCATCAAATTACGGAATTAATAAAGTCACTAATAAATCACTCAAAAATGAACTTTGGAATCTGCCTAAAACTGTAAAAGGATTTAAGAAGCTCCAAGACGGTAAGAAAGTCATGAATGAACTTCTTACCGATCAAGATAAGGATCGTTTAAAGTTCTTCTCCAACGGTTACGCTAGAGTCTTTCAAGGAACCGCAGTTGGGGCCTTAGCTTCGGGCTCTGGAGCCTCCATTTGGATTGGTTTAAAAGACTACTTCGTTTGGGGAGAAAATAAGAAATATGAATGTGTGAAAATGAAGAAAGAAGAAGAGTTCCTCAACTGTATCGTTGAGTACATTGAAAAAAAGTATCCCCTTCTCTATCAAGCTGCCATTTTAAGTGGGGAATTCAATCCTTTTGAATACGACAATATTCCAGAGGATCAAAGAAAAGGCTACATGGAAGAACTTGAACACATTAAACGTCTACGTGTCACATTTGAAATATTAGAAAAGAGAAAGAAGAAAACTAAAGAAGACTTAAAAGACTCTATCAGATCAATGTACGACTCTATAGTAATTGATGAGGATGAGTTAAACTCTTGTGCAAAAATGACGATTGAACTCTTTCCTGGTTGTATGATTGACTACCTGATGAGGAAGTTTCCAGGAGTTTTCTCTACCTGGGTAAATCCTGGTGAAGATATGAAAAGTAGCGATATTAATATTTTCGACTATGGATCAATTCCTGAAAAATATAGAGAGTCATATGAATCAGAAGTTAAGAAAATCAGTGCTCAAAGGGCGAGTTACGAAGACTTCTACAGTGACTTTGCAAAAGATGCCATATTCCTATTAGAGTGAGGGACTTCTCTCACTCTTTTTCATTAAAAATATTCCTAAGATCACCATGAGCAAGCATAGAAATTGCCCAAGAGTGAAGTAGTTTAAATAGAGACCAATTTGCGGATCAGGATTTCTAAAAAACTCTACTATAAAACGAGAGACCCCATAAACGCTCAAAAAGAGTCCTGAGCAAAATCCTCTCTGATCTATCTTCTTCTTTCCAAGAACTTGCATAATGACAAAGAGAATAAGTCCCTCACTTACTGCTTCATAAATTTGAGATGGATGCCTTGGAGAATGATCGTAGAACTTTGGAAAGATAACGGCCCAAGGCACATCACTCACTCTCCCCGCAAGTTCGCCATTAACAAAATTGGCCATACGTCCTAGGAAGAGTCCTAAGGGTCCCCAAAGACATATACTGTCAGCGTATTCAAACATCGAGCGATTTGATTTCTTAGCACAGAGGTATGTGTAAACTGCGATGGCGATGATAGCGCCATGAAAGCTCATTCCACCTTCCCAAATAGCAAAAACTTTCATGGGATTTCTTACGTAATAAGACAAATTATAAATAAGGATATAACCAACGCGTCCACCTAAAAGAAGAGCTAAGAAACCAAAGGACAGATAGTTGTGAACTTCATTGGCAGATAATTTAATAAGTTTAGACTTTACGAAACCCATCATTCCAAAATATACAATGAAGAAACCTGCAATGTAGGCCAGCCAATACCAAGGAAGGATTAACCACCCCCATTCTAAGGCCATGGGAGATAAATTGTGGACGTAGTAATTCATGAATTTATTCTATCATAAAGGTATTTCTTAGAGAAACTCTTTAACTTCTTTAGCAAGAACACTTACCGCTTTCAAGAATGGTATTTTAAAATTATCTTCAACTCTCATTCTATTTGCATCTTCTTGGAATCTTTCTTGCTTGGTTAAAGACTTTCTCTGTTCATGAGTCTTAAAATTCTTTAAATCTTCATACATAGTAAAAATAGTTTCATAATTTTGATCATCAGCTTTTAAGCAATGTGACTTTGTCAGTAGCATTCTGATTCTAATACAACCTTCTGACAGTTCACACTGCCCTTGTAGAACTGCCTTAGCAATAATATCTAAACTTGAAAGAATAAACTCTTCTTTTTCTTTTATTCTTAAAGCTTGATCTCTTTCATTTACTCTTTGTTGTTTAACTTTTTTCCAAAGAAAGAAAATCACTGTACTCATAAGAGAGATGACAAAGACTAATGCAATTAAAATTTCAAAGAAGTATTTTTCGATCATTTTTATTTCCTAATTTATAACATGTGCTCTGGGGTTTCGGGATAAACTCCAGCCGGAGTGGCCTCGATCCATTCATTTAATGTTTCAATTAAACTCGCTTGATCATTTGGTAAAATTCCCCCAAGAGGATATTGATTCGAAACATGATTCGCCCTAAAAATAATTCTTCCCTGGGAAGGAGTTATATTTTTTAGAACATCTCTCATTTCTGTTGTTAACTCTTTTGTGGTGAGCATATCAATACGTCCTCTATCAACCATTGTCTTAAAAGGAGTGCCCTTAACAGCAACAGTAGTTAAAAAAGAAAAGAACTCAGGACTAATATCACTTATTAATTTTGCCGTTTCTCTTACATGTTCTTCGGACTTCTCTCTGCCACCTACTCCCAACATTGCGATGACTGAGAGTTTTATTCCACATTTCCTAAGCCTGCTTGTTCCGCGAATCATATCACTGGCAGTATTCCCTTTAACAATCATATGCAGTACTGAGTCCGCCCCACTCTCCATTCCTAAATAAGCAATAGTGAGCTTCTTTGAAGCCAGTAACATGAGATCTTCCTCACTCTTTTGTAACATATTCTCAGCAGTGGCATAAATTCCAACTCGCATGACGCTGGGAAAGAGTTCATTTATTAGATCCAGACATTGAACCAGCAGCTCAGTAGACGCGCCGAGGGCATCACCATCACAGAGAAAAACCTTACTTGGAGTGTAGTTAAGTCGCTGAAAATACTGTTGAGTACGCAGAAGCTCTGCTTTAATCTCTTCAAATGATCGCTCTCTATATTTCTTAGAACGATACATATTGCAATAGGTACACAGGTTGTGCGAACAGCCTATTGTCACTTGTAATAGAAAACTTCTCCCCTCTGAGGGAGGTCTAAATACAGGTTCTTCGTACTCTATAGGAAAGTCATACATGGTTTGTTCTCTATGTATCTTGTGTTATGAACAACAAATGAAAAAATATAACATGGATTATATAGCAGATAAATTGGAATACTGGGTAACTCAATCAGAAAAACAAGACTACGTTGTCGTTTTTAGTGAAAAGTCAGAGGCCCATCAATACAAACTCTCTCTAACTCTAGGTTCCGTCCATGGTCCTTGGGATGCTCCAAGAGACTTTGATCTACTCAGAAATGATCAAGGTGTTTGTTTTGTAAAAACAAGAGAAATCAAAAAAGCAGATGATGACTGGCGCGATGACGCCTGTTGCCAATCAGGCTGTCCAGGATGTCCTTGGACCGAGGCGCAAGGTTTATAATAATGTCACAAGAAAAGTTTTCTTTTAGAACAACAGTCCCAGAGGGAACAAAAACTAGTCTTGTAGACTACTTATCCGAAAAGACACCACTTTCAAAAATCCAATTAAAAAAATTGGCAGCAAATGGTGGAGTTTGGATACGCAGAAAAGGCAAAGGTCCGCTCACGAGAGTTCGCCGTGCAAAATCTACCCTTTCCGAAAAAGACTATGTTGAATGTCACTATGATCCTGCCATTAGTGAAGTGGATACATCAGGATGTCGTGAAATCTTCAATGCTAAGACCTGGGGCGTTTGGTATAAACCTGCAGGAATTCTTTCTCAAGGGACGAAGTTTGGAGATCAGGCTTCTATTTTAAGAGTGGTGGAAAAAGATAGAGCTAGTGTCTTTCTCATTCAAAGACTTGATAGAGAAACTTCCGGTCTTATGGTTATTGCTTATAAAGAAAAAGTTGCCCGTATTTTTAATAAGGCACTACGCAGCCAGCTCATTAGAGAGTTTTTCCAAGCGGAAGTTCTAGGTCAACTTAGAACACCAGAAGGAGAAATCACCCTCAAGCTAGAAGGCAAGAGTGCCAACACTCTTTATAAGGTTCATAAAGAAGAGGAGCACAGCTCGCTTGTAGAAATTGAAATAACTACAGGAAGGTTTCACCAAATTAGGCAACACTTTACAAGGATTAAGAACCCTATAATAGGTGATCCTAAATATGGTAAAGACAATAAAAATGATGAAGGACTTAAACTGGTGGCCCACAAGGTTGAAGTCAAAGACCCTATCTCAAAAGAAGATCATGTCTTTGAACTACCAAGAGAATTAAGATTATTTTAAACGTTTAGATAGTTTCTTAATTTTTATTTTTTTGATTTCAGGGGACCTTAATGGTCCCTTTACTTTTAAAAAGCCATGTTGAATTGGATAGACTATCCCTTGTCCAATTAAAAATGCTTTTCCTACTTTAGCAATACGCGCCAATTTCTTCTCCAGATCAATTTGAATCTCACTTTTAAAGCTAAATTTCAAAAATGACTAGAAGACTTCCATGCGCGAGGGGTCACTATTTCTCAGTCATGAGTTTTCTCTCTTTCTTGTAACGCTCTAAATGCTCCAAGTCTCTTTTGTAATCCTGTGAGATCAAGGGAGAGGTGATAAGAAAGTCTGCGCTAGTTTGATTGCAGGCCAAGGGAATATTCCATACTGTTGCCAAACGCAGCAGGGCCTTAATATCGGGATCGTGAGGCATACTCTCTAGAGGGTCCCAAAAGAAAATCAGAGCATCAATTTTTCCTTCCGCTATATAGGAGCCAATTTGTTGATCTCCCCCCAATGGACCTGAAATAAACTTCTTCACTTCAATATTTAATTCATTCTCAAGTAAGACACCTGTAGTTCCTGTGGCAAAGAGCTGGTGATTAACTAGGACAGACTTGTACTTCTTACACCAAGTAATGAGTTTTTCTTTTTTTGAATCATGTGCCACTAATGCAATTTTTTTCGAAGATTTTATCATACTACCCCTACCTTTAGACTGATGTTATTATAATATTATGATCTATGAAATAGCCAATGAATCGGGAGATATTTCAAATGTCACAGCATGGACAATTTCTTTTTTTCTTGGCCCCACAAGGGCACAAAGAACAGCTCTTAAAAGAGATCAGTCTTAAATTCAAAGGCTTAACTCTAAATTATACAAATGAAGAATTTTTAACTTTTAAGAATCAAACAAATGAATTCTCTCTTGATCATCTGTCAAAAATAGCTTTAAAGCATTGCAAGATTCTAGGACTATGCTTAGGTCCATTCGATAGAGCTCAAGAAAATGAGGTCATAGAAGATTTTTTAACAGACTATCAAATAAGTTCTTATACCATACAAAGGTGGTCTCTTAAAAAAGAACTTCCCTTTGGAGATACTCCCATTTTAAATAACTTTGTTTTTGATATTATTGAACTTAGTGAAGATCGGTGTTGGATCGGAATTCATATTCATTCTAACTTCTAGTTCTAATATGCTCACTAGAACGATCAAGTTCGTAGGCCCTTTTTTGATCTTTTATTCTTCTTTCATAGTTTGCAACTATTTGGTCAATTCTAATTTTATTCTGATTTATAATTCTTCTTAATTCATCTCTATGTTTTATGATTTTCTTTTTGGCGTCCGCTTGAGAAGTTAGTGTTTGCTTCTGAATCTTATCTTCGTAGGTATTAGTGACCTTAGAAAGTCTCTTATCACTATCCCTTTTGATACTCCCCACTTCTTCGTCTTGAGAAATTCTGAGCGATCTTATTTTACTTTCATATTGAAATCTCTGACTATCAAGTCTAGCTTTAGTTTGAGAATTTCCAACACCTTTAGATTCTTCATGAATCTGCTGTAGAGCTCTAAGTTCCTTCTTAGTACTACTTTTTAAATTATGAATCGTTTCATCTTTCACTTCCACCATTCGTTCAAATTCAAATTTCTTGGCAGAAAGTGTTTTTTCATACTTATTTACGAGCTTATCAGTTCTATTTACATACTCACTCTTTAAGTTGTGAACTGTTTCCTCTAATAACTTTCGAGATTTGTAAACTATGTCAGTTTTCTCTTTAGCGAACTCGTCTTGTAAATTATTTATTTTATCCGCATTATCTGAATTAATTCTATTAACATTCTCCCCATAAGTTTGACGTTGCTTAAAAGTATTCTTTCGAAACTCATTATCCTTTAAAATGGTTCTCTTTTCTTCATCCTTTATGAGCTCTTTAATTCTTGATTGATACTGATCAACTACATTTCTCTCTTTTTTTCTTTGTGTAATAGTTATTTCGGAAAGCAGCGAATTTTGTTCGGCATCTTTGGCGTCGAGTTTTTGCCTCGTTTTAAAATCCTTAGAACGCATTCGAGTTGAAACATCATATTCTAAATCATCCTTTAATATTTCAAACTGACCTCTTTGATCAGCCATTTGTTTTTGCAGTCCCTTTAGCCTTGTTTCGTAGCTGTCACTAATTGCTCTCTTTTGAAACTCTACCCCTTTTCCCTTTAGTGACTTATCTCTAACTTCATCTAATGTTCTAGTTAGCCTATAACGATCCTGCTCCATTTCTCGCTTGATTTGAGTAATGCTATCTTTACTGTCTTTCTCTTGATTTTTTAATAATCTATCGCTCGTTCTGCTTAGCCTTGAAGCGGCTTGCAGGAAATTATCTTTTTGATTTTCAAGTTTAGTCTTACTATCGATTTTCGTTTTATCGACCGTATTTTGTGACCTCTCTCTCTGTCTTTCGAGCTCCCCATCTTTTGATTGACGTAGCTCCTCAATTTTTTTATTAAAGAAGTCTTTAGTTTCACCAAGTTCACTTCCGTAATCTTTAATAATATCTGTTCTTTCTTTACGATGACCAATAACGAGCTTATCTTCACGATCAGCAAAATCTTTTCTAATTTCTCTAATACTCGATTTTGACTTAGCTGAAATATCCTCAATTTCTTTACTAGTACTTTTTCTATTGGAATCAATGAGCTTATGAAAATTATCGGCTATATTTTCTCTTTGAGATTTATCTGAATACTTATGTTCTTTGAGAGATTTCTCATAGGATCTTTGTACATTATTTAGATTTTTCTTAAAGTCTCTTGAGAGGTCTTCACGTCGATTGGTAAAGTCTACTCTCTGATTGGTTAGCTTTCTTTTAAAAGAATCTCGTCTCTCCTCCAGTAACTTATTCGTTCGTTTACTTAAGAGATCAATTCTATCTTGATTATCACTAACAATTTGTTCTTTTTGATTTTGCGTATTTCTCTTTTGTTTAACTGCTTTATTCTTATTTGTTTTCTTGATATTAGACAAATCAGCTTCGTAACTTTCCTTAAGCTTTTCCACAGCTCCATGCTGCTCTTCTCGAATGTTTGAAAGTTCTTGACTGTAATCTATTTTCATAATTTTTACATAGCTCCTCATACTATTGGGCCATACGAAATTATATCTTTTTTGGCGAATTGATTTTTTCTCATTTGGGCCCTTGTAAAGAGCAAGAAATCGAGAGTTGCTGCAGAGAGTACTAATAATTGAGCATTTATGGCCCCTCTGGAGTTGGTATTCGCTAATTCACTGGAAATATTATGAGAAAATTGAGTTTTGGTTGGCAATTATTACTTGTTGTAGTTAAAGAAATGTTTAATTTTTAGGATGAATCTTGAGGAAGAGCTTCCTACTCTAAAAAAACTCCATGCCGCTTGATACTGGGATAGAAACAAGGTAAAAAAGCTGTGCCTATGGCGTGTTTGGGAAATGAGGGCAAAAACTGCTTGCAGATATTAAGCCTAAAAAGTCAGATAATATATCTAAACAACTAAACGCTAGGATAGATGATGAAAAATGAGAGTAAATTTCAAATGTGGAGAGGAACTATAGCCTTAGTTCAGGTGGACGAAATAGTATCCAACGAAGAAAGAATTTGGCTTGATGATCACTTAAAGCAATTGCCATTCACTATAGAACAAAAAGAAATTTTGCAAAAGGATTTCAAAGACGGAGTCACTATAGAAGAAGTTCTTCCTCTCATTGAAGATAAGAGAGAAAGAGGAATGTTGATCAATTTTGCAAATTCTATTTTTAAATCAGATGGGCTTGTTCAATCAGAAGAGAAAATATTAAATGAGCTTCAACAAAAAATCATTGGTGATTTAAACTTTGCTGAAATCACTAAAGAAGTTGAATCTATCCGATCAGATTTTGATCAAACTAATGATGAAGACAGTATAGTTAAACAAATTTTTGGATATTTAAAATCACTACTATAGAATTATGAAAGAGCTAAGAAAAATACCAAACATTTCAGATATTTTAGACCTTAAAGAAATTAAGACAGTCCTCTTTGATATGGATGGAACTATTCTCGATACAGAAATATTACACGCTAAAGCCCTTTACAACACTTTAAATAAAATTAATCCCTCGCTCAAATTATCGACAAATGATTTGCTCGAAACTTTCTGTGGAAAGAGTGATACTGAAGTTTTTGAAGAAGTAGATCTTGGCGAAAGTATTAATGTAGAGCAATTCTTAGAAATTAAAAACGAAAAATTTATCGAAACTTTAGATGAACATGGGAAGATATTAAGCCAAGAGATGGAAGAGCTTTTAACTTCATTAAAAGAGAAAGGTTATAAGTTAGCTCTAGTTACGGCCTCAGAAAGGGATGTCACAAAAGAGCTGATTAAGCGCGAGAGACTTGATAGGTTCTTTGATACTGTTTTAACTAGAAACGACTTAACTCTTACCAAACCACATCCACTTCCCTATTTAAAGGCCATGGAGTTACTGGATTCAAAGAAAGAAAATACTCTTATTTTTGAAGATAGTGAAACAGGTTTAATGGCAGCGAAGGCCAGTGGAGCGAAGTTCTTTAAAGCTAATTGGTTCTCTAACGTTTAAAGTGATAAACATTTCCTCTAACCTTATACACTCCAGCTGAACGATCGAGTCGCGGTTTTTCTCCATGAAGTAAACTTGTAAAAATATTTTTTTGAAAATTGTACTTAGACTTATCTTTCATTAAGTAATGTCTATGTCCTCCGTAGGACAATTTAGATAAATCGAGATAAATGGCATTTTGAGATTTAACTACACCCTTCTTCTTAAAGTCCTTAGCTAGATCTTTTCCAAGTCGCGGCCCTTCATAATCATCATAATCTCCATTGAAAGAGTCTAAGAGCTCACTTCCAAATAAAACAGAGTCATCATCATTATTTGTAATGTAGAGAGATTTTCCAAAATCAATCTTTTCAACCCACTCAGAATGTTTCTTACTCGGGACATCAGCTGAATTTAAAATTACATTTGAAAATAAATCCCACTTAAAATCGCCCTGGTATAAATCGTCCATCATCTTCTTAAAGACAATATTGCCCATACTGTGAACCAGAAGAGTTAATTTGAATCTTGCGGCCTTGTGTGGATTATTTCGAATATATTCATTGAGCTTAGTTAGGAAAATGAGCATCTCATCGGCTGAATTTATACCACTATGAACAGGTCTCTCCACTGCAGATTCCCACGATGGCCAGGTGAACATGATTGTCTTCACGCCATATCTTTCTTCTATATCGGGGATAATGGTTAAGCCCTTTTCAGGATGTTTCCCTCTACCATGAACAAATACCGTAATGTACTCAGTGTTGTAATCACTGAGAAGTTCACTCATAACTCCTTCAACATCATCCACGTCATACCTAGTTCCACGACTGGTATAGAGAGCAGGTTCTCCTGCCCACAGCTCGAATGAAAAAGTCATACATATAAGAATGCACAGTAGTCGATTCATATTCTTCTCTCAATTATGTTCATTATTCCAAATCGACTAAATCTCTTCATAGCTTGAGGAAGAATCGGCAATAATTTCCGTTTATTTATAATATCCGAGTGTCTTTAATGACTTAATATCCTTAACGGAGAAAAACACTCAAATAAATAAACACCTAAAAATTCGTAGAGAGATACCCGAAAAGAGTAGTAGGAGAATACTATGAAATATATCTTGCTTGTGACGTTGTTCATTTCAAACACTTTTGCTGACTACTCAATGGATGAAAAAATTGGCCAGATGATTCTAGTTGGATTTAGAGGAAGTGAGATTCAACCTAACCATCAAGTACTTAAAGATATTGCAGATTATAAAATAGGTTCAGTTATCCTCTTTGATTACGATGTAAAGAAGAGATCCAAAAAGAGAAATATCATATCCCCTAGTCAAGTTTCAAAACTAACCTCTAGTCTGCAAACACATAGTAAAGTGCCTCTCTTAATTACCGTAGATCAAGAAGGTGGACTGGTACAAAGATTGAAGAAGAGACATGGCTTTGCCAAAGTTATGGCACCAGGTGATGTAGGAAAAAAAGATGATGCGAGTTTTACTTATAAGGAAAGTCAAAAATTAGCAAGGGACTTAAAATCTGTTGGTATAAATTTAAACTTCTCCCCTAGTGCTGATGTAAATACAAATCCAATGAATCCAGTCATTGGAAAAATAAAGAGAAGTTATTCCAAGAATCCAGAAAAAGTGGCGATGCATATTAGAGAATTCATTCGCTCACACAGAGATCTCTCAATAGGTACAACTATCAAACATTTTCCTGGACATGGATCATCAAAGTCAGATTCGCATAAGGGATTTGTCGATGTGACTGAGACTTGGGATGAACTAGAACTTATCCCCTTTAAATCTATGATTGATGAAGGCAATGTAGATATCATTATGTCAGCTCATATATTTAACGGTGGACTTGATCCCCTCTACCCTGGAACTCTTTCAAAGATTGTGATCACGGACCTCCTTAGAGGCCATATGAACTACCGTGGAGTCATCATAAGCGATGATATGAACATGAGTGCTATCACTGATCACTACGGCTTCAAGAGATCAATAGAGTTGTCTATAAACGCCGGAATAGATATTCTTCTCTACGGAAATAACTTAATTTACGAGAAAAATATTGCACGAAAAGTTCATGGTGCAATCAAAGAACTTATTCAAGAAGGAAAGGTTACAGAAAATCAAATCAATGAGTCTTTTAATCGAATCATGAATTTAAAGAAGAAATTGAAATTGATTAACAAATTTAAAATGACTAGCACAACTAAGAGCACACGCTCAATCGCCGGTCAATCCAACGTTCTAGATGCCGAGAAAATAAAGAAGAATAAAGAGATCTTTATAAAAATTAAGCAGATGGATCAATAAAGAGAGACCTTGGCCTCTATAAAGTCATCTGCTGAATGTATTTCTGTAAGTATTCTCTTAGGTAAGAATAGCTCTCCCCTTCAACATTAGAGGCTTCAATTCCAATTTTGTACAAGAAATCTTTAGTACTAAATATATAGTATAAGTACTTTCCCTTCTGCGTTTCGTACTCAAAGCGATCGAGGACCACTTCATTCGCTCCGATACTCCTTGAGAGGTTTAAGTTTATGGCATCTTCTTTTCTTACCTTCAAAAGTCTTTCTTCATAATTTTCTTTTGAACTGATGCCTTTGTTATTTTTCTGCATTGATATATATATATAATCAGCAGGCCTATCTATTAAATGAAACTTAACTACGTATTTGTTTTGAAAACTAAATTCCTTTAACTCAAATTTCTTAGGCAAGAAAGGAATGGACAATTTATATTGTGTATTTTGGTAACTGTACGAATTGCCACTAGTTTGAAGAACCTGTCCCTTCAGTGGCAAGAATACGACTGAGCTAAAAACAAGAGTCATTAGAAGAATAAATGATGTGACCTTATTTCTTCTATCGAACTTCCACTTATGACTCTCTTGCGAGATGGCCGTTTTTATAAAGCTACTTACCCAAAAAATCGTAGCAGTTAATGATAGTACTAGAACACCGTAATGTTTTAAAATCAAAGGAGAAAATCCCTCTTTCCCTAAGCTCGCTAATTGAATTACATGGTGAGTAGGAAGGGCCCTTGCAAAGTACCCTAAGTAGACATTTGCCGATGCAAGCAATTCAGGTAGAAATAAGGCCAACATAAGAATTGTACCAATTCCACTTAACATCGCCTGCGTTTGGCATATTAATCCAACCACAACACCAAAGAGACATATTACTAAAGCTCCTAGAGGAACTGAGAGCAACGTATGTAACACTGAAACTTCTTCATGATGTAGGGAGAAAATAAGAGAGAATGTTACAGAGAGAGTAATAGAGAAAGTCAAAAATAATTTTCCAAAGAGAATTTCTTGGTAACTTGCGGGAGAGACTAGAAGTGCATCTAGAGTTAATTTATCTTTTTCTTCTGTAATCATAAATGATGTTATTGTAAAACCAACCATCACTAGAGACATTGAAAATGTCATAACCCATAAAGCTTTCCCAAACAAAAGAGACATGAAAACATTAATTCCTATCGTTATTCCTAGGATGATTAGAGTTTGAGGATTTCGATAAGTTTCCTTCAAGTCCCTTTTTATGATGGTACTTAATATATAGGACCTCATTGTTGCTCCTTTGAGTGCTCTACTATATTCAAGAAAACATCATTCATAGTAGCTTCTCTTGAGTGAATTGATAGAATTTGATGAGCTTGGTGAATTTCTGATATCTTATGGAAAATACTCTTTTCTTCTAATGAATGAATTTCAGTTTTCTCATGACCATTTTCTCTGTAAGTGACTTCAACGTCACTATTTCCAAATTGATCCTTTAAAGTCTTAGGAGTACCAACAGCAACAATACTTCCCTTATTGATGAAAGCGATTTTGTCACAAAGTAAATCTGCTTCTTCCATATTATGAGTCGTTAAAAATACACTTGTTCCTAATTCTTTTATTTTATGAATAAACTCTAACACTTCTTTTGCAGAACTAGGGTCTAGTCCACTGGTGGGCTCATCTAGAAAAAGTAGTTTAGGAGAATGCAGGATCGATCTAGCAAGAAGAACTCTTTGCTTTAGCCCCTTAGATAAACCTGAGACCCTGTTGTCTCTCTTATGCTCCAAGGATAGAGTTTTGATAATCTGATCAGTTTTATTTTTTTCAATATTATATAGCTGTCTAAAGAAATCGATATTTTCAAAAACACTTAGGTGTTCATATAAATTCTGTGATTCTGACACAACACCTATTTGCTGATGAATTTTTTTAATGTCTTTAGTAACATCTAAACCTAGAATAGAAATCTCGCCCGCAGTTAAGCGCAGGCGACCTGTCATGGCCTTAATCGTTGTCGTTTTACCGGCCCCATTTGGGCCTAGTAATCCAAAGATACTCCCTTTAGTCACAGAGAGAGTAATATCATCAACAGCAGTAAATAAGTCGTATTTCTTAGTAAAGTTAGTGATTTCAATACAATTGCTCATAATCTCTCTTTTTAAATGAGTAAGATAAGATTATTTTTACAGTCTTTCACTACTATGTCGAATGAGTACTAAACTAGTAAGAGAATTTTACAATTGAGATTCACAAAATTTCGATAAGTTGATCTTACTTTCAGGATCCATTTGAACAAATTCAATTCCAAAGAAGAAATCTTTCTCTTCTCCCATGTGTTTAATTCGCCCAGAAGTTACAACACTCTTATCTCCTGGAAGTGTAATTATACAGTCGACAACTTCACCAATCTTGCAACCGATGATAAAATGAGGAACATAAACAGCGATCCCTCCCATTGAAATATCTTTTGCTTTAATAATATCAACAAAATTCTTTCCTATAATATCAACCTTTACTTGGTTAGATTTTTCACTTAAATGAATCCTCTCAGCGATTCTCCTAGAAATCTTTTCTTCTGGATGTAATTGTATTTCTTTCTTAGTTTCTTCAATCAGTTCAAAGAGGTCATCCTTGAAATCATCTTTCGGTAAGAAACGTACAAAACTCATATCAGCAGAGGGCTCACCTGGTTCAAGGAAAGCGGAAAGCATAATGACATGACTTGGCTTAAAGTCTTCATCTATGGATTTCAAAGACTTTACCAACTCCATTCCATTCATTACTGGCATATTAAAATCAGTGATAAGAAGATCAAACTTCTTTGATCTAATTTTATCTAATGCCTCATAACCATTAGCAGCTTCAGAAATTAATATTGAATCATCAAAACCTTTAATTCTCTCTCTTAAAAGGTCAATGAAATCAAAGTTATCTTCAGCTATTAAAATAGAATATGTAGTCATTCAATCCTCCCTATAGACTCTTATTATATCTAGATCTCCATTCTATTTACAGAGTCAAAAATGACCTCAATTTCGATAATAACAATGAGAAGTTGTTCCCTTGGTTACATCTACTTCTACTTTAGCGGCCCTTGGTTAAAAAAACTTAATGGGGAATTCAACAGCTATTAACATTTCATTCATACTCTTAAACTATAATCTCTCCATGACTAATATATTTCATCACGACACTATTATGATTTTATCAAATAATGAACTTGTTCAAGACAGACTTGCTTACGAGCTCTCTAATAATGATGGTGAAGTTATTCAAGCATACTCTCTTCACGAATTAGAGAAGAGAATAAATGAAAACCCTATTCTAACTTTGGTTATCTATCTCGATTCTTTGAATCCTAAAATATTTGATCTTGATCTATACAGAGAGTATTCTGATCAATTTTCAATCATCATTATTAACTGTCTAGGAAAAGAATGTCCTTTCATCCAACTCGAAGAGATTCCCTTCTTAACAATTATCGATGAACAGGAAGAAGAAATGGTCTATGATATCAATCTATTTCTGGATGGATTGTACGGATATGATCAAGCAGCTTAAACTTTGGCTCCTGTATAAAACTACATCTATACCAACAAACATCTATTAACTCTCTTAACTCATCAACAGATCTGTACTCTTCAAGTTGAGCTGGTAACCTAGAATTAAATTCAATTCCTCTAATTTGATTTAGATCAAAAGACGGCCAATACAATCCAACGCTTTCCTCAAAAATGGGCTCAGAATCCACCGCACTTCCTACGCCTGGGAAGAGTATTAAACCAAAGACTAATGTGATCAATTTTAATTGCTTCATCATTCATCTCATTTAGTGAATGATAGCATTAAAGTGTGAATTAAGTTCTATCCTAACTCATGGCAAAATCACTCGCTAACCCACCGTTTTCACGTAGATAAAAAACAAATAAAGTCTAACATTATTTCACTTATATTGAATTTACCTCAATTTAAAGATAAGTTTTCACAGCACATTATTAAGGACACATACATGATTAAACAAATTCTCCTGACATTCCTGATGAGCTGTTTTCTCTTTCAAGCTCAAGCTGCAAACTTAGCTGAGGTTGGATTCTTTGTTAATGATACCAATCGCTCTTTCTTAAAGACTATTCATGCACAAGGTAAATTTATTGTAGATCACCCTTCTTCTAAGGGATATGAAGTTTATGGACCAAAAGGTTTAAAGAAGTGGCTCACGGCCAACTCGCCTGTTTCTTTCCGTTCTTTAAGTAACAGTATCGATAAACGTAATTCATTATTATCTTACCCTAGCCCAGAACAAATCGAATCAAGATTAATTGCACTACAAAAGAAATACCCAAAAATATTAAAACTAATAAGCATTGGTAAAACTGAAACAGGAAGAGACCTTTGGGTTATGAAAATTTCTGACAATGTAAATGTAGATGAAGTTGAACCAGAATTTAAATACGTTGCAAATATGCATGGTGATGAAATAGTTGGTAGAGAGCTCATGGTTTCATTAATTGACGAACTTGCTTCGAAATATTCTAAAAATGATCAAGAAATCACCACGCTAGTCAACAATACTGAAATTTTCATTATGCCTTCTTTAAACCCAGATGGTGCAGCTAAAAGAAGAAGAGGAAATAGTAACTGGCGTGATCTCAATAGAGATTTCCCGGATGTTGAAAGAGATGCGAGAGCTTTTGACTTCACTGAAAATACTACGGCCAATAGAGAATTAGAAACTGTTGCTATGATGGAGTTTCAAAATCGTAGGCACTTTGCTCTTTCTGCAAACTTCCACGGTGGAACTGAAGTTGTAAATTACCCATGGGATACAAAGTCTTCAGACTTTCCTTATATGAATCTAGTCATTGACCTCTCAAGAGAATATGCAGCAAGCATTCCCTCTATGAGAGACAATAGAGAGTTCATTGATGGGATCGTAAATGGTTACGACTGGTACGAAATTAACGGTGGAATGCAAGACTGGAGTTACCACTGGCACAATGATCTACAAGTCACAATTGAGTTATCTCACTCTAAGTGGCCTAGTTATTCACAAGTCCCAGGCTATTACAAAAAAAATAGGGCCTCTCTTATCAAGTATATGCAGAGAGTTCACCAAGGTTTTGGATTCAAACTTGATTCCCCTAAGAAAGGTAGAGTCACTATTAAAAACTTCCGAGGTAATAGTTTTCAACTCCTAGAGAGTTTAGATTTTGAAGGCTCAGAGTTCTATAAAGTTCTCGCTCCAGGAAAGTACTTAATTGAACTAGAAAGTGGAAGCAAGAAGTATTCATTTGAAAAAGAAATTCGAGCAGATGATATAAAAGAGAATGGAGCGTTTAAGTCTATTCAATTATAGAAAGAAAAATAAAAGAGCTCCTAAAGAGCTCTTTTTAAGTCCCTATTTACACTTCTTAAATTTTGCCATTAAAACAACGTCAACATCACTCCAAGTCTTTCCCTTATGTTTTGCAAAACAGGCCTTATTTAAAGCTGCAAGCTGACTATTTAAAGAGAAGTCTAGTACATCAAGTGTTCCTGAGGCCTTTAATTCATTATTTGAAACCGTATAGTTAAGAGGTACTTTGACACTCTTCTTATTCATTTTAAAAAGCACAACAACTTTCTTGGCGTTCATACTAACCACTTCACCTTCAATCTTCGCCCCATCCATCATAGGCTTGAAAAAGAACTTTGAGATTTTCATATCTCTAGCTGAATTTTTCGTAAAGACGGATGAACTATCAATAGAGAATTTTGCTTTTTTAATTACTGACGTAATAGAGTCTCCTTTCAATTTACTAGCAAATTTTACTTTCTTAAAAGTTCCACCTACTCCAACTTTTTCAGGCGTCTTAAAAGCCGTCCACTTGACTTGTATATCTTTAGTAGTTGTCTCCAAACATGCAGCAAAAGTAATTGATTGTAGTAAAAGAAATGAGATTAAAAACTTCATAGATTATTCCTCGGTATGATTTATATAAATAGAATTGAACAACAGTATATTGCCAGTTGACAAATCTCGCAAATATTATTCATTTACAACCCCTTTATTTTTCCTCAAAATAGAGACTTTATTACTTAAAAATTGAGAAAGTTGGTTATTACCTATATAAAGGTAGAAACAAAATTATATTACAAAGGAAGAACCTTGATGTTCGAATTAATTTCTAAAACAAAAGAAACGCTTAAAAATGACATTTTGTCAGGTTTAACTGTTTCCCTTGCACTTGTTCCAGAAGCAGTTGCATTTTCATTTGTGGCCGGAGTAGATCCTCTTGTTGGACTCTACGCTGCATTTCTAGTTGGACTTATCACATCTATTTGTGGCGGAAGACCTGGGATGATTTCAGGAGCCACAGGCGCGCTAGCAGTAGTGATGGTTTCTCTTGTCGCTAATAACGGGGTTGAGTATCTCTTTGCCACTGTAGTTCTCATGGGAATTATTCAGATCCTAGCGGGTGTATTAAAGTTTGGAAAATTTGTACGACTTATCCCCCATTCAGTGATGTTGGGATTTGTTAATGGTCTTGCCATCATCATATTCCTCGCACAACTTTCACAGTTTAAATATGAAAATAGTGAAGGAATCATGACTTGGCTTGAGTCTAAAGACATGTTTCTAATGCTAGGACTCGTTGGTCTTACAATGTTCATTATTCACTTTCTACCTAAGCTCACAAAAGCTATTCCTTCGACACTAGTAGGAATCGTTGCTGTTACAGGTCTAGTTCATCTCTTAGGTTTAGATACTAGGACAGTTCTTGATATGGCCTCAGTTGGTGGTGGACTTCCAACATTTCATATTCCAAGTGTTCCATTTACTATGGAAACATTTAGAATCATCCTTCCTTACTCTTGTATATTGGCGGCCATTGGTCTTATCGAATCTCTAATGACTCTGCAATTAGTTGATGAAATCACAGAGACAAGAGGTCGTGCTAATAGAGAATGTGTGGGTCAAGGACTTGCAAACTTAGTTACAGGTTTCTTTGGTGGAATGGGTGGTTGTGCCATGATTGGTCAAAGTATGATCAACGTAAACTCAGGAGGACGAGGTCGTGCTTCAGGAGTTAGTGCTGCACTCTTTCTTTTATTCTTCATTGTAGTAGCTTCAAGCTTGATAGAACTCATTCCTCTAGCAGCTCTAGTTGGTGTAATGTTCATGGTTGTAATTGGAACGTTTGAATGGTCAAGCATTAGAATTCTTGGAAAGATTCCAAAAGAAGATGCCTTTGTTATCATCCTTGTTTCAACAGTAACTGTTTTTACAGATCTTGCTATCGCCGTTGCTTGTGGTGTCGTTGTTTCAGCACTAGTCTTTGCTTGGAAGAAATCTGAAAGAATTCATGCAGAAGAATATATTGATGAAGAAGGTTACAAACATTATAAACTCAATGGTCCACTCTTCTTTGGATCTGTGCAAAGTTTTCAAGAGCTTTTCAATCCAAAAGAAGATACTAAGAGAATCTACCTTGATTTTAAAGATTCAAGAGTCTGTGACTTTTCAAGTATTGAAGTTATCAATAATTTAGTTGAGAAGTATAAGGCCTTTGATAAAGAAGTTTATATCAAGAACCTAAGCCCTGATTGCCAGAGTGTGATCGATAAGGCCGGTAATATGTTCGTGGCTAAATCACATTAATAAAATAAATTCAAAATTTTAAAATAAAAAGGCCCACGTTCAGTGGGCTTTTTTTTATTTTATTCTAGAAGGGATTAATTTTAAACTCATAATAGGACTTTTCATATCTTCACCTTCATAAGTATTAAAAGAGGCTTCTTCACCTAGAAGCGATACTACAGTGGGAGAAGCAATTACCTTTCTCTTTCCATCAATCAACTCAATAACTTTCATACTGATAAGAACTTGATTCTCACCCTTTTCTCCATTTAAGAGGACCTCAGGAATTCTATCAGTCACTCTAACTTCTAATATATTCTTTGAGTTTGGAATAGTGAATGTTCTAGTTTCATCTAAGAATGTTTCAACTTTCTTTTTGAAGAGAATTTCCTTACCTGATTCATTATTTTTGAAATCGATATCTAGCGAGATTCCAGCAATTGCTGAATAAGAAAATAAAATAGTAAGCATAGAGAGAAGTGTTTTCATGTGACATCCTTGTTAAATGAAATATTAAAAATATTCTATATGAGAAGAAAGAGAAATGGCAAATGGACCAATGAGGACTAGGCTCTACTGCTTAGAAATCGGTAAATTTCTTCAGCCTCTTTAAAGTCCTTCTCAGTACTAATCTTGATTGAATTCAAGCTAGGGCAATCAAATATCTCAAATCCATCACATAGGACAGACCTTTGATCTAATTTGAAGTTTGACCTAAAAACTTCACTATTCCAAATACCGTATCCCCAATTACAAAACTCAATATCTTTCAGATTCTGAGTGGTAGGAATGGAACCTGTATTTTTAAAGTTAATGGCCTGGCTTTCCATAAAACCATGTAAGAGAAACTTATTTCCACTTATTAGAGAGCTCAATTCATCCTTACTCTCAAAGTGTTCGATCATACTCTGTAAGGTTTCTACTTCTAACAGAGGAGAAATAGTATTGATCAGAATCACATTTTCACAGGGGTGCTGTTCTAAGAAATCATATGTGAAAGTATCTAAAGTCACATTATTATTACATAGATCTATATTTCGCTCATAAATACAAATTCCATACTTACTCGCTATGGCCTGAGCCTTTTTACAATCTGTATTTAAATAAACGACTTTAGCAGGAAAGATCTCTAACGCTTTCTTAATGGCAATATCTAAGAGAGTTGTATCAACGAACTCTCTCGTATTCTTCTCGCTTAATCTCTCTGATATTTTCTTCACAGGGATTTGGACTAGATATTTTTCCACTGCTCTCTCCATTGGTGACTATTGTAAAAGTCTAAAACAAATTCCACATCATTTAAATGTAATATATCGATGAGAACCTTTTTTTCTATTAAAGAGTAAATATCATAGGGAGCGTAATCCAACTTAGAGCTATATAAGACAGGAATAGCGTTGTTTAAGAGCTTAATAGTGTGACCAGTGTTCCCACAAATCGCCAAGTCATACCTTGCAGGCTCAAAGTTGTTTGAGAGCACCTCTACCCAATTCCCCATTTGATTAGGATGAGCTCTCACATGTACTAAGTGCCCTTGCTCACTTAGCTCTTTAACTAACTTTAAAATCTCTTCTTTATTGGGAGTTAAAGAACAAATAATTCCTATATTTAACTTCTTCTTCTCTATTTTTTCAAAACTAGGACTAAACTCTTCCCCTAAGAAATGAGTCATTCCCAGCGATTGATTTTGAAAGTTTAAAAAGTTGTACTTAGTTGAAAATGAACTCTCCTTAAATAAGAGCAGATGTTCAGACCGAGGAAGAATTCCATGTGGTGTATACAAAGTTTTAGTATCGTAATTTAAACTTGAAATGATTCCTAATGAAAAAGGAGAAGCGTCACTACTGAAGTAAGCAACGCCAACTTTATCCTTGTTTTTATTAGTGAAGAAAGAAAATATCAACAGTTGCGTAACTCTTGCACAGTAGAGTAACCCAAATCTCTTTGTCAGAAGGTTGATGAACTTAAATATTCGTATGATATCTTTCAATTGAACCAGTTGAAGGTTTTTTAGAAATCGACTTACTTTAAAGTTAACCTGAATTGCTTGAAAATGAGATGAAGAAAACTGTTCCGTGACAGCTTTTAATTCTGATGGGTTTTCAAAAAAGCAAAACTGCTTATCATCAAGTTCATCTGCAGCAGGACATTTTCCACAGGTTAGAAAAGTATAAGCGAAGATTGAAAGGCATTGTATAGAGTGAGGAAATAAAGAATAGAGTCCAGCAAGAATTCTCTTTTTAAGACTAACCCTTAAGAGATGATTGTAGATTGATTGCCTCATGGGAGTAGCGTCTTTCTTCAATAAGACTTTAATAGCAATGTATAAATTAAACTCACTAGAAAAGTGCAGGACCTGTTTAAGCTCTCTTTCGGGATCAATATTGACTAGATTCTTTTCCATGTATAACGCCAAACTCTCTACTGACAGGATTTGAGTTTACTTAGCAATTGCTATAAAATATGATTAGTTAAATATACTATGTAACCGTAAAAATAACTAATTTTATCAAGGTCTTCAGTTGGATATTAAAGATTTCAGCAATATTAAGAATAATTATGTAAGTAAAATTAATGACTTACTTACAGGCCTTGATGATTCTCAATTATATAATCTATTAGAGCTTATTCTTCAGACGAGAGAGAAACAAGGAACTGTTTTCTTTCTAGGTAATGGTGGAAGTGCACTAAATGCGTGTCATTTCTCTATGGGACTCTCATTAATTTCCAAGAAGTGGGACAACCCTTTTCGAAGCCAATCTCTTTCAGATAATGCGGCTAAAATTAGTTCACTTTCCAATGATTACTCATTTGAAGAAACCTACGCCAAACTCTTACAGGTAACAGCTAGAAAAGATGATCTCTTAGTCATTCTTAGCTCATCTGGAAACAGTAAGAACCTGCTTCTAACAGCACAGGCCGCAAAGAAAATGGAAGTAAAAACATTCGCTCTAGTTGGTGGAGATGGTGGAGAACTTCTAAAACGCTGTGATGCTCATATTCATATTGAGTCTCAACCTGGTGATGACGCTGGTTTCGCCGAAGATGTTCATATGATCATTGGCCACATTATCACTCAATACCTAGAGCACCATCTTAACTAAGCTGGCAGTTTTGATAACACATCACTAATTCTTTTCTGCTCTTTCTCTAATTGTTTTATTAACTTCTTTCCTTTTACAGATATAGAGAAGAACTTCACCTTCTTCTTAACTCTGGGGTTTGAAGAAACGCCCCACTTCGGTATTAAATGTCCACTATCACAGAGGCTATTTACTCTTGAGAAAACGAGACTCTTACCTGCTCCAAGCTGATTCTTCTCTTCAATCTCTTGAGCAATTAAGGCGCTAAACGGTGCCATACCTACTTCTGGTTTTTTTTCAACATATTTCAAAATATAAAAAGTCAGAAATCCTAGACGAATATTACTCAGCTCTTTTTCCATTAAATACCTCCATAGTTCTATACTACTCGGTATATTAAATTTAATCTTTAAATTTAATATATAAATTTGAAATAAAGAGAGACAAAACTAAAAACTAAGATAATTTGGTATTATTAAAAGGATACCTACTTATCTAATAGATTATAGAAATGGTCGAAGAAGTAGATGAATTGAAGTTGCATTAAAGAATGCCAAATAATTTACAGAAGGATTTTGTCTCGTTCGAGTATTATTTAAAATAAGCCTCTTCGTTAAATATTTACACTCTACTTTAAGTATTTCTTCTTATAGAATGACAAAAAAGGGAGATTAATTTGTTCACTTGTATTATTCGTTATGAAGTTCACCCCACAAAGCATAAAGAATTTAAAGAATACGCTGTGCTCTGGATAAAGCTAATTGAAAAGTATGGAGGAAAACATCATGGATACTTTTGTCCCATTCAATAATCCAACAGTCATCCTCGCTATTAAAGGTTGATGAGCTTGAAATACTAACTTCAGTAAATTTAAGAATTTATTTCATACAAGAATCAAAAAACAAATGCGATATCTTTGGCTAAATCAAACTGCAGCATTAAGCTTTGATTTGTAAGAACGACAATGACCAGATCTTTCTTTGGAATTATTAAATATTGAACGGCGAAACCTGGTCCTCCTCCACCGTGACCAATAAGTTCATGGCCTTGTTCAAACCACGTCTTCGTGCCAAAACCAAGAGCAAGTTTCCTCTTATTATTTAATACTTCTTTTCTTTGAGAGTTAATTCTTCCTTTATAGAGAATAGCTTGTGTACTCTCATTCGATAATATTTTTACCCCATCAATTTCCCCACCATTTAACAACATTTGGGCGAAGCGCGCAGTATCTTCTCCCGTTCCAATTAAGGAAGTAGAAGCAGAATAATCAGTATAAATTTCTTCTAACCAGTAACGCTTATTAACTAAACGATCAGAAATTAAATTGAAGCCATCTTTTGGTCCCATGAATTTGATTAAAAAATTCCAAAAGTGATGAGAGTGTAAAGTTCCCTTAGCAATATACTTATTCATATCTTTTCTATAGATAAAACCAGTACCATTCATCTTCATAGGTTTTAGAATAAATTCTCTAATATAATTTTCGTATGTATTCTTAGTAATTGATTCAATAATTGCACCCAACAGTACATAGTTTATATTTCCATACTTACTAACACTACCTGGTTTGTGGTTGAGCTCTTGATAGTTTATTAACCGCTCTTTAACCATCTTTGAGTCACCGTAATATGGTTCATTTACTTTATGAGTCCATTTCAACATATTTATATCGAAGTCTTTTAGGCCAGAAGTATGATTAAGTAATTGACCAATAGTTATTTCAATAGACTTTTTTTCAAAATCAACTGGTCTAAAGTGTACTAAATACTTATTTATGGGATCATTTATTTTAAGGAATCCTTTTTCTATAAGTTGAAAAATTGCTACCGCAGTGAAAGTTTTTGTCATGGACCATAAATGATAAACGTGACTCTTACTAATTTTTTCACCTGTGATTCCATTCGCAAGACCAAAGGCCTTAGAATAGATTTCTTTTCCTTTTTTTAAAATAGTTACATCAATAGCTGGAGGCATTTCTTTAGAAGTTATTTCACGTAAATATTGATCTAACTCAAGTTCACTTTTGGCATTGAACTTCACCATATTAGAAGTAGAAGAAAATAGAATATAAGGACTTAAATAAATTAGACTAAGGAGAATAAGTGCACTTGAAATCATAATAGTCCACTTGAGTATCTTCTTCATTTCTTTCTCACTATTTTTGGTTGTTCAGGTCATTTCAAACAGTTTTCTAATCAAATCATATTTACCAAACTGCGAGGTAAGATGATTGCCATCAAACACTCAAAATCTTACAAAAACTAAGTCGATTCTTCAATCTTAGACCTATCTTCTTTATGAGTAGGAAGCTTGGCTCACTTTTTTGTACTCTTGAAATTGATTATTCCCAAATTGGAGCAAATTAGACCCGGATTCTAACTACACACACGAGTAATTTCAGTACATTAGTCCATGTATTAACTATTAAGACGTTTAAAAAGTACTAAAAGAATTACGAAGCGTTTTCATCATCATATGTAAGTTTATCAATGGTATTACGCCGATCAATTAGGTAGAGTGGCGTCATTAAATCGTCATTTTTAAGAACTATCACAAACAATAACCATTTAGTAGGTTTTCGTATTATGAGTAGAAAGATTGAATTATTAGCACCCGGCGGGGATATTGAAGCGATGAAGGCAGCGATAGTTGCTGGAGCAAATGCTGTTTATTGCGGCCTCGATTTCTTTAATGCCAGAAACCGTGCCTCTAACCTTTCTATTGATGAGCTTTATGCAGCGATTCGACTTGCTCATGAGTATAGCTGTGAAGTTTTCCTCACTCTTAATGTCGTTATTTTAGAACATGAAATTCCCATTCTAGTCAGACTGCTTAATCAAATTGTGAACAGTGGAATTGATGGAATCATTGTTCAAGATGTTGGTATTTTTAATCTTGTTAAAAAGCACTTCCCTACTCTTGATATTCACGCCTCTACTCAGATGACGACACATAATGAAGGTCAGATTCTTTTCTTAAATAAAATTGGTGCCTCACGTGTAAATCTATCCAGGGAGTTAAACCTTCCTGAAATAAAAAAATTAACGGCACTGGCCCACGAGAATAATGTCTTAACAGAAGTCTTTGTTCATGGAGCCTTATGTATTGCATTTTCTGGACAATGTTATTCTAGCTCAGTAAGTGTGGGTAATTCAGGAAATCGAGGGCGCTGTAGCCAGGCCTGTCGTGATGAGTACGAAGTGATGGGTGCAGGTAACAAGTATCCCCTTAATCTAAAAGACAACTCTGCTTATTTTGATCTGCCTGAATTGGTAGACGCTAAAGTTGATTCACTCAAAGTTGAGGGACGAATTAAAGGCGCTCATTATGTCTACACTGTAATCGATACATGGAGAAAGCAGATCAATAGTTTTATTGATTCTGGAAAACTCGTTGGAGATGATTCAAATTTACATAAAGTATTTAACCGCAGTTTTACGAACTCCTTTTTGAAGGGCAACCTTACAAAGGATATGTTCATAGATAGTCCAAGGGACTACAGCTCAATACATGCAATAGATTCAAATGGTGCAACTTCTGAAGAAGAAATAAAAGAAGTTGGTGAAAAACTTTATGAAGACAGAACCGTTCTAGGTGCAACTCTAGCTGACAAAATCAAAGACCTAGATACCACAAAACCCACTTTAATAATTTCCATTACTGCCAAATTAGATTCACCTTTAACGATTACAGCAGTGACACCTAAGGAAACTTTCGTAGTAAAATCTACGGCTAAATTGACGACCTCAACAGAAGATTCAATTACGCCAGATGTTTTAAGAAAACGATTTAAAAGCTTCAACAATGAAGCTTACAGACTAGTTAACATAGACTTCACTCAGCTCGATGAGTTATTAATTGTACCATTTAGTGAAATTACTAAAATGAAAAAGCAATTGGCCTTCTTGTTAAATGGCTCCTCTCTAGTCATAGCTCCCGTAGAAGTTCCTAAACTACCTAAAAATCCAAAAGTAGAAGATACTCCTAAGCTCTCTCTGCTTATTAGCGATGAGAAAGATGCACACCTTCTTGATAAGACCAGTGCAGATATCTACTTCAAAATGCCTGAAAGTTTTAAAAAGGACTGCACTAAACATAGTGACATTTTACTTCGGAACCCTCGTTTAATACCTTGGTTTCCTGCGGTATTAATTGGAAAAGATTATATTGAAGCGGTTAAAATTTTAGAAGCTGTAAGGCCTTTAAAAATAGTTACAAATAATACAGGAATTGCCTATAAGGCCTATGAAATGGGTATTGAGTGGATTGCTGGACCACTCATGAATACAACCAATTCACATGCGCTTATAACACTTAAAGAAGAGTTAAACTGCGCTGGAGCCTTTATATCTAACGAGATTAATCGTAATCAAATGAGAAATATAAAACGCCCTGAGAATTTTAAACTTCTCTACAGTATTTATCACCCGATTTTACTCATGACTAGTCGCCAGTGTTTCTTTCAACGCACAGTAGGTTGTAATAAACCAAGTATTGATGATGCTTGTATGCTGAGCTGTGAAAAAGCCACGACCATTACTAACGTGAAAGGTATCTCTTTTGCCGTTGATAAACAAAAAGGTGGCTACCCTAGTATCTATAATCACGAACAATTTTTAAACCTCGATGCAGTAAGAGACTTCTCAGGATTGTTTGATGAGTTCTTTATCGACCTAACCGATATTGGTGCAGGCTCTAAAGAAAAATTAGACAAAGTAGCTTTGATTCAAGAGTTTGAGAAATTTTTAGCTGATATAGAACAACCTAAAGAGATTTTGAAAACGATGGTTACTGTTTCAACTAATGCGCAGTACGAACAAGGATTGTAATTTCTTAGCTATCCCAAGAAAATAGAAATTCCTCATGGCAATCTAACCATAAAGGATATTCACGCATAGTCTTGGAAAATAATAAGGTTTGCATCTGACTAGCTAACCAAAGACTTAAGCGTGGATAACCTGCTTGCCTAAACCACTTCTTATCCACGTTCGCAAATTGCCGTACAAACGGTAAGACGGCCAAGTCCACTAAGCTCAACTTATCACCCATGATAAAATCTTGCTGCTCTAGACGAGACTCCAACTGTTTAAGAAACACTTCACATCCAGTACGCAACGAAAGTTCATCTGGTAAATGATATCGCTTATTGTGTTTATATGCGCTTAAGTTAGTGCGAAATTCATGATCACAGTCATTTATCAAATCTAACATCTGCGGATACATATCCGCTTGTTCACTATAAAGTAAATCACTTGGATCGTTCTGCTTCAATGCCCAAATCATGATATCCAAGCTTTCATCTATAACCGTACCATCTGGAAATAATAAAATCGGAACAGTGCCTTTTGCTGATACTGCCAACATGTCCGCAGGTTTATCTTTGGTTACGATTGCACGCAACAGAACCTCTTTCCTTGCCATCAATAAACCCATCCTAGCTCGCATGGCATAGGGACAGTGTTGTAGAGAGTATAAAATAGGTTGAGTCATGGTATTTATTATACACAAAAGTGAAATGATATCGTTATTCTTTGCAAAATAGTACTAACTCTAGCCCTCGTATATCAAATCAATTTGTATTTCATTCATACTGAAGTTAGAATAGTAATTCATATCATTCATGGAGGAATTAATGAAAAAAATACTAACTATAGTGGCGCTAACAATGACCTTTAATACTCAAGCATCTCTCTTATGTGATGTTGCTGAAAAAGGAATTGAATATGCATCTGAAAAAATAACTACATCATTTAAATGTGAGAGTCCTGAAACTATTCTTGAAGACCTAAGGGCCATCACAAAAATTGAAGAAAGATGTTCATCAGAAGACTTATATAATTCATCGTCTATTTTAACATGTAAAATCCTGGCCAAGAGCGCAGCATATGTTCTGGCAGATAAAATTCCTACAGAATGGGAATGTGACGCTGAACAGTCTCAAGAAACAATTGGAAATATTATATTTAAAGCATGCCAAGTCATTTCAAAAAGATAGTAAGAAAAAGGCCCAGCAATTAAAACTGGGCTTAACCTTTACTATTCAAACCAATCTTAGCTCTATCCTTTTTATGTGAAGGGAGTTGCTCATCGAGAGTATCTAGTTTTTCAAATACCATTTTAAATACTTCAGCAGTATCCTTTTCAAGATTACCCATCCTGCTCACGAATTCTTTCTCTAAAACCAAAAAACTCCTCAGTTTTGTAAATATTCTCATGATTGCTATATTTACATCAATTGCGGTCTCACTTTTCAAAACACTAGACAGCATTGCTACGCCATTCTCTGTAAAAACGAAAGGTTGATATCTTCTCCCTCCATGCTCTAAACTTGAGGTCACAATTTGTGACCTCAAGATTTCATGTTCTTCAAGGCTTAACCTGAACATAAAATCGTCTGGAAACCTTCTCAAGTTCCTTTTAATGGCCTAATTTAAAACTTTTGTTTCAACACCATAGAGTTTTGCCAAATCACTATCCAGCATGACTTTCTGCCCACGTATCAAGTAAATTATTTCTGTAATTTCTTCTAATTCAAAATTCATACTACCCTCCATTATTAATAAACGATTCTGGATATCAATCAAATGAGAGAGTAGATAGAACTTTGATAAAGCCTAGGTTGGTTAATTCATATTTGAAATTGGATTTAAACGAAATAGAATGGTGTCACAAAGTGGGTAATTATCGGATAGCTTTGCTTAACCTTTTATATTCAACCCAATCTTAGCTCTATCTTTCCTAAGAGTAGGAATCTGTCTCTCTAAGTTATCTAACTTTTCAAAAACAACTTTAAACACTTTAGTAGTATCATTTTCTAGGGAATCAATTCTATTAACCAATTCTTTTTCTAACAATAAGAAACTTCTAAGCTTTGTAAAAATTCTCATGATTGCGATGTTTATTTGTATTGCCTGCTTACTGTTGAGAACAGTCGACAACATGGCCACTCCATTTTCAGTAAATACCATAGGAGCTGTTCTTCTTTTGTGTTTCCAGCTATTTGAAGATTTTGAGGTCGCAATTTGCGACCTCAAAGCTTCTATCTCACTAGAACTACATATGAACATAAAATCTTCGGGGAACCGCTCAAGGTTTCTCTTAACTTGCTCAATTAGTCTCTTTGTCTCAACACCATAGAGTTTAGCTAAATCACTATCGAGCATAACTTTTTGTTTGCGAATAACGTAAATCATATCTTTAATATTTTCTAAATCTAAATTCATTCTTCCTCCAAAGATTAACTTTTGAGAACTAACAGACTTTGAAATAGAGCGATATTGCAATTGAATTTTTTGAGAGAGTTATTTCATTCTTGAAAAGTAGACGAAAAAAAACCAGAGTGGGTTAAACTCTGGTTTTTTAAATACTGCAAAAAAATGGTGCCCCGACGCGGATTCGAACCACGGACACAAGGATTTTCAGTCCTTTGCTCTACCGACTGAGCTATCGGGGCTTAAAATTCTTTTGAAGTGAGATTTAAATTAATAGAATCTTGGGATTTCGTCAATTTAAATCTTAATCTTTTTTAATTATTTTAGTAAGGTATTGCTCATGAGTATTAAAATAGTAAAAACAAAACTTTCTTATTTAGACCAAGAAGTTAACGCCCTAGTCTTCCTTCCCTCTCCTAATGGTAGTATTAAAAAGGCCTGCGGGGTTTTTACCCACGGTTATACCTCCCATAAAGCGAGTATTCTTCCTTGGGCCACACGTTTGGCAGAAGAAGGAATTCCGACACTGATTTTTGACCAACCAGGTCATTTTCTAGGAACCTTTAGCGAGGTTGAAAACTTTGAAGAGTTTAAAGAAGTGGTACCTACACTCTTTCACCAGGGGCTTGAGAAGCTCACAGAACTCTTTTCAAGTGAAATCCCACTCTCTAGTCACATCTTTGATGAAGATGACTTTAAAGTCATCCTAGGCGGTCATTCACTGGGTGCTTTAATGTCCCTACTGGCACTTGAAACTCCTGAGTTTGCTCATCGTGATTCGATTACTATTTGTGTAGGTCTTGGAATGCCTCCTAGTGGAGTGACGCATATTTTTGATACACCACTTTATAAGTCGACCCTAACAATTAGAAGCCAACTAGTTTCAAAGGCCATCTCTCCAGACGTAATTTTTCCGTGGATTAGAGAGAGAAAGGAAAACCTCCACATTAATGGCAAAAGGATTCATTTTATTACAGGTGCGGACGATGTCATTGTTGGAAAAGAGGGAACACAATTAATGGTGGATTATCTCACAACAGGCAATCAGGTAACTTATGAGAGACCTCTAAAAATGCCACATCACATGCCAGAAATGGCAGCCCCTCATATCAAGAAATTTCTTAGAAGCGAAAATCTTATATAGAACCTAGTACAGCGAGAAGTTCTTCTAAGTTAATTGGCTTTAGAAGGACTTCTTCAATATTATATTTAGATATATCAGTTTCAAATAATACTTTTTCCTCATGCCCTGTTAAAAGAATGATGGGAGACTTTCCCCCATTTTCAGTATAGGCCTTGGCAAATTCAAAACCAGACATTTCCGGCATTGAAAGATCAGTGAGAATCATATCGACCTCTAGATCTTCACTAAGATCTTTAAGTGCTAGAAGAGGAGATGTATAACAAAAGACTGTACCTTCACTTCTTTCAACATAATCTTTATGCATATTTGCAATAAATTCTTCATCATCTAAAATAAGAACTTTCTTACCTTTTAATGAGACCTCTTTCTTGACATGACTTTTCACAGTGACTACTTCCAAGATTTTTTCTTTACAAATAGGAAGAGTAATAACAAATTTTGCACCTTCATTAACTTCACTAAAAAGCTCTATCCTTCCTTTCATTTCTACAATAATAGAATGAATAATAGAGAGACCCATTCCCGTTCCCTTGTTAATGGGCTTAGTAGAAAAATACGGCTCATAAATTTTACTTTGAATCTCTTTTGAAATTCCTGCTCCATTGTCAGAGACAATGAGTTGAACTTCGGAGCCTAGACTATTCACTTTCGAAGAAATAAGGATTTCACCATTTTGACTTCCAATCGAGTCACGAGAATTAGTACAGAAATTCATGATAATTTGTTGCATTTGAGTGGCATCTCCAAGAACTTCCACAGATTCATCAAACTTAAAATCAATATTTATATTAGCAGGAAGGGTTGATCTCATCATTTCCAAACTTGATTCTACAATTGAAACTAAGTTTATTTTGTTATATTCAACCTTTTTTTGATGAGTGAAGGTTAGAATTTGGCGAATAAGTTTATCTCCCCTATCTGCAAACTCAACTATATTATTTAAATACTTGTTTAGTTTTTCATATTTCTGTTTTTCTAAAAAGAAAGTACATTGCTCAGCTGATCCCATAATTAAATGTAAAATATTATTAAAATCGTGGGCAATACCACCAGACAATCGACCAAGAGCTTCCATTTTTTGAGACTGATTAAGTTTGATAGTGAGATCTTCTTTTTCTTGAGCATTATTTTCCATTTTTTCTAAATCACTAACGAGATTTCGTCTCATTTTATTAATGGAATTTACAACAATATCCAACTCATCAATAGATTCAGAGCTTCCTCTATTAAGTTTAATATCACCTGCTCCTAACGACTCGAGAGTAAAGTCTTTTAAACGATTGGAAAGAAGAATTAAATGCACTAATAAGTGTGATCTCAAAATATAAATCATCGCAAAAGCAACAATGAATGTTTTTATAAAGTTGGCTGTTAAAATAAATAGCGCCGTATCAAGGACTTCATTTATATAGGGTTCAAGGTTTGTTACAACATGAAGAGTACCAAGAGTTCTCTCCTCACCTTTATAAGAATAAATAAGAGGCCAGGTCTTTTCCTTCTTTCTGATAAAGTCATCATCATTCCCAGAGACAAGAGTTTTACCGTCATAAGAAAGCTCAACATAGGTAAATTCTCCTGTAGAAGATAGAGAATGAAGCTGCATATTAAGAGCCTTAATATCTAAATGCCAAAGGTTGTATGAGAGTTCAGGGACGATCAGGTTTGAAACACTCTGCATTCCTGTTTCAACTTCAGAAACATTGTTAGCATAATCACGATAGAGCTGCGTACCAGTACTAAAGATTGTGACCAGTGAACTAACTGCAATTATTTTTAAAATTATTTTCTTACTTAAAGAAGAGAAAGATTTTAAATTTCCGTTTTTTTGAGACTTGTGCTCCATTGATTTTCCTTAATTTGATTACATAGTTATTATAACTTGCATTGGAAAATATTAAAGCTAAGATTTTTTTGACTTATTTGAGAAAAATCGTATGTTTTTAAGAAGACCAACCCTTCCAGTTCTTTGTAATGGTGTTCCAAAGAACAACTTTTGGAACTTTCGATTAGAGAGAGCTTCAAGATCTTCGATTATTTTAGCAATAGGGCGTTTAAGAAAAAAGTCCATAATGGATTGGTAAGTCTCTGACTTGCTCTCTTCTCTATCAACATCCCTATTTATTCTTAAAAGCCTCTTATTCCAAGGGCAGACATCCTGGCAAATATCACAACCAAAGACTTCTCCATCGGAATTCTCCATTCCCACAGGAGCCTCACCTAGGTCCTTAAATAATTCAATCGTATAAGTGCTTATACATTTATCAGAGATAATCGTTCTAGTATTTGGATCAATCGCCACAGTTGGGCAAGCGTCAATACATCTGGTGCAGCTGCCACAATGATCGGTCTCAATAGGTTTAGACTCAAAATCATAGTCTTTTGATAAGAGTAGCGAGCCCAATAAGAAAAAGCTTCCCTTGCTCTTACTAATGAACATACTATTTTTACCAAAAAATCCAAGTCCCGCTCTATAAGCAAGATCTCTTTCTAGTACTGGATGAATATCTAAGGATATTTTATATTCAACTTCAGGATCAACGGCTTGGATTAGTTTTCCAATGGCATCTAGTCTCTCTTTTAAGACATGATGGTAATCAACTCCATCAAAGCCCATTACATAACCGGCAACCTTAAGCCCATTACTCTCACTTGAGTTGTAGAAATTATCTAGGGCAAATTTTTGATCTGCGTAGGAGAATTGAAAGACTAAGGCCGACTCAAATTCAGGAAAGTAATTCTTAATACTCTCCCTCTTCTCTTTTCTATCACCCTCAAGATATTTGAGTATTCCATTGTGACCTTTTTCTACCCAAGCAGAAAAATGTTCCCAAGTTACAGGACGGGGATCTGTAGTACAGCCCCAATCCACAATATCGAATTTCTTAAATAAAGAGTCGTTTAGAACTTCTCTTATTAGCTGATTTTTCATGGATTAAAATTTGGAATGATCTCAATAGCACCTGTGGGACAATCTTGTACACAGGCCATATCTACGTTACATAGCGATAGGTTGTCTTTATTAAGAAAGGTATCTTTGGTGGACATATCCACTTGCCAGATATTGTGTGGACAAATTTGCACACATCTCTGACAACTGGCACAGATATTATGGTCTAGCAGGATTTTTTTTTTCCATCGGACACTTCTTCCAATGCTTCAGATCCGCCTAGAACTTTGGGTGTATCTTTAATGATCTCAACTTTTACTGAGTTAGAACTACCTGCAGTGAAGAACTTTCCATCACCTCTAGTAATCACTAACTTATCTCCATTAACAAGACCAAGAGATTTCTTTACTGCGTTGATGACGTGTTCTTGAAAGTTGAATGAATCTTCTTTGTATTCATTTAAGAGAAAAGGTTCAATTCCCCAGTAAAGACACATCTTACGAGCTGTTTCTTCAGTAGTAGTCACTCCAAGACAAGGAGTATCTGGTCTAAATTTAGCAAGTTTTAAACAAGAAACACCAGATTCTGTAACCGCTAAAATTCTCTTGGCAAAGATTTTCTCACCAATTAAAGAAGCGGCCACCATAACAGAAGCGTGAACACTTGAGAGGTCAACATTCCTTAGAAATGGTCTCACCTTTGGTGTTTCCTCAGCTGTTTCGATAATTTGAACCATTGTTTTAACAGTCTCAACTGGATATTTCCCAGAAGCTGTTTCACCAGAAAGCATTACAGCATCAGTCCCATCCCAAATTGCGTTGGCCACATCTGAGGCCTCTGCTCTAGTTGGACTTGGATTATGAGTCATACTCTCAAGCATCTGTGTCGCAGTAATAACAGGAATTCCTCTCTCATTACACATGCGAATTAATTTCTTTTGGATAGAAGGAACCAGATGGTTTCCTACTTCTACACCCATATCACCACGGGCCACCATAATGACGTCAGTAACTTCTAAGATACCTTCGATATTATCAACGGCCTGAGGTTTTTCAATTTTTGAAATAATTGGGATATTCACTTTTAAATCGTGAAGAAGAACCTTCACTTCTTGAATATCTTCTTTTTTTCTTACAAAAGAAAGTGCTAAGTAATCAACATTTTGCGAGAGAGCAAATAATAAGTCGGCACGATCTTTCTCAGTGAAACTTGGAGCCGAAACATCGCAATCAGGAAGATTAATTCCCTTATTTGATTTTAAAACTCCACCCACATTAATTTTAATTTTATAAACATCTCTATCTCTCTCGATAGCTTCGGCCAGCATTAATCCATCATCAAAGAGGATACGTGCTCCATCGAAACAATCACTAACAAGATCTTTATAGATTGTAGGAATATACTTACCCTTATACTCAGGATACTTATCCATGGCATCAGTTGGCCCTATGACCCAGATTTCATCATTTTCTAAATTTAAATTTTCAGCTAATTTATCAACACGAATCTTTGGACCTTGCAGGTCTGCAAGAATGGCCACTTCTTTGTTAGCCTTTTTAGAGGCCACTCGAATATTACTTATGAGTTCACCATGAGATTCATGAGTACCATGACTCATGTTAATTCGGCAGACATTCATTCCGGCAATAATAAGTTCTGTGATTTTTTCAATAGTATTTGAAGATGGCCCAAGTGTGGCCACGATTTTTGCCCGTCTCATGAGAGTGCGTCCTGTGTCTAAATAGTGAGTTTTCACTATAGCACTTCTATCTTGGATGCGACAATGTGAAACTTAGACCTTAGAGTTCTTCTCTCTAGAAATCTCTTCTAACTGCATCGCATTATTCTGCCTCGTCTCTTCGATTCTTCTTTCGAATTGATTGCGAATAAGATCTTTTTCAAGCTCACTCTGATCGGCAAGACGTCGATAATTAGACTCTAACTGTTTGATTTTTGTTTTAAAGTGTCTTCTCGTATCGTTTCTCTCAATTTCAAGTTGAGATTCATATTTTTGAACTGTTTCATTAAGCCTTACATCACTCTTATGTTTCGCATTTGAGAGACGTCTATCAAAACCATCTTTCATGGCAACTTTCTCTTTAGTAAAATTATCCGTCATTTTGCGAGTTTCTCTTTTAAACTCTCTACCATCTTCAGATCTTCTCTCTTGTTCAATCTGTTTCATTGCCGAGATTTCTTTGGCGGCTTTACCCTCTACTCGAACCATTTTTTCTTCAAGTTGAGTTACAGTCTTATCAAACACTTTATCTTTTTGTTCTAATCTTTGAGTTAAACTACTTTCTCTATTTGCCATGCGATTATTAAAATCATCTTTTAAGTTTTCAACCTGATTATGATGGGCCATTCTCGAGCTTTGAATGAACTTTGTTTTCTCTGCAGCTTGCTCATCTTGAATCTTAGTCACCGCTTCTTGGTTCATATCACTTAATTGAGTCACGACACGACCAAACTCTTCTCTTTGCGTTCTTAATTGCTGATTTGAAGCCTGGCGATCTTTGATAGTCTTTTGCTCACTCTCAAGTTGTACGTCAGAGAGTCTCTTTCTATAACTATTTAAAACTTGATCAGTACGATCTCTATTATCTTTAACTGTAGTATTTTTAAAGTCTCTAGCATCTTTTTCAATTTTATCAATATGCTTAGAGTGTGATAGATTTCTCTCTCTCACTGAATCTTGAAAGGCAGAAGACATTCTTTCTTTATCTAATTGATCCTTATGAACCATGTCGTCAATGCTTTCATTAATATTTTTAATTCTTGTATCAAATTTCTGACCTAACTCAGCTGACTTTAACTGGTCTTTATCCAGAATATTTCCGCCCTTAAGCTTCTCTTCCATCTCTCTCTTATTTTGATAAGTCGTTTGAGCGTATTGCCTTTCAAGAGAAGTGATCTGTTCCCTATTATTTTTGGCCATTCTCGTATTATTCTTATTATTTCTAAGAGAAATATCTTTTGTAAGTTCACTAAAGTTAGAGGCCATTTTATCAGACTCTAAACCTTTTTGATTATGGATGTTTTCAATTGTTTTTTCTTGATGATGTTTAAGATGTTTTAGCGAATCAGTCTGAGTATCTCTTAGCGCTTGAAGATCTCTATGTTGTTTATCAATAATTTTACTTCTTGAAGAGTTTCCTGTCCTTACTAAGTCTTGAACTTCGTTTGAGTGACCGGCTTCTTGTACTCTCTTTTCGATATCATGAGAGAACTTCTGCTCTTTCATGGCCGTGCGAGTACTATGATCTAATTTATTAACATTTTCTTGATAGAGGTTAGCATTTCTCTTGGTTCTATCAGTGTACCTTTCATTAGCCGATTCAAGTAGATCCTTTTGAGTTCTCTCTCTAGCAGAAAGGTCCTTATCATAGGAGTCTCTAAGATAAGTTAAGCGGTCATCAAATTTAGTCTTTATTTCTTGTCTGTCGTTTTCAAAATTTTCAACTTGAGCGGCCGATCGATTTCTAAACTGCTCAGTTCTATCTTGTATTGCCACTTTAACTTTCTTACTTTGATCAGTAATAGTTTCTGCGACAGCGGCCTCTAAATTAGTTTTACTTGTAGCGTAGTTTTCACGTTGCTTTTTCTGAGTGACCTTATTATTGTCATCAATGTCTTCCAACTCAGAGCTATAGTGCTCCTTAAGATCATCAGCTGCATCTCTGTAGTTTGTTCTGGCCTGTGAAAGTCTTGTACTGTAATCGTTGATATCCATTTAGCCTCTACCTTCCTGGTGTCTTGGCGTTATACGTGACCTTTTTATTATACACGACTACACAAAATAAAAAGGCCTGAAAAAAGTTTCCAGGCCATTGTATAAATATCTGTAAATACTTGATTACTTAGCTAATTCTTGATCAATTAACTCAGAGAAAACCTCTATAGGATGAGCTCCGTTTACCATTTTTCCATTCACGAAGAATGCTGGAGTTGATTTAACACCAATCTTCTTTCCCTCTTCCATTGTTGCAGCAACTTTAGCTGCATACTTATCTGAATCCAGGCATTTAGTAAATTGATCCATCTTAACTTTTAGCTTCTTAGCTGAGGCCACAAGCCCTTCCCTATCCAGTTTTGTTTGATCAGCAAACATGGCGTCATGCATGGCCCAAAATTTCTTCTGGTCTTGCTCGTGAACACAAAGAGCTGCTTCTGCCGCTTTCTTGGCATGATTGTGAAATGGAAGAGGAAAGTTTTTAAAGACGATCTTGATTTTATTTCCGTATTTCTTTTTAAGGTCATTCATGATGTTTGCGCCTTTAGAACAAAACGGGCACTGAAAATCAGAAAATTCAATCACTTCAACTTTAGCATCTGCGCCACCTGTAAAAGGAGCATCTCCTGCTACAACACTAAAGACAGGTCTTTCAGGTTTAGAGAAGTAAACTTCAACTGGAGTAGACTTAGTTTTACTAGCAAGCCAAGTATCAATCGCCTTCTTCTTCTGTTCAATAATAAGGTATTGCTTAATTCTAGACTTCATTTGATCATTCAAATGTTCTTTTGGAATCTTTCTTTCTTTAACAAAAGCTGCCACTTGTTTTGAAGTCACTTTAACATTAGCAGTTACATGTTTTTCAAGGTACTCATCATTTGTAAGACCTTTCTTCTTAGGGTCTTGTCCCATAAGAACTTCTAAAACTTTCGCTTTCATTTTATTCATTTTAATTTCAAAAACTTTTAACTCTGCTTCATAGAGCTCACTTTCAATACCTTTAAAAAGGTCAGCTTTTGAAATGACTTGAGATCCAACCTTTACTCCTGCCGTTTGATCAGGTGCAGACTTAAAGAGAAAAGCTGGTTTAGATTCTACCGTCTTATTACAAGAGTAGAAAAGAACTCCCGCCAAGATGATGAGTGATGTTGTTGAAAAAATACTTTTTTTCATTGAATGCGCTCCTTGCACTTATTTATTTTTAAACTTCAAATTTAAATAACTTGAGTATTCTACCTTAGTTCGCTTCGTGGCTCAACTCATTCAGAAATTCTCCGTAGATTGAACATCTTTCCAATAAGTCTGCGTGTGGTCCACTATCTACTAACTTTCCTTCATTCATAACAAGGATTTTACTAGAATCAATCACAGTTTCCAAGCGATGCGCCACAATAAAAGTTAGAGAGTGTTCCTGAATCAGGAGAATCACTTTTCTTAGGGCAAGCTCTAGCGCAGAGTCTAATCCAGAAGAGATCTCATCAAAGAGAACAATTGGTTTTTTTAAATAACAAGAACGAATCGCCGAAAGAAGCTGTTTTTGACCAAGAGAAATGGATTTCTGATCCAAAACACTAGCGGAATTAACTCCCCAAGTCTTTTTAATATAGGGAATCCTCTCCTCAATCCACATCCAAAATTTTTCAAAGTCAGCTGGAATCTCTTCACACAGGCAGATATTAAAAGCAATACTTTCTGAAAAGATATGCGAATCCTGAGAGACTATTCCCACCAATTCTCTATATCTAGTGACATCACTAAAGTCACTTCCAGGAAAGATTACCTTCTCCCCATCCGTACCCAGAACTTTTATCTCTGCTTTTTGTGGGATGAGGTTCCCGCTAAGAATTTTCAAAAGTGTAGATTTTCCACATCCTGAAATTCCTACAATACCTATGAGTTCACCTTTTTTAGCGGCGAATGATATATTTTCGAGACTAAAACCTGGCTCAGCCTCATGCCTTCTAGGATAAGAGAACTCTTCGATCTCCACAGTCATTTGATCTAAGTCATGCTCTCTCTTAGTAAATTCCTTTGGAGAAGATATAGTCTTATCTAAGTCTGTGATAAATTCTGAAATCCTATCAACTCCACTGGCAGCTCTTTGCACATTGGCAATTTTTCCAGCAATATCTTTCACTGGTCCAATTGATCTTTGAATCAGATCAACTATCACAAGAATGACTGCGCCTTGAGTAATATGACTGTAGGGAAAAATGAGAACCACAAGAGCTAAGAGCAGTGGATAGAGAGATTCCGCCACAGAGTAATAACCTGAATCCCAAATATTAGATTTTAAAATTTTGCCTAGGTAATCATCAAAGACACCTTCTGATTTCTTTGAAGCGTAGTTCTCGTGATTTGTATAATATGTCTCAGAGATTCCACCAACTAGGTTCGCCACAGTTTGATAGACATTTCCTCTGGCTTTTCTTACTGAGAGAAAAACCGTTCTCATATACTTACTTCCCCACACTAGAACAACGGCAGCAAAAACTTGCGCCACCACAAGGGAGATACCAATGACGGAATTAATTTGAATAAAACTTAACATACATGAAATCACAAAGAATAAATCGATGAAAATTCCAAAAGTTCCAGAAGTCACTAACTCTCGAAGTGACTCTGTATCATTGACTATACGACTAAGAATTTCACCTTGAGGATATTTCTCTTCGTGACCAGTGTCCCCTACTTGGATCTCATAACTTAAAATCCATTTTTCATAACACCAGCTCCTAACATTTTGCGCTAGTAGCTTCACATACTTATTTACGGCCAATTGATAAATTGATCTATTGACGTAAACTCCCATAAAGAGAAAAAGCAATTGCTTTATGCTCTCATAGAAAATCACCTCTTCATCATAGCTCTGTGCCAATTTTGAAATAAGTGTAGGGACTAACGCCCCAAGAGTTGCTGAGCCTAATAAGCAAATTAAAATGATGAGTGCGATAGCGCCAGACCCATCAAAGTAGAATATTTTAGACCATTTGATTTTCGAAGTACTCATATGTCTTTGTCTCTTTATTAAGTAATTTAGATTTTTGACCTTGTTCAATAAGACCTTGGTCTTTATCTAGGTACATTATGTAATCAGATAACTTCACCGTAGTTAGACGGTGAGAACTAAGAATGAAAGTCTTGCCTTTGGCAAATTCACTCTCTTTTAATTTAGTAAAAATTTGTTTTTCTAAAATGAGGTCTACCGAAGAGAATGGATCATCCCAAATAATGATTTTCCCACTTGAGAGCAAACTTCTAATCAGACAAACTCTCTTACACTGTCCGCCGGAAAGTCTCTTTCCGTGCTCACCAACTTCCAGGTCGAGTAATTTCTCTCTATTGGACTCTAAGTAATCTAGCCCAAAGAGCTTTAACAGTTCAAAGGCCTGATCTTCTCGCTCACGAGAGACCTCAGTTCCTAGGAAGATATTATTTCTAATGCTGTCGTTATAGAGATATGGATCCTGCGCTACATAAGAGATAGGGATATTTCTAAATTGTAAAATATTAGCAATTTGCTTTATCACTTCAGTCTTACCGCAACCGGTTTGGCCAATGAAGACGTTCCACTTTCCTTCTACAATTTCTAGTTGAATCTCTTTTTCCCAAAACTTGGAAACAAAGGAGAGATCTTTATTGGATTTATTTAAACTCAAAAGAGCAGTTTCTTCTGGGTGTTCAACTTTAATAGCATTAATAAGTTCCTTAACTCTCGCCCAGGCTCCAGAAGACCGCGCAAAAACCACACCGATCCAAGAGAGGAACATCATAGGTTCTAAGAATAGGAAAACAAATCCAGAAAAGAGAACAAGGGAAGAGGCGCCAAGGTCTTCTACCCTAATAATATGAGCTCCCCATAGAAGCGAAGTCCCTACTCCGAAAGGAACAAGAGGAATAGAGAGTGCGATATTATTTCCGGCCTTATAGAAATTTAAAAGTTCCGACATAGAGTGCTTTTCAAAGAGATGAATAAACGATTTTTCTACATGGTAATTTTTAATTGTTTTCTTACCAGCATAAGACTCCATTATGAAGTTTTGCACTTCCCCCTGTAAGTCTTGTGTCTTTCTATAGTATTTCTTATTTCTACTCACGATGATGGTGAATAAGAGAAATGCCACAAAGACAGGAGAAAGGGCCAATAGTAGCTTAGGACTAAAACTCGATAATTTGGGAATTAGCACACTCATGGCAAAAACAATATTGGCCACCTGTAAAAGAGCAAAGCCCACGAGAGCGCGCACTTCTTCCAAGTCATTCCCTACTCTTTGAAAAAGCTGTCCCGCAGAAAACTTCTTATAACGAATAGGATTCGCCATTTCTAATCTCTCTATCGCTTCAATTCGCAGAAATTTCTGTAGAACCCGTGCTGGATAGAAGAAGAGTAATCTTGAAGAAGTTCTAAAGAAGATAATTCCAATAGCAAGATAGGCGAACTTGACCGTATTAAAGTCATGACTTTCGCTAATAACAAAGTCAGCTAATTCCTTGGCCATAAATGGAAGTTCACTTTGAATATAGTGAGTTCCATAGAGAGCGATAAAGGCTCCCACATACCATGGGAAAAATTCGATAAATTGATTCTTTAAAAGTTGCAGTAAGGTGACATCTAGGCGTTTTTTCATAGGGCACAATATATCCTAAGTTTCGCAACTCCTTAAGTTAAATATCGGTTAATTCATACATCGAGATAGACATAACTCTATGCACGGTAAACAGACATTGACACATATCTAAATCTTTCTTATATTTTATCAAATCATTTGCACCCGTAGCTCAGTGGGAGAGCATTCCGTTGACATCGGAAAGGTCACAAGTTCAATCCTTGTCGGGTGCACCATTTATCTCTTATAATTGATCCATGAAAATTTTATTTATTACCCTAAGTCTTCTACTCTCTAGTTCTCTCTTCGCTTCCGCTAGAGGAATCTTCTTTAAGAAAGGCAATGAGTCTATAAACATATACTCTTTAGAGCATCTAAAAAGTCTGTTTAAAGTTCACCAAGTTTCTATTTATAACCCAAGTACTAGAAAGACTGAGACCTACAATGCCTTTTCTGTTAATGCAGTTTTTAAGAAGGCTTTTTCAGAGAAAATAGATTGGAAATCAAGCTTTGCTTTCACTATCCATACTAGAGATCAATACAAACCAATTATTGAAACCTATAAGTTTCTACAGAGAGAAGCTTACTTGGCCTTTGAGAGGACAGACCTTGCTCCTTTTCGCGCTATTACTGAATACGGAGAGAAGTTAAAAGACCTCTCTCCCTTCTATCTCATCTGGATTGAAGACAAAGAAAAAGTCCCTTCCAGAAGAAGAAGCCACTGGCCGTATCAAGTCACCGGCTTTTCAATTTCAGGACTTCCACCAAAATACCTTATTCCAGGACCCAAGGCCTCAAAGAAAATAAGTTATGGTTACAAGAATGTGAGAAAACACTGTCTCGCCTGCCATACAATTAATGGATTTGGTTCGAAGAAAGCAGGAGAGCTAGTCTCCAATGGCTTGGTTGAATTTTACAGTGATAAGAAACTCATGAGATTTATTTCAAAACCTCGTAATATAAATCCTCTAAGTAAAATGCCTATTTTCTCACCCAAGATTGACCACAGAACTGATAGGATTAGAAATATTGTGCATTACCTTAGATATATCACAAAGAAGAATAAGAGTTTAGAAATGTCCAATGGCAGAATAGATAAGACTAAGAAATTAAATAAAGCTCTAAAGTCTCTTTAAGAGAAGTTCTACGTGTTTAGCGTTTGAGAGTTCATTCACGTGGGCATCAGAAAAGAAATACTCTTTACCGTAATGAGAAGGGTCATTTTTAAAATCTATGACTTCAATGTCATTCTTTCTAAGCAGGCTGAATAATTCTTTCATTCCATCCTTTGAAGCTTCCTTCATAGTGGGAAAGAGCGACACAATAAAGC
Organism: Halobacteriovorax marinus; assembly: GCA_002163155.1. Lineage (GTDB taxonomy): Bacteria > Bdellovibrionota > Bacteriovoracia > Bacteriovoracales > Bacteriovoracaceae > Halobacteriovorax > Halobacteriovorax marinus_A. The sequence goes on along the minus strand of MAAO01000006.1, from coordinate 502,217 downwards.
GTCCATTTTTGTAAGTTTCGAGATAGCTTTTCTTCATTTCTTTAAAAACTTCAGCTGTGAGCTCTATGCATTTACTATCAACTTTTCGATCTAAAACTTTGCTCTTTTTAGAGACGAAGTTAAAAAGAATTTTATAAATTCCCGTACGAACTAAGAACGAATGAAACTCAGGAGCATTCCTATAGAGTCCTCTATATTTTAACTCACTCTTTTCAAACTCATACTTAGGAAGAACACCCTTACTCCAATATAAACTCTGGTCAAGTCCACACACCCGGTGAAAGTGAGGACGAATAAAGTTGAAAACAAAAGTACCCTGCTCTTCCTTTACGAATTCCTTAAAAGGTCCCTCTTGCATATAGGCCAGAACATTGGAAGGTCCCCATCCAGGAGAGGCCACAATATAGTGATCATAATTCTTAAATTTATTAGTTTTGGATAAGCGTGCTGACAGAGTTTTTTGTACACTTAAATTTTGACCAAAGGTATTTGATCCTCCGGCCATGATAAAGTGTTGATCAGATTTTTTGGCAGGTAGTTCTCGCATGTAGAACTTATTTAAAGAGTAGGAAAAGCTCTTTTCTTCTAATTTAATATCAAAGTTAAAAGTTCCCTTTAGAGGAAATCCCCATGGCATGACATTAGCTTGGTTTTCTAATTTTTTTTCATGAATATCCTGGCTTCCGATACTATAGAGAACACCAAGACTCAGAAGGAGAAGTCCCACAGAAATTAATGAAATTTTTAAAAGTTCATTTCTTTTCATAATTAAAAAATAGTGTAGATAAATGGCGCCACAGCAGAGTTGGACGACAACATCATAAAGAGAGAGAGTACGACAAAAACCACAATGGGAGGAATGAGATAGTACTTCTTACTCTTCTTAAAATATGCAAATAAGTGCTTAATTTCTTTCATGGAAAAATTGTAACATAGAGTGTGAATGAATTAAATATTTTGACTAGAACGAGGCGCCGATAGAGAGCTTCATTTCCTTATTAGCTGCATCATTACCAACGGTTGTATAACTTGCCTGGATGCGATCGATGAAACCTAATTTATAGTACTCGAAGAAGTAACCGCCACCAAAAGTGAGCGTATTATAACTCTCCCCTAAAGTGTCATTCCATTTCTGCAGACCAAATCCTAATTCGACAAATAAGTTTCCAAAGCGGTAGAGTCCAAAAACTCCAATGTCATAAACAAGGAAAGTTTGTGAGGCTAAAGTAGCTGTTTCAGAACTTTTAAATTGATGAACTCCGAGATTCCCTCTCATTCCCCAGTCCGCATTGAACCATTTTTGAGGAGTCCAAGACACGTCAAAAGTTGAAAGAGAATTTTTAAAACTATCAGAGACAGCGACATAACTAAGAGCGAAACTTAACCAATCGTTTCTCTTCCCTCTTTTTGTTTTAGACAATCCCTTATATTTTTCATCTTTCTTATAAACTTGATACTCTTCTTTACCGTTACGCTTTTTAACTTTTTCGATGACCCATTCTTCATCACCATTTGGATCAGTTTCTTTAAGCTGAGTTTCATCTTCTCTAAGAGAAGCTAATTCCTCTAACTCATCCTCGTCTATTTCCATCGCCTCTTTCCTAGCGACTCGCGCCCTAGTTTTAGGTTTGATGCTTTTCTTTCTAGGAGTTTTCTTTTTTAGATTGGGATAACGCTTAGAAGACGCAGCTAATTTCTGTGAACTAAAACTACCCTTAGCAGTTTTTGATTTCTTGGCAGCAGCTGCAAAGAACGCCGCTCCACCAAGTTGTTTGACCACTTCCTTCTTATCCTTAGAAATGAGAGTAATTTTATACTTACCTCTACTCTTTGGAAGGTCTTTTAAAGAGGCCCTAAGACGACGAGTCTCAGTGATGCGATTAAATTTCTTATTGATAAATTTACACTTGTATTCAAGTACACAACTACTAATTCTCGGTTTCGTTTTCTTACAACTCCAGCCGCCCTGTGACTTGGGCATTTTGGATCCACGACAGAACTTAGTACTTCTCGCCATGGTAAGTTCTGATCTCTTCTTTATATAAGATAATTCAGAGCGGTTACCTTCAACCACAATACTAAACACGCCCTTTGCATTTTGAGCAAAAGTTGCGGTCATTAAAATAAAGTAAATAAGTCCAAATCTAACCATATGTAATTACAATATTACATCCAAATTTCAATCCTTTACACCCCCTGAAAAATTGCCCCATCCAGAAACTAGAGAGTTCAATAATGAAAAGCTCACTCAAAGATTCAAGGAGAAGTTGGCAATATCTATAATTATTTTCTAAGTTCTTTGGTGCAGAGAGATACAACACACTGAAATTACTTCACAAAAACATTAAAACAAGTGTGACCAGGTGTGTGACTTAGGATGTGACCATAATCATGATAGGATAGAGATGACTAAGACACCGATTAAAATTAATGAGTACTTCATTGTTAAAGGTGATTTCTTAGAAATGATTTACTCCCCTCCTCTTCTGGCAGAAGTAGGAAATTTAAGAGTTGAACTTAGAAAAGAGTTAAATCATTCGAGGCCTCACCTTCATGTAATTAAGAAGTGTGGAAAATCTGAATACGGAGTAAGCCTCGCGCTAGATAATTTAGATGTGCTAGCGGGAAGTGAAAATATCGAAAGATTTGATAGAAGAGAATATGAAGCAGTTTTAAATTTCATAATCGAGAACTTAGAACTATTTGAGAAAGTTTATAAAACACTCCGAGGGATATAATGACTAGAGCAAAGAAAGATATTCTAAAAAAGGCCATGGGAGACTTTGATAAGTACAAAGGGGGAACAAATGTTGATCCTAAAGAAAGTTCAATTGATTCTAGTTCCCTGCAAGTAGATCTTCAAAATTCATTTGATCATATTTTTCCGGAACTTATAAAAAAAGAAAAACATCGAAAGCACGTTATTTTTGATGATGATGTTTTTAGAATGTATGAAAGTATATGCAAAAGCTCTGGTGCTGGCTTTAGCAGTTTAATCAACTCGGCGCTTAGAAACTTTGCCAAAGAAAAATTTAACTCCTCCAGCAATGACCCGGTCTCTGAATTACTCTCTCTTAGAAACCGTGAACGCGAACTCTTAAAAGAGATTAAAGAATTGGATTTAGTTGAAGAGCTTAATTCTAGGCTTTGATGCCCATTTAAGTTTGTAAGTGAATTAACTTCTACAACACCAATAAATCCATTTTTGACAGAAAATCTGGTCACTTTCACAATATTTATCCATTAAATAAAACTCACCAAAAGCCCTATTTCCTCACTTAACACCCTAGAACTAAACACTTCTCACCACTTCACGTCCCTATTCCATCAAGTTTTTCGCTAAAATAAACAGAACAATTCAAGACAAAAGTATATTTGTCCGACAAGTAATTGAGAAAAGGTGTTTTTTGGAAATTATGAAAAAAATTATTAATTATGTACTACTATTCACTCTCTTTTACAGTTGCGTCGCCGGAGACGTAGGTGGAGATAAGTCGAAAGATTCTGCAGCCGTTAGTGCTGGAGCATCCACTCCTGTTAATCCACAAATTTTAGTACCTACACCTGCTACTACTCTACCTCTTACAACAACAACTGATCTTTCAATAACAAGTTTAATTTTTTCTTCAACCATTTCCAATCCTGATTCGTTTACCTATACATCAGAATGGTTTCTTGGTGGAGTCTCGCAGGGAACAACTCTAAATAGTGTTGCACCTCTAAATTTAAATCCTGCCGCTTTGGGCGTTGGAATTTATGTTGTTTACTTAGAAATAAGTGATGGAGCTGGATTAGTTTATGATTCCGCCACTTGGAGCTTAGACGTACCTACTCCAGCATTCACAGGATTTGCTGTAACAAGTAGTCCCGCTGCCACAACTTATCATGCCATAAATGCCACCGTTTTTAATTCAGGTGGATTCACAACAAATGGAACAAGCAACTCAAGAGGAACACCAATGGTGGTCACTGGCTATGCTGGTGGACAAGATTTCTGTTTAAGACAATCTGCCCTCGGTCCAGGACTTGTGACAGATTATAAAGTTGTTTTTCTTGATGCAACAGACACTCCAATGACACCGGCACTCCCAGTAGGAATGCCCTTTGCTGGAATTGGAACTGATACTTGTTTATTTGATTACTCAACAAATCATTTAACTGTAAGCTTCGCTGGAGCACCTACAACAAATAAAGTTAAAGCTGTCGTTTACAATACGGCTTACGCTGCTAATCCAGAAGTCACAAGAGTTGAATGGACTGTAAGTGTTGAACCTGTAAATACTGCTCCTACTATTTCAATTGATGCAGGAACAAGTACAGCACTCGCTACAATTACTCAAAACTCTGCTGCAATTTTTGCGATTACTGTAGAAGATAAAGATCAAGATCCAAGCGTCGATGTGAATATGGCTGTTAATTTTACTATTAACTCCTCACCTTTAGATGGCGTTTCTCCAATGCCTTTAAAGACTGCTGCTACCATGTCTAATTGTGTAAAAGCATCTGGTTCACTAGTGGCCGGTAAATATCAATGTACAGTTACCTTTAGTACTTTTGGTGATGCTGGATCCATTCCAGACTCTACTGTTTATACAATTCAAGCAACTGTTACTGACACGTCACTGTTAACTTCTAACACTGTCTCGTGGTTAGCACAGCCCATAGAAATTACAACGACTCCATCAATCAATAATGTATTTGCACCAGGACCTGGTGCCACTCAAGGAACTGACACCTATATCTATGATACTGGGGACAATACAACTGCTATCAATACGGCAACAGAAGGCGACGTTATATTCTTTGAAACAAATGTTTCTGAAGCAGAACGCGATGATTACACAATCACTTATGAATACTTAGATCAAACTGCAGGAACTTATATTACTGCATCTGTGAGTAATGTCGTCACTATATCAAATACTACTGATCCAGTAGCTACTACTTCAGCTAGTTTTACTATTCCGCAAACAGCAGTTGTGGGAGCAGCGACTTCTGCAGTTAACTTTAGAGTTACCGTTACGGACTCTCCCGATACAGCAGCGGCAACTTCTACTTCAAATATTGTTGCTATAACAATTACAAATGATAATCCAACACCAACAATGGGAGCGGCTACCCCTTCTCCCGCCTATCTTTCAGATAACTTCATTTCAGAAGGAACAGGAATCAGCATTTCTCCTGGAGCAGTATTTAGTGACGCTTCAACAGCTGACGGTGATACTATAATTTACCAATGGCAGAAAAATGTAACTTGTGTTGCAGCTTACACAAATATCACAGGAGCTACATCTTCGACTTTAACTTGGTCTCCAGATGTAGGAACAATTGCAGATGGTGCTGTTGTTTGTCTTAGACTTTGTGTTGGTGATGATGGCTTTGGAAACCCTGCCGATTGTACTGGCTTAACTGGTGGAACTTGGACTGGTTCAGGCAATAGCTTCACAACTGTCGTAGAATCAGACAAACAAGCAGTGGCCACAAGCTCAGCTGCTCACGCAACTTGGATGGATGGAGTTAATCAATACATCGTTACAAGTGCGACTAATAATATCAATATTTCACACAATACTTATAATGCAGCCACTGGTGCTTACACCGTTGGCGCCACAACTGGAACATTTGTCACTGACGTTGCCACGGCAAACGTATTGGAAGTTCCCTACGATATAAGTGTTGTCGGTGATGCCACTTTTATCTATATTGCTTATAGAATTGAAGAAGCAGACTTCTTTGTCACTCCCACTTCCGTTATGCGTGTAAGAAGAGTTGATAGAGCAACACTCGCTACCATTGATACTTTTGATATCAACATCGTGACAAATAAAATTGGATCCATCTCAACAGATGGAACGAGATGGTTTCTCCCTTACATAGATTTTAATAATTCAAATAATATTTCATTTAGATATCAAACTGTCGCAACTGCAGGTGGAACCACTCTTTCAAGTGTTTCAACTATCGCTACCGACTCAAGTGACCTCTACTCTACTTACGATGAGGCCAATGCTGAAATCGTTATTTTAAATAGAGACACAGCAACAGGTTTTTACGACATCACATCACTCGCGACTGGTGGAGCTCCTTCATCACCTGCAACTGATACTAATATTTTTGCTTCGGCCCTTATGACAAGAATTTCAATGTCTGGAGCTAGAACTGGTAACCTCTTCAATTATGTAGCGGCAACCAATGCAGGAAATAATGTCGTGCTCTATAGATCAGATGCCATGACTGCTGCAAATTCAGACTTACAAAACTCGGTGGATGATTTTGCTACTATCCCTGCACTTCATAATGTAAATGCCTTAACAATTGTAACTGGAGTTCTTGGGGCCAATCATGAAGCCTATGTTTCCACTACTGTCGCCAACGATAATTACTTGGTGAGATTAACCGACGCAGGTCATAAATCTTCAAGGCAAACTAACACTACTAACAACGATGACCAATCGAGCGCCGCTGGACACCTCACAGTTTTCATCCAAGAGAACTTTGTAAGTGGTACCGGAGACGACAATACAAATGACACGGTGTTCTCTACCTTCATCGATGGAACAGACACTCACTCAATCATTATTAATATTGAAGACAGCACTTTCACAGATGCAACCCCCTTCTTTCAATAACTTAGCCTAAAGACAACCTCAAAACTTACGCACACTCCCGTCACACTTCATTTAGCTTCTGTTATGGTTTGCCACTAAAATCTATAAGGATATAGCCATGAGCATTAAAATAGACCCAAAGGCCCTTGAGGCGCTTAAGAACTTCACTCTCCCCGAAACTATTGGTTTTGGAAGTACACTCGTCCCTATCATGGCCGTTTGTGACTATAGAGATGGAAAATGGGGCGAGCTTGAACTTCTCCCATACGGTCCTATAACTCTAGACCCAACAGCAAAAGTCCTCCACTACGGACAAGAAATATTTGAAGGAATGAAGGCCTACCATACAGATGGTCACGGTCCATACCTTTTCAGACCAGAAAGAAACGCACAGAGATTTAACGAGTCGGCTCGCCGTATGGCCATGGCAGAAATTCCAGAGGAAATCTACCTAGAAGCTGTTCGCTCAATCGTTGGACACTCAAATGACTTCATCCCAACAAACTCGGGTGAATCTCTCTACCTCCGTCCATTCATGATCGCTACAGATGAAAATCTTGGTATTAAACCAAGTGACACTTATAAATTCATGGTCATCGCCTCCCCTTCAGGATCTTACTTCACAACAGGTTGCTTAAGCGTTCTCGTAGAAAGAGAAAACGTAAGAGCGTGTCCTGGTGGAATGGGAGCTGCTAAGACAGGTGGAAACTACGCCGGAAGTTTAATCTCCGCGCAAAGAGCAAAGAAGCTTGGTTACCAACAAACTCTCTGGCTTGATGGAATTGAAAAAAAGTACATTGAAGAAATGTCAGGAATGAATTTCTTCGCAGTCATTGACGGAAAACTTTTCACTCCAAAAATTGAAGACACTATCCTTGATGGAATCACAAGAAGCTCTCTTATCCAGCTCGCCAAAGATCAGGGTATTGAAGTGGTTGAAGAGAAAATGGAAATTGAAAAACTTCTAAAAGCTATCAACGACGGAAGTTGTACTGAATCATTTGCTTGTGGAACAGCTGCCATCATCACTCCTATTGGAAAGTTTGGTGACGTCTCAGGAACTGAGTGGAATGTTTCAAATCCAGAAGGTCCAATCGCTAAGAAACTTCGTGGTTCTCTACTTGCACTACAAGAAGGAAGAAATGAAGATCAACACGGTTGGCGTGAAACTGTTAAGGTTGTTTGCTACTAATCTAAATTCTTATGAGGCCTCTTTCTTAGCGGCCTCTATATTATCTCTCTCATCTTAACTTTCGAAACTCTCTTTCAAGAATCATAAGCCTCTTCTCAAACTTCGATGCGTTTTTATATAGAACTACTAAATCCTGCTCAATCCTTTTTTCAAAATTTGAAAAGGTTTTTGAGAGATGGTCGTTGTTTTTTAGCTCCATCATTAGATTTTCATTCTTTAAAATAAATCGTCTTAAGTGAGTGAATGCCTTCACAATGAAGATACCTACTTCCACTGCTTTCTTTGATCTCAATACAAAGGACAGAGCATAAGCTCCTTGCTCTGTGAACACTCTCGGAGCTTTGAAATTTCGGTTACTTGCATCTATCAAAGTCACATTTTGTGACTTTGATTCAGCTAACTCATTGGAATTTAGTTTAAAGCAAAACTCTTCAGGAAAGCGTTCTATATTTCGTTTAACAGCTTGATTTAAAGCTTTGACCTCAACTCCGTAGAGCTCAGCTAGGTCACGGTCTAACATCACTTTTTGATTTCTAAGAATGTAAATTTGATTGGTAATTTCTAGTAACTTCTTTTCTTTATCCATCTGTCCTCCAAAACTCTGAAGGAATCTAGCGAAGTTTTTAACTTTTAGATAAGTTAATTACACTTTAAACAAGGAGTATTTCACTTCTGAAATTCTCTCAGGCCTCTTTCTTAGCGGCCTCTATGAGAACCTCTCTCATTAACGCCTGATACTTACCATCCTCACCGGACATTCTCTTAAAAGCACTAATCACTTCCTCAGGAAGACGAATCGTCACAGACTTCTTCTTACTGAGTCTTAGTCTTCTTTCAAACTCTTTAGTCATCTCTTCATCAACTTTATAATTTTTCTTCTTAGCGTGTTCTCTTGCTTTACTCATCTTTGTATCTCCTATCCGGCCAGGCAGTGATAAGTCTGTAGTTATCACCTCGAATTTCAAATGGAACAATTATTGGATAATCATTTAAAAAAGTGAGAAAGGCATTTTGATTTCTGTTTTCATTTGGTGTTTCTATGATCACGCTATCAATTTTGATACAAACTTCTAGCTCTTCAAAAGATATTCCATGCCTCTTTTTTATTTCCTCATTTTTCTTATTGTCCCATTCGAACATATACTCACCTTATCATAAAACGCCATATTTGTACATACAAACGTTATTACAAAGTAATATCTCATTTTCCCTTCTTAAGCTTATTAATCTCATCTTCAAGAAACATAAACCTCTTCTCAAATTTTGAAGTGTTCTTATAAAGTATCAACAGATCGTGTTCAATTCGTTTTTCAAAGTTAGAAAATGTCTTAGAAAGATGATCATTATTTTTAAGCTCCATCATTAGGTTTTCATTCTTTAGAATAAAGCGCCTCAAATGAGTAAATGCACGAATAATAAATTGGCCCATCTCGATTGCCTTTTGTGATCTCAGAGTAAAGGAAAGAGCAAAAGATCCTGCTTCAGTGAATACATATGGTGGATTCCTCGTTATGTATTTTCGAGTAGTTAAGTCACCCATGATCACATTTTGTGACCATAGGTTAGATAACTCACTGGAATCTAGTTGAAACATGAAGTCCTCGGGAAACCTCTCAATGTTTCTTTTCACTGCTTGATTAAGCACTCTCAGCTCAACTCCATAGAGCTCGGCTAAGTCCCTATCGAGCATAACTTTCTGATTTCTAATAATGTAAATGTGATTTGTAATTTCTAGTAGACCCTTGTCCTTCTTCATACTCCCTCCGTCCAGGAGAGCTTCTACATAGTTTTGAAAAATTTAGAAAGAGAAGTAGTTTTTTGGTCTTTAAATATTTCACTTTTGACAAAAAAAGGACCTCAAAAAGAGGTCCTTAATTATAAAAATGAATTTTAATTTTTAAATTCTAATGTCCACCCATTAAACTTGGAAAGACCTGAAGACAAATCATGGCAATGATTGTCGGAAAAAGAGCTCCCATCAAAAGACCAAGAGGACTAATTCCATCCTTACCAAACGATCCTTTAAGAATCCCAAATCCAGCTGGGTTTGGCGCGTTGGCAATAACCGTAAGACCACCACCGGCAACGGCACCAGCAACAAGATTAAACTTGGCCGAGTCTGTTAGTTCAACTAGTGAACCTAAGTAAGTAAGTGCGGCGTTATCAGTAATAGCTGTAAGCCCAGTCGCTCCAAAGAATAAAGTGATATCACCCATTTCAGTTAGAATTGGTTGTAACCACCACGCTTGTTGTGCTCCAAGAGTCACAAGTCCCGCTAGGAAGAAACCAACGAGTAGTGATTCTTTAAGCTTAATTTCATCTTGGTATTCTTGAGTCACTGTTGCAAATCCTAAGAAGAATAAGAATAGACCCATGAAGAAAACCATATGGTGAGCAGAGTAAACCACTAACGCCATAAAGACGAGATGAGAAAGAGTCATCCACCAAGTAGGAACCATTTCATTATCATGTTTTTGTTTCGCTTCGAGAGAACCACTTAATTCATTCTTAAAGAAGAAAGCAACAACCAGTGTAGAGATAAAAATAGCGATTGCTGATTTATAACCAAAGTTAGTCAGCATGTGCATTAGACCCCAATGCCATTTTGCCGCAACCATTAATACTGGAGGAGCTGCAAAGTGAGTCAGAGTTCCACCCACTGAAATATTTACAAAGAGTAGACCAAGAGTAGCGTACTTAAACTTTGTCGACATTTTATTTGAGTAGAAGTAATCAAGCAGGATTAAAGCTGTCACAGTCATCGCAGCAGGCTCAGTAATAAATGAACCTAGAAGAGGTCCAACAATAAGAGCTGAAATATAGAAGGCCATCTTTCCTGGAAGAGGAATCACTTTTGAAACTGCTAAGATAATTTTCTCAGCAAATAAAATGATTGGTCTCGTTCCCGCGATACACATAATCACAAAAACAAAAGCAGGCTCAGTGTAGTTTAGAGACTCAAGATAGTGAATCGCCCCACCTACTACAGTGTGTCCGTCCTCACCTGTAACGATAAGTCCTTCAGTCGCGGCCATAAAGCCAATAAGAACTGCTGCCCACATACCAAATACCGCTTCAACTTCACCTAAGAAGTGAAAGACATTCTCGCCAATAGATCCCTTTGGATACTTATGTGCCATGTGTTCAAATTTTGAAACAAGAAAGGTGTGAATGACGGCAACAGCAAAAAGCACTGTCCCCACCAATTGTACATTCGTAGGATCCACGTAATACCCCTAGGTAGAATAACCAATCTAAATAATCGGCCATAGGTTTTTATTAAAAAGTAAGTACTTAGAATTCTAACCTAGGATTGCGCGAAGAGAAATAAATTTTTACTATAGATATAAAATTTAGAAAAAAGAAAAAGGGCCAATGATTGACCCTTTAAATCAACTAACCGTCGTTTCCGATTGAAGCTACTGGACAAGCTTCTAATTGCTCAGTACACAGTTCTACTTCTTCATCATTCGTTGGTTGCTTCACAATGTATGCATTACCATCTTCATCTTCAGCAAAGAAATCTGGCGCGCCTGTGTAACAAACGTTACAAGCAATACATCCTTCTCCATTGTCGTCATCTGGATCAGTACAGTACCATGCACCAGCAATATTCTTCTCGTGTTTCATGTCCTTATTGGCCATCTCGGTCTCCTTTCTTTCTCAATTAACTTTTAAAAAATTATCAGTTTTTAAGAGTATTATATCAGCTTTTACGTATTGACCACAATTTGAAATGGATCAGTGCTATTTTTTAAGGCTATCTTAATACTTTGCTCTACGTCATTCTTGTCACTTATCTTTAATAGTGGCACAATGACCGATTGTAAGGATTATCAAACTCAATAAATTACGGAGAATAGACATGGAGCACAATGCCATTGAAAGAGCTAGAGCTTGGTCACAAAATACATACTTCGACGCAGAGTCGAGAAAAGAAGTTCAAACTCTCTTAGATAATAACGATGAAAAAGAAATCACTGAGAGATTCTATAAAGATATCGAATTTGGAACTGGCGGAATCAGAAGCATCATCGGTCAGGGAACAAACAGAATTAATACTTACACGGTCAGAAAGGCCACCCAAGCACTTGCAAATGAAGTTAGACGTGCAGGAGCTGAAGAGGGTCTTAAGACTTTTAAAGTGGCCATCTCATACGACTCAAGAAGATTCTCATTTGAGTTCGCTAAAGAAGTGGCCTCTGTCTTGGCCGGAAATGATATTCAGGCCTATATTTATAAGAGATTAAATCCAGTACCTCTTTTAAGCTTCTCTGTTCGACACCATAAAGCACAAGCTGGCGTCATGGTAACCGCCTCTCACAACCCACCAGAGTACAATGGATATAAAGTCTTTTGGAGTGATGGGGCGCAAGTCACACCTCCAAACGATCAAAATATTATCAATAACTATAATTCTATTACTGACTTCTCAACTATTAAAACGATGGACTTTGCTGAAGGTGAAAAAACCGGACTTATTCACTGGGTTGGAGAAGATGTAGAAAATATCTACTACGAGCTGATCAACGCAAAAGCAGTAAAGCCCGACATGTGTAAGCAAGATGGTGGAAAATTAAAAATCGTCTACACTCCTATTCACGGAACAGGTCTGCTTCCTTGTTCAACTGCTTTAAGTAACCTTGGCTTTTCAAGTGTACTAGTTGTTGAAGAACAAAAACTTCCCGACGAGAAATTTCCAACTGTAAGCTCACCCAATCCTGAAAACCCTGAAGCGCTTGCTCTTGCGGTAAAACTCATGGAAGACACTGATTCAGATATAGCTCTTGGAACTGATCCTGACACAGATAGAGTGGGACTTGCTTTTAAGCACAACGGTGAGATCACTTATTTAAATGGAAACCAAATTGGTGTCCTCATGCTTCACTACATTCTTAAGAATCTTAAAGAGCAAGGAACAATGCCTAGCAATCCTTACTTTGTAAAAACCATAGTGACCACTCCCCTTCAAGACGTCATCGCTAAGAGTTTCGACGTAGAAGTTGAAAACACACTGACAGGTTTTAAATGGATCTGTGGCCGCATGAATGAACTTGAGAAGACAAATCCAGAGAGAAATTTTGTCTTTGCCACTGAAGAATCATTTGGTTATTTAAATCACGAGTACGTAAGAGATAAAGATGGAGTGAGCTCAATCACTCTTCTCAGTGAACTTTGTCTGCACTATAAACTTCAAGGAATGGACCTAGTTGATGCTCTTGATAAAATTTATGAAGAGTATGGCTTCTCTCACGAGACTCTCCTAAACTTAAATTATTTTGGAAAAGAAGGCGCTGAGAAGATTTCTAGAATTATGGAAGTTTTTAGAAAGTTTGATGCTAAAGATCTATGTGGAGTAGAAATCAGTAACTTAGAAGATTATTCAACTGGTGAGTCTAAATCTTTTACAGACTCTAAGGTGTCTAAACTTGACCTACCTACTAGTAATGTTTTAGGTTTCAACTTTGTAAATGGTACTAAGGTCTATATGAGACCTTCTGGAACTGAACCAAAGATTAAGTTCTATATAATGATTCAGGAAACAGAAGGCAGCTTGGCCGAAAAGAAAGCCCGCGCAACCTCAAAAACGGAAGAGTTTCTAAACTTCATCCAAGAGAGAGCAGATCAGGCCTAAGAAATAGAGGAAGAACATGTCAAATAAGTCCAAAGAGTTAGCAGTAGTTTTAGTTAGTGGTGGAATGGACTCATTAGTAACGGCGGCCATTGCCCATGAAAAGCATGAGCACATGGCCTTCTTACATCTTAACTACGGTCAGAAAACTCAAGCACGCGAACTAAAGTGTTTTAACGAAATTGCTGATTTCTACAATGTTCCTGCAGATAAAAGAAAAATCATCGACATTAGTTTTCTCACGCAAATTGGTGGAAGTTCACTAACAGATGCTTCCATCAAAGTTAAAGACTACGAAGGTGATACAGAAGAAATTCCAGATAGCTACGTTCCTTTTAGAAATACTCACATAGTGGCCATGGCCGTTTCATGGTCTGAAGTCATAGGCGCTAAGAAGATCTACATTGGAGCTGTCTTTGAAGATTCATCCGGTTATCCAGATTGTCGCCCTTCTTACTACGAAGCACTAAATGCTCTAATTAAAGAAGGAACAAAAGACGGAGATATCTCAGTAGTGACTCCTGTGATCTATATGAAGAAAGAAGAAATTGTAAAAAAAGCAGTGGAACTTAAAGCTCCCCTAGCTTCATCTTTCTCTTGTTATGCTCGTGGAGATAAGGCCTGTGGAGTTTGTGATTCATGTGCCCTAAGACTCAAAGGGTTTGAGCTTGCAAAGCTTGAAGATCCTATTGAATACGATAAGAGACCTAGTTACTTATAAATTTATTTACTACTGTTAGGGCCTTCTGACTTGATTCCATAAGCTCAAGATTGCCCTTAACAACTCTAAGCTCCATCGCCCTTACAAAGAGAACATTAGCTTCGTGATAACACTTTTGCTCAAACTTGCTCTTTCCATAGTGCTGTATAACAAAATCTAAATAGTCTTTTATTTTTTCATTTTGTGATTTCTCACAAAGCTTAATTGCCGATAAGAAGAATTTGTCGGCCTTAGTGAATTGCTCATTCCAAAGATAAGTTGTAGCGAGTTGAATCTTCACGGCAAAGGCTTCAATCTTTAACTCGTGTTTTTCATAAATCTCAAGAGAGAAGTTTAAGAATTTTTCGGAGTCTGCTAATTTTAAGAGAATTCTTGAATAGTTTCCTATTAGAGAATAAATGGAAGCGAGGTTTAATTCGTCAGTAGTCTTATTCATTTCATCTTTAAGAAAACCTACTCCTTTTTCCATGCCGTCATAACTCTTAGGAGCTTCTCTAAGATCCTCTTGAATTTCAACTTCCATATTAAAAGGGATATCTGAAACTTTCATTACTTTTCTAATCGCAGTGGTCTATATTGAGAAAGAGCTCTTCAAGGTTTTTAAACTGATATTGATTTAATTTTTCATCAATGCTCTTTTGAATATCAAAGAGAACTGTTGGTCCTTGAAAAATAAAAGAAGAATAAATCTGAGCGGCCCTGCCACCCTTCTTCCAGTAATCCCATAGATCATCAAAGCTAGAGATTCCCCCCACTCCGATTAAGTCTAGAGAGGTATGATCTTTCATCACTTCAAGAAGTCTCTCTCTCACAATTTTGGCTTTTGCAGTGAGAAGTTTTCCAGAAACTCCTCCTGCTCCACGCTCTTCCATAATTGTTGTATTGGTAGCAATAATCCCACTAAGCTTAAACTCATTAGCAAGTTCAACTATTCCCTCTAGAGAATCTAGCGGAAGGTCTGGTGAAATTTTAATAAATAAAGGTGTTGAATCAGTCTTTCTCTCTTCTTCCAGATTAATGAATATCTCTCGCATACTATCATGGCGCTGAAGATCTCTAAGCCCTGGAGTATTAGGAGAAGAAACATTGATCACTAAGTAATCACTTACATCTTTAAAGGAGCGGTAGAGTTTTAGATAATCATTCTTCGCTTCATCAGCTGTTGTGAGTTTATTCTTACCGAGATTCACTCCCAGCATTTTACCATTTCTATCACTCTTTAAAATATTTGATAAGACAACTTCAGAACCAGGGTTATTAAAGCCCATACAATTTCTAAGGGACTCTTCACTCTTATATCTAAAGAGACGTGGTTTTGGATTCCCCACTTGAGCTAGAGGTGTAACTGTTCCCACTTCCACTGCTCCAAAAGGAATACGCGAAAAGAAGTCAATACAACTGGCGGTCTTATCCAGCCCTGCTGCGAGTCCAACGGGAAAGTCCCAATTCATTGAATTTAATTTTGTTTGAAAACGATCTCGATCAGAGATATCTCCTCCAAAACTTTCAGAAAGTGCCAGAGGAAATGTTGAGAGCATTTTTATTGATAATTCATGGACCTTTTCAGCGTCCATCTTAAAGGCCATAAACTTAAAAAAATCGTAGAGCACTAGTTATTCCTTAATAAAGCTGAATAAAGTCATTTTCGTGAACAGATCCACCCGAGTGTAAAATAGCGATCGACCCGTCTGGTCCAAAGAAGTCTATAACTTCAATCGTTCCCTTCACTTCACCCTTAGAGACACCAATCATCGCCCCTGTTTCAGGATCAAAGATCTCCTGTCCATCAGACATAACTTTTAAAATATCACCTATATTTAATCCTGATGACCTTCCTGCATTTAAGTAGATTTTATTACCAATAATTTTGGCCACTCGACCAACCCAATCTAACTTAGAAGAAACATCAACAATTTTCACAATGGATTTTCTAACGGCTACTTTTATCACATAACGGAGTAGCTCTCTTCTATATTCTAAATGTGTCTCTCTATTTCCTTGAAAGAATCTAAAAGTACTGTCATCAGCAAAAGCGCGTATTGTATCTGAATAAATTTCCTTATTGGCATTTACATCAAAAATACGAATCTCTAACTTTGCTTCTGTATAAGATTTTGTCTCTCTTACAACTCCAATTTCATCTACTTTTTCACGGATGCGAGCATCGATAATTCGTCCAAATAAAACAAAGTTAAGTCCTGCGACTTTGGCTTTTCTAGACAATTGAACTAACTTGACTCCCCCGCCAGCGTAAATTTCTTTAGAGCTACCAAAGATTTTTTTGGCCATGGGATCTACTACAAATTGACTAGTACGGCTTAGCTCTCTTCTAAATTCTTCAGTCGCTGTAACTCCTAGATCTTGTCCACCATAAGGAGACTCATTAAAGAACGTAAGCAGAGCAACTTTCTTTTTGACTCCATTAAAATATTTCCTAGGAGCAGAACGCGGTCTCTTTCCATGAGAGGTTCTATCAATCGTCCCAATTCCACATGAAGTGAATAGAGAGACTGTAACCAATAAACTAATGGATTTTTTTATGGTTTTGTTCAGTGTCATCTTCATTACATATTCCCCTTATTCTCATTTGAATTTACAGAGGGACTTGTCTTCTCAATTAAGTTCATGGCAAATGGGTTTTCTTCATTTGCAAATGAAATCGTTTTATTCCTATCTACTTCTAAGTCTTTTGATTTTAAGATTGTAGATTTTAAGTCAACGACATTCCCTTTGAAATGAATTTTTAAGAGAGCACGATCACGATTAAATGAATCGAGAGTGACTTTTAAATTATTTGTAAGACCAAGGGATGAGAGATATTCCTTAACCTCATCAATTTGTTTAACTGAGCTTGCGCCAAAGAGTTCTAAGTTAAAGTTTCTCTGACCAAGGGGAAAGTGAGAAACATCTTTTATTAATCTCTGCCATTTCCCTACAGGTAACCTATAGACAAGACTGGCAGTATTACTACTGAGTTTTTGATCAACTTTAGTAGAATAAGTGGCCTCTTCACTAATGAAATCATGATGAGAAGCTAGTCGATTAGATTTTAAATCGAATAAGAGATACTCTCCCCCAAAATGAAAAGTTCTCTTATTGAAAATAAGATCATCCGAAACTTTTCTAATATTTACTTTTATTTTTAGCCAAAGAGAATCTACTAATTGATCATCAACTGAGAGTATCGCATTTGTCTCGGCATTTTCAATTTCTTGTCCACGCCCTGCAATTTCATTTAATGATGAACTTGATTCAGAAAGTATTTTCAAATGAGAATCTAATTTTTCAACTTCACTAGAATTTGTTAAAATAATATTTGTGATCTTTCCTTTGAAGTGATCTTCAAACCATCTCTTCCAGTGTTCTTTTAAAACACTAGTGAAATCATTTTCAAGTTCCACTCCTAAATCTTGCCAGGCCATATTTTTTAGAGAGAAATCAACAGTCACAAAGAGGTTATTGTAATTTCTTCTCTGCCCACTTCTTGTAAATCTGTAGAAAGTACTATTTAGAAGACTTTTATTAACCTTGGCATGAATACTCATGTAACGACTATTAGGAAATTGAGGGGAACGTGACATTTTTTTGACAGAGTAGGAAGAAATCACTTTATGTAATTTTCCGTATCTAGCTTTTAGTGTGAGTTTCTTCACTCTCAACACTCTATCGTACCGTTCTTTTTTCTTATCAGTAAGAGGAGTCTCTTTAGTTACTCCATATGCCTTGTCTAGTTTTTCTTGAATAGGAGAAAAATAAGACTCGAATTTTTCATTATATTTTGTCCAAAAAACTTCAGAGCTATGTCCCATGAGGGAAAGCTCTTTAGTTATAAGATCTTTAAATGAAGAATAGATGAGTTGTTTTTTTATAAAAGTTAATGAATCTCCATCAACTGAAACAAATCGTCCATCTCCAGTATTAGTCTGGTCTTTGGCACTTACATTAAAACTAAGTACTAAAAGTAGTACTGTCGTGATCATTCCCTTCATCACTTATTCTCCATCCTTGAAGTTTACTGCATTGTAGGATCTTCAACTCTCCCATCAACAATAAATTGAACTGAATTTCCATCAAATAATTCGTTCACTCTCGCGGCCATCTGTGGAGATGGATTTATTAAGAAATCTTGCCCTAGTGGCAATCTTGCTCTTCCATCTTCTCCATCAAAGATAACATGCGCAGGAACGGATCCTTTATAACTTAACAGTACTTGCTTAAATCTCGTAAGCTTAGTCTCTGAAAGTAGTTCCATTTTAACATTAATACGGATCGAAGTAACCCTATCCTCGGCCTGATCTTTTAATAATTGGACCTTACTCGGAAAAAATTTCCTAGGCTCTTCTGATAAATTTACAGTTCCACTGATTAACAGTGGCTCTTCGCCTGAAAGTAGCTCATTTATCTCAAGAAATGTCTTTGGAAAGACAATACATTCGATTTTACCGGAAAGGTCTTGCAATTGTGCAAAGCACATTTTGTCCCCTTTCTTAGTTAGAATATCTCTTCTTTCGGTGATTAACCCTGCTAAGACCATTTCTCTCTTGTCTCCACCAGATATATCGTGGACAGCGGCAATATCCATTGAAGCTAGTTTTCCCATAATATCGCGGAAACGATCTAATGGATGTCCAGAAACATAAATCCCCATAAGTTGATTTTCGAATGAGAGTTTTTCTCTATCATCGAACTCATTGGTCATTTGAATATCGAGCATTTTCATAGGGTCATTAGTGGAATCATCTTCCTCTGTTGCCCCACCCATATCAAAGAGGTTTACCTGTCCAAGCTCTTTTTCAAGCTGCATCTTCTTGGCATATGTGACCACCAATTCAGAGTTTTCAAGCATCGTCTTACGGTTTAGCTTTTCTTCACATTCATCGAAGGCCCCTACTTTTATGAGAGATTCAATCACTTTGTTATTCACAGACTTAAGGGAAACTCTTAAACAGAAATCGATGAATCCTTTAAAAGGTCCATTCTCTTCTCTTTCTCTCACAAGTTCTAAAACGGCAGCTTCACCGACGTTCTTAATAGCACCCATACCAAAACGGATGTTGTTACCGATGACATTAAAGAGCCAAAGAGACTCATTCACATCAGGGGCGAGAACTTCAACGTCATAATTCTTGGCGTCGTTAATATAGATTGTCACCTTGTCAGTATTTGAAAGCTCCGTAGAGAGAAGCCCTGCAAAGAAACAAGCTGGGTAATAGAACTTTAAGAAAGCTGTTTGAAAGGAAATATATGAGTACGCAACAGCATGTGATTTGTTGAAACCGTATTCCGCGAAACTGGCCATGAGTGAGTAAACATCATTGGCAATTTCCTGATCAAATCCTCGTTCTCCGGCACCCTTTAAAAAGATGGCCCTATGTTCTTCAATGAGGTCGAGTTTCTTCTTCCCCATCGCCTTTCTTAGAATATCCGCCTGACCAAGAGAGTAACCTGCAAGTACTCTTGCAATGTTCATCACCTGTTCCTGATAAACAATAATTCCATAAGTATCTTTTAAGATTGGGCGAAGTTCTTCAAAAGCGTATGTTTCTTTTTGCCTTCCGTGCTTAATCTCAACGAATTGATCATGCATCCCAGAGCCCATCGGACCCGGACGATAGAGCGCGTTGATGGCGGTAATATCATCAATACTATCTGGCATAATTCTTTTACAAAGATCAATCATCCCCGAAGATTCAAGCTGGAACACACCTGTAGAGTGTCCGTCACCAATGAATTTATAAACATCAATATCTTCGTAATCAACTTCTTCAATATCAAAGTCAGGAATATGATCTCTTTGAACAAATTTAGAAGCGTAATCAATAACAGTCAGAGTTTTAAGACCAAGAAAGTCAAATTTAACAAGTCCAATTTCCTCAGAGAAATCCTTATCAAATTGGACAACCTTTTCACCCTTTGAACCTTTAAAGAGTGGACAGTAATCAACCAGAGGTTTGTTGGTAATGATAACCCCGGCGGCGTGAATACCAGCGTGTCTATAAAGCCCCTCAAGTCTTCTGGAAATGGTAAAAATTTGTCTAATCTTTGGATCCGTGTCAATTAACTCTTGAATCTTAGGCTCCATCTCAATGGCCTTATCAAGGTTAATTCCCAGCTCATCAGGAATGAGTTTAGAGAGAATATTCGCTTCAGCAAAAGAGAGATCAAAAACCCTAGAAACATCTTTAACAACAGCTTTCGCTTGCAGCTTACCAAAAGTGATAATCTGCCCAACACGATGCTCGCCGTATTTTTGTGTCACATATTCAATTACCCTCTGTCTTCCCTGCTGACAAAAATCTACATCAAAATCCGGCATTGAAATACGCTCAGGATTGATGAATCGCTCAAAGAGCAGATTGTAAGGAAGAGGGTCAATATTGGTAATCGTTAGTGAATAAGCACAGAGAGACCCCGCCCCAGAACCACGTCCAGGACCTACAGGAATTCCATTATCTTTTGACCACTGGATAAAGTCCGCAACAATAAGGAAGTAACCGGGAAACCCCATATCCAAAATCATATCAACTTCGTACTTTAATCTTTCCCAGTATTGGGGTTCAATTTCAGTTTTCCAATTATCTTTGGCCACAAGTTTAGTAAAATGTGGTCCGGTAAATCGCTTCTCTAGACCTTCAGTACATAAACGACTGAAGTACTCATCGGGAGTTTCACCCGTATCAATTGGGTAATCAGGAAGATGATAAATTTGATTACCTTCTTCATCTGTCCAATTCAGCTCCACATCACACTTATCTGCGATTTCTAAAGTATTGTCACAGGCATCAAGGCAGTATGAAAATTGCTCTCTCATCTTTTCAGGAGACTTGTAATAGAACTCCTGTGAAGTCATCTTCATTCTATTTTCATCGGCAAAAGACTTACCAGTTTGAATACATAGAAGAACTTCCTGTGCCACAGCATCATCAGGAGTCATATAGTGAGCATCATTTGTGGCCACGAGCTTAACGTTATTTTCTCTAGCGTAAGCTATGACTCTTTCGTTAACGACTTTCTGCTCAGGAATTCCATTTTCTTGAATCTCCAAATAGAAGTCTTCTTGACCAAAAACATCACGCAATTTCTCAATGGCACGAATGGCCTTATCGTCCTGACCAGTAAAGAAGTTGTAACCAACCTCTCCTTTTAAACAAGCTGTTGTACAAATAAGACCTTCAGAGAATTCTTTTAAAAGTTCAATATCAGCTCTAGGCTTATAGTAGAAACCTTCAAGGTAGGCCCTTGAGAGCAGCTTACATAGATTTTCATAACCAGTATTATTCTTAGCAAGTAAAATTAAATGATGGATTTGGTGATTTGATTCCTCTTCATCTTGATTGGAAACTCGCGCAGCTCTTCTGCCAGACTTACGATCGAATCTAGAACCAGCCGTGAAGTAAATCTCAGAACCAAGAATAGGTTTTATTCCGGCCTTCTTACACCTTTTATAAAAATCAATGGCACCAAACATATTCCCATGATCTGTCATAGCAATAGCGGGAACACCCATCTCAACTGCCGTAGGAATTAAATCCTTCAATCTTATCGCCCCATCAAGGAGTGAGTATTGAGTATGGAGATGAAGATGAACAAAACTGTCTGGATGTGTTTCTTTAAGCGAAGGAGTAGAATTCTCACTCATAGGTAAACGCCTCATTGATACTGCGGTTGTGTGTGTGTCGCAATGTGTATAATTAAGCTTTATTAAAGCAAATTTAGAAGGATTTGTCAGGTCAAAAGGCCCAGAGTTTAGCTAGTAAATGAAAAATACTTCTCTCTAGAATCAGGAACTTAACGCACATCTATATTCAATCTTCTTACATTTGCTATTTTTTATATAAGATGAATTAATTTGTGGAATAATTACCTTCTTTATTAAATTTCAAGGCTTCAGGAGAAACTATGTTTTCTAGACTAATTTTGATTTCCCTCATCTCAACTTCTATATTTGCAGGGTCAAAAAATGTAGGAGACTTTGCCACTTACTCAATGAGCGTAATGGGAATGACTGCTAATCAAAGAGTTGAAATCGTAAATGTAAACAGAAGCTCTGCTGAGTACTCACTGAAAACAACGACGACAATTAGTGGTCAAACTGACACAAATATAGAAAATGTTCCAACTGACGATATTATGACAATTGAAAATGCCAATATGATTCTTGCCAATTGCGAGTTCATGGGTGGGATTAACGAAACTATTCAAGTGATGGGACAAGCGAAGAGAACATGTAAACTTGAAGCAAATTCTGATTCAGTTTTTCCTCTCATTACAAAATCTGGTTTTCATGTAAATAAGAACTCTAGAGGTTTTGTTTGGATTGGAGCTTTCCCAGTTCACGGTATCGCAAAATTGGAAATGGAAGAAGTCACTATGACTATTCAATCAATGAATTGGTAAGACTGTTATTAGGTCATAGAAATTCTCTTCTATGACCTCCTCTTAAAAAAATCCTTAAATCTTTTCCTTGATCATTTGAAAAAATCTTTTATTATAGCTAGTTACTACTATGATAAAAATTTTACTAAGCTACATTCTTCTTTCTACAATTTGTTCTGCTAATTATGTTGAGAAACCAAAGCTCTATACTCGCAGAGAAATGAGAAAACTCTCAGCACTTGAATTTAAACAAATTCTCAAAGAAGCCAGTAGTGCACTCCCTACAAAGAAAGAGTACCCTCCTCTAGCTCCTGGAAAAGTTGCACAAATTCATCACCACTGGAAAGATACTGGAGCAGCTCTACATGAAATTGCTCAAATCATAAAAATTAACAACACACTTAGTAGAAAAGGTTTAAGCTTTTTCAAAAACTGCGCAAAGAACAAACAAGTACTCACTGAATTCGCGGCCATTTGTCTTACTCACTATAGTGTTTTTATAAGAACCAATCGTATTGGCTCAATTAAAAAGAATGAATTTCCCCGCGAAGTAGTTAGGCTCGCTTCAATATTAGTCGACTAAACTTATCCATTCCCCTTTATTTACAATGTAATTTCACTCACTTAGCTTTAAGAAGGTAGAGAATAATTACACACCGCCTTGCATCTGACACCGTATTAAGCATAATGAAACCACAATGGTAAAAAGAAGAAAGAAAACCCCTATTTCCACATCTCAAATGGAGCTCTTTTCGGAGCGCCGCAAAGAGGTTGATAGAAATTTTCACTTAGGTGGAAAGAGTTTCTATTTCTTTGACTTTGATGACAACGTGGCCACTCTAGCAACACAGATCATTATCTTTCATAAAGAAACAGGTGAAGAGGTTCTTCTCACCAGTGCAAATTTCGCCCTAGTTCATAGAGAAGTGGGAATTTCAGGAATATTTAAAGACTACTTCATCGATTTCGATGATGAGAATGGAAGTTTTAGAAATTTTAGAGATCAGAAAATTGCAGCCTTTGATAAAATTAAAGGAAAGAAACAAAAGTTTATAGAAGATGTTGAAGAGGCCCTATCAAGAAAAGATTTCGATTGGAAAGCACCTTCTTGGAGTTGCTTCTATCACGCTGCCCATAATCAAAGACCTATTTCAGTAATCACGGCCAGGGGTCATGAACCTGAAACAATTAAACAAGGGATTGATCTCTTGGTTAAAGATGGTCACCTCAGTCGCTCACCAAATTACTTAAGTATTTATCCAGTAAGTAACCCTGAAGTAAAAAAGAAACTCTCAGGTGGAGAAGAAAATGCTTCTGTTGCTGATTTAAAACGTGGCGCCATTAGGGAGTCCGTTGAAAAAGCGATTGATAAGTATGGTTATAGCGATCACCACCGTTTCGGAATGAGTGATGATGATTCTCACAATGTAGAATTAATTACTGAAGAGATGAAGTGTTTAAAACAAGATTATCCAGAAATGAGTTTCTTTGTTATTCATACTTTTAAAGACTCTTTTACAAAGACGGAAGTTCTACAACATAGAACTCGAGATATTATTACAAAAGAAGAATCAATTGCAGATCAAATGCACCTATTTATCTAATTCCTCATCCACATAATAAATGATCGCATAAACTGTCCCTGCCGCAGTCGTCATAAGCGGAACCTTTTGATACATGGGCATCTTAGCTGATAAATTCTCAATAGTACTCTGGGGAATTTCATGAATCTGTTCTACAAATTGCAGAGCTGTATGTTTCCATGAGTAATTTTCAGCAAACGCACGTGCCTTTAACGGATCAACTTTTAAAGCTTCTCTAATTGCAATTTCGAGATTGTCATTCAAAGAACCTATTTCTGGTGTGATCACATCAATTGGTCCCTGCACAGGATAGGCCGCCACTGGTGTACCACTGGCCAGTGCTTCAAGTTGCACTAAACCAAAAGTGTCACTCTTACTTGGAAAGACAAAGACATCTGCTCCCGAGTAGAACTGAGCGAGCTTCTCTCCCCCTTGTCTTCCCGTGAATACAACATTTTTATACTTACCCTTTGCTTGTGCTGCCCTAAAACTCTCCAGCAGTGGACCATCGCCTACGATAATTTTTGTTCCTTCAGTATCTGCATCTAAGAAGTCTTGAATATTTTTTTCAGGAGAAATTCTTCCAACAAATAAAGAAAAAGGACCTTCATTATTTTCAAAAACCTCTTTAACTTCAGGCAGAAAATCAGCTTTCTTTCTTGGATGAAAGTGTTTGATATCTACACCATGAGATCGAATTTTTAATTTATTTTCTGGTATTCCAATCTCTTTAAGTCTCTTCACCATACTATCTGTGGCGGACATCACTGTGTCTGCAGTCTTGTGAAAACGAGAAACATACTTCTCACCAAGAGCTACAGGAAGATTAAACATTTCATGAAAGAATTCAGGCCATGCTGTGTGATAGAAAGTAGAAAATGGAATCCCCTGCTCAAGTGCATATTTTCTTACACTCTCGCCAATCATTCCCTCAGTCACGAGATGAATGGCCATGGGGTTTTCCTTCTTTAAAATATCTCTTAACATCTTATGAGAAAGATAATGAATCCCTGTTCCCTGGGCCTTCTCACTTTTAATAACGTAGCCAGGAACATTTTCAGGAGAAATAAAACGGTACGGTATGCCAAGTTCATCAAGCTCTGCTGTCATCTTCTTAACCACAGTAACCACACCGTTACTCATCTCAAGCGATGTATCAGTCACAAGAATTATTGGGCGACCAGTAGACTTTAATTTTGAAATTTTATGATGATTATTACTCATAAGAGAATTAATCACATTGGTACAAGATGTTTGATCGACACTTGCCACTGATCTAGATCTCACCTTCAGCTTAGTCGCGCAAGAAGAGAAGAGAATAAGGCAAAATATAAGTAGAGAAGTCTTTTTCATAAAGACTTATCGGATAGTGAGGCCATTGCCTTTACTTACAACTCAAGTACTCCCAGCGGAGAGCTCCCTCTAATATTAAGCACTTAGACTATAAACATTGTCTATTTTGAGAGTTCTTTTGACTAGATATTGGACACCCACTGAAATCCTTTCAAACTTACACATAAGTGAGCTCTAATTCTCTACAATGGGAGAAATCTATTTAATTATTAAGAGGAAACTATGAACTTAAAATCTATCTTTCTATCTCTAGTCTTATTAACTTCAGCTCCAATGAATCTCTTGGCCGCTGAGAAAATTGAATTTAAACCTATCGATTATTTTCAAACAACTAGTACTACTGAATTAGAAGAAGGACAGATTGATCCTTGGCTTATGAATCCAGTCTCGAGATTTATTTCAAAAGAAGCTTGGAATGAAATTCAAGAAGATATGAGAAATGAAGAAGAGCTTAAACAAAAACAAGCTCGAATGTTTGGACAAGGAAAAGTTATAACTGTTGATACTAGAGATCAAGAAGGCTGTCACTCTCTGCAAGCAACTCTTGCTAGAAGAGGAGATGTACCAAGTTCTGAGCTTAATAAGCTTTGTATTAAAGATTCAAAAAGTCCTTATACATCTATAGTCGTTGTAGATGATCAATATAGAATGCCTATCTCCCTAGACAACTTAAGTGATAAACAAAGAAAAATGGTGGAGCAAACAAGAAACTTCACAGCAATTGGTGCCGCAGCGATTGGACTTATCTGGATGCTACCAGAATCAGTTTCAAAGTGGGACAAAGACAGTATTAAAGATGCTGGACTCATAGGTAAATGGAAAGAAAATGTTAAAGAAGGTCCCGTTGTAGATAAAGATGACTGGGTCATTAATTATATTGGTCACCCGATTTCTGGTGCTGCCTATTATACAGTGGCGAGACACGCCGGCTTAACGAGAACACAATCATTTGGTTACAGTGTTTTCATGTCTACCGTCTTTTGGGAATATGGTTTCGAAGCAGTTGCAGAAACTCCTTCAATCCAAGACCTACTTATCACTCCAATCATTGGTTCACTCATGGGAGAAGCTCTATTTCAGATGAGTGAAAAAATTAAAGAAAATGATGGAGAGCTTTTTGGTTCAAAAGGGTTTGGCGGATTTGCCATGGCAGTAATGAATCCAGCAGGAGCCATGTTAGATGGAATAAATAATCTCTTTGATAATGATATAATGAAAAGTTCAAGAACTTATCTTTTCACTCAACCAGCTAGTGCAGGTTCTAACGATCAACATAGAGAAAATGATAGTGGTTTCATTGGAATTGGAATCGAATTTAAATTTTAATACTCACAAGTAATTTGGGTAAGCAGTATTAATGCTTACCCTATATTTTTCTTAATTTATTCCCACTCAATTGTTCCAGGCGGCTTAGAAGTAATATCATAAACTACTCTCGTCACACCTTTCACTTCATTTGTAATTCTAGAGCTCACTTTACTTAAAAATTCATGAGGCATATCAGACCAAGTCGCGGTCATACCATCACTGCTATTTACCATTCTAAGACAAATCACTTCTTCGTAGGCCCTCTTATCTCCCTTTACTCCTACCGTTTTCACAGGAAGAAGAACAGTTAGTGCCTGCCAAGTTGACTGATAGAGTCCCTGACTATGTAACTCTTCAAAGAGAATTTGATCTGATTCTTGAACTTTTAAAATTGATTCTGGTTTAAGCTCGCCTAGAACTCTAATTCCAATACCAGGTCCTGGAAATGGGTGTCTATGTACCCATTCGTAGTCTAGTGACAGCTCTTCACCTAACTTTCTTACCTCATCTTTAAAAAGATATCTAAGCGGCTCAAGCAGCTCTAACTTCATTCTCTCAGGAAGCCCTCCCACATTGTGATGGGACTTAATCGTTACAGATTTACCATCAGCTGCATGGGGAGAAAAAGATTCAATAACATCTGGATAGAGTGTACCTTGTAAAAGATAGTCAAATTTAATGCCATGGTTATTTTCGTATTCATGAACTTTTTGTTCAAAGACTTCAATGAAAGTTCGACCAATCATTTTCCTCTTATCTTCAGGTTCATCAAGACCTTTTAATTTTCCAAGAAAGAAATCTTTCACATCAACAATTTCGATATTGAGAGGAGTCTTCTCTTGTAACATTTTAATATGGCCCATATCTTGTGGACGAAGAAGACCATTATCAATAAAGAAACAGTATAGATTCTCACCAAGTACTTTATGAGCAAGAGTAGCTGCAACTAGAGAATCAACCCCTCCAGAAAAAGCACAGAGAACTTTCTTATCCCCTACTGATGAGACAAGTTCCATCGCTTCTTTTAACATTTCAGAAGCAGTCCAATCTCCTTTAAGAGAAGCTATATTCTTAAAAAAGTGATTGAGAATATCTTTTCCATGATCTGAATGATCTACTTCAGGATGAAATTGTAGCCCTAGAATTTTTCTTTCTTTATGTTGAATTCCTGCCACTAGCCCATTATGACTTTCTATAACTGTTTTGAAATCAGCTGGAACTTTTGAAACATGATCTGAGTGACTCATCCAAACATTTACTTTTTCAGGACAATTTTCAAAAGCTGAATCAAATTGAATTTCAGCATGACCATATTCACCAATGGTACCCTTTTCAACTTCTCCTCCAAAATATTTACCAAGTAATTGCATACCGTAACAAATACCAAGAATTGGTAATTCTTTTTGATCAAAGATAAAAGAGTAATCCGTCTCATCATCAAAAACTGATTGCGGACCACCGCTTAGTACTAACGCTTTTGGAGTTTTCCCACTCTCAAATAATTCTCTACATTCTTTCAAAGTAATAATCTCACCAGAATAGCCGAGTTCTCGAGACTTTCTAGTGATGAGTTGAGTGTACTGTGAACCGAAGTCCACAATCCATATTTGCCTTTGTCCTAATTTGTCGCTTTTCATTATATTCCTTTTCTACTTTTGATAATTTGGTGCTTCTTTTGTAATCATCACATCATGTGGATGAGACTCTTTTAAAGAGGCCGCTGTTATTTGAATAAACTCAGCCTTCTCTTGTAATTCATATACAGTCTTTGCTCCGACATATCCCATACCAGACCTGAGGCCACCAATCATTTGATAAATATTTGAAGCAAGTGGACCTCTATAAGGCACCTGTCCTTCTATACCTTCTGGTACAAGTTTTTGAATTTCTTCAACTGCACCTTGCCCGTAACGATCTTTTGATCCGAGCGCCATAGCACCAAGAGAACCCATACCTCTATAAACTTTAAAATGCCTTCCTTGATAGAGAATCATCTCACCTGGAGTTTCATCACAACCAGCAAAGAGAGAACCAAGCATTACACAGGATGCTCCGGCTGCAATTGCCTTAACAATATCACCAGAATATTTAATTCCCCCATCAGCAATCATGGGAATACCTAGTTTATTACAAGCTTCAGCACATTCCATCACAGCTGCAAGTTGAGGGACGCCAATTCCAGCGACAACTCTTGTTGTACAAATAGACCCTGGCCCAATTCCTACTTTTACAGCATCTGCTCCAGCCGCTTCTAAATCAATACATGCTTGAGCCGTGGCCACATTTCCGGCCACAATATCAACTTCCGCGAAAGTATCTTTAAGTCTTTTAACCATGTCGATAACACCTTTTGAGTGTCCGTGGGCCGTATCAACAACAAGTGCATCAACACCTGCTTCTACTAACCTTATAGCGCGGTCAAATTCTTTTTGTCCTACACCCATGGCAGCAGCGACTCTTAATCTTCCAAAACGATCTTTATTCGAACTTGGAAAATCATTTTTCTTCATAATATCTTTTATGGTAATAAGACCGGCCAAGCGACCTTTATCATCCACAACGGGAAGTTTTTCGATTCTATGTTTGTGAAGAAGCATTTGAGCTTCACCAGGATTGACTCCTCTCTTCGCTGTAATGAGATCCTCTCTCTTAGTCATGATCTCTTTAACTTTTTTAGTTAGGTCATTTTCAAACTGAGTATCTCTACTTGTGATAATACCAACACAAATATTTTGATTATCTACAACTGGCATTCCGGTCACTTTTCTGTCTTTTGCCAATTGAAAGACGTCTGACAAGGTCGCCTCAGGTGAAACTGTGACGGGGTCGAGAACCATACCGGCTTCAAACTTTTTAACTTTACGAATTTCATTCGCTTGTAGTTCTGGTGACATATTTTTATGAATAACACCAATCCCACCTTGCTGGGCCATTACGATGGCAAATCTTCCTTCAGTAACTGTATCCATAGCAGCGGATACAATTGGAACATTGAGATCAATATTTTTTGAAAACTTTGAACATACAATTGCATCGGACGGAAGGATTTCGGAATAACCTGGTTTAAGAAGAACATCGTCATAAGTCAAAGCTGGCTTAGGAGATAATTTACTCATGGATACCTCAAAGAATGAATGGTTGATTAAACTGTTGAAATTATAACTTAAAAGTCGAAAGAATTCGAGGTGGAATGACTTACGAGGTGTGCCGTTAGGTCAAACTAATTTGTCTATTCTTGATTCAAATAGTGGACTAATACCACTACACCAATTTTCTTTAATTGGTGCAGTTAGTAAGCTTGTTTGTAGTCTTGATCATAGCTTTTTAATTCTTGAATAAGACTATTAACTTCTTTTGAGTGGCGAAGTTGTTTTTTGTACTCTTTAATGAGGGAGC
Organism: Halobacteriovorax marinus; assembly: GCA_002163155.1. Taxonomy (GTDB): domain Bacteria; phylum Bdellovibrionota; class Bacteriovoracia; order Bacteriovoracales; family Bacteriovoracaceae; genus Halobacteriovorax; species Halobacteriovorax marinus_A. Next base: position 472,048 of record MAAO01000006.1, on the reverse strand, counting down.
TTTCAAAGACATCCTTTTTAAGCTTAACCGCTGGAGCTGTTCCAACGGAAGCAGGAGCTCTGGTTCCTCGCGACTTGAGCTTAGACTTGGAAGCAACGGCATTATTTGATTTCATGCCTTTGCGGCCAAAGACGTAAATTTTAACACCAGACTTCTTTTCGTAACTTGGTTTAAACTTCTTTTTAACTTTCTTCAATTTAAACTTTGTTATATTTTTAGAATGATAGTTTAAAAGCATCGTATCTTTCGAATGATTTCTAACTTTTGGTCTTATATAGATAATTCCCGATTCATTTGTCGTAGACTTACTCTCAGTTGTCATTACAGGTTCATCTATTGGCTCCATGGCAGCTGCACTTGACACAGAGGCAATTCCACGAGACTTCGCAGTGGCATGAACTTTCGAAGCAGTATCTTCTTGTGCAAGAATAGAATCTACCTGCTTAATACTAATACTTCTTTTCTTTTCAATCTTTGGCTTGTCAAAGAGTGCTTGGACTTTTGAAAAAGTATTTCTTCCAACCGGAGTTGGATTTCTAGGGGCACCACTTTCATAATCTTTTGAGATAAATGAAAACTTCCCTGCTGAAACTTCAGTTCTTAAAAAGTCTTGAAAGAGATTTCCAAACTCAATCCTTCCTTGAAGAACAAGAACCTGAGACTTTCCACTACTATTATCAAAATCAATAATCGCCTCTCCCTCAGTAAATAGAATTCTGCTATTCGGCGTTTGTATTTGATATTCAGAATCAGTTTTAGCAATAGATTCTAACCAAAGGTAACCATTTTGAAGTTCAATTAAACCTTTAAGAACGCGAATATTTCCACCTCCAGCGAGATGAAAAACTTGATCATTGAAATTTGCAACACTAATTTGTCCGCCTACTTCTGTAAAAACCTCTTGAAAATCATAAATATGATCCCCAGGTTTTAAAGTCACAGTCTTTCCTTTTGAAACAAGAAAAGCATTTCCTTTAACTGCTCGAACCATCAACTCTGGCGAATCAGCAAAAGAAGTAAAAGAAACTAACAATGTAGCAATTAAGAAAAATATATTAATTTTTCTTGTGGCGCTGTACGATTTTTTCATAATGTGTACTCAGTATTTTCCATTCAGGAGTATTTCTATATTTCATTCTAAACTCTTCAACTGCGCTAAAGAATTTGTCGTCATGACCTAATTTTAAATTTGCAAGTGCCATCCATAATTTTGATCCTCTATAAAACTTAGAAGTTGGATAGGCCTCTACTAATTTTTCAAAGTTACTTACGGCCCAGTCATAATGTTTTCCAGACTCAAAAGAAGCAACACCTGCTTGAAATAGAAATTGATCGTCAAGATTCTTATCACCAGGAAATTGGTGTTTGAAAGTGTTAAAAAACTGTGCTGATTTTTCAAAGTTTTTAAGAGTAAACTCTTTTTCTGCAACAGCTAGAATTTGACCAGGCTTCCACTTATAGACATCAAATTTAACAAGGTCATTTCCTTTAGGAAGAGCTCTAACAGAAGCAATTTCTCTAGCTTTTGGCTTCCCTTCTTTGATTTCTTTAAGCTGAACTTTTAAATATTGATTCTTACTTTCTAAACTCATGATCGCAGTCTTTAATCTGGATATTTCCATACGTTGATCACGACTTTCCTTAGATAACTTAAGAATCTGATCTTCATGGTGGTTTATCACTTCAGCCCTATCCTCGATGTGAGACATCAAATCACAAGATGCAAAAAGTGTTAAAAATAATAATGTAGAAACTGTTTTCATGGTCGTATTCATAGGTTAACCCTTACACTTAAACCTTAATCGTCCACTACTAATCGGTTAATGAACTAAAATGTTTAGGGAAAAATTGAGAAATGTGGAGTAAATGCCCGACTAGACAGTCAGGCTAAAGAGGTTAAAGCTGTAATTTTCCAAAGATTTCAAGAAGTATATCGATCCCATCAACAATTGGAGCAGGTCCAGGCTGAAGGAAAATTTCAGGTTCAAGTTCATAAACATCTCGGTTCTTTATAGCATTTACCTCTTCGAGACCCACTCTTTCTAGAATTGTCCCCATCTGAACCTTCTTGCCACACCAGCAGGCCAAAATAACATCGGGATTACCTGCAGCGATGTCTGAAGTTTCAATAATTCGATCAGCAGCTAGAGACGATTTACTCTTATCCTTGTGAATGACATCTCCTCCACAAATTTCAACAATCTCACTAAACCACTCTATTCCACAAATTTGAGGATTATCCCACTCCTCTATATAGACTCTTGGCCTTCTTTTAAACTTAGCAGCTCGTTCTCTGGCCCAATTAAGCTTATTTTCTAAATCGTTCACATACTCTTTCGCTTTTTCACCGCTTCCAACTAGGTTTCCAAGCATTAATATGTAATCTAAAATATCCTCAATACTTCTTTGATTTGTAATGAAAACATTGAGTCCCGCCCCAATAAGATCTTTTGCAATGTCTTTTTGAATATCAGAAAAGCCAAGAACAAGATCTGGTTTTAGGGCGATAATTTTTTTTAGATTGGCATCAGTGAAGGTTGAAACCGTTGGTTTAGATTTCGCGCTCTCAGGTCTTTTCACATAACATGAGACACCCACTATAAGCTCACTCAAGCCAAGGGCGTATAAAACCTCAACGCTTTCTTCAGTAATACACACTATTGATTTAGGAAAATTTCGACTCATATTATAAAACCTCGCTCTTTCTAGCTATTTTAACACTAGAATTGTCAATTTTTAGCAAATTTACGTAAATATCTATTAACTTTCGTGGGCAAATAACGATAATTTGATAATATTGATTAAATACTTTTTTAACTGGAGCCCACACATGGGAATAAAATTAATACCAATACTTTTAATGACTCTCTTATTGAATTTTTCAAATTCTGTATTTGCGTCAAACTCTAAAGAAGTGATTCCAGATCTTCCAGTAAAAGCAACTGTATCAACTTTTAATGATGGTACAGATAATTATCTATCTCTAAGTTATAAAAATTATCCCCATTGGCACACTTACTGGAAAAATCCAGGAGATGCTGGCCTCCCACTAATGTACTTTTTCGAGATTGATGGAAAGAAGGTAACACTTGAAGAGTTAGAGTGGCCAGTTCCGAAGAAGTATATAGAAGAAGGAAATATGTTGGCCTTTGGTTACGAGGGGCAATACTCACTCTTTTTCAAACTTCCAAAGAAATACTCTAATGGCTCATTTAAGATCAAGTCGAATTGGCTAGTTTGTAAGCACATCTGTATTCCAGGACAAATTAATTTTTCAGGTAATATAAGAAATGGAAATATTGAACAACTTGAGGGAGCAACTTTAGAGGTATCAAAATCGACTCTCCTAAACCAACTTAAAGACCTTCCGGCCAAGAGGGACTTCCCTTCAAACTTAGATATTGTACTAGCTAAGAGTGTTGGCGATAAAGAAAACAAACTTACTCTTTATTACAACCTGTCTCTGGAGAAACCAGGAAAATTTAATCTAGAGAAAAACCTACTCACTCCCTACCCTGCTGGCCCTTTCACATTTGTAAGAGAGAAAGTATTCATTGACTCTAAAAATAATCTCTACGCCAAACACACTATCGAGTGGGATGGCGAGTACATGGAACCTGAGATCCCTCTTCCATTAAGTGGAAAATTTAAGAAACCTTACACTTTAAAATTTCTCTATGCGAATCCAGAGAATGGAAAAGTTGAAATTATCGAACATGATATTCATACTTATTCTCTGACTGCTGCCACTAGGTTTGAAAAATTCACAGAACTTTTAAAACCTCTAGAGGCAAAGAGTGTTATTAAAACGCAGGTAAAAACAGAGATCCCTAAAGCTGAGTCGGAAACAAGTTTATTCTCTTATTTACTGCTGGCATTTATTGGCGGACTCATCCTAAACTTCATGCCCTGTGTACTACCAGTAATTTCTATAAAACTCTTCAGTCTCATTAAGAATAGAAACGAAGATAGATCAAGAGTTTTAAAACATAATTTAAGTTACACACTAGGTATCCTATCCACATTTTCACTACTCGCTTTAACAATTATTCTATTTAAAGGAGCTGGCGAGCAAGTTGGCTGGGGATTTCAATTACAATCTCCAACTTTTGTACTCGTCATGATTTTTGCGTTATTTATTTTCTCGTTAAATCTCTTTGGCCTATTTGAATTTAATACTCCAGGAGGATCTCACTTAGGTGATGTCAAAACAAAAGATAGCTTCTTTGGAGACTTTCTCTCAGGTGTACTTGCAACTGTTCTTTCCACTCCATGTTCAGCCCCTTTTCTAGGTGCCGCACTCACCTTTGCTTTTACTTCATCGAATTCAATTATATTTCTCGTCTTTTTATTTGTAGGATTAGGTCTTGCTTTTCCTTTCTTAGTAACAGGATTTATTCCTTCCACAATTTCATTTCTACCAAAACCTGGTATGTGGATGGAAAAGCTCAAAAAATTCTTAGGCTTAACTCTAGTTCTCACAACTCTATGGTTAATGGATGTTTACTCAGCTTTAATTGAGGACTCAACGGAGCTTATGTTAAAGCTAAACATTGCCCTAAGCTTATGTTTCTTCGCTTTCTATCTTGCAAAACACATCACTAAATCTAAAGTGATTAAAGCTATTTCTCACATACTTTACTTGAGTTTAATTGTAAATATTGTCATGACTCCAATTGTTCCATCAGTTGGAGACTCCTCTTCAAAACTCTTAAACGAAAAGAATTCCAAAGGTCTTGCTTGGGAGAAATGGTCTGAAGATTCTATGAAAAAATATTCTTCTACTGGCCAACTAGTCTTTATCGACTTCACTGCTAAATGGTGCTTCACCTGTAAGGTAAATGAGAGACTCGTTATCGATACTGATAAATTTAAAAACTTAGTTGAAAAGAAGAATATAAAACTCTTACTCGCTGATTGGACTAAGAGAGATGTCGTCATAGGAAACTGGCTTAAAAAGAATGGCTTTGTGGGAGTCCCTGCTTACTTTGTTATAAATAAGAAGGGAGAATTAAAGAACCTAGGCGAGACGATCACCATAAGTGAAATAAGAGAGAGCTTGAATTAATCAAGCTCAAACTTTCCTGGCTGCCTCATGAGTTTAGTGAGAACTTCTCTTGGGTCAGCGTTCTCATAGAGAACTCTATAGACGCCTTCAAATATACTCGCTCTAATTTCATATTTTTCAGATACAAGATATGCGGCCTTAGACGTTTTAAAACCTTCGACTACTGTTCTTTGTGAATTCACAATTTCTTCAGGACTTCGTCCCTTCGCAATCTCAAGACCAAAAGATTTATTCCGAGACAACTCTCCTGTTGTCGTAAGAATAAGATCTCCCATTCCACTCAATCCATAGAAAGTTTCAGGTCTAGCATTATAGACTTTACCAAATCTCAACATCTCAGCAATACCTCGAGTGATCATTGCGGCCCTAGTATTATGGTTATAACCAAGACCTTCTAAAATCCCACCGGCAATCGCTAAGACATTCTTAAGAGCTCCTCCTAAGAGAACTCCTTTAATGTCATAACTTGGAAGAACCTTAAAGTATTGCGTGTCCAACATCTTAGAAACATTTTTTAAGACTTTACGTGACCTACCCGCAAGAGTGACAAGAGTAATTTGCTCTTCCATGATTTCTTTGGCAAAACTTGGACCAGAAAGAAAAGTAAAAAGCTCTCTATGCTGACTCCAGAGATCAAAGAAGAGATCGTCTGCTAATTCTAATGTTATGGGATCAATCCCTTTAGAAAGAGAAACAAGAGGTACTCCTTGCTCAAAGTACCGACTAAAACGTTCAGAGTTTTCAGAGAAAAACGATGAAATTCCTGCAGTTGGTAAGCCTGAAATAATGAGTTCTATCTTGCCCGTGGTTTGTTCATCCACTTCATCCCAACTAAGGGCGGGAACAATATTATCAGAAAGTTTTTGACCTGGAAGGTATACAGAATTCTCACCCTTTAAAAGGCTCTCATAGACATCAACTGATCTTACTTTAAGTATGACTTTCTTAAAATTATTTGCCAAAACTGATGCAATTGAAGTTCCAAATGCTCCAGCACCTACTACAAGTGCGCAATCATAACTCATGTTAAACCTTCCTTAGATATTGAATTTCTATTATTCTACTACAGAGACATGATTCCGGGAATTGAAGAAACCTTTTCGTATAGATCAATGACTTTTTGTGAAGATTCACACGTTATAGTGAGCGTAATTGAGATATATTTACCATTTTTTGAAGGTTTCTCTATTAAATCATGTCCTGAGAGTAAACCCTTTAGAGCAAGAAGTTGAACAGCAGGCACAATGAACTTAAACAAATAAGGCCCTGGCCACTCGTATTCAGTGTCGAGAAGTGCTTTTAGATTATTTAATTCTTTCATGTTATTCCTAAAATTTTAAACTAAGTACTACGCTCAACTATTTAACGACTCTCGAACCTACAGTCAAGCCTCACCACTAATCTCTTAAGTAATTTCAGCAACTTCCGATAAGAATATATCTTAATCAGGAATTTAAATGAAGAAAATATCAATATATTTATGCCTCTTAATTTCATTAAATTCTCATTCAGACGAGTTCTGGCATATAAATGAATACTTCAAACACCATCCTAAACAAGAACAACTTTTAAATGATTTTTCGAAAGTTGTCACAAATCTTCCAATTCAAGTAAAAGCGAAGCAGCGAAGACCCATTAAAATTTCTGTGATCTATCCTGGAAAACAAATCTCAGACTACTGGAAGCGAAGCCTCTCCTCTTTTAAGGCCAGACTCGATCTTCTAAATATAAAATATCAAATAGAAGAATTCTTCACAAAGCCTGGTGTTGAGATAAGAAAACAAGCAAAGCATATATTGCAAAGTTTAAAGGGAAACCCAGATTACTTAATATTCACTTTAGATGCTAAGAAACATCAAAAAATTATCACTCAAATACTTAGTAAGGGAAAAACCAAAGTCATCCTACAAAATATTACGACTCCCCTGAAGCTTTGGAAAAATCACCCTCCATTCTTATATGTGGGTTTTGATCACCAGTTAGGAAGTAAACTACTACTTGATCGCATCTTACAAATTCATCCTAATGGAGGCAAGTTTGCCATGCTGTACCTAACAGATGGTTACGTTAGTAAAATGCGCGGAGACTCTTTCATAGGTAATTTAAAGCAACACAAGAAATGGAAACTCGTTGGAAGATATTATACCGACAATGATGAAAATAAGATCAAGAAGGCATTAGAAGACCTCACCACAAATGAAAAAGACATTCAGCTCGTCTTTTCTTGTTCTACTGATATCGCCATCACTTCTGCAAAGTTCTCTAAAAAAAATAAGTTAGATTTTACTATAAACGGATGGGGTGGCGGAAGTGCAGAACTTGAAAGTTTATCTTTGAAAAAAAATGGAATAGATTTAACAGTGATGCGAATAAATGATGACAATGGAGTGGCCATGGCAGAGGCCATAAAATATGAATTAGAGGATAGATCATCATTAATACCAAGAGTTTTTTCTGGAGAAATGGTTATCATAGATAAAAGTACGACTAAAGAAGAGATCGAAAAATTAAAGAAAAGATCTTTTAGGTATTCTCGTTAATGAAGAAAAAAGATTACAGACTTTCAGCTATTATAGGTTTCAATATTCTCATAACGATTTTAGTTGTGGCGACTCCTATTATCTATATACAGTATCAAACGTCCTCACAACTCTTTGAAGAAAAACTTATTCAAGACTTTGAGGAAGACCTAAAGCTCACTCAATTATTTTTGAATTCAGAATTTAAAATAATGAATAATTCACTAAATTCTATATCTGAAAATAAAGAAATCATCAAGAGCTTAGAAGAAGACAATTTTAAAAAAGTAAAAAAAGTACTAGAAGAAATTTCAACAGATTTCAGTAGTTCAGATTTTCTATTTATTAGTTTTGATCAGAGTAAGGAAACAATAGATGTCAGTATCAATTTACACGATGACAGCTCAATCATTGAAGAATATCTAGAAAGAAAATCAAATGAAACTCTTTCTTTTGGTGTTTATAATAACTCAAACGTTGTTATTTTCACAAAAAAACCAATTATCTCTACAAATAGCGGAAAGGTTCTAGCGACCATACACACAGGAATCTTACTTAATAATAATCTAGAACTTCTCTCTAAAATTTCAGATAGAATTAATCATCACAACCTTTTTGTGTTTCTAGGAGATAAATTCATTGCAGGAATTAGACCATTAAAGGAAGAAGAAAGAAAAATATTTCAAAGCTCATTTAGTCAGAAGTTATTTTCAACAGATCAAAAAATATACTACTCAGGAAAATTAGATATTTTCGAGGATGTCGATTTAAATATATATTTTGAAACATCCTCACTTCTTATTGAAGAGCTCAGACAATCCTATTTTAAATATGTTATTTATACAGTTGTGCTGACATTTATCTTAGCTTTTATTTCCATGTTATTAACTCATGCCCTACTCACTCCTAACCTTAAAAGATTACTCAATTTCTTACACTCAACCATTGAAGATGATAATCTCTCTACTTACAAAAAGAGCTCGATAGAGGAATTTAATATTATTAGTGATGATTTTTCTACAGTATTTCAAAATTTTAAAATTAAGAAAAACCAGCTCTCTAGGTTTATCAACTCTTCACAACTTCCAATACTCATTTGGGATAATGATGGCACTATCATTCAATTAAATGAGTCAGCAAAGAACTTCCTAGATCTAGAAAAAGTCGGAGAAAATATAGTTCAGGACTCACTCTTAAATGAAAGTTACTCCTTTAAACAACTACTCAACAAGCTAGAAGTAAACAATGAGATCTTCAATGAAGAGATAATTTTTAAAAATAAAAAAGAATGGAAATATTCTCTTTGGACAATAAATAAAGATAAGCATGAAGAAATCTACTTTGCTCAATGTTTCGATAATAGTGAGAAAGTCAAAGCACAAGTAGAAATCGAATTAGAAAGAGCAAAATCGATTCATAATCAAAAGCTAGCAGCTCTTGGAGAGGTCGCCAGTAGTATTGCACATGAAGTCAATAACCCTATGGGAGTCATCTCTCTCTCACTTTCTATTCTTGAAGATGAATTTCACTTCTTAAAGATCACAAACGCTAAGAAATCAGAAAAAATAGAAAGATGTTTAAATAATATTGATGACTCTGTAACAAGAACCTCATCTATTATTTCAAATCTCTTAGATTTCTCTAGAGAGAGCAGTAAAGACAAGCAGGATAATAAGAAATTAAAAATCTTAATTGATAAAACTCTCATCTTCATAGAATCAAAAATTAAGAAACAAAAAGTGAGAATATTAATTGAAGATATGGATAGTGAATTAAATGTCTTCATCAAAGAAACACAATTTTCACAGGTTCTTATCAATTTACTAAATAACTCAATAGATGCATTGGAGAATTGCTCTGTTAAGAAAATAACCATTACCAACAGAAGTGAAAATGGATACTGCTACCTAGGAATTTTAGATTCAGGTACAGGAATACCAAGTTCTATGGTTGAAAAGATCTTCACCCCTTTCTTCACCACGAAGGAAAAAGGAAAAGGAACGGGCCTTGGCTTAAGTATTTCTAAGTCAATAATGAAAGAGATGAAAGGCGACTTGATTTTAAAAGAGTCAGAACAGGGAGCACATTTTATTATCAAGCTCCCCTTAAAAAATTAATTAAATTTAATGAATTCTCCATTCATATCTTTAATTTTTGGATATAGGTTTCTCGAATATCTCAATATATCTATGACTTCTCTGGCAGAACCTGTTCCAGAAATAGAAGTGATATAATCAACCCTTTCTTGAATTTCTAAGCTTGCACTTGGAACAGTGACAGAGAAACCACTCGCCATAAGTAAGGGAAGGTCAAAAAACTCATCCCCCATGTAGAGAATTTCTTCAGGCTTATATCCCTCATCTAATAATTTCTTATAAGATTCTCTCTTGTCTTCGTTTCCAGCGTAAACAAAGTCAAGTTTAAGGTTTTCCTTAAATCTCTTTATAACACTTAGGGAATCTCCACCGGTAATCACTCCGACTTTAAAACCAAATTCTTTAAGCATCTTTAAACCATAACCATCACTTGTATTAGTGACTCGGTTCCAGCCCATCTCATCACCAGAATACCAAACTTTTCCATCAGTTAGAATTCCATCAACATCAAAGGCCACAACTTTAATTTTCGAAAGCTTATCTTCAAATTTCTTTGCAATTTCTCTCAAGTTAGAGCTCATTAACAACCTCTTTTAGTTTTAATAATTTTCTTACAATACTTTGTACTTCATCTAAAGGAAGACAAGTTGTAGGGTCTGAAAGAGCTTTATCAGGATTTTGGTGGCATTCCATAAAAATACCATCTGCGCCAGCGGCCACAGCAGCTTTGGCTAAAGTAAAAATCTGTTCACGCTTACCACCAGTGGAAGTTCCTAATCCACCAGGACGTTGAACACAATGAGTAGCGTCGTGAATTGTTCTCACTCCAAAACTTTTCATTATTTGAAAACTGGCCATATCTACAACTAAGTTATTGTAACCAAAACTTGTTCCTCGCTCAGTTAGTAGTATTTTATCTTTCGAAAGAAAGTTAGATGCTTTATCGACAATATTCTTTGTTTCTTCAGGACTTAGAAATTGTCCTTTCTTAATTTTTAACTGCCCGTCATATTTCTTACAAGCTTCTGCCCCTGCGATAATCATGTCAGTTTGCCGACAAAGAAATGCTGGAACTTGCAGAGTATGAACAACAGACGCAACTTCATTTGCCTGCTCAGGAAAATGAAAATCAGTGATTGTTTGAATATCATATGTCTTGCTTATTTTTTCTAAAATAGCCAAACCTTTTTCAATACCTGGGCCTCGGTAAGAATTGATTGACGATCTATTCGCCTTATCGAAACTTCCTTTAAAATGAAAATTTATTTTACCTTTAAATTCAGCAAGATCTTCAACAAGTCTCCCTGCTATATCCATGGCCATTGCTTCACTTTCTAAAACACAAGGTCCTATAAAGAAATCCATTAGTTTATTTTCCATATTTATCTGCCTTTTCTATAAATGTTTTAAAGAGTGGATGTGGAGTATAAGGTTTTGATTTAAATTCAGGATGATACTGACAAGCAATAAAATGATCATGACTTTGAAGTTCAATAACTTCTACCAGATCAAGCTCCTTATTTACTCCTGAAACAGTCATTCCTGCTTCACAAATTTTTCCTACGTATAAATTATTAACTTCGAGTCTATGACGGTGTCTTTCTGAAATGATTTCACTTCCATAAATGTCATGGGCCTTAGAACCCTTTTCCAATTCACACTTATAGGCACCAAGTCTCATATTACCGCCTTTTGCACCTTCTTTACTTTGACCTTCCATATAGTGAATGACGTGGTCTCCGCCACTTTCAAACTCTTCACTAGTGGCCCTTTCTAGTCCTACAACATTTCTTGCAAATTCAACCATTGCCAGTTGCATTCCAAGACAAATCCCAAAGAAAGGTAGGTTATTTTCTCTGGCAAATTTAATAGCACTAATTTTTCCTTCAGTACCACGTTGACCAAATCCACCAGGAACAAGAATCCCTTGAATTTCTTTTAATATTTGATCATTTCCTTTTTCTAGTTCTTCGGCATCAATATAGATAGGTTCTAATTCAAGCTGGCATGAGTTTGCTGCATGATTTAGTGCCTCATCTAAAGACTTATAAGATTCAATAAGTTCTGTATATTTACCAACAATTCCAATTTTCACTTTTCTAAGTGGATTTTCAAAGTTGTAAACGACTTTTTGCAGGTCACCAATTTTTGGAGCAGAAGCCCAGATTCCGAGGTGATCAGCAACTTTTTGATCTAGACCCTGATCATGAAAACTTAGAGGAACTTTATAAATAGTATCTACATCAATGGATTGGAATACATTTTCTTTAGAGACATTACAAAATAATGAGATTTTATCAATTAGCGATGATTCAACGTCCCTATCAGATCTACAAATAATGATTTGTGGAAAGAGTCCCATTGAACGCAACTCTTTTACCGAATGCTGTGCTGGTTTCGTTTTCAACTCTCCAGCCGCTCCTAGATAAGGAACAAGAACCAGGTGAACAAATAATACATTCTCAGGTCCAACATCATGGGCCAGCTGTCTAATTGACTCTACAAATGGTTGAGATTCAATATCACCAATTGTCCCTCCAATTTCACCAAGGAGAATTTCTGCTTCCTCAGCGGCCACATGAATTCTTCTTTTAATTTCATTAGTAATATGCGGAACAACTTGAACAGTTTTTCCTAGATATTTTCCTGCTCGTTCATTTTCAATAACTTTTAAATAAACTTGTCCAGTTGTGAAGTTACTTGTTCTTGTTAGAGTGAGAGAGGTAAACCTTTCATAGTGCCCTAAATCAAGATCAGTTTCTGCCCCGTCATCAGTGACAAAAACTTCACCGTGCTGAGTAGGACTCATTGTCCCTGGATCTACATTTATATAAGGATCCATTTTTAGCATATTTACTTTTAAGCCTCTTCTTTCTAGAAGACCTGCAATACTTGCAGCGGCTAAACCTTTACCAAGAGAACTAGCTACTCCCCCAGTAATAAAAATAAACTTCTTAGGATTCTTTTTAACTTTCACCGAGTACTCCTTCAAGTTTCTCTATATCTTCAGGAACATCAACTCCCATAAGGGTCATATCTGTTTCTATCGCCCCAATGGTGTAACCATTTTCAAGGGCCCTTAATTGTTCTAATTTCTCTATATTTTCATAATAAGAATCAGCTAGATTACAAAAGTCATTTAAGACACTTGGTCTAAAAGAATAGATTCCTATATGAAGATGCCACTTCTGTTGTTCTGTTTCATCTCTATAGAAAGGTAATCTAGAGCGAGAAAAATATAAACACTGTCCCTTTATGGGACTATAAATCGCCTTTACTTTATTGGGATCAAGGTGTTCGTCGGGAAATCCAACAAAAGGTTTCACCACTGTGGCCATATCAAATGAGCTTTGCGAGTGAAATCTCGCTAATCTAAAAAGCAAATCACTCTCTATTAATGGCTCATCGCCCTGAACGTTTATAACGAGGTCCCATTTTTCGTTTGAAAAGAATCTTGTAAGGGCCAAGGCAATTCGTTCAGAACCGGAGGGTACATCATCATCAACTCGCACAACTTTGCCACCAAAACTTAAAACATGATCTTCAATTCTTTGATCATCTGTGACAACACAAACGGTAGAACTCGAAAGATCGTTCTTAATCTTTGAACAATTATCATAAACTCTTTGAATCATTGATTTTTTAGAGATGACAGCTAATGGTTTTCCGGGAAACCTTGACGACGCATAGCGAGCAGGAATGAGTACTAGAACTCTTAAGTTATTCAAAAATCATCTCCGTGATTTAAGGGTAGAATTTATCACTTTCAATTGAAACTTCCAAGGTATGTTATGATATTAATTGAAAATGATAAGTAGAAAATTGATTTTAATGATATTTATGCTCTGCACCTTCTTCAACTCCCATATGAGCTTGGCCCAAGATTACGAAAATACAGTAGTCACAGACCCTAGTATATCCAGACGATGCGAAGAGTTACTAAACAAGCGAAACCAGAAAGTCTCCCATAAACAAAAGCTCATGGAGCTTATTACAAGAAATAGAAAACTCTTAAAATATGTTCCCAAAGAGAAGAATTCCGTAAAAACGAAGCTCATAGACAATTATGGAAAATTAAAAAATGAACTTCGCCTCTCTCTGATTAAAATCAATCACTATGAAGAAAGCATTGTAAGAACTGGCTGCCCAGGACTTACTCTTTAAAAACCTTCAGACAAAGTAAATTCTTTCCTTTGCACGTCTAAATTTTTTTCGTATCATTTCTAAACACACACAAAAAAAGAGACATTTTAAATGAACGGATTCATGAATAAAACTGCCAACAAAGTGGCGGTTGCTTTGATTGTTTTCTCCACTGGTTCAATTAGTTCCATCTGGGCACAAACAACACCAAGGCAACTGAACTCAGACTCTTACATTCAATCCCTTGACCAAAGAGTTCAAAGTCGTACCAACACTAAAGCTTTATATCTTAATGATGTGATCGAACAAGGTCTTAGAAAGAACTACGATCAAGAAGTTAGAAAGTACGATAAAGAAATATTAGAACTTTCATGGAAAGACTCATGGGAAGATTTCTGGCTTCCTAAAGTAAGTCTATCCCTCATGACTAGTGATCAAAAACTTGGAACCTTAATTAAAGGTTCTAACAACACAAATCCTAGATCAAAAAGACCAGATGGTACTTTATCTTTAGACTTTGGAGACTACACAGTATTCAACTGGGGAAAAGATTATCTCCAATACTTAAATACCAAGGCCGACTATAAAAGAGGTAAAGAAAGCTTAAGAGAAGAATCAAGAGATTTAAAACATAATCTCATAATTTCGTATTTCAAGCTCTACTACCTAAAAGAAGCTGAAAGAATTAAGAGAGATCAACTTAGACATGCTTCATTTATTTACAGATTAAATAGAGAGAAAATATCTTTAAAGAAGATCACAAAGCAAGATTATTACTTAGCAAGAGCTGAATATCTACGTGCTCAAAATGAATATCATGAAGCTAAAAATAATGTACAAATTCAAAATGAATCGGTTGCGCTTCTAATCAATGACGAAGTTGGAACTAAGTATATTCTTAGAGATAGATTGAAATATGAAGTCCTAAACACTTCCCTAGAGGAGGCGATTAGGCTCTCAAGAAAGAACAACCCTGACGCTTTAGACGCACAGAAGAATGTTCAAAACGCCAAGAGAAGTTACGAGTTGGCCCTAAAGGAAAACCTTCCTCTTCCTAAAATAAGTGTCAAACTTGGAGCTTACGACTACCGCTTTAATAGCTCTACTAATAGAACGAATTACAGCACAGGAACTGGAAACTCAAATGTAGACCTCGTTGCTTCAATTAATGCCACTTGGTCGCTAACAGGAAGTGGTGGACTTTTCAATGATCGCAAGACGAGAACATCTTTTCTCTCAAAGCATATTGCTTTTACCAAAAAAGCCCAGATACACAGAAGTGTCGACGCATTAATAAAGACGACTTACTTCACCGTGAATCACCTTCAAAACCAAATTAATATTCTTGATGCTAGAATTCCAACTCTACAAAAAACTTTTGATACAATTCTAGAAAACTACATGAATAAGAAAGCTCGCTATATAGATTTTAAAAATACTCTCATCGAACTTACTGAAACTGAGACTCTTCTTGAATCAAACCGTTTCTTACACCTTTTAAATAAAGTTGAACTGGCTCGACTCATAGGGCTTGAAGATTTCCCAGGAGAAAACTTCGAAAATCTCATTATAAAGGTAAAGGGGAAAGCTAAATGAAAAACATTATTTTACTACTCGCTTTACTGCTAATTACTTTTTCTTCGGCAAACGCTCAAGAAGTTTCTACGGTCCCCCCTACTGATAAAGATCTAGAGGGTGACTTAAAATTCTTGAAGTCAGGAAAATCAACTGAAGAAAAATCGTTTGATGAAGATCTACGTATTAAAAAGTATGATTTAGAAAAGGGACTATCTCTTGATAGCTTCTCTACCGCCGACGATGGTAGCAGAATCTCTATCCTCTATCATATAAACTCAAACCCTATGAAGCTTGCGGGAATCTCTGGATTTGAATTTGAATATGCCAAGAAATTTGATCATGCTTGGTGGGAGTTTTACTTCGCTCAAACCACTGCGACTTTTTCAAATATTGCTGATGACAACGGGCAATTTCTAACAAGTACAAGTACAGAAGTGGATGAACAAAATCTTACAACCTCAACTCTTGGAACAGGTCTTTCATATAGAACAAGTTTAATTCAAACACTGTTCGCAAGTGACAATCTCTTTGAAACTGTTGCGGCCTATGTGAACTATAATAAGACTTCAACAGACTTAGGAGATTCTTACAGTGGATTTGGTATGAAAGCTGACTTTGGTCTTCACTATCGTACAAGTGAATCCTTCCACTGGGGAGGAAAATTTAGTTACAATTTGGCCCAGGTCAAACGTGCCGAGATTACAGAAAATGAGACAAGTAGTGCAAAATCACTCTTGTTGCAATGGACAACTTTTGCTATTGATTTATCATATTATTTTTAAAAGACTCCCCTACTCAACATGTGGGAGTCACAACTTGGAGCCTCTCACATGATTTCTCGTTACGACAAAAAAGAAATTTCTAATATTTGGTCCGAAGAAAATAAGTTTAAAACTTATCTCGAAGTAGAACTAGCTATTCTAAAAGCTCTCGAAGGTGAGAAAGTTCCTGTAGGATCAAGTGACAAGATCAGAGAGAAAGCTACAATAAATATCGATAGAATAAATGAGATTGAACTTCAAACAAGACATGACATTATAGCCTTTTGCTCATCGATTACTGAAAACTTAGAACCGGAAATTGGAAAATATTTTCACTTTGGTGTGACATCAAGTGATATTATTGATTCATCACTGACACTACAAATTAAACAATCTTTAGAACAAATTCTTCCGGCCTTTAAGGCCCTTCTAAATTCACTGCTCCTTAGAGCTAACGAAATGAAGGAAACTGCGACTATCGGTAGATCACACGGAATGTATGCCGAGCCATTTAGCTTTGGTCAAAAGCTTCTTGGTCACTACGCTGAGTTTTGCAGAAGATATCAAGAGCTAGAAGACTTCTATAAGAACGATTTAAGAGTTCAATTTTCTGGAGCGGTTGGAAACTACACAATCTTAGAACCAAAACTAGAAGCAATTGCAGCAAAAGAACTAGGAGTTCTTCCAGAAGAGCACAGTACTCAAGTCATTCCAAGAGATAGAATAGCAAAACTTGTTTCTATAATTTCTATGACAGGAGCTGCCATTGAAAGAATCTCTGTTGAGATTAGACACCTTCATCGCTCTGACGTAGGAGAACTACATGAAGGCTTCGCTAAAGGCCAGAAAGGTTCTTCTACCATGCCTCATAAGAAAAACCCTATCAGTGGTGAGAACTTAACGGGAATGGCGAGAATGCTTAGATCACACATAGGCCTTGCGCTAGATAATATTGTACTGTGGCATGAAAGAGACATATCCCACTCAAGTGCAGAGAGAATGTATCTACCGGACACTTTTGGGATTCTCTTCTATTCATTAACAAGATTAACTTCTACCGTTAAAAACCTCGTATTCAATGAAGATGTCATTACAAATAGAGTTTTTGAGAACTGTACTTATCTTTCTAGTTACTACCTTCACCATCTTATTGAGACGACAAATTTTAAAAGAGATGACTTATACACTCTAGTTCAAGAAGCTAGTTTTGAAGCCAGCAAAACTCAAAGCGCAGAAGTATTTCATAACACTTTAGAAAAACTTCTTATAGAGAAAGACTCTAGCCTGACTCTTCCAATGCCTACTAAAGATGAAATAAAGAAGATATTTTTAAAGTCTACTAATGATGTATTTGAAAGAGTTTTGAAACAATACCCACAAGGTAAAGAGCTATAACAGCTCTTTACCCCATTTTGAATCTTTTAGAAAATTTACGATATTTTTAACTTTTTGTGAGTCGCTCTTAGGTAGAACGACCACATTCTTTCCATTTGCAATCACAATTAAATCTTGAACATTTACTAGGCTTACAAATTGCTCAGGAGCATAAATAATATTCCCCTTGGCTTCTTCAAAGTAATGTCCTTTTGCGCTAACCAGAGTATTGTCATCTGTCTCATCAATAACAGTAGCTAATGCGTCCCATGACCCTAGGTCATTCCAATCAAAGTTTGCCTGACAAAGGGCCACCTTATCTGACTTTTCCATCACGGCATAATCAATAGAGTCTGCAGGAATCTGAGAATAGACTTTGCTTACGAGATCTTTATCTCCTACAGCATTGTATAATTGTTCATAGAACTCATAAGTACTTGGAGAATGTTTCTCAAACTCAGCAAGAAGAACACCAATTTGAGCGACAAACATCCCAGCATTCCAAAAATACTTACCTTCTTCAAGGTACTTCTTAGCAGTTTCAAAGTTAGGCTTTTCTTTAAAAGAACTTACAATAAATGAACCTTCTTCTAATTCATCACCTTTTTGAATATAACCATAACCTGTATGGGGAAAGTGAGGAGGTATGCCAATCGTTACAATTCTCTTTTGCCCAACTGCAACCTTTGAAGCCTGTGAAAGAGTTTGTTGAAACCCTGATCTATTTAAAATGACGTGATCTGATGGCAATATGGCCACGACGTCTTCGCGAGAAGCACCTTGTTTTAATAGTGTCGCTAAAGACAAAAGGATACATGGTGCTGTATTTCTACCACTTGGTTCAAATATAACTCCATTCTCACCAATTTTATTTTTGGAATTAGAATAAACTAATTGTTCCTGCTCTCTTACAGTCACTATATATCTTTTGTCAGTTGGAATGAGACCATCTAGACGATCTAGAGTCTCTTCTAAGAGACTCTTCTCTGAAACAAGTGAAAGATATTGTTTTGGTTTTTTTGAAGTTGACTCTGGCCAAAACCGAGTCCCTTGACCACCGGCCATAACTAAACTGTAAAGATTTTCCATAAAACTACCTTTAGTAAATAATATGAATGTATTATATCAAAGTTTTTTTGTTTTAGGAATTATTCAAATTGGACAAAGTGATAGTCTGAAGACTCAAATAATGATCTGTGCTCAATAACATATTCCTTGGCCTCAGAAACATTTTCAAACACACCAAGACTTACTCTAAACCAAGTTCCTCTGTGGCTAAGTTCAACTTGATTAATGATAGGAGTATATCCTCTTGCCTTAAAACCTTTAGCAAATAGCTCTGCTTCATTTATTGAAGGAAAAGAGCCTACTTGAATAGAGTGTTTTCCAGAAAATTCATCTTTCTTGTTAACTACAGGAGCTGTTGCTGGAGCCATCACATTTGTAGATTTTTTTTCAATGACTGGAGCTTCGTCTTTCATCTTAGCTTCAGGTTTTTTTATATTAAATTTCATATCCTCATTAGAAAATTCATTTTCAATCTTTTTCCTAAGTGAAGAGTTGGTCTTTTCTTTTAAAGCTTTATATGTCGCATCTTGATCGACTTTGCTCATTGAAGTTTCGAGATCGGTCACCTTTTCTTCATCGGGAGACATAATTTCAACATTTTTCATATCCTCTCGAGTAAATCCTGAGCTTTCAAATGAATTATTAACCCCTATTTTCACTCCTAACAGAAATGAAGTTAGTGAAATTAAAATCATGAAAACGAAGATCAAGAAGACTTCTTTCTTTGCTAGTACATATAATTTAGTTTTATCATCCATACACTTATTTTAGTCTTCTCTAAAATTCCACGCAATCGTAATTTCAGGTAGTTATTTTTACCTAGTGATTCAAAACCTGAACTACTTAACTTATAAGGGCTTGAATTTTAAGAACCCTACTTGGTCGCTCGCTTGCTTAGTGTTAATCGAGCTTTCAAAGGAGAAGTTATGTCTAAGGTTACAAGAAATTTAAAAAAGCAAAATGGTCAAGGGGTTATGGAGTACGTCATTATCTCATCTTTGGTAGGAATCTTTTGCCTAGTCGCAATGAAGCAATTTGGAGCAAGCGTTCATAAACGAGTAGAAAAAATGAGAAAAGAAATTGTAAGAACAATTCCTGTGAATTAATTCATGATCATTTTATCGCAAATTGTTCTTTTTAAGATTTCCCTGCTGGCACTCTTTGGTTCTTGGAAAGTTCTCCAAGAATCAAATTGCCAATCGCAACTTCACCACAGAAGAGTGAGAGCAATCTCTAGGTCTTTAATAACGAATAAAGAACAATACTTCTATCAATGTCAAAAATTAACAACTATCAAAGTTCTAAAAAGTAGTATTTTGATTAATAATAAAATTGAAATAGAAAAATGAAATTAAATGAAAAAGGATCAAGTCAGATTTTTCTTTGTTTATTACTTCTACTTGCACTGAGTGGAGTGACAGCGCTAGTTCTTAACAAAGTCATCCATCTAAAAAAAAATCGTCTTCGCTACTCCTCACTTCTTTGTTTAAGAGAGTCTCAGTACTATGAAGCAAAATTTATAACTGAAGTGAATAGTATAAATCTGCTTCTAGTAAGTACTCTCCCCTTCAAATATTCAGGTATTCCTTATGTCGCTCAAGCTGCTAATGCCACTATAAAGTTAGCGAAAATCAAGCAACAGTATTCTCTTTTTAAATTTTATAGAAAAGTCTATTCATTGAAAAATTGCTCAACAATAACCAAAGCAATCATTATTCAAAATCTTCCCTTTGATCTGAATTTTAAGACTACCTTTAAAAGAGACAATGATGAAACAACAACACTCAAGCTAAAGAAGTTCTCCATACGCTATTTCAGTATTGAAAAAGTCTCATTAAAAATCAGACCAATCATTTTCAAATCAACTTTTACCCTAGATAACAACCTAGATACCGAAGTATCGATTTACACAAGAGAGGAAAGTATTTGAACAATAAAGGAATTGCCCAAATAGAGTTAGCAATATTCCTATTCTTCTTAAGTTTAAGCATATTGAGTTTTTGTAAACTCACAATTCACTTACAAGAAATAGAAAAAAGGGACTTAAATGAATTCACAAGAAAATGGAATAAGTTTACAACTTCAAAAATTCAAAGAGTCTACCAGTAAGAAAAGACAAGAGTTTCAAAAGAAGGCAATCCTTAGATTTCTGCTAATTTTCATTCTTTCACACCTACTTAGAACCCTTACTACAGAGAGTGTTACCGAGGAGGTAGAAATTGATAATCAGATTAAAGATGGTCACGTTCAAATGAGCTTAGAGGTTCAATCACTTATCCCCAAGAGTGAAAGAGAAGCAAATCTCTTCCATAAAGAAAAAAGACTAGAGATTGAAAAAGTTCAAGTTCTAGACTCAAAAAATCTAGACACTAGCTTTGTCTTGATAAAAGTAGAGCTCCCCTCTACAAGTGTTTCTAAAATTGTTGAAAACCCAAGAGGATGGAAACTCATCCCTAAAAGAAAAATTACCAATAACAAAAAGGTATCTTATGAAATTCTGCTATAGCCTAATCATTTTCTTCCAAGCCAGTACTTTTGCCACACCTCTTATACTTATTACTTACAAAGCTGCAGAGAGAGAGATGGCCTCACAAACAGAGAAGATAATGAAGGAGCAATTCTACTTAACAAGAGAGATTTATCATCTACAGGAAGTGAAAGAAAATCCTTGTAAAAAATCAAATGCCCTTGCTACACAACTGTGTCTAGAGAATGGAGAAGTAAGAGTGGTCTATAGAAATGAGAAACTAATGAGCGAAATGCTTGGAGTGTTTTGGAAATAAAAAAAGCCCACCATTAGGTGAGCGTAACAAAAAAAGTAGCAGAAGCTACCTTTTATATATCACTAAGACTATTTATCTTGGTGAATTGCAAACTTAGGAGTTGTTCCCTTGTTTCTATTAGCCGCTTTTCTTCTTGAACCAGCTTTAACTTTCTTGTTTGATCTTTTGTTCTTTGTAACTCTTGTATTAGATACCATGATATCTCCCCTATATTTCAAAAACTATTCTAATTTATTTGATAATTTCTTATATCGAAGACATTTTTTACCCATCCAGGGCCAACTTGTCAAAATAATTATACTCCTATCTTTCTCTTTCCTTTCTCCAAACACTCTAAGTTGTGGAAATAACAGTATTAAACAGCAAAATACAAAGTACCTAGGAATTGGGGAATATCACCAAATTAAACTAAATCACCTTAAAAATTACGCACTTAGCAATAGAGAGATCATCTCAGCTAAGCTTTCTAGCACCAAGAAAACTCTTCTCATTAGGGCCAAGCAACAGGGACTAAGCACAGTTAAAGTATGGCAAAAGAGCTCTCAGAAAGAGTTTAGATTTATTGTTATGACTAAGAAATTGGCAGGAGAACTTAAGTCCGTAAACTATTCGTTAAGTGCCTTAGGGTTGGATTCACAAATCAAAAATGGTGAAATCAAAGTTTGTAATCTTGTTGAAAACTTCCCTCAACTATCAATCGTTTGGAAATTGAAACAAAGTAGGAAGGATAAGATTTTCAAACTAAGCGACCACTATAGGTTTTCAAAAACATTCAAAAAGATATTGGCGTCAAAAATTTACTCTAGCTTTATTAAAAGAAAAATAACAAATGTAAAATGTACATTTGAAACACTTCCTATCACCTGTACGATCCCAAAATCTAAAATCGATTTAGTCGGTATTCAAAAGTTCTGGCTCAAAAATATTCCTTTAAAACTCATTCGAGTCAATGAAACCCTAATGCTTCCAAATTATAGATTAAAGACAAAACTCATTCTCACTGAATCTGCAAATAGAGATATTTTACAATTGGGTCTTCATAAAATCTCAGGAAAAGTATTTTCCTTAATAAATAAGGATTTTAATGGGTTCATTGGTGAAAACCAAGTCAATATAAATAATACAAAAGTGAAATTGTCCTCCATGGCCACACCTGAAATTATTTTACGAGTTGGAAGTAAGAGTCAATTTAGTATTGGAAGTGAAATACCTTTTTCAAATAAATTAAAAGATGATCTTTATACTGAGTGGAAGTTTGCGGGTTTAAAAGTATCCGCTTTAATTGAA
The DNA here is from genome assembly GCA_002163155.1 of Halobacteriovorax marinus. Taxonomy (GTDB): domain Bacteria; phylum Bdellovibrionota; class Bacteriovoracia; order Bacteriovoracales; family Bacteriovoracaceae; genus Halobacteriovorax; species Halobacteriovorax marinus_A. The sequence continues at coordinate 449,371 of MAAO01000006.1, read as the reverse complement.
AAAGAAGGAGATCAATACTTTCTAAATATACAAACTGAACTCTCAAGGCCAAATACAAGTTCAGGTACAACATCAATAACATCAAATAGAACAAGTTCTAGGTTAAATATAAAATTGAAAAAAACTCTAGAGGTAGTAAACATATCACATAGAGGAATTCAAAATGAATTAAGCTCCCTAAGTTATCTCTCACGCCTACCTATCCTAGGAAGACTATTCACCTCCAATACAGAAATAGAAACTTTTAAGAATATTAAACTCTATCTTCAATTAGAGAGGCTATAATGAAAATCAATAACGATCTCTACGACCTTGCGAGAAATTATATAAGAGAATCCATTCAAAGAAGTGCCTTCCCTACACCCTCTTCAATAGAGCGACACCTAAATATTGAATTCGGTGAAGACTGGAGTATTCTCCTTCCAAAATATGAACTCGCTAACTGGTTTAATAAATTAAACCAATTACTTTATTTAACTCTTTCAGAAGGAGTAGAAGAGATAATCATCCATAATCCAAAGAATTCAATTTTCATTTATTCAGAAAAGTCGGTTAATAGTGAAATTGATTTAACTGATGAAGACTTAGAAATCTCCTATGAGCTTCTATGTTTAAAAAAAGGCATCGATTGGAACTTATCTAACCCCTTTGTTAGTTTTAAATCAATTGTACTTGGCAATCCATGTAGAATAACACTTACGCATAAAAGTTTAAGCCAGGAGCATTCCCACAAGTGCTCAATTCGCTTTCACTCAAAGAAAACATATCCAATTGAGAAGTACTTTAAAAGTGTTGAGGAAGAAAAAATCATCATGAATGTATTTTATGGAAAGAGCAATCTTCTCATTTGTGGCGCTACAGGTTCAGGTAAAACATCTTTTCTCTCAAGTCTTCTCAATCATGTAGAAGAAAATGAGCACCTATTTATCATAGAAGATACTCATGAAATCATCTCCCCTAATAATTGCTGCACGAGACTTGTCTCAAATAAACTTCCAGGTCACTCCTTAAAAGACTTTTGCGCTTACTCTCTTCGCATGAGACCTGACAGGTTGATTGTTGGAGAAATACGCTCCAATGAAGTGGTACCTTTAATTTTAAATTCAAATAATGGACACAAAGGCCTCATCAGCACACTTCACGCTAATAGCGCTGTCAGCGCACCTCAACGGTTAGCTACTCTTCTATGTCTTTATTCAAATATACAGGGAATGGATCAATCATTAGCGCTTGAACTCATTGCCAACGGTATCGATGTCATCATTTTTATGGAAGAAAAGAAAGTTACACATGCTATTAAATTATTAAATCATGAGAACGGAGTTATTCATTTTGATGAAATTCTAGAACCCAACAATGAACAACATCTAATGCCTTATCCATTTGTGAGCTAGGAATTTTAAAACATATGAAATGATCCTCTTGTTCATGCACATGATAATCTATTTGATTCATTTCAAGTAGTCTCTTTGAACAGTGGGCCTTCTCACTGAGAAGCTTATCCCCAACAATTGAAAGTATATCACCTTGTGTTGTGACTGCCATTGGACCATTGTGTGGAGGACTATCACTTATAACAGAGCCTAATTCACTAGGAGTAAGTGTAGATTTAACAATAACAGAAAAGCCCTTCCTTATTGCTGGCTCCAAAGTTCTTTCAAATAATACTTTGGCACCCAGTTTTGCCAACACAGAAGCTTCTACATAATTAAGTTTTTTAATAAATTTGGTATTTTCTACAACTCTCGGATCACTAGTCGCAACACCGGTGACATCTGTCCAAATAATTACTTCATTGGCACCTAAGGACTCTCCAAGAATTGTAGCAGTAAAATCAGAGCCCTCTCGACCAAGAGTTGTTGTTCTACCTTCAGTCGTAACTCCTACAAACCCCTGTGTCACTATTAGGGAATTCTTTAATATTTCTTTCCATTTTAAATCAAAGGCATCTTGAATTTCGGTAATTAGAGGAGAAGCTTTTGACCAATTATCATTAGTGATTAAAACTTCTCGAACATCTTTATAGAGAACTGTTTTAGAGTGGTGAGAAGTTAAGTATTCGCTGAGGATACGAGTCGATAGTCTCTCACCAATACTGTACAACTGATCCATGTACTCTGAGGAGATCATTTGGCATTTATTAAACTTACCAATAAGCTCCAAAACTTCAGAATCTAAATCTTGAAATTCACAATCAATTTGTAAATCATTGGCAATTTCTCTATGACGAGAGATGGTCTTATCCCAAAGTTCTTGAGACTTTGGGATAGAATGAATACTTTCTTTAGCAATTAATTCAAGTTCATTAGTCGTATTCTTTGTTGCACTAATAACAACAATTCTACAATCATCGTTATCAATAATTATTTTCGAAACGGCCTTCATGGCAGTAGCGTCTTTTACACTACTACCTCCAAACTTAAATACCTTCAAAAGCTAGTCTCTTGTAAGTTTTTTATATGTATGACGTTTAGGATTAACAGCTGCGTCCCCTAGACGTTTTTTCTTATCTTCTTCATAATCTGCAAAGTTACCTTCGAACCAGATAGTCTCTCCATTTCCTTCAAAAGCTAGGATATGAGTCGCAAGTCTATCTAAGAATGCTCTATCGTGAGAAATGATAACGGCACAGCCAGGAAAGTCTACGAGCGCTTTTTCTAAGGCCTGTAGAGTATTTACATCTAAATCGTTGGTAGGCTCATCTAGAAGTAGAACGTTACCACCAGTAAGAAGAGTTTTAGCCAAGTGAACACGATTTCTCTCACCACCAGATATTTCAGTTACTAGTTTCTTCTGCTCTTCACCAGTAAAGTTAAATTTTGCAATATAGGCCCTAGAGTTTATTTCTTGCTCACCGAGTTTGATAAATTCAGTTCCACCAGAAATTGTCTCATAAATAGTTTTTCCAGCTTCTAGCGCTCTACCTTGATCAACATAACTAAGCTTGACTGTCTCACCAATTTTGAAAGTTCCACCAGTTGCCTCTTCTTCACCGGTAATCATTTTAAAAAGAGTCGTCTTACCAGCACCGTTGGCCCCAATTATCCCAACGACTCCTCCAGGAGGTAGTGAGAAGTTTAAGTTATCGTAGAGAACCTTATCACCAAAGGCCTTGGCAACATTTGTAGCTTCGATAACACTAGTTCCAAGTCTTAGACCTGTAGGAATAAAGAGTTCATTCGTTTCGTTTCTCTTATCTTGAGAAGCTTTAAATCTATCTTCATAACTTTTAATTCTAGCTTTTGATTTTGCCTGACGAGCTTTAGGGGAACTTCTAATCCACTCAAGCTCTTCTTTCATGGCACGTTGTCTCTTAGACTCAGTTTTTTCTTCCTGTGCAAGACGTTGAGATTTTTGATCTAACCAATCAGTGTAATTTCCTTCAAATGGAATTCCTTGACCTCTATCAAGTTCTAAAATCCACCCAGCAACATTGTCTAAGAAATATCTATCATGGGTAACGGCAATGACTGTTCCCTTGTATTGTTGTAAATGTCTTTCAAGCCACCAAACAGTTTCAGCATCAAGGTGGTTTGTTGGTTCATCTAAAAGGAGAATGTCTGGTTTTTGTAAAAGTATTCTACAAAGTGCCACACGTCTTTTTTCCCCACCAGAGAGAACACCACACTTCTGATCACTAGGAGGACATCTGAGAGCTTCCATAGCGAGGTCAAGCTTACTATCAAGCTCCCACGCTTCAGCGTGATCAAGCTTGTCTTGAAGCTTAGCTTGCTTATCTAAGAGGTCATTCATTTCATCGTCGCTCATAGGCTCGGAAAACTTCATGGACATCTCGTCAAACTTTGCGAGTAAATCAACAACTTCCTGACAACCTTCTTGAACAATTTCTTTTACTGTTTTATCTGGATCTAGTGTTGGCTCTTGTTCTAAGTAACCGACCGTATAACCTTTTGAGATATGAGTTTCACCTAAGTGGTCTTCATCAAGTCCTGCGAGAATTTTTAATAGTGTAGACTTACCGGAACCATTTAGTCCTAGTACACCAATTTTTGCGCCATAGAAGTACGAGAGACTAATATTTTTTAGAATGTGCTTACTCTTAATAACTTTACCAACTCTATTCATAGAGTAGATAATTTGCTTATCATTTGGTTGTGCCATGGAGACTCCTGCTACGTGTCATATTGATTATAAAATTCCCCTTTAAACTATTACAGCTTGGCCCATATATCAATGTGCCCCTGCGCTTAAATAACGTGAAAACAATTTAAATTAACCTATAAATTTAGACATGAAACTGTAGAGATAAACAAAATAACTCACAAACCCACTAATCAGTAAGGATATGAACTTCGAACCACTCAAAAAATCCTTGTAACTCTTAGTATGACTCTCTCTCAGGTATTTAAGCTCCGCTGTTAATTCTTTGAGCTTCTGCTCTAGGCCTGTTCCCGACTGCTGCCACAGATATAGAGACTCTGAAAATAGCCGGTCCCACTCTTCAAACTTTTTTCCTCTAGTCTCATCAAGCTCCGCCCAATTCACGTAGGAGAGAACTTTACTCACAGAAAGTCCACTAATCGAGAGGCATTGAATGATCAAGAGATTGTTAAATCTCACCCTTCCTCCATGCACATACATCTTACTGAGAGCTTTTGCGCTTAGATGGAGAAATACTACGGCCACAACTTGCAAGATAGCTAATACCACATAGCTCCAGACCGGAGTTTCAAACATAGTATTCGTAATAAGAACCATAGCTATTATCAGAATGAGCATAGTCAATTGCTGAAAATATGCTCCGTGCATCAAGGCCTGCAGATGCTTAAAGTCCCATTTTGCCTTAAAGACTTCTTGTTTAAGCAGCATTAATCCCGCATTTACTTTTGAACCATAGAGTTTGCGCATTTCTAAAAGAAGTTTAGTGGCCCTATAAAGGTCATCTGGCCTCCTAGGACTCTCAAAATCCTTCCCCTCTATCAGCTGGATTATATTATCGAAAGATTTCGCAGAGGGTCCTTTCATCAGACTTAGGGGAATTAATAATATGAGGGGAAATAAAGTTATAAGATATTCCATACTTACCTATGTATTTTGCATTGACGATTGACGTTAAAAGTTTTTTTTGGAATATTCAATTTAATGAAAATGGAAACTATAGAAACTTCACAATCGAAACAGATTCAGCCTCTCTCAAATAATGAAGAGATTATGAACCTAGAAATACTCATCGCTAAACTTAAAGGGATTTGTCACGAAATTGACCCTTATAGCGAACTTGCCCTAAGCATGAAAGAGAGACTCGTTGACATTGGAATTGAAGAATTTAATGACCCATTCGCCCTAACAAATCACTTACTTTTTATGACTGAAAATGCCATTGAGAAGTTGGTGGTCCTAAAACAAGAGCATTAGAAATCATGGCAAAGAAAAATAAATTACCAAGGGTAGATCTTCACCCTGTAACTATAAAATTAGCAAAAAAGGGACACCCTTGGGTTACTGCAGATTCCTTTACTAAAGAATTCCCTACTGATGAAAAACTACTCATAGGAAAAAATCCAAGAAGTGATGAAAGAATTTTTCTTATTCACGATCATGCCCATAAGAAAGTTAAGGCACGAGTTTGGGAAATAGGAACAGAACTCCCAGAGTCTCCAAATGGATTTATCCGATCATTTGATAAAAGGCTGGAAGAATCTTTTCTTAAAAGAAAAAGTATTGAAAATAAATTAAATAGAGATAACTTCTATCTTTCATTTGCTGAGGCTGATGGTATTCCAGGACTCATGATTCAGAAGTTTAAGAATGTTATTCTCATTCAAGTCTATTGTGACTTTTGGCATCACTTTAAAAATGATGTGAGAAGGATAGTAAAAAAACAATGTGGTACTCACTTTCCGGAAGTTGATAAAGTTATCTTTCAACAAAGAAAAGCGTCTGACAATATTAGCTTCTCTGGTATTGATAATAAACTCACGGAAATTACCATTCAAGAATTTGGAATCAACTATCATTTAAAGTTTGATTATAGATACGACATTGGAATTTATAGTGACATGTCTGCCATTAGAAAGAAGCTTACGAATGAATTTAGAGAAGCGAAATCAGTTCTAAACTTATTCTCCTACACTGGAGCCTTTAGTCTATTTGCTCTTTCTCATAAGGCCTCTGAAGTTTGTAGTGTTGATCTATCAAGTGACTACATCAACTGGTTAGAAAGAAACCTAGAATTAAACCCACAACTTGATAGTGCTAATCATTCAAGCAAAGTCATGCCTGTAGAAAAAGCGCTCAAACAACTTAAGTCTGCAGGAAAAACTTTTGATCTCATCATTTGTGATCCTCCAAGTTTTTCAAGTGATGGAAAGAAAAGTCAAAGCTCACTTAAGAGTTATGAAAAGTTGATTCCACTTATGAGTGAATGTCTAAGTGAGAAGGGAAAGATTGTAGCTTTTTTAAATACTCATACTGTTCTTAGAAAAAAGTTCAACGAAAAAATTGAAGCTCTCGCCCATAAAGAATCTTTAAAAGTTCTAAAGCAACTTCGTATGGATGAAGATTGCAAAATACTTAGTGGTTTTCCTGAAGGAGACTATCTCAAAGGTGTTATCCTAGGAAAAACTAAGTAAATTGCCGTAAGAAGTACTCGTCTTGAGCCTTACTAAATTTGATCCCCACTCTCATTGACCTTTCAGAGTTTGCACCTGGAAGGGCCTGAGAGTGAACAATCACGCCTGTAGTTTTTACAAAATCTAAAGTCTCATTTATAGACACCGCTTCAAATTTTTTAAATTTCTTTAGGAACTCCGCTGACTTTTCTGAAATAAGTAAACACGCTCCTCCACAGGAAATGTCCAAAACTCGCAGACTAATTTCTTTATCACCAGATTTCAATTTCATGAGTTTTTTATCAGATAAAGACACACGAGGAAATTCTCTTTTTTCAAGGATCATCATTTCGAGAGGGATATTAAAGTTTCCAAACTTATCCCCAAAGTTTTCACCACTACACTTAAAGAGAATACTTTCAAATTCCCCTCGTATATAAACTGTTAGCTTTTTATTAAAGAAAGAAAAGTTGGCATCCTTTGCTCTTACAGAAAAAGAACCTTCTTTAGGATTGACCTTAAACATGGTGCCGATCCTAATGTCACGTGTCTTATCTTCGTCACCTTCAAGTGTTTGCCACACGGTAACATCCACTTCCCTTTCGCAAAGTTTCTTGATGATCGACACGATTTCTAATCGATTTTTAATGGTCCGCAAACGTTCAACTGTCATAAAGTAAATGTACTACAGGTAAGAAAGATTACTTTTTTTTATGGAAGATCCTCATATTTTCAAAGAGTTATCCGTTTTTCGGAAAAAATAAAAAACATTGTTTATTTTTTTGAATGCCTTGAAAAGATGTCAGGGACCCTTCAAAAACAAGAAAACTCCCTTTCGGGAGCTCTCAATATTTCAAAATTTAAATTAAAATTACTTAACGATACGATCACGCCAAGATCTTATATCTGGAGCAAGGTAGTCATATTTCATACTATCTAAAGTGTACTGAGAAAATTCGTAATCTGTTGTGTGTGTAAGACACTCAGTAGGACAAACTGTCGTACATAGACCACAGTAACAACAAAGAGCTGTATCAATTGTGTACTGAACTAAATCAAGCCTAATGGCAGTTCCATTGGAAGTCTTAATCTTGTCCGCATCCTTATCCCTCTTAGTTGCTGTAATATAAATACAATCAACAGGACAAGCAACTGCACACTGATAACAGCTAATACAGTTTTCAGCATCGTTATAAAGTCTAGACCTTGAATTTTCCGGAAGAACTTCACGAACTTCAGGATATTCAATAGTCACAGGCTTTACACCGTAGGCGTATTTCATAGTAATCATCATACCTTTAGAAACAGAAGTTACTGCTCTGTAGATATTTAAAAACCACTTTTTTAAAGTTAAACCCTCAGTCTCTTTTATCGGAGTTAATGTTGTAGAACTCATCTGTCGACCTCTCCAAGAACGATATCAATAGAACCAATAGTAGCAACGAAGTCAGCAATCATCTGACCAGGAGCCATTTCTCCGAGCATTGAAACGTGTGTAAAACAAGATGACTTAACTTTAACTCTATAAGGAGTTTTAGTTCCGTCAGAAATAATGTGATAACCAAGCTCACCTCTAGGGCACTCAGTTCTCAAATAAATTTCACCTTTAGGGACTTTTAAAACTTTTGGAACTTTACCCATAATAGGTCCTTCCTCAATTCCATCAAGACACTGGCGAACAATTTTGATTGACTCAAAGATCTCAAAAACACGGACATAGTAACGATCCCAACAATCTCCTACAGTTCCTTTGGCCCCAACACCTACAACAGTGTTGAAATCAAATTCTTCATAGATTGAATAAGGTCTAGTCTTACGAAGATCCCAATCAATACCTGAACCTCTAAGCATTGGCCCTGTTGCACCGTAATCATAAACTTGATCTTTTGTTAAAACGCCAACATTGGCAGTTCTTCCAATAAAGATAGCGTTTTCACCAACAAGAGAGTGATATTTTTTAACATTTTCTTCTAGCTCAACCATGAATTTTTCAATTCTCTTTAGTTGAGAATCGTTGATGTCATTCCAAACACCACCAACCCAAATGTAATTATAAAGAAGTCTTGCCCCAGAAAGTTCTTCGAAAATTCTAAGGATAAACTCTCTATCTTGAAATGCGTAGAGGAATGGAGAGAAAGCTCCAAGGTCAATAGCATATGTTCCAAAGAACATTAAGTGAGAAGCTATTCTTTGCATCTCGGCCATCATGACTCTTATATATTCTGCTCTTTTAGGAACTTCTGTTCCAAGCATCTTCTCAATAGCTAAACAGTATCCATGCTCCATATTCATTGCAGCAAGGTAATCCATTCTGTCAGTATAAGGAATAATTCCTCTGTAATCTAAATTCTCAGAGTGCTTTTCTTTACATCTGTGAAGATATCCTAAGTGAGGAATTGCTTCAGCAATGATTTCGGAATCGGTTTTGATCTCAACTCTAAGAACACCGTGGGTCGCCGGATGTTGAGGACCCATGTTCATAGTTAAAAGATCAGTATGAAGTTTTTCTTGGTTTTTAATATCCATTCTATTCTCCCTTCTCTTCAGAAGAGGCTTTTGCTTTTTCAGCATCAGCTTTAGCTTTCTTAGCGGCTTTAAATTCAGCCAAACGACCTGCGGCCTTAGCTGTTAAGTCTTGATCAATCCAAGCGTGATCATCTTTCCAAGAACCTGTTACTAAAGTTGGATCTTCAAGATCTAATCTCATTTTAGCAAACAGCTCAATATCAGCTTGATTAATTTTTTCTGGAGGATTAACAGTCATATCAAGATATTTTTCCTGAACAACGTAATCTTTTCTAAGTGGCCAACCTTGCCAGTCATCAGGGCAGAGAATTCTTCTATGATCAGGATGACCTTCAAACTTTACTCCCATCATGTCGTAACATTCGCGCTCTAGATAGTTTGCTGATTTCCAAACATCACAAACACTATCCACAACAGAGAGAGTAACTCCATCACCTCTTGGAACACGAACTTTTAAAATAAGTTCTGTATTCTCAATGAAGCTGGCTAAGATATAACTTAATTCAATTTCATCTTCTTCTATGTAATCAGTTGCAGTGATACACTGAAGAACATTCATATTGAATTTAGAACTATTCTTAAGAGCAATACACGCCGATTTAATATGAGTAGAAGCGATAGTAATAGAACTATCTCCAACTTCTGCAGCATTATAAACAGCATTACATCCTGAAACTTCAGCGTTTAAAAACTCTACGATTTCACTATGCATGCTTCACCCACTTATCTCTAAGAAGTCTTTCATTAGCGATTTTCTTTTGAAGAGTCATTAGACCTTCGATAAGGGCCTCTGGTCTTGGAGGACAACCTGGAACGTAAACGTCTACAGGAACGATCTCATCCACACCTTTAAGAACATGATAACCATGTTGCCAGTAAGGACCACCTTTGTTTGCACATGAACCCATCGAAATAACATATTTCGGTTCTGCCATTTGCGCATAAAGTGTTTTTATTCTTGGTGCCATCTTAAGTGTTACTGTTCCAGCAACAATCATTAAGTCAGCTCTTCTAGGCGTTGCCATAAAGGCTCCACAACCAAATCTTTCAAGGTCATACTTAGAAGCACCCGTGGCCATCATCTCGATAGCACAACAAGCTAAACCAAAAGTCATAGGCCAAAGAGAATTCTTTCGGCCCCAGTTAAAGAAGTCATCTAACTTCATCAAAACTACGCTGTCTTGCATTAGCGTTTTCCTTTCTTAATCAATTTACAGATTGTTAATTTTTACCTTTCAGACGGGTTTTCGTCAATGTAGGGACGTGAAAAAATGCTGTTTTTATTAGAGAAAACGCCATGCGCAAAACCTGCCTAAATCAATCCAAAGTAAAGCTTAAGGCGCAAAGAGTGAGCAACGCGACTTGTAAGAGGCATATAAATCCCTAAATGAGCTCTTCCCTGCTGATGCAGGTCTACGCCCTCTACCACTAGCGATAGAGTCCCTAATAATGGCTAAACGCTTATGATCATTTTCACAAGCTTTACCCATAATCGTGGTAAATTCACTCACTGCAGCAACAGGATATGGCACTCCATAGGCGGATGAAATATACAAGGCCTCGCCAGAACCAATTTTAGGAAATTTTGACTTCTTCCAACCATATTTATTTAGTATGTCCAAGAGCGTGTCGTCATACTTTCCAACTTCATAGAATTTCTCTACTCCCAAGCGCTTTGATAAATGACCAGAATTGGGATCAATAACATTTCTACAATTAGAATTGTTGCGAAAAGATGAGGGTCTAATTTCTTTCAAGACTCTACACTCTATGATGTAGGCGTCTACTTCACCGCCTCTACCTTCAATGACAGAACTTACAAATTGATCCACAGTGAATTGAGTTAGGTAAGGGTTAAAAGGTTCTCTAAAAGAATAGTGAGTTAATTCGTGAGCAAGATCTAAAACCGCGTCTTTAAATGAAAGACTTTTATTTAAAAATACTTTTGACCTTGTTTCGTAAGCAATTTCTGAAGGATTGTCTGGAGAAAATTTTCTTATTAATGTTGTGTCAGTGAGAGAACTCTCCCCTGCATCAAGAATATCAAATAACCCCTGACCAAAAGTTGCTGCTTTCCTCTTGGCCTTTGCAATAATTGATCGACCTGTCGCAGATTTTTCAAGTCCACGAACAACTTCTTTTAAAGAGTTTACTTTGCCCTTTGAAGAAATATACCAGCTCTTTTTCCAATTTACTTCTGAGTCAATATGAATAACTCTAGCTCGCCTTTCAAAAGACTTAGCCAGAACTATATTTGAAAGTCCCAATATAAGAATAGTAATCAATGATTTCTTGCAAATACTCATTGATCACTATTCGGAATTTAACTATAAGTCTTTAAAAATGTAGGCGCTTTTGAAAGAAATGCTTCTTTTTCCCATCACTAATCATTAATTGACCAAGTTGCTGGGTTTTAGTCTTAGGACCGACAGACCTAATTTTTAATTGATAAGTTCCAGGCTTTAAAAATAAATCAACAATTCTAAGAGTCGCGGGAATTGTTGACCACTGCCTTGTATCTGCAGATTCAGATAACTCAATTCCCTTACTAGAGGCAACGTACTGAATAACTGCAGCGTTCTTAGCCAGAAAAGCACCACTCTGACGCTTTAGAGCCGAATAGGTACCAAATGCTGCAGCGATGGCCACGGCGTGCTTAGTGGCCAGTCTTGTTCCAATTTTTGGATATAACCAAGCAGATTGCTCAACAATAGCTTGTTCAGCCACATCTCCTAGTGGACTCACTACCGGAACTATAACTTCTTTAACTTTTGCTTCATTTGACCAAATTTCTAAGACTAGGTGATTATTAATAGTATTAGCTTCAATTTTTGGTAGTTCAAATTTTATAGCAGCTTCAGTTACAGCAAGCTTGGCAACATTATAACCAAGATAAGCCCCTGCAGGATTATAAGTATTTGGTGGCGGGTAAAGTCCTAAAACATCAGCTGCAAAAAGAGATATAATGGCAGCACTGGCTCCGCCCTTATCTAAATACTTACCTAGTCCATAATATTGTTTTTCACCAATTTTACTGGGGATAATTCCCTCTTGTAAAACAATGGAAACATTACTTTCCCGTTTTGATTTTATTTTTTTCAAGTCAATATCAAATGGTCTGATATCTCTTTTCCAAGATCTTGAGCGAAGTTTCTTAGCAAGAGTAAGTACTTTTGTTTTCAAAAAGAATTGTAATTCTTTCTGATGTTTAGTTTTTGAAATATAATCCTGTTTAACTTTCTTCATTCCAAGACTAGGAAGTTTATCAAAATCACTTACGAACTCTTTTGATTTTAAGTTAAATGACTTGTATCCATTATAATTTTTTAAAAGTAACTTAAGTGCATCTTTGTAGAGCTGGTAGGCAATCTCTCTGTCTTTTGAAGTACCAACCGCTTCATGAATTTGACCACCTAGAACCTTAGCAATCAAATCATCTTTAAAGACAGCAGTTCCTGATCTTTCATTTTTTAAATCATTTAAAAATGAATCCCACGCAAGAAGTTCAGCTCTCGCTCTATAGAGCTCTTCTCTTTGACTCTTACCGCTGTGATTATTCCAAACGATTTGTTCCTTAGCTTCTACAACTTTTAATTCATCTATTTTTTCTGAATAAGAAAGAATGAAGTGATTTAAAGTCTGGTAAAAGTAAAGCATTGATAGTTCATATTTTTCTCCATAGAAAATATCTGAACTATCACTGCCAATATAGGTTTTGAGTTTCTTTGAAATTCGTACAGTGTATTGATCAGTAGCAAGCTTCTTTGCTTTCTCAAAGACTTGAATGGACTGACCATAATGACCCATAGAATGAAGGATGGCTCCTTTCTCCATGAGATAAAGAAGTTGTGACTCTTCGCTGTCTCGTAAAACTTTAGAACTATCAAGAGTTTTTAAAGCACTCTCATACTGACCAGCTCGAACTTGAGTTCGCAAATTTTTCTTTAATTCCCTAACTCCTGTTGCACAAGAGGCAACAAGAGTTAAGATTATAAGACTAAATAAGAATTTTGAATTTCTTACCATCCACTCTTACTTTGTTCAGAATACTTAGAAAGTTTAGATCTTGTTCTTAAAACTTCTAAACCTGTTTCAATGTTTGTCATTCTAATATTTACTGAATATTGCTTAATTGTTTTACCCTTACGAGTAGCAGGCTTCATATAAACATTTCCAAAAATCATTAAATCAGCACCAACTTGTTTTCCAATGGACTTAGCTGTATTTGGATCAACCATTCCATCATGCTGATAAGTAATCTCTTTTAAAATATTTTCTCTCGCAGAAGCATCAATCAATATGAAGTCTCCACTGGCAGAAATTTCGTTAAGAAATTCATCATTAATATCATTTATTGGAAAATAAGCTTCAGCTGTTAAATTCTTAACTTCTCCAATAAATACAGTAGGTGTTTTTCCAGACTTCATTAAGTATCTTTTAAAGCCCTTGTGCGATGAAATCTTTGTAAGTATTTCAGAAACAACTTTTTCTGTATCTCTTTGAACCCATTGATCAGTAATCTCTAGGGCCTTTTCATCAGATTCATCTGAATCAACTCTCTGCGCTTTAAAACTTCCACAACTTGTAATCAAAAGAAGTAGCGTTAATAGGGATATGGTTTTCTTCATTATATTCTCCAAAATTTAGATTTCGCCTTTCTTAGCTTTTGCAAAATTGACTGATGCATTATCAAGGGCTTTTTTAACATTAGACTTAGTTTCAGCATCATCGGCCTTATTGGCAACGAAGTTCGCTGCGGCATCAACTGCGCGAGCAAGTCTCTTACTATCAACTCTTATAAACACAGCACATGTATAAGCTTTAAAATCTCTCTTAGCTCCAAGCTCTGCTTTATAATCTCTCTTTTCCCAGTAAGTTTTTACAATCGCAGCTCCATGAATTAGCGCCTGGATTTTTTCTGAGAGAGTGTTTTCAACAAATTGTCTTAGTGGTTTAAATTGAGGGTTATTTTCATCTATGGAAGCATTTCCTTCAGTAGAAGTGGCAAGTTGTTTATCAATAAACGTTGCAATTTCACCACCGATATCAGACTTCACATTCGCTTTAGCTATATTACAAGCAATATTTCTTGAAACTTTAGCTTCTGTTTCATAAGAAAAATATCTATAAGTATTTACATTCTTCCCCTTATCTCTCGCCCAAACTTCAGGGTCTTCTATCCAACCGGGTCTGTAATTAGAACTAGCATCTTTAACAACATACTCTCTCTTAATTTGAATGTTTTCTCTTTCTTCTACTTTACGTTCTTTCTCAGCAGACCCACAAGAAGCGAGCAGAGAAAGAGTAAGTAAACATAACGTCATTTGTTTCATTTTTACTCCTTTAATCAATATTTAATTCATCAAAATGTTCTTCTATAAATTTCTTTAAACCTGGCATTGCATTATTATAGGCTTGAACCTTCGTTCTACCTGTTTGGGCAATTTCGTATTTAACCGCACCAATTTCTTCACTATTTGAGTTATAACTCTTCGCTTGTAAGAGGTATTTAAATTTAACAAAACCTTTTACTTTCATATATTGTCTTTCTTCTTCAAGAGTCACCTTTATAACAAATGTCGAACGATCTTTACTTAATATAAAATCGTTATCAAGAAGACTTTTCGTTACGGCCTTTTTAATTTCTTTAGCCTTTTTAAGTTCTTTTACTCTGAGTGAAACTTTGACACCAAGGAGTCTCTTTTCTTTCTTCTTTCTTAGAACTTTTGAAAGTGAAACAGGACTAGAAAATGTCCCCGTCTTTAAGATTCTATATCTTTCATGTAATGCATCTCGAACTTTCAAATTCTTTATTATACGATTAAGAGAACTTCTTCTTCCATCTTTAATAAGAGATCTATTATTTTCATCAATCACAGACATTTTATCTTCAATGATTTTAGCTCCCTTAGATTTATGTAGGGCCACTAAAGCAAAATGAGCTTCACTCGATTCATATCTTTCTTTAATATAAGCACCTTGAATAACTTCTTCGGCGAATTCTCTAATTCTTTGATATGTTTCTTCATCTACCCCAGCACTTAACAGACCATGTTGATCTGATTTAGATGTTGAAGTGGTAACTACGGATTGATCACTTTGAATTTTAGTTTGAAAAATCTTGGCCAGAGAGTCTCTCGCAGCCATTTCAGCAATCAAGGCACCTGCTGCTTCACCCACTGCACATAACTCAGTTGGAGGACAAAACTCCATTGGTGAATTTACCCACTTAGGGGCAGCGAAAGTTGATAGAGAGAGAAATACAATACTAAGAGGAATAAAACGCATAACAATCCATTTTAAAATTTATCTCTGAATGCTAACCGAAATGACTATAAAAATACAATTTTAAATATTGAGTTTATAAGATTAGAGAACCTGCTCACCGCACAATGTATTCATAGTTTATCAACCTTAATTTATTCAAAAGAACTTCCTCTTTTAGGAGGTAATATTTGCTATCGGGAGGTATGGGAATAAGGCCTGCATTTAACTTTCTTAAGAGATTATCTGCCACATGCCTATGAGCAACTGAGATTAAATAGGGAGCAGACTTGTCCTGCTTAAAAGGGACCAGATAGATAACTGACGATCTTAAGTCAATATCAAGAAAAAACAATTATAACCTCCTTAAAATACAACTTAGACTCGATAAAGTTGACAAAAAAGCTAAACTTTTCTCTGTATTTTCACGATGAGTCTCTTGAGATTATAACCTTTTGAGGAAGATATGAGCCAAAAAATATTTCCATGCCTATCGCTATTTACAATTCTTTTGACTTGCTCACCTAACCAAGTTCTAGCTAAAAGTCAGTACGCAACTTCAAATACAAAAGGCCTCTATGCAGAGTTTAGTAATCAAATAGATGCTATTAAAACGCTTAACAAAGACCTCTCTCCGCATGATAATACAATGAAAGATATCATGCTTACGCAAGATCAGAAAAATGCAGTTCTAAAAAATATAGATAAAGTTTTAAAAGATAAAAATCTTCAAATTTTTGAATATATGAAGCTGACAAAAACTTTAAAAAACAAAATCGATCAGTTTAGTTTTAAAGAAAGAATACAATCTGAAATGCAAAAAAGAACACTGAGCGATAACATTGAAACTAGTGATCAATATGTTTCTGAACTAAAAGGCAAAATTGTAGAAAAAGATTTAAGACTTCAGTATCTACAAAAGCTTCTAAAGAATCAAAATACAATTCTTAGTCAAAAAATAGAAACTTTAAATGGTAAAATACAAAAATTATCTAAGACTTATAGTGGATTGCCTGAAGGCTTTGACCCCTCTATGATGAAAATGCAGAGTCATCATCATGAAACTCTTAGAAGGTATCAAGATAAGTTACATCAAAATAGTGTAACGATCACACAGTTTAAAAATAAGTTTAAAGGGGTAAAAAACTATGAACAGATCATAGAAGAAAACTCTAGTCTCGCTTCTGGCCTTAGAAAGTCACAAGCTGAACTGATTCAGTACAAAACGGCTTACGCTAAATTAGAAAAAAACTACACCGCGCAAGTGAAGAAGAATCAAGAACTGGAAAGTTATGCAGAAAACATTCGCTATGAATACAATAACCAAATCACTCAATTACAAGAAAAGTATGGGGAAGCCCTGGCCAAGGTTGATAATCTTGAAGACAGAATTATGGCTCCTAGTATAGCAAAAGGGGGAAGATTTCCCGCAAGTGTCCCGCAAGATGTAGAAAAAGCAAATGTTTCTATTCAAGAAAAACTTAATCAACAAGGATTAGGGCACTTAGTAGAAATAGACCCTCAACACATGAAAATAATTTTAGATGAAAGATTTCAATTTGAATCAGATAGTAGTGAGATTTCGGGTGATGCGCTTGCAAAGCTAAAAAATGTCATCTCGGTTTACTCAAATGAAATTTTTTCCAACCCAAAACTAAGAGAAAGGTTACTTAAAGTACAATTCATAGGTCACTCATCCCCTTTTTACAAAGGTACTTTTGTAGACCCTGTGAGTGCTTCTAAGGAAGCCTTTAATTACAATATGTACATTAGTTTAGAGCGTGCAAACTCTCTAGTTAATCAAATTTTCTCTGAAGACTTTGGAGACTTTCCTTACAAGCTAGATATCAGGTCCAAAATGGTAATATCTGGAAAGTCATTCTCAGAACCACTGAGTGTTGGTCGAAAACTAGCGAGCATCGGCCCTTCTCAATGCGGAGAATATGACTGCGATTCATCTCAACGTGTTGAAATTATATTTGAATTCGAAAAAGAAGCTGAGTAGCTCCCCCTTTAGGGAGTGTACTGCTCACTTTATTTGCACTAAGAGCTCAGGTTGTGACCACAATCTGAGTCACACGCCTTCCATAATTTCTCATCAATAACCCTTAAGTTCTCAAAGTTTAGCTCCCTTTTATTAAATAAACCTTAATCTAGAATTTCCCATATTGAGCTCAAACTCAATTCCTTTAATATGACATTAATAGAGCGTCTAGGAGTTAGGAGATTAATAGACTGGCGCGAAATTACTTACCGGGGAATTATGAAGAAACTATCACTCTCGACATTTAGTCTTTTCCTATTTTGCTTATGTCTTAGAGGATACTCTTTTTATTCTTACGTAAAGCTCAGAGAAAAAGTCACAACAACCCATGGATTTCTTCAAGAAGATAAGAAGAAAACAATAGCTCTACTTAATACTCTGAATGACCTTACTCTTCCAAGTCAAATGACTGATAGAACAATAGCTTCCACAAAATCAAAACTAAGCCTTCAACACGAATCTCTAACATTGACTTTTATAGAAGACTTCTATGACTCTTCAAACAATCTAAACCATCTAAGGGAACTTCAAAAGCAACTTCAAGATGCCAATCTAGAACTTGGTCAAAGAGACAACGCTCTTGAGTTGTGGACCTTGGAGTTCGTTTACTATTTAGTTATTAGGGAAAACTTTGACCTCGTCGACTTTAGAAAGGTCGCAAAGATTGGAGACTTCGGATTCAATAGTGAAGAAATCAGTAGGATGAAAGAGGTGGCCTTAAGTCAGGTTTTTAAAGAAGAAATTTTAAATTTTAAAAATGTTCCTACACACCTTATCGAAGAAGAATTAAGGAGTAAGGATAATACTCTTGAAAGGTTAGAAAAACATAATCTAAATCTTGCCAATCTAAACGAAACGGAAGGTGAAGAAGAAGAGCAAACACCTAAGTTAAAATCTTTTGAAGATTTACCAGAAGATGTGAAAGAACAGATATATTTAGCGGAGAATGAAAATATTGACTTAGAGGATAAGCTCATTGAAATGGATTACACAGAAGAAGAAGTCGACGAAATTATAAATGGATACCAATATTAAGACCGGGGGAAATATGACTCATAAAACACCGAAAAACCTGGAGAGAGCAAAAATTTATCGCTTTCTTTTCCAAGGAAGGACATTTTTCATAAACCCTACTTTTCAAAAGAAATTCATGGGATTTATTTTCGCCACAGTAATCATTTCACTAGGTGTTATGCACGGAGCAAACTGGGTATTCTTTAATAAATTTATGACTTATGGTGAAACCTTAAACTTACCAAGTAATCACCCATTTTTCCGCCTGCTACTTGAACAGCAGGAATATATGACCATGGTGTTTATAGCCTGTTCGCTAGTCCTATCTATATCACTTTGTACTTTTGGACTTTTCTTTTCCCACAGAATTGCTGGACCGTTATACCACCTTCAAAAAGCCTTTTCAGAAGCTAATAAGAATGGAAATACACTTAACGAGATACACTTTAGACATGATGACTTCTTTCAAGAGATTCCTCGAGAAATGAATCAATATTTAAGTAGAATTAGCGTAGAATCTAAGGAAAGTAGAAAAGTCTCGTAAACAAAGTATGATTTATTCAGATTTCCCTTATGGCCTTCAATTCCTTTTTGGGGGATAATAGGCTCTAGGGGTAAAACAGTGTCAGAAAAAAATGATCAAATTAATGATGAGTTTGAAATTCACTCTTTTTTCAGAGTCTTAAATCAAACACGCGAAAAATTTTGGCTTTGGCAAAAACAGCTTGAGAACGGAAAGAGACTCGTTCAGTATGGTGTTGTTAAGAAAGTAGACCTTCTTAAAAATATTATTTACGTCGCACCTTTTAGCTCTAAGGGGTATAAATTTGAAAAAATTGAAGAGTATTTCTTCTACGATTCAGTAAAATCTCTAGCTTTTAAATTTAAACCTAGAGAACTCTCTAAAGAAATGATGATTGTTCCCATTCCAAAAAGTATTCATAAACTTACAAAAGATTTTTTAAAAAATGTTGAGCTTGTAGAGAAAGAAGATGAAGGGAAATTTAAACACCTCAGGGGAGCTCCGAGAGTTCAACCTAAGTCTCAACAATTCGTAACTCTTAAGAGAACTCTCCAAGATAGCGAATATTCTCCTGCTGAGGTATTCGATCTCTTTGACATCTCACAAGGAGGAATGGGTTTTGGAGTAGAAGATCCTTCAGAGTTTGAAATTGGCGACGAGATTGAAGTGACTTGTATTAATGATAAAGAAGTCCCAAAGCCCATGGTGGGAGAAGTTGTCAGTATCAGACAACAGGAAGATGACGACAATTGTTTTAAAGTTGGTATAAAGTTTTCAACTTAATCACCACGTCTGTTCAGTCCCAACAGTCACAGTAATTTCAGTTGGTGAATACGATCTCGCTTGTTTCCATGAAGTCACATTTGTTTCATCATCATTCTCATACTCATAGTAAACATAGAATTGAGCATCCCCAGAAATTTTTGTTCCAGGAGAAAAATGATTACTTGAGTTATCTCCAAAACTTATATGACCTGGATTACTTCCTCCAGGAGGAACACAAGTTCCCGTTGTACTATTACCGCCCGTATCAGTGACAATCAATGAAACTGTCTCAGTACAAACGACAGTTATATACTGAGAGTCTGTAGGAATAATATACTCATCATCCATTTCAGTCACTGGCCAAAATGACTCAGAGTCAGACCCGTCACTATCAGCTTGCCCATAAGCAGTAATATTATGATTAGAAATGATTCTAGCACCAATAGAGAGTTTTTGACTGCCACCATTGGAGAAATCAATTGTGTCTCCTTTATTTCCGGAAAACCCTTGAGAAGTCCCATCAGAAAAGTACACCGTACCCGTGGTTGAGTCTTCTAAAATACCAATAGTTGCTGTGGCAGCAATGGCGCCGATTGTATCAGCTGAAGGAGGCATCAAAAGAGTAGCATCTGAAACTCCCCCACCATGATATAAACCAATGATAGGAATATCACTTTCAATAATACCCATTTTTAAAACATCATAATTTATTCTTAGCGTTTGTCCCGCGCCAATGGTGTAACCAAAACTATTCCAAAGAGCACCATTGCTATCGTAGTTATATAAATTCAGTGTTGCGGTCGTTGTATTGGGATTATACAAATCCCACACATCGGAGGCACGAGACTTTGGATAGGACAGCGTTTTTGAAGCAAATGAAAGCGGAGCAATAGAATCTACTCCCAGAGAGTTAGAAAGATAACGTCCAGAAATGGGCCCTAGAACAGTAATGGGACCTACTTGCACATTTGCAAATGTATCAGGCACAACTGGAGAAATGGTCGCTGTAACGAAACCACCAGTCGTATTTACAGTGACATCATTATTATTTATATATGAAGATATATTTGAACTTGTACCTAAGGCTGACTGGCTTAGCTCATAGTAAACAGCTTTCGCAACATCATAGCTGAACACCTCTTCTTTATTTGAATCACTTACCATGGTGGCATTTCCATAAGACATTATTATAGAAGTTTCTGCAGTATTTTGGACTTTTACCCAAACAATAGAATCCCCGAGAGTGTCCCATTTTTCAATCCAATAGTCCTGTTCTACAAAACTAGAATCAAAGAAACGAATATCGTCACCATTTGCATCAATTTTTGAATAATCGATATTTGAAGAATTGAAAGTTAACTTAATTTGAAATTCATCTTGATCAGTTGCGGAACTAAAAGTTAAATCCCTATAATACTCACCACTTCTAACTTGATATTGAAATGGATAGAGTTGGAAAATTAAATTCCCATCCACTCTCACCTCTACCGTATTTGGTGAACCAAATGTCGTTGCAGTAAGTAAGACATCGTAAACACCGTTACCATGATCATTAATAGCGCCAAAGGTTCCACTACTCGTTCCATCTCCGAGCAAGCTCACCGTTATATTTAAACCACCTTCTTCAATGGCCACACCATTAATATCTCTTGCGGCAAAAGAAATGATACTTGTTTGAGTTTCAAAGACTTGAACCTTAGTCATATAGACTACCGAGTTAGTGTATGAAATATCAGCATTAGTTGGAGGAGTTGGAGTAGTACTTCCCGGAGGAGTTTCAAATCTTCTTTGATCTGTGACCTCAACCGACTCTTCTGCTTTCTTACAAGAAGCAAGACCTATCGAGATTGAGAGAATCAAAATAATAAGTTTGAACTTTTCAACCATGAAAAGTGACCACCTTTAAATTCACTAAAGATTCAGTTCTTTAGATAATTTATACTGAATTTATCGGTAATCGAGACTCAAAATTAAAGTACTCTGAAGGTTAAAATGAATAGAAATGGTAAATTATTCCAAAATCGAAGGCAAAAAGTCCAAAAGATATTGATTCATGCAGATAATTGATATCAACCAACCATTCTAGTCCACTAAGAAAGAGAGGTCCGTGAAATCCTCCTCCAACATAGAAACTGACCGTATCTCCAGCTATAGCACTGGAGTCAAGATTTGCGGATGAACTAGTTATGTAACTCACAGAAATACTCTGCTTAATTAGACCCATATTATAGTGAACAAATTCAGAGAGATCATACCTAATTCCCAAGGCAAAGATTGAATCCGTAATATCAATATTGTAAGCGCCTAGCGCACTAGTATGGAGGTTATTTAAGGTGTACTTCCTATATTGAAACTCCATTGACAGTTTTTCAAATTTTGCACCAAAGATAATGAGAGGTCCCGAACCTGTTGCTCCATTCCAGAAATCACTTTCTGCAGAAGTTATTCCCAGCGAGTATGCTCCACCACCATAGAGAGTGGTCGAGTATGAATTGATGGTCAATAAGAATAGAAAAGTAATCTTTATTAGCATTTTCACTTAGATAGGATACCAAAGAATTACGCTTGATTGAAGAGCAAAAAAAAGGCCCTATTAAGGGCCTCATAATTATCGAACTAAAGCACTAGAGATTTCTTCTTCTGTGATCTCTTGATCATTAGTCATGCGAAGATCCCAAGATCTGTCGTTAATGGCCCCATGGGCGAATTGTAGCTCATGGTAAAGATCAGAAAATTCTTGATCTCCAAATTTAAGAGTAACTTCAGAAGCGTCTTTAGCGTGTAAGCTCATGGTGATAAAAAGTTTCTCTTTTAATTCACTTTGTTTGATTAAGCTCACTAAGAAACCAATTCCTATCTTTTCAAATAAGCTGCGTTCTCTTAATTCCATTAAATTCTTAATTCTCTGTTTTCCAGATAAAGACTTATCCGTAAGAACAACATGTAATTCCTTAGCAATTTTCTTGAGCGATCTTTTTTCAGAAAGTTTAACTATTGTTATAGTTCTCCAAAGTCTTGACCAAAATCCGTGAATAACTCCAGCTTCTAAGTACTTTCTATTTCTATAAAACTTTTGAAGTTTATCATTTAAGTCTTCAAAAGAAATTTCACTTAAATCAGCAAATGCTGCTGCTTTAAAAATAACCTGAACAAAACCTCTAGCAGATCTGTGAGTTGTTTCATCATCAAATTGATTCCAATTGATTCCTTTATATAGAGTCTCTGGAATTGCATCTCTAACAAGTTGCTTAAACTTCACTTGTTCTGTTTGAAGGAATAACTTATCTTTTACTTCATAAGTGAAACCATAATCAGAATAAATTTCACCTTCATCATCTCTTGTTTTAATTGGAACTAATCCAAAGAATGACTTAGTAGATTTTTCCTTATACTTAAAAGGCCAAACTCCAAATTTTAATCTCTTGTACTTTGTATAAATTGGGTAAAAGAAGAATTTATCTTTTCCATCTTCATCTTCATAAGAAATAACATTCTCAGTATATGAAACTTCTCTTTTAAAGCTGGCTAAAATTAAGCCTAACTTTAATTTAGATCTATCAAAATCATAATTATTTGCACCTTTAAAGATTCTTTCAACTCTCTTCATATCCAGATGTCTATCTTCTTCAAAAACTTTATCGGCCAATTCATAACTAGAAAGAAGTCTATTTTCTAGTTGTCTCTCACGAAGAAACTCTCCAAAAATTGAAAGATCTTTAAATTTATAAGAAGATGAAAGGATTTGATTATAAGCTTTTTTGGCATTCTCATCATTTAGATCAAATACATAATCAATAATAAATTGAGAACCATGACCTTTACTCATACCCACACTGATAAAGTCTAAGTCAAATATTTTGGAAACTTGTCTATCAAGTATTGAGACACCAAAAATTTCAAGATCACCTTCAATTGAAGCATCTGCGCCTCTTGCGTTTGATCTTTGAGCGATGAGTTTTACTCTCACTTTATTGTCTTTCATTCTAAAAACATGAATAAGAAATTTACCATTAATAACAGCATAAACTCTAGCAGCAGCATCCAATCCATCAATGCGATCTAGAAAACCACTAGAAGCACCAATTGCCACTGACATACTTGCAGGGATACTTACAAAGTCACCTGGTTGTAAATGTTTTAAGGCCCGTTCTGCTGTTACTGGCAATTTGTGAAGTAAGTATGGCTTGGCCAAAAGTGCTTCTTTTTTTGTAGGAAATTGTCTTACAAAGTAAACACTAGAGTCACGGTCAATATTTAAATAGATTGGAAGATCGAGTGCATCCTTTATAATGTCACCTGGACTTAAGTCGACTTTGATTTCCCATTTATCAACACGCGTATGGAAATTTGCAATATAAGAACGCTCGACTTCATATCTATATCTTGAAGAGATTCCAAGACCTTCAAAGAGATCTACATCAACTAGGTCAACGTTGAATCGAACATCTAAGTCAGCGATTTCTTCACGAATTCGTTCGTTAATTTCTGCGGGCTTTAAAAAGTCCCAAAAACCAGCTGATGCTGAGTCAGCAAAGATAAAAAGTGATAATAAAGGAAGCAATAACTTCTTCATATAATCTCCTAAGGTTATGTAAATACGACTAACCATATAATATTTATTTTAAAAAGAGACCATTCTTGAAGTTATTACAGGGATCGTCAATTAATAAGGACTTACACAGGCTGCGTGATGCATTAGAAAAACTACCCTATGCCTTGAAAATAATTCAAATATTAGCTATAAACACGCTATGAAATCAATCATCCTAATTATCACTTTTCTGCTCTCTTTTAGCTCACTAGCTCAGGTGACGAGAATCAATATCCACAAAGGAAGGAGAACTCTTGAGTTAGTCGATCACAAAAGAAGAGTCATTAAGACATTCGATATCATGCTTGGAAGATCACCCCTCGGTACAAAAATCAAACGTGGCGACAACAAAACTCCAGAAGGCATCTATAAAGTTGATTGGAGAAACTCAAAAAGTAAGTATCGCTTAAGTTTACATATTAATTACCCCAATAAATTAGACTTAAAGAGATCAAGGGCACTTGGAGTTGATCCTGGAGATAATATCTTCATTCACGGTATGCCTACTCACCTAGGAACTATTTCTGATATTTTTAATTCTCTAGGAATTGAAAGTGGAACAGACATGGTGAACTATGCGCTTAGTTTTATGGATTGGACCAGAGGGTGTATTGCCCTATCTAACTCTGACATAGAAGAAGTTTGGAAACTAACACCTAATGGTGCTCAGGTAGTCATCTATCCATGAAGTCACTTGCCTTTATAATCCTATTTATTTTCTCTTCTGTGACAAGCGCTTCAGTCTGGAAAGCAAACCGCTCATGGACTCCAGAAGACATACAGGATTTCTCTAGTTGGATTTTATCTGAAGAATATCATCCTATGATATTTTTTTCTATAAATAGTCCCTACTTTGGAATAGAGAGTGACTGTGCAGATGCTATCATTGCAGCGAGAGTTATCTATTCGTTTCAAAATAATTTACCCTTCATACTTAAAACTTCTAAACACAATAATGATGTCATCACAAATAAAAGTGATAGGTTTGACAATATCGAGAACGAGCTCGAAAGAGTTAAGGCCTTCATTCATCATATTGGTCAAAGTATAGGTACTGAAGGTCTCGCACGATTTAACTCCTATCCTGTGAAGCTAAATCAATTGAAACCTGGAGACTTTTATATTACGAGATGGAAGATTAACGGAACGTTTATTCGTCATGCTTCTATGATTAAAGAGATCTTGCCAACAGGCCATCTCATCCTCTACAGCTCAACAACTCCAGTAAAAGCTCGTGAATTAGATATAAGAGAAGGCATGCCTCTGCACATAATCGAAGCAAAACCTTGGGGGTTTAAAAGATTTATTCCCCACGAAATTGATATGACCACTCCTGTAACATTGTTACAGGACTACTCTTTGGAGCAGTATCAAATCCTAGAAGAATCTGGAAAAGATCACTTCTTCCCAAGAGTGATAGATGAGTTAAAAACTAGAGAGGATACTCTGGACGAAAACCTAAGAAGAAGAGTTCGCAATCTTTGCTCAGCTCTGAAAATGAGAAAGAGAGAAGTAGAATTCACAGCTCTCTATCTAAAAGAGCTAGGAAATAGATGTTTAAACCGAGATGAATTTGATGAACATTCAACACCCTCTAGAGATCAATCACTGCTAAATGGAATAAAGAGACTACTCTATGGCTGGAAGAAAATTCGTCGATCAACTCACATTACAAAAGTCTCGCAAGAAATTCAGTTGGCGCTAGACTATCTAATAAGAAAACAAAGAAGCTTAGAGGCCAAGAGTGCCTTAAATGAATTGTGTCATATAGATCTTCAGATAAACGATAATAGAGTAAGATTCAACTTAAAGCACTTCTTTGATCTAAAGATGAGCTCAAGAATATCCTCTCATCCCAATGATGAAATTGCCCAAAGATGGGGTGCGTCAGGTCCAAAAACAAGCTGTAAAACCTATTATTAGCTTTTTTTCTAAAAAAAATTCGTTTTCTAAAGAAAAATGCTCGATCTATTTAAATTTTATTTGTAGGATAATTTTGCATTCCACAGAAGGATTGACGAATGTCTATAACGAAACACTGCATCAAAAACAAGAAAATTGATTTTTTTAAATTAGAGAACTATGAGAGTTTAAAAAGCATCAATAACTGTCACTTATCAGAGTCTACTTTTAATAGTTCTAAAATGGACAATATTCAAGTTTCAAATTCGCACTTAGCGAGTTCGAATCTTGAGAAGTGCAATATAAAGAAAGCACACTTTCTAAATACAAATTTAGAAATGTCCTCTTTTGCATGGTCTAATCTTAAGTCAAACAAATTTGATAAAGATAACTTAAGTAGAGTAAATTTTCAATTTGTTGATCTTAGCCATTCAAAATTAATAGACTGTAAAGCGACAGAAACAGACTTTAGATGGTCTAGACTAAATCATACGACTTTTATAAATTGTGACTTAAAAGGTGCGAACTTTTCAAATTCAGATCTTAGAAATGTTACTTTTGAAAACTGTGATTTAAAGAGCGCTATTTTTAATATCAACACTCGCCTTCCATTTACTAAAGAACATGCTAAAAAACTAGGAATGAACTTTAACGGAATCAACTAGACTTCAAAGCCTTTTCCAAACAAGAGAGAAGCGCCGCGAGCGGTTTTTTAAAATTCCCTTTATTACAATTTTCCTCTAAATCTTTTTTAAACATCTGCCCTGAAGTAGACAATTTATTGAAATAGAGAAAGTGGGAAACTCTTAAAGAAAGAATAAAGATTGCACTTAATGGTGAAATTCTATTGGCCGCAATATTTCTTGGAAAACCTGTTCCGCTAGTATTTTCATGATGCTCCAATATTATATTCTCCACATCATTAGGAATAGATTTAAAATTTTCAAGTAACTTAACTGATGTAAACATGTGATTTAAAACATCTTTTTTATCACGTCCACTTAACGCTTCAAACTCTTTACTATCTCTATCTATTATTTGAGAAAGAGAACTATCACTAATCCCTAAATCATGTACGATAGCCGCAAAGACTAATTTCTCGACACTTGTCTCATTAGTATATTCAACTTTTTGACAGATTAGAAATGAAATATAAATCGCAGTCATAGTGTGAGAAACTAAATAGCCTTTTTCATGGAAAAAAGATTGTAAGAGGATTTCCACCTCTTTGTTCTCCATTAAACTTGAGACGCTCTTTTCTACTAAGCTATTTACAAAATCAACATGATCATTAGTAAGTCCCATATCTCTTAAACTCGAATGTACGAACTCATATCCTATAGCACCTAGAGTGACTGTATCAGAGAGGTTTATACTTCCAAGAATACTCTTGTTCAATTTGCTCAATACTTCTTTAACAAAACTCTCGAAGTCAGGTTTTTTGAAGTAAACATAGTCCTCTCCTTTTTCTTGATACTTAATAAGCTGATTCTTTTCAAACAACTCTCCAGCATGAACAATCTTTAAATATTTCTCTCCTGAGAGTTTTATATATATGTCTTTATTAGTTTTTAAAAAAGTTAATACATGATCTATCTTCAATCTCCTAAATTCACTAGTGCTTAAGAGATCAGCCTCATCATTCATTGATTTTCTAATAGATTCAATAAAGAAATCTTCGTCCATAGGTTTTTGAATATAAGTATTTAGAGGGTTAGTTTTTCGAAAGTCTTCGAGTTCTTTATAGTCCTCAAGAAACCCTCCCGACACCATGATAAAGGGAACATTTTCATGATCTTTATTGAACAAAAATATTTCTCCTCCTGTTCCACTATCCATTGAGTAGTCAGAAATGATTAAAGAGACACTATTCTCTTTA
The DNA here is from genome assembly GCA_002163155.1 of Halobacteriovorax marinus. GTDB lineage: Bacteria > Bdellovibrionota > Bacteriovoracia > Bacteriovoracales > Bacteriovoracaceae > Halobacteriovorax > Halobacteriovorax marinus_A. The sequence continues at coordinate 421,291 of MAAO01000006.1, read as the reverse complement.
AGTATCTCTATTCCCGTGCGTCCGCTGTCCGCCCTTAAAATTTCAAATGAAAACTCCGATTCAATTATAATTTCAATTATATCTAAAATCTCTTTTTCATCATCGATGATTAATATTTTTTGTTCCATAACTCTAAGCTACCTTTGGGATTTTAATGGTAAATTCTGCAAATTCTCCCTCTTTGCTTTTAAGATCAAGCTCTCCTTGATGAACTCCTACTATAATTTCATAACTAAGAGAAAGACCTAAACCTGTCCCTTCGCCTGCTGGTTTTGTTGTGTAAAAGGGATCGAAAACATCCTTCATTCTTTCCTCAGGGATACCTATGCCATTGTCACGAATATTAATAACAATACAATCTGTATGCTCCTCTGACTGAACATCTAATGTTGGACTAAAATCGCTCTCCCCTCCTTGTTTTTTTAAATTCATTGAATAAAAAGCGTTAGTAAACATATTTAAGAGAACTCTATCAATTTCACCTTTTGCCACATTAACTTTACTGAGGTCAGACTTAAGTTTTAAATTAACCTTTGAATTGAAGCCTCTAAATTTTGACCTCAAAGCGTGAAAAGCAAAGTTCACATTTTCCTCAATTAATGCATTCAAGTCTTGATAACTCATTTCAGATTCTTTTGTACGAGAGTGTGCCAGCATCGACTTTATAATCATTTCTGATTTTTTTCCATGAAGGTGAATGAGGTGATTAAATTGTTTTAACTCCTGCAGTCCTTCAATCACTTCTTTCTGAGTTTTTTCATCTTTAATTCCACCATTCTTAGCTTCCTCTAAAAGCTCCTTACAATTCTCATTTCCTGCATAAGCAAAGTTAATAATAAAATTTAGAGGATTATTTAATTCATGAGCGATTCCAGCAGTCAAACTCCCAAGAGAAGCAAGCTTCTCCTGAGCGATCATGCGCCCCTGCATCGTCTTAAGTTTTTTTAGATTTGCTTCCAATTCTTTGTTCTTTTCTTCAACTTCTTCTGTACGTTTTTCAACGAGAACTTCTAAATGCTCCTGGTAACGCTTTAGCTCTTCCTCAGCTATAACTTTTTCAGTAACATCTGCTCCAAAACCTATTATCTCAACGATAAGTCCATCCTGATCTCTCCTTAGAACAGTTGACCAAGAAACAACGATGCGTTTCATATTTTGAAATTTTATTGGAAGGATAAAGTCCTTTAACTCTGTATAACGGCTTTCTTCAAAGAAAGTTATTGCTTTATCCTGACTATCTTCTGATCCTAAAATTTCAAAGAAATTCTCTCCAACAACTTGATTTTCAGATAGTCCAGTGAGAGTCAAACCAAGTGGATTTACAAAGTTAGTGATCCCCGCGGGAGTCAGGCCACAAATGATATAAGGACTTCCATTAATTAGGCCCTTTGTATAATCCCTTTCTTGAATAATATTTTCTTCACTCTTTTTCATTTTCTCAATGGACATTTTAAGATGAATTCTCATTTGATTCATTGATTTTGCTAATTCATCAATTTCATCCATCTTTTCTTTCTCACGTTTGAACAAGATTGGTGTATCTAAATTCTTAACTCGCAGCTGTTTAGCAAATTCAACGAGAGTCATTATTTTCTTAGAAACAAGAATATGAATAATGTAGAGGATGCAAAAAGAGACGATAAATGTCTTCAAGGTTTGAGTAACTAGAATAACTAATATTTTATCAAATAATCGAGAAAATAAACCTGACAATGAAGCCTGCACATGGAGAACACCAATTTGAACTTTCTTATTATCACTCGTGTATAAGAGATTAAATTCTTTATTAATAACATTTTTAGTGTGCTTTTCACCTAATTCAGAAAAGAGCTGAAATCCTCCCTCTCTTTTTTCTGAAATTTTAATATAGTCTATATCCTTTAATTTTATTATTCCATTTACTTGAATTTTAATTTGTTCGTCATCTAGATTCCATAAACTATTAGAAATTGATCTAACGTAACTTCGATCAATTTGATCCAGAGTTGACTCAATAGTGGAAAGACCAGCTCTGTAATCAGTATAAAGCTGTACCCCAGTTCCTAGAAACGTGAAAAAGGTTGAGCATATTAAAATCCACTTCAATAACTCAAATGAAAGTTGAGAGGTTTTTTTAAATTCCATATGACTTCATTTCGGTTCAAATTAAAATGAATGGATGGAATTAGATGAATTTGAAGATATCTTAATTTTTACGACAAAAATGATGGTGGGGCGTGAGGGACTCGAACCCCCGACCAAGAGGTTCGAAGCCTCCTACTCTATCCAGCTGAGCCAACGCCCCACTATCTGAATACTAGATTAAACTATATGTTTCGTTCAAGCAACCTTTTCACTCTGTCTCTTGGATCCATAATTCTCCATTAAGAGTACAGAAATGAATCCTAGAATGATAAGAGCAATAGCTATATAAGTCTCAGTTCCAATTTCCGATGGAAAGACATTGGCATCACGAAGAACTTTTACTTTTCCTCTGACAATTCTAGTTTCAATAACTTCCTTCCAAGGCCAAACTTTTTTCATGGATCCGATGAGAATCCCAGTTAGAACAGACATGGTTTGAGCTCTGTAATGTTTCATAAAGTAATTTAAAATTTTAGAAAAACCTAAGAGTCCTGAAATAGTTCCACAGAGGAAAATTCCAATCGTGGCCATATTCTCAACAAGAAAAGGGTTCTTGATAGCTCCAGTAATATATTCGTACTTCCCTAAGATAAGCAGTAAGAATGAACCACTAAGCCCCGGAAGAATCATCGCCGTTATTCCAATAACTCCACACAAGTAAATAAACCACCACTCAAAGGGAGTTGTGACGGGTATTAAACTCACTAGAACCCACGCAATAACTGCGCCGAGAACTATGAAGAAAAAATTCTGAGGTTTAAAAGGCTTATCAATATCTTTCCAAATAACAATTGTAGAAGCTGCAATTAACCCAAAGAATGCTGCCCATGTCGGGATTGGTTGGTGATTAATCAGATAGTGCATTAGACGAGCTAGCGATAAAATAGCCGTAATCATTCCAAAAGCCAGTGGAACAAGAAATCTAATGTGAACCTGTGCTAGAGCTTCCGCCCACTTTAAAGTTAGAACTTTAACAAAGAAGTCTTTATTGATCGAAGTTATAGCATCTAGGAGATTTTCATAAATTCCAGTAATAAAGGCAATCGTTCCTCCTGAAACACCAGGAATAAGATCAGCTGTTCCCATACAGAAACCTTTGCAATAAAGTTTCAAATATTCACTCTTAGTACGTGGTCCAGGAGTTACATCTATCGCTTTCTTTATAGTCATCATACTATTGGGCACCTTTTAAGGCCTCTTCTTCTTGGCGCTGTTTTTCAAGTTCTTCTTTTCCATAAGGGGTTTGTTCCCACTCTACTTTAAATTTACACTTGGCACACTCAAGATGTTTCCCATCTCGTTTCGTTATTTTGAATCCCATAATTGAGTATCCACAAGATGGACAGTCATGAACATAGGGTTTCGTCCAAGAAGCATTTTCACAGTCAGGATAACTTGAGCAACCATAGAAAATTTTCCCATAACGACTCTTCTTTTCTGCAAATTTTCCTTTTTTACACTCAGGACATACGATATCTAGCGTATAAGGAAGTGTAGTATCGCACTGAGGATAATCCTCGCATCGAACAAATCTTCCGTACTTCCCTTTTTTTACTTCAAGTCTTTTATTGCAGGTTGGGCAATCATCATGAAACCAATTCTTAGGTAGAATGTCATAACTTCCATCCATACGCTTTTTAAAATCTTGAGTTGAGTTACAATCGGGATAGTTTGAACAAGCAAAGAACTGACCGTTCCTTCCCCACTTTATATGGTATTCACCGTCTTCACACTTATGACAATTAATACCAGTAGGAATAAGCTGTTTCTTGAGGTTTTTCATTTCCTCTTTGGCTTTTTCTAAAGTGACTTCAAATTCTTTCCAAAAGCTTCTAAGAACTTTCTTATATTTAATAGTACCGTCTTCAATCTGATCTAAGAGCTCTTCTACTCCCGCAGTGAATTTAATGTCCATTACGTTAGGAAAACTTTCTATCAGCATTCGACATACAACTATACCGAGTTCCGTTGGGAAAAATCTATTCTCTATTTTTTCAACGTATCCTCTATCTTGAATATTTGAAATAATGGCAGCGTAAGTAGATGGTCTACCAATACCATGTTCTTCAAGAGATTTTACAAGTGAGGCTTCATTGTACCTTGGAGGTGGTGAAGTCCAGTGTTCAAGTTCAGTAGGACCTTCAATAGGATTGAAAGTTTCTCCCACTTCAATATCAGGAAGAAGACCACTCTTGTTATCATCTTCCTCTTCGTCTCCACCTCTGCGAGATCTTTTCTCAGCTGCAGCTTCTAGATAAACAGTTCTAAAACCTGGGAATTTAATTATTGAACCATTGGCCTTAAAGAAATGCCCTTCTCTTTCCATTAAAATTGCCGTTTGATCAATAATCGCCTGACTCATTTGAGAAGAAATATACTTATTCCAAATCATTTCATAGAGTTTTTGTTGCTCTGGCTCTAAATCACCTCTGACAGACTCAGGAGTAAAGGCTAAGTTTGTAGGACGGATAGCCTCGTGGGCATCTTGAACCTTAGACTTTCCTTTCTTCTTATATTCAATTGGATCTACAGAGAGATAATCTTTTCCATATTTTTCACCAATGAATTCTCTTAAAGAGTCCATCGCTTCTGGGGCTACTCGAACAGAATCGGTTCTCATATATGTAATAAGACCCTGCATACCATGTTCAGTAAGCTGGATCCCTTCATACAATTTTTGAGCCGTCATCATTGTTCTTTTAGCCGTGTAACCTAACTTATTTGCAGCTTCCTGTTGAAGCTTTGACGTTGTAAAAGGAGGCGTTGGGTTTTGTTTTCTTTCTTTCTTTTTTACATCAACAACAGAAAGACTTTTCCCTTTAACATCTTTTAAAATTTCTTTTACAAAATCAATTTCAGTGAGTTCTGTCTTCTTAGTAGCAGACTCTCCGTAATATTTAATTTCAAATTGCTGAGTTTCTTTTTCACAAACTCCATGAATTGAGAACCATTGTTCGGGAACAAAAGCGTTAACTTCATCTTCTCTTTCAACAATAACTCTTAGGGCCACTGATTGTACTCTACCAGCAGAGATCCCTCTTTGAATTTTATCCCAAAGGATTGGTGAAATTTTATAACCCACAAGTCTATCAAGGATTCTTCTTGTTTGCTGAGCCTCATACATATGCTTATTAAGCTCTGTTGGGTTTTCAATGGCATGATTTACAGCAGTTTTTGTTACGGCGTTAAATACGACACGAAACATTTTCTTTTTCTTACCAATCTCTTCCGCTAGGTGATGAGCAATGGCCTCTCCCTCACGATCCATATCGGGTGCGAGATAGATGATCTGTGCATCTTTTGCTAATTCTTGAATTCTTTCGATTTTATCTTTCTTTCCCGTGATAGGAACAAGATCAATGGCAAAGTCTTCTTTGATATCAACACCAAGTTTAGACTTTGGAAGATCTTTGATGTGCCCATTAGAGGCCACAACTTGATAACCCTTACCAAGATACTTCTTAATTGTTTTGGCCTTGGAAGGTGACTCCACGATCACTAAGCTATAATCACCTAGATTTCGTTTTCCGGTTTTCTTCTTGGTTACTTTCTTTGTCTGCTTCTTAGCAGTGGTTTTCTTCGCCGTTTTCTTTGCCGTTTTCTTTGCTGTTTTCTTTGCCTTTTTCTTAGCAGTTTTTTTAGCAGTTTTTTTGGCGGTCTTTTTTGCTGTTTTCTTAGCAGTTTTCTTATCTTCTGCTACAGCTTCTGAACTGGCCATGTGAATTTCCTTGGATACGTAAAAGGGTGAAGTTACCTTCACCCTAATTAACTATTTGCATTATTTTTTACATTCTATAGAGAAATCTATAATTTGTCAGTATTTAACAACTCGTCGATCTCTTCGAGATCAAACTCGGTAAGACCATATGGATTCTCTTTAGAATTAATATCCTCATCCATATACTTGAGTCCTATCTCATTTTCAATATCATTTAATGACTCGAATGCGTTAGGATCTTCTTTTCCTATATCACCTTCAACTCTATCTAGATTCTGTTGCTCAAGATATTTATCTTCATCAACTCTAGCTTCATTGAGCGCCGCTTCAGCACTAACAATTTCAGATTCTAGACGCTCTAGCTCAAGTAGATCTTTTTCGTGATCCTTGATAATTGACTTCTCGCGTTCCTGACGCTCAAGTTCTTCAAGCTCATCATCAGTTAACTGAACTTTATCAGCGGCCTGGAGTAGATCCTCTGAGATATCATCAAGGTTAAGCTCTACATCAAGCTCATCCAATGCTTTCTTCTCAAGAGCATTCACATCTTTCATATTGGCCCTGCTGGACAATAGACTCACTCTTGCAGCTTGTTCCTCTGTTTTTGAGAGGGCCAAGGTAGCAACAGGAATATTCACCGAGCTATTTGATATGAGCACTGTGGCAAAGTTATCTGTTAAAGTGATTACAACGGCCTCTCCAATTTTATAAGTTGGATCCGGTGTAATTTTTCTCTCTGTTCCATAATCTTTAAAAGAATACAATTCAAAAATATTTCCAAGCTCAACACCATCTGCTCGACCACGATCTAAATAAACCACATCACCAAATGAAATTCCATTAACTGTATCTTTAAAAGTATCAATGATTGCAGCTTCAATATTCCTCTTATTAAAAGTCTTAGTGATTCTAGAAATTTTTGGAGTGTAAACTGTCACTCTATCTTTTCTGGAAACAAGACCTGTTAGATCAAATATTTCACATTCCCACAGGTGATTAATTTTTCTTATGGCCTTTATTTGTCCTGAAATATAATACTTAAACCCTTTTCTATCAGAAATAGCGTGTGAACTTTTTCCTGCAGCAGAGTAAATTGAAAAATTGTCACCTGGTTTAACTTTTACAGATTTATCAAAATTGACATAGATTTTATCAAACTTTTGAAGAAAGATAGCTCCCTTCCTAGAAGCTTCAATCTCTCCTAAATCCTGTACAACATTTGTCGTTATGAAAGTATTTAAATAGAAACCTTCCTTAACATCGAAAGTAATTCTTGAAGTTTTATCAAATCCAGTTGAATCATATTGATCACCTGGCTCTTGAATTATAATATCAGGAACTGGTGGATCATATTTCTTATATTCTTTTCTTAATTGTAAATTTCCAATTTCAAATAGGTCTTCATAAGTTTCAATGGAGGCATACTGAAAGAATGCCCCATTCGCTATAAGTTTATTTCTTTCTTTTATCCATGAGGGCTCTACGTTCTCACCAAACGAAGAAAAGTCGAGTTGTTTTGTCTGAACTCCAACATTTTTATTACTTGTACTTAAAGCTTCATCAAAAGTACTCACTTCAACTTTAGGCATATCGTCTGATGAACCTGTATCAAAGGCGAGAACCATTCCTGGTTCAATTTCATGTGGATTTGTAATATGAGGGTTTAGCGACCAAATTTTAGAGTAGTAGAAACCTGATCCAAAGAGATTTTGTGAAATCTTCCATAACCAGTCCCCTTCTTGAACAATGTACCTATCAAGTTTTGAACCAATTGAGATTTCATCCCACTCCTTATCAGGAATTTTAGATTCTACATACTTTGATAATTCAATAAGGTTTTGCTCTTCTGCTCCAACGTCAAAGATCGTCACTTTACTAGCATCTTTTTCTTTTACTGGTTCAGGATCATTTTGAATTGTTACATTTTCTTTGATGATAATTTCAGGGTCTTCGTCCCTTGAGAAAACATCCTCTTCCTTTACCATCGGTTTAAGAGAACCGTCTTTTGATAAAGTTGTTTTATTTTTCTTCTTATCCTCTTCAAAGAGGACTTCACCAATATCTTCTTTAAGCGACTCTAAATCATCAACTTCTTCTAAATCCGAAAGATCAATAGACTTGTCAGGAGCTTCAAGTTCTTCCATAAGAATAGTTGCATCTCTAGCATCCATTAAATCTAGATTCTCAACATCCTGTGCTCTCGCAGAGTTTGATAAGACTAGAAGAATAATTAATGTTTTTAAAATATTTTTTCTCATTAAGCGGACTCAAAAAAGTCATGTAGTACAGAGTAATATCTTTGCTGCTTCTTAGTTTGTTTTAGTTTTTCAGAACAGACAATGAGTCTTCCTAAAACTTTTAACACAAGTCCAGAGAAAGCATCTTTATGAATAATCTCTTCGAAGACTTGCATTGCAAGATCATACTCTTGTTGAATAAAGAGAAGCTCACCTATCTGAAATTTTGCATTCACACTTATTTGCCTTACATTAGAGTTCTCTAGTTCTTTCAATAAAGTGAGGGCTTGATCGAATTTATTTTTTGAAATAAAGGCCACTGCCCTTTCAAGTTTTATAATTTGCTCTTCAATTTCACTTGGAGTTAATTTTGAAGTGACTATTGCCATTCGCTTATCAATACTTTTTTTCTTAGTGGTATTCATTTGTCCGAATACATCAACTGTTTCCACCAGGTCATTAGTTGGTGTTGCATTATTTAATTGATTTACGATATCTTCTGGCGGGATGTTACTCATGGGAGAATCGGCTACAACTTTTTTAGACTTCGCAGTCTTTAAAAGATTATTATATTTTCTTTCTAGCTGATCATACTGAGCTTTAGGAACTGTTTGGAGGGTTGCACTTCTCTTTTCATTGGCAGATGATTCTTCATCATCACCAAATAAACTTCTTTTGTTACTAATCCAAGAACAAGAAACAAGGGAAGAGAGTAAAGATAAATATATAAAATTGCGTAGAGTACGCGAGGAGAAACCTCTAAATGAGAATTTGGCCCAATTATTTTTCACTTTTCGTCCTCCATGACATATAAGCTCTTAATAATATAGTAATGGAAAAAGAAATTGGTGGCAACGCAATGAACTACAAAGCTGAAAATAATCGTATATTACACTTAATAATTAGAGTGCCTAAGGAAGAAGCGGCCTTTACTTACTTTCAATTTGAAGCAAATGAAGGCCTATGCTTTTACTCAACTTTAGAAGAATCCTTGAAAGAAAGCTACAGAGATATAACAGTAAAGGCGCATATAGGACTTAAAGATGAAGTTATGCATGTAATAGACACATTGCAAGATAAATTCAATCTTGAAATTTTACTCAATGAAATCAAAGAGGATTCAAAATGAAGAAAATCATTTCACTGACAATTTTAGCGGCAATAATTTCCGGATGTGGAAGCATGACCAAGGGAATCGCGCCAGAGCTTGAAGTTATCAACACCAGAAAAGGTAAACATATGGGTGGTACTGTTGTTTATAACCCTTATGGGATTGAGCAATTAACAAAGATGAGAAGAAATAAGGCCATATCTAGAATGCGCTCTGCTTGTCATCCAGCACCACATAGAATCGTTAATGAAGAAACTCTTGCGCCGGAAGAAAGAAATGAGAAGTATGGCGGAAATATGAAAGCATTTATGGGATCAAAAGTACGCTTCATTGATTTTGAATGTATTTACCCTAACTAATTTTTGAAACTTATCTAGATATATATATCCCCCACCTCTGATTGAGATGGGGAAGACAACTAATAATTCATTTTTACAATTAAAGGAAAGTGATCAGAGTAACCTGCTCTAGAGTTCGAAGTCGAATTGTGCTCAGATCTGAAAGGCGCTCCCTTTATAGTTGACCCGTAAAGATATTGACCCTTCTTTCTATATTCATAAGTTTTTGTCGCAAAAGATGGTGAATGAATTTTATAAGAATCTACTTTTAGATCCATTCCTGAACCATTTAACAAATTCTTTGTGAAGAAAATTCTATCAAGTAGATTCCAAGTCATTCCTCTTCCATAGAAGTATGATCCTGGTGCCATTTGATTCTTAATATTCCAACTAATTGACCTATCATCTTTGAAAGTTGAGTGTAAGTCTTTGAATAGATCATCTTTATAAAGAACAGACTTAAATGGATGAGGATAGTTCTCATCAATTGTATTGAAATCTCCTACGGCCATAATATTTTGAGCAGGGTTTTTCTTTAAAATTTCTTTAGTTCTCTTAGCGAGAGTATTGGCAGCAATTAACCTAGCCTCTGTTGGATTAGAAAGAGAAGGCCAGTGATTTACAAAGACAGTTAACTTTTCTTTCTTACCAACAAGAAATTCAACTTCTAAAATATTTCGGCTAGGTCTTTCTTTAAAGTATTCTCCCACAAGCGTATGCTCTTTCATGGAAAGGAATTTTAAGTTATCACTTTCGTTCCAAACGACTGCAAGATCAATCCCTCTTCTATCAGGAGAATTTGAAACTGCCGTTCTCTTATAACCAATAACCTTAGCTAATTGCTTAACAACATTTTCATTTTCTATTTCAACTAGTGCTAAAATATCAGGAAGCTTATTATTTCGAACAACCATTTTTTCAATATTTTCTAATTTAACTTCTAGATTATCTTTGCCCCAATTTGTATCAAAGCATTCTTTTTTTCTGTAACTTGATTTAACAGCAGCACAAGCAGCTTTCTTTCCTTTGGTATCTTCAGGAAGAAAAGTCCAATCATTTTTACCCTCGTCATGTTTAAGATCGAAAAGGTTCTCAACGTTGTAAACCATAAGCTCTAGAGATTTTCCAAAACATGGAAGACAAAGCATTAAAGTTAAAGAAATTAAAATAGTTTTCACAGTTTTCTCCTTAAAAGATTTTCCTCTTTTTAACAAAAAAATAACACTACTGCTAGCTAAGTTCTCTTATAATTTCATTTGTGAAAACAAAAGATTCTTGTGAAAAAAGAAGAGGACTTAAGAAAAAAGTCCCCTAAATTCAAATGCTTATAGATTTTCTTTAAGCCAATTCATAACATCGTCATGGTGAGATTTTGTTTTGAACTTATCTAGAACAGTTTTAAGTCTACCGTCTTTTCCGACAACAAAAGTCGTTCTCAAAATTCCCATATACTCTTTACCCATAAATTTCTTTAGTCCCCAACAACCGTACTTTTCGGCAATTTTATGCTCAGGATCAGAAAGAAGATCAAAGTTTAAACTATCTCTTTCGATAAATTTAACGAGTCTCTTTTCTTCATCTGGAGAAACTCCTAAAACAACTGTATCTAACTTAGCAAAAACTTTCTTGTGATCTCTTATGCCCTGGGCCTGCACCGTACAACCAGGAGTCATCGCCTTTGGGTAGAAATAAAGAACTACATTTTTCTTACCTTTAAAATCTTTTAATGAAACTTTTTCACCTGCCTGATTTACCATAGTAAATGCCGGTGCTAAATTTCCTACTTTTGGAAAACTCATATCTATACTCCTTATAATTACCAATTATTTCTTAATTCACGTAAACGAATAAAAACTTGTTCCTCTGAACTTACATCACCACTTAAGCCTGTGACAATCTCTTCACTATTAAGTCTAAGGAAAGTGTTAATCTTTCTCTCCATTTTCATCGTTGTTCTCATTTTCGTTGTATCGCTACTTCTAGCTTCTTTTAAAAGTTCACAAGCACAAGTATTACTAGGTTCCCTATCGAGAGTGAAGCCTAAGTTATTTTCTATATAGTCATGCCCTGGATAGAGAATGACTTCATCATCTAAGGTCATAAATTGCTCACTAACAGTCTTATAAAGAGTACTGGCTTCTCCACCACGATGACAGTTCCCGACTCCTGCACTGAAGAGAGTATCTCCAGAAAATACAGCATTGGTTTTGTTCTTATAGACATATTTTAAACAGAGGTGAGCAAAAGTGTGACCCGGTGTATCCATAACTTTTAACTTTCCATCCAAAACTTCAACTTCATCACCAAGCTTTAGGAAACTATCTACTCCAGGAATCTTTCCCTTTGCGTTAGAATGGGCCATTACCTTTGCTCCATAATATTCGACAATTCCCGCATTTCCACAGATATGGTCAAAATGTTCATGAGTATTGATGATCAGGTCAATTTCTAGGCCCTTAGCTTTTGCGAAAGAGATTAACTGCTTTGCATCAAAAGGGTCAATACAAACGGCTTTCTTGTCCTTGCGCTCTATTAAATAAGAAAAATTGCGAAGAGGGCTAAATGTATAAATTTGATGAACGAGCATTTTTGACACCTATTTTAAAAAATTAGTATTATCATAGATATTATTTGCCAATAATCCAACTCCAGAAAATGAGGAACATATGCAAACAGGTGAAGCCGTAACAAAGGCCTTCTTATTCTTTCTATTTACCAAATCTTTGATAGAAGCCTACTTAGATAATAGAAATAGAAAACATATCTTGGCCAACAGAAATAAAGTTCCTGAAAAATTTGAAAGCCAAATTACTATTGAAGAACACAAGAAAGCAGCAGACTACACAATTGAGAAAATTCGTGTTGGAAAGTTCTTTAACTTTATAGAACTTATTCTCTTACTTATTTGGACAATAGGTGGTGGTGTTGAAGCACTAGATCATCTTGCAAAAAATTTAAACCTAAGTGAAATGATGACAGGTGTAACCTTTTTTGGAATCTACATGATCATCAGTTTTATTCTAGGACTTCCTCAATCTATTTATTCAACTTTTGTACTTGAAGAAAAATTTGGTTTCAACAAAACAACTCCAAAGACTTTTCTTCTCGACCTAGTCAAAGGAACAATCCTAGGAGTACTGATTGGACTTCCCATTATCTATGGAATTCTTTGGATTATGAATGCCCTCGGAGAATATTGGTGGGCGTACGCATGGGCCTTCTTAACAATCGTTCAGTTTACTATCATGTGGGCCTACCCAAGGTTCATAGCTCCTCTTTTTAATAAGTTCTCAGAACTAGAAGAGGGAGAAGTTAAGGATAAAGTAGAAGTACTTCTCGCTAAAACTGGCTTTGAAAGTAATGGTCTCTTCGTAATGGATGCCAGCATAAGAAGTAGCCACGGAAATGCCTACTTCACAGGTTTTGGAAAAAATAAGAGAATCGTTTTCTTTGATACATTAATAAAGAATTTAACTGCTGATGAAGTTACTGCTGTTTTGGCCCATGAGCTTGGACACTTTAAGAGAAAACATATCGTAAAAGGGCTCATTAAGTCTGTTATCTTTAGCCTTGTTGGTTTTGCCGTTCTGGGCTTCATGGCCAGTTGGACGCCTTTCTTCTTAGGTCATGGAGTTGAAGCTCAAAATACTCATACAGGACTTCTGCTCTTTATGATGGTGGCCGGAGTTTACACTTACGGACTTATCCCCTTAAATGCTATGACATCCAGAAAGTATGAATTTGAAGCTGATGAATTTGCGAGTCAGTACGCTAACGCTCAGGACTTGATTACTGCACTGGTTAAGCTTTATAAGCACAATGCCAGCACACTCACTCCCGACCCTGGTTACAGTAAGTTCTACCACTCTCACCCGCCGGCGCTTGTTAGAGTACAACATTTAGAATCATTGATTAAATAAATATAATCCGTCTGGAGTTGGTTATCTTTTGACACCAACTCCATCTTTTATTCTGTCAGTTTCCCCCCAAATCTTACATTAAATCTCTAACGTATTGAAACACCGTATCATTGGGTTTAGGCCGCGATTTTATTTTTTGACACTGGTCAATAAAACAGTATGTTAGGTGAAGTAACTAGATATTTCTCAAAGAGAGGGTGATATGAAAATTTTATGCTTATTAGCAGTTCTTACTTCAATTGTCTTTGCTACAACGCAAACTTCAACACAACTTACTGACTCAGTAAGAAAGCAGCGCCCATTTAATGACGAAGGCCCTGAGTGCAAGAGAAATTGCCCAACAGATGAAACTAGTGAAATAGATGAACGATTAATTATAGTACCAATTATTGGTGATTCTCCCGCTCCCAAGCCTCCGTTTAACGACGAAGGACCTGGTGGCAAGACATAATCACCCAATAGCAAATTCACTTTAAATTTTTAAAGTGAATTTGCTCTACATTTCACTCCCCCCCACACACAAAAAATTCAAAATCCACTTTTCCCTATATTTTCCCACGCTCTCTAAGCCTGAGCTGGCACCTTTATTAAAAATAGTTATAATAAAAGGAAAAGGTTTCGCATTACTAGGGCGCTCATGAAAGATATTGGTATTTTTGATTTAAAATATGATGAAGAGTTTAAACAGAAGTTTAGAAACTTCTGTGATGAAATCTTAGATACGGCTTATCTCACAAATCATGTATTCGTTAAAAGGTTTGAAAATGAATTTGCTAAATTTAGTGGTTCAAAATTTTCCTTGGCCACCACCTCAGGAACGACTTCTTTAGAAGCGGCCCTACGAGCAGTAGACGTAAGAGGAAAAGAAGTCATACTTCCAACAAATACTTTTATAGCTACAGCAGCCGCAATTATTAATGCAGGCGGGATCCCTAAGATAATTGATGTGGAACCTGAGTATTATTCTCTTTGTCCAGAGAACTTAAAAAGTTCCTTAACTAAGGAAGTAGCTGCAGTTATTACAGTTCATATAGCAGGGCATATTTCCCCTACCATTTTAGAACTTCAAAAAACTTGCCTCGAATTTGGAATTCCCTTAATAGAAGATTGTGCCCATGCCCACGGAGCAAAATTAAATGGTCAGGGTGCTGGAAATTTTGGCGCCTTTGGATGCTTTAGTCACTTCACTACAAAAGTAATGACCACTGGAGAGGGAGGAAGCTTAATCTGCAATGAGCAAGATCTATACGAAAAAGTACTCTCCATAAGACAATTTGGAAAAGATGAATCTAACTCTATCCTCCACACTAGAGAAGGCTCAAATTTTAAAGTAACAGAGTTCCAAGCGGCGTTAGGGATTTTAGAGTTAGAAAGAATTAACCAGAGAATAAATAAGAGAAGAGAGCTTGCCTTAAGATATCAAGAAAATTTGAAAGACAGTGAATGGTCCTGTTTAACAGACAATGATTTTATGCTCAGTTCTTATTACAAACAAGTGATAATTCCACCAACAAAATTTAAAAGAGCAGATATCGAAAAGACTCTTAATGAAAAAGGGATATCCTTAACTGGTGGAGTCTACAACATTCCTCTACATAAGCAGCCTACTCTTAAGAAATTTATTCAACAGAATAAATATAAAGTGTCAGACACTTTCTCTAAGGCTCATATTTGTCCTCCCTGTTATCCTGAATTGAAACTTAAAGATATTGATCGCATATGTGCTGAACTCATAGGAATGAAATAAGATGAGCACAGATTTTTTCTCTGAAATTACTTATTTAATGATAGAAACCAATTCAACTTGTAATTTAAAATGCACAACTTGCAATAGAGAAGACTTAGTCGCGAGTGGTCTTAGAGAAGATAAGTATCTAAGTGTTTCAGAATTTGATGAACGCATAAAGATTTTTAAAGATTGTAAAATTAATACGGTCAAAATTGAGGGTATCTCAGAGCCCATGTTACATCCTGATTTTTCTAAAATGTGTAATATTTTAAAAGGATATTTTCCAGATGCCTTTGTTATTATTGCTACAAATTGCCAATATAATGTTGATAAAGTCCCCTTCGTTGACTCTTTAAAGTATGTTGATCAAGTCTATCTATCTATTGACGGTGTTGAAGATATTTACGAAGAGACGAGACTTGGAGCCAAATGGGATAAACTGCTTAAGTTTTTGAATCGAATTAAAGATTTGGTAGAGGAAAAAGAAAGAAAAGAAAAGCTCTTCATAAATTTCACCCTGACTGAGAAAAATTACCACACTCTACCTGCAATTTACCAACTCAGTGAAGATTATGGACTTGCAGGGGTTCGTATTAACTTGGCCCAAAATTGGAATGAAGATGAAATGAACTCTCACCAATTTAGTAAAGAAGTTATTGAAACCTTAAAGCAATACACAGATGACCTAAAGGGTATTCCAAATTGGAATTATAAAGACTGTTTTTGGCCATACGCAGGAGTAGTCATTGATGTTTATGGGTATATTAGACAATGTATTATCAATACCAGCCAGGAACCTATTTTCAATGTTGAGAATGCAGGATTTAAAGACTTTTTTAACAATAGTGAACATTATAAGCGGATCAGGAAAAGTTTATCTAATGACAAAGCTCAGCCAGAATGTGAAAATTGTGACTATAAACACTTATCACCAGTTTTAGAAGAGATCTTTAATGGAAGAGAATGCCAAAACACCCCAAGAAAATTCAATAAAGGGGAAGTCACAAGTTGAGCATATCGGAAGATCTGGAGCGAAGATTACTTGCGAAAAAGTTAAAGATACAATACTTATTAGAAAAGAATCCTCACTAAATCCATTAAAGCTAAAAGCACAATATGAATGGATTTTAGCAAACCAAAATCATACTTTTATTCCAAAAGTTTTAGACTATATCGAAACTCCTAACTCTTTTAGCTATGACATGGAATTCTATGAAAAGTATGAAAATTGCTATGAAGTTCTCGCTAGAGAAAATGTTATTGTAGGAATGAAGACTTTCCAAGGGATCGTTCAAAATATGTCGAAACTTTGTCATCCTCTTGGAAGAAAGACAAAGCTAGAAAACTACCAAAGTTATATTCAAGAAAAGTTAGTTCATAAAATTAATGAATGTATAAATAAAAGACCTGAAATTATAGCATTTCTTGAAGAGAAAAATATAATTATAAACGGAGAAGAGTATTTAAGTTTTCCGAAAATCATACAAGAGTTAGAAGAAGAGAAGGTTTCAAGTTTATTCATAGATTTAGAGATGTGTAATGTTCATGGAGATCTTACTCTAGAAAACATTCTTATCGATAAAAGAAAACACCTAATCTTTTTAGATCCTAACAATGACAATACTCTTGCGACAATTCATCTAGATATTGGAAAGCTCTTTCAATCTCTTCATTCAGAATATGAATACTTCTTTAACAAGGACCTTCATACTGAAGAAGAAAATAATGAAATCAGAGAGAAATTATCTTACTACCTAAGTTTTCTAGAAGGATATGTAAAAGACACCTTCTCAAAGGAAGATCTTCTAAGAGTAAAATTCCATGAGGCTATGCACCTCTCTCGCCTACTACCTTATATTATAAATAAAGAAGAGCCTATATGGACTCATTTTATTCATCTCACAATTATTAGATTTAACGAGTTTCTACAAGAGGTAAAAGCATTTTGAACATCGTTCTAGGTATCCCCTGTTACAATTGTGAAAAGCAAATAGAGAGAGTTCTAAATTCATTATCCTTAGAACTTGTGAATCACCTTTCAAACATTATCATTATTGATAATTCAAGTTTAGACAATACCGTACAAGCAATTACTACTGCGATAAAATCTCTAGACAAGAGTATCCAAGAAAAAATCATTCTCTATAAGAATGTAGAAAATTATGGTCTTGGAGGTTCTTTCAAAAGCCTAATAGAATCCGCAAAATTAAGTCAATGTGATTACCTCGCTGTTTTACATGGAGATGATCAAGCAAGTAGCGCTGATCTTTTAAAAATTATTCAGCTTGAGGAAGTTCAAAACTCACAGATTGATTGTGTCTTTGGCGCAAGATTTATGAAAGAGTCAAAGCTCATCGGTTACTCTAAAGTCAGAGAATTTGGAAATCAATTTATTAACCTCATTTTCTCTCTCTTTACAGGTAGAAGAGTTTTTGAAATTGGTTCAGGATTAAATGTTTATAAAATTGAGGCTCTCCCCTTAAATGAAATTAACATTTGGCCTAATCACATAGCTTTTGACGTCAATCTCTTGCTCCACTTCATGAATACAAAATACTCTATTAGATTCTTTCCCATATCCTGGACAGAATGTGACCAAACCTCGAATGCCAAGAATATAAAAACAGCTCTCCTTGTTTTAAATATGCTCTTTCGCTCAAAACTTGGATTAAAGAATACAAATCAATTGTGGAACACTAAGAGAGCTAAAGAAAGGATTGATCTATGATTCAAATCCTTATGCCCATGGCGGGAGATGGAACAAGGTTTAACAATGGTTTTAAGCCATTTATTGAGATCAAAGGAATTCCTCTTTATAAGTGGGCACTAAAATCTTTAGGAGAGATAAAAGATTTTTCTCTGACTTTCATTATCAAAGAGTCCGATGATATGAAATACCTTGTGAGTCAGAAACTCATCGAATCCCATCCCGAAGCCTCCATAAGAATCCTAAAGCACAAAACCCTAGGAGCTCTTGATACTTGCCTGCAAAGTATTGATGAGTTGAACTTAGATAAACCCTTAATCATTTTGGATTGCGATCTCTTCTTTGATTCAAAGACTTTCAATACAGTCCTACAAGAGAAGTGGCAAAATTTTAAGTCGGGACTCCTTTACTTTAATTCAAAAGAGCCTTGTTATAGTTACTGCCAAATTGAAAATGGAAGAGTTGTTCAAACTAAAGAAAAAGAAGTGATCTCCAGTAATGCCATAGCTGGAGCTTATTGTTTTTCAAAGGCACAACTCTTAAAGGACTGTGGACAAACGATAATCACAAATAAAATGACAACGAAGGGTGAATATTACATATCCCCAATCTTCAATCATCTCATTAAAAAGGGAGAGGAAGTAACCTCTTACTTCTGTAATGAGTATTATTCACTTGGCACACCAAAAGAAGTCGCAAGAAATAGCGAGTATTTAAAATGAATAGAAAGTATCTTGAAACTTTAAAAAACAACTGGCTTCAAGTACTTTTTGGAACTCTTATCTTTTTCTTTCCTTTGCTCATTAGAACGAGACTTTTTAATTTCCCTATTATGTGGGATGAAATGGATTACGTTCGATTTCTACAAGTCTCCCCAGAGATACTTTCTTGGAGTATTGAAGATATCTTCAAATACTTTATAAGAATTGGTTTTGATGGTCATCCACCATTCAATTACCTACTGAGCTTTCTGAACTGGTCGATTTTTAAAAGTATACTCGCCTTAAGAGTTCAAGGTGCAATACTTTTCTCACTTGGCGGAGTGTGTTTATTCACGCTACTTAAGAGAACTAAATCTAGTACATTTTTTGCCTTTGCCACGACTAGCTTTTTCATTTTCTTGTGGCCTAATTTACATATCGCGAAAACGACTTTTACAGATGCCCTACAACCTCTTGTCATTTGCCTGTACTTTCTTTTTAGATCTCTAAACTTTTCTAAATTAAGCTCTCTTAGTGCAATCCTACTCGTTCTAACAAGAGAGACTAATATAATCTTTTTACTTCCTTATATTTTATTAGACTTAAGAGACAGAAAAGCTCCACGACCGGAGATTCTAGCGTTAGCCTCTCTACTCGCATTTCTTCTCGTGTCCTGGTTCTTCACGGAAAGTCTTTATAATTTCTCGGGTTCAAAATTCATACAATTAGAAAACGTATTTAATAACTTTATTTCTCTGCTTACTTTTAATCATGATTTCTATAGGCCAAAATTCATTTTTAAATATCTCTTTTTAATTTTAGGTTTACTCATAATGGTTAGGTCTTATTTAAATAAGAACTTCCTTGCCGCTCTAATGCTCTTAACTGCAATTATTCATATGATGATTTTTTCTCTCTATGACTATAGTATCTATAAACCCAGACTAGTCGTTTCAGGTCTCATTCCAATGGCCTATGCTCTAGCATTACTTTATAAAGATAAAAGAGATGAAATGATATCCTCTCTCTTAATCATTTTCTCTTTTCTTCATATCAAAAATTCCTACTATATAGATGCCATAGAAAGAAAAACCATAGTAATTAGAGAACAAGTGACAACTGCGAGTAAATGGTTTGATAATTACGAGGAACTTTCAAGTCAGGGTATCTTTACAGAGTACCCCTTCCATCTTTACTTAAATACAGCGCCCTACGGGTTGGTCGAAAAACCATTTAAAGTTACAAATAAGTTAGAGGGCTCAAGTTTTAAATTATATCTGAGTATTTTAAAACGGACTGATTTTCAAAATGGGAAAATTAAATGCCCATGGGATACATGTCATTTATTAGAGAGTAAGAATTTTGGGGAAACTTCTGAGGTCTTAGTTCTTTATAAAAGGTAAATAAAGAAGCGATTTCAGAGCAATTCTGCCCTGAAACTTCTTTATCTAGTTGGAACTTATATAAAGGTCCGACTTTCCCTTTCTCTTGCCGTGTTTATAACACGTTAAAAAGAGATAACAAGGACCCTGTAAAAATGATATTAGTTTAGTCCTTCAACCTTGAGCAATTTCTTCTTAAGCACCACTCCTCCAGCGTAACCTCCCAATTTCCCATCAGCTTGAATAACTCTATGACAAGGAATGATAATGGGGACTGGATTCTTATTATTGGCTCCACCTATGGCCCTTGCCCCTTTATTCAACTTCAATTCATGGGCAATATCACCATATGACTTTGTTTTACCGTATGGTATTTTCTCTAACCTCTTCCAAACTTTCTTTTGAAAAGGTGTTCCATTTAAATCTAAATCAATTGAAAATTCTTCAAGTTCACCATTAAAGTAACTCTCCAGCTCTTTTAAAACTTTCCTTGCAAAGGGATTATGACCCTCATCAACAAATGATTTACGAGGAATAGTAAATGAGAGTAAACTAAGACCCTTAGTTGAAAATTGAATGTAAAACTTGCCCATTTTGGTTTTAAGGACTGCTTCCATGAAAACTCTTTCTGTTATAGATTGCGCTGTAAAAATTGCTTCTAATAATTGCTTCAATCGTCTAGTTGATGAATTTGAACGACCTTTTCATTTTCATATACCTTCTATGTTTGGTGTAGAAAGTATTAAGAGAACTAAGGCAGACGCACATATCATATTTGGAAGTTACTCAAATGTCTTTGAAAAACTAGCATGGCATAAAGAACTTGCTGATTTGATGAAAGAAGAACTTCTTCGTGGTGTTCCAGTCCTAGGAATATGCTTTGGACATCAATTAATGGTAGATGCTTTTGGTGGGAAAGTAGGACCTATTAAAGAAGATATGCAACCTCTACAAGGAACGAGAGAATTTAAAATCCTCGAAGATAAATTTGGTTTTAAGAAAGATGAGAGTTATGAAGTTTTTGTTCTTCATCGTTTTGAAGTAAAAGAAATTCCTGAGGACTTTATTCACCTAGGAACATCTAACGATTGTAAGTACGACGCTCTGTCACACAAAACTCTTCCCTTTATGAGCTTTCAAGGTCACCCAGAAGCTTCGGATTTTTTTGTAAATAAGGGAATTCCCAAGAATTACTTAACAGACTCAAAAGAAAAAAGGTCCTATGAAAATGGTCTTTCAATTATTAGGAAGTTTATCGAAATGGTCGATTCACTTTAGAGGGAAACTCTCACAGTACAACTTCATTTTCTCTTCAATATCTTTTGAAAAAGCCGCTCTTTGATTTGAATCTATATCCAATTCGGCAACGAACTCTCCTCTTTTATCGCAAAGAGGAATAATAAGTTCAGAATTAGTCTTTAAGCTACAAGCAATATGTCTATCGTCGGCGTGTACATCCTCTACGTTCACAACTCTCTCTTCTCTAAGCGCTAAACCACAGAGCCCTTTTTCAATGGGAATTCTCACATGATTTGTAGACTCTCCAAAAAAAGGGCCTAGAACTAAATCAGAACTCTTTTCTCCAGTGAGATAATCTGTTTTAAAATAGACACCAATCCAATCAGCAATATCAGGTATTAATTCCCTCGCTCCTTTAAGCCACTCTAGTACAGAGAGGTTATAAGTGAATTCACTTTCAATATGAGAGGATCTAAAAAGGGGAGAAAGATGGGCAGCTGTTTCAGAAATTATTTTTTCGCTTTCAATAGAGCTACTATTAAAGGTGATTTTTCCAACCTCTTCACCTTCAAATGCAATACTCAACAAAGATCTATTTTCAGTACTAACCTCGCCCGTATTAAAGACGAGAGAATATTCATTAATATTTTTGTAATAAATCTCTATCCCACTATGATTTTGAAATTGTGGGAATAGAAATACTTCTCTTATTAGTTCTAGATTCTTCATACTTCTAAGTGACCTAAGGTCTGCATTTGTTACAAAATACTTTCTAAAGATTCCTTTAAAAATGCAAAATAAGGGGCCCTATACTTCTCTATTTCATTATGAATTTCATGATAAGAACCTTTAATCACTTTAACTTTTAAGCTCTTATCTATCATCTGCAGATAATGTTCTAATTGTTTTACATTTACAACTTTATCCGCTGAACCGTATGAACAAAAGGTTGGACAAGTTATTCGCAGTGGTCTCGAGAAGACTTCCTTAGAGGCCTTAATCATCTCAAAGAGGAGTTTAGAATGAAGTTTTAGGATATTATATTCATCATTTATGTAATTTTCCTTCACCCTAGGATCATGGGAGAGAAAGCCTAAATCAACTAACCCTCCTAACTTCAATGAAGGAAGTGAAGCAAGTTTACCTATAATTGAAAGTGGAGAAAAATTCATTGCTTCCCCTAAAGCACCAGTAAATCCAGCAGGAGGAGCATTTAAAAATACAGCTTCAGGATACATTTCTTTCTTTGCAAGGTTTTGCATAAAACCTGCTGTAATTAAGGCTCCCATGGAATGACCAAAGAGGCAGTATTTCTCCATCTTGTATGAGGTTTTTAAAAAATTAATCACTTCTTCAAGATCTCTGTAGAAAAGAGAAAAGTCCTCAACGTAACCACGCTTACTCCCCTGACTTCTACCATGTCCTCTTATATCGTATTTTAAAATATTAAAATTATCTCCTAGAAGCTCTCTCATGTATGAGTGCCTCTCCAAATGTTCTCCAATCCCATGAGTAACAACCAACCAATTAGGTTTTCCTTTCTCTGATATTTCAAGATGTAACTCTTTACCATCTATGGTCTTTAGAAACTTATAATCCCTGATCATTTATGACTCCTTCTTTTTAGCTTTATCTATCATATCTTAAAAAAATGTTTTTTTCACTTTCAGAAATTTAATCTATGATTTAAAATATAACCTATGTACTGTCCTAAATGTTTAAATAACACCCTAAATGTAAACTCCAAAGGAGTTGTTCACCTCGTTGTGAATGGCAAGCGAATGGACTCTGGAAGGTTTCTCTTTAATTTTGAAGAAACTGATAAAGATGAATTATTCAAAATCTTCAGAGAGAAAGTAGAAAACTTCTTTAAATGGTATTCTAACTTCCACAATCAAGATCCTATTGCATATGTTGAATTATTCACTAATGATACTTCCTGTGAAGATGGTTGCCACATCCCCATTGATTATCATGTATCAGTGATTGATCTACTTATAGATAAGAAGAAGCTTCTACTCTTGCTAAAAGAGCAGGCTGAAAAATATCGTATGACGATTGAAATCAAACCTGAAGAAGACTAATATCTACACAATTCTTTCTCTATGGATCTTTGCTAGATAAAGATGTCTTAAGAGTTGTTCTTAATAGTACATTTCCTTATTTAGCACACGCAATAGAGGGCCATATTTTAAACTATAAGGCCGTCTATGCTGTTGGTGAAGACTTTTCCATACTCGTCTCTGCTAGTGAAGAAAGGTCTTTTGGAGAAGTCATTGAACTTAGTTCATCTGAACAAGTAGAAAGGCTTTGTTACTTTGAAGGGATTGAGTTTGAATTAAAGACTGCCAGTATCCAAACTAAAAGCGGGAAAAAAGAATACAAAACCTTTTTTCCCACTTCTTTGTTAGTATCATCAAACCGCACATGGAGCTTTGATGATTGGACTAAAACAACAGATAGAGGCAAGTTTCTAATGAGAGTAAAAACCTATATGAAAAAGTTCCATTTAGAACAAAATCCATTATGGTGACTACTCTTCATCCTCGTCATTATCCATTTGAATAATATACTTCTCTAATTTTCTCTCTGCCATAGAATCGAACTCATCTTCCATTTCACCGCAAAGCTCTTCTAAATTTATTATTCCTGTATTCATTTCAACTCCACCCTGAAGAAGTTTATTAAATAAATGGTAGCACCTGATGATGATTTATAGACTTTCAGCACCTTAAGGTACCCTTAAGTTCTTAACTTTTCTTAACTAAAATCAAATAAAAAACATGTAATATAAACGAGTTCAGCTTTTCCTTTCTCATAATTTCTTATACTTGCCCCTCATCATCGATTTTCTTAACTTTCTTAACCTGACTAAAAAACAAGGCAATTTATCCTAATAGGAAAGTTTTTCACTTATTTCTTAAGACAATCTTGAATTTACGAGAACCCCTCTTAATGGGAGTATTTAAGTAGGAGAAAGAGCATATGTTAATAGAATCGACTTACATAGAAACAACAAGAGATATAAGAGTGGAGATAACTCCCACGTACTTAGAAGAAAAGTCTATTCCACTAGAAAATGACTATGTCTTTCAATACTCTATTAAAATTATCAATTCAAATAAGAGTGATATTCAAATACTAGGGGAAGAGATCACGATTAGAGATGGTCGCTTAGAAGAGTTCACTCTTGAATGTGATGAGGTAAATGGAGAACAGGCCTGTATTCCATTTAATGATAGTTACAACTACACATCTTATTGTCCTATTCAAACTTCGACAGGAAACTTAAGAGGACACTTCTGGGCAAGAGATATTCAAAGTGGTGAAATTTTTCAAATAAATATTCCACTCATATTTTTCAGAACAATTGATACACCTACAGAATTTGTGGAACTCTATAGACCTCTCTATAGCTATTCCATGTAATCAATATTCAATAGTAATATAGTAACCTTGGTGTTTTCTTAAATTTAAAACACCACAGTCTAAAATTAAATACTGACCTTTGATTCCATTCAAGACACCTTCAATTTCAGGATTCTTATCAAAGCCGAGGGATTTAACTTTTTCCGGATATTCGTTCACGGGAAATTCAATACTCACAACTTCACTCTCTAAATCTTCTGCATCAAAGTCATCTAGAAGATCAGCAAATTCTTCAAAGAGATTTTCTCTCGCATCTATCAGATTTATTTCATCAACTTCATTCATGAGCATTTTTCGCCAATTAGTTTTATCAGATAATGTCTTAGCGATTTCTTTTTCAATAAGGCCACTTGTAAATCGGTCAGTGACTCTAAGGATAGGAAGAGCATATGTGGCACCTTGATCTATCCAACGAGTAGGTATTTGAGTTTCTCTGGTAATTCCAATTTTCAAATGACTTGAAACAGACAAGTAAACAATGTGTGGCACGAAGCAATGCTTCAAGCCCCACTCAGGCTCACGGCAAGTTCCATCAGCATAGTGACATAACTCTGGCTTTAAAATACATAAATCACAAGCTGCAAGAGTTTGAGAGGCCTTATAAGAATAACCTTGATTATAGCTCTTAGAAATTTTCTCACCGGTTGAAATACAATTTATTCTACCGTCAAAACTTAATTTAATTTTCTTTCCAATAAGAGCATTCATATCTAGAAGCTCATCTCCAATTGGTAAGTGATATTGAACAGGCACTTCAAGAGCCGACTTCATCTTTAAAATATTGCCACTAATCTTCATTGCTCTCTCTTAAAAATAATTCTAGTTTATTTACAACTTCCAGCGGCACTTCGTGGGCCCCTGGAAATTCCACATAGGTTGGATCATTGTCAGTATTTTCCAAAAATGATTTTAAATTTATCGCACCTTGAATAGGAAGGACTGGATCCTGTATTCCGTGACTTTGAAAAATGGGAAAAGGAAGTTTATTCAAACAAGTTTTATTCCATCTTTCATCTGAAACCATAGTAGAAGAAAGAAGAAAAAGTTTATCTACTAAGTGAGAATTGTGAAAAGCCACATCGGCGCAAATCATAGAACCTTGTGAAAATCCTCCCAAGTAAACCTTGTCAAATTTTCCTCTAATAGATTCTAATGCCTTTGTTACTTTTGAGCTGGCATCAATAAGGCCATCGGGAACTGAAGAAGTAAAAAACTTTGTAAAAGATCCTGAGTTTAAAGATTTTTCTAAACCTTCCATATCTATAGGGAACCAACATCTACCAGTTTCATAAGGTCCCATCATTGTAGGCAAGATGCCATTAAAGAAATACCAAGTAGGATTTTTACTTTTTAAGACAACTTTAGAAAACGGAACAAAGTCCTGATTGTTTGCTCCATATCCATGTAGCACCACTATGGCGATATCATCCCCACCTTTTGAAATAATTGTATCTAAACCTTCAAAATTTTCTGAATTCATACCTACGCCTTCTTGTATACTTTACATCTCTTACGATCTGGAAAACATGTCTGACACAATTCACACTGAAGCCCGTCACACTGCCTCGCCGTACAATATTCTCTCCCAAAGAAGATAATTTGCAAATGAAGCTTGTTCCACCTGTCTTCTGGAAAACATCGTTTAAGATCCTTTTCAGTTTGTACTACATTTTTACCATTTGTTAGGCCCCATTGCTGAGCTAATCTATGAATATGAGTATCAACTGGAAATGCGGGAACTCCAAAAGCTTGCGCCATAACAACCCCTGCAGTCTTATGACCTACTCCTGGTAAGTTTTCTAGATCCTCAAAGTTATCTGGAACCTCACCACCATGGCTCTCCAAAATCATTTCACTCAAACGGTGAATCGCCTTAGCTTTTCTTGGAGCAAGTCCACAAGGTCTGACTATATCTTCAATCTCAGAGACTGATAGCTTGACCATTTCCGTAGGGTTATTCGCTTTTTTGAAAAGGGCCGGAGTTATTTTGTTCACCCTAATATCTGTGCATTGAGCAGATAGCAGCACGGCTATTAGTAGAGTGTAGGCGTCTGTATGATCGAGCGGGACTGGAGTTTCAGGAAATAGCTCCTCTAGCCGTTGATCGATGTAAGCTGATCGTTCTTTCTTTGTTTTCATAGAGCTAAATTACCAAAATCCTCCTAGTTTTCCTAGTTTTACAAGACTTCTCGTCAACTTTTCCCCCTAGAAAAATATTCAATAAAATCAGATGATTAAGAAAAGGAATAGGAATGACTAAAGAACTTATTGAATTAGCAAATGTTTTAAATAATGAAATGTCTGAGCTAAAACTAATTCTTAATAATATGGAAGACGAAGTTATTAAAAGAGAAGAAGAGTCTTCTTTTATGCCTTTTATCAATCAAATGAAAGACAAATTAGACAATATTTCTGTGAGAATGTTTAAATATTCTCAAGTAGATGAAGATATCGTCTTTAGGAGCTTCATTGAAGATAAGCTTGATCAACTTATGCAGGGATCAGATATAGACTTCAAACTCATTGGAGAAATGGATTTCATTATAAAATCTTCTGAGAGGAAACTCTTCACATTTTTAAAGATCATTCTCCTCTTGGCCATAAAAACAGACTCTCATAAAGTTCATATTCATCAAAATACAAACTATATATTCATTAAATTCAACGGTGATTACTCTCTAATTGCCCCAAACGAAATAAAGCCAATAGACAACCACACCTCTGCTCTACTTGAATCACTAAACCGTTTTGGCGACCAGTGTCATTTAGAGTTCAATTACAATAAAATGGTGTCAGAAGTAGGCTTTAAATTGAGTTTTAAGAAATAAATTGCCACTTTGTCCCCTACCAACCATGTCTTTCTAACTACTTAACTTTGGCATACACCTTGCTTTCTAAAAGACAGCTCAAGAGGAGCTAGAAAAAGAAAGGAGTTCTTATGAAAAACAAGTTAATGGCACTATTAGTTATTAAACCTATACTCATCATGGCACTAGTCATTGCATTTAAACCTGCCACCCATACTGAACCTACTGGTCAACTTAACGAAGAGATACAGGCCATGAGAGGTTACTTTCTTGAAGATCAAAGTTTAAAAATTGTCCTTACCCACCAGAGACTTCAGTTTCTAAAAGATAAAATTATTAGCTCCAAGCATCTGGCGACAGAAGTCTTAAAAGATAAATTTATAAAAATGGTAAAAGATTTTAATTCTGCCATTACTCAATTTGAGAAGCTTGAAGAGTATAAATCCATTACCTGGAATGCCAATAGAAAGAAGTTCATTACGCTGATGAAAGATGTAGAAAAACAACAAATGACTTTAAATGAAGATCTAGGAAATATTAGAACTGTCAGTATTTAAGCACTTAGGTCATGACCTGAAAGAGTCATGGCCTTTTTTTCTTTACTAGTGTTATAAGCCCTTATGAGAAAGATGCTACAACTGCTTATAAGATTCTACCAAATGGCCATATCGCCAATACTAGGTCCAAAGTGCCGCTTTCATCCTACTTGTTCACATTATGCCCATGAAGCATTAACTACCCTACCTCTCTATAAAGCGTTATACTTTAGCTTTATTAGAATCATGAAATGTCACCCATTTCATAGAGGTGGTTATGATCCAGTTCCTAAAGGTTAGTCTAACTTTATTATTTACCTTAAACTCTTTTGCTAACAATAAGCTGCCTTTTAAAACTAGCAAAGAAGAATTTGTTGCTTGGAGTTTTAAGAAACTAGATGAAGAAAAGACCTTTGCAAAGAATCAATTCACTCTACATATACCTGCTTCAGTTTTAAAAATTTTCAGTATGACATATGCCTTGGAAAAACTTGGACCAGACTTCATTTTTAAAACAAAAGTTTATTACTCTGGAGTTATTAAAAATAATATTTTAGAAGGTAACCTCTACATCGTAGGAGGCTCTGATCCTTACTTAAATCATTCTCAAATCTTTAATATGGCACTTGCGGTAAAAACGTTAGGTATAAAAAAAATAAATGGCTCTTTAATTTACGACGTAAGTTCTTACCCTGAACATCAAAAAATTTCAGAGTTAGGTTTAGGTGATCAAACATATAACCCTTCATTTGGTCCCTTAAATAGTGAGTTCAATCGACACTCTCTCTGGAAAAAACGAAAAGACTTTGTCTCTATAATAGAAGATCTCCCTATTTCAATTGAGCAAGCACACAATGACTTCTTTCCAACTCAAAAATTTAAATGGAGAAAAATTAAAAATAAGGAAAGTTGGTGGATTAATAAATCTGCAACTTTTTCAAAGAGACAAGATATTCCAATAAGAAATGCAGGTCTTTGGACCACTAAACTTTTTAGGTATCACCTAAAGTCATTAAATATTAATATTGAAAAAATCCAAAAGAGCACAACCCCGAAGAATGTTCATATCATTTTTGAAAATAGAAGCCTTCCCCTTTGGAAGCTCATTTCAATGACTATGGAATACTCCAATAATTTGTTAGCGGAGGCCATTACTATCAAAGCGTGTGAAGCTGATGGCGTACGACCTCTTAACCAAAAACAATGTGCGAAGAAAGTTGCAAGCTTTATAAAAAAACAGTCAAAAGCGACGAGTAAAATTCAAATAATAAATGCATCTGGTCTTTCGAGCAAGAACTTCATTACAACAGATCTCATGGCAAGTTACCTTAAGAACTCTTTCTATAAGACTTGGAAAGGACATTCTCTTCAATCCTTTCTCTCCATATCCGGTCAATCTGGTTGGATAAGAAATAGACTCAATGATCCTGGATACAATATGCATGTCATGGCCAAGACCGGCTCTCTTGATTTCATAAATAATATAGCAGGCTACATTAGAACAAAGAAAAATGAATGGTATAGCTTTAGTGTAAACCATTCCAATACTGAAAAGCGAAAAGCACTTGATGAATCTTCAAAAGGTAATTTTAAGGAATTAATAAATGAAGCCAGGGGATGGCGAAAGAAATCTCTTAAAAAAGTAGATCGTCTCCTTAGAACATTCATTGATACTAATTAAAAAAAAATATTTAATAGATCTGATAAGGGTCCACATCAATTTTATATGTGATTGATTGACCTCTGTTATAAGAGTTTTCAAAGAAGCTTAGAACTTTGTGTAGCTGATTCGTATCATTTGATTTTAAAGCAATATACCAAGTGAATTGATTTGCCCTTTTCTCAATCATAGCAGGACTTGGTCCCAGAATATCTACTTCTAAATTATTTTTTTGAATAACACTCTTAAGAGTTTCCCCAACAGAAATAACATTAGTCATTAACCTTTCTCTAAATCTAGAGTGAAAGTAGATTGCTGCCATTTTTCCAAAAGGAGGAAATCTAGAGATATCGCGAATAATCAGCTCTTCTTCATAGAATTCACTAAATGAGTGATTTTGAATATATTCAAAAACTTTATTTCCAGGAGCAAGAGTTTGAATAAGCACTTTAGCATCAGTAGAAAATCTTCCGGCCCTACCATTGATCTGAGTGATAAGTTGATAAGCCTTTTCTATCGCTCTAAAGTCAGGGAAGTTCATTATGGAATCAACACCCATTACCAGAACAAGGTTAACTCTTTCAAAGTTATGACCCTTAGAAAGCATTTGCGTTCCCACAAAGAGATCAATTTCTTTTTTATGAAATCTATCCAGCTTATCTTCTAATTGTTTCACATTCTTAATTTCATCTCGATCAAAACGCTCAATATTATATTCGGGAAGATGATGCTGTAGTACATCTTGAATTTTCTCTGTTCCAAAACCCTTTTGCAATAAACTCATGTTTCCACAATCTGGACATATTTCAGGCATGGGGATTTCATAGTCACTATGGGCACTGGAGAGGATATTGCGGCTTTTAAAGTACCTTAGTGCTGTATTAGTATTTGGATCTTCAAATTTGTATCCACACCCTCGGCACTGAATATGATTAGCAAAGCCAAGTCTATTTACAAAAACGAGAACCTGTTCACCAAGACTTAACTTTTCTTTTATTTGCTCTAAAGCTTTCGGATGAATGGGCCATAAGTCATTCTCTTCAAATTTCTTTCTCGGACCTTTCTCTTTGCCCTCACGGCAATCAATGAGTTCAATCTTTGGAAATCCACCGGAGGCCCTTTTTTCAAGAGTGAAGTAATTTGAACTCTTATTCCCTTCTCTAAAAGTGAAGAAATTTTCAACTGTAGGAGTAGCTGAACCAAGAACGATCGGACAGTTTGAAAGCTGTGCCTTTTTCGTGGCAGTATCTCTTCCGTTATAGGGACAGCGATCACTCTGTTTAAAAGATTGATCGTGTTCCTCATCAACAATGACAAGGCCTAAGTTATCGATAGGTAGGAAAACAGAACTTCGAACTCCCATGACAACCACAGGGTTTGAATTCTCTTTGAGTTCTTTCCAAATAGCATTCTTCTCAGAGTTGCTAACACCACTATGATAAGGAAGAACAGGACACTCTAAAAACTTAGAAAAAGTTTGAGTAAACTGTGGAGTTAGGTTTATTTCAGGAAGAAGAAAGAGTACTGACTTACCTTCACTTAAAGTTTTTTTCATGAGGTTTAAGTAAATAAGCGTTTTTCCAGAACCCGTAACTCCATGTATATAAAATCTTTCAAAACCAGCATTTAGTTTATTTGAAATTTCATCAAAAGTGTATTGTTGATCAGGATTTAAAGTATGAGGTATAGATTCTCCCTCACCTTTAATAAAATCGACCGCCCTAGGTCTCTTTAGTATTTTTGGAAGACACTCTAATATCGTCATTCCTAAATTGTAGTGATAATAACGAGACATCCACTCATAAAGAGAGAGTTCTTTTTCAGTCAGACAAAAGAGATCATCCTCTTTTGAAACCACAGGCTTGAGTGTGTACTTTGCAAGATCGTCCTTGACATCAATTTCAGTTAATCCCGACTGAACAACACAGCCCTTAGCTTTTCTTCTACCAAGGGGAACATCAACTAGGTCCCCTCTTTTAATAGAAAAATCTTCAGGACACTGATAAGTCAGTATTCCTTCAGGACCTGGATATTTTACGGCAACTTTACAATAAGTTTTCAACAAGCTCTAAACCTTTACATTCCATTTCACACCATCCGATGTCTCTTGAAAATCAATTCCCATTGCATGTAACTCATCTCTTGCAACATCAGCAGCGGCCCAATCTTTATTAGCTCTCGCTTCTTCTCTTGATTTAATTAGAGCTTCAACAATAGCGATATCTATATTCTTTTCTTTAATCATGATTTGATCAATATCAGCAAGGAAGCTCGTAGGCTCTTCTTTGAAGAGCGCTAACATATCACCGTACTTTAAAATCCATTCTTTAAAAGCCTTTGTGGTAGGCAGAGAGTTTGGATCTTTCTGCTTCTTAAGAAGGTTGAGTGCGTTGAAAGCACGGACTACTTCAAATATAGCGGCAACTGTCTCACCTGTATTAAAATCATCATCTAACGCTTTTTTAATCTTAGCATCAGATGTTTTGAGAAGCTGAGCAAAAGTCTTATTCACTTTTCCATTTTCACTTTCATTAAAAGTATTCTCAATCACTAAAGCATGAGAGAGAGCATCATAAACTCTCCTAAGGCCTGAAATAGATTGGTGAATTTTATCATCGCTCATATTGAGCACACTTCTATAATGGGCAGAAAACATAAGGAATTTTAAAATTTCAGGGTGATATTGATCCATGAATGAGCGACCAGTAATAACGTTACCAATTGACTTAGACATTTTCTCATCTTTCATATTGATAAATTCATTATGCATCCAGTAGTTACAGTACTTTTCGCAATTACATCCTTCACCTTGAGCAATTTCATTTTCATGGTGAGGAAAAATTAAATCAATTCCTCCTCCATGAATATCAATAGTATTTCCGAGAATAGATTTAATCATTGCAGAACATTCGATATGCCAGCCAGGTCTTCCCTCTCCCCAAGGAGAAGTCCAATGAGGCTCACCTTCTTTAGACGGTTTCCAAAGAACGAAATCGTATGGATTTCTCTTTCTTGAATCAACTTCAACTCTTTGACCTGCTTGTAAATCATCTAAATTCTTATTAGATAGTTTTCCGTATTCAGGAAAGTTATCAATAGAGAAGAAAACCTCACCATCAATTACATAGGCTTTATCGTTTTTAACTAAGGTTTCAACATAGCTTATAATTTCATCCATAAATTCTGTAACTTTTGGATTGTGTGTATGTTTCTTCAAACCAAGACGGTTGAAATCTTTTTCAAATTCAGCAATAAATCTCTCAGAGATCACTGTAGCATCGACGCCTTCTTCATTAGCTTTTTTAATTATTTTGTCATCGACATCTGTATAGTTGTAAACATATGTTACTTCGTTACCACTTAATTCAAACCAATTTCTAACTAAGTTAAAAAAGATGGCTCCACGAAAATTTCCAATGTGTAGTAAATCGTAGACAGTTGGACCACATAAGTAGAGTCTTACCTTTCCCTCTTCAATAGGGACAAAGTTTTCCTTCGTATTGCTCAGCGTGTTATATAACTTGATTGGCATAGTTTTCTCCGTTAATCACTTTTTTAGCACAGCATTTTCTATTTTCAAGTAGTCATTGTACTATAAGTTGAATTTTAAACGATTAAGGACCTAAGAACTATGGAAAAATTTGATCTAATTATCCGCGGCGGGAAATGCGTACTTGAATCAGGCGTAATTGAGCAAGATTTAGGGGTTAAAGATGGGAAAATAACTCTCATTGATGATATTTCTCAAATTCAATTTAATAAAGAAATTGATGCTACAGGCAAACATATCTTCCCCGGAATTATTGATACTCAGGTTCATTTTAGAGAGCCTGGACTCACTCACAAAGAGGACCTTGCCTCTGGCTCAAGGGCGGCGGTTTTGGGAGGAGTGACAACATTCCTTGAAATGCCCAATACCAACCCGGCCACAACGACAGACCTAGCGATTGCTGAGAAAGTCAGATTGGCTAAAGAAAAGTCCCTCGCAAATTTTGGATTTTTCATGGGTGGAACGGCCGAAAATATTGTCGAGTTAAAAAAAGTGAAAGATCTTGAAGGCTGTTGTGGAATAAAAATATTTCTTGGAAGCTCTACAGGTAATCTACTTCTTTTTGAAGAAGACAAACTTAAAGAAATTTTTAGCGGAACAAGTGGCATAATAGCTCTTCACTCTGAAAATGAAGAGATGCTTGTTAAAAGAAAAGATATTCGTGATGCGGCTACAACTGCCCATGCTCACGCAGAATGGAGAAACGTTGAAACAGCTCTAAGTTCCACAAAACGAGTTGTGGGAATTGCTAAAGACTGTGGAAGAAAAGTTCACGTTCTACATATAACTTCTAAAGCAGAAATGGAGTTTCTCGCAGAGAACAAAGATCATTGTACTATCGAAGTCACTCCTCAACATTTAACTCTTTTTGCACCTGATTGTTACGATCAACTAGGCACATACGCTCAAATGAATCCTCCCATTAGAACCAAAGATAATACTGATGGCCTATGGAAAGGACTAAGAGAAAATGTTGTAGATGTAATTGGTTCAGATCACGCTCCCCATAGTAAAGAAGAGAAAGATAGAGGTTACCCAAACTCACCTAGTGGAATGCCCGGAGTACAAACTATTTTTCCAGTACTCTTACATCACGTAGACCAAGGAAACTTAACCATTGAAGAAGTCGCAAAATACTTATGTTTTAATCCCTCAAAGCTCTATGGTTTAAACAAAGGTCACTTAAAAAATGGCTTCGATGCAGATATAACAATAGTCGACTTGAAAAAAGAAGTTGAAATCAAAAATATTGATATGGCCTCTAAGTGTGGCTGGACCCCTTTTGACGGAATGAAGTATCATGGGGAACTTAACTACACTATAGTTATGGGAAATATCGTAGTTGAACATGGACAAGTCCTAGAAGGAAACTACGGACAGCCTGTAAAAGTAAATGCAAGGAAGTAAAATGAATTTAATTGTAAATGAAGCCTTCAAGGTTGCTCTAGCGGCAAGAAGTAACGCTCATGCCCCCTATTCAAAATTTCAAGTAGGAGCGGCTTTGAAAATAAAAGGTCATGACCAAATCTTTCCAGGATGTAATGTTGAAAATGCTAGTTTTGGAGCAACTGTCTGCGCCGAGAGAAATGCAATACTTTCAGCAGTAGCAAATACAGGAAAGATTGAAGTAGAATTTGTTGTAGTTGTTTGTGACACAAAACCTGTAACAGTGCCCTGCGCCCTTTGTCTGCAAGTTCTGAGTGAATTTGCTAAGGCAGATGTACCTATTCATCTTGCTGACACAGAGTCCATAAAGAAGACTGTAACATTTGGAGAATTACTTCCTATGCCTTTTAATACTTTAGATTGTTAGTTCATAGCGTGTAGAGTTTTTCTTTGACCAAAGTCACACTCTACACATTTAGCAGACTCCTCCATAACTAAATTTGAGGCGTCAGCCCAATGAGTAATAATCAACTTTTTGCCACAACTTGGGCAATCCTCAATAGTCTTTGTTACCTCATCGAAATTACCATAGTACTTTTCTAAACATTCAAATTCATAATTACTATCTCTCTCTGACATATCGCCCTCCAATTATTCCTAATAATCTATCGGTGTAGATGAATAAAGAAGTGAGGAGTTTTAGCTTGAACGATTCTCTTAGAGTTAGACGATCAAGAGCAACACCTAGACAACTGTAAATAATATATTGTTTATTATATGTAACCTACTGAAAGTACGACAATTCAACATTGTCTAAACATTTTCGAAAACAGATTTGATATAATTTGCTAAAGCGTTAAAAGATAGGTACTTTTTTGGCCTATATACGCTAAGGAACAGTAATGAACTTAACTACTCTTCGAAGTAATCACTCAGATATAATGAACTGTGAAGTCAAAGACTCCACTGGTTTAAATGACTTTCAAAAGCTTTCAAATGAATTTGGAATAGCTATTCCAAAAGTTGGAATTGAGAGATTTCGAATTCCTCTTAGATTTTTACACTCAGATGGAACAATCATGAGCCATGATTGTGAAGCTTCAATGTTTGTCTTTTGCGATGCTGATAAAAACGGTGTCAACATGAGTCGCTTCTGTACTATTTTACAGGAAGAGTCAGAGCAAGGTGATATTGACAGTAAATTCTTTAAATCAATTCTTAGAAGATATAGAGCAGACCTAAGAGATAACAACTCAGAAGAGCTTATCCCTGAGTCTTTCTTAAAGCTTAATTTTCGATATCCAATTAAGCAAAAGTCTCTTAAGTCTAACAACTGGGGTTGGCAATACTACGAATGCTCACTTGAAGGTCATGAAAACAAAGACGGTCAAATAGATATGTCACTGACAATCAATTATGAGTATTCTTCGACTTGCCCATGTTCTCTTTCTATGGCCAAGCAATATGAGCAAAGCCATGCTAATAATGAGATCACAGAAGGAAATGGGATAGCTACGGCTCATAGCCAAAGATCTAATGCTATTGTGACAATTAAATACAATGTCGAAAAACCTGTTTCAATAAACAGACTCATTGAACTTATGAGGAAGGCGATTCCAACTGAGACTCAGAGTTTAGTTAAAAGAATAGACGAGCAAGCTTTCGCTATCTTGAACGGTGAAAACCCAATGTTTGTAGAGCACGCATCAAGAAGAATTTCGACAGTCCTAAACCAAGAAGAATCAATTATTCATTGGAGTGCCAAGGTTGAGCATTTCGAATCACTGCATAGCCATAATGCTGTTGCTTATATTTCTAAATAAATGATATAAGGTCCGTAACACGGACCTTTTTATTTGGAAGTACTATGAAATACACTCTTTTATTATTGCTAATCCTACTCTCATCTTGTGCTTTAACTCCAAAAAAACTGAATCCTGAAAAATCGTTCTTAAAAATTGTTCACTACAATATTAAAGAACTAAACACCGTAAAGTTAAACTCTGAATCTAAGCAACTTGCTTCTGTTAGAGCAATACTCAATCGGTTCGATTCCGATATCCTTTCAATTAATGAAATACAA
This sequence comes from Halobacteriovorax marinus, assembly GCA_002163155.1. GTDB lineage: Bacteria > Bdellovibrionota > Bacteriovoracia > Bacteriovoracales > Bacteriovoracaceae > Halobacteriovorax > Halobacteriovorax marinus_A. The sequence continues at coordinate 384,634 of MAAO01000006.1, read as the reverse complement.
TACGACCTCCCCAACATACCAAATGATAACTTTCAAACAGAAGGAAAGAATCTAGATACTTTAGCTCTCAAGTTAGGTAGAAAAGACATAAGCTCAGTTCTAAGACCTGCAAATACGGGAAAGAATGCCCGCAAAAGAAAGAATGGAACTTATCATTCAAATTTTTCCGCAAAGAATAGCCGAAAGTTCGCTGACCCTGTCAACTTTGGAATTTTTCCAGCTCAGTACTCAACAGGGGCCCTAATAAGTAACAAACTAAAAATTCTAAATGTTAAAACGATTAATGAACTTAAGTGGAAACAATTTAATCCAAAAGCCAAAATAACTCGCTTCACTGATGCCAGTGGGAAAAAACTAACAAATAAAATGGAGCTCTTTGATAAGAACTTCACAGATATCTTAGTAGAAAAAGATAGTATTAAATTTCATATTATTCTTCTGCATACTGTTCCGGCTTTTCATTTTGGAAATAAGAAATCTCCTAATTATGAACGAAATGCTGATCAGTTACGTTTTTTAGAATGGTATCTCACAGGATCAACCAATATCAAGGTTGGAAAAACCAATATTACTCCACTGACTTCAAAAGACTTATTCATAGCTATTGGAGACTGGAATACAGAACTTTCAAATACTAAAAATCCTGGAAGTGAAGTATTAAGATCTCTTGAAAAGAAAGTTACCTTTTGGCTTGATTCTTCTCTTGCTGAAATTGGACACACCAACGAAAGTGGATCATTTGCTCCAAGAAAACTCCAACTTCAATTAGACTATATTGCCTTTAGCAGACACTTTAAGATAAGAAGTGCTGGCATATACCACCCTAAAGAAGGTCGAAGAGAACTAGGATGCTTAGAGAAAAAGGAAGGAAGAGATATTCGTTCTTACTTTGATAGGAAACAAGGAAGAACTTGTTATGCTACATTTTCAAAAGATTATTTAGAATTAAAAGAAGCTTCAGATCATTTCCCAATTTGGGTCAACTTAGGATTGATTGACTAACTGACTTTCATTTTCTGAAATCGAGATGAAAGTTCTACCATTTTTTCAGCGATCTGGTCCTTATGAACAACTTCTGTCGCTCCCCCCATGGCAATCGCCTCTCTGGGCATTCCAAATACGACGCAACTTTCTTCGTTTTGGGCAATAGTGAGAGCACCTAGCTTTTTAAGGTTAGTAATACCACTTGCTCCATCCCTTCCCATACCAGTAAGGATAACCCCTATTATACTTTCTTTACTCGTTAAAGCTTCAATTGATTTAAACATATAATCAACCGATGGCTTAAATCTATTCACAGGCTTGTCGTCATTAATTTCTATAAACTTCTTTGAACCCTTTACGAAAATTTTCATTTGTTGCCCACCAGGAGCTATATAAACAGTATTAGCGCAAACTTCTTCACCGTGTTCCGCCTCCTTTACACTAAAAGGGCAAAGTCCATCGAGTCGCTCAGCAAAGGCCTTAGAGAAGACAGCAGGAATGTGCTGCACGATGAGAATTGGAGGAATGACTCTTGGCAATCCACAGAGAATATCTTTTAGGGCATTTGTTCCTCCAGTAGAAGAACCTATAACGACCATGCAATCTTCATTAAAATTATGACTTGATCTACTTACACTCTTCGTTCCTATACTCTTTGCGCATTCAAACTTAGAGGCCTCTAGAACTTTCTCAATCAATATAGGGGCTACCTCAGAAAGCTCCTCCATACTAGGCTTTTGGATATAATCAAATGCACCACTTTCAAGAGCTTCAAGAACAAGCGGTCCCTCTTCAAGGCTAACAGAGGTGATCATAATAGTAGGAAGGTTATATTTAGGTTGGATTAGTTTTAGTAATTCAACACCATTCATTTCAGGCATATGAATATCTAATGTTATGACATCGGGTCTAAATTTTTCAATAAGAGCTGCAACTTCGCTAGGCTTTTCAGCCGTGGCCACAACGTTTATTCGACTAGAACTAGAAAGAACTTTTGTGAGTAATGAACGAATAGTCTTAGAGTCATCTACTATTAAAACCTTCACTTCACCACTTTTCTTTTCCTCATCTTTGGAAATTTTCGAAACTCTGAGAACACCATCATTTGGCAAGTAGAGAATTTCAAACATTCCATGCCTTTCGACATATTTATTATCCAGAAATTTCACATCCCTTACGATCTCTTTAATTGTATTAATGAAACTAACGGCTCCGATAACTTTTAAAGTGAGATGGCTTAGTGTTGTTTTTAATTCTGAAGCTGCATTTTTAAGAAAAACATTAAGTTTCCCCGTTTTAAGATCTATTGAGTTCATTAAAGTTGCACAGGAGTGCCCACTCTTATCTTGAATAGATATAAAACATTCATTTCCAACTTTGAAATAATACTCTTCTTGAATTTTCCCACTAAAGAATTTTATTTTTGCCATTACTTCCTACTTAAAAACTCTGAAGACATATATGCAAAACTAGTTGTTGGAACAATATCAGTTGCGACTTCACAGAGTGAAGAATTTACCCCCACATCTTCCAGTAATAACTGAGCTTCTCCCCACTCTAGCAATTGATCGCCACCGTGCTTTGAACACTGACCAAAAACCATAACTGAAGTCTTTGAATCGTGATGATGTTTATGCGCTTCTTTAAAAACTTTCTTAAAGTCGGCAAGATAAACAATTCCAGTTTCAAATTTCTTATCGACAGAATCGACAATTTCAACCGGATATCTAATCTTATCGGCCAACTCATCTTGAATAGCAAGCAAGAGATTATCCTGCCCTTCAAACAACATCAGTGTAGGAGGTTGTTTACCATGTAATTCGTGAAAGAATTTCACAACTTTCTTTTGATCACTCAAAGAAGAAACGATAATTTTAAACTTACTTTCAGGTTGCTCAATAACAATTTCTTTTTCAAATGCCTTATCTATGGATGTTACATGCTTGTGAACAATATTCTTATCGATATAGGCAACTCTTAGCTTGGTTTTTATTTCCTCTCCGCGCTCCATCAAGTTATTTAAAGCGGGCTTCTCGATAAAGTCAGCGGCACCAGCTCTAATACATTTCATTGCAGCTTCAGAATCATCTCTAGATGCAGAAGAAATCACGACAACTGGAGGGTGTTCATCATTATGATATGTTTCTAAATAAGTGACTCCATCCATCTCTGGCATGTGTATATCTAAAGTTAAAACGTCTACTTTACCCTTAAGGTTTTTGAGCTGCTCTTTTGCATCTATACCATTTACTGCAGTTCCTACGACTTCAAACTGATCATCTTCACTGAAAACTTTCTTTAATAAAGTCAAAATACTTGATGAATCATCAACACAGAAAACTCTTAACTTAGCAGGCATAGCTGGGGTAATCGGCTTAGCAAGAACAGGAACAACTGGCGTTTTAGCTTTTTCAACAACTTTTTCAACTTCAACTTCAACTTTATGAGCATATACCGATGGTCCAACATTTTCTAAATCTAGCTTTAACCCTGAAAGAGATTCAGATATCCCTGAATATAACATTCCTGTCTTATGCAGATGCTTAAAGAAGTTCTTTGTAATGTCTTCAATCTGATAGCTCTCAAAATAAATAAATACATTTCGGCAAAAGATAACATCAAATTTCTTACTTCCCATATGATTTTGAAACTCTAAGAGATTATAAACATCAAAGGAACAATTCTCCTTTATCGATTTCTTAGCTTTTACGTAGTCTGAAATTTCAGCAGTTCCTCTGGCCCAGTTATCAGCGAGGTAATTCATTGGAACAGATTTAATTTCTCTTCTATGATAAACGCCATTTTTAGCAATTTTTACAGATTCAGGATCGATGTCACTTCCAAGAATTTCAAATTTCATCGAAGGATCAATTTTTGGAAGGTAGAAATTCAAAAACATAGAAAGAGAATAAACCTCTTGTCCACGACTACAGGCTGCAGACCAAATAGAGACTGTATTCCCTCCTCTTGCTTTAACATCTGAAATAATACGCGGAAGGTTTTCTTTTAAATGTTCAAAGTGAGTAAACTCTCTAAAGAAGAAAGTGTGATGAGTTGTTAAAAGAGAAACGAGAACATTTGATTCTTGTTCTCGGTGCATATCTATAAACCCTATATACTCATCGGGAGTCTTAATTCCAAGTTCGCTCATTCTCTTCTTTATGCGAGTTTGAACCATTAGAACTTGTTTTTCACCAAGAACATTACCAGAAATTTTAGCAACAATTTTACTAACTTTCTCAACAACTTTTAAATAAGAATCTTCATCTAATTTTGCAACGCCCATCACAATCTTCCTTATTAATTATTTAGATATCTTCAAAGCGATCATCATCACGATTTGGAACAACAATTCCAGAGCCTGAAGCCTTCTTAGTTGCAACATTCTTACCTGAGGAAGATTCAGTTGTATCAACTAGTTTAATTTTGGTTGGTGTAGCCTTCTTCTTCTGCTTCTTTTTTTTCTTTGACTCAAGGTCTCGGTCAACCTTTGAAGAAACATCTACCTTAATCTCATGAAGGTCATTCATATTTTGAGCAACGCCACCTCGGACTAAGATATTTAAGTTCTCAACGACCTCTGATAGTTTAGTCGCCTCAGAATTTAAGACCTCTGAAGAGTTAAGTGCTTCTGCAGATATAGTTGAAGTATTATGTGTCATTTCGTCTAACTGACTCATGGCCTTGGAAACTTCTTTAATTCCAGTCGCCTGTTCGTTTGAAGCATTTGTAATTTCAGAGACTTTTTCATTAACCTCTACAACATTAACAAGTATTTGGTCTAAAACCTCTTCACACTCGTGAGCTGTTTTTGTTCCCACTGAAACTTTTTCCTGTCCGACTGTAGATAGAGTATCTATCTTAACTTTCGTGTCAGATACAATGGATTCCACTTTTTTAACACTTTCATCAAGCATCTCACTAATCTCAGTAGCAGCTTTTCCACTAGCAGTTGCAAGAGAACCGACTTCTTCAGCAACGACAGCAAAACCTTTACCGTGTTCCCCTGCTCTCGCAGCTTCAACTGAAGCGTTAAATGAGAGTAATTTTGTTTGAAAAACAATATCGTTGATTATATTAGTTTTGGTTCCAATTTCATTAATGACATCAATAATTTCATTCATTTTATTACTAATGTTATTCATTTCATCTACAATTTCACCATTCGAAGTATTAATTTCTCCCATGGCTCCAATCATACTAGTAACAGCAATTTTTCCTCTTTCGGCGACTTCTTTTGACTCTTCTGATTTCTGACTTGAAAGCTCAACGTTCTCAAGGTTTTTATTTACCATAGAAGACAGTTCATCCAAGGTTGTTACAGTTTCTTGAATAGCAGCAGCAATTTGAGTTGCTCCATCACTTAGTCCCTCTGAGTTTGATTTCATTTTATCAGCGTTATCTGTCACTTCATTAGCGACACTTCCTAAAATATTATTAGCATCAGTAATAGGTTGAACTAATTTCTTGGTTATAAACATTCCTGCAAATACAATAATCAGTAATGCTACTCCGGCTAACATGGAGACAAAAATCATCATGGATCGTACTGGTGCGAACATTTCTGTAGTCTGAATTTCAGCTACTAAGGCCCAAGTATGACCAAACATAGTAATTGGAGAATAGTAACTTAAAACCTCTTCGCCATTTGGATCTATTATAAAATGTGTTCCTGATTTCTTCTCAAGAGCAAAATCAATTGATTTCGTTATAAGTTTCTTTTTCGTTTTTAAGGAATTTATAGTATTAAATTCTTCTTTATTCACAAAGAAATCGGTCCTCAGAAGATGATCACCACCAACAATATAGGCTTGACCAGTTTCTCCCATTCCCTCTCTTTGCGTAACCATACTATTTAATTGATCAATATTAATTCTAGTGATGACAATTCCCATGTCTTCACCCTTTTTAATGCCTTCTGATAAGTGATCAAACTCTGCAAATTGCTTTACACAGTAATAAGCCTCTGGCTTCTTACTAACTTCATTATACTCATAGCCACTAAAGAATAACTCCCCTTTAGTATCAGTGAGAGCAGAGTTGAAACACTTAGTTAAAAGAGACTTCTTATAGACGCCATTTAATAAGTTTCTTCCAAGGAAGAAATTATTCTTATCAGGCCTTGCAGTCATTAAGACTTGAGAGTCTAGGGAAACGAGAAAAACATCGCTTAAGGAAAAATCCTTAGCCATTTTTTCAGTTCGCTTCCCATAAATAGACTCTAAGTTTTGATAGTGAGTAGTGTAAATATTAATATCTTCACCTGGAAATAAACTAGCTCCGAAGAATGCTCCTTCATAAGCTAGAAATAGTCCTTCAATCAAACGATCTTTTCCAAGTCTCGTAGCAAATGTCCTCGTTTGGGATTGAAATGCCGAAAGACGATTTTTCATCATTTCGCCCATACTCGAAAACTGATTTACTGATTGATGCTGAAGAGCCTCTCTAGATTTAAAGTACGACACTCCTGCGACAAGAGTAATACACACAAATGCCACAGAAATGATGACAAATAGTATTTTAAACTGAAAACTAGTCTGCTTAATATTTTTATTCACACTATCCTACTTGTAAAAAAATTAATCTACTTCCAAATACCAGAACCAACGATCCAGCCTAATCCACCATCACATACTTTTACGTAAGAAATTTTTGGAGTGGCTTTCTCTGCTCCAGGCTTGGCCCAAACGTAGTCAACCCAACCACCACTTGTTCCTCTAGCTGTTTTTTCAAATGCTACAAAGAGCTTCTTACCATTTTCGTCTTCATTCTTTGTAAGATCCTTTCCTTTCAGTCTTCTCTTAATTGGATGTAGAACCATCTTAATCTCTTTATCTTGAATCCAAACATAATTGGATCCGCAATAACGATATTTAGCAATCTCTCCAAGACCAGCTTTACCTTTGGCTGTAACGATTGCGCACATCTTATCAACAGTCTCTTTTGCTTGTGCTTTTGAACAATCTCCCGCCATGGAAGAAGTCATTGTTAGTGAACATACGCTCATTGCGAGCAACGCGATTTTCTTCATATTCATTCTCCTTTTTATACCTACACCTTCGGTATTATTTTCAGTTTTATTTAGAATATTTACCTCAATAAACACTTAATTTTACAAAGATTTACCATCATTCCAGTTTGAATAATTCGTTTAAAAAATAGTAACTTATAATTGTTTTAGGATTACAAGGAAATGTAAATAAATTTTAATATTATGTGCATGATTATCTACGTAATGTTCATACTGCGCCTAGAGCACCTTAATAGATTACAAAAAAAACCACCCGAATGGGTGGCAAAGATAAAACTTAAATTTAATTTATTATCAAGCTGCTTTCTTCTTGAGTGTATTGACGTCAGCAATATCTAAGACTTTTGCTACATTCAAGAGGACTGTTAAAGAGTCTTCCTTTCTATAGACACCATAAATATATTCAGCATTAACTTGTGTTTCAATTTCTGGAACATCATTTATTTCATTTAAAGAAAAAGCTAAAACCTTATTAATAGAGTCCACAACAATTCCTAAATTCATTCCATCAATATCTACAATAATAACACTTTCTTCTGAATTGTTTTCTAGAGCTTTTATTTTTAACTTTGTTCTCATATCCACTACAGATATAACTTGTCCCCTTAAATTCATGATTCCCAAGAAGTGACTTGGCGCTTTTGGAATCGGAGTCGTCTCAGGAACAGAGATCACTTCGCGAACAGAGAGTAATGGAATGGCATAATCTTCTTCACCTAAACTAAATTCAAGAAATCTTTGCAATTCAGAATTTTCGTCAGCTACAATTGCTAAATTTTGATTATTATTTTCATCAGTCATTACGCTACCCTACCTATTAAATTATCTTTAATATTTGAACTACTCTTCTTCATTTTACCACTATAAAGCTCATTCAAGTCTAAAATAAAAGATGGTTTTCCATCTCCCAAAATTGAACTTCCCATAAAACCTTTTGTATTTTTAATTTCATTCCCCAGATTCTTAATAACTACTTGTTGTTGATGTAAAATATCATCAACAAGAATAGCAAATGGAATTTCTGTAGATTGTATAATTATGGCAATTTTATCTGTTTCAACCCCTTCATCAGTTTTTACAGACAGCGTTGATCCTATGTTAAATAGAGGGAGAACTTGTCCTCTTAAGTTTAAACATTTTCCCCAACCTGTAACTTCATGAACAATTTCCTCATTTGGCTTTAATGATTCATGGACCTGATTTAGAGGGATAATGAATTTTTCTCCACCTACTCTAATCACCATTCCATCAATAATGGCCATAGTGAGAGGAAGGACAACTTTAAACACACTTCCCTTGCCTCTTTCTGTTTTAACTTTAACTTCACCAGAGAGTTTTTCAATATTGGTTTTCACGACATCCATTCCAACTCCGCGACCAGAAACTTCTGTAACTTGATCTTTAGTTGAAAACCCTGGATGGAAAATAAGTTGTATAACCTCTTCATCTGAGATTTGTTCATTTGGATTCAGTATTCCTTTCTCTATCGCCTTACCTCTAATGATATCAGCGGGGATACCTCCACCATCATCAGAAATCTCTATAACGAGATTATTTCCTTCATGAAGAGCACGAATTGTGACATTACCAACTTCACTCTTTCCAGCCTTTACTCTATCTACAGTGTTTTCTAAACCATGATCAACAGCATTTCTAACGATATGTACGAGAGGATCTGATAAATGCTCTAGTACTGTTTTATCAATTTCTGTTTCTTCACCAAATAGAGTTAATTTTACATCTTTATCAAGGGCCTTCGAAGTATCTCTCACAATCCTACTCATTTTTTGTAGTGTTGATTTTACAGGAACCATTCTAAGTGACATTGAAATTTCTTGAATTTCTTTAGAGAGCTTACCCAATTGTGAAATTGATTTATTAGTAAGGTCATCCTGAACTGATGAAAATCTTTGTTGATCTAAAACTGTTTGAAGAATAACTAATTCTCCTACCACATTGTTTAATTTTTCAACTCTTGCCAAGGACACTCTTATACTTTCATCTTCACCCGTTTTTTTAGTTGCTGCCTTCTTAGCCACGGGAGCTGGAGCGGCCTTAGTAACAGAAACAGGCGACCCATCTCCTCTAACCACAGGAATAGGCGTGACATTTTCCTCATTCCTTTTTTCTACATTGTTAAACTTTAAATCTTCTTTTTTAGTATTTTTTTGGAGGTCTGAAATTAAGCCTTCATCACAAGTTCCAAGCTCTTTTAGAGCTTCTACTGCTGCTGCAGAAATTTCAGGTTCTTCTTCTACCTCGGCCTCTTTAACAACACCTTCTGACAGCTCATTTAACACACTCTCATCCAGATCTCCGCCTAATTCTCTTAAGGCCTCGAGAGCTGCTGCAGAAATTTCAGGCTCAGCTGAAGAAACTTCAGGTGAGTCTACTTGTACCACTTCTTTTTCTTCAATAATCTCCTGCTCAAATCCAGCAACGAGACTATCTTCATCGATAGCTTCTTGGTCATCATCTTCCCAAGCACCAGACTCAGCTACAACCTCTTCACTAGGAACATCCTCCTGCACTTCTTCTACACTTTCAGATACTGCAGCAGTCGACTGATCTCCATTTAACTCTCCACCTAGAGCTCCCTGAATTTTTACAACTATGGCCTCACTTTCAAATGTTTCCGCCATGTCGTCTTTTAATGTTTGAATCATATGAGTGATGTGATCATTGCATTCTAGTAGTAACGAAACAATGCCATCAGAGACAGGAAGTTCTCCTGTTTTTACTTTTAGAATGAGATTTTCCATCTCATGAGTAAACTCGGCAACTTCCCCAAAGCCAACAGCTCTAGAAGTTCCCTTTAAGTTGTGGGCAAGTCGAAAAATTTGATCTAATAACTCAGAACTTTCTTTATCGTTCTCTAGCGCCAAGAAAGATTGCTCGGTATCCTCTAATAATTGTAGAGACTCTTCGAGAAAATCTTCTTTTAGCTCTTTTTCAAAATCTTCCATTCACAATCTCACACTTCAGTTGAACATCGATGTTCTTCTATTCTATTACTTTTCGACATTTCCCAAGAATAATTAATGACTAATTTAGTCTTAAGATTAAATTTTTATGACTGTAAAAACAGATAGTTAGTGTCAATAAAACAATGGTTATTGAAAATTATCCTGAATGTAAACTTAAAGAAAACTTGAGAAACAAAAAAGACAAAAAAAAAGCCCTTCTCGAAAGAAGGGCTTTTATATAAAAAATCTGGTGGGCGTGGCAGGGATTGAACCTGCGACATCTGCCTTGTAAGGGCAGCGCTCTCCCACTGAGCTACACGCCCAGATCTGTTTTGCTGTTTGGAGGCCTAGAATATAGTTCATGATTTTTTTTGTCAATTAATTTTTTCTTTTTTTTTTAACTCAAGTTCATCTATTTACCAGTCACCTGTATTTTCCATGGAAATGAAAGGTTCAACTGGAGTTATTGCCCCACCACTTTGTAGGAGCTCTATTGAAATGCCATCAGGGCATTTTATAAAGGCCATATAGCCATCCCTTGGCGGTCTTAGTATAACGACATCGTTTTTTAAAAGCTGAGCACAGAAGTCATTTATGTCATCCACAGCAAATGCGAAGTGACCAAAGTTCTTACCGTTTGAATATTTTTCTTTTTGATCCCAATTGTAAGTAAGTTCTATTTCGCTTTCACCAGGTCCGGTCGCCAAATATATAAGTGTAAATTTCCCCTGAGGATATTCACTTCTTCTCATTTCTTTTAGACCTAACTTACCAACATAGAATTCTAGGGATTTTTCAAGATCTTTAACTCTGATCATTGAGTGTAGGAATTTCATGTATAGTTCTCCAAAATAGAAAAGGGAGACTAAGTCTCCCTTTTCACCCCAATACCATCAAGCAAAAAATATATAATTTTTATGCCAAACTAATTCGCAACTTCCATCGTTGCAACTTCTGAATCGATAACTTTAAGCGGTGTTGCTACATGCTGCATAAACTGTTCAGGATTTTGTAACTGAAGAGCATTTTTGAGCACATTATCAACATGAAAACATGGAATAATAGTTAAACCACTTTTCACTTCCGCAGGAATATCTGGAAGATCCTTTTCATTCTTTATAGGAATGATAACTGTTACAATTCCAGCTTGCTTTGCCGCTAATAACTTTTCTTTAAGTCCGCCAATTGGAAGAACACGTCCTCTAATTGTGACTTCTCCAGTCATCGCAACATCTTGTAGAACAGGAATTCCTGTAATCGCTGAAGTTAGTGCCGTAACCATAGTCACACCGGCAGAAGGACCATCTTTTGGAGTCGCCCCTTCAGGTACATGAATATGAATATCATTTTTCTCATACCACGTAGCATCTATTCCTAGCCTTCCACTAATTGATCTAACATAACTAAGTGCAGCTTGAGCAGACTCTTGCATAACTTCACCTAGTTTACCTGTGACCTTAACTACGCCTTTACCAGGAAGAGTTACAACTTCAATATTTAACATCTCTCCACCAACAGAAGTCCATGCCAAGCCGTTAACTAAACCAACTTGTGGTTCATCTTCAATCGACGTACGATCAAATCTCTTAGGTCCAAGGTATTTAGATAATTGCTTAGGACTTACTGAGAACTTCTTCCCTTCTTTATGTTCCTTAGCAACAACATCAGTGGCAATTTTTCTACAAACAGTATTTAAAAGTCTTTCAAACTCTCTAACACCTGCTTCTCTGGTGTATCCACGAACAATTTCAATAACTGCATTATCGCTCATGTTTACTTCATAATTTGCTAGTCCATTATTCTTGATAGCTTTCTTGAAAAGGTATCTCTTACCAATTTGAAGCTTTTCTTGTGGAGTATATCCAGAGACATGAATGATTTCCATTCTATCTCTTAGAGGTCCTGGAATTTGACCTAGATCATTTGCAGTCATAATAAACATAACTTTAGAAAGATCGTACTCACACTCAATATAATGATCTGCAAAGTTCTTATTTTGTTCAGGATCCAAAACTTCAAGCATCGCTGCAGCTGGATCTCCTCTCATATCAGAACTCATTTTATCAATTTCATCTAAAAGGATCACTGGATTACTAGTTCCAGCTTTCTTAAGAGCAGAAATAATCTTACCTGGCATCGCTCCAACATAGGTTCTTCTATGTCCACGAATTTCTGATTCATCTCTAACACCACCTAAAGAAATTCTTACAAACTTTCTATCAAGTGATTCTGCCAAAGATTTAGCAATTGAAGTTTTACCAACACCTGGAGGACCTGCAAGACAAAGAATTGTTCCCTTTCCTTCATCTTTAACAAGAGACCTAACCGAAAGATATTCAACTATTCTTTCTTTTACATCTTTCATACCATAGTGGTGTTCATCAAGAACTTCCCAAGCTTTACTTACAGAATTATCATCTGTTGAATACTCTCCCCAAGGAAGATTAGTCATCCAATCAATGTAGTTCCTTACGACTGCAGCTTCTGCAGACATTGGAGACATTGATTTAAGCTTCTTAATTTCTTTGAGAGTTTTGTCTTTAGCATCATCAGGCATAACTTTCTTAGCAAGTTTCTCTTCCATCTCATTGATGTCAGACTTACCATCTTCTTTTTGCCCAAGTTCTTTTTGAATAGCGCTCATTTGCTCATTCAAATAATATTCTTTTTGAGACTTTTCCATTTGTTGCTTAACGCGAGTTCTAATTCTTCTCTCAACGTTAATAACTTCAATCTCACCTTGCATCTTTTCTAATAATAAGTGCAGTCTACTTTCAGCATCAATCGCTTCAAGAATTTCCTGTTTCTCAGGAATCTTCATACTTAGATGAGCAACAATAATGTCAGCTAATCTAGAAGGGTCAGTGATAGAAGAAATACTCATAAGAAGTTCTGGTGGAATTCTCTTATTAAGTTTTACATACTGCTCAAAGGTACTTTTAATACTTCTCATTGTTGCTTCTAAATTTACAGCATCAACAACACCTGACTGAGCTTTTGTAACTTCGGCCCAATAACCTTCAGGCTTGGCAACGAACTCATCAATGTTAGCTCTGTACTTACCTTCGATTAAAACCTTAACAGTGTTGTCAGGTAACCTCAGCATTTGAATAATGTTAACGACAGTACCTACTTCGTAAACATCACTTCTTTCAGGGTTTAGAACATTGGCATCTTTTTGAGTTACTAAAAAGAGTTCATTATTGTTCTTGGCAGCTTCTTCAAGCGCCGCGATAGACTTCTCACGTCCAACAAAGAGTGGAACCACCATGTGTGGAAAAATAATGACATCTCTAAGGGGAAGTAGAGGAAATCTCTTTGAATCTAGAGACTTTTTGTCTGACATAGTACCTCCTGCACTACTGGTATTGTTTGGGTAACAAATTTAGAGGACTTCATGTCGCTAAAAATATGTCTTGTACAAATTGTCTCGTAAAAACAAATTTGGGTCAAAATAAAAGTTTCGGACAAATGTTCCTCTAAATATATTTATAGACTGTAATAACAGGCCTGTAGGGGCATCACAGCACCGTAAACGATTGAAATATTTGGGAGCTTATTTTTTGTTAACTAGATGTTAGAAAAAGTTATTTGCATAAAAAATTAACATATTTTTTTAAAGTGACTAAATGTTAGATAGTTTGATCATCATGACACCATGTTTTTTTTTCATAGAAAAGAGACTTTATTGAATAAGAAAACCCCGAACTAAGTCGGGGTTTTTAAAATTGATTTAAAATTTAATTTTAGAAGAACTAAAGACTATGAAGCTGACTCAATAGTACTCTTCGCCTTCAAAGTACTTCCACCACCACCTTTTGGAGTTCTCTCCCCTTCGATGACTTTTGGTGACTCTTTCCCTTGAATAGAAGCTTTTGTCACAATAATTTTACATACCTTATCGTTAGATGGAACTTCATACATAACGTCTAACATAGTCTGTTCAAGAATTGCTCTAAGCCCCCTTGCGCCAGTTTTCTTCTTCATGGCAATTGCAGCAACTTCTGTTAGAGCATCGTCTTCAAACTCTAACTCAATCCCATCATAATCAAAGAGTCTTTTGTATTGTTTTGTAATTGCATTTTTTGGTGCAGTTAAGATTTGAACAAGAGCACTTTCGTCTAACTCTTCTAAGAGAGCATTAACAGGTAGTCGCCCAATAAATTCTGGAATCAAACCAAATTTACTTAAATCTTCAACTTCAATACCACCAAGCTTTTCAACTACGGAAAGTTCAACTTCTGTTGCATGTTTAACAAGTCCCATAGGTCTTTTAGTCAGCCTCTTCTCAATGATTTTATCGAGACCAACAAAAGCTCCAGCTACAATGAATAAAATATTCTTTGTATTCACCTGAATAAATTCTTGTTGAGGATGTTTTCTTCCACCTTTTGGAGGTACTGCCGCAACAGTTCCTTCAATAAGTTTTAAAAGAGCTTGCTGCACACCTTCACCTGAAACGTCTCTGGTAATAGATGCGTTTTCACTCTTTTTAGCGATCTTATCGATCTCATCAATATAAACAATTCCACGTTCAGCTCTTTCAACATCGTAGTCACAAGACTGAAGTAAATTAAGAATGATATTTTCAACATCCTCACCTACATAACCAGCTTCTGTTAATGAAGTAGCGTCAGCAATAGCAAAAGGTACGTTTAGATACTTTGCTAGTGATTGTGCAATTAAAGTTTTACCTGAACCTGTTGGTCCCGCCAGAAGAATATTCGACTTAGCAAGTTCAACTTCGTCTTTACGACCTTTAGTTGCAGTACCGTGAGAAACTCTCTTGTAGTGATTATGAACGGCAACAGAAATAATCTTCTTTGCTCTGTCCTGCCCAATAACGTAGTTATCTAAATGGGCTTTAATCTCATGAGGCTTTGGTACATTATCCAGCGCCGCTTTACTTGTGGACTTCACTGAGTCTTCGTAAATAATATCATTACAAAGCTCAATACATTCATCACAGATGTAGCAGCCAGGCCCAGCAATTAACTTCTTCACTTCTTTTTGTGACTTCCCACAAAAGTTGCAATGAAGAGTGCTGTTGTAGCTTCCTTTTTCTTTAGTCATTTCTCTGGTCCTTTATTATCTATTTCTTTTTTTCAATTATTTGGTCAATGATACCAAGTTCTATAGCATCTTTGGGAGATAGGTAATTATCTCTATCCGTTTCTTCGATAATCTTGGCCATAGTCATATCTTTAGCTGAATGATTAATATAAATACCATTCAACTGATCTTTTAGATCTTGAATTTCTTTAGCTTGAATTTGAATATCTGAACACTGCCCTTGAGCTCCACCTAATGGTTGGTGAATCATAATTCTAGAGTGTGGCATAGAGTATCTGTGTCCCTTTGTACCAGCTGTTAGAAGTAAAGATCCCATCGAAGCTGCCAGACCTACACAGTAAGTATGAACTGGACAAGAAATGTACTGCATAACATCATAAATACCAAGACCTGCATATACGGATCCACCTGGACTATTTATATAGAAATGAATTGGGGCTTCAGGATCATCTGTTTCTAAAAATAGCATTTGCGCCATAATTAGATTCGCCACAGTATCGTTTACTTGTGTTCCAAGGAAAACAATTCTATCTAAGAGAAGTCTTGAATAAATATCGTATTGTCTTTCCCCACGCGCCGTTTGTTCAATAACAATTGGATTTGGAATGTGCATTTTGGGATCACTCATGGTTTCTACCTTTTGTTGTTGTAATAAATGATTGTATTCTTTGGTACTTCTCGACCGTTCATCGCAAATACTTTAATCATTAAGGTTAATCTTTGTTTAAGTATCATACAACAGAAAACCTTAGGCTCGCCTAGTTATTTCGAGAACTTACGGCAACTAGATTAGACAAGTATTAGAATAATGAGCTTCAGATTAAACTTAGGGCTTTTTGTTCAGCAGAATTAGACATTTTATAGCTTGCCTAGTCTTGAAATTAAAATCAATTGAACATAGAGTCTTAAAAATAAATTTTTAATTAACCCTATTTAAGGAGTATTTTATGACTACTGAAAAAGTCTACCCAACAACACTTGTTGGAAAAGAAGCACCAGAATTTAAAGGTGAAGCCGTTGTAAATGGTGACATCAAAGAAATTTCTCTTTCTGATTTTAAAGGAAAGTGGAAAGTACTTTTCTTCTACCCACTAGATTTTACATTTGTTTGTCCTACTGAGATCACTTCTTTCTCTGACAAAGTACAAATGTTTAAAGACATGAACTGTGAAGTTATTGGCTGTTCTGTTGATTCTCAATTCTCTCACCTAGCTTGGACAAAACAAGCAAGAAATGACGGTGGACTTGGTGAAATTAACTACCCACTACTTGCTGACCTTACTAAAGAAATTTCAAGAAACTACGGAGTCCTAATGGATGAAGCAGTTGCTTTTAGAGGAACTTTCATTATCGATGACAATAACATCGTACAACATTGTTCAATCAACAACCTTTCTGTTGGTAGAAACGTTGATGAAATTGCAAGACTTCTTGAAGGTTACCAATATACCGCAAAGCACGGCGAAGTTTGTCCTGCTGGTTGGAACAAAGGTTCTGACACAATGAAGCCTGATCCAAAAGGTTCTAAGGAATACTTCAATAAGCTATAATTTTCTGATAGAAATATATATGTTTATAAAGGGTCGCACTTATTGCGGCCCTTCTTTTTTTAAGGAAGCTTAATGGAATCAATGATTGAATATATTCAGGCAAACGTAGCCATGGCCCCGTACCTTATATTTGGTTTATTATTCTTAGCAGGTTTTAACATTCCCGTGTCAGAAGACGTTATGCTCTTCATATCAGCTATCCTCGCAGCTAAGAACCCTGAGTACATGCCTCAGCTCTTTATAGGTGTCTTCCTAGGCGCTTACATTAGTGATCTCATCTGTTACGCAGTGATGGGGAGGTATCTAGGCAGTAAAATCTTTAAAATGAAACTCTTCGCCAGTATGGCCTCACCTGAAAAGATTGATAAGGTTCATTCTTTCTACGAAAAATACGGAATTATCACTCTCCTAGTTGGTAGATTTATTCCTTTTGGTGTACGAAATGCCCTCTTTTTAACGGCGGGACTTGGGAAGATGAATGCTTGGAAATTTGCTCTAAGTGATCTCCTTGCATGCACTATTTCTTGTGTCACTTTCTTTTGGCTCTACTACACATATGGAAATACAGTTATCGAATATGTGAAAAAAGGAAATATCATCATATTTTCAATAGCTGCTATTTTGGCAATAGGCATCATCATCAAGAAAAAGACATCTAAACCTTCAAAATCATGAAGCTTTCACAAAAAATGTGTAATTAATATAGCCGCTTTGCATCTTGCTTGTGAAAGTAAAAACCTTTTGCGATAACTGCTTCACAAAATTTGTGAACAAGAAAACTTCAACTTTCTTGTTCAACAAAACTAAAATGAGAGAAAGTTATAATGAGCATGATTAAATCAAATGTTTTAAAATTAAGTGACTGGAAAGAATTTCAAGAAGAGAAGTCTCTTATGAAGTATCTAAGAGTTTTAAACTTTCATGACCTTATGACTGAAGCAGAACAGGCCCTAAAAGAGCTGAATTCTAATCCTATCAATAAAGAAATTACTTTAAAATCAAAATCCATCTTAAAAGAATTTTCAAATCGATTGAAAGCAGACCGCGATGGCTTTGCTGGAACTCTTTCCGTCATTAGTGACTCTATTGAAGATAAATTCGGGAAATTAAAGGAATTACTCTAATTCGCATAGGAATAAAACACTAAAAAAAGAATTAAGCTAATCTTTATAAAACCCTCTATCTCCAATGTTAGAGGGCTTCAACACCACTTTCAAAAAAAAACTCCCCCTAAATCATTGAAATTAATAATTGCAAAACCCTACAAAATAATTATGATTTCATTATTAGTTATTTAAATTTTTTTATTATTCATGAACAAAGGATTTTTTATGAAGAAATTACTATTAGGGATGTTAATACTTCCTGCAATGACTGCAAATGCTGCTGGACTAACTCCGTACATTTTAATCAACAAAGAATACAGATCACTCTCGCAAGAGAAGACTGCTAGAATGAGTAAATCAACAGGTATTACTGATGTTGATGGTTTCGAAACTCGTCTTGGAGCTAAAGCTTCTCAAGAACTAGAAAGTGGAATTACTGCTTCAGGAAAAGTTGAACTTGGTATCAACTCAAGCAGAGACGGTGCAAACGATGATAGAATCAGAATTAGACTTGCTCAAATCGATCTTGCTGGATCTATTGGTAAAGTAACTATTGGTCAACACTGGAACCCAAACACTTTAAAGATGCTTGCTCTTGACCCGTTCACTGCAACTGGTGCTCAGCTACTAGGTCTTGAGTCTGGTGATGTCGTAGGTGCTACTGGTGGAAACTTCGGGATGAAAGCTCGTTACTTCAATGACGGTCTAACTTATACCTCTCCTAAGTTTGCTGGTATTCAAGCAAGTTTAACTTATGATCAATCTGATGATGATGATTTAAATCAAGATCTTGATGGTAATACTGAGAAATGGACTACTCTAGTTGTTTCTTACGGAAAAACTTTTGGTAAGAGTTCTTTAAATGTTCACGTTACTCGTGCAACGGGTTCTGTTGAGAATACTTCAGTAATGACTGCTGATAACGATGAAGCTTTCACGACTCTAGGTTTAAAGTTTAGTTGTCCAAGTTTTGGAGCATCAGCTGCTTATACTCTTGATGACAAAGGTCAAATCAACACTGCAGCAACTCCAACAGTTGCTACAGATATTGAAAGAAAACACTTATTAGCTGCCGTTTGGTACAATATGGGTATGTTTACTTTTGGTGTTAACTACGGAAAAACTTCATTTGATGACAAAGAAAATCTTGGATCTTCTACTGACAACAAAGGTGGATCACAATCTCAACTAGGTCTTGGAGTTATCTACAAGCTAGCTAAGAATGTTAAGACTAGACTTCTTTACAGAAGCCAAAAAATTGAAACTAAAGGAACTGGAACAGTTGCTGGAACTTCAAAAACAAACAAAGCTAACGCGATCATCGCTGGTGCGACTGTTTCTTTCTAGTCTTTGTTAAAAAGAAATTTACAATTAAATCAAGCTCCCTTCGGGGAGCTTTTTTTTTAGGTACGCGGGTCCTTTTCGTACTTTAAGTCACTTAGATTCTCAGTTTTCTTAAATTGATTTCAAGGTTTAATTCATGATAAAATTCATAAGGTTGAGCAAGTGCGCGAACACTTACTCCTAAAGTTCACTTTAATAATTCAAGGATAGCAGTTAATAACTTCATGACCTCTCCTTCTGAAAAGGGCCTCTTCATTGGGACTATTAGAGATAACCGAGGACTTCATTTATCTATACTAAAAAAATATTTAGATAAATTTATATTGAGTGTTGAATTTGATTTATTTCAGTAGTGAATTAAAGAGATTCGAGAGACTGGTAATCGTGAAGAACTTTTTGTCTAAGAAGTGAAAGCTTTTGCTCTTGATCGTAACCTAGAAGTTTAGCTACATGCCTGAGCACAGTCTTCTTAGATTCGTTATTTCCGTGAGATTCAAAAAGGTTTAAAAGAAAAATTGTATTCTTTGCAAACGTTGAAACATATTCTTTTATTTCAAAAATACTATCATCACTCACATTCACAAATTCACAACCAATACGAGTCACAAAAATCTGATCAACGGCCGTCATTCCTTCAAATTGGCGAACAATCCTAGCTTTTACTCTTAACACCTTAGCTTCAAGTTCATTCACTTCAACCTGAAGAACATTTTCATTACTCAAAGAACTAAGTTCAGGAAATTGGGGAAGAGATAATAAAAGAGGAATAGCACTAATTTCTGGAATACTTGGTAGGTTTTCTAAAAGAACCCCACCCTCTGAAATATTTAGAGCGTGGGCCTTAAAAACATAGCAGTCGCTCTGATAGAGAGCGACTGTAGGTAGTGGTGATCTTAAATGTTTTCGTTTAAATCTTGAATCACTCATAATCTAAAGTCGTCTACTTGCAACCTCAGAAAGTGCCGATCTCTCACCAACTGTTAGAGTTGTATGAGCAACAATATCTTCAACTTTAAGTCTATCTACACAATAAGATAAACCGTTATTAATCTCATCCAAGTATGGACTATCAATCTGTTGAGGATCCCCAGTAAGAACGATCTTTGTCCCTTCTCCAGCTCTCGTAATAATTGTTTTTACTTCATGTGGAGTTAAGTTCTGTGCCTCATCAACAATTAAGTACTGTCCAGGAATTGAACGACCTCTAATGTACGTCAA
The DNA here is from genome assembly GCA_002163155.1 of Halobacteriovorax marinus. GTDB lineage: Bacteria > Bdellovibrionota > Bacteriovoracia > Bacteriovoracales > Bacteriovoracaceae > Halobacteriovorax > Halobacteriovorax marinus_A. Next base: position 364,362 of record MAAO01000006.1, on the reverse strand, counting down.
TGGTTCAACATGAAGAAGACCATGTTCAATTAAATCATCATAGGAAGAAGTTCCGCCTTTATGCTGATTAAAGAGAAAGTCCATATTATCAAAAATTGGTTGCATCCATGGAGCAAGTTTTTCATTCACGTCACCTGGAAGAAATCCTAAGTCTTTTCCCATTGGCTGAACAGGTCTTGAAACAAGTAGTCTTGAGAATTTCTCTTGATTTATTGTCAATTCAAGACCAGCTGCAATCGCTAGCAACGTCTTACCTGTCCCTGCTTTACCAACTAATGTCACCAATTTTACATCATCATTTAAAAGCGCATCAAGAGCAAACTGTTGCTCCATATTCTTTGGATAAATACCCCAAATTCCTTCTCTCATTGGAATAAGAGGAACGATACCTTTCTTAGCTAAAGAATATCTTCCCAGTGCTCTCTTTCTTTCGTTACCCTTTTCTTGAAGAATCAAATATTCATTAGGGTAAATTTCCATCTCTTCTGCATCATCAAAAGCAAGGTGTCTATTTTTTTCAAATTTTGATAAGTCATCAGCTTCAATTTCAATCACTCTGTGACCGTGATAAATTTCATCAAGAGATATATTCTTCTTTCCATAATCTTCAGCAGGAACTCCAAAGATATCTGCTTTTAGGCGAAGGTTAATATCTTTAGTGATGAGACTTACGTCTTCTCCCTCTTCCTGTAAGCAAAGAGCAGAAGAAAGAATGAGGTTATCATTAATTTTCAGATCAATAGTATTGTCATATTTTCCTGAGACAATTTTATCAATACTTATTATTAGTTTTCCACCTCTATCTAGATCCACCCCTTTTGAAAGAGGTCCTTTTGTTCTTAATTCATCTATAAGTCTTGAGAAATGACGAGCATTTCGTCCATTTTCATTTTGATCTTTCTTAAAACGATCTACTTCTTCAACAACCACAAGTGGTATAAAGACGGTATTATCTCCAAACTGAAAAATTGCAGTTGGGTCAAATAGAATAACATTAGTATCTAGGACAAAAGTCTTTTTCAAAGAAACCTCCATAGAGAATGCTAAGAGCACTCTTAATATTTAAATAAGTTTTTTTATGTGAGTAATAGGAAATCAGGTTGGGAAATGAAATATCGTCTTCCTTGATTATATCCATTTATATTTATTGTAGAGAAAAGAGAAGGAAGTTGCAAAATAAATTAGAGATCTATATCAATATCGAAGAAATTAAGCTGAAAGACAGCTCTTTTACCTTCAGATTCCTTATATTCGACTCCAAGTTCTTGGCTGTAGAAGCCAGCAATGAGTTTTACAGGCCAAAGTCTGACTTCTACTCCATAACTCAAATAGCCCTCAGAAAAGCCTCCAAGAATAGAGATAAAAGGAATATCTAATTCAAGTCCAATGTGAAATCGTCTTGAAAAAGGTAAATATTTATTCAATGGAGCTAAGTCCGCCGAAAGAGAATATGCTAAAAGGCCTAAACTTTGCTTAACATTTACTCCTGCATTTACAAACATTTCTTGTTCGGGGATATCGACATCTCCAGAAATTTTTCTATACTTTGTCCCACCAACATCTAAGACACTCACGCCCCAGGTAAGCTCGGTGCGTTCAGTTGTAAAACTCTGCTCAAAACCAAGGTCTCCTCCCCAAGCTTTTCCCTTTGACCAACCAAGGGCATTTCTCACATCATCAATACTTTCTGCATTTTGAGAAATAGTATTTAAGAGATCAATTCCAAAGAGATCAAAAACTCCTTTAATCCCTTCTCTCTGCGTATGCTTTATGGAGACTCCCACCGAAGTTCTAAGCCCTCTATTGCTCTTTCCTCCCCCATTGCCAAAGTTAAAAGCAAAACCGGCGACAAAGCCTCTATCCACTCTATAATCTATATCAATGAACGGATGAGTAGCATTTTGTAGGACAAAGCTTGTTCTACTTTGAGCAAAGAGATTAAAACCAAAAGTGGCCATCTTCAAACCAGGAAAAACTCCTGCTTGTAAATATAGAGGAAAACCTAAAATTCTATCAGCGATTAACGAAGCATCCCCACTAGGGAAATCTTTAAAGCGGTCTGATTCATCTAGAGCATTTGTCACACCAATCTGTGGGTTGAGCGGAGTAATTTCAATTCCAGAGTTTCTTCCTAGGGCAGCTGGATTATAAAAAAGAGTGTATTCATCATCCGCTCTAGCTGTATAGGCATCCCCTAGTAGTAGTGCTTTTGGACTTCTTCCTACGTGAATAACTTCTTGTCCTAAACAAGAGAGTTCAAAAATGAATAGAAGAAATAATAAACTTTTTTTCAATTAAGTTACCTATGTAGTGTTTCAAAAATTCCAGCATAAAAATACATTATGTCTTCATCGTTTCCAGCGAAGAGAAGTTCACAACGATCTTGGCTGGTGGTATCAAAAATAGCAGTATCAAAGGTTGGCTTAGCTACTAAAATAAGGGCCTCAACAACATCTACAGCAGTTTTAATTCCTATTAAATTTCCAAAGTCGCCACTGGTTGAAGAAGCAATAAAACTATCAAGAGTATCAACCATATTATTAAAGCCAACGATTCCTTCACATGCTCTTGCAGCATCAACCGTATCAACGCCTGAAACTAAATCAGGATGCCCATCATCAGAACCAGCTGCACATACTCCAGTGGGCAAACCTGCTCCACTAAGTGCTGTTAAGAAAGCATTTACGTTTGCATTGTAATCAAGGTAACAAGGGTTAGTACTTGTTACTCCCCCCGTTCCTTTTATTCCCGTTACGGCAGAAGCATTTCCATAGAAATAAGAAAATTTTCCTAACTGTGCAAAGCTTAAATAAAAGCCAAAGGCATTTATATCCTGTCCTGCGTTTCCAAAAATTTCATCCCTAATAGCTGAAGTTGGATTCTGTGAAAGTAAAGTTCCACCTGCATAGAGAAGAATGTCTAGAGCAACTTGTAGATCAACGTATTCTAGATTATCAAAAGAATCATTTGGACTTGTTGTAAAAGTACTAAGTCCTCTAAGAAGAAGAGCAGCATCTGTGACTTTTGGAATATCTGTGGCGAAGAGAACTGTAGTTTTATAACCTGCCCTGCAAGCATAGGAAGAGGCTAGAGTTTTGAGATAGATATCATTTAATGTTTGTCTGCCTTGTAATTCAAGAATTGATATTGCCGTTTGGCAATCACCTCTTGTTAAAGCAAGATTTGCTCTTAGTATTGCATTATCAACTTTATCTTCTTTACTCCCTCCGCAGGAAGTAAGAAGAAAACAAAGCATTAAAATAGAAGTAATCTTATTCATGAGTGTTCCTATCAGACATTAAAGTCCGGTCCACACTCATTATCCCCCAAACCCCTTGTTAATGGGTAGAGAGAAAAAAACTCTAACCCTCAGCCTCTTTCATAAATTCAACAATTTTTGTAATGGCCTCTGCAAAGAATTCCTTAGTTGGAACCAATGATAACCTGGCAGTATTAGGTACCCCAAAGGCCTCTCCAGGCACAACGGCAACACCTTTTTGAGTTAAGAGTCCCTGGCATATCTGACTAGAGTAGTCAGTCATATCGTCATCATTCTTTTTATATTTATTAATAATTGGAGCACCAGAAAAGTCGATTAAATAGTAAAATGCTGATTTAGATTGATACCAACACTGAGATAGCTGGTTTTCTCTGAGAATATCTTGAATCGTTCTAGCATTTTCTCTTAGGTGCCCTTTAATTGGCTCCAAGTAGTCATGAATTAAACTGAAGTTATAACCTAAAAGTGCTTTTTGAACCAAACTATTAGCTCCTGAAGCTGTCTGCCCCTGGAGTCTTGTCATTGCCGAAATGAGCTCATTAGGAGCAATACAAAATCCAATTCGAAGACCAGTTAAGGCCATATTTTTTGAAACACCATCAATAACGATAGTTCTCTCTAGTAATGATTTTTCAAATTGATAGAAGTAAGTTGGTTTCGGATCAAAGTAACTCAATTCAAAATAAATTTCATCACTGATGAGAATGAGTTCAGGGTATTCTAGGACAAGACTTGCAAACTCTTTCATCCAAGATTCACTATAGTGAATTCCACCAGGATTATTAGGACTGTTTATTATAATTGCTTTAGTTTTTGAATTTATGGCCGATTTTATATCGTCAATCGACGGATGAAATTCTTCATAGATACTTGAAGAAATAATGACAGGCTTCCCTTCATAAAGCTTAACCAATTCAGGGTATGAAACCCAATATGGAGCAAGAAGAATGACCTCATCTCCTGGATCAATGATTGAAGCAAGAACATTTGAAATGGAATGTTTACCACCATTACTGATTAATACATTGTGAGTTTCACTTACATCAACTTCCCTAGAAGTATTATAATAGTCTATGACCTTTTCCCTTAATTTCTTAAAACCAGCCACTGGGGAATATTGAAAACTGTTTAAGAAAACTAACTCACTCCTTAAACTTTCAGTAAATTCGTTTCCCGGTCTAAAAGGAAGTTGACCAGCAGTGAGATTCCAAACCTTCTTTCCTTCTTCTTCCATACTCACAGCAAGTGAGTTTAATTGTAATGTTACACTTTCAGAAATCTTAGAAACTCTTTTACTTATTTTCATATAATCCTTAGCCCTTAGTCAGCCATTTATAAATTATCTTTGGTACGAAGTCTTTAACATGACCACTGTGATTATGAACTTCCTTCACAAGAGAAGAGGAAATAAAGTAATTCTGCCCTTCCGTCATAAGAAAAACAGTCTCCATCTCTGGAAATAATTTATTGTTCATTGAAGCCATCTGAAACTCAACTTCAAAGTCACCTGTAGGTCTTAGTCCTCTTATTACGACATCTATTTTATTGTTCTTAGCATAATCAACTAAGAGTCCATCCCAAGAGTCTACTGTAATTCGTGGATCATCTTTAAAAAGCTCTCTCAACATTTCGAGTCGCTCTTCAGTTGTAAAAAGGGGTTTTTTAGATGGAGAGACAGCAACTAAAAGAGTTACTTTATTAAAAAGATTTAAAGACCTTTTTAATATATCTTCGTGACCGTTTGTAAAAGGATCAAATGTTCCTGCATAAAGGGCTGTTTTAGACATGGATAACTCCGAGATTTTTTTATCAACAGAGATATTTTATAGATAAAATGAGTAAATGCCTAGCGTACGATGAGAATAAAACTTGTTCCTTGAGAATAAATTTTTTTGTCAGGAAAGAGCTCTTGCAAGTAAGACTTTTTGATACCTTTCTGCTCATCAGATTCAATCCAAATTTCACCACAGAAATTTATTTCATTTAATATATTAAGTGCTGACTTATATATCTCATGCTGTTCATAAGGTGGATCTATAAAAATAATAACCGACTCTTTCTCTATTTCAGACATGGCCATATAAGTGGACTGAAATTTTGAAAGCCACTTTATTGCATCACCTTTTTGAAGTTGAATGTTACCTAAGTCTGCAGATGAATTTTGAATAGTTTTAACATTTGTCTTTGTTAAAGAAAAAACTTTTGAGTTAGTTTCAACTAAAGTCACTTCATCAGCACCTCGAGATAGGGCCTCAAGGCCAACAGCACCACTACCTGCACAAATATCAAAAAATGAATAGCCACTCATATCCTGACGAGCATCAAAAATTTTTCTTCTTAGCATGACCGAGGTTGGGCGAATGAGATCACCCTTAGGAACTAAAAGGGTTTGACCTTTAGCCAAACCCCCCAATATTTTTATAGACATATTTTTACCGTCTGAATTTTATTGATTCTATCTTTTAAGCATTTACTTATGCCGCTTTCTTTTTAGCTGCATCATCTGCTGTGGTCAAAGGAATATTGAAGTTGACACCACCATCCATTGTCACAGTACAACCTTCAGATTCAGTTATTTTGATACTAACTCCACCCATTTCAACAGTTAGTCCTTTCTCACCATCAACTTTCAAAGAAGCTGTTTCACTTCCAATTTTAAAGTTAAGGTTAAAGTCCATAGATCCTGACGCAGTGAAGTCCATATTTGCTCCACTATCTGCTGCAGGAGATTCCTTGGCAGTTGGTAATTCAACAACATTATTTTCTATTTCTATTTCTTCTTCTTCCATTTCTGCTACTAATTCATCTGCAACTTCATCAAATGATTCTTCAACTGATTCTTCAATTGTAGCTTCCGGCTCTGCGGCCATTGATACTTCTTGAATCTCCTCAACTGGCTCTTCATCGCTAGCGACTGGTGTCATTTCTTCAGAAATAGACTCAACTTCTTTATCAATTTCATTTTGCATTTCATTTTGCTTAGTCTCAGTTACAACTAAGTTTTCTGGAGCACTTTCACCATCTTCAACAAACTCTTTTTCAAGGTTTTCAATTTCATTCATTATGTCCTCAAGTTCAGAGTCATTAAAACTCTGTTCAACTGTTTCGGCCATTGCTTCCTCTAGTTTGTTTTCGTCCATGTGAATCTCCTGCTCTTGTCGTATTGACGCGCATAATTATTGCTCTTATTCTTATCGACCTCAGATGTAAGAAACTTTAACATTTTAAATTTAATGAGGAATAACAATACCTTAGCTTATAAGTCGGACATTTTAATACTAAATTGACTGTCATTTAAAATGACTTTCAACCATCCTTCGTGTACAAAACCATACCCACTTATTTTAATGAGATATTAATATAATATGCACTACTGTAAACTAAACAATCCTTGGTGTGTGAATTGAATACTGATCAATTTACAGCACTATCTTGGCTTAATTCGTCCCCTATAAATCAAGGACTTATGGCCGCACAACTTGGAAGCTCCAATCAAGGGAGTTTAGACCTCGAGTTGCCTCCAGAATTTTCTGGAAATCACACAGTATCATTTGAACCACAATCATTTCTTGTTCCAGGGTGGAGCGGTGAAGGTCTTCTATCTAGACCAGGCTTCTGTATTAAGAGGGCTCATAACGCCTTAATTGCAGATGCTAAAAACCAATTCAAAGAAATTATTAATAGAAATAAATCCCATCAGAAAATAGTTTTTAGTGAATTTTTAAATTATATAGAATTTAAAAACATTCATACTAATAAATTAGATAACTCTACGAAGTTTTCAAATTACATTTCAACATCTAAGCAATACGCCCCAGAGATCGATAATTTTATTGACCTCTACTGCTTTAGATCTGTAACAGTTTACCTATACAAAGCTAGATTTCTCTTAGCTCTGGCAACTAAACTAGAGATTAGTGTTGATAAAATTGATTTACATAATCCTAACTCAGTTCTTAGTAGAATTTTTAAAACAGGATCTAGTACAGAATTGAAATGTGAGTCTTTCAAAATTCACCAATACAGCTGGTACCGACCATCAATAAACACAAGTGAAAGTGTTACTGATATTAAAAATAATCTTGCTCGAATTTCAACTACTGAAATGATGAAGCTTGCGACATATGATCTTTCAGAGCTTGAATACTCTCACTCATATTCTCACAAATCATTTGGTCTATTTGTGAACAGTCTTTTGACCAGTCTCCCTACTTGGCTAGAAAATGATGGTGAAGAGCAAGGAACTCCATTTGAAAATCTATTCAAAACGAGATCTAAAGAAAAGTTAACAACTCTTTCAACAAAGTTCTCTGGAAATAATTTATCTTCACTCAGCCTTTCCCATTGGATGGCCCAAGAGAATAATGTTCTTGAAGACTGGCAAAAGGTTATTTGTCCAGAGTTCTCAGGTTCAGAATTCTTTCATGGAAAATATACTAAGATATGTCAGGAAATTCAGTTTCTAACTTTTTTAATTGAATTGTCTACATTTCAAGGTCACGACGTTCTTCCTCTTATTTGTTCAGTCATGAATGACAAACATTTAAAGTCTTCAGCAAATGAAGCCGGACAAATGTCTATTTTTAACAATAGCGAAATAAAGGAAACCTCTCAAGTTTTCGATAGAATTGTTTTAAACCTTACGGAGCTTCCAAAGAAAAACCCACATCACTACCTGATGTCTCAAATTAGTTCGCAATTAAAAGAGCTAGATAAGAGTGGTTATCTCTACGTTTTTACAAATCAAAAGTTCTTCGTTCCTTCTCAAAGTGATAAGATCGAACATTTTTTAAAAGATACTAAAATTGAAGCCTTATTTAACTTTGACCAGCTAACTGGTCGTGGTGAGATAGCCAGTTACTTATATATCTTTAAGAAGAGAAAACATTTCTCTAAACCTGCCTTCTTAACTCCAATTGCTAGTTCTGATAAAGAATCTTGCCTAAGTTTTAGATGGAATGGAAATTTAGAAATTTTTAATAAGTTTCACAGCTTCGTCGGAGAGCTTCATAGGTTTATGGATCAAAAATCTCCTTCTTCTACTCCTATTTATCAAGGAGAGCCCGCAGAAGGTGTAACATTTGATTTTCATCAAGATGCAATATTAGACGGACTACTACTTAGCTCAACTTCTAATGATTCTTCCAATATTACACATCCTAACTTTTTCAAGAACCTCACTACTTCTTGTACTCCATTTGATACTTTCTTTCAGATTGAAACCTTAAGCAGTGAATACAATTCTGGACGAAAAAACAGAGTAACTTCTGAACTTTTAGGAATTACCATAAGAAATGAAGAAAGATTTCCACTTCTTCTTATAGTGAACTACACAAACCCAAAAAATATTATACTTGAGCTAACTTCTTCTGATGTTTACCAGGCTAAGTTAGAACAATACGGAATGGCTTATTTTCAATATTTTGGACTTATACCAAAAAGAAATGATATTAACTTAAATGTATTTAGAGAGTATTTTAATACTCAACTTGGAAAACAAATTATTCAACTCTTCTTGAATGGTGGATATACCAAAATTAAGTCAAAGTTGAGATCTCTACTTATTCCAAAATTCTTCTTAGAGAATCAACATATTCCTGAGCATCTTTTAGAGTCTTTCAATGTTTTTAATCTAACTTCATCTGAGATTTTAAATTCTCACCCAGAAACTTTAAAAGAAAATTATGAAAAGTCAGCCATGCTCCTCGACTCAATAGTTAAGAAATACTCTTGGCACACAATGAGCATGCTTTCTCATTTTAAAACAGGTCTCAACAACTCACTTGAGAAATTAGATCAAACTCCTGCAGAGATCTTTAAGAACCCTGTGATTGTAGAGCAGCTAATCAAGAGCTCTTCATACAATATCTACCCAAAGAACGAGGACATATTCCCTAAGATCCCTCTAAAGAACCCTAGTGATATACACTTACCTCTTACGAGCATTGAAACGGGACTTGAGCCTGATAACAACACTCACTACATTCAGCTCATCTCTGGCGATAAGGTAATTGTTCAACTGTATACTTCCGATCTCCTTGCAAAGTTTATGAAGTTTATTCTCTCATCTGCTGTTGATATGCCAGTCTCTTCTATTTTACAAAATCTAAAAGTTCCTAGCTCAAAAGAACTAGAGTCAATACTTATAAATCACACGAGCCTTAGAGACTCAATTAGCCATTTAGAGAAAAATTGCAACTCTAGAATCCTCTCTATCCTTACAAATAATATTAATTCATAAAATTTTAATTTTTCTATATCGTTTATCCTAATTCTTAACTAGAATTAAGGTAAGTATATGAAAACAGATATAACTAATATTCGAAAAAATATTTACAATTATATGAAGAAGAAGGCCTTGTCCCTCGAAGGCCAACTTTCAAAAGAGCTTATTTCTTATCAAAGAAGTCAAAGAAGATACGCCAGCAGAGATTTCTTAATTTCAAGTTATCAAAAATTAATCAAATCTATCAAAAGATCTCAGATTATTTATCTAGGAGATTTCCATTCATTTGACCAAAGCTCTAGAAACCTTCAGCGATTAATTCGCTCAATAACTGAAACGAATGACCATATAGTACTAGGCGTTGAATTTGTTCATATTAAACATCAAAAAGAAATTGATAAGTATATAAGAGGTCATTTGACTGAAATTGAATTCCTAGAGAATATAAATTATTACGAATCATGGAGATTTCCATGGAGTCAGTACAAAGTATTCTTTGAATTAGCTAAAAAGGGTGGTCATCAAATACTTGCTCTAAATTCAAATGGCGCTCTTTCTGCGCGTGATAATAAAGCTTCAGAAATCATTGTTGAATATCTATCAATTTTTCCAAAGTCTAAAATTCTAGTTCTCTTTGGTGAATACCATATCATCCCCACAAAACTTCCAAGAGAAGTAGAAAAAAGGACTAATGCGAAATTCAAGCAAACAATAATCCACCAGAACTTAGATGCTGTTTACTGGAAATTAGAAGATACCCAGATGGGCCGAAAAAAAACTCAAATCATTGAATTTGAGGAAAATGAATTTTCAATTCAATCCTCTGCCCCATGGGTTAAGTACGAAAGTATGATTTACTGGTACGAAAATTTACTTGAAGATCCTGAGTTTGATATTCATGAATATATAATGGAGTCTGGACTCAAGAGCTTTAATGAAAATGCCACAGACACCTTTGTTTTCTTAGCGGAGAAAATGGCCAAGGGATTAAACTTAAAAATAGATAGAGATATTCTTGAAGATTTCAACCTATATGATCACCAAAAGATGAATTTCATCTTGCAGAAGGTAGAGAAAATAAAAAAGCCAACTGTTTCTAAATATTTTAAAGATCTTGTGGTTAAAGGTAGAAGTTTTAAAGTTCCTAATACAAATGATTACTATTGCTCTAATTATTCAATTAATCGTCTTTCCTATCTTGGGGGAATACACTTATGGCAAATCCAAAGAAATTTACAAAAGAATGAGGCAGTAAGCATACTTTCACACTCCTCTCAAGAGAAGAGATTCACATTCTTTGTGTCTCAATTTTGTTTTGCCTACTTTTGTTCCAAGATTATTAATCCCTACAGAAAGTGTGATCTCTATTCAGATCTTTTTGAGAAATCTAGAATGAAAACAAATCTAGAAAGAAATTACCATTTACAGTGTCTCGAATTAATTGAACACGACACTAGAGAGATTAATATATCTGAAATTTTGAAAGGACAAAATCTTTCTAAGATCTATAAGATGGCTAAAATTATTGGGTATATGTTTGGCGACATTTTATTTGATCAATATTTTGAGAAAAAATCGAAAAAACTTCCGGAGATAATGGAAGTTCTATGCCATAAAGAAATGAATCAAGAAAATTACTTATATCTTTGTAAGGTCTTGCTACCAAAAAGAAAGTACAAGACCTTTAGAAAGAGGTTTTTTTAATTAAACAGATTGCTGTTTCATTGACTCTAGAATCTCTCTTTTAGTACCCTTTGTAATACTCGCGACTCTTTTAAGCTGTTCTCCATTGCTTCTTAATACAACTTGAACCTTTGAGCCTGAAATCTCTTTATCTTCATAAAGGTTTTCAAATGACATTGAGCCATTAAAGTCCTCAACCAGTTCTCTCGAAATTTTAAGAGATAAAGGCATTTCATCATCAAGATCCCCTAGGCCATTAGCTGCACTTAAAAAATCTTTTGAAAAACCAAGACCTGAATCTTCAATATTTACAAAAATATTATCACCAAGCTTTTTGGCTTCGATTTGAATTCTGGGAGAAGCATCAGATACTTGACAATTTTTTACAGCATTCATAATTAAATTATAAACAACTTGCTCTATTGCCTCTTCTTCAGCTTGGACAAATAAGTTTTCAGAAATATTTAAATCTATAACGACACCCTCAGCGAGGAGTTTATTCGACAAGTGAGTAGAAACTGTTGTCAGAGTCGAATCTAAATTTGTCACTGGTCCATCATAAACATCATTAGAAACTTCAGTTCCCTCAGCGTTCATAACAAGTGAGTCATCATTTTCTGTTTGACTCCAAATGTCATCAATTTGATTTTCACTTAACTCTCCAGCCTCTAGAGAAATCGTTTGTATGCGCCCTACAGTGTCTTCAACATTTTTTACTGGATTTAAAGCATGATATTGAGAAAATAACTTTGAACAATAAACTAGCTTATTCTGCTCTAAGGCCTCTTTAATAATATCTGCGACTTCAGAATGAACAACTGCTTTATCACTGGCCAGCCTATCTCTTGCGGATTTTTCAGTGAGACCGTTTCTTTGTTTTAAATTTTTTCTCTCAGCTAAATCCCAAAGGAGTAATAAAGGAGCAAGTATAGATAAAATAAATAATAAAACAGTCATATTACTTATTGAGAGTGAAATGCTCTCTACTTTTCTTATGACTTCACCATCTACTTCATCATATTTCATTTCTAATTTTTCGAAACGATCACTTAGGTTACTCAGAACGACCTCAGAGTCCTGCTCCGAGAACGAATTCGTAGTTTCCTCTACTCGTTCATGAAACCAATGAACATCGCTCACGAGAGCATTCAATGCCTGTCCCATTTTCTTAGCTGTAGAACTAAAAATTTCTTCAAACTGACTACTAGTTTCAGCAAAACACTCTTCTGTTGTTTTCATAAAACCAGACTCAAGATACATAGAAGAACTGTCCCCTATAACTTTCGCTGTATAACTTTGATTAACTCTAGAGAAACAGGTTGAGAGATTTCCCTGAAGAGAAGATATATTAGTTGATTTAGTATTCAATCGATGTTGAAAAACTCCAGAAAGGATTAATACAGCAGTTACACCTACTCCAACAATTGCCTTTTTATTTTTCAACCATGTTTGAACTTGTTTCTTCATTTTCCTATCCTTGGAAAAACCTAAGTGAATCAATTTACAACAGTGATAATTCCTTTAACCTATTGAAAATTCATAGCGGGACGTAACCTGCTACTACCATTTTTGCAAGTCAGGCTACCGCCGTCAAGAAGAGGTGAAATATGCCCGTAATTATCAAGAATCTCCTATCTAAATAGCTGTTTTCTGGTGTACATTTAGTTATGGCCACCTGGGAAAACAATCAAATCGAAAGATATTCCATTTCCTTTGCATTTTCACTTGTATTTAACTTAATACTTTTCTTAGCTAGTACCCTCGTATTCAATTTAGGTTCAGATATAAAAAGCGACTTAAGCGTAAAGCCTGAGCGCAAACTATTCACAGTAGAGAGCTTTAAAAAGCTCCCTTCAAAGAAACTCCGAACAGTGGGAGTCAAAAGTGGACGCAAAAATACTTTCTCAACACCGACTAAAACGGCAAAGGGAAATGGAGCTACCAAAACGAGAAAGGGAACTCAAGCGACCAGCTCAGTAAGATCTAAAAAAAGTCCTAAATCTATAGATATGAGTCAGTTAGGGGCCAATCCGAATGTAGGAACAAATACAAAACCTCTTAAAAATATTCAAAGGCAACTACGAACAGTTCCAGATAAATCTAAACTGCTTTTCACAGCAAAACCACCCGTCAAACAACGCTTAAGAAAGCAACAAAAGCAACTTCAAGGCGATATATTAAAAAAACTTTCTGCTAATTCTAATGCTGCCCAGGCCATTGCTGGAAAAGGCTTCAATCTCCAATTTGACCCTCCCGAAGGAATTCCTGAGGATGAGCTAAACAGTGTTGAGAAGATTTTTTATTCTTTTCAAAAAAGAACTTATGAAACTTATTTAAACTCTTTTATTAAAACTTATTACAATATTTTGAGATCGAAACCTATATTGAAGAAACATCTCAACAATGATCGCCACAGGCTAAATGGAAGAGTTACTTTTGATAGAGATGGCAACATAACATCTGTTAAAATTTTACAATCGACGCAAAGTGATGAAGTCCATGATTTATTTCTAAAGACACTTGATCTAATGAGGAAAGTTCCAAATCCTCCCAAAGATCTTCTGCAAAAAGATGGAACTTTTACTATTTATTATTCTCTATATATAAATTAATTTATAAATTTCAAGTAAGCCCAAACGCTAAGAACAAGGCCTGCTCCTAAAGTGAACTCCATACTTAGTAAGGCTTTTCTCACATCCAAACTGAAATCCTTAAGACCACTAGTCAACTCTTCAAACCTTTTCATCTTCATGGAGCGTATTCGTCTTTTCACTCTTACGCTAAGCTCATTTGATTCTTGTTTGAAAATGACTTTAATTTCTTTGGGAGCACTAACAAAAGGAATTTGTTTTAAGTATGAATTACGATCTATTTTTAATGCCTCAATTTTATCACTACAAGTACTACATTGTTCAAAGTGTCTTGAAAGAAAGCTACCAGAGAGTTCTCCATTTTCAAGAACAAGTGGCGCTTTATGCGTGTGAGGACAGATATTTTGAATTGAAATGGCTTCTTGCATAAATTAACTTAACTCCACAGGTCTTCCGAGGAAATCGTGCATTGAATTTACTCCAATATGATATTCCTGAATTGATTTAATTCTGTCACTTCCAAAAATAGTCCCAATTCGCTCCCAATCAAAAGAATTCTTCTCTCTTAGAAATACTACAGCGCGGTTCTCCAAAGGAGTTCGATAAAAAGCACCATGTCCCTTTGGTATGATAAAGCTACCGCTCAACTGAGAAATTCGCTTCTTAGCCAATCTATAGACATGAGAATACAGAATTGTCGTTAGTAGAACTTGATCCTCTCTCAACAATTCTGAATCTACAAAATATCTCGTTAACTTGTTCGAGACTCTTGAATCAATTTGTAAAAGCTCAGATGCATCCACAATTAACTGACAAGCCTGTAGATCATCAGGAATTAATGCATAAGCAAAAGGGAAAAGTTCCAAGGATTTCTTATTAAAAAAAGTTTCAAAGTGTTCATTCATCTCTAATATTTTACCTTTAGCCCCTTATCCACGCAACCTCTTAGACCTTAATATTATCAAAGACTTATATACTGTACAGTTTTGCTCACCTTGAAAACTAAAGTTTTTTTTAGATTTTGACGATAACACTAAGGAATAGAAAGACGAGGAATGATTATGAATCGGAAAAAGAAAATATTAACCTTATTAGTAATACTATCGCTCACTTCGTGTGTTCAGAAAACGACTAACAAGAAATCAAGTAGTACTTCTACGACTCAATCTTCGGTTGTTCCCCCGTCAACAGATCCAGGAACAGATGATCCTGCGGGAGATCCATACGTTGATCCATCCCTACCAAGTTATTACTCACTACCTGAAGTCGTTGTGCACGGAACAGCTAGTCCAAATCGAAATCCACCTCCGAATGGAATTTTCTGGGCCTCTAATAGAAATATTGGTTCCAATGATCAATACATCTTTCAAACAGATTCTAAATTAAATATTAGAATTAAAGCGCTCAGTGGACCTTCCATTTATTCGACAGATTCAAATAATGTGCAATGTAACTACTCACCACTTCCCTACACAAAATTGAAATTATCAGTTTGTGTAAGATCGAGTCAGGGTTCTTGTGTCTTTCAACATACATTTGATGATATCGCGGTAGGATCATATTCCTACGTGAAAGAATTTTCTGTGCCAGCGAATACTAGTGATCCACTAGTTATTGAAGTTAAAGATGTACAATGGGATTACACTTGTAACTATTATGCAAATAATGGTTTTCCAAATCAGCCAGGGTATTGCCCATTTTCAGCTGTAGGATATGCTGATTGTGTAAAATTTCAAATTGAATTTTCTACCGATGAAACGCAAGATCTACCAGGTCCTCGTTACTAAAGTAGATCAATTATATCAAAGCTCAAATTCTTGCCATAGGCCTTAGAAACTTCAACCAAAAGGCCTGGGCAGGTAATATTCACTTCTGAAATACTATCTCCTAAAATATCAAAGGCCACCAATTCAACTCCATATTTTGAAAGTTCAGTACAGATTTCTTCGCAAGATTTTCTTTGGTAATCATTTAAATCGTGTTTATCAAAGCTTGCTCCTTGAGCAATGTTTGCAAGATACTCTCCACTCTTTGGAACTTTTAAAATTGAACCTAATTCTTTTCCCTTAAAGTATAAACTTCTCACTTCACCTTTTGAAATTTCCTTCGCAAAAGGCTGAACAACTACTGGACCTTGAAACTCTACAATTTTCTTTTGAAAAATAGATTCAAAATCTTCATCTAGCGAAATCTTCTGAACACCTATCCCTTGATAAAGGTCTAAGGGCTTCAGAATTAGCTCTGTATGGCCTTTAGACTTAATATTCGTAACGAAGCTCAAAAAACCATTTAAAGAGCTTCCTACGTATGTCTCAAGGCTTGATTCGTGTTCATAGGCATAAAGCTTCTCATTAAAAAGTAAAATTCCATCAGGATCATTTAGAACTTCTACTCCCAAAGTTTTAAAATATCTCTGCATCCATAAAAACCGAAGGTACCTTCCATCGAATGGAGGGTCTAATCTCATGTGTAAGCAACTTTGTTTATCCGCTAGCCATATTCTCGAAGTAGTTAACTCAAAGCTCTCTAAGTAGCAGCCATCCTCTTCAAATGTCCCTTCAAAATCATAGACTCTAAGATTTGGAGTTTCATTATTCACAACGAAGAAGTCTTCTTCGAATATTAGTGAAACATCGAAACCTTTTTCTTTTAGAGAAAGAGCAAACATTAAAGTTGAGTCTTTAGATATACTCAACTTAGAAAGAGGGTCAATTAGGAGTATATGTTTTTTCATGAATGGGGCCTATTCGTTTTTAAAGAGCCACTTTGAAAAAGGTTCTTTGGAACCCGAGCTCTTATAGTTTTTTAACTCTAGCTCAATATAGTGAAAAAAACCTTTTAGGTCACCTGATATTCGCCCACGAAGAAGCTTTAATTGATCAACTTTGTTTTCGTAGGTCATGAGAGCTGCAAGTGAAGCCTGGTTCCACTTTCTTTTTAAGATATAACACTTCTCGTCAGGAACGTTCTGATTTAAACAAATTTCTTTATGACCAGGAATTAGCTTTTGTTCTATATACTCTGCAAGAATCTTCGTCGCCTCATTTTTCATAATAGGTTTTTTCTCTAGCAGTGCAGATTGAATTTCTCTAGCAATCTTTACCGTATGCTCAGATAATTTCCGACTAAGTAGTCTCTCTTTTTCTAATTTAGATCTAAGAGTCTCATCTTTCATAAAATATTTTAAGGCCATCTCCTTCCCAAAGTAATTAGCAAGGTTCTCATTGAGTTCAACCTCATTTTTTATAAAGAAGATAGTATGAAACAACTCATGAAAAATTAACTCTGCTAATTCAAAATCATCAAAGATGAAGAACGAAGATAGAATAGTGTCTGTGAAGTAGCCTAAAGTAGAATATGCGTAGACGGGTCTTGTATAAGTTACATATCCCTTCTTCTTCATATCTTGAGCGTAATCCTTTGCAGAAGATTTTTTAAAAAACCCGAGATAAGGAAAGCAACCCATGACAGGAAAACATTCCTTCTTAGCCTCTATTTTATCAAAAGGAGAAACAATAACTAGATATGTAACCGCTTCATCATGAAGAATGGTTGTTTTAGAATAGATACTCGTCTCTCGTTTATTCCAAAAGTCATAGAAGTAATTCTTGTAGACTCTTATTTTTTTAATTTTCTCTTTATCTTTTTTTGAGATCGTGACATCTCTTAGAACATCTTCATTACTTTTAGCTCTCGTCAAAAGTGCCATCTGACCAGTTCCCTGCTCCGCCAAATAGCCAATTTTTGCGCAAGAACTAAAAAGAATTGTAAGTAGGAGGAGTTTTATAGAAGCCAAGTTAATCCGACGGTGTACCTCAAATCATCTTTAGCACCATTCCAATCGAAAGCATTTATATAAGTTTGAATTGAACCTCTGATTCCTAACCGCTTGGACAATCTTAACTTTAAAGAAAAAGTTCCAAACATAGAGTCTCTTCTTGATTTGACTGGCGCTTGCACAGATGTTGAAACAGCTCCGCCTGCATCATCTCTAATAGTATAATCTGAAGTTGTTGTTTTAAATGATTTTGCATAACCAAGACTAATCGAAGGCTGAATAAGAGATTTTCTAGATGCGAAGGCCTGTCTAAGTCCTACTCCATATGTTTTTGTTGCAATAGTCGTTTGCTGACCCAGGATTGAAACATTTAAATCAGGATACTCCACAGTATCTCTCACAATAGTTTCATCTTCAGAATCATTGTAATTGATTTCAAGAGCGGTATTCTTCCAAAGATAAGCAGCGATCGATCCTCTCCAAGTCCTTGAAGTGTGTTTACTCTGCCTATCGGATCCAAAAATATTTCTATCGTAGCTAAAGTCCGCCCCTATTTCTAAAAGAGCAAAAGACTTTAATGAAAGTATAAAAATTAGAAATGAAAGGAGTAATTTAGTACGCATTTTTACCTCAACCATTAATATTCTACTAAAAATTGAGGAGAAAAGTCCGCATCAGGCACTATTTGCTTGCCTGACACGAAGATAAGTGACTAATTTTATTGAATGGGGATTAACTTCTTACCAAGATCTGAGATAAATTTCCCCTGACAAGAGAGTGCTGTTGTACTTGTAACCTCAACATTCACCCAGTGCCACTGGAGGTTTTCGTCTTCATCACTAGGAAGGAAATGAATAATTCGGTTACAATTTGTTCTTCCCTTCCATTTCGTTTCGTCCTTAAAAGTATTTTTACCTTCAACTAGAATTCGAAATGTCTTCCCAACCAATTTTTCTCTGGTTACGGCTTGTAAGTCTAACTGATGCAGCTGAATTTCTCTAAGTCTTGCACTTCGAATTTCTTTAGTAAGGTGATCTTCACTTCTAGCTGCTCGAGTTTTATTTCTTTTTGAATAAGCATAAGAATAAATAAAATCAAACTTCGCAGTATCCAAAAGCTTTAGCGTGTCCTGATGCTCCTCATCCGTCTCATTAAGAAATCCAGCAATGATATCGGTTGAAATAATAATTTCAGGTTGTGCTTCTTTAAGTTTTGCAATGCGATCAAGGTAGTGCTCAATCGTATACTCTCTATTCATTCTTTTTAAAACAGTATTTGATCCTGACTGAACAGGTAGATGAAGATGTTTTGAAAGTTTCTTAGAAATTCCATGAACTTTAATTAAGTCATCAGAAATATCGTAAGGATGACTAGTCGTGTATCTAATAAGTTCTAGACCATCTAACTTTTCTAGCTCGAGAATTAACTGAGCAAGAGATTCACCATTTTCTTTACCGTAAGAATTCACATTTTGACCCAAGAGAGTCACTTCTTGAATTCCTTGATATTTTACAAGTCGTCTGATGTCTTCTACGACTTCATCCAACTTTCTAGATCTTTCTTTTCCTCGCGTGTACGGAACAATACAATAGGTACAGTATTTATTGCAGCCCTTAATAATATTTACGAAGGCCTGTGGTGTTCCATGAGAAATTTTTGTTTGAATTGAAAAATTTTCTGAGCGATCCCAATTATTGATGAAGAATTTTGAATCTCCAGCATAAGTTCGGTAAACCATATCATTTATAGAATCAATAGTGTCCGGTCCAAACGCAAAGTCCAAGTGTCGATATTTCTTAATCAACTCTTTTCCTTCAGTTTGAGCAACACATCCACCAACACCAACGACCAATTTATCTTTTTTCAAAGCTTTTTGGTGTTTCATGTTTCCAAGATGTGAATAGAATTTGTTATTGGCCAAATCTCTTACAGCACAAGTATTAAATAATACTAAATCAGCATCCTCAACTTCCAGAGCCTGGGTAAAATTAAGACTTTTCAAATGATCGATGATTCTATCGGTATCATGATAGTTCATCTGGCATCCGTAAGTTTTCATCCATACTTTTCTAGGAGGAAAAACAATATCGCCCATTTTTACAAATCTTTGTCCTGTAGTTTGATCAGTGAACCATTCTTCTGTTGGTCCATCTGCATCTCTTAATCCTAATCCGCTTGGAGTAGTGTCCATAAGTAATCTCCGAATCAAATGGGATTTTTAGAATAGACCACTATAAATTCGCAAGAAGTGCGAACTCTAGAAATTGCCTGTTCATTCAAAATCCCTACAGTTATTTAGCCTGTCGATTTAGTCTGAAAGTTGGCGCAAGTTACCAATTTCATTTATAAAAGTAAACATTGAAATGAAGGTTTGTTATCTTTACAGAAGGTAACTTGCTGATTTTATTATATTTACGTATAGGGCTTCTGTTGAAATAGGCTGTTGTTAGTATGGAGGTTTCGTTAGAGGCAAAAAAAAAGCTTCTCCGAGGAGAAGCTTCTAAGTATTTGATTTTATAACAATTACTTCTTTTTAGCTGGTGCTTTCTTAGTTGCTTTCTTAGCAACTTTCTTCTTAGCTACTTTTTTAGTCGCTTTTTTAGCTACTTTTTTCTTAGTTGCTTTCTTAGCTACTTTTTTAGTCGCTTTTTTAGCTACTTTCTTCTTAGTTGCTTTCTTAGCTACTTTTTTCTTAGCTGCTTTCTTCTTAGTTGCTTTCTTAGCTACTTTTTTCTTTGCAACTTTCTTCTTAGTTGCTTTCTTAGCTACTTTTTTCTTTGCAACTTTCTTCTTAGTTGCTTTCTTAGCTACTTTTTTCTTTGCAACTTTTTTCTTAGCTACTTTCTTAGTTGCTTTCTTTGCAACTTTTTTAGTGGCTTTTTTAGCTACTTTCTTAGTTGCTTTCTTTTTTACTGCCATTGACATCCTCCTGGATTTTTAACACTTATAGATTCAGAATAAACATAATTTTATTTTAACGCAAATAAAAAAATTACGTTTTACAGCGAATCCGCGAAAAACTTTTTTTATAACTTTATATAATGATTTCGGCTAAAGTTTATGATTACTTTACTAAAAAAATGTTCATTGCTTGAAACACCGATGGTCACGCCCGTTACAAGTTTTATTTTTTTACATTTTTAAGGAATTTTTAGAATTCACTTATGAATATGAAGAAAAATTAAGAGAAAAAAGAAGTAAAAAAAAATGCAGTTTTTTTTACTCTCTTTGCATTAATTACGAAAAAAGTGCCCCTAAAACGTAAAAAAGGACAACTATTATTGGCACTTTTATTAAAAAGTGCCTAATAGTTTATCCTTTTTTTGATTTTTAAGAGTAGTTAAAGACAAGATTCTTGTTACTTTCTAAATCAACTATTACTTTTCCGCCTTTTTCTAAGGACCCAAAAAGAACTTCATTGGAAAGTATTTTTTTAATTTGTTGATCAATAATTCTAGAAATTGGTCGTGCTCCCATTTTTGGATCATAACCAGTTTTAGCAAGCCAAAGACGAGCTTTTTCTGTTACAACAAGCTCAACATTCTTAGCGGCAAGTCTATTTTCTAAATCTAAAATAAACTTATCCACAATTTTTACTATGAATTCATTTCCGAGTTTATTGAAGTGAATAATAGCATCTAATCTATTTCTAAATTCAGGGCTAAAGAAGTTCTTTAAAGTATGATCTCTCTTAGAAGTATTTCCATCTTCGCTAGCTTTTCCTAAGCCAATTGAACCTGCTTCCATTTGTTTTGCGCCGGCATTTGTCGTCATAATAATGACAGTATTTCTAAAGTCAGTAGACCTTCCCTGAGAATCAGTTAAAACACCATGGTCCATAACCTGTAGCAGAATATTGTAAATATCAGGATGAGCCTTTTCTATTTCATCTAAGAGTAAAATACAATGTGGATTTTTCTTAACAGCATCAGTTAAAATTCCTCCATTATCATATCCCACATAACCAGGAGGCGCTCCAATCAGTTTTGCGACAGAGTGCTTTTCCATATATTCAGACATATCAAATCTTTCAAGATGTGATCCTAAGTTCTGAGCAAGTTGTCTTGCTAATTCCGTCTTCCCTACTCCTGTTGGACCAGCAAAGAGAAAATTGGCCATAGGACGGTTATCATGGCCTAAGCCTGAGCGAGAAAGAATGATTGCATCAGTGACCTTATCGACTGCTTCATTCTGTCCGAAAATAACCATTTCAAGATTTGATTTAAGATTTTTTAATTGATCTCTATCATTTCCAGTAACAGTTAATTTGGGTATTTTTGCCAGTTTGGCTATAATTATTTCAATATCTTTCTTGGTGATATTCATCTTTCTTTTATTTTTTGGAAGAAGATGTACCGCTGCTCCAGCTTCATCGATAACATCAATCGACTTATCTGGATTTTTCCTATCACTTAAAAACTTTGCAGAGAGATCTACTGCACTTCTTAGTACAGTATTTGAATATTTAACATTATGATGTTCTTCAAATTTAGATTTTAAACCTTTCAATATTTTGTAAGTATCATCCAAACTTGGTTCATCAATATCAATTTTTTGAAATCTTCTACTAAAGGCATGATCTTTTTCAATAAATTTTCTAAATTCATCATGTGTTGTACTTCCAACGCAACGAATATTTCCAGACGAGAGAGCAGGTTTTAAAAGATTAGAGGCATCCATACTTCCACCATTAGTTGCGCCAGCCCCCATTACGGTGTGAATCTCATCTATAAAGAGAATCGACTTTTCGCCCTTTTCATGAATTTTAGCAAGTTCTTTTAAGACATTTTTTAATCGTTGCTCAAAATCACCACGGAATTTTGCCCCGGCCAATAAGGCGGCCATATCAAGACTATAAATTATAGTATTCTCTAAAACTTCAGGAATATTACCTTCTTCTATATTTCTTGCAAGACCTTCAGCAATAGCTGTTTTACCAACTCCCGCTTCACCCACAAGGAGTGGATTATTCTTTCGCCTTCTGCAAAGTATTTCAACGACTCGGTCAAGTTCATCTTCTCGACCTATCAAAGGGTCAATTTTATTTTTCTTAGCAAGATTATTTAGATTTACGCAAAATTCTTCTAACGCTGAAGTTTCACGCTTCTCTTTCTTTAACTTGGTTGGATTAAGTTCATCACCAGAGTGAAGTTCTTCATCAAAGGGTTCTTCATTTGTCAGTGACTCATCAGCTCCATGAGCAATGAATTTAACAACATCAAAGCGCTCTACACCTTGTTTTGCAATTGTGTACAATGCAAAACTTTCTTTTTCTCCAAACATTGAAACGAGAATATTAATTCCTCGAATATGTCTTTTTCCAGAGGATTGAACGTGAATTGCCGCCCTTTGAATAACTCTTTGAAGCCCCATTGAAATCTCAGGTTGATAGCGGATTCCATTCTCAAGAGCAAGTTTTCTCAGCTCTTCATCAATAAATTGCTTTTCACCAAGGTCAGTCATTTGCTCATCAGTCAGGATACTAAAATTTGAGCTGTCATTTAAGTAGTTGTCGAGTTCTTCTTTCACTTCCTCAACATTAACCCCGCATTCATGTAAAACTTCTAATACATGGTCATCATCAAGCATCGCAAGAAAGACGCTTTCCAGAGTTAAGTATTCATGGTTTAGCTCATTGGCTAACCGTATGGCCTGATTAATGATAATTTCTAACTTAATTGACATAATTCTTACCTTTTAAGTCTCAGATTCAATAGTGCATCTGAGGGGGTGTCCGCTTTCTTTAGCTTCTTGAGCCACTTTGGTCGATTTTGATTCAGCGACCTCATAACTATAAACTCCGCAAACTCCAGTTCCTTCGTTATGTACCTTCAGCATTATGGCCTGGGACTCTGCCATAGATTTATTAAAAAACTTCTGCAAAATATAAACTACAAATTCCATTGTTGTGTAATCATCATTATGGATAAGGACTTTATACTTTTTAGGTTTTTTTACTTTAATTTTCTTAACCGTCGCTACGCCACCTTCATTATGCTCGTCCTCTTCCTCACCAAAGATGGGAATAATATTTTTAGCGTCAAGGGTGTTATAAATATATTCTTTAGACATCTCTTTCCTCATTTGCCTTTAGTACTTATTATTATTATCCTTTTTATAAATTCCCTTTTCAACTAAACAAAAGGAGAATTGATATAATTTTAATAAAAAGGGCCTTAAATATGAGTTTTTGGGATATTTTCAACACAAAACAAGAGTCAAAGCGACTTACAAACCTACAGCAGAGTATAATTGAGCACTTTCCTACCATGGATGAAGAGAAAAGAATCCTCCTAGCGAGCCTTGCGGCCCTCTGTGCCCGTGTCGCCTACGTTGACTTTAATGTCTGTGAGAAAGAGCAAGAGGCCATTGAAAAGGCTTTAGAGAAGTGGATGGAGCTACCAGAGGATCAAGCAAAGTTTATTGCTGAAATAGCCGTTCTCGAAGTTAAAGAACTAGCCGGGCTTGATGCTAGAAAATACTGTACTACTTTGAATGATTTTTTGGATAACACTAAGAAGATGCATATTCTAGAAACTCTCTTTCAAGTTTCAGCTGCTGATGACCATGTTGAAGCAAAAGAAAGTGAAGAAATTAGAGTTATTGCAACAGGTCTACTTTTAGAGCATAAACACTTTGTTGCAGCGAGAGCTACTGTTGCTAAGTTTATTGGTGCATTAAATAAATAGATTAATTACAAAATCTTTGAATCAATATCTCACTGTATTTCTTTGGGATATTGGTTCCATAACTTAGAGAACACATTAAATTTCCCTGAGATCTCTCTAACTCATAGTAAATTATTTCTTCCTTAGAAGTATCATAGTATTCAATGTAACAATCTCTAAACCCTAAGACATGACCAAACTCGTGAGCAATGGTCTTGACTCTAAAATCACCACTTAATTTACCATTCAAAAGAATAATATGAGGATTAGTACTTTCAACCCTAGAAACAACTTCACTTGAATATTGAAGTCTCACGCCTTGCTCACTATCTGAAAATTTCACTACTAACTTATCACTCTCCCAGAATTTTCTTATCGCATTTTCAAGTTCAAATTTACCGGGGCCAGCTTTAATGGGAATAGTTAATTCATACTGAGAAGATGTATTTTTCTTACAACTAAAATCAAAAGCAGGATTCTTGATGCCATAGATTGCCTTTTCAAAGTAGTTTTTTACGTGACTTAATTTTTCTTGTATGTAGGGAGTTTTTAATTTATTTAAAGTAGCGATATCAAATTTCACAGCACAAGAATTCCTTCTTTCAACCAGTGAGCACATGCTAATAAATTTCTTTCTAAGTTCTTTATCGTTTAATTTAGCCCTTCTAAAATCACTTTCCACACACCCTTCAGTACAGTAGAGACTTTCAATTTCTAAGTAATCGCTCAACTCTTGAGAGTCACTATCAACAAGGTTAGTTAAATGACACTGATGAAAAGTCCATCTTTTAATACTCATATCTAAGAAGTCTGCTTTTTCTAATAGAGTTAACCAGTTCGTTCCCACAAAAGATCTCTCAGCTTCTCGTTCGTAGAGACTTCTAAGTTCATCAATTGAACTTTCAATTTCATGACTTCCTAAGATAATCGGAGTTAGGAAATTACCATGTCTTTCGAGCATTGAATTCGTTTGAATTAAATATTGAAGTCCTTGAAGTGTGCTTTGATTTTTAATAGTTTCGATTAATTCACTAGCACTCTTATCTAGAGAGATAGCCTTTTCACCACCACAGGTTCCAGTCGCTTCAGAGGCCTTAAAGTAGCTCAGTTGAGCTTCATGATTTAAAGATGAATTCTTTCCTACTCCACAGGAGACCACAAAGAATAAAGTGACCAATACACGAAGATTTGACAAAACTTTAGACACTTAAAGAACTCCTAAGTCATTAATACTATGATGATTCTATTCATCTTTGACTTAGTTAATTCAGGATTTGTGCCAAGTTTAGACAAAATAAAGGCCCTCAATTGAGGGCCTATATTTTTAAGCTACATAATCTTCGTCGTAATCGGCCCAAGCAATCTCTGGCTCATTAATTTCCAGTTGATTCGTTGCCATTTTTTGTCTACCGTTCTTCCACTTACCTTTCTTTTTAGAAAGTTGTTTTTCAAGCTTATCTACAACAACATCAATCGTCTTATAAAGACTATCAGTAGATCCTGTCGCGTGATAATGAAAGGTAGGTCCATTTAGATCTACTTCAGCATAGTGGTTTCCCTCTTTAACATAGCAGCTCCATTTTACGTTAATATTACCGTCGATAAACTTTTCAAGTTTAGCCGACTTTTCATGAATTCTTTCATCAAGTGCTTGAGTGTGCTCTAAATGAAGAAATGTAATAGTCACTTTCATAAACGTCCTACTCCTGTAGTTTTAATTTTCCATGCTCTAATTACGAACATAGAGTCTTATCGTACGATTCACTTAAGATTTTACCTTTCTTTTTGAAGAAGAATCGATTCCTAGAATCTCTCGATACTTAGCGACCGTTCTTCTAGCTACCTTAACGTCTTCACGACTTAAAAGGTCGGCAATTTTCTGATCTGAAAGAGGTTTTTTAGGACTTTCGTTCTCAACTAGTTCCTTAATTTTTAATTTAAGAACTTCACTTGAAATATCCACACCACCATTCTTTCCCCCAATACCTGTATTGAAGAAATATTTAAGTTCAAATAATCCAATTGGAGTGTGCATATACTTACTAGTTGTCACCCTAGATACAGTTGATTCGTGCATGCCTATTTCATTTGCCACGTCTTTTAAAACCATTGGCTTTAAATATTTGGGCCCTTTTTTAAAGAATTCTTGTTGTTGTCTAACAATGGCCTTTGAAACTTTATAAATAGTTTGCTGTCTAGTCTGAATAGATTTTAATAACCACTTTGCTGACTTCAATTTCTCTAATACATATTCACTAGCTTCATTCTTTTCACCAGTATTACTTGCAAGCAGTTGCTGATACAGTTTAGAAATTCTAAGACGAGGGATACCGTCGTCATTTACTTGAACAACAAACTCTCCTCCAACAAAAACAACATAGATATCAGGAGTGATATAATGTGTTTCCTGTCCAGAAACTAAACGTCCTGGCTTTGGATGGAACTGGTGCAGAAGTTTAGAAGTCTCCATGATAATTTCTTCAGAGGCTCCTGTTGCTTTACAAATTTTTGAATAATCTTTCCTATGTAAATCTTCTAAGTGATTACTGATAATTTTTTCAAGTAGAGGTGATCTTTCTTCAGCAATTCTCGCCTGAGCTAATAGACAGTCAGTTAAATTTGCTGCTCCACAACCCACAGGATCAAAACGTTGAATCATCTCAAGAACATCAAAGGCATGGTCCCTTTCTAGTTCAGTATTAGATATGACTTCTTCATATGAGAGACTTAAATAACCATCGTCATTAATATTGTGAATAATTTCAAGTGCCAATTTCATTTCGGCTTCAGTGAGTTCTTCCATTCGCATTTGCCACTCAAGGTGGTCAGCGAGGGACTCCCCTTTTGAAATAATATTCTCATAATTTGGAGTATCATCATTTGAGGCAGGTCCCACCATTGAAGGGGTAGATGAAGAATTATTATATGTTTCTACATATTTTTGCCAATCAAAGTCATCGTTATCTTGTTTAACAATAGGTGCTTCATCAAAGTTTTCACTCTTAGCTTCGGCACCTTGACTCTCTAATTTCTCAACTTTATAATCTGCTTCAGATTTTGCATCTGGCACTTCATTACCATTGCCATACTCTTCTAACATTGGATTCTCAACCATTTCTTCAGCAATGACACTCGTCATTTCGAGGTGGGTTAAAGTGAGAAGTTTGATCGCCTGCTGTAATTGCGGCGTCATCATCAAATTTTGAGATTGTTTTAAACTTTGTGACAGCTTAACGGCCATAGTTCCACCTTTTTAGTATTTTAAAAAAATGGGAAAGAATTTACATTTTAAATTCTTCACCCAAATAGAACTTCCGTGCTCTTTCATTATTTACAATTTCATCAGGTGTTCCACTAACTAGTAGTTCACCACTATTCATTATATAAGCTCTATCTACGATTCCTAAAGTTTCTCTAACATTATGATCCGTAATCAAAACTCCAATATTTCTATTCTTCAAATTTATAATCACACTTTGAATATCTTTTACGGCCAATGGATCAACACCTGCAAAGGGTTCATCTAGTAAAATAAATCTTGGCTCTAAAGCAAGTGCTCTTGCAATTTCTACCCTTCTTCTCTCTCCCCCGGATAATGCTGATCCTAAGGATTTTCTAATGTGTCCCAATCCAAAATCATCTAACAGGGACTCAAGAAGGTTTTTTCTTTTAACTCTTGGTAACTTTCTATTTTCTAGAACAGCGTAAATATTTTCTTCCACTGTTAAATCTCTAAATACTGAAGCTTCCTGCGGTAAATATCCTACACCTTTTAAAGCGCGGATATGAATCGGAAACTCAGTTAAATCAACTCCGGACATTTCAATATCGCCCTGATCTGCTTTAACTAATCCCACTATCATATAAAAGGAAGTGGTTTTTCCTGCTCCGTTAGGTCCTAAAAGGCCCACGACTTCACCTTGTTCAACTCTTAAGCTTACGTCTTTTACAACGGTTCTGCCTGAGTACGTCTTCCTTAGGTTTCTTGCTTCTAAGAAACTTTTTTCTTTCATAAATTACCTTAAAATAAAACTAGTGTTCGCATCATCAACTTCTATAATCTCATTATTCTCACGTAACACAATCTTATTTCCGGTAATCACATCCTTAAGCTGAAAAACCTTCGGGTAACCAGTGAGAATAATTTTATTCTCACTCATTAAACCCTCAAGTTTTTCACCAAAAGCACGCCTTTCGAAGGAGGAAACACGACCATCCTTCTCAAGTTCTACTTTCTCTACAACCTTCACATCGTCATAAAGAACGAAATACTTGAGCTTTTTATTATAGTTTTCAAGGAATATTTCACCTCGGTGAGAATTTGCTGTAAGTAGTTGTTTTATCAATTGAACATTTTCAATTAGATCAATCTTGAGAGTATTTAAATCAATTTCTACTTTTTCAGAACGAAATTTAACACTCTCCTCATAGACCTTTTTACGTTTAATAATTCCTCTTACTTTTCCTATGTAGGTGGACTTATTAAGAGACGGCCATGAATAGGCTTTTTTAGACCAAACTTCGATCTTCTCAGGAGACAGTTTGTCTTCAGATCTACTAAGAGTGTAGACATTTCCCAGAGATACTATTTCTTCTTTATTCATGAAGTAAGTAACTTTATCGGCCTTTAAAAGAGACTTATCTAAATTAAATTTAACCTGATTTTCAAAGATGACCTTATTCTCTTTTTGAATAAGAAAACCTTTCTTAGCCTGATACTGAATGGCCTGTGCACTTTCAGTGTAGGCCACTCCCCTAGGTTCAACAAAGAGTGATTTACCGGTGAAGGAGTTAACTGTTAGCTCAGTGGAGTCTAAATGTAGTATCTTCTTTTGATTTCTAACTTTATAAAAAGACACACCTTGAAAATAACTTTCTTGATCGTAAATTTGCATGCGTTTTTCAGCATCATTTCGAAGTGCGCGGGACCTCTTCCAGGAAACGGACTCACCCCAAACGGTCACTGCCGCTAACGCTAAAAAGAAAGAATATACTATGACCGATTTTTTAAATTTATTCACCTAGATCATGCTCCGCGTCACCACCATTCAGCAAGAATTATACCACTATCGCAATATAATGGGTGCCAAAGTTTTATAATCCCCTTTTTTCCCTAAAGTTTCAATAACTTAAAAATATCTTCGCCCACTCATATATCACAGAGTTTAAGCTTTTTATTTTACGGATAAATTGCCCCTATGATATTGTTTCCCCTATAACCACACTATATAATCAAGGATTTTTATTTTGTCCTCACAAACACTAGAGACCTTAAATACCATTATAGATAATGGCGTAAAACTTACTCCTATGATGGAGCAATTCTACCAAGTTAAAAAAAATTACTCTGAACACATTGTCTTTTTTAGGATGGGTGACTTCTATGAAGTCTTTTTTGATGACGCTAAGGTTGTTTCAAAATTACTCAACATTACCCTTACACATAGAGGCAAGCTTGGAGATATCCCCATTCCGATGGCCGGAATGCCTCACCATGCAGCGGCAGCCTATGTTGATCGCTTAAGTGGGTTTGGGTTAAAAATCGCCATTTGTGAACAAATAGAAGACCCAAAGGAAGCTAAGGGAATTGTAAAAAGGGCGGTCACACAAGTCGTCTCACCTGCACTTCCTTATGATTTAGAAAAAGTTGATTCAACAGAACATAAGTATATAGCTTCCGCTATTCAAATTGATGGTAATTTCTATCTCGTGGCCATTGATTTTACGACTGGAGAATTTAGTGGTCATAAAATTTCAAGTTCCGAAGAGTTTCTCGATAAGCTAAGAATGATTTCTCCCAAAGAGTTTATTTGCAAAATGGGTCAATGGGATGAATTAAAAGACCTGGATACATTACTTGAAGCTTTAGGTGTATTAAAGACTCACCTATCTGAAGAATTTTTTACTGAAAAATATACTGACATTTATATTGAAAAAATAATACCTGCTTATAAGAGAGATAAAGTCATCTCTGCAACTAGTGAGATACTTTCTCCTATTGGGGCCCTCTCTTATTATATTTGTTCTACCCAAAATACTGAAGATTTTTGCCATATTAGACCCTTTAAAATGATTAGTGAAAAAGGTCATATGAAAGTGACTGCTCCTACACTTATAGGTCTAGAAATTTTACCTAAATCAAGAGAGTCTTATGGTGATTCCCTACTCGGTTTTTTAGATAAGACAAAAACTGCTATGGGTTCAAGAAACTTAAAACAAGTTTTTTCAAATCCTTTAAATGATTTGAAAGAAATTACTCTACGCCAAGATTTCATTACATACTTTCTAGAGGAAAGTGATACTCACTCACTAGTCAGAGAAACACTTTCTGAAGTTAGAGATTTAGAAAGGATTATGGCAAAGGTCTCAACTAATAAGACAACACCAGGTGATTTAATTAATCTTGCCAGGGCCATAAGAGTTTACGATCAACTACAAGTTGTCTTTTCTCACGAAAAAGCCAAGGTACTCACGAGTCTTAAAAAGACAGAACTCACATCATTAAAATCAATTGCCACGAAAATTGAAAAGACAATAAATGATGAGATTGGAGCTTCTCTTGATAAAGGCAACTTAATCAAAGCTGGTAGTGATAAGGAAAGAGATCGCCTAGCCAAGCTGAGTACTAATGTTGCAAATGAGTTATTAGAATTAGAAGCGAGATACCGAGAAGAAACGGGAATCCCAAAACTTCGTGTAAAATCAAATAATGTTGCTGGTTACTTTATTGAAATTTCAAAATCTCATTCTGATAAAGTTCCTGAACATTTCAAAAGAAGACAAACTCTTGTAAACGCTGAGCGATATACAACTGAGGAATTGACAGCTTTTGAAAAAGAGATTTTTTCAGCGAAAGAAAAACTTGAAAGGCTGGAAAGAGAAATTTTTAAATCTCTTACGACATTAGTCGCCACAAATAATCAAAGTATTTTAACTTTAGCAAAATCAATAGGAATGCTCGATGTCTTTCAAAGTTTTGCTTGGATTGCCCATCAAGAAGATTTCACTAAACCTTTAATTTCAAACAAGGTTAAACGAAGTAAATTAGAAGGGGCATGGCATCCATTAATTAAATCAATCATTAAAGATCAATTTGTTGCTCACGACTTGAATCTCGATGAAGACTGCTTCTTTGGTCTTATCACTGGTCCCAACATGGCCGGTAAGACAACAGTGATGAGAGAAGTGGCCATTATTCAAATTTTGGCCCAAGTAGGTTCTTTTGTTCCTGCTGAGCTTGCTGAAATTAGTCTCTGTGACTATTTATTTAGCCGTTTAGGAGCCAGTGATGACATCTTAAAAGGTCAATCAACATTTATGGTAGAAATGGCAGAGACAGCAGAAATTCTTCGTCACGCGACAGAGAAATCTCTTATCATTCTTGATGAAGTAGGAAGAGGAACTTCTACCTATGACGGACTAAGTATTGCTTGGTCTCTAGTTGAACATTTTGTCACTAAAACTAAAGCGCTCACACTCTTTGCCACTCATTATCATGAACTCATAGAAGTCGTCGATAATCTTGAGGGTGCTAAAAACCTTACTGTTGAAACTCTCAATAAGAATGGTGACGTACAATTTCTCTACAGACTCATTGAACAAGGTGCCTCGCAAAGTTTTGGTATTTATGTAGCCAAATTAGCAGGACTTCCTGCATCTATTTTAGATCGCTCAACTAATTTACTTAACACTCTTGAACAGGGTGATGAACAGAAAGTCGTTGCATCTAAAATCAGCAATGATCAATTGAGCTTCTTTGGTGAAACTGAAATAATTGTAGAAAAGGAAATTCCTGAAAATCTTCAAAAACTTGAATCAGATCTATCAAACTTAGATGTGATGAATATGACACCTCTTCAGGCCTTAAATAAGTTAAATGAATTAAAAGACTTCTTGCAGTAGTCATTTCTTAGGGAAATCGGAAACTCTTTCCGATTTCCTAAATCCTTCTTTCAAACATCATATAATTATATTCATGAGAATTTTAAACTACGTGAATATAATCCTGATTTTCCTACTGCCTTTAAACATCTACTCCTTCGATGGAATAGGTTTTGAAACTTACGAAGAAACGATTGAGCACTTTGTGGCATCTAATGTTCCAGAAACACCACTACGAACTGCCTTGAGTTTTTACTTCAAAAATAGAAACTCCTTTAGAAATAAAACTTATATAAGTCTTGCCGACTACTCGCAAAGTTCAAGAGAAAAAAGACTTTATATATTAAATCTTGAAACTGGAATGGTCCAAAGGGAGTACGTGGCCCATGGAAGTGGAAGAAACCGCTTAGGCTTTCCTGTGGCAGACAAAAATCACGATGGATTTCTAAATAAATGTAAACACTCAAAGTTTAGTCGTTTTATGAGATTAGTTAAACATAGGCGCTGGGGAATGACTCGACCAGGCTTTATGAGGGTAGATGAAACTTACCGCTCTAAGAAGTTCGATTATGGATCTATGAAAGGTCATAATTCTATTCGACTAACAGGACTATCAAGAAGCTCAAAAGACGTTAGAAAGAGATCTGTTGTCATTCATGAAGCCGATTATGTGAAAGATGAATCCGTGGTGCAAGGACGAACTCTTGGCTGTCCCGCCGTACCTGTAGGACGAATGAAACATATCATTTCAAAGATAAGTGGTGGAAGTCTCCTCTATTCTTATGTTCCTCAATGTATGTAGCAGAAACAATTTTACTCGGATAAAAGCCTGACAATTCTAGTTGCGAGCACTTTATTACCCTATTAAATAAACTAAGCACTTCTTAAACTTTTTCTTCATTAAGTCCGATATAAGACTTATGTGGAATGAAAAAATAAATGTAGTACATTTAACGACAAAAGCACCAAAGGTTAGAAACTTAATTAAGGATCGTGCCTACGCTTTTACTATGGATCTTTTCTTAATTGGAATTATCAATAAAGCGATTATGTTCACATATGTTAACTTCGTTAAGACTTTCTTTCATCAATTGCCTGTTGGGGTTCGATCTAATCTCGCGAACAAGATGACAGAGGTGAGTTTTATAAATTTTCTCATAGTTTTCACAGGGTACTTCTTACTTTCATACTACTTATCGGAAGGGAAAACTCCTGGAAAGATAATCTTTCATTTGAAAGTTCAAAGTCCACATACTCATGAAAGTCATTTAACCCTAAAAGCATCAATACTTAGAACTCTTGGTTACTTTGTAACTATCCCTTCGGCATTCACACTACTACTTATTCCTTTTTTTAGAAAAGATCATAAAGGTATTCCTGATTGGCTCTCAAACTCATTTGTCATGGGAACTGAAGAAGAAAAATATATTGAATCTCTTGAAGACGATATTGGTTCAGCTAAAGTCACTTCCCTATTCCCGGAAGATCCTATCTCAGAACAAATTTCAAGTGATAAACCTGATATAAAAAAGGCTTCTTAAAAGAAGCCCTACTCTATAGAAAATCTTGAATATTTATAAATAACTCTTTTGCTCTTTCGGTAATTTTTATCGCCATGATCTCATCTTCACTTAATTTAGTTTGACGTTTTTCAAATGGATTCATAATTTTCTTTTTTGAAGATTGCTCTTCAAAATTCACATGACTTTCACTCGTTCTTTGCCAGGGCCTAAGAACTTTCTTCTTTATAGCTTTACCAGAGAGCTTTTCTTCTTTTCTCTCAAGTATGACATCCAAAATAGACTTCACGCCTTTTTTAGATTTGTTGTTAATGTCGTTTAAACTTATGGCCATATTTTTCTCTTTGACTAATAGAATATCAGAAAACGAGCTTTTTTAAAGCCAAAAAAAATCCCCCTAAAAAGGGGGATGCTCTGAAGATATATTTTATTCTTACTTTGTCCAGTTAAAGTGAAGCTCTCTAAGCTGACTCTCTCCTGGCGCAGAAGGAGCCTCGGCCATAATATCACTTGCTGAAGAAGTTTTTGGAAACGCGATGACGTCTCTAATAGATTCAGTTTTTGCAAGCATCATAATAATACGATCTAGACCAAAAGCTAAACCACCATGAGGAGGAACACCATAATTCAAGGCCTCAACAAAGAAACCAAATTGATGCTTAACTTCTGCTTCACTCATACCAAGAACTTCAAACATTTTCTTTTGTACACCCGGCTCATGAATTCTAATAGATCCACCACCAAGTTCATAACCATTGCAAACCACGTCATAAGCTTCTGAAGGCATATCTTTAAGAGCTTCAGGATCCTTTGGGTCTGCAGCCATAAAAGCATCTCTTTGCTCTGACTTAACCATTGTAAACGGATGATGTCTGGCTATATAGCGTTTGTCATCAGCGTTCCACTCAAGAAGAGGAAAGTCATAAACCCATAGGAACTTGTATCCATCTTCAATAAGATTAAGTTTCTTTCCAAGGTGTCTTCTAAGTGCATCAGCACAAGAATGAGTTGTATCACGATCAGCAGAGGCACAGAATAACCAAGTACCATCTCCTGACTTCTCTTCTAAAGTACATAGTTCTGAGTAGATTTCATCAGTTACAAATTTTGAAATTCCACCGGATCTAGCACCTTCAGTCACCTTAAAGAATGCCACACCTTTTCCACCATGAGGTTTAACAACGTCAGTTAAAGCATCAGTATCTTTTCTTGAGAAGGTTCCATTGGACATTGGCACAAAGATGGCCTTTATCAAGCCACCCTCTTTAGCCACTGAAGAGAAAACAGAAAAATCAGAATCTTTGAATATATCAGTTACTGTTTTATGCTCTAGTGCAAATCTTAAATCTGGTTTATCCGAACCGTAACGAGTCAAGGCTTCATCATACGTCATCATAGGTAAGACAAAGTCACTTGAGAGTTTGAAAAGGTTTTTCAGAATTTTTTCCACTACATTTTTAACATACTCTTGAGTAGCAAAAGAAATTTCCATATCAATTTGAGTAAACTCAGGTTGTCTATCTGCCCTTAAGTCCTCATCTCGAAAACAACGACAAATTTGAAAATACTTATCAGTTGAACCAATCATTAGTAATTGTTTCAAAGTTTGCGGAGATTGTGGAAGAGCGTATACCTTTCCTGCATGCACCCTTGAAGGTACAACATAATCTCTTGCCCCTTCAGGTGTAGATTTATAGAGAATTGGAGTTTCCACTTCTATGAAATTTTCTTCAGTTAATAGAGCTCTAACTGTATTTGTAGTTCTTGATCTAAGTGCAAGGATATCTTGTAACTTTTTAGTTCTTAAATCTAAGTACCTATATTTAAGCCTTAAATCTTCAGTTGCCTCTACTTGGCCAAAAGGAAGAAAAGGAATATTATCAATATCATTTCTTGAAAGGATTTCTAAAGATTTTACTTGAATCTCAACAAGCCCTGTATCCATCTTTTTATTTTTTGCAGCATCAGGTCTTAGAGCAACAACTCCAGTCGCCTTAATTACCGACTCAAGTGCACAGTCTTTTAAAATAGTGAGATCGCCTTCAAATTGTTCAAAGCCTAATTGAGTCAATCCGTACTTATCTCTTAAATCAATGAAGTGTAATGCTCCAAGGTCTCTATACTTATTCACCCATCCACATAGGGTTACTGTTTGTCCTACTTGATCTTCTCTTAGCTCACCACAATTGTGAGTCCTAAGTAATCCCTTTAATTCGCTCATTTGCAAAATCTCCTCGCATCTTTTAGAGTTGAATTATGATTAAGTTTATAACGCATAAAACACCAATGCTCATCAAAAATGTTATCCTAATTTCATTATTCTTGGCATGTGGGGCAAGTAGCGCCACTGAAGCAGGAATCTTCAAAGGAAGGAAGTATGTCGTACTCTCTACCTCTGAGGGAAAAGAGATTCAGACAGTCCTAGCGATTAGTGAAAAGAATAAGAATCAGGGATTGAGTGGCATTAAAAAAAAATCATTTAAAAAAAATCATGCCATGCTCTTTCATTACAAAAAAGACGGGATGCGTAAATTCTGGATGCCCAACACTTATTTTGATTTAGATATCTTCTTTTTAGACGCAAAGCTTGAAGTTAAATATGTAGAAAGAAATGTTCCTCACCATCCAGGATTTTCAGAGCCACCTGCGATATATAGAACTAAAGTATACTTTTCGAGACATGTTCTAGAAATGAGAAGTGATTCAGACCTGGCCCGTAAAATTAAACCAGGTCATAAACTTAATTTGAAGAAAGGCTTTTTTCCCTAGCAAAGAGAATGAGATACTCATCCCTAGCAATAAAACCTAAATTATCTCTAACTAACTTCTTTTGAAATATAGAATCTTTACCAATTTTCTTAATCTCGACAGCCAATTTCTTATTATCATCAATGATGCTTTGATTTTCGTAATGCTTCTCATCTAATAGATTTAAAGATGAGTAATAATCCATTACACCACCTGCAGAAAATATAAGTCTAAAAAGTAGAAAACTACAAAATGCCCAGCCAAATTTAACCAAGTAATCAATAAAATTCTTGTCTGTGCCCTTCTTGGATTTAGTATTAACTTTCCTCTTAGCCGTTGCGTAACCCACTTTTGCAGGGGCCCTAGTGACGGCCTTTCGCATAGGTTTTACAAACTCAACATTATCGGCCTTTGCAACAGACTTTCGAGTAGTTGCTGGAAGGGACTCCTCAGCTTTGCCTTTTAGTAATCCACTTCCCCAAGAGCGAGAATCTCTTGTTGGTGGGGCAGCTGGCGGTTGTTCAGCTTCTGCTCCTCTAGACAATCTAGACGTAGGTCTTTTAGGTCTATTAGGTACTGTTCCACTATCACTGGCCCTTAAACGAGAACCCAACCCTCCACCTGACGGTCTAGCTACTGCTGGACGCGGTCCTGTATTACTTGAAAAAAGCGAGGCTTCTGAACCCTGTCCCATCGATGCTTGATCGTGAACCTGTT
This sequence comes from Halobacteriovorax marinus, assembly GCA_002163155.1. Taxonomy (GTDB): domain Bacteria; phylum Bdellovibrionota; class Bacteriovoracia; order Bacteriovoracales; family Bacteriovoracaceae; genus Halobacteriovorax; species Halobacteriovorax marinus_A. The sequence continues at coordinate 327,270 of MAAO01000006.1, read as the reverse complement.
CTCTTTTAGACTGTTTGGCGCGATTGCGCTCAATGGCCTTCTTAAGACGATCACTGGCCGAGTTACTTCCTGAACCTGGCGCAGCCTGACCCCTCGTTTGGGAGTCGAATGAAAATTCCAAATTTAAACATCCTGTTTAAAGTTTAATATCCACAAATTCATTATTTGTGGCAACATCCTGTTATTATTATTCTAATGGAATGGTCCATTTCACTCAAGGCTTATTCTGTAAAATTTCTTCTACGGAAATCCAAAAACCGCGAACTGCAGCAATTTCCTTAAGAAAAAGAACTAACCTTCTGTCTTCAAGAGTTAAATCTAATTGGCTAAAATCAAAATTAAACTGCCCAATTTCAAATATGTCTCTGAACATTTCGTAGTTTAAATCACCGCTACGAACTGGGCACATCTCAAAACTCTTTTCTGTACTGGAATACTCAGCTATTGAAAATACTTTTCTTAGGAGCCCTTCGCACTTTGCAAATTTAAGGGCTGCAATTCCCCTGTCGCCTATTGGACCCAATCTTAGGTATTCTTCGTCTCTTTCAACTGACTGGGCCTTAAAGAAAACCTTGAGGCCTTGTTCGTTACTTTCTAACCACCAACTAAAACCAGGGTCAGATAAATTACAAACCATTTCCTCGTGAACAGGAAATCTCTTATTTACAATGTATTCTGCTATAATTTCTGCATGTTCAATTGAATCTGTTTCAAAATAATGAACATTGGAAAGGTCAGAGCGACTCTGTATTTTTAATTTTCGGCTTAGAGCTTCATTACCACCCATGACTTCATTAATTGATTCATTAATATCGTGAGTAACAATTCCTCGAACGCAAAAAGTACTCACGCCGGCATCAATTTTAAATACTAAACCTGTTGAAATTGGAAATGGGGAAATATCAGGGAGTTGCTCCTCAACGACTGGAGGAATTTCTACACTTTCGTGTACTCTAGAGAAAGTAAAGCTATCATCAAAAAGTGAAGTCTGGCCAAAGCCATGCGATCCCTTTAAGGCTTCACTTAAAGCAAGAGTTTCTTTTGCTAAAAAATCAATGTCAATATTCGGCGATTCCATTCGACCCCTTTTTTCTATCCATGAAAAAAGTAAACTTATAAAAATTGTGGACTATATTAGTTAAAATGACAAGCTTTCTTACCAAAGAGCTTTGAGAATAGTTAAAACTAAAATCACAACTAAGGGAGAAAAATCAAATGGTAGATCATTTGGTAAGTACTTTCTAATGGGAGCACAAGTATAGTTCGCTCCCTTATGAATTCTCATGACCCAAACGTTTCTTTTAAACTGAGGTAGGTAACTTAAAATAACATCTACAAAGAGAAGTAAAATATATATTTCAATTAGTGATCGTATAATTCCCAAGGTAATCTCCTGTAGTAAAAAATATAATCTCTTTTTACAAAATACTCAAGTCGCAACTCTTATAAACTTAGACAAACTTGTTATATACCTAGAGAATTAAAGAAAAAATTATTACATTCCTAATTCCGAAAAAGAATCGTTGATTAATTGAGGAATTAGATGTTCAATTTTCTTTAGTCCAGTATTAAAATCATTAAAGGTTTTCTTCGATTTACTCGTATTCTTTGAAATACCAAGAAATAATTTCTTTATGTCTAGAGCAGGACTTATTAATGAAAGATGATCTTGAAACTTAGTTTTATTTTTTGAGATTAAATACCGTGCAACTTCTCTATCTATAGAAATGACATCAATCCTATTTCTCAACAACTTCTTTAAATTAATAAAATCATCCCTAGAATAGGATTTTGAAATTTTCTTATTTGTATCTATGAATTCTGTGTTGTTATAGCCGTTAACGAGACCCAATTTATAGTTTAATAAATCAATTTGTTTTCCTATCTGAACATTTGCATCCTTTCTTTTGTAAAGTACAAGAGGACTACTCTGAAAAGAAGAAGAAGAAAAATGTAATTTTTTTTCTCTCTCAATTGTTTTATAAATAGGCACAATAGCATCGACCTTTCCTCTTTCAACATATGAAAGGGCCCTCGCCCAAGGTAGGAATTCAAACTGAACTTCATAACCTACAGATTTGAATGCCATGGTCACAATTCTAGCGACACTGCCATGGCCTTCAATTTTTTCACTTATGTAAGGGGGCCATTCCAAGGTAGCTATTGTGACTTTTTTGGCAAAAGTATTAAAGCAAAGAAATACAGAAAGGAAGAAAATTGAAAAATTCATTCTCTTACACTCTTTGTTAAAATTTCATTCTTAAGCAATACTGTACAAACACAAGCTCCAAAGTAAAAGAAACTCATCGTCATATAAAGCCAAACAATTCCCACAATTAAAGTATAGTAATCTCCATAATTTCTCATTAAAGATTCGCGAACATACATAAAGTAAATCCAAAATAGGTTTTTTCCTAAAATAATCAAAATACTAAAAATAATGGAACCAACAAACGACTGCTTAAGAGATATTTTCCAAGAGAAAAACCATCTATAAAGAAAGGCAAAGAAAACTGAGAAAATTACGGCATGGAAGAAGTTTGATTTTATAAAGTATAAGAAACCAAAATTAACCTGAGAGAAGTATTTACTAGAACCGCTTAGAGTTGGAAAAGATTCACTTATAAAATTTATAACGACATTATTAGTCAAAACTTTTCCAATATAGAAGTACACAGAAGGAAGAAAAAAGAAAAAACTCAAAAGAACTATTGTCACGCCAATAACAAAAATTCCTTTTAGATGTTTATTAAACTTTAAGTAGCTCTTATCTTCAGTAATAAGAAATAATCCATTCCATATTGAATTGAAAAAAGACAGTGATGTCACTAGAAGAATAAAGAAGTTTAATATCGTAAATTGACCTGCAGCAAACAAGGGCCCTTTTACTGTAGTTTGAATTTGGGACAATATTTCAGGAGCAACATCTGGAAAAAATCTTGAAAGCAATTCAAATATTTGTGTTTGAGTAGAGTTAATATCCCCAATAAGAATTCCTACAACTCTAATAAGTAATAAACAAAAAGGAACAATAGTTAAGAGAATGTAAAAAGTAGAAGATGAAGCAAGTGTTGTTCCCCTCTTCTCTTGAAACAATTTTAATGAACTCTGAGTGAGATTAAGTATTTTTTTTAACATGAACCTATTCTACTAAGAAAAATCTCTTTGTGATAAAAAAGAAAAGACCCTCCTAGTTCCAGCTAAAAAACTAGGAGGGAAACTTACAAAGACCAGGAGAATGTCAATGGATGGTAAGTCTTTGTAAACTTAAAAAACAGATAAATATCGGGCACTTAGGCAGCTATTCCAAGGTCCCAATAATATCGATAAAGCATCATAGCCTCAAAAGTTAAAAGAATGGGAGTAGTTTTTCTAAAACTAGTAAAGTTTTTTTATAATTGAAACAAGGGTAAGTGATTTTAGGAACTTGAAATAACGACCTAAAAAGGTACAGTATCTAAGGTTGAATTATTTGCTTAGGTAAATCTAACTTCTCACAGGCGAGAGAGTATTTTAACTTACAGCTCTTCTTTAAATATCTATCGGCTGTATCTTGATCTGAGCCTTCAATATAGAGGTTGGAAGCGACAAAACAAGCTGCTCCATTATCCTCATTATCACAGAACCAAGAATAGAGAGCAGTCTCAAAGCGAACATAAAGTACTACAAGAGTAAAAATGGTAAAGACAATTGTTGCCAATTTATACTGAAATTTCACACGCCCTCAAAATAAAGATAACTGATCTCCACAGATTATATCATCAAAAGTCTTCTCAAAAATAAAAAGTACTGCATCGGCCAATGGTTTTATCTGCTTTTCTATATAGTGATCATAATCGATATTCGAATACTCTAGTTCCACTGGAAATGGTCCCGAAGCCGTCATTATATATTCAATACTTTTATCACCTGAGCGCCCTGACTTTTCTACCAGAATTTTTGCAGCTTTTACATGCGGTGGAATAGTTTTAGTGTACTCATCTAAACTCTTAGTCAGACGTTTTCTATAAATAAGTAAATCATCGAATTCACCATTTTTTAAGGATTCAACAAACTCCTTAATATATTCATCTAGAGATTGCTCTAAGAAAAGTTTTTCAAAGAGAGTATATTGAAACTTCTTAGCAAGTTTAGTCCAGTCAGATCTTACAAACTCCATTCCTGAAAAATAAAGTTCTTCTTCTAAGTCCTTTTGAATCGATCCTACATATCTCTTCTTTGCGCCACCTTCACCACCTCTAGCAATAGGTAAGAAGAATTTTTTAAAAACTTTTTCAAATTGAATTTCTAAATAGGATTCGACATTGAACTTTTGTTTAATAAGTTTAGTGAAATAACTGTTGGCGCCATTAACCAGTTCCTTACTTTTTTCTTTTATTTTAAAGGAATCTTCTTGTTTTAATTTTACAAAAACAGAATCTGTATCCCCGTAAAGAACTTCATACCCTTGCCTTTCAAAATAAGCGATGGCCTCTAAGAGAATCCATTGACCTGTTCCAGTAATAGCAGATGGTAAATCAGCATGATAAAACCTGCATCCAGGAGATCCCATTACACCGTAAAAAGAATTCATTAAAATTTTAATGGCCATAGAAAGGTGCTCACGTCCCTCTTCCTTTGCTATAATTCTTTTATCAAATAGTTCATTAATAAACTCAGGTAGAATATTTTCAGTTTTAGAAAACTGATGACCTGTTGGAGTACTGACGGGATCTATATCACTCATGATTCTAGAGTACGGGTCTATTTTAAATGTTTTAATTATTGAAGGGTATAAACTTCTAAAATCTAGGACAATCACATTATCGTAGAGTCCCATCTTAGGCTCCATAACATATCCACCGGCTGCATGAGCATCTCTTTGAATATCGAGAACATTGGGAGCGACAAAACCTTTGCGGTGGATTTTAGGGAGAAGAAAATGATCAAAGGCAGCAGTAGAAGCCCCTAAACGATCAATAACAAGTCCTGAAATTTTGGATCTTGTAATACAGAGATCAATCAGATTAGTTTTTTGAAAGATATCACTTACAAGTGTGCAATCAAGAAGATTATACTTAGCAAGACCTTCTTTATCGTCATGAAATCTTCTCTCAATTTCTTTGACCTTTTCCATTCCCGTCGAACTGATATCTTTCTTAGTTCCAAGAAGTTCACTGGCCACTGTATCTAATTTAAAATTTTCAAATCGGTAAAAGGCTCCACGTAAAGTAGGAGGACCATCTAAGACTATCCGTCCAGGAATGGTACAAAAATAAGTTCCACTCTTTCTTTCAGTGATCCTAACTTTTTCCCCATCTCTCCCTAGTCGAAATGGTATTGAGTATTGTTGATATTTTCTTTCTAAGAAAGAAAGATCAAATCCTATGACATGCCAACCAATAATAATATCGGGATCCTTTTTTAAGAGGTCTTCTTTAAAGGCAAGGAGTACTTCTTTTTCACCTGGATAATAACTAAGTTCACTATGAACTTCACGGAATTCAGATGCCACCATATATACTTTTTTAAATTCCTGTCCATTAGATTTGTAATGAACGCCAATTGAATAAAGATCATTACCAAAACTTGTTTCAATATCAAAAGATAGAACTTTGGGATTTAAATCAAATTGTCCTCGCGATAAAGTTGGATTGACAAATATTTTTAAATTTCCTTGATTAAGAGAAGTTCCAGAAATGAATACTTCTCCATATATAAATCTCTCCATGAGAAATCTTTCATTGGGCCTAACATCAGATTCAAAAGTTCGGATCCCTTTACTGTTCAAAGAGTCTTTTGCTGAAAATAAATCAGCTTGTTTTTTAAAATAGAGTGCATCCACTTCATTTTTAGAAAAGTTTAAAAGATTTACGGATTTTCTTTCGTGTAGATTAGCAACTTCTATCCCTTCATGCTTTCTTTCTACAAAGAAGACGGGAAGAAAGTTAGTGATAACGACTTTCGCTACACCATTGTTTGTAGCAACGTAATAATGCAACTCTATGCCATCGCGAGTGTCATAGTAGTGAGAAGATAAAATAAAGCCAGAGACATTTTCCATATTTTCAGCTAGTTAGTGGGTGTTAGTTTTCTAACTCCCTATGAATTTCTTACAATGAAAACTCAATTTACAGCAGCTTACCCTATCATGATGATTATATGAAAAGATACTTATTGCTTATCCTTATTTCACTAATGACTTTGAGTTGTGGTCAAAAAAAAGACCCTGATCAGAGCTATATCATTCATGATGAGAAACCTTCTGTTGTGTCTACCAGTGTCGATAAGAACTTAGATCAAAGAGTTATGACCTCTTCTTTAAAAGGGATTAGTTTTTCTGATGACTCTTGTGATTCAAATAATATTCAAAGAGATATTTTGATATTTAGAGAAAAGATTGAATCTCTTGGAGGACAGCTTTTAGACTTAACTGATTACCAAGAAGGACTCATTGGATTGCAAAATTTCTTGAATGACTCTGGATTAGAAGGCAATGATGCAAATGATTTTGCCAACGCCGGAACAAAGTCTAAAATGAGTAAGTGTAATGTAAAGAATCTCGTTCCCCCAAGATCGTGTTGGTACAGAACATTAACATTTGGTCTATTAATGAAGAAAATCGAAAATGAAACAGGTGTTAAAACCAATCTTACCAGTCACTATAGAAATAAATGTTACAACAAATTGGTAAAAGGAAAAGCAAAGAGTGATCATATCTCTGCAAAGGCCGTAGATATATCTCTTGGTGGACAAGAAAACAGATTTAAAGTTGAACGCTATATTTGTGATCAAATGTGGAAAGAAAATTATTTTACAGACATTAGTGACAAAGCTCCTTTATTAAATATTTCAATAGGTTTAGGAGAAACTTTTCTTCACTTAGGTCTCGATAGTATTCATGGTCGCAGACATTGGTTATACAAAAACTATGTGAAAAATAACCAAATGCCGCAAACGTGCTGGATACCAAAGAGCTAAAGACAACAACAAAGAGTATTGTTATAAATTTATTTTATAAGAAGTATCAATTTTATTAATTTTATTTTTATAGAGATTTACTTTATATTTGTTTTATACGTCACTAATGACGTCAATAAACTAGACAAAACAGGGTTTTAGGCATTTTCAACTTGATTCTTTTTCGAAATTTCCTATAGTTAGACCTTGAAAATATTTTATAAATGGCATGAGACTTGCTCTTAAATAGTTAAAAACAATTCTACTCTTGGAGAATGAGATGGACTTTATACCACTCAATAAATGGATTCCTAATTTAAACCACCCTCTCGTTATAGCAGGCCCCTGTAGTGCTGAAAGCCCTGAACAGATGTTGGCCACTGCTAGAGAAATAGCCAAAATTCCTGATGTCAGAATTTTCAGAGCAGGTATATGGAAACCAAGAACTCGTCCAAATTGTTTTGAAGGAGTGGGTGCAGAAGGTTTAAAGTGGCTGGAAGATGTAAAGGCCGAGACAGGTCTATTGACGACTACTGAAGTTGCCAATGCTCAGCACGTTGAATTAGCACTAAAACACAATGTTGATATTCTCTGGATTGGAGCAAGAACTACGGTGAGCCCATTTGCCGTACAAGAAATTGCGGATGCCCTTAAAGGTGTTAATATTCCAGTTATGGTAAAAAATCCAGTTAATCAGGACCTTCCTCTTTGGCTTGGTGCAATTGAAAGGTTTGCTGGAGCAGGAATTACTAAACTCGCAGCTATCCACAGAGGTTTCTCTACAGGTGATAAATCAAAGTATAGAAACCTTCCAAAGTGGAATATCCCCATAGAACTAAAGAGAAGATTTCCAGATCTACCTATGATTTGTGACCCAAGTCATATAGCTGGTAGAAGAGATCTCATTGCTCAGATTTGTCAAAAGGCCATGGATGTAGACATGGATGGTTTAATGGTTGAAACTCATATTAACCCAGATGTCGCACTTTCAGACGCAGCACAACAGGTTACCCCAGAAGCTCTCTCTAAAATTATTAGCTCGCTCTCTCTAAGAACAGAATACGCTGTTGATAGATCTTTTGAGCAAGAACTAGAACATTTGAGAAATTTAGTGGATAGAGCAGACCTTGATATTCTTGAGGCCTTAAAAGAGCGGACAGAGATAATTAAGAAAATTGGTCTAGCTAAGAAAGAAAATAATATCATGCCTCTTCAAATCCATAGAATGGATGAACTGATGAAAATGAGAGTCGAACGCGGTGTAAACTTAGGTCTGACAGAAAAGTTCATTAGAGATATTTATCACACGATTCATACTGAATCAGTGAGAATACAGGGTGATATTGTGAATGAGATTGATACAAAAAAATAATTCCCGTGTATAATAATTAAATGAAAAATTCTAAACGCGTAAATAAAATTGAACCCTCTAAGAGTATTTCACTTTCTGCAAAAATTGCAGAATTGAAAGCTCTTGGAGTAGATATTATTGGTCTAAATGTCGGAGAACCCGACTTTCAAACCCCCTCTGAAATTATTCAAGCCACCATTAAAGCTCTGGAAGAGAATAAAACTCGCTATTCACTGGTTCAGGGACTTAATGAATTACGAACAAAGATCTCTTGTTACCTAAATGAAAAATACCAATTAAATTCAGACAAAGAAAATATTTTTATTGGAAATGGTTCAAAACATATTCTCTATTTAATATTTCAAACACTACTGGATGTTGGAGATGAAGTAATTATTCCCACACCCTACTGGGTCACTTTTCCAGAGTCGGTAAAGCTTGCGGGCGGAGAACCAGTCTTTGTTGAAACAAATGCAAACTTTCAATTAAATATTGAAAATATAAGAAAAGCTATAACAAAGAGAACTAAGGCCATATTGATAAATACTCCTAATAATCCAACAGGAGCCGTTTACGTTAAAGAAGATCTTCTAAAAGTTGTTGAGCTTGCAATAGAGTTCGATTTAAAAATTATTGCAGATGAAGCATATGAAATTTTAACTTACGATAACAGTGATCATATTAGTATCGCCTCTTTAAGTGATGAAGCTTTTAAACTTACTCTTAGCGTTCAATCATTTTCAAAAAGCTTTTGTATGACAGGCTTTAGAATTGGTTATCTTTGCGCAGAGAATGACTTCATACAAGATGTAAATAAACTCCAAGGGCATCTCTCTGGGAATAATTGTACTTTCTCTCAGTATGGAGCATTAGCGGCCCTTGAGATGAACCCCTCTATTGTAAAAGGGATGGTTAATGAGCTCCAACAAAGAAGAGACTTGGCCTATAATTTATTTAATGAACTCTTCCCTATGGAAATACCTACCGGCGCTTTCTATCTTTTCCCCAACGTGGAAGATTACATAAAGAAGCTTAAGCTTAAAAACTGTGAAGAGTTTGCACTCTATATTTTAGAGAAGGCCAATGTTGCCATTCTCCCAGGCAGTGCATTTGGAAAACATGGCCATATTAGAATTTCTTTTGCTCAAAGTAGCGAAGAGATCCAGGAAGCTTACAATCGAATCAAGGGTGTGTTATGAGAGTTGGAATCATTGGTTTTGGTAGACTAGGAAAGCTTGCCGTAAAGAACTTATCCCAAGACTCTACGGTTTGTGTTTACGATATAAATCTAGACAATTCTGAAGTTGAATCCTTAGGAGGAACCAGCGTATCTCTAGAAGAGGTCTGTAAAAGTAAAATTTTAATACTATGTGTTCCCATTTCTTCCATTGAAAATATCGCAAAAGAAATCTCCCCTTTTGTTTCAATAGATACTCTTGTCATGGATGTCTGTTCTGTAAAAGTTTACCCAATGGATAAACTTAGAAAACATCTACCTAAAGAGGTTGAGATCTTAGGGACTCATCCAATGTTTGGTCCTGATAGTGCTGCGAAGAGCCTCTATGGTTGCAAGATAGTTCTCTGCAAAGATAATGTCTGCGAAGAGAAGTTTAAAAATATAAAGGGATACTTAGAATCTCACGGCTTAAAAGTTATCGTGGCCACTGCCCATGAGCATGATAAACAAATAGCTCAAAGCCTTATCCTAACTCATACTATTGGCAGAACTTTAATGGATATGAATTCCACATCCATGGAGATCGACACAAAGGGATACAGAAGACTTCTAAAGATATTAGAAACTGTAGAAAATGATAGTGTTCAATTGTTTGAAGATATGAATAAGTACAATCCCTACGCTAAAGAAATGAGAACTTCACTATCAAGTTCACTAAATAATATATTAGAGAGTGTAAAATAATGAAAATTGCTTTCCAGGGTAAGCGTGGAGCCTATAGTGAAATGGCTATCAGAAATTATTTTTCAGATGGAGCTACTCCTACAGGTTATGATTTAAGTGAAGAAGTTTGTGACGCCCTCGAAAATGAAGAGGTCGCAATGGGAGTTCTCCCTGTTGAAAATAGTATCGTGGGTAATGTTGCCATAAACATTGATTTACTCTTGCAACACCATTTCTTTATTATTGGTGAGATTTACTTACCAATTAAACACTGCCTACTCGCAAGAAAAGGGACTAAACTTACCGATATTAAAAACGTCAAATCTCATCCTATAGCTCTTGCCCAATGCCATGACTTTCTCATTAAGAATAAGATAAAAGGCATTCCTGAATTCGATACAGCGGGATCTAGTGAACTTCTATCTAAAAATGATCAAATAAAAGATGAAGGGACAATCAGCTCTTCGCTCAGTGCAGAATACTATGACCTCGAAATTCTAAGAGATGATATTCAAAAAGTAGAAAATAACTTCACTAGGTTTGTGGTTTTTGTAAAAGAAAAGAATATACCAGAGGGTCTAAAACAAGAAAAAACGAGTATTGCTTTCTCTACCAATCACAATCCTGGAGCACTTTTACAATGCCTACAGGAATTTGCAACTCATGGATTAAACCTTACAAAAATTGAATCACGACCAATTCCAGAAAACCCCTTTATGTACACATTCTTTGTGGATTTCTTGGGCTCTATTCATGATAAGAATGTAAGCGACTGTCTTACAAAGTTAAAAGAAAATACAAAATCAATTAAAATTTTTGGAAGCTATCCGCAGGGTAAATTCTAAGGTTTAGTTGAAAGTAGAACTTCTTTTGCTCTCTCAGCTCTAGCATAATTCTTTGCGAGTCTACGACTCCAAAAAATCTCAAAGATATAGAAAACGCCAAAGAGAATATAATTACCAATTGTTTTAAAGAATGCCCACGTGTCAGTACTTAAAAATATGGCCACGTAACCCATAAAGAGACCTGTCACAAAGAAGTATATTGTAAGGTGTTTCTCCATAGATTGAACGAAAATCATGGGAGGTTTTGTTTTTATGGGAAGATCATTTAAAAATTCTTCTAATAGTCCCTTACCTTGATAAATTCGGTAGAACATAAAACTTGATATCCCCACTCCCGTAAAACAGGGTTGAAGTTTAAACCATATACCTTCCTCTCCAAGTAGACTTAGTCCCCCCAAAAATAGAATAAGAAAGAAATTTGCTTTTGATATGGTGTGTACGTGTTTATTAAAAAACCATTCTAAAATAATTTCTAATATGGCCAGGATGAGCCCACCAGTAATAGCTATTCTTACCGGATAATTTTCATCTAGATACCAATAGGCAATCGCCGGTAAAAATGAAATCAAAAAGAAACTTTTAGAGAGGGATTTATTCATAAGGTTTTTTTAGCACAATCCCTCTAATATTGGCCACTAACCAGCCTTCTTAAAGTCCTCTTCTAAGTGCTCTAATTTTTGCTCACAGAATTCTAAATATTTCTTCTTTAAGCTACTAGGATCTAATATTTCTACGTGTTCTTTGATACTTAACAACCACTCAAAGAGTTCATCACAGGCCTCAACAGAAGCGGCCCAGATTAAATCTCCATTCATATTAGTTGTTACGTAGGGATTCCCTAGAAACTGATAAGCGGGTCTTAGGTCTACTGTCTCCGAGGAGACGATTTTTAAGACTAGTCTCTCCTCAAGATCAGAAACCGCACGAATAGCAGCGATGAAATCATTAATTTCAATAGAGCTATAATTTGGTCTATATTTTAAATCTAAGTCAACATTCATTTTTTCAATTTCTAAAATATTAAAATAGATCAAGCAGCGATCATCACAATCCTCTCCTACTAAACATAAGTCACCTTCTATAAATACAGCTTTATGTGCATAGAAATCTATTCCTCTGCCATCATGTAAGGACAGAGAGAGAACAAAGCCTCTCTTCATAGACTCCTCTGTTTTCTTTAAAAAATTTCTATGTTTAAAATCTATATTTTCTAAAAGCTCAAACCTTTTTTCTTCATCGTGAATGGCCTTAAATAAATCGTGATGGGAATACTCTTCTTCAACTTCACACAATTTGTCTCTGAGAACTTCGTGATGAAAAGTGCCACTCTCTTCTTCCATTTTTGGGAAATGTGCCTGGAAAGCCAGCCACTCCTTAAATGTTAGTTGAAGAGAAATCATTTGATCCGATTTAATAGGTCGAATGAATCTCTTTCCCTCAATCTCGCTAATTTCCACAAAGTAATTTAAGTTCTGCAGAAAAGAAACTGAATCAGTGAAGAAGTTTTCGTTAATTTCTGCTGTATCTAAAAAATCTTTTAAGGGCATAACCTCTTGCAGATTTTCTAAACAGGTTAGAAAAGTCCAGAATTCTTCCTTTAAAATCAATGAGTTATTGTGCATTCATCATTCCTTAACTAAGTATTTTCACATAATGTACTAAACCTATCGGTTATTATGCTTGAGCTCTTTAGTGATTTTTATGAGAAAACAGGTCATAATAGTCCTATGACTTCGAAATTATTAACAAAATACCCTATTTTAATGGCCGGTCTTCTGATGATGGCCATAGTTTTATTTCAAATTAGAGATAAAGGAATGTTTAAAGCGAGAAGGGATAAAATGATTCCTACTTCTTGTAAAGCAGTGAGAGTAAAACTCGATAAGAGAATTCCTTCGAATTGGTCCTCAATATGTGAGGGTAATAACTTAGCGGTAAGTATTAACGTGGCCATCTTAGAATCTAAAATAAAGTCCCCTGATCAACTTAGGGCGATAATGTATAGAGAGCTCGCTAATGACCTCATTCTAGTGGCCAAGAACTCTCCTATAGATAGTCTAGAAAGAACAGATATAGTAAGGCTCCGAATGAATCACCCTAAACTAGAAATCAGTGCTGTGACTGAAGGGCGCTTTCTGATTAAACTTGCGACAATAAAATCTGCAGAACTCATAAAAGAACATCTAAAGGCAACTGTCCAAGTTAAAGAATTCAAAAAATGATTTCTCATAAAGTGACTGGGCCTTAAAGATATAATGTTCAGTCCTAAACTCATAGCTTAAAGCGTGAAGATAAACCCTAGCGCTCTCCTTACCTTCATAAAGAGTATCTCCAAGTATTGGATAACCAATGGCGCTTAACTGTGAGCGAATTTGATGTCGAACACCTCGACCCAAGCTGACCTTTAATAGAGAGAGATCATATTCATTATTATAAGAAAGCTTTTTAACTTCAATAGAAACATTATCTGGGCCATCTAGTGAGCACTCCATTTTCATTCCCTTCTTACCTGTGGCCTTTATAGAATGAGAATGCTGCCCCTCTTTATCAAAATCACCACACACAATAGCAATGTAGGACTTTTCTTTTGTGACATTTTTAAAGTCGCCCCTAACTTCTCTATAAGCTTCTAAGTTCTTAGCAAAAATTAAAACACCACTAGTTTCTCTATCTAACCTATATAGTAAATTAGATTCTGGAGACTCTTGAGGAAGAGAAAGAAAAGGAAACTGATAACGATTTCGGATAAAATTTAAGATGGTGTCATCTTCAAGGTAATTTTGAGGATGACCATGAAGACCAGCAAGTTTATTAACGGCCAAGAAGTTTTCATCCTCTTCAAGTATCTCAATACCCTTAGCAGAGTAACTTGGATTAATAAGTCCTCTATTTCTTACAACAATTGGAATATTGATTTCATCTCTTACTAGAATCTTTCTCGCGAGTTGAACTTTGGTAAAGTTTTTTTTTATAAAACTCTTAGAATAAAGAAGCTCCTTAATAAGGAGCTCTTCAAGTGAATTATATGAATCTAAAATACAAAAATTAGAATTATTTTGCATCGACCTTATGTCCTTCAGTATTTAAGTCGATCTTTCTAATGATAAAGTCAACTCTACGAGAGGCCTGTTCAATTTCTTTTTGACTTCTTCCTGTTAATTTTTCAGGTCTTACGTCTCCATAGAAAACTGTCGTAATTTGTTCAGGTCTAACACCTCTTCTAATTAAAGATCTGGTGACTGCACTGGCGCGGGCACCTGAAAGTTCAAAAGCATCCTTTTGCTTATCTAGAGAAACTTCCCCTCTACTGGCGTGGCCTTGAACAAAAACAGACCAATTTTTATTTGTGAGAAGTTTTGTTAATCTAGAGTAAACTTCGATAGACACTTTAGATTTTGCAATTGTAAGGCTACCTTCATTAAAGTAAATTTTATCTTTTACCTTAACTTTAATTCCTTCTGGCATTTCGTAGATATTAACTGAATCAGCTAAGTTGAATTCTTGAAGATCACTCTTCATTTTATTTAAATCTTCATCTGACTCTCTATTAATTTCATGCTTATCTAAGATTCCCTCCATTGTAAGGAAATCAATTGGAAAAGGTCTTATTGGATTTTGTGAATCGATCATTGTGGGAGAATCATCGGGAGACTTCCCTCTTTGAATAACTTCACCATGTTTTAAAACGTTTCCACCAAAGGCATCACGAATTGATCCTAGAGCGGCTTCATACTTAGCTGTTTCCGTTTTTGCAAATGAAAGTAACAGAACAAAGAAAGTCAGCAGAAGTGTAACAAGGTCAGCAAATGTCGCCATCCACGCAGGAATCCCGGTGGGACACTCGGGACACTTTACCTCTTCGACAAATTCGCCGCCGCCTTCTCCGCCACCCGCATTTTCTGCATCTTCGGCCATAACTTACCTCAACTTCTCAAACGATAACTTCATATTCATTACTTATTCTCTCTGGTGCTGAGTAGGCTCTACTCTCCACCACCGCCATCATCTCCACCACTATCACGCTCTGATGGAGGTAGGAATGCGTTGAGCTTCTCTTTAATAAGTCTTGGATTTTCCCCTGCAACAATACCTAGAGTTCCAGCAATAATAATACTCATCTTCGTTGATTCTAGACCTGATCTAAAAGCAATTTTATTTTTTATTGGAATACAGAAAATATTTGCAATAATCGCTCCGTAGAATGTTGTCAAAAGGGCAACGGCCATGGCGGGACCAATGGCAGAAGGATCAGAAAGGTTCTGAAGCATCTGTACCAGACCAATCAAGGTCCCAATCATTCCCATGGCAGGACCATCATCGGCCATACACTGGAACACATCAGCACCAACCTTATGTCTTTCAATTAAAGCGTCAATTTCAAGTTGTAATATAGAAGCAATAACTTCAGGCGGTCTGTTATCAGCGGCCAGAGTCATTGCCTTTTTAAGAAATGGGTCATCGATGGGAACTTTTTCAAGAGCAAAAACTGATTCCCTTCTCGCTGTTTCAGCTAGGTTTCCAATTTCTTCAATTGTTGATTTTGGATCTGCAGGAGAGAAGAAAAACGCCTTCATCCCAAAGCCAGCTATATTTTTTAAAATTTCCATGGGCCATTTAAAAAAGGTTACCCCAACTAAACCAAGCCCAACCACTAGTAGCGAGGGAACATCGACAAAGATCATCAGATCCCCACCAACTAAAATGGATGCTATGATCGCCCCACCTGCTACTACAATTCCAATGATGGATGCTATATCCACAGTTTACTTCCTTGTGATTTGTCTTTACCTACTTCAAGTATCGGAAATAAGAAAAGTCACTTTAAGTTAATCTCTACTAAGCTATTGATTGTACGAAATTTCCCCATGGACCATTCCTACAAATAAAAATACCTTTGTATGTTTATTATAATTAAAATTTCATGTATTTTCGCTATGATAGCTTTTACCTAGTGAGCACCTGACTAGAGTGGTCGGGTACGATGGAGAAGACCTCTACTAAAGAGATTCAAGGTAACTTTTGAAATCTTGAATTTCTTGTTTAGAAAGACTGCCCCCTAGTGGCATACGATACGCGGGGTCACTTGAGTTAATTCTCTTTAAAATTTTATCTTTATACTTTGCGAGATCTTTCTCGTCGTCAAAAGGAATATTTCCCTGATGACAGATTTGGCACTTCACTTTAATCATTTTCTTAACTGGATTTTCTTCTATGACAATAGATGGAGTTTTAATTTCAGAATTCTTAAGCGCCTGACACATTTTCTCAACATTCTTATCTTGTGATTCTTTTGCCAGTTGCAAACAAAGCTTTATGGGCATATTCATCATCATAACTTTACTAGCACCTGTATCCGCCCCATCCCAGTTTGTACAAACTTTCATCCAGAGATTAGAGAGCTTAGTCAAAACAGAATCAAATTTTCTACCAGAGTAGCAAGACTTAGCTTTTTCAAGTGATCTAGGAGCAATCTTTGGAACTTCAGAATAAACAAAGCTTAACTTCTGACCTTCTTGTTGATCTAGATAAATAAGACTCCCGTCTTCTAAGAAAACTGGAAAATAGGAATTTCCAATTTTATTTTGAGTTACCGGAGTTACGCTCTTTGTTTCTCTATCATAGATAAAGATATTTCTTACTTCGGCATTATTTTTAAAATTTGGAGGGAGAGCAACTTCGTCACTCCCTGATCTTTTTTTCCATTTATCTACTGTCTCAGTCACATGAAAAACGACTTTCTTTCCGTCAAAACTAAAGTCCCCTTTCCCGGAAGGAAATGGCAGTCGATCTACTTCATCGAGGCCATTTAATTTTTTGCTAAATAATCCAGTTTTAAATTTATAAATGACTGTTTCATTTGTATTTACATCAAGTGAAATAAGCTCCTGCCCATTCCTAGAAATCATTGGTAAACGTAAGAAATGTCTTGTTAGAAATATATCTTTTTCCCCAAGAGGTGTAATCTTTCCATTCTCTAAAAGATAATCTCTAATCACAAGTTTCTTAGTTCCATCATCAAAACTTAAAACCCGGTATTTATTATCTCCAAGTGTTCCTACACTTTGATAGGTTCTTCTAGTGCTTTCATCAGTGAATAAAGTTAATTCATCTAATCGACCACTACTATCGCGAATGACATCCCAATCATTCATAGGCATGAGGTTTAAAGACCAATCTTTTTTCCCATGATTTCTCCAATTAATTGATGAAAGTAAATTCCCATCGCTACTTGGAACAGGGTCCGCATTTCCCGGAAGAAGAACTTCTTCACCAGTCGCCGTATCAATTCTAAAGTTCTTATTACCAGTAATATAGTATATATAACGACCTTCAGGAGAGGCCTTAAAGAAGTAATTAGGAGTTCCTTTTGGAGTAAATCTTCTAGTAACCCCTGTGTTTTTCACAAGACAAAGAGACTTATCAACTTCTCCATATACCATGGAAGTAAGGGCCAAGAATAAAATTACCATTTTCATAATTTCACTTCCAAGTATTTTTTAATCAGATCTTTAAAACTCTTCTTTCCATTATAACCAGGTACTCTTTTCACTAATTTTTTATCCTTATAGAAAACGGTACTCGGATAATGAACAGTGATACCGAACTTCTCTAACTCTCGAGAGTTCATTCTATTTAAATACTCCAGCGGAAGGTCATACTTTTTTAATAATTTAGCCGCAAATTTATCATCTGCATGTAGGTCCATTAAAATAGTAAAGGGAATTTTTAGACTCTTTACGTATTTTTGTAATTCTACCAACTCGAAGAGTGACAGTGACATGTGGGGAGACCAGAGATAAATAACTCCGTACTTATTCTTTAGAAGTAAATCACCTAGATCAACATCCTGGAAACCTCCCTTTGAAGAAGTGAGATTGGTAATTTTCATTTTACAAGTGGGCCTTGAAAATTCTAATTGTAACTTCACCCCATGGGCATCAGAAGAGAGCCTAGAGATATTTTTGCTCACAGAGATAACAACTACTCCCCCCTCTTCCATAGAAGTTGAGACAGTGCTCTTTTTTCCCTTACTCCACTTCTTTGGAGTACCAATAGCAGCAATAGATTTAAAAACCTGATCAGCACAAGGAAGATTACTTAGAAGCGACTTCACTTCGCTAGAATTTATGGGAGATGAAATCAGAAATGAGAAAATTAAGATAAGTTTATTCATGGAGTGATTTTACTAAATAAATTAGTTCAAATCACTCCAGATAAAAGTGCCGCAGCTACTTGCTACAAAGGGCGACTTCATAGTTGACCAAAAAGCTCTCGTCAATATTCTTTAAAAGAATTCCCTTTACCGTAGAAGAAAGTATTAAGAGAGAACCCTCATCTGTTTTTAAAATCACTTCTTCTCTAGTTTCGGCCAAAACTTCAAAATACTTTGAAGTGGATACTGAATTTTCTTTAAGAGTAATTTTACCTTGATGACCCTCTAAAAATTCGATTGAAACTGAGCTAGATAAGGCATGTGAATTCTTGCATTCAAGATTAAAACTATATTGAGCGAATACTGATAAATTTAAAAATAAAAATACTAAAATAATCTTTTTCATAAAGACCTCCAAATTAAAGGCGGGTTAAACCATTAATAGAGAGTGGTGAATAGAGGGTGGATAAATTTTACAAAAAAAGACCCGGCCGAAGCCGGGTCCATATAATTAGATGTCTACTCTTAAATTGAAAACAACTCCTATGTTTCCCCGCCCAAGGCTTAAAAGTGTCATCAACCTCTTACATGATCGATAGTCGACTCTAGGTAAATTGCCATAGAGCTTCTTAACTGGGACATGGAAATAGGTTCATCTTCCAGGAGAAGTTCCTTTTTAATAAACTCAACTGGGAAACCTGTCATTTTAGAAAGAGTCGAAAAAGATACCTGTTCTTCCGTACTGGCGCTATTCGATTTCAATTCTGCCGTCGTGGCCAAATTTTGTTGTGACACTTTACACTCCTTTGTACCTACTTCAGCTGCTATAAAAAATAAAAAGTTCTAATTCTCTTTATTAGTTAAGCCTATCCTTGCCGAAGGCCCATTGATTCTTATGGTGCATTAAAATCATAGCTAGCCGCTTTTCACTGTGTCAAACAAATGTGTGTTCTTACAGCGAATTGTAAGACTTTATTAGATAAACAAAAAATATCTAAAGTGTTGATTTTACGGGATTAATTAGAATTAGCTCAAGTCTATCTTAAGAAAAATTATAGATTTCTTACAAAGCTTTTTTTCTTCAAAAGCATCTCTGAATACTCGTCATGGCAATGACTGAGTAGTGTTACGCCGCCACCCGCATGATACTCGAGCTGCTTTTTATCGAGCTCAATACAGGCTGAGCGAATATTTACTGAAGCAGCAATTATGCTTTTATCAATAATAACAGTACTACCGCAATAAAAGCCTCGCGGACTACTTTCTAAATTCTTTAAAATTTTAATGGAGTTCTTTTTTGGAGCACCTGTAATACTTCCACCTGGAAACATGGAACGCATCACTCTTCCAAGGCTCACAGAGAGACTCAATGTTGATTTTATAAGTGAGTATTGATGAATAATTCCAGGAACTAGCAAGGGAGAGCGTCTCTTGATCACTCTGCTCACTTGTTCCTCTATTCTGGAGAGATCGTTTCTAAGCAGGTCAGTTATCATGTCCAACTCTCCACGATCCTTTCTAGAGCTCCTAAGCTCTCTCCAGGCATCTTTCCAGTTAGTACCTCTAGGCAAGGTTCCCTTGATAGGCATAGTCCATATATCAAAAGACTGAGACCTTTTCTTCATCTGAAAAAGGCACTCCGGAGAATTGCTCAAATAAAGGGTATCTAGAAAAGGTATGTAAGTAGCATGGGCATAGGGAGCGATTGATCCCACATCTTCCCACAGTCTTGAACAAATTTCTAAAGGCTTAAGGTTATTTTGCCATTTAAACTTGAAAGGGTAAGTGAGATTGAATTGATAACAATCACCTCTTAAGAGGTGTTCATGACCTTTGTCAAAGGCCTTTGCGTACTCTTCTATTGAAACTCCCGACACTTCAGTCATTTCAAGAGAAGGCACTTCTCTCAGTGGTCGCCAATCCTCCACCTCAGAGTATTGCACTTCAATCGCGAGAGGAATCTCTGGATTTAAAAATTCAATCTCATTTAGTATGAGTCCACACTCATAATAAAAGTGACATATATATTTTTCGATTTCTTGATTAAGCTGAGTTTTGTCGATGCGCTTTATAAGAGAAGTGATCCCCTCTTTATGAGTCTCTCCACTTAGCAAATCAATAGAATGATTTAAGAAGTAGAGCTTGGCACTTATAGGTATTGTGTATTTTACAAATTTGTCACCAAGCCAAAAGAGAGACCACATTTCAATTATTCGTTGTCGATATTAAAAGCAGGGTTTTCAAAACTCGTATAAGGACCTATCCACGAGAGTTTCGCTGTCCCCGTTTCACCGGCACGATTTTTCCCAACAATAATTTCAGCGATACCAGGCTCTTTAGTATCTGGATTGTAGTACTCATCCCTATATACGAACATAATGATATCCGCATCCTGCTCAATTGCTCCTGATTCCCTAAGGTCACTGGTCATCGGACGTTTATTTGGTCTCGATTCAACCCCACGGTTAAGCTGAGAAAGTGCAATAACTGGGCAACCAAGTTCCTTGGCCATAGACTTAAGCCCACGAGACATCTCTGAAATTTGTTGTTCCCTAGGAAGATTCTTATTTGTTGTTCCCATCAATTGCAAGTAATCAATAATGATAAGACCAATCCCCTGCTCCGTTTTAATTTTACGACACTGGGATAGGATATCGAGAACTGTTGTGTCCCCTGAATCATTGATAAAAATTGGATACTGAGAGAGCTCCTGAACAGCTTTCCCTATACTTCTTAAATCTGTGTCTAAGAAGTTCTTCTGTCTAATTCTCTTAGAATCAACTTTTGATTTTTGAGAGAGAAGACGCATTGAAAGTTCGTTTGATAACATTTCCAGTGAAAATAAGGCCACTGGTAAACCAGAAGTTGCACAAGCATTTTGTGCAATATTTAAAGCCAGGGCAGTTTTCCCCATGGCAGGACGAGCAGCTAATACTATTAATTGACCAGGTTGCATCCCAAGAAGCATCTCATCTAGTTTTGGATAACCTGTAGGTAGTCCATTAATTTCACCTGGTACTCTAGAAGTGTCTTCAAGTTCTTTTAAGTTTGACCTTAAACAAGAATTTAACTTCTGCATTTTTCCTGACTTGGCTTCGTTTGTCAGTTTAAAGAAACTAGACTCAACTTCTTGAATGAAGTCTTCAGCCTTTCCACCATATTCGTAACCCATGGACGCGACACGCTCCGCAGTTCTCACAACTTCGCGCATACTAGATTTATCTTTTACAACTTTTGCGTAGTGATAAATATTCGCTGCAGAAGCTTGGTCTTCAACAATTTCCATAACTGATGTTTGACCACCAACATTCTCTAGTTTCCCTTGCTCAGTTAATTTTGAACAAACGGTCACAAAGTCGATTGGCTGACTTGAGTTGTGAAGATCGTTAATCGCCTCGTAAATAACATCGTATTGAGGATGATAGAAATCTTCACCTTTAAGTTTTAAATCACTCATTTCATCGAATGAACCTCCATCAATAATCAAACACCCGAGCAATGATTTCTCAGCTAAAAGGTCATGGGGTAATTGTTTGATATTTCTTTCCATTGATGGGTCTCCAGAAAATGAGGCTAAAATTAAACAGGCCCAGAGAGTAAACTCCTGGGCCCATTCAAATTATTTAAACAAATCTTTTATGATCTTAAGATTTTGTTTGCTTCTTCTTTAAGCTTTTCTTCTTCAGTAAGTTCTTTAACTTCTTCAGCAGCTTCTTCAGAAACATTTTCACCAGCAGCAATAGCTGCAGCTTTCTTCTTCTCAGCATCTTCGTTCTTCTTCTTGATTTCTTCTGCTTGAACAGGATCAAGAGTAACGTTTACTTTGAAGCTTGCTTCAACACCGTCAAAAAGCTTAGCTGTAACATTAAATGTTCCAAGAGCTTTAATTGGGTTACCAACAGCGATCAATCTCTTTTCAACTTGAACGTCTTGCTTAGCAAGTTCCTTAGAAATTTCAAGAGCATTAACAGTTCCAAAAAGTTTTCCAGTTCCGGCAACTCTTCTTACGAACTCTAATGTTAATCCTTCAACTTTCTTAGCTAGGTCAGTTGCAGTAGTTTTTTCACCAGCAACTTTAGAAGCAAGAACTTTTTGTTGATGCTTAAGTTGTTTTGTATTTGTTTCGTCAGCAAGTACCGCGAATCTATTAGGAATCAGGTAGTTTCTACCATAGCCTTGAGAAACGTTAACGATCTCACCAACATTACCAAGAGTGTTAACTCTCTCTGTTAAGATGACTTTCATATTATATCTCCTTCATTATTATTCTTTTTTTTTAAGAATTTTCTAAAATTAACCCAAATATCTACTACACCTAAAAGAGATACGAATTGGTACCCCATGAAGATAGTAAGTATAATAAGGACACTTCTAAAAAATCCAAAAATACCAAATGCATCTAGTGCTTCTGAAACAATGCCAAAACCTTGGAAGAAATAAAACACTCCTAAAGAATAAACAATATTCCATCCAACAACCTGTAACATTTCATTTTCTAATACATGTGTTCCAAGAGGAATCATCGCCATAGCGCCAAGTAATACAAAAACAAATTGTTCTGGAATTTTGAAACGTACGAAATCTTTCATTGTGTAAGGATAGTCATGTAACTCACGCCAAATAAGAGTGTTTCTCATTAGCATAAATTGTGACATCCAAAAAACAAAGAAGACTCCTACGAAAACTCCAGCAAAGGCCATTTTCAGAAATTTTGAAGCAATTTCTTTTGGCTGCTCTACTATATATTTCCAGCTCTCAGCTTGCTCTCCGCCAGTTGCAATCAACTTATCATAGTCTGGGCTTTGCTTTAAGACGTCTCCAAAGTGCTTTACTTGTTCTGTAACAAGATCAAGTACCGGCTTTTCAGAAACGATTTGCGCAGCTCCAAATAACAATGCAATTAACGTAAAAACAAATAAACCATTCTTTATAAGACCAGTTACAGGATTCGTTTTATTCCACACTACCCTTGCCGTTAAAAAGGCAACTAAAGTGGCAATAAAGTACGAAATAGACACACTTAAAAGTCCTGCTAAATCCTTAAATACAAGAGATACTATAAGTACAATTGCACTAAGACTCAGGGACATGATCCATGATCTAGACTTTCCATAAAGTAAGAATGCTACGGCCATTGGGACTGGAGCAAAAATACAAAGTGGTCCTAAAACAGATAATAGCAATGAGATCACTCCTAAAAAAAGAAGCTTCCCATTAGTTAATTGCCCAAAGATCTTCTCTTTAGAGTTCGTTTCCGATCCCTTTGAAGACTTTACGTAATTATCTTTATCGTTTTGGTTATCCATTCTACATTATTCCTAAGAATTACTCTGCAAGGTTATTTGTAATATGACTCACAACACCCATGTTTCTTGCTCTTTTAATCGCAGTATCAGCTCTTCTGTGGGCTTTACGACTAATACCAGAAACACGACCTGGATTGATCTTACCAAACTCGTTAACTAACCAAGCGTAAGTTTTTGGATCTTTCCAATCTGGAGTGATGCAATTTGAAGCAAACCAACAAGTTTTTCTACGTGCAAATCTTTTCTTATCTTTTTCAAGATCGTTGTCTGCATCACCGTCGTCAACAATGCTTCCATTGAATTTCTTAGAGAATGGAGACTTAAATTTCTTAACAATTGCCTCACCTTCTTCTTTCGAATCAGCAAGTTTGATAGTCATAGTTTTAATGATTGTTTCATTAATACCAATACGTCTGGCAACTTCAAGATTGATAGTTCCGTTTCCAGAATAGATGAAAAATAGGTAGTGACCTGTTTTAACACCTTTTGAAGTCGCTTGCGCGAAATGCTTGTTTCCCCAGTCATCAGATAGAAGGATTTCTCCTCCGTCAGTAGCTACTACTTCAGCCAACATTGTTTGAATAGCAGCTCTCTGCTCTTCTGTTGCTTCTGTCTTAACCACGATGGCCAATTCATAAATCATAAAAACCTCCCGGACAATTTACGGCCCTAATTATTGTAACTAGAGCGAGATTTATGTAAAAATGTTTGGCAAAGATAGCAAGAATTGCTTAAAAGGTAAATGGCCTGATACTGTTTACCCAAAATCATAACCTATCGAAATTACTGAATTTAACCATTAAGGGCAAGAAAGTGAATTTTTTCGTTAATATTATCCATCTCGAGGACCTTTTGACGAGCCTCAGGATTCATGACAATAAATTCTGTATATAGCCCTACTATGCGTCCAGCCTCACTTAACTCGGTCCGTAATATATCCCGTTGATCAGTCAAGTCGATCGATTTTGAAATCCACTCCTCGAGTTCTAATTGAAGGTTTCTAAGTAGAAGAATGTTTTCATTTCTAAGTTTTTGCACTTCTTCAATTTTTTCATATTCACAAATGATATACGGCGTATCACTTTTCAAAACTTTTGTAATACGCCCCTTATACTCTCCAGGTAACATAATAATCACTGAGCCATCAATATTTCTAGAGATCATTCTAGGATGACCAAGACCTGTGATGGGCTTAATGAAATGAAAAATTTCATGGGGAATCTCCTGGTCTCCTACTTCAAATTGAGTCTTTGCGAAGACAAGTGAAATAGGTATTTCCTGATTAATAGAGTCTTCTACCATTTGCAAGTAACGAGGCTCATAAATATTGAGAGGTTTGTGCGAACCTATTTGCAATGAAATATTTGGCAATGGAAATAAGAAGGTTTTTAAACTCATTTTAGTAGAGTAAATCCCACTGAGCATTCACTCAATGGAATTTATTCTTAATTTTTTAGGGAAGTAAAAGACTCAAGAGTAAAACTAGTACTCTTGAGAAAAGATTTCATACTGCTCAATATGATAATTATTTTCGGACCTAATTTGTAATGATTTCCCAAATGCTTCTTCGAGATTATCAATCAGATCAAGGTCATCTCCACAAAGTCTTGCTGTCACTTCAGGGTGAGCATAGATATAAACTTTAGTGCCTGTAGCCTTATTTAAAACTTTTATAAGCTCTCTAATCAAATCGTAACAAACAGTTAGAGTTGATTTAACTCTCCCCGTACCTTCACAATAAGGACAAGGCTCACAGAGAACCCTTGTGAGAGTGTCTCTTGTTCTCTTTCTAGTCATTTCCACAAGGCCTAGACCAGAAATTGGAAGAACATTTGTTTTGGAGCGATCTTTTTTCAAAGCTTCTATCAACTGATTATAAACAGTCTCTCTTGCTTCTTCTCGTTCCATATCAATGAAATCAATAACAATAATTCCACCACAATTTCTAAGACGTAATTGATAAGCAATCTCTTTGACCGCTTCCATATTTGTTCTTAAAATTGTTTCTTCTAAATTTTTTCGACCAACAAACTTTCCAGTATTCACATCAATTGAAACAAGTGCTTCTGTTTGATCAATATTTAAAGATCCACCCGACCTAAGGTATACCTTGTTGCTAATACCTCTTTCTATTTCCATATCAACGCCATATTTTTCAAATATAGGCACTGTCTCAGAATAGAGAGTCGCTTTACCTTTCATTGAAGGAAGATACTTAGAGGTAAATTTTTCAACTTCTTTTTGATTATCTTTTGAATCAAGAACTATTTCTGACACATCTTCGTCAGTAATATCGCGCAGCACTCTTTGAATGAAATTTAAATCTCGGTAACAAGCTGTCGCCGGCTTAGCCTTCTCCGCCTTCTTTTGAACATCCTTCCAAATTTTTACAAGCATATTGAAGTCTGACTTCAATGTTTTACTTGTTTGTCCTTCAGCAACAGTTCTGGCGATAACACCTTTACCTTCGGGACGAATAGAATCTAGAACAAGCCTAAGTCGCTCTCTTTCTTTTTCATTTTCAATTCTTCTTGAAACCCCTGTGTGCTCAATAAAAGGCATGAAAACAACATGCCTTCCTGCTAATGTTACCTGTCTAGTAACACGGGGACCTTTAGTGGAAATGGGCTCTTTTGCAACCTGCACTAGTATCTCTTGACCTTCTTTTAAAAAAGATTCAATAGTTGTGTGATCAGGACGAAAACGCATATTTACAGACTCTCCAAGAGTACTGAATTCATCAGGGATAATTTCCCCTACTCTCTCTTGAGACTGAAGCATCCTCTTAGTTTTATCTGCCATCTCTCTCTGTTCAGCAAGAGTTGGAATATAAGCATCATCTACATAAAGAAAAGCTGCTTTTTCCCAACCAATATCAATAAAGGCTGATTGCATCCCAGGTAAAACCCTGACAACTTTACCTTTAAAAATATCTCCAACCTGAGGAACTTTCTTCACTCCCTCAACAGTTCGCTCCATAAGAAAGTCTAGAATTTCCCCGTTCTCAACAAGAGCAGCTCTGCACTCATTCAAGGTTTGACTTATAATTAACTGCTTACTCATGACTATCCTTAATTAATTTTCTTATAAAAACATACCAGCAATACAGGCAGTCATAAAGCAGGCAAGAGTTCCACCTATCATTGATCGAACCCCTAACCTAGCCAGGTCTTGTCTTCGCTCAGGTGCAAGAACACCAATACCACCCACTTGAATGGCAATAGAGCTAAAGTTTGCAAAACCACAAAGTGCATATGTTGAAATGGCAATTGATCTTGGTCCAATAGAAGCTGCTTCAATAGCAACTTTTAAATCCAAGTAGGCAACGAATTCATTTAGAATCATTTTCTTACCAAGTAAACTTCCTACAATCATACAATCTGCCCAAGGAACTCCCATAAGCCACGCAATCGGAGCAAATAAGTATCCCGAAATAACTTCCATTGATAATTGAGGATAACTAAACCACCCACCAACAAGAGAAAGTAAACCATTACACATTGCAATCAGTGCTATGAAGGCTAAGAGCATGGCCCCAACATTCATGGCCAATTTTAATCCTTCTCCTGCACCATGTGCAGCGGCATCAACGAGATTGGCAGTCGTTCTTTCAACTTCAAACTTTATGTCTCCAATTGTCTCAGACTCTTCAGTCTCAGGCACAAGTAGTTTGGCACAAACAAGAGCGGCGGGAGCCGACATAACAGAAGCTGCTAATAAGTGAGCGGCATCAATTCCAAACCCAACGTAGGCAGCAAGAACACCACCAGCAACAGTGGCCATTCCCCCTGTCATTAACGCCATAAGTTCAGACTTAGTCATCTTACTAATAAAGGGTCTAATAACCAGAGGTGCTTCAGTTTGACCTGCGAACACATTGGCTGCTGCAGCTAGCGACTCTGATCCAGAAGTCCCCATGACCTTAACCATGAGCTTGGCCATTATCCTAATCACAACTTGCATAATTCCCAAGTGGTAAAGGATGGCCATTAAAGCACTCATAAAAAGAATTGTTGGTAAGACCTGTACAAAGAAAATAAATCCAAATTTATCTATTTGAGTGAAACTTCCAAAAATAAATTTAGAACCCTCGTTCGTGTAACTTAAGATTCCCGAGAAGAATGTACGGGCATATTCGAAGACACCTTTCCCAAAATCTGTTTTCAAAATTATTAGTCCCAAGAAAAGTTGTAACCCAAGACCTGAAAAAACTGTTTTCCAATTAATTTTCTTCTTATCTGAACTTAAAAGATAAGCGACTGTGATCATAAAGATCAGTCCAACAAAAGAGATGACTCTTTCCATAGTAAATGACTCCGTTAAATTATCTAAACAAGAATAGCAAAGCTTCATTCATATGGAAAATGCTTTGCATGGCGTAATCGATTTTAAAGATAGGAAATTAAAAGGAAAAAGAGTAGCTGAAGTTTGAAATGCTCTTAGTCTGAGACATGAAAACTTTTTTAATTTCAGTCTGCTGCCACGCAACACGTTGAGTCGTTCCAAAATTAGGTGTCACTTTTAGAGCTTGATCTTCATAGCTACCTTTACTTTTCGTAGCCTGTTGCCATGCAACAAAACCAACGCCAAGAATAACACCCATGGCACCACCAACAAGAACATTCTTCAAGTGGTCCTTAGGTTCCTCTACAAAAGAAAGTGTTGAAAGACCCAGTATCGCTCCTCCAATCCCCATGGCAGCAACTGTAGTGATATCACCAAGAGACTCTTCTAAAATATCTGTTGAGTTTTCACTCTGAGCAAACGCGCACGGCGTAAAAAGAAGAGAGAAAAAGCTGATTGTAATCAGGGTAACTTTACGAATATGATTTAACATTAAAAACCGCCCAAAACGGGCATTTACAGTTAAAGGCCCGAAGAATATGATGTGCACTCCTTTCAACAAGAAAGTTTGCATATATATACGATGCTTTTTTTTTAATAATGAGTCAAGTACATGAAAAATCAAGAAACTGAATATAAATTCTCTGCTTATGAAATCATCTCTAAAAAAAGAGATGGAGAAAAACTCTCTGATGCTGAAATCAAATGGTTTATTGCTGGAGTTACAGCTAAAACTATAACTGACTATCAAATGAGTGCTCTCTTAATGGCCATTTACATTCAAGGCTTTGATACAGCTGAAACTGCTTCCATCACAGATGCAATGCTCTACTCCGGAAAGACAGTAAGTTTTGAAGAAGAGTGTGTTGTAGACAAGCACAGCACAGGTGGAGTTGGCGATAAAGCGACATTTATTCTCGCTCCCATAGCACATGCATGTGGCGTAAAAATTCCTATGATGGCCGGACGTGGTCTCGGTCATACAGGAGGAACGATTGATAAAATCGAAGCCATCGCAGGCTTTAAAACCGCACTGCCTCTTGATGAATTTAAAAGATCTGTTCTTGAAGATGGACTGGCGCTAATTGGACAAACTAAAGATATCGCTCCAGCAGATAAGAAAATTTACGCACTGAGAGATGTGACTGCAACAATTGAAAGTATTCCTCTTATCACTGCCTCTATAATGAGTAAGAAATTAGCAGAAGGTGCTAATGGAATTGTTATGGACATTAAAGTTGGCTCTGGTGCTTTTATGAAAACAAGGGCACGTGCTAGGGCCCTTGGAAAGAGTCTTAGAAATACGGCAAGTCGATTTGATAAGAAAATGATGACTATCATTACAGACATGAATCAACCTCTTGGGAATGCCATTGGAAATAGTCTTGAAATCATTGAGAGCGTTGAAACTCTAAAGAATAAAGGACCAAAAGACATTACAGAGGTTTCAATTCAATTAGCAGGTGGCATGGTTTACTTGGCAGGAATTACCAAGTCACACAAAGCAGGAATCAGAAAAGCAAAAGAAGTTTTGAAAAATGGAAAAGCTCTAGAGAGTTTTAGAGATCTTATAAAGAGACAGGGCGGCGATGAGAAAATTGTTGACGACTACTCTAGACTTCCACAGGCAAAAAATATTAAAGAGGTTCAGTCTCTTAAAGCCGGCTATATTTCTGCAATAACTTGCCAAGAATTTGGGGAGCATGTAGTTAGCCTCGGTGGTGGTAGAAGAAAAACTGATGATGTTATTGATTTTGGAGTTGGTATTACAATTGTAAAAAATACTGGTGACAAAGTTAAGGTCGGAGAAACTCTTGTTACAATTCATTATAATGACGGACAAGAAAAATTAGTAGAAGGTATCGCAGAAGAAATTCTAACTCAGAATATAAAAATTAAGGCCACAAAACCAAAAGTATTAAAACCTCTTATATACGATATTGATGAAAATAATAAATGTTAAAATGGATTAGAACATGTATGAAAAATTAGCTACGGCTGCAAAACACATTCAAAATATTAAACCTTGTAGCCCAAGAATTGGAATCATTCTTGGTTCAGGACTTGGAGCATTTGTTGACCAAGTTGAAGATAAAACAGTCATTCCCTACGATGAAATTCCTTACTTTCATAAAACAACTGTCGAAGGGCATGAGGGAAGACTTATTATTGGGAAAATTTCAGGGGTTGAGATTGCCATTCTTCAAGGACGCTTTCATTGCTATGAAGGTCTTCCAATGGAAGATGTTGTATTCCCCACGAGACTCCTCTCTACTCTAGGAATTGATACACTTATTTTAACTAATGCAGCTGGTGGAATTAATAAGAATTATAATCCAGGTGATCTCGTAATCATTGAAGATCATATTAACTTAATGGCCAAGAACCCACTTATTGGACCAAATATTTCAGAAATGGGTCCTCGTTTTCCAGACATGACTAAAGCTTATAACCCTAAACTTCGTGAAATCATCGAAGCCTCAGCTATTGAGCTTAACTATTCTATGCAAAAAGGAATCTATGTGGGAGTTCTCGGCCCTACCTATGAAACTCCTGCCGAAGTTAGAATGCTAGGAATTCTTGGTGCAGACCTTGTAGGAATGAGCACAGTACCTGAATGTATAGCGGCTAACCACATTGGCTTAAAAGTTTGCGGTATCAGCTGTGTCACTAACATGGCCGCGGGAATTGAAGATACAGAGTTAAAACATGAGGATATTAAAGACGAAGCTTTAAAAGTCATGGAAAAGTTCTCTAATATCTTGAAAAGTGTTGTAAAAAAGTTTGATCAACTCTAATAAATACATATAATTTAAGGGTGGAGAATTATCCCCCTTATATAAGTAGTTCTATTCAAATAGAATAAAGTATTAACAACCAAAAACACGCGAACGAATGTTCGGTGAGGCCAAAATGAATGAATCCTTAGAATTAATTAAAAACTTAGATTTCTGTGTTTTCGATTTAGAAACGACAGGTGGAAATCATAAAAATGATAAAATCATTGAAATTGGGCTTGTAAAAATTAGTAATTTTAAAGTCATAGATCAAAAGAACTTTCTCATTGAACCAGAAATCAGAATTCCTGACTTTATTCAAAAGCTTACCTCCATCTCTCAAGAAGACGTGAAGGGAAAACCAATCATTGAAGATCTCATAGAAGAAATTGTAGAGTTTATGGGTGATTCAATTCTTGTGGCCCATAATACTAGTTTTGATGTTCCCTTTTTCAACTCTGTTCTAAAGAGACTAGATAAACCCTTATTAAAAAATAAAAGTCTCTGCACAAATTTAATGACAAAATATTTAATTCCCAACTTAATGAACTCTAATTTAAATTACATGAGTAAGATTTTTGGAATTAAACATAGGAAAGCTCACAGAGCTTTAGACGATGCTCTCGCTACAGCAGAACTATTACTTATATACTTAAATATATATATTGATAAAGGTATCAATAAAATAAACCACCTCTACTACCCTAGGGGTCGATACGAACTAGACAGAGCAAATTACAAAGCTGGAGATGATTTAAGTAAGATCAAAGAAAAATTTAATAATCTGCACACTCCACATATTGTAACAATTAAAGGTGAAAATGGAATAATCCTCTTTGCCCTTCCATGCCAGAATACAGAAAATGAAAAAGAACTACTCTTTCAAAAGCTCGAAACACTGCCATGGAAAACTTTAACTATTAAACTTATTGGTCCCTATCTTGAGGCCCTTATAAACTATAATAACCTCTTTAACAAAATTGACTCCTCCGAAAAAGGCGAGATTATTCGTTTCCTTTGGAAAGAACACTTACCTGAAGAGAAAGCTCCTCTAAAAGATGATATTAGAGCGGGTCACATTCTTGAAAATGGTTCAGGCGACTTTTTGATTACAAATCATATTGTTCCAGAGCAATATATAATTTATCCCATAAATTCGCTTAACCAAAAATCTGAACTCATTTTTAGATACCCTGGGCACAAGAAAAAGCTTCAACAATATATAAACTCCAAAGCAAGTAAACTAAGTAGTAATAAATTAAAGAAAGCTCACTTTAATCCTCAATATAAGGCCTTCATTGATACTTATTTAATGGATACTAAGAGAAGAAATAAAGGGATATTCCTCTTTAAAAAAAGTTTACCCCTAAAGCATACTGAGAAGTTCTATGAAGAGCTTGAAATATTTCTAGCAAATAATCCAAATGCTCATAACTTCCCTAAAGACTATATTTAGGGAAGGTTACGAATTCAATTTAATGATTATTTTATTATCAGCACCTTGCATTTCAAGTCCTAGTAAATTCACAAGGTGTAAGAGAAGTTTCGAGCTCAATAGTTGATCGAAGAGTTTAACTTCAGGGAAGAACACAAAGCTCATTTCATGACTTTTTTCAATAACACTGACCTCTATTTTATTTAAATCACTCATCAATAATTTTTGATGGTGACCAAGAGTGAAGCCATCACTCAAAATTAAATAGAAAATCATTGCAGCGATTGAATTATTCAAGGGTTTAGAAAATAATTCTTCTTTCTTATACTGAACATTCATCTTCAAATTTGATTCAACCATTCTGGACCTTAAAAGGTGGAGAGATTGTTCCAGAGAACTTTCTAAAGTATCAAATTGAGAACGAGTGGGATCAAGTCTTGAAAATCCAAGAAAAACTTCAATGAGTTTTTTACACCTTAT
Source organism: Halobacteriovorax marinus (assembly GCA_002163155.1). Classification (GTDB taxonomy): domain Bacteria; phylum Bdellovibrionota; class Bacteriovoracia; order Bacteriovoracales; family Bacteriovoracaceae; genus Halobacteriovorax; species Halobacteriovorax marinus_A. The sequence continues at coordinate 294,740 of MAAO01000006.1, read as the reverse complement.
GGCCCCTACTTCCATATCTTGAAGTAATGATTGAGATTCATCTCCTATATCATCCTCCATTTTTAATAATGTTAGGGCCGCTAATATACCCGCTAGAGGATTATTTAACTCGTGTGCAATGGAACCAGAAATAATTCCTAATTCTTCAGAAGAAATATTTATATTTCCTTCACGTTGTAAATTTCCATCAGAAATAAACACAAAGGACTCGTAGTCTCTTCCTCTAACTCGTTGAGACGTTTTTAAGACTTTATAAATCTTATCAGACTGCTCAAAAGTTTCTTCATTTTTTAATTTTAAGCAATCTTTCGCATAAAGCCCTAGTGAAGAGAAACTGCTATTATGTAGAACTAGCTCTCCATTTAATGAAACAAGGCAGGTGGGATAAGTAAGTGAATTTAGAATAATTTCCCAGTCACTTTTCGAATACTTCTCAAAGACTTCTTTCTCTTGTTTTTGATCCTGATAAATTAAAAGGATTGTTAACAACAACTTAAAATCATCCTCAACTTCAAAATCATGTTTGAAACAATAGAAGATATTGGACATTTTTGAATGAGCTCTAAGAATTTTCTTATATTTTAAAAACTCGCCATTTAAAACGAGCTCATCATAAGTAAGAACGCAGGCCTCTACATCTGAAATTGATAATAGAAAGTAACTGACCTTGTCTTGTTCAGAGGGTTCAAAAATATCCCCCCAAGTAGAAAGAAAAGCCAAGGACTCGTTAAGAGGGAAATCATTATAGCTTGTTAGTTTATCTTTTAAAAATGAATCAAACATGGTGCTTTCTTCAATTAATAAATTATTCCAATAATCATGTTGGAACGATTTTTCAACAAGATTTAAAACGTAATCAAGATACATCTTAGAAAACTCAGGGATAACGATAACTTTCTCTCGGTTTGTTGTTCCTTTAAGTACAACTTGCCATTCATCAAAACTAGAGTCTTCTTCTGAAGAAATTTTTAATGAAGAGTTCAGTGTTTTCCTCCATCCACTTTCTGTGAATATTTCATGAACAATAGGATCGCTAATATCTGATGAGTATTCTTTTAAATTCATACCTTACTAACCTTGCCTACTCCATCATGGAAACGTATTTTTAATATTTCATCCTGTTTTAGTTTAGAAAAATCGGCCTTACTTGAAACAACTTTTTCACTATCTGTGGTTAAATAGCTATATCCACGGTCTAGAACATTATTTGGGTTTAAAGCAGAAAGAAGTTCATTTGATTTACCCACTCTATATTTACTATTTTGAATTTTTTGATCCATTAAATGAGTCATTTTCTTTACACTATCATCTAATCTAAACCAATAATCATGAAGTCCTATAAGTTCAGTATCCCGTTTCTCGAGGGAACATTTCTCAACTCTAAGTTTGTAATTTTGAAACTTATTCCACACCATTCTCAGCATGGCCTCGGGACTAGCACTAGAAACTTTCTCTCTTCGATTTAGAATAATATTTCTTGCGTTGGAGTTTAGATGCTTTCTAGCATTATCAAGTTTAGAGAGAATTTTAGTTTGCCCTTCACTAAGAATTTGAGCAGCTGCTGATGGTGTTTCACATCGTAAATCTGATACAAAATCACTAATACTATAGTCCACCTGATGACCTACAGCACTTATAGTTGGGATAGGACAATTGAATATATCCCAAGCTAGCGCTTCGTCATTAAAGGCCCATAGGTCTTCTAAACTACCACCACCTCTTGTGAGAACAATAACATCGATTTTTTTTTCGGGAACAGCTTCCATGGAAAATTTAATTGTATTAAAGAGGGACTTTCTAAGTGCCGCCGCAGCTCCATCACCTTGAACTAAAGTAGGAACAACCATTATATCAATCCAGTGAGTTCTTCTCTTCATGATATTTAAGAAGTCAGCTAGAGCTGCACCTCTTAGGGCCGTAATGACGGCAACTCTTTTTGGAAGTTCTGGTATTTTTAACTTTGCTTCTAAATCAAATAATCCATCAAGAGATAATTTCTTTTTTAATAATTCAAATTTTTCTTTTAAATCCCCTACTCCAGAGGCCTTAGAGATTCTCTTCACTATGATTTGAAAAGATCCCCTCTTGGCATATACACCAAGACTTCCAAAGCATTGAACGATATCCCCATCTTTAAGAGTCTTAACTCCAGGATTTCTCATGGCATCCATCTTAAAGAGACAAGCTGAGATGGAAGAATTTCGATCTGAAAGTGTAAAGTAATAGTGACCAGAGGAAGAGAGAGAGAAGTTTGTCACTTCGCCCTCAATCGCCACAGTTCTAAATTGACCTTCAAGAAGATTTTTAACTTTCCCTACAAGGGTAGATATTGTTACGTAGTTACCATTTGCCATGACAGAATTTTAGCAAGTTAAACATGAAATGCCAAAGTGACGCAGAAAATCAATCCAGAAAGATCTTAGAATTTAGTCAAAAAAAAGGTCCAAATAAATTGGACCTATTTTTACTATTTATGAAATGACTTATTTGTTCATTTTTTTGAATAAATCAAATGAACGAATATAATTGATTGCTTGTAAGACCTGGTAATCTTCACTAGGTTTATATTTAACCATCCACTTCTTCTTCTTTTTACCTTTCTTGTCTTTCTTTGCTTGTTTTAACTTTTTAAGTTTTTCTACTCTTTTCTTTCTATCTGCTTTCTCTTTAATTAAACGAAGCCCTTTTTCTTCATTCGATTCAATCGTTGCAGTTAAGTGATTTTTTAAATCTGATTCTCTAATGAACCTTTGCTCTTTCTTATTTTCATCAACCCAGTTTCCTTCAACTTCATCAACCTCAACATCAGGAATGATTCCTACAGCTTGAATTTTTCTCCCATTTGGAGTCATGTACTGAGCAATAGTTAGTTTTACACCTTTTTCGTCATCAATCTTAGCAACGGTTTGAACAGAGCCCTTACCAAAAGACTGAGTTCCCATAATAATTCCACGCTTCATGTCCTGAATGGCTCCAGCAACAATTTCACTTGCAGAAGCTGAAGATGAATTGATCAGAACTACTAATGGAACATCTACTTCTTTATATCCTGATTTTTTAACATATCTTATTTCTTTGTTCTTAGGATCTCTACCTTCAGTACTTACAACAACACCATCTTTAAGAAAGATTGATGAAACATCTACAGCTTCATCAAGTAGGCCACCAGGGTTAGATCTTAAATCAAGAATAATTCCCTTGAGTCCGCCATTCTTCTTAGTGATTTTCCGTGCTTTTTTAAGCGCCTTAATAATTTCTTCTGCTGACCTTTTTTGAAATTGCTTAAGTCGAACAAAAGCATAATTCTTTCTAACCACTGCAGACTTAACTGGTTTGATTTTTATGACTTGTCTCTTTAAAACAAAAGTTTTAACTCCTTCAAGTCCATCTCTAATAATACCAATAGAGATCTTATCTCCATTTTTACCACGCATTCTATCTACAGCATCTTCTAAAGTGATACCAATTGTTGATTCATTATTAATCTCAACAATTCTATCCCCTGGCTCAATTCCCGCTTTAAAGGCCGGAGTATCTTCAATAGGAGTAACGACTATAAGGTATCCATCCTTTTGAGTAACTTCAAGTCCAAGTCCTCCAAATTCACCTTTAGTCTCTTCCTGCATTTTAGCAAAAACATCTTTGTCCAAGAAAGCGGAGTGAGGGTCTAAGGTACTCATCATACCTTTAATAGCGCCTTGAATTAATTTGTCAGTATCAACATCACGGTAGTATTGAGACTCTACTAAAAATAGAACCTTATTAAAGAGTTCTAATTTTTCAAACCTTGATTTTGAAACGGCCATAACTTTTTGAGTTCCTACGAAACCCATGAAAAGTCCACCGACCGAAAGAGCCAAACATAGTGAAACAGCTTTGAAGCTGCGTGCTCTCTTTTTACTCATTTTTATTCCTTAGATTATAAATTTACACTGTTTAAATTATTCTTTGCTAAAAACTTCTTGTCCATCAAAAGAAAAGTATTTTGTGCTTTATTATTTTTTCGCACTTCAAAATACAACTTGCTCAGTTCACTAGAGTTAGATTTCACATGAGTGTAGCCGATGATCTGACCACTTTTCACTGCTTGTCCTTGCCTGACCCTTGTCTCTACATCACCTAGGAAGATTGATCTCGTCTGATTTCCATGATCAATCATGATAACTTTTCCGTAATTTGATAAACTCCCAACATATGAAACTTTACCATTAATCGTATTTTTTACAGTTTGTTTGTTATTAAATTTAAAAGTTATACCCTTTTTTCTATATTCTAAACCTGAGTATTTTTCAATTGGAGACTTAAATCTATAGCGAACTAAAATTTTCTCAATAGATTTCTTCTTTCTCTTTTTAAATGAAAGACTAGACTTCACTGAAGAAAGTTTTCCAGAGAGTTCAGATTTCTTTTTTTCCACTTTTACATATTCTGAAGCGTACTCTTTTTTCCTATTTTCCAATTCATTAATGAGAGTTAGTATTTCTGTTTCTTTTACTTCAAGTGAATTAAAGTACTTCTGTACTTCTTCAAGCTTCATTTTCTTAATTTTTAAAATATCTTCAAAAGATTTTAGTTTTACAAGTTCTTGAGAAAGAGCTCTCGACATTATTTTCTTACTAAGAATATCTGCACTTGTCTCCTCATTACTCATTAAGTTGGCCACCACAGATCCGAGTAGCTTCTTCACTCTATTCTTTTCTAGGGCCACAAGTTCAAGGTATTTAGTAATTTTTTCAGAGTTCTTATAGATTTGTGATTCTATTTGGCGCTTATTTTCAAGGATATTTATATATCCTTTATTTTGATGACCAAGCCTACTTTCCAACTTAATGATTTTCTTATTAATTCTTTTTAAGACTCTTGCTTGAGATCTTAAATTCTTTCTTATCTGAGAGATAGATAAGTTCTTTGCGGCCATAACAAGGTTTGAGCTCGCCAGAATTAAGGAAAATAAAAGGACTAATGATCCTATTCTTGCCATTGTAGTTTTCCTACCTGAAGAGATGAAATAGCGAGTATAAAAACTCCTCCAACAAGCATTCCGATCAACGACAGTTGTCCAACAAGTAGAGTTATCAATAAGCTAGATACAAAAAGCAGCAAACTGCCAGTTAACATAACTTTTAATCCTACTTTCTTTCTTCTTTGAAAGTGCTCGATGATATATGAACTCTTTCTAACTAACGTAGAAAAAACTATTCCCACAAGCGCCCAAATTATAATAAAACCAAGACTAACAACCGTAACTCCCCACTCTCTAAATTGTGAAAAAAGTTGATTCTTAAGCTTTTCTGCTTTTGTGATGGCCTTAATTGCTCCAAGTGTTAATTTACTTTCACCTACAAGCCTGACGAGATAATCTCTAATTAATTCTTGGCTCCTAAGTTGTAAATTCCTATTTAAAACAACTTTTAATCCTGCATAATTTAGATCAATGTCTTCAATTTTCATATCAAGATTTAAATTTGATAAAACACTTGATACTTGAGCTTGTATTTCATTCTCACCCAAGATTTCTACTCTATGCACTCCAGGAAGTTCTAAGAGTTTTCTCGAAATTCTCTTATGATTTTCTGCTCCTGATATAAGCGCATGAAAATATGGTCCAGAGTTTAAATTTCTTGATGATTTAAAGACTACAGACTCTAATGTAGTAAAATTCATCGCACTAATTAGTAAGACCAAAGTGGCCAATAAATACATTCCACCCCATAAAGGATGTCTTTTAATATTTTGAATAAAATTATTTAAATAAAACATGCATGTCCTGAGTAAACGAGTTTTCCACTATCAATATGAACAATTCTTCCAGAGAATTGCTTTACCAGTTCTTTATTATGTGAAGCCCATATGACTGTTAGCTTTCTTTTAACATTATATAAATTTAAAATTTCAAATATTTTTCTAGCGCATTCTGAATCTAATGAACTTGTTGGTTCATCACAAATGATAATGTCAGGTCTTGAAAGTAGTGCTCTAATAATAGCGATTTTTTGCTTCAAACCACCGTTTGCATTTTTTACTAAAATATCTAAGCGATCAGAGATTCCAAGAATTCGAGAAAGTTCATTTAAGTCTTTTTCAAATTCCTTTCGAGATGAATAGAAAGCGGGGTCATAGCAAATCTTTAAATTTTCTCTACAAGTAAGTGTTCCCATAAGTCTTAAATCTTGAAAAACTTGTGAAATGAATATTGAAGAATCAGGTCTTTTTATTCTTCCACTATCTGGTTCAATTTCACCGGCTAAAACTCTAAGAAGTGTAGATTTACCCGCACCAGAAACACCAGTGATAAAAACGATCTCCCCTCTTTCCACTGAGAATTGAACATGATTCAAGCCTCTATTAGCACCATAGTTTACGGTTACATCTTCTAAATAGAATAAATTCCGAAGTGATTTATGAGATTGATTTTGAGTGTTGAAAGCTTTATTTAAAGAGCTATTTCTGATCATCCTGACCTTTCCTTAATACGTGAAATTCAAATCATCCTAATTTGAAACTACAAATCTTCATTTGCAGCTCTTTTATTCTACCTAATAGCTGAATTTTAGTAAAGATTCTTAGGAAGAAAGAGTTCGATTTGAAAGAATTACTTAGCGATTTTGTCGGTTTTTCAAGGTGTTGGCGCCCAAGCCTGACTATCCCGATCAAGTTCATTGTAAAAATTGAGATTTAATTGAATTATATTTTTTTTTACTAACCCGTAACATAGATAAACATTTTAAAGTTAAAGAGGAAATTTATGAAAGTACTCATTGTAGATGATTCTAAGGCCATATTTTTAATGGTTTCTCAAATGCTTGAAGAGAGTGGGCACACCGGAGTGTGGGCAGAAGATGGTCAAAAAGCCTTTGAGTACCTATCCGGTAATAATGATATTGATGTCATTCTATTAGATTGGAATATGCCAAACATGAATGGTCCAGAATTCCTTGAAAAAAACCTCACAGAGAGCTTCACTGAGACTCCTGTCATTATGATGACCACCGAAAATAAACCTGCCAACATCAAGAAGGCCCTAAGTCTAGGAGCTGTTGAATACATAATGAAGCCTTTCACTAATGACATACTCAATGGAAAATTTGAACTTGTAGATGGTCTAGCATGAGTATAGCAGTTTCAGAAAAACATGAGATTAGTCTAGAAATTTATAAGTTCTTTGCTGATTACATATATAACCATTCAGGTATGACCTACCTAGAAAAAGATTACTATAGACTTGAAACAAGACTTAGGAGTCTGGTCAAATTATTTGAATTAAAATCAGTTAATGAGGTCTTTGACTTGTATCAAGGATCCGTCACACCTGACATGCACGCTGTACTCATCAATATTTCTACAAATAATGAAACCTATTTCTTTAGAGATATAGTTCCTTTTAAAATACTTACAGAATATCTTATTCCAAATATTCAAGAAACAAAGGCAGTGGGAACAATCAATGTTTGGAGTGCTGCAGCTTCAACGGGGCAGGAAATATACTCTATACTCATGTCTCTCTCAGAGAAATACCCTGACCTATTAAGTAAGATGACTTTTGAAGCATCAGACATATCGTGCGAAGCATTAGACAAGGCGAAGCTAGGATTATACAATGGACTAGATGTTCAACGAGGTCTTCCTATTGCCCAACTCATGAAGTATTTTGAGCAGCTCAGTGATGAAAATTGGCAGGTTAAACAAGAGTTTACGCGTAAGGTAAATTTCTTTAAATTCAATCTTTTAAAGGAAGAATATCCAAAGGCGAAGTACGATATCATCTACTGCCGCAACGTGTTAATCTATCAGGATATGCCAAATAAGCAATTAATTGTAAATAAGCTGTATGCTTCAATGAAACCTGGGGGCTATCTCGTTCTTGGGAACGGAGAGAGCTTTATAGGATTAGAAACAAAACTTAAGCGTGAAACGTTCAATAATCTTACTGTTTATAGACGAGAACCCTGAAACCATCCATCAATATTTCCCCTTTCACTCTTGAGCTGTAAAGCGCTCTATGATAGAAATTAGGCTCACCAATGCGGAGTCTGTATGAGTAAATTATTCTGGAAAATTGAAAAAAACCTAGATATCACTTCTAAAGTAAAAAATTATTCTAATTGCTCTAAGAGATTGGGTTACTACGACTTAGTATACGTTGAAGTAGATAATCAAGGATCTCCTCTTATAAATAGTGACGGTAGATCATTTAGTGCTTTTACAAAAGAAGAGCTCGTCATCAGAACAGGCAAGGCCTTTGAGCTGGAAGATATTATTTCTAGTGATTATGGAATAACAAATAAGAAAGTAAACTTAAAAGCTTACATGGTTGGTGATTTAACTTCTAGTTTATGTCATAGCAAAGAGATTAGATTTATTAAAATAAATCCTATCCTCTTTAAAAGTGAAGACTCTTCTACTCTTCTTCACGAGCAAATTGTTGTAGTTCCGATTAAAGATTCTTTGACAGGAAAAAGTATCCTAACTTCTCCAGAAGAAGGTATGGCACTTCTAGCAATTAAATCCGAAGATGAGAAAAGACTTGGAATGGAAATCGTATTCTATTGTCTAACCAACAAAAATCTTCCAGACACGTTTGAAGAAAGAGAAGGTATCCTCAACGAAAAGATTAATGAACTTTCTTTTTACAGCTCAAGAGTTCCAATAAAAAAAGGAAGCGGTTCAATTCTTTGTGTGATTTTAAATTTAGAAAATTCAATGGAAGAGACTGCATTTATCAGGAACTATAGAACTCTCGATAACCATAGTGATATTATTTTTGTCACAAGTGAATTGAAAATTAAAACTGGCGACCTTCACCAAATTAACTATGATGGGAATAGTATAGATACTATTTTTATGCCCATCATAGACTGGCAAAGATCAAAAGAATTGTGTGCTAACTCAAATCTTCATCTATAAGACCAGCATCGACTAAAAGTTTATGAGTCGATTCTGAGCAAAAGACGTTTGGAGTGTAATTCATTTTCTTATGCAAGCTTGATATAACAGAGTTTTCAACATCAGCTAAGAGTTTTATATCTCCATTGTCATAACTAATTTTTACGGGATCTCTTTCTAAGAGAAGGTTTGTCTTATTACCGTTCTTAGCTAGAACCTTGGGAGATTTTACGTATATAATATCTTTCTTAGGAAGATCTGGAAGAATCCAATCACTCGGTTTCCCATTCTTTGCAATATAGTCCTCAAGCTCTTTCACTTTAACCTGTGCTCTTCTTATAATTTTCTCATTATCTGCAGACTTATCTTGATCAAAGAGTATTTGCTTAAATTCATTACATCTAATCGTTTTAGAGCCTTTTTCTAATAAGAGTGTATTGGCCATATCTTTTATGTGAGGAACTTTATCTAAATCCCCATTCATAAAATGCTCTTGAACTAGGTTCATGAAGTAATTATCGTTGAATCCAAAAAACTTCATTGAATTATTGGCAATCATATCCAAGAGATCACTATATCTATAAATATAGCCTTTCTCTAAGAAGTGAAAAGTAATTCTCTCTGCAATGGCATCATATTTTGATCCTCTGGGAGAACGAATAACTTGTGAATACCATGCAAAACGTGACATGAGAAAGTCTTCCACACAGTGAAGAGCATTGTGACGAATTGTTAAAATATCATGCTGATCAACCTTAACTACTTCAAAATGATGTAATAAGTAATCACGGTCATAGGCACCGTACTTAAGACCTGTGTAATGCGCATCTCTTAATAAGTAATCCATTCTATCGCAATCTATTTCAGAGTGAAGAATTTGATTGGCAAGAATAGAAGGATCAACACCTTTAACGAGGTCTGAAATATTCTGAGGGTCCAGTCCATACTTCTTTAGGATAAAAGTAATTCCACCTTCATAATCAGTATTCTTAATTATAAAAGCTCCAAGATTTTCGTGATCATCCTTGAGACCTTTCCCACCCTTACTATTAGTTGTCTCTCCAAAAGTGATATAGGCAGACTCAGTAGTATGAGAAAAGACAAACGTCCCTAAATCATGTAAGAGAGCACCAATCCTTAAAGACTTGTGATAAATCGCCTCACTTGTAAGACAATCTGGATCCATTAAATCTTCGTCTGAGACTGCTCGGGAACATGACTGTAGAATTCTATGGGCATTAAACATAACACCAATAGAGTGACCAAAACGGGAATGCTCAGCTCCTGGAAACACATAGAAACTAAAACCAAGTTGTTTGATCCAACGCAATCTTTGATAAAATGGTGAGTGAATTATTTCGTATTCTACGGGAGTTAGTTTAATGAAACCATAGATGGGGTCAAAAACGACTCTTCCCTTTTTCGCAACGTCCATGTGTGGTCCTAGGAAGACTAACCGACCCTAAGGTCGGCATGAAATATATTTATTGTACTTTTTTCTTTTTTGCTTTTGCTTTTCTTTTTCTCTTAGACTTTTTCTCATTATCTTTAAGGGCCTTAACAATGGTAGACATAATAAGACCAGCTTCTCTTCTTAGTCCATTTTCGTGAACAAATCTATAAAAGTTTTCTACATCTGCTGAATTACGGAAGTTTCTTAAGATCTTTCCATCAGTTGATGGTGCTTCTGTTATCGTACTCACAGGGCCTCCCTTTAAAGAGTATGGCCCCAAAATTACTTTCGGGGCGAAATAAAATAATACTTTTGATGATCCAATAATACAAATTTAATTTTTACTCGGTGCTTTATAGATTAAGCTTCTTTTGGCTCAATCATTCCATATGAGTGAAGCTTGTTATAAAGAGTCTTAACAGTAATTCCAAGAGTCTTAGCTGTTTTCGTTTTATTTCCACCTAAATGCTCTAAGGTATGACAAATATGTTTTCTTTCTAGCTCATCTAGTCTCATTTCTCTAAACTCGATAACCTTACTATCCTTAACTTCTTCTTCTTTTTCTGCTTTTGATACACTTTCAGAAAGATGATCTTTCTCAACAATCATTCCATCAGAAAGAATAAATGCTCTTTCCATAACTGATTGTAATTCTCTAACATTTCCTGGCCATCTATAATCTTGTAGCGATTTTAGAGCTCCTGGAGATAATGATTTTTGAGATTCAGCATTCTTTCCTTTATTTAAAAAGAATGAAGCAAGTAGTTCGATATCTTCAGTTCTTTCTCTAAGAGACGGCGCTCTTAATGACATTGTATTAAGGGCGTAGAATAGGTCTTCTCTGAAAAGTCCTTTTTCTACTAACTCAGAAAAATCTTTTGCACTTGAAGCTATGATTCTAACATCAGATCTAAATGGAACTTGTCCTCTTACTCTGAAGCCCATCTTTTCATTTAAAAACTTAATTAGTTTTGATTGAATCATGATTGGCATTGATTCAATATTATTGATAAATAATGTTCCGTTATTTGCTTGTTCAAGAAGACCAGGCCTTACTGTTTGAGAAAAATCTCTAGCTTCTTCTCCAAATAGTTCCACTTCTAGATTAAGTTCGCTTAGAGCTGAGCAATCAACTGAGATAAATGCCCCTTCTTTTCTTGGACCTCTACAGTGAACTCTTCTAGCAATCATTTCTTTACCTGTTCCAGACTCTCCTAATACTAGAGTGGCTACGTCTGCACTTGCAACCTTATCTGCGATGGCCAGTATTTCTTTCATTGAGTTAGATTTTCCAATGATATCTCTTTCTTCGATCTTATATGTATCAAGAATATTCACACTTGATTTACTTTCTTCGAGCTCTTTTTCTTTAACTTCAATTTGTCTAGCAAGTGATTCGTTTAGAAACTTAGCAGAGAGGTAAATCTTCATATTTTTAATGGGCTTTTCAATGGCCGCTAAAATTTCTAAGACTTCTGTTATATCTTCTCTTTTGAAAGTTTTCTCTTCACTTAAGGATTGAATATGTAATGTTCCAATCATGAAACCATCGCAACCGATTGGCACACATAATTCAGCGACAGTGTCTCCATTATCATTTGAAGCGAAGATTGGGTCTCTTGAAACGTTATTTGAAAAGTATGATTTCTTTGTTCTTAGAACGTAACCAACGATACCAGCACCTTTTTCAACAACTTGTCCGTTAGCTAAAGATTTTCCATTCTCAGCGATCATTGAGCTTGATCCGTTTTCTCTAACTCTAAAAACTCTAACTCTGTCAGAATCTACGATGTCATTAAGACATTTTGAAATCTCACTAAAGAAAATTTGTTCATCAAGTGTTGATAATAGAATTGACGATAGTTTTTCAATTCTTGTAGAGTTTTTAGCCATAATCTCGCTCATTGTTCATCTCCTAGTCATTTTATTAACTTCAAATTAAATAATGTGATGCGTTAAACTAAGAAAATAATACACTGTGTCTGAATTTTTTACAAGACTAAAGTGCTCGGGTGTTTGTTTTTTTTACATAATTTTCGTAATTATAAGGACTTAGTCCATCTAGGAGTTATACAATTTCCGAAATTATCGGTAATTGACCCAATAATTTCTCCATCATTGTCCATTATGTATATATTTTGGACGGCCTTGGTACGAGAGAGGACTCTCTGACTTGAAAAGGCTATAAACTGTCCATCATTTGAATAGGTAGGATCCTCATTAGAACCAAAATCTTTAGTTAAACGGGCCAAATTATTACCATTACTATCTATTCTGAAAATATCAAAGCGACTATCTAACCAGGAACTAAAAACGATACTACTTCCATCGGGAGAAAAGCGTGGAGTGGCGTTAAACTTCCCTACATAGCTGATCCTCTGAACCTTCTTAGTCTGCATGTTACGAGTGTAAATCATGGGCTTACCACCACGTCCTGATAAGAAAGTCATCATTGAACCATCTTTATTAATAGAGGGATCTACATCTGGAGAATAACTCTTTGTAAGTCTCTCCAATTTCTTAGATTTTAAGTTCATTATAAAGATTTCAGCATTACCCACATGACTTAAAGTTAGGGCGATAGACTTACCATCTGGCATAAATACAGCTCCAGAGTTTAGCCCCTTTCTGTTTGAGAGTAAGGTGATCTCACCTGTTGTAATATCAAGTAAATATAAGTTTATATTTCTGTGCTTATTTCTATTATTCTTTATAAGTGAATAAACCACCTTCGTTCCGTCGTGAGAAACGCCAGGAGAAATGACAACTCCTTTATGAAAAGTCAGTCTTTTCTTATTCCCACCATCAAAGTCCATAATATAAAGCTCTTTAACAGGTTTCTTTCTTGTTCCATGTCTTCCAGTAACGAAAATCAATTTGGATCTAAATACTGATTCCTTTCCCGTTATCACTTTAAAAGTTTGATACGCAAATTCATGGGCAAGATGTCTTGCGTTTTTACTCGCTAAAGTAAAATTCTGCTCTATTAGTTTCTTGCTATTTTCTATATCAAAAACTTCTAATGTGAAACGAAGACCATTTGGCAATTCTCTAAAAATTCCTCTAAAAAGGTAATTCACATTTCTCGTGGCTAAAGAAGAATATTTGATTGAACCTTCACTTACAGTAACTAGATTCTCTTCAACTGAAAATTCCTTCGCATAAAAAGAAAAATCACTCTTAAGAACATTCATTATCTCATCAGCAATTCTCTGGTTCTTTGATTGCACAGTACCTTGAAACAATGGTCTAGAAACTTGAATTTTAGAAAGTTCTAATCCAGCTTCTCCTATTGCTACGATATTTAACTCCGCAAAGATAGGTAGTGTCGCAAACGACAATAGTAATAAAATTAACGTCTTCATGAATTACCTCTATAAAGGAAAACCTAGAACAATCTCACCCTTTAAAGCGTTTGAAGTATTCTGATTTGGTACTGTTGGAAAAGGAGCTGCAGCTTTTACAGCCCTCATTGCTTTTTCATCAAATTCGGTAACACCACTTGTTTCAAAGACTTCCGCCTTTAATAGTGCGCCATTCGATTTTAAATATATTCTTATTCGACATTTTAGATTTTGAACCTTTAAGTAACGAGGAATATTCCAATGAGTTTTAATATGGACCGGAAGACTAGACATATAAAGATTAAATTCTGTCATATCCGTATTCGAAGAACCTGTTCCAGAAAGGGCTAATCCCTTTGAAACTTTATTTCCTTCGGCCACTAATTTGTCTAGGGTTCTGGAATCAATATTCAAGCCATTTCTTTGACCTCTTTTCTTTTTGACTTTCTTAACCTTAGATTTTTTTACTTTCTTTTTTGAAAGACTTTTCATCATATCTAAGAAGTTAACTTTCTTTACTTTTTTTTCAAAAACAACATCGTCCTTTGAAATTTTATCCGGAACTATTTCTTTCTTAACGACTTCGATATCCTCACCTCTTGCAACAGGAGGGAGAGCTTTTAGCTCCTTAAGTGTAAACTTAGGCATAGCGACGAGGTCAACCTTTACAGAAGCTTCTATGAGCTTCATGTTAAAATCTCTAGTACTATTAATTTTATCGTGAAAAAGTTTTCCTATAAGAAGAAATAGGAGAACCAGACTAATATGGAAAAACATAGACCAGCTGAAGTAGTATTTAAATGTTTTGTTTTCAGAGATACCTACATTCATTTTTTAGCTTTAATCTCAGTAACAAGTGCAATTTTTAAAATTCCCGCCCTCTTTAGGAAGGACATAAGATTTGCAACCTTTCCATATTCCATACCAAAATCGGCCCTCAAAAATAATGTTTCAGACTTGTTTTTAGAAAAGAGTGTTTTTATTTCAGAAATTATTTCATTTTTTAGAATTTTATCTTGCCCTATATAAAAGTCTCCACTCTTTGTATAAGACAAAACTACCTGCGAAGTAGAGAGGTTAATTTGATTAACCTCTTTAGTTTTTGGAAGGTTTAGCTTAATTCCGTTTAACATTAAAGGTGCCGTTATCATAAATATAACAAGCAGAACTAACATAACATCCACAAATGGAGTTACATTAATTTCAGATATTGCGCCCTTCTTATTTCCTACATTAAATCCCATAAGTTCCCTACTTTGCTAAAGATCTCTCTACAACATTTAAGAATTCCTGACCAAAACTATCCATTTCCGACTGTATGTGAGCATTTTCATTATTAAATTTATTGTAGAACCAAACAGCTGGTATTGCAGCGAGAAGCCCAACAGCAGTGGCCACTAAAGCCTCGGCAATACCGGGAGCGACTGCATCTATGGTAGCTCCTCCACCAGCAAGACCCGTAAAGGAACCTATGATTCCCCAAACAGTCCCAAAGAGTCCCACAAAGGGAGAAACTGATCCAATACTTGCTAGAGTTGAAAGAAATTTCTCTAATTCCACATTCACTTCATGAACACCTTTCTTCAAACCTCTTTCTAGAATATTGAGACCATATTGTGAAAAGTGTTTCTCTAGACGATCACGATCATCATTTAAATGTTCTTTTAACTTTGTGAGCTCAGTATATCCATTTGTAAACAATGAGCGATAAGGTGACATTGGAAGGTTTTTACAACTTTCCATCACCTCTTTTAAAGAAGAGGCTCCTTTATATACATCTAAGAAGTCGTTACTATTTTCCTTAAATTCACTAAATAGTTTTTTCTTCTTAAGAACTATGGCCCAGCATACAACTGACGCAAATACTAAAGAAACTAAAACAGCTTTTACAACTAGACTTGCTTCTAGCATTATTTGAACAATATCTAATTCACCTGACGTCAAAATGGACTCCTTAAAGTTGATTAAACTATTACTATCATTTTATACGGAAAATAGTATGCTGCAAGAGGAAACGAATTATACTTGATCATCTCTCTCTGCGATGGTTTTTCTAAAGAACTGCATATAACAAATAGAAACAATTAATAATGAAATAAACAAAATGAAAATTGGTACTCCAGTCGTAGGATAAAGATATGAAAACTCAGTACCCCAAATAAAATCTATTCCTAAAAATGAGACTATTGGACAAACGAAGAGTATTAGAAAAATAAAGGGAAAGCTCCAATTAGATTTCCTCCAATATGAAATTCCAAGACAAATTGTGAGGAAATAAACAAGAGAGATATTTACGTAGTTTGAATGAGTAAAAACTTTTAAGTTTAAGTAGTAACTTAACAATATAAATAAAGTGCTTTCAACCAGTCTTCTTTTTCTACTTAAAGGGTAGATATGCTGAAGAAATAACAAAAAGAGAACATCAGTAAAAATATAAATAAAAGAACCTATATACGAGGAGAAAAGTTTTGAAACTTCAAAACTTACTCTCTCGGCTACAACAGGTTTTAAAAATAATATTGAAAAAAGTAAATTAAAAACGATAAGAACAAATAGTTCTTTATTTGGTAGTTGGAATTTAGTGATAAAGAACTCTCGAAGAGGTTTTCTAGACACTGAGCGAATGGAGATAAATTTAACCAAAAGAAAAAACGCGAAAACTTTTACTAATGAAGATATCTCCCACCCTTGATCAAAATTCCAGTTTTCAACAACTGTAAGAGTGTGTCCTAACTGCAAGTGAAAAAAAGTTATCACTGAAGAAATAATAAGAAAGATGGCCCAAATGGAAAAGAAATAAAAAAAGATAAATGATATATGAATTACATTTTTCTTTTTATTTAATTTTTCGTTTACTAAAAAATTCATACTAGTTTGGCTTGAGCCAGTTTAGTTGAAGTTCAGGAGAAGGGTAAATTTTAGTGTAAGTTTCATATAAAGAGTTACTCTTCACAAGGTTATCAATCTTTTTCAACAAGGAAAAATAGGAATTCCATAATTTCATATTATTTTTCAAGACTCTTTCCATATCTTTTGTCACTTTAAATTGTTGTTGAAAATTGAATCCTTTACCTAAGATAATCTCATCGTATTTTTTAAGCGTTTTCTCTACGATTAAACTCTTTTGTTTTTTACCATGAAAGTTTGTTCCAAGTATTTTAGAAACATCCTTACCAAGGGCCATTTGTTTAAAGAATCCCTTTTTTGATCTTATATAATTTTCAAATAAAAGAGTCGAAATTTCTAATTTAGTTAAATCCATTGTTCTGATGAAGGGAACTGAAATTAAAAATAGAAATTCATTCTTCTTAAAGGGAAGAGAAAAATGAGTGATATTTGGAGAATCAACAAGTAGTATCTTAAATTTAACTTCATAGACTCCTACACTTTTTAAATAATATTCAAAAGATTTATTCAACCCATAATCTGGTTTTTTCATATCCCATTTTAAAATGGAAGCATTTTTCACCAACCAAAGTTCACTCACGAAAGGCCAGAAATCTTCCTCTGTTGGGAAGTTGTATCTAGAAATATTCTTTTCCAATCTTTTCTTTTTACTAGCTAAAGCTTGGAGAGACTTCTTTCTTGCGACATCTTCCAATCCGTCACTTTTAATGACATCTTTTATTTTATTAAAGTCGACGAGCTCACTCTCCAACTCTGTTTTAGACTTTTGAGAAGGAGCAGCTAGTGCTGATGAGAAAATAAATGTTAACAATAGTAGATATTTCATTTTAATTCGCTTTTGATTTTCCAGTTACATATTGGTCATGTAACTTTCCCCAATAAAACATGTCGTTAATTCCTATATCCAGAGTGTCAAAGAACTTAGGAAATTTATCTTGAAAACAACTAACTTTTCTATTAGAAAGTTGTTTTCCATTTATATAGCCTTCATAGGGACCCACTTTCACAAGGTACCAGTTTCTATTAAAAACGATTCTTGTAGTGTTTCGCTTTTTAGAAACCATCTTAAAAGTTTTTATAGGGTGTCCACATTCAATCGTTGTGAGTGAATTGGAATGAGTTGAAGGATTTCTATGAACTAGAGAAAAGAGACTCTTAATATACATGACTTTGTTTAAAATTTTAGTATCTGCGACGATATTAAAATTACATAGAAAAAATAAATTTATTAAGATAACAGATCTCTTCACTATATTTTCCAACGAAATTGAATTGTTTCCCAAGAATAACACTGGGGACAACGCCAAAAGATTTCATCTGAATTATATCCACATTCATTACAATAATGTTTTGTTAATGTTTGATGAAAACTATTCAAAAAATCTTTCGTGTACTTTACAACTTCTTCACTTTTTTCAAGGTCTATCAAAAGTTTTATGTATTCACTATGAATCGCCTGAGAAGAATGTGGATTGCTCTGAACCCAAGGACTCATAACATTATAAGCTTTCTCCAAAAAACCTCTCGACTTTAAAAGCCTTACTTTTGATAGAATAACTGAAGGAGAATTTATAAATTCACTATCATCAAGATTTAGAAAGTAGTCTCTAAGCATTGATAATCTAGCTTGATATTCTTTTAGCTGATCTTCATTTCCTTTAAATCCCTCTTCAAGTGATTCAAAAATAAACGAGGCATACATAGGATGCTCTTTTAGTAGTTCTAGTAGAGAAAATTTTCCTTGTTCAAGGTCTCCGTCATGAAGCTGAACTCTTAACCTAAGAATCTTAGCAGAAACAGAAGGAGCAAATCTAAAGGCATCTTCTAAATCTTCCCTACTCTTTGCGAACTCACCTTTTTCAAAATAGATTTTGGCTTTTTGAACTAAGATATGAGAAATCGTTTCAGCTTGATTATTATGACCGACCTTAGATAGCATAATTCTATAATGGTAAGCTTGATCCCAATCTTCTATATCTTCATATATACGACATAAGGATTGAATAACTTCATATTGATCACGGTTTATTTTCAATACATCTTTATATGTCTCTACGGCTTTATCAATAAAGCCACCCTTATCAAAATCAATCGCTAATTCCTTTAGTGCCCTTAAGCGATGTGATTCTGAAATATTTTCTCTTGCAATGAGCGATCTATGAATACTAATGGCTTTTTCTATTTCTCCATTACTTCTAAATAGCCCTCCGAGGGCAAAATAAGTCTCAATTGTTTCTCTATTAATATCTACAGCATTTAAAAATTCTTTAATTGCGAGGTCTTTATTTCCTGAAATAAGGTACTGAGTAGCATTCAAGAAAACTTTTGACTGTGCTTCGAATATAGAGTTTCTATACCTCTTTGAGAGCTTAACACCTGTATCTTTCTCTACAAGATAATGGAAAAATAGGACAATCATTATCACAACAGCGACAATGGCCAATAAGTATTCCTGAATCCATGCTAAATAAATTTCCAACTTCTATCCTTAGATCTATCTTCCGAAAATCATCATTGGCATATAATTAACCATTGTATTTAATCTTACATTACTTGTGGCCTGATCTAAATTATCAATCAAGTCCCAGAGGTTACTCTTCTTCTTTTTCTTAATATACTTAAGAGCAAACTCCCCTTCAAGTCCGAGCTCTTTATGAATAGCTCTTCCGGCTTTCCATAGCCCCGCAAGTTCATCCACAAGTCCTAGCCTCATGGCCTCTTCTCCAGAAAAAATTTGTCCTTGAGCAATATCAATTATATCACCTTTAATTTTATCTTTTCTCGTGGCCATGATGTCTCTCATGAATTGCTTGTGAACAACAGTGATCATTCCATTCATGATATCTTGTTCTTCCTTAGTCATTTGTCTATGAGGTGAACCTATATCTTTATACTTCCCAGCCTTTATAGGAGTAGGAGAAACTTTTACAAATTCGTAAAGTTTCGATAAATCAGTAAAATTCATAATGACGCCAATGGATCCAGTCAACGTCCCAGCAGAAGCATAAATTCTTCTAGCAGCAGCTCCCAAGTAGTAACCTCCACTAGCAGCAATAGCATCAAAACTTGCATAGATAGGTTTACCTTTAGATTTTTTATCTTTGGGATCCCATGCACCATCTATTCTTCTAATCTCTTCGTAAATTTCTTGAGTGGGACCTACAGCCCCACCAGGTGAATTAATTCTAATAATTATGGCCTTAACAGTTTTATCCTCTTCCGCCTTAAGAAGTAATTCAACTGTTCGCCTCGCATTCATTATAGGGCCTGTCACTTCAACAACAGCAATCTGACCTTTCTTACTATTTGAATCAAAAATTTTAGACTCATCATTAAAAACTTTTACCGTATAGGTAGCAAAGACCATTAAGATGATAAAAAAGAGGAAAACCATTAAAAGGATACCGATGACTGCTCTGTTCTTTGTTTGCACTTTATTCTCCAAATAGGAAAAAATACTATTATTTAACTATATCTTCCCAAAAACATTAGGTTACGTAAACTTAACCCAAAAGTTTCCCTAAGGTTTTTTGATTTATTTGTCGATAAATGAGTGAGTTAACTTATTTGGAGTCGATATGAAATGGTCCCTACTTAGTACTTTCATCTTTTTGATAGCTTTTCAAGCTTCAGCAGAGGGTTATAAGGCCCCAGATATCAAAATTGCGAGACATCCTGACCATTCTGGTCAAGTAGTACAAGAAGGACAATGGGAATCAGGATATAAGGTTGAGGAAAAATCTATCCCCGATAGAGATGTTGCTTCAGAAGAAGATGAACAACCTATGAAAAAAAGAGGACCTTCATCAGAAAGAACACCCTCTTCAAAAATCAAAAAGCCAGGTGTAGAACCTTGGCCATTTGATCCATCATCTGAAAACTAATCATCCCAAAGATTTAACTTATCGTGTTCACTCTTCAATTGCCCGCATGCCGCTAAAATATCAGCACCCTTTGTAATTCTAGTTGTACAAATATAACCTCTATTGATTAGAGATTCTTGAAACCATTCTACTTTCGCTCCACTTGGACTTTTAAATTTCGATTCTGGGTATTCGTTAAATGGGATAAGGTTAACTTTTGAAACTTTCGTATCAAGTAGCTCGCACAATCCATCGATGTCTTCTTGTCTGTCATTAAGATCCGCAATTACAATATATTCGTAAGTGATAAAACGATGTGCCTTTAAAGGAATTGTTTTAATTGCATCAAAGAGACGTTGTAAATCGTAGGCCTTATTAATTGGCATCAGCTCTGTTCTAATATTGTTGTGGGCAGCATGTAGAGAAATAGCAATATTAACAGGAGGAAAGTCTTGTAATTTTTCAATCTGTGGAACGAGACCAGACGTAGAAAGAGTGATCTTTCTTTGACCAAGAGCTATCCCCTGTTCTTCTAAAAATAACCTTGTTGCTTGTTTAACATTCTCAAAATTATGTAGAGGCTCACCTTGTCCCATGTAGACAATATTAGTGAGCCTAGCTTCTGCATCAACTTTGTCACGTAACCATTTTGTGACAGCTAGGTACTGACCAACAATTTCACCCGTAGTAAGGTGTCTTGTTAATCCCATAGTTCCTGTGTGACAAAAAGTACAACCGATTGCACAGCCAACTTGCGAAGAGATACAAAGAGTTAACCTTTTATTTTTTGCAGGAATTGCAACAGCTTCAACTGTATTAGAATCTCCCATTCCAAGGAGGTACTTTCTCGTACCATCTGTACTCAATCCATTCCAAACAATTTTTGGAAGAGATAAATCAAATGTTTCAGTTAAGTGATCTTTGATCTTCTTAGAGACATTAGACCACTCACTCATATCAAATGTGTATCTTTTAAAAATCCAATTATAAACTTGATCAGCAGCAAATTTAGCAAAACCATTTTCTTTTAAATGATCTTGAAGCTCCTCGAGCGTAAATGAATATAAAGAACGTTTTGTCGCGCTCAACTTCCTTCTCCGGTTTGTTATATATCAACTAGATACATAACTGTTTCAGAGGGATTATTCAAGCAGGAGAGCAAAGATTACATTCGACAGTCGAGTATAACACCTTGATTTTTAATAGACCTGATTTCTAAACTTGGATCTTGGATTTTTTTTCTCAGATTTGAGATATGTGTATCTATCGTATGGTAACCAACTTGTATTGGGCCCCAGATAGCTTCTGAAATATCTTCCTTAGAAACTATTTTATCGGCCCTCTTCCAAAGAAAGAGAAATAGTTTATATTCAGTGGGAGTTAGATCAACCAATCCCCCTTCAAATTCAACTTTCTGGATATCAGTATTTAGAGTCGTCTTACCATGTCTATAATTTTTAACCGGTCTTTGCTCTAACCTTTTGATTCGATTCTTTATTCGAGCAATAAGCTCCTTAGAGAGAACCGGCTTAATGATGTAATCATCAGCTCCGAGATCAAGCCCCTTAACTTTTGTTTGAATACTTGTAATACTGGAAAGAAACATGACGGCAGTTGAAGATAAATCAATGAATTTAGAAATTTCTCTAAAAACATCAAAGCCATTCATCATAGGCATATTAATATCCAAGAGAATGGCGTCAAATTGATGATCTTTTAAATATTTTAAAGACTTTAAACAATCCGATTCACTTTCGACATAAAATTCATTAGAGAGAACTTCTGAAAATGAATCAATCATATCCTGTTCGTCATCAATTATATAAACTCTTTTCTTCGTCTTATCCATTTATACATTACAACAACTTATCTCCCATTTTACAAGACACGGAACAATATTTTACAAAGGATCTATTTAATTAGAAGATAGCATTTCACCCGCATCCTAGAGGTTTTCTTGAAGCTAAGGTTAATGTTTTTTTATTTACTCATCTTCAGCTCTACTTCCCTGTTGGCATGGCCGGGAATCTACGTTCCTAAAGACAGCCAAGTCCTAAAACATTTTGGTCAAACGAAATTAAATGAAATTGACGGAGATGAAATCAATTTATTTGTTTGGAATATTTATAAAGCAGAGTACGTTCAATGGTTTGAACAATATGAGTCTCAATTAGATAAATTCGATCTCTTCCTCATCCAAGAAATGCTCACGAAACCAGAACTGATTGATATCTTCAGTAGTAACGATAGCATTTCCTATGAAACAGCCACATCCTTCGTCTTTAAAAAATCGGGATTTCATACAGGGATTGCCACAGGCTCAAAAGTTAAAACTTCATGGAAGAGATACCTAAGAAGTAAAAAAAGAGAGCCTATAGTAGGTACGCCAAAATTAACTCTCTTTACCAAGTACCCTATCAAAAACTCAGAAAGGGAGTTAATGGTTGTAAACATTCATGCCATTAACTTTGTGCCCTCATTTTCTCTCTATTCTCAATTAAATGATGCTGCAAAAATAATTAAAGATCACGATGGTCCTGCCATTTTTGCAGGAGACTTCAATACATGGACCTTAGAGAAACAAGTCTTCCTTAGAAAGATAACTCAGAAACTTGGCTTTAAAGAAGTTCTTTTCAAGAATGATACTAGAAAGAGAATGCTAGGTTGGATTCTCGATTTCATCTTCGTCAGAGACTTAGAAGTCATCGACTCGAAAGTACATGATGAATTAGATGGCTCTGATCATAAAGCTATAAGTGCTAAACTTAGATACTCTGAAAATTAGTCCTCATATCTTTTTTTAGAAGGCTCACCCCTTTGCCCTTACTCGCCTTGATTGAGTAATTAAAGTTCGAAATTTTCCTTCTAAGATTACAGATATGAGTATCTATGGAGTGACATTTCCTCTTCTCTTCATCTTTCCAAAATAGATTACACAACTCTTCTTTAGAGTGAATCCTGTTTGGCTTCTTAACGAGTGCAGTGAGAATTTTAAACTCTATAGGAGTCAGAGAAATTAATTTACTTCCAATGGTTGCTCTTTGTTTTGAAAAATCTATAAGAAGATTTCCATACTTCACTAAGTTATTCTTAGATACTTTATGTTTATTCGCTTTATTTAATAAGCGAACGATTATCTCTGCTGTTGTAATTGGTTTTATAAGAAAATCATCAACCCCAAACTCAAAGGCCTTGATCCTATTTAGAACTTTATTCTCACTAGAGATCAGTACTATTCCAACTACAGAGCGATCTACAGTCACCTCAATGTCCTTTAAAAACTCAAAGAAGTTTCCACTCTCGAAGTGATTATCAATGAGAATAATATCAACCCTATTGTTTAGAGAGAGGGTTTTTAATAATTTTTCACGGTCACTAAATAGAGAAACCTCAAAATCATTTTTTAAGATAGTATTAAAACAATCGTGGTTTTCAGTATTTTCATCGAAGTAAATTAATCTTGTCTTCATAGAATCCTTTTATAAAACTCAAGTGGTTCTTAAGATTTTAACAAAAGGGGCCAAGAAAATAATTAAGAGAATCCGCAATTTTTCTTGATAATAAACCTATTATTAAGGTGTTACATAGCGGACGGGAACAATCAGACTCTATCAAATACTCTTTGCATCAGAGATTTCTTCTGCGTAATAGCTACATTCTCCAACAGGTTTCCTTCACTCTGAAGGTCAGAAAGTAACTCAGTTAAATTGGCTGATTTTTCAATTAGAGCATTGAACTCTTCTAAAGAATGAAGTGTTACATATGGAGACTTAAGCTCAGTGCATATTGAGAAGCAAAATTTACTTAAATCTTCTAGGCTTTCAAAGGGACCGTAATCTTCGCCGACAGTGCTAGAGACTAAGAAAAAGTCGTTACTAATTTTATCAAGAAGATTTTTTTCTAGGGGTCCATCTTCAGAAAGCATACTCATCAAAAAGTAAGCTCCTCCAGAGAGTTCACCTTCAACAACATGAGACTTATACTTATAAATTGCGATTAATTTATTCATCATTTACACCTATGAAAATACACCAAAATCAACCGATACTGATCCATCAGGAAGAAGTTCACCTGTCACTTCATGTGGCTGGCTTGTTACATTACAATTTATTTCATCTATTATTTTTAAAAGAGCAAAGTTCTTAGCAAACTTTAATCTAAACTTCTTCTTATAACTTGTGGGATTATAAACACTAACCCTTCTCACTTCTTCGTAGTTCAACTCATTCGTTGAAGAGTTTCTCGTTCGCCAAAAATACTCTAACTGGTCACTGGCCTCTACAATAATATGCTGAATTTCAAAAGTCCCTATGAGTTTTAACCAAAAATTATATCTATCATTGGAACTTCTCGTTGATAATTTTTCACCATTAAAAACAACAAGCTGCCCTTCTCCTAAATGTGTATAGCTTACATCAGTAAGAAAGTTTACTTTTTCAACTTCTAAATTATTCTCAAGAAAAAAGGATTCTAATCTTCTTTTTAAAGTTATATCTAGATCAGAGTTATCAAGGATGACCTTTCCTCCGTTCATGAATATCTTTAAAATAGTTCTAAATTTCTTTTCATCTAATTCTCTTCCTAAGACAAAGTAAAATTGCTCTTCAATTGGTGTTTCCTCATTCCATGAGAAGGACTCTTCATTCAAGTAAGAAAAACAATTGTGATAGGTACTATCTAAATAATTAACTAGACCAAAGTCATTCCACTTATTTTTTCTAGTATCGAGTTGAACGAGATTAAATGTGTTCAAAAAAGAAAATTGAACTCCTTCTCTTTCATAAGCATCATCAAGAGCTAATTTCTGACCAACTAAGGTATTGTTAACCATTTCAACAAGCTGTCTTCCAAGCACCCCTTTCTTCTTTCTCTGTGGTAGTAAAATAGAAGAAGGAATAAAGCCCTTTCCAATTATTGTCGATATGTCATGGGAGTAATCACTGGTGTGATCGTTTCCGCTCATGCGATTTAAAAGGTCTCTCGAAGAGCTACCTAGAAAAGAGAACTCCAGCACTCCTTCCCAGTTGGCAGATACACTCGAAGAAAGTGAATCTTGATAAAGTGAAGATATCGTATTTTTAAATTCTGCTTTTACTAGAGATTCTTCCTCTAAGGATTCAATTCCCTTAAAATCAGTTTGTTGATTTTCAGCTCTAGCTCTTAGGAATCTTCCAAAAGCTTGGTCAAAAACTTGAGAGTGATCATCAACAAAACTTACATATTCTTCTTTTTCCATTCTTCCCGAAACATAACCATAGATATCACATGAGATACCTTGTTCAGAAATGTATTGACCAAACTTGGCGCAAAACTTTGAATAGGCTTGAAAGACTCGTGGATCGTAAAAAGAAAATAACTTATGGAGATTTTCTTCATTGTCTACAATTCCATAGGCCATCCCCTCACTATTTAGAGCTATAGACCTGGCCAATAAATGTGGAATTCCACCGTTGGGTAAAAAAGGAACCGGTGTTATAGGCATGAGGAAAATTAACTCTTTCCCAAGCTCACCAGCTATGTTGAATAATTTTTTTAAATCTGTTTCTGGTTTTGTTTCTGCAAAATCGTAATTATCACCAGTGTCTGAATGAAATGCCCAATTAATAGGAACGAGAATTTTTACGCCCTTACTAAACTCTTCTAATTTAGACTTCCATAGAGAAGACGATGTCTTCCAATAGAGAAACCAGTTTTCACCTGGAAATACTGCGTCAGCGTCCCGCGCGACGGGTGTCGTTAGACTCAATGAATACCTCTTGTCTGTACTTAAATCTTCCATGATTATCCCTTAAACCCCTAAAATTCTATCAATTTGTTTAAAATGATGTAAAGCATCTTTTAAATGAAATGACTCAAGCAAGTGACACTTGTCAGACTTTCTTAGATTTTGATATAAAAGTGCGTCAAAAGCTCATTCGTCTCACAATGGAGACACAAAAAAAGACTCAAGAAAGAGGTATTCCACATGTGGTTTTTTACTGAAGAAGAAAAACAAATTAAAGAACTTTGCGCAGACTTCGCAAAGAACGAACTCGCTCCTGTCGCTGAAAAGCATGATACAGAAGAATCCTTTAACCTTAAGGCCTTCAAAAAAATGGGAGAGCTTGGAGTTTTAGGAATTACTGCTGATCCAGAATATGGTGGAGCAGGAATGGGTGCAGTTGCTGCAACTATTGTTATGGAAGAATTTGGTAAGGCATGTGCCTCATCAACTCTAAGCTATTTAGCCCACACAATTCTTTGCGTGAACAATATCCAAAATAATGCAAGCCCAGAACAAAAAGCAAAATATCTCCCAAAACTTATTTCTGGTGAGCACATAGGCTGTATGGGAATGAGTGAACCTGAATATGGTTCAGACGCTGTTGGTATCCAAACAAAAGCTGAAAGAAAAGATGACCACTACCTAATTAATGGGTCAAAAATGTGGATCACAAATGCTGAGTATGCAGATCTTGCTTACGTCTATACGAGAACTGGACCAGAGAGAAAGAACCTCTCGACTTTCATTATAGAAAAAGGTGCTGAAGGTTTTTCAATTGGAAAGCCAATTCATAAAATGGGTATGAGAGCATCCCCTACTGGTGAACTTGTTTTTGATAAGTGTAAAGTTCCTCATACCGCTCTTGTTGGTAATGAAGGTGATTCAATTTATCACATGATGAAGAACCTTGAACTAGAGAGAATAACTATTGCTGGTATTTCTCTAGGAATTGCTCAAGCTTGTGTTGATCAATGTATCAAATATGCAGGAGAAAGAGAGCAGTTTGGAAAACCTATTGGAAACTACCAAATGATTCAAAAGATGGTGGCAGAGATGGCCACTGAAACTGAAATGATGAGAAGATTTCTTTACACAGTTGCTAAAGAATATGATGACGGTAAGAAAGGCGCAGTTGTAGCTGCTCAAGTAAAACTGCAGATTCCTAAGATGGCGACTAAGATCGCTCTTGATGCTATCCAACTTCACGGTGGGTACGGTTACTCTAGAGAGTTCCCAGTTGAGAGAATGATGAGAGATAATAAGCTTAACGAAATCGGTGCTGGTACTAATGAAGTTATGATTATGATCATCGCTAAAGAACTATTAAAATTAAATAGTACTTCAAAATAATATTTAGTACGAAGTTCTTTTTGGTCTTACATTCTAAATCCAAAAAGAACTTTATACTTATTTGTACCTATTCAAAGTAAATCCAATAAACTCTTTAAATAATTTAGTATATTGATTCATCTCATTTGTTGATAAGTAGATCGAGCTTGCCACAAATTTATTTCTCACAATGACTATACTTCTCTTTTTAAGAGCTTCCTTAACAGGAAAGCTATGCTCAGGAAGAACACCATAGAGGTTGGTATTTTTTTTGATGAGTTCAATTAACGCCTCATGATCATTAATGATAAATTTGATAGAGGCTTTATTATAAGATGATTTGGGATAGTGCTCTTTAAAATATATCTCTAGTAATGGATCATTTATCCTATAACCAACAAAATCCACATCAGATATTTTTCCACTAGAAAATGAATCAGACTTTGGAGAAGTCACTAAGTATGATTTTTGATCTACCAATTTATAAGATCTCTTCCCTTCAGAAATATTCTCTGTTAAACCGAAAATAAAATCTAATTCATTCGACTTTAATTTCCTATCAAGTTCAACATTACTTAAAAGTTCTAACTGATAAGTGACCCCAGGGTTATTTTTTACAAATTTTTGCATAAGAGGAGCAATATCAAATCTTCCAGATTCAGGCATCGCCCCAACTCTGATGTGCCCACTAATTTCTCTCGCCCCCTCGGCCACGATCTTTAAGGAATCATTTATAGATTCGAGAACTCCACTTAATTCCCCCTTCAACTTTAGTCCAGCAGGAGTGAGTGTCACTTGTTTATTCGTCCTAAAAAAGAGGTCCACTCCCATTTGTTCTTCTAGATTTTTTATATTTCTAGAGACTGCCGGTTGAGCAATCTTTAAGAGCTTCCCAGCTCTAGAGAAATTTAGAGTATCTGCAAGAACGGTGAAACAGTGTAAGTAATTAAAATTGTAATTCATAACTTACTATAACATATTGTTATAAGCAGTATCGACATTATGTATTTTCTATATAGAAGTTTCTCAATTATATTTCTTTAACACTTTAAACAGCTAAGGAAGTCTTATGAAAAAGGTACTTTTAATTCTAATAATATTCTCCCTAAATACTCTCTCTTTTGCTCAAAGACGATATACTGTAGACTCCTCTATTTTTGATGTCGCTCCTTTTAAATACCATATGGGAAGTGGCGCCTTTCAAAGAAGCTTACAAATGAATGTTAATTTTCCAGCAGTTCAAGATATTTTTAAAACTCTTGATAAGGAACTTAAAGGAAAACTCACGAAGAGAAATGCGAGAATAGAAGCACATATAACGGTCATCACTCCTCCTGAATTCGATAGTAAATTAGCAGAGTTCATATCCATTGAAGAAATTCATCAATTGGCACTAGCTAAAGGAATTCAACATTCTACCTTTGATATTGTCTGCATTGGAAAAGGTGAAGCAAAAATTTCAGGAGAACTAGAAGAAACCTACTATCTAGTTATTCAATCTAATGCTCTTAATAAATTAAGAGAAGAGATTAGAGACCTCTACATTTCTCGCGGTGGTAATCCACAGCAGTTCTCAGCAACAGACTACTATCCTCACATAACAATTGGCTACACTAGTAAAGATCTCCATATTGGACCGCATGGAGTGAAGAAGAATATTGAGTCTTGTTATAGAGATATTGATATTTGGTAGGAACTTTCTACATAGCAGTTAAATTACCTCAATTTTATTCAAGCTCCTACTTTTCTACTCCGATATATTATCTAAGGAGTTAGAATTGAGAAAATTACTATTACTACTACTTACCCTAGTGACGGCATCAAGTATTGCCTGGGAAACAGACAACTTTACAAGTCGTCGTAAGATCCTCAAGGCTTCTGAGGAAGAGAAGAATTCTAATTTATTTAATCTCAATGATGAAATGAATAAGAAAATGTTACAAGTTATAGAGGGAGTCAATGATGATTATGACTGCCAGGAAGATATGGCAAGAATAAAAAAAGGTAAAGTTCCTAGAATCTACTCACATATAGATGATGTACTCGGAGGCACTCACGCAGCAATAGAAGAATTTGCTGAAGAGGGAGGAGCTAAGCTCTACGACCATAGTCGAGCGTGGCTAGCGAAAGAAAATATCTACAGTAAGAACTATGGGCTACAAGGATCTTTCAATTTAAATGGTCATGTAATTGGTCCAGATAAACTTGGTCACTTTGTGGATCAAGGTTTTGACCTCATGGAAGTGATGATTGAAAAAGGAATAAATAAAGAAGGATTTTTTGCCAGTATGGAAGAGAGTAATGACTTGGAAAATGGTTTTTACGGAATTTCTTCCTCTGGAGTTAAGTCTTATGGCGATATGGCAGCAAATTTCTCAGGATTAAGTTTTTACTATAACCTCCTTTTTGGAGCTAATCCTCAATTAAAGTGTGATTCAAGAACTAAGAAATATACAATGGATTATGATTTTGACTGGTCAGACTATGTTGATGATAGCTGGGATGAAGGAGTCAACTGTTCTTTCTTTTATAAAGTGGACAACCCATTCACAGGAAGAACAAGTAGATTTAATATCAAAAAAACTGATGAAGGGGATCACTTGCAGAAGTATTTACAAGGTTTGAGACCTCCAATGGCATGTCCATCAGAGCTGAATAAATGTAAAACTGTATCAAAGAGAAATTGTGCAAACTACTTTACTTCACCTCAGTGTCTTAGAAAAGTAGTTACCTATAATAAGTGTAGAGTTAATAGCCTTACAAGTGTACTTAAGGTCACACGTAATACCAATTCACCTTATAAATATAATAGAGATCAAAGCAATGGAGGAAGTCATGAAAGTAATAGTCTTTTTAATAAGTAGTTTCTTTCTTTTAAGCGCTGAATATACATTCGCTGACAAAGTTTCGTATAAAAAGAAAGTTTCAAGAAAAGTCGCTTCAGTGTTTCAATCGAGGCGTGGAAATAAAGTTTTTTCAAAACTTATGAAATGTAAAAACGTAGAAAAGAATAAAGAATACTTTTCAAAAGTTACAGACTGTATGTCTAAATACTTTCAAGCGGATATGTCACAAGCGATGAAAGTCGATTTAGTCATTTTCATACTACATGGTTCAAAGTTCTCTTCCCTTTCTAAGTGTGATTATGAAGTTCTTGAAGATCATCCAAGTGTCGTTGATCATGAGAATGACTTCGTTCTCTGCTCTGATTATTTAAAGGGAAAGAGAGAAAGAAAGAGAACAGCCATATTCTTCTTTGATCAGAGAGGTGATAAGTTAGAAATTCTCGATGTAAGGGACTAGTTTTTAGCAACTTTCCTTCTTCAATTTAATTTACTTTCTGCCATTTTCCTAAGAGAATTAATTAAATGAATTCTCTGGAGAAAGTAATGGAAAAGTTCTTTGACTTAAAAGCGAATGGTACAACAGTAAAAACTGAACTCTTAGCAGGAGTCACAACTTTTCTAGCCACCGCTTACATCATCGTTGTCAATCCTTCCATACTCTCCATAGCCGGACTCTCCTACAACGGAGTTCTCACGGCAACTATCCTTGTGAGTTTCTTTTCTACTTTAGCTATGGGTCTTTACGCAAAGAATCCTATTGTTCTCGCTCCCGGAATGGGAATAAATGCATTCTTCACTTTCAGTGTTGTAAAAGGCATGAATGTCTCACCAGAGATAGCTCTCGGGGCCATATTTTGGTCGGGAGTAGTTTTCTTTATCATGAGTATTTTTAATATTCGAGAGTTACTAACTAAAGCGATTCCTAAGAACTTAAGAATTTCAATTTCATGTGGTATTGGACTCTTTATTACACTCATAGGTCTTGTTAATGCAGGTGTTATTATTAAACATCAGGCAACCTTAATCACTAGTGCAGGATTTACTCCTAGTGTGTGGGTCTTTTTTCTTGGACTTCTTTTTACAGCTTTTCTATTTTATAAAAAAGTAAATGGTGCACTACTACTAGGAATTATTTCCACCGCTCTAATGTCATTTACTATTAGTATGCCCCCCCAATTTTCGCAAGCGACTAACTTGAGTCACTTCTTTGCCATGCCAGATTTTTCTTTAATAGGTGCCTTAGATATCAAAAATTCAATTGGTCTTGGTATGTTGCACGTAGTGTTTAGTTTAGTTTTCACTGACCTCTTTGATAGTCTCTCTACTTTTGTAGCCGTTAGTGAGGCAGGTAATTTAAAAGACGAATTTGGTGATCCTAAAAATTTAAGAAAATCTCTTCTCGTAGATTCATTTGCAACTTTAATATCGGGAATTTTTGGAACAAGTTCGGCCACTAGTTATATAGAATCAGCAGCAGGTATTGAACAAGGAGGAAGAACTGGACTCGTAGCGGTTGTCTGCTCTTTTCTCTTTCTCCCTTTTCTCTTTCTCTCCCCGCTTCTATCTCTTCTGACTCCTCTAGCAACAGCTCCTACTCTGGTTCTCGTTGGTTTTTTAATGATGAGGTCAGTTACCAAGATAGACTTTGATGATATCTCTGAAGGTGTTCCAGCCTTTTTAAGTATCGTTCTCATTCCTCTTAGTTATTCAATTAACCAAGGAATTATCTGGGGTTTTCTAAGCTATACCATATTGAAAATTATCACTGGAAAAGCAAAAGAAATTCACGTGGGCCTATATATAATTGATGCTCTTTGCCTAGTTTCAATTTTTCTCTCATAAGTAAAAAGGTATGCCGTACCATTTGGTACTCCCTTGAATAAAAATGAATATTTTGCTTAAATATTAGGTATATGGAATATTTAGAGATTAGTTTAGAAATACTAGAAAAATTCAAGAGACCTTTGAAGTTTGATGTCTATATCAAACGAACAGAGACTTCTTACACAAAAATATTTAAAAGTGATGATGTCATTGATAGAGAGAGAGTCGCTCAATATCGAAAAAAAGGTGTCAACTCATTCTATGTTGAAGAAAATGATTACTCTATTTACTGTCTCTATGTCGAAAAGATAGGTGATGTTTTAGCTGGTAGTATTGGAAAGTTTACTCCTGAAGAATCTTCAGCTTTTATTAAAGAACTTGTTAATTTCACAATGCACGAAATGATTCTTAAAAATAATATTGATGAGAGAACTATCAAGAGTGCTGGAAATGTTGTTTCCTCTTGTATTGATACTCTTAATACTAATCCCAAGGGATTTGTAAAAATATTATCTCTCATGTCCAATCAACCATATATTGTTAAACACTCTATAGCTGTGAGCCTATTTTCTGTCATGCTTGCTAAGAAATATGGAATTGAAAGTGAAAGTACTATCTCTCACATAGGTCTTGGAGGTTTTCTACATGACGTAGGAGTAGGACAACTTACTTTTGATCCTGAAGATGTTGAAACTCTAACACCAGAACAAAGAAAAGAAGTTTGGAGACATCCAGAACTAGGACGTCAACAACTTGATCAAATCAAAGGAATAAGGACTGAAGTCTTGCAAATTGTGACACAACATCATGAACAACCAAATGGAAGAGGTTATCCCAATGGACTGTTAGGTCTAAATATCTTCTTACCTGCGCGAATTGTAGCCGTTGCAGATACCTTCTCTTCACTTATTGTAAAAAGAAGTTTTAGAGACTCATTCTCCTGTGAAAAAGCCTTATCAATCATGGCGGAAGAAACCGGGAAATTCGATACCAAAATTTTAGCCGTATTAAATGGAATGTTTATAAAATAACTTGAAAAAGTTACGTGAGGCTTTGTATTTTCTCATTTTATAGACTACATTTTTCCTATGGCAATACAACAAACTTACTTTTCAAAATCCTTTAATAGCTTCGAAATGCACACCTACCCTACAGGTCAACTCGGGACTAATTCTACTTTTCTCTTTAATACGGAAACTAAAGATTTGATTATCTTTGACGGTGGACACCAAAAGGAATTAAGTTTTCAAATCATTGAAGACAATAACCTTAAGCTTGAAAAAATTGTTCATACTCATACCCACTTTGACCATTGTCTGGCCACAAAAGATCTGTCTGATAAGTACGGTGCAGATATCTGGATGCATAAGGAAGAGGATTTCCTCTACTCAATTCTTCCACAACAGGCCTTATACTTTGGCATGCAGGCACCTGCTCCAAATAAAGTTGATCACTACTTTGTCCACGGAGAAAATATATCTTTTAAA
This sequence comes from Halobacteriovorax marinus, assembly GCA_002163155.1. Taxonomy (GTDB): domain Bacteria; phylum Bdellovibrionota; class Bacteriovoracia; order Bacteriovoracales; family Bacteriovoracaceae; genus Halobacteriovorax; species Halobacteriovorax marinus_A. The sequence continues at coordinate 261,040 of MAAO01000006.1, read as the reverse complement.
AATGTTGAGGGCTTTTCCCTTAAGGCCATCTGCACTCCAGGACACACTCCAGGAGGGACTTGTTTTTACACTGAAGATCTAGGCGTTACTCCCATTCTGATTGCAGGAGATACACTCTTTCTAGGATCTGTTGGAAGAACCGATCTTCCCGGTGGAAATCAGCAACAACTTCTAGATTCAATTAAAAATGAGCTACTCTCTCTTCCTGAAGAGACTATCGTTATTTGTGGTCATGGCCCAACAACGACGATTGGAGCCGAAAAGAGAAATAACCCTTTTTTGCAATAAACTAACGCCCATATTCACCCAGCTAGCGATGCGTTATTTTTGCTAATCCCCTCACTTCTTTGATAGGTTATTTCTGAAATAAATATTCAGGAGTCCAACAAATGCTAAGCGAATTACAACTTGAACTAAGCAGCCAAATCCAAAGATTTTGCGCCGATAAAATCGAACCTTTTATGGAAGAAGACGACAAGAATGAACACTTTCGTATGGATCTCTTTAAAGAAATTGGTGCCCTTGGATTGGCGGGCGTGACTCTTCCTGAAGAATATGGAGGAGCTGCTCTTTCTTATCAGGACTTATGTATAGTCCTTTCAGAGCTTGCAAAATCTTCTGTTTCCTATGCTGTAACTGTTTCAGTTTCAACAATGACTCAATCAATTCTCAATGAATTTGGAAATGAAGAACAAAAAAAGAAATTTCTTCCAGCGCTAACTAGCGGTGAAGAAATTGGAGCCTTTGCTCTTTCTGAATCTCATTCAGGTTCAGATGCTGCTGCACTTAAAACAACGGCGAAGAAAGTTGAAGGTGGATATCTTCTAAATGGAACAAAGATGTGGATCACTTCTGGAGGGATAGCTAAGACTTATATAGTTATGGCAAGAACAGGAGTAGAAGGGCACAAGGGAATTTCGGCATTTATCGTTCGTGATGGAATTGAAGGCTTCTCATTTGGAAAAAAAGAAACAAAAATGGGTTGGAAAGTATCCCCAACCAGAGAACTTGTTTTTGAAAATTGTTTTGTACCAGAAGAAAACTTATTAAAGGAAGAAGGATTTGGTTTTAAAATTGCACTTTCCGCTCTCGATAAAGGAAGAATCACTATTGGCTCAATTGCCGTTGGTCTTGCTCAACGTGCTCTTGATGAAGCCGTTAAATATTCACTAGAAAGAAAACAATTTAAACAACCGATTTTTGAATTTCAAGGTCTTCAATTTATGATGGCCGACATGGCCACTGATATTGAATGCTCTAGATTACTAGTTGAAGAAGCTGCTAGAAACTATGACGAGGGCAGAAAAAATCAAAAGATCGCCTGTATGGCAAAATTGAAATCAACTGATACCGCCATGAAAGTCACAACTGATGCAGTACAAATACTTGGAGGGGTTGGCTACACTAGCGAATACCCGACAGAAAGATTTATGAGGGATGCTAAGGTTTTACAAATTGTTGAGGGAACCAACCAGATACAAAAAGTAGTTATCGGCAGATGTCTTAAGAATGAATACTCATAAAAGCATATAACATACTGTTATTACTTAAAAAATATATAGTCTTTATTAGGTCATACCAAGTAACTAGATAATAAGGACTTATGACTTGATGGCCTAAATTTGAGTCAAACACTCGGAGAAAGGAACGAATGTAACCTATTGTATTTGGTAGCTCTTAGGGCTAAAATTGAGCTTAGTTTACAATATATTGTTCCGTGAATTTCTCGGAATTTGATAAGAAAGGTATAAAGAAATGAATGACGATGCCACAGTTGTACTAACCGACATTAAAGCGGCCCTAGCCTCTGCAGAAAAAGAAGCTGAGTCAAAGCCAGCTGCCCTACTCGTTGTAGGCGGAGATTTAAACGGAACTATTTTCGATTTAGATAAACCAGAAATATCTTGTGGTAGAAATGCAGATAATACAATTCCTCTAGAGTTTAATGGTATTTCAAGACATCACTTTAAGTTAGTTGATAATAATAACGGAACTTGGAGTGTAGAAGATACAGGATCTAAGAACGGAACTTTCTTAAATAATAAAAAAATTGAGGGTTCAGTTGTATTAAATAAAGCTGACATGATTAAACTTGGTAGTGTGGCGCTAAAATATCTCCCTAAGGGGGATCCAGAAAGACTGACTTACGATAAGTTAAATATGGAAGCAAATACTGATGGTCACACTCGTTGTTTTAATAAGACATACTTTAATAATAGAAATGAATTAGAAGTTAAAAAATCAAAAGTGACAGGACAACCTCTTTCACTAATTCTCTTCGATCTAGATCACTTTAAAAATTTAAATGATAACTACGGTCACGATGCAGGGGATTTTGTTTTAAAAGATCTTGCAGATATTATTAGAAATAATGGTGTTAGAGACAATGATATCTTCGCTAGATATGGTGGAGAAGAGTTCGTTATCTTACTACCTTCAACAAACTTGAAACAAGCGTTTGAGATTGCAGAAAGACTTAGAAAATTAGTTGAAGAACATGACTTCAACTACGAAGGAAAAATTCTTCCTGTTACCGCCTCGATTGGCGTTGCTGATTACCGCCAAGGTGTAAATAACGGAACGGACCTATTTAAGAGATCCGATGAAGCAGTTTACAAAGCAAAGGAATGTGGAAGAAATCAAGTTCAATTTTATAGAGCACAATGATTACTGATGTAGAACAACATAGAATTAATCTCCTTCCAGAACATTTAATTGACCAAATAAAGGCCGGTGAAGTTATTGAAAGACCGGCCTCTTTAGTTAAAGAGTTGCTAGAAAACTCTCTCGATGCCGGCGCAACACACATAAAAATTACTCTTATAGAAAATGGACTAGATTTAATCTCTATTGAAGACAATGGTGACGGAATTCTTTTTGAAGATCTACCTTACGCCTTTTGTCGTCATGCAACTTCAAAAATATCTCGTTTCGAAGATATTTATAACTTACATAGTTTTGGATTTCGAGGAGAAGCACTTGCCTCTATGGCCTCAATATCTAGAATAACTTGTGTTTCAACACCTAGGGACAATCTAGAACTTGGTGGAAAAATAGTTATCCACGGAGCTCAGGAAATTTCTCATACCCCTGCGGGTGGAAAGAAGCCTGGAACATCCATCTTTATCAAGGACCTATTCTATAATACTCCTGCTAGACTTAAGTTTATAAAATCTAAGACGAGTGAAAAGAATGCTCTTAAGAGAATTATAAATGCGTTTATCTTAACTAACCCCCATGTTCAATTTTCTGTAAAATGGGATGATAAAGAAAAAACTATTTTTAAACCTGTTGAAACTGAAAACTTAAGTCAGCGTATTGCTCAAACAATTCTCGCAAAGAAAGCTCCCGATAAAGAGTTCTATAAATTTGAAGGTGAATACGAAGGTCATAGTGTGATTGGTTATACTTCATCTCTCACTAGTAGAGGGAACGCTGGGAAACAACAATTCCTCTTTGTTAATGGACGCTTATTTACTGACAGACAAATTCACCAGACAATAATCAGAAATATGGAAAAAGCATGGCCATTTGGAGAAACAGGACATTATTGTGTTATGTTAACAGTCCCTGCTTCACAAGTTGATGTTAATGTTCATCCAAATAAAACACAGGTTAAATTCTTTAAAGCAAATATAGTTTTCTCAGTAGTTTCCGCAAGTATAAAGAAATTTCTAGAAGGACATACCCCTAAAAAAGGACCCCAAGAGCAACTTTTTTCTTCCGATGAAAGAAGAGGAAGTGATCTTCAAATGTTCTCTAATAGCCCTTTTCAAACATACACTCCAGAAAGGAATAGTTTTTCAAATCCCGTAAATCTACCTTCCTCTACACATATCTCAGAGACTTTGGAGCAAAAACAAAAACTCCAAAGAATAGATCAAAGATATTTAATTTATGAGTTAGAAGGAAATAATGTTTTCCTCTTAGATTCTTTTGCTCTATTTTTAACTTACTGGTTAAAAAGTTGGAAAGTTGACTTTCCCTATATTGAGGAAAATACCACTCCCCTGCTGATTAGCGAACCCTTTGAATTGCAAACAATCGCTAAACAGAATTTTGTATTTCTACGACATTCAGGTTTAGAAATAGATGCTCTAGACGAAACAACCTATGCTCTGAGAACCATTCCAAAATGTTTTGATACATTTAACATTAGAGAAGTCTTAAACGATATTATTTTAGAAATGCAACACAGTATTGTCACAGAAGAAAATTTTGAAAACACTCTTTTAAGTATTGGAAAAAAACTCTCTCTAAGAGATTTCTTTTTGAGTGAACAAGCCATTTTTCATATTCTTGCTGACATATCAGTGGTAGAAGCTTTAGAGAGTAAATCAATTGTAACTCTTGACTCTCAGACCCTTGCAAAGTTTTTTAAATGAAGAAAAATATTATTATCATTTCAGGACCAACAGCAAGTGGAAAAACATCTACTAGTATAAGACTATGTAGAGAACTCAATAAGAGTGGAAATCCAAGTGCTATTGTCAATTTTGATTCTCTCGTGTTTTACCGAGAATTAAATATAGGAACAGCGAAACCCACTAATGATGAGTTATCAATGTGTGAACACCACTTAGTTGGTATTCAATCAGCAAAAGACCCCATTAATGCTTCTGATTTTTTAAAAAGTGCCGATGAACTTCTTGAATCTTTAACTCAAGATGGAAAAATACCTATTTTCACAGGAGGTTCCGCCTTCTATATTAGGGCGTTTGTAAAAGGTATGTATGACTCTGCTCCTGTTGACCAAAGTTTAAGAAATGAAGTTCAGAAAAAATTTGAACATGAAGGTATTCATTTTTTTAGAAATTTTCTAAAAGAGCATGACCCTAAGTCATATGAAACTCTTCATGAAAATGATCATTATCGAAACCTTCGGGCCTATGAGCATTTCATTTCGACCAATTCTCCCATTAGTGAACAGCGAGAGAAGCTCGATCAACTTAGTCCCTACGATTTTTCAATAAACAGACTCGATAATTTCAATATTTTTCATATATATTTAGATCTTGAAAAAGATGAGCACTGGAAGATCATTCTTGATAGGTCTACTCAAATGGTTAAAGAGGGACTGGTCGAAGAGGTTAGAAATCTTCTCGCTAATGGATTTACTGGAGAAGAAAAACCTCTCAAATCAATTGGGTATAAAGAAACAATTCAATTTATTAACGGTGAATTTAAATCTACAGATGAATATATAGAAAGGATGGCGATATCAACCAGACAATTGGCAAAATCCCAAAGAACTTTCTTTAAGAAGGTAACCCCCAAGAACTGTTTTCATCCAATACATGATCAAGATAAAATACTCAAACAAACTCTAGATTTCATAGGAAACAACTAGGCGTTTTTTTCTTTCTCACATGCTAAATACTTAAATTTGTTAAAATTATTAAAAAGGATTAAAAATGGCGTCACTTCCTAGGAAGTTAAAAATTATTATCATATCTGATGGAACTGGTGAAACAGCTACAGCTATTTCTAGGGCGATAATGACCCAATTTCCTGATCGTGAAGTTTATTTCACTAGATTTAAAAATGTCAGAACAAATGAACAAGTGGATGCTATTTTTACTGAAGCAGCAATTCATCATGACCTCATTATTTATACAATTGTTACAAATGAATTACGTGACTACATAGGAGTTGCGGCAAGAAAAAGACATGTTCGAGCCCTAGATCTGATTGGTCCCGCTCTTACTGCATTTTCAAACTATTTTGAGCAAGAGCCCATGGCAGAACCTGGACTTTTACACGCAGTTAACGATGAATACTTTAATAGAGTAGCGGCAATGGAGTTTACTCTTAACCATGATGATGGAAGAAACTTAGACACATTAAACCTTGCCGATGTAGTTCTAGTAGGAATTTCCAGAACAGGAAAAACTCCCCTATCTGTTTACCTAAGCCAACACAGTATAAAAGTTGTAAATGTTCCACTAGTTAAAGGAACTCAAATCCCTGACACTCTTTTTAAAGTCGATCAAAGAAAAGTATTCGGCTTAACCATTGATCCTGATGCCCTACTAGAGATTAGGAAGAAGAGACTCTCAAATCTTGGGGCCGCTAATCATACTGGAGACTACGCTGACCAAAGAAAAGTTATAGATGAACTAGAATGGGCAAATGAAATTTTCAAAGAAAATAAGAGATGGCCCATATTTAATGTAACAGATAAGGCAATTGAAGAGACGGCGTCAGAAATATTAAGACTTCTTAATATGAGAAAGAATAATATTTTTAAACAAAACAAGAGAAATGATGAGCGTGAATAGAGATGGGTATATTTAAAGGATTTAATGAAATCCAAATTCATTTTTCTGATGCCTTAGGGACAAAAATCTTTAATGAAGATGGAATAAGGATAGGCAACCTTTCAGACTTCTTTGTCGATTATGAAGAGGTCTACCCACTTGTCTTGGCCATTCAGTTTAAGAACTCAGGGCAATATTTCTATATTTCCTGGGATGATATAAATGAGTATTCTCATAAGAAAATTATTGTAAAAAATAATGCTTTTAAAGGAAGAAGTAGGACCTATCCAAAAGTAACAACTAATAAAATAATAACATCAATACTGGCCAGTCAATTTACAGGAAATACTGTAGAGTACCCTCCCCTTGGAAAAATTGTTCTCGATAGACAAATTGTTGATACGGCGGGAAAGAAAGTTGTAAGAGTAAATGACATTCAACTCATTAAGGCCGGAACAAACCTGAGAGTGACTCATGCAGCGATTGGTCTTAGATCAATGATGAGAAGATTAGGTTATCAAAGTGCCATTGATTCAATTATTAAATTAGTGAAACCAAATTCGAAATATTTAACAAGTGAAGCTTTAATTAATTGGAAATTTGTTCACGCAATCCCCAATAAAAGTATTCAGTCTTCAGTTAAATTAAACTTATCCAATGAAGATATAAAAGAACTTCATCCAGCCGATCTAGCAGATATTTTAGAGGACCTAGATAGCCATGGTCGAGGAATTATTTTTAAAAATCTTGATCCCAAAACTGCTGCTGAAACATTATCTGAAGTCGATGATGATCTTCAAGTCACAATGCTTCGGAATGAAGATCTAGAGAGAGCAGCGGACATTATCGAAGAAATGGATACTGATGATGCTGCTGACCTTCTCCATGAACTAGGCGAACAGAGAGCAGAAGACATTATTTCTAGGATTGATGATGATGAGATTCAAGAAGAAATTCAAGAGTTACTTGAATACAAAGACGATACAGCAGGTGGATTAATGTCCACAGAGTATTTGTCTGTTTTAGCGGACGATAAGAAAGATGATATTTTAAAAAAAATATACAAAGAACATGAAGATCTAGAAACTATTTACTCTATTTACATAGTTGATAAAAATGAGAAACTGATTGGCCAATGTTCTCTTAGAAAACTCATCACTCAAAAAGATAATATTGAGATTGGAGAAGTCATGAACTCCAAAGATGTTAAATCTATGCAAGTCGATTCGGGCTGGAAAGAAGTCGCTAGTTTCATGAGCAAATATAATCTCATGTATGCTCCAATTATTAATGAATCAAAGGAACTTTTAGGTATTATTTCAGTTGATGATTTACTGCCTTGGCTACTAAATGAAAGATAAGAAAGTAAAAAAAGAAAAAAAGAAGATCCCTTCTTTTTATAAAAGAATGATTATTCTCCTAGGGATAATTGGTCCTGGAATTATCACAGCGAATATTGATAATGATGCAGGAGGGATAGCGACCTACTCACTTGTCGGTGCAAAAACTGGATATGGTCTTCTTTGGACATTAATGCCCATAACTGTTGCTTTAATCATGGTACAAGAAATGTCTGCAAGAATGGGAATTGCTTCCGGAAAAGGACTCGCTGATTTAATCCGAGAGAAGTTTGGCCTGAAAGTTACCTTCTACTCACTCTTTCTTCTAGTTTTTGCTGATCTTGGTAATACTATGGCAGAATTTGCAGGAATTGCTTCAGCAGGGGAAATCTTTGGTATCTCAAGATATATTTCAGTTCCTATATGTTCACTCTTTGTATGGCTTCTTATTACCAAAGGAAATTATAAAACAGTAGAACGTATATTTATTGCAGGCTGTACTGTTTATCTCTCCTATATCGTATCAGGGTTTATAATTGGTCCCGACTGGGGAGAAGTTATTCATGCTACCCTTGTTCCCAATTTAGAAATCTTAACGGCTGAAAATATGCCTCTTGTGGTAGGACTTGTTGGAACTTCTATTACCCCATGGATGCAATTCTATATACAATCAGCAGTTGTAGAAAAGGGAATCACCACAAAACATCTTTGGCACTCTAAAGTTGATGTCATAGTTGGCTGCTTCTTTATGTTCCTTGTCACCATATTCATTATTATTTGTTGTGCTGTAACTCTTCATACCTCAGGTGTACACATCACAACTGCAGCTGACGCAGCGATGGCCTTAGAACCCCTAGCAGGTAAGTACTCAAGCATTCTATTTGGGATTGGTCTCTTCAATGCCTCTATTTTTGCAGCGGCACTGCTCCCACTAGCTACGAGTTATTATGTTTGTGAGGGCATGGGTTGGGAGTCTGGCGTTGATAAGACTTTTAAAGAAGCCCCTAACTTTTTTACAATTTTTACATCTCTCATTATAATTGGAGCTGCAATGGTACTGCTTCCAGGAATTAATTTGTTTAATATTTTAATTTGGTCTCAGGTAATAAATGGAGTTCTTATTCCTATAATCTTATTATTCATCATTAATCTATGTAATGATCCTGATGTCATGGGAGAATATACAAACTCCACAACTTATAATGTTATAAGTTATGGAATTGTTTTATTAATGCTTTTAGTAAATGGAGCGCTTATATACTACGAAGGTATACAACGTTTCTTATAGAATTAATTCGCAAAAATCAACAGATGAATCTTCTGTTAATTCAAATTCAATCTTCCTTTCAATATTTTGCTTTCCAAGCTTAAAATAAACACTATGCACTGTCGGTTTACCACCAGTTGCTTCAGACTCAACAGGAAATGGAATTCCTATGCGAGACCTTATTGGTAATTTTTCAACTCTAGGTTCTCCAAATAAAGTGAAGCTTATACTACCCTTAGCACAACTTCTCGACATTTTAAGATATCCATATGATTGAAAAACACTTTCTGTAACAGAAATGCTTTCGTTTCCACTACTTTCAAAATTAACTTTTTGAATAAAATGTTTTCGCCCACTACTCTCAACCCTAATCCAATGAGCTTTATCTGAAGATATTTTTATTGAATTTAGAAAATCAACTTTCATTCTCTTTCCATCAACAAATACTTTCTGCTTATGCTTATTAAAGTTATTTAACGCTACAGATACTTCTCCTCTAGAGTCAGTAATAACCTCATCTTTTTCAACATTCTTATTAGAAGAAGGAACTCTCTTCTTTTGACTTGGAGCTTTTACAACTCTCTTCTCTTGAAGACCTGCGAGCTCTTTAATCATGTCAATATTCTTAGCACCAAATGCAACAAGTCCCGCAATAATAGCAATTGAAGCGACTTTTGGAAGAGGACTTTTCTTCTGTTTAATCGTTATTTTTCTAGTAGCCGTTTTAGCTGATTTTTTTCTTCTAATGGTCTTTGTGGCATCAGGAATTCTTGGCTTAACATTGCCTTCATTATCAACCTGAGGTTTTACTTTTACTTTATCTATCGATAGCTCACTATCTTCTTCTAAGTGACCAAACTTTTCATCAATATCTACTTTAGATTTTGTTGCAGCAGACTTTCGAGTTGCTCTAGTTCTAGTTTTAGTTTGTGCTTCTTCTTCTTCAAAACCAAAATCGAAAGCTGTTTCCCTCTGTCTCTCTTTCTCTGAAGCTGCGACACTCTCGGAAGTAGCAGCAGGAGCTTCAGCTGGGGCTGTTCCACCAGTTTGTTCTCTTTTTAAATCCGCTAAGTATGGTTTTAAATCAATTTTACCGAATTCAAAAAGTTTAGCTCTGTCTTTTTTAATCTCATCTTTAAAAAGCTCTTTGGCAAAATAACCTAAATCTGATGAATTAAAATCAGGGTAAGTAGAAAATAAGAACTTAACTAATGCTCTATTGAGCTGATCTAAGTTGTCATATCGTTTGTTTCTATCTTTACTAAGGGCCTTTAAAACTATTTCATCAAGCTCTTTTGGTACATTAGGATTTATACTTGAAGGAGCAGGAATATTACACTCTTGTATCTTCTTCAAAACGGCAAGATCGTTTGAAGCTTTAAAGAGTTTTCTAGAACAAAGCATTTCCCACATGGAAATACCAACAGCAAACTCATCATACCTTGGATCTAGTTCATGTCCTTCTAGGTATTCAGGAGCAAGGTAAGATAACTTCCCTTTTATTGTTCCCGCCTGAGTAGATTCTGTGTTTGATTCAGTTTTTGCGATACCAAAGTCAATGACTTTAATAGCACCATCAAAGGTAAGCATGACATTATGAGGGGAAACATCCCTATGAATAATTTGTAAATCCTTACCTGTAAGTTTATCTGTTAAAGTATGGGCATAATGAAGCCCCTGACATAGCTGAGTGATGATGTAGACCGAAATCTCAACAGGAAAAACAAATTTCCTCTCTTTTAATTTATCGAGATACTCTTTTAAGTTTCTACCATCACAATATTCCATGGCAACAAAGAGCTGATCTTTATGCATTCCATAATCATAAGTCTGTACAATATTTGGATGAAGAAGAGCAAAAGTTGTCTTAATTTCATCCATAAACATAATTTTAAAATTTTCGTCTTTTGAGAATTGTGGCTGAACCATCTTTATAGCAACAACCTTATCGGCCTGTTCTCCAAGAAAACGTGCTCTACAAATCTTTGCCATTCCACCGTCTACAAGGTGGTCTAAAATTAAATATCGTCCAAATCGTTCTCTTTCCACAATAAACCCAGTTAGATTATTTTATTAAGTTTAACCTTCCTACTATTCGGCTCCTAATAGAAAATCTTGAGGAAAAAGTAAGGTATTTTTAAACAAAATAAGTGGATATAGCCCATGAATATCAGACAGTTAGAACTACAACTTTATAGCAAATGTGAATATTTTAAATATTTTCTGCTTATGACACAAATTAAAGTCAGTCTTTGCTATTACATTTTAACTGATGGGTAATTTGCAAATTCAATAATGAATTCTTTATGAGTTGTATCTCGAGAACATAATACTGATGTCTTATACAATTTAAATGAATTTAGTACATATTGATGATGTAATCGGAAAGCACTAACAAATCCATTAACAACAATTTCATCTAGCCCTCTTTTCTTAACATTAGCTAAGAAGTCTTTTTTAGAAATATAATCATTATCATTTGAGTAATAGATAGCGAGATAACTTTTCTTACATTTATTAATTGCAACCTTTTCACTTGTTGAAAACCAATTAAAGAACTCAGAAGAATCATCAATTTCTGTCACTAGTAAATCAAAGGCCATCGTCATTTCAAGATACCATGATGCTCTTTTCAGAGTCAGAGAATCGTCCCAACTTTTCCCGTGAGCAGATCCTCCATAAATTTCAAATTCATCTCTTTGGACTAAATTTCTCTTTGTAAAAGAGCAAGAAGATAAGGCAAAAGAGAGAATTAAAATTAATGACTTCATAGTTTTCCTATTAGGTTTTTTCTAACCAATTATATATATCTGTATAAACCTTGTCTCTTATTTTCTCATTAAAGAGATCATGTAGGCAATGAGAATAGATACACTCGTATGCCAAATGTTTAGGCATTCCTTTTATATAGAGAGAGCTCTTTGACCAATTGACCAAGAAATCGTTCTTACTTAATAACATTAATAGGGGAATATCTAAGAAATAGGAATAATCCAGGAGGTGTCTACTTTTTCTAAGAATTTCTTCTACAAGAGAAAAAGACATATAGTGATTTATCAAGGGATCTGAATTATAACTTTCATACCTCTCTCTATCACTTGTTAGGTTTTTTCCATTAATATGATAAGGAAATCGTAATTTACCTGCATATTTATTTATGGATCTAAGGACTTTATCCTGAACTTTATGTAATTCAAGGTGCAGAAAAAGCAAAGGATTACTTAGGACAACAGAGCCAATAATATTCTTCGCAGTCTGTTCATAGGATTCAATATATGACAGAGCTACTAGGGCTCCTAGCCCTTGCCCTATTAAGACCTTCTTAACACCTTGAGTTTCGTCTTCGTTTAAAACCATGTGTAAATCATCAATATATTCGTCAAAGTTTCCAATATATGACCTTGTACCAGAACTAAGTCCATGTCCCTTGAAATCTATGAATGTAATATTAACTTCTTCATCGAATTGTTGCCACAAACTCTCAGCGAGAGGCTCATAACGGCCGTGATGATCACAAATATCATGTAAAATAACGAAATGATGACGAATCTTTGTATTTTTCGTCGTCTTCCATTCTTTAACATAGAGACTTTCTTCTTTAGAGTGAGACTTTATATTAAAAGAATTTTTTTCTAAATATTTAAATTTCTTTCTAGTTTCTGTTAACATAATTATCAATTGAACTCTTCGCCTCTTCAGTAAGATTCATAAACCTTAAAGAAAAGCCTTGTCCTCCATCTAAAATTCTTACAATTTGCCCTTTAGCAGTAAAGCAGTAGTCTGAGTTATCAGGATGAACATTCATTGAGACATCATCTCCTACACTTCCAGGAAATTCAGAAACTAATATTTGAAGACCACCTATTGAAATGTCTCTACAGACTCCTTCAAATAATTTCTCTTCATCATGAAAGAACATTCGCGCAACAAATGGTTTTCGAGAGTTTTTTCTTCTATCTATTTCATCTATAACGGGAGGCAGGGTATCAAAGAGTTCTTCAAACACTGGAATGTCAGCTAGAAAGCCCCATTCTTGCATTTGACCAGGAACAAACAAAAGTGTTTTTTCATTGATTCTTTTTTCACTATAAGCTTTAGAAAGTTCATTTAAACTATAAGGACCATATTCAACTTCTTCCGATCCTCTATCTATTCCTATTTTAATCATGAAAAGTTTTTCAGACTTAGATACTGTCTGCCAATCAAGCGACTCATCCGCTTCTTCTAAAGCATCATCAACCGACCCTGCTGCATTTAATACATGGTCTAGTTCTGAAACTTCGTTAAACTTCTTCCAGTTATCAAAACCTTTAGTCCAAATATAACTCTCCGAATTTAAGATACCATTTTGAAGAAGATTCCCTAATTCAACCTCTTCAACTGGGCCAACACGGTCTTTTCCTTGTACGTAATACCAACTAGTCATTCTTATTCTCCAAGAGTAAATACTTAATCTATATTTCATTTTAACTCTTTGAAATGTGGTGGCATACGCTAAAAATTTTCCCTACTTAGCACTAAGTCTTAGAGTTCTACTCAAGTTTTAATCAAACTAACCGATAGGAGTTACGATATATAATTATTTTGAGGTCAGCATGATTAAAAATAATACAAAATGGTTTCTTATTCTTATTACTCTAGTGCTTGGGTCCTGTAATCCAGATCAATTTGGAGTGGGAAAGAAGAATGCAACTATTTCAACAACACCAGTTGCCACCGGAAGTACCTTTGTATGCTCTGATTTCACACAAATTAGACCTCCAGTTGACTTACTTTTTATATGGGACAACTCTACTTCAACGAAATATATTTCAAGTAGTACGAAAAACGCATTAAATAATGTCATTAACTATATTTCTGACCGTTTTGACTATCAAGTTATGATGGCGCCTCTAATTGGCTCAGGAAACTCTAACTCCTACTTCTTCAGTAGAGCTGGATCATTTCCCTCAGGTGTATCAGTCATTGATAAGAGTAATGCAGCATCTATCATCTCCTCTTTCCCATCAGTTTCAGGAAATTCCGAATCAGGAGCTAAGAGAGCAAGAGATCTTTTAAGAACAAATATTTCAAATGGTATTTTTAGACAAAATTCTTATACAGTCGTTATTATTATGTCCAATGAGGATGACAACTCCTTTGTTACTGGAAACTATGGTGCAACAAATTCGCAAAAAATAAATTACGCAAATGGACTTTCTCACGATCTTCTTTGTTTAAAAGGCGGATACGCAGGAGGCTCTCTTCGTAATTCAAACTCAATGTATAATTCAACTTGCTCAAACGCTCCAAAACTAAATTCTTCAATGATGAGAATGCTAACTATAGCTCCTTCTTATAATTGTCAAAGTTACTTTGAGGCCAATAAAGTTTACCGAACTATGTCGCAAAATATTGCTTCAGCTCAAGGTTATATTCAAACAGACTTCACAGACATCTGTGCAGAAAACTATGCTAGTATTTTCGACCAAGTAAATAGCGTCATAGCTGATCAAGTTATAAAACACAGATATAACTACTGGCCGGTTGCTGGAAGTAATGTAGAGATTGATCCCAGTACAATTGTCGTAACAAGAGATAATGGAAGTCCCGTTTTCGAAAGTTCTAGTAGTGGCTTCACTTACGAAGGTATTCAAAACAATAGAGATACAAGATACTTCCCTACGTCAGGAGAACCTTACACTGGTCATGTGATAAAATTGAATGGTTCTGCTGAGATAATTTATCCAAGCTGCTTAAAAGTCGATTATCAGGCGCCAAGGGACTACTTCGGTTACTGTCATATTCCCAACAAACCACAGGAAAGTAGTATTGATGTTTTTATTGATGGTGTAAAATTAAGCACGAGTAGCTGGTCTCTTGAAAAGTCTTCAGGAAATCCTAAATACACTTCGAATAAGAATATTAAAATTACTTCACCAAGTAATTTTGCTCCAAAAACTCCTGGTAATTATCAGTCTGGTTACTTTGTAAAATTGTCGGCTAACGCTGTTTACAGTAACGCCCAAACTTGTAATGTAACATATTTAACATCAGGGAATTAAAAAAGAAGTGCCTAGTAACTATTTATGACCAGATTTAGTGTCATTAACTTTTGTTACAGCATTCATCATACGTATTGAAGGAAATAGCTTTTTGAGTTTAGTGTAATTAATGACTGAAGTAAGTTTATTTCCTTCTCCAACTAAGATATCCTCACATAAACCACAACTGACAGCATCTCTTAAATCTTCATCAGAAACATTTACACCTTGTTGTTTAAAGTCATTTAAAATAGTTGAGATATCAGCTTGCCACTTATCTTTATCAACTCCTGCAGTAGAAAGTTGTCTAAGAATTGCACCTAATAAAACTTCACATCTAGCAGAAACTTTAATTTTCTTAGAGTCATCAGTTACCCTTTGAGTATTAAAGAAAACCACCATCTCTCTAAATTGCTCAACGTGGGAGACACGAATGAGTTTTGGAAAACCTTTTTCATCGTCAGCTAATTCAAGAAAATGCCCCTCAGTGCAAAGTCTCATAAATTCTTCAAATTTCACTTCTGGTAAATTAAAAACATCAAAGAGATAGAATTTCATTTTATTTAAATGAATCTCCATTTTTCCTTCTTTAACTTCCCCATGAGATTTTATAATTAAGAAGAACATGGAAAGAAATTTTGTAACGTCAGTCGTATGAAAGAATACATATTCCCCTACACTTCCACCCGTAGCTCTTCCCACAGAGTTAGACTCTAGTTCTTTTACTTTTGCATTTGTTTTTCTTAAACGATCTGCCAATGTATTAATAATAGTTTTGAACCAAGGGTTCAAACCTTCCATTGTCTTACCAAAGGCATTATAAGATATTTCGATGACTTCTGTAGAGACCAGAGCAGATGCAGAACAACTTCTTCTCTTTGCCGACTGATCAAAGAAGCCCATCTCACCAATAACTTCGCCCGAGCGAAGAATAGCGAGGTCTACAAAACCTCGCCCTTTAGGAATATATAAACGTATCTGACCTTTTTGAATAATAAACAACGAATCAGCAGGATCATTTTGATTAAACATCTGCTCGCCAGGTTTGAACGATCTCATACCTGACTTTTTTGCGACTTGCTTCCGTGCGGTCGTTGTCATTATTTCTCTCTTTGTCTTATAGCTGTTTTTATATTTTAGCCAAAAATACCTTCGGCTATTTTAATTTTTCAATAATTAAACTTAATGCTTCTCCACCACCAATACAGATCGCGGCCATGCCATACTTTGCATTCTTCTTTTCCATAGCATTCATTAATGTTACTACAATTCTAGTTCCTGAGCATCCTATTGGGTGACCTAAACTTACTCCACCACCAAAAACATTCACTTTACTATGGTCAATTTTAAATTCTTCCATTGCTGCCATTGTAACAACTGCAAATGCTTCATTTATTTCAAATAAATCAATATCTTCGATTTTTAATCCTGCTTTTGTTAGAGACTTATTCATTGCCTCTGCTGGCGCTGTAGTAAACCAAGTAGGATTTTGAGCATGACCTGCCCATGAAACAATTTTAAAGTTTGCTTGATCCTTGTATTCTTCACCTGCTAAAACAACTGCCGCTGCACCATCATTGATAGTTGAAGCATTTGCCGCAGTAATAGTTCCATCTTTTTTAAAGGCTGGACGAAGAGTAGGAATTTTATCGAACTTCGCTTTAAGAGGACCTTCGTCTTCTTCAACTATAGTTTCACCTTTTCTACTTTTAATTACGACAGGAACGATCTCATCTTTAAAGATACCCTCTTTAATAGAATTTTGAGCTCTCTTGAACGATTCAATTGAAAAGGCGTCCATTTGTTCTCTTGTAAAATTGAACTTATTTACACACTCTTCTGCACAATTTCCCATAGGTTGATCAGAATAAACATCCCATAACCCATCCCATTGCATAGCATCTTTCATTTCTGCCGCACCAAACTTAGAAACTCCTGTTCTAGAGTTCATGATTAAGTGAGGAGCTAGTGACATATTTTCCATACCGCCTGCAACAACAAGCTGATTATCTTCACATAGAATTGATTGAGCACCCATGATAATTGTTTTTAATCCTGAGCCGCAAACTTTGTTTACAGTTGTACATGGAACAGATTCAGACAATTCTGAGAATATAGCTGCTTGTCTTGCAGGAGCTTGTCCTACTCCCGCTTGCACAACATTCCCCATGAATACTTCTTCTACTTTAGAAGGATCAATACTGGCCTTAGAAACGGCTCCCTTAATAGCAACTGCCCCAAGCTTTGGTGCTGAAACTGAAGAAAGTGATCCAAGAAAACTCCCACTTGGTGTTCTTGCTCCTGATAGAATATAAACTGACATAGTGTCTCCTTTTCGCATTAATTTTTTGCGTCATTAAACCATACAGCACTGAATTCGTAAGGCCTAAGGATGATTAACAACATCTTGCAATGCGAAAACTTTGTTCGAAGTCTGGCCTTTGACTCTTAGGAAGTTCAAAGCTCACCTTGGTATACTCTGTCTGACCTTCAACTTCTAAGACTGGCACTAGCTCAGTAATTTTATATTTCTTCCATTTTCCGGCAATTTTAAAGAATATTTCTAAGTAGTCTAATTTATCGAGAGTAAGTTTAGCTACAGGCCGTGAAAAAGAAAGTTCACTGCGTCCTATTTCTCTAAATTCGAAACAGCACTCATCCCATAAGTCCTCACTAGAAAATTTCTGATGAGTAATAACTTTGATTCTCTTATTTCCAATTAATATAGTTCTCATAACAGCCTTGCTCCTTGCCTCTATATAGTGTAAATCTCCCATAACAAAGCTTCAAAGAGGTAATAAATGCTATCGAGAAAAGAACAGACTACTCAACCTATTGCTCTTCCTAAAGAGTGGACTAAAAAGGTCTGCGATCTTCTGAATGAAGTCTACGAAAGTCAGTGTAATGACGTAGAAAAGACTTTCGAAGTCTATGGATCTACCTATGCTGATGAATTTTTATTTATCACAAGCCTTGTCAGCCCTAAAGACGACAAGATCACTCCAGTAAGTTATTTTATTTCAAAAGACCTAGATGACTCGACTGAAGCTGAAAAAATGCTTGATGATTTAGTTGACTCTATTGGTTCATTTTTTGATGTTTATTTTGCGAGCAAAGACTGGAGCGACTACCAGGCTGAATGGCTTGAAGCAGAATTTAAAGGACACAAATTCTTTTATAAAATTTCGAGAGAAAATATAGGTCTCCACCTAATGGCAGACAATCTTCTTAATCAGTAAAAAAAAAAGGCCTCAATCGAGGCCTTTATTATAAACATATCAATGATTAATTTATTCTTCGTTTAAGTAATTCTTAGCACTACTTCCTTTTCTTTCAAAAGCAATATCTGAATCGTCTGCATCTTCAGAATCATCATTTAAATCAAAGTCTACTTCTCCTGCATCAATACCTAATTCTTTTAAAACACCAAAGAAAGACTTTTCATTAGATAAGTCTTCTAGAATTGATTCAAGGTTTTTCTGAGTGTACTTCGATGAAAGCTCTTCAATGAATAGTTGAAGTTTACCTTCTTCTAAAATTGAATTTCTTCTTTTAATATCTTTCCAATTCTTAATGTAATGAAAACGACAGTAACCAACTGTAGATACCGGGTTATCACATCTCTTTTCAAGACATTCATCAACACCGTCAATAAAGAAATCTAAAGACCTAATAGCACCAAAAATATCATTCAATGAAAAGTCGTCAGAAAGAGCAATAACTTCTTCAGTAATTTGCTCTTTAACTTCCTTTATTTCTTCTTTTGATACTTTCTTAGCTTTAACTTTTTTTGGTGCTTTTGGTGCTTTTACTGCCTTAGCAACAACTGGAGTAGATTCAACTTTCTTAGCTTCAATCTTTTTTACAGCTTTAACTTTTTTAACAGGTTCAGCTTTCTTAACTACAATTTTCTTAGCTACTTTTTTAGCTGGAGCTTTTTTAGCTACAACTTTCTTAGCTACTTTTTTAGCTGGAGCTTTTTTAGCTACAACTTTCTTAGCTACTTTCTTAGCAACTTTCTTTGCGGGAGCTTTTTTAGCTACAACTTTCTTAGCTACTTTTTTAGCAACTTTCTTTGCGGGAGCTTTTTTAGCAACTTTCTTTGTAACTTTTTTAGCAACTTTCTTAGCTGGAGCCTTCTTAGCAACTTTTTTCTTCGCAGCTTTTTTGGCTGGAGCTTTCTTAGCAACTTTTTTGGCTACTTTCTTAGTCGTTTTCTTTTTGGCCATTCCAATATTCTCCAAGATCTTCTTAAACAAGTCGACATCCCGATTTATAAAAGAGAAACCCTGCGTCAAGCAGAGCTTCGTAATTCAATAATTTATGGTTTAATTCGTATCATTATTGTCAAAATTCAGCAAGCATTACTGAATTTCTTTAAGCTCACTCGTCGCAATAACAATTCTCTGAATTTCAGAAGTCCCTTCATAAATTTCAGTAATCTTTGCATCGCGAAAAAATCTTTCTACTGGATACTCTTTCGTGTAACCATTTCCACCACAAATCTGGATCGCTTTTGTCGTGATCCACATGGCCGATTCAGAAGCAAACAACTTCGCATGTGCTGATTGCTTAGAATATGGGAGCCCTTTATCTTTTAATTGTGAAGATTCAAAAATAAGAAGTCTTGATGCTGCAATTTTTGTACTCATATCAGCAAGCATGAACTGAATAGCTTGAAGATTTGATAATGGCTTACCAAATTGTACTCTCTCATTTGAATATCTTAAGGCATATTTGAAAGCTGCTTCTGCAATACCTAGGGCCTGAGAAGCAATTCCGATTCTCCCACCGTCAAGAGTTCCCATAGCAATGGAGAAACCTTTTTGGTAAACACCAAGAAGGTTTTCTTTTGGTACTTTCACCTTATCAAGGGCAATCTGTGCTGTTGAAGATCCTCTAATTCCAAGTTTATCTTCGCACTTCATAACTTCGAAACCTTCAGCACTAGTATCAACGATAAATACTGAAATTCCTTTGTAATTATCTGTTTTCGTCGTTTTGGCAAAAACAATGGCAATATTGGCTTCTTTACCATTTGTTATAAAATTCTTTGTTCCTGTGATTTCATAGTAATCACCTTTATCTTCAGCAAAAGTTGTCAATGACCCTGCATCAGAACCAGCATTAGGTTCACTTAAACAGAAACAACCAATATGCTCACCACTAGCGAGCTTTGGAAGAAACTTTTTCTTTTGTTCTTCATTACCATAGGCAAGTATAGGATAAATACAAAGAGAAGTATGAGCAGAGATTAAAACACCAGTCGAAGCACAGCCTCTTGAAATTTCTTCGACAATGATTGAGTAAGAAGTGTAGTCCATTCCGGCTCCACCGTACTCTTCAGGAACATAACTTCCAAGAAAACCATTCTCTCCAAGCATCTTAACAAGGCTTTCAGGAATTTTTCCTTCTCTATCAATTTGGGCCCCTAGTGGTGCCACTTCACTATCTGTGAACTTTGCTACTAAATCACGAATCTCTTGATAATCATGCATTACGCTCATACTAATATCCTTTATTTACCTGTAAAGTTTGCTGCTCTTTTTTCAACGAAGGCCTGACATCCTTCTTTCTTATCTTCAGAACCAAAGATTTCGCTAAATTGTTCTAACTCAACTTTTAATCCTAAAGAGACCGTGAGGTCATTTCCGTCATTCATAACAGATTTAGAAATTGCTATGGCCTTCGGAGAATTGCGAGATATTTTCCCAAGAGTTTTAAAAGCACCGGCCATTAACTCTTCTTTATTAGCAAAACTCTTTACAACAAGTCCTAATTCTTTCGCTTCAGAAAGAGCCACATTTCTTCCTGAGTAAATAATTTCTTTTGCGAAATTTCTACCAATGATTTTTGCTAGTCTCTGAGTACCACCAAAACCGGGTATTAGGCCAAGTTTTACTTCAGGTTGACCAAAAACAGCAGCTTCACTAGCATAAATAAAATCGCAACTCATGGCCATTTCACATCCACCACCGAGCGCGAATCCATTAACCGCTGCAATAACAGGGAACGGTAACTCTTCAAATAATAAAGTCACTGATTGACCAAGCTCGCCAAATTCCTTTGCCTGCTCGACAGTCATGTCGGACATCTCAGCAATATCTGCACCTGCGATAAAAGCTTTCTCTCCAGCTCCAGTAAAAACCATTCCTTTTATAGAAGATGATTTTAATGAAGTTAAAATTTCTTTTAACTCACTTAGAACTTTTAGATTTAAGGCGTTTAATTTATCGGGACGGTTTAAAGTAAGAACTCCAAAATCATCCTGATCCTCAAAAGTAATTGTTTCAAAATTAGTATTCATAAACACCCTTTCCTACTTTACGTCCAAAACGACCAGCTGCTACATATTTTTTAAGAAGTGGACATGGTCTATACTTCGTATCACCTAATCCTTCATTTAGAACTTCCATAATTGCGAGACAAGTATCGAGGCCTATGAAGTCTGCCAGTTCTAATGGACCCATTGGTTGGTTACAACCTAACTTCATGGCATTATCAATACCTTTAGCATCTGCTACGCCTTCATAGAGAGTGTAGAAAGCTTCATTAATCATTGGCATGAGAATTCGATTCACAGCAAACCCCGCCACGTCATCTGCTCTAACTACCGTTTTTCCCATTTTTTCAGAAACAGCTTCAACAGTTTTAATAGTATCGCTACTTGTTTCTAGACCAGTTATGGTTTCAACTAATTTCATTACAGGAACTGGGTTCATAAAGTGCATTCCAGCTACAAACTCCGGTCTCTTCGTTACCGCTGCAATTTCAGTTATAGAGATTGAGGAAGTGTTAGTAGCAAGAATAGCACCGGGCTTTGCCACTTCATCAATTTGTCTAAATATCTCAAATTTAATTTTCTTATTTTCTGTAGCTGCTTCAATAATAAGGTCACAAGAACCTAAGTCAGCTATTGAAGTTACACCCTTTAGTTTTGATTGTGTTTTGGTAACAAAAGAATCATCCCACTTACCTTTATCAACACCTCTTTTAAGTTGTTTTTCAATAAATTGAAGTCCGGAATTTAAGCCTCCTTCAGAAATATCAAAAATAACCACTTCAAAATCAGACATTGCTGCAACCTGAGCAATTCCTCGCCCCATTTGACCAGCGCCAACGACACCGATAGTTTTAATTTCAGACATATAGAATCCTTTTCTTTGTTTATTGAGCTATGAAAAATCCACACGATCATACGCCTGCTGTTACCATTTCACAAACAGATAACCCCTTGAAATTATGAATAAGCTACCGAAATTAATCACTTTGTAAAAAGCATCAAAAGAAATGAAGAATTTTAACTTGCCAATAACCAGCAGATGTTTTAAAAACTATAATCTGAATAGAAAACTAATGAAGTGCATTAAGTTATACAATTAACGTAGGAGTGACTTGTGGCAAACCACAAATCTGCTAAAAAAAGAGCAAGACAGACAATTGTTAGAACAGAAAGAAATACTGTAAGAAAATCTGCAACAAAAAATGTTGTTAAAGCGATTCGTAAAGCAATCGAAGAAAATGACAAAGCAACTGCAACTGGCCTATTAGGTAAAGTTCAAAAGTTTGTAGCTAGACTTTCTAAGCATGGAGTTATCAAGCCAAATGCTGCTGCTAGAACAACTTCAAGACTGACTAAGCAAGTTAATAGCCTTTAATTTTTAAAGACTATTCTGAATATGATAAGGAACCTTATAGGTTCCTTTTTCAGTTTCTGCTATATAAATATCTTATTTAACTTAGAAAGAGGCTAGATATTCCAAACGAAGTCTATTCTTTAGTAGAGGGTTCTTTGACTTTGCTTCTACTTCTAACTCGCCAAAGAGATGAAGCTCAACTTGCAGCTCGTCCCGACCCCAGGCCTTAGAATGAGAGAGAATTTCTTTATCATACTTACTTAGTCTTGCCTTACCGTCACAATAGCTAGTATCCATCATTTTAAAGAGATGCCCCTGCATGAAGTTAAAAAGAAATCTCATCTGCTCAAAATCTAATTCTTTTGAGCTGAGAAGATTGAAGAAGTCTGCCCTTCTCTTCGTTCCAAACATACTTGCTAGAGCAAAGTGATCCAGCTTATTAGACCTAATCAGCTTTTGAATATATTCAAGTTTTATGTGACTACCACCAGGGAAGTAGAGTTGAATTAAATTTGCGGCCTGATAAAATTCGTAACTAGAATTTTCCAAAGACTGTAGAAGATAGTTCTTAACATTCATTGGCAAACTCAAATCAAAGTAATCACAAATAAACTCGAGATGCTGCATCCCTTCCCAAAAGCGTGGAGCTTCTATCTTAATGAACTCACCTTTAAGCTTCTTTGAAAAAGAATCAAATATCTTTGAGGATTTTGGAAATGAAAAGATTAAGAATTTATCAGTTATCTCAAAAGGGTTTTCTTCTAGCCACTTCTTTGTTTTGGCATTTAAATTATGAGATTCAATAACAAGGTAGCTATCTTGTGTTCCAAAAAGTGACATGGTCAAAAACTTTTCTTCAAACCAATCAGGAGTGAGATCAGCGGCATTAACCTTAAATAACGCCCCATTTTCTGATAGTTCTTTTGGCAAGTTCTCTAGTAAAATATGCGAGATAAACTCATCACAGAACTGAATTGCGTGGAGACCTGGTTTCTTAATATCAATAGTATTTGGACACGATTTTTGAAAGTCCCAAGGAAACCATTTACTAGAAGGCATTGAGCACCGTTTCCCTAAAGACAGTAGCAGCACTATTTGCCATAGTTTCAACTGACTTATTTAAAATTTCGCGGTTCTTAGTTGCATTTACAACCCCTCCATCATCTGGCCCAGAGTTAGCATTCAAAACTCTACTAAAGCTAGCAGTTAAATCTATCGACTTCGTGAAGACGACCTTGGGATGCTGATTTAGAAAGGGAAGAAAATCTTTTTGAATTAATTTCAAATCAGATGAGGTTGGTTTTTTTATTAAGATTAAATATAAATTTACTTTAAAACTAGTTTGACTAGGGAGATAGAATTCTCTTCTATTACCAATTGAAGAAGAGTAAGTCTCATCAATTAAAGTCGTTTTTACAGTTCTTAAAAATTCATTTCTCTTAGTGCTGGAAGAAATAATTCCCACCAAAGTGGCATCAGCTTGATCACTATCTCCACTATAAATCTTTAATGTTGTATCTTGAGAAATAACAGAACTAATGCTCGAAGTGAATTTTGCACTGATATTGGGGACAAGAGACTTGTTAAGAAAAGCTGGAATAGAAACACTATTTACATCATAACTAGAAAATGGGTTATCTTGGTACTTGTACTGGTAGCCTGCACAAGAAGTTAAGAATAGAGAGAATAGTAGGATGATCTGTTTCATATAGAGTCATTATGCTTGAGTTTTTATACACTGAAAACTCTTTGTACAATTTTTTTAGACTGTTCTCTTCGGATTTTCAGGACTTAGCAATATCTAGCAACTTATTTTATAGTAAACTCTATTCAAATTTGCCAATCTCCACCGTTTATTGGAGATTAAGCCCATGAAAAAAAAGAATCACTTTAAGAGTTTAGCCAATCTATTGGAGCAAAATTCAACAGGAAGCGTTAGAACCTCTGGTGGTAAGTTCTTTGGGCAGGACACTTTTGACTTTCTTTCCCTAATTCAAGCATGGCCTAAAATTGTAGGAGATAGGCTTGGAAAGTATACTATTCCTTTAAAAAACCATAATAACAATCTAACGGTTCTAACCAATCATTCAGCTTTTTCACAGCAACTTGGGTTTCTAGAAGAAGAACTTAAGAAGAAAATTATTGCAAAATTCCCTACACTTAAAGGTAAAGTTAATAGAATTACCTTTATTTATAATACGGTTCACTTCGAAAAGCAGGTCAATATCTCAAAAAGCTTTGTAAAACCAGAGCCCGAAGACAACCTTAAAGAGAAAAAGATTTTTCATAAGTACTCACCGATCTATAAGAAATTAAAAAATGAAGCCATGGATTTACTTTCAGAAATTGAAGATCCAGAAGTAAAAGAAATTTTAACTTCAATCTATATTCAAAAAAAATCTGAATAGATTGGCCTTATTTAATTCACCTACTTTTTCAATTCGTGAATCAAGTTTACATAAATCGTCACGATCAACCACAAAAGCCTGTCCTCCATCATTCAGAAGTTCAAAAACTTTCTTGATTAGTTTTTCTTTTATTCCTATCTCAAAATGACGGCATAAATTCCGTTTCTTATCGGGACCTATTCGACCACTTCCAAGTTCGAAGTAAGGAGGGTTAGATAAAATTAAATCATATTGTTGAGCGCTCTTATAACTTTGAAAATCACAAATCTCAATTTCGAAATCACAATCTAAATTTTTTGTATTCTCTAATATATGTTCACGAAAATCGACTTGAAGCTCTAGGAAGGTTAACTTCTCTATATTCTTATTTAGCGACTCAAACTCAATACCTACAACTCCACAACCACAGCATAAATCAAGAACAGACTCTACTTTACGACCACCAATAAATTGATTAACAAAGCGGGCCAATTCAACACTGTCAGAAGTAAAGCGATAAAAATCAGGTTGAGAGTAATTTAAGATGTTCTTTGATTTCATTGATATATTGACCTTCTCTAACTATCGTATGTGACTCTTCACTAATAAGAACTATTGTTGATGATCTTCCTGAACAAGGTGCTTCATGATTTTCAATAAAAACTTCATCAGTGATATGATTTTCATAAAAGTCTCTTGCTTCAACACCATCAATGATGGGAGGAAAACCAGAAAAATTCAAACTTGTTGAAGTTATAGGTCCTCCTGCCTTATCAATTATATTCTTTATAACTTTTGAATTTAGGCAGCGAATAGTGAGAAACTGACTATCTTCACAAATCCATTGAGGTAACTCTTTCTTTGACCATTCCTTAGGAATTCCAAGGGTAGACTCATACTTGAAGAAAGTCTCCAACCAGTTATCAGAGTAAGTCTTAGGGAATTCAATAAGTTCACGAATATCTTTAATACTACAAAAAATAACACTTAATGGTTTTTTCTCTGCATGCCCTTTTATATTCGCGATTTTCTCATAGCAAACTTTAGAAAAAATATTTCCTCCAATTCCCCAAACCGTATCAGTAGGATAAACAAATAATTTCTCATTCACAGCAATAACCACCAAATAAACTCATCACTCTCCTCTCCCATCTGTAGAAGTTTATAAATAAGAAGAGAAGACTCTTTTCCTAGCTCTAAGTTATTATGGTAATACGCCCTCTGTAAAGAAAATCGAGGTTTTGCCAATTCACGAAGAGACTTAGAAAGTATTTTTTTTATTTTTGGCACTTCAATTAAATCAAGTACCACATATTTTGATAGTAAATCACTTTTATATTTTTTGAGAAGTTTTTTAATTACAAGCTTTCTTTCGACTTCATCTATTGGAAGATTATATTTAAAAATCCACATATCTATAGGTTTTAAATGTTTAACAAGCCTTTTGGTTTCCTGCTTTCGAATAAACTCATCTTTTTCTTTAGTAGAAGTACGTCCTTCAATTTCTTTAATCCAATATGCCGGAAACTTTAAACCATAACGATAAGTATTCATTTTTTCTCGTAACTCATTTAATGCCCAATCCAAATCATCCGTCTGATATGTAATCTTCTTTTTTGAGTAGTCTAAAAATTTAAAGTTAGAGTCAAAGATTCTAATGAGCTCTTCGTCCTCAATTTTGTTCCTAAGTGAATTGAAGAGTTGATTAATTAGAGAAAAATATAAATCTATATTTTGATAACTTACAAATCGTTGATTCAAGTCAAGTGCATAGAAGACTTCATTAATTGAAAGAAGTTCGTTAAAGTTCTTCAATAAAAGGCTGCGATTACCAATATGCCCATAGCTTACAGATGCTAATAGTTTTTTTAAAAATACAGAATCACTTTTTTTAGATATATCTATTAACAAGTTATAGAGACGATATTTTTTTAATTCAGATTTTGCTTCCTTTATCTGTTTTAAAATTTTTGAGATTGATTCTAATTCAGAAAACTTCCCATATTTCTTATTCCAAATAGTTTTAAACAAAGAGATTTCAGTTTTAGTAAAACCTCTAGAAAAAAGATAGTTCTTAACAATTTTAAAGTCTTCTCCTTGTTGATAAGGGTAATGAAGTATATCTAAAGATCTTTCACTAAACTTAGAACTACATCTTTTTACAAATTCTTTAAACTGATCTTTAAATAGAGAATTTCTCTTTGCTAGGACAAGGGCTAATTTTAGTTGAAAATCATTTTGATACTTACATTCTGTAATAGCTTGAGTCGATGATTTCAGTATGGTTAATCCACTACCCGTGACTCTAAATGATATTTTATAAAACTCATTTTTAAGCTCTTCAAGCTCTATAAAGTTTTTTTTTTAGCAAAGCCCTTAGGCTCTACTTGGGCATGAACGCTTTGGATAAATGGATTTTCTACTTTTGTGATATCAGAATTTAAAACATTGGTAAAATAATAATAAGCACCAAAGAGAATGACTCCAACCAAGATAAATAATATATAAAGAAGAAATTTATCATTTCTTTGGTTTTGATTTTTCTTCTTTGTCTTCTTTAGTTGTTTTTTACTTTTTTTTTTAGAAGTTGAATCTTCCGAAACTTCTTCAGTAGGAAAATCAGGAGCTACATCTTCATTTACAAGAGGTGGTTCAGAAAAAATAATCTCATCTTGAGTTTTTTCACCTACCGCTTCACTAACCTTAGCTGATTCATCAGCAGAACTTTCACTGAAGTCAAAACCAGGATCTGTAGCATCTTCATCAACCGTAGCGACAGGTGCTGCAGGAGCTGCTTCCATTCCCATATCAGGATAATCAAGGTCATCACTTTCAGGAAGTTTCCCTTCCTCATCATTTCCAGGCTCTTGTGTCTCAACATTGGCAGAGGCCTTTACCTGAGTAACAGGAGATGGAGCCTCAACTTTATTAACTGGAGCTTGGACAGGAGTAGGCTTGGTAGGAGTTGCAACGTCACTCATGTTAGGATATTCAAGATCACCCATTTCTGGATATTCTAAGTCATCTCCAGTAGGTTTGGCAGAACTCTCACTACTCGCCCCCATATCTGGATAACCTAAATCGTCTTCAGAAGGGACTTGATCTTCATCCTCTGTAGTAAGAGCTGGTTCAGCTACTACTTCAGGAGCACTCTCCTTCTTAGGCATCGTATTTGGATTCAATGATCCAGTAAGCTCATTACCTTGTGTTTCAGCTGTTGTTAAAACATTTGGAGCTTCGGTAACAGGATTGAAACCTTGAGGAATATCTCCATTGAGATATTTCTCAATAAGGGTTTTTTCTTTGATAGAAAACCAGTATCCATTACCGCTGGTAATTTCATCATCAGGAGCTAACGATCCTTTTTTTACAAAATCAAGAATTTTCTGTTTTGAAACAGGTCCCAGAATTTGTTTATTTTTAGTTCTTATTAACCAACACTTTTCCATTACTTACCTATAAGAAAAAACCTAACAGTCCTTTAATATCTTCATCATTAAACTTAAGACCTAGACTAAACATTCCAGCTCGTTGATTTGTTGCCAAATCTACTCCGGAAATTTTTCCGTAGAAAACGTTCCACAACTGAACTTCTGTGGCTAATCTTAAGTTAGGACCAAGGCCTGTTCTATAATCAAATGCATCAAATGTAACTCTAGTAGCACCGTTAAAGAAATCGTAATCAACTCCAATTCCACCGGTAGACTCTATGAGTCCTCCCCTAAAGTACCAATTATGTAATTTTCGACCAATTTGTAAATCAAACCTGAAAGTATCCTTCTTTCTCAGTTTCTCAGTCGAAATCGTTGTCACACCACCAACTGTTGTAGTTGTTTCCTTTTCAATATCTGGACCGAAGTCAGAAGAAGAAACACCTAGGATATAGAATCTCTCAGGAGAAGGAAAGATTCGAAGAGCTGCAGTTGTAGAACTTCCCTCTTCTGTACCAGCTCCAATGAAAACATTTAATTCGGATCTAATATCATTAACTTTTCCAACAAGCTTACTTACACTAGATAGTGTCTGCTTCACTTCATCAGCAATATCTTCTTCAACTAGGAATTTTCCAATTGTTCCTTTTCCTTCTCTAACATCTGCCACAAGATCTTGTAAATCCTTCATCATGACATCAGCACTTCCGAGAATGGACTTAACATCTTTCATAGCACTATTTTGTTCTTGATCATCAGTATGATAAGCCAGTTGTTCAGAAAATCTTTCAAAGTTAGCAATGAGGTTATTAAACTTCTCTTCATTGCCCGTGATAACTTTTTTGAGTGTTTCAGTAGCCGCTTTAGCGTTAGCTGCAACTTCAACAAAGTCATCCATCATTTTTTTGACTGGAGAAACTTCTCCTTCAGGAGAAATAGATTCTTTTAAAGTTTTTATCATAACCTTAACGTCATTTAGAACGTCACTGGCATCTTTCACCAATTTTTCAACACCAGCACCTTCATGAGACAAAATAAAACCGTTGTGTGACAGTCTTTCAGCTGAATGACCAACGCTTATTTCTAAATACTTGTCTCCAAGAAAACCTACAGTCTTTACCTTTAGTTTTGAATCTTTAACAATTTTAACTTCTTCAAGAACTTCAAAAGTTATTAGGGCCTGATTTCCCTGCAGTTCGATTTTTAGAATTCGACCAGCATTAATCCCGGCAATTTTAATTGGAGTTTTTGGAAAGATACCAGAGGCATCAGAAACGATAGTCCTATACGTAATATAATCTCCAAAACCAGACTGGTTTGAAGTAATTTTTAAGGACATAAAAACAACCATACTCATGGTTGCTATGGCCATAAGACCAATTTTAAATTCATTCATATCTTAAAATTCTCACAAATTAATAAATTCCTGTACAAGAGGATTTGTTGATTTTTCAAATTCTTTAACAGGTAAGTATTCAACAATATTACCACGATCCAAAAAAGCAACATAGTCAGAAATTCTTAGGGTAGCTTTTACATCATGAGAAATAATAATCGAGGTCATGCCTCGGTCTTTATTCTTCTTAGCTGTATCTACTATTAGTTCGTTCACCATTTTAGTTGTAATGGGATCAAGACCTGTCGTTGGTTCATCATAAAGCATTATTAGTGGATCGAGCGCTAATCCTCTAGCAAGACCCACTCTCTTTCTCATTCCTCCAGAAAGCTCTGAGGGAATTCTATCAAAGGAGATATCTTTAATCCCAACTGAAATGAGTAACTTTTTAGCCTTATCAATCATTTCTTCCATTGAAAGGCTGGTAAATTCGTTTAAAGGAAAATAAACATTTTCAACAGCAGTCATAGAATCGAAAAGAGCTGCATATTGAAAAAGCATACCAAAGTTTTGTCGAAACTCTCGTAACTCAATAGGTCTAAATTTAGAAAGATTTTTCCCTAAAACTTCAATTGAACCTTGATCAGGTTTGTGAAGACCTAGAATGAGTTTTAATAATGTGGACTTTCCTGCTCCAGAAAATCCTAAAATTGTTGTGATTTTATTTCGAGGAATATCAAAGCTCAGTTTATTTAGAACTGTGTGGTCACCAAATTCTTTCGTAATACTATTTATACTTACTGCAGGTTCTTCAAAAGTTAACATTAAAGCACCTGCACGAGAAAGCTTGTTAAGAAATAATCAACAACAAGTACTAAGATCATACCCCAAACAACTGCGAGGTTGGTTCCCTTCCCCACTCCTTCAGCGCCCTTAGTTACATTAAATCCAAAGTATGTTCCAACAACTGCAATGATAAAACCAAATACAGTGGCCTTTATAACCCCTTGCATGACATCACCTATGAACATGAACTCACTTAACTTTGACATATAAACTGTTTCATCAATCAAAAGAGCAACTGTTCCTACAACAATTGATCCAATATTTCCCACAAAGAGAAAAGTGATACTGAGCATTGGTAAGGCAAATGTAGCAGCAATAATTCTAGGAACAGCAAGGTACTGATAACTATCAATCCCCATGACTTCAAGGGCATCAACTTGTTCGGTAACTTTCATAGTACCAATTTGAGCTGCCATAGCAGCACCTGCTCTTCCAGCGACAATGAGGCCCGTAAGAACTGGCGCCAATTCTTTTGCTAACGTAATGGCCACAACAGAACCAACCAATGAATCAACATTAATCAATTTAAAACCAAAGTAAGTTTGGTAGGCCATAACCATTCCGGTAAAACCACCGGCTAACGTAATGATAAAGAGAGATTTATTTCCAATGAAGTAGAATTGTTCACTTAGTAATTTAAAACGAAAAGGTGGCTTTACTATCCAATAGAAAAATCTTAGACCGAATAGCCAAATTTGGCCGATTCCCCTAATATTCTCAATGGTCATTGCACCAATTATTTCTACAAATTTTTTCAATTTGCTTAAAATCAAAACATCTTCCCCGACTTATGCGATCAAGTAATCCTTCACATGTTCCCTAAGTTATTAAAAGTTTAAACTATTAGTCCGTCTTAGGCGAATAAATCCGTTATAAATACTCAAGGTTTTTACAAAAAAAACCGTTTAGTTCGATAGAGGGTTTTTGTTTAGCTCTCTAGAGGTAAATTTTGAAATTTTTTCTAATAAATAAAGACACATCTGAAGTTTTTGAGCTTCAAGATCAAATGACATTTGGCAGAAGGCCAAATTGTGATGTGATTTTTAAAGATGATCTTGTTTCTGGTTTCCATTGTAAGTTTCATCAAATTGAAGATGGATATGAGATTGAAGATTTAGGAGCCTCGAACCCAGTGCAAATTAATGGAATACAAATTGATGAGAATCAAAGAAAAAACTTAAAACACAATAATGTTCTATCAATTGGCGCATGCTCATTTCTTTTTACTGATAAAGAGAAATTGGATGAAACAAGCTATAAAACATTTATAATTCAAGCTGATGATATTAAGAATCATCTCAATGATTTCTGTGAGAAGAAATTCAACAAAAGTTTTATTAGTAGTGATCTAAAAAAGAGACAAGAATTAAAAAGTATTCAATCGAGAATAGATATTATTTCTAGCACAAAGAGTATTTTAGATGAGCTTCATGTTAGAGAAAAAGAATTACAAGTAAGTAAAGAAAAAGCGAGTGTTGATTTAGAATCTCCTGGATCCGTAGATTTATCTGAATTGAAAGATAAGATCATAAAACTAAATGAACAAATTTCAGAACTCTCTAAGCATAGAGATAATCTTGTAAAGCAATACAATGGTGAAAAGAAATATCAAAAGATTAACGCCGCTCATATAGAAGTTCTTTCGGAACTTGATGAACTAAACTCAGAAGAAATTGAAAGTGAATTTAAGGAACTTCAAGAGAAACTTAACAAAATAGCTTAACAGTAAATTTTTGGGACTCTATTTGTGAGATGAATAAACACTTCATATGGAATCGTTTTTGTTTCAATAGAGAATTTTTGAAAGCCTTCTAAGTCATTATCCCAGACAGTAAATAGCTCACCTACTTCTAAATCAGGAACTTCTCCTTTTTTAAAGAATATTTGTGCCATATCCATATTTACTCGTCCAGCTACAACACCTATTTTTCCTTTATGCTTTAAGCGAGCTCCAATGTACCGAGTAGAAAAACCGTCTCCGTACCCCAAGGCTATGATAGCTACAACACCATCATCAGGACATGGTGTTGCTCCGTAACCAATTGGTTGCCCCTTTTTCACATTAAAGAAACGAATAATATAGGTCTCTAACCTAGAGATGATTTCTCCAGTCCAATGCCCCAAGTAGGAATATTGAGGAAGAAGCGAGCTTGGGCCATACAGAATAAGACCAGGTCTGACATGAGTTTCCTCTAGTCCTACTTTTTGCTCGATGGCACCTGAATTAGAAATAGACGAATTTTCAATTTCAATTCCCGCACTAGTGAATGCTTCCTTAATTTTTGAAAAATTTTCTCTTTGTGCAATATTTTTTTTATTTTTTTTCATTGAAAGAGAAGAAGAAGAAAAATGAGTCATCAAATGGTGGATAGATTTTCTACCTTTTTCCTTTAACTTACTAGTTATGGAATCCACGTCTAGCATATCTAAGCCTAATCGATTCATTCCAGTATTGAATTTTAGAAAAATAGGAAACCTTTTAAAAGCAGTATTTTCAAGAATATTATCTAAATCCTCATTATTTGAAATAACGGGAATAATTCTTCTATTTAAATAAATCTCCGCACACTCTTCTAGATCAAGCTGCACGTCAGAAAAAACATAGAGTTCAAATTCAAGATCAAAGAGCTCATCTCTTAAGAGCAGCGCCTCACCTAATGAGGCACATCCAAACTCTGTGATTCCGAGTTCAGTTACAGAGTGTCTTACGATAGGAATAACCCCATGCCCGTAAGCATCTGCTTTTACCATAAAGATAAATTTATTATTGGGACAAAGAGTTTTTAATTTTTTAAAGTTCTTACCTAATACTTCTAAATCAATTAAATGACGAGAACGAAATCTCATAAACTATAAAGTCCTCTCTGGGGCCTTTCCCCATACAATCTCTTTAGTTTTCATTTTAATAGCATGGGACTCTAAATCATCAAGAGCAGAAAATTTAACATCTTCAACATGCAAGAGATAAGCTTCCGGAGAAGCTGGAATCATTTTAACTTCTGGCTTTAAACTCTTAGTTAAAAGTGCATCAGATTTTTCGAAATATCTCCAATAAGAAAAACGTACTGCTACATTCTTCAGTTGAGGTAAGACTTTATTAATATGATCGTAATCGCAAACAACTCCAATGTTACTTACACCCATTGAAATAAATTTAAGCTCACATGTGGCAGAGCTTGTAATTCTTGTAATGAAATCTTGAAAGAAGTCTTTCCAAGCAAATTCTCCACACTCTCCCATTCGAACAGTTGCAATAAGGTCTGAGAGATCTATATCCACAAGGGCCATTTGATTTTTAATATCGCCTTGTGAAGCCATTTTTATTTGTTTATCAAAAATTGAGAATGTCTCCCAAGGAGAGAGAAACCTTGCTTCTCTTTTTATAACTGCTTTTCCACTTTCATTAAATGAAGCATAAATTCCATTTAAATAGTTCTCAAAACTCATCCAATCGAATCTCTCTGCAAGTTGAACATCATTTAGCTTTAAATAAATGATGAGTTCAGGATGAGACATTCTGCCTTTAATATTTAAGGACATGACCTCTCCGCCTAACAATTCGACAGCGACTTGAGATCCCATATTTTGAGCAAATTCCTCTATACCGTCTTTACATGTTCTTCCTAGAAAGAGAGAAGGAATTGAGACGAATTTCATTGAATGGCTCTCGGGAGAAATCATTCTTTGCCCGTTTGCACTTAACTCAAGATAGGAAAATTCTATAACATCTTCTAAATCAGAAAAAACATTTTCACAGGCTTCGAAAAAATCTACTGCTCTATTTTTTTGAGACTCAAATTGATTAAACATTTTCTTTAAATAGAGATCATAGAAATGATCCTCTTTATAAACTTCAGAAACTTCAATCAAGCTTCTGACTTGAGAATTCAGTTTCACTTTTTCAATTTGATGTTTATTTATTTCTTGTTCATATGCGAGAAGCTTATTTAATCTCTTTAGAATCGATTTTACTTGGCCCCTATAATTTGCACCATGTAAAATTGTTCCCATATTGAAAAAATCATAAGTAGAATGCAATAGTGGAGCTGAAGTGCTTTTAAAGAAGAAGGCCATGGGCATCTGTTCATTTTTTACAAATGGATGATTCTTTAAGAGTAATGAACCTTCATGCATTTTCTTAACATCGACCACAGATAAGGTTGGTAAGACTTCTAGAGTTCCACTCCAAAATGAATCCAGGTCTTCGTAGAAATGAGGAACTACGCCCAATTCACGGAAAATGTCAGAAAACTCTTTCGCTAATTCTAAATCTTCTAGTAATAACGCAACTGACAAATTGTTGGACTTCATTTAGTCTCTCCTGTGATCGAATATCTAAATATTATGACTGTCTTTACACGATACGTCTAATTTCAAGCTACATAATAGATTTTAAGAGACTCCAACTAGTGGGCCAGGCTTCCACAGTACCAGTTAGCTTTAAATCACAGGCTTGATCAAAGAGAGACGCCCTCTCAGTAAAGAGTTCACTTAGGTCCTCACGGCTCTTATCTAATTGCGGCCTATTTTCGTCGCCACTAATCCTAGTCATGGCCGTTTCAAAATCGATTTCGAGGTACAGGATTTTAACACCTGAGGCTTTTAAGAACTCAAGATTTTCTTTCTTATCAAGTGTGCCTCCGCCGAGAGACAGTATGCCATTGGTACCGATTTGCTCAAGGGCAGCTCGAAGAGATTTCGACTCCTCATCTCTAAAGGCGTGCCACCCTTCCTTTCTTATGAAATCACCCAAAGCGCCAATACGGCCCTCAATAAATAGGTCTAAATCAATTCCAGTGACCTCGGGGTAAATTTTTAAAAATGAGCTCTTCCCCGCCCCCATAAATCCACAAATAGCTATAATCACATTCACCACGCTCTGAAAAAAAGACATATACCGTGTACTTTTAACTTCTTATAAGTTACAAGCCGAAGGTATATTTTCTTATGAGGTTATAATGGTTCAAACAAATGAAAAAGACAATTTAGATGAGTTTATCAAAGTCGAGAGTTTTATTGATGAAGAAAGAGAATACCATCTCGATAAATCATGCTCTTGGGTAAGTGACCTACTTGCTGAACTTGAAGAAAACCTTGAAGAAAAAGAAAAAAGTCCAGAAAGTAGAAAAATGACTGTCAGCCTAAGGATTAAAAGAAAAGAAATCCCAAGCTATGGCGAAGGTCTTATAGTAAGAGGAGTTTTCTCAGGAAACTACCTAACTCCATGCATCAAATGCCTCGCCCCTGCGGCAGAGTCAGTTGCCAGCGATTTCGAATCAGTCTTTATCACTAACAAGTTTGAAGACGATGAAGATTTAGATGAAACTCTTTCAATCTGGGCCGACAATTCTGAACTAGAGGTCTATTTTCACGATAGAGGCAAATGCCATGTGAAGAAAGCTGTTCATGAGCACCTATTTTTGAAAATCAACCCTTACCCGCTCCACAGTGAAGAATGTAAGGGTTTATGCACAAAATGTGGAAGTGACTTAAATCACAATGATTGTGGACACGGGGCCCAATAATCACTATTGTAGTTGTTAAAACGCTTGATAAACTAGGGAAAATAGAGTATTTATTTCCCCTTATTAATTAAAATAATGAAGTTAAAGTTATATATCTGGAGTAGAAAATGGCAGTACCAAAGAAGAAAACCAGTGTTTCTAAAAAAGGCTTAAGAAGAGCTGGTCAAACACACAAGCTATACGCACACAACGTTGTTGTGTCTGATAACACTACTGGCGAAATGACTAAGAAGGGATGTATTTCTCCATCTGGTTACTGGAAAGGTCAAAAGATCTTTGCAACAAAAGCCGACAGAGAAGAAGAGACTGCAGAGTAATTTCTTGTCTATCTAAAAAAATTAGTTAGAATTCCAAAGGGTATTAGATTCAATTGAGAAATCAAATGAATTTAAGACCCTTTTTTTTGGTCCGCACATCCGGAGAGATATAATGGAATACAAAGTTAAAATTAAGGGAACAGGAATGTTTGTTCCTGAAAAAATCCTTACTAATACTGACCTTTCAAAAATGGTTGAGACTAATGACGAATGGATTTTTGATAGAACAGGTATTAGAGAAAGAAGAATTTCAAATACTGAAGGTGGGGAATTCCCAAGTGATATGGCCTATAATGCAACTTTAGATGCTTTAAAAGACGCCAACCTTGAACCCAATGATATCGATATGATTCTCTTTGGTTCAGTTACACCTGATTATAAACTTCCAAACACAGCAGTTGTTCTACAACAAAAACTTGGAATCACAAATCATTGTGCTTCTTTAGATATCGCGGCAGCATGTTCGGGATTTGTCTACGGAATCAATATGGCCCAGGCCATGATTAAAACAGGAATGATGAAGAATATTCTTGTTGTAGGCTCAGAAATGCTCAGTAGAGAAGTAAATTGGGAAGACAGAGGAACTTGCATTCTCTTTGGAGATGGATGTGGAGTTTCAATCATTGGAAGAAATGAAGATGCCGATGAATCTGACATTCTCTCTGTTCACCTTGGTGCTGATGGAACAGGTAGTGAATTTTTTGATCAACCAATTGGTGGAGCCATTCACCCTATCACTACAGATCACTTAGAAAATAGAACTCACTTCATGCAAATGAAAGGTAGAGAAATGTTTAAAGTGGCAACTAGAACTCTTGCTCAAAATGCGAGAACTGTTTTAGAGAAAGCAAATTTAAAACTAGAAGATGTGGACTGGTTAGTTCCTCATCAAGCAAATATTCGAATTATCGAAACGACAGGAAAACTTCTGGGTATCGATCCTGAAAAAGTTATCATCAATATAGATAAGTACGCCAATACCTCTGCCGCTACAGTGCCAATGGCATTTCATGAGGCCATCAAAGATGGAAGAATTAAAAGAGGTGATATCGTTTTATTTGATGCTTTTGGTGCAGGACTGACAACAGGTGCCACTCTGCTACGTTACTAAAACTAAGGATAGGTTATGACAAAATCAGTTACACTTCTATTTCCTGGTCAAGGTGCTCAGTACGTTGGAATGGGAAAAGCTCTAGAAGGTCACAGCGCATATGAGCTTTTTGGAAAAGCAAATGAAGCGCTTGATTTCGACTTGAGTAAAATGATGTTTGAGGGACCAGAAGACGATCTCAAGCTAACTCAGTTCACTCAACCAGCAATACTCAGTCATTCTGTGGCCCTTTTTGAAAAAGTAAAAGAGTTACTTGATGAGAAAAATATTAAGATTGATCGTGTCCTTGGACACTCCGTTGGTGAATACGCAGCCCTCGTTGCGGCTAAGGCCCTTCCTTTCGAAGATGCAGTAAAAGCCGTTCATCTACGTGGAAAGTTCATGCAAGATGCCGTTCCTGCTGGGAAAGGTAAAATGTTTGCTATTATGAAAATTCCTCAGGACATCATTGAGAAAGCCTGTAAAGAATCAAGTGTTGAAGGTTCTGAAGTCATGCCGGCGAATTTTAATGAGCCCTCACAAATTGTGATCTCTGGAGAAGCAAATGCTTGTGATAGGGCCGTTAAGTGGTTTGAAGAAAATTGGAGTGATCCTTATAGAGCGATAGAATTAAATGTTTCAGCTCCTTTTCACTCTTCTCTCATGAAACCAGCAGCTTTAAACTTAAAGTCAGCTTTTTCTGATTTTAAATTCAAAGAAAGTGAACTTCCTTACGTGGCAAATGTAGATGCCAAGGAATACGCTGCGGGAACAAGTGCAGAAACGATTCAAGAAAACCTCTTTAAGCAAGTTGATGGATCAGTACTTTGGACTCAAAGTATTCAAGATCTTCCTGACGGAACAATTTGTATCGAGTGTGGTCCAGGTCGTGTTCTCATGGGACTTATTAGAAAAATAAATAGAAGTATCAAAGTTATCTCTCTTGATAAAGAAGGTGCTTTTGATGAATTGAAGGAGCTACTATCATGATGGCTAAATTTGAAGACTTAAAAGACAAGACAGTTTTAATTACTGGTGCAACGAGAGGAATTGGTAAGGCCATAGCTCTTAATCTTGCAGCTCAAGGCGCTCATGTTGTTTT
Organism: Halobacteriovorax marinus; assembly: GCA_002163155.1. Classification (GTDB taxonomy): domain Bacteria; phylum Bdellovibrionota; class Bacteriovoracia; order Bacteriovoracales; family Bacteriovoracaceae; genus Halobacteriovorax; species Halobacteriovorax marinus_A. Next base: position 222,479 of record MAAO01000006.1, on the reverse strand, counting down.
TAACTTTCGTGAAGGAAAAGAAGCTATCGCCGAAGAAATAAAAAAAGAAATCATCGCAGCCGGAGCGAGCAATGCTACTCCAATTATGTTTGATGTGACGAATTCAGGTCAAATTAAAACCGCCATTGATACTTTTACAAAAGAGCATGGCGCCATTACAGGACTTGTAAATAATGCAGGAATGTCTAAAGACCAAATGGTTCTTAGATTAAAAGAAGAAGATATTTCACAAACTATTGATACAAATCTAAAAGGTTCAATTCTTGTAACTTCTGCCCTATCGAGAACTTTCCTAAGAGCTGAAAATGTTTCTGTGGTAAATATTAGCTCTGTTGTTGGTTTAATGGGAAATGCTGGTCAGATCGCTTACGCTGCCTCTAAAGCGGGAATGTTAGGCTTTACGAAGTCTTACGCTAAAGAGCTATCTTCTAGAAATGTAAGATGTAACGCAATATGTCCAGGTTTTATCGAAACAGATATGACTGAAAGCCTTGATGAAAAGGTAAAAGAAGCGTATCTTGCCTCGATCCCACTAAATCGTCTTGGAAATGTGGAAGAAGTCGCTAACCTTGTGAATTTCTTGCTAAGCAGGGCGTCATCTTATATTACCGGAGAGGTGATAAAGATTGACGGTGGATTATATATTTAAGTAAAGTATTTGAGATAAATATAAGGAGTAAATAATGGAAGAAAAAGTAATCAAACTAGTAAGTGATGCGACTAAAATCGATATTGCAAAGATTAACTCAGGAACTAGCTTCGTAGACGATCTTAACCTTGATTCTCTAGACATCGTTGAGCTAATGATGAAAATGGAAGATGAGTTTGGAGTAGAGATCCCAGAAGAAGACGCAGAGGGACTAAAGTCTATTAGTGACATCGTTACTTACTTAGAAAAAAAGAAATAAAAAAGAATTAATTTTTTTATAAAAAAGGGGAAGCAATCTATTTGCTTCCCTTTTTTTTTGCACTATATTTTAAGTGTAAAATTCAAAAAACGTAGGTGTTAATCAAACAGGAGAAACACAATGAACAGAGTCGTTATTACGGGAATGGGGGCCATATGTGGTCTTGGCCATTCACTAGATGAAGTCTGGGGAAATATTGTTGAAGGTAAACCTGGTATTTCGAAAATAGAAAATACTAATATCGAAAAGCTAGCTGTTCAGATTGGTGGAGAAGTTAAAAACTTCGCAATTGCTGAAGATGTCCTAGAAGCTAAAGAAGCTCCTCGTTTTGATAAATTTATTCACTTCGCCCTCCATTCAGGTTTTGAAGCTTGGAAAGATGCCGGTCTTGTTGATCACTCTTATGACCCGGGCAGAATTGGAACTATACTTGGTGTAGGAATGGGTGGTTTCCCAGAGATTGAAAGTAGCTACGAAACTTTCTTGGCCAAAGGTCCTAGAAGAATTTCTCCATTCTTCATTCCTGCAATTATTCCCAATATGGCCTCTGGCCTCATGAGTATTAAGTTAAACCTACAAGGTGTAAATTATACGATAGCCTCAGCCTGTGCTTCAGCTGCGCACGCCATTTCTGCTTCTGCTTTTGAAATTATGTCAGGTCGTCAAGACGTCATGGTGACAGGAGGAGCAGAGTCAGTACTTTCTAATCTTCCAATGGGTGGATTCATTTCAATGAAGGCGCTTTCAAAGAGTGTTGATGAGCCAGAAAAAGCTTCTCGCCCATTCGATAAAGATAGAAATGGATTTGTCATTGGAGAAGGTGCTGGAGTTTTAATTTTAGAAAATTATGATAAAGCAAAAGCGCGTGGTGCTAGAATTTATGCTGAAGTTGTTGGACACGGAACTTCAAGTGATGCCCATCATATCACCGCTCCACATCCAGAAGGAGATGGAGCTTACAGATGTATGAAGATGTGTATTGAATCTGCGGGAATAACTCCAGACAAAGTTGGTTATGTTAATGCTCACGGAACTTCAACTCCACTTGGAGACCTTGGAGAAACTAAGGCCATTAAGAAAACTTTTGGAAATCATGCAAATGAAATGTTTGTTTCATCTACTAAATCAATGACAGGTCACTTACTAGGTGCTGCCGGTGGTATTGAATCAATCTTCTGTGCTATGGCACTATATAAAGGTGTTCTTCCTCCTACTATAAATCTAGATAACCAAGACCCTGAATGTGATCTTGATTATGTAGCCAATACAGCTAAAGAATTTCAAGCAGAATATGTTTTGAATAATTCTTTTGGTTTTGGTGGAACAAACTCTTCACTACTTTTAAAAAGATATACTGAATAATTATTCAACCAAGGACAAGGACCGTGTTTCACAAAGACTCAAAGACGCTTATCTCAATGGATTCAGAAATTGCTGCTCTCATTGAAAAAGAAAGAGTAAGACAAGAAGAAGGATTGGAATTAATCGCTTCAGAAAACTACGCTTCAAAAGCTGTAATGGAAGCTCAAGGAACGGTACTGACAAACAAGTACGCAGAAGGTCTTCCGAAGAAACGTTACTATGGTGGTTGCGAGTTTGTTGATACTGTAGAAGAAATTGCAATTGAAAGAGTGAAGAAACTCTTTGGAGCAAAGTTCGCAAACGTTCAGCCTCACTCTGGTTCACAGGCCAATATGGCAGCCTACTTCTCTCTTCTAACTCCTGGGGATAAAGTTTTAGGAATGAATCTAGCAGAAGGTGGACATTTAACTCACGGATCTCCGGTTAATTTCTCAGGTAAACTTTTTGATATTATTCCTTATGGTTTAAATTCGGAAACTGAAACTATTGACTACGATGCATTGAGAGAACTTGCTCTTAAAGAAAAACCAAAAATGATTATCGCTGGAGCTTCAGCTTATCCTCGTACTCTTGATTTTGAAAAATTTAGATCAATTGCCGATGAAGTTGGCGCCTACCTCATGGTAGATATGGCACATATTGCAGGCCTTGTAGCTGCAGGTATTCACCCTAACCCAGTTCCTCATGCTCACGTTGTAACTTCTACAACTCATAAAACGCTAAGAGGTCCAAGAGGTGGAATTATTTTAACAAATGATGAAGATCTAGCTAAGAAAATTAACTTCAATGTCTTTCCAGGAATTCAAGGTGGACCACTTGAGCATGTGATTGCTGCCAAAGCGGTTTCATTTAAAGAGGCGCTAGATCCTAGTTATATTGATTATCAAAAACAAGTTATTATTAATGCTAAGGCCCTTGCTGAAAAATTACAAAGTGAAGGGATTGATATTGTTTCTGGTGGATCTGACAATCACCTTCTACTAGTTAAAACTGACTCTGTTAACCTTTCAGGTAAACAAGCTGAACATGCTCTTGAAGCAGCGGGAATCACTTGTAATAAGAATATGATTCCTGGTGATAAGAGAAGTCCTTTTGTGACTTCAGGTGTTCGTCTAGGGACTCCAGCAATTACCACTAGAGGTCTAACTGAAAAACATATGGACCTTGTTGGTGCTTGGATTTCAAAGGCCTTAAAGAATCATGAAGATGAAGCTATTTTGAATCAAGTAAGAGAAGAAGTGCTTGTTCTTTGTAGAGAATTTCCGGTTTATTAATTTTTTAAAAAATTTATTTTTTATAAGAAAGCTCCTTAATTGGAGCTTTTTTATTTACAACTTTCCCCTGTAATTTCTTTCGTTTTAGTTACTTTAAACGAATCAGAGTCAGGCTCTCCAAAGGTCATATTACTAATAGTCAGACTTCTTTCATTTTTATCAAATTCAAATAATCCCGAATCATCATCTCCAGAGCACTTTAAAATACTGTGTTTTAAATGACAGTAATAAGTATTTTTAAACATTTTCTTCTTCGTTTTAATGACGACTTCAAAGAAATTTTTCTGAGAACTCGTCTTAAAGACTAACTTCTCTATTGCTTGTTTTTCAACTTGAAATTGATAGCAAAATTTTTCTGCCATAACTCCTGATGAAATGAAGAAGCAAATTAATGTAATGACTTTCTTTTTCATAATAAATCCTATTTCTTCCTACTTCCACATTTATTTACTTCTTCTATATCCTGCATACCTGTTCCATAATTAACAACCATTGAAGGACCATTCTTTGCGAGCTCTTTAATCATCCAGTAGTTATCCTTGTCAATTGAAGGGCATCCCCAACTCGATCGATAGGGAGAAATATGCATATACTTACTATCAGGACCACTTCCACTATTTGTAGACTGCAAACCAATCAGCTGTACAGCATGGGCCTTTGACTCTCCGTAAGTTTTCTTCATGTACTGTCTAATCTTCTTGTATTTGACCTTAGATTTAGAACCGCCTGGCTTAAAATCAAAATCACCAGTTCCTGTTAGAAAAATTCCTTTCACTGTCGAGTTCTTTCCATTCACGTTTGCATACTTGCTTTTAAAAGTACCACTCCCCATATTGAAATATGATTCTGTAACCTTCCCTTTGCAAATATCGATATAATACATCTTCCCTCTAAAGGTACTTAACTTTTCTTTGGTATTGTTAATAACGATTTGACACTTATTGGGAATTCCATCTTTCATGGCATCTTCAAACTTTGATCTAGATAACCCTTTTAATGAGTAATGACTAGATCCACCTTTATACAAGTAACAATTCTTATTTCGAAATTTATCAAAGTTATTTTTAAAGGCCTTCATCGTATATTCAAGAGCATCTTTTGGAATATTTGAATTGGTAAAAAGCTTTTCACAATTGCTTACCCAGCTGTTACCGAGTTCAGGATAGTCACAGAGCTCATTCCCCGAGCTGGTTTCTACAATCTCTTCCTCTTCCTCTTCCTCTTCTTCCTCTATCTCTTCGATCACTTTACAGTTTTTAGTTTTAGGAGCAGATACCTGTCTCTCGATATGATCTGTTACTTCATAAGTACTAGGAATTGTGGATAAGTTATTAGTGGCCTTATTGATAACACCACTATGGTCTGAACTTATATTTTCACCGATAGAATTTTGAAGCTTTTTATCTTCACATGAAATTAAAAAGAGTGTCGCCACTATAAATGTAATCAATTGTATTCTAACCATTCTTGTCTTCCTCACCACTACTTTTATCGGTCAATTAGCTAATTATATTGAATATCTGAGTATTCTCATAAGACTTAAGCTAACCTACTGAAAGTATGGAAAAAGCGTGGCATGAAATATTGGCATTTTTACTCGGTTTAGTTAAGTTACCCTTGCCAAGAAGCCATATTAAAAGTAAAAATCTGAGTTAATTAATAGGATTTTATATGCATTGCCCAATTTGCCACGCCAACGATACTAAAGTCATCGACTCTCGCTTAATGCCAGAGGGTGTAAGTGTGCGCAGAAGAAGAAAATGTGAAAGTTGCGATAATCGTTTCACAACCTATGAAAAGATCCAAATCCAAATGCCTGCCGTTGTAAAACACGATGGAAGAAGAGAGAGTTACAACAGAGAAAAGATCCTCTGCGGCTTAAAGAAAGCTTGTCAGAAGAGACCCATTTCTACTGAGGACCTTGATAAACTAATGGAAAGAGTTGAGCGCCATATGCTTGAACACTATCCTAAAGAAGTTAAGACTCATATTATTGGAGAGCTCACAATGAAGGAACTCCTTTATTTAGATCCTGTTGCCTACACTCGCTTTGCTTCCTTCTACTGGGACTACAATGACATTGAAGGATTTGTTTCATCTTTATTAAAAAATCTGACGGCTTCAAAAGGGGTAGAGCGTGAGCAACTTCAGCAATAAAACTATTGCCAGAGAATTTTCATTTAAACTTGTCTATAAAGTATTAAATGCAGAAAAAGAACTTTTAGAATTACTTCTTTCAAAAAGTCCAAAAGATGAATACGAAAGATTTATCGAAGAATTTACAAACTCTTGCGTAGAGCCTGATGTTGAACATCCAAATAATCAACTACCAACAAATGCTAAAAACTTTGCCATGCTTCTTTCCAATGGAGTCTTTGAGAATAAAGAAGCTCTAGAAGAGAAAGTTGGCTCAAAGCTTCATAAGAGAAAAATTACTCAACTTGAGAAAATTGATTACTCACTACTTATGCTTGGTGCTTTTGAGATACTCCTTTATAAAGAGACTCCTAAGGCCGTAGTTATCGATGAGATGGTTAACCTTGCTAAGAAGTATGGGACAACAGATTCATACTCTTTTATTAATGGAACACTAGACTCTCTAGGAAAGTAATCGTGAATAGTGAATTATTAAAAAAGATTGATAATTCCTATGCTGCGGTTTTATGGATAAGTGATAAAGAAATTACAAGATCGAGCCTCTTTTTTGATGAATTTAATTATTTAACTGATGGTCTTCTTGAAAAAAACAACTCTAAATTAAATGGTTTCTTTCAAGCGCAAAGCTTTAAAAATTCATTAGTGGTTGGACTCATTCATAAGCAAGCGGATCTACAGGCCACTGCTTCAGCGGAGAGCATAATCTCACTTATAAAAGAAGATACTGCTAAAAACATTTTAATTTTCCATGAGAATCTTGAAAAAAATTTAAAAGAGAAATTTCAAAAGAAGTTTTCAAAATTTAATTTTTTTGAATATTCAGCAACTAAAGAGATAACAAAATGAAAAAGACCATCTTAATTTTCTTTTTTCTTTTTTCAACTTTCACATTCGCTGACTGTGAAAAAGAATATAAGAAATTTAAACTCATTACTCTTACTGATCCAATCACTATGCCTTTAAGAACTGGTCTATACTTCTCAACAGGGGCCCTTTCTTCATCAGGAGCCTCTCTTATTGGAACAATTGCTCTTAATCTAGAGCTCACAACTGCAGGCGTTCTCTACGGAGCGGCCTTCACTTACGAAGGAACTTACTTCATTGAAGCAACTCTATCTAATTTTAAAAAGTTTAAGGGAAGAGGTCGAGCGCAGAAATTGATCATTGAAGCAAAAATTGCTCTTGGCGACACACTCGATGAGTTCGTTGACGATGTAAATGAAGCTCTTGAAGAATATACTGAACTTTCAAAAGAAGTGATAATTAAAGAAATCACTGAAGGAAACTCATCCAAGTTTTTCTGCCAATCAAAAGAAACACTTTTTACAATTAATAATATTAGAAATCATATTGTTGGAAAGTATATCCCAATAGATGATCTTGACTATGATGATGATTATGACGATACAATTGATATAATTTACGAATAAAAAAAACCAGCTCTAAGCTGGTTTTTTTATTTCTAATTTGATTTTAAAATTACTTTAAAGCACAGAGATAAGTCACCCAAGACTCACAATTTTCCTCGATTTTAGAAGGATAGAAATTACCATCTCCTCCACCATCACCGTCTTCACCTTCCCAGTAAGCTAGAACTTCTGAAAAACCTGCTTCTTTCATAATATCTTGCAGTTCTTTTAAGCCCCACATTCTCCAATCATAAGAGAATACCCTTTCGTACTTTTGTCCCTTATATTTAAAATGAATATAATATTGAACATCAGAAGTTATAGGGTTGAATGAGTCACAGTCCCAAAAATATGTATGATCATCGTGCTCAGTTTCTTCTTCCAACTCTTGACAGGCATCAGTTCCACCAAAGAGATCAACAAAGAAGGCTCCCTGGTCATTTAAACCTTCTCTAACTTTCTTAAAATAATTTACTAAAGTCTCTCTCTCTTTGAAAATGAAGTATGAAAAGTTAAAAGCGACAACTACATCAGCCTTAAAGTCCCTACTTTCTAGAACATTTCCTTCAATATATTTCATTCGATTTTGTTCGGCATCATCAAGACGTTTATAGTGATTTTCTCTACCAAACTTAATAGGCTCAGAGTCTAAATCAACACCCCAAGCGATATGACTTGCAGATTGTTTTACCCAGTCACAGGCCATGGCGGCAGTTCCACCAAAATCTTCTCTAAGAGATAATGGAAGTTTCTTAAAGATTCTTCTATATTCTTTATTAATGAAATCAATATCTGATTCATGGTTCTGAACAGAAGATTCGTATAGCATATACTTATCTTCAAGCGATAGCTTTGCCATCAAACTCTCCTCTTAAATTATTTTCTTGAAAATGTACCATAGAAAAAGAGGAAAGTTGAAGTTATAAAGGAAGAAAAGGTTAGTATTCTTCGTAAGATTTGACTTCTTTGACCACTGATCCAAAGAATTCATTGATTCTATTTTTTACTGCAAAGCGCCGGTCATTTGTCACGTAGACGGCTCGAGCTAAATCAATAAATTCTTTTTCAAAAAGTTTTTGTCGCTCTAAATCTCTTATATCATCTTCAATTTTCCAAAGTTCTGAATTTACACCAATGAGCTCATCTAAAAATGAAGTTATTCCCTCTAAATTTAGATCATTCAACTTCTCCATTAATAGATCAAATTCGTTTTGAGCATAGGCTACTTTAGTAACGTCATTTATGTTTTTTGTTTTTATTTTCAAAATTGAAATCTTATCAACAAGCTCACCTAATGAAACTGGACAACTAATATTCATGAAATCTCCCTATAAGATAATTCTACTACTTCTAATTCAAATTCTCCCTTAGGAGCTTTTACCATAACGACATCACCGACTTCTTTTCCTAATAGGGCTTTCCCCACAGGAGATCGCCAACTCAAATGACCCTTTTCAGTATCTACTTCATCTACACCAACAATGGAAAATAGCTTTTGCTCACCATTTTCGTATTCAACAAGTACAGTTGAAGAGAATTGAATTTTCACTGAGTTCATAGTTATTGGATCTATAATTTTAGAACTGTTCAAACGTTTTTTTAAGAACCGAAGTCGCCGATCAATTTCCCTAAGACGCTTCTTACCGTAGATATAATCAGCATTCTCAGATCGATCACCATTTCCAGCTGCCCAGGCAATCACTCTGGTTGTCTCAGGTCTTTCTACTTTTAGAAGGTATTCTAATTCCTCAGACATCTTCTGATGACACTTCGGAGTCATATAATTTAATTCACTCTTTGAGTTCACTTTCAATTGAATTTAAAAACCCTTCTGTAGCATCTTCTAAAATATTTAAGACCTTATCAAAACCTTCCCCTTCTCCAATATATGGATCAGGAACTTCAACTTCACTATGCCGACTACAATATTGAGTAATAATAGAGAGTTTATTTTCTAAATCATCATTCGTATCCAAAGATCTAATCGATTTCATATTGCTTTTATCCATAGCAACGATGTAATCAAAGTGTAACATATCTTCTTCTGAAAATTTTCTAGAGCGTAGCTCACTTAAATCAAGACCTCTTGCTTTTGCATGTTCAACCATTCGGTGATCAACAAACTCTCCAGAATGAGCCGCACTAATTCCAGCAGAATCAATTAAGACTTTATCTAATAGTCCTCTCTCCTCAACTTTCTTTCTAAATGATGCTTCTGCAACCGGAGAGCGACATATATTCCCAAGACAAACAAATAATATTTTCTTCATTTTGGACCTCCCCCAACTTTTCCTCTATTATATTTTATCAGTTAAATTATTTAATTCTATGAATTAAACAAACTTAAGGAGAAATTCATGTCTGTAAAAGACCTCAAGAGAATGGGAAATCCAATACTTAGAGAAGTTGCAAAAGAAGTTTCTATTGAGGAAATTTGTACACCTGAATTCAAGCACTTATTAACTGACTTATTTGATACGATGAATGACAGTGGAGGAATTGGTATTGCCGCTCCACAAATTGGTGTTTCCAAGCAAGTGACACTAATTAAGATACCAAGTGACTCTAATCGCTACCCTGAGACAGAGGAAAGTAAACTATTCACCATTATTAACCCAAAAATTGAAGTCTTAGACCAGGAGCTACAAGGTTTTTGGGAAGCATGTCTATCAGTCCCTGGACTTAGAGGATATGTGGAAAGACCTAGAAAAGTTAAAATCAATTACTTAGATGAGTTTTCTAAGAAGCAAGAATTCATTGCTGAAGCTTTCTTAGCGACGGTTTTCCAACATGAAATAGATCATTTATTCGGTAAACTCTATGTGGATAGAATTAAAGATCTGAATTTACTAAGCTACGAAGAAGAATACCAAGCTTACCTAATGAAACACTAGAGACCTATATTAAGTAATTAAAATTACTATTAAAATATATAAATTTCTTCTAAATAAATACCCTCGCTCTCCGATAAGTTTATGAATAAGGGGAGAGCTTTTTGAAGCTATCAAGCAAAACACAAACCATCATTTCGTGGTCACCACTTGTCATTTTTATAATGGTTATAGTTGTCTATGCTCTCAATCACTTTGTAGGGCCTTATGATCAATTTTGGGCCGATCAAAAAAAAGAAATCAATAAAAAGAGAACAATAGCAAGTTTCAAAGATCACTTAGAGTTCGATGCTTATCGTGATTACTTCCTAACGAATTCATTTAATAAATATCTTAATTTTAAAATGACTACAGGATTTTGGACTGACAAAGAGAGTGAAGGTTTAAGAAGAAAAGCTAATGTGGCCCTTCATAATTCATTTATTCAAACCTTTGAAGAGCAATCAAATTCAAGTAGTTCAGTGAGCGAGCTATTTAAGAAAAGTATCGTTGAAAACTCAATTTCTAAATTCGTAAATACATTATACCTCTTTGAAGTAATGAATGGTAAATTTCAAATCGATATGAATTTTACTCCCCAGTTCATTCAAAATCTTACTTATGAGAATGAATTATCCTCAAACCAACTTGTCGATATCAAAAGACTCAATCTGAAAGAAGAGCTTAAAGAAATATCGAAGAGTCAAATTCAAACAATTATTGAAACACCAATTCCTCACGTGAATGAAAAGTATCAATATTCAGGAGGTTCTATAAGTATTCAGTTAAATATAATTGATCTTAAATGGAACCCCAAAAAATCAATGATAGACCCAAAGAACTCGTCACTAAACGGTCACATTAGGTTTAGACGTTACTATAGAGCAAATAAACTTTCAGACCTTGGTCTTGATATTGAAGGAAAGACTTTAAAAGTAGAGATGTTCCAATTAAGAAAAAAAGAAGGTGAATCAAATAATTATATCACTGTTGACCTCTATAAAACTTTTGACTTAAACAACATGTCACCAAAGAGAGATCGCATTGAAATCAACTTTGGAAAGCTACTTTCAAACTCTCCTAAAAATGGAACTTGGTTGAGAAATGTTTTTGATGATAGAGAAGATCACTATGAAACTGGAGATCTTTATCTACATGGAAAATACAAAAGTCATGCAACAACAATTAAAACGCAAGTAAAACTTGAAAAACTCATTTACTCATTCAAAGAAAAATCATTTTCTAAGAAGTCTAAAATCATTGTTTTGCTAAAAGGCCGTATTCCAACACATATAAACAGAAGTCGAGAGAAGTTTAATATTAAAAAAGAGCTCCGTGAAGACTTAGCGGATAAGATTGTAAAATCATTAAAACTAGATCACTTCTATGGAAACCTTGATACCTCAGGAGTTTCCAGATGAAGATATTTCTTTCAATCTTTACTTTTACAATAACGTTACAAGTATTTTCCCAAAGCTTTAATATCCAAGAGAGAATTGAAGCCAAAAACCTTTATCGTAACTATTACTCATCCGTTTTCGGAAAGTCCCAGTTTGCTCTACTTGGGGAATTCAAAAAAAACATACTTAAATTGGATATTTCTAAGAAAAAAGATGTCGCTTACCTAGTAGAGAATCTTTCAGGCGTATTACCTTCTAAATTTTTAAGACCTCTCATTCATTGGAAAGTAATAGAGCCGAATAATAAAAAATTAATTGAGACCCTTAATTTCATAATGATTTACAAGTCATTTATACTAAGGGATGCCATCCAATCCCCCCTATCATTAAAGACTACTATTCTTGAAGCAAAAAAACTCGCAAAGGAAATTCATCATCGCGATGATATAAGTGCAAATAATATTTTAGAAGTTCTAAAAGAAGATTTTACTCAAAAAGCGACTCTTATTACAGGTTTAAAAGAATTAAATACCTTTACTACAGCAATCATCGAAACAGACGCTCTTTCCTATACACTTCCAAAGACTAGCACGATCACCCCCTACACTTTAAGTTTTTCCGGATTTATTCCAGGAAATCATGTGGAACTAATTAGTGAGAATAACCACTCCGAAGAAAGAATTCAATGGTACAACGAGAGAGCAATCTTTAACGGCGGAGTACTAGATTTTAGTTCTGAATATATTCATATGCCTTCAAATAAATTTGCCAGCGGACACATTGCCTTTAAAAGTGATCCTATATTTATAAAAATTAGAGACATGATTTCTGATTCTCGTGAATCAATCTTAATTGATATCTTTCTCTTCGGAGGAACAATTGGGGCCACAATTGCAGAATATCTTCTTGATCAAGTAAAACTAAAAATGGCAGTTAACTCTAAGTTTAAAGTTCTTATTCTTCATGACTTTGCAAACAACTACAATATGAAAGAAGAGCTCATGCCTATTTTTAAATATATTAAAAGTAGAATAGAAAATGAAAAAGATCTAAATAAATCAGTCTATCTTTTACAGTCTAACATTCAAAGACATCCTCCTGGGATACCATTTAGCTTAACAAAATCAATACCACGAACAAGTGAAACTTTTAAAATTGTTGAAAAGAAAAATACGTATTATGAATCCAAGGTTGACCACTCTAAAGTCATTGTTATCGATGGAAATTCTGAAAACCCTCAAGCGTACTTCGGTTCAAAAAACTGGACTGATCACTCAGGAGGTTACTACTACGACAATGCAATCTGGGTCCATGGTCCAGCAGCCGCAATGGTTCAAAATTCATATCTAGATGACATAAAAGCTGCTCTTACAGAAGATCCTGAAGAATTAAAACAATTTTTTCTTCAAGAAGAAGGATTTGATAATAAGAGATACTTACCTATTAAAGAAAGTATCATTGAGTCCTTTAAAATCACTCGTAAGCACTATCCACATGTAGGAAATCAAACAATAAGAATGGCAGAGGCTGATGTCGATGGAAAAGTAAAAAACACTAGAAATATTCTCATTGATATGATCAAGCAAGCTAAGTCACATATCTATATGGAACAACTCTTCTTATATGATCCTTATATTATTAATGCTTTGATCAAAAGAAAAATCGAAATGCCAGATTTAAAAATTAAAATCTTGGCTGATCATAATAGTAACTTTGGTATGAATGGACTTCCCAACACTATTTTCTTACGTGAATTAAAAATCTACGGTATAGAAATAAAAGCCAGAAAGAGCTTTTCTAGCCTTGCTGTTTTTCCAAACGGTGTCGAGATAAATTATCATCAAGAAAATCATAGAAAGATCACTTCGGTAGATGGTCTTGTTCTACTTGGAGGTTCGTCGAATCTCAATCCAGAAACCTTACAAGGTAGCTTTAGAGAATTCGGAGCGCAAATTTACGATGAAAGGGCCATTCGTTCTTTCGAAACGAACTTTCTTGTATCCTGGAATGATAGAAGTCAAACCATGGACTTAGATGTAGAAAATTTTGAAGCGAGAATTGGGAAAGATTCGATTTCTAAAGATATCTCTTCTCTCATTAACGCTATTGCTACGAAAATATTAAAAGCGAAGGACCAGTTAGAACGAAGGTTCTAATGAGATTTTTCTTCACCCTCTACATCACAACCACTATCTCCACCCTGTAATTGAAAAACTTCTTGCTTAGGCTTAGCTAACTTCTTAGTAATTTCTTCTTCTGTATCACAGGCCTCATCCTCTTTCTTCTTCAAATCAGAGAAGTCATCAGTGAGTTTTTGAGAGTGAGAGTTAACTTTCTTTGCAAAGTCATATTTGTCTGACTTCTGTACCGATTGAGTTTTGACTTCTTCTTTTTGACAGGCCATTAGAAAAAGTAACGATATAAGTACTATTATTTTTTTCATAATTCCCTACTTACTATAATTTGCGAAAGGCATTTGCATAAACATTCTATACATCCAACGTGGCATTCTATCTAAGAAATACATCAGAGTTTTCATTTGCCATGGAAAAATAAAAAGAACTTTCTTCTTATCTAGAGCATTTTTTATTTTCTTAGCAGCAACATCCGCTTCCATAAGCCATGGCATACCATGATCATTCTTTCTTGTTAAAGGCGTATCTACAAATCCAGGAGCAATACATGTCACATCAATATTCACATGTTTTAAGTCCAGAGTATAAGATTCACACAATTTCAAAACTGCTGCTTTTGAAGCAGAATAAGAAGAAGCTCCTGGTAGCCCCACTAATCCAGCAACGCTGGCAATGGCCGCTAGATGACCAGACTTATTTTGGATCATATTTCCAAGTGCCGCTTCAAAAGTATTTAAAACGCCAATGACATTAATATTGATAACGTCTCTTGAGGCCTCAAAATTAGGAGTTTTAGTTTTGCTCCCAACACTTCTTCCTGCACACGCGAGCATCAAATCAAGTTTGCCGTTGGAAAATTCATTTACTGCTGAAATGATTTGTTCACGATTAGTCACATCAACTTTATAGGCCTTAAGCTTTTCATACTTAGTTAGGGCATTATCTTCTATTTTTCCAAGATCACGTCCACAAATGGCAACATCATGCCCTTCATTTAAATATTCCTTAGCGACTGACCATCCAAGACCTGTCGTTCCACCTGTGATGAAAACTTTCATTTACTTATCCTTTTTTAAGTCTATTTTAACGATGAATAAGCATGTGGCAACTGTACATCTTGAAAATGGCTCGCTAAACTTCAAATCTATGATATTTCTTGGATTAATAGTTACTGGAATTTTTGTTGGGATCTTTTCATCTTTCTTTGGTGTAGGAGGAGGAATACTCATAGTCCCCACTCTTTATACATTCTTTTCATTTCTTCCACCGCAAGCCGTTATTGCCACTTCACTTACTCTCATTTTCTTTAATTCAATCATAAATACGATCAATTTCATGAAAGCAGGCATTAGGCCCAACTTCTCTTTCCTCATTCCCATTGGTATTGCCATGGTGATTGGCGTTGTCCTTGGAGGAAAAGTTACCCTGCTTCTTCCCCCAAAGACTATAAAGCTTATATTCAGTATATTTGTCTTTGCCATCGCCATAAGAACCCTTCTCGTAAAGCTTAAAGACGTTCCTAGCGATGACTGGTCACCAACGACAGATGCTAAGTCTAAAGTCATCAGTATTACTGTAGGTCTAATTGGTGGCCTTGTAGCAGGAATGACTGGTCTAGGCGGAGGAGCTGTTCTAGTTCCTCTCTTTATAACTATTCTCCACATTCCCTTTCGCTTCCTCTCTGCTTACTCAAATGTCTGCATGGTGGCAGGAACATTTGCAGGAATGGTCACTTACCTCATTCAACCCACCCCAGTTTTTGTGTTTAATTATGAGATTTTAGAAATGGGACAGGTAGGTTTTGTAAACTTCTCAATCGTCTTTGCTCTCTTCATTGGTTCCAGTTTATCATCTAAATTAGGTGTAAAATGGGTACAAATCGTGAAACCGGCCACTTCGAAGAAGCTTTTCGCAGTGCTCTTGATCATCATTTCAATAAAAATATTTGTATCTGCACAATTTTCTTAAAATAAACTCAATTTGCTATTGACGGTGATGGTGTAAATACTTATATTGATCAAACAGAAATGCGGGGGCGTAGTTAAGTTGGTTATAACGTCTGCCTGTCACGCAGAAGGCCGAGGGTTCGAGTCCCTTCGCTCCCGCCATTTTTTGTACTACAATTCAAATTCAAATCATCTTCGGATGGCTAGATAATTTAGAGAGTTTAACCCACTCTCTTTTTTTTCGCCTTTTTTTCCACTAAGAACACTCATTGACTACCATTCAGTTAAAAAAACCGACCACACAGAAGCAACTCTTTGATTTTAGGATCATTTTTCACAAAGATAAGATTGTGCTAATTTTCTAATAGGAGAAAGAAATGCAATTAAGCCAAAGTGAAAATAAATCGAAGTTCAAACAAGTCACGCTTTTTTTTAAGTGGCCCATTCTTATTTCCCTCGTGTTCTTTATAGCATCCCTGCCTAACGCAAACGCTAACTATTTCACAGTTTTAAAAATTTGCCTTGGATACGCCTTATCTATCTCATCCTTTATATATTTCTCATACTATATTGCCGATAAAACTTATCAATATTTAGAAAGTAGAAAGAAGATACAATTAGAGTTCAACCAAAAAACCGAGCTTATTATTTGCTTTCTAGGGTTAGTTCCCGGGGCGATTCTAGGTCAACTAATTAAAGCTAAGATTCTTAATGAACCTACTAGATATGGTGAAGTACCTTTTGTAATACTAGTTGGTTTATTCATTTCATTAGCATTTATCTACTTCTATTCATTCAAGTTGAAGATGTCTGAAAATGAAGACTTGGTACGTATTAATAAAAATTTAAAAGAAAGAAAAACCGAAATTCAGTATCTAGAAAAAATTAGTAGCAAAATTGGAAACAAGACTCAAATCATTGCAGTAGCGGATATAAACTACTTTGAAAGCAAGGATCACTGCACATTTGCTAAAACTAATGAATCAGAGTTTATTGTAGACTACTCCATTAAGTATTTAACTGAACATCTCAATCCATTGCAGTTTATTCAAATACATAGAAGTACAATTGTAAAATTAGAGAAAATTAAATCTATCGAAAATAAGAACCTGTGGGAGCTTAAGCTAGATAATGGAGATACACTTAAAGTATCTAGATCCAATCAAAAGAGACTAA
This sequence comes from Halobacteriovorax marinus, assembly GCA_002163155.1. Taxonomy (GTDB): domain Bacteria; phylum Bdellovibrionota; class Bacteriovoracia; order Bacteriovoracales; family Bacteriovoracaceae; genus Halobacteriovorax; species Halobacteriovorax marinus_A. The sequence continues at coordinate 205,842 of MAAO01000006.1, read as the reverse complement.
AAGAAACGCTCTTAAATTAAGAAAGATCCTACAACGCGGGTATCGGGTCTTTACGCTCCCGCCATTTCTGTTTACAATTCAAATTCAAAGCATCTTCGGATGATTAGATCATTTAGAGAGTTTAACCCACTCTCTTTTTTTTCGCCTTTTTTCTTAATTCTCTCCGTACCATACTCCAAAACCTCACCCATCTGATTTGCATAACTGTCAAAAATCTAGACAGTTTTATAAAAAACATCAGATTCTAACTAAGAAATCTCACAATAATGAACATTTACCTAGCATAACATGGCACTGATATTGCTTAAATATAAGAAAACAAAAGGATCGAAATGACGAAAGTAATACAAAAACTACTTATTATCAGTCTTGTAATGTTTAGCTCTGCTGCTGGTGAAATCTGCTCTAAAGCAAACGATTCATTACTTGAAGAAGTGATAGCTTCTCTTCCATTAAATATTTTTTCAAATACTGAAGCTCAACAATTAACTCAGCATGCCTTCAGTGGATATGAAATAGATAAAGCCATTAACCTTAAATCAGACGGTGAAATTTTATTCGATGGTTCATTTCTTTGCGACTATAAGGATTATCGCCAAGTAAAGTTAATAGAAGTTAAAGATGATTTATATACATTTGAAGAGACTGTAACCAAAACAAGAGTAGAACTGATAGAACCCCCAAAAAATATGACTTATATAGGTCTTATAAATAATGCTGAGCCAATTGAAGATAATGTGAAAAAAGGGATTCCAGTAAAGTGTACTGTGTCCGTATCAAAAAATATTTATTCTCACAATATAAAGGAGTACGCCTTAAACTTAGAAAAGTTTTTCAATAAATTAAGAGAAAAAGGAAATCTATATATTTCGTGGGATAATGAAAACAAAATTTTATCTTATACCAAAGATACTCAAAGAACAGAAAATGAATACACATTTGATGGCACAACGACATATCCAGGACAATTAAAAAAAGAGACAAAAAGAGACCTAAAAAACAAAACAACTATCGAAGCTGTTTTTGATGAAGGAAGTAAAGCAATTCCCAACAAAGTCCATGAATCTCTTGAATTTAATATTTCACCTTCAAAATATACTGAAGAATAAAACTATAAAATGTAATTCTATTTAGGAAAAGTTATGACTAAACTAAGACTAATAATTTCGGCTCTTTTACTAAGCGCTACATTATCCCAGAATATTGTAGCGGCGAACTATTGCACAGGAATTCGTGGTAATGGAGAATTGGCGCCTGCCCATTGGTCGGCACTTTCGAGAATAACCGAAAACAAAGGCCTGCCCGCTGCTGCCGCCGGAGGTAGTTCAGCATCTATTACAATTTTTTTCTTAGATGCCCTCTCTAGAAATACAAACCTTTCCTCTAATGAAGTTGAAAAGAATAAGGAACTTGGACTATTATTTAAATCTATGGTTCCCCATATTCTCTACCTCTATACTGAAGATGCTAAGTCTCCCACTATCATGCGCCTAGCTGGTAATATAACAGGATTGGGTGACGGTGGTTTCATACATAAACTTAAATCGGCCGTAAAAATTGCCAAAGACCTGCCAGAGTTTTTCGATATTCTTGGTGATTATGGTCCTCTCCTAAATACAGAAGTGGCCAAAGGCCTTAGAAGAAATTTTTCTTTTCATAAGGCGCAACTTGCAGAAAGTTTAGAAGTCTTTGGATCTTTTGATGCCAAAAGCGATAAGAGTATCTTCTACCGACAAGGCCTAGTTGATTTTAAATTCCTAGGTATTATTTTTGGAAGAGTCGCCGATTTTTATGCAGGATATGGCGCAGATAAAGTAAATACAAAAATGAAGAAGTTTTTAAATACTTGTAGCGATGTTTCTTTTAATAAGGAATGGTCTGAAATTGTTAAGGCCAAGCCGATTTGTAAGGACCTCCTCCACGCCTCACTCGATGCATATTATCAAGCTCCAACGGTTGAGCGAAGAATCAGAAACCATGGAAAAAGTGGACCGAGATTCCGCACAAGAACCGTTACTCTCGAGAGAAAGTTTCCCGAAAGAATGATCTTTGAAAAAGTAGGAAGTGGACTTAAGGCCTTTCCAACAACTTCTCTTGTTGTGGGAGATGCGGCCATTAGATACAAGAATCTACTTCAGAGATATGAAGAGAATGAGGCAAAAGATGTTGAAAGCTTTTCTCTCGATTTTAACTCAGAGTTAAAATATGGTTATTGGGGAAAATCCGAAGATCTCTTTGAGATTAAATCTAATATCGATCAGTTATTTCCTAACGATGCAAAGAGTAGTAAGTTTCAGCCCATCGAAGGTGGAGTTTGGTTTGAAGTACTTGGAACTTCTCCAGCTGAGCCTGGACTTTCAAATCTTCAGCGAATTGCCGATGGAAATATCCTAAGTCCTTCGATTGTTAAGAAGAAAAGATACTTTAAAAAATTCTTAGGAATATTTCCTACCTTAAGAGCAATTGGTTGGTTTGATGAGGAAGACAATAGCGAAGGCGTTGTCCCTTTCAGAGAAGATATCTACTCTGCCGGAGGTTGGTCAGACCTACACCCGACATTAGTTCTTAAGGCCTCTGGCTGCGAAGAAATTATGTATATTACAAGACAAGGTGGCGAGAGTGTTTTCGGTCAACAAATATTCATTCGTCTAACTGGCTACGATGATAAAATCAGTTTTTGGAAAGAAATCGCTGAGAAAAATCGTATTGGACAAACTAATATGACGCCCGTTGAAGAAAGCTCTCCGTGGAATAAGCTCTATAACCTGGCCAATCCAGAGAGTTCATTTAATACCTCGTTAAGTGTGGCAACTTCAGTTTATTGTACCAACTGGGATAAGTTCTATGTTTTAAAAGGTGAAATAGATCAAACTCTAACAGATGCCTACCATGCACCAGTCTTTTTAAAAGACGAAAATAAAAGATCTGAATATAACTTTGGTAAGGATCATATAGGAAAATCTGTTGATAATTTTCCTGGATGTATTATAAAATAATAGATAAAAAGTTAAGGTGGGTATCGTGTCTTTACGCTCCCGCCATTATTATATATTTTTTTACCTATTCAAATCTCTGAGAACATTCTTCATCATAACCCCAACGATAAGCTTATGAAAAGTCTTGATAAGCATGAAGTAAACTCTTCCAAATCTATTATTAAAAGTCACTGCAGTAGTCACTGACAATTGTGTCTTTTCACCTCTAGTTATTAGAATTGAGCACTTAAAATTTAAATGGGAATCATTTTCACCCATCATGATTTCATTCTCTAAAACTTTATAAACTTTAAAGAAACCAATTTTATCGCCTTCCTTGATGACTCCTAAGTCCTTATCAATATTTAACATTTCGGTCTTTAATCCAATATGCCTGACGATAGCATGGCGAAGGCGAAATAGTTGTTCTACCCATTTAGGAGAGGACTTAAAAAATGAAGCTGCAACATCTGAAATTTGAATATTAGAATTTAACAACTCACCTTCAAAGCAATCTATATAATCGTATTTTTCATTTTCACTATTTAAAACTGAAATATTTGGTAATGAATAATGCATCTTCATCTTATTGCTCCAGTTGTTTAGTCATTTTTCCAATTGATACTGGAATAACTTTATCTACTGTGAACGTGCGGACATAATTTGCTGTTGACCACATATGCTTATAACCTTTGAGCCACTTGAAAGGTTTCACTTTTTTTTGAAAGTGGGCCCTTTCAATTTCTGTTATTTTTCTTTTTTCTCCTAAGGTAACTAGTAACCTAGTTGCAGGATGAGTATTAAACCTTCCCTTTATCAAAGATATAAGCCAGAAGAAGAGAGAGGTATTCACCGCCATTATGCAGGCCTTCTCTTTACTTTTATCAATCATACTTTTAGTGAACATCTCTATAAAATATCCACCTTCTTCATTCTCTAGAAAGACACTTCCTATGGGAGATGAATGAGGGAGTCCATCCTTGGTAATTGTAGATATAGAACAGTACATACTATTTTTTATAAGATCTTTGATGTTCCTAAAATCTTTCACAACAGCTCCTTTTCCAGCAAACATACCTTGAGGTATGCAAGACATCAATGTAACATACCTCAAGGTATGAAACAAGAAATTAACACAACAGGACATTAAGTGACTGAAAATACAGAAGAGCAATGGTTAAATAAGGGACTAAGACTCTTAGATCGTTCAGGTAGGAGCTCACTTAAAATAAGTAGATTATGTGCAGAGCTCAATCTGACCAAAGGATCTTTCTACCATTGGTTTAAGTCAAAACAAGAATTTGATCAACGTCTACTCTCATATTGGAGAGAGCTCTTCACAAGTGAGTTTATAAAAGATGCAAATCACGGTGGAACATCTAAAGAGAAACTCGCCAGATTAATTGAAAAGTGTATTGAAGGCATGAAAGATGAAAGTCGACTAGAAATAGAAATTAATATGTGGGGACATCAAGAAAGATCTATTGGTGAATTTGTAGAGAAGGTATATAAAGAAAGGTTCCAATACCTCATCGATCTACTTGAAGATATTTACAAGAATAAAGACGAGGCTAAACGCCATGGTCACATACTCTACTCTCTCATGATAGGTGTAGAATTATTCCACGAGAACCTCTCGAGAAAAGAACTAAAATCGATATTTAGGGAGTATCTTCCACCATCTTAATTCTTTATTTGAATTATTCTCTCAATCCGCTCAAAGAATTTATTAGCGTCTTTTTTACCAATATATAGAATTATTTGATTTTTAAATGAATTATTATAATTTGAAACAATGCTTTGAAAGACTTCTTCACCCTCATTAGTATTTAGGAAGCCCCTTATATCATTCTCTCTTTCTATAAAGCTTTTCCTATAGTTTCCAATTCCAGTAAAGCTGGCCGCATTATCAATTGAATATAAATCACCTTCAATTGTAAAAAGATAGTTATTCTTATTTCTATCATTATTCTCTATTAAATAATCGAAAAGCGATTGTTTCTTTAAGTTGTGTTTAACTTTCGCAATGGCCTCTGCAGACATTTCATTTCTTATTTTAAAATCTAGCAGTGGCCCAGTGATAGATTCTTTAAACAATTGTAGAGATCCAACCTTACCTTCAATAGTTCTCTCTACAGTTTCTGGAACAAGACCTATCCCCCATAAATCGTTCAACTCATAGGCTAAGACTTCAGCTCTATAATTTGCTAACTTTATTTTCTTATGTTCTTTCCAAACAACTTTAATTCCGCCCTCAAGAATTAAAAATTCGGGCTTAGTTGAACCAGATGATCTCTTTATCCCTTCAAGTTCTCCTTCAATTACGTTGAATTTCATCGAGCGCTCAGTCTCACTTATATTTCTATTATTTAATGGAATTAACTCACTACTTAGAAGCTGAGACTCTTTGAGCCCCAAAATATATCTATCTTGAAAGTGAGTTATGACTTCTCTACAACTTTCTGTAATTTTGAATGATGCCGGTTCACGCACAGGATTAGATGCACATCCAACTAATACAAACAAAAACATCAAGTATTTCAACTGCTTTCTCATATAAATAGAATCGGATATTTATCGATTTAAATTAAGGGTTTATCCTTTAGCTCTTAAAAGACATTCGAATAGATACAGAGAAGTAATAAGCTTGCAGAACAGCCTATTCAATAAAATATCCTTTTAGTCCGATTAGTTTGCTAAGAATTAAGAGGAAAAGATAAATCATGCTACTAAATATACTCAAATACACTATTTTTGTCGTTTTAACTCTAACGCTTCTAATTTTATGGAATGCTGTATTCATTCTCCAGGGAGGCATAGGAGTTCAAGGAAGCTTCCTATTGGTGCCGATTAAAGTCATTCCAATTTTTCTATTCTCTTCTCTCGCCTCTTGGTTTATTTTGAAAATGTTTGTTAACAAAGGCAAGATATTAAAACGAAAGAAAGCCAGTTACTCTATAGGTGTAATATCAGTAGTTCTCTCTCTGATATTTCAATACTCAATTCTTTCAAAAAAAGTTCCTCCTTTTGTATTACAAAATAAAATGTTTTCTCATTTAGATGCTCTGGACGTTAATGATGAGTTCTACAATTGAATCATTTTAAGCTCTACTGAATATGCCAAGCTAGTGCCTCTAGACAAAATGGGAAATGAATTTACTTCGTATTCAGCAAATGTTGCAGCTGAGGCGGCTCTCATATTTTCAGTAAAGAAATTAATAGATGAAGAACAATTGGATAAAACTTGTAAACAATACATTCAAAGTTTCGATACATATGACAATTGCATAATAGACCTCCAAAAAGATATCTATTCAAGTCACCAATTCTCATCAACTGGAAATATACTTCTTATTGCCGTTGGGGCCCTTGGAACATTTAAGCTAAAAAAATTAATGATCAAAAAGTATGGTGCCAAAGATCGCTATGTTTTAATAAAGTCTGTAAATGATCTTTTGGAATCATCTAATCTATCTACCCGCAGTAGTAAATTAATTCTTCAAAGTAGAGATAACTATTTTAAATTTACCATGGGTCATAATTTAAATCCAGATACTCTACTCTCAACTATAGAGAGACAAATTAATTTAAAGTACCTTTCTACTGCAATTGAAAAGATGGAAGATCTCACTAGAAAAGTTCACAAAAAGCATCTCAAAGACCAAGTAGACAGCGCCTTAAAAAAGAAAGAGCCGATAACCATAAAGCCTAAGCTCCTAGTGTTAGAGAGAAAGAGATTTAAAAAATTAAGAGCTGAATTTAAAGCAATACAAGAAGATGGATATAGCCTGAATGAAATTAAAAGCAAACTGACCGAGGTAAATAAAGAAATGTTAACTCGTATTGAAAAGTTAAAACAAAGTAGTAGATTATTTGCAATTTTTCTTTCATTTAACCCCACATTGGCTAATTTTTACGATGCAGATTTCGTAAAAAGTAAGAAAGTAGAAAAGAAATAGCCTCCTCAATCTTATGCTTACGTTTAGGTAAGAGGCTCATTACAGTACTTTAAATTTAGTTAAAAATATTACAGTGTATTTGGTTTAGTCTCTCCAGCTTTATAAATAAGTGCTTAAATGATATAATGTCTAATGAATCTTTATAAGGAGTATGTGATGTCTGTTCCTAATAAAATCAAATCATATCTAGAAGATAGTAAGTATCATTTTCAAGTCATAGAACATTCACCAACAGAGAGGTCGCTAGAGAACCTATCTACGGCCAAGTGTCCTCCTACTCAATTAGCAAAGGTTCTTGTCTTTGAAATAAATAAGAGAAAATCTTTTGTTATCCTTCCCTCTGATGAATTAGTACACCTGGGAACATTAAAGGATGAACTAGAAACAGGGCAAGTAAAAATGCTTAGAGAATCAGACTTGGAAGAATATTTCAACGATTGCGAAGTGGGCGCCACACCACCTTTTGGAGGTTTATACAATATGCCTATTTATCTCTCAAGCCACTTTCAAAAAGATCAAGAGATGTACTTTAATGGTGGAACACACACTGATTTAGTTCGAATGCCATATCAAGAATTTTTAATTGTAGAACATCCAACAATAGCAAACTTCTCTGTTCCCATAAAAGATTTTAGTGATTACAGGGAGGAATATAGACGATTTTTCTAAGACTACTAGGATTCAGAATGTAGTTTTGAGTAGACCTCTAGGTCTCTAAATACATTATTGACTCTCATGACCTTTCTCAGGGTTCCTTCATACGTGTAGCTTAATCTCTTAGGAATTGAACCTGACTTTGCATTATGCGTATCAAAGCGAATAACAATACGATTGAAGCCTACTTCAAATAGAGTTTTTTCCATAAGTTTGACGGCGTCAGACATATAACCCTGTCCCTCAAACTTTCCGAGAATCCAATAACCAATCTCGCAATTGTGATGATTCCAATTATGAGAAAATGATGAAATGTTTCCCATATATTCATCATCACTATTTCTATAGATACCATAGTAAGATCCTATAAAGTCATCCCAATCAGAACCGCATTTTCTTATGAAATCTATTTCATCTTGTACTGTATTAATAAATTTTGGCCATGGTAGAAATTGAGCAAGTCTCTCTCTGTCCTCAACAACATAATCAAACATTTTTTGTGCCAAATCTACAGTGTGTCTTTTGAGAGAAATCCTCTCTCCGACTATCAACTCTGATAAAAATTGTTTTTCCATAACTATCTCACCGACCTGTTTTAATAAGTTTTCTAAAATTCATTTGATGATTTAACATTGGGTATTTTGTAAAATACTTTTTACTTTCTTTGGAGAAAAAGAAATCGTATTTCATAGGCATACTCTTCATTAAATAATTAATAGCAAGTTCAATCTTGTCCAACTTAAGTTTCTCTTCTGCAAGATTAATATCTGGATAAGCTACATATCCATTTTTCATAGAATCAGGATGATTTGGCTGGTACTTTAAAATAGGTTCTCTTTTCTTATTAACACGACTACATCCAATACCAGTACATGTAAGTGGCTTAATATCACACTTAACATCACTACAATTAGTCACCATTTGAGGAATATAAGGTCCTCCACTCTCTGTCCTAGTGGTTGATATATTCAGAATATTAGAAGTAACAACATTTCTTTGTATGAGTAAGATATTTAGATCACTACAGAATTGGTCAATTGAAATCTGACTAGACCTTTGACAAGAAGATAACCCTAAAAGAATAAACATGAAAAATAGTTTTCGACTCATATAAACCTCTAGAGTATTAAACCATATTCCTGAACAATTTCCGAGGTTATTAACAATTACATAGAATTTTGCATATTAAAGTATAATTTTGCCTACCTCTGCAAAGTAAGAAGATTAATTATTTCTTAAAAGGAAATAAGTCTAATTTCTTGAGAGAATTCATAGATGATTTCTAGAACAATAATTATATTCTTATTCTTCCAAGTTCATACTATTGCTGGTCCTTTTAAAATAACGAATCGACAATACGGGGTTTTAAATGCAGCGCAAATCGTAGAAGTAGATGCATTATTAGATACTCTTGAAAATGATGTTAACAAAGAATTGCCAGACGCGGATCAAAGCTCTTACCTAAAGGGAATGGCCAATGCAAACGTCATGTCCGGAAAGGGAACGAGTGATTATGCTAATGATGTAGAATATGCTTTCTTAAAATATAGTGTGGGTGTCGGTGTAGATGTTGGAAATAATACTACAAGTGACATTCTTAACGGGACAGTCGAAGCCAAGCGTCTGAGAGGAGCTTCCTTTCAATTAGGCTTTACCTTTGGTTTAGATTTAAGTTTTCTTCCCTTTAAGAGTATCGGCCCATGGGAGCCTAAGAAGACTGATATCTTTGTACACGTAGGAAAGCTAGACTCAGTTTCTGAAGACGGATCATTTACACTTTTATCCCGATCGTTTGCATTCTTCTTAAGGTATAAACTTCATCCTGGAGCAGAACTTATTCACTTTGGTGGTCTCCATTGGCAAGGACTCTACTTTACGACAGGATTCGAGACTCACGATATGCTTCTTAAATTAAAAGTTGCAGCATCACTTTCTCAAACGACTGCAATCGGAACAGCATCAATAACAGGAACTAACCTTGCGGGGGTAGAGATGGAAACTCTATCCATCCCTTTTGAACTTTCAACGAGTCTTCAATGGATGTACTTCTTCACTACTTATCTAGGGATAGGAGCCGATATAAACACTGGTAAGGCTACAAGTATTGCAAGTAGTACTACAACAATTAGTACAGACATAGCTGGAGTTAGTGCAGAGGGATCATTAGATCTAGGTACAACTAATGGTCCATCGCCATTTTGGTTTAGATGGTTTATTGGACAACAATTCAATTTATCAATTTTGAAGATAAATGCACAAATTGATCATGTTCCAAAGAAAGGATACTGGGGCGTAAACTTAGGAGCCAGTATCACTTATTGACTCGAACTGCCTTTTTATATTAAAATTAAATCTCAAGAGATCAAACTTAAAAAGGCTAGAAATTGAATATTTATAAATTTAATCGTATTTTATTAATTTTTTTCTTCTTAAACAATATTCAAGCTAATTTTTCTTCAGAAGATGAATTATCTCTTATTTCTACAGGTGGAAACACAGATTCAAAAACATTTTTCTTAAAATCAAAAAATTTAGTAAAATGGTCAGTACACGAAATTACTCTTAAAGGTTCTTATACATATGGAGAATCAGAAAAGGTTCGGAACTTAGAAAAGTGGGACATAAATCTTCGTTACGATCTGAATGTATCTAAAAAGAATTCGTTATTTTTAGGAGAAACAATTGAAGCTAACAGATTCTCAGGGTTTTCGAGAAGATACAACTCAGATATGGGAACGAAACACAGTTTCATTGAGTCAGACACTACAAAGCTATTTGCTGAAATTGGTTACAGATATACTATTGAAAATAAATCTGATAATGAAAGGACGAAAGTAAAAGAGTCGAAAGGTAGAGCTTATCTAGAAGGAAACAAAACTTTGAATAGTACTGTTTCTTCGAAATTATGGATTGAATGGATCCCTAATTTTTCAAACTCCGATAAGTATCTGATGAATATAGAACCTTCAATATCAGTTACTTTAAATAAGGTATTTTCATTTAAAATGGCATACCTCTGGAATTATGATAACCAACCAGAAAAAGATCACACAAAGCAGGATTATAAATACACTACAAGTTTGATCGCCAACTTCTAAATTAATCTAGAAGAAATTACCTATTAAAATTATGGTTAAATCTAAAAAAGCTATAGTTTACATTTCAATTAAGATAGCAAGTCCTTGAAATCTAAGTAACAAAATGTCTTCGTCTAATAGCTAAATGCCAAGGAAATTAAAACCATTATAGAGTATGGAACATGGCCAGTATAATTTATATATAGTGAGAAAACTCAACCACTTTGTATGTGAATAATTTTAACGGCAGGGATAGTGCGCTATTTCATAATTCTTTTATTTTCTGTAAATATTTGTGCTTCTTCAATTACTACTATTGAAGCTGCCTTTATATATCGTCTAATGTTTTTTCTACCAATTAAACAAGAAAGTAACTCCTATTCAATTTGCATTAAAAACAATTCGGACATTTATGAGATATTGCATAAAAAATTAGATGGATCAAACTTTAGTAACGGCAAGTTGAATATATTACAAGTCAAAGAGAGTTATAAAAAGTGCTCCCTACTTTATCTTGGGAACAATTTAGATTTGAAAGATATTACAGACATTAAGAAATATTTATTGAATCAAAAAGTACTCATAGTATCTAAGAAGGGAATCAATAAACCTTTGGCAATGATCATTCTAAAGACAAAAGGAAACAAAATAAAGTTTGATGCAAATAAAACTCTGATGGAAACTTTTAAAATCCAATTAAGTTCAAAAGTTCTACGCTTAGCTGATGAGGTGTTTTAATTGAAAGAGTTAAAGGAAATCATAAATTTCTGGTTGGTTGTGATTATTTCAACGATCGCACTTATTGGATTTGTTATAGAGGGATTAAAAATAAATAAGCTCATCACTTACTTTGAAAAACAACATTTTGAAACTTCAAAAATAATTGCAAATAACTTACAAGCAACCTTGCTATTTGAATCTGTTGAAGATTTTAATTCACTAACAAATACTTTTGATTTTAAAAATGACTACATAAGTATAGAAGTATGGGATTCCTCTGGAAAACTTTTTGCCAGTAAAGGTAAACCAATACTTGATAAACTTAAAGAGTCTACAAAGGTAAAACTAGAGTACTCATATATCATAACTCAAACTTCAATTGACTCCTCGGGAAAGAATTTCGGAAAGGTCGTAATTAAAAGATCTAGTAGTGAGCTAAGTGCCACAATCAAAAATGAATTACTTTTCTCCTTCTCTACACTAATTTGTATTTCAATTTTCTTTATGTTCGCAGGAAGAAAACTTAGCGAAGAAGTTGTTGTCCCTATAAATGGACTGAATGAGCAAATAAAAGAAATATTAAAGTCACATGACCTGTCTGTAAAAATCCCACAAGAACATAGAATTTTAGAGACGAAAGAGCTTTCCGACTCGTTTACTGAACTAATTAGAGACCTTTTAGACTCTAAACGAGAACTCGAAGAAATGAATCTGAACCTCGAAGAACTGGTTGAAAACAAGACAGAGAAGCTATCAAGCACCTTAAAAGATATGAAAAGATTCCAGGCTAAACTAGTTTCTCAAGAAAAACTAGCCTCTCTAGGGAGCTTAGCAGCTGGAATTGCCCATGAAATAAAAAATCCTTTAAATTTAATTCAAAATTCTGCACTTATCGTTTCAAACTTCACACAAGATGTTGAAAGCTTTAACTTAAAACTAAAAGAGCGTGATTATACTGATAATGATTTAGAGTTCTTCATCGACGACATTAATGATGTAAAGATGTCGAGTAGAATCATTATGGACAATTGTAAAAGGGCTGACAATATTATCAAAAGTATGCTTTCTCAATCAAGATCTGATAAATCTAAGATTTCACAGAAACTAATAGAGTCTCTAATTGATCAATCTGTTAATCTCTGCTTTCATGCAATGAGAGCTAAAAAGAACCCCATTGATGTCGAAATTATAAAAAACTATCAAGAAAATATTGTCATCAATTGCTACCCAGATGATTTAGAAAGATCTCTCATAAATATCATCGACAATTCTTTCTATGCCATGCAAGAAAGAAAACAAATTGAAAAAGGAACAAAATTTTCTGCTATTTTGGAGGTTAGCCTTACCAAGAACGAATCCTTCACTGTAATAAAAATAAAAGATAATGGAATCGGAATTGATCAAAAGCTAAAGGAAAAAGTACTAGAACCATTCTTTACGACGAAACCTACAGGTTCAGGAACAGGGCTTGGTATGTCGATGGTGAACGATGTAGCAATAGCTCATAATGGAGAATTAATTGTAAATTCAATTGTAAATGATTTCACTGAAGTCTCAATTACTATATCAAACAAGCTATCTCAGGAGGACGTATGACATTACCAATAAATATTGCTGTTGTAGATGATGAAAAAGATTTTCATCTACTATTTAAAATGACTTTCAAAAAAATGATCCGAACTGGTGACATTTTTGTAAATGATTTTTTAAATGGTATAGAGTTATTAGACTTTCTAGAATTAAAACACGATGAGATAAAGATCATAATTTTATTTACTGATATCAATATGCCCGAAATGGATGGAATATCTCTTTGCAAAGTTGTTTCTGAACGTTATCCGGACATAGAAATTTATATCGCCTCAGCTTATGGCTCTAGACAATATATGGATGAAGCAAAGGATGCCGGAGCAAAAAATTTTTTCACAAAACCTATCGATTTTAAAGTTATCGGAGAGATCATTCAAGACAAAGTAGCCGAGGTAAGAAAGAAAGCTTCGTAGAAAAAGAGTCTAACTATTTAACTATTCCGTAACATAGGACTTTATGAGTATTTTCAATAAATACTTTTGTAGACTTATGCCCTTTTGAGCTATCCATAAACCACATATAGATAAAAATCATCAATTGATGCCAACATAACCTTCCGAAGTCAACTTGGGAAGAGTCAGACCTTACTGACTCTCTTGGTAATATATCTAGAATCATTGAGGAGTAACTCTCAACAAATTTTTCCGTAAATTTCCGACCTTCAGAGCTTTTATCTAAGTAGTGATTTGGATTTGAAATAATTTGTACTAGCTGTAGAATTATTTCAGAATCTTTATTCAGAGATTTTAATATTCCTAATACAATGGCCGTTAAATTCTCGTCGACCGAACTTCCCTCTTTTGGTTTTAACTTCTTTTTAAACGCTTTTGAGAATAATTCACCACTTATGGCAAATACTATTTCATCTTTCGTTTTAAAATAATTATAGTAAGTTCCTAGTCCAAGCCCTGACACTTGAGCAAGTTTTCTCATTCCAATCTCTGAGACTCCATGCTTCATAAATAATTCATGTGCCATCAATACAAGATGCGATCTAGTTTCAGCCTTTTTTAAATCTCGATGGCTTAAAACTTGTTTAGTCATTTAATATCCTATTATGTAATTGAGTTTTACTAACTATTAGAAGATAAATTAATCAAGAGACTAACTTTTTCCATTAATCTTTGTCTATTAAAGGGCTTCACTAGTATGTCTTTGACGCCAAGCTTCATGGCAATGAGTGTATCATCTTTGGTAAGACAACCCGAAATAAGTAGTACTTTGGTACTACTATGTTTTAGAGATTTACGTAAATTCTCTATAAATTCCAAACCAGTTTTATTAGGCATAGATTTGTCGACAATGATTAAATCAAATTCTTGATTATTCAATTTTAACATGGCCTCAATAGCATCTTTAGCTATTACAACATTACCAATTTTTGGAGATAGATTTAAAAAAATCCGAACAATCTTACAGATTTTTTCTTCATCATCAACAACTAGGACGCTATATTTATTCATTACTATCCCCTATGGATAGATTTAATGAATCTAGAATTGATTGTTTAGTAAAAGGTTTAATAATTACGCTGGAAATATTAAGTTTCTTTTTATCATCAAGAAATTTCTGTTTAAAGTCTTCAGATGTTAAATATACTATTGGAACATCATTCCCTTTATCTCTAATTATTTTTGCTAGCTCAGAACCATTCATTTCCGGCATATTATAATCAGCAATAACGACATCAACATCTAGCTTATCTAAAATATTTAAAGCCTCCAAAGGCCTAGTAGATCCTATGATTGAAATAGATTCATCCTGAAAAAGGGAGCTAAATAAATTCAACACACTTATTTCATTGTCTATAACTAATATTTTCAATTCAGAAATAGCATCTAAGTTTGATATTGTAGATTCATTCTCCAAATAGCTACTTAGCTCTACACCAGGCAGCTCAATAGTAAAGATACTTCCAGCACCAATATTGTCCTGATGAATTATGGTTCCTTGATGAGACTCTATGATTTGTGAAGATAGAGAGAGGCCCATTCCTGTTCCACTACCTACTTCCTTTGTGGTGAAAAATGGATTAAATATTTGATCTGTTATAGACCCTTCAACCCCTGATCCATTATCTAGAACCTTAATAAAAATAGCTTCTCCATCATTGGATGTATCTAATGAGAGGGTTACTCTCCTTTTTTCAGGATTAGCTAAAACGACAGCATCAAGTGCATTCTTTAATAGATTGACTAACACTTGCTCAATTCTTAACTCATTAGCATACGCAATAACATCTTCCTTACTGCTCTCAAACTTTAGTTCAACGGCCTGTTGAGCAAAAGAAGGACCAACAAGCTCCAAAGAAGAATTAAGTACGCTATTAAGATTTACATATTCTTTCTTTTCATCATCTTTATAGACAAACTTCTTCATATTTAAAGTTATTTTATTAATGCGAAGAAGTGAGGATTGAATATTTTCTATAGCTTCACGAATTTCATCTATATTACCTGCAACATCGCCACTTTCTAGAAAGATCTCTAAGAGTTCTGTACTGCCAGATGCAATGGTAAGAGGGTTACTGATCTCATGAGAAATCCCGGCAGTCAGCTCTCCAATACTTTTTAATTTATCAGCATGAACAAGCTGTTTGTAGGAATTTTTTAATTCGGAAACTTGTACTTTATATTTATCAAAAATATTTTTTTCAATTGATAAATCATTTAAGCAAATTAAATATTGAAAGTCCTCATTACTTTTAACAGGAATTATTTTCACCACTACAACATAAGATTCCAAAGAGTCTGAAAACTGAACTTCACCTTCCATACTTAGGACTGTCTTATTCTCAGAAGTCGCTTCAGAAAATATTTTAACTAAATCAATTTTCTTATCTACGCTTATAAAAACATCTGAAAACTTTTCTATTTTTTTTAACTTTCGAGGAGATAACTTAGAAAAGGTAGTAAAATTATGATTATAGTGAACAATTCTCTGATCCTTGTCTACAAGAACAATTGGCTCAAATAACTGGTTTAATAATTCTAAATGATTACTCATATATAGCTCTCTACTTTATAAATTGAAAATACTGCTGCTCTATTGCATCAAATTCTAATTCCGATTTCTGACACTTGGAACAAGTTACGACAGGAGCTTTTGAATCTTTGACATCAACTGATTTTAAATGAACCTTAAACTCTTCGTCACAGCTCTCACAATAGTAAGGAGCATAGAATGATTCAACACAAGCTCCTGTTCTAATAAAACCATGAACCATATTGATTTGTTCTATTATAATTTGCCTGCAATTTCTGTAAGTTAATGAGACATCTTTCGGGATAGTTTCTAAAAAGTTCACCCACTCCCTTATGCCACAAGAATTGATTAAAGAAACTTCATCAAAGTCAAAAATATAAGTTTTATTAGACAATCCCTTTATCGTCTCAAATTCTGAATCCTCATCAATCATGCCTTTAAAATAAACGATGGCTGTATCTCCATCTATATCGTACTTAGTAGTGAGTTTATCACTCATGTATTGCCCTTTTGTTCAAAATAATGAAAAGAGGTAATCCTCTCTTTATAAGCTTTTAATCTTTTATTTACATCTATTATGCAAATGACTTCACTTGATTTCCCATCAATCGTGTTAACAATAAATTGATTTGAATAAGAATAAGCCAAGTAGAGACCAAGACCGGCTCCACCTTCTTTATTTTCATGTTGCTTTGATTCAAAGCTTCTAACAAGATTATTCACAATATCACTACGTTTTAATCTTCCTGTAGAATCTTTAACGGAAATTGCAATATAGTTTTCATCGCTACCTACAGTAAACACTATAGCCTCTTCCTCAGACAATATAGGAGATATGTTTCTATCCATTTGAGATCTCTTTATAAAATCTTCGCCGCTTCCGGAATGGTAAATAGCATTTGTTAGCAACTCATTAGAAATGATTTTCAAATAATCTACAGGACTTTGAAAACAATGATCATAATTAAATTTATCTAAGATTGAATTTACTTTTGAAAAGTCATTTTTTGATAACACTAAGTGAGCTATATTCTTCGAGCAATTTATATAGTTAGAGAGACCTTTTGGAGCGAACATTTGCTTTAAGTTATTCACTATTTCTAATTTCATTTTCTTAGCATTTCGACCTATTAAATGATTTAGACTCGATGTTTTTAATACTTTTAATATATTATCCTCATCACTCAAGCTTGAGATTAGAAAACAATTCTCTCCCGTATTATCCATTCTGTCTGTAATGGTAGTAATAGAATGACACTCATCAGTAGAGATAGAATATGGAAGGTCATGCATACTCGTGACTTCGCTTTTTAATTCATCATCATTAATATCTATAGAAATCTTTTTAGTTTTTTTTATAATTTCAACTGAAACAAAAGTAATATCATCATTTATTGGTGTCTTTCCATAAAACTCATAAGCATCATCGATGATAGATTTTTTAAAATCGGCATTTTCTTTAAGTGTATTTTTAATTAGTGATTTAAAAAATCTTCTTTGACCATATTCTTTTTCATCACTATTTTGAGATTCTAAGATACCATCTGTAAAAAGTATTATTTTTTCACGATCATTTATAGAGATACGTTCATCAATATATTCCCCATCAGTTTTATGACCCAACCGAGGTCCCACTACACCTAGAAGTGGGGAAAAGTGTGATTTAGTCGCTTCCTCTCCATTTGGATTACTATAATGAAAAGGAGGATTATGAGACGCATTGGCATAGATTAATGTATTTGAATCGTAATCAATTAAACAACAGAAAGCCGTCATCAACAGCTTACCATCTAAGCAAAGAATTGACTTGTTCATAAATTCTAAAATTCTTGCAGGAGAATTAACAATGTCTTTGTTTGTGCTCGTCATTTGTTTTAAATTCTCTATACAACAATGAGCAGTCGCAGTTAACAAAGCAGCAGGAACACCGTGCCCAGTCGCATCAGCTATAACAAGGACAAGCTTATTATCAAATTCCATATATCCCCACCAATCTCCTCCACACTCGCTCGCGGGAGTATAAAAAGAAGAAAGAGTAGACCTTTCAAGTGAGATCTCTTTTGCTGGGAAATAATTTGACTGAACATACTTAGCAGTTTTCACTTCATTTTCAAGGCGTGCCTTCTCTTCCATTTCACTCATATAGCGAACGATCTCTCCACTCATAAAGTTAAATGACTCTCCAAGTGAACCTATTTCATCTCTTGATTTAATCAAGACCTTCTCTCCAAACTCGCCTTTTGAAAATTTAATGGTCAGGTTATAGAGAGATTCTAATGGAGAAGTTAATGATCTTGAGAAAAGTAGCGCAATAAATCCAGCCAATGAAAGAATGACAATACCAAAAACCTTAGATTTATTAACTAAGTAATCATTTACTTTGTAGGCTTCACTTTTTTTAATTTTTGAGACAAATATTAATTTTCTCTTTGGATCAATTTTAAAAGCTACAATGTATGGCTCTTGTATTCCAAGCTCTACGACGGCCTTTTCAACTTTCTTCTCTATTATTTCATTGAAAAATGTTTCGTTATCAGTTTTAATAGAATTCCAAAATTGCTCCCCATCCATTTGTAATATATAGGTACTGTATTGTGGAAACTGACTAGCTATTTGCTTTAATAAATTTAGAGAAATATGAGCACTTACTGAAACACCATTATCTACATTTACATAACTCATTTTTAAGAATGAAAATTCATTCTCATAGTGAATAGAAATATTTTTGTGTCGATATCTTGATTCATAATTTTTAGAAATATTCTTATATTCTGACAAAGATAAATTCTCATCTTCGATAGCATTGATGTTATAGAAGTGATCTTTTCTATCTAGCTTTGATTTATAATCTAAATGATAAAAGCTATTATAAGATTCAAGTAGTTTTTTAATCTTTGCTTGAGGCATTAGACTAAGAACATGTAATTTATCAAAGTTCCCAGAAATTAATTGGTCTACCTGTTGATGGAAGGACTCTATTGTAGATCTATTATTACCGTAAATATAAGCTGACTTATCCTTTTTAAATAAATCTAATGCAAAAATAGCATAAATAGATATTGAGCCACCCAAAAGGGCGGCCATAATGGCAAGTATTTTTAGTTTTAGCGGAAAAACTACCCTTCTACTCAAATTGGCCTCTCTCAACTATTATTAATAAGACAATTATCTCTCTAAGTTATGATAATTTAAAGGCGGGCAAAAGCTCCATAGATTTAGTATGAACTATAGAAAACTTGACTATTTTCTTTTACCATTCACTTTTTTAAGCTTCATTGTAAGTTTATATATTTTAATAGAAGATCAATTCATTTCATCACTGGGTCAGTCAAATTCCATTGCAGAAGTAGTATTTAAAACAAATACGGTAAAAACCAAGAGCAACTCTACTCTATTTTGGATAAATACAAATTTTGGAGACTACTTAGGTAATAAAGATCAAATATACGCCCATAAAAATTCCGAAGCGAGTATTAAACTTAGGAATGGATCAACCATTAAAATTGGTCCAAATACTTTAATCTCTTTAGATCAATTTAATAAAGAAGATTCAATTAATGTAGAAAAAGGTTTTATCGTCGCGGATCTTGGAAAGGATTCAAAGAGTTTGAAATTAAAAATTGGCGATAAAGTGATTAATTTAAGTGGAAATAACTCCACAATTCAAATCTCTAAATTAAAAGGTAAATCAACCGTCTCCATCCTTAAGGGAGAGGTTTCTTTTACATCTAAAGGTAGAGATCACATACTTAAAAAGGGACAATTTCTAAGTTACACAAAAATATCTAAAGATGTTTCCATAAACAATTATAAAATCGAACTTACTACTCCTGCGCAATCTCATATTCACTACAGTAGCGAAACAAAAGATAAAATACACTTCGAATGGTCAAACAGTTACCAATCATTACTACAAATTTCAAAAAGTCCTACTTTTAAGCATATTCTCTTTACTCAAAAGTTATCAACTTCTCACTCCAAACTCTCCCTTGCTCCAGGAAGTTACTACTGGCGTGTTACGAGCGGAGAGAACCAAAGTATTACGAGGAATTTTAAAGTTGTTCCCGCGCTCTCAACAACGCTTGATTCACCTAATACAGATGATCTATTCATCTTAGCTAAAAAGAAATTATCTATCGCCCTCTCTTGGCAAGACTCTTATCACGATTCATTTGAGGTTGAATTAAGTCTGGATGGAATATCAAAAAAGGTTGAAACAAGTTCTAAAATGCTTACTATTCAGTTGGATAAGCCAGGTAGCTATAAATGGAAAGTTAGACCCTCAAGCAATATTAAATCAAATTGGTCAAAGGAGAGAACATTTGTAGTCTCCCCTCCCTATCTTCCTTCTCCGCCAAGACTCTCATCACCGATGAATAGAGAACAAATTATTTTATTCAAAGATATTAAAAATGAGTTTAGATGGGGATCATCGGAAAAGAGTGAGTTTGAAATTGAAATTTCTAATAGGGTTAACTTTGATAAAATTCTTTTTACAAAGAAATCAAAAGAAAACTATCTACTCTGGAGACCTAAAAATGAAGGTCTATTCTTTTGGCGGGTGAGGCCTATCGATCTTCTTGGAAGAGATACTGCTTTTTCAAAAACCTTTGAAGTATATTTTACTTTCCATAAAGACTCTAATTTTATTCCAAAGAATGGAACAAAAATTAGCCTAAGAAGACCTAATGAGATTGTTGATTTCAAGTGGAAGAAAGAATCTAAGAGAGAAAATAAAAGACCTATCTACCTCTTTGAAGTGTCTAAAAGTAGAGACTTCTCAAATTTAATTATAGTAAAGAAACTAAAATCCAATGTCGCCAATATTACTTTTAAACAGATCGGCACGTACTACTGGAGAACAAAAATTCAATATTCGGGAAGCAAAGCTTTCTTTGGTAAACCTCAAAAGGTTACAATTTCTCCCACACCTCCTCCCAAAAAACCTACTTTGGAAAAAGAACAACAATTAGAGATAAAAGTTAACGATTTATATAAATCAATTAAGAAATTCTTTTCTAAAATTTTTGATATTTTAATTCCCTCTACTGCTGCAGCAGAAGTAAACACTTCGGTGCAAATCACTTGGACAAAGGTTCCTGACACCAAGAGCTACCTCTTAGAAATATATTCTGATGAGTTCTTAAAGAACTTGGTGATCAAAGAAAGCTTAAAAGAAAATAAATATATTTTTGAAAATGTAAGCGAAGGAACTTTCTATTACCGAATTGCAACGATAGATTTTTGGGAAAGGATTAGTGATTTTTCAGATGCTTCTATACTGCACCTCTCTCTTCCAACAAAGTTTAAAAAAGTAGCAAGGGCAGAACTAAAAACTCCCTCTAAGAATACTATCTATAAGAGTTCAAAGGCCTATGTCGATTTCTCATGGAAAGGTGTTGAAAAAGCAAAGAAATATATTCTACGTGTCTCAAAGAGTAAAAATTTCAAAACAATTTACCTCAAAAGAACTCTCGATAAGAACTCTTTTAGAATTAGACTCTCCAAGGGATTTTATTATTGGAAAGTTCAAGCAATTAACCAATTTGATTATAAGAGCTACAGTCGAGTTTCTACTTTTGAAATCAAACCTTCTAAGCCTCTTATTGTAGTAAAAGAACTCGCTAGAGTAACGACTCTTCCAAAGACTCCAACATCTCTCTACTATTTTCAATATGATCTACTCTCCTCTTCCTATGAGCAATCATTTACAAATTATCAAGTACTAGCAAGTGATGTGGTTTACACTTCATTTGAATTTGGACTTAATCATAGATTAAAATCAAAGAAAGGAATTCACTCCAAAATAAGGCGTTTTACAGGAAAGGTTTTCAATGAGCAATCTTATGGAGTCACGAGTCTTCAGAGTCAATACTTCATTCCCATAAAGAACTCAAACTTAAAAATGGGCATTGGCCTTAACTTTAATAGCTTTAAGTCCTACAAGTCTGAAAGTAATGTCATCATACAACAAAGTAACTCCTCACTTGGTCTTCCCCTCTCTATAAATTACTCTATTTTAGGAAATCATTTATCTCATTTAATTTCTTTAAATTATTCTCTTGGGAGTCTTAAACAATTAAGTGCTAATTACTTTCTTAATTTTCACTCAACAAAGAAAAATTATTTTTCGGTGGGTGGTGAATACGAAAAGCTTGATAGTAAAATTGAGAATAGTGAAATGAGTATTTCAAATATTAAGGGATCTTTTCGATACAATATAACTTACTAACATTATAAAGACCATCGACAGAACAAGTTTCAAACTTCTATCCTTATCAATGACTCCAATAGACCCACATGAGATGGGAGATTCAAAAACTTGTTGCTGTACCCCTGTAACAGGAAGAGTTGTCACGTAGGCTGCAGGTGTGATTGTCCCAGTTCCCGTAATGATTCCATCTCCATCATCAAAACGAATTCGCCCAGATCCTCCACTACCTCCATCATTATTAGTTGCATGAGTTCCATCTCCACCAGTTCCACCGGTAGCATTAACTGATCCATTAATTAAAATATTTCCCTCAGCCTGTAAGAAAATAGCTCCGCCAGATCCGGCACCACCGCCACCACTAACAGCTCCACTACCATCTCCTCCATTTCCACCATTTGAGGTAATGGATCTTCCTAGGTTAACTGTTATATCACCGCCAGCTTGAATCCTTAGAACGCCGCCACCACCGCCTCCAGCACCTCCTGAATGAAGAGTACCAGAGTCATCTCCACCACCACCAGATCCACCACCAGATCCACCTACAAGCAGTGATTCAAAAGCTGATTCAGGAGCGTAACTAGAAACTCCTGCAGCTCCAGCATTAATCACTCCACCAAGGTCATCCAGCCCGTTCGTTCCAGAAGTAGGTAGAGTAACTGTCCCAAAACGTGCACCACCACCGCCTCCTCCTCCAGATTGTCCTGCAGCTAGAGACGATGCGGTATTACCACCAAAGCCTTGTCCACCATTTCCGCCACTTGCTCCATCATCACCAGAAACACCACCGCAGGCAGCATCAGTTAAACAACCACCACCAGCAAATCCACCAGGTCCAGCAGATCCTCCAGTAGAAGTTCCGGTGTTAGCGCCATTGGCACCAACGATACCATCTAAAACAAGAGACCCCGTACCAGAAAATGTAACATTACCTTGTGATTTCAAAATAAGAGCTGTGTTACCAGTGACATTTACGACAGCTGTCACATTAATTTCGGTGCAATTATAAACACTTTTTACAGATGTATTTAAGGCCACAGTGAGATTACAGACACCATCACTTCCAGTTCCAGTATCAAGTGCATAGATGAATTGCAGAGGAAGAAAAAATAAGAATAGGGTCTTTATAACGATCATATAATCATTATAAAGATCCCTTGTATAAAAACAAGATTATTTAACTTTTACGATTTTGACCTGTGTGTAGATTTCGCTATCACCAAAACTAGCAGCAACACCAAATCCTACGATTGTTCTACTTGTTGTACAACGATGCTGAATTTCAAATAAGCTAGCTTCAGTAATTGTAAACTCTCCCATAATTTTTGAATTGGTAACCCCTCCGTAAGATGTGTGAGATCTTTGAGTCGATCCCAATAGAACATCTTGTCCGATAGTCGCATTAACAAGTTTTGCTTTATGTAAATTCTCTAAATATCCAGGAGCATTAGCATCGATTCTATAAGTACCCGGCGCTAAAGAGAATTGATTATTCGCTAGTGAAACAAATGAAGATTCACCAGAAACTGTATTTAAATCTCTTTTTACATAGGTTCCAGAAGTACAATCACCACCGTGAGTTCCACTGGCCTTAACATCTTTTATATAAGCCACTTGAGCTGATGAAGAGACTTCAGATTCAGGCAAAAGAGAAGCTGGTATTCTTCCATCTACTCCCACTTGAACTATTTGCCCTGGCTCAACACCGACATCAACAGCAATCGTACCTACACCATTTACTATACTTCCTGTGATACCAACTCCAGCAGATAAATCTACACTGGCATCAGCACCATCTTTACCGTCTATACCATCTTTTCCGGCAACACCTGTAATACCTGGAAGACCTTGTGATCCCACAGCACCAGTTTCACCTGTCGCGCCCTGGATACCTTGAATCCCCTGTGAACCTTGCGCTCCTGTAGCTCCAATTAGACCAGCAGTTCCTGCAACTCCGGGAAGACCTTGGATACCTTGAAGACCTTGCGATCCTGTATCACCTTTGATTCCAGCAATACCAGCAACTCCTGCAACTCCTGGTAGACCTTGAGCTCCAACAGCTCCAGAAATTCCAGGAAGGCCTTGTGGACCTATGTCTCCTTTCTCACCTTTGTCTCCAGCTTGACCTGCAGTTCCTGGTAAACCTTGTGCACCAACTGCTCCAACTGCTCCAACAACACCAGGAAGACCCTGTGGACCTATGGCTCCAGTATCCCCTTTTTCACCAGCTACACCTGCAATACCAGGTAAACCTTGAGCACCAGCAGTACCAGCAACTCCATCATTACCATTTTCACCTTGTAGACCTTGCGGCCCTATAGCTCCGGCAACTCCAGAGTCACCTTTATCACCTTTAATACCTTGAGCTCCAGCGACACCTTGGACACCAGTTGCACCAATTTCACCCTGCTCACCCTGAAGACCTGCGTCTCCCTTCTTACCTTTTTCACCAATAGATCCCTCAGGCATATCAGCAGCAACCCATAAGTCTCCATTGAATTTTAAGATCTGACCTTCAGTAGCATTCACTCCTTCAAGTTCAATTCCTTCAACTTCTGACACTGCGTTTTCAACCATGAAGTTGGCCTGTAAAACAGGATTACTTCTACCAAAGTATGTCTTACCTCTGAGTTCTAAAGATATTGAATCCTCAACTTCTCTGATAACTGAACTTCCTTCTCTATCAGAACAACTTTTGAAATATAATTTATAGTCACCTCTTAAGTACTGACCAACTCGAAACCTCTTTGGGGAATAAGTACATTCGATAGAATCATCAATTTGCACAACGGCGAGGTATCTTCCAAATGAACCTCTGGTATTTGTCATTCTCATATACTTTGGTAATTGAACTTTCCCATTAATAGAAAGAGAGTTCTCTGGTTTTTTCAAACTCACAGATAGAGAAACTTTATCTCTAGAGTCATGATGCTTGTGAGACCGATCAGCCAGCACAGTGCTCGAAACCCCTAAAAGCAAAGTTATGATTATTAGACTCTGTACTCTCATATGCCACCTACAATTAAGTTTATTACCTGAGTTAAATTATAAGGTAATTGTGAAGATTTCTTTGTAATTTGGAGGAAATTCAAGAGGACATCAAGATAACTTAGAGTAATTACTAGAAAAAAACGTAACAATTAAACAATTTTAATGGTTTCCCATAAGTCCCTAATATTTTGATGAACACCCAGAAAGTTGGCTAATTTCTCACTTCAGCGGCATATCTGAAAATGCATGTATATCAATTCATAAAAAGTTGTATTGTATATCAAAGCTTAGTTACGAGAAGTTTTCTCTTACAAATTGCTAAAGAGTCCAAGTACCATTTAGTTTCTTTGGTTTTTGATTCGGAGCTAGAGAACTCTTTATCTCGGCGATGGGGACTGTTTATGTTCTTGGAGATATGGATGAGGAATCTGATACTTTAAGGCAAAGTTTGTTAAATGAAAAAAATCCAATTACTGGACAGCCTATTTTCAATATAGCGATTGCTTGGTCAATTTTAATATTCTTTGTATTCTCACTAGAATGTACAAGTACATTAGCTATTCTTAGAAGAGAACTTGGAAACTGGAAACTGGAAACAACCAATTTCATGTTCACCTATATGGGAAATTGTTCCTGAGTAGGTTCTTATATAACTTTCAACAATTACGACTTCTTTTCAGATTTTTCTTCAATTGAATCTTGTTCATGAAGACCTGACTGGAAGTTCTTAATTCCTTTTGCCAGTGCACCACCCAACTCAGGAATTTTCTTTCCACCAAAAAGTAGTACAGCAAGTCCACCAACTAAACAAAGTTCACCTATTCCTAAACCAAACATACACTTCTCCAAAGATGAATATCAATCTGCACAATAGCTAAATTTTAAGAGAAAAGAAATGATTATAATTATTTACAACAGTATTAAAATCAGCAACTTACATATCCCACTACTAGCTATAGAAATCATCAATTTCAGACAGTACTCTCAGCAATAAAGTCTAGAGTCCGACAGTAATATATGGAAGAATTTGAAATTGAATACAAACTTTCAACATTAGACGAATTAGAGGATTTATTCTCTGATCTTTTAGATATATTTAGAGAGAATAGTGAAGATGAGTTTACCAAGACTCAAGTAGATGCTGTCTTTCGTATCGTTCACAGCGTGAAGGGAAATTCAAAAGCCTGTGACTTTGAAGAACTCTCAAACGTTTCCCACTGTTTTGAAGACTTGCTTTTAAAAGTAAAAAATGAAGAGTATGAATTCACAAAAGAAATTTTAGAGTTAAGTTTAGATTACTGTGATGAGGTGTCTAAAGCAATTGAGGAGACAAGAAAAGATCTCTCCTTCAAACCTATCTTTACTCACCTTCTAGATAGGCTAAAGAACTATGAACCTTCCAGATCAGAAGATAACTCTGTAGTTGAAGTTGTAGATGAAGAACCTACTCCCGCATTAATTAAAGAATTTAATTCTAATGAGGAAACTAAGAATACAAAAATACTCCTCGTAGATGATGATGAAAACCTAAAGATTTTACTTAGTACCCAAATAAAAACATACTTTCCCTCTAATATAAAAGAAGCATGTAATGGAAATGAAGCATCAAAGTCCTGCATGCGAGTACAATATGATGTCATTATTTGTGATTTTCAAATGCCTGTGATGGATGGGCAAACTTTTATAAAAACACTAAGAGAAAACTACTCTTTGAATCAGAAGACCCCTGTCATTTTCCTTACGGCCTTTAACCCTATACTAATATCAGATGCAAAGGTTTGGAATGATGTTTTCTTATTAAAGAAACCGATCGAGAAATCAAAGCTTATTTACTATATGAGATGTGCACTTGAAATAAAAAACAAACAAGAACTTGCCTCTTAATTTTTGTTAGGACTGATCTCTTACTTCCAATAACTGGGCCATAATACTAATTGAAATTTCTTCTGGACTATTATCACCAATATTTAAACCTATAGGGCAGAGAAAATCAAAATTAGTGACTCCCAACTCCCTTAAACCTTTTTCTATACTATTTCTCTTTGACTTAGAACCAATAACCCCTAGATAGGGAAACCTAATATTCTTTGCAAGAATTTCATTTAATATTGGTAAATCAGCACCATGTCCCATGGTCATAATAATAACGAAACTTTCTTTGGGTATACCGACAACGTGATCTTTCATCTGGTCATTGTGAATAGTTTTTAGACCTTTCACATCTTCAAATTTTTCAAGCCATTCAGCTCGATTGTCTATTACGGTCACGTTGCAATTTAATTTAACTAGAAAACGACACAGAGACTGAGAGACATGTCCTGCACCAAAAACCACAATATTCCACTGGTTATGATTATAAATCTCAAAGAAGATAGAAACGACTCCACCACATGTCATACCAATATCTTTTTGTAGATTCTTAGTTAGAAAGAGGCTCTTAGAAGAATTAGTATCATTTAAAAGAGAAACTGATTTATCTATAACAAAACGCTCTAACTTACCGCCACCAATAGTTCCTTCAATGTCTCCAGATCCCGAAACAATGATTCTAGCTCCTTGATTTTGTGGAGCACTACCTACTACATTAACTAGAGTAGCTACACAGAATGATTGTCCAGCATTGGCCTTATCAGAAATTACTTGAGAAAATTTATTCATCTAATAACATCACAATTTCTTCGCAAGTAGCCGGAAGTCTCAGTTTGCTAGCTTGTTCTGGTTTCGCATACCTTAGAGCATTCTTAATGGCATTCCACACAGCACTTCCAAGTAACAAAGGGGGTTCTCCAACAGCTTTAGACTTATGAACGCAAACATCATTTGTATTATTTTCGATGAGATCTATATTAAAAACTCTTGGTATATCATGAATACTTGGAATTTTATAAGTTGTCGGCGAATGAGAAAGAAAATCTCCATCTTTACTGTAGACCAAGTTTTCAGCAGTAACCCATCCCATCCCCTGGATAAAGCCACCTGTGACTTGCCCCATATCAATACCTGGATTTATTGATCTTCCAAGATCCATTAAAATATCTGTTCTAAGAATTTTAGTCTCACCTGTAAATTTATCAATTAAAACTTCACTTACCGCCATACCGTTAGTGTAGTAATTAAAGGCGTGTCCCACTCCTGTCGTTTTATCAAACCCAATACCTGGTGTTTTATAAAAAGCATATCCTGCCATGGAAATTCTATTCAAATAGGCAATTGTAATGAGCTCTTTTAAAGGAATTGATTCATTAGTCGTGGTATTTGTAACTGTCGCATCTTCAAAAACTATATATTCTCTCTCTATGGAGAGGTCTATTTCTATTTCTTCATTTGCTTTTAATTCACCTAGAGAGTGAACTTCAAATACTGCTCTTAGTCTCTCTTTGATTTTATTACAAGCAATAAGAGTGGCCATACCATTAAGGTCAGAGCCACTGGAGGCTGCTGTAGGAGAAGTATTATGATTTTTCTCAGTGGAAGTTGGCATAACCTGAACTTCTGATACAGGCAATCCAAATGCATGAGCGGCTACCTGCTGAATCTTAGTGTTAACTCCTTGACCCATTTCAGTTGCACCAGTTGAAACTTGAATTGAACCATCTAAGTGTAGATTGACTAGAGCATTGGCTTGATTTAAAAACCTGGCCGTGAAAGCGATCCCAAATTTTGTTGAACCTAGCGCCATTCCCTTTATGTGAGTTTTAGAGGATTTATTAAAACTATCAATTTCTTTTCTTCTTTCTTGATAGTCTGAAGTGACCTCAATTTTTTTAAGAATTTCAGGCAAAGTATTGTTTTCGATAATCTGTCCGTAAGGAGTCTCTAAATCTTTGCCTTGATAAATATTTCTCTTTCTTATATCCAAAGAATCAAGATTTAAAAATTGCGCGATTTCTTCAATGACACTTTCAATCGTAGCATTCCCTTGTGGGCCACCAAATCCTCTAAAAGCAGTGTGAGAGTGAACGTTTGTTTTGCAAACTCTTCCTATGATTTTCACATTAGGAATATAGTAACTCCCATCACTATGAAGCATAGCCCTTTCTAAGATTGAACCCGATAAATCTGTATATGCGCCTCCGTTAGAGAATAGACGAATCTCATAACCTAAGATTTTTCCTTCTTTATTAAAAGCAACTTTCCAAAAATTTTTAAAAGGATGCCTCTTTCCAGTGACTTTCATATCGTCATCTTTATCTATGACTATTCTCGCCGCTCTCTTAAGTTTCTTAGCGCAAATGGCTGCCATAGCAGCAAAAGGGGCAGCTTGAGATTCTTTTCCACCAAAACCACCACCCATTCTCTTAACAACGCAGACAACTTGGTGAAAACTTAAACCGAGAGCTTCTGCTACTACGTGTTGAGTTTCACTAGGATGCTGAGAAGATGAATGAATTTCAATTTGCCCATTCTCTAAAGGATAGGCAGAAGAAGCATGACTTTCTAAGTAGAAGTGCTCCTGACCATTATTTTCAAAGATACCTTCTAGAGTGTAGTCAGCTTCCTTAAAAGCTTTTTCAACATCTCCATTCTCGATTTTCTTCTCTTCACTTAAGAAAAGCTTTTGATCTATTGAGTCCTGTAAATTGAGAAGAGGAGTTTCTTCGTCAATAGTTAATTCAACTAATTTCTTTGCTTCAGAAATGGCATCATAACTATCAGCTGCGAAAACACAGATGGGCTCATGCATATAAGAGATTTGATCATCAATTAAAATAGGCTGCTCTTTTATGATCGCTCCCCATCTATTGTGAAGTAAATCTTTATGAGTATAAATCCCAAGAATACCTGGAACCTCTAGGGCCTTATCAATATTTATATTCTTAAGCTTTCCACAGGCCACAGGTGATCCTAAGAAGCCACATATAACTTCATTTTTTACAAATGGCTTATCGTCAATAAAAATTGATTCTCCACTAACGTGAGATCTTGCTGAATCATGAGGAATATTTTTTCCAACACTCATTATGCTCTCCCTGCATTTGTAGAAAGAGATTGTTCAGCACAGAATTTCATTAAGAGATTCTTGCTTAGAACTTTTCTATAGGCTGCACTTCCTCTTACATCATCAATGGGAGTAACTTCACTTTTCAAAATATTTCCAGCCTTCTCAAAAGCAGAAGTTTCAAAAGGTTTTCCAATAAGTTCTTTCTCAGTTTTATCCACACGTAGAACAACAGGTCCTACACCACCAACAGCAATTTGCATTTCACTAATGACGTCATTTTTCACTTGATACTTAGCTGCGAAAGTTACTAGAGAAATATCCATGTCTTTTCGATTACTCACTTTATAGAGTTTCACTTGCTCATTTTCTTTATAATATGGGATGGAAATTCCTTTTATAAATTCAGAAGGCTTCAAATCTAAATCTTTGTAACCCTTATAAAAGTTATTTATATCTACCGATCTTTCACCCTTAGGCCCTATGAGAATGACCTTAGCGTTCATCACCATGAGAAAAGGAATACTATCACCAATCGGTGAAGCGTTTGCGACATTACCTACTAAGGTCGCTCTATTTTTAATTTGAGGAGAAGCAAAGATATGTATAATATGAACGAATTCACGGAACTCATCTTTAAGTTGCTCTTCTATCTGATGAAGATTAACTCTTGCTCCAATGAAAACATCTGACTCTCTCTTTTGTATTTGGTAAAGCTCTTCTACATTATGTAGCCCCATTAAGAGGTTAGGCTTCATACCCCTCTTATTGTGAAGTACACCAAGGTCAGAAGCGCCAGAAATAAAAGTGTGAGATTTTTCTTCATGACTTTTAATTGCGTCTGATAACTTTACCGGTAAATAGATTTCACGAGTAGAAGATTTAATTAGGACTTCTTTACTCGTTTCAGATTGTAAATCAGCAATTATATCACTTGATTTAAATTTATCAGTTAGATGAACAAAACTTTTCAAATCTACATCTAATCCAGCATCAATTATTGGCTGGTAACCAGTACATCTACATAGATTTCCCGTCAGGCAATTCTTGATTCTTTTTTCTGTAATTTCATTATTAGCTTTTAAATGATTTTCAATTCCTGTATTTAATGCACAAACAAAACCCGGAGTACAAAAACCACATTGTGCACCATGATTTCGCGCCATAGATTCTTGAACTTCATTTAACTGATCATTGCTATCTTTAAGACCCTCAATAGTCACAATATGACTTCCGTCTAAAATATGCATAAAAGAAATACAAGAATTTACAGGAACATAAGAAAATTCATTTCCAACTAATCTATGAACATTTCCAATGATGACGGTACAGGCACCACAGTCACCTTCACTACAAACAACTTTTGTTCCGGTTAATGACTTTTCATATCTAAGATAATCTGAAAGAGACATAAATGCCTTTTCTCCAGAAATCTTATGTCGTTCACCATTAATATATACAACTACGTAATCTCTCATTCTCTCTCCATAATTTTAAGAATTGTCTCATGTTTTAAAGGGGTTCGTTAATAGATTTCTACTCATTTTAACTAGCAAAAGATGATAGCTTCACAGAGCCTAATACTTAGGATAAGTTTCACAAATGAATGAAAAAGAAATTCCTATTCTCTACCAAGATAATGAAATAATTATCGTCCATAAACCATGTGGCCTCTTGGTTCATCCTTACTGGAAAGAAACCAACGAACGAGACAACCTCATGAACAGAGTAAGAGATCAGATAGGGCTTAAAGTTTATCCTATTCACCGCCTAGACCGTCCAGTGTCGGGAGTCATAATGTTTGGGCTCAACGGTGAGATTGTAAAAAGAATTCAAGAACATTGGCACGATAAGAAAAAAGTCCACAAAGAATATATTGCACTTGTCCATGGAGAAATAACAGAAGCAGGAAAGTATGATTTCCCACTAAGTGATCAAAATAAAGTAAAAAAAGATGCACTCACAAACTTTATTCCACTCACGACTAACGGGCAGGTCACTCTCATGCAGGTGATGATAGAAACAGGCAGGCAACACCAAATAAGAAGGCACTTCGCAAGATCCAAACATAACCTCATAGGTGATGTAAAACACGGCAGAGGGGCCATCAATCGCCATTACAGAGATGAGTATAAATTCCAAAGAATTTTCCTACACTCTTATCGATTTAAAATAGATTTGGATTTCTTAAAAGTTGATGTCATTTGCCCACTTCCAGATGAACTCACTCACCTCTTAGATCAAATTGGTATAAGTAATGACACTATTCCTGATTGGAGAGAATCTGAGAGCAATTAAAAAATGACCTCTTTGCTTGCCAAGGGTCAAGAACCTTTCCCTTTAATGTATTCATATCAAGTAATTTAAAATCAGTAATATCAGAAAAGCGATCGTTACAATTATACTCTACAATTGTTTTAATTTCTTTAATCTTACAATGATCATTACTGTAAAGTTCAACAAACTCCTTTTTGAGCCTCTTTGTTTTTTTAAACTCTATACGATCTAAATTTTTAGAAAAAGTATAAACATTTGCAGGTCTAACAAATCTATCAACTTCAACTTGAATAATACATTTAAAGCTCTTACTAGATAACTTTTGAACTTTAGTTACTCTTCCCTGGAGGCAGAGGACTGGAGGGTTGTGTGGAAATTCACACATGGCACTTATAGTCTGAATAGAAGTAAAAAGAAAAAGGATTAAAATAGAAGAAATCATTTAATTGTTAGAACAGGTCATTTTTATAGGATAGTGATCACTAATGATCTCTTTATAAACTCTATAAAAAGTTCTATTCCTTAACTGAGACATAAAGACCCTTTCTTTAAAATAATTAAGTCTAAGAGATATCTTGGCGTTATCTTTTACAACTACACCTTTTTTTATTGTATAAATTTTATTTAATTTTATTTCCAGTTCTTTAATCTTCTTCTGCATCTTCTTTTGACCAGTTCTGGTCATCGTGTAATCATCTATTAATGATTCATTTTCCACTTCATAGTCTTCTTCTTCCTCTAGGAAGTTATCTTTAAGCGACTTAGAGCGAACGATATAGGTCTCGTTCATATAATCTAGAACATGACCTTTTAGATAACGAAGTGTTCTTAAATCATAATCCCCATTGATTTTCTGGCAATTAGAAAAACTATTTTTAGGAATAACGAAGTGGTCATAGTTACTGGCCCTTGCCTTAGTTGCATCACCACGAGAATTATACTTCGCTTGGCTTAAGCTCGTTTTTTCTTCTATGAGAAGTTGATGATCACCATGAGTCTTTAAAAGATCTGACCAAAATGGATTGTCAGTCTCAAGATTCATATCTCCAACATAGACAACGTCTTTTTCCTTATATTTCTTTTTTAAGTTACTAATAAGTTCAAGGATAATTTTAGATTCTGCAAAACGTGCATAGTTGGTAGAATCTAAACCTACTCCTAATTTTTTATAGTGCTCAACTCCAAAAGAAGCTTTTAGAATTCTAACCATATCTTCTTTATGTTCTACAGGGTGTGGTGAAGTAAAAACCACGTGTGAAGTAAGAAGAGTAAAGTCGAACTTCCCACTTTTAAAACTCGCCAGCAATGGTCTACGAGAGAAGACATGAGAAGTCTCTCTTCCCATAAAAGATTTTCTTAGATTAGGAAAACATGAAATTTTCTTTCCTCTTTCTCTCTTATAAGTTTCTTGGCAATGCTCGTTTGCAATAGGCTTAACAATGCGTCCTCTATAGAAGAAGCCTGTTAATTCTTTAACATTTGTAGGCTTAGCAGAATCCCCTCTTGGGCTCAAGAGTAATGACCAAGAAGAATCTAATAGTCTTAATTCTTTTAAGACTTTTAGATAGCCTGGTGATCTATAAAGATTAGGAGCTTTTTTTAGAGTTGTAGTAAGAGCTTTAATTTGTTTAGTAAGCCCTTTGACAAGGTTTATATCACCATTTTGATTGGCCAGTCTTAACTTCTTTTTCAAGGCCCTTAAGTCTGAGGGACCATTTTCCAAAACGCCTAAAACTAATTTATTATTTTTTAAATCAAGACTCACCAAAGGAAGCAACTCAGTGGCTGAAATGACATCCCATTCGTTCATAATCTTGGCGACTAATTTATAATCCTTGTATCCCGAGTTTTGTGAACCAGGATGCCAGAGGTTAAAGCCACCGATACGAACTTTCTTTTGCTTAACTGCGAGAGTTTCTGAATAACTTTGATAAGATTGAGAATTATAGTGCTGATACATATTCAAGCACTCTACTTCGAATGAGTTCTTAACAAGAAATTGCTTGTTATTTTCACACTCTGCTTTAAACAGGGCGATATACTTTCGGTCTTCTTCCACAGTTTTGGAAAAAGACGAAAGGCTCAAGAGCAATAATACGAATGTCCATAGTGTGCAGGGTATCTTGGTCATAGGAACTCCTTTAAAACCAAGGAGCCAAAAGATACCTTAATTTGGCTTTATTAGCAAAATAGAAACAAAGCCAAACTATTGAAATAACGAAAGGTGTATTTAAAAGTATGTATTAAGTACAATTAAATATATTTAATCATCATTTTCATTCTGAGCCTTCTTAAGTAACTTCTTGAAATAACTCAAGCGGGATACTTTCGTATAATTAGACACTCTCTGCCCCAATATCTTAGGCAGAAGTATATTCTCACTATAGTAATCAATGGCCTTAGCACCCGATTTTGTTTTCTTAAGCGCCTGCCAATCAAAGTCCTTGTCGTCATAGAAGAAATACTTAGTTATTGCCCAGTGAGAATCTTCATCATTTTTTAAAAATTCACCTGCAACTGTTCCGGTGAATCTCTCAGCAAAGCCACCTTTGGCGTTATCTTTTAAAATCAGATCAGCAACAATTGCCATCACCTCTTGTTTAGACTTCTCCGTGGCCCTTCCTTTTGTAATTAAAGGAAGTAAGTAATTCTCTTTAATTTTATCAAGTTTAATTCTCGTCTTTTCACTACCATCACGAAACAACCTTCTAAAGTCATATGAAGTAGTCATTTCTTTAACTTCTTTGCGCATTTTACTAAATTTCTCTATCATTCTATCCCACTCTTTTCGCTGAGAACGAGACTGTTTAGAACGAGACTTATATCCAAACTTCTTACGCAGTTTAGCTTTTTCTGACAATTCCTGAGTATAAATAAAGTTGCTAAAACGGTCTGAAACATTTTCCGCTACAGTAGCATAAGCTAGAATATCTGCTAATTTTGTACTTTTGAAAAAATCTTGTAAGTCACTCAATGTTACGGCCTTATCAGTAGTATTTAACCACTTTAGAGCTCTCTTAAGTTCACTTCTAAATACAACTAACTCTGTTTTCATCTTATCTTGATCGAAGAAGAGTCCTTTAGAAATATACTTTCCAATCAACTTAATTAAGTTCGCTAAGGTCTCTACACTCAATTCCCCAGTTACAACTAACTCACTTGGTTTAGTACTTGAATTATTTGTCACTGAGTTTGGTCGCTTATGGGTAAGAGAGAGTATTTCTTTTAAGAGATCTTCATCAAACACTCTTCGAAGAATATCTCTATTGGTTTCTCCTTTACTATTTTGGTCTAGTGAAAATGATGCTGGGATATTTTTTAATATAAATCCCCTTAATCCAGAATAAATCATAGAATCCACATTCTCATTACACTTATTCAAATGCTTATCAAAATACTCCTCATCAAACTTGTCGACCTTAGAAACAATTTCTAAGAGCGTATTTATTTTGCGTCTTGTTGAGCGAGTTCCAACATAAGTTTCAAGATGTTCTAAAATCGAACCCGTTCCAGATCTACGGTGAGACTTTTGTAGCATTTCGATAAGGCCATCCGTTTTTCCAGGATCGCCAAGGGCGCCCTTAAACTGATCTTTTAAAACTTTTGAGAGATTTGATTTGCCGACATCTCCGGCCATGAATAAAAAGAACGAGTTATAGCAGTACCTTGAAACAACCTCTACATCTACCCCACCAACAGAAGTGATAACTTTTTGATTCTGTTCAATTTTTAATTCTGAGAGATTAATTGAAACATCTAATTTTGCTACAAGATAGCAAGCATCTAATTTCTTTTGAAATTTTGCTGCATCAGAAGAGTAAATGGGCTGCTCTTTTAAACACTCCTCAAGGTAGAAAACAGGAGCAAGGGCGTTATTAGCTTCGTTTGAAGATAGTGGAAAATTTGCAGAGACTAGGGACTCAAGTACTTTTTTCTTATCTTTAAAGAATTTACTCACCAATAAAACTCTTTCACATTTGCCTACGTAAGTAGAAAGAGAGATCTTCTTCCACGCTGGAGAATAACGTTTCATACAGTCTTTATACTCAGCAGTCTCAGCCTCTTCATGATTTTCACTATATAAAGAAACTTCAAAATTTCTTAATGTATTATTGATGAAGACTGTCGTATTAAAATCTGATCTCTTATGTTCTTGAACATTTAAGACCTTATCTATATTAGCTTTTAGTGAAAGTTTCGAATCTCCAGAAATACTCAGAAGAATATCTTTATAGACTTTAGTTCTAGCACTATTAGAAGTTTTAGTGTCATCCAATCGTTGTCCTATGTAGAAATCAACAAATGGAGGAAGAAGATCCCTTTTGGCTCCAACAACGACTTCTTTAATGTCATTTATTGAAGTAATTCTCCTAAGTTTCTTTTTTAAATATCTAAGTGCTACTGCCTCAAATGCTTCCTTCTTACTTTCAGGCAGCATAGAATAAGGTTCAGACTTAAGCACTCGTGCGACTAAGGTCACTGGAAGAACTTTAGCAAGAGAACGTACTTCGCATTCATAAGATTTGTCAGTCATTAGTTGATAAGCTTCAAGTAAACTTTGATCCTCAATCCCCACACCCTCAATACATACAGAGTATCTTGATTTAAAATCTTTGGTCTGCAATTTTGACAAAGAAACTTTATCGTCAGGGAATACAGACTTCATCAAATTGTCGAGATGATAATCTAGTGAAGAATTTTCAATCTTCACAAACGCAGACTTCAAACAAGTCTTTTTATTACTCTTATCACATTCAACAATCAGTGAAAGAATTTCACCAGCAAACTTCTCACCTTTCTTTGCCTTAATTACTTTGCTTACAAGGATTGCTTTTAAAGACTCATAAGAAGCAAGTTCTTCAACATGATTTCGACATTCTGTACGACTGGACTTAGAACTCTTTAGACAACTATCAAACTTTCGAGACAGCTCATTTTCTATTGTAGTTAAAAGGTATCTTTCAGAAACCAAAGACTTAATTTCATCGTTATCTTGAAAAGATCTTTTTAAATACTCCTTTTCCATACTATCTAAACTAATTGAAAGACACTTAGAAACTGATTCCTCTGAAGAAGAGATCGGATGATTAAAAATCCTCATATCTTGTTTCTTAGTGAATACCTTTTTACTAAGCAGGCAAGTTAGATATTGCTCTTTAATAGATAAGAAAGCTTTATCTATAGGGCTTGAAAATAGCTTTTGAGATCTATTTATCTTGCTAAAGAAACCCTCTACCATGGACTCTTTAATACAGGATGGTCTCATCTTAGTTTCAAAATCTTTCTCATTATTTTCCAGAGAAAGAAGATAGTGCTCATCCATACACTTAATAAAAGATTCGTTTACCAACGAATTTAATTCCTTTGATATAACCATTCCATTTAAAAATGGATTCAATTCATCAGCATGTATAGATTTGTAAAACCTATTAGTATCAGCAACTCTAGAAACTCCTTCATGATCTGCACTGCCCTTAGTTAGGTCTACGTATTTCTTTCTCTGTGATTTAATTTTTTTATTATTCGAAAAAGAATTTGCAACATACTCATTTTTAACTTTTTCAAGTTTAATATGAACTCTTTCAATATTTTGAACATTATTCTTCGTAGGACTAAGAATGCTCAAACGCTCTCTATCTTCACCTGAAACATTCAATGTAAAAACATGCTTCTCTTTATCAGTAACATGATAGTAGTCACCATCTTTTTCAATTTTCAAATGGCTCAAATCTTTTGAATTTGAGTATAGAGAGAACTGTATAATTTTATCTTCGTCATCTGTGACAGCTCGTAATTCAACAGCACCAATCCCTTCGAGTTTGATTTGTAAGAGATAGTGACTTTCAACCCCTTCATTTTGCTCTTTTAATTTTGAGGTAATTTCTTCAATGAGAGGATCTAAGACCTTAGCGGATTCAGGTGTAGCGACACCAAAATTAACGATATGACAGCTTGAACCATTTAGATATTTTAAATTAGTTGTTTCATCTATTGCATCTTCTATAATTTCTTTAGAAAAGTTTTTAGACTTTAGACGTAGTTCAATATCAGCTAAAGCCTCATCAATAAGTACTGAATTGGAGACTGAATATTCTTGAACATTTAAAGACCCAAATAATCCTTTTCTATATTGAAGTTTTACAATTTTCTCAACAGGATCATAAGAAACAATGACTTTTTTCCCAATTGAACTTACCTTATACAAGTCTTTCCACGAAGCTGCGGAAATACTTAAACAAAGTACACATATAAAACTTAAAATTATTTTTCTCATTCAATCTACCTCTATAGTGTTTTCGGCTTATAAAGGGAAATGCTTGAGTTCTTATTAAGTAATTTAAGCCATTTATCACGCAAATAAGTACTAAAGCATTTTAAGTTGACTCCGATAAGCTTGATAGAATAATTAAATAAAAACCAAAACAAGCGGGATTGAGGTTATGTTTTTAAGAAAAATTTTACTACTTCTGGTACTACTCTCATCATTAAGCATTCAAGCTGGTGGTGGAAAATTAATTGATTTTCTCATTAACGACTCAGGTGTTGCTGAAATGTTAACTAAGAATGGTATTGACGCTGTGGCAATCCCTAGAGTCAAACGCTATGTGAGAAACTCTTTGGTTGCACTAAACTTTAAAAATAAAGCTCCAACAAAAAGAGAAATCCAAAATATCCTTAAAAATTTAGGTGGATCATCAAAAGATATCAAGGTGAGAAAGTCTCTGGAAGTTCTGCTAGATAAACCTGCTGACAAAGTAAAGAAAGCTGATGTGGTAAATGCTATCAATAGCTTAATCTATTTAGCAAACAGGCACGGAAATAGAGGTTCAACTGTTCTAGCCTGTGCTCAGTGCGTGAGTGATGTTCTTAGTAAAAATGGTTTTAAGTTTACTTTAGAAGAAATAAACAACACATCTGCTAAGAAAGTTCTTGATAAGATTCTTCCGAGAAAGCCTAGAGAGTTAACAAACTTTATCAATACAAAAATGTCTAAAAACAAATTTGGTGACTTATCTAGGGTTGATCCTAGAATGCTTAGACCAGAAGAAGAAAGATCTCTAGGACTTTTCCTAGGACTATCAGAAGCAGGATCTAAGAAGCAAAGAGAATTAATCGATGCCATTAGGGAATATAGTACTGATGCCAATGGAACTACTCAGTTGATTGATTCAAGAAATCCTCATACTTTTTGGAAGTTATTCTCTGAAGATATGGATGATGATGTTCTTGAAGGATGGACAAAAATCATTAAAGAAGCGAGTGCTGAAGCCAGTGAGAAAACGGATAAGCAAGATGCCTTCTACGCGGCACTTAAGAAACGAGCAGGAGATGATCCTTACATGAATGAGCAATTAGAATTTTTAAAGAAGAAAAATTGTTTCTTTAAGTAGATATATAAAAGGCCTCTTCTAAGAGGCCTTTTTTTTACATAATTTCTACAACACCTGGGTCTCTACTAATAATTAAGATTTTAAGAGCACTAAGGAATTTATCAAACTCACCTGCACTATTATACTCTGAGAGCTCTCTAACTACCTTATAGGCCATATCTCCAAGGTTTTTCATATCAAAGATATCGTCAACTGGAGCCGAAGACCAAATTACTTGTGCTAGCGCTTCCTGCTTAGGACCTTTGGCACTAAAGAGTAACTTCTTAATTGCATCAGGACTCATTTCTACAAATTCTTTAAAAGCGGCTTGTTCACTCTTCTTTAATGTTCCGATAAAGGCTAAAATTCCTTTGCTATCAATCTTTTGTTTAGCGTAGGCATGAACTTTACCAGCTACTGCAGTTTTAAATTTATCCATCTCTAAGGCAAGCTTTTTTGACTTCGCTTTTGAAGATGAAATAATAGCATCATCAACAGTCTTATCGAAGGCCTTAAGAGCTTCAAAAGTTGTCTCTGCTGCTACATACTTACTAAGTCCAAAAGTTTCTCTTGCAGTCGCTTTTGTTGATTCGAATACAAGTCTTGTTCTCGCATTGAGAAATTTTCTCATGATTAGTCCATCAGCAAGATCGTAAACAGCACCTGAAACTTTATTTATAAAGGCCGCAGAAGTGTTCTTAAGAACCCCACCAACGTGTGGTCCACCTTGTAAGAGAACCATGTAAGGTAGTTCTCTCTTTCTCATAGGTATCTTTACAAAGATATCTGATAGGTCTTCCATATTCTTTAATAGAAATTCTGATAAATCATCACCATTCTTTGCGACCTCATCAAGACCGGCAATCATTTTATTGATTTTTCCGCCGTTCTTAGCTAATTCTTCAAATCTTAGTTTTCTAATCCAATTTGTTCCCCAAAGGTATTCACCTTTATTAACTTTTGCCATGATTGCTCTAGCATGAACAAGTTTACTATGTTTAGAGAACCACTTTGTTGTATACGACGTTAGAAGCTTCTTTAATCCATTTGGATTGTGAGCAAAGTACTCAGAAACAACTTCTGCAGTTTTCTTATCAATCATTTGAGACGTTTCTCTTACAACTACATTACTAGTATATTCAAAAACCTCATCTCCACCCTTCTTAGCTAATTCTTTTAGTGGCTTAATGATTTTTCCAATTCTTGAAACCATCTCAGTTGCACCAATCTTTCCAGCTTTATAGAGATCTTTTACATCATCAATTTTTGAAATTGCATTCTTTACAACTTCTTCTGAAACTCCGCTTTTCATAAATTCTGAAGCAATTTCACTTGTCGCTTTTGCAGCATCGTCTGAATTTCTTCCGATCATCTTAGCGATGTCATCTCTTAGAGATTTAAAACCAAGGACATATCTTGCAAAACTCACATCCGCTTCAGTCACTACTTTCTGACCAGCTACACCTGTCATTTTCCAAGCTGCTTTAAAGCCAACTTTACCTGTATTTCTCACCATAGTTTTGGCAGAGATATAAGTAAGCTTTGCTCCTACTTTTGCAGCTCGACTCACTACTCCTACGAGAGGAATAATAGATACTGTTTCAAATATTGCCCAACCCCAAGATCTAGAAACTTCGCTTGAACTACCAGAAGTGGCAAATCCAAGATCTTCCATTTTTTGAACTTTGGCTTCATTAACATCTGCATCTAGCTTTCTATCAACTTCTCTATTTACTAGAGTCATTTGCATCCCAAGGGCCGATGTTCCAGCAACAATCATAGCAACACCAAGAGGAGCACATAGTCCACCTGTGAGACCCGTACAAGCTGTTCCGATGAGGATTGCTGCAACTCCTAGAAGTCCAGCACCTAATCCTAACCACATATCTGTCCATTCATCAGCTGACATTGAATTAATTTTATCTAATACATTTTCAGGAACTCCTGGAAGTCCTGCCATTTGATTTAATTGATTTTGTGCCTTTGAAGTTGCATAAAATAATGTCTTAAGACTTTCGTGATCATTTGGTTCCATATTACAAAATTCACTTAAGTTACTTAGTACA
Source organism: Halobacteriovorax marinus (assembly GCA_002163155.1). GTDB lineage: Bacteria > Bdellovibrionota > Bacteriovoracia > Bacteriovoracales > Bacteriovoracaceae > Halobacteriovorax > Halobacteriovorax marinus_A. The sequence continues at coordinate 164,028 of MAAO01000006.1, read as the reverse complement.
TCCAACTTTCTTACAAGGGCCGCTTCTTTAATAAGTTCTTTAAAGATAGGCGCCTTAATTTCATTATCAAGAGATAAGAAGTTCATCTTAGCTGAGAATTTATTATCGATTCCATTCTCTTCAGAAAAATCTTCAAACATTTTAACTTGTTTATCTAAGTTTCCTTTATTCTTATAAAGATCTAAGAAAAATGATCCAATTTGTCCTTCATCACTTTCTAAAACATCATCAATCGCATCCCATGTTTCACTTTTGAGGTGATTATTAGACTTTGATGAATAAGACTCTACGTTGTCTCTCGTTAATAGAGTTTGAAAAGAGAGGTTCTCAAGCTTAGAGTAATAAGTCTTACCATCAAGCTTCGTTTGAAATAGATTTGAATTTTCTTCATTAACTCTTTCTCTAATGTCACTCCATAAGTATTCTTTTTCATCTTCATCCAAAATTTTATTGGCATAACTTGGTACTAAAGTCTTATCGATACCAGCTTCTTCTGCTGCTTCTTTAAGCATAGTGATATGTTTTTTAACGTTATTCTTCTGTCTATAAGTATCTTTTGAAAGCCTTCTTCCTCTACTTGTTTGATTATACTTTGGAGTTATTCCAGCTTGAACATGCTCTAATTCATCTAGAGCGACTAAGTAACTAAGTCTTACGCTCGCCCATGGGTTAAGTGCTTGCATCTGACCTGTTAGAAAATGGAATTCACTCATGTTTGCAAAAGAGAACTCAGGGTTATTATGCATATTATAATTCCAAAATAAAGCTAGCACTGGATAAGCTTTATCCATCTTCATTTCTTCTAATATTCTAAGAGGTATGAATTCACCATTTTGAACAAACTCTTTTAAGTAGTCTGCCATATTATTTATAATGTGTTTCCCTCGACCAGGCTTACACATCTCAATTGAACGATTTACTGAACAGGCCATGGCCGCTTTTCTATACACACTATCATTCTTAGAGACATCTCTCTTAGACTCTAAGTAAAGTGCTAGGTTCTTAAGTCCCCATTGTCTCCATACAGCAGAGCCGTAAAGAGAAGGCATTTTAATAACTGATTTATTCTTCTTTAACTTTTTAACAAGTTTCTCACTCATCACCTCTGTATAATGAGTTTTTCCCTTTCTTTGCATTAATTCTGTAAGAAATGTTGATAAGTTTTGTCTACCTGTATTGATAGAAGTCATTGTTCCATCGGCTAGTTTTGTTTCATAAATTTTTTCTTCTGAAGGCTTTGAAAAGAATTTTTGAAATTCTTCAGCGATACTATAAGTATAAGTTCTTGCAGGAGTATGCTTCTTTGTTCTTCTGTTGTAATTTCCTCTCGTTTTTCCTTTAAAGACCTGCATAGCAAGAGGTAATTTCATTTGCATAACTGTTTCATAGTGAGAAACATCATCAATATCTGCTTTTGTAAAAGAACTTCCTTTTTCTTTATTTCTAAGAGAGCTCTTGTATTCTTCAAAAGGCATAAGTCCACTGTATCCCATTTTTAATGGATCTTTATCAGCGTTATCCATGAAGTATTCAAGATATTGATAATTTTGTAAGTTAAAAGTTAAACCATGTCCTGACATGATTCCTTGAATATAAGTGTTGCCCTGCTCCTCAGTAAATTTAAAATTAAACTTCTCAGGAAGATTTCCATTAAAGTGTGACTGACAAGATTTCGGAACTGAAATTCCATCTTTATTACCAAGCATAGCTTCATATACATAAACTTGAGAAAGCATCATGTGTAGAGTGAACCACTTAAGTGCTCTAACATAGTTTCTCTTAGTTGGAGTCTTAACAAGTGTTAAAACATCTCTAGAAAGAATTTCATTTTCATTAAACCTTAGTCTTGATTTTCCCCAGCTTTCATCTTCAATCTCTAAGTGAAACGGATCAGTTTTTTCATTAGGTCCAAGTGTAATAAGTTTTCTTTGATCAAGAGCATCTTCTTCAAAAAGGTCAGTTGGAAACTGAGGAAGAAGCGACTCATAGAAGAATTCACCATCATACTCTCTTTCAACATATGATCTCTTAGAGATAACTAAATCTCTCATTGGAAGTAGAATTCCTCCAAGGTAACTTACTAATAACTCTCTTCTCTTATCTTCCTCTACTTCATCATCGTAGAGGTACTTTCTCACTTCATCTTTTAATCTTTCAGCTCTCTTATGAAGACTTCTAAGTAATTTATCTTTTGCTCCAAGACTTGGAAGTTCTTTTTCCTCATCTTCAAGTTTCATCATCTCCATAGCAAATTTTTCAATATGACCTAATTGTCTCTTAGTCTCACACTTCTCAGCTTTTTCTTTTGTTAAATTTTCATCAAATGTATAAAGATATTGTCCACAAGAAGCCTCATTAATTCCTTGAAGAATTTTTTCCCAGTTACTCTTTGTATCCTCTTCATAAGCTACTGTTTCATAACCATCATCTGCAAAAGGGTCTTCTACTACTTCTTCACTATTTTCAGAATCTTCATCAACTGCAGCCTGGAGAGCATCAACCTCATCAGTATTACAATCAGCTTTTAGATCCTTACCTTTTACTGAGTCCTTAAATTTAGTGATTTCACTATTTAAGTCTTCAAGGCTCATTTCATGTCCATAACTCTCAGATGCAGGAATACGAGCAATCGTCTCTGCAAAGGCCATTTGGAAAGAAATTAAGTAAATGAGTACTATAGAGATAAATCTCTTCATATTGTTCCCCTAGAACGGTTGTACCTAGTTAAGTGCAATACAAAGGCCAAGATGAAGAGAATATATTGTGTAAAAACAGCAGGTTAAAATCTACATGGGTGTCTAATTTTTAGACGTGTCTGATTATTAACAGTTAGTTAAGTATAATTGAGAGGTCAATAATAGGATAAAAAGACGAAAAAGAAGGGTCCGAAGACCCGTTTTTGAACTAGAGGTCGTAACCCATATCTAGGAATACACTAGTGGCCATATTCATCATTTGGTCATTTGCTTTCAGTGGATCTGTTAGAGAGTTTTCCTTAAAGGTTTGATCAAAACCTTTATTTACTGTGTACTGCTTACCATCTCTTTTCGAAACTACACTACCTTCACAAACACAGAGATAAGTTTCTTTTTCGTCAGCTCCTACCATGAACATAGTCCCCCTTACACCCATGGAAGTATGCTTTGTTGTAACTTGGAATTTATGATTTGGTTTTAATTTATTTACGTAACTAAAAATTTTACCTTTGATCAATTTTAGATTCACTTCATTATTTGTGATTTTCCTTAAGACTGTTTTTCCATTTCTCACTCTCACCTTGTGGCCTGAAGAAAAAGAAATTTCAACATAAGAACTTTTTCCTACAGCTTCTACAATATCATTTTCTTTTAATGACATTCCCTTTGAACCCATAGTCTTAATATTAACTATGACTTTTCCATGAATTTTTGAGATTTCAGCAAAGCTACCCAATGCTGAGAAAGAGAAGAGAAAAACAAGTAGCGCAAATTTCATAAACCTTATCCTTAGTTAAATAATACTATTTTAATACAAGAATAAAAATTTACAACAAAAAAGGGCCCCTAAAGGCCCTTATAGAATTCAAAATAACTTCTTAATTAATTCCAGTCATCATAGAAGTCTCTATCCCAATCATCAGAATATGAGTCATCGTAGCTATCTCCGTATGAGTCATCAGAAAAGATATCATCATAGAAGTCGTCATTATAATCATAGCTATAATCAGAGAAAGTTCCCTCTAATTTTTCAGAACAGAAATATCTGTAGCTAGTTGACCAGCTATTTAATTGATCTCTCTTGCTAGCACATAAATCGTAGCCAGTTGAACAAGAGTAGTTGTTGTAATTTCTCTCAACAGTATTACTAAATCCATCAATTAATTCATAGTTACAACGGTCAACATGTGAGTAACGGTGTCTATAACCATTATATGTGTACCAGGGGTAATTATTGTGCCAGATGTAACCATCGTTCCACGAAACTCTTACTCTTAACCATCTATTGAAATAGATATCTCTGTAAGGAACTGATCTGTGGTAACTACGGTGAGTATTCCATCTTCTATGGTGAGTTCTATTGTACCTATGCGTTCTGTGGTTGTGTCTAGCATATACATAGTTTGATCTGTGCCAGTTAGGTCTATGTCCGTGTGCTCTATGAGCATTGGCTCTTCTCGTTCTACGGTAATCTCTATTGTTTCTTCTATTGATACGAGCATTTCTATCACGTACACGGTCTCTATTTACATGACCATTTCCGTTACGGTTTCTATCACGGTTAACGTTTCCATTTCCGTTTCTGTTACCATTACGGTTTCTGTCACGGTTTACGTTTCCATTTCCATTTCTGTTACGGTTTCTGTCACGGTTAACACTTCCGTTTCCGTTTCCATTACGGTTTCCGTCACGGTTTACGTTTCCGTTTCCATTTCTGTTACGGTTTCTGTCACGGTTAACACTTCCGTTTCCATTTCCATTACGGTTTCTGTCACGGTTTACGTTTCCGTTTCCGTTTCTGTTTCTGTTACGGTTTCTGTCACGGTTAACACTTCCGTTTCCGTTGCGGTTTCTGTCACGGTTAACATTTCCGTTTCTGTTTCCATTACCTCTGTTGTTGTTTTGCCCACAAGTGTTTGTTTGCCTACAAGCTCTTGCAGCTTCAACTTCAACTGACGCAAATGAAAGAACGACAATAGTCATTAAGCCTAGAATAGCTAATCTTTTCATTTCCTCTCCTGATGTTTCAAATATAGTGTGATTTTGAAAGTTAAGTATGATTAGCGCGCCAAGTAAAAAAAAGGAAAGATTATTTATATTTTTTTGTGAAAAACTTTTTTCTTACCGCGTAAAACCATAAATGCACTTATAGTTTCAGACACTTAGTAAATATGACTTACATCTAAAAATATCACATAGAGTCAAAATGACTCTAATACTCATATCAGCTTACATTTAAAGACGTTCTTAAATCATCTGTTTATCATTAATTTTGGAACTAAAAACTGAGAGACTATAATGAAGTTAATTTTAATCTTAAGCCTACTTTCCATTCAAACTTTTGCTGCAAAGACTGAATCTTTTGAGCTTATCTATAAAGGAAAGAATAGATTTTCTCCTTTAATAGAGATGTATGGTGACACACTAATTGTTGCTGACAAAGTAGGAACAGGACAAATATCTCTTATCAATACAACCAGCTTAAATAATGTAGACGTAGTTAATTTAGATGCTGGAATCATAAGTGTCACAGCTCTTCATAAAGAAGGTTGGTTTGCAGCTTGCTACGATATGGGTAATGCTGCTGTTCTCTTTCACATCTCAAATCCTGAAAAGAAAAAGAAAATATACTTTGGCCCAGAATCAGATTACATGTGCGCTGGAATTGATGTGACCTTTGAAAAAAATCATCCTAAACTTTGGATTGGATCAACTTTTCAAAGACACATTCTACAATACTCTTTCCCAAGATTCACAAGACCTAGAATCACAAAGAAGTTTGATCTCATAAGTGGACCTTTTCGATTAAAAGTAAGAGACAATAAAGTATACACATCCAACGGTCTACTCATGCAAAGAATGCCTCGCAACCTTCCCCTTATACTAGATGCCAAATCTGGAAATGCACTTGCTGGAAGTAAGCTTGCTAGAAGTAATGAAACAACTCTAATAAGAGAGTATGGTTCAAATGTAACTTTTGATATGAACAATAAGAAGGCTTACTACTTTAGAGTTCTCTCAAATCAACTAATGCAAGTTGATATGAATAATCCAAATGAAAATCGCCTTGAGACAATTGATCTTTCTATTAAATTTCCTAGAGAATCTACAATGTATAAGAAATGCCAAGTCGTTCTAGGAAGCCATAACGATGAACAAGGAAAGAAACTCATTAGTTGGTCAGTTCTAAAAAACGGAAAAGAAATTCAAGTTATTGATGCCATTGATGTGACTAAGTTTAAATACTTCAGTGGGCAGAGGATTGATTCGAAAGGAAACGTATATCTTTCAAGTCCTCTTGGAGTTTATAGAATTAACCTTGGATTGAATTTAAAAGTTTGTCGTTAAGATATTTTTCACAACATTTAATATATAAAAAAAGGCCCTCTAGGAGGGCCTTTTGATTATGTATCTCTAAGATCTTTTCTAAGTATCTTTCCAACATTCGATTTAGGAAGGTCATCCCTAAATTCTATAATCCTTGGAACTTTATATCCCGTTAGGTTCTCTTTACAATAGGCCTTAATCTCTTCTTTTGTAAGAGTATCATCTTTCTTCACAACAAAGAGTTTTACAGTTTCACCAGACTTTTCATCTGGTGCTCCAATTGCAGCACATTCAAATACTTTATTATGTTGTGAAACAACATCTTCAATTTCATTAGGATAAACATTGAATCCAGAAACAAGAATCATATCTTTCTTTCTATCAACTATTTTGAAGAATCCTTTTTCGTCCATGATTCCGATGTCTCCACTCTTAAAGAAACCATCTTTAGACATGACTTTTGCCGTTTCTTCAGGACGATTCCAGTACCCTTTCATTACTTGAGGACCTTTGATGCAAATCTCTCCAATCTCGCCTACACCTAAAGTCTCTTCTTCGTCATTTTTTATAACAACTTCAGTAGAAGGAATAGGAAGACCAATTGATCCTGTGTATTCTTTAATATCTAAAGGATTAATACAAGCGGCTGGAGACGTTTCAGTTAAACCATAAGCCTCAACAAGTGGAACTCCAGTTACTTTCTCCCACTTCTCAGCAACAGCTTTTTGAACAGCCATTCCACCACCAAGAGTCAGCTTTAAACTTGAAAAGTCTACTTCAGAAAAACTAGGAGTATTTAAAAGACCATTAAATAAAGTATTCACACCTGTAAGAGCAGTAAAGTTCCAATTCTTTAATTCTTTTACAAAACCAGGCATATCTCTTGGATTAGTAATTAAAACATTTAGAGCACCAAGCGTAGAAAACGTAAAGCAATTCGCAGTCAAACTAAAGATATGGTAGAGAGGAAGTGGAGTGATAATAATCTCTTTACCCTCTTCAGTTGCAGGAGATAGCCATGCTCTTGCCTGAACAAGATTTGAGAGAATATTACTGTGAATAAGCTCCGCACCTTTTGATACACCTGTAGTTCCACCAGTATACTGAAGGAATGCTGTATCTTCTCTTTTAATTTCAGGTCTAATAAATTTCGTTTCATCACCTGATTTTAAGCAATCCAGAAAATTCTTGGCACCTTGAATATTCCAATTGGGTACCATCTTTTTAACTTTCTTAATCACAAAATTAACGACCATTGATTTTGGAAATTTAAGCATGTCACCAATTTGTGTCGTTAAGATATGCTCTACCGGGGTATTTGCAAGAACATTTTGTAGGACATTTGCAGAGTTTTCAAAAATGATAATGGCCTTAGAACCTGAATCCGTTAATTGGTGCTCAAGCTCTCTTGCCGTATAGAGTGGATTAACATTCACCGCCACCATTCCAGCTCGTAAAATTCCAAAGAGCGCTATTGGATATTGAAGAATATTAGGCATCATGATGGCAACACGATCACCTTTTTTTAAGTTAAGTTGATTTTGTAAATAAGAAGCAAACTTACGACTTTGAAGATCAAGCTCTCCATAAGTAATCGTTTTACCCATACAATGAAAACTCGGCTTATCTGAAAACTTAGAAAATGACTCTTCTAATATTTCTGGAATCGAATTGTACTTAGAAACATCAATTGTTTTAGGTACACCTTTTTGATAATGATTAAACCATGCATTTTCCATTTGGAATCCTCTGTATTTTTGAAATTTGATAATGTACTAATTTTATAAAATTCTTCTTAAACCTTCAAATTTATTAAGTTCTGGAAGATTTTGCTCTTTGTTGAAAGTAATAGAATATTCTAAACATTTTTACTTGCCTAGGGAATTCTGCAGTGGTAGAACTCACCAACTCAAGAGCGGTTTACTGAACGATGAATGTCCAGTCTTCCCCTCTTTCTATAGAATAAAATCTATACACACGCGTTAGGCCTCCGGAATCGGAGGCTTTTTTGTATCCAGTAACATCTTTTCATCTTACCCAACGTGTTATAAACTCTTTGTAATGACAAAGAAATTGATTGAAAGCATCCACTATTATTTAAACTCTGAAGGCCTTATGGTTTTTACAGAGAAGTATCACACAGAACGTGGACACTGTTGTCAGAGTGGTTGTGCCCATTGCCCTTATGATTTTAAATCAAAAATTGATCCCACTATTCCTGCTGAACTGCAAAACCCGTGGAACAAAGACGAAGAAGAAATTGAAATTTACGATGGACCCATCGAAGAATAAGCTAGACCTTACCTACTAAAGATAATTTCTGCTTCTTAGTTAAACTCTTTATTTCATATTCTCTTTTTGAAGCAAGAGACCTATTTTCAAATTCTTCAGTATGAATAACTTTCTTTGGCGTATGTCCTCGAAAGAATTTTGCCCCTTTCTTAGGATCGTCCTTGTGCTCAAGAAAACGTCTCTCAACATCAGTTGTAATTCCCGTATAGAACTTACCAGTTGTTGTTTCTATTATATATACATACCAACTCATAAAACTTTAAAAGCTATTTTCTTTTTCTCTACACCATTTATGATAATAGAGATAAAATGCTCCCCTTGGTAATGTTTTCTAGTACTCATCTCTTTAAAGGATTGAGACTTAGAAAAACTCACAGTTCCCTTTGAAAAAGTCTTCTCAGTGACCTTAAAGACTTTCTTAGAAAGAGAGCCATTTTTTTTCACATAGAAAATTGCGTATTCTATTCTAAGTTTTGATTCTACTTTTAAATTCAAAGAAAAATTAAAGTCTAGGGATGATCCTATTTTAATACTTTTCTTCTTGAGAATAATGTCTTTCACACTAACAGATTTTATATCTTGATAACCAAATAATTTTAAAGCTTTAGGCTCACCTTTTTTAAGTAATGTTCTAAGAGCATGTTTAATAAGCCAATCTGTATCCTCACTCTTACCAAGCCATTTTTTAGCGGTCTCAATCACAATGAGAGGATGATCTTTACTAATATCATTTAAATTATTGGCAACACTTCTTCTCACATAGAGTTCAGGATCATTTTTCAAAATTTCTAAGATAGGAAGAATTTGAGATGGATCTTTTTTTAATTCAGAAAGCGCCATCGCCCAAGGTAATCTAGGTCTAGAGCCTTCACTGGCAAGTCTTCTTACGTGTTGATTATCTGATTTAGCCCATTTCAATATGTATTTAAAAACTCGTTTTGCATCCGTATCAATGAAAGGTCTTATAGCAAATTCAGAACTTGAATATTTTGTTAATTCTTCTAACGCACTCAATGAGACTTCCCAATTCTTTTTATCAAATCCATAGGTCTCTACAAAGTCAGGAAAAAGCATTCCTTCAAAGCCACCAAATTCGGGAGCTGTTTTTAGAATAATTTTTAAACTTCTTTCATAATCTTTGGGAAGAAATTCATAAAGAGAATTAGATATTTTCTTCATGCGATCTTTGAGTTCAAGATCCTTCCAATGTTTGTCTAGAACAAATTTAACAAATTCATTCTCTTTAAAACTTTTGAAATTTTCTTTCGTTCTTCGCGCAACTCTTTGCACGTACTCTTTGTCATAATTATTTTTTAAAGCTTCACTCATAATTTAAGTATAAATAGACTTATTCATTACTACCATTTATATTTATTGAAGAATTGTCGGAGCGTAGCGCAGGGGTAGCGCACTTCGCTGGGGGATGACAATACCCCACTCAAAACCCCCACAAACAATACTCGTTCTAGTTAAGCGGTAGACACTTATTCTGGCTAGTGGTAGATTTCACTACCGCAAAATGAGGGGAATGAATGAGCTATTTTATAAGACAAAGGGTGACAGTAAGAAGACCCACTGGAAGTAGAAAGAGTTTTAAACTCATTCTTGATAGGACAGATATTGAAGGCAAACGTACCCAGCCAACAATAGATTCCCCAGAACTTACGCGCATTAATCATGGCCTAAACTCTGATGAGTTTGATTATAATCATGCTCTTTACTTGGTTGATAAACTCAAGAAGAAGATGCAGATAAAATACAAGATTGCTAACAATGAACAGGGTGAAGTCTCAAACGTTAATATGAGAATGTTCAAGAAATTTTGGCAAGAAAGATATGAGCATAAAGACAACCTGAAAACCACCACAAAAATAACAGCTAGACATAAGTTCATAAGGGTCTTGAGATTACTTGGAAGTGAATCACTTCTTACTGTTGATATAGAAACAGCAAAAAAACTAATTGATAAAGATACATCAACACCCAATGCTTACAATGGAGTAATTAAAGACTTCAATCAACTAATGAAACATTTAAACAGAGATTACACTCTTTCTAAAAAGCGAGTCAGGAAGCGTGAGCCTGTTGCAATAAATGAGGAACAACTCACCCTTCTTTTGAGTACTCTTAAAACTCAGTTTGATAGAGATGCAGTTACGGTTATGTATTATTCTGGAATCAGAACTGGTGAACTCTTTGCCCTCAATGAAGAATGTTACCGTGGCGAGACTCGCCTATTTATATCTGAACAGATGATGAGAGACTTTTCTTATGATGATCCAAAGAATGGAAAAAGAAGAACAACAATAGTTTACCCTAAGGGCCTAGAAGCTTTGGACAGATGGGTTTATAATTACAGCCTATCTCTCAAGCAAGAGAACAGAGAAGCATTAAGTAAAAGAGTTGTTGAAGCCTCACTGAAAGCTTTTCAAGGAAGGTTGAAAGCAACAATATCTGGGACCAATAGAAAGAACATATCAAACCACATAATGAGACATAGCTTTGCCAAGATGTGTTTAAATAAAGGTTTATCAATTTCTGATATTGCCATGCTTATTGGTGACAGTGTAGATGTGGCGCAAGAAAATTATATAGGATGGATTTTGGAAAACGATGCTTTACAAAGAATTGAGGATAAGCTTAACATGGTTTAATTAAATATCGGGGCGTAGCGCAGGGGTAGCGCGGATGGCTGGGGGTCATCAGGTCGGAGGTTCAAATCCTCTCGCCCCGACCACTCTAATTTAAACCACCAATCTCCTCCCCTCTTACAGATTGAAAGTCCCTACAACTTTTTAATATATCCTGCTCTTGTCATATGCCACTGCTGCCAAGTAATGCTCCTAACTTTAAGCATAATACTCAAGTTGCTATATCACTAAAGAATATCCTCTCTCACTATATTTAACATTTTGAAAGATCCCCTTTCTTGTCTTGCTCCTTTCTTGGGACAAGTATAGCTCTTAAATTTAAAAACTAAACATAGATACAAACCTGTCTGAATAGGAAAGCACGGTCATAGCAATTCTTCCACCTGAAGGTATTGGTAACAGTAATAGGACAGTAACAGTTCCCCTGCTACCTGAAGGTCCATGACAATGACCATAACAGTTACATACCTATCTGAAGCCACCATAATAACAGTCACAATTACAGCAATGGGTCAGGACAGTAATAGGACAGACACCCAAAGGCTAATCCAGTAGTTCAGATATATATGTAACAACCCAAGGAAATGAGAGATATAAAAGAGTAAAAGTAAAAGACAGCCCACTTGGGTGGACTCAGAAATAAAAGAATCTTAGTTATTAAAAAGAAAAACTATGTGAGGAGATTTAAAGAGGCTATAGATCGCTAAGGAAAAAGCAACCCCCTAAATCAAAAAAACTTTACGCTCATCGCAATTGTCATGAGTTACTGTTTGTTGACCCTTAGCTATTGCTCACTGCACACACAAGAAAGGTGATAGTTCTACAGAATGAGATTGTAAATTATTTAAATATTGGCACATGTGGATCCTATCATTCCTTGTCTTTCCCAGGGGCAGCACAAGGTTCCTGTGAACTATCCAAAGCTTTCTGTAGGACATGACTGAGTTCATTTTGTTCAGACAGGCATTTCTCAATGAAGGCTTCCATCTTTTGGTGCTTGTCCTTATAGCATTCAGGCTGGTTTGCGAGTTCTGCTATATTCTTCACCCTTGCTTGCGCGACTTTGATCCTAACTGCCCAAAGCGTAGCAATGACAGGGCCAAGAATTGAGAAAAAAGCAATAACAACAAGAAGAAGACCATAGTAAAGCATGAAGGCATCAAGGCTAATTACGGTCCCATTAATATACTCCTCTGCGGCAGTTATCCTGGTTGAAAACTTCTCAGTTACAGAAGACAGGATGACAAACAGTCTCCAATGGAAACAGATGGAAAAGAACAGTGCTGACAGAAAGAATGGGTTTTTAAGCATGTGTTTTAGTATTATTTTTTTCATGTCTAAACAATAACCGCATATAGGGTTTCTGCAAGAATGAGCAAAATGTTCACCTGATAGCCTAATGGGTCAAAAAAATAGGGTATGGGAAAAATGGGAGCGGTCAACGGTCTCGAGGATATTATATATATTATTTTAAAAACTAGCAAAGTTAGAGCTCTAACTCTGCAGCTGTAGATTGCAGTTTGTTTAAAAAATAGGGCTATGTGGATCCTATGATTTTTTACCCTGATCACCAAACTGGTATGGCTCATTAATCTTGGCAAGACTAGCTTTGAACACCTTATCTGTTTCAGTGAACTGCGCAATTATCACCTTAAGGGACTCTAGTTCATTCCTGGAAAGAGAGGTTGTTTCAATCTGACTAGTTAATCCCTCTAGGCACTTATCAAGAGAAGCAATGGAAGGAGAAAGTCTTCCCTTGGCCTTACCTAGTTCACTATTGAGAGTGATTAAACGGTCAAACCTTTCCTGGTAATTATTGTGCTGAAACTTATGCTCAACCCAAGAGCTAAGAGTGGCAGACCGATTCGTCACCCACTTCCTCAGACCTTCAGTCAGGATAGGAACAAAGACTCCATAGAATGAACCAATAAGAACAGGGACTATGACATTCCAGGTAAAATCGTAAACTGTATTCATCACTGCAAGATACTCTTCAATAGAGCTGATCCTGGCGCTATAAGGCTGAGTAACATCAATCAAGGTAATGAATGCTTTCCAGTGCCAATAGATAAAAGTGGTGAGTATGGGTCCGAGGAAGGGATGGTTGAGGCGACTAAATAGTGGGTTGTTTTTCATGGCTGAATAATACTCCCATGTCTTCAAGTAGTCTAAAAATTATATTTAGGCCTACCTCAGAATTCGCTCTATTGGGGTTGTATGGATTAACAATGATCCATATAGGAGATTGTGTATGGCTAACAATATTGAGCAGTTACTGGAAATTATCTTGCTTGTTATCTTGATAATAAAGGAGCTGAATGACTAGGTAGGCCAAAAGGGTAGGGGTTGAAAAAAATTGCTACTGAGGATGGTCAGCGTCTTCGGGCGCAACGGTGGCCCCCACCCCCCCTATGTGGCCGATATCACGTAGGCGGATTCAACTACCTGATATTGCATTACCCACCTAGTTTCAAAGACTTAGCGTATCTCATAATGATATCGGGTACTTGGCTGCCACACTCTCTATAAACTCCTAACATACTGATATTGTTCCAGATTGGAATAGATTGCAATTTAATCAGTAATAATGTGCAATCTATTCTCGTGACTTAATAGTTAAATTCACTCACTTATAGCAATCCTTTCTAAAGAAGACTCTACTTCTCCTATGAGGATCCCCTGTAGTCTAATCCTCTATCTACAGACCAAAATCACACATCCTCTCTCAGCCTTTGAAAACATTGAAAAAGTCACTACTTACCTATGATTTCAAACAGTTAGTCACTTTGAATTAATACACAACTTGCCGACCCCTCAACATCTCTACCTTTCACCATTCAAACACTTGATTGACCACCAATTATGACTGAAGGCAAATCATAACCTCTCAAAATAAGTAAAAAATGTAATTTATTCATAGATTGCATAATTAATACAATTAATGCTGCTATTATGAAATAAATGCTTAGTTGATTTCAACTTGGCACTAAACTTAATATTACACTTGCCTTAGTTTATGAATAAAAGGAGACCGCATGACCGAACTACTTACACCTCTTTCATTATCCATAATTGGATTAGTAATAGTATTTGGAATTTTCTTTATTGACACCAATTCAAATCGGTTGAATAAAATACTGTTCATAATTCAAACGGTTATTGGTATGGCCATCTGCTATTCTATGGGTCATTACCTTCCCTCTTACATTAGAAGTTCACTATGAAATTAATCACACAGACAAATATCAAACCAGCACTTCTAGAAGAACACTTAACAAGATTTACCAATAAGAATCTACAAACAACTATATTTAGTGTGATTACAGAATTCTTTGATTTCCTTACTGAAAGTTTCCCTGATATTAAACACCCAAGAGAAGTTGAGAGTTATCACTTTGCAGCTTACGCGAGCTACTTGGTCAATGATGCCGCAACCATTTCAGGTAAAAAGATAAGTGAAAATACTGTTGCCGCTAGGTGGTCACACGTTAGAAGTTTCTGGAAATTCTTAAAGATAAAAAGAGTTATACCTGAAGATGAAAGTGTTCTTATATCAATTCCAAAACCTAATAATGAGAGTGACTATATTGCACTTTCACCAAAACAAATCAGATCAATAGTTAACACTTACCCTTCTGAAGAGTTGAATGAACCTAAAAAGTTGATTTCACAGATGACAGCAATGCTCCTAGCTTTAACTGGGGTGAGATGTGTGGAACTAGGTAAGATTAAATTTGGAAGCTTCAAGTACAATTCAAGGTATGACACTTACGTTCTGGAAGTAATTGGTAAAGGAAATAAGCCTAGGGTTATTCCTGTAGACAATTATCTCTATAGCTTCATTCAGAACTACAAGGAAAACCTTTCCAAGAGAATTGAACTTAAGATGACTAATGATGATTACTTATTTCAATCAAACTACTATCACAAATCAACTAAGAAAAAAAACGAGAAACCTGTTAATGAATCAACAATTTTCAGAACTATAATCAAGATAATTAAAGACTCTCCAATAAAGATTAAGATCTCTCCCCATAGTTTCAGAGCTACCTACATTACACAATTACTTGATGATGGTGTTGATATTTATATGGTCGCAACATGGGCTGGACATTCATCAGTAGACACTACTAAAGCTTACGATAAGAATAGACAGAGATTAAAAATGGCAGCAACACCTTCTTATGGTTTTCTGAAATAGCATGCACTATCGCAAGACATAATTGAAGAGTATGCAATAAATGACTCTAGTGTATTTATATGTATCAGTTTAATTGTCTCTTTTAAAAAATATTTCTCAATATAGCTTAGAACAAATTCCTATTAACCTTTTTACTAAATGAAACGACTTCCTACTTCCTACTTCCTACTTCCTACTTCCTACTGAATTCCCAATTATTCCAGAACAAACTAAAAATCAATATTTAGATATTCAGGGTTCTCCACAATAATAAAATACACTTCAATCTTGCTTTTAATCTAAACAGCAATCTCAATAACCTTCTATTAAGACTAACTCTACTCAAAACAAAAAATCATCAACAAGAATAACAACTCTCAAACAACCAATTCAATAAGAAAAAAATCAAACTAGCTTTTTAATATTGACAGAAATGCCTAGCGATCAAGAGACCAGACACAAAGCTTTCAATGGTGGTGGATACAGAAAATTGTTCTGTTTAGAAACCCATTTTAAATAATTGCAGAGCTTTACCTCTGATTGACAGCGCACTTCGCTGGGGGTGAAGGGGTCGGAAGTTCAAATCTTCTCGCTCCGACCATTTTTATAAAAGCCTAGTTAGTACTTAGATATTAACTAGGCTTTTTTAATTCTCTGCACCTAACTCACTGAAAACATTAACAAACCATTCTAAACAAAATCTTAGTATTACCGACAAGTCAGGTATGAAAAAAACTACGACACTACTATTTATTCTAAGTTTAACTTCCTCTTGCTCTTACTTCTCTAGCGTCCCCCACCCAGGGCGAACAATCGCTAGTACTAGTGATGAGACTGTTCTCAAAGACATGTATCAAGATCAGAGAATGATTCAAGTCTATGAAGACCAGAGAACCATGCTAAATAAAATCATGATTCCTGATAATCAGGGCAATAGAAGAAAAGTAAGAAATCATAAGAATAAAATTAGAAAACTGACAAAGGAAATCTCGACTCTAAAAAAATCCTATAACTCTAAAAAGCATATGGTGAGCGAGGGCTCCACTCTCCCCATGTATTCGTTCGTAGAGGCCGGGAATGGATCTTTTCATTTTAAGGATGCTATTGCTATAAAAGATCTAAGTAAGTACATGGTCACAAAGACTTCGAAAGGAAAGACCTACAACGTTCCTTTTCACGCCTATAAGAATTTTGAAATTGATCTTACACATAACGATGAGCAGGAGTATTTTCAAGCTCAAATGAATTGTGAAGGTCCCTTTAAATTCAAATCTGTTTATTTAAAAAAGTCATTAGATGCCAAAGAATCTAAATATTTTAACTGGTACAATGACGACAAGAAGAAACTTCAAAGCATTAAAGTCTTTTTGAATAGTAAATCAAAAAAATGCTCGCTTACTTTCTCTAATCCTGAAACGAAAGATCAGTACGCTATAAACTTCATTCCAGAAAAGACGAAATCCCTTAGAAATAAGTTTCAGGTTTGTTCACTTCCAAAGTATTCAGGAAATGAAAAGCTTAAGAGTCATTTCCTCACTAAAGACTTTAAATCTATGACTTGCCCACAAGAAATAGCTGGCATCCGCACCCTTGAAGACGCGATTGAAGGACTAAAGTCCAAGGCCAAGTCCTTACTAGGAAGAGATATTCCTGATGCCATGATCGAAACTCAAGACCCGTTCTACCCTCTAGATTTCTCAGAAATGCCACAGCTTGATCGTATTTTAATTTCATACCTAGTCTTTAGATACGATTTCTACGGGGCAACTCTAATTAGACTGCTAGAACATCACGCTAAGAAAGGAGTTGAGATAAAAATTGTCGTCTCAAGTGTTATCTCTCTAGATAAAGACGTAAAGAAACTTAAACAATTAAATGATCTCTATCCCAATGTGAAAGTACACTTCTATAAATTCGATGGAAGAGCAATTGGTATTAACGAGATGATTTCAAAACTGCATAGAACTATGCATATTAAATTATTACTCACTCAATCAGATTCTCATCCTGAAAACAACTCAGTTGTTCTAGGGGGAAGAAATATTCATGATGGATTTATTTTTAAATCTAAACCAGACCTTTCTAAATACCCAGATCTTGTACAATACGGAGATGGAAAGGATGAGGGATTTGCTAGATGGACAGATTTTGAAGTGGAGATTAAAGATCCCGCTTTTATAAATACTCTTGCTGGACACTACTACACTCTCTTTGATTATGATCATAAGAGTTACCTGGCAAGAAGTTATAATTTAAATTTAGAAAATAAGCATGAAATAGATGCAGAGTATTTCGAGACGGCTAATGGACCTATTGTCCGCCACTTCATGTCCTTTCCCTACAAAGACGGTCACGCTCTTGAGAAGTACTACGTAAAACTCATTGATTCGGCCACTAAGGAAATCAGTATATCTACTCCTTACTTTAATCTCACAGATAAGCTTTCAAAGGCGATGTCTAGGGCGATTGAGAGAGGCGTAAAAATAGATCTTATAACAAGGCTTGATCTCGAAGGAGACACTGCAGATATAATCCTCTCAGATGTGAACAAGAAGTCTGTAAATCGCTTCTACAAGAACATACAAGTCTTTGAGTACACCAATCCTGCTGACATCCTACACTCTAAGCTCTTCCTAGTAGATGGCAAAGTTGTGGCCATGGGATCAGTAAATTTCAATCAAAGAAGTTTCTTTCACGACATTGAAAATGCACTCATTGTTTGGGATAGAGATTTTAATCAAAAGATTAAGAGCATCATTGCAGATTATAAGTTACTTGCAAGACCTATTAATGAAAAGCAAAAGACTAAATTTTGGAAGAGTGTTATTATAAAGATTTTTCAAAAAGAACTTTAAAAAAATGGCCTCCCACATGGGGAGGCCTATATATAAGAAGCTGATGAATGGATGACCTCTAAATCACACAACACAAATAGGAAACCAACACCACTTTAGAACTAGCTCTAATTAAAGAGCACGGCCATCCCATCAACTTATAAACAATGATTGAAGAGTCTTTTAGCGGATATTTGGAAAGAGGGCCACAAGAGTTGTGACTACCTAAAATAATTACATATTAATACATTTTATTGTGACTAATTAACTAGCATGGAACCTAGTATAGCTGCTCCTGCGGCGAAGATAATTGAATTAGCCGCCTTGTCAGTAATTTGAAAAGTAGGAGATCTATTAGGCTCCTTTCGATGATAGTAGGGAATCGTGGGTTCAACTTGATTCATTTTATTCTTTGGAATAACACCCAAGCTCTTCAAACTAAACGTGCGTGCCTCACTCACTACTAAGACATGCACAAAGCTAGCGACTTCACCTACTTGCACTCTCTTTTGCGAAGGAGTTGCAGCGATAGTAAAGAGCCCTCTGGAGTTCTTAGCAATTAAGCTTCTTAGTTTTTGTGCTTTAACTATCACTGGATAGGCAAATGTCTTGCCGCTCTCATCTTTGATTTGAAAGAAGTACTTTGTCCCAAACTTGCGCGACATCTTAGTATTCTTCTTTATAACAAATTTCCCCGACAGGCGGATAACTTCTCCATCACTTGCTAAGGCACTGAAAGTTAAAGTGAATAGGCTTAAAATAACGAGAACTAACCCTTTCATGGGTACCTCCAAACTTTGTTTACTAAGTCCATTTTAATGAAAATATCAAATAGGTAAAGGAGCGAAATATTGTCTAACTTTTAGTCAGTACTGAACTTATTTTATACATAGGACCCTCTAACTATCCAAATACATGATTAAAACTCTTGGCACGGGCATTGCTTATATAACAGTAGAAAATAGAAATAAATAAACTAGAGAGACTTTTATGAAAACAATTAGAGCAATTTTTTTCACAATCTTAACACTATCCTTTATGCAGGTTATTCAAGCGAGAGCTGCTGTACATGGAAAGATTGAGTGTCACACACCAAGAATGAAAAAATCATTTGTTATCTTTAATAATAAAGTGAGCTTCTTAGAAGATACAGAAAGAGGACGTATGGTTGCCTCGGCGAAGACTTTAAGAACAAAGAGAAAGAATAATGGCTTTACTAAGATCCTCCACTACTGGGGTCAAAGACATGAAATACATGTTGGTAACGTTAGTAAATTTTCAGAATTAAATGATTACCTTACAATAAGAACAGCTAAAGGACATGAGATCACGTACCCCCTTACGTGTAATCAGAAATAAAAAAAGCCCGCAAGGGCTTTTTTTTTGGTCTACAATTTCTACTTATTCCACTTAAATTTTTGTCTTAAATCTTCACCCTCTTTAAAAGGAGGTATACGAAAACTCTCACAGCCAGCAATGGGATTTGATCTCTCCCTTAAGACTCTTGCTGTTCCATTCAACTCAACAAAGTTCGAAAGTTTATTCTTCCTTCCTTTATTGTAAAAAGCTATCTCTATAAAGTAATCTCCTCTTAACTCTTTTCCTCCATTGAGAACAGTATTGGAATAACTAAACTCCTCTACCCTAGAAAGTATTCGACTCTCTTCTGCTGGTGAAACGATTATATGATTAATAAGAGGTTTAGAGTCTTGAATTTCAACTTTTTCAATTTTTAAATCATGTTTAAAAGCTGGGCAAGGAAGATTGGAAAGCCTTTCGGAAACTGCTGAAGAAGCATAGTAGACTTTAAAACTTCCTGCTTTCATTTGATTGATTCTCATGGCATTTCTCTGGCCAGGAAGAATGAGAGGTATGTAGAAATATCCCATCGTCTCGTATCTCATCATGCCTTTTCTTTTTACTTTTATGATCCAGCTATCAACACCAAACTTATCTACTAGGTATTTTAAATCTTTCTTTTCTAACTGCGGTAAACGAATAGTAATTTGCACACCTCGAGAAATTACTAAATTCCTCATCAGTCCAACTCTCCATTTAATTATTTTTAAGTTATCTACTCCAGACCATGTAGGCTTAATCACGACCCTTTGCTTTGTATAAGTGACTTCCGACTTCTTTTGGCAAGAATAAGTTAGTGTTAACACAAGAATCCAAATAAGCTTTTTCATAGATCACCTATTTTACGAAGAGAAAGTTCCCTTCACCATTAATAGTTACTTGCTGATTTTCACCAAGTGGAAGTAAAGCTGCTTGATAAGTACTCATCTCTAATGTCTCTTCCCCTCTTGAAATTGTGACATTCCCAGAAAGAACAAAAATTGATGAAAATCTTTGGTTAAAAGAAATTTTAACCTCTTCATTTTTAAGAGAATATGAATAGAGTTCAAAATCATTGAGCTCCAATAGTTTAATCTCTCTATGTTCTAATATATTGTTTTGAATTTTAAAGTTAACTGGGTAGTTAAACTCTTCACCAAACTGAATCACTTGCATCGCTTTATCAATATGAAGCTCTCTAGAGTTCCCCTGTTCATCGACTCTATTCCAATCCCATACTCTGTAAGTGATATCAGAACATTGCTGAACCTCTGCTAGAAATACACCCTTACCAATTGCGTGAGCTGTTCCTGCGGGAACGTAGAAAAAGTCCCCTCTCTTTACAGGATAAAAAGTCATAAGTTTTGATAGATCTTCTTTTCTTTCTAAGGCCTTTTCAAAATCTTCCTTAGAGGTCGTTTTACTTACTCCAAGGTAAATTCCCTCACCGGGACTTGCATCCAAGATCACCCAACACTCCGACTTTCCTTTTTGCTTCTCATGAGTACTAGCAAAATCATCATTTGGATGGACCTGCACTGACAAGTTATCACTTGTTTCGATCAATTTAATTAAATAGGGAATTTCTGTTAAATTTGAAAATTCATTCAACTTTCCGTACTCACACACTGAAGGGCCATCACTATGAGCTGAAACTTCCCAAGTCTCACCTATGGGATCTTCACCTTGCTTCACTGATAAACCTTTGAGCTTAGCCAGTAAATCACCACCCCAAATCTTGTGGTTAGCATGTGGTCTTAGTGGAATAATTGTTTTCATTTATAACCTCTTAAAATTACATGATAATAAAAACATAGATTATTGTCACCCCGGGTAACCATGGTTACACCAAAAAGTGCTCATTTTTTTCATAAGCTACTGAAAAAAGGTCGAATCTTAATATCCCAACTTTCTATTCAAGTTCTGTTGTTAAAATATGACATGGATACTTTCTTACTTCCGGTACTACCTATTCCTAATGTTGTGTTCTTTGCTCACACTTCGTTACCTGTATATATCATTGAACCTATTTATGTTCAGATGATTAAAGATTGTATTTCAGAAAATCGATCGATTGCTATCAGCAAGGCACAAGCTTACGACCACCTAAGTACGCAAGGTCGCTTTAAGCCTTCAATTATTTGCGGCATGGGTAAACCCGTAATCCTAGAAGAAGCTCCCGACGGAAGCTTAAAAGTTCTGATCAAAGGAACTGGAAGGGTAAAATTATTAAGTATTGAACAGAATCTCCCCTATCTCATATATAAAGCAGAGATTTATACAGATAAAAAAGAGTCTGAACACTTCTATGGTCCACAAATTGAAAATTTAAAAAATCTCTTAGACAATTGGCTAGAACTTAATGTCACAGATTCGTTTGAAAGAGAGTCATTTTCAAGATCTCTCATCACTATTTATCATGTCGTTGATTACATCTGCATGTTCCTTGTACACGATGCAGATTTAAGACAATTACTATTAGAAAATAATTCTATGTTTGAGAGAATTCAGCTTCTAAGTTCACTCTTTGAAGATCCAAATCAATTTGAGGAGAGATCAATCGTCGTCAATGCCATTAAACACTACGAAGAGATTGAAAACACCTCAAGAATTGCTCACTAAAAGATTGGAATAATATAATTAATTAAAGTCAGACCTAATCCAGAAAGAACTGGGATGGCTAAGTTATCATCGACAATTACACTGCAAAGCTCAGAAAGAGACCCAATGACTCCAGCGATAAAACTAAAGAGAATCAAATCAACGCCTGGGCGGTAAAAGTAACTTCCATAAAGAAAAGTTAATGAGTAACAAACAACAAATCCAGCGATAGCACCCTGAAGAGATTTATTACCAATGATTTTATCTTTCCCATACAAGATACCAAAAAGAGAACTAATAGGATCAGAGAAGATAAGAAATAGCGCCGATAGAACAGCAATTTTTTCTTCAAACATTAACAACGATAGTGAAATACCTAACGCGTAAAAAGGAAAACCTGTAAGCGAATTCCTTTCAGACTCTCGCACAAAAGGCTTCATAAAGATCAAGAAAACTTCATTAATGCGTGGAACTTTCAAGCGAAGTAATTCCAAGGCAAGCGCCACAACCGCCAAAATCAAAAGATACTTTCCCATCTCATTGGATGATAATTGTAATTGGTTATATATTGATAGCCCAACAAGCCCCGTAACGGTGTGCCAAACTTTTCTTGCTATATGTAAATCTGATCTAAGTGCTAGTGACTGATCTTCTATTGAATTTTCTGCTCTAGTGCTCATTATAAGACTCCTAATATTGAAAAAACGAGTCTAACTACCATATTGAAGGCTGTCTATACCCTAGCAAATAATTCAATTACATAAATTCTATTTAGTTAATTTAAAACTTCTTTAAATTTTACCCACTTATTGCCTTACATATTGAAATTTCTTTCCTATAATGAAGTGTATTTTTAAGGATTGAAAATAATATGCAAAGTTCAACACAAGACATTCACAGCAATATAGACTCTACGCGCAAAACTAAAATCTGGGCCATTGGTGGCGGAAAAGGTGGAGTTGGTAAGAGTCTTGTTACGGCAAATCTCTCAATTTGCCTCGCCCTTATGGGATATAAAGTTGTCGCTATTGACCTAGATTTAGGTGGAGCCAACTTACACACCTGTCTAGGGATGCCTATTCCTGATAAAACTCTTTCTGATTACTTAACTAAGAAAGTTAGAAATCTAAATGAGCTTTTAACTCCTACTCCAATTGAAAACCTTTCTATTATTAGTGGGGCGCAAGATGATGTAGGTGTAGCAAATCTCAAGCAAATGCAAAAAGCAAAAATCATCAGCAAGATAGATACCCTTGGTGCTGATTATGTACTTTTTGACTTGGGAGCAGGAACCACTTTCAATACTCTCGACTTTTTTCTCTCAGCTGATCAGGGCATCTTAACTGCATTACCTGAACCTACAAGTATAGAAAATACTTATCGATTTATTAAAAGTGTTTATCACCGAAAATTAAATATGGTCGAAGACCTTTTAGAGATCGGTCCTCTTATCGATGAGGCGATGAATGCTAAAATTTCTCAAAACTCAACTCCTGCAGATCTCATTGCAAGAGTCATTGAGATAAACCCAGAAGTTGGTCATAAATTAAAAATGGAAATTGAAAAGCTCTCTCCAAAATTAATTATTAATCAAGTGAGAACTCAAGCCGATATAGATATCGGTTTTTCAATGAAGATCATTTGTCGAAAATACTTTGGTATTAATTTAGATTATGTAGGTTTTCTAGATTACGACGCCACAGTTTGGCAGAGTGTAAAAAGAAGAAAGCCATTACTCATGGAGTTTCCTAATTCTACTTTAGTAAACAACTTTGATAAAATGGTTCATAGACTACTTAATATTTCTTAGCCAAAGGACAATGTTTTGGAAAAGCAAAAAAATTATTACGATGTATTAGAAATTCCAGTTATAGCGACTCAAGAAGATATTCAACAAGGATATACGAGGGCCAAAAATGCCTATTCTCATGACTCTTTAGCTCTTTACTCTCTTATGACTAAAGATGAATGTGATGACATATTAAATGTTATTGAAGAAGCATATGGGATCATAAGTGACCCTCATAAGAGACAACAGTACGATGAAGCTCGTGGTCTCAATAAGAATTTTAATTACTATGGCGCAAATGCTTCTACTGTTCATTTTAGTAAACATGATTCTCCAGATTCTAAGCTAGATGCAGAACTAGGAACTAAAGAAAAATCAGCAAGTCAAAGTATGACAAAAATCGTTGCCACTAAGAAATTCGCTCTAGATTTTGAAGAGAAATCAGAAATGGAAGAAAGAATTAGCCAAGGCGAAGAGTTTACCGGTGAATTTCTAAAAGAAATTCGAGAGTACAAGAACGTAGATATCATCAGACTAGCTGAACTCACAAAAGTATCTAAGACCTATTTAAAACATATTGAAGAAGAGTCCATCTCAAAACTTCCTGCCATGGTTTACGTTAGAGGATTTGTTTACCAATACGCAAAATGTTTAAAGCTGAACCCAGAACTTGTGGCAACCTCTTATTTAAATAGAATTAAAGAACTGAAAGGTTAAAATGTCTGAACATCTTGATGGTGAAACATTTACCTTTACCATCAACGATGAAGACAAAAGCTCTTACAAAAGATTAGACCTCTTTCTTTCAAACAAACTTCCTGATCAAAGTCGTTCTTTCATCAAAATGCTTTTTGAAAAAGGGCATATCACTTCAAGCAATGCAAAAAAGAAAATTGAATTAAAGAAATTTCCAGAGGTTGGAACAATTGTAAATATATTGATTCCTCCTCCAGCTCCTGCTGATGCCCAGCCAGAAGATATTCCCTTAGAGATTCTCTTTGAAGATGAGTATTTAATCATCATCAATAAAGAAGCTGGAATTGTCGTTCATCCTGCGCCGGGAAATTACACAGGAACTCTAGTCAATGCCGTTCTCCATCACTGTAAAGACTTAAAGGGAGTGGGAGATCAATTGAGACCTGGGATTGTTCATCGCCTCGACAAAGGAACATCCGGCGTCATGGTAATTGCCAAAGAACAAAAATGTCATGAAGGTCTGGTTAAACTTTTCTCAACTCACGATATAGAGAGAAAATATGAATGTTTGGCCATGGGCAGATCCTTTCCGGCAAGTGGAAAGCTCGAGTCAACTATTGGAAGACATCCACAGAATAGATTAAAAATGGCCGCTGATGTACGAAATGGTAAAGAAGCACTGACTCATTATAAACTTCTCTCTCAATTTAATAAACTCGCACATGTAGAGTTGAAACTAGAGACCGGAAGAACCCATCAAATAAGAGTTCACCTTAGCCAGTTGTTAAAAAGTCCTATTCTCTGTGATCCTCTCTATGGAAACCCTAAAGAGCATTTACAACGAGTGGGTAAGGAAATCGCTTCAATCATTAATGAATATGAACACCCCTTCCTACATGCCAGAATACTAGGCTTCACTCATCCAATAACAAAAGAAGAGTTACATTTTGAAGCTGAACCTCCAGAGATATTTCAAAAAGTACTTAACGCTTTAAAAGTTGAATAATGGCCACAAAAGTTTACGAAAAGAAATTTAATAAACATATATTTGAAGTATGGAATGACTTTCCAGAAGTAACTGACCTTATATACTTAAGCCAAACTCATAGTAATATTGTTCTAAAGGCAGATAAGTCCTCTATTGGTCAAGTTGGTGACGGAATAGTCTCTGACCATTTTCCCCTAGCAGTAAAAACTGCTGATTGTATTCCCATTGTTCTCATTGGTGCGAGTGAATTTTCCATCATTCACGCAGGATGGCAGGGATTAAAGAAAGAAATCCTTTCAAATCAGCTTATAAGGGACCTCTCTCCTACTTTCGCCTTCATTGGGCCTCATATCAGAGTGGAAAATTATGAAGTCCAGCAAGAGTTTACAGAGAACTTTCCAAAATCTAACAATTTTCATTCAAATGACGGTAAAATATATTTTGATATGTCTAAAGAAGTTTATTCTCAGTTAAAAAGTCTCTATCCAGAGATTATTATAGAAGACTGTGAACTTGATACTTATTCTCACAAAGAACTGAGAAGCTTTAGAAATGGTGATAAAGAACAAAGAAATTGGAATTTAATAAGTAAAATTTAGGAGAAGAAATGCAAACAAAGTCATTTTATAAAAATGGTTCATTTAATGCTCACGTAATTTTTGGTGCAGTAGCAATTGCCATGATCGGAGTCTCAATTTATTTAACAAGTCATTATTTAGGAGTTAAATTTCCAACGGGAATAACTGACAGCTCTTCAATGTGTAATATAAACGCATTTTTTAATTGTGATACAACCACGAATTCTCCTGCTTCAAATATTGCAGGAATCCCCATTTCTATTTTTGGGGCGCTTATGGGAGTTTTGCTCCTGGCAGGATTTCTCTTTAGAGATGATGAAGTAGAGGGGACAAACCATATTTTACTGCTAGTAAATGCAGTTGGTTGTTTAGTTTTATTTATATACTCATTAGCCGTTCTTGGTGGTCTGTGCCCTATGTGTACTGTGTATTATATTCTGTCATGGATAGCACTATTCATCTTCTACAAATACAGTTCACTAAAACAAATTGGTCCCAAAGTAGTAGCAATCTACGCGGTACTTGCTTTAGTTCTAGCAGGTGCAACATGGAAGATGGTTGATACAAAACAAAGCCAAATTAATAAAATAGCTCCAAGTTTATTAAAGCAATATTGGGGACTACCAAACCTTGGAGCTCCAAGTACTGATTCAGAATATAGAATAGCATCAGCTACAGAAAAATTTAGTGATGCTCCCCTTCAGTTAACTTTCTTTTCTGATTTTCAGTGTCCCGCTTGTAAGGCGCTATCAAATAATTCACATGCTATTGCTAAGAAGTATGCGGGAAAAATAAACATTCAATATATGTTCTATCCATTAGATCACAATTGTAATCCTTCTATGAAAAGGCCTCTTCACATATTCGCCTGTCATGCAGCTTATATTGCGGCTTGTTTGCCAGGTAAATTTGCGAAAGTTCACGATGATATCTTTAATAACCAAGCACAGCTTTCAGGGGAATGGCTTAATAATTATGCCAAAAAAGAAGGTGTCACTGAATGTATGAACGATCCTAAAACAAAGAAGAAAGTTCAAGATATAATCGCACTTTCAAGTTCTTTTAATATTAGATCGACTCCAACTATGCTAGTTAACGGAGTAAAGATTGAAGGTGTTTTACCTCTAAATCAACTCTATATCATTTTTGATGATATTTTAAAGAAAGCTAAGTAAGAATTATGGGCAAGAAACGCAGAGAAATTCCAATATTTGAACTCCCTATTTTTGAGACTCATTGTCACTTGGACTATCTCAAAGATATGGAGTTAGATGAAATTCTAGAAAAATCTCTTGCCCACAATGTAGATAAAATTATTACCATCACAGTCGCCCCAGAAAACTTAAATTCAGTTTTAGCGTTAGCAAGCCAGTATGAATCTGTTTACTGCACTCAAGGGGTCCATCCTCACGAAGCTCTTAAGTTTGATGACTCTACAGTAGATCTGATCAAAGAGAATCTAAGCAATCCAAAAGTTGTGGCAGTGGGAGAAATAGGCTTAGATTTCTATTACAATAAATCTCCAAAAGAAAAACAAATTGAAGTTTTTAAAAGGCAATTAGAAATCGCCATAGAATTCGACAAACCGGTAGTTATTCATACTAGAGATGCCGACCCTGAGACCATTGAAATCCTTAATGAGTTTGCCCCAAGAATGAAGAGCAAGGGCGTAATCCACAGCTTTACCTCTTCTCTTGAGCTGGCAAAAGTCGCCATTGATCTTGGCTTTCATATTGGATTTAACGGAATCAGTACTTTTAAAACCGCCGAAAATGTACGCGAAGTCCTAAGAATGTGCCCAATTGATCGAGTGCTACTGGAAACAGATGCGCCATTCTTAACTCCCGATCCTTACAGAGGAAAGGAGAATGCTCCGTACTACCTCCCCTTCATTGCTGAACATGTAGCCAAAGTTAAAGAAATTGAATTGAATTCAGTGCTCAAAACTTGTTATGAAAACTCATTAAAGTGCTTTAAGCTATAAAATCAATCACTTAAAATCGTATATTTACTACATACAAGGCCATAGTCCACTTCATTCTTTGCTAGTATGCCGCATTGCAAGATAAGCACGAGGTAATCAATGACCAAAACTTTATCCATTCTTTTGAGCATAGCTTTAAGCCTTTCTACAATGGCGGTAGATTTTAGTGCCAATGTTCTCGCACCATCAGTTATTGGTGACATCAATAATCCCCAGGCAGAATCAGCAGAGTGGGATAACTTTAAAAAAGATCTCTTAAAGATGAAAGAACTGGGTGTTAACTCAGTCGCCACCCATATTTGGTGGGGAGCAGTTGAAACCACAGATAATGAATTCTCTTGGGATTACTACAAGAAGGTTTCAGCACTTATCATAAATTCTGGACTCAAGTGGGTCCCCATTATTTCTTTTCACCAATGTGGAGGAGATGAAGATGATAACTGCTACATCCCTCTTCCTAAGTGGATCTGGAGTAAGTATGTATCCTCAAATAAAGATGTTGTAGATACAAGTGATCTAAAGTTTGTAGGAGAACGAGGAGAATTGTCCGAGAGTTTTATCTCAGTTTGGGCCACAGATAAAGTATTAGAAGATTATAAAGAACTACTGACTTCATTTCGTACTAATTTTTCAAATGAAGCTGAACATATTTCAGAAATTACTGTGGGCCTTGGTCCAGACGGAGAACTACGTTATCCTTCAAATAATTTTAAAGAGCTGAATGCACAGGACACTACAAGAGGTTCACTTCAAGCCTACTCAAATCTTGCAAAGATTTCTTTTCAAAAATATATAAAAGAGAAATATAAAACTCTAGATAATATAAATAGTGCCTGGAGTGTACAGCTAACAGAAATTGAAGAAGTCCTTCCTCCAAAAGCATCGACATTTTATGTAAATGAAGAATACAAATCTAAATACGGAAATGACTTTTATGATTGGTATAATAAATCTCTAATAGATCATGGAGAATTATTGCTCTCTACCTCAATTCGAGTTTTTAATGACGAAGTATCTCCTTTTAAAGGAATTGCCATTGGAGGAAAACTTCCTGGAATTGCTAATAGAACTTCACCTGGTTCGGATAGACTTGCAGAATTAAATGCAGGATTAATTCGATCAAGTGATGATATTTGGAATGTAGAAAAAATTGGCAATGGTTACGAAAAGATTATTTCTACTTTTAAGAATTCTAAAGACCTTACTCAATTTGAAAATGTAACTCTTCATTTATCATGTATTGAAAAAGGAAATATTATCGATGGGGAAACATTAATCTCTAATGGACAAGACCTTGTCTTCGAAGTTTCAAAAGTTGCAAAATCTATGGGCCTAACCATCAAAGGACAAACTTCCAGCGCCGCTAACCTAGGATCAAACGTTCCTTGGGACAATATGTGGAAAGCCATTCAGGGAGCAAATTATCAAGGTCTAACGGTCATTAACATGAGTGACATTGCCACAAATCCACTAGCTTACGATTTTTACAAGTGGATCATCGAAAACATGAAAGACTAAATTTTAGCTTTACTTAAATAAACCGATAAAGAGTGTATGGTTAAACATATGCTCTTGAGTCTCATACTTTGTTTCTCAACTAATATTTTCGCTGCACCTGAATTTCTCTCTGTGAGAAGTTATGTGGATACTGAATTTGAGTCGATGTTTGAAATAAAAGTATTTGAATACCCTAAAATCATTCTCGATTGTCAGAGTTTTTTTCATCAACTTGTTATTTACGAAACAATTGAAGGATCCCTTCAAAGAAAAGACTCATACACTTTAGACTTTAGTGAATGTTACCAAGCACATGAGTTTCTCTATCAATCACAAATGTCTAAAGAGCCTGTTTGCTTAATGATAACTCAAGAAGATATGTCTATAGGTCTCTCCAATAAAGACAGCGATCATTGCAAGTAAGATTGTACTTATTGACCTCTTGATATAATATCACTTCATGAAATACATTCTATTATTCCTTCTATTTAGTTTTCCATTTAACACTCCTGCAAATTTATTTAAAAGAAATGAACTAAACTACTTTGTTATTGAGAGAACCGCTGAACCTTTTCAGATAGAAGAAAGAAATAATCCCATAAAAGGAGTTGTTACAGATATCTTCAAAGCCATCCTACAAGAATCTAAAACACAAAATGATTACAATATTGTCGAAGTCCCATTTTTAAGAATGCTTAAGATAATGAAAGAGAATAATCAAAGACGTTGGGTAAATTATGGAGCAAAAGTTTGGTCTGGTGTTCAATCCCAAAGACTATCCAAGGAACCATTATTTAGAGTTGACCATAAACTACTCACCCTGAAAGGAAAGAAATTTAAATCTATTAGAGATCTTTTTGGAAAGAGAATTGTCCTGATAACAGGTTTTGCTTATCCAGGTATAATGAAATACATCAAAGGTAAGAAAATTGACTTGCTGATGGTCAATAGTCACGCGAGTGCATTAAAGGCGCTAGAGATTGGAAGGGCCGACGCCTTCCCTGAGATAAAGTTAAGGGCGCTATACCATATAAAGAAAGAGAAACTTAAATTGTCAAAATTCAAATTTCACGATTTTAGTAAATACGTTAAGAGCTACAATTTTCATTTATCCTATTCACTAGGTATGAAAGAGTCGGAAATTAGAAAGTTTGATAAAGCGATTAGGAGTCTTCGAAAAAAGAAAGTTCTTAAAAAGATTATTTCAAAATATCTTCACTAGACATCTCAGTCATCATTTTCTTTAGAAAGCTCTTCATCATTTGGCTTTCATTATTTTCTTTCTTCTTTGCTTCTAAAATTGAATCAATTTCGTTGAAAATGGCCTCTTGAATATCATTGGAATCATCCATCTCTGTATGACTCTCAGATCTAAGAAAATTTAACACATCAGTTTTAGAATTATTTCTCGCAATATTTGGACCATCATTAAAGAAGGCATCTTTATTCCCAATATAATTTAGATTTTTCTTCACGTTTTTAGGAATGATATCATTGTCAAATCCAACAGAATCGAGAGTCACGAGTAAATCAACCTTTCTAAAACCATTGGCAAAACTATTTAATTTATTTGATATATTTACAATTGCATCACCACCAAGAGAATGACCAACAAGCACTAGAGGTTCATTCTTTGGGGTCCGATTAATTTCTTTTAAGATAGACTCTTCATCTTTCCAACTAAAATGTTGAGCATTATCAACTTCTCCTGCCATGGCAGAAAGACCTTCATTATCTGAACTTATTCCTGCTAAATGAAGACCACTGACAAAAATGATTTTCGGTCCAATGCTCTCGCCAGGACTCTCCTTTATTGAGAGAATCTCTTTAACTTCCTGAGCTGGTGTATTCGAGGGCAATAACTTAGAGGCTAAATCTACCGCTGTTCCCAGTCCAGGCATATTGAAAGCATTCTTAGCGACACTCACAGCATCTGAAAGTAGATGCTTGGAAGCCTTTTTTAATTCTGTCTTATTTTGCTTCAAGTTCCCTTTCACGGTTTCTTTAAGGCCTGACTTCTCGCTTGCAAGTTGCGACTTAGCTTTCGCTTCGTCTGAGAGCTGAACTTTATCTTCAAGACCCTTTGAGGAATCTGCGATACTCTTTTTGACAAGTTCACTTGCCTTGGGAGTATTTCGGCTTTGAATATAATCATTACGAGAGGCGTAATGCGTGACACCAGATTCAGTTTTCATGACTTTTAGTTTACAAATATTCGTAACATAACGCACCCAAGCAAAATCTATCTAGCAAATACCTGACTATTACACTACTTTGACGTAAATCAACTACCCAAGCCCATGGAATTATGACATAGTCGCCCTTCAAATATAAACACACTATTTAACGCGGAGCAGATATGTCAAAGATTAGAGTTGGTATTAACGGAATGGGAAGAATTGGACGTACAGTTCTTAGAGAAATTTTCAACCGTGGTGTTGATGATATTGAAGTTGTTGCAGTAAACAGTCCAGGTCATGCTGCTGATTACATTCACCTTCTTAAGTACGATTCTGTTCACGGTAGATTTAAGGCCGACGTAACTCTTCACGACGATCATATTTTAGATATCAATGGTCACAAAATAACTTTTCACAAGTACTACGATCCAACAGAAATTCCTTGGTCACACGATAAAGTAGATATCGTAATTGATGCCACAGGTATTTTTACTGATAAAGCTGGTCTTGGTCAGCACATTTCAGGAACAGTTAAAAAAGTCATTATGTGTGCTCCAGGAAAAGACCTTGATGGTACTTTCGTAATGGGAATCAATAACGAAAATTACGAACCTGAAAACCATCACATCATTTCAAATGCAAGTTGTACGACTAACTGTCTTTCTCCATTAGCTAAAGTTCTTAATGATTCTTTTGGTATTGAAAGTGGATTTATGACTACGATTCATTCTTATACAGGTGATCAAAAAATTCTTGATACTTGTCACCCAGATAAGAGAAGAGCAAGATCAGCTGCAGTTTCAATGATCCCTACAACGACAGGTGCCGCTAAAGCAGTTGGACTTGTTATTCCTGAACTTGCAGGAAAGCTAGATGGTTTTGCTATTAGAGTTCCTACTGCAAACGTTTCATTAGTAGATTTAAATGTAACTCTTAAAAGAGATGTCACTATAGAAGAAGTAAACGCCGCTCTTAAAGAAGCTTCTGAAACAACTTTAAAAGGTGTTCTTGCTTTTGAAGAAGATAAACTTGTTTCTGTTGATTTCATGGGAATGAGAGATTCATCATGTGTAGATGCTTCTCTTACAAATGTTATCGAAGGAAACAATGTTAAAGTTGTTTCTTGGTATGATAACGAAGCTGGTTTCTCTAACAGAGTTATTGATCTAGCAACATTCATTGGGAAGAAACTGTAATGGCCCTTACCTACGTTGATGAAATTGAAGTTAAAGATAAGAATATTCTTTGTCGTTTTGACTTCAATGTTCCCCTAGATAGTAAAGATCGATCTAAGATTACTGATACGACTCGCATTGATATGGCCCTAGAGACTATTCAATACCTACTTGATAATGGAGCTAAGAAACTTATTCTTATGAGTCACCTAGGTAGACCAAAAGGTAAAGTAAACCCTGACTACACTCTTGAGCCAGTGGCAACTTACCTTGCAGAGAAATTAAATGAAGATGTTATTTTAACTGAGTCATGTCTTGATAGAGGAATTAAAACTCTCCTCACTCTTAATGAATCAAGAATCATTTTACTCCAAAATTTAAGATATCACTCAGAAGAAGAAGAAGGTTCTGCAGAATTTGCAAAAGCTCTCGCTGCTTACGGTGATATCTATGTAAATGATGCCTTTGGGACTGCCCATAGAAAACATGCTTCAACTTATACAATCAATGCATACTTTAAAAATAAAGCTGTTGGTGGATTTCTCTTAAAGAAAGAAATTCAAGCTCTAACAAAAATTGTAAATTCACCAAAGTCACCTTTTGTTGCCATCGTTGGTGGAGCAAAAGTTTCTGATAAGATTAAAATTATAGAAAGACTTATAGTTAATGTTGATCACCTCATTATTGGTGGAGCAATGGCCTATCCTTTCTTAGTGGCTCAAGGCCACGACGTTGGAAATTCTCTTTGTTCAGCTGATGACGTTAAACTAGCTAAGAAAATTTTAATGAGTCCAAGTAAATCTAAAATCGTTCTTCCTGTTGACCATATAGTTTCAACAGAATTTGGTGGGGCTCCTAAGCTTTGCGCAAAGGTTGAAGTTGATGGAGATTGTATGGCCCTTGATATTGGTCCTAAAACAATTGCACTCTTTGAAAATAAGATTAGTAATGCAAAAACTGTTCTTTGGAATGGTCCAATGGGACTATTTGAGAATAAGGATTTTGCTAATGGTACAATGGCCATTGCAACTGCTCTAAGCCAACTTGATGATGCCTTCACTCTTGTAGGTGGTGGTGACTCGGTTAGTGCTGTGAAAATTTCAGGACTATATGACAAGATGAGCCATGTCTCAACTGGTGGTGGAGCTTCTCTAGAGTTTATTGAAGAGGGAACTCTTCCTGGAGTACAGGCCTTAAGATTTGGCATAGATTTAAACTAAGGAATAATTAATGCGTAAAACTCATATTGTAGGTAATTGGAAAATGAATCAATCTCTTGCTGAGATTGAAACTTTCTTCAACGAACTGGGAGAACTCTCAGATATTAATTGTGCAGCGTGGATCGCTCCACAAGGTATGCACCTTCCAATTCTTTTAGAAAAGAAGCTTGAAGGCTTTGCTGTTGGTGCTCAAAACTGTTGTGAGCAAGACTCTGGAGCTTTTACTGGCGAGCTTAGCCCAAAGTCTTTAAAAGACCTTGGTGCTCACTTTGTTATTCTTGGTCACTCAGAAAGAAGGGCCATCTACAAAGAACAAAATGCTCTTTTAAATAAGAAACTACATAAGGCCCTTGAGAATCAACTCGTAGCTATTTTCTGCGTTGGTGAAACTCTTGAAGAAAGAGAAGCAGGGTCAGTTGAAGCAGTTTTAAAAGTTCAGCTAACTGAAGGACTTAAAGGTCTAACAGATAGTCATATAGGTAAAGTTATCATCGCCTATGAGCCTGTTTGGGCCATTGGGACTGGTAAAGTCGCTACTCCTGAGCAAGCTCAAGAAGTTCACGCTTATATAAGAAAAGAGCTAGCAAACATCTCAGGCTTCAAACCTGAAAGCACTCCTATTCTCTACGGTGGAAGCGTAAAACCTGCCAATGTCGAAGGTTTGCTCACAAATGAAGATATTGATGGCGCCCTAGTGGGTGGAGCTTCTCTGACAGGAACAAGTTTTAAGGAATTATGCCAAAATAGTAAATAAATCTAAGTGAGTTTTAGCGATTTCTTGCCAAAGACTCCACTTTTTTGTTATTTATTTATAAGCATTTATTAAGTTTTTATAAGGTATTGTAATTATGTTCACATCACTCATGGTTTTTCATATTGTTATTTCGGTTCTTTTAATCATTCTTGTTCTTCTCCAATTCGGAAAAGGTGCAGAAGCGGGACTTATGTCAGGTGGCGGAGATGCTACTTTCACAGGTTCACAACAAGGGAATATTCTAGGTAAGATTACAACTGTTCTTGCAGTTCTCTTTCTTGGAAATTCAATTCTTCTTGCAAAGATTCAATCTACGAAATCTACTTCTTCTCTATTAGATGGTGAAGTTCCAATCGCAGCTCCACTTAACAATGATGCCGCTGCTACTCCTGCAACAACTCCAGCTGCTTCAAAAGCTACTGAGCCAAAAGCAGAAACGAAGTAATTTAAATTAAAATTGAAAGTTTTCTATGGCCCACTATTTGTGGGCTTTTCTATGATGCCTTCTTCTTACCAAAGTCAGAGTCACCTGCAACTTTTCCAAAGCTTTTCTCATCTTTATCAAAGAGATTAGATTTTTGTTTCTTAGCTGTTACTGCTTGAAATGGAAGAACATCGTGAGGCTGACAAGGATCAAAGTCATCTGGAAGCTCCTCATTATGTGTACGATTCACCACCTGAGAAACACTTTTAGAAAAAACCTCGAAGAGTTTTGGGTCAATCTTCTTACCGACACTTCTAGACATAATGGCCAAGGCCTCTTCAGAAGATAGAGCTTCGTGATAAGATCTCTTAGTTGTTATAGCATCGAAGAAATCTGCGATAGAAGTAATACGAGCAAGAATATGAATCTCATCTTCCTTTAAACCTTCAGGATAACCCGTACCATTAAAATTTTCGTGATGCTCATATATGATTCTTTTTACAACAGAGAAATCAATTCCAGGACAATCTACGTCAGATTTTGAAACTAAATCAAATCCAAAACGTGGATGTTTTTTAATCATGGCAAATTGCTCGTCATCAAGCTTGCCTGCATTATTTATAATATGAGTAGGTATTTTAATTTTTCCAAGATCATGGAGTAATCCACCTAGACCTGCCATGACAATTTCTTCTCTTTTAGCATCTGGCTTTAGAAGCTTAAAAATTGAAATACAATACATCGAAACATTTATTGAATGGTCATATGTGTAGAAGTCATGAAAACTGAGATCAGCAATTAAGCCTTGTACCTGCTTTACATCGTAATCTTTGATTACATCAACCATAGACTCTACAGAATCTCTGCAACCTGAAATCGTTTCATTTAAAACTTCGTTAGAAAACTCTTTCGTTGAATCAAATATTGTATCAAGGTAATGAATAGCAGAATCTTTTATAACTTCCGTCTTCTCAGTATCTTCAAGCCCGGCACAATCTACTAGACTTTTTAAATAAACATCTCGTTGATCTTCATTTATATAGAGTTGATGGTACTTCTTTTTAAAAGTTTGAATATCCTCATTGATGAGTTTTCCGTGCATCGGAAAAATTCTTACAAACTTCTCTTTTAACTCGTTTGAAGAAGAGTTCACATAGAGGTCATATGGTAGATCAACACCCACTAGGATCAAATTAAATCCCACTGAAAAGTAACTATTATTTTTTGGTGTTAACACTTTAGACATATATTCCCTTTTCCTTACTTAGCTTTTCGGAAATACGACAAGATTACTTTAAGAATGCATGAGAATTCATATCAATCTAAACTATTGAAATAACTTGTATTCTTTAGACTTATTAGGAATATATAAAAAAAGGGACCTATTAAAGGTCCCTATTCTATTTTATAAAATTTTGATTTAGATCTAAGGCCTAAAACGGTATGTCATCGCTTGTGAAGTTAGAGTCAGTTGCAATGTCATAGTCTTGGTTCATAGCATTGTTTTGCTGAGGTTGTGCAGCAGGAGCTGATTGGTTATATCCACCATCTCTAGATTGACCTTGGCCAGCGTTTGCTTGTTGTCCACCTAAGAACTGAATAGTCTTAGCGTTAATTTCTGTTGAGTATCTTTTAACACCGTCTTTTTCCCAAGATCTAGTTGAAAGAGAACCTTCAACGTAAGCTTGACGACCTTTAGCTAGGTATTGGTTACAAAGTTCTGCAAGTTTTCCCCACACAACAATGTTGTGCCATTCAGTCTTTTCTTGTTTTTGACCAGACTTGTCTGCCCAAGTTTCAGAAGTTGCTACTGAAAAGTTACATACAGCTGCACCAGAAGGTGTGTACTTTAATTCTGGATCTTTTCCTAGTCTTCCAATAATCATTACTTTGTTTAAACTCATAGCTTTCTCCCGTTAATGATGAGTACTACGATACTTCTCATCAAATTCTAGTAGTGTTGTTTGTATCGATAAAACATAGTATGAAAAAGGTCCTTTTTAAAGGCTTTTTCTTAATACTACTCCTAAGCAAAGGTAGTGCGAGAGCTTATTTCCTAAGCTATTGAAATCTCAAAATGTTTTCTTTCATTGATTAATAATTGGCTTGTTGCTCGGTATTTTCTTGATTTTGCTGCGCCATGACTTCAGGGCTCACCTCTTCAGAAGAGTCACTCTCTTCTTCGGAATTACCCTTATCCCAGAAGTCTTTAACTTTCTTTCTCGCCACAGTAACATCTCTTTTATACCAAGATGCATCAAATCCACAGTGTGGACACGGAACCTCTTTTCTAAAGTTCATGCGCACAGCTGCTTCAAAGCCGGCCCAGAAAATAAAGAAAACAAAGAACGACCTTAGTCCCATTATAGGAAAGAAGGCTCCTCCCACTAACAGAGTAGTTAAAGTCATTTGGCAGTAGTTCTTAAAGCTTAAACGAGGAGTTGAATTGAAGACTCTCTTGGTGCTGCACAGAGGACAGAAGAATTCCATCTTTGGGTTCTTATGTTTGAATGTACGATATTCAAGTGGCTGCCAATCATGCTTTCTCATTATGCGACTCCATGTTCTCCCCAGATTATAGCAATTTTTCGTCCACAATTTTAGCTCGCAAATTCTGCCAAACACGTAAGAAAAGTGCTCCGGTGGCCCCTCGACCACCAGAGAAAGACGTGTTTTTTGAAGCACTTTCGTGCGTAGAGAAAGTAAACTTGTGAAAGGTTTAGTCGTGCTACCAACGTTCTACGCTACGATTCCGACTCTTTATCGCAGCCTATCCTATATATATCAAGAACCGTTCCAAGTTTCGCACTGCCCAACCGTGTGTATTCACAAAAAGTGGTGTCGAATCGTTTGGCACTGGGAGCACCCTGCTCCCGGCAAATTATTCCTATTTATTGAAAGACAGACCTTTTTTATCAGTAGTTTATGATGCTAATATAGGGCCTCATGAAAAAGAATTTAAAAGGCCAGAAGGGTCAGCTCAGTATTTTCTTAGGCATCATTATGGTGATTATCATTACCTTAATGGCCTTTATTATTAATGTTGGACTCTTTGTTAAAGCTAAAATTAATTTACAAAATGCCGTTGATGCCGCGGCCTGGTCAGGTGCAGCTGTTCAAGCAAGACAACTGACTAATATCGCCTATCTCAATTGGGAAATGAGAAATACTTATAAAGAATGGATGTTTAAATACTATGTCATTGGGCAATTAGGTTTAAGTGAACAATTGGACCCAGCTGTTGTTACTGCAAACTCTGAAACGAATTTCAAACTCATCCCCTTCCCAGGTTCTAGTGAATTTGACCCCTTTAATTTACCTTCTACTTGTATGTCTTTTGGTGGATCTAAAGATATTTGTAAACTCTATAACACTCCCGGTCTTCCAAGATTTGAGGCGCCAGGAATGCCTGGAATTGATGATCAACATCAGAGTTTTGAAAACGTAATTACTAAAATTAAGGCCTCAAACTGTTCAAAGAAATCAGTGAGAAATTTTGCGAGTGCCATGATTTGGGCCTACGGAATTAAGAAAGATTTTTTCAATGATACGCCCAGTGCTGCTTCCCATAGAACAGGAGCCTGGATTCAAGCTATTGAGCTTGGTCTTCGCATGAGAAACCTAGAGGCCCTTGTGAATCGTCCGCCACTAGACGATCCCATTTGTTTTAATTCAAACTCGTGTACTCGAATTGGATTACTCACAAGTGATATAGTTGGCCAGTTTGGAAATCCTTATAATGAAAGACCTATTAAGGCCTTCAAGTCCGCTTTTAGAAACCTTTCAGGAGGAGCCTATAAGTCGGGAGTCATTAGAGACGAATTTGCGAGCTCGTTCAAGTTAACAGAATTAAAACCAAAAGTTTTCAACGCTCTCCCTGGAACTCTAAGTCACACACTCATTCCCCAAGGTGCGAGTATAAACATCGGCTCCATTGGTCAACATAGTCCCTCTCAAAAGAGCTACCTTGATCTAATTGCTTACCCTCTTAATTTAGTTTCATTTTATACAACTCTCGTCGTTAACAACTCAGGTGAAGCAATTAAGTCAATTGTTGGAAACACTCCAGTTGAAGGAAACTGTGGAGCCACTAAAACAGGCCTTCCTGTTCCAGGTTACATGTT
The DNA here is from genome assembly GCA_002163155.1 of Halobacteriovorax marinus. Taxonomy (GTDB): domain Bacteria; phylum Bdellovibrionota; class Bacteriovoracia; order Bacteriovoracales; family Bacteriovoracaceae; genus Halobacteriovorax; species Halobacteriovorax marinus_A. The sequence goes on along the minus strand of MAAO01000006.1, from coordinate 124,700 downwards.
CGGCTATGTTAAAAATCCAAAGGTTCTCACTTACTACGCCGTAAAAGGTGAAGCTGATTTCATTGGACTCTTTTATCCTTTCACTGAAGATAAAGGGATTACTCTCCAAGCTTACGCTTCTGCGAAACCTTTTGGAGGAAGAGTAGGACCCATGCTCTTTGGTTTTGGTGATCAGTCTGTAACTCATATTGTTCCAAGGGCGGATAGTACAGCCGGTCAAAGAAGAACTCTTCCCTACCTCTCAGGACTTCGTGTACCTGGAGGATCTTTTGCGGCGGGACAACCTATTCCTACAGACCAAGCCTTCTGGCTTTCGGGACTCTCTTCACCTATTGGCGGGGCACCGACATCAGGAACTCCCATAACTTTTGGAATTCCAAATATCCTCTACGATTATGTGAGTGAAGCGGACCTCTCTCAACACGCTACTGACCCCACAGGTAAACTTCTCATTATTGAGCAAAATGCTAACGCACTCGTATCAGGAAGAGAAAAAGTTGGGCTCTACGACTCAAGACAATACGCGAGATTTGCCAGTCATCTTGATGTTTCTGACCCTACTCTCGTAACTGCTACTGAAATTGAAAAATCTCTTGAAAGCGTCAGGCAAGCCACCAGATACGAAGCTTTAAATTATATGATTCCTACCATGGAAGAAGGTAGTCAAAACCCTGAAAACCTAGCGGCATTTCCCAGTGCAGTTAAAAAAGGGAACAACCCCATAACTGGTAACCCATTCTATGAGCTGTACGCCCCTTTATTTGGGCCAGACACTCTCTACACAACTCCCGCAGTCATCATTGGTGTTATTCAAGAATACCTAGGACAAAGTAGTGATGCCATAGAGCTATACCTTGATTCACTCAAGACTGTTGCCACCGATATTGCCGGTACCGCAACCATTGGGGGAGCCTCAACTTACAAAGATGCTGCCGAATCAATTTATCCATTAGTTGCGGGATTAACCAACATGGCGAATTGTGACAAGTTGAGTATGGCCACAAGGTTTAATCAATTTTTCAATGGTACCAGCACTGCTTGTGACATAAACCCACTACCAGATATGATTCAAAGTTACATTTCTGAGCAGTCTGATTTAAGTGCAAATTACCAAAATTTCTATAGTTCTAGTTACGTAAAACCGACTCTAGACCCTATTCTTAAAAATAAAGATATGCTCTCAGCTTATGTTCCAGGACCACGGCAGGGCTCCAATGAAGATGGAGAGCTTCTTCACCCTTATAATGTTTACCCTACAATCCTCAGTGCAAAGAGAAATTACTATTCTACTAAATTTGTCGCCATGAAATCTGTTGCTGAGAGTGGTCAAGGAACTTATCAAGAAAAACCAATTTACTCTGAATCGTCTAATTTGGGAGAGATTGCTCCGGACTTAAATGGTAAACCCATAGTAAACAGCCTTCAAAGTGGACAATTAAATGATTTTGGTGATCTTACTCACTAAAAATACTTGAAAATAGTCACCATTTCTATATATACTCTCCTTGAATACTCCTCTGAAATTTGCCCGCAAATTGACGCAGTGGCATGGAGCTATTATGAGCATTAAAAAAATTATTAATCTAATAACTAAAAAAAAGGACTTACTCGTGGCAAAGAAAAAAGTGGCCAAGAAAAAAGTTGCTAAGAAAGTAACTAAGAAAAAAGTTGCCAAGAAAACTACTAAGAAAGCAGCGAAGAAAAAAGTTGCAAAAAAAGTAACGAAGAAAAAAATTGCTAAGAAAGTAACGAAGAAAAAAGTTGCAAAGAAAGCAACTAAGAAAAAAGTTGCTAAAAAAGCAACGAAGAAAAAAGTTGCTAAGAAAGCAACGAAGAAAAAAGTTGCTAAAAAGGCAACGAAGAAAAAAGTTGCTAAGAAAGCAACGAAGAAAAAAGTTGCTAAGAAAGCAACTAAGAAAAAAGTTGCTAAGAAAGCAACAAAGAAAAAAGTCGCTAAGAAAGCAACTAAGAAAAAAGTTGCTAAGAAAGCAACGAAGAAAAAAGTTGCAAAGAAAGTAGCTAAGAAAAAAGTTGCAAAGAAAGTAGCCAAGAAAAAAGTTGCTAAGAAAGTATCCAAGAAAAAAGTTGCTAAAAAAGTAGCTCCTAAGAAGGAAAATACTGGTCCTCAGAAAATGACTAAAGAAGAGGCCATTGAAAAATACAAGAAAGCTCATCAAGTTGAGCTCAATCAAGATCTACAAGAATCTGAAGAGAGCTTTGTGCAAGAAGAGAAAGAAGTTGAAACAGTTCAAGCTTCTAACTCAACTGAGAACTTAACGCCAGAGGTGGCAGAGACGACAGAGTCAAAGCCATCTAACAACACTGACTCATTAGATGAATACAATCCAGATGATGAAAAAGAAGATGGAAGTGGAGCCGGTAGTTACGGTTACGGTTGGGGCTACAATGATGAGTTTGATAAACCTGAAGACGAGGACGAGAAAGAAGTTCTCGACGAAGACGAACTCTATGCGAAAGGCCTAGATAAGAAAACAGACAAAAAAGAAGAGTCATAAACAAGCCCCGAAAGGGGCTTTTTTCATTTTAAAGGTACTAAACAATATGAAGCTAGAATATTTTTATTACGATGGATGCCCATACTGCCAATACGTTTTAAGCACAATTAAAAACCTCAATATTAAAGTCGACTACTGTAATATTCAAGAGGATGAAAAAAGTTATAACCGACTAATAAGTGATACGGGTAGAAGAACTGTTCCTTGTCTGTATATCGATAATAAGCCAATGTTTGAATCAGCTGATATAATGAAATGGCTAGAAGACAACGCAGACTCACTAGAGAAAAATTAAATATAGGAAACATAAATGGAAGTCAGAGACCCAGTACACGGTTCGATTCACATACTTGATGAAGAAATTGCAATTATTCAACACGATTTCTTTCAACGTCTTAGAAATATAAAACAATTAGGATTTTCTGAATTTGTATTTCCAGGGGCAACTCATACGAGATTCATTCACTCAATTGGAGTTATGTGTATTGGAGAAAAGGCTTTTGATAAGTTATTTAAGTCAAAGCCTCAAACAAAAGACATCCTAAGAATTAAAGAAACTTTTAAACTCGCTTGCTTACTTCACGACATAGGCCATGGACCACTCTCTCACTCAACAGAGTCAGTGATGCCTAATCTCGATCAAATACAGATGCCGGATAGATTTCTAAGTAAAAAAGATAAGAACTCCAAAAGACAAGCAACTCACGAAGACTACACAATTAAGGCGATCACAGATAGCTCATTTTCAGAGTCTTTCAATGATGTTGAAAGAGTATTTGGAGTGAGAAAAGAGAATGTTGCAGATCTTATTCGTGGAGAATCTGATGGTTCAGACTATTTTACAATCGAGGGAATAGATTACTTTATTCTTCTTCATCAATTAGTCTCTGGCGAACTTGATTGTGACAGAATGGACTACCTCCTTAGAGATAGTTATTTCTGTGGTGTCAGTTACGGTTCATATGACCTTGACTGGTTACTAGACAACCTTGAACCTGCAATCATTGATAATAAGGCCTACCTTGGGATTTCTGAACGTGCTGTCGTAACATTTGATGATTTTCTTTTAAGTCGTTACCATATGTTTGTTATGGTTTATTTCCACTATAGATCAGTTTGTTTAGAGCAATTACTTTTTAAATATTTTAAAACATCTCCGGGTGAATACACTATTCCTGCAAATATTGAAGAATATATTGAGCATGATGATCATTTCCTAATGAAAATCATGAGAAACAGCTCAAATCCTATCGCTCAATCTATTGTTAAGAATAAAATCCCGAAAAAGATATATGAGTCATTTAATAAAGACCAAACTAAGCATTTGGAAGAAATTCAGGCTTATTTTGAGAAAGAGGGAATAGAATTTATTAGATGCTCTTCAAAAAGTAGATTATCTAAATACTACAACGAAGACACTGAACTCAATAACTTCTCAATGAAAGTTGTAAGAACAATTCATGGAAGTGATTCAAAAGAGTATTTTAATATTAATATGGCAACAGATCTCTTTAGTAAGTTCTCTAATGCTCATTCAATAAATAGACTACACTGTAATATAGATTTACTTAGTGAGTCACAAAAGACTGAAGTTGAGAGATTAATGCGCTCATAACTTGAATCTTTTCCTGCCTTGAGAGATAATATCCTTCAAGACAAACAGAGGTTTAAGCTAAAGTAATGAACAAGATTTCCATATATATATTACTGATTTTAATATACTTAGGTCTCTCTAAGAGTTTCTCGCCTTCTGAAAAGAAGGCGCCGTATATTCCAAATGAAAAAGTATTTCCTAGCTACTTCTATGGTGCCCCTATTTCAATTATTCTACTTGAAAGTTTTCAAACAGGATTCTTGATCAAAACATTCTTTCAAAAGTATAAAATAATTCATGGATTTAAACATCCTGAAACTCTTATCGTAAGAACATCATATTCTTTCTGGGAAAAGAATAAAAAGAATGTAGGTATGTCTATTTTTAGACGTGGAGAAAGAAAGAACACAGAAAGTTTAATCCCAATGCCTCCTGGAATTTTATATATTGGAGATCCTGCTTATGGGCACTGGGAAATTCAAGATTCAGGAGAGAAACTCTGGTTCTTTCATCGTGCCTATAGACATTTTCCAAATATATTTAACTGGAATATTTTTAGACCTTCTGAAAAATTTTATGAAACAGCTCTCACCTTTTTAACGCACGATAAGAGTTACTATGGAGAGAATGGTGAATTTGGAACCGAAGGCTCCCTAACTCGAGAAAAGTTAGAAATTAAAGAGAAAGAAAGTGAAGACGTTATAAAATCTGACTTAAAGAATATAATTGAAAAGACTTTCTACATTCCTAAATGGAATAATTAATAACGAGAAGAAAAGATATGAATGAATTATTTGATAAGCTCATTTTGAGAATAGTATTTACCCTTTTTCTATGTGGTATTCTCTTTATTTATAAGTATGCTCACAGTTTTCTTTATCCTTCATCAAGAACTCAGATTTTTAAAAGATTTTTTCCTTCAAAAAACTCATCCGATACTATTCATCTCTTTTCAAGGCTCATTGGAATAGGAATTATTTTTTCTGAATTTTATTTCACTATGTCTGATAAATTCTATCTCACTCTAATTGATTTCTTTATCCACGCTACACTCGTTAGTTTTATATATTTAATTTCTATCTACATTATTGAAAGTATTGTTTTGTACAACTTTGAGTATCATGATGAAATTATCAAAAGAAAGAATATGTCCTACGCTCTTATCTCTTTTGCTAACGCAACAGCTGTCGCCTATATAATAAAAGGAGTCAGTTCTGTTTCTAAATCATCAGTCATCATTCTCCTATTTCTCTGGTTACTCGCCATGGTCTTGTTAGGATTTTCAACTAAGACTTATTCTTTAATTTCTAAATTGTCATTTAATAGACTGCTTGTTCAAAAAAATCTCGCCGTCGGTATTTCATACTTAGGTTTCATTTGGGGTTGGACGATAATTATCAACTCTGCTTTTGACCACGAATTGGAAAATATCAAGTGGTATACGATTTATGTGATCTTAAAAATTCTATTGGCCTTAATCATCATTCCCATTTTCAAAATTGGTCTCGCCTTCATCTTTAAACTACAAGATGATTTTAACAGTCCAGGTAAAGAAGGCGTAAGCAATGAAGACGGCTCAGCAGAAATTGGATATGGAGTCTTTGAGGGCTCTATTTTCTTCACGGCTTGCTACTTAACTACTGTGATTACTGGAAATATTAACTTTGGGAATTTCTATCCAACATTCTAACCTGACCATTTACCTCAGGGATATCTTGCCCAATTCTATCAATTCTCGAATAAAAGTATAATTAAGTGACATATACGACTCAATAAGATGAGTCGTTTTACTTATTTAAATTTTCTTTTGAGGCTACATTTATGGATCTTAAAGCGTTTCAAATGCTCGAGTTTATTAATAACAGACTGAGTAATATTGAGAAAAATATCTCACGAATCGATGAGAAAATGGAATTCTCTCTATCCCTACAAAGAAACCATCTTATCAGAATTAAAAATGGTGAATTTATAGATGATTCAAATATCTTAATGGGTAAACCTTATAACGATCTTTCACCGCAAAAGGCAGTTGAAATTTATAATAATGCCGATTTAGATTATATTATTCTTGATGTTTCTAAAGAGGGATTTAAAGAAGCTAAAATTCTTGACGGTGCTATTAGAATTCCCTTAGAAGATTTAGGAAGAAGATACGCCGAGATCAATAGCAAAACAACTCCCATCTTAGTATTCTCTGAACAAGGACTAAGATCTATTCAAGCCTGTGAGCTCTTAATTAAAAAAGGTTTCTTTAATCTTAATAATGTTTCTGGGGGTCACCGCTTTTGGCCCATTAAAAGAAATAATGAAGCAAGCTTAAGCTAAAAGTCGAGAGTAAGATTTTGAAAAGCTTCTGAGGCTTTTCTCTGTATTTGATTTGTCGTTAGACGAGTGTGGAAGTTTTCAAGAACATGCTCGATTCTATCCATTTCGACTTCACCAACAAGAAGAGAATATTCATTTTCAATGTTACCCAGACACTCAAAGAGGTTCAGCTTAAATTTTTCGCCATATTCAGTTAGAAAAATCTTCTGCTCTCTTTTATCAGACGCATTAACTTGTCTAAAAACATAACCACGTTTTTCGAGTTCATTAAGATGACTTGTCATTGTTTGTTTTTTTAGACCACATCCAAAACCAATTTCCTTGATTGAAGGGCCTTCATTTTCACAGATAAATAGGAGAACTTCGAGAAAGCTTGGACGAAGATCAGTGAATCCTCTAGATTCTAGAACTTGTAGCATTTGTGAATTATACATTCGATAAAGCCTTTTAAGGAGCCCACCGATCGTTGAAATTCTTCTCATATAATCTTCCCACATACATCAAGTAGTATGTTTATAAGACTATATAACTACGCTCGTCTTAAGGAGTCAAGTTTAGGACTCAAACTTGTTCATGGCCATACCGAGCTCTTCTGGAACCTCTAATAGGCTTTGTTCAGCGCCAGAATTTTCCATTACACCGTGAAGTCCTTCTATCCCTTGTCCAACAAGCTCAACTTCAGTCGTAAGACCATTGTCCACTCCGAATACCCAAAGACTATTTCGCACCTGATTTAAGTGAGTTACAGATCTTTCAGAAGCTTGAGTTGCCATAGTTGAACTGGCCATTAATGCGACAATTGATAATAATTTAAGCAATTTCATTTCTCTATCCCCTTAAAATAACATAATTAGAAATCTTACTTATATATAGAGCAATCCCTATGCCAAGAGACGCCATGCGACACAACTGAATTTTGACATAAGATTCGTGATTTGAAACAATTTTTAGAGTTACTACTGAGAGAATAAATGTCTAAACTTGCGCTACTATTTCTATTAATATCGCCCCTTTGTTTCTCAAAGAGTTTCTCCGTTAGTACCCAAAACCTTTGGCACTACACTCGTGACTACGATCAGAGATTATTCGAATTAGAAAGTTTCATTGAATTTGAAAAAGCCGATATCATGACTTTTCAAGAGGCCTGGAAACACTATAGAGGAAAGAGTCTATTCAAGGCATTCCTTAGAAATGAAGATTATAATGTTCACTATGTAAGATCAAATAACACAGGAATTATGAAAGAAGGCCTGGCCATTGTTTCTACTTTTCAACAATCGGGAAAAAAGCATTCTTTTAAACTTCCCTTTAGTAAGTTCTTTGGAAAAAGACTAATGCTTGTTAGCGAAATTGCTATTTCAGCTGAGAAAAGCATATACGTGATAAATGTTCACCTCTCCCCCTTTGGTGATCGTAAACATGAAAGAATAGAGCAACTAAAGTTCATTATTGAAAAAATTAAAAATAGATTCTCAGACAAGCCAATCATCCTAACTGGTGACTTCAATCAAGATCAAGAGAAAGATTTCTTTTCTCCTTTACTCAAAATTGGATTTTCCTATTCTGCACGAAAAGAAAAAGTTGGGTGTACATTTTGTGATGACAATCCTTACACTGACGGTGATTGGAATAGTAAGTTAGACTATATTTTCTATCAAAAGAAATTTTTTGAATTATTAAATGTTCGAAAAACCTTTGAAGGCCATCCTATTTCTGATCACTATGGCCTAAGAGCAGTATTTAATCTTTTGTGAGATCGATAATAAAACGACCGTGTTGATCCACATCTTCAACTTCAATATCCGCGCCTACAATTGAAATTTTTCGACCAAGAATCTTAGACCACTTCTTCTTAAAAGCTTGTATTTCGGGGTAAATTTTCTCAACCCATCTGGTTTTATAAAATCTCTCATGCCCGTACCATTTGAGGTCTTTTTCCATCATTTTCTTTACTAACTTTGGTGAATGAATCTTAAAGTTGTAATCACTTCTAGTAATTCCCGCTTTTTGAAAATGGGTTCCCAATCTTCTCTTTGGATTAGCAGAATAGAATGTCGTGGAAGTTCCATCCATAATAACGTGACCATCATCTAGCTCTTCAACTCTTAGCGCCTTGGCCAGATCATACTTCATCTCTTTGAACTGATATTTTGTCATCCCCAGCGGGACCTCTTTATTGGCCATGGCTTCAATTTGTTTTGTTGTAATTTTTTCTTTATACGCGATTCCATAACCCTTCTCTCGCCAAAGTTTTACATTTTCTAATTGCCTGACTTTAACATCAAGAGCTTCAGATAATTCTTTCATGGCAACCCGATTCTCTCTCTTTCCAAAGAATCCTCTATACTTCCAATACTTCTTACTCTCAGATTTTAAATTAGAAATCATTTCATCCAATTCTTCGTTAGAGATATGACTTTGATAGAGAGACTTTCTTGCCTGACTTACATCTTCACCGGTGGCATAGAGATTTCTTCTTCTAATCTCCATAAGACTCTTAATCTTCTTATACTCAATTTTATAAAGCTCAATTTCAATAGGCATTTCAGAGAGATCATTACTTTGAAAGTAATCTCTTAAAGCATACAATCTACCATTTCCATCAAAGATAATATAATTACCTTCATCTGTTTTGACCGCCCTCATTAGCATTCTAGATTTAATCGTAATTTCTTGAATATCTGTAGTAAAGGCTTCCGGTACTCCATTTTTAGCAATGAAGTCTTTTATATTATCTGATCTCGCTTTTGTTTTTGCTATCGATGCTCCTCTATCCACAGGGTGAATTGATTTTAATTTTGAAAGTGGAACCTTGATGACTTCCTTACCATCATTTCTCATCACTAAATTATAGCGAAGCAACAAGGCGGTAATATTCGATGAGTCTAAGTGTTCAATTTCTGAAAGTTTCTGAGTGAGATATTTTATCCCAGAAAGATTAGCTAATTCATTACTAGCTTGATGATTTTCAATAAATGTTGCGCTAACTTTCTTACAAGAAAGCTTGTCTCCACTCATTTGTGAAGCAGGATGACGTACAAGTCTTTGCGACTGATTTGTAGAACAAGCATTGAGTAATAATATAAATGTTAAGAGTATCAGTTGTTTAGCTATTCCCATTGTAAACTTATCGGGTATATTCACCAATACCTTAGTATTAATGAACTTAACCCTTTAAATTTAAAGACTTAGAATAGGTTTCTAGAATTACTAATTGAAGTGGCTATTCCACAACAGAGGCTAAAAGTTAACAGACTTGAGCCACCATAGCTCATGAATGGTAGTGGTAAACCAACTATAGGCATGAGCCCTGTCACCATCCCCATATTGATAAATGTGTGCCAAAAGAAAACGGACATGATTCCAATCACCACAATAGATTCATAAATCCTGGGCACAGATTGTGCGAGCCAAATGAATCGATAGAAGAGCACCAGGAATAATGAAATGAGAAATAGTGAACCTACAAATCCATGCTCTTCATTGAAAATTGAAAAAACAAAATCCGTGTGATTCTCAGGAAGGTAATTAAGTGAAGCCTGAGATGACTTCTTAAAACCTTTCCCGATAATTTTACCAGAGCCAATGGCAATCTTAGATTGAATGGCATTGTATCCCGTTCCTTTCGCATCAGCCGTTGGATTTATAAAAGTTAAGATTCTATTTCTTTGATATTGTTTAAGACCAAATTGATACATGATTCCACCGCTAATCACACCAATGATGGCGAGGATAGCGATCGTTTTCCACTTTAATTTTCTATAAAAAGTTATAACAAAGAAAATAAGAAGAACTAGTAATCCTGTTCCTAAGTCTGGCTCCGCTATAATAAGAATTGCAGGAATAAATGCCATAAAAAAAGGGATGATCAACTCTCTAAAGCCAATCTCTTTATTAGGTTCTGCTTTTGAGTACCATCTCGCTAGAACAAGAATAACTGCCATTTTCATAAGTTCAGAAGGCTGAATCCTAACAGGACCAATAACGAGCCATCTCTGTGCCCCCATTCCTTTGTGTCCTAAGAATAAAACGAGGATGAGTAGGAAAACATTTATTCCATACAGTAACCATGAGAATCTAAAAAAATTCTTAGGTTGAATGAAGCTGACCACAACCCCAGCAAGTAATGAAACCGCATACCAACCGATTTGAACTTTATAGAGATTGGCCATATGAGCACTAGTAGAAGCATGGGTTGCAGAATATAAGTTTACAACACCCATTAAAAAGATAGCACCACAAATTCCAAAGAAACTAAAGTCGTACTTTTTTATGGCGTCTAAGATTGCTGATGAATTCATTTTTATCCTTGTGACTCAAGTAAGTCTTTCTTCTTTTTCAATTCTTCACGTCTACGCTTTTCTCGAAGATAGAGTTTTGTAGCATGGGCCTTGTCTTTTGCTGCTTGCTCTTCATAGAATTTAGTTTGATATTTTTTCATATAAGTTGTGACTATGTCTCTAACTACAGGAGCTGCCGCACTTGATCCGTGACACCCATGTTCAACAACAGCTGCCACTGCAATTTGAGGATTGTCGAAAGGAGCATAACCTACAAAAATACCATGATGCCGATCTTTATATGGCATATTTTCGCACTTAGAAAATAATTCTTTTTTGGTCATGCTTCTAACTTGAGAAGTACCAGTTTTCCCTGCCATACTTAAACCACGACCACGATACCACCAAGCTGTTCCTTTTCTATGATTTACAACTTGATATAAACCTTTCTTAACATGATTTAGAGTTTCTTGGCTTACGGTAACTTCATTAACTAGACTCGGTTGAAATTTCTTAATGATTGTTCCATCACTTGAAAAGATTTCTTTAATTAAATAGGGTTTAAATAATTTTCCACCATTAGCTATTGTGGCATAAGCTAGAGATAGTTGAAGAGGTGTAGCTAGAACGTATGACTGCCCAATAGCACAAGATAATGTTTCACCCTTCTGCCAAGGCTCTCCTGTTTTCTTAAGTTTCCATTCTTTTGTGGGAAGTAACCCTGGGATTTCTCTTGGAAGTGAGATTCCCGTTTTAGAACTAAAGCCAAACTGTTTCGCATATCTTGTTAAAATATCAATATCAAGCTTCGTAGCAATTTTATAAAAGTATACATCCACAGACCGTCTAAGAGACTTGTACACATTAGTTAGCCCATGGCCTCCTCTTCTCCAATCATGAAAGACTCTTCTTCCTAATCTAAAAGTTGGAGGACAATGAACTTCTTGCTCTGGTCTGACAATTTTTTCTTCCAAAGCTGCAATTGCGGTAAATGTTTTAAAAGTTGAACCTGGAGAATAATGTTCCTGAATAGTTCTATCAGTCATGGGCTTAAATTCATCCTGACTAAGTTTTCTCCAATACTTGGCGCTTAGACCCTTAGAAAATTCAGTTGGATCAAAGCTAGGTCTTGAAACCATCGCCAAAACTTCACCAGTATTAACATCGACTGCAACAACACTCCCAACCTTTCCCTCTAGCGCTTTGTAGGCTGTTCTTTGCATATCTCTATCAATTGTTAGCCGAATATTGTTTCCAGGTTTAGCTGCTTTATTTTCAATTCCAGCAAAGAGATTCTTTCCCTTAATAAGTCTCGTCATTCTTCCTCTGGCATCAACCTCCATGAATTGATAACCATCAGTTCCTCTAAGCTTCAAATCAAACTGTTTTTCTATTCCCGCCTGCCCGATAAAATCACCTAACTTATAAGGATAATCATCCCTTTCTCTATAAATTGGTAATTGTTTTCGAGATATTTCAGAAATATAACCTAAGGCATGACTTCCAACTTCCTTATCTGAATACTCTCTTGAAATAAATGTGTGAACTCTCACCCCAGGCATTTTTGAATTTTCAGTTTCAATAACTGCAACTTCTTTTCTTGAAATATTTTTCTTAATTATGATGGGTCTGTATCTTGCTTGATAGGAGTTTTTTCTAAGAATATGTTTTATCTTTTTTTCTGTTAAATCTAAAATGTTAGACAACTTCTTAAGAGTCTCTTTCTTATTAGTTAAATATTGCGGAATAATAATGGCATCAAATCTAGGTACATTTTGAACTAGCAGTTGATTATTTCGAGAGAAAATCATTCCTCTAGGAGCTTTCACAGTTTCTCTACGAAGGCGATTTTGAACAGAGAATTTATAAAATTCGTCACCCTTATAAACTTGTAAATACCAAAGACGTATTAGAATTATTACGAAACAGCCAATAACGATATTGAAAATTAGATCTGCTCTAGCTTTATGAGAGCGAACGATATCATCTTCACCGAACACTAAACGTCTCCCCCTAGCATTCCTTCACTATTTACTCCCCAAATTCGGTCAAATATAGCAAAGAAAAAAGGAGCTAATAACGAAATAGCAATACTTTCAGGAATAAAGCGCCACATCTTTTCAACCAATATGCCCATATTTCCTGTCTTTAAATAAAAGAGTGAAGACACAATGAGAAACCAAACAACTTGAAAGACCTGAGTGACGGTTATAGTTATTGCAGCTGAAGAAAAATGTATCAAATCTCTTAGATACGAGATCACTATACAAATAAAAATACCTGCAATTGTACCAAGCTCCCATCCTTCAATAGAAAAGAACGAATGGAAGTACTGAACAATCAAAATGAGAATTGCTAAGTATGGAGTCTCTAGTTTAAATCCAAGATAGAGGACAATTAAAATATTAAAAGGAATTATATATTTTTGAATTCCAAATGCTGGCAACAGGGCCGTTGAAATGATCTCAAGAACTACCAATATCAGCAGAGTAATAAACAGAGGAATTATAAGATCTTTAATTTGTCCCTTCACTTCACTTTTCCTTCTGTATTGCTATCAAGAGCATCCCACTCAAGGTCTTTCTTTTTGTTACTTTCTGCAACCAAGACAATAACCTCTTCTAGTTTACCAAAGTTTACGCTGGGCAAAATTGTTATATCCTGAGTCATCCCATAGGATTCTCTCTCTATACGTGAAACCTTTCCTATAAGAATTCCTTTTGGATAGAGATTTCCTAGACCAGAAGTGAGAATTCTATCATTTAATATAATCGGATCTGTTCTTTTGACGTATTTCATTAAACATTGACGATCACTATCACCCTCAACAATTCCATGGGCACGAACTCTTTTAACTAGTGCATCCACTCTATTATTTGGGTCCAGAATCGTTAAAACATCTGCAAAGTGGTCAGTTAAACGGTAAATAAAACCAACTAAGCCCTCGCCAGTAACAACCGTGGCCTGTAGCTTTAAACCATCTACTAAACCTTTATTTATTCGAAGAACGCGAAAATCACTCGAAGCATCCCTAGCAACAACTTGCGCAAGAACCTTCTTATAAGGAAGCTCTTCACCAAAATCGAGAAGTTTTTTTAACCTCTTATTTTCGAGCTCCATTTCTCTAAACGAAAATATCTGACTACCAAGGTCGGATATCCTCATTTTTAATTTTTCATTATCTTTAGAAGCATTCACGTTTGCAATATAGTCATCAAACACAGACGTGAAACTACCTTGAATATATGTAACGCTTTTTTGAATAGGTGCAAAAAAATCAATCATTAAGTTTTCAAACATACTTGTTCTTTGCTGCGTAAAGTCTTTTGTTGAGACTCCATATAACGCAACTGCACAAACTAATACGTTCAGAATAATTTTTGTTTTCTGCCCTTCTCCTTCACCAATTCGCACTTGGCCCATCCTTGAATTCTATAATTTTACTTGGAAGCTATATAAAGAGTAACTAATTAAGCTCCAACTGCCAATAATCTTTACGGATTTAATCAGTCCGTGGAATAATATGTGCCTTAATAAAAGATTATCAATTAAAGAGGATTTTGCACTATGTCTCAAAATGAAACATTCAAAAAGAAAACATCAAGTGTGTTCGTCACAATTTTTATTGGATTCATCGTTGTTTCCTTCATGTTCACTGGTTACCAAAGTTTTACTGGTTCTCCAAATGCAGTAGCTAAAGTAGGAGATGAACCTATCAAGATTGCTGACTACCAACGAGAGTTTAATCGTCAACTAGAATTCTATAGAGGACTTCTTGGTGGAAAGGATTTAACTAATCAACAAATTCAACAATTCCGTTTAAAAGAAACGGCCCTTAGAAACTTAGTTCAAGGAAAATTAACACTAATTCTTGGAGATAGAATTGGAGTGATTCCAAGCTCTGAGGAAATTAAATTTGAAATTAAGAAGTTCCCTTACTTTCAAGTTAACAAGCAATTTTCTGTTGATCGTTACAAGAGTATTCTTGCAAGCAATAGAATGAACCCTCAAGATTTTGAAAAAGATATGCGTAACCAAGTCAGAGGGATGACTACTGATGCTGTTCTAAAAGGTATTCCTGTTTCAAAACAATATTTTCTAGATGTCTCTAAATTTAAAGAACAAAAGCTAAATGCTGTCATTGTTGAAATAAATAAAGAAGCAATGAGAAAACAAATTAAAGTTACTAACTCTGAAGTTGAAACATACTTAAAAGAAGAAGCTAACCTTGGTAAAGTGACTTCCTTATTCAATGAAAGAAAATCAGCTCTTGATACTAAAGAAGAAGTAAAAGCTAGTCACATTCTTTTTAGAACTGATGATAAGAATGCTGCGAATAAGTTGAAGGCCCTGACTAAGTTAAGAATGACTTTAACTAAGAAAAACTTTGCAAAACAAGCTAACAAACACACTGAAGACCCTAGCGGACAAGGGAAAGGCGGAACTCTTGGTTGGTTCACTAAAGGGCGTATGGTTCCTGAGTTTGACGCTGTAGCTTTTAACTTAAAACCTGGAACAATTTCTAAGCCAATTAAAACGAGCTTTGGTTACCATGTAATTTACGTTCAAAGTAAAAAAGAAGCAAAAGAAGCGAAATTTGAAGACTTCAAAGTTAAGTTCTCTAAAGAAATTTTAAGAAAAACTAAGAACACTGAATTAGATTCTATCGTAGCGAAAGTACAAGCGATGGTTGCAAGTTCTATTGGAAATTCAAAGAAGATTAGCAAGCTTAAACAAAAGTATGGCTTAAAAGTTGAAGAGAATTTAGAAATTAATCGTCTTGATGGCTCAACAGGAAAAATTCTTTTAGAAGCAAATAACTTAAAAGGAATTTTTGCCAAAGGCCTAGATCAATCCTCTGTATATACTTTTGATAGAGCAACTAATGTTGTCATCTTAAAGTCTTTCAAATTTACAAATGGGAAGAAGCAGTCTAAAAAGGACATCTTAGATGGTAATAACTCTTTAAGAACTATTTTAGGAAGAAAGCTCAAACAAGAGATTCTAAAAGATCTTGAATCAACAGTTAAAGTTGTTGAGTACGGCGTTCTATAAGTTCAAAGATTAGGAGAAGTAATGGCAGATAAATCAGCCAAGTGGAAATTGAATGCAGCGGGTAAGTTCTATGTTGATGACCAATGTATCGCTTGTGACGCCTGTATTATGGAAGCTGAAGACTTCTTTGAAATGAATGATGATGATGGTCATGCTTTTGTTAAAAAGCAACCAACGACTCCAGAAGAGATCGAAATCTGCAATCAGGCCCTTGAGGCCTGTCCTGTAGAATCCATTGGCAGCGATGGAGAAAAATAAGTTATTCAGGTCTCATTTTTGAGGCCTTTTTTTTTGCCTATAATTCCCAAAGGTTCTTTTATCAATATACTATTCCAGCTATAATTTATTTATATTAAATGACATTCGAAGGATTCATCATGAAAAAACTCATTATTATTTTAATTTTATTTTCCATTGTTAGTTGCGCCACTAAAACCAGTAAATACCTTACTTCCAACGACACTAATAATTCAAAACAAACTGAGGATAAACCATACGTCTTACTCATTTCAATAGATGGTTATAGATGGGATTATACAGAGAAGTATTCTCCAAAATTCCTAACAAATTTTATGAAAACGGGTTCTTCAGTAAAGTCTCTAAGACCATCCTACCCTACCAAAACTTTTCCAAATCACCTTTCTATAATTACCGGAAGATATCCCATGAACCATGGAATCATTGGTAATAGATTCTACGCTCCTTCCATCGACAGAAGTTATTCTCTAAGAGACAGAAGTGCTATTGAAGACACTAGATTCTACACAGCTAAACCTTTATGGGTGCTTGCTGAAGAACAAGGAATGAAAACAGCTACTTATTTCTGGCCAGGATCGGAAGCCAAGATAGATGGATCGTTTCCAAGTTACTACCTAAAGTATAATCACGGAACTCCCCACGATGAAAGGATCAATACAGTTCTAAAGTGGTTCAAAATGCCAAAAGAAAAAAGACCACATTTTGCAACGCTTTACTTTCACGATGTAGACAGTGCAGGTCATAACTATGGGCCAAATGCTAGTGAAACTGAAGCGGCAGTACACAAAGTAGACAAGAGTATTGAAAGATTAGTTCATGAATTAAACAAATTAAATCTTCCTTTGAATATTGTCATTGTCTCTGATCATGGTATGGCAGAACTTGATGAGAAGAATGTTGAACTCATTGGTAAATCAAAGAAAGTTAAGACTAACCTTGAGAGTTTTAAAATTGTTGGAAAAGGCCCTCTAGTCCATTTCTATAGAAGTAACTCCTCTTTTAAATATGTAACTAGAACAATGAATCTTATAAATAAGAATGCGAAACACTTTAAGTGTTACAAGAAGAACAAGACTCCAAAGTACTTAAATTTTAGAAAGAATAAGAGAATTGGGGACTTTGTCTGTATCGCAGATAGAGGTTGGTCTATATCTCATGAACCTAAATCTATACCAAAAGGAAATCATGGATGGTCACAATTTGAAGGAACAGATATGCACTCTATCCTTTACGCTAAAGGACCTAACTTTAAAAGTGCATTCAAACAGGGAACTGTGAACAATATTGATATTTATCCAATGCTAGCAAAAATTTTAGATTTGAAAATTGAACATGAAATAGACGGAAAAATTAAAAATACTATGCCACTTATTAAAGAATAACGACGAAAGGCCCTAGCGGGTCTTTCCTTTTTCGTCATTTATCTGGGCATGAATAAATAATCTAGAAGACTCAATCATCGATCCATCTTTAAAACGACAGAAAGTAGACTCTCCACCAAGCTCATTCCTTAAAGTTACAACTTCTTTTCTAAGTACATCATCACAGAGTATGGCCCCAGGATTTTGCCCTTGTTTGGTAAAAACTTTCTTTGTACTCACCTTGTTTAAAATTTTATAGGCGGCACACTTCTTCTTACAATTCTTAGTAATAAAGAGATAGTTTTTATTATCGATCATAAAGACATATTGTTTTTTTTCATCATGATATGTTCTTTCACTTTGAGCAAAAGAATTTAGACTTAAAAAGAGAGAGAGGGTTAGGATTAAATTATTCAAGATGAGTTAAACTCCCCATGTTATGTGTGAAGTCATCTTCATCTACCCAAACATTTCCATTATTATCAGAAGGCCAGTTTCTGTAGACAGCATCAGCTCCCCAACTGTTTCTTATTTTTAAATGGCACTTACCATTGATTTCTTTTCTTCCTATGACGACCGATTCGTGAAGACCACAAACATCAGCGTCAAGAACAGTTGATAGAGATACAAAACCTAAAATCCCTTTTTTAAAGCCCCTAAAGCCAGCGGGTTTCTGTAAAACTTTTGCACAGTATCCTACACCTATGGGTTGAGGGTTATTTGGATTTTCTAAAATCTCATGTATTTTATTTTTAAATTTCTTAGGTGTTTTATTTTCTGCATGCTGATATCTCATCATCTTCTTACACTGTGGCTGTTTTCCTTTGAGCTCGGTTAATTTTTCTCCGCATAAGGCACCTACCATACGCTTTAAATATGAAGACTTAAAATTTGCATTAAGTGCATTTTCAATATCTTTCACATTCATGGAATTAAATGTCGATAATCCTATGGCATCTAAATTACAGTATATGAGGTTTGCTCTTTGAGCATTTTCTTTCTTCCACTTTCTTTTTTTTGAATAGTAACCTCTTCTTACAAAATTTTTCCCACCTCTTCTTCTAGGAGGTTTCACGTAAATTTCCCCTAAGAGATCCATTAACTTAACTGACCTCTGGCTTCTTGAAGTCCAAAGTCCAGACTCCCCCATACCATCAGCGAATTCATTCCAAACTTTATCATCGAATCCAGTTTTTTCACATCTTCCATGATCGTAAATAGCATCTATGGCAGAACATGAAATATTCCCAAGTCCAGCAGACATTACAGATCCTTGACTAAAAACAGCAGATGCAACCGAAGAGGTTTGCTTTGACTTGTCACCACCGTGAGAGTGTAACCAAGCGTCTAACATCACTGTTCCCGCATGAGCATAACAAGTGTTGGTATAGCCTTGATCAAGGGGTTTTACTTTAGCCATTGCGCCATTATTTTTATCTAAATCAATGGTTGAGCAACTCTTAGCAAGAGATTGAGACATGGATAAAGAGAGAATAGATATTAAAATTACTTTCATCATAGTTTTCTTAAAAAAGAAGAGCACTGGAAACTCCAGTGCTCTTCTACTATTTATCTAAAGGAGAGATTTAGATTATTATCGTTTAATGTTAAGTACTTCTTGTAGCATTTGATCAGCTGTTGTCAGAGTCTTAGCGTTAGCTTGGAAGTTTCTCTGAGCTGTCATTAGCCCTACGAATTCGTTGGCAATATCAACATTTGAAAGTTCAATCGACTTAGATAGAACTTCTCCACGTCCAGACTCTCCAGGTTTCCCCATCGCCGCCTGACCTGAGTTTCTAGATTCTTTAAAGAGGTTCTTACCTATTTTAAATAATCCTTCGTTGTTTTCAAATTTTGCTACGGCAATTTGAGAGATGTCTCTCGACTCACCGTTATCATATACAGCTGTTAGAATTCCTTCATCATTAAATGACATAGAAGCTAGTGTAGCGGCACTGAATCCATCTTGGTTATGTCTTGCTATTGCAGAATTCGATCCGTATTGAGTAGAAGCATCAATTCCTTCTCCACCTTCAGCAATAGATTCACCAAAATTGAATTGAATTCTTTGCGCAGGTGCTGCACCTTTATTAAAGTTAAAAGCGTTATTTCCTTCTACTTCCTCTTGAAGCTGACCTTTGTTATTAAAAATAAGACTTCCTTGGGCCATCTCAACAAACTTTCCAGCTTCTCCGCCTTCAGCATCAGCACCATCTACGACACCTCTGTAAGTCCAATTATTATTATCTGTCTTATTGTAATAAAGAGTTACAAGTCTAGCTGTACCCACGTTATCAAAAACAGTTATCGTGTTTGAAAAGTTTGAACTTGCATCTGGATCTTCGATATTAAATTCTTTAACTTCAACTCTAGAGTCTAAGTTCATATTGAGACTTAATTTTTCAGTAGCGTGAGCAGGAATTGTTGTACTTCCTAATTTTACTGGTCCTTCTTTAGTTGTAATACGTCCGTCGGCATTAGCCTTGAAACCAATAACTTGAAAACCATCAGAATTTACGAGCTCACCTGTTTTATTAAAGTGAAAAGATCCGTCTCTTGTATAGCCAGGTCCAAAAGGGGCCTTAACTCTAAAGAAACCATCTCCGTTCATAGAAAGATCTGTAATATTATCTGTTCTTGCAACGTCACCTTGTGACATTAGAGACTTGATATGCGCTAGCTTTACACCTGCACCAAATTGATCACCACCATCGATCCCTTTAAGTGAAGTAGCTAAAACATCTTGAAATTCGGCACGAGAAGATTTGAAACCGTTAGTACCAGCATTTGCAATGTTATCACCAATAACACCCATACCTTGCCCAACAGCGTTTAAACCAGTTACACCAATGTTAAAAGAACGTAAAATTCCCATAAAAGTCCCTCCTAGACCTACAAATTAAAAAGAATATTTGTGAAAGGCGTTTAACACTACAGGCTAAACACTAGGCTTCCGGAAAGGACCAGCCATCACTCACTAAATATTTAAACGATTACCGTCGAATCAATCTTGGTAAACACATTATCTAAAATACTATTCTTATCGATGGCCGTAACAATTTTGTTCTTTGGAACATCGACAATATATGCGGCTTTGTCAGTTATGATTAATGAATCCTGACCACCCTTTGTTTTCAACTTATCCATTGCGCCTTTTAATTTAAAAAACTCATCTGAATCCATTGAAAGATTTCTTTCTTGTAACCTCTTAGCTGCATGAGTTGAAAGTTGTATTCCATGCTTTTGTCCTGTCTGTTGGACTTGGTCTTG
Organism: Halobacteriovorax marinus; assembly: GCA_002163155.1. Classification (GTDB taxonomy): domain Bacteria; phylum Bdellovibrionota; class Bacteriovoracia; order Bacteriovoracales; family Bacteriovoracaceae; genus Halobacteriovorax; species Halobacteriovorax marinus_A. Next base: position 104,041 of record MAAO01000006.1, on the reverse strand, counting down.
TAAGAGTTTGCTAAACTCGGAGTCTTGAACACCTTTCCCCAATTTGTTATCAAGATTTACTTTCTTGTCAGAAGAAATCTTAGATACATTTGGTATGAGAATGTTGTTAACTTTACCGTTTGTCATTTTTTAAACTCTTAGTTTACTTGCGACTCAACTTTATTATAGGCCTGTGCAGCATTCTTTTTCAACCCGGGCATATTTTTTATAGCACTATTTTGCTCATTCTTTGCTAATCCAAAACTTTCTACATCACGTAAGAAAACTTTACTTCCATTTTTTAACTCTAGAACTGTTTCACCATGTTCAAAATGGACTCCGGTTACTAAACCTTTTGATTTAGTCTTACCTCTAAACTTATTCATTTCTTCATCGAAGGCGGTAACTTCAAATCTGTAATTATCTTTTACTGCGACGTTGCCATCAAGGGCCATACCATCCCATCTTACACTTTGACTTCCCTCACCCATCGACTCTTTTTCTATTTGAGCGATTAGTTGATTCTTACTATCATAGACACGGATAAGAACATTCTTAGCAGGTTGATCTAAACTAAATGGTAAGCTGATATTTCTGCTTTCTCCATCATATTTAATCGTTGTTCCATCAGACATAACTTCTTTACCAATGAAACTTGCGGCCATGAACTTACTTTCAGTAGTGTCATTTTTTCGCGCGTTATCCATTTTCGTATTCATACTTGTTAATTGTTCTAACTGTGAAAATTGCGCAAGATCTGAGGCGAATTGTTTTTGATCCATTGGTTTCATCGGATCTTGATTTGCTAACTGATGACCTAACATTTTTAGAAAACCATCTTTTCCAAGTTTGTTATGATCTCTCTTATCAATAAACTTTTTGTCAGGTCTAATACCTGCCATTTGGTTTAGTTTATCTCCAATGTTTTTCTTTGATTTCTTGCTGCTCGCTTTTTTTAAAGCGATGCCACCGAAAGGATTTGCTTGTTTTGGTCTACCGATTCCAGCCATTATGCACCTAGACGTTCTCTATACATATCCCACAATTCTTGTCTTCTTTCACGCCCACTTTCGTCGCGTCCAGAAGCTGATTGTCCATTACGTTGAGAACCGAAGTTATTGTTATTTTGGTTAAAATTATTGTCTCCTTTTTCAGAAGACTGCATATTAGAGTCGCTACTTAAAACAACTTTAACATCACCTAATTTTACACCAGAATTTGATAAACTCTTAATCATTTCTACTTCATTACTCTTAAAAAAAGCTTTTCCCTGTTCATTACCAGCGACAATTTCTAGATTAACTTGATCAGGTAATTGACCTTTTGAAGCAGTCACCTTGAAGTTACCCAAAGTATCATGCTTAACAAGGAGGTCGATGCTCTCTTGATTTTCAAGTCTTGATGTCGCAATGTAACCTGTTATTTTATCAATTAATTGTTCAGTATTTGAAGCTTGGATATTTGAAAAGTCTAACACTTTAGTACTAGTGGCTCCTGTAGTTAATGACGAAACATTACTGACTTTAGGGGCAACTACTTCATTTTGAAAGTTACTAAATTCTGATGATTGATTTCCAGTCTCACTATTTTGAACAGACTCAACTGCTTCAAATAATGCACCTTCATTACTTGTAATATTTGTAGCCTTTACAGAAGACTCTTTATTTTCTAGAAATGGATTTTTCCCAGAAAAAACACTTTTACTTATAGCTTTCTGCTCATTTTTGAATGCTAAGACTTTATTATTTTTAGCATTTGGAAAGAATGAATTTCTCGATTGATTAGCAACAACAGCACCTTGATCTTTAGAGACAAGCTTACTTTGATTGACAAAATCTTCTGACGACTGAAAATTCATTTTTTGAATATTATTATTATTCTTTGTAGTTTGTTTGATTGAAAGAAGTTTTCCATTTGAAATTTTAGGATCTACAACCTCTTCTCCAGAAGCGGCTTTTGTTCCGTTAACAGTAGAAAAGTCTTCCTTAGTTAATTTAGGAGCTATAACTTCCTGGCCTTTTAAATCTTTTGGAAGTGATTCAACTTGAGAGCCTACATCACTTATTTGAACAGGAGTTTCTTGAACAGGCATTTGCTTATTTAGTAAGTCTTGAACTGATGTAGCTTTCGAATCTATTGCCAAAAGTGTTGGAGCTTCAGACTTAACTGAATCTTCAGATAAGTGGTCCATAAAAGATTTGGCTAAGGCCTTTTTCTCTTTTCCACTTAAACCTAACTCTTCGTCACTTAGACCTTCAATAAATTCAGAAGGACTTACCCCTGACTTCGCTAGATCTTTCGTTTCATTTAACAATGACAAAAATTCAGATGAAGAACCTTCTTCAGCAACAACATTAGAAGAAGCACCAGAAGATAACTCTCCTTGGGCCTGTGTTCCTAATAATGAATTTATTAAATCTGAGTTAATTTGCATTTGTTAATGTATTCCTCATTAAATTTATAAAACCGTTACAACACTATGCAACATACCTATCTTTTCATAGTCATGTACTGTTTTTGAAGCCGGGCAGAAACTGCCTTATCCATCAAATTGAATATTTTCGATACCTTAGCTGCTTGAAGCTTACCTAAAATTTGTACAGATAGTGCAGATTCTTGAACAGAGAGCACATCTGCAGCATTTTGTGGCCTCATACCCGACACAACATCAACCATATGTTCTATTCTCTTATTCTCTCTATTATCTACATCATCTAGACATGAAATGAATTTTTCTTGCCTTTTGTTAAAGCCTTGAACCCTTTTTAGGAAAGATTTTTCATTAATTTTTAACGATTGTTCTCTTTTTTGAATTTCTAATTCTAAGCGCTCTACTTCTTCCTCTTTTCTTAAAAGCTGATTTGCGAATTCAGTCATCTTTGAGCGACCAATTTTCTTCATCTTCTTTGTCATTTCATCCATGACAGCTTTTCGAAATTCTTCTTTAGTGAACATAAGCTTTTTAGGATCTTTCGCTTTTGGAGCGTCCTGTGCAATAGCTACATTCATTATAAATAAGCTAATTAAAATAATTATTTTTTTCATGACTGACTCTCCTTTAGAAGACGTCTAATTTGATTTAACTCTTCAACACTCTCTAGATGTTTCTTATCTAGTTTCTTCTTATATTCTGTTGTCTTTTTTTCTTTTAGATTTTCTATGACCTTAACTTCTCCCCTGGCAACACCAAGTTCGGTTTGTTTTTGATCAAATTTCTTTTGAAGAGAGTAGATGAGGTTTTTCTTATTTTTAATTTCTTCTTTTTTAATTTCTATAAACCTAGGAAAGAATTTAATCATTTCACCAGCAGTTGGACTACTTAAGAATTCTTCTTGTGCTTTATAAGTTTCTTCAATATTAGAAACTAAAGTCTTCACATAGTCTTCAGTACTAGTGATTTCTTTTAGGATTTCACCTAGCTCTATTTTTAATTTCTTTTCCTTAAATTCACGAACTTTTAAGAGCCCATCTAATTTAAATTTGAATCCTTTCATCTACTACTCAGCTGTTGGAGGATTAATAGTGTTTTCAGCAGTTCTCGCAAGTTCAACCATGCGATCATATAACTCTTCAATTGAGAGGTAGTCACTCATTCCTTGAAACTGTTTTAAAAGGGTCATAAGTTCTTCATAAATGATAAGGGCCTTATCAACTTTTACATTTGAGCCTCTTGCATATGCTCCAACGTTAATCAAATCTTCATTTTCTTTATAGGAAGCAAGTAAATCTCTCAAATGAGAGGCTACAATCTTATGTTCATTAGTTGTGACTTTATTCATAACCCTGGAAAGGGACTGTAAGACATCTATTGCAGGAAACTGGTTTCTTGAAGCTAGCTCACGACTTAGAATAATGTGCCCATCAGCAATTGCTCTAACAGCATCTGCAATAGGTTCATCCATATCACCACCTTCAACTAGTACTGTATAGATACCAGTAATAGTTCCAGCACCGGCCTTAGTTCCCGCTCTTTCCATCAGTTTTGGCAATTGAGCAAAGACAGATGGAGTATAACCTTTTTGTCCTGGTGGCTCACCTGCACTTAGAGAAATTTCTCTATTGGCCATGGCAAAACGCGTGATTGAATCCATCATTAATAGAACATCATTATTATCATCTCTAAAGAATTCAGAAATTGTGGTGGCTACATATGCAGCTTTCATCCTAATCAGTGGAGAAGTGTCTGAAGTTGCCACAACCACTACGGACTTCTTTAAACCTTCGGGACCAAGGTCAGATTCCATAAATTCCAGGACCTCTCTACCCCTCTCTCCAATAAGAGCAATAACATTCACTTCAGCACTAGAGTTTTGAGCAATCATTCCAAGAGTCACTGATTTACCAACACCAGAACCGGCCATAATAGCGAGCCGTTGTCCCTTACCTGCTGTCATAAAACAATTTATAGCATGAACTCCAGTATCAAGCGCTTCAGTAATTGGCGGTCGATCCAGAGGATTTAAAGCTTTACCATAAATTGAACGAGTTTCTTCTATATCCTCAATGGGACCTTTGCCATCAATTGGATTTCCCTGGAAATCAATGACTCTTCCAAGCATATTTTTTGAAAGCTTTATCGTAGTTGTGAGATCTTTTAAATAGACTTTTGTTTCTGTGTTAATACCTGAGATTTCGTCATAAGGCATGGCCATACATTTGTGACCATTTATTGCAACGACTTCACCAAGACATCTTTCTCCGAACTCTGTAACAAATTCAACATTACTGCCAATAACTGCTCTTGAAAGATTAACTTCAAAAAGCATTCCTTTACTAGCACAAACCTTTCCTACTTTTTGATAAGGAGAGGAATATTCATACGCCTTGTGTATGGCAAGGAGATCAAGTTCATTAGGATTCTTCTGAGTCACTATCATGGTCCTCTATATTCTCCGCATCAGTTTCATCAGTTTTATTTTCAGTTGTAGAGTCATCTATTGCTGTTTGAATCAGTTCAGTTGCTATTTCTTCATGATTCATACTATCTGCAGAAAAATCCTCATCTTTCAAAAGACCAACTGTTTCGAATAATTTATCTAAGCTCTTCATTTGCTCAACAAGGGTTCCGTTTAGAATACCTTTATCACACTCAAGAACAATTCCTGGACCTTCGATATCATAATCAATTTCAATACGAACATTTGTTAATTCTCCAACTTTTTCTTGCACTGTTTGAAGAATATCTGGCATTTGTTCAAAAGATTGTTGGTCTACGTGAATTAAAAGATTAGACTTCGTTTGCATTTCCATTATCAATTTTTCTAATAGACGTTCTATATAAGTACCATCGTCTTTTAACTCTTTTAGAACTACCCATTTAGATATAACCCTTACTAGACTATAAATTTGTTTCTTTTGGTTAAGTAGTAAATCGGACTTAGTTGCCAATACTTCAACAATCATACTCGTTAGTGTTTGTAATTTTTCTTCAGAAGCTACACGAGATTGACTAATGATCTCTTCTCTACCATTTTGCATGCCTTCATCAAAACCTTCTCGATAAGCTTGTTCCTTAAGAGCAGAAACTCTTCTTTTAACCTCTTCTTCTATTCTAAGCTCTCGTTCTTTAGAAACTTGTTTATTAAATCCCCTATGTTCTTTAACAATAGGAGAAATTTGAAAATCAGACTTTTCTGAAAAGTTTCGCTCTAATTTTACAATTTCGTCTTGTAAATTTTCTTGTCTCGACGATAGTTTTCCAACCTCTTGAAATTCAAAAAGTTTAACTTCACCAGACATATCTTCATTTACGGCAAATGATTTAAATTCATAATCAGTAACTTCACCGTATAAACTACTATTATCATTTGCCTTAACCATGAATTCTCCTCAAAGTATAAAATCTATTAAACAAGAGCATCGCCATCACCACCTCTAGAGATGAATGCTTTACCTTGAGATTCAAGTTCCTTACATTTTTGAACAATTTCAGACTGAGCTTTCTCAACATCTGATAATTTTGTAGGCCCTAGAGCATCAAGATCTTCCTGTAGGAGGCCTGCCGCTCTATTAGACATATTGGAAAAGAGTTTCGCACGAATCTCTTCAGGTGCAGTTTTGAGGGCAATAACAAGTTTTTGTTGATCACATTCTTTAAGAAGTGATTGAATACCTTTATCATCAACATAAACAAGATCTTCGAAAACAAACATAAGTTTTCTAATCTCTTCTGCAAGTTCAGGATCTTTTTCCTCAACTCTTCCCATGATATTTTTCTCACTATTCTTGTCCATAAGATTAAGCATATCAGCGATTGGTTCAACACCACCAAGTTGGTTAGTATCAATTGACCCGAGAGTTGAAAGCTCAGTTTTAAGAACATCATCAAGTTGAGCAATAAGTTCAGGGGATACGTAATCAAGGTTTGAAACCCTAAGAACAACTTCTGCCTGAAGTCCTTCAGGGAGTCTTCTAAGAACATCTACTTTTCTTTCCGCATTCAGATGAGCAATAATAAGAGCAATTGTCTGTGGATGCTCATTAATTAAGAAGTTTGCAAGTGTTCTTGTATCTACTAGCTCAAGTGACTCAAGCGTGTTTGAAGTTCCAACATCAACAATTTGTCCAAGAAGTTGCTTCGCTCTTTCTTCACCAAGAGCATTGATAATAAAGTCTCTTCCTCTGTTTTCAGAGAAAAGTAAGTCATTTTCTTCATTAAGATGTGAATAGAATTCTTCTAATACTTTTTTAATCATCCAGATTGGTGCTTTATTGACCGAAGACATGGCATTAATCATTCTCTTTACGTCATTATCACGCATAAAAGAGAAGATTAATTGGGTTGTTTGAACACCCAATGAACTCAATAAAATAGCCGCTTTATCTTGTCCTGATAAAAGTGAGTATTCAATATCTGGTTCTAATCCCTGCTCTGCCATACCAATTCCTTATTCTTTAATTATGCAATCTGCTTATCTGATTCTTGAGCATGAATAATTTCATGTATAACCTGAGCAGCTTTTGCAGGATTTCCTTCAACCAGAGAGATAATTTTCTCTCTAAGCATATTTCCTTCAATCTTCTCAGGATTTAACTTCTCTTCAATTTGTGGAAGAGCATCCTCGAGACCAGGTAACTTCTGATTAGCTTGTACTTTTTCAAGCTCTTCTAAAGTCTTAGGTAGAAAATCTTCAACAGTTTCTACTGTGTTATCTGTAATCCACTGAATAAATGGTCTTACTACTAAGAAGAAAAATAAAGTTATCGCTAAACCAACTGTTAAATATTTAACAATGTTTTTTATTAATTCTCTATTTTCTTTCTCTCTCATTAAAGCTTCGATTGAAGCTAAGTCTTCATGAGCAAATTCCATATTTTTGATGACAATCAGATCACCTCTTTTAGAATCTATTCCGATTGTAGAGGAAACAATTGCTGAGAAATTAGCTAGATCTGCTTCTGACCACATTTCATATTGCGAAACCATGGCCCCTTCAGCATTTTTAACTTGAACTCTTCGACCATCAATCATTACAGCAGCACTAACTCTTTGAACACCTGCTGTTGGCTTCTTTGATTTTGTCACTTTTGAAGGAATATTGTAGTTTCTAGTTGTTAATGATTTATCAACATTATTTCTCGTTTCAGGAATTCCAGGTTGAGGTTGTTCTCCAGGAAGGTTTGACCTCGCTCCAGGGATACCTTGTGGAGATGGACGTGAACCATTTAACTTTTGAGTGTTTGCAACTTCTGAGAGTACTGCTTTATTTTCACCATCAAACTCAGTTTCAGTTGAAATAGATTCTGTGAAATCTAAACTAACCGTAACTTTAGCAATGACTTTTCCTTCGCCGACAACTTTTGAAAGTATTTCTTCAATTTGTCTTTCATATTGTCTATTTACTTTAGCTTCTAACGCCATTCTATTGGCAGTATAAGCTGTCATTGCATCGCCAATATTTTCAGATAATTTCTTACCTCTATCATCTAAAATAACTACATTTTCATTTCTCATCCCATGAATGGCACTTGAAACTAAAGAGGCTATACCTCTAACTTCGTCGGGAGTTAAAGTTACTCCCCTATCAAGATCAACAACAACTGAAGCAGTTGGTGCCTTTTTTTCAGAAACAAAAGGACTTGATTCAGGAATAGATAAATGTACACGTGCTCGCTTGATTCCTCTTATATATTTAATCGTCTTTATAAGCTCACCCTCAAGGGCCCTTTGCTTATTTACTTTTTGTACAAAACTAGTTGTTCCAAATGATTGTTTATCAAAGACTTCGTATCCAACTGTTCCAGAAAAGTTTACCCCAAGAGTAGCAATTTCTAATCGCCACTTATTTATAAGTTCCTCAGGAATACTAATAGTTTTTCCGTCATCAGACATTTCGTAAGTAATTTTCTTTTCTTCTAATAGAACTGCAATTTTCTTTGCGTCTTCTCTATTTAGTTCAGTATATAGAATATCCATTCGCGTTTGCGAAGCCCATATAATAATTCCTACGAAACAAGCAACGATAAAAGAAGCAATGGTTACAAGACCAACTTTCTTATTAAAATCGAGACTATTAAAAAACTCTGTGAAATTCCTTATGATCTTTTCTAAAAAATCTTGCAAGGGAATCCTCCTGAAAAATTGTGCTGGCACATCCTATGCCAACAGTAGTTGCCCCCAACTATTAAACTTGCATTCTCATTATTTCTTTATATGCATCAATAACTTTCGTTCTGATCTGATTCATTGATTTAAAAGCAATATCTGCTTTCTCTACAGCTAACATAGTTTCGTGTAGATTTTTTGATTCACCAGTTACTAACTTTTGAATGGCAGTGTTTGCATCTTTTTGTAAGTTGTTTACTTGAGACACAGAGCTCGCCAACATATCACCAAAGCTTTGTTTGCCATGGGCACCTTCAACAGAATCGATTGAAAGTTCATTAAAATTTAAATTCTTAGCAGCATCAAGTTCTGCACTCTTAGTCCAGTCTTTTGAGCTATAACTATTTAAAATGCTTTGCATAGAACCTACAGTTTGTACTGGCATGATCTATCCCCTTTTAGTTTCTACCAATCTCTAAGGCCTTCATGGCCATATTCTTAGTAGTATTCATAGCATTGATATTGGCCTCATAACTACGAGAGGCCGATATCATATTTGCCATTTCTTCCATTACATTAATATTTGGCTTAGCCACATAACCTTGTTCATTTGCATCAGGATGATTAGGTTCATACTTTAAGATCGGAGGTCTGTTAGTACTAATCACCTCAGTTGCTTGAACTGTTTGGGCATTCACATCAATCTCTCCCTCTAAAATTTCAGAGAAAGTTTCACGAGCAGGTTCAGATCCAAAAACAACTTCTTTACGTCTATAGGGTCCACCCTCAGCCGTTCTCGTTGTTTCTGCATTTGCAATATTAGAAGATATCGCGGCCATGCGTTTTTTATTAGCTGCTAGGCCTGATGCACTTATTTTTAATGATGTTAATAAATCCATTTAATCTCCTTAGTTTGAACCAACTGCGTATTTCATGAGTCCAATTTTTTTATTCAAGAGTTGAACTGCAGCATCGTAGAGAATCTTGTTCTCAGCCATTTTTGCCAGCTCAGCATCTCGATCAACAGTATTTCCATCGTCACTCACAACCCCATTAGGATCTTCGTAGACTTCTGGCTTCAAATTTCCAAATCCACCATTTCCTACGTCAAAGTGACCACCATCTGCTGTATTCAATTGTTGTTGTCCATCGACATCTAATGCACGAGCCAGAGCAGCTTCAAAATCAATCCTCTTAGTTTTATAACCAGGCGTATCCGCGTTAGCTATATTTGAGGTGATAATTTTTTGTCTCATCTGCCTAAAGTTTAGTGATGAGGCCAGTGCTTGTATCGTTTTGTCATTTAGATTCATGTTCAACTCCAATAATGGAAATTAATTATCTTAAATTTACAAAATAAGCAGATCCATTATTACGGTACTCATTAATTTTATTTCTTAAAGTTCTAATAGAAACTCCTAAGATCTTTGCAGCTTGAGTTCTATTTTCACTTGTGTGAATAAGAGCTTTCCTAATTAAAAGTTTTTCAGCTTCTTTAAGAGACATTAATCTGATTCCGTCAGAATCATCATCACTCATCATACTTACAGCTTTCTTTTCACCGATTTCTAAATCAGCTTCAGTTAGAATGCCTGTTGAATTGTTTTCAAGAGCATTCTCAAGTACTGTTCTTAACTCATTAACATTATGAGTCCAGTAGTGACCAAGAATTTTGTCCATTGCTGTGCTGTCTACAGAAACTTTGTCTTCAGAAAATTCTTGTACAAAGTGACGTGCAATTTCTTCTAGGTCAGATACTCTTTCTCTTAAAGGAGTAAGAGAAATGGCGTTTGAAGATATGAAAGTGTAAAGACCTCTATAAAATCTTCCAGAACCAACTAACTTAGATAAATTCTTAGTTGTAGTAGCGATGATTCTTACATCAATATCATAATCTTCTAATTCATTTAAAATTTTGTGAAGTCTCTTTTGAAAATCATCTTCTAGGCAGTCTACATTTGCAAATACGACTGAGCCTCCGTTTGCTGCCTCGAGTGCACCTTTAACGAATCTACCTGACTCTTCTTCTCTAAAGCCAAGAATTTCATTTTCAACACTTTGAGAATCTCCTGAACAATCAACACAAATATATGTGTTATTTGCTCTAGTAGAATTAGCGTGGATATAACGGCTTAAGGCCCTTTTCCCTACTCCCGTCTCACCTACTACAAGCACTGGTGCTTTTGTAACTGAAATGTTTCTTGCTACTGAAATTGCTTTCGTAACCTTAGGGTCTTTACCAAAAAGCTCAACTCTAACTGATTCCATTTGACCTCCTGTCAATGCTAGTCCAATCCATCGGACTTAAATTATAAAGTTCTTTCTTTTATTTTCAACATACTCAGCTCACTACGAGCTAGATCCTTAATGTGCTCATCAATCCCTTCCTGGGAAATAAGCTCTTCAAAGATTTTCTTACCTTCTTCTATACTTTTATTACTTAATAATGAAAGACCTAACAAATAGTTCAATCTTCCTGAATAAATAGATTTTTCAAATTCAGCCTTAAAATCTTTAATCTTCTTTTCCATTATTAAAAAACTCTTAGAAGTATCATCACCTGCCAATAATTCAATATTCAAATAAGAGACTTTCTCTCTTACTGAGTCCATATACTTATTTTTTTTCTTTAATCTTGTAGTATCTCCAAGTAGGGCATCTGCCACTCGTTGATATTTTACCGTATCCCCTAGCTCATAAAGACAATCAGTATAAGCCTTCACTAAATCTGCAATTTGTTTTGGATCTTTAATCGACTTGTCATTACCGCTTGAAAGAAACTTTTCAAAAGACTTAGCAGCGGCACTCCAATCTCCTGTTTTATAAAAAAGAACCCCTCTATAGTATTCAAGCTTTTCTAAAGGTTTTTTACTTTTTGCTATTTTTGAGATTTCTTCTTTTACTACATTCCAATTTTTTAACTTTAAATTTCTAATAATTTGAAGTTCAGAAAGAATTGACTGATTATCGGTTTCCATTGACCTTTTAACCCAAATTGGAAAAGTCTTAGAAATCTCAAGCTGTGATTTTGAAAACTTACTATATAACTTATCGAACCCATCAATAAGATTTAATCTCATATAGGCATTTGCCACGAGAAAATTCATTTGTGGGTCGTTAGCAACTTTGTCTACAAATCTATCTTTATATATTTCCCAAACCTTAATCGCCTGAGCATATTCACTTTTGTTAAAGTTTGATTCAATCAAACCATAAACGACTTCAGCTCCATCACTTTCAAATACTCTTCTATCCGTTGGAACCATCGACTTTAAAGGAAGAGCATTTAAATAGGATAATGCCTCTTCAAACTTTTTCTCTACGATAAATGATCTAAGTCTAACTAACCAAAGAGTCTTACGTAAATTTGCATTCATATCTTTTTTCTTAAGACCTGAATTTAAAAAGACCTGAGTTTCTCTATCTTCTCTAGTCACTTTCTTTTTTCTTAAATTTCTTAGTGCTACATATCTAATTCTAGCTTCATAACTAACTGCTGCATTCTGAGATCTATTTATAGCATTTCTATATAGATTGACTGATTCACCAAAATCTTTTTCTTGTATCTCCCAACACTGAGCGATTCTAATTCTTGCGTGAGAGCTATGAGAATGGAAAGAGTAATCCTTTAAAAACTCATCATATAGTTTTATTGCTTCATTATACTTAGAATTTCTAAAGAATGCTTCTGCAACATTATAAATGATAATGGGATGAATAGGCTTCACGAGTCCTGCTCGTCTCTTCTTGTATAGCTTAATAACCTCTTCAGACTTCTCTAGACTTAGATAAGTAAAGATTTCATAAGCCAACATAACTTGCTTTGGTAGGATTTTCTGAATTGTCTTTTCTTTTAAAAGCTCTTGAACTTTTTCTATTTGCTTCATTTTCGCGAGATTATAAAGGATAGCCTCTGCTGCATAGTTAGATTCTTCGTAATCAAAGTTTTCTTTTGAATCTACATAATATTTCTTTGATAATTCCAGTGCTTTTAAATGATCATTTGCTCCAATATAAAAGGGTATTAAGTACTTATATATTCCACTTCTTAAGTCATACCTTGAACTCTGCTGGACGATATTTTCAAACATGCTTACACTCATTTTAACTGGCTCAACTTTACCCTTGGCAAAGTTTTCTCTTAAAATAGCATTCGCTTTCATATATTCATTTAAATCAACATCTAATTCATCACCATATTTCTTTGTATAGAGCTTAATAGACTTATACATCAATCCCCATTTCTTCTTTCTAAAGAGATTGATTGTAAGTTGCATATGAGCATCTGCCTCATTCTTTATTTCTTTTTTATTTTTTACAGTATAGAAATACTCTGGAGTCTTTCTTTCTAAGTTAATAACTTTCTTCAAGGTCGGTGCAAGCGGAGCATAATCCCACAGGAAAGATGCACCATATCTGAAGTCCCTATATTTAGAAGTCACAATTTTCTTAACTTTCTTAATAGTCTTTTTTACTGTAACTTTCTTTTTTACCTTAGCAACTTTTGGAGCAACGACTTTTTTCACTACTGTCTTTGTAGTTACTGACTTTTCTTCACTTTCTTCTACCCAAAAATCTATAACAAGCTTCTTATCTCTTTCTTTATAGAAACTAAATAGCTCGACATCTTTTGACTTTAATTGGATTTCAATTTTTGAAGAGTTGCTCATTTCTGTTGGCCCAATGGCTTTTACAGAAGTGATATATAACTTATCTGGATCTAATTCTTTAATCGCATTTTCTAATTTTACATATAATTCTGAATTCAAAGTTTTTAGATAAACCTTGTCTTCTCTCTTTTGAATCTGAACAAGATCTTTTGGTGTAAAGATGTTCCATCTTAAGTGAGTTGATCCTTTCTCTTCAGAAATAATTCCCGCGTTCACATTTAGCACTGTGAATAGAATCAATAATGTCAATATTTTGAGCTTAGTAGGCTGCATACTGATAGAAACTTCCTGTTTCAAGTTAATGCTACCGTGATTGGTCTGATTAAATGTTCATCCTAAACACTGAATCCCATCACACAGGATTATTTTACCCTTTTTTGAGAATTTTTAAAGGAAAATTTTTCCAATAGGACAATTTTTCCGCCCATTATTTTGACACCAGTAGAATCTATTGCATTAATAGTCATTTAGAGCAGACTGGGAGCATAATGCCCTAGCTAAAAACTACACTACTTCAGACTAAAACAGTCTGAAGTATCGATAAATTTATTTATTAAGGTGGTTTTTATTGGAATTGAATTTGTTTCTTCTTCATTTTTTCAATAAGTGTAGTTCTATTCATTGAAAGGAGCTTTGAGGCTTGATTCTTATTTCCCGAAGTCTTTTCTAAGGCCTGAAGAATAAGAGAATCTTCAATATTTGAAAGGGCCATTTTTAAATTTAAACCATTGTCCGGCAGAGAAATTAGACTTTCATATGAATTCATATAATGAGGAGCTCTTTCTAAGAGCTTTATTGGAAGATCACTTGCTCTAATAATGCTACCCCCTCTAAGTATCACTAACCTCTCCATTAGGTTTTCTAACTCCCTAACGTTTCCTGGCCAATCATAAGTTAAAAGAAGGTCTAGTGCTTCATCATCAAATTCAATACTATTTCTTCCATCCGCACTTACAAAGCGAGAAAGGAAATAAGAAATGAGCAATGGAATATCTTCTCTTCTTTCACAAAGAGAAGGAACTTTTATTGGTATAACATTTAACCTGTAATATAAATCTTCTCTAAAATCACCCGCTTCGACGTGTCTTTCTAGCTCTCTATGTGTCGCAGTTATAATTCTTACGTCAACAGGCGTGACACTAGTACTACCTACCCTTTCTATAACTCGAGCTTGTAATACTCTTAAAAGCTTAACTTGAAGAAGAAGTGGCATATCACCAATTTCATCTAGAAAGATTGAACCTTTATCTGCTAATTCAAATCGACCTTTGCGACTAGATATGGCCCCAGTAAAAGCGCCCTTCTCGTGACCAAATAATTCACTCTCTAAAAGCTCACCTGGAATAGCTCCACAGTTAACAGAAATCATTGAATTATTATTTCTAGCAGATAGCGAATGGATCGCCATAGCAATCAATTCTTTCCCCGTTCCTGATGGACCATTTATAAAAACAGTCGAATCGGAAGCGGCAACCTTTTGAATTCTTTCAAAGACTTTTTTCATTCTAGGAGATCGTCCTATCATTCCACAGAACATATCTTCTTCATTAGGTGCTTCAATTTTATAATATTCTGAAGAATTACCTCTTCTTGAACTTAGTGAAACTCTAGTTGTTGCCTTGAAGTCTTCTTCTTTATAACCAAGTTTCGAAACAGCTGCTTTGATTACTAGATCTGTTAAAACATCTAATTCAAAGGGCTTCGTTAGATAATGAAAAACACCTTTCTTAGTTGCTGTAATGGCCGTTTCAATTGAGGCAAAACCTGTCATTACTATAGGAATGAATTTATGACCCTTCTCCTTGAGTAGATCAATAAGGAGAAGCCCATCAGCGCCTCCCTCATCAAAACTAATATCAGTAATGAGTATGAACTGACCAAAGTCTGATCTTTCGTCTATGGCCGTAATAGCATGAGCTGGGCTACTGAAGTAATTGACAGTTATACTCAATTTCTTCTCTAAAAACTTTTTCAGAGTTTTCCCAAAAATCAGATCATCTTCTACCAGATAAATTTCAGGTAACTGTGTCTTAATTTCGTCGTTATTATATGAATCATGAAGAAATTCCAATTCATTCAAAATATACTCCTTAGCAACCTAATCAAAACTCACTAGTTTTGTAGGTGTAAAAATCGTAACGAAGATACTAGGTAGTGTCAATTTCTCAACACCCTGGAAATAGTTACCTAATCCTAAAGAATACTTACATTTGAACGATTTTATCAGAAGTCTTGTTTCTCAAATTGTTGAATATACTGCACAGAACCAGTTGGGCCACCGGCAATAATCCAATATGACAATGATACGAAAGAAAAAAATGCGACAACCCCAAAAATTAGAGCAATTTCTCGAATATCTTTGATCCAGTAAAGGTAGGAAAAGTAACCTGCAATTATCACCATAGGTACTGACCAAAAAGGAATGTATTTTATTATAAAGAAAACTATGTCCATAAATAGATGATAGTCCTAGACCAAAAAAAAAGCCAGTTAACTAACCCCGAAGAATTAGCCAACTGGCCCACTTATTTCTAGTTTTTTTTATTCTTAAATTAGAACATACCTTTAAGTTGATCTAAGTAAGTTAACTTTTCCCAAGGGAAAGAAGTTGCACTCTCACGTCCAAAGTGACCATAGGCAGCCGTTTCAGAGTAGATAGGTCTTAATAGATCCAATCTTTCAATGATCGCCTTAGGCTTCATGTCAAAGATCTCATTGATTGCAGCATTAATTTTAACAATATCCGCTTTTTCAGTTCCAAAACAATCAACTAAAAGAGACATTGGCTCAGCTACACCAATTGCATAAGCAACTTGCACTAGAGCTCTATCAGCAAGACCTGCGGCAACAACATGTTTCGCAATTTGTCTTGTTGCATAAGCAGCAGATCTATCTACCTTAGAAGGATCTTTTCCTGAGAAAGCTCCCCCGCCATGAGCACCGTGACCACCGTAAGTATCAACGATAATCTTACGACCAGTTAGTCCACAATCTCCCATTGGTCCACCAATGACAAATTTACCTGTAGGGTTTAAAAAGATTTTTGTATCGTTATCAATTAAGTGTGAAGGAACAATTTTATTAATAACTTCTTCTCTTAATCCTTCTTGAACTTGGCTAAGAGTCATTTCTTCAGCGTGTTGAGTAGAAATTACGATGGCATCTAACCTTGTAATTTTTCCATCCACATATTGAGCAGAAACTTGAGTCTTCCCATCCGCTCTTAGAAGAGGCATTGTTCCATTCTTTCTTACTTCAGATAATCTCATAGCAAGCTTATGAGATAAATCAATAGTCAAAGGCATTAAACTTTCTGTTTCGTTAATTGCGTAACCAAACATTAAACCTTGATCTCCGGCACCTTGCTCAGTGAAAGTACCTTCTCCAACATTAACACCTTGAGCGATATCTGCAGACTGCTTATCAAGAGCAACCATTACAGAACAAGTATTACAATCAAACCCTTTGTCAGAGTGATCATAACCAATTTCTCTAATTTTATTTCTTACGACTTCTTGAAAATCAATATTTGCATTAGAAGTAATCTCTCCGGCCAGGACAACCATTCCAGTAGAAATCATTGTTTCACAGGCAATACGAGACTGTGGATCTTGAGTAAACATTGCATCTACAATTGCATCAGAAATTTGATCAGCCATTTTATCAGGGTGACCTTCTGTAACAGATTCAGATGTAAATACGTAATCCTTTAACATATACAAACTCCATTAAATAGATTTTATTAAACAAATAATACACTAATAGTTAAGCAACTATACTTGCGTAACTACATATTAACAATACTTTTGTGGCTATTTAGAGGTGTGTTTCGAAGTATTTAAAGTAGTGTCGATTTCGATATTTAAAAAATCGGGTTCCATCTTTATCGGAGACGTAGAGTTTCTTTCGTATTTTTATAACTTGGAAGACCTTCCCTTCATCTGATTTAAAATCATAGAGGAAATCATATTTGCCGGCCCTATATTGACGAGCTAAGTAGTGGCTTCTAGGAGAAGGAAGCCCTGGTCTCTCTGCCACAGCACGAAAATTAGTCCATATTTTAGACATATCAATTCTACCTAACATCGAGGCCCTAGAAAAATAACGGACTGCCTTAAATTGATCATTTGGTTTTTGAAGTAGAGATATGGCCATGGAAATATTTTCACGTCTTAAAAACTTTCCCGTTCTAGTCATGTCAGGGCAATAAATTCTTAAATTTCCAGGAATAAAGAAATAGCTAAATGAAAACTCTCCTTCCTTTAGCATTACATTTAACCAAGAGTTTTTAGCGATCACTTTGTCTTTTAATTTTAAATAAGAATAGAGTGACTCATCTGCTGTTATTAAATTATAGTCAGGATCACTAAGGCGGTTAATAATCACCTGTGTTACATCTTTTCTCTCAAGAGCATCTCTTCCATCAATACCACCGACTTCATTAAAAAGAATTGTGTCGATTACATAGACCGCCTGTAACAATGTAGATTGATTCATCCAGTATCTATAAACATCTGCTTCTTTCTTAAGGACATAATCCTTTAAGATATATCTTCCCTTAGCTCTTTCTTCTAATAAGTTTTTTGCGCTAAATGAATGTCCTTTTTCTTCAATTTTACCATCCCTTAATTTCTTATAAAAACTAAGGCCTCTACCTACTCTCTTATGCCACTCTCCCAATCTAGTTAATTGATGCTTAATTCGAGAATTAAGATGCCACTTAATAGCACTAAAGGCAGCACTAAGGTCATAGCGAGAGTCCTCTGTAATAAAATCTGATTTTTCATTTAGTTTTAAATATATCGAATCAATAGTGGCCCTAAGAAACCTATCACTTTTTTTATGATTGAGGTTTTGAGCTCCATCTTGAACTATTTTTCTGTAGAAATAGATTTCATTCGATTTGCTCTTACCTTCAACAGTTTCAGATGATTTGAATTGATCGTAGCTTATTCGAAGATCGAAATGATCTACTGGAAATCTATAAGATTGTAAGAATGTAATTGATTCTATTAATTCTTTTAGTTGTTGCCTAAAAACTATGTATTGGTACTTTGAGGCATTACGAATTTTATTTTTACTCGATTGATTCTTAGCTAGAAAATAATCTCTCTTATATAAGAGTAAACTCTTAAATTCTTTCTCTAGTTTTTTAAATTTCTCTAATTCACTTTTAAAATTTTTCTTAGATTTCAAATAGTTTATTTGAGAAAAAATCCATTTCTGTTTCCTTTCTAATTCAGGAATAAATCGGTTAACAGTAACTTTATCGAGACGACCATTAGTCAGCAGGGGAATAAAATTACCATTTCCCTTAAAGACTTTGTATTTCTTCCAAAAATCTTCTTCAACCCCAGGGGCACAATGTTTCTTAGAAAAATCATTCAATCGCTTTAAATAGATACTTACGACTTTACTATTAGGAATATCGATAGATATTACCTGAGAAGAAATTGTTGATTTAGTTGCCCATATATTTTGAGAAATAATACAGAAACAAATGAATATTCTTAAGTGATGATATTTTTTCATTTAAATACTAGTAAGTTCATTAACAAAGGAAGACTGCCATAATCCCAAACAAGTTCCATTACTTAGAACAAGAAGCACAGTATTCTCATCAGAAATTATGTCTATTTCTTTTCTAAGAAGTTCTAAGTCTTCCACTATACAAGCTTTAACACCTGCTTTATTTAAAACATCTACAATTTTCACTCCATCTAAATCAGTTGCACCTTTAACGCTGGTAGATCTTGAAGGTTTAGAAAAAACTACGTAGTCAGCTACTTTAAGGGCCTCTGCAAACTCATCCTGAAATATATTACTTCTGGCAGTCGCAGAATTGGGTTCAATAATTACTTTAACTAACTTATCTGGGTAGAGACTTTTGATTCCAGAGGTTGTTAACTCCACGGCCCGTGGGTGATGAGCAAAATCATCAATGACGATTGCACCGTTATAGAGTCCTCTGACTTCTTGTCTCCTTCTTACTAATAAGAGATCTTTTATAGATTCATTGATTTTTTCTGGAGAAATACCTTCGCCAAGTGTAAATAAAATAACTGAGCAGAGATTAAGAATATTATGTTTCCCTACTAAATTCGTTTCAAAGTCTAGCTCTGAGTTTTCCCAGATAATAGAAAACGATGTTCCCTCTTTTGAAATATTTTTTATTTTGAGGACATTATCGCCATAAGGATAAAATTTAGATTTTTCAATTTTATCCTCGTATTCAGTTAAGAGGTCCGTAGAAGCGATATAACTATCGTCATAGATAATTTTCCCTTTAAATTCTCCAAGGATAGCGCGAAACTCATTTTTAATATCTTCAATATCATTAAAGATATCAGCGTGATCAAATTCTAAAGAAGTCAAAATCAGGTGATCTAAAGAATACAATCTGAATTTAGAGATTTTCTCAAAGTAGGCACTGTCGTATTCATCAGACTCTATAAAGAAATATTTCCCATCACCTAGACGAGAAGATTCTCTTCCCTCGATAACACCACCAATAAAATAACCAGGATCAAAACCAAGTTTTTCAAAAACTTGTGTCATAAGATAAGTCGTAGTTGTCTTACCGTGTGTTCCAGCAATTCCAATAACATTTACGTCATCTAAGACTAAAGAACCAAGTGCCGAAGGAAAACTTGTAAAAGGAACTCCTAGATCTTCAATGAGTCGAGCTTCCTCACTACTTCTAGGAACTACATTTCCAACTACAATGAGATCAAAATCTCTCAAGTAATCCATATCGAATTTATTTAGATCATGCAGAGGTATGCCTGTGGATTTTAAATAGTCACTCATTGGAGGATAGTAAGTCGTGTCTCCCCCTTCTACATGGTAACCCTTTTCTCGCAGAAGTAAGGCACATGCCCCCATCCCCGTTCCACAAACTCTATAGAGAAAAACTCTCTTAATTTTTGATTTTTGTGATTTAAGTTCACTATTTGAAATTTTATTCATTAAATTCATTTTTCCGTCCACTCAATAACAGAGTTCTTAGCACCTATTATTATACACCAAAGTCTTATCTTGTAGCATTTATAAAGGTTTTTATATTGGATTGAATTTTAAAGTATTAGGATATCTTGATTTCTAATTTATGAGGACCAGATCAAGCGCCCTATCTCTTTTCTAATTTTTGTTAGGCCTACTCGATCGTACCAGTAGTTTTGAGTGGCATTTGTAAGAATAACTGCCCCTCGCTTCTTATCACAATCTATCCAGATAGAAGTGCCAGTAAAGCCTAAGTGACCAAATGTTTTTGCAGAACATCCACGACCGGCAAGAGTATTTTCAAGGTCTGTTACTGTATCCCAACCATGTAAGAACCTTTCGACAGGATTTTTAAATCCATCTAACATAAATTTAATAAGATTATTCTTCTTATCAAGTTTCAGTAAACTCTTACTTACACCATCAATTGTTCCAAAAAGTCCCGCATGGGAGACCTTTTGCTTGAGGTAATAAGCGTTGTCATCGTGTACAATCCCTTGGATAACTTTTCTATGTCTTATCCCTGTAATAGGACATCTTTTAGGATCCACAATATCGCTCCAATGCAAGAGCTCCTCGTCCCAATAATAAGAGCAAATAGAATAGAGATCCTTAGCGTACACACTTTCAATTTCAAGCATTGCTCTTAGTGCCGAATAGTCAGAGTATAAAGTTGGAGACTCAAGAATATTAAAATCTGCTATATATTCTCGCCATGTATTAGGCGTAATTCTCCCTCCAGAAGTGAGTCCTGCTCGGTGATTGAGTAGTAATGTCATATCACTTGAAAACTTAGAAGGGTCTAATAAATATACTGTTGCAAGAGTTAGAGGTTTTGTTAGTGAAGCCAAGTCAAAATAGTATTTTCCTGATTTATTAACAAAATCTCCCTCGTGCCATTCTACTGTTTCATAAGATAAATTTTCAAAATCAATCACTGAGACAGCAATACTGTCAAAGTGTTGATTAGGCATTTCTAGATTTATGAAATTCTTTATTTCTTTCATTGTTATTGTAGTGCCGCCTGGGCCGCTGCCAGCCTTGCGATAGGAACTCTATAGGGAGAACAGCTTACGTAGTCGAGTCCAATTTCATGGCAAAATTGAACAGACTTAGGCTCACCACCATGTTCTCCACAGATTCCTAAATGAATATCAGGATTGGCCTTACGACCTTCAATACAAGCATGATTCACAAGGAAACCGACTCCATCTCTATCAATAGAAACAAAAGGGTCAATAGGCATAAGGCCTCTTCCTACATATTCTGGTAGAAACTTTCCAGCATCATCTCTAGAGAGACCGTAAGTTGTTTGAGTTAAATCATTTGTTCCAAAAGAAAAGAAATCTGCAACAGGTGCAATACTTCCAGCTGTAATAGCAGCTCTTGGTAACTCAATCATAGTTCCAAGTTTATATTTCACTTCTTTTCCTGTTTCCTTAAAAACAAGATTAATTTCCTCTATACATTCTTTTTTAAGAAGAACTAATTCTCCTTTTAAAGAAATTAGAGGAATCATAATTTCAGGGAATACTTCTATGCCATTACCTAGGCAAGTTATAGCAGCTTCTATAATTGCGCGAGTCTGCATCCTATAAATTTCAGGATAAGTCACACCAAGACGGCAACCTCTATGACCAAGCATTGGATTAAATTCATGAAGTTGTTCACAGCGATCAGTCACATGGGCCACATCAATTCCTAGATAATCAGCTAGTTGCTTTTGATCTTCTTCAGTGTGAGGTAGAAATTCGTGGAGAGGAGGATCTAAGAGACGGATATTAACTGGTTTTCCGGCCATTGCTGTAAAGATTCCAATGAAATCTTCTTTTTGAAAAGGAAGAAGCTTATCAACTGCCTTCTTTCGCTTTTCTCTAGTATTTGCGTAGATCATTTCTCTTACAGCTAAAATTCTCTCAGGCTCAAAGAACATATGTTCTGTCCTGCAAAGACCTATCCCTTCTGCTCCAAAGCGTAGGGCCGTAGCACTGTCTTCAGGATTATCTGCATTTGTACGAACACCAAGTGTTCTCACTTCATCTGCCCAGCTCATAAAAAGAGCAAAGTTATCAGAAATATCAGCAGCGATTGTAGGAACTTCACCCTCAATAACTTCACCAGTGGCACCGTCAATTGTTAGGAAGTCTCCCTCTTTATAAACTTTGCCATTAATTGTTACCGTTAAGGCCGAATAACTAATTTGCAACTCAGAACAACCTGCGACACATGGTTTTCCCATGCCTCTCGCAACAACAGCAGCATGGGAAGTCATTCCGCCACGAGCTGTTAAAATCCCCTGCGAAGCAACCATACCAGCGATATCTTCGGGACTTGTTTCTTGTCTTACGAGTAGAGCTTTTTCCCCACTCTCATTTATAGTATTTGCTTTTTCAGAAGTTAGAGCAATCATTCCACAACCTGCACCAGGAGAAGCCGGTAAACCTCTAGCAATAATATTCTTACTCGCTTCAGGATCTAGTCGTGGGTGAAGAAGTTGATTTAAGTCTTCTGGATTAAGATTTAAAAGAGCTTCTTTCTTTGTTAAAAGCCCTTCTGAAACAAAATCAACTGCAATCTGTATAGCAGCAGCTGCCGTTCTCTTACCACTTCTTGTTTGTAGCAAGTAGAGCTTATCGTTTTCAATAGTGAACTCAATATCTTGCATATCTTTATAATGCTTTTCAAGTTTTTGGTAGACTTCTACCAACTCCTTATAAACAACAGGCATGACCTCTTCTAGAGTTTCTAAATCTTTATTAGTTTCATTCTTTGATGGTCCATTGATAGGTTGAGGAGTTCTAATTCCCGCCACAACATCTTCACCTTGAGCATTAATTAAATACTCTCCAAAGAATTTCTTATCACCTGTTGAAGGATCTCTCGTAAAACAAACTCCTGTGGCACAAGAGTCTCCCATATTTCCAAAGACCATTGATTGAATATTTACAGCAGTTCCCCACTCGTGACCAATCTCATTGATCTCTCTATACTTAATGGCACGAGGATTATTCCAAGAACCAAATACAGCAGCAACAGCTCTCCATAGTTGGTCCATAGGATCTGAGGGAAAAGAAATTCCCGTTTCTTCTAGTATAATTTGTTTATAGACTTCAACTAAATCTTGAAGATCTTCCGCTGTTAGCTCAGTATCCTCTTCAACACCTCTAGCTTCTTTTAGGTCCTCAAGAGTTGATTCTAGAATGGCAACATTGAATCCCATAACGACATTGGCGTACATTTGAATAAATCTTCTATAAGAGTCCCATGCAAACCTAGGATTCTTTGTAAGTATTCCTAAACCTTTTACAGAGCTGTCATTTAAACCAAGATTAAGGACCGTATCCATCATTCCTGGCATTGACACTCTAGCACCGGAGCGAACTGAGAAAAGAAGGGGATTGGATTCATCACCAAACTTCTTCCCGGTGGAGATTTCTACTTCTTTAAGAGCAGCGATCACTTGAGCTTTTATTTCTTCATCAATAGAGTTTGATTTATTTTCATAATCTAAGCAGGCTTCAGTAGTAACTGTAAAACCTGGAGGAACCGCGAGTCCTAGGGAAGACATCTCAGCCAAGTTGGCTCCCTTTCCTCCTAGCAGATTTTTCATTCCTTGATTCCCTTCAGTGCGAGTTGCACTAAAGCTGTAAACCCATTTATTCTCAGTAGCCATGTAACCCTCCCGTGGGTGATGGTGCTATTAAAATAACCAAAAAAAAGGCGCCGAAGGCACCTTTTCTCTTAAAATCCTAATTTATCTCTTAAGTATTTATCTAGTTGATCAATGGCCACTCTTTCTTGGACCATCGTATCTCTGTCTCTAACCGTGACAGCATTATCATCTAGAGTGTCGAAATCAAAAGTCACGCAAAGTGGAGTTCCAATTTCATCTTGTCTTCTATATCTCTTACCAATTGATCCTGCTACATCGTACTCAGCTTGGTAATTTTTCTGAATCGCTTCAAATAACTCTCTTGCAGGAGTACCTAACTTCTCTTTCTTTACAAGAGGAAGAACGGCTACTTTTACAGGAGCTAATTTTGGGTGAAATTTTAAAACGACTCTTTCTTTTTCTTTATCGCCTTCATTTTCAAGTCTGTAAGCATCACAAAGAATAGCAAGAAGTGATCTATCACAACCGACTGAAGTCTCTAAAACGTACGGAAGGTATTTCTTATTTCCATCTTCAGTATCAAGGTACTTTAAATTCTTCTTAGAAAATTCTTCGTGTTGCTTTAAATCGAAATCGGTACGAGAGTGAATTCCTTCCATCTCTCCCCAACCCATCGGGTATTCGTATTCTATATCTGTGGCAGCATCTGCGTAGTGAGCAAGACTGTCTGGACCATGGGGAACCCATTTAAGCTTCTCTTCTCTAATTCCATTATCTAAATGCCATTGCCAACGAATTTCTTTCCATTTCTCCATCGCATCCATCTGAGTTCCAGGCTTTACGAAGAATTGCATTTCCATTTGTTCAAATTCTCTTGTTCTAAAAATGAAGTTTCCTGGAGTGATCTCATTTCTAAAAGCTTTACCAATTTGAGCAATACCAAAAGGTAGTTTCTTTCTCATTGTTTGTTGAACATTTAAGAAGTTTACAAAAATACCCTGAGCTGTCTCAGGTCTTAGGTAAACTTTTGAAGAGCTATCTGCTACTGCACCCATTTGAGTACTAAACATTAAGTTAAAGTCTCTAGGCTCTGTGAAAGAATCTTTAGCCCCACACTTTGCACACGGCTTAGTTAGGTCAATTTGGTCTTCACGGTATCTTTCCTTACAGTTTTTACAATCAACCATAGGGTCATTGAATCCATCAATGTGACCAGAAGCTTTCCAAACCATTGGATGCATGAAAATTGAAGCATCTATTCCCACAACATCTTCACGAAATGTCATGGCCTTCCACCAACTTTCTTTAATATTATTTTTTAATTGAATTCCGTAAGGGGCATAATCCCAACAAGAGCCAAGACCACCATAAATTTCTGATGATTGAAAAATGAATCCTCGTCTTTTACAAAGACTAACAAGATCATTCATTGATTTTAAATTGCTCTCAGACACTGCGTATACTCCCACAAAATTCTTTAATAATTGTGGCTCAGTCTACCTTAGGATTAAAGCTTGGTCTATTACCTAGCCCCTAAAAAGTGAGAGAAATCTAGCTTTGACTCAGGTCGTAAAGTTTAGCGTACTCACCGTTCTTGGAGATAAGTTCAGCGTGATTTCCCGACTCCACCAAACGACCTTCATGAAGGACGTATATTTGATCAAAATTCTGAATTGTCGACAACCTATGAGCCACTGCAACAACAGTCTTCTTACCACCGATCGAGTCTAGAGCTTTTTGTACTAATTTTTCAGATTCATTATCTAGAGCTGAAGTCGCCTCATCAAAGAGAAGAATTTCCGTATCCTGCAAAAAGGCCCTAGCAATAGTAATTCTCTGCTGTTGTCCACCAGAGAGCCTCGCCCCTCTATCTCCTACGATCGTTTCACTAAGCTCAGGGAGTTTATCTACGAACTCACTGGCATAGGCTACATCTAAGGCCTTAGTAACTTGTTCACTAGAGAAGCTATTACCTACTAAAAGGTTAGTTTTAATTGAGTCGTTAAAGAGGAAAATATCCTGACTGACAAGACCAAATAAATTTCTTAGTGATTTTAGTTTTATATCGTTGAGGTCTTTTCCATCAATCGAAATTGCTCCTTGAGCTACAGGATAAAGTCCTAATAAGAGATTAATGAGTGTTGATTTCCCAGAGCCAGAAAGGCCTACCAGTGCAACTTTTTGACCTTTTTTTATAGTGAGGTTTAAATTCTTAATAACATCACCTTCACCGTAGGAGAAAGTTAAGTTTTTAACATCGATGACATTTTCAAAAGAGCTCAAATCTTCTTTTCCAAAATCTGGCTCATCAGGAGTATCTAGCAAATCGTAAATTCTATCCGAGGCTGCTCTCGCCTGAGAGAGACGAACGTTGGCCTGAGAAAATTTTCTAAGTGGATCCATGAAAAGAGCAAGGGCCGTGGCGAAAGAAATGAAATCCCCAATCGTAGTTCCCTCTTTTAATCTGTAATGAGCAAAAACGATCAGACCTGCAAAAGCAAATGTTCCCACTATCTCAACTAGAGGATGAGCGAACTCTTCAATAAAAGTCGTTCTCATTTGAGCTGAAAAGTATCTTTCTTGAGCAGCAGAAAATCTTGAATTCACAAAGTCTTGTAAATTAAATGCTTTCGTAATTTTCTGAGCGTGAATTCCTTCAGCAATATTGTGAGTAAGCTGAGCTTGCTCTTCTTGCACACTTCCTTGATTCGTACGTACTTTCTTACCACTCTTACTAAAGATGACTGCGAGAAAAGGGGCGATAACAAAAATCACTAGAGTCAATTGCCAATCACTCCACACTGCCATACCTAAATAAACAATTGCTTTTAATGACTCTCTAACCACATCAAGAGCGGCCTTGAAACCGTAGGAAAAAATTTGAGTATCATTTAATATACTGGAAATCAGCTCTCCTTGTTTCTTTGTAGCAAAGTAGGAAACTGGCAACTTTTGAAGTTTTTGGAAAATTTCTTCACGAACTTTTAATGTGGCCCTATCTGAAACATAACGCAGCCAGTAAAAATGAAAGAATCTACTTGGAAAATGAATAACACCAAGAAGAATGAGAAGACCAGCTAAGAGAAGAACATCATTTAATGAAGAATATCCCCCAAGACCTGTGTCAAATATAGGCTTAACAAGTCTAATTTGCGCTCCACCGACTCCTGCTATAATAAAAGATAAGAGGAAGGCGGCGATGACTTTGGACTTATACGGTTTAATATAAGGAAATAATTTTTTAGATACAAAACTCTTCATTGGGCAATCATAGCAAAGAATAAAACAGTTAGTATATTTTATTCATCTGGGAGAACTGAGCTCTGTAGTATGGAATTTGACTTTGATTCATCCAATAATTCAGCTTTACCAAATTTATCAATGGCAAGAGTGAAGTTTTCCTTATCGAATTGATAAATCTCCAACTCTCCTGTCGCCACTTGGTAAGTGACTTTCCTAGTGGCCATAACTCCTGAATCAACTTTGTATTTTAATAACTTAAGTCTCTGCTTTGAAGCTGCATCAGTGACTTTGATTTCTGTAAAATCTCTATCAAAAGCAACATCTAGTTCTATTTTCATATCTTTCTTATTTAGAAGGTCTAGGAGGTTCTTAAGATTTTTGCTCTTCCCAACCTTTCTCTGCTCTTGCTCTTTCAAGGCTTCCTCTTTTTCTTCCTTTTTCTCTGTCTCAGCAATACTTTCATCCTCAAGCACGTCAATTTCATCTTCAAGATTATCTACTTCAGTATTATCTGCTGTCTCTTGCTTAGAGCTTATCCCCTCATCTAATCCTTGCTCAGATATTTGAGCAGTAGGAGAACTGGCACCACCAATTGTACTCGATTGAGATCCCGAAGGAATTCTCGACGCTTTTTTAGCTATGTCCGAGCTAGATGACGATCCAGAAATAGAGCTCTTAGAGTCAGCGATTTGTTCTGAATCATTAGTTGCTAATTTTTCATCGCCACTTGCAACTTGCTTAGTGTCCTTAATGCTATTTTTAATTTCATCTCTTTGCGATTTAATTGATGCTATTTCAGAATTAACACCTGCTAACTTTCTCTCGCTTTTTATTTTTGCAAGTTCATCAGAAAGTTGCCTTCTCTCAGTAGAGATACTTTGAGAACTGGAGTTAGAGTTAGAGTTAGAACTAAAATTAGAGCTAGAATTTAGTTTATTTCTATTATCCAAATAGTCATAAGACTCATTAACTTCACTCTGCCGATCATTGAAAACTTGTCTCGCTTCACTCTTACTAAGATTAGAATTCGTTTTTTGAATTTGGGAAATCATTTCATTTTTATTTTTATCACTATACATTTCTTTTACAGCTGCTGCTTGTTTTAAGTCCTTGCTACTATTAGAAAAATCAGAATCAATACCTAAAACTTTCTTTGCGGAGAATAGATTCTTTTCAAATTTCTCTGCCTTACCGTTGGCTGCCTTTGATATCTGCTCTAATTCTTTTGCAGCCTGCTTCTCACTTATAGCAATTCCTTTAGCTGCGAGATCTGCTGCAACAACAGATGCGACAAGTCCTCTTTTAATATTCTTCTTCTTACGATTTTCTTCACTTTCTTTTTCTTTATTTTTCAACTCTTTCTTACGTTTCTCTTCAGCCACTCTCTTGTCTTCGAGTTTCTTCTTTTCCTTCTTCTTACGACTTTCTTCTGTTAATCTCTTCTGTTGATCTTTCTTCTGTTGCTCTCTTTTACTTTGTTGATCTACTCTTCTCTGATCATCTCTTTTCTTGTTTTCACTTGTTATTCGATTTTGTTCATCACTCTTTCTTTGTTCCGATAAATTTCTTTGACTATCTTTTTTCTTAGAGCGCTCTTGACTTACTTTTGCTCTTTCTCTTTGATTATGACTGTTTCTTTCACTACTAGTTCGAGACTCCCTTGAGTTTGCTATTCGATCATTTTCTGTATTTGTTTTTCGGTCAGTCTCAGAGGCCCTTTTGCCTTTTGAATAAACCCTTGACCCCTTACCTGTGTGAGTAACAGTTCTACCTTTTCCATGGGACTTATCTTGAATAATTCCTTTCGCTTTAGCAGACCTTTTCGACTTCTTAGAAAGTTTAACAAGAGTATTCGCTTCTTTCTTAAGTGTTCCTTTTCCTACTTTCGAAGTGACCTTAGCTGCAAGTAGAACACCTTTCTCTCCAAGTTTTTCACTTATACGTGCAGGAATGTTTCCCTTTTCAATAATTTTCTTGGCCACAACTACGACCTTTGCGTTATTTACGGCCAGGGAAATTTTATCCATCTTCTCTTTAATTCTTCGTGCTTTATCTGAAGTTATTAAGTAGTACTCTTTAGCAATTCGCGTTCCACTAGAAATTCCCTTTGCCGCCACGGAAGCTGCGATCATCATTTTTGAGGATGGTTTACCTTTTGAGCCAGTTTTAAAGGAAGGTGCAACAGCTTTTACTTTTGACGAAACCTTGGCAGCTACAGCGGCCATAGTTCTAGCTCCGGCCCTAGCTGTTAAACTAGCAGCAGTTCCAACACCAGCCGTCAGAATCGCAACTCCAGCCTCTGAAGCAATGGCCCCAATGGCAATACAGGTGGCATTGATTTTATCATCACAATCAATACACTCGTAACTCTCGAGTGGTTTTAAACATTTTGAAAACTGTGCGCGACCTTCCCATTTTTGACAAAAGACTGAGGATTTCACCCACTCATCTACACCTTTTTTCAATTTATCCATCGTATTTGAAAACCAAAGACCTGGACTGTCCCAAAAGTCTTTAACATCTTGTTTACTTTGTGTGGCCTTAACTTGAAGTTTATCTGCTTCAGAATCAAACCAGCTATCCATATTAAAAAGAGACTTCGCACCACTAGAAACAAGAGACCAAACACTTGAAGCTGATGACCATAAATTTGAGAGAAAAGCTGTAATAAAGTCTTCGATACAATTTGATCTTCCATCTCCAATACATTCACTATCATAATTCTTTTTTTGTACGCTATTTCTTACAAACTTTGTAATTGGTTCTTCAATCATTTCTGGAAGTAGCTTAGCACCAGAAAGAATGGCCCTAAACTTATTGCACTCCCAAGCTTTTCCACAATCTTTTTCAAATTCTGCTTTTTCATCAGCATTACATGTAACCTGCTCAGTGACATCTTTAATTTGTTCAATAAAAGGTATAACTTTTGGTTTGACTCTATTAGCAATACAATCTTTATATTGCTTATAGATATCTGGATTTGATGTCATTAATTCTTCACGTTTTGCAAACTCATCTTGAAGAAAATTCATTTCGTCACGACATGAGTAATACTCTTCCTTTACATAAACATCTTCTCTAAGTTCGTCATTTTGATCGATACAATATTTTTCGAATTTATCTAGAGTGTTTTGAAATGAATCAACTTTCACCTCGGCGCGAAGTCCAAAATTGAAGAAGGTAATTAATAAGATAAAAGTAATATTCATATTCGAATCTCTAAAGTTTTTCTTTATAAACAAATGAAATTAAAGCACTTCACTCTCTATTTTTTTCGAATGATTTCATAAAAACCTTTAACTATTTTATCCTTTTTCCCGAAAGATAATTAAGAATAATAAAAAAAGGTTTGCAGTTGAATAAGAACTATTTAAGAACTATTTTAAAAAGAGAATGGAAGTATAGACTTTCACTAGCGCTATTTAGCTTTTTCCTCATTATAAATAATTCCTATTCACAACAAAAGACATTTAAAATTACTAAAAATAAAATCTCTTTACACTACCCTAAAAATTGGCAATATGCTTACAACTTCCTAAGTACACCATTAACTCTATTTGGCCCTAAACTAAAAAACAGAAGAGCTGTTATTTCTATTAACAATACAAATGTTCAGAATTTTTCTTTTGATAAGAAAGAGCTTTCTGAAAATCAAAGTAACTACAAGAAAGGTCGCCTTAAATGGATCAAGAAAAATAAAGGAAAAGTAGTTCGTTTTACTGGTTATAGAATTTCAGCATGGAATTTTGTAAAGGAAGTTCACTCAATTGGTTATTCCTACACGCTAGGGAATGATCTATTCCTCGAAAAGGCATATTTCTTTAACTGTAATGGTGAACTCTATAATATTTCAACTCTCATGACTTGGGAGCAGAACAAGACTTATGGAAAACAAATAAAGAAAATTCTATCATCATTTAAATGTTTAAAAGATTAAACTAAGAGATTTGAAATCTGCTCTATTCATTTGAATTTGATAACAGAGATAATCAATTAAACTATTCGAAAATTCTTTAGGTATAGTCTCAAGGCTTTCAAAATAATCATATTTGTTAATTGCAGTCTGACAAAGGAACGACCACAAGTTCTTTGAGTCCCTAGCATTCACCTTAGAGTCAAGCATATCTGAATTTATACAACTTGCATCTGCAAACCCACCTTGCTCATTTAATAAAGTCATTTCAGTTACATCAACCAATTCATGTCCACTTAATACACAGTGAGTTCTCTCGGGGAAAACACCTTGGTCTATAAGAGTTTTTGCCAAAAAAACAAAGAGGTCTACCGAAAAATTATCTCCAGAGAGTGTCGTTCTTTTTTCTAAATAGAAAATAGCATTACTCAAGACCTTAAACATCGACTCTAGACTAGGTCTATCATCATAGAGATCATCAAAGAGATTTGCCTCAACGGCTAATTTATCTGTGACTTCTAAGAAAAAGCAAAGAAGATAGAACGCTTTATGATTTGTTCTAATTTCGTTGTGATGCCAACTTAGTGTCCATTCTTTAACTGAAAAAATTTCAGCATTGGCCTTGGCCCTAGTTAGCTCTAATTTTACGAGATGACCTAATTCTAGAAATGAGCTCTTTTTCTTAGTACCACCACCTTGTCCACCATAGAAAATAGCAGAGATTTTTTCACCACTTCTCAGTAGTAAACGACAGATAAGATGCCGATCTTTAAATGGTGTTTTTGAGAGGATTATTCCCTCAACTTTTGTAATCACAGATTTTGCCTTAATAGAAAAAGATCTTTTATAAAAAGTAGCATTGAATGATACAAATTCCCAATGGAACTCCAGGATTTCTTTTCTTGCTCAAAGACCTGAAAACTGGTGCCATCTCTACCTCCTCTCCCAACCATTTGAATCCAAAAATCTTTGTTATCAACAGGGTAATCAATAAATACCTGTGTAATAGTGGGAAGGTTCACCCCATGACTTAACGCAGAAGTTGAAAAGATACAGCGAGGACTTGGATTCTCCTCTAGATCTCTAATGAAATCCTCAACCGCTCCTCCAACACAACCGATGGCATTTAGGTTTCTTCTCTTACTAAAATCTAACCACATTTCAACATCCCTTCTGTATCTACAAAAGAAGAGAATCGTTTTTGCTTGGTCATTGAAGAAAACTTCTCTAAAGAAGTAACGATAAAAAACCATCTTACTTAAGAGAGAGAAATTGTAGATTTTAGTGGGTATATTTAATAACTTTTGATTTCCAAGGTTTAGAAGATACATATTCTCCACCGCCAAATTAAAGTCATTTTTCCAAGTTTCCAAAAGAGCAGGATCCATCGTTGCGGTCAATCCTAACATCTGGGCACTATTATTGGCAGCTGCCATGAGTTTTTCAAAGAGTATAGGTCTAAAGCTTTGCCCCCAATAATAAAAGAGATGGAATTCATCAAAGATAAATAAGATATTTTCATCACTACTTCTTGCTATTATATCGTCGCTCAACTTCTCAGCCGTTAGAACGAGCATCGCCTTCTTAGACTCAATAAATAACTTCTTAGCATCCTCTTTAGAGTCGTTTGAACTTAGTGAGTAAACTCCTTTTAAATGGCTTGCCCTTTTAAAAAATTCACACGCAAGTGCTTTTAGAGGAGAAATGAAAACAATTTTCCCATTAAACTCTTCGTAAATGTTTAATATTAAAGTAGTTTTCCCCCAACCAGGGGGCGCTAACATTAAAGTAA
This sequence comes from Halobacteriovorax marinus, assembly GCA_002163155.1. Taxonomy (GTDB): domain Bacteria; phylum Bdellovibrionota; class Bacteriovoracia; order Bacteriovoracales; family Bacteriovoracaceae; genus Halobacteriovorax; species Halobacteriovorax marinus_A. Next base: position 71,284 of record MAAO01000006.1, on the reverse strand, counting down.
ATGTGCTTTTTAATGAAATGATGGGGGATAAATTTATTTCCTTTTTCATTTCTTTTATTTTGCAAGCTCTGAGAAATTTAGGTATGAAAAGTAACTAATATAACTGGAATAAGAAGAATTATGAATAGTATCTGCTTTTTTGAACATGAAATTAATGACAAGTCTTTAATAGAGTTGAATGACTCCAAGAGATTGAATCATTTAAATATTCACTTAAAAGTGAAGCCAGAAGATCTCCTGAAAATTACAATATTAAATAAAGGTATTTTTGAAGCGAAGGTCTTAGAGATCAACGAAAAATCGGCGATCCTTAAAATTGAAGAAAGAATCAATGGTCTTGAAGGACAATTTCATTTGGCAATTGGACTGAGCCGTCCACAAACAATAAAAAAAGTTCTAGAGCACGCGACAACTTTTGGAGTAAAATCGTTTCACTTATTTAAGGCCACTCTTTCAGAGAAGAGTTACCTACAATCTAAGATATATGAAAATGAAAAGTATCTAGAATATATGATTGATGGACTCGCCCAATCTAAGACGTATTTTCAAATTCCAGACTTTCACCTTTCAAAATATTTAGACTTTAAGCAATTTGCGAAGTTTGAAAATAAATTTTTCCTATCACTAAACTCAACTGAAACTTTTAACCAGTTAGCTTTAGAGAAAATACAAAATCCTCTCATTGCCATTGGACCCGAAAGAGGCTGGACTAAACAAGAAGAACAAAAACTCATTGAAAATGGTTTTCATCCCATTGGAATAAGTAGAAGTACTCTAAGGGTCGAACATGCAGTGTTCTCTTCCCTTGGTCAATTAGAAATGATTTATCTCAACTCAAAGAAAGGGCCAATAATCTCAAAGAGCTGATCCAACTGAATTGGCTTGGAAAGAAATTGAACACGATCCACATTCAATTGTTCTTTTAGATCTTTTGTTAAATACGCCGTTAAAATTAAACAATGAGTATCACTATTTACATTATTTCTTGTCTTGAGTGCCATAACTAGTGCGGCACCTGTCATAAAGGGCATTTTATAGTCAGTAATAATAAAATCGAAGATATTATCCTGACACTTTATAAAAGCATCAAGTCCACTCTCTGCCCTCTCAATTTGGCATTTGAATTTATCTTCAATGGTTTTTTGAAGGAAGTTTAAAATTTCGGGCTCATCATCAACAAGAAGTAGTTTCATATAGCAAATTCTACATGAAATTTAGTTAATTATTATCAATTTTAGCCTAAGATATTGACCTTCAATTTGATATAATAGTAGAACAATAGGGTAAAACAGGAGTAATCATGATTAGAAAAATTGAGTCATTACTAGATGAGCAAATCCGTCCAGCACTAGCTGCCCACGGTGGAAATGTTGAAGTTATTGATATTGATAACGGTAAACTCTTCTTAAAATTAAGTGGTGGTTGCCAAGGTTGTTCTAGCTCTAGTGCCACTCTAAAAGATGGAATTGAAAGACTTATTAAAGAGACCTTTCCAGAAATTGAAGAAGTTATTGATCTTACAGATCATGATTCTGGAGATAACCCTTACTTCTCATAATCTCTTTTTCATCCTTATTCCTCCGGGCCTTGTATCTATCTGAAGAAATCCTTCCTTAGTATAAAGCCCATGGGCGATGGGATTTTCCTCACTTACTACCAACCACAAGTCTTTTTTTTGCAATTGTTCTTTAACAAATTCGTAGGTCTGATTTAAAATCTCTTTTGAGTAACCTTTGCTCCTATGGTTAGGATCAATAATGAAGAAACATAGATAACATAGACCGGGATTAGCATGGTAATCCTTAATGGCCAAATGAGAGACAAGCTCTTCATCTTGATAGAATAATAATGAGAAGCAATTTGCTTTCTCACAATTTATCCATTCATTCCACTCTGAGCTATTTACGGGATAGTCAGCACTTGGATAAGCCAATTTTAAATCTTCTGGGTTTCTGTAGAGTTTGAGAATTTCATCAAACTTAAAATGGTCAGATACTTTTAAATTCAATTATTCTCTTCCCATTATCACTTGGCTTCTAACTTCTTGAATGAGAGTGAGATCAATATCGCAAACGGAAATCCCCTCCCCTTCTTTTAAATCAACGAGAATCTCTCCCCATGGATCAACAATTAAAGAATGACCAAATGTTTGGATGATTTCATTATTCTCTCCCCATTGGGCAGAAGCTATAACAAAGCATTGAGATTCAATGGCCCTTGCTATGACTAGAGTGTGCCAATGGGCCTTACCTGTGGGAACTGTAAAAGCTGAGGAGTAAGTCAGAACTTGAGCTCCCATATTTCGATATCGTAGGGCCATTTCACTAAAGCGTAAATCGACGCATACTCCGAGACCAATTTTTATCTTTTGAAATTCTAGTAATTTATCAAGCTTACCACTTGTATAAACATCACCTTCATTGATTTTCTTTCTCTTTCCGTTTTTTGTTATATCACATGAAAATAAATGAACCTTATCATAGAAACCTAAATCGACTCCAGAGCTATCAAAATTATAGGCCCTATTAACTACAGCTCCATCACTCATTGTTGCGGCTGTACCACCAATTAAAGCGACATCAAATTTTCGAGCTAATGCTTGAATATTTTTATAGTGCTCATTACCTTCTGCTACCAAGTGAGGGGTCGCTCCCTTTCCATTGGACATAGAGTAGAAACATTCAGGCAAAAAGACTGCCTGAACGGATTGACCTTTAATTTCATTTAATAGATTTTCTAGTTTTTTTAGGTTTTTTTTATAGTCGAGAACTGAGGTTATTTGAACAATAGCTACTTTCATTTCTCGACTCCAATTTATTTTGAGATTCTTTTTCCAATAGCATAGTAATCAAAACCAAGATCTAAAACTGTCTTAGTTTTATAAAGATTTCGGCTATCAAAAATAACGGCTTTATTTAAGTTCTTTTTAATTTCATCAAAGTCAGGTGCAGTGAATTCTCTCCACTCAGTCATAACGACAAGACCGTCACTTCCTTTTAAAGCATCATACTTACTATCAAAAGCTTTAGTATGACCCTTTGTCGCTTCATTTGACTCCATAAGTTCTTCAAAGTTCTTCGAAGCTTCAGGATCATAGTAATTAATTTTAGCGCCTACTTTGATAAGCTCATCAACCATAGTGATGGCACTGGTTTCTCTAATATCATCAGTATTCGCCTTAAAAGCAACACCCCAAAAAGTAAAAGTTTTCCCGGAGAGGTCTCCGTAGTAAGAAACCATTTTTTCAAACATTCTCTTCTTTTGCTCTTCGTTGACGACTTCTGTCGCCTCTACAACCTTCAAAGTCATGCCATGTTCTTTTGCGGTATACATAAGTGCTTTTACATCTTTAGGAAAACAGCTTCCACCGTATCCTGGCCCTGGATATAAGAAATGATTTCCAATTCTTCTATCACTTCCAATTCCATCTCTAACTTCATTAATATCTGCTCCACAAAGATCACAAAGTTTTGCAATTTCATTAATAAAAGAAATTTTAGTGGCCAAGAAACAATTTGCTGCATACTTAGTCATCTCTGCCGAAAGGTTCGACATCATAAAAATGGGGTTCCCTTGTCTTACTAGCGGAGCGTAGAGTTCACTCATGGCATCTGCAGCGTATTGATCACAGTGACCAATCACAACTCTATCAGGTCTCATAAAGTCATCTACTGCCGTTCCTTCTTTTAAAAATTCAGGATTATTCACAATGTGAAATTTCTTTGTTGTGCACTCGGACACTAGCGAGCGAATCATCTCACAAGTTCCAACTGGAACAGTTGATTTGATAACTATAATGGCATCTTCGGCCATAACTTTTGCGACACTTAAGGCCGCTTCTTTTAAGTAGTTAAGATTAGCAGAACCATCCTCACTTGAAGGAGTTCCCACTGCTAGGAAAATTGATTTTGCACCATTCACAGAAGAGTAATCAGTGGAGAAATGGAGTCTATTTGACTTCATATTTCTTTGAATGAGCTCATCGAGACCAGGTTCATAAATTGGAGACTCTCCATTATTTAATTTCTCAATTTTCTTTGGATCTATATCGATACATGTCACTTCATGACCTATCTCTGCAAAACAAGTTCCACTTACAAGGCCTACATAGCCCGTCCCTATTACTGATACTTTCATTAATTTCACCTTTTTACTTCTTTAAGCCCTTTACAATAACACTAAATTCATTAAATATAGAATGAAAAAAATTAATCCCTGCAGTGCAAAAATATAGGTTAAGAATGATTAAAACTCTCGCAAAATTTCTCTTGGCAGGGGCACTAATTGGGTGGCTCGTAAATAGTGGAAAACTTGATTTCAGTCTCGTAAAAAGGCTCATTAGTGAATCAAATAATTGGATTTATGCCATTATTCTTTTCATTATTATAATCAATCTATCAAGTCTTCGTTGGCGTGCGTTACTTAAAACCAAATCAAAAGCGGAACTTCCTGTTGTCAGATTAATGAGCCTTACTTGGATTGGACAATTTTTTAATACCTTTCTACCAGGTGCTGTTACAGGAGATCTTATAAAACTTGTCTATGCCAGAGATCTCGACAAGAGTCTTCCTAAGACATTTCTCGTTATGACAGCTTTCATTGATAGAATCTTAGGTCTAGTAGGACTTATCTTTTTAACGGGTATTTTCTCTCTTATAAATTATCAAGAGATGGCTGCACTCTCACCTAAAATGAGCGCACTACTCACATTTAATGGTGTGCTATTTATAGGATCCCTTGTTTTTATTATTTCTCTTTTTCTTCCGGAGAAATTTCAAAATCTAATTCTCCAAATTTCTGAAAAAGTTCCAGTTATTGGAAATAAATTGAGGAAGACCTTTGTTCAAGTTTGGACAATTGGTAAAGATAAGAAAACTATACTTGGTGGAGTTGCTCTAAGCTGTTTACTTCAATTTGGAAATATTGTTGTTTTTTGGTTAGTGACTCATCCATTCTTAGAGGTTGCTGTTCCTATAGGTCAACTTTTTACATTTATTCCCATTGGTTTAATTTCTATAGCAGTGCCTATTTCTCCAGCAGGTCTTGGAGTTGGCCATCTCATATTTGATGAACTGTATAAGCTGGTAAATATAAGCGGTGGTGCCTCTTTATTTAATCTCTACTTTGTTATTTCTGTGAGTACGAATCTATTTGGAATGATTCCTTACCTACTTAGTAAGAAACACACTTTAGAAGAAGCAGAAGAGTTTGAGGATGTGAACGCTTAAAACGTTCACAATCCAAATCATTTAAGAATCAAATACAAAAATAGATTTTGCATCTAAGTGACCATAGCGAATCCATTTTGTTTTTAAGGATTCAACTAGTAAAAGAAACTCGACTTCTTTTTTCAAATCATTAAAAGCTCGAATTCTCTTTCCTTCTTTCTTCAAAATGCCTTTGATTTCCCCTGGAAGTAAGCAAAGACCAGACAAGGTAAAATACTCACCTTCAGTCTCAATCACTCTTCCAATGAAAAGATCATTCTTTAATAACGAAGGAATAATTGCTCTCTTTGAGAGGACAATTTTTCTATTGTGAACAATATCTTTAAGAACATGCTGCTTTTTAAAGTTTTTTCCAACATATTCATAAATAGAATGTTTAACCGTTCGCAATGCCTTGGAGACATTATCCTCAACTGTATTTTCTTCTACATAATTCCAAATAGGACATCCATCTTCAGAAACAAACTGTAAAAGGTACCAGTCATTAAATGCCGACATACGAGATTCATAGTCTTCATCTTCTTCAAAAACTTGACCAGTTAAAGCAAAGTATTGGTTCTTTGCTTCAAGCATAGTGTCATAGTGCGATCCATCACTGTAGATTTGTAGAGCTCTACCTAAATGCTCCATTACCACTTCAATCATTTTAATCATCAACCTTAAGTACGGCCAAGAATGCTTCCTGAGGAATTTCTACACTCCCAACCATCTTCATTCTCTTCTTACCAGCTTTCTGCTTTTCTAGGAGTTTTCTCTTCCTTGAGATATCTCCACCATAACACTTAGCAAGTACGTTCTTTCTAAGTGCTTTTACCGTTTCACGGGATATAATTTTAGCCCCAATAGCGGCCTGTATTGCAATATCAAATTGTTGTCTGTCGATAATTGATCTTAATTTTATAACTAAGACTTTACCTTTTTGATGAGCATTATCTCTGTGACATATGAGAGAAAGAGCATCAACGTTTTCACCATTTAAAAGAATATCTACCTTCACAAGAGTTGATGGTACATAGCCTTTAAATTCATAATCCATTGAGGCATAACCTTTGGACATACCTTTCAATTTATCATAGAAGTCAAAAACCATTTCACTTAAAGGAAGATCGTAAGTAATTTGCACACGGTCTTCAGTTATATAGTTCAGGTCTGTTTGAATTCCTCTTCTTTGCTCACATAGTTTTATAATTCTTCCAACAAATTCATTTGGAAGGTGAATAGAAATTCTTACGATAGGTTCAGAAATGGTTTCATATTCCCCAGCTTCTGGAAGGTCTGCTGGATTTTCTACATCTAAAACTGATCCATCATTAAGTTCAACTTTATAGGAAACTGAAGGTGCTGTTGAAATGAGATTTAAATCAAACTCTCTCTCCAATCTTTCCTGAATAATATTCATATGAAGTAGACCCAAGAATCCACATCTAAAACCAAAGCCAAGGGCCCCTGAAGTTTCAGGTTCATAAGTAAAAGATGAGTCATTTAAAGCTAACTTCTCTAATGATTCTTTTAAAGGCTCGTAATCAACAGATTCTACAGGAAAAATTCCACAGAAAACCATGGGCTTTGATTCCGAATATCCCGCAAGATTAGGGGTATCCCTTTTCTTTGCGTGAACAACTGTATCACCGATCTTCACATCTCTTACGGCCTTAATTCCACAAATAAGCATTCCTACTTCACCTGCGGCAAGTTCATTAACATCAGTAAAGAAAGGACTATTAATTCCCATTTTTAGGACTTCATATTCCTGATCTGAATATTTTAAAAATATTTTTTCTTTCTTTTTTAAAGTCCCTTCAACCACTCTTACAAGAACTACAACACCTTGATACGGATCAAACCATGAATCAAAAATAAGTGCTTGTAGATCATTTTCAGGTTTTCCACTTGGAGCAGGAACTCTTTCAATAATAGTTTCCAGTAACCCTTCCATTCCAATACCTGATTTGGCAGAAACTTCATCGGCCTCTAGAGCATCAATTCCAACTACATCTTCAATTTCTTGTTTAACTTTATCTACGTCAGCATGTGGAAGGTCGATCTTATTTAAAACTGGTATAATTTCTAAGTCATTTTCCATGGCCATGTAAACATTGGCCAATGTTTGTGCTTCAACACCTTGAGAAGCATCAACAACTAAGAGGGCTCCATCACAAGAAGCAAGAGAACGACTCACTTCATAGGCGAAGTCTACGTGCCCCGGAGTATCGATTAAATTTAGATAGTAAGTATTTCCGTCTTTGGCTTTATAAGAAAGCCTGACAGTCTGAGCTTTAATGGTAATTCCACGCTCTTTTTCAATATCCATATTATCTAGAAGGCGGTCTTTCGACTCTCTAGTTGTAACGGTATTTGTTATTTCTAATAATCTATCTGCAAGTGTCGATTTACCATGATCAATATGTGCAATGATAGAGAAGTTTCTGATGAATTTCTGGTCCATTTATTTGTGCCTATTTTCTACTGCCTAAAAAGCACTATATTAACCAATTTTTAGGCATTTAAAAAGGCTGGAGAGGATATTTACTAAAAATATATCCTCTCATATTACCTATTGCATCAAGAACTTGATTTTAAACGTGAAGTTCTTCAGAAAGGACCATAAGATAGTAGTCCATTGAGCTTTCTTTACCCCTAATAGGGATAACATTTCCATAACCTTGAAAAATATTCTCTTCAACTACTGGCTCAGTACTTTCCTGCTTCGGTGCGTCTTCATCTAGGACTATTGATTGATCCACCTCAAGATCTTTCTCCTTAACCTTTTTTGGCGGGATAATGATATCCGCATTTTCAATTTTACTTCGCCTCTTAATCGCCAGTTGATAAGTTTCAATGATCGACTCAGGAATGAGAGTATCACTCATAGTTTTCCCAATGACGTCTTCGGATTGAACTTGCAAGAGAGAATAAAGTCTAGAGTTCATGTAAATAATTTGATTATTTGCGTTCGCTAGAAGAACTGGTTTTTTCACTAAGTTTGCTAGAGCATCGAATTTTCTATTCTCAAGTGAGATCCTATCAGTTCTCAGCTCTTCAAAGACTTTAAAAGAATGAATCATTTTATTCATCTCTCTGGCAATTTCACCAATTTCATCATCCTGAGAGTAGTAGATGGATACATCAAAGTTACAATCTTGTAGCTCCCTAATAGCGTCCTTAATTTTCTTAAATGGAAGAGCAATCTTACCAGGAACGACGAGACCTAAAATAATAGTTCCCAGGAAACTGATAATTAAAGTAATCATCATATTTCTCTTCGTTTCATTGATAATTTTCTTTATCTTCTTATCTCTCTCCACTGATTGAAAATATTGGATATCTTGAAATTCACTAAAGGAATCTAAAATCTTATCAGCCAGATCTCCAATAGAGGCCATTCCTATATTATCCCTATGAAAGAGAGAGGCCTTTCCTAGAACAACTTTCAAAGAATCAACATATGATTGCATTTGCGCCACAACCCTCTTTACATCAGGATCACGATAGAGCGAATCAAGTGTTTGCAATTGAGAAGTAAAACTGTCACAAAGGTTTACAATTTTCTCTACGAGTTCCGGAGAAGATTTATTTGCCAAAATTCTTCTTTGATACTTTAAAATCGACACAGCTGAAATTCGAATTTCATCTGTTAGAAGAGAAACCCTATTTGATTTTACTGTAATCGATTCAATTTCTTTATTTAAAGAATTCAAATGAAAGAAAACTGTGAAGCCTACAACAAGTACGACAAAGCAGGCGATAATAAAACTAGCAGCAACTCTATTTTTTAATGATAAATTCAATTTATCCCTCCACTAATTCAGCAAAGAGCTTGTTAAAGTTCTTCTCACTACCAACTAATACAATAATATCATCGGATTCAATAACATCCATAGGCATCGGACAATCATTAATCTCAACTCTATAGGCAGATTTTCCATCTTCAGAAATATAAGGAATTTTCTTCTGAAGAGCGACAATGTTCAAGTTGTAACGTTGTCTAATCTTACTTTCGACAATGGTCTTACCTTCAAATTTCTTACCAAGCTTTAATTCTACAATTGAGTAACCGGCAGAGAAATTATACCTCTGCATAACGTGAGGGGCGACAATCTTAGAAGCGATAATCTCACCCATCTCTTCTTCCACTTTAATGATTTCCGAAGCTCCAATTTCTTGAAGAACATGTTCGTGTAGTGTTGAAGTGGCACGAGCAATAACCCTTCCCACCCCAAGGCGACGAAGCATAGTTACGGCTAAGATACTCATTTCAATGTGATCACCAATAGCGACAACCGCCACATCAACATCAGAAATATTTACTGAACGCAGAGACCTTTCATCTGTTACATCAAGAGAAACAGCGTGGGTCACACGATCTTTAATTTTATCAACTAGTTCATCATTTTTATCAATAGCAATAACTTCAGCACCTTTCTCAAAAAGACGAACTGCTGTTTTTGCTCCAAATGTTCCTAGTCCAATGACCGCAACAATCATAATATATCCTTTTTAAATTAAACCTATTTTACATGAGCTTTTTACCCAATCATAATTCTTCCATCAGGATAGTCAACTTTTCCCCTATTCCTGTTTCTTTGACCTATGGCCAGAATAAGTGTTAGCGGACCAATACGACCTATCAACATTAAAGCTGAAATCGCCATTTTCCCCATCACTGACAGGTAGGGAGTTATTCCAAGAGTTAATCCAACCGTTCCAGACGCACTAATAACTTCAAAAAATATTGGTAAGAAGGATTGCTCTGGTTCAATTTTCATTATGAGTAATATAAATACACTAGTAGTTAAGATGGAAATAAACATCAGCGCAGTTCCTCTCACAACCATGGGAGAAGGAATTCTTCGATCAAGAACGGTAACTTTCTTTTCACCTAGAAGCGTTGATTTTATAGAATAAAAGAGAATAGCCAAAGTAGTAGTCTTAACACCACCAGCGGTTGAACCTGGACTTCCCCCAATAAACATGAAGAGCGTCATCATATATATGCTGTACTTATTTAAACTGGTGAGAGGAATAGAGTTAAATCCAGCTGTTCTTAGAGTCACAGATTGAAAAACGGAAATTTGCATCTTCTCCCATAAGGTATAGGAATCTATTGAATTTAAAAACTCTCCAAAAAAGATAAAGACTGTTCCCGATACAGTTAAAACTATTGAAGTTGTAATAACGATTTTTGAGTGAAGTCCAAGACGAACAAGTTTTTTACCTTTTGTAATAACTTCCTTTAATTCTTTTAGAACAATGAAACCTAGACCACCAAGAGTAATTAAGATGGCAATGGTTCCAGTGATCATAGGTGATGTGGAATAGCTTTCAAGGGAATTATTAAATAAGCTAAAGCCAGCATTACAAAAGGCGGAAATACTATGAAAGAAACCATAATAAAGAGCTTTACCAAATTCAAAACCTTCAAAGGTAAAGGCAATTGTTAAAACAATTCCACCCCAAAGTTCTATAAGGAAAGTGTACTTAATAATGTTTACAATCATTGCAAAAAGCTCTTCTAGACTTGATACATCTAAAAGATCCTGCATAATAACTCTATCTTTCATTCGCATCGATCTTCCAAGAAGAATGGCCATTGAAGAATAAAGAGTCATAATTGAAAGTCCACCAATTTGAATGAGAACTAAAGTCACCACTTGCCCGAAGAGGGAAAAGTTATCCTGAAGAGATAAGGTCGTAAGCCCTGTCACACAAGTTGCAGAAGTCGCCATAAAGAAACCATCAATAAAGGAAATACTTTTTCCATCTGCAGATGAAATAGGCAACATAAGCAAGAAAGTTCCAAGAAAAATAACTCCAAGAAAAGAAAATAAAACCATTTGCGCTGGTCTTAATCTTAAACCTTGAAAGAGATTTTGTTCATGCTGAGGATCATCACTACTATCCTTAGGAGTATTGTCATCATATAAAGCAAGGATAGAAGATAGTAAGTGAGCCGATGAGAGCATGAAAGCAAATTCCACGTCACCCCAAGTAATCAACAAAGGAACAAGCACTACAATTGAAAAAATATATCTTCTTAAGAAGTCTTCTAATCCCTTTGAGTTTTTAAAATTAGAAAAGACATTAATCATGAGTACAACAGGAACCAAGTAAGTTGCATTATGAATAATGCTGTCAATTAGTTCGAGGTTCCAATTCGTAGGAATTTTTTTAATGGACTTTAACGAATAAAGACATATAAAAGCTCCATTAAAAAAGAATTCAAGGAGAAATGGTATTTTTTGTAATAGTTTTCCCATAACACTATGATAATACTAAATTTGATATCATTTTATAAGTTACTTTTTTTACCTATTGGATATTATGAAAAAAATAGAATTTAAAATTGACCATATTGACCCTCTAGGTCAAGGAATTAGCAAAAATGCTGATCAGGTTGCCTTCATCGAGAAAACTCTTCCCGGTGAGTCAGGAAATGCCAAAGCTTTCAAAACCAAGAAGAAAGGTCGGCTAATCTTTTCAAGACTAACCTCAACTGATGACCTCACAGAAGTCTCACCGCTTAGAATTGAGGCCACTTGTCCTCATTTCGCGAACTGTTCAGGCTGTCATTACCTTCACACAAGTTACGAGAACGAAATAGAACTTAAGTCTGAAATTGCCACACGCCTATTTAGTTACGTGAGCCAAATGGAAACGGCGCCAAAGATCGTTGCGGCCCCAGAGCGCTTCTACTATAGAAATAGAATTCAGCTCCATTACAACAAGGTGCAAGGTAAACTGGGCTTCATCGACTCTCTAAATGGAACAATTGAAGAAATCCCATCCTGCAAGGTGATAAATAGTAAATTATCCTTAAAACTTGCTGAGCTCTATAAAGACAACCACTGGCTCCTACTCGTTAAAGACTCTCCGGAAAGTGGTCATATTGAAATTTACGAGCGAGATGGCGTAGTCGAAGTTCACACAAATCAACGATATGCCTTTGGTGGTTTTACACAAGTTAACGAGGTTATGAATCAAAAAATGATCACTCACCTTCATAGTGAAGTCAGAAAATACATTAAGCCAGGGACAACCCTCCTAGATTTGTTCGGAGGAGCTGGAAATCTTTCAAAAGATCTTTCAGAGTACCCAACTCTAGTGATAGATGGCTTTTCCCCAGAAAAAATGAATTTAGCTACGCACCAAGAATTTGAAGAAATTAACCTCTATGGTAAAGGTGCCATTGATGAAATCTCCCAAAAAGTCTCTCCCAACCAAGAGTTGGCTATCATTTTAGATCCACCAAGATCTGGTCTTAAAAACATTCAAGAGTTAGTAGAAAAATTAAAACCAAAATATATTTTCATGATCAATTGTGAAGTCTCTTCGGCCATCAGGGATATAAAATCTCTCAAGCTCGACTTTAAAATCAAAGATGTCACTATTCTAGATTTATTTCCCGGAACTAGACACTTTGAGACCGTTTCTACACTGTGCTTTTGTTGATTTACCTGTGTGATACAAGTACAATGAAGTGACATGACATAGAGGTCATGTGAACGTTCGGAGCTTTAATGAAAAAAGGGATTTTTTCTACACTTATATTAATGACTATTCTTCTATCTTCTTGTGCAAGTAATAGTCTTTATAAGACTCCAGAACAGAAAAGAGCTGAGTTATACTATTCTCATGGAACGGAAAAATTAGTTTCTAAGGAATACAGGCAAGCTCTCAAATATCTCCTAAAAGCTTATGAGCTTGATAAAGAAGATTCAAAAGTCCTCAACAATCTGGGAATGTGCTACTTTTTCTTAAAACAAGATAAGCTAGCTTTTAATTACCTCAATGCTGCAACCCTTGCTGACCCTAAGAATTCAGACGCCCTAAATAATCTCGGTTCAATTTACTTCCAAAAAAAGCAATATCAAATGGCCTTAAACCAATACAATAAAGTTCTACAAAACCTGACTTATGAACACCAGTTTAGAACACATTACAATATGGCCCTCATTTATTTAAAACTAGGAAATAAGAAGGCCGCTAAACAAAATCTAGTGCTATCAAATACTCAAAACCAAGACTATTGCCCCGCCAGCTTTCAACTAGGAAAGCTCTACTTTGATGAATTTAGATATCACTCGGCCCTAAAGTGGTTCAAAGAGGGACAACAGGGACAATGTTTTGAAAATCCTCAACCACTTTACATGCAAGGCTTAACTTATTTAGAACTTGAGGAATATGGACAGGCTAGGGCTAAATTCCAAGAAGTTATAGAACGTTTTTCCGCTACTAGATATTCGACACTTGCTACCTTAAAATTAAGTAAGATCACAAATCAGCAAATTTTAAGAACCAAGGCAAGTGATGAAATGCCTGTAAAAGAGAAGAAGGCTAAAAATAAATTTAATAGCCCTTCATTCTAGAAAGTAAAATTTATGAATACAGAAATCAACAATAACGAAGAGACAGAAAATCACGAAAGCTTAAGTGTTGTAGAAACACAACTGGAAGCTGTAAATGATAGGACAATCGGTAGCGCTTTAAAAGAAGCTCGCGAAGCCAAGAACCTTTCTCTTAAAGTTATTTCTCAACATACAAGAATCAGTGTAACTATTTTAGAAAATTTAGAAAATAATAATTTTGATGATTTACCAAGCAAGGCTTATGTCATAGGTTTTGTTAAAATTTACTCTAAGACAGTTAACCTTAAAGAAGCAGAGTGCCTTAGGCTTTTAAACCTCGCTTATGGTTCAAAGCCAATTTCACCACCACACGAAGAAATTTCTCTATCAACTGGTGCAGATGAAGTTCCATCTGAGTCTTCAAGTTCAAGTGAAATTCCAAGTCAATATTTAACAATTGCTGGAGTTTTTGTTGCACTTATAATTGTTTTTGTAATTGCTATTAATTCAAATAATCAAGAATCAACAGATACAATTGCTGATGTTGAAGATAAAATCGAAGAAGTTATTCAAACTCCACTTGTAAATGTTAAACCTCAGGTTCTCACAGAGAAAACTCCCCTAACTAGCGTTGAAGAAGTTAAGAAAGTTGTTGAAGTTAAGAAAGTTGTTGAAGCTAAAAAAATTGAAGAAGTTAAAGCAGTAGTGGCTGCACCAAAAGAAATAAAGAAAGTAGAGAAAAAAGAAACGAAAAAAGAAGAAGTTGAAAAAGAGATTAAGCTCAAGTCTCTCACTCTTCCCCTTTATAAAATTTCAAGCGACCAAAAAGTTGTAAGTTTAATCCCTGCAAAATTTAAAAATTCTCTTATCGCTGGCAAACAAAATATTTTTATCAGTGCGGTTGATGGGGACACTTGGATTACTTATAAATCAGATGATTTACCAATAAAGAAATTTGTTTTAAAACAAGGAAGGAACCTGCTCATTAGAGGTGAACTTGTTAGAGTTTTCCTTGGAAATATTAATGTTGCGAGAGTCTATTTAAATAATAAAGCTCTAACAATAAAGTCTAGATCTGGTGTTAAATCTCTTGTTTTTCCTCAAGCAGAAGCTAATGGATTCAAACTTCCACTATTCATCTACACAAAATCTGGAAAAGTTATCACGTCTGTAGAATACCAAAGAAGCCTCTAGCTCATCCAGTCTAACTTCTTATAGAAGTAGGCTCCAATGAGTGTAGATAAAAGCGTCGGAGTGAAAACTGAGACGTGAGCTGGAATAATTCCTTTCCTAGAAAGGCTTACCCCAAGAAAAAACAAGGCATAATAACTTAAAATAAAGATTAGCGCCCTACCAGAGGTATTCTTAGTCTTACCTCTTCCATGTTTAATTCCCAGAACAAAGCCTAGAAAAACAAAAACTAGACACTGAATAGGGGTATTAATTCTCGACCACAACTCAAGCTTAGTCTTGGCCATTCTCTTTTCCATATCTCTACTAGAAAGATTTAGCGCAAGAGACTCCTTTGTGACCTTATCTATAACTTTCCTAAGTTCAGAATTGGTCCTCATTCCGTCCTTTGTGACAAAACCAGATATCACGCCCCCACTTGTGAGCGGAAAATCGTAATCCTGAAAGAGAATTTTTTCTATATCACTCTCAGAGTCCGAAAATCTCTTAATTATACTTCCATTTTTGAGGTGTAGCCTAACACTTGGAATCCCCCACTCCTTATCATGAATCTTGATAAGCGCGCCTTCTTTGGCCACTACAACTTGCTCAATGAGACTTCCTTTTCCCTTTTTCTGGATAAAGACATTGTCCATCTTTCTGCCATTCTCAATAACTTTTTCTGCGAAGAGAGTAATGCCAGGAATCTCTGTAAAGAATTGTCCCGACTTTATCTCAGTCAGAACTCCCTTAGAAGTTAGTCTGATAATCGTATTTTTAAATTGAGTTTTTGAAGCTGGAATCACTTTATTATTCAAGGAGTAGACACAAGCACCGATAAAGAGACCTGAAATAAGAAAAGGCATAAAGAGTCGAATTTTAGTGATCCCAAAAGAGCGCATTGCAACAATTTCAGAATCTTCACTAAGCTTATTTAACGTGTAAATTGTGGCAAATAGACACGATAAGGGCAGTGCCATGGGGATGAATGAAATGGAGATATGACCCATGAGTTCAAAAACCATGCTCCATTCGACGCCTTTACTGATAACTATTTTAATAATTCGGAAAAGTTGAAAAGTGAGAAGGAAAGTTACAAAGAAGAAAGAACTCATCAAAAACGGAGTTATGAAATTAACTGCTAAATACCTTGGGATGAGCTTAAACATTGGTCTTTAGTACCTTCTTACAATTTTGGCATTCTAATATGATCATGATAGTTTATACCGCCAAGTTTTAATAGACAACTAATCGGGCCGTTAGGCCTTTAAAATAAAGGAGATTTCATGAAATATACTCTTAATCTCGGAGCAAAAGAATTTTCAAGTGACTCACTTGTACTTGTTTCTGCATTCGAAAAAACTGTAGAGGCCAAAGGTAAAGCTAAAGCATCAAAGGCAATTGTAAACGCCCATTGGTCTAAAGAGCTAAAGTCTACTTTCGAGGCGATTAACTCTGCAAAAGATTTTACTGGTTCTCTTGGAGACACTTTCCTATTCCACCTTGCAAACGGAACGACAGTTCTTGTTTACGGACTAGGAACTAAAACGAAGTTAACTTTTGAAGGTTTAAGAAATCAAGCTGCAAAGATTTTCAAAATGTTAGCGACAAAACACAGTGAAGTTGCTCTGCAATTAGATGGTTTTGTTCTAAAGGGTAAAGCGGAAGAATCACTTAACGCTCTTGTTGAAGGTATCGCTCTCGCTGATTACAAGTTTGATCGTCACTTTTCTAAACAAACAAAAACTAAATTAACTGAAGTAATTCTAGATTCTAGTGAAAAGAAAACTAAAGCTAAGAAGCTTCAAGCAGTTATTGATGACACTCTAGTTGTAACTGAGTCTATCAATGTTTCGAGA
The DNA here is from genome assembly GCA_002163155.1 of Halobacteriovorax marinus. Lineage (GTDB taxonomy): Bacteria > Bdellovibrionota > Bacteriovoracia > Bacteriovoracales > Bacteriovoracaceae > Halobacteriovorax > Halobacteriovorax marinus_A. The sequence continues at coordinate 54,682 of MAAO01000006.1, read as the reverse complement.
GACTTCGTTAACGAAGCACCAAATATTCAAAGAAGTACTGTTTACGCTAAAGAAGTACTTAAAGATATCAAAGGAACTAAAGGCGTAAAAGCTAAGGTTCTTGGAAAAGCTGAACTTAAGAAAGAAAAGATGGGATTATTCCTCTCTGTAAATGATGGTTCTGCATACGAGCCACAATTAGTTCACTTAACTTACACTCCTTCGAAAGTAACTAAGAATACAAAGCATATTGCTCTTGTAGGAAAGGGACTTGTTTTTGATACTGGTGGATATTCATTAAAGCCAGGTGGATCAATGGTTAACATGAAATTTGACATGGCCGGATCTGCTACAGTTTATGCAGCTTTTAGAGCAGTAGCGAAACTTGGTCTCAATGTTAAAGTTACTTGTATCCTTGGTATGACAGATAACGCTGTTAACGAACATGCCACAATGCCAGATGCTATTGTTAAAGGAAGAAACGGACTTTCTGTTGAAATCTTAAATACAGATGCAGAAGGAAGACTTGTTCTTGCTGATTGTCTTGATTACGCTTGTGACCTAAAGCCAGATGCTATTATTGACTCAGCAACTCTTACTGGAGCGGTACTTGTATCTCTTGGTACTGAAGTTTGTGGAATCATGGGTAACAACCAAAAACTTACTAGCAAGATTTTAAAATCAGCTAAGAACACTGACGAATACATGTGGGAACTTCCAATCATTGAAGAATTTCACAATGATATGAAATCTCCTATTGCTGATCTTAAAAATATTGGTGGATCACGCTTTGGTGGATCTTCAAAAGCAGCAGCATTTCTTTCAAAATTTGTTAAGAATGATATTCCATGGGCGCATCTTGATATCGCAGGTATCGGAGACAGCCAAGGTCACAAGGCCTACTGTCCAAGCAAAGGTGCTTCAGGACTTATCGTTAGAACACTTGTTGATTTCTTAAAGAACTCATAAAAATTATAATGGCGAACCTAACTTTCTTAGGTTCGCCATTTTTTAAATCCTAAAAATCTCTATGAATAAATCTAATTTTAAAATTGTCCTCTACTCTCCAGAAATTCCAGGTAACACCGGATCAATTGGCAGAACTTGTGTCGCTTTAAATGCAGAACTTATTCTCATTCATCCGCTAGGTTTTGATATCGATGAAAAAGCCGTCAGACGAGCGGGACTTGATTACTGGAAACACGTTAAAATTACTGAATACCAAAACTTCCAAGAATTTCTAGACAGTGAAAAACCACAACTAGAAACTCTTCACTTCTTTACTAAGAATGCTAAGAAGAATCTCTTTGAAACAAGTTTTAAAGAAGATTGTTACTTGGTCTTTGGTTGCGAAACAAAAGGTCTGCCACAAGAAGTCCTAAGTAAGTACCAAGATGAATTGGTTTCACTTCCTATTCTCAGTGAAAATATACGCTCACTAAATCTTGCCAGCGTTGCCACTACAGCGGCCTATGAAGCGATCAGACAAATTAAATACTAAAGCTAAGTACCTAACTTTAATTCGGAAATTTTATCTTTAATTTCCTTAATTTCTTTTACCAGATCAGCAACTTCAATTTCAACCAATCTTCCCTTTGCGATTTTATAAAGAGCGCTGTTGATTAACGTTTGATAAGGAACACCTTCCCTATCGGCTTTCTTTTGAAAAAATTCTAATACATCATCTTGAAGTCGAAGGTTAATTCTTGAATTCTTTGTTCGCCTAGCAATTTCTTTGAAATCTCTTGGATCATCGGATTTCTTAAACTCTCCTCGAGAAAATTGATTAGCAAGATCAAGCTCTTCATTATTAAGTTCACCACTCATTAAAGCTTCTCCTTAATGAATTTTTTATACCGTCTATCAGGTATAATTGTTTTTAAGAATATTTCATTTTCGTTTTCTATAAAAGGCACAATACTGGGGTAATCATTTATCTTAACCAGAAAGACAGATTGCCTCGGAAAATTAGAGCTAGGATTTTTAAAAACTCCATAGAACTTCCCTTCTTCAAAACAGTCAAGAACATCTTCGAAACATACTCCTCTCTCTTTCATTAGGAGTAGACTCTTCTCTTCGCTCTAACGAAACCTTTTCAATGTGTACATTATACACCACACACAATTGGAATCAATAATCAGTAATTTCAAGGAATTAGCCTAGATGTTATTAGAAATTTCGACATAACTTCTAGGGACTCGATCCTTACCCATAAGAAATGTCCTCTTTCTTAGTTCTGACCTAATCACCGCTAACTGCCCCCTAGAAAACTTCCTATGCAGATCCAGAAAGCGATAATCCTTTCCAACAAATGGATAGAGCTCGTTAAAATGAAGTGGAAAGGGATCACTTTCGTCAAAATTAAAGTGAATGGTTGAATAGGCGTAGTCCTCAAAGTTCTCCACGATTCCAGCGCGCACAGGATTTTGAAAAATGTAGCGAATAACATAAGAGAGATGCCTCTTATTCTCCACAATACTCCATCTAAAAGGCCCTTCAAATACACGATCAATCCTATTCGCCCTAAGGTTTATTTCACGGGCAACAGAGCGCTGAAAATAGTGAATGAATTGCTCAATATTTAAATCTGGAGTACGAACAAGTAGATGATAGTGATTGGACATGAGAACAAATTGAAAAACCTTAATATTGTAGAGCTCTGAAGCAAGTGCTAAGTGCTCACAACAGATCTCCCACACAATACGCGTAGGCAGAGAGAAGAACTCCTTACCATTTGATCTGGCCGTAATATGATAGGGAAATTCCCTTGTGTGTATCAATTCCTCTCTCATCATTTCCCCTCCAAAGTTAAACTTAGAGAGAGCACATGCAAGAATCATAGAATATGAAAATACTAAGTGATGAGAAATATAGAGAAGAATATTAAGAAGATAATTTTTTTACAGATGATCCAAAAAGAAAGGGCCACATCCATGTGGCCCCTTCTTATGAAATATAATTTTTTAAATAACGACTAGAAGTTGTAAGTCATCCCTACTCTTGTCATTAAGTTATCAAGAGCAAGAACACCGGCTCTACCGTTTTGACCAGAAGCAGTTGAAGTACCAAATGTAGCTCCGTTTCTAGCACCATTTGTTGTACCAATCATCCCATCAAGCTTTAGTTTTCCAAAGTTTAATGTTGCACCAGCATTAACTGAAGTAGAACTATCAATTGAAACATCTCCACCTTTAGTATCAGAACCAAACTGCACACCTGCAAAAGCTTGTGCAAGAGCATTCATGTTACCGTAATTTTTGTTATTTCTCTTACCATGAAGATTTTGAGTAATTGAACCTCTAAGAGTTAACCATGAAGTTGCATCTGCTTCGTAACCAATTACAACAGGAACCAAAGTATTCTTAGCTTCAGTTTTTCCATCAGTGGCAGAACCAGAAGCTGCACCAAAGTCAGCTTCAATGCTCTTAGTGTAATAAGCAATACTTGTGAAAACTCTACTCTTAGAACTAACTTCAGTTGTATGTGCATAACCTACAGACCAGTTAGTAAATTTACCTTCAACAGTTGTTTTTCTGTTAGCGTTAATCGCTGTTGCAGAACTATCATACTGATCCCACTTGAAAGTTTTGATATAACCAAAAACTTTTCCGTTTCCGATCTTATATCCACCACCAACATGGAAACCTAACTTACCGTCAAATTTATGAGAAACACCAGAATCATAAGCTACTGACTTAGATCTTAGAGAAATATTTGCAAAAGAATCCCAGTTTGAACCAATAAGACCTAACTTAATCGCCATAGCACTATCGTTCTGAAGTCTAGATTGATTTTTATCAGTTGTGTAAACAAAATCTCCAGCCCACTTAAGACCAGCAGTTGTTCCACCAAAGAAAATATCTAACTGATTGTCAGCAGAATCAAGAACCGGACCTGTAGCACCTGCACCAACAACTGTTGGAGAAGAAGCAACAACTCTTAATAGAGAAGAAGTATTTGATTCGGCACCATAGTAAAGTCCGTAAACAAAGTTCCCACTTCTTTTAAAGAATCCACCTTCAGCTTGTGGAGAATGATCTTGATCAGTCTTGTTTGCACCACCAGAACCACCTGAAGAAGCACCGTTAGAACCCCATTCAATGATTACAGAATCAGCATAGTTGTTAATGTTTGCAGCGTTCATGAATATGTTTCTGTTATCATCGATATAATAAGAACCTTCATTATCAGTCTCATTCATACCTAATGCTAACAATCTTGCTTTCGTTGCAAAAACAGAAGTCGAGGCCAATCCAATAGCTGCGATAACTGTAAAACCTAAAATCTTTTTCATCCAATTTTCTCCTGAAAAAGTGTGATTATAAAATATTAATTTGATATTAATATTATTGTCAGGTTTTATGTAATTCCTGTCAAATAAAATTAAACGTTTATGTAAATTAAAGTAATGAAAGTTTAATTCTTTTTGATAATGTTTTTTGATTTTGATTTTTTTGAAAAGTTCTTTGAATTATTATTTTTGAATTTTATTAATTTTTTTCTAACTTTTTATTTCTACTTTATAAAAATTTTCTGTTTTTCATTGGGGGATCGCTCGCTCTCGGCTCCTGCCTTCTCGTGCATACCGTCCGTCGTGGACATAAAAAAGGCCCCACACAAGTGAGGCCTTCATATTTAAATTTAATTTTAAAAATTTAAATTAGAACCAGTAGTGAACTGCTACTTTAGTAAGTAGGTTGTCTAATGCAAGAACACCGTCATTTTGATTGTACGCTGCACCAGCTCTAGAACCGTTAGTAGTACCGATCATACCGTCAACTTTAAGTTTACCAAAGTTAAGAGTTGCACCAGCATTTACGTTAGTGTTACTTGATCTAGTAGTCTTAGTCGTAGTTGTACCAACTTTAACTTCTTGCTTATTGATAAAGATATTTTGCTTAATAGAACCTCTAAGAGTTAACCAAGAAGTTGCTTCAGTTTCAAAACCAATTGCAAGAGGAAGTTCAGATCTCTTAACTTCTTCATTGTTAGTTGCAGTAGTTCCATCTTTATCTTCAGCTTTAGAAGATTTGTAAGCAATATCCATCATAACTCTTGAAGTTGAAGAAACTTCGTGAATTCTACCAACACCAATTTCAATAATTGTTTGCTCAGTTTCATTCTTAGCAGCAACACCAGAAGCAGTGTACTCACCGTCTTTCTTATCGTAATCAACAAAGATAGTGTTACCCATTAGGTTGTAAGATACACCTAAGTTAAGTCCGCCACCTTCAAATTTAGTTTGAGCTGTACCTGCAGAAACACCAGTTGCACCTTCATAGTCATCTTTTAAAGAAAGGTTTGCGTAAGCTGCGATATCTCCAAGCTCCATTCCTAGACCAAGTCCAAGTCCTGAGTACTCAGCTTTATTGTTTGAAGTTGTTTCATTAGAAGCTTTAGAATAGTTTACTCTCGCTCCCCATTTAACGCCCATGTCACCAGCAAAGAAAAGGTTAACTGAATTTGTATTATCTACAAAGTTATTGTCACCCATAGCGATTGCGTTTGAACCACCATTGTCATTTGCATAACCTCTTGGAGTAGTTGCAGAAGCAACAAAGTCACTGTCATTGTTTTGATCGTTTAAGTAGATACCGTAAGCAAAAGAACCCATTTCTCTAAAGAATCCACCTTCAGCAGTAGCTTCATCATTAGCACTTGGAGTTGCTTGTCCCCATTCAGTTACTGCAAAGTTTTTGAAGTTATTTACTTCAGCAGCGTTTCTAAAGATATTTCTAGTATCTGACTGGTAGTGAGATCCTTTTGAAGAATCTTGACCTAGAGCCTGCATTCTAGAAATTGTAGCGAATGCACTTGTTGAAAGTACCGCTAATCCTGCGATTAGAATTGTTTTTTTCATCCAACCTTCTCCTTGAAGTTTGAGATTACATTCCATTTGTAATCATTTATTAATATGCAAAACTGCAAATATATTCTTTTAATTAGATAATCTTAATTTTCAGCTCTTTAAAAATATTTGTCAACACCCTTGAATCACTTAATTAACAATAAATTAAGATAGGATTGACTTGATTTGTGATAAAACTTTTAGCCCTCGGGACACGTGAGTCAGTGCAACATCGGAATCTCCGCCGCTCTCATTTGTTGACTCTTGGTAATGAAAGGGAGCATTGCTATTGATGAAATGAACATCTTTTAAACACTCACTACTCTCCATAGCGAATGAATCGTCAAATTTCAGACTGTGAGTATTGTCAGTTAAAACAATAAATTCTTTAGTATTTATGCCCTTAATGTGAGGAAATATTTTTTCTAAATTTCTTTTTAAAAGACGTATTTTTTTTGAAATATCCTCTTCATTTGTCTCATCGACGTCAATAAATGTTAAAAACCTTCCAATTTGCGATTTATTCTCATCTTCATTTTTATCAAATTCACAGATAAAGTGACCCCAATCGTGGGTATAACTTAAAGGGACTAATAACGTCTCTTCCTTTTCTGTCACTCTCTTATCGAATTCGAGCTTAAGATGAAGAGCACAAGGCGTTTTAGTGCTCTCTACAAACTCTACGAACTTATTGCTAAGTGTTTCTTTAGCAGAAAAGAGTTCATAGAATTTCCAGGGTGATTCCGCCCAAAAAATCTTTTCGCAAGAAATTTGAGTTCCATTAGTACACTCCACTACCCAAGAATCTTCCTCTTTAAAAACCTTAGAAGGAATGAAATCAAATTTTAAAGAATTTACCTTATTAAGATACTCTTCATCATTTAAGAAAGTGAAGATGCTACTACTATCAAAACGTGCTCTAGGACTGGTGAAGAACTCTTCACCGGGTAGAAGCTTTTCAGACTTACTTCTGCCACCAAAGGGTTTGAACTTTAGATCTTTATAGAACAAAGAAACACCCTCAAGCTCTTCAATACCCGCATAGTCGAATGTTTCTTTCATATAATTTATATTTTCTTTACCTCTAAGGATACCAGGCCCTGCGAACTCTATGCTTTCTTTAGTCAGAAGCTCTTTAGTAAGGATTTTAACGTTGTCACAGTCCTTAGACTTTAAAAGAAAGTCTAAAATGGAAAGAGCAAAGACGTCTCCACCAACAACCAAGTATTTTACTGATTCTTTTGATATTTCTATATTAACTTCTTTCTTAAGTTTCTTTAAATCTGAGTAGGCCATAACTTTCCTAATGGGTGTAATGTATGATTGATACTAAGTTTTTTGAATTCTACCCTTAGAAAAATGAACTTTAAAGCCCAAAAAAAAAAGACCCGCATGATGCAGGTCTTAAAGGTATTTAGCTAAATATAAAGAAACTACTATCTAATAGCTAATTTATCTCCAGCACGAATTTGTCTTCTGTTTAAAATCGTAAGGTTTGAAACAATCAGAGTGTCTAGATTCGTTTTTGTTTTTTTGGCCACTGACCATAGAGAGTCACCACGTCTTACTGTATACCACCGAGAAGGACTCATGATCTTCTTCCCTCGAGACTTAGCAATACGCATTCTTTTTCTATAGTTCTTTCTTCTAACTACTACTCTTCTAGGCTTTTCGTAGAGATCAGCGTACATGGCATTCTTTCTAGATTGACCTTCTCTAAAAGGAAGGTAGATATACTGACCTTTCTTAAGTCTCTTCTTTGATGAGTAATCATTTAAAGAAGCCAAAACATAAGGAGCTTTCTTGATTTTGAATTTCTTAGCTACGTCATAGAGATTTGATTTTGAACCTCTTACTTCGTACCTTTGGAAAGCTACCGCTTTGTAATCTCTATTTTCACAACACTGAGCGTATACATCTTTAAGTCCCGCAGGAATTTTTAGAGTGTATTTTTTTACATTCATTGGAGTGAACCATCTTAAAATTTCAGGATTTAAATATTGAATATCTTCAAAATCAATTCCTAACTCTTTTGAAAGTGCTATTAAATCGATTCCACCTTCAACTTCAATTTCTTCAAAGTCTAATGGTGCATGGAAATCGATTTCTTCAAAGCCAAAAGTCTTTAAGTTCTTTCCAATAATCGCTAGGGCCATAATCTTTGGAACGTAATTCTTTGTTTCACTCTTTAAGTAACGACCTTTTCTAAGGCTCCAAAAGTTTTCAGTCTTATATCTTCTGATCGCTCTTCCTACTTTACCTTCACCAGCATTGTATGCAGCTGCAGCAAGTTCCCAAGAACCAAAGTAACCGTAGAGTTTTTTCAGATATTGTGCAGCGGCGATAGTCGCTTTAACTGGATCTCTTCTTTCATCCACATACCAATCGATCTTTAATCCAAATCTCTTTCCGGTATATGGCATGAATTGCCAAGGACCAACTGCCCTTGCCCAAGACTTTGCACCAGTTTGAAAACCAGACTCGGCCATGGCGAGAAAAATTAAGTCCCTTGGAAGACCGTGATCTTCTAATATTTTTCCAAGAATTGGTGCATACCTTCCACCACGGGCAGAGTATCTTTCAAAGAACCCACGTCCACGGTTTAAAAAGTAATGAATCCACTTTTTAACTGCCTTATTGTAAACAACAGGCATATCGAAATAGTAATTATCTAATTTTAAATGTTCCGCACCGTAGAGGAAGTAAGTCTTCCCTTTATAGTTAGAAGGGTTGATTTGCGAACTACCAACAATGTAATTAGCACCTTTATTCTCATCCACATGTTCAATGGCATCTTTCATCCACGCGCGGTTTCTAGAGAGGTTTTCCTCTTTAACTTTTGTAATTGTTTCAGTTTTATTATCTACAGGTTTAATATGTGAACAAGATATCAAAGTGGCAGACAAGAAAATTTGTGCAACAAATGGCTTCCAAACTCTCAAATGCATTAATTATCCTTATTTAATTTGTTAAAATGAACCTCTTGGATTCAAATTTTAGTCAAAGTATTGTCTTATGCTGAAGTCTCTCAGTCAATATGTAGAGAGACTTTCCGCAATTTACAATAAATTTTACCGAATAACTCAGTCGGCTATTACTGGCTTTCCTGCATCACCAGAAAATTCTTCCTTATCCATCATTGAATCAACAACAATAGTTCCTACACAATCACCAAAAACATTAACTGTAGTACGGAACATATCGAGAATTCTATCAACAGCAAGAATAAGCCCAATACCTTCAATTGGTAAGCCTACTGCTCCAAGAACAATACTCATTGTAATAAGACCTGCTCCAGGAATAGCTGCTGCACCAATGGCCGCGAGAGAAGCTGTCATAAAGATAATTACCTGCTGACCAAGGTCTAGGTGAATCCCATAAACTTGTGCAATAAAGATGGCCGCTACTGATTCGTATAATGCCGTCCCATCCATATTAATTGTCGCCCCAAGAGGCAGTACAAATTTAGCTGTGTCTTTTCTCACCCCTAAGTTCTCTTCAACACTGGCCATTGTAATAGGCAGTGTTGCCGCTGAAGAAGATGTTGAAAAAGCTGTAAGAAGAGGAGCACTTAGTCCTCTAAGAATATACATTGGTGATTTCTTTAATCTCCAAGCAGCAATTATCATTAAGAAGATTGCGTGACATCCAAGTCCAATAATAACTGTCGCCATATATTTCGAGAGAGATATAACCGCACTAAACCCAGTTTTTGCCATGATTTCCATCATCAGAACAAAGATACCAACCGGAGCGAACTTCATTATTCCGTGAGTAAGTTTTAGTGTCATCGCCTCTAAACTTTCCATGAAAGAAACAACTGGCTTAGATTGCTTAGGCATATAAAGAGCAACGATCCCAAAGAGAATTGAAAATACGATAACCTGAAGAACTGAAGATGTGGCCATGGCCTCAAACGGGTTCTTAGGAATAGCATTAACAATTACGCCAACGATTGTTTTATACAGTCCTTGATTTTCAGAAACCTTAGATTGCATAACTTCAGATAGTCCTGCAATTGATGGGGTTCCTAATTCAACTCCTGTACCTGGGCTAATAAGGTTAACGAAGATTAATCCAAGTAGAACCGCAAAAGCAGTTGTGACAAAGTAATAACCTACAGCTTTTCTTCCCATTGAACCAAGCGCTTCAGGAGTACCAAGGTGAAACATCGCCATAAAAATTGACGAAAATACGAGAGGAATAATTACCATCTTCAAGAGACGAATAAAAATTGTTCCAAGTGGCTTTAAGTAGCCCGCGACTTCACTATTACCAGTAAGGTGTAGACCCAAACCAATAATGAGTCCTCCAATCATGGCCAAACCAATAAGTTTGGCTTCTTTCTTCGATGCTTCCTGCATTTATTTCCCCTTATATAAAGTATCTGTTTTTAATTTGCTAATATAAATCTATGTTAGATCATCCAGTAACTTTTTTTATTATTTCCCTAAGCATAGTTCTACTCATGTCGACTCTCATGCTAAGTCTGGGAAACACCCTAATATTCGGTTAAGGAGTCCCGTGCAATTGATTAGAATCATAGGAAAAATATTTGTTCTCACTATTCTCCTTGGAAGTGGCACGCTTGTAAACAGGGCATTTAGTAAAGTTGATCCTCCCAACTATAATTTCTCCCTTGATAAACTTGACCCTTTCACTCCGGGAAAGACTTATGACTCGCTAGTAAAAAGTCTGGGGAAAGGGGAAATCATGGAAGACAGTGGAGATTTGAAAGTCTACCGCTATGAGGTTGCTCACGTTCGCTATAAGTTTCCCGTCTTCGTGCAAATTAAAAATAATTCTATTACTGATTTTTATGCGCGCTTTCCCACCTATTTCTTACACGATCTTTTTCATCAATCTCTGATCAATCGTTTCGGAAAACAAGATAAGTATCACCGCCAAGAAAACGATGCAGTTTATATTTGGGAAAATGCTAAAGGAAATAGAGTTATTTATAGTGGAGCTTGTACCGTAACTTGTTTTCCAAACTACGTAAGCTATATAAAAGTTGAAAAGAAAAAGGGAGACATCGTCCCCCTTCTACAAAAATTCTCAAATCAATTTCTAGGAACTTTTCCTAAACAATAGGATCATTTCTCTTTGAGTTAAAGTACATTGTTGTAAATCCACCAACGATCATGAGGATGCAAAGAATTTGTCCCATGGTAGTTGTGCCACCAAAGTAATATCCAAGTTGTTGATCAGCTTCTCTAAAGAACTCAATAAAGTATCTAAAGAACCCGTAACCGATTACAAAAGAACAAGAGATCACACCGTAGCGCTTAACTTTAGTCTTAATAAACCAAAGAACTAAAAACATGATAAGTCCCTCTGCAACTCCCTCGTAAATCTGAGAAGGATGTCTTGGATAGGGTCCACCGCCTTTAAAAACAATTCCTAGTGGTGAATCAGTAATTCTTCCGTAGAGTTCACCATTAATAAAGTTTCCCATTCTCCCAAAGAATAATCCGGGAGGACCTGCTAAACAAGTGGCATCCATAACTTGGGCCCAAGAAATATTATTTTTCTTAGCGAAGATCCATCCACCAACGAGTAGTCCTACAATGGCGCCGTGAAAACTAAGTCCACCCTGCCAAACATGTAGGAGTTCCGTTAAATGTTGTGAATAGTAATCCCAGTTATATATAAAAACATAAGCGAGTCTTGCACCAAGAAACATACTAATGAGCATGGTGGTGATCATGGAATCAATTTTTTCTTTTTCTATTTTATAAAAGCCCATGTCCACAAGCTTCTTTAAAATGACATTGGCTATGATAAAACCAATCACATACATCATTCCATACCAACGAACACTTACAGGTCCAATGGAGAAAATAATGGGATCTATATCTAGAGGACTCATAAACCTTCCTATTTGGTTAAAATTCTATTTAGCTATGCTAACACTTCTCTAAAGGTGCTAGAAGAAAATAATAGGAAGAAATTGAAAGATTTTTCTACAAGTTTAAATCTGTCCGTGGCTGAAAACTCTCCAGCGGATAAACATGACCTTCATAGTTTCGACAAAGAGATTGAATCATTTGTCTCACTGGAATTGAATGTCCACCGTAACTAAAATACGTACAATGAGCTGTTAAGAAAGTTAGAAATCTCTCTCCACTCATTGTGATCGAGCGCTCTTTTAAACTACTATCTAACTTTAGAAGTTTAAAAGAATTCTTAATTCTCTTGTTTCCATCTTGCGTATAAGACCATCTTTTAAAGACATCAATGAAAACCACTTCTCCATTTGAATCACTTGGTTTCATGACAACCATTCCCTCGTCAACGGGAACACCCCAAAAACCAATAATTCCAAGCGGAGCGAGTGACCAAGAAAGAAATCTATTGATCACAACTCTAGAAGCAAGGTTCGTCGCCTCAACTCCAAAGTCCTCTGAGCAACCCATCTGCCACTCTTTAAAAGAGTGAGCATAGAGCATCATCGCTAGGCCTCTATATCTATAAACCTGATAACCATCTTTTGGTTGAATACTCTCCGAGCCAAATCTATCAGAGTCGGAAAATGATCCAATTTGGCGCATGACGCCAGGAGTGGCTTCCTCAATAGTTAGAAGTCTCGAGAATTTCTCTTTACTAAAACCTTCTTCCATCTCGGTCACCTCTTTCGGCGACATTTCTTCAAATTTCATGGATTTGAACAACTCAACCACGTCCGACTGAAAGTGGGCCAGATTAAGCCTTAGATAAATAGGCAGACCAAGGCCCTTAAAGTATTGAAAATACGAATAACTTGTTTGATCTGATATTTCCATTGCTATCTCCGTTAGGACAAATCATGCGTCGTAAAAACGCAGGTCCTCTAGCTCTAATATACTTATCGACAATCGGAGAATTTCCCTTAAAGTTTTATCGTTTATACCCGATTAAATACCTCTGTCAGCCCCCTTAAAACCTTGACATCGGGCCCCAAAATATATACATCTTGTAGTTCTGAAATAGACTGACCAAGTTTAGGGTAACAAGATTCTTCGCAGACCGCGAGAACCCCTGAGTTTGTCAAAGACTAGGAGTATTAAATGTACGGAGTTGTTGAAATTTCAGGACACCAGTATAAAGTTCAAGCTGGGGACGTCCTTGATGTTGAAAAACTAACTAACGAAGCAGGTTCATCTGTTGAATTAGACAAAGTTCTTTTCATCGGTGGTGATAAGCCATTAGTTGGTTTACCAACTGTAAGTGGTGCTAAAATTACTGCAAAAATTATTAAGCATGAAAAATCTAGAAAGATTATTGCTTTCAAAAGAAAGCCAGGAATGTACCAAAAGAAAATGGGACACCGTCAGCAATATACTGCTCTTTTGATCACTGAAATCAATGATGGTAACGGAAACGTTGCAAAAATTGATGCTGGTTCAACTGCTGCAAAAAAATACTTAAAATAAGTTTTAATTAGGAGAATATGTCATGGCACACAAGAAAGCCGCGGGATCAACCACAAACGGACGTGATTCTAACCCAAACATGTATGGGGTAAAGAAATTTGGTGGTGAAAAAGTCATCGCTGGAAACATCATTGTAAGACAGGCTGGAAACAAGTTCCACCCAGGTCAAGGTGTTAGACAAGGAAAAGATTGTACTCTTTTCGCTATAACTGATGGATCGATTAAATTCTCTTATTACAATAAGACGAAAAAAATCGTATCAGTTGTACAGGGTTAATTGATATTTAGTTGTCAATATACTAAAAGGGAATCCTTAGGGATTCCCTTTTTTTTTATGCAGTCAGTGAGAGCTCATGCGATTTATAGATGAAGTAGTAATTACAATAATTAGTGGGAATGGCGGAAATGGTCATTCAAGTTTTAGACGCGAGAAGTACTACCCACTAGGTGGTCCTGATGGCGGTGATGGCGGTGATGGTGGATGTATCTACTTTCAAGCCGATAATGGTCTAAACACACTTGCAACCTTTAGATCTAAGAGAGTCTTCAAGGCCGAACATGGTGAAGATGGTAGAAACAGCCAAATGCATGGAAAGTATGCAGAGGACCTCATTTTAAAAGTCCCTGTAGGAACTATTGTTCGCTCAACTGATGTTGAAACTGGAAGTGGACAAGTCCTAGCAGACCTCACAGAACACGGACAAAGAATCCTCATGGCCGAAGGTGGTCGTGGTGGAATGGGAAATATCCATTTCAAATCATCTGTGCAACAGGCTCCGAAGACATGTACTCCAGGAAAAGAAGGTCAAACGATCGAACTTGATCTTGAGTTAAAACTCATTGCAGATATCGCCCTAATCGGACTTCCAAATGCTGGAAAATCCACAATGATATCTTCTATCTCTGCTGCTAGACCAAAAATCGCAGACTACCCTTTTACAACTCTTGAACCTAATTTAGGTGTTGTTGATATGGGAGACGAATGTTCATTTGTGGTTGCAGATATACCAGGACTTATTGAAGATGCCTCAGAAGGTAAAGGCCTGGGTGTTAAATTTTTAAAACATATTGAAAGAACTAAGGCCTTCGTCCATCTAATTGATGTTTCATGGTGTTTAAATGAATTTGAAGCATTTGAGCAGTATGTAACTATTAGAGAAGAGCTTAGAAAATTTAATGAAGAACTTCTGAATAAGAAAGAGCTTGTTTGCTTAACTAAAATCGATGCCATGACAGATGAGGAAATCGATAAGTATGTGAATTTCTTTGAAGAACAAATCGACCGCAAGGTCCTTCCCGTATCATCCGTATCAGGAAGAAATATTAGTCTTTTAAAGTCTTTAATGTTAAAAACTTTCGAAGATTACAAAGAGTAGAGATATATGAGCAACGAATTTATTACTAAAGAAGTAAGTACAATTGTTAAGGACGAAAAGTTCGAGTTTCCATTAAATATTGCAATGGCTACAGCTTGGATTCTAGGAAACTTTAAAGGGATTAATCTTAAGATATTAGACGTATCTAAGACTAGTTCACTAACAGATTTCTTTGTTCTAGCTTCTGCAACAAACCCTACGATGGCCCAATCTATGGCCGACGTAATTGTAAAACAATTAAAAGATCATGGTTATGAAATGATCTCTAGAGAAGGTTCTCAAAAAGGTGACGACTGGATTCTTCTAGATTTCGGAGACATCATTGTTCACGTATTCTTAGATATTTCTAGAAATGTATATGACCTAGACAACCTCTGGGAAAATGCTGTTGAAGTTGAGATTCCAAACTCTTACTATTTCTCTTCTGAAGACGAAGAAAAATCTGAAGATGCCACAGGAAAAAGCTACTTCTAATGAAAGACATTCATCTTATTGTAGTTGGAAAACTTAAAGATAAGAATTTGGAAGCACTTGAAGAGCAGTATTTAAAAAGAATTAAAGCACCGAAACTTCACATTCATGAAGTTAAGTCCCATAAAGAAAATTTAGACCTAGAGGCCAATGAAGTTGAGAAAAAACTTAACGACATTGGCAAAGTCTTTCCTATTCTCCTAGCTGAAAATGGCAAATTAGTTGATAGTGAAAAATTCTCAAATTGGTTATTCAATCTGATTGAAACTCGCCACGAGAAGATTGTCTTCATCATAGGTGGAGCCTCTGGACATGGTCAGAAAATCATTGAAAGAGCACAAGCGCGACTTTCTCTCTCTCCCATGACCTATCCTCATAAACTGGCAAGAGTGCTCTTTGTCGAACAGGTCTACCGAGCTATTACCATTAATTCAGGACACCCCTACCATAAGTAGTTTCATTTTCAGAACACTTAACTAGCTGAAAACTATAGCTCCTTCTTGGCATCCCTATTGCTTAATACAGCCTTGAAAGGAGTTGTTATGAGAGCAATAGATAAACACGATTTTTTCATTATTGCAGCGGCCATCTGTCCGATTTTCTTCCTACTTTATGAAGAGAAACTAATCAGTCGTTATTCAATTTTTATCTTAATCAACTTCTTAATATTTATTTCAATTTTTATTAGATTTAAATTTCTAAAGGAGGAAGAATGAAAAAGTTAATGGCCTTAGTCTTAATATTCTTATCGATGCAATCTATATTTGCAAATGAAGACTTAATTTTGAAATCCAATGTTGGAGACTTTTGTTTTACCGGACTTGAATATGGTAACAAATCCTCAATATTAAAGAGCAATATGACATGTGAGACGAGAGACTCTCTTGTCATGCTTTTACAAGCTGGAACATTAACAATTGGAACAATTACAGCTCTTTGTACTTGGGCGCCAGAACCTGGTTTAACAAAAGTAACAGCAGCCGTTTTAGCAACCACAGGATTAGTCGTTAACTACGCAACATTTCTGATGAGAAGAATGCCTTGTAACTCATCAGCTGATCGCGAATTAAATGATTATGAAAGAAGAGAGTTTTTAGAAAAAATGTGTTTTGCTATGGATAAGACTTACAATAATTACACAGAAAAATGTGAATAATATTAACCGGGGTTGTCTAAACCCCGGACTTTAATTTTAAAGAACACCAATAGATTTCTTAACTTCTTTTAAAATTTCTTGTGCCTTTGGGCGAACTCTTGCTGCTCCTTCCTCTAAAATTTTATCAATTTTAGATTTATCGGCCATGAGCTCATTGTAAATTTCTCTAGGACCTTTTAAGTGATCATTCATCACATTAAAGAGTTCTAACTTAGCTTCACCCCAACCAATTCCTCTTCTATACCACGCCGCTAAATCAGCAATTTGTTCTTCAGTAGCGAAGAGTTTATAGAAATCAAAGATAATTGAATCTTCAGGATCTTTTGGAACACTTGGTTCAGTTGAATCTGTTTTAATTTTATTTATAAGTTTTTTAAGTTTTTTCTCAGGAAGAAATAATGGGATATAGTTATCATAACTCTTGCTCATTTTTCTACCATCGAGTCCTGGCACAAGCTCACCTTCCTGAACCTTAGCTTCAGGGAGCGTAAACACTTCACCATAAACATGGTTAAAGGCATTAGCAATATCTCTCGCTATCTCAATGTGCTGAACTTGGTCAGCTCCCACTGGAACAACATTTGAATTTATAAATAAGATATCCGCGGCCATAAGAACTGGGTAAGTATAAAGCCCCATATTCACACCATGATCCAAATCTTTCTTTCTCTCTTCGTTATCTTGAATCATCGCCTTGTAAGCATGTGCTCTATTCATAAGACCCTTCGCTGTAAAACAGGAGAGAATCCAGTTCAATTCCATAATCTCTGGAACGTGGCTCTGTTGATAGAGAGTTATCTTTTTTGGATCTAGACCAAGAGCAAGCCAAGTGGCAGCCACTTCATAAATGTATTCTTTAAGAGTTTCTGGTTTGTGAACAGTTATCAGTGAGTGGTAATCAGCAATGAAGTAGTAACCTTCAAAATCACCCGAGTTGGCCATCTCAAGAGCTGGTTTAATTGCCCCAAGATAGTTGCCCAAATGAGGAGTTCCCGTTGGCTTAATTCCTGTTAAACTAATTTTCTTTGTACTCATGAAAACCTAATCGTTTTAGTTATCGTCTATTTCCAAATTACAATAGGAGGGAACTCTTAACAAGGTTATTCCGCAAACAATGCTTTCATTTGCTCATTGGTCTTCTTCATCGAATCGATTGAATCACTTATGGACTTTAATTGCTTATTATTATAAATCACTTTTTCTAATTTCTTTGTCTCTTCAGTAACCTTACCGTCCTGAAGGTCTTTAATCGCCACCTCCATATTCTCAACACCCTGCGTCCCATCCAAGGCCGTTCCACCAAGCATGCTACCCAAGGTTCCACAGTCCAAGATCTCACCCTTTGTTCCAACCTGTACATCTATCTTTATGTATCTCATGTACTCTTTAGCTCCATAAGATTTTCCGATTTTCTTCATATAGAAATGTAACTTCATAATTCCTGATGACTCAGAATCTTTCTCAAAGCCAGATACCTGAATCGAAGTAAGTCTAAACGTTCGATCACCATAGAGCTCACCAACCTTATACAGGACCTTACCGTTGGGCTTTAAGACATCTTCCAGCTCAAACTCTTCATCTTCTTTGATGGTCATGTCCTCAAAAGTTTTTTTACAATATCCAGACTTCGCTAGATAGCCTTTCGCTTCCATGTAGAAGGATTGAATCTCAGCGGAGGTTTTTACAGACTTGGCAGATTTTCTCTGAGTCTCCATCATCTTCATCATACCCAGCGAGAGAATACCCATCATTCCCGCCGCCATCATGATCTGCACCATGGAGAAACCATTTTTATTATTTAATATATTCATATTCTTAGTATAGTACTTCTAGAAAATTTATGCAGGGGAAAAGAATTCCGAAATTGAATACTTTCAGAGAGTTATAGGTAAATCACCCCTTCACAGAGACGCCAGAAAATGATGATTTAATAGAAAAAATGGCAAAAAAAAAGACTCTTTCGAGTCTTGTCTTTTTTTAGTGTAAGTATTGGTGCCCAGGAGAGGACTTGCTCGGGGCAATTTTAATACATAATAATAAATGATAATCCATCACAAAAGATAACCAAACTAGCACTAAATACTACCTAACAACCAGTCGCAGCTAAGTTATTTATTATCATCTACTTTCATTAGAAATTATACAATTTGAACCCTATTTGAACCCTAAATTTCCAACGTCAAGAAAACTTGTTCTTTGAAATATTGGTGAACATTATTAAATAAGATAAAATAGCTAAACTATGTATAATTGCACACATAATTTGTTTATGGAGAATTAAGTGAAGACTCAGCTATTTGTATTTCTAGTTTCTATTTCTATTACAACCTCAAGCTATGCCGAAGGATGGATGTGTGAAGAAATGGCTTCTGAAAAACAGGGAAATATAATTAGAGTATGTGGCTCGGCGCAAGAACAAGATATTTCCACTGCAAAGTTGAATGCAATTCATGCAACAAATAAGGAATTTGATCTAATTTGTAACAAATCAGCTGACTGTAAAGATTTTCAAGTAATCTTAACCCCATTAAGGAACACGTGTGAAAAGAATGAAGATGGGAGTTATTATTGCCTAAGAGGTATGGAGTATAGAGTAACTACCATCAAAAAGGATGATTTAGAAACATATCAAAAGCAAATTAGTGACTTAGATTTAGAAATTGAAAATAAAAAAGATGAGTTAAATATACGTCAAAATCTACTTGCCAAGAAAAAGGAATTAGAAGAATTAGAAAAACAATTAAAGAATGAAATGGTTTTCCCAAAGTATTCCTTACTAAGACTTTCAATATTTACTGAGATGAGATTTGCTGGTAATGCGGAGTGGGATATCGAAGCCGGATTCACTGTAAGTAAAGCAAATGGCATAGGCTGGAGTATCAGTGCTTTTGCATCGCAAAGAACATTAACTGTTGGAGAAATTGCCCCCGATAATTCTAATCCATCTTACCAAAATAACAGTGAAGAAATAAAAGCAGGAAGTTTAGGAGCTTCTTTCATGGGAAATACTGTATTTGTTATTTCCAATTTCTATAGCGAATTAAAATTAGGCCCAGCTTTTGCTTATACCTACTACGCTGCTGACCCATGGGGAGGGGCAGATGAGGAGGATATTTCTTCAGAATGGAATATTCTATTAAATGCTTCTATTAGCTTTAATTATATTATGTCGACAAAGTCATCTGTATATTTAAAAACAAATTACAGAAGGTACTTCTCTAGCCCATTTAAGAATGATCTTACTATCGGACTAGGAATTGATATTTACTTGGAGTCAGTAAGGGAAAGCAAACTTAAGTACAAGAATCAAACTGGTCCAAGGTTTTCATATATAGAATAATTGAAGATAGAACAATTTATGTCATTTATGTCATTAAGCTAGAAAAATTCTAGGATCATCATTATTCCAATGAATTTGGAAACTAGACCTCCTTGAAGTGCATAACTTCACCCCTTCTCTTTTATCTAAAACCTTTTTCAAGATACTAAAATCATTTTCATTCATTCTTAGCCCGGAACAAACTCTTTTTAACTTAAAAGGGTGTTTATAAGATTTAGAGTTTTTTTCAAGGTGCAGTAATCTATATTCATCTTCATACTTCCATTCGGCGGACTTTATGAACATTTCTTTAATAAGGTCTGATTTATTACTTTTATCATTCAATAAATTATTTCTTACGGGTTTATATTTCACCTTACTTAAAATCATTTTCCTATCAAGTTCAATTGAGGATTGTTTCTCAATATCATCTTTTACAAAAATGAATTCATCATCTAACTCTTTATCAATCTCATACTCTGCACAAAAACCTTCATGATTATGTGTATAATGAGCCCACATGGCTGGAGAACTGGGGTCTAGACAAAGACAAGTCACACCTAAGTTTACATAAAACTCTAAGAAAACCTTTAACAAGGGATATTTCTTAATATCCATATCATTTAATACTCTTTTATATTCTGATAGTTCGTATCCCAATAGAAACTCTAAAGTGTCAGAAAGAAAGGGAACGTCCAAAGGGTAGTCATATTGTTTATTTAAAATATCCTTCACTATTTCATCAGGAAATAAGAAGAAGTCTTCTCCAGACCCTGTTTCTAAAAAGGTACAGAGTTTGTTTAAAATTTCTTCATTATTAGACGAAGATAGATTTATCTTAAAATCAAAGGGATCATTAAAATTTAAAGGATGAGAAAAGTAGAAAGTATCGTTTGATAAAGACATTAAGTTATTCGAGTTGAATTTAAAATATTTATATAACTTCATAGAGGTTCCTTCCTAAAGTTAGGAAAAAAGATTGTCATGATTCATTATTATACTAGAAAAAATTACTTCTTTGTCTTCCTATTAGAAAGGTACTTATTTAGTTCTGAAATATTCACTGCCTTACTAGGCCCTTTTAGTGAATGACTATATTCACCATTTTCGTAAATATCGCTAACATATCCACCTCTAATAAGATTAGTCAAAACTCTTCCTTCTAAATCACTATCATATTCAACTTTAGAGTCTTGTATGGACTGCCAAAAAACTCTATCGTATTTTAGCCAACGATATAAAGTAGACACTCCAACCCCTATGAAATAGGCGATATCATCATTCTGATAACCTACTTTAGCCAGCTTACAAGCGATCTTTTTGAGAATACTGGATTCAATTTTCGGTCGACCTAGATTGTTCATTATTTATTTTGACTACCATCTATTGTTAATGATTTATTCTACTAAATTATACCTCAATGAGGAAGGCCCGTGATAAATAAAAAAGAGTCAATTCAAAATTTCATAGCGAATGTGCTTTCATTAGAGAAACACTTATCTGAACACCTTCAGAATTGTTATAAAGAAATCAAAGCACTTTGTGAAAAGACTAATCTAGAAACTGATAACCTATTTTCTTTAATTTCCGAAATAGATGCCAATCATTTTTCTCGATCACCACAAATCAATATAGAGAATGTCGATTATTACCTAAAAAAAGAAAGGGTATTAACTCACTTTGACTATAAAACCTATGAACAATACGGGGATTTAGGTTATGAGTTGGAATTGTTTTCATTTAAAACCCCTTCATTTAGTGACAAGGGTGACACTGCTTTTCTTAATTTTTATAAGAGGCTAACAGAAGTGTTTATTCATTCTTTAATAATATTTCAATATAGTCATTTAAAGAGGAATCATTCCCTAGTTCCACACTATTATAATAAAGAAGAAAAGAAGAGAATTTCAACTGACTTAAACAAAATTAAAGAACTAAAGGAATCACTTTCCAGTAATTTCTATGATCAAAAGATATTTTCATTTTTGGAGTATAGCTCTACCCTTGATCTTCTTGAAAAAAGACTAAACCAATTAAATAGCAAAAAAAGATTATTGTTTCAAACAGCAGGTATTGAAAATATGCCCTTGAGACTAATTTCTCAGTTACTTTTTAGGGAGTTCCAAACTATCCCTATGACTAAGAAGTTACAATGTTCAATAATTACAAGCTTTGCAAACATACTAATTGGAGATGTTAATCCTATATGGGACGAGGATAAAACATCAAATTTTCTTCAGAAATTAAAGAAAAGTACTTAACCGCCAAAAACAATCCCAACGAAGTACTTTTACCATCTCTTCTAATTTTAAGAACATTCCTTAATCACATATCGCACTGAAGCGGTTTTGTTAATAAAAGGAATACTAATGAAAATATTAGACTTTAATCAAACAGTTCAATTCTTGACTCTTAAGCCCTCACATTTACGAAAATTAATTTTCAATCGAGAAATTCCATTTTTCAAAGTAGGCCGACTGGTTCGATTTAAAGCATCAGAATTAGAACAATGGATTAACAAAAACACGAAAGAGGTTTTAAATGAGCAATAATCAAACAGAGCCTGTAAGTAATAATATTCAAGGCCAAATTAAAATCGCCGAGGAAAACTTTTCATTCTGCGTAGATAGCAATAAGTCAGTTTATGCAACTCCCATTAATGCAGGAAGTGGTGCCACTGTTACTCTTAATGGAAATGAGTTCAAAGAACAGTATAAGCTCATGCATCTGCAAAAATTCCAAAAGAATATCACTAGATTAAAACTGGAAGACTTAGTTGATATCATTTCAATAAAGGTTAAAACAAAAAACAAGTCAGAAACAGTTTCTATAAGAACTGGTGTAGATGGTAATAAACTAATTTATGATACTGGTACAGATTTTCTAATATTTGATAAAATCGTCAACGTTCTACAGGTAAAAAATTGTGAAAAAATTTTCATGCGACCTAGTAATATAGTATCACTCCCCCCTTTCTCTTTGGGGGGGAGGTCATTTGATCTGCTCAAAAAATATTTAACTTTGAATGATATAGAATACAGAATACTCCTAAGCTTTATAACTTATTCAATGATCGACCTAGGAGCACCTTATCCAATTCTGATTCTAAACGGAGAAAAAGGATCTGCCAAATCAACCACAAGTAAAGTGATTAAAACGATCATTGATAACACTCAATCACTAATAGAATCTTTCCCTTCCAAAGAAGATGATATTTACATTGTTCTTAAGAATTCGCATTTAACTGCGTTCGATAATCTATCGGGTATCAATGGAAAAATGTCTGATACCCTCTGTAAAGTCTCTACTGGTGTCGCTTACAGTAAAAGAACTTTATATTCTGACGATAGAGTAACGTGCTTAAAGCTTAGAAAACCTCTCATTCTCAATGGTATTGATAACATAGCCAAGAGAGGAGATATACAAGACAGAAGTATTGTATTTAATCTTAAATCAATTCCAAACTCAGAGAGAAGAGCTGAGAAAGAATTTTGGACTTCATTCAATGAAGACTTCCCTGACATTCTTTCGGCTATTTTCACATTGATTTCAGAAGCATATCAAAAAGTGGATACAATTAAGCTAGAAGACCTACCCAGAATGGCTGATTTTGCAAAGTGGAGTGAAGCAATTTACCAAACTCTAGATTATACAGACTCAACGTTCTTAGAGGATTTTAGCTCTATAAAGAATGAAGCGAGGCAAGAGTCCTTAGACTCCTGTTTAATCTTCCAAGGACTAAAGTGGCTTTACACAGAAGTTCTTGAACCTGATCTTTCAATACAAAATGATGACTTCAAGGAAGGAAAGTTTCCTTCAACCAAAATGACAACCTCTAACCTATACAAAGAGATTGTCCCTGAGAACTTCGAGAAAGAATTCAAAAAAAGGTTTCCATCAATCCAAAGTTTTTCTAGAGAACTTAAGAGATTGATACCACAACTCAGAGAGGAGGGAATCTTCATTGAAGAATTAAAAAGAAGTTCAGGAGAAAGGCTTAAGTCGATTACTTTTACAAAGCCGTTCACCTATATTGAGAGTTTCGATAAAGAGTCTGGATATAAATCTCGAAACAGAAACGGTGATTTTTTTGATTTACAGGATTCAAGGAATATTAACAATTCCAATGATGAAAAAGAATTTGACCTGTAAGTGACACCAATGACGTCAATGACATTAAAAACATTTGACGTCATATTTTTTTCCAAGCTAGGCTGTCCTCATTATTGGTCTTTAACATTCGAATAGAAAAGAAAATAGATGATAAGGATAGCCTAGCTCTAACTCCCAAGGAGGAGCTATGGAAACAAGAAAAACTAAAAACGGTAATCGCTACCGAGAAATGATACGAATAAATGGAAGGGTTCTTAAAAGTCCATCCTTTACAAGAAAGACAGATGCTAAAGAATGGAAACGTCGAAAAGAATCTGAAAAATCTAAGGCCTTAGCCTTTGGTGATGAAGAAAGTCTTTTAAACCAATCTTTAAAATTCAAAGACTATGCTTCCATTTACATAAACACATACGTCAAAGTTCAATTAGCAGAAAGAACGTACTCTACTTACCAAGGTCAATTAAAGACCCATCTAAATCCTACTTTTGGTGAAAAAGAACTGGGCAAGATAAAGAAAGAGCAAATTCTTATGTTTATAGCGTCACTAAAGTCTAAAGGTCACAATGGTAAAGGTATCAATGTCATCATCATGTTATTAAAGGCAATTCTTAACCATGCGGTAAATAACAACTATCTTCTAAAGAATCCTCTAAAAGGAATAAGACCTCAAAAAGAGGATTTGAAGACTGACAGCTATTGGACTAAAAGCGAGATTGATCAATTTCTAAACTCTAACCGATCAAGTACACACTACCCGATTTACTTCACTGCCCTACATACGGGAATGAGACTCGGTGAGCTATGTGGCCTAAAGTGGGATAGAGTTAATTTTGATTTAAACTTAATCACCATAACCAGAAGCCGTAATAAAATTGGCCTCATGGATTCAACTAAGACCAACATGAGAAGAATTCTTCCCATGGTGGGACAACTTAGAAAACTCCTGCTCAGCTTAAGGCAAATGGGACTATCAGAGTTTGTTTTTACTCTCCCTGACAGCTCTGTCATAGATTATGGTCATGTGTATCGAAAGTTCATGTCGGACTGTAAGAAGGCTCAAATAGAGAATAAGATTTGCTTTCACGACTTAAGACATACCTTCGCTACTCAGTTCATGATGAATGGTGGAAATATCTTTGAACTTCAGAAAATACTAGGCCATTCAAAAGTTGAGATGACAATGAGATATGCTCATTTCTCTCCAGAGCATTTACAGGCTGCATCAAAGTATATGTCTATGGGTGTTGATGCCAATTTTGAGCAGAATGAACCCTATTTGAACCCAGACTTTCAAGGAGCTAAAGTTCATCTCTTTCTAAAAAAGTCAGGATCTGCATAAGTATGGGATATTAAAGAGAAAAAAGGCAAAAAAAAAGACTCTTTCGAGTCTTGTCTTTTTTTAGTGTAAGTATTGGTGCCCAGGAGAGGACTTGAACCTCCACGCCATAAGCACTAGATCCTAAGTCTAGCGTGTCTACCAATTTCACCACCTGGGCATAAATCATAGATAATGATGTCCTGTATTTTTAATGGTTCGAGAGAGATTTGACAAGGGAAAATTAGAAAAAATCCCATTTTTTTTGCATTAAATAATAGTTATTAAGCAGCTTTCTTTTCATATTTCGTAAGCTTACGCTCTAGTTCTCCAACTTTAAGACTTAAAGTGTTCTTCTCTTGCTTGGCCAGTAAGAGCTCTTTCTTTTTTGCTGTGAGCTCATGCCCAGACTTCAGAGCTCCTTCTTTCAACTTCTCATTCATTTTATCTAATTGTTTGATTTTATGAGCGAACTTAGCATCATTTCCACCAGAAGCTCCAGCACCTTTACTCTTACTCGCACTCTTAGTTTCTTGATTTACTTGTGCCGTTAGAAATTTATTTTTTTGCTCTAATTGTTTTACTCTTAGATTTGAAGTTCTATATTTGTCATCTCCAGCTTTAATTAATTTTGCAAGATCACTTATCTCTTGATTCTTTTTATCTATTTCATCTGGTTGACTACTTGTTGACTCAGCGTCAACTTTACTTGCAAGAAGTTCATTTTCTTTTTTCAATTCTTCTAACTTCTTAACAAGCGCTTTCTTATCAGTCTGAAAACCACTTATTAACTCCTGACTCTTCATTATTTTTTCGCGGAAGTGTTTAGTCTCACTTTCGGATCTTGAGTTAGAACTTTCTCTTTCAGCTTTTAGATTTTCATTAAGTTGTTCTATGCGATCAAATGTCATTGTAACTTTAGCCTCTAATTTCTTTATTTCGATATTCTTAGCGACAAGAGTTGGATCATCAAGCTCTGCCGAAGTTGAAGCCACTATAATTGTTTCGTTTTCAGATTTACCATTAGTAGTATTTTTTTGAACATTTTTTAAATTATCCTCTAACAGTTCTATCTTCTTGCTTCTTCTCTCGAGCTCTGCATGGAGCTGAGAAAGCTCAGCTTCAGAAGAAATCTCTTGCATCATTTCTGTACTTTCTGAACTAGGAACAATGTCTTTTGACTCTTGAGCTGATATTCGAGAGTTTACAAGCTCATTTTTCATACTATCAATGAGTCGCTTCATACGAACTAACTGACCATCTTTTCTCGTTACATCACCTTGTAACTTTTCATTTTCCAAGCGGTTTCTAACGACTTCACTGCCATTGCCAGGTCCAATATCTTTGTTGGTAACAAATTGTTCTGCTGCATTTTCAAAGAGGCCCTTAACTAATTGTTGGGACTCCTCCTCATCAATATTCAGCTTCCCACTAACAATTTGCGAAACTTCTTCGCTCAGTTTACTAATATCTTTTGTGTCCGATTTTTTTATTCGTTCACGAATTTCATTTGCAAGGTCACTCTTTGTATCACTCCACTTGGAGCTGACTTCATGAGAAGAAATCTTAGTAAATAATTTATCATCATCAGCAGAACTATCTTGTCCTCCGCGAACTTTTAGAACTCCATCAGATAAATCTTCAGCTGATCCCTTTACGATAAAAGATTCTTCAGTTGAATCTTCTTTTTGACCTTTAACTAATTGGTGATCAGGAAGTTGCTCTTCCTTACTACCTGAGACTATAGTTTTATCATCTGAACTATCTAACCAACCATTCAATCTTGTATTAGCATCTACTTGTTTTGAACCTGCGAGAGTGACAATCTCATTTGCTTGCTCAAGACTTAGGTTATCAACTTTTGAAATTAAAGACTCTAAGAAGTCATCGAATCCAACAGTTTGCGCTACCTCTTCGAGAGAGTTAGAAATATTTTCGAAGGTCTGCTTATTATGAATTGAATCTACAATCAACTTCTTATCATTCACGCTAAGTATTTTGATTAAGTCTTGATTTGGGTATTGTAATAAATAAGATTCAATATTTTCTAAAGATAAAACATCACTCTCATTTAGAATATTTTTTAGGTACTTTGTGACTCTGGAAATGGCCACCAGATGGCCATCAGAAGCCTCATCACCTGACAATAGATTTCGTACTTCTGTTATCGCTTTAGTCGCAGCTTTCGCTTTCTTAAGTCCATTTACATGATCTAGAGGATCAACTGCGACTCTGCTCACCACCTCTTCAATATTAATCATTTTAAAGGACTTAATATTATGTATGAAAATCGGAGCAGCTCCCTCGCTTTCTTCTTTATTCCAAAATAGAGTCAGAACAAGTCGCCCGGTTTTCTCTAAAATATAAGTATCAAGGCCATCAACATATTCAATCATTTGATTTAAAAAACCGTAATCATGATTGTCTTCAAAAGATTTCCACAAGTACTCTGCACCAAACTCTTCTATATTAAAGTGGGCCTGTAAAATGAAACTTTCATTTGAAGTTCCAAAGTCCACTTCGAGGGGAAATGATGCTGAATCATTATCAATTACAACTGATATAAAATTCAGTAAATTAAAGAAACCATTTCGAATATTCAAATAATTAAACTCTGCAACACTTGCATGAGCTGCGAGTAAGTCACAGTAGTAACCGGAGTTTAAATGATCAGTAATTTTAAATTGTCCTGCTGAACTAATGACTTCACTATAGGCCTTATCAATTGCAAGGGTTGAATTCCCGCCTAGTAACCTTTCAATCACAACCTGATAGAGAGGATTTGAAAATTGTCCTTCCTCAATAATGGCTTTACCATTATTTTTAAAAAACTCAATTTTACTACTTACTGATCCAATAAATAAAACAGGTGCATCAACATTCAAGCTAGTTTCTTCATTATCAATAAACTGAAAGTGACAACATCCCCCTTCCTCAACAGTAGAAGAAATTGAGAGTTCTAACTTTTCACAAATATCCATGAGATCTTTTGGAAGATCCTTAAGACAGAGATTGAGAATGTATTTTTTCTCGTTAGTGCTCACTAAGCAGTTTGCTCCAATTCTACTTCTTCCATATTAAAAGCTGCGATTAGTCTTTTTCTAAGTGATGAATCAACAAAAGTTTCTTGATTCTTTGATTCATTTAGAATTTTATTCAAATACCCTTGCCCGTCCTCGGAAGAGAATTCTTCGATAACAAAAGGAAGAATGTTTTCAATCCAAATAACAATGCGTTCAAGGTCACCAATTTCTTCCAAATTTGAACCAATGAAAGCACCTGATTCATTTAATAATTCATGATGAAACTCAATGAGCTTGGAGAGGTTTTTATTCTTTGGTATATAAAATTTAGATTCAATAAATAGTTTTCGTGATTGTTCTATATGCTTTGGTTCTTCCACACTTAACTCTCCTTTTGAGAGAGAGTAATCAAAGAAGTGGCAAACATTGAATAGATCCTTTAAAAAGTCCCCATGAGTGTATCCAGAAGCCATAGCAAAGAGTGTAATCAGTGTAGATGAGAGAACAGATCGTTTGTGATAAAGAAAAGCATTGGACTCCATCTCTTCTTCAAAACTGTTTTGAATATCATAGAGAGAGTTTTGAAATATTAGAACAAGACTAAGAATTGAATCTTGCTCATCACCTTTCCAAAATACTGGTCCCAAATGTAAGATAAACTGATCCCGAAGTCTCAGCCTTTCAATTTCATCAATTGAACTTAAAAGACGTGAAATTATTTCGACACCCTTCTTAACGAAAGATTTATTACAAACTGAATGGATAAAGAGATGAGGGGTTACTTTTTCGAATTTGGCCAATTTTGAGAAATCAACTTGATCACCGCAAATGAGAACTTTTACAAATTTTCCATTTGCCTTCTTCCAATACAAGTCACCATAAGATATTTGCATATCTTTTAACTCTGAAAATGAAATAGTTTCTAGAGATGAATAATCAAATTTATTCATCTCTACATTTTGATCGCTGATCGTGTACCTCTCCAACCAACTTTTCGGAATTTAGGAGGAGATACTTAAAAAAAACTAAAGAAATTCTATAAAAAAAGCCTCCCAAAAGGAGGCCAACTTACTGAAATCTAGTAAAAATTCGAAATCAAATATTATTTACCTTTCAATTTAGGATCAAGGGCATCTCTAAGAGCATCTCCTAGAAGATTTATTGAAAGTACCACTATCATCATGGCCAGAGTTGCTGCACCTAATTGCCACCAAACACCTCTCGCTAACTCTAATTTAGCATCATCAATCATTGTTCCCCAACTTGGACGACCCTGAACACCAAGACCTAAGTAAGAAAGAATAACTTCTGTTTTAATAGCTGTTTGAAACATTAGAGAGAAACTAATGATCACAAGATGTGAAACATTTGGAAAAATATGTTTAATAAGTTTCCTTGCATGTCCACCACCTAAAGCAGTAGCAGCTTGAACATATTCTCTATCCTTATGTCTCATTACTTCACCACGAATAAGACGACATAAGTTAACCCAAGAAGTTAACCCTAGGGCCACATACATAGAAACTAATCCTCGTCCCATCACAAAAGAGAGAGCGACGAGCAACATAATCGTAGGTATTGATTGAAAACATGTGTAGAACCACACGATAAATTCATCTACTTTTCCACCAAAGTATCCTGCGATACTTCCCAGAGTCACACCGATAACAACTGAAATACATGCTGCAACTAATCCTACAGACATGGCAACTTCAGTCCCTTTAATCATTTTAGTGAAAACACTACGACCAAAAATATCTGTCCCAAATAAGAACTCTCCACTGGGAGGTGCATAACTTGGACCAACTTCTACTGCCCAATCTGCAGCAATCACTCCAAGGGCAGATAAAATTGAAATTAAAGCATAAATTCCAACGATAATTAATGACGTCATGGCCATCTTGTCGCGGAAAATATTTTCCATTGCTTGGTCCCAAAGAGATTTTGATTTTCTCGAAGGAATCTTTTCTAAACTTATTTCATCAACTGATTGTACGCTCGTATGGGCCACAATTCTCTCCTACTTCAAACGAACTCTTGGATCAACAAGAGTGTATATAACGTCAGTAATAACGCTAAAAATAATATAGGCCATAGCCGTTAAAATCGTCATGGCCTTAATTACTGGAAAATCAGAATTATAAATACCATTAAGAGTTATTCCACCAAGACCAGGAATACTAAAGAAATTTTCAAGTAACAGAGCACCCAATATTAAAAATGGAATCTGAATAACAACGAAAGTCACAATAGGAATCATTGCATTCTTAAGAACGTGTTTAAAAAGAATAGTTTTCTCTGAAAGACCTTTGGCCTTAGCAGTTCTTACATAGTCCTGATAAATTTCATCCAACATTACTGTTCTATAGAAACGTACATCTGGACCAATTGAAAGAACAATCCAAATAATAACTGGAAGAATAATATAAGGAACAAAATCAGGAAATCCTGATTCATATCCAGAAATTTCAAACCAACCCAACTTATAAGCGAAGAGCCATTGCCCAAAAAGAATGTAGGCTAATGAAGTTACACTCATCAGTAAAACACAAATAAATACAGCTGATTTATCAAGCCACTTCCCTCTATAAAAAGAAACAAAGAGAGATATTGAAATAGAAATTACTGTCGATAAGAAAAATGCCGGAACAGAAAGTGTTAATGAAGGAATAGCACCTCTTTTAATCATTGAGAGGATTTCTTGTTTTGTTGTCCAAGATCTCCCAAAATCAAATGTAAAAGCAGATTTAACAATATCTAGATATTGCGCCCAATAAGGCTTGTCCAAACCTAACTCACTTCTTAATTCTGCAATTTGAGCAACAGAGGCATGTTTTCCAAGCATAATTAAAGCTGGGTCCGGTGCAACTAGATTAAAAATTACAAAAATAATTCCTGCCACCCCTAAAATAGTAGGGATGATATAAAGAAGTCTTCTTAAGGTGTATTGCCACAAATTCACAATTTTACCGCCTGAGTGTAAAAAGCCCTCTCAAAAGAGGGCCAGTATTTTAAAGTTTTTCTAAAACTTTTACTTTTAATTTAGAATCAATATTTAAGTATTGAGCTTGTCCAGTTTCAAAATCCGTAGACATGTAGTTCTTTAAGAAAGAATGTCTAAGAGTAAAGTTTTGTCTGTGAACACCGTAGATCCAAGGAGCCTGGTCAGCAGCAATTCTATTCATCTTCTCATATAGAGCTGTTCTCTCTGGAGAATCTTGCATTATAGAAGAAGTTTTAAATAGCTTGTTGAACTCTGGATTATTATATCCTGAACCATTTGCCCCTGGAGACTTATTTGGTCCGTAAAGAAGTTGTAAGAAGTTTTCAGCATCTGGATAATCTGCACCCCAAGCAATACCGTAAAGCATAACTTGTCTCTTCGTAATTTTCTTTTGAAGTTCTGGCCAAGGATTGTTAATAACTTTAATTCTTACGCCAATTTGTGCCATTTGTTTTTTAACATACTCACCAATTTGACGAGAAACTGTTCCCGATGGGCAATCATAAGTAATGATTGGAAGTCCCTTACCTTCAGGGTATCCAGCTTTTGCTAGAAGTTTCTTCGCTTCATCTACGTTTGGTCCTCTAAAAGAAGAAACATAGTTTTTAATGTTTCCAGCAATTCCTGGAGGAACAACAGACTGAGCAGGAAGAGCAGTATTGTTATAGAAAAGTTCATTTGACTTCACAACATCATAAGCAAGGGCCATGGCCCTTCTTAAATCAACATTTTGAAATAATTTTAAATCGTGATTAAAAGCTGTGTAAGTAATATCTAAAGAAGGATTAACCAGAAGGCTAATTCCCTTAGAAATATACTCTTCAGATAACGTCCTACTTGGAGTTACTGCTGAATCAAAGTTATCTTTTGGGATACCAATGAAATCAATCTTCCCTTTAAGAAAGTTTAACCATCTTGGCTGAGACTCGATAATAACGTTAACAACAACTTTATCTACAAGTGGAAGTTGTTTTCCAGCATCTTCTAAGAAACCTGCTGTTTTAAATTCTTCACTAGCTTCTGTTGGGTAAAGCTTCTTTCTAAAGTTTGGACTCTTTACGTAAGTAATTTTCTTAGTTTGTTGAAAAACTGGAAGAATAAAAGGACCAGTTCCAACAGGATGGTTCAAGAATTCTTGTCCGTACTTAGCTACAACTTCTTTAGCTACAGCAAATGTAAAAGGCATTGCTAGAGAGTAAAGGAATTGAGGAAATGGTTTATTTAATTTAAATTGTAGAGTGTACTTGTCTAGAGTTTTTAGACCTTCTACAACTTCAGTATAATCTACTTTTGGCAGTTCAGAATATTTCTTACGCCATTCGTTTAGACCTTTGACTTTACCATCAAGTAGCCACCAACCAAGACCTTGTAATTTAGGGTCAGCTAGTCTCTTAATAGAGTAAACAAAATCTTCTGCAACAAGTTCTCTACCTTTTCCATTTGGAAAAGATGCATCGTCATGGAACATGACTCCCTTGCGAATTTTAAAAGTGTAAGTAAGACCATCTTCAGAAACAACTGGCATGGCATCAGCTAAATTAGGAACAAGAGTATAAGGTCTTTTTAAGTAGTGATACTCTAATAATCCTTCGTAAACTCTTCCGACTTCATTACTTGAGTAACGGTCGTTGGCGTAAATAGGATCCATCCCTTTTACTTCTTGAGGAATAGAAAGATTTAATGTCCTTCCTGTATCCTTGTTTTTCTTCGTACAGCCGATCAATCCTGAAATAAGAACTAAAGCGACTAAAAGCGATGTAAACTTTTTCATAGTCAATTCCCTTTGTTTAGTTAAATACCTTCACCTAGCAATTTAACTTATCATCTATACAAGGTAATTTAATGAATTTCTAGGATTTATGAGAAAAGAGTAATGAGCATAGCGTTATTCACACGCACTAAGGAATAAGTCGAGTTGAAATGGTGCATTTTGAGTAACTTGCCCAGGGGGGGAGACTGAAACCCTGCGCGGAGCACCATCAACAAAGTCTGAGAAGTCAAAACGAAGAGAACTCATTTTAGAAATTTTGTAATCAATATATAGATGCCCATCTTTAAATGACCAAGTCCAATGGGAACTCCCTAATTTACAACTTTGTCCTTTACAATAGTTTTCGATACCTGAGTTCGCCAATTGATTATTCAGAAATATAATTTGTGACCATCCCTTAATAAATGTCTTTAATAGGGGTAAGTACTTTTTAGCATCAGGATGATTCTTGGCGCTAGTAAAGATTCTAGTTCCAAACTTTCCTTTTAACTTCGTTCTATTTTTATCGGCTTCTTTCCAGTTGATGATCAATAACTCTTCACCGTGAATAGGTATATCCACGGCCATCTTCCAAGTTTGCTCAGGTAGTAGGTTTACTGATTCATATGAAAATATAGTTGTTTGCTTAAAAATTTTTATGCGCCCTCGCCCACTAGAATTGAAGCAAAGGTTTCGAACTACTTTTGAAAAGCGGTCCGGATGAGAAACATTAGAGACGGTGGAGCAAGAAGTGAGAATTATTCCGAAGCAGGTAAACGCAATTTTTCTAGTCCACCAAGTTCGTTTATAACATCTTGTCTTTCTGATTCGACTTTGCAATTTTTTAAGGCCTCCGTATAATATTTCTTCGCTTGACTATACCTTTTTAGCTCTTTATATACCATTGCCAAATGTTTAGTAATAACCACATCTGTTTTAACAAGAGACCAAGCTTTTTTAATTTCAACTAAGGCCATTTCAAGATTTCCTGTTTTATAATAGTACCAACCAAGACTGTCTCTAATATAACCATCGTCAGGTTTAATTTCGACAGCTCTCTTAATAAGAGCAAATGCTTTATCTAGCTCTATTCCTCTCTCCAATAGAGAGTACCCAAGAAAGTTTAGGGCGTGAGGATTTTCAGGATTTTTCTTTAATAAATTTTCTATTACAACTCTAGATTTTTCAAATTGACTATTTTTTTCAAGTAAGGCAGCAAGGTAATACTCGTGACCTTCATTAAAATTTGAATTTGATTTGATTTTATCAAGTTCAGAAATGGCTTCAACTACTCGATTTTCATTTTCATAAAATCCTGCCAACAGAACCCTAAGCTCAACGCTAAGATCAGCATGCTTGCTAGCTTTTGTATTCACAAAACTAATAAACTTTTCTCTACTTCCTTTTTTAAACGATTCAGCACTTACCTGTAGCATTTGCGCAATTTGCAGATGACTCTCATGGAAGAGAGAACTCTGCTCAGGAACTTTAGAAAAGTAATTTACGGCAGTATCAAACTCACCTGTTTGCTGATGTAATGAACCTAAGTAATAGAGTACTTTATCTGAGTTTGGCACTGCAGTTAAGATCTCTTTAAAGACTCCTTTAGCCTCATCAAATCTCTTCGAATCTGCATAGAGAATTCCTAAACGAACTTTTAAATTCAAATCACTAGCATCTATATTTGATAACCTTTCTGCAAAGGGAATAACTTTTTCATATTTTCCAAGTGCAAAGTAAATTTGTATAACACTTTTTAAAATAGAGTATGAGTTAGGTGTTTGTTTTAAATACTTTTCATAAACACTAAGTGCCTTTGTAAACGATTTTTCTTCTTCATAGATAGAACCTAGGGCCACTGCAGCCTGTAGATATTTAGAATTTATTTTCAAAGATTTTTTAAAATATTTAACGGCCTGCACCCTTCTGTCTCTGGCAATTTCAATTTTACCTCGATAAAAAGAGAATATGGCCTTTCCCTTTGATCTTTTTGCGCACTTGCTTAATAAAGCGTAGGCTTTTGAAAACTTTGATTCTAATGAGTATGATTTTGCGAGGAATACACAGGACTCCTCAGACTTAGGAAATTTCTTTAATAGAGAAAGGTAAATAAATTGTGCTTCTCTTTTTTCTTTTAACGCCGTATGAACACCCGCTAAAATCAAACCAACATTTTCTGATTTTTCTAACTGATATAATTTGGCTAAAATATCTTTTGAATCAACTAGTTTATTAAGCCTTATCAGCTCTACTGCAAAGCGTTTCAAAACATAGGGATCATTAATTTTTATTTTTAAAACATATTCGAAGAACTTCGCTGCTGAGGAACTATCTCCCCTTAGAGAAGCATCAGAACCTTTCAGATAGAAACTATCTGCCAAGTGAGACAGTCTAGCAGAGTCACCTACTTCAATACTTTGTATTTGTTTAATCAAATATTCTTCTAAGCTCTGACCATCTTTGTATGATTCAAACTTGTTGTTTGCTGCACCCTGTAAGGGAGACGTTTTTTGATCTAGCGTCTTTACACTTGAGCAAGCCGTTAAAACAACAAACATAATGGGCCAAAAGATTCTATTGATCATGTTTTTCCTTTTACTTTGAAAATGAATCCCTATAACAGAAGCACTTCATAGGTTCTTTTCGTAAAAGCTTAGGAAATACTTAAAAGTTTGTTTATTAACCACTTTTTGGCAGTATTTTCCCTCTCTCCCTCCATTATAACTCAGCGCCAAACACCTTAAGGGATCCTAAAGACCAAATATAGGTAATTTCCCTCAAGTCACTGATTTCAGTATGGTATTCGTAAAAATAATGCAGTGTAAGAACTTTGTACCGAATTTCTATTGACACTCTTCTAACAAACTTGCTAATTCAATGGAGCGTTAAAAACCGAAGCGAAGCATTAATTGAAATGCAGCAAATGAATTCTTGCCATGTAAGTGGTTGAAATGAGTTGGTTATTTAGCTATCTTAACCTTTTGCTGCAAAGCATTGAAAGATGTACAGATAAGCTTTCTTTTTCGTTTTTTAGTGCTAGAAACAACTTGGCTAGAAATTTTTTTAGTGGGACTAAGGTCTCATATCAAATAGGGGAAATACAGATGAACGACGTAAGAATTATCAAGAGATACCAAAACCGTAAGCTTTATGACACACACCAAAGCTGTTACGTGACTCTAGAAGAGATTGCTCAAATCATCAGAGAAGGGCATGAGATTCAAGTAATTGATAATAAAACAAAAAATGACATTAC
Source organism: Halobacteriovorax marinus (assembly GCA_002163155.1). Classification (GTDB taxonomy): domain Bacteria; phylum Bdellovibrionota; class Bacteriovoracia; order Bacteriovoracales; family Bacteriovoracaceae; genus Halobacteriovorax; species Halobacteriovorax marinus_A. The sequence continues at coordinate 18,657 of MAAO01000006.1, read as the reverse complement.
TTATATGACTCAAATTCAACTTCTTTTTGATCAAGAAAAGAAATCTACAAGAGCCGGTGATGTTGAATTACTTAAAAGAGTAATTAGATCAGAAGAAGGAACTTTTACAGGTCACATTAGAGGACTTGAAGGAACAACTTCAACTGAAACAACTTCTGAGCCAACTTTAAGCGAAAACATCAATGCTTTCGTTCAAAACACAGAATTGAACTCAACTATTGAAACAACAAGTACTTTAAACTAATATAAGGGGGTACAATACTCCCCCTTAAGTTTAGAGACTAAAATGATCAAAAAATTAAATACAATTCTAAAATACTTAATACCTGTCGTACTAATAGCGACAGGTTTTAATTCTCAAGCAAAAGACACAATAAAAAATCTCACATCAGACACTAAGGCCAAGAAAGTTGAGCCCGTTATTCCTCAATCGAGAAATACGAGTCCACTTAATAGGCACAGTATAGGAATTGGTATTGGCCAAACATTCCTAATGAGTGATTTTTCAGACTTAGGTGATGATAAAATTACTTGGGATTTATTTTATAACTACTCTGCAAGTCATTCATTTGATTTCATTGCTAACTTTCATTCATCAAAGCATAAATTGAATAACCAATATTCACAAATTACTGGTCTTGCTCTTGGAATCAAGGCGAAGACTTTTCAATTTGATAACTTCTCTCCTTTTGGAATGGGTGGTTTTGGTTTCTATCAACCAAAGACTAGACGTTTGATTGATGGACAACTAGTGACTTCTAAAACCAAACTCACTTTTGGTTTTCATTTAGGAGCGGGTGCAGATTTAAGGCTTAATGATAAATTTACTGTTGGAGTCATGGCCACTTATCACAACCCATTTGATGTAAAGCAAGATGCTCAACCGGAAGTGGAAGGTTCTTATTTTAAATTAATGATGAACACTTTCTATACTTTCTAGCATGAATCACCGTCTTTATATTGTGACAGGAAAAGGAGGAGTTGGAAAAACTTCTCTATCCCTTGCTCTAGCAAAAAATCTTTCAGCTAAAGGTCAAAAAGTTCTCTATAATAGCTTTGATCAAGAAGAACAGGTAGATCTCTGTTCTGAACTTAATATACCATCTATTCATTTTGACCTTATAGAGTCTGCTCGAAAGTATATGGCCGGTAAACTCGGATCAGAGTTGATTGCCACCTGGGTTATGAAAACTCCATTTTTTAAATCTCTTTTTAATATGATACCCGGTCTTGGTCACATGATCCTACTTGGCCATATTATTGACCTCTTAGAAAGTGATCCCGAACTCACTATTGTACTAGACTCACCTTCAAGTGGGCATGCTCTTACAATGTTTGAGTCTTCGCATAATTTCAAAGAGATTTTTGGCTCAGGTTTGATTGTGAGTGATATTAATAAAATGCATAGATTTATATATGGTGAAAATACTCTTAAAACATATATTACTTCTCTTCCGACTAAGATGGCCCTTAACGAGGCCAACGAAGTGAAAGAACATCTACAAGACCTTGCTTTTAAAAATACGCATGTGGTTGTAAACGACTGTCTCTCACCTATTTTAGAGCTAGGAGAAGAGCTGCCTTACTTCTTAGATACTAAGAAGAAGTTAGAAGAGTCGGTACTAGAAGAATTTAAAGATGTAGTTAATTTTCAAATGTCTCACTCTCTAGGAGAGACATTTCAAGAAGTTATTCTCGATCTCGTTAATGAAAAAGTTGAGAAACTAATATGAGTATACCTAATAAGAAAGTTGAAATCTTCTGTGGAACAGGTGGTGTAGGAAAAACAACCCTTGCCACTTCACGGGCCATAGCTCTTTCTAGCCAAGGTTATAAAGTTCTCCTCATAACTATTGATCCGGCTAAACGATTAAAACAAGTTCTTGGTCTCCACGATAGTGACTCAGGAAATATTATTTCTATTGAGACAAAAAGTTTTGCAGAAGTCTCAAAATCTGAATCTTTTGATGCTCTTCTTCTCTCCCCTTCTAAGACATTAGAGAGAATAGGGAAAGCAGAAGGACTTGAAGATGAATTGGACAATAGAATTCTCAAAGTTTTAACCAAACCTTACGGTGGAATGAATGAAATTATGGCCGTTCTTGAGGTTCAATTTCATTTAGAAAATGGAAACTACGATACAATTGTCTTAGATACTCCTCCTGGAAAACACTTTATTGATTTCTTAGAAGCAACAAAGAAGATTGAGAACTTCTTTGATAAGAGTTTCGTTGAAATTTTTAAATATCTAGGTAAGAAAGTAACTGGCGACTCAGCTCCAAAGAAGCTCTTTGGTAAGATCGTTTCTTCGGGAATTAAAAAGCTCCTAAGTTACCTAGAAAAGGTCACCGGAGGAGATTTTGTTGATATTTTCATTGATGCTGTTGGCTTTCTCTATAAGTGCCGAGAACACTTCACTTCGGCCATCGACTTTCAAAAAGAGTTAAGAAAGAAAGAATTCTCCAATTGGTTCCTTGTCACTTCGGCAGAACACCACAAAGTTGGAGAGGCCATGAGTTTATTACAAGATGCTCAAAAGTTTATGCATGGCGACAATTTTCTCGCTGTAAATAAATGTCTAAAGCCTTTTTTAGATAACTGGCATCCCATAGACAAGGACCTAAAAATACTCAAATCCACTATGCTCACGAGGGAAAATGAGTTAAAAGTATTCGCAGGTAAGAACTTTAAAAAAGTCCTAGAATTTTCCGAAATTCTGGCAGCTGAACCTAAGGAACACGTGACGGATCTGGCTGAAGGATGGAACCTACTTCTTACCTAGGAGTAGTAAAATGACATATCAAATTAATTCTAAAAATGATTTTGAAAACTTTGTTACAGAAAATTGGAATTCCATTAATAAGTACATTGATTCAAAATTTGAAAAAGACTTCACTCCCATTTATTCAAGCGTAGATATTAGAGAGAGCAAAACTAAAATTGCTCCAGTAGATCACAATATGTATCCAGCAGGATTTAATAATCTCTGTGCCTTGGATCTTGATTACGCTACAGAAGTTTTTGAAAGTACTTTAAAAGAGATATCTCCCGAAGCTAAAACGATCGGAATTATTCCTGAGTCTCATACAAAGAACTTATTCTATCTTGATAACTTGGCCATGCTTGGGAAGCTTATCCGCGACGCAGGTTTTGAAGTCCTCTTCTTGTCTTTTGACAATAATCTCTTTGAAAACAATGAGACTCTTAATTTAATCTCACATTCGAAGTTCGATATAGAGATAGCAAAAGCTAAAATCGAAGATGGAAGAATCCACGCTCATAATGAGTTGATTGATTTAGTCGTTTTAAATAATGATCAATCAGATCCCATTGATATTGATTGGGATGGTGTTCACACACCAGTAACTCCTGTTCCACATATTGGTTGGTTTGCCAGACAAAAGAATAAACATTTCTCTTTTTATAATGAAGTTGTTCAAAGTTTTGCAGAAGAGTTTTCAATAAACCCTGACCTTCTTCAGGCGAAATTTACAGCTGTAGAAGATGTAGATTTTTCTTCAAAACAAGGATTAGAAAGATTAGGAAAAGCTGTCGATGATCTAAAAGTTCAACTTCCTGAAGACAAGAAGATTTTTGTTAAAGCTTCTAAGGGAACTTATGGAATGGGCATTAGCGTAGTAAGTTCAGGTGAAGAGATCATCACTATGAATAGAAAAGCTAGAAATAAAATGGATGTAGGGAAGAATAAAATAAAATTCACTTCTCTCCTTATTCAGGAAGGTGTTGAAACAATTCTTCAATATGATGACATGCCTGCTGAGGTGGCCATCTACCTAATCAACGGGAAGAGTGTTGGTGGCTTTATGCGTGCCAATAGTGAAAAAGATGCTGACGGAAATTTAAATAGCCGAGGCATGGTTTTTAGAAAGTTTTGCATAAGTGAAATTCGTCAAAACCAAGACCATAAAGCAAAAGAATGTATGTACACAGTAGTTGCTAGACTTGCGACACTTGCCAGTACATTAGAAATAAAAGAAGTTTTAAAATAAGGAGAATTAATATGATGAAAGGCGCTAAAGCTAATGTTCTTGAAGCGATTGGAAACACTCCAATTGTTAAGTTAAACAAACTGGCCAATGATGTTGAATCAGACATTTATGTTAAATTAGAGTTTATGAATCCAGGAGGCTCTACCAAAGATAGAATTGGAGCTTACATGCTTGATCAAGCCGTTATCGACGGTGATCTAAAGCCTGGAGGAACTATTATTGAAGGGACTTCAGGAAATACAGGTGTTGGGCTTGCCATGTGGGCAGCAGTTTATGGTTACAAATGTATTTTTGTTCTCGCCGATAAACAGTCTCAAGAAAAAATTGATAACTTAAGATCATTTGGCGCTAAAGTCGTTGTTTGTCCTACAAACGTTGAGCCTGAAGATCCAAGATCTTACTACAGTGTTTCTAAAAGACTCGCTGACACAATTCCAAACTCTTTCTACGTGAATCAGTACGACAACCTTCATAACAGAAATACTCACTATACTTGGACAGCACCAGAAATGTTCGAACAAACTCAAGGAGACTTCGATGTCTTCATTGCAGGAGTTGGTACAGGTGGAACAATTTCAGGTTGTGGAAAATACTTCAAAGAGAAAATGCCTAACGTAGAAATCGTTGGAATTGATTGTGTGGGTTCTATTATTGCTCATTACAAGAAGACTGGTGAAATCGGTGAAGCGAAGTCATATGTGCTTGAAGGTGTTGGAGAAGACTTCATTCCAGGGAACTATGACTTTGATATGATCGATGACTTCGAAGTTGTTGGTGACAAAGAAAGTTTTATTATGACAAGAAGACTTTTAAAAGAAGAAGGTATCTACGCCGGTGGTTCTGCAGGAGCTGCTATTTGTGGTGCTTTAAAGTACGCCAAGAAACAAAAGACTAAGAAGAAAATTTTAATTCTTCTTCATGATTCAGGAAATAGATACGCCTCAAAAATCTATAACGATGATTGGATGAGTGACAATGGTTACTTAGACTCTTCATTTAATGTACAAATCAAAGATGTATTAAAAGACCTAGGTAAGAAAGGGAGTGTTCACACTATCAGTGACGTTTCAACTATTGGAGAGGCCATTGAGATCTTAGATAAGAAAGGTATCTCTCAACTTCCAGTCCTTAATGGCCAACAAGAGATTGTTGGTTTAATCACTGAAAAAAATCTTGTAAGACCTGTACTTATGGGCGAGTTCCAAAGAGATGACAATATTTCTTTAGCAACTTCTAACAAGTTTAGAGTAGTTGATACCAATGAGTTACTTGAAACTGTTGGAGATGCTCTTCTTAATAAAGAAGTTGTATTCATTACTGAAGAAGGGAAACTAAAAAATATCATTACTGAGATCGATATTCTTCAATACTTTTCTAAGAAAGGAAATAGCTAGTGAAGAAAGCGTTGTTAGATCAACTTGATATTGCCTCAAAGGTCATTCACGTAGGTGGACACCCTGATAAAGAAACTGGCGCCATCATGCCTCCAATTTATCAAACTTCTACTTACGTGCAAGAGAGCCCTGGAGTTCATAAAGGTTATGAGTACACAAGGTCTCATAACCCAACCAGAACAAGATTAGAGGAGTGTCTCGCTTCTCTTGAAAATGCGAAGCATGCCCTTGTTACGGCCAGTGGTCTTTCAGCATCAATGCTTGTAATGCATGCTCTTCCAGCAGGATCTACGATTCTCTGTGGAGATGATGTTTACGGTGGAACTTATAGACAGTTCACTACCGTTTTTAATTCTCTTCACAATTATATTTTTATTAATACGACAGATGCAAAAGTTGTTGAAGCCGCCATTAAAGAACATAAGCCTAGTTTTCTTTGGTTAGAAACTCCAACCAATCCGTTATTAAAAATTACGGATATTGCTAAAGTTGCAACAGTAGCTAAGAAGTATAAAGTAAAAACTCTTGTGGATAACACTTTCATGAGTCCTTACTTTCAAAACCCACTTGATTTGGGAGCTGATATCGTTCTCCACTCTATGTCTAAGTATATAAATGGTCATAGTGATGTTATTGGTGGAGCACTAATGCTCAACGATAAAAAGATGTATACAAAGCTTTGGACGCTACAAAACTCTATTGGTCCATGTATGTCACCTTTTGACTCTTGGCTAATCCTCAGGGGCCTTAAAACACTTGCTATCCGCATGGAAGCTCACCAAAAGAATGCCATGAAAATTGCAAAATGGTTAGAGACTCACGCAATGGTAGAAAGCGTTGTTTACCCTGGACTTAAAAGTCATCCTCAACACAAAACAGCCAAGAAACAAATGTCTGGTTTTGGTGGAATGATTACATTTTTCTTAAAAGGTGATGTAAAAAAATCGAAGAAGTTTCTTTCTAAAATTGAAATGTTCGCTCTAGCTGAAAGTTTAGGTGGAGTTGAAAGTTTAATTGAACATCCTGCCATCATGACTCACGCCTCTATTCCTAAGAAGATAAGAGAAGAGCTTGGTATAAAGGATAATTTAATTAGATTGTCAGTAGGTATTGAAAACGTTGATGATCTTATTGCCGACCTTGAAAGGACTTTCAAGGCCGTTAAGTAGTACTAAAAATCAGCAGGTCCATCATTAGCGGGGACCTGTTCTTCTCCATTAACAGGATTAACAGGGTTATTAGGTGTTGAAATAACCGGAGCAACTTTCTTAATTTTACTGGCGACTAAAACACCTGAATATTCTTTTCCTCTATTAAAAATAAAACCATCTCTTAGATACTTCTTTACTAAAAGATAAGAGCAATAAATCTTTCCATGCTCTGTAGAAATATTTTCTTTTTCTCCATCAGCAAAAATAAGTCCATCATCTTGCAAAATAGTCTCAAGGTTCTTTAACTCTTTACAGTACTTACTTGACCCTGCACTACAACCATCTGCTCTTTTGAGAACCTCAACAGCACCATCAGTTTTTTTTATGTGAACCGGTCCCCTACAAACATCAATCACCCAATTGTTCTTTAAGAACTTCATTTTTTCGTGTGAAACAGTAATGATACAGTCCTCTTTATTTAAAGTTAATATCTTCTTGGAGAGACCAAAAGGTGCAGATTTATGCTCAACTTTTGAATCAAAGTTTCCACGAAGGCACTCCATATCAGAGAACATTGAGGTTGCAAAAGTTTGAGAAACTAAAAGAAAAAATAAAAAACTAAATCTGAAGAATTGCATTTTTATCAACCTCAAAAATTATCATTGTTGCATCATGAGAAAAGAACATTCCATTCTTTTCTCTTTTTAAAGTATAGAAGACTTCATCCAATATATCACGACATGATTTACTTCTTTTTTCAACTGACTTTGAGACTAGTTCAGTTTTACCTGGCTGGTTTTCCACTAGCCCACTTGAGAGAATCATCAGCTTTTCGCCTCGTTCTATCGTGAACTCGCTCTCACTCACTAACTGAGAGTCATTTAGCAGTATAGAGTCTCCTGACTTCCAAGTTCGCGCCTTCATAGTTTTTAGATCAACTCTAAGAAATAAGATATCTAGTTTTCTCTTACTTTCATTTACTTTAGAACTATCCACATCTGATTGAACTTTACTTAAAAAATTATTAACAAGTTCATCTGAAAAGTGCTTGGCAGAACGAAGCTCATCAAAACCAGACATGATCATACTCGAGACAAGATAAGATCTCGATCGCGCCAGGAGAAGTAGAACTTCACGGTCATTAGATAGGATATCAAAAAATTCTCCGCCAGCGCTTTCTCCTGCTCCAAACTTACTCGTGGCACTTAACCCCTTAAACTTTTCTTCCCTAATGGGAACAAGCTTCTCATGAACCTCTTTTAGTCTTTTGAGTTCATTCAGTGCCGTTCCAAGAACTCGCTCTAAATTCTCTCCAACTTCCTCTAGATCCTCTTGATCAATACTACTAACCTGAGGGTTGATAAGAAGATTAAACCAAGGCCTATTCATATCAAAATCTAGAGAAGTATTAATTACACCTTTTAGAAATCTATCGACTTCGCACAATTTCTTAAGCGCCGAAGAGTTAAGACTCTCGTTGTCCCCCACAAGGACCACCGTTCCATTTATTTTCATTCTGTGAACATCAAAGAAGTTTTTGAAATTTTCCCAATTTGCAATTGAGAGCAACACGAGAGACTCATCGTCACTTAGTAACGTTTCAAAAACATGACTTTGCTCATAGTTGAAAGTAATGACTTCACAAATATAGTGGTTTTCAAGGCTTAGGAATGTTTTCTTCAATTCTCCGCTTTCGGAGAGAACAACGACTTTCTTCATATCAATCACTTCTTTGAGAGTTATCTTTTTAGGCTAACTTAAAGGTATCACAATCTGTAATTTAGGGTAGTTAGGGCAAAAATCGCTAAGAAGCGACACCCCTTAAGAAGCATAGAAAGTGGGCAATCAATAAACTCGCTTTCATTCTATAAAGTGCTGAAATTGCTAAAAGCAAAGGAAAATCTAAAGGTTTTTAGTCAAAATTACGATAAATCTAATGGTTGCTATTAAAATTAATGCATAGCAAGCAACGGGTTTAAATAATATGGACAAAAAGAAAGACAACGTAATTTCTCTTCAAAATGTGATCGCTAGCGTAGCGATGCTTGATCTTGTGAAACAAGTTAGAGAATTACGTGAGCAGCAAAGAGACATGTGTGAGATGGCGGTTAAGAGCATGCTAAGAGCACTCGATGCCAAAGATCACTACACCTATGGACATAGCATGAGAGTTGCCTACTACAGTGTTACGCTTGGTAAGGAACTTGGGTTAAACGATGAAGAAATGTATGAATTAGAAATGTCTGCATTATTTCATGATATTGGAAAAATTGGTGTTCCTGATGCAGTCCTCTTAAAGCCTGCTAGATTAACCGAAGATGAATTTCTAAAAATGAAAGCACATCCAAGTTTAACTGCAGAAATTCTACAAGATTTCGATTGTTTTAAAGATATTGCAACCTATGCAAAACATCATCATGAACGATATGACGGAAGAGGTTATCCTGATGGCCTAAAAGGAGAAAATATTCCTCTCTTTTCTAGAATCATTCTCATCGCTGATACATTCGATGCCATGACTTCTACTAGACCCTATCGAAAAGGCTTACCTTACGAAGTTGCCTTTAGTGAACTAGAAGAATTCTCTGGATCACAGTTTGATGAAAAACTAGTAAAACATTTTGTTTCTGCCATGACTCAGGAAGGTTCAAAAGGTGAAGATACTTTTGAATTAACTATTGTTGAAGGCCATTTTGCTAAAGACGCTGCTTAATTCTTAAGCAGCTATCTCAATTTTCTTAGGTTTTATTTTCTTATAGTTCTCGATTAGAAACTCCACATCGAGAACATTCACAGTCTTTTCATTGATATAAACTGTTCCCTGAATGCCCTCGCGATCAGTAGTTGAGAAGTTAATCTCTTCATCAGTTAATCCAATTTCTTGAATATCATGAACAACCATTCCAAATTGAGAGTCATCTCTACTTACTACAATTACTTTTAAAACATCACTCCCTCTAAAGGTACCTTCACCGTCATTAAAGTTGAGAAGTGACTCCACATCAATGAGAGGCAAGGTATTTTCACGATATTTGATAAGAGCTAAATTACCACATTTTTCAATTTTATCTTTCGAAAATTCCTCAAGCCGTACAACTCTTTCAAGAGGAATTGCATAGTTCATTTTTTCTAGGAATCTGAATTGCATAAACTCTTGCCCTTTAGAAAATTCCTCCTCATCGAGATCAAAATCATCGTCATCAACATCAAGAGTAATTTTCGCCATTTCAGCAAGCCCCAAGAGATCCCACACGAGAGCAATTTCACCATCACCTACAAAAGTTGCTCCCTGAAAACAGGGTATCTCCTTTAAATGTTCGCTCATTTTCTTACAAACGACTTCTTCAATATCATGAATTTGATCCACAATGATTCCATATTTGAACTCCTCTCCTCGAACAATGACAATATTCATTTCACTACCTACTCTATCATTGCCAATCTCCAAAATATTTCCAACATCTAGCAAAGGAAGTAAAGAACCATGGTGCTTAAGAACAACACCACCTTCAACCCTATGAATCATTTCCCCGTCCTTCTCTCCGCAATAATTAACGACTTCACTGACATCTTCTAAGGGGAGGCAGAAGCTATGACCCTTAACAGAAACCATTAACGATTTAATTATTAAAACACTTCTTGGTATTGGTAAGTTCAAAGTAAACTTTGATCCATGTCCAAGTTTAGAATGAATGTGAATCTTCCCTCCAATATTTTTAACAGAGCTTTTAACCATATCCATTCCCACTCCACGACCACTAATATCAGTCACAACGTGAGCAGTACTAAAGCCGCTTTCAAAAATAAGGGAATATATCTTTTGTTCGCTCATCTTACTTAATTGTTCAGAACTAAATAGTTTATTCTCTAGCGCTTTTGCTTTGATTTTTTCTGTGTCTAGACCATTTCCATTGTCTTCAATTTCGACAACAATATGCTCTCCTTCTTCAAAAGTTTTTAAAAGAATACTACCTTGTTGATCTTTACCAACCTCAACTCTCTTTTCAGGTAATTCAATTCCATGGTCAACACCATTTCGTATGAGATGAATAAGTGCGCCACTTAAAACTTTCGCTAAACTTGTATCCACCCTGAGGTGCTCTCCTTCGGTTTGGAATTCAATTTTTTTCCCCATGGCCTTGCAAGCATCCCTAACGACTCTTTTAAGGGGTTTGTAGATTGATTCTATGCTGACTTTTCTCATTTCAGTAATTTGATATTGCAAAAGAGAACTTACTTTATGCATTTCTTCAAGTGTATCTGAGAGCACTTCCACATCTCTATCCGCAGAGAATTTATGCTCTAGCTTCAGAGCACTTTTTAAAACAGTATTTCGAAGAACTGTTAATTCTCCGCTAAGCTCCATAAAGTCATCAAGTACGCCAATGGAAACGTTTATTTTTTCCTCTGCTACCTTAGACACTTCTTCAGGTAGTAACTTACCTTCAACGTCTTCCCCAACAATTGAAAGTTCGTCACTAAAATCTTGATCAAAAATATGCAGTTTATCAGCAATATCAAATTCAAGCGCTACCCCATCTTTAATGGAATTGAACATCAGTTTTAATTCATCTAGCCCTATAAGAAGGGTGTCTATAACTCTTTGAGAAACATTAACGTCTTTATTTTTTAAATTAGTGACTAAGTCTTCATATTTGTGGGTATATGCAGGAATTGATTTCAAACCAACGCAAGCAGAAGTTCCCTTTATAGTATGAAGTAAACGAAAGTATGTATTTAAGGTATGAACATCATTAGGATCTGTTTCTAGAGTTAAGATAAGGTCTTCAATCTCTTCCAGCATTGGATAAGTTTCCTCAATAAATGAAGAGACCATTTCAAATTCTTCCTCTAAAAGCTGTTTACGTCTTGTACCATGATCGGTTAAAAGTTTCTCTAATTCATCTTCTGAAAATGGTTTCTTCAAGAAGGAGCAGATTTTTAAATCCATACCTTTTAGGGCCATTTCGGTATCATAGAAACCTGTAATTAAAGCAAAAGGAATATCTCCAGCATTATTTAATATTCTTTTTCGAAAACTAAAACCATCACAACTAGGCATAGAAAAATCGGAGAAAATAAAAACAATAGAGTTCTGATGTTGATTTATATAAGTTTCTGCCTCATCCGTACTAGTAAACACTTCAACATCGTAACCAAAACCTTGCATAGATTTTTCATACAAGTCTAAAATATCTGCTTCATCATCTATACAAACAATTTTATATTTCATATATCCTCTTAGCTAACCGCTTTTAAAATTTTTCTCTGTTCTAAAATACTTTCCAAATCATTTTTAAGAGATTTTCTTATATTTTCCTTACCACTTTCTTCAAGATAAGAATCTAGGTCAGAAAATTGGTAGAGCATATAATCAATACTCTTATTTAATAATTTATGAGCTTTATATCTTCTAATAACTAATGATGTGATTTTTTTTACGTAATCAATATCTATAGGTTTTTCTACAAACCCTTGTGCGCCGAGAGAGAGAGCTTCCACCATGGCATCCTTAGTGATGTAACCACTAATAAAAATCAAAGGTAAATCCATTCTTATTTCGGATAATCTTTTAAGGAGATTAAGGCCATCGAGCTCAGGCATTTTTATATCACTCAATATCAGATCGGGATTTTGATCAAGGTTTTCTAAGAGCTCTTTTCCACTATTGAATCCAACAATCTTACAATCAGCATTTTGCAAGGCATCTGTTAAGATCTCTACAATTACTGGCTCATCATCAACTACAAATATTAAAGATTGATTTTTTCTATCTTCAAAAAGGTCTATTTCTTTATGAGCTTTTTCAACTTTCTCTTCGTGTACCTTTGCATTCAACTTAACATCATTTAGGTCAGTCATATGATCCACAAAAGAGAAACTGCTCTCCTTACCTTCAAGAAGTAATTTTGCACAATCGACTCCATCGAGGAAAAAGTCTATTTGCACTTTGCTTAAACGACACTCACTCTTAGTTTCCTCAAATAATGTTTCGAGTTTATGCATATGTGCCTGTAAGGCCTGCAAATCAAACATTCCAGCAGCACCTTTTAAATTGTGAAAAGATCTAAATATCAAATTAAAGTTCTCTTCAAACCCTTCGCCTCTGTCAATGTTCAGAAGTCCAACCTCAGCCATTTCAAACATTTCGAGGGCCTCGATATAGAAATCTTCTTTCATCGAATCATCAATCATAAATACTCCTTACAAATTTATCGGAGCATATATATATAAAGTTGGCTTAATTTTCCATTAAGATGAAGCCATTTATAAAGATCATAAGATATTGTGACGAAGAAGAAGAATAAGGAAGGCCACAATGAAATTTCAACAAGGTATCATTAGAAAGAGAGTGTTAATTGATAAAATTGATTCTTCTATTTCTAATATGGTTCAAGTTCAATCTTACAAGAGGATTCAAGAAGTAATTACTCGAGATAATGCATTTCAACTTCTTCGTTCTCTAAGAGAACTTTCCCTTAACTCCACAGAATTACTTATCTTCTTTTCAAATGCTATGGAGCTTTCAACATTTCACACCCTTATAAAATTAAAACAACAACGCGGTTCAGACTTTTATACACATAGAGAAGAGTTAATTAAACTTTCCCACTCGGATACTTACTCGATTGATTTCGTCCTATATCTTTTAGAATCTCTTAAGGTAATCTCCATTTCAGAATCCTCAATATTTAGAATAGAATTTTCAAATGATAAAGAACTATGTAAATCTCGCAAAATGCTTAAAGTCCGCCAAGGGTGCAACCTCTAAAGATTCTTCTAAAGCTAACTCTTCACTAAATGAACTCTACGATCTGTTCATGCAGGAAAAGGGTCTATATTTAAAGCTTGGACAATTTCTCAATCAATATAAAAGTGATGTGAACTATAGTGAGAAAGTCATTATTAAGAGCGATGATATTGACATCAACTTTAAGAGTATAATTGCAAAGGTTCTCGAGGAAAACAATCTTGAAACCATAAATGATTGCTATATTATGGGATCAATTGGTCTTGTCACTCAGGTAAAGGATTCAAAGGGTCAACTTCTAGCTCTTAAAATTAAATATCCAAATATTGATAAAAATATCGATAATCAATTTAAAACGCTAAAAAATCTTCTTAAGGTAACCCCTATACCTATTTCAAAATCAAACTTCGATAAGGATTATTTTCTTGCGAACCTCTATCACAACATTACAAATGAACTAAATTACAAAAGAGAATATAGTAATTCTTTAAAAATAAAAGAGATTGCAGAAAATAATAACTTCCTTACTCCGGCTGGATACCAAGAGCCGACTTCAAACTCAGTGCTTATTTCCAATTGGGTAGACGGAATTAACCTTGGAAAGAATATTGAATTTGATAAGGCCTCTAGTGAGAAAATTGCAACAAGTATCCTCTCTTTCTTTCATGATAGTTTGTTTAATGAAGGTTTTATTCAAGTAGATAATCAAGAAGACAACTATATTTACTCAAAGACATCTCAAAGAGTTTACATGGTAGACCTTGGTAACTGCATGCATGTTACAAAAGAACAAAGAACTGCAATTTTGAGAATTATACACTCTGTACAAAACAATATAGATGACAACTTCCTAGAACTCCTCTCAAAAGTAGGTTTTGATAAGAAGAAACTTGAACATATCGAAGAATTTTTGGCTCCACTTATGTATGCCATACTTGCCCCATACGTGAGTAATATCAAATATGATCTAAAAAATTATAATATAGGCTCTATTGTCGATAATATACTTGGTGATAAGAAATGGTGGTTTAGGCTTTCAGGTTCTCCTGAATTCTTTTCACTCATGCGTTCCTTCTCTCTCGTCTTGAAAACCTTAAAAAGTTTAAATATTCAAATATTTTTCCGTGGTAATCTGAAAAATATTGTGTCAAAGAATAATCAAGCAGATGCACTATCTCTACAAGTTGGTAAACGAGACTTGGCAAAGTACTTTCAGTCTAAGGCAGATAATTTAAATATTCGAATAATTAGAAATGGTGATGAGAAAGTTAACTTAACCCTCCCATCAACTGTACTATTCGAGTTAGATAGCTTTCTAAGTCCAGATACATTAAAAAAGATTGAGAAGTCAGGTGGAGATATTAAAGATGTTATTAGAAAAGCTTTTCAAAACCAACTCATGTCTGGAACACTTCTAAACTTGAAAAATGGAAATGAGCAGTTCATCATAACGCTTAACTAACTTTCTTTAAATTCTCACATATTCCTGAGATCTCATTTAGTTTGGCATCCTCAAGGCTAGTTTCTGAATTATTTGTAGCAATTTTATTTCTAATATCCCAACATAATTCAACTAATTGACTAAGAGAACTCCCATGTTCTTTGAGCCAACTCTTTTTTTGTTTTTCAGACAAATTAAAGAAGAATTCAATGCCGGCTTCCCACTGACCGATGGCCCCTTCAATTTTTGCAAAATGAGCAAGTCTAGCGGCACCTTTTATTATATGCAATTCTCTAAACAGAGAGTTGAAGAAGTTAGAAAAGTCCCCTTCCTCATCTGCCGTTTTAAAAATGATGCCAATGATTTTATTCAATTTGGTGTAGAGATGATCACTAAAGATATCCAAAAAATCATCCACAAAAGCACTACTTTGTTCGCCATCCTGAGCTAAACCTTCTGCCGCACCTGCATCAAGCTCTTTTAACGACTCTAGGGCAGCAGCTGATATTTGAGGCTCATCTGAAGATGCTTCTGTAGAAATTTCTGCAGGAACTTCTACACTCTTCTCTAGAGTTGCCAATTCTCCAAGATTTATACCTTCAAGTTCTTTTAAAGATTCAAGAGCTGCTGATGAAATCTCAACTGTATCTCCACCAATACTTGCTTTAGGGTCACTAACATTGCTTTTCTCATAATCTTCATAATACTTTAAGAGATCATCTTGCCCAAGAATTGATTTTTCTTTTAATATATCTGAAAATGATTTCTGATTTGAAGAAGATGATTCATAGTAAGTTAGTAATTTTGAATCCTCTATCAAGTCACTTTCTCTTATAATTTGAACAAACGTTTTTTTAGAATCATATTGTTTATCTACCAGGGATAGAATCTGATCTTCATTTAAAATTGAATTTTCAAAAACTATTTCTAGCAGGGTTTTGTTTGATTTAATTTGCTCAGTAGCACAAGTAATGAAATCCTCTATCTTAATTATTTCTTTTCTAACTAAATATGAACCAAAATACATTTCTACACTCTCTTTGATACTAGATTTAATAATTTTCCAAACTTATCTAAATTAACTATTACTGGTTCAATGCCAGATTTCTGCACGGCTCCAGGCATTCCCCAAACAATCGAACTACTTTCATCTTGGATAAAATGATAACAACCATTCTTTTTTAGTTCTGCCGAGCCATTAGCTCCATCATCGCCCATTCCTGTCAATGTAATGGCCATAACTTGTTCTTTGAAGTTTCGTGCAATTGATCTAAAAAGAACATCCACAGACGGTCGAACAAAACACACTTTCTCATTTTGATTTAAAGTAATTTCACCTTTCGCAGAAAGTTCCATATGGTAATCTCCTGGGGCGATGTAACAAATGCCAGGTTCGAGCTTATCTCCAAACTTTGCTTCTTTAATTTTCACTGGAGAAAGTTTACTTAACATTTCTGCAAGTTTTTCAGTAAACATGGGAGGCATATGTTGAACCAACAACATGGGAACAGTAACTACCTCAGTAATTTCCCTAAAGATAGTTGCCAGTGCTTCTGGGCCGCCAGTAGAACAACCAATACAAATGAGTTTAGGTTTTACCATCATCTCATCAACTAACTTATCAACATCTACGAAGTCATTCTCATAGGGTTTATTGATCTGATCTTCAATGTGAGAACGGCTATACTTTCTTTCTGTTAAAGCTTTAATTCTAGGTAGTAACTCGTCCTCTATCATCTTGATAGATCCTTCAATATTACCATCCCCTTCAATTTTCGCGACAAAATCATCCGCTCCAGAATGAAGTGCATCTATAGTTTTTTCTGCACCTCTCGTGGTAAACGATGAGAAGACAATGATTGAGACATCTGTATTAAATTTCCTAATGGCCTTAATTGTTTCAATTCCATCAAGTACAGGCATTTCCATATCTAGAGTAATTAACTCTATTCCAGTTTCCTGTTTTAGAAATTCAATTGCAATTTTTCCATTAGAAGCAGTTTTCACGACCTCCACCTCAGGCATATGTTCCAATGCCTGAGAAATAGCGGACCTATATACAATACTGTCGTCTACAATCATTACTTTCATTTTAAGTCCTAGACTTTAATTTTATCAACTTGCCCTTTTAGACTCTCAGAGATAGTACCAAGAGACTTGGAAGCTTCTTGAGCACTCTGTGCATCTTTCCCTGTAGTGGCGGCAGCTTTAGAAACTTGTAAAATGTTTTCATTAATTTGTTTCACACCTTCAGCAGACTCAGTAACAATTCTTGTCACTTCATTTGTTGTTGCGGCCTGTTCTTCAACAGATGCAGCAATGTTGTTTGTGAATCCATTAACTTTCTCAATTACATCACTAATTTCTTTAATGGCATTAACAGCACCTTTAGAATCACTTTGAATGTTTTCAATTTTCTTAGTAATATCCGCAGTCGCCTTTGCTGTTTGCTTAGCGAGCTCTTTTACTTCATTCGCCACAACAGCAAATCCTTTTCCTGCTTCACCTGCCCGTGCTGCTTCAATGGTTGCGTTTAGAGCTAGTAAGTTAGTTTGTTGCGCGATCGAAGAAATCACCTTAATAACATTTCCAATATCCATACTACTTTCACCAAGTTGAGAAATAATTTCGTTGGTGTTTTTTGCCATCTTCATGGCATCGTTTGTCATAGAAGATGCTTCGTTAGTAGTTTTTGTAATTTCTTTAATGGCAGCAACCATCTCTTCCATATTGGTAGCAACAGTCTGTACTCCAGCATTTACTTCTTCGGAGGCTACACTAGCAGTGTTTGCTTGCGCAGAAGTTTCTTCAGCACCGGAAGCAAGAGAAGAGGAAACAGAATTAAGAGTAGAGGCGGCATCTCCAAGATCGTTTGCACTCTTAGATAATTCATCGACTAGGTTAACTTTATCTGTAACAACTTCCCATGAAACCATGGGCCCTAAGTACGTGCCAGAACTGTCAACAATGGCAGAAACAAGTAAATCCAACTTCTCAGGGCCCACATCAATTATGGCCTTATGAGGAAGATTGGCAGGATTTGAAAAAATCTTTCTTTGTACATCCGGAACTTTATGAAACCAATCAATACTATTGCCGACCAAGTTATCAACTTTATCTGGCAGAAATTGCTCTAATGTTCTAAGAGTAGTCTTAGAAGCATTATTCATGTAGATCATCAATCCTTCAGGAGTTGCCATCATAGTATTTACCGGAGATTTATCTACCATCTCTTGAGTTCGTTGCATCTCTCTTTCAGTGAGTAGTTTTTGCGTTACAACTTCCCACGTCACCATAGGTCCTAGATAATTCCCCGATGCATCTGAAACGGGAGAAACTAGTAAGTCTAACTTTTCTGGGCCCACGTCAATGGTGGCCTTGTAAGGAAGATTCGAGGCATTTTTAATAATTCCTCTTTGATGTTCTGGATTTTTATGAAACCAATCAATACTCTTACCTACGAGATTATCAACCTTATCGGGAAGAAATTCGGATAGAGTCTCCAGAGTTTTTCTAGAATTTTCATTCATGTAAGTCATGATCCCTTCAGGGGTTGCCATCAAGGTATTTACTGGTGATTTATCAACCATCTCTTGCGTTCGTTGCATCTCTCTTTCAGTGAGTAGTTTTTGCGTTACAACTTCCCACGTCACCATAGGTCCTAGGTATTCACCCGATGCATCTGACACCGGAGAAACTAGTAAGTCTAACTTTTCTGGGCCCACGTCAATGGTGGCCTGGTAAGGAAGATTCGAGGCATTTTTAATAATTCCTCTTTGATGTTCAGGATTTTTATGAAACCAATCAATACTCTTACCGACTAAGTTATCTACTTTATCAGGTAGAAATTTAGCAAGTGTTTCCAGAGTTTTTCTAGAATTTTCATTCATGTAAGTCATGATCCCTTCAG